>NZ_CP079105.1:0-2400000 GCF_019285775.1 Skermania piniformis
ATGGTCGTCGCCGACCTGACCCAGGGCTCGACCGACGGAACCGTCACCCCGATCACCAACGCTCAGCGGGCCTGGCTCGCGCTGGTCCGACCGCTCACTCTGGTCGAAAGCTTCGCGCTGCTGTCGGTCCCGTCGGCACTCGCACAAGAGGCGATCGAGCGCGACTTGCGCGAACCGATCATGCGCGCGCTGGGGCAGCGGCTCGGCGCCGAAGTGCAGGGTCTCGGCGTTCGGGTAGCGCCCGCACCGGTCGAGCAGGAGCCGCCGCCCGACGAACCGGTCCGGCTGGCCAGCGAGCCGACCGACTTCGAGCGGCGCCGACTCACCGCGGGTGGACCGATCTACGAAGAGATCGACGACAACCAAGAAGCAGTGGTCAACGTCCAGAGTGCCTGGCCGGCGTACTTCACCAAGCCGGCCGACCCGGCGGCTACCGTGATTCCGGCATCAGCCAGCCTGAACAGTAAGTACACCTTCGATACTTTCGTGATCGGCGCGTCCAACCGGTTCGCCCACGCCGCCGCGGTAGCGATCGCCGAAGCGCCGGCCCGGGCCTACAACCCGCTGTTCATCTGGGGCTCGTCCGGTTTGGGGAAAACTCACCTGCTCCATGCCGCAGGCAACTACACCCAGCGGCTGTACCCGGGGATGCGGGTCAAGTACGTCTCCACCGAGGAGTTCACCAACGACTTCATCAACAGTCTGCGGGACGACCGAAAGGTGGCGTTCAAACGGCGCTATCGCGAGACCGACGTGCTGTTGGTGGACGACATCCAGTTCATCGAAGGTAAAGAAGGCATCCAGGAGGAGTTCTTCCACACCTTCAACACGCTGCACAACGCGAACAAGCAGATCGTGGTGTCGTCGGATCGTCCGCCCAAACAACTCACCACGCTCGAGGAACGGCTTCGGACCCGGTTCGAATGGGGACTGATCACCGATGTGCAGCCGCCCGAACTGGAGACCCGGATCGCGATTCTGCGGAAGAAGGCACAGGTGGATCGGCTCGCCGTGTCCGACGACGTGCTCGAGCTGATCGCCAGCCGAATCGAACGCAACATCCGCGAGTTGGAAGGGGCCCTGATCCGGGTCACCGCGTTCGCTTCGCTGAACGGGCAGCCGCTCGACGTCCGGCTGGCCGAAGTGGTGTTGCGTGACCTGGTGCCCGATTCCGCCGCGCTCGAGATCAACGCCGCGACCATCATGGCGGTCACCGCAGAGTACTTCGGGATCACCATCGACGAGCTGTGCGGTCCCGGAAAGGCCCGACAGATCGCTCAGGCCCGGCAGATCGCGATGTACCTCTGCCGGGAGCTCACCGACCTGTCGCTGCCCAAGATCGGCCAGACGTTCGGCCGCGACCATACGACCGTCATGTACGCCGAAAAGAAGATCCGCAAGGAGATGACCGAGCGGCGCAAGGTCTACGACCAGGTCCAGGAGCTGACCGCACGGATCAAGCAGCGCTCGAAGCTCTGACGCACAGCGCCAGTCCAACACGGCTCCAGTCGACGCAGCGCCAGTCGACGCAGCGCCAGCCCGCACCCCGCCGGCCTACATCACGCTGAACACCACAGCCCGACCGGCACAGCCGTGCCCGCCACCACCTGTAGGACGAGCGGCGGCCCCTGGGACGAGTGGCGCCGAAATCCGTGCCCCCGACGCGCCGGGCCCGAGCGACTCGCCGCGTACATCGCACAATTCCACACCTGTGCACAACTATGTGAATAGAGGCGTGACGTTGGGGATAGCGTGGGATTTCCGGCCGAACAGATCTGCCGAACTCACAAATCAACAGCCCTGTCCTCGAGTCGTTCACCGCTCCATCCCCAGCCCAACACGCTGAGTCAGCTGGCCGAAACAGCGGTTACTCACAGGTTGCACAGGACCTAATACTGCTTCGAAAATTGTCCTTACTCTTTGCTCTTTGAAACAGCGGGTGTGCACAACTCGCCAGTCGGCGCGCGGCAACGGCTCCGATCCGCTCAGCGATCATCCGATCGGACTTTCCAAGCCGGTCCCCGAACGCCTAGCGTGTCTGTCGGCCCGGTGTGCCAGACTGCGAACAACCGGCCGGGTAGTCCGGTTTTCACCGGGCCGCCGGCTCAGTCCAGGGGTAGCGCCGACGGACCGGATCAGCGCAGCCGAATCGAGAGGACGACGGGCGATGGAGCTTGCTACGAGCCTGAAGTTTCGGGTCCCGCGGGAGGATTTCGCCGACTCGGTGAGCTGGGTCGCCCGCAGCCTCCCGTCCCGTCCGCCCGTCCCGATCCTCGGTGGCGTGTTGCTCGCGGTCGACGAGCAGGGGCTGAGCGTGTCCGGCTTCGACTACGAGGTCTCGGCGCAGGTGCGGGTGCCGGCCGAGGTCGGTGGCCAAGGCACCGTCCTGGTGTCCGGCCGCCTGCTCGCCGAGATCACCAAGTCGTTGCCGGCCAAGCCGGTGGATGTCGGAACCGACGGCACTCGGGTCGTGGTCACCTGCGGAAGTGCGAAATTTTCGTTGCCGACCATGCCGGTCGAGGACTATCCGCAGCTGCCCGAGCTGCCGCAACAGACCGGATCGATCCCGGCAGATCGGTTCGCCGAGGCGATCGGACAGGTTGCGGTGGCCGCCGGCCGGGACGACACGCTGCCGATGCTGACCGGGATCCGGGTGGAGATCGAGGGCGACCAGCTGGTGCTCGCGGCGACCGATCGTTTCCGGCTGGCCGTCCGGCACCTGGAGTGGGCGCCTAATCGAGCCGACTTGTCGGCGGCGGTGTTGGTGCCGGCCCGCACGCTGGCCGAGGCGGCCAAATCGTTGTCCGGTCCCGCGGACGCACCGGTCGAGTTGTCGCTCGGGTCGGGTTCCACGGTCGGTTCGGACGGGCTGCTCGGCATCGTCGCCGAACAACGCCGCACCACCACCCGGTTGCTCGATGCGGAGTTCCCGAAGTTTCGGCAGCTGCTGCCCAAGGAACACACCTCGGTGGCGATCGTGGCGATCCAGCCGTTGGTCGACGCGGTGAAGCGGGTGGCGCTGGTCGCGGAGCGCGGTGCCCAGGTCCGGATGGAATTTTCCGGTGAAGGTTTGCTACTTGCCGCCGGCGGCGACGATGCCGGCCGCGCGGAAGAGTGGCTCGAGGTGGATTTTCGGGGTGAGCCGTTGACCATCGCGTTCAATCCCGGATACCTGATCGACGGACTCGGCTCGTTGCATGCGGAGCAGGCCTTGTTCGGCTTCACCACGTCCAGTCGGCCGGCGGTGCTGCGCCCGGCAGCGGCGGACGACGACCCGCGGCCGGCGGAGAACGGGACGTTCGTCGCACCGGAGTCGGCGTACACCTACCTGCTCATGCCGGTCCGGCTGCCCGGCTAGCCGGTGTTCGTCACACGGCTGACGCTGCAGGACTTTCGGTCCTGGCCGGAACTGGACTTGTCGTTGACCCCGGGTTGTACGACCTTCGTCGGTGCCAACGGAAACGGGAAGACCAACCTGCTCGAGGCGGTCGGTTATCTGGGCACGCTCGGTTCGCACCGGGTGGCCGGTGACGGCCCGTTGATCCGAACCGGCAGTACCCGCGCCGTCATCGGCGCCACGGTGGTGAACACCGGCCGTGAGCTGACAGTGGATGTGGAGCTCAACGCCGGCGTGGCGAACCGGGCCCGGATCAACGGCTCGCCGACCCGCCGGCCGCGGGAGATCCTCGGCATCCTGCGGAGCGTGCTGTTCGCCCCGGAGGATCTGGCGCTGGTCCGGGGTGATCCGGGGGAACGGCGGTCGTTCCTGGACGACCTGGCAACCGTGCGTCGGCCCCGCATAGCGGGAGTCCGCGCCGACTACGACCGAGTGCTCCGGCAGCGGTCCGCGCTGCTCAAGTCGGCCGGCCGCAACCCGCGGGCCGATCTGAGCACGCTCGATGTCTGGGACGAGCACCTGATCGAGCATGCGACGACGTTGCTCGTCGAGCGGCTTCGCCTGCTGACCGAGCTCGCGCCGCATGTCACCGCCGCGTACCAGCAGATCGCACCGGAATCACGACCGGCAGCGCTGCGGTACCGCAGTGGGATCGGTGAGCTGTCCACCGACCCGGCGGTCACCGCCGAACTGCTCCGAACCGCGCTGGCTGCGGCGCGGCGCAAGGAACTCGAGCGGGGCGTCTGCCTGGTCGGCCCGCACCGCGACGACGTCGAGTTGTTACTCGGCACCAATCCCGCCAAAGGCTATGCCAGCCATGGTGAATCGTGGTCGTTCGCGCTGGCGCTGCGGCTCGGTTCGTTCACCCTGCTGCGCTCCGACGGGACCGACCCGGTGCTGCTGCTCGACGACGTATTCGCCGAGCTGGACCGGCGGCGCCGCAGCGCCCTGGCGGCCGCCGCGATCGATGCCGAGCAGGTGCTGGTCACGGCCGCGGTCGCCGATGACGTGCCGGTCGAGCTGACCGGCCGCCGGGTCGGTGTCGTCTGCAGCGCCGCGGCCGACGATGCGGTCCGGCGCTCCAGCCTCGCCGCCGAGTCCGCCGAGTCCGGTGCGAGCTCGGCCGGTTCCGGCGAACCGAGCTGACTCCGATGTACCGACTCCGGATTTACACTGCGCTGGTGACGGAGGAACCGGAACTCACCGGGATCGACCTGGCTCGGCGGGCGCTCGAGGAGGCGCGCGCGGCGGCTCGGGCCAGCGGTAAGGCGGTGGGCCAGGGGCGGGCCTCACCGGTGCGCCGGCGACCGATCGCTCGAGGCCGGCGCGGCTGGTCCGGGGCCGGCCCGGACGATCGCGATCCGCAACTGCTCGGGTCGCTCACCGCCGGCCTCGCCCGGTCCCGGGGTTGGTCGCCGAAAGTTGCCGAGGGCACGGTCTTCGGTCGCTGGCCGGCGGTGGTCGGCGCGGATATCGCCGATCATGCCGAGCCGGTGCAGCTGCGTGACGGGGTGCTGCACATCGCCGCCGAATCGACGGCGTGGGCGACCCAGCTACGACTGTTGCAAGGGCAGATCCTCGCCAAGATCGTCGCCGCCGTCGGACCGGGGGTGATCACTGCAGTTCGGATCACCGGACCGGCCGCACCGAGTTGGCGCAAAGGGGAACGGCATATCAAGGGTCGCGGTCCGCGGGATACCTACGGCTGAGCCGACCGGTCGACAGCAGCACTGCCGGTAACACTACTGCCGGTAACCGGTACGCGGTATTACACTTAACTACCTGCGGTACCGGAAGATAGCGAGTCAACGATGACAGCTGTGAGTGGTGACGCCGACGTGCGTTACATCATGTTGCACGCCCGCGACGTGCAGTTCGATTGGGCGGGCCTGCCGCTGCACTACATCCCGAACGATCCGGTGATCACCCATGCGTACAACGTGTTGCACATGTTGCTCCCGGCCGGCGAGAACTGGTTCGTCGAGACCTTCAAGCAGGCCTTGCCGCTGATCCACGACGAGCGGCTGCGGGAGGACGTGCTCGGTTTCATCGGACAGGAAGCGGTGCACGCCGGCGCGCACACCGGTGTGCTGGAGTACCTGGCCGGTAACGGGCTGGATCCGGTGCGGTTCACCGATCAGATCCACTGGATCTTCGAGAAACTGCTCGGCGACCGGCCGATCACCGGGTTGCGGAGCCAGAACTATCTGGTCGAGCGGCTGGCGATCATCGCTGCGATCGAGCACATCACCGCCTTTCTCGGGGACTGGGTACTCAACGCCGACGGTTTGGACCGGTCCGGAATCGACCCGACCATGCTCGACCTGTTGCGCTGGCACGGGGCCGAAGAGGTCGAGCACCGCTCGGTGGCGTTCGACGTGCTCTGCTACTTCGACGACCGCTATGTCCGTCGCGCCCGGGCTCAGCTGCTGGTGACGCCGGTGATCGTGTACTTGTGGCTGCGCGGGGTGCGGTTCTTGATGGCGAACGACCCGGCCGTGGCGGGGCTGTCCTGGTTCCGTCGGAAAGCACACTGGGCGGACTGGCTTGCCGGCTCGGCCCGCGGGGTCGTGCCGGGTCCGGTCGAGCTGGTCTGGCGGATGTCCAGCTACTTCCTGCCGGGGTATCACCCCAGCCGTGAGGGCTCCACCGTGCAGGCGGTGCAGTATCTGGCCGGTTCGCCGGCGGCTCGGGCGGCTGCGCGGTGATCGTGCCGACGCTGCGCCGGGGTTCGCGATACCGGGTCAGTCGTCATCCCCCGGCCGACCTGCGGGGTCGGCCGCGGGCCGACCGGGTGATGGCGTTGCTGGGTGGCCTGGTCGAGCACACCTACCTGGCCTACGTGGAGCAGGTCCGGTACAACCCGGGTCGGCAGCACCGCCCGGGCCGGGACTTGCGGGTGGTGCTCACCGATCGGCGCCCGGTCGCGCGGGACGCCGACGTGGTCGAGCTGACCTTCCGCGCGCCGGACCGGGCCGATCTGCCGGATTGGCAACCCGGCTGTCATCTGGACGTCCATCTGCCGTCCGGATTGCGCCGGCAGTATTCGCTGTGCGGTTCACCGGTGGACCGGTCCGGGTACACGGTCGCGGTGCGGCGCATTCCGGACGGCGGCGGGGGCTCGCTCGAGATGCACAGTCTGGCGATCGGCACGGAAGTGGCGGTCCGCGGACCGCGCAACGGCTTCCCGTTCGTCTCCGCCGGATCCGCGTTGTTCTTGGCCGGCGGGATCGGCATCACCCCGATCATCGCGATGGTCCGCGCGGCTCGAGCGATCGGGATGGATTGGCGGCTGATCTATACTGGTCGCTCCCGCGAGTCGATGCCGTTCCTGGACGAGGTCGAACTGTGGGAACCGGACCGGGTACAGATCCGGTGCGACGACGAACACGGCCTGCCGTCCGCGGCGGATCTGCTGGGCGCGGCGCCGGCCGGTGGGGCGGTGTATTGCTGCGGGCCGACCTCGATGCTGGCGGTGGTTCGAGGTGGTTTCGCCGACTGCGCCGCGGCAACGCTGCACTTCGAGCGGTTTTCCCCGCCGCCGGTACGGGACGGGCGACCGTTGCGGGTGGAGCTGGCTCGGACCGGGCGCTCGGTCGTCGTGGCCGCGGACGAGTCGGTGCTGGCCGCGGTCCGGCGGGTGGCACCGGACGTCGCCTATTCCTGTCAGCAGGGTTTTTGCGGAACTTGCCGGGTGCGGGTGCTGGCCGGGCGGCCCGAACATCGCGACCATCGGCTCACGGCGGCCGAGCGCGCGGACGGTGACATGCTGATCTGCGTGTCCCGCGCCGCCGAAACCGAAAGATTGGTATTGGATCTGTGATGACCACCAGACACTTCGTGCCCGGCGACGACGCGCAGCTGGCTGTGTTCGAGACCGGTGATCCGGCCGGCGAAACGATCGTGCTACTGCACGGTTGGCCGGACTCGCATCTGCTCTGGGATCGGGTGGTGCCGTTGTTGGCCGACCGATACCGGGTACTGGCGGTCGACAACCGCGGCGCCGGGGCCAGCTCGGCGCCGCGGGACGTCGACGCGTACCGCATCGAGTACCTGGCCGCCGACGTGTTCGCGGTGATCGACGCGCTCAGTCCGGGGCGGCCGGTGCACCTGCTCGGCCACGACTGGGGTTCGGTGGTCGGTTGGAAGGTGGTCGGGCAACCGCACGCCCCGGAATGGATCGCTTCGTTCACCTCGGTGTCCGGACCGAACCTGGATCAGCTGGGCGCCCGGTTGCGCCGGTCGGTCAGCCGGCCGACGCCGCGCAATCTGAGCACGGTCGGCGAACAGGCGATCGCGTCCTGGTACACCTACCTCTTCCAGGTGCCGGGTTTGCCCACACCGGCGTTGCGGCAGCTCGCGCGGCATTGGCCGCGTTTCCTGTCGGTGTTCGACGGCATCGATCCGGCAATCGTGCGACCCGCGCCGACCTTGACCGAAGACATGTTGACCGGCGTGAAGCTGTACCGAGCGAACATCCGGCAACGGTTGTTCCGGCCTGATCCGGCACCGGTAACGGTGCCGGTGCAGTTGATTTTGTCCCGGGGCGACCGGGCGGTGCGGCCGGGGGTATACGCCGACGCCGAGCAGTGGGTGCGACAGCTGCGCCGACGCGAAATCGATGCGCGGCACTGGTCGCCGATCTCGCACCCGGACGACTTGGCTCGGCTGACCGCGGAGTTCATCGGCGATGTGGCCGTGACTCCGGCTGTATCGGAGAGCTGACCCAGTTTGGACGAACTAAGTCGGAGACGAGCGAGAAAATCGACGCACGTCGCTCTGAGGGTGGTCATAGGCGCGGTGTAGTCCGCGTGTACCAGTAGGATGACTGTTGGTACCTACCAACAGCGGTACGCGGCGCAGGCCGTTCGACTTGTCCGAAAAGGAGACCAACCTACTCGTGGCTGCGCAACGCTCGAACTCGGCAAGCTCGAAGAGTGGTCAGGGCAAGCAGGATTACGGGGCTTCCTCGATCACGGTGCTCGAGGGGCTGGAAGCGGTTCGTAAGCGGCCCGGTATGTATATCGGTTCCACCGGTGAACGTGGTCTGCACCATTTGATCTGGGAAGCGGTCGACAACTCGGTCGACGAAGCGATGGCCGGTTACGCCACGAAGGTGGCGGTCACGCTGCTCGCCGACGGCGGTATCGAGGTGATCGACGACGGCCGCGGCATCCCGGTGGAGATGCATGCCTCCGGTATCCCGACCCTCGAGGTCGTGATGACCCAGCTGCACGCCGGCGGCAAATTCGACTCCGACGCCTATGCGGTGTCCGGCGGGTTGCACGGCGTCGGGATCTCGGTGGTGAATGCCCTCTCCACCACGCTCGAGGTGGAGATCAGCCGGGACGGGTTCCACTGGGCGCAGCAGTACAAGGACGCCAAGCCGGGGCCGCTCGTGCAGGGCAACCCGACCCGCAAGACCGGCACGACGGTGCGATTCTGGGCCGATCCGGACATCTTCGAAACGACGACCTACAACTTCGAGACGGTTGCCCGTCGGTTGCAGGAGATGGCATTCCTGAACAAGGGACTGACCATCACGCTCACCGACGAACGCGCCGACGAGGTGCCCGAGGATCAGCTCGGCGACACCGCAGCAGCCCCGAAGTCGCAGGAAGAAGAGGCGGCCGAGGCGAAGGCCGGGACGCCGAAGGTGCGTTCGCGCGTCTACCACTATCCAGGCGGCTTAGAGGATTTCGTCCGGCATATCAACCGGACCAAGACACCGATCCACAACTCGGTGGTTTCCTTCACGGGCAAGGGCACCGGGCACGAGGTCGAGGTCGCGATGCAGTGGAACGCGGGCTACTCCGAGTCGGTGCACACCTTCGCCAACACGATCAACACCCATGAGGGCGGAACGCACGAAGAAGGCTTCCGGGCTTCGCTCACCGCGGTGGTCAACAAGTACGCCACCGACAAGAAGCTGATCAAGGACAAGGACGGCAAACTCACCGGCGACGACATCCGGGAGGGTTTGGCGGCGATCGTCTCGGTGAAGGTGGCCGAGCCGCAGTTCGAGGGCCAGACCAAGACCAAGCTGGGCAATACCGAGGTCAAGTCGTTCGTGCAGCGCACCTGCAACGAACATCTGGCGCACTGGTTCGAGGCGAACCCGGCCGATGCCAAGGTGATCGTGAACAAGGCGGTGTCCTCGGCGCAGGCCCGGATCGCGGCCCGCAAGGCACGGGAGCTGGTGCGGCGCAAGAGTGCCACCGATCTGGGTGGACTGCCGGGGAAGCTGGCCGACTGCCGATCGAAGGATCCGAGCAAGTCGGAGATCTACATCGTGGAGGGCGACTCCGCCGGTGGCTCGGCCAAGTCCGGCCGGGACTCGATGTTCCAGGCGATCCTGCCGCTCCGCGGAAAGATCATCAACGTCGAGAAGGCCCGGATCGACCGGGTCCTGAAGAACACCGAAGTGCAGTCGATCATCACCGCGTTCGGCACCGGTATCCACGACGAGTTCGATATCGGCAAGTTGCGGTATCACAAGATCGTGCTGATGGCCGATGCCGACGTGGACGGCCAGCACATCTCGACCCTGCTGATGACGCTGTTGTTCCGGTTCATGCGGCCGCTGGTCGAGCACGGGCACGTGTACCTCGCGCAACCGCCGCTGTACAAGCTGAAGTGGCAGCGATCCGAGCCGGAATATGCCTTCTCCGATCGCGAGCGTGATGCGTTGCTGGCCGCGGGCCTGGCCGCCGGCAAGAAGATCAACAAAGACGACGGAGTGCAGCGGTACAAGGGTCTGGGCGAGATGAACGCCAAGGAGCTGTGGGAAACCACGATGGACCCGGCCACCCGCGTGTTGCGGCTGGTCACCTTGGACGACGCGGCCGCCGCCGACGAGTTGTTCAGCATTCTGATGGGCGAGGATGTCGAGGCGCGACGCAGCTTCATCACCCGCAACGCCAAGGATGTTCGCTTCCTGGACGTGTGAGCCCGCGGGTATTTCCCGGGCTCAGACGTTCACCACACTTTTCATGGCTGAAGGGACCGCCGGCGGGTGACCGAGACCACGCTGCCCCCCGAAGGGGGAGACCGGATCGAACCGGTCGACATCCAGCAGGAGATGCAGAACTCCTACATCGATTACGCGATGAGCGTGATCGTCGGCCGAGCGCTACCGGATGTCCGGGACGGGCTCAAACCGGTGCATCGGCGAATCCTGTACGCGATGTACGACAACGGGTACCGGCCCGACCGCGGGTACGTGAAGGCCGCCCGGCCGGTGGCCGACACGATGGGGGCCTATCACCCGCACGGCGACTCGGCGATCTACGACACCTTGGTCCGGATGGCCCAGCCCTGGTCGCTGCGGTATCCGTTGATCGACGGGCAGGGCAACTTCGGTTCCCGGGGAAACGACGGCGCCGCCGCCATGCGGTACACCGAATGCCGGCTGACCCCGCTGGCGATGGAGATGCTGCGCGACATCGACGAGGAAACCGTCGATTTCGCGCCGAACTACGACGGCCGTACCCAGGAACCGACGGTCCTGCCCGCCCGGGTGCCGAGCCTGTTGATGAACGGCAGCAACGGCATCGCGGTCGGTATGGCGACCAACATCCCGCCGCACAACCTGCGCGAGGTCGCCGCCGCGATCTACTGGGCGCTGGACAACCACGAGGCGGATGAGGAATCCACACTCGCGGCCTGCATGGAGCGGATCAAGGGGCCGGACTTCCCGACCCACGGACTGATCGTCGGCGGTCAGGGCATCCACGATGCCTATTCCACCGGCCGCGGTTCGATCCGGATGCGCGGTGTGGTGGAGATCGAGGAGAACGCGCGCGGCACCACCCAGATCGTGATCACCGAGCTGCCGTTCCAGGTGAACACCGACAACTTCGTCAACTCCATCGCGGAGCAGGTGAAGGACGCCAAGATCGCCGGGATCGCGGACATCCACGACGAGTCGTCGGACCGGGTGGGAATGCGGATCGTGGTCACACTGCGCCGGGACGCGGTGGCCAAGGTGGTGCTGAACAACCTCTACAAGCACACCCAGCTACAAACCAGCTTCGGCGCCAACATGCTGTCGATCGTCGACGGTGTGCCGCGCACGTTGCGCCTCGATCAGATCATCCGGCTGTATGTCGGCCATCAGCTCGAGGTGATCGTCCGGCGGACGACCTACCGGCTGCGCAAGGCCGAGGAGCGCGCGCACATCCTGCGCGGTCTGGTCAAGGCGCTCGACGCCCTCGACGAGGTGATCGCGCTGATCCGGCGCTCGCCGGACACCGAGTCCGCGCGCACGGGCCTGATGGAACTGCTCGACATCGACGAGATCCAGGCGACGGCGATCCTCGATATGCAGTTGCGCCGGCTGTCCGCGTTGGAGCGGCAGCGGATCGTCGATCAGCTGGCCGAGATCGAGCGGGAGATCGAAGACTACAAGGACATTCTGGCCAAGCCGGAGCGGCAGCGGGCGATCGTCCGGGACGAGTTGACCGAGATCGTGGACCGGCACGGCGACGATCGGCGGACCCGGATCGTGGCCGCCGACGGGGATGTCACCGACGAAGATCTGATCGCCCGCGAAGACGTCGTCGTCACGATCACCGAGACCGGCTATGCCAAGCGCACCAAGACCGACCTGTACCGCTCGCAGAAGCGCGGCGGCAAGGGGGTGCAGGGCGCCGGGCTCAAGCAGGACGACATCGTCAAGCACTTCTTCGTCTGTTCCACCCACGACTGGATCCTCTTCTTCACCACCAAGGGCCGGGTGTACCGGGCCAAGGCGTACGAGCTGCCCGAAGCGAGTCGAACGGCGCGCGGCCAACATGTGGCAAACCTGCTGGCATTCCAGCCGGACGAGCGAATCGCCCAGGTGATCCAGATCAAGACCTACGACGACGCGCCATACCTGGTGCTTGCGACGCGCAACGGTCTGGTGAAGAAGTCGAAGCTGTCGGATTTCGATTCCAACCGCAGCGGCGGCATCGTGGCGATCAACCTGCGCGACACCGACGACGGTAAGAGCGACGAGTTGGTCGGTGCGGTGCTGTGTTCGGCCGGCGACGACCTGCTGCTGGTGTCGGCGCAAGGGCAGTCGATCCGGTTCGCGGCCACCGACGAAGCGTTGCGGCCGATGGGCCGGGCGACGTCCGGGGTGCAGGGAATGCGGTTCAACCCGGACGACGAGCTGCTCTCGTTGAACGTGGTGCACGAGGGTTACCTGCTGGTTGCGACCTCTGGTGGGTATGCGAAGCGGACTGCCATCGCGGAGTACGCCTCGCAGGGCCGCGGCGGGAAAGGGGTCCTGACGATCCAGTACGACCGGCGACGTGGCAGGCTTGTCGGAGCGCTCATCGTGGACGACGACGATGAGCTCTACGCGATCACGTCGGGTGGCGGCGTGATTCGTACGGCGGCCAAGCAGGTACGTCGAGCCGGGCGGCAGACCAAAGGTGTGCGCTTGATGAACCTCGGGGAGGGCGATACGTTGCTCGCGATCGCCCGCAATGCCGATGAGCCGGACGACGTCCCAGGAACGCGTGATTCAGGAACGAAGGATTCGTAAGTGAGCACACCGAAGGACGAAACCCGAGGGACGAAGCCGGCGGATCCGTCTACGGGTCGCACCCGTCCGGCCGAAGCGCCGCAGGCAGCAACCGGTCCGGCAGCGCCGGGGACAGGCGCGTTGCGGCCACCGTCGGGCGGTGCGCCGCCGGACGGTGATCCGGGGCGAGCGGCACCACCGCCCCGGCCCCCCGCAAGTGCGTCGCGTCCGGGTTCCGGCGCCCCGCCGACCGGACAGGGTCGCGCCGTTCCACCACCGCGACCGCCGGCCGGGGCTCCGCCGCCGAAGGCCGGGGAGCGCGCGCAACCGCGCCCGACGCAAGCCGGGCCGGCCGTCGACCGCGGGGCACCGCCCCGCACGCCGCCGCCGGGCGGCCGGGACGGTGGGCCTACTCCGCCCTGGCAACGCGGCCCACAGCGGGAACCGCAATCCAACGTCGCGCGGCCGGGACAGCCGCCGGCATCGCTGCCGCCGACCGCTCCGGCTGCGGGCGGCCCCGGGCCGGCCCCGGTGAAGCGGGTCGCGGGGCCGAACCGGATCGCGCCGTCGGATCGGACTGCGGCGGATCTGGCCGCGAAAAATGCTCGTCGGCAAGAGATTGCGGTGCGCAGCGCGGTGATCGACGGGCCCACCCGCAAGGTCGCCCGGCCGGAGCTGGCCAAGGACATGCCGGACCTCTCCGAGGTACGGCACCCGTCCACACCCGACGGGGCGCCGCCCGCGACCGGCGCGGCGCCGCAGGTCGTCGGGGCGGTGGTAGCGGTGGAAGGCGCAGCGATCGGCGGACTGCGGGCAGCGGTACAGATCCGCAAGATCGACCCCTGGTCGATGCTCAAGGTGTCGCTGGTGATCTCGGTGGCGTTGTTCTTCGTCTGGATGGTCGCCGTCGGCCTGCTCTATCTGGTGCTGGATGGCATGGGGGTGTGGGCTCGGCTGAATAACGCCTTCACCGACATCGTCTCCACCAGCAGCTCGGACGGCATCATCAGTGCGGGGCAGGTGTTCGGCTATTCGGCGGTGGTCGGCCTGATCAACGTCGTGCTGGTGACCGCGCTGGCGACGATCGGTTCGTTCATCTACAACCAGTGCTCGGACCTGGTCGGCGGCGTCGAAGTGCAGCTGGCCGACCCGGACTAGCAGCGGTTTTGTCTCGGATCGGGAGGCTCGGGTACGCTGACAACTCGGTTCGAGCAAGGGCCTATAGCTCAGGCGGTTAGAGCGCTTCGCTGATAACGAAGAGGTCGGAGGTTCAAGTCCTCCTAGGCCCACCCATTCGACCGACGATCGCGACTTGTTCGCGAATCGCCCGGGGCCGTAGCTCAATTGGCAGAGCACTGCCTTTGCAAGGCAGGGGTTAGGGGTTCGATTCCCCTCGGCTCCACCAGATCGTCGTTGTTCACACCGGCGACATTCCCGGCCCACGCACCCGCTGCTCGGCCCGGTTGGACGAGATCAGCGGTAGGCGGCGTCGGTCCACAGGTGCAGGAGCGCGTAGGAGCGGTAGGGCGCCCAGGCCGGTGACCGGGCCGCTGCCGCTTTCCGGTCGAGACCGAGTGCCCGGCGGGCGACCAGATCACCGGGCGCGAACGTGTCGGGGTCGTGGAGTGCCCGAACCAGCAGGTAATCGGCGGTCCAGGGGCCGATGCCGGGGATGTCGAGCAACAGCCGGCGGGCATCCGCGGCGGGAACGCCGTGCAGCAGTGTGCCCTGGGCCCAGAGTCTGGACACCTCGTGCAGGGTTCGTGCCCGGGCGCGGGTGAGACCGGCACACTGTTGAATCTCCGCCGGCCCGAGCCGGGCGAGGGCCGCGGCGACCGGGAAGGCACCGAGTTCGGCGTACCTGTTTCCGTAGGCGGTGACGAGGCGGCTCGCGAAGGTGCGCGCGGCGGCGAGGGAGACCTGTTGGCCGATCACCGCCGCGGCGACGGCCTCGAACTCGTCGGGATAGCCGATCAGGCGCAGCCCCGGCCGGCGGGCGATCAGTGGCGCGAGAACCGGGTCGGCGGCGAGCTTTCGGTCGACGAGCGCGGTGTCCGTGTCGAGGTCGAACCATCGACGGATCAGCGCCGCGACAGGTGCGGGGTCATCGACGCTCGGGTCGGTGACCGCCGTCAGCCCGCCGGGGTCGAGGGTGATCGTGACGAGCGCCGGCTCGCCGTCGATGGTGAGGATGCGCCGGTAGGTGGTGCCGTCGAGCTCTTCGGCGCCGGGGATCGCGTGGGCGGCCAGCATGGCGAGCGCGGCCCGGTGGTGGAACGGCCCATGCGCATCGACGCGGATGATGCTCATGCCGGCCAGATGCCGGAGCTGCCGCGCCGGTGCGAGCCGAGCAGGTGGGTGTCGATGATCCCGATCGCCTCCATCAGAGCGAACATCGTGGTCGGCCCGACGAACCTGAACCCGCGGCGGCGGAGCTCCTCGGCCAAGGCGACGGACTCGGGCGAGGTGGTGGGGATGTCCTCGAGCCGGCGTGGTCGGGGTGTCGACGCCGGCTGGAACGACCAGATCAACGCCGCCAGGCCCCCATCGTCTCGCAGCTCCACGGTGGCGCGGGCGTTGCCGATCGTGGCGACGATCTTCTGCCGGTTGCGGACGATGCCGGGATCGGCGAGGAGGCGTTCGATGTCGCGATCGCCGTATCCGGCGATGCGGTCGGGGTCGAAGTCGTGGAACGCGGCCCGGAACGCGGGGCGCTTGCGCAGGATGGTGGCCCAGGACAGGCCGGCTTGGAATCCTTCGAGGCTGACCCGCTCGAACACCCCACGTTCGTCGGTGACCGGCATGCCCCACTCGGTGTCGTAATAGTCGCGCAGCAGCGGGTCGACCGCGGCCCACCCGGGGCGGGTGAGTCCGTCGTCGCCGATGACGACGCCGGGGTCGGCAGCGGGTTCGGTCATCCGGTGAGTCCGGTCATGCGTGTGGTGATATTGATTCGCCCGCGGTCCAGGCCGCAGCCGTCGGGGGCGGTGCCGGGGTGGATCCGGGTGACACCGTGGTAGGCGAGGCGGGCGGCGCCGCCGAAGACGAACAGGTCGCCGGAGCGTAACCGGAGGTCGGTGTAGGGCTTGCCGCGGTTCTCGGTATTGCCGAACCGGAAGGTGCATGCGTCGCCGATGGACAGCGAGACGACCGGCGCCGGCGAGCGTTCGTCCTTGTCCTGGTGCATGCCCATGCGCGCGGTGTCGTCGTAGTAGTTCACCAGCGCGGTGTCCGGCGTGTAGGTCTCGGCATCGGTGTCGCGGTAGCCGGTTTCACGCAGCGCGCGGCGGCCGAGCCGGACCATCCAATCGGGGAACGGCAGCACCCGGGCGCCGTTGACGTCGGTGGCCTCGCGCGTGTACTTGTACGGTTGCCAGTGCCAGCCCAGACACACGGTGCGCACCGACATCTCGTGTCCGCGGACCTTGGCGGCACGGATCGGCACCGGCCCGCCGGCCCATTCGCGGAACCGGCCGACGATCCAGCTCTGCTGGTCGAGCGTGAGCCAGCCCGGCACCAGCACCGCGCCGGGGCCGGGCTCGCTGGGGTCGAGTGGTTCGATCTCGGGGCCGAACAGCATCATGACCCGGCCCTCGGATCGGTGCCGATCCGATCCTGCTTCCATGCTCGGTAGCGGTCTTTGCAGCAGGTGCCGCAAGGGCGGTAGCCGGCTGCGACGGCGGTGGCCTCGTCGGCGAAGAACACCCGGTTGCGCACATACCCGCCCTTGGCGATCGCGCGGAGCGCCGCCGGGCAGTCGAGGCGGCCGTAGATCTTTCCGCCCCGGTGGCCGCCCCAGGTGCCCCCGACCGGAGATGCGTAGCGGCGGCCGTCCGGGCCGGTGAGCCAGTACCTCATGCGGCGTCGTGGAAGACGAGGGCGAGGGTGTGCCGCTCGCCGGAACGGATCGCGGAGACGCCGTGCCGCACGGGCGCAGCGGACCAGCCACGGGCGGATTTCACCGGACGGTCACGGGTGGTAAACACATAGCCGTGGCCGTGCGGCAGCAGGGTGGCGGTGCCGCGGGATTGGGCGCGGGGACGCTGCTCGAGCAGCAGGAACTCGCCGCCGGTGTGATCCACGCCGGGCTCGTTCAGGTTGACGACCACTTGAAGCGGGAACACGAGGTCGCCGTAGAGGTCGCGGTGCAGCGCGTTCCAGTCCTTCTCGCCGTACTTCAGCAAGATCGCCGTCGACTTCGTCTGTCCGGCTTCGTGGCACATGTCCAGCCACTCGTCCAGCGTGTCCGGCCACGGAGTTTCCCGGCCGAGTTTGGTCCACCAGTCCCGGGCGATGGGCAGTAGCCGCGGATACAGCGCCTGCTTCAGCCGTTCGATCGGCTCCGGGTAGGGGGCGTGGAAGTACCGGTACCGGCCCTCGCCGAAGCGATGGCGGCCCATGGTGATCGTGCTACGGAACAGCTCGTCATCGGCGTAGGCATCGCGCAGCGCCACGGTCTCCGCGTGTGTGAGGAGCTGCGGCAACAGCGCGCCCCCGTACTCGTCGACCTCCTCGGTCACCGCCGCCCAGTCCGCCGACTCGACCCGCTCGCGCCACGGGTCGACCGGCTGGTGAACCTTCTTCCCGGTGCTGTTCGCCAGGGTCATGCGGCGGCCTCCAGCTCCAACAGGGCCGTCTTGGCCGCCAGCCCGCCGATGTAGCCGCCGAGCGACCCGTCGCTGCGCAGCACGCGGTGACAGGGCACCACGACGGGGAGCGGGTTGGTCGCGCAGGCGGTGCCGACCGCCCGGACCGCCTTGGGGTTGCCGACCAGCTCGGCCATCTCCTTGTAACTGCGGGTCCGGCCGTACTCGATCTCGGGCAGGTGCTCCTGCAGCAGCCGGCGAAACCCGTGCGAAAGCGACAGATCCAGGTCGAGGTCGAAGACCTTGCGCTTGTGGGCGAAGTACTCGTCCAGCTCACGCGCGGCGGGCTCGAGCTGCTTCGGGGACCGCAGAATGCGGGGGCTGACCCGCACGGCCAGACTCTCCAGCACCCGATCATGGTTTTCGACCGCATAGGCGACCCGGACCAGCCCCTTCGGCGTGGCCGCGAGCAGCAGCGTCCCGACCGGACTGTCCACCGTCGTGTACGCCACGTCGAGGAGGCCCTCGGCCTGCGCGGCAGCTTCCAGTCGGCGATGTAGCGCGGCAATGGTCTCGTCGATGTTCGTGCCGTTCATGATGGTGCTCCTTGCACGTGAGCGCCCGGATAATTCTTTCTGAGCTTCTTCAGGCCGTCGGCCGACGCTCGTCGGGCCGCGTCGACGGTGCCGCCGAGGATGCCGGCGATCTCCGCGTACGACATCCCGGCCAGGTAGCGGAAGGTGATCGCCTGCCGCTGCTTGTCCGGCAGCCGGCCGACGAACTCCCACACATCGGTGTCGTTCGCACCGGGGATCCCCAGCGCGGTCGGCGTCTCGGGCAGTGTCTCGACCGGCAGCGGGTTGCGTTTCGCGGCCCGGTGCACATCGATCGCCTTGCGGCGGGCGATGGTCACCAGCCAGGCTTCGACGTTCGCCGTGTCCGGAAGCTCCGGGTAGGCGCGCATCGCGGCCAGGAACGTCTCCGACCAGGCATCCTCTGCGTCATGCACCCCAGGGCCGGGTACGCCGAGGACGGTGCGGCAGACGCGCAGCACGGTGACGCCGTGCTGCGCGACGACGGCCTCGAACGGTTGCTTCATCATCGTCATCTCATCGAATACGGCTCAGGTGACTCTGTCGTGAGACCCACTAGAACAATCGTCCCGCGCTGATCCGGGCGGGCTCCTCCAAGTCCAGCAGGGCCCGCTTGCGTCCCAGCCCACCGGCGTAACCGGTCAGCTTCCCCGTCGCCCCCAGTACCCGGTGGCACGGCACGAACACGCACAACGGATTCGCACCCACCGCCTGCCCGACCCGATACGCGAGCGACCGGTCGCCCAGGCGCTCCGCGACCGCCCCATATGTGGTCGTCTCACCGAACGGTACCTCCGCGACGATGCGCCAGACGGCGTGCTGGAAGGCGTCGCCGGTGGGAGCGAACGGAAGCGCGAACGCACGGCGAGCACCGGTCAGGTACTCGTGCAACTGCGCCGCCGCCGCGACCAGCAGTGCATCGTGATCGCCGCCGACCACGCGGCCGAACGTGTGTTGCGCCGGCCGCCGAATGTGGTGCCGGAAGTAGAGCCCGGTGATCGCGTCGCCGGAAGCGACGATCGTGACCGGACCGAGCGTGGTGTCCACCAGGACATGTCGCGTATCCATCGCTTGATCCCCATCTCTGTGTGTGCTTTGACCTCGCTGTGCCTTGAAGACGCCTGCCGGACGACGAACGTGAGACGGGCACCGCCGTTGATGTGCACTGCAGTTGGTGTGCACCGCCGGAGGTCGGTCGTCCGGGCCAGGTGACGAATCTGGATTACGCTGGGACCGTGCCTGAATCCATCGCCGACGCGAACTACGTGGCCCTCACCACCTACCGGAAGGACGGCACGGCCCGAGCCACGCCGGTGTGGATCGCGGATCTGGGCGACGGCACCCTCGGGTTCACCACCGCGTCGTCGAGCTACAAGGTGAAGCGACTGGCCCACAACCCGGCGGTGCTGTTGCAACCGTCGGACAGTCGGGGCAAGCCGAAGGCCGATGCGGCCGTGCTCGCCGGTACCGCGACAGTTCATACCGACGACGCCACGTTCGCCAAGGTTCGGGACCGGATCAAGCAGAAGTACGGCATCCAGTTCCGGGCGATCGCGCTGTTCGGCAGCATGGCCAAGCTGATCGGCAAAGGCAGCGGTACCGACGCTGCCGTGGTGGTGACGCTCGACCCGCCGACCGGATAGCGTCCGCCGCCCGCGAATCAGGGCAGGCTTTCGATCGTCAACCCCCGGATGGCGGCGTAGACCCCGCCGTCGGTGGTGAGCAGCGGCCAGCCGCGGACCAGCGCCGACCACGCGGCCTGGGCCTGGTCGACCGACAGGCTGGTCGTGACGCCGAGCAATCCGGCCTGTTTGGCGATCACGCCGTCGAGATCATCGACATGGAAGACCTCCATCGTCGGTAACCGATCGAGCACGTGGTGTGCGGACTCGGGTGCGGTTTGCCAGGCGGCTTGCAGGACGGCGGCCGGGAGCACGATCGTGCCCTGGTCGGCGATGGCGGCACGGACCCGGGCACGGACATAGATGCTGGTGCCCGCGGCGAAGTCGACGAGCGCAGGAGCGGCGAAGACGCAGCCTACGTAGATCACGTGGTGGTGTCGGTGCGCCGCATGCTCGCCACGAGTGCCAGCTCGTCGGGTGAGGCCGGGCCGAACAGCTCGTCCATCGTGCGCGCGTCGCGGACATAGGCCAGGGCGCGACGCGCGGCCATAGCGAGGAATCCGGAGACCGATTCGGACTCGATGTCACCCGAGCCGACCACTTCCTTGATCTCCGCGTGGAGATCGTCGGGGAAGGAGACGTTGAACCGCATGACGCAAGATTACACACGTTCACGGGCGATAGTGTGTATCGATCCGGGTGCAGTGCTCATCCGCCGCGGGCCCGACTATTCGGCGTAGGCCGGTTCCCGGGCCGCTTGCGCCCGGACCAGCTCGGCGTACCGCCCGTCGCGCCGGATCAGCTCGTCATGGGTGCCCCGCTCGACGATTCGGCCCGCGTCGAGCACCGCGATCAGGTCGGCGTGCCGGACCGTGGACAGCCGGTGGGCGATGGTCAGCACGGTGCGGCCACGGCCGGCCTCGTCCAGCGCGCGTTGCACCGCGCGTTCGGTGGTGTTGTCCAGGGCCGAGGTGGCCTCGTCCAGGATCAGGATCGGCGGGTCGCGCAGGATGGTGCGGGCCAGCGCGATCCGTTGCTGCTCGCCGCCGGAGAAACGGTAGCCGCGGGCGCCGACAACCGTCTCGTAGCCATCCGGTAGCCCGGCGATCAGATCGTGGATCTGGGCCGCTCGGGCCGCGGCGACGATCTGCTCGTCGGTGGCGTCCGGGCGAGCGACGCGCAGGTTTTCCCGCACGGTGGTGTGCAGCAGGTAGTTCTCCTGGGTGACCACGCCGACCAGCCGCGTCACGTCGGCGAGCCGCATCGCGCGCAGATCGGTCCCGTCGATCCGGACGCTGCCCGAGGTGGGGTCGGCCAGCCGCGACGCGAGCCCGGCCAAGGTGCTCTTCCCGGAGCCGGTGGCCCCGACCAGGGCCACGGTAGCGCCGGCCGGCACGTCCAGGCTCACCTCGGCCAACGCAGCCTGCGGAGCATCCGGGTATCGGACGGTGACCCGGTCGAACTCCAGGTGTCCGGCGGACGTAGGGCCCACCGGCACCGGCTGCGCTGGATCGGCGATCTCCACGGGTAGGTCCAGGTACTCGAAGATCCGGCTGAACAGCGCCATCGACGTGATCACCCGGGCGCCGACATTGAGTACCCCGAGCAACGGCCGGAACAGGGCGTTCTGCAGCGCGGTGAACGCCACCAGGGTGCCGATCGACATTCCGGCCCCGGTGGCCGGCAGGCCCGCGGCCAGATAGATCGCCGCCGGCACCGCGGCCAGCACGATCGACATCGCGCCCATCCGCCAGCGCCCGGCGAGTTCGGCCTGGAGCTCGAGCCGGGTCAGCGCCGACGAGGTATCGGTGAATCGTTCGGACAGCGCCGGTCCGGAGCCCAACGTCTTGCCGAGCAGCACCCCGCCGATGGACAGCGACTCCTCGATCTGGGTCTGTAGCTCGGCGGTAGCCTGCTGTGCCCGAGCCTGGATCGAGCGGCGCATCCGGGCCACCTGACGGGTCAGCAGGACCGCCGGTGGCAGCACGATCAGGCTCAGCAGCGACAGCTTCCAGGACAGTGCGACCATCGCCACCGCGGTCCCGATCACGGTCGTCACATTGGCCGCGATCGAGGTCGCGGTGTCGGTGACCACCCCGCGCATCGCGTTGATGTCGTTGGTCACCCGGGACTGCACCTCGCCGCTGCGGGTCCGGGTGAAGAAGCCGAGCGGCATCCGTTGCAGGTGCTCGAACAGCGTCGTGCGCAGCCCGTGCATCACCTGTTGGCCGACGCCGGTCGCGATCCAGGTCTGCACCACCCCGAACAGCTGGGTGACGACGGTGATCGAAAGCATCGCGGTGACCAGGCCGACGACGGCCCGGACGTCGTGCTGCGGGATCGCGTGGTCGATCAGAGCTCGCAGGATGAACGGGTTGGCCAGGCCGATCAGCGACGTGGCGACGATGATCGCCGTCACGCCGGTCAGCGCCCGCCGATGGGGCCGGAACAGGGCCAGGATCCGGGCCGGCGCGACCGGGTGTTCGGCCAGCTGGGCGAGATCCTGCGGATTCTTTCGGGTCGGCCCGACCGGGCCGGGGCGAAGGTCGAGTGTCGGCAAGCGCACCTCCTGGAGGACATTGATGAGGTTACCTCACCATGAGTCAACCAGACCACCCGGCTAGACTATTCCCGTGCGGATGCCCGACTCGCCCGACGATGCGAGCCTGCAGCAGTTGGTGATGCGGGTCGCGCACGAGTCGCGACGCCGCTGGATCGCAGAGCTGGAGCCCTACGGGCTGTCCCCGCACCTGGCCCGGGCGCTCGGGGTGGTCGCGCGCGACGAATCCGGCGCGGGGCCGCGGCTGTCGGAGCTGGCCGATCGGCTGCACGTCACCCGCCGGTCGGCCACCGAGGTGGTCGACGGGCTCGCCGAACGAGGGCTCGTCGAGCGCCGGGCCGACCCGGACGATCGGCGCGCCGCGGTGGTCGTGCTCACCGGCGCGGGCCGGGCGCTGTGGGAAACGCTGGAAGCGGCCCGGCTACAACGCCACGATGCGGTCTTCGCCGGGCTGACCGACCCCGACCGAGCCGAGTTGCGGCGGATCTTGACCGTGGTGATCGCCGGACTGGGGTAGTCGGGGCCGGTGCCCGTAACGCGCAATCAGCCGTCCAGGGTGAAGATCGGCTTGTGTCCGGGGTTGTCGCTGGTCAGCACCTCGGGAATCTGTTCCCAGGGGTAGACACCGCTGGTGACGATCTCGGGGTGGAGCTTTCCGTTCACCACGTTCGCCAGGATCGGCGTCATCGCCGGCCGTGCCTGACCTTTGCCGTTGTGGAAGTGGACGCCGCGCACATACAGGCTGAGCAGCGGGATCTCGACCGGCGCGAAGTAGATGCCGACCGAGTTGACGTAGCCCTCGGGTCGCACCGAGCCCAAGACCTGGTTCAGCTTCGCCGGGTCGCAGGTGGTGTCGACCGACAGGTCGTGGTCGGTGTCGTAGCCGTCGCGAAGGTCACGGACCTCGATGCCGAGCTGTTGCGCGACGGCCATCCGGACCGGGTCGTCGTCGTAGTAGATCGCGTGCCCCGGCGCGAGATGCTGCGCCACATCCGCGACGTAGAGGCCGATCGAACCGGTGCCGCCGAAGACGCCGATCTTGGGCTCGGCCATGCCGGCCACGGTCGGCATCACCGTTTCCCAGCCGAGCGCGAAGTTGTCGCCGATCGATGCGAGGTGCACCGGATTGATCGTGTCCGGCAGTTTCAGCAGGTTGTAGTCGGCGAACGGCACCCGGATCAGCTCGGAGAAGGTGCCGCCCCAGTGGCCGTTCACCGGGAGGCCGTATTGGGCGTCGCCGTGCCGCAGGCACCGGGCGGGATGGTCACGGCGGCATTCGGCGCAGGTGCCGCAGGCGATATGCCAGGCCACGCCGACCACGTCGCCGACCGCGACCCCCGCGCAGTCGGGGCCGACCTCGACGACCTTGCCGACGCACTCGTGTCCGAGCGGGAACGGTCCGAACCCGGAGAACGGCGTCTTGCCGCCGATCACGTGGTGGTCGAGGTCGCAGGTGGTCGCCGCGATCGGGCGGACCAACGCGTCGGTGGGCTGCACGATGGTCGGGGCGTCGACGTCGTCGAAGCGGAGTGTGCCCGGGCCGACGAACATGAGTGCTCTCATGACATCGACTCTGGCCGCTACGGGCCCGACGACATTATCTCCGCGCGTCGGGTTCTTATCCACGCGCGACAATAGTTCGCGTGACCTTCGTGCGCTCGGCAACGCTACGTGGTTTCCGCGAGGTCGTCACCGGACTCGGCGGCGACCCGGAGGCCTACCGGATGCAGGTCGGTCTGCCCGCCGGTTGCCTCGATCAGGACGACATCACCGTGGCGCCCGCGACGGCTGCTGCCCTGGTCGAAACCGCGGCGGCCGACCTGGACTGCCCCGACTTGGGGCTTCGGATCGCGGCCAAACAGTCGTTGTCGGTTCTCGGACCGCTCGCCGTCGCGCTGACCAACTCCCGGACCCTCGGCGCGGCGCTGGACTGCCTGACGCGGTACCTGGGCGTGCACAGCCAGGCGGTCAGCCTCACGCTCGGCGAAGACCCGGACCCGACGTCCGGGATCGTCGCGCTCTACTACCGGCCGGCCGACGAGCACGGTCCGGTACAGACGACCGATCTGGGGCTGGGCTTCGCGCACCGCGTGCTCAGCCAGATCAGCGGCGGCTCCTACGGTCTGCGCGGCGTGGAGCTGCCGTACACGCCGATCGCCCCGTTGGCGACCTACCGCGAGTTCTTCGGCGCGCCGGTGCAGATCGGTCGTCCGCTGCGCGCCGCGGTGCTGCGCTTTCCGGCCGCCGTCGCCGAGCGGGAGCTGCGGCGCGGCGACGACACCATCTACCAGCTGGCGATGGCGTACCTCGCTCGCCGGGCGGGCGACCGGGGCGACGACCTCGTCTCCCGGGTGCGGACTCCGGTGCTCGATTCGCTCGGTGTCGCGCCACCCACCCTCGACGGGGTGGCCGGGCTCATGTTGATGCACCCGCGCACGCTGCAGCGGCAGCTGGCCGCAGCGGGTACGACGTTCGGTGCGGTGGTCGACGACGCGCGGCGGGAGAAGGCGTTGCGCCTGCTGCTCGGGACCGACCTCACGGTCGGCCAGATCGGTGCGATGGTCGGCTTCGATGTGCAGCCGTCGTTCACGCGAGCCGCCAGGCGGTGGTGGGGGAAGACGCCGACCCAGATGCGGGCGAAAGCGTCGCCTGGGGATAAAATCTCGTCGTCGCGGGCTAACCGCGCGCCCCACGCCTGAACCACAGTCGGAGTATGAGATACCACGTCCCCGAATACGTCGATGTCCTCGTCATCGGCGCCGGTCTGTCCGGCATCGGCGCCGCCTACCGGCTGCAGACCGAGTGCCCCGATCGGACCTACGTCATCGTCGAGGCGCGGGAGATGCTCGGCGGCACCTGGGACCTCTTCCGCTACCCGGGGGTGCGGTCCGACTCGGACATGTACACCCTGGGCTATCCGTTCAAGCCGTGGCGAGCCGCTGAAGCGATCGCGTCCGGACCGGCGATCCTCGACTACATTCGCGAGACCGCCGTCGAGAACGGCATCGACCGGAAGATCGTCTACCGGACCCGCGTCACGGCCGCCGACTGGTCCACCGCCGATCGGGTCTGGACGGTGACGCTCGAGCAGGGCGGGACGACCCGCACGGTGCGCGCGGGGTTCCTCTATGCCTGCGCCGGCTACTACGACTACGACCACGGGCACGCCCCGGAGTTCCCCGGCGCGGACAGCTTCGCGGGTCGGTTCGTGCATCCGCAGTTCTGGCCGCAAGACCTCGCCTACGCCGGCAAACGAGTCGTGATCATCGGCAGCGGCGCGACCGCGGTGACCCTTGTTCCGGCGATGGCGTCGGCCGACACGCACGTGACCATGCTGCAGCGCAGTCCCACCTGGATCAGCGCGGTTCCGAGCCGGGACCGGCAGGCCGACTGGCTGCGTACCCACCTGCCCGAGCGGATCGCACACCGCGCGGCGCGGGTCAAGAACGTCGTATTCAACATCGGGTTCCAGCAGTACTGCGAGCGGTTTCCGGACCGCGCCCGCGCGTTCCTGCTCGGTCGAGTGCAGCGGGTCCTGGGCGCCGAGGCGGTCGAGCAGCACTTCACCCCGGCGTACCGGCCCTGGGAGCAGCGACTCTGCGCGGCGCCGGGTGCCGACATCTTCAAGGCGATCAAGGCCGGTCACGCCGAGGTGGTCACCGACACGATCGCCGAGATCGTCCCCGCCGGCATCCGGCTCACCTCGGGCCGGGTCCTGGAAGCGGACATCATCGTCGGCGCCACCGGGCTCGAGTTGACAACGTTCGGTGGTCTCGCGGTCGGGATCGACGGCCGGCCGGTGAACGTCGCCGACGAGTTCGTCTGGCGGGGCGCGATGGTCAGCGGCATTCCGAACTTCGCGTTCTGCATCGGCTACAGCCGACTTTCGTGGACGCTGCGCGCCGACCTGTCGTCCCGACTGGTGTGCAAGGTGTTGAACTGGATGGCCGGGAACGGCATCGACGCCGTCGTGCCGGAGGCGGACAAGCCGATGGCGGCATCCCCGTTGTTCGGGCTGACCTCGGGGTATATCCGACGATCGGTCGACGCCTTCCCGAAGCAGGGGTCGCGCGCACCGTGGCAGATGCGGCAGAACTACCTGCTCGATGCGTTCGGCACGCTCCGCAACGACTTCGGCCGCACGCTCCGCCCGGTGTCAGGTGTGCCGGCGTCAGGTACTGCAGGCGAAGCCGACATTGCCGAGCACCGAGCAGAGCGTCAGGCCGAAGTTCCGTGACAGGTCGTTGATCGTCGAACTGTTCTCGTAGAGGTAGGACCAGAACCTCGGGACCCAGTACGGGGCGGCGTCGTTCAGCATGGTGACCAAGGGGCTCATCGGTGACTCCGGATCTGGCGTTTGGGTTCCCGCTGCTCGTCGACGATAGGCCGGTGACCGGGTGATTCGGTCGGGTTTGCGGCCGATTCGGGCCTACAGCCGGTCGGCCAGCCGCCGGGCCGCGATCTGCACCGCGTCCCAGACCGTGGCAAACGGGGGTGAGTAGGCGAGGTCCATCGCGGCCAGGTCGTCCACGGTCAGCCCGCCCCAGATCGCCGCGGCCGCGGTGTCGATCCGTTTGCCGGCACCCCGGCCACCGACGATCTGCATGCCCAGTAGTCGTCGGTCGGCGGTCCCGGCGACCACCTGCACCGCGATCGGATCGGCCTCGGGCATGTATCCGCTCGCCGTGTCACTCTCGGTGAGCAGGTCGGCGTAGTCGATCCCGGCGGCGGCAGCCTCGGCGGTGGACAGCCCGGTCCGGGAGATCTCCAGATGCACCCCGTCGGCGACGAACCGGGTGATCGAGGAGCCCAGGACACCGGCGAACTCGGCCCGCCCGCCCGCGATGTTGTCGCCGACCACCCGTCCCTGCTTGTTCGCGTGGGTGCCGAGCGGGGCGAACAGGACCGCGCCGGTGATCCGATGCCGACACTCGCAGCAGTCGCCGGCCGCCCAGACCCCGGGCGCGAGTCGACCCGTCGGATCGGGCAGATAGCCGCCGTCGCTGCCGAGCGGGAGTCCGACGGCCGCGCCGAGTTCGGTTGCCGGTCGGACGCCGACGGCCAGCACCACCGCGTCGGCGGGCAGCTCGTCCCCGGTGGCGGTGGTTACCGCCCGAACCCGGCCGGTGGAATCGACCTGGACCCCGGCCACCTCGGTATGCGATCGAAGATCGATCCCGGCCGCCCGGAGGCCGGCAGCGACCCGATCGGAGAGGACCGGTTCCAGGTTGCCCAGAACCGTCCCGTGGGTCAGCAGGGTGGTGCGCACGTCCCGGCGCAGCAACGTTTCGGCCATCTCGACGCCGATGTAGCCGCCGCCGACGATAACCGCGTCCCGAACGTTGCGATGGGGGGCCAGCAGATCGAGCCAGACCGCGCCGTCGTCGAGGTTCTTCACCGGATGGACGCCCGAGATCAGCGCACCGGTGTCGGTGCGGGCCCAGTCCGGCACGATCGGGGCGGCGCCGGTGGCGAATACCAGCTCGTCGAACTCGAGCATCGTGCTGGTTTCGGTGTCATCGATCGCGGTGACGGTGCGGCGGTCGAGGTCGACGGCGGTGGCCCGGGTGCCCAGCCGCAGGTCGACGCCGAGGTCGCGGTGTTGCTGGTAGGTGCGGGCGACCAGGTCGTCGGCCGCGGCCACGTCGCCGCTGATCCAGTACGGAATCCCGCAGGCGGAATACGACGTGTGCCCGGTTCGCTCGAGCACCACCAGGTCGAGCGCGTGCCCGCGGGCGTGTGCGCCGCGCAGCGCCGCGTGCGCGGCGCTCATCCCGGCCGCGTCGCCGCCGACCACCACCACTCGACGGGTTGCGTTGTCCGACGAGGGGCCGCTGGTGTCATGCACGTGGCTACCCTACGGTCGAGGCGGTCGCACGCTGTCGGCAGCGGTCTCACATCGGCAGGCGACGAATCCGAATCGTGTCCTCGCCGAGGACGACAATCGCCCCCGCCTCGAGTTCCTCGCTGACGAGCGGAAGGTTCTCGATCAGTAGCTGTGCTTGCTCGTACGCTCGTCGTCCGCTCGCTCGGCGGATGGGCACGAAGGATGGCCCGCTCGCGTGACTATGGGCGAGCAGCGTCCCAAAGTCGGTGTCGGCGCTGATGAGAATCAGACCGTGCGACGCCGCGTGCTCGATCACAACCTCGTCGGGTGTGCCGGTTGGATCGACATCACGTACGTGACGTGCATCGTGACCGGCTTCGATCAGCAGCTCACCCACAACCGGCGATAGATTCTCATCCAGTAGCAGCCTCACGCCGAGCGGCGAAGTGGAAGTTGCCGCTCGCGGAGCGCCGCTGCGGCGTACTTCAGAGCTTCTGAGACATCTTCGAGCTCTAGATCGGGATGTTCGGTGAGGATGTCTTGTGGCGACATTCCGTCAGCCAACATCGCCACAACACTCGCCACCGGAAAGCGCATGCCGCGGATGCACGGCATACCACCCATTACTTCCGGGTCGACTGTTATGCGGGTGAATTCCACCGTTCAATTCTAGGCCGCACGACGAGTGGGAACGCGCTGGGCTCAGCGCCAGGCGAACACCGGCTGCTCCAGGTGGGCGACCGGAGTGTGCCGGCCGTGCAGCACCAGCTCCCGGAACTGATACAGCACGGCGGCGGTGGGCGCGTGGAGGTAGCGGCCGAACAGCGGTAGGCGGATCACCGGGTTGTCCGACTCGGGAATCCGCTCCAGCTCCGGCTCGACGTCGAGGCCGGCGAGCGACAGCAGATGCAGCTCGGCGACCTCGGCCTCGTCCGGTCGGAGCTGGTCGACCGGACCGGCCCAGGCCACGATCGGCGTGATCAGGTAGCCGGATCGGGTGGGGTAGTCGTCGAGCGTGCCGAGCACGGCGTCCGGCTCCAGCATGAGGCCGACCTCCTCGGCCAGCTCGCGCAGCGCCCCGTCGACCGGCGTCTCGCCCGGTTCCAGACGGCCCCCGGGCAACGCCCATTGCCGAGCGTGTCGACGGAGCCCGGCGGAGCGCCGGGTGAGCAGATACTCCAGCTCCAGATCGGTGCCGGCGGCCGCCGGTTCGACGATCGCGATCGCCACCGCGGCGTGCGTCAGCGCCGGCCGGTCCAGCCGACGTGGGGTTATCGCGGTCAGCCGCGATCGAGCCCGGTCCGGGAAAGAATGCACCTGCACGTCGTGCAGGTTAGCCACCTCGGCTATGGCGGGGTCAGGCGAAATAGCTGTTGCAGACGCCGCCCAGCGCGCGGATCACGACGCAGGTCGCGTCGGAGAAGGCGCGGGCGCCGTTGTACAGCGGATCGTGGTTCATGAACAGAAAGTTGATGATGTCGGCCATCGAATACTCCGTTGCGGGTGCGGGTCCTCTCTACCTGGATCCGCGCGTCGGCCTTTCCCGTTACGCCGGCGACCCGCGCTCGCGCGACGGCCGAGTCGCGTCGAGCAGGCGACCGGACCGGATCGCGGTCAGTTGTGCGGTGTCAAGAGGATCGATCCGATCAGCACTCCGCCGAAATATGCCGGGCCGGCGTATCCGCCGTGTCCGTCGCTGGTCATGACGACCTGGTGGCCGGGGAAGACATCGGCATAGCCGCCACTCGGCGTCGGATGGATCGGGTAACGCCCGATCAGGACCAGGTCGCCACCTTCGACGTGAGCGTCCCGTTGCAACAGCACGAGACCACCGGCCAGCGTCGTCGACGTGTAGGTGCCGGGCGCGACGTCGGCCGACGCCATTCCGGCGCCGCCGAGGAGGGAACCGGCACCGACCGTCAGGGCGATTGCGACTGCTCGGACTGCGGCTGAAACGGTGGGTATCGACATGGTCCGGTCCTTATCGCTGGGGGAGCACCCACGTTATGCCGCGTCGTGCATCGATGCGAGTCGTTTCCGCAGCCGGTGGCCTGGCGCGTTTCGCGCCTACACGTTGCGCCGGTACTGCCCGCCCACCTCGAAGAACGTGTCGGTGATCTGGCCGAGCGAGCAGACCCGAGCCGCGTCCATCAGTACCGCGAACACGTTCTCCCGCTCGGCCTTCGTCCCATCGGTTCCGTCGCCGAGGCCGATCACCGCGGCGCGCAGCCGGGCCAGCGCTTGCTCGGCGTCGATGCGGTGTCGGGTGTGGAAATCGGCCAGCCGGTCCAGTTGGGACTGCTTCTCGGCCTCGGTGCCGCGGGCCAGTTCCAGCTCGGCGTGCCCGTCCGCGTCACCCTTGGGATTGCGGAACGTGTTCACCCCGATGATCGGCAGGCTGCCGTCGTGTTTGCGCTGCTCGTAGCGCATCGACTCGTCCTGGATCTTGCCGCGCTGATACCCGGTCTCCATCGCGCCCAGCACGCCGCCGCGCTCGCTGATCCGGTCGAACTCGCGCAGCACCGCCTCCTCGACCAGGTCGGTGAGCTCGTCCACGACGAACGAACCCTGCAGCGGGTTCTCGTTCATCGACAGGCCCCACTCCCGGTTGATGATCAGCTGGATGGCCAGGGCGCGGCGGACCGAGTCGGCCGACGGGGTGGTGACCGCCTCGTCGTAGGCGTTGGTGTGCAACGAGTTCGCGTTGTCGTAGAGCGCACACAGCGCCTGCAGAGTGGTGCGGATGTCGTTGAACGCCATCTCCTGCGCATGCAGCGACCGGCCCGAGGTCTGCACGTGGTACTTCAGCTTCTGCGAACGCTCGTTCGCGCCGTACCGGTCTCGCATCGCGATCGCCCAGATCCGCCGCGCGACCCGGCCGATCACGGTGTACTCCGGGTCCATCCCGTTGGAGAAGAAGAACGACAGGTTGGGCGCGAAATCGTCGATGGCCATGCCGCGGGCCAGATACGACTCGACGTAGGTGAAGCCGTTGGCCAGGGTGAACGCCAGTTGGCTGATCGGGTTCGCCCCGGCCTCGGCGATGTGGTACCCGGAGATCGAGACCGAATAGAAGTTGCGTACCCCGTTGGCGATGAACCACTCCTGGATGTCGCCCATCATCCGCAGCGAGAACTCGGTGGAGAAGATGCAGGTGTTCTGCCCCTGATCTTCCTTCAGGATGTCGGCCTGCACCGTCCCGCGCACCGTCGCAAAGGTTTTCGCGGTCAGCTCGGCGCGTTCGGCGGCATCGGGGACGCGCCCGGTCCGCTCGGTGAACGCGGTGACCTGCTGCTCGATCGCGGTGTTGAAATAGAACGCGAGGATGGTCGGGGCCGGGCCGTTGATCGTCATCGAGACCGACGTGGTCGGCGCGAGCAGGTCGAATCCGGCGTAGAGCGCGGCCATATCGTCGACCGTCGCGATCGATACCCCGGACGTGCCGACCTTGCCGTAGATGTCCGGGCGCGGATCGGGATCGCGGCCGTAGAGGGTCACCGAATCGAACGCCGTGGACAGCCGGGCCGCCGGCTGTCCCGCCGACAACAGATGGAACCGGCGGTTGGTGCGAAACGCGTCGCCCTCGCCGGCGAACATCCGGGCCGGATCCTCGCCTTCCCGCTTGAACGGGAACACTCCGGCGGTGAACGGAAACCGGCCGGGCAGGTTCTCCCCGCGCAGGAAGCGCAGTAACTCGCCGTGATCGGTGTACCGGGGCAACGCCACCCGAGGCACCGAGCTACCGGACAGCGAGGTGCGGCGCAGCTGGGTACGGATCTCGGTGTCCCGGACCACGACGACCTGCTCGGCGCCGGCGTACTGTGCCGCCAGTGCCGGCCAGTCGGCGATCGCGGCGCGGTCGCTCGGGGTCTGCCGGGCGTCGAGCTCGGCCGCCTTGGTGTCGAGTTCGGTTCGGGCGTCGACGAGTTCGGCGCTGATGCGCAGCGCCTGCACCTGCCGGGCCAGCGCGACCGCCGCCTCGGTGGCCTCGTGGTAGCCGCGCACCGTGTCGGCGATCTCGGCGAGGTACCGCACCCGCCGGGCCGGGATCGGTGCCCACAGACCGGTGGACACCTTGGTGTCGGTGCGCGGCAGCACCCCGTCGGCAACCTTCAGCCCGCGCTCGGCCAGGTCGTCGCGCAGCTGGTGGTACAGCGCGGTGACCCCGTCGTCGTTGAAGCTGGCCGCCGAGGTGCCGTAGACCGGCATGTCTTCCCAGGTGGAGCCGAACGCCTCGCGGTTGCGGACCAGCTGCCGGGCGACGTCGCGGCGGGCGTCGTCGGCGCCGCGCCGCTCGAACTTGTTGATCGCCACCACGTCCGCGAAGTCGAGCATGTCGATCTTCTCCAGCTGAGATGCGGCGCCGAAGTCGGCGGTCATCACATACAGCGACAGGTCGGCCAGATCGACCACATTGGAATCACCCTGGCCGATGCCCGGGGTCTCGATGATGATCAGGTCGTAGCCGGCGGCCTTGCAGGCGGTCACGACATCGGGCAGTCGATCCGGCACCTCGGTGCCGGAGCCGCGGGTGGCCAGGGAGCGGAAGTAGACCTGACCGTCGGTCAGGCAGTTCATCCGGATCCGGTCACCGAGCAACGCGCCGTTGCCTTTCCGGCGGGTCGGGTCGACGGCGAGCACCGCGACGCGGACCTTGTCCTGCTGGTCGATCCGCAGCCGGTGCACGAGTTCGTCGGTGAGCGACGACTTGCCGGAGCCACCGGTGCCGGTGATGCCCAACACCACGGCGTCGCCGGCCCGGCTGCGCAGCCGGGTCAACGCAGCGTCGTCGATCGCGTTGCGCTCGATCGCGCTGATCATCTGGGCCAGCGCGGCCTGATCCCCGGCCTGCACCCGGTCCGGGGGCGGCGGGGCAGCCGGAGCGGTGTCCGACTCGGCCAGGATCAGGTTCACCATGGCGGCCAGGCCGAGCTGCTGGCCGTCCTGCGGGGAGAAGATCCGGGCGACACCGATGCCGTGCAGGTACTCGATCTCCTCCGGCACGATGGTGCCGCCGCCGCCGCCGTACACCCGGATGTGTCCTGCACCGCGCTCGGCGAGGGTCTGCACCAGATAGGCGAAGAACTCGACGTGTCCGCCCTGGTAGGACGAGATGGCGACAGCATCCACGTCCTCCTGGATCGCGGCGATCGCCACCTCCTCGACCGAACGGTTGTGCCCCAGGTGGATCACCTCGGCGCCTTGCGACTGCAGGATGCGGCGCATGATGTTGATCGCCGCGTCGTGCCCGTCGAAGAGGGCGGCGGCGGACAGCACCCGGATCGGGCGGGCGGGAACGTGCAGTGCGGTGGGGATCGGCTCAGCGGTCATCGGAGGTCCCTGGCAGGCGTCGAGTGGCGGGAGAGCGGGTTCGGAATTAGTCTAACCCCAAATACTCGGGGGATAAATACTCGGACATCAGAGTAAATTCGGAGCAAACATGCGGGACGACCTGGGCGCACCCTTTGCGCGGTCCGGCCCGGCCCGCCGAATCGTCTCGTTGGTGCCCTCGCTGACCGAATCGGTGGCCGGCACCGACCCGGCCGCGCTGGTCGGCGCGACCGACTGGTGCACGCACCCCGCCGACCTGGCGGTGCCCCGGGTGCGCGGGACGAAGAACCCGGACCTGCGGGCGGTGCTGGCGCTGGCGCCGGATGTCGTGCTGGCCAATCAGGAGGAGAACCGGCGGCGCGACGTCGAACGGTTGCGTGCGGCCGGGCTCGCGGTCTGGGTGACCCGGATCGAGACCCTGGACCAGGCATTCGATTCACTGCGCCGGATGTTCGCCGAGGCACTCGGCTGGCGGGTGCCGGACTGGCTCGGCGCCGCCGAACGAGTCTGGGCCGGCCCGGCGCCCGACCGTGGCGCGGTGGTGGTGCCGGTCTGGCGGGATCCGTGGATGGTGGTCGGCCGGTCCACCTTCACCGGGGATCTGCTGCATCGACTCGGTTACCGGAATGTCTTCGCCGATCATCCCGACCGTTACCCCCGGCTGCCGCTCGCCGACCTGTTGTCGCAAAGCCCGGACGTCGTCCTGCTCCCGGACGAGCCCTATCCGTTCGCGGCCGACGACGGACCGGAGGCATTCGCCGAGCTACCGACCGTCCTCGTCTCGGGTCGAGACCTCACCTGGTACGGGCCGTCGCTGCTGGGTGCGCGGGAGCGGCTTTCCGAACTGCCGCCGGGTCGCGGCCGGATATAACCGACCCATCGACTGTTTTACATATCTGGAAAGACCTGTAGTCTGCTCAGCGGCGGCTATTCCGGCCGTGCTCGGTCAAAGAATGAGGCGTGTCGAGGTGAGGGGGCTCACTATGCGCAAAACGCTGTACACGCTCGCGCTCTCGGCGGCTCTTCCGGTGGCGGGCGTCCTGGTCGGCCCGACATCGGCGGCGGCCCTGGAGATGGACTGCTGGCAGGTGCACGGGCTATCGCATGCGAGCTTCTGGTGCCACGTGATCCACGACGACGGTAGTGACGAGTGGATGCTGTCGAGATAGGGCCGGACGAACCGGTGGAGCCGGCGCCGGAGCTGCGCGTGGTCCGGCGGCCGCAGGCCGATTTCCGGGCATCCGGTGGGGTCCCGGCGACGGACGCCGAGCGGCCTCGGCAGAGTGATCCGGCGCAGGCCCGATTGCTGCTCGAGCTGCTGGAACAGGACGACACCTGACCGCGTGTCGGTAGCCGATGCGAACATATGTTCGTGTCCCCGATTGCCGAACGCAGCGAAGCGACGATCCTGCACGCGGACCTGGATTCGTTCTATGCCGCGGTGGAACAACGCGACGATCCCGCGTTGCGTGGCCGGCCGGTCGTGGTGGGCGCCGGGGTGGTGCTCGCGGCGAGCTACGAGGCCAAGGCGTACGGCGTGCGGACCCCGATGAACGGCCGGTTGGCGCGCCGGCTCTGCCCGCAGGCGATCGTCGTGCCGCCGCGGTTCGAGGCGTACGCCGCGGCCAGCAAGGCGGTGTTTGCGGTGTTCCGCGACGTGACGCCGCTGGTCGAGGGCATCTCGATCGACGAAGCGTTTCTCGATGTGGGTGGATTGCGGCGGCTGGCCGGCGAGCCGGCGGAGATCGCCGCGGTGCTGCGCGCCCGGGTGCGCGACGAGGTGGGCCTGCCGATCACGGTCGGTGTCGCGCGGTCCAAGTTTCTGGCCAAGGTGGCGAGTGCGGTAGCCAAGCCGGACGGCCTCTTGGTGGTGCCGCCCGCCGGCGAACTCGACTTTCTCCACCCGTTGCCGGTCGAACGGCTGTGGGGCGTCGGTCCGGTGACGTCGCAGCGGCTCCGGGATCGAGGCATCCGCACGATCGGTGATCTGGCTCGGACCGGGGAGCGGCCGCTGGCCGCGTTGCTCGGCCGAGGTGCCGGGCGGCACCTGTATGCGCTGTCGCTGGCTCATGATCCGCGCCGGGTGGAGGCCGGGCGGCGCCGCCGATCGATCGGCGCGCAGCGGGCCCTGCGGCGCGGCCCGCGCTCGGACGCCGAGCTCGAGGTGATGATCGCCGGCATCGTGGATCGCCTGGGCAAGCGGCTGCGCGACGCGGGGTGGGTCACCCGGACCGTGGTGTTGCGGCTCCGGTTCGACGATTTCCGCCGGATCACCCGGTCCCGGACATTGCGCGAATCGACCGACGACACCACCGCTGTGCTGGAGGCGGCGCGCGGGCTGCTGGCGTCGGCGGCGCCGCTGATCCGGGCCCGCGGGCTGACGCTGATCGGATTGTCGTTGACCAATCTGGATCGCGAGGGCGCGATTCAGCTGGAGTTGCCGTTCACCGAGCGGGCCGGGCGGTCGGTGGATGCTGCGCTGGACGCGGTCCGGGATCGGTACGGTCCGGCCGCGGTGACCCGGGGCGCGTTGCTCGGCCGGGATCAGGGGCCGAGTCCACCGATACTCCCGGATTGACCGGGCCGGCCGTTCCTGTCGGTGGGTCGGTGAATACTGTCGGGCGAAGAGTTCGAGCTACGCGAATCGGACGTTTCGGGCGGAAGGGAAGGTGGCGAGCCATGGCCGATGCCATCGTTGCCGAGGGTCTGGTCAAGCGGTACGGGAAGGTGGTCGCGCTCGCCGGGTTGGACCTGCGGGTACCGCAGGGCAGCGTCATGTGTTTGCTCGGCCCGAACGGCGCCGGCAAGACCACGACCGTCCGGGTGTTGACCACCCTGTTGCAGCCGGACGCCGGGCGAGCGAGCGTAGCGGGGTTGGACGTCGTCACCGATGCCCGCGCGTTGCGGGCGCGGATCGGCGCTTCCGGTCAGTACGCCGCCGTCGACGAATACCTGACCGGCTTCGAGAACCTGGACATGGTCGGCCGGCTCTACCATCTGGGCGCCGCGCGGGCGCGCGTGCGCGCCCGGGAACTGCTGACGATGTTCGACCTCGTCGATGCCGCCGACCGTCCGGTGAAGGGGTATTCCGGTGGAATGCGGCGTCGGCTGGATCTGGCCGGCGCGCTGGTTGCCGAGCCGGAGGTCTTGTTCCTGGACGAGCCGACCACCGGTCTCGACCCGCGTGCCCGGCAGGACTTGTGGGGGGTGATCGACGGCCTGGTGGCCCAGGGCACCACGCTGCTGCTGACGACCCAGTACATGGAGGAAGCGGACCGATTGGCCGAACGGATCGCCGTGTTCGACCGGGGTTCGGTGATCGCCGAAGGCACCCCCGACGAGCTGAAGGATCGAGTGGGTGGCGAGCGGGTCGAGCTGGTGGTCGCGGAGACGGGCTCGATGAGCGATGCCGCCGCGGCGCTGGCCCCGTTCGCCCGCGGGCAGATTCAGGACGATCCGGTTGCCCGGCGGCTCACTGTGCCGGTGTCCGGTGGCGCCTGCGTGCTGGTCGAAGCGATCGGTGCATTGGCCTCGCGCGGGGTCGAGGTGCGCGACGTCGGACTGCGCCGCCCGACGATGGACGACGTGTTCCTCGCGCTCACCGGGCACGAATCCGACCAGACAGCGGTGGGGGACGCCGCGCGAGAGGACGTGCGATGAATAGTGTGGAGCTGGCCGTGGGTGACGGGCTCACCATCGCCAAGCGCAACTTGATCAAGATCAAAAGGGTGCCCGACCTGCTGGTATTCACCATCATGTCGCCGGTCATGTTCGTCCTGCTGTTCGCTTATGTTTTCGGTGCCGCGATCGGCGAGCAGCAAGGCACCAGCTACCGGGAGTTCCTGATCGCCGGGATCTTCGCGCAGACGGTCGTCTTCGGCTCCACCTGGACCGGTCTGGGCTTGGCCGAGGATATGCAGAAGGGCATCATCGACCGGTTCCGTACGTTGCCGATGGCGCCGTCAGCGGTGTTGTTCGGCCGAACCCTCAGTGATGTCGTGATCAATGTGATCAGCCTGGTGGTCATGGCGTTGACCGGACTGTTGGTCGGCTGGCGAATTCGCACGTCGGTCTGGGATGCGCTGATCGGCTTCCTCCTGTTGTTGCTGTTCGCCTACGCGCTGTCCTGGGTGATGGCGGTGGTCGGATTGATCATCCCGACCCCCGAGGTGTTCAACAACGCGAGCTTCATGGTGATCTTTCCGCTGACCTTCATCGCGAACACCTTCGTCGACACCGAGAAGCTGCCGACCGTGCTGCGGGTGATCGCCGAGTGGAACCCGATTTCGGCGCTGGTCCAGGCGACCCGGGAACGATTCGGCAACGTCAACCCGGCGGTGCCCGAGCCGGCCGTGTGGCCCTTGCAACATGCCGAGCTGACCACGGTGGGTTGGTCGGCGCTGGTGCTGGCGATCTTCGTACCGCTGGCGATTCGGCAGTACCAGCGGGCGGTCGGCCGCTAGACCGGGGCCGGCTGCCGGGCGGCGGGCAGGAACCCGATGCCGGCGAAGTAATCGAGATAGGCATCGAGTGCCGACTCGTCGATCGCCGGGCAGCCGATCACCGTGCCGGCCAGTGCCGCCCGGGCGTTCCGATTGTCGAAGACCGGTTCCTGCTGCGCGGCGCTGGTGTCCAGCGCGGTGGCCAGGAGGGCTGCGTGGACCAGCGAGTCGTCGCCCGCCGCGGAGCGGCGATCGGCCTCCGCGGTGAGCCGCGTGGCGAACTCGTGCGGTGCGACGACCTCGATCCGGTGTCCGCGCCGCTGCAGCGCCGCGACCAGCTCCACCAACCCGACCCGGGTACCGCCGGTCAGGTGATACAGCTGCTCGCGGGGACCGCGGACCGCGATCGCGACGATCGCGGCGGCGACGAACGAGACCGGCATCAGGTCGGTGGAGTAGTCCGCCCGACGGGGAGCTACCCCGAGGATCGCGATCGCCCGGGCCAGCTGCCACAGCGGGTCGTACGGATTGTTCGCGCCGCCCGCCACGTCGCCGGCCAGCCGGCTCGCCCGGTGCACGACCACCGGCACGCCACACTGCGCAGCGGCCAGAACCAGCTGTTCGCCGACCCATTTCCCGGCCAGGTAACCGGACCGTGGCAGCCGGCTCGCCGCCGGGTACGGCTGTTCCGGAACGACGGAATCGGCGGCCAGGCCGACCGCGGTACTGCTGCTGGATACGTAGTGCACCGGCTTGATCCGCCGCGTGCCGGCCAGCCGGAGCAGGGTCTCGGTTCCGACCACATTCGTCGCCCGCAGGGTCCGGTACGGCGCCAGCTGATCCACTCGGGCGCCGGCGTGGAAGATCACGTCGACGGTGTCGGCCAGCTGATCGAAGACCTCGGCCCCCAACCCCAGGTACGGCGCCGCCAGGTTGCCGGGCAGGGGCACCACCCGATCATCCAGGGGGCCCGGGGCCACCCGGTAGCGGTGCATGGCCGCTACCAGCCGTGCGGTCGCTGCGGCTTCGTTATCGGCCCGGACCAGACAGAACAATGTTGCGGTGGTGTGGGTGAGCAGTTCGGCGAGCAGCCGGGTACCGAGGAACCCGGTCGCGCCGGTCAACAGGATCGCCCGCGGTGCACCGTGCCGCACCGGAACACACCCGGTGACGTCGATCGTCGGGGACAGTATCGCGTCGGCACGGCGGGGGTCGGCGTCGTTCGGGGTGCCGGGATCCGGCAGGAACTGCGCGGCCAGCCCGCGCGGCGTGTCCACCGCGGCGAGCAGCGATATGGGCAACTGGATTCCGGCCCGTTCGGCCAGCCGGGTCCGGAGGGTGCACAGCAGCAGCGAATCCCCGCCGAGGTCGAAGAACCCGTCGTCCAGGCCTACCTGGTCGACGCCCAGCACCTCGGCGAAAACCGTTGCCAGCAGGGCCTCGCGAGCGGTTCGCGGCGCGGCGTAGCCGATGGTCCGCGGCGCGGGCTCGGTCGCCGGCTCGTCCGGTTCGGCGGCCTCGGTCGGCCGAGCCGGTCCGAGCACGCCGAGACTACCGTCCGGATTGCGGCAGGCCAGCGTCCCGGTGCGATAGATCCGGCCGGCCGCGCCGTAGGGATCGGCGACGAATCGTTCGGCGGTTCGGCCGGGCCGGCCGCGATAGCCGCGCGCCACCGGATCGGCCAGGTAGAGCTCGCCGGCCACGCCGTCCGGGCACAGATGTAGCCGAGCGTCCAGCACGTAGCTGCGGGTGCCGCGGGTGACCGGCGTCGGATGGTGGACCAGCCCCAGGTTCGGGCCGGCCACCTGCTCGGCCGCCGCGGCGGACAGTTCGTCCGGGCCGGTCGTGACGACCCGCCGCAGGCTCGGCGGCAATCGGTGCATTGCCGCAGTGGCGAGCAGCGCCTCGAGCTGCGCCGGGGTGCTGAAAAGCAGCGTGACCTGATGTTCGGTCATCCGGTCGAGCAGGTGCGCCGGGTCGGCCGCCGCGTCGGGTTCGGCCAGTACCAGCGTGCCCCCGGCCAGCGGCACCGCGAGGTACTCCCAGGCGGCGGTGTCGGCGGTCGGCGGACCGGTGGGCACCACGGTGTCGTCGGCGTCCAGCCCGACCACCTCGCCGAGCCAGTCGAGCTGATCGGCCAGCGCTTCCTGGGTCAGCACGGTGACCAGCGGTCGGGGGTCGGCGTCGGTCGCGGTGGCAAACCAGGCCGGGTGCGTGGCGCGCAGCGGCGCGACCCGCTCGGCGTCGGTGACCCGGTCGGCGGGCAGCGCATCCAGGTCGAGCGTGTCCACCGCAATCGCGTCCGGGAAGTCGTCGGCGCTGCGGGTCAGGATCAGTTTCGGGTCGGTCACCGCGCGTAACCGGCCGTTGCGGCGCGCGGGCGCATCGAGGTCGACCGGCAGGCAGGCGCCACCGGCAACGGTGACGGCGAGCAGCGCGATCACGAGTTCGGGGCTGCGTCGCAGGGCCAGCCACACCACCGTTTCCGGCCCGACCCCGTGGCCGATCAGCCACCGGGCCAGCCGGTTCACCCGGGTGGTCACCTCGGGCCGGCTCCACAACACACCGGGTCCCAGCAGGGCGGGCGCGTGTCGGTTACGGACCGGGCGGTCGGCGAACCGGTCGGCGAGGATGCCTCCGGCCGGCCCGGTGCGGCCGAGCCCGGCACTCAGCCGGGCCCGTTCGCTCGTGCCGAGCCAGTCCAGGTCGCCGATCGCGACGGGCGGGCTCGCGACGGCGGCGATCGCCAACTGTCGGAAACGCTCGGCGAAGCCGCGGACGGTTCGTTCGTCGTACCGGTCGGTGGCGTACTCGAGCCGTAGTTCCAGCGGTCCGGGTCGAGCGTCGGCTCGATCGCCGTCCAGGACCAGCCGCAGATCGGCGCGGGTGCTGACGGTGCCGGGTTCGATCCGGGTCGCGGTGATCCCGACCAGATCCAGCCGGCCGGTCCGGTGTCGGACGGTGAACCCGACCTGCCACGATGCCTGACCGATCGGTTCCGGCTCGGCCCGGCAGGTCCGCTCGACCAGCGCGGTCATCGACTCGGTCGGATCGATCCGATAGCGATGCACCACGGACTCGGCGAACGGTCCGATCACCGTGTCGGTCGGCGCGTCCGGGTCGGCGACGAGTTCGCCGACCGACACCTCGGTGGTTCCGGCGAGTCGGGCGAGCAGCACCGCGAGCAGGGTCCGGAGCATGGTCGGCAGGGTGGAGCCGTGGGTGCGAGCGAGTCGGCGGAGGTCGGCGTGCACCGCGGCCGGCAGCTGGAGCGCGACCGCCGCACCCGATCCGGACGCGAGGGCGGGTGGCGGCCGATCGGCGGGTAGCTCGATTCGTTCGAATTGCCGATCCGGGCCGCGGTGGTCGTGGCGCAGCCGTTGCGGTCGAGCAGACGCATAGTCGGCGTACTGGGTTGGCAACGCCGGCGGTTCGGTATCCGCGCCGGTCCGGCGGGCGGCGAAGCAGACGGCCAGATCGCGGGCGAACGCGGCCGCCGAGGCGTCGTCGGCGACGATCCGATGCAGGACCACCGCGAGCACCAGCTCGTGGTCGCCCAGCCGCAGCAGTTGCGCTCGCAGCGGCACCCGTTCGGCCACGTCACAGGCCTGTGCAGCGAGATAGTCGAGCACGTCCGGCAGGTCCGTCTCGGTGACCGGCACCAGGTACGGCCGACCCAGCACCGCGTCGACCGGGAGCACTCGCTGGTAGGGCCCGTCGACGCCGGCCGGGAAGATGGTCCGCAGGATCTGTTGGCGGGTTACCACATCCCGCAAGGCCGCCCAGAGCAGCGTCGGGTCGATGTCGCCGGTCAACCGCCAGGCGAGCGGCAGATTGTCCGCGGGATTTCCGGGGTTCTCCCGGTTCAGCAGCCAGAGTCGCCGCTGTTCGGGCGACAGCGGGATCGGTGCCGGTTCCGGTGCCGGTACGAGCGCCGTGGGGCCGGCCTCCGCCGGAGCTTCGGGGGTGGCCGCCGCTACGGCGGGCGCCGGGTCGAGATATTCGATCAGGTCCTGCCGGGCATCGGTCCACCGCACCGGTTCGCCGGTGCGGAACATCCGGGCCCCGGGGCCGCCCGCCGGGTTCGCGACGAACCGGCCGGCGGTGCGGCCCGGGCGGTCCCGGTAGCCCCGAGCCAGGCCGGGCCCGGCCAGATACAGCTCGCCCGGTTCGCCGGGTCCGACCGGCTGCAGCCGGGCATCCAGGATGTGCGGTACGGCGTCGGTGACCGCGGGACCGGCCGGGATCGGTGCCCCGGGGCGGAGCGGGTCGCTGATGCTGGACGCGACCGTGTACTCGACCGGACCGCGGCGGATGTGCACCCGCCGGCCGGCGCCGGTGAGCCGGGTGACCAGATCGTCGGCGAGCGGCTCGCCGTCGGTGATCAGCACCTGCAGTTTCGGCAGCTCGTCGGCATCGATGGCGGTCAATGCGGCCGGCCGAAGATAGGCGTGGGTCACCTCGCTGCGGGCCAACAGGGCGGTCAGCGTGGCCCCGCCGGCGACCGACCGCGGCGCGATGATCGAGGTGGCGCCGCCGCACACGGCGAGCAGCAGCTCCAGCACGGCGGCGTCGGACCCGGGTGCGGCGAAGGCAAGGGTGCGGGCTGTGCCGTTGACGTCGAATCGGCGGCGTAGCTCGGTGCACAGCGGCGCCAGCCCGGCATGGGTGACGACCACCGCGCGCGGGGTGGCGGCCGGCCCGGTGAAACTCAGGTAGGCGGGGTGTGCGGCGCGCAGCGGCCGAAGCCGGTCGGAGTAGGCGATCGGCTCGGCCGAGGCGGAGTTGACCGCGGCCGCGATCGCCGGATCGCGCAGATCGAGCCAGGAGACGCCGGTGTCGGCGAGCGCGACCGGGCTACCGACGGTCAGGCCGAACAACGGGCGGGCGGGCGCCAACAACTGCCGGATCCGCGCGGTCGGCCCGGCCGGGTCGATCAAGACGAACGCGGCGCCGGTCTTTGCCACCGCCCAGACGCTCAGGATCTCGGTCAGGCTGCGCGGAACCGCGATCGCGACGACGGTCTCCGGAGCTGCGCCCCGGGCGATCAGCAGCCGGGCCAGCTGTGCGGACTGCTCGTCGAGTTGGCGGTACGTCAGCCGGGTGTTGCCGTCGATCACCGCGAGCCGGTCCGGACCGGCTTCGACCGCGGCGTTCAGCAGGTTTACCAGGCGGTCGCCCGAGGTCCGTCGAGCGCGCAACCGCGCGGGTCGAACCGTGCTGACAGCGCCGTGGACCATGCCCACCCCTTTCGGGCGACCGGTCACCCCGGATGGGGAAAAACGAGGTGACATTCGGTTTGCTGGGCAAGACGATACTGGTGGTCGGCGGACGATCGCCAGACGGGATCGAAAGCGTGATGTGTCGGCGATGCTCGGCGGTTCCGGCGGGAACATCCGGGTATGCCGAAAACGCCCCCAGATCGACTGGGGGCGTGCGGGTTCGGGCTGAAGGCAGCCGGTTCGGCCGGGCGCGAGCGCGGGTTACGGCACGGTCGGCGCCGGCCGGGTTACGGGGTCGCCGGGGCGTTCGCCGGCCGGTGCGGTGCCGACCCGTTCAGGGACGGCTGCAGGCGGGGTGGCTCGGGGGCGGGTTCGGGTACCGCGCGCCGCCGACTGCGGACGACGGCCGCCGTGCCACCCAAGGCAGCCGCGAGCAGCCCGGCACCGATTGCGACCCGCAGCCGGGAGCGCCGGCCGGCCTGGTCAGGTGCGGCCGGCAGGCTCGATTGCTGATCATTTGCTTTGAGGCTCCGGATGCCGCTGCGGGCGAGCGCGAACCCGGATCGGGCAAGTAGCAGGCCGACTCCGCCCGAGCCCCGGAGCAAGAACCCGGCACCGGTGCGGAGCAGGCTGGGGCCGGGCTGCGATATCGCGGGCTGCGATACCCCCGTGGCGACCGGCTCGGCAGCGTCGGCTGATTCGGGTACGGCGGCGGGCTCGGTGCTGTGGCCGGCCGAGCGGAGGTGGATCATGCTATCCACTGTGGCACAGCCGCGACGCCTGGCGCGGGATGCCGACGGCGCGGCTGGCAGGATGGGTCGGGTGAGCGCACCCAACGGCACCGAGACCGTGACACTGCACACCAACCGGGGCGACATCGAGATCGCGTTGTTCGGCAACCACGCACCGCAGACGGTGCAGAACTTCGTCGGCCTCGCCGACGGTTCGAAGCCGTACACCGCCCGGAACGCCGGCGGAACCGCGGACGGCCCGTTCTACGACGGCAGCACCTTCCATCGGGTGATCCGGGGATTCATGATCCAGGGCGGCGACCCGCTCGGCACCGGGACCGGCGGACCGGGCTACGAGTTCGGCGACGAGTTCCACCCGGAGCTGCGCTTCGACCGGCCGTACCTGCTCGCGATGGCCAATGCCGGCCCGGGCACCAACGGTTCCCAGTTCTTCATCACGGTCGCTCCCACCCCGCACCTCAATCGCAAACACACGATTTTCGGTGAGGTGCTGAGCGCCGACTCGCGTGCCGTGGTCGATGCCATCGCGGGGACGGCGACCGACCGGGCGGACCGACCGGCCGATCCGGTGGTGATCGAGCGGGTCACCCGGGCCTGACGGCGATGGACCCGACGGCGCTGCCGGCCGCCGGATACTGTGTTCGGCATCCGGATCGGCCGACCGGACTGAGCTGTGTCCGCTGCGGCCGGCCGGCCTGTGTCGACTGCCTCCGCACCGCCGTCGTCGGTCAGCATTGCGTGGATTGTGTAGCGGCCGAACAGGCGACGGTGCGCCCGATTCGGACGCCGACCGGCGCCGTAGCGTCCCGGACCCCGCTGGTCACCGCGATCTTGATCGCGGTGAACACGCTGGTGTTCGGGCTCACCGCGGCGCAATCGCACAGCCTGGTCGACAACGACGCGGGCTCGGCGTTGTTCCGGGACTGGGAGTTGTGGCCGGTCGCGGTCGCCGCCGGGGAATACGGCCGGATCATCGGCTCCGGTTTCCTGCATTTCGGTCCGGTGCATCTGCTGGTCAACATGCTCGCGTTGTACATCGTCGGCCGAGATGTGGAGTACGTGCTGGGCCGGGGCCGCTACCTCGCGGTGTACGCGGTATCGATGCTCGGCGGCGCGGCCGCGGTGATGGCTTTTCAGTCGGCGAATTCGGCGACCGCAGGGGCGTCCGGGGCGATCTTCGGGCTCTTCGGCGCCCAGGCGATGATTCTGTTACGCCTCCGCCGCAGTCCGGGGCCGGTCGTCGCGGTCATCGCGATCAACGTGCTGATCAGCGTGACGTTGCCGGGGATCTCGCTGTGGGGCCATCTCGGTGGGTTGGCCGCCGGAACCGCCGCGAGCGCGGCGCTGTTGTTCGCCCCGGGCGGCGGCAATTCCGCCGCCGGCCGGCGGGCCGGGTGGATGGCCGTCGGCGCGATCGGGTTGCTGGCGGTCGGCGTCGTGCTGGTGCGAGCTGCCCAGTTGCGCACCGAGTTGGGGCTGTAGCCGACGGCTCCGGGCAGCTGCCGGACGGCTCAGTCGGTCGGGACCAGTCCGTGCACCGTCAACGCATCGAGCACCTCGGCCGGGTCGGCGCCCAGGTCCCACCGGCCGAAGACCAGCAGGCGGTCCGACTCCCGGAGCTCGATCTCCAGCAGTGGAATCCGGCGGCCCAGCCGCGGGTATCGGCTGACTCGGACGTAGGCCAGTTCGGCCCGGCCGAACCGGCTCGTCCCGCGCAGCTCGCGTACGGCCAGGTCGGCGGTTCCGTCGGGGCCGTCGTACACGGCCAGTCGCGGCCGGCGCAGCCAACCCAGAGCGGCCACGACCGTGGTGCCGAGCGCGGCAACGGTGAGCAACAGGGCACCGGCCGGGTCGGCTCGGGTGAGCACCGCCGCGACCACGAAGACGACCGCGCCCAGGGTGGTGGCGACCAGTGCCGCCACCGGCGTGGACCAGGCGATCCGGGGGGTCAGCGCCAGCCCATCGTCATCAGCAGGCCGGTGACCATCAAGCCGAACCCGATCAGGAAGTTCCAGGCGTTGAGGTCGCCCATCCAGCCGATCTGATCGCCGGCGAGGTAATACACGATCAGCCAGATCAGCCCGGCCAACATGAAGGCCAGCATGACCCCGATATACCAAGGTGACGACGGTCCCGCGACCTTCTTCTTCCCCGTCGTGACGCTGGCAGGGTTGATCGTGTAGTCGGTCTTCTTCCGGACCTTCGACTTCGGCATGGGTTCCTCGGTGAACGGCGGCTCGGGCAACCGCCATGCTACCCGGGCCCCGCGTAGCCTCGTACCATGCGGGTTCTGGTCGTCGACAACTACGACAGCTTCGTATTCAACCTGGTCCAATACCTGGGTCAGCTCGGCGTCGAGGTCGAGGTGCTGCGCAACGACGCCCCGGCACTGGCCGTCCCGGCTGCCGCGGTGGCCGATTACGCCGGGGTGTTGATCAGCCCGGGGCCGGGCACTCCGGAGCGGGCGGGGGCGAGTGTGTCGCTGGTCCGGGCGTGTGCCGAGACCGCGACGTCGTTGCTGGGGGTCTGCCTCGGACATCAGGCGATCGGGGTGGCGTTCGGGGCGACGGTGGATCGGGCGCCGGAGCTGCGGCACGGCAAAACCAGCTCGGTCGAGCACGCGAACGCCGGCGTGCTGCGCGACCTGCCGAATCCGTTCACCGCGACCCGCTACCACTCGTTGACGGTGCTGCCGGAAACCTTGCCGGCCGACCTGGAGCCGGTCGGCCGGACCGCCGGCGGCGTGGTGATGGCGTTCCGGCACACCGAGCTGCCCATCCACGGTGTGCAGTTCCACCCGGAATCGGTGCTCACCCAGGGTGGGCACCGGATACTGGCGAACTGGCTGGAGTTGTTCGGGGCGCGGCCGCCGGAGCAGCTGGTCGTCGATCTGGAGCAGCAGATGGCCGAGCTCGCGCCCGCTCGCGGCTGACGCGGTCAGCCGCCCGGTATGCCGGCCTGACCCAGGATCACCGATACCCTGCCGTTCGTGGCGATCTGCGTGCCGAGACTCGGCATCTGGCTGGTCACCCGCTCCCACTTGCTCGGGTCGAGGGTCTGCTGCCGGCTTTGGGTCAAGGCTTCGGCGGTGCCGGTCCAGCCCGCCGCATGCAGCGTGTCGAGCACCTGTTGCAGGGTTTGATTCGACAGGTCCGGCATGGCGATCTTGGCGCCGCTGGACACCCGCACGGTGACCGTGGAGCCCTTCTCGGCTTGTGAGCCGCCCCCGGGACTGGTCGAGACGACTTCACCGGTCGGTCGAGTCGACTCCACCTGCTCGACTTTGACGACGAATCCGGCCCCGTCTTCCAGGTTCGGCCTGGCCACGTCGATGGCCTGGCCGACCACGTTCGGCACCCGGACCTGTTCGGGCCCGCTGCCGAGCGTGATCCGGACCACCGCATCGACGCTGACGCTGGAGCCGGCGGACGGCTCTTGTGCGATCACGTGGTCGAGTTCGGTGTCGGTGGACGGAGCCCGGTCCGCGGTCGGGTCCAGGCGCAGCCGCAGCGCGGTGAGCGCCTGGTTCGCCGCCTGCTGGCTCAGCCCGTCCAGCTTCGGCACCTGCACCATCTCCGGCCCGGTGGATACCTCCAGGTAGATGGTGGTGCCCTGATTGGCTCGGGAGCCACCGAGCGGGCGGGAGGTGATCACCGAGCCGGCCGGCACCTTCGAGTCCGATCGTTGATCGATCTGAACGCGGAAGCCCAGGTCCTGCAGGCTCTGCTGCGCTTCTTGCGATGTCTTGCCGGACAGATCCGGGATGTCGACCTGCTTGGCTCGGGTGTCCGACTGCCATAGGTACGCGCCGATCGCGACGATGGCGACCAGTGCGGCGCCGACCGCCGCGATCCACCGGACGCTCCGGCGCGAGGTGGTCGGCTGGGCCCGCCGGCGACCCCCGCCGCCGGTGCGCACGAGCGGGGCGGGGGCCGGAGCATCGGCGCCGTTCTGCCGGGCGTCGGCGGGCGGGGCGTCGATCGAACCGATGATCGAGGTCCGATCCTCCTCGGTCATCACCGTCGGTGCGGCCGGACGCTGCCCGCCGAGCACCCGGATCAGGTCCGAGCGCATTTCCGCCGCCGACTGGTACCGGTTCGCCGGGTTCTTGCTCATCGCCTTGAGCACGATCGAATCGAGTTCCCGGGGAATGCCGTGCTGTACCTGCGACGGCAGTCGGGGGTCCTCGCGGACGTGCTGATACGCCACCGCGACCGGCGAATCGCCGATGAAGGGTGGCTCCCCGGTGAGGATCTCGAACAACACACAGCCGACCGAGTAGACGTCCGATCGCGCGTCGACCTGCTCACCGCGCGCCTGCTCGGGGGAGAGGTACTGCGCGGTGCCGATCACGGCCGCGGTCTGGGTCATCGGACTGGAACTGTCGGCGATCGCCCGGGCGATGCCGAAGTCCATCACCTTGACCGCGCCGGACAGATTCAGCATCACGTTGGCCGGCTTCATGTCGCGGTGCACGATGCCGTTGCGATGGCTGAAGTCGAGCGCCGCGCACACGTCGGCGATGATCTCCATCGCCCGCCGCGGTGGCAGCGGTCCCTCCCGGCGCACGAGGTCCCGCAGCGTCTCGCCCTCGACGTACTCCATGACGATGTAGGGCAGCGGCCCGGTGTCGGTCTCCGCCTCGCCGGTGTCGTACACCGCCACGATCGACGGGTGGTTCATCGCCGCCGCATTCTGCGCTTCGCGCCGGAAGCGGAGGTAGAACGCCGGATCACGGGCCAGATCGGCGCGCAGCACCTTGATCGCGACGTCCCGGGACAGCCGGACGTCACGTGCCATGTGCACCTCGGACATGCCGCCGAACCCGAGGATCTCCCCGAGCTCGTAGCGGTCCGAGAGGTTCCGCGGCGTGCTCACGGCGGGGTTACCGCCGAGGGAATGCTCGGGACGGTCACGGTCGGCGGAACCGTGACCTCCGGCGCCGTCTCGGTCGCCGGCAACGACGGCAGGCTGGGCAGCGAGGGCACCGTCGGCAGGCTGGGCTCGACCGGCACCGTGGTGGTCACCGGGGCCGACTCGGTGGTCTCGGGCACCGGCGACCGCGTGGTCACCCGGGTGGTGGCCGGGGTCGTCACCGGCGCCTCGGTGGTCGTCGGGATCACCACCTCGGCGGTGGTTTCCACGATCGGCGGCAGCACCGGCGCGACGGTGGTGGTGGCCGGCTCCGACGTCGGCGGGACCGAGGTCGTCGTCGGGGTGTTCGTCGAGTTGTCGCCACCGATCCCGGACAGCAACAGGCCGGCGGACAGCCCCGCAGCGGCGAGCAGCAGGGCGAGCGCGACATACACCAGATTCCGCTGGCCCTTCGACAAACCATGGGCTCGATCGTCGGCGACCGCATGTGCCCCGGTCCGATGGGACCCGTCGGGCGGGTCGGTCGGGTAACCGGCGCCGGTTCGATAGTCCTGATCACCGGATACCGCCCGGGTGACATTGGTCGGCGGCGGTAGCACCCGTTGGGTACCGGTGCCGGCCGCGCCGACCATCCCGGCAACGCCGGTTGCCGCGGTGCCGCGCGGCGCCGGGGGACGACGGCCGGTGCGGATCGCGGCGACCGCATCGGCGAACTCGCCGCCGGTGGCGTACCGGGTCGACGGCTCCTTCGTCATGCCGATCTCGATCAGCTCGCGGACCGGGCCCGGCAGGTCCAGTGGCAACGGTGCCGGCTGGTCGCGGACGTGGGCCATGGCGACGGTGATCGTGCCCTCGCCTTTGAACGGCCGGTTGCCCGACAATGCCTCGTAGCCCACGACGGCGAGCGAGTACACGTCGCTGGCCGAGGTGGCCTCCCGGCCCAGGGCCTGCTCCGGGGCGATGTACTGGGCCGTGCCCATCACCATGCCGGTCTTGGTCACCGGCGATGCGTCGACGGCTTTGGCGATACCGAAATCGGTGATCTTCACCTGACCGGTGGGGGTCACCAGGATGTTGCCCGGTTTCACGTCGCGATGCACCACGCCGGCCGCGTGGGCGGCGTCCAAGGCCCGGCCGGTCTGCTCCAGCATGTCGAGCGCATGCGGTAGGGCCAGCCGGTTCAGCCGATTGAGTACCGAGTTCAGCGGCTCGCCCTGGACCAGCTCCATCACCAGGTAGGCGGTCTCCGCGCCCGATGCGTCGGTGGTCTCGCCGTAGTCGTAGACGTTGGCGATCCCCGGATGGTTCAGCTGTGCGGTGGTGCGCGCTTCGGACCGGAACCGCTCCCGGAAGGTCGGGTCGGTGGAGAACTCGGCTTTGAGCACCTTGACCGCGACGTGCCGGTCCAGCCGGTTGTCGGTGGCCTCCCAGACCTGGCCCATCCCGCCGGTGGCAATCAGCCGGAGCAGCCGGTAGCGATCGGCGATCACGGCGCCGTTGTTCAGCACGAGGGCCACCCCCGGCGCGCTGCGGGTACATCCATGCGCGTCATCTACCCGGCCTGCAATCCTGCGGCGATAACCGCTCGACCGATCGGCGCGGCGACCGATCCACCGGTGGCGGCGAGCGCCCGGTCGCCGCCGTTCTCGACGATGACCGCGATCGCCACCTTCGGATTCTGCGCCGGTGCGAACGCGATGTACCAGGCGTGCGGCGGGGTGTTGCGCGGGTCGGTGCCGTGCTCGGCGGTACCGGTCTTGGATGCGATCTGCACCCCGGGAATCTTGCCTGCTCCGGTGGTGGAGTTCTCCGAACCGACCATCAGATCGGTCAGGGTTGCCGCAACCTGCGCGCTCATCGGCTGGGCGACCGCGGACGGGCTGGTCCGGCTCAGGTTGCTCAGATCCGGCCCCTGTAGCTGCTCGACCAGATGGGGTTCCATCCGGGTGCCGCCGTTGGCGACCGTGGCAGCGACCACCGCATTGTCCAACGGGGTCAGTGCGACGTCGCGTTGCCCGATGCTGGTTTGACCGAGCGCGGCGTCGTCCGGGATCGAGCCGATCGTGCTGTCCGCGACCGGGAGCGGCACCCCGTCGGGATGCGGGCCGATACCGAAGGCGGCAGCCTGGTCCTGCAGCGCCGAGGCACCGGTATCGATGCCGAGCTGGACGAACGCGGTATTGCAGGATCGGGCGAACGCATCGCGCAGGGAGGCGGTCGGGCCGCCGCCGCACGGCGTTCCGTTGTAGTTCTCCAGCCGGGTGGTGGTGCCGGGTAGCTCCACGTTCGGCGCGGCGGTGAGCTGCGTGTCCGGATTGGCCTTACCGGCCGAGAGCGCCGCAGCGGTCACGACGACCTTGAACGTCGATCCCGGCGGATAGGTCTGCGACACCGCTCGGTTGATCATCGGTTTGTTCGGGTCCGCATTCAGTTCCTCCCAGGCTTTGGTGTCCTGGGCACCATCGTGGCCCGAAAGAAGATTCGGATCGTAGCTCGGGGTGGACACCATAGCCAAAATGTTGCCGGTGCTTGGCTCCAGCGCGACCACCGAGCCGGTGTACCCCTTGGCCGTCAGCTGGTCGTAAGCCGTCTGCTGCATCAGCGGATTGATCGTGGTGACCACGTTACCCCCGCGTGGATCTCGGCCGGACACCAGGTCGAAGAAGCGCCGGCCGAACATCCGGTTGTCCGACCCGTTCAGCACCGGGTCCTCGGCGCGTTCCAGGCCGGTGCTGCCGTACTGCATCGAGTAGAAGCCGGTCACCGGGGCATAGGCCAGATTGCTCGTCGGCGACTGTGGGCTGGCGGGGTAGGACCGCAGATACTTGTAGCGGTCGTCGGTCGGCACCGAGACCGCCAGTACCTGCCCGTCCGCCGAGATCTGGCCGCGTTGCCGCGAGTATTCGTCGAGCAGCACGCGGGAGTTCCGGGGGTCGGAGCGCAGGCTGTCCGCCTTGATCACCTGGACGTAGGTGGCGTTCATCAGCAGCGCGACCACCATGAGCATGACGGCGACCGCGACCCGGCGCAGTGGTGTGTTCACGAGGCGGCCGTCTTTCCCGGCGCGGGCTTGCGGCCGCCCGGCACCTTGCGGACCAGTTCCGTGTTGGCCTCCGGGATCGGCGTCACGTCGCGTTTGCGCGTCGGCGCCGGCGCACGCGCGGCGTCGGAGATCCGCACCAGCAGCGCCAGCAACAGGTAGTTGGCCAGCAGCGACGATCCGCCGTAGGAGATGAACGGCGTGGTCAGGCCGGTGAGCGGGATCAGCTTGGTGACCCCGCCGACGACGACGAACACCTGTACCGCGAGGGTGAAGCTCAGGCCGGCTGCCAATAGTTTGCCGAAGCTGTCCCGAACCGCGAGCGCGGTGCGCAGACCGCGCACGGCGAACACCAGATACAGCAACAGCACCGCGGTCAGACCGACCAGGCCGAGTTCTTCGCCGATCGTGGCGACGATGAAGTCGGTCTTGGCGAAGGGCACCTGGGCCGGGCGGCCGCTACCCAGGCCGGTGCCGGCGAGACCGCCGGTGGCCAGACCGAACAGTGACTGCACGATCTGGTAGCCGGTGTCGTTGTAGTCGGCAAACGGGTCCAGCCAGGTCGACACCCGCACCCGGATGTGGCCGAACAGCTGGTAGGCGAAGTAGAAGCCGACCGTCAGCAATGCGCCGCCGATGAGCAGCCAGCCGAGCCGTTCGGTGGCGATGTACAGCATCACCAGGACCGTGCTGAAGATCAGCAGGCTGGTGCCGAAGTCCTTTTCCAGCACGAGGACCCCGATGCAGACGATCCAGACCAGCAGGATCGGGGCGAGGTCGCGGCCGCGGGGGAAGTCCATCCCGAGCAGGTGCCGACCTGCCGTGGTGAACAGGTCGCGTTTGGAGACCAACACCGCCGCGAAAAAGATGATCAGCAGGATCTTCGCGAACTCGCCCGGTTGCACGCTGAATCCGGGCAGTCGAATCCAGATCTTGGCCCCGTTCACCTCGGACAGGCTGCTGGGCAGCAGCGCCGGGATGGCCAGCGCGATCAGACCCAGCAGACCGAGCGTGTATTGGTAGCGGGCGAGGGTGCGATAGTCGCGCAGCCCGATCAGCATGGCCAAGAAGCCGATCAGGGCGCAGGCGGTCCACAACACCTGCTGGTTGGCGTCCGGGGACGGGATCGGCTCGGCGTTGTAGGCGGCGTTCTGCGCCTCGGCCAGATCGAGCCGGTGGATGAGCACCAGGCCCAGACCGTTGAGTACCGCAGCGATCGGCAGCAACAGTGGGTCGGCGTACGGCGCGAATCGGCGTACGGCCATGTGCGCTGCGGCGAACAGCGCCAGATAGGCGGCGCCGTACTTGGCCAGGTCCCAGGTCAGCGCTTGCTCTTGACTCGCCTCGACCAGCACCAGCGCGACGGTGGTGATCACCGCGGCGCCGGCGAGCAGCACCAGCTCCACTCCTCGTTTGGTGGACGGCGGTGGTGGTGGTGGGGCAAACCCGCCGGACGGACCGGAGACGGAGGCCGGTGGACTTTGGATCGACATCAGTTCGACCGCCTGCAGTTCTCCCCGGGCTTCTGTGGCGGCGTGGTGGTGGTCGGTGGCGGCGGTGTCGTGGTGGTCGGCGTGGCGGCGGCCGAGCTCGGCGGCGGCGGGGTCGGCGGCTGACCGGACGGTGCCGCCGGGGTCGTCGTCGGCGTCGATGCCGGCGGCGCGCTGCTGGTCGCGGTGCGTTCGGCGCAGGTCGGAAGCAGGTTGCCCGACACCACCCGGTCCATGTCGTCGCGCGCCTGGTTCTGCGAGCCGGACGGCAGGCCCTGGCGAACCTGTTCCCGAGCGGTGGGTTGCAGGTCGTCGACCTTCAGTTCTCGGCAGGACGAATGCGTCTCGGTCGGCGACACGAGCTCCAGCTTGCCGCTCCGGTCTACGCACCCGAGCCAGGCGACCTGCTGAAACGAATGGCCGAACATCGAGTACGGCACACCGCGCATGATCGCGACCCGATCCTTGTCGGCGCCGACGTAGTAATTGGCCTGGATCAGTCGGTCCCCGACGATGGTCGCCACGACCAGCGCGACCAGCACGCCCACCCCGACCAGGGTCCAGCGCAGCTTGTGGCTGCGCTTGGGCGGCGGGGAGACGTCGACGACGATCCGTTTCGGTTGGGCTCGGGGTGGCCGGAGCGCCGCGGCCCGGCCGGCAGCGGTATCCGGTGCCGGCGCATCCTCTTCGTCCTCGGTGGACGCCGCACCGGCCACGATCGGGTGGCTCTGCCCGTAGTCGAGGTCGATCACGTCGGCTACCACCACGGTCACGTTGTCCGGGCCGCCGCTCCGCAGCGCCAGCTCGATCAGCCGGTCGGCGCAATCGTCCTGACCCTCGGTCTCGCTCATCGTGGTGCGGATGGTCTCGTCGCTGACCACGTCGGACAGGCCGTCCGAGCAGAGCAGATAGCGATCCCCGGCCTTGGCCTCGCGCATGGTGAGGGTCGGCTCGATCTCGTTTCCGGTCAACGCGCGCATGATCAACGACCGCTGTGGGTGCGTGTGCGCCTGCTCGGCGGTGATCCGGCCCTCGTCGACCAACGACTGGACGAAGGTGTCGTCCCGGGTGATCTGGGCGAGCTCGTCGCCCCGGAGGAGGTAGGCGCGGGAATCGCCGATGTGCGCCAATCCGAGCTTCTTGCCGGAGAAGAGCACCGCGGTGAGCGTGGTACCCATGCCGTCCAGCTCCGGCGCCTCTTCGACCTGGTCGGCGATCGCGGCGTTGCCGTCGAAGATCGCGTTCTGCAGCTTGGTGAGCAGGTTGTCGCCCGGCTCGTCGTCGTCCAGCGGTGCCAGCGCGGCGATCACCAGCTGCGATGCGACCTCGCCGGCGGCATGTCCGCCCATGCCGTCGGCCAGTGCCAACAGTCGGGCACCGGCGTAGACGGAATCTTCATTGTTGGAGCGGACGAGGCCGCGATCGCTGCGCGCCGCATAGCGCAGGACGAGCGTCACGAGCGCGGACCCTTCATGAGCGAAGCTCGATGACGGTCTTGCCTACCCGTACCGGCGTGCCCAGCGGAACCCGGACCGCGGTGGTCACCTTGGCCCGATCCAGATAGGTGCCGTTGGTGGAGCCGAGATCTTCGACATACCAGTCGCTACCGCGTGGCGAGAGCCGCGCGTGCCGGGTCGAGGCGTAGTCGTCGGTGAGGACCAGGGTGGAGTCGTCGGCTCGGCCGATCAGCACCGGTTGTTCGCTCAGGGTGATCCGGGTTCCGGCCAGCGCCCCCTGGGTGACCACGAGGTGCCGGGCGCTCTTGGCCGAGCGATTGAACGACGGCAGTACCGCGCCGCCTCGGACCGAGCGGCGCGGCTGGATCCGAATTCCGGAGGCAGCGTAGATATCGCTGCGGAGGGTACGCAGCACCGCCCACACGAACAGCCACAGCAGGATGAGGAACCCGGCGCGGGTCAACTGCAGTATCAAACCCTGCACCGGCGTTCCACCTCCTATCGGTCCAGCGCACACCGGCTTCGCCGATGGTCCAACGGTGGGCCGTCGTCTTGCTGTCAGCATCATATGGCGCAACCGAATTCGACCGAAACGAGGAGTCTGATCAGCGCAGATGCGATAGTCGGATTCCTCGCGGCCAGTTCGGTGACGCCGAGTCTACGGGTTGTTCGCAGGGTGGCGAACTCAGACGATCCGGATCAGGATCTCGGAGTGTCCGGCGCGGATCACGTCGCCGTCGGCGAGTTGCCAGTCCTGCACCGGTGCGCCGTTGACCAGGGTCCCGTTGGTGGAACCGAGGTCGGACAACATCGCGGTGCGGCCGTCCCACCGGACCTCGATGTGGCGCCGCGACACGCCCGTGTCCGGGAGCCGGAAGTGCGCGTCCTGCCCGCGGCCGATGATGTTGCTGCCTTCGCGGAGCTGATAGGTGCGTCCGCTGCCGTCGTCGAGCTGCAGCGTGGCGGTGTATCCGGTGCGGCCGCCGTAGCCCGGATCGTAGTCGGCGGGCGGGTTGTAGCCGCTGGTCGCCGGGCCGTAGTTGGCGTCGTAGCTGCTGCCGCGTCCGGCGGACGGCGCGTAAGCGCCCGGTCCGCCGTACCGAGGGGGGTAGCTGGCGGCTTGGCCAGGCGGCGGATAACTCGGCTCGGCGGCGTACTCGGGCTCGCCGTAGCCGGGTCGGGAGTAGTCCGCACTCGGTGCGGGCGGCTCGTTGCTCCGCCGGTCGTACGGGGATTCGCCGCCGCTGCGGCCGTACGGCCCCGCGTCGTAGCGCGCGGGTTCCGGGCGCTGCGCTTCCGGACGGGGTGGTTCCGGGCGCTGTGCGTCCGGGCGCGGCGATTCCAGGCGCTGGGAGTCCGCCGGCGGGTAGCTCCGCTCCGGGTAGGCGGGAGGTGCCGGCTCCGGGTTTGCCGAGCCGTAGCCACGGTCGTAGCCGTTCTGGTAGCTGCTGTATCGGTGCTCCAGCTCGGCCGGCGGATAACCGTTCGGCTGGTAGGAGCCTGCGACCGGCTCGTCGGAATAGGACCCGTTGCGGTAGTCGGGCTCGTGGCTACGGCGCTGCGGTAGCCGGGGGACCCCTTCGGAACGGGCGGCGCCCCGGTCGTCGTCCGCCGGATCGCGGCTGGGGTCGTAGCCTGAATTTTGAGTCATCGTGCTGCCGGCTCCTGGTTCCGGGTTGGCGGACGGTTCCGGTCGGTATGGTTCGACCGACGGCGGGGACGGCCGGCGGCCGATGTCCGGGTCGACCGTTCCACTCGTCCGAAACTGTCCCGTGTGCAGGGTGGCCGACGCATCGAAGTGAACATTGATCTCACCGCAGGTTTGCCAGCCCTGATCGCGTATGTAGTCTGCCAGGTGCTTCTCGAAAGCGTGAACGGTCAGGTCGTGATCTACCGCAAGCTGAGCATGATCAGCTTCGTTGATCGTAATCATGTAGCTGTTCGGCGCCAGTAGATGCCCGCCATCCAGTTCTCGCACCCCGTCGGCCGCCGCCTGCTGCAGCGCGGCCTCTACCTCCTGTGGCACCACGTGGCCGCCGAACACCCGTGCGAATGCGTCGCCGACTGCACCCTGAAGCCGGCGCTCGAATCGCGAAACGATACCCATGGCGCCTCCCTGTACGACGATCACGTGTCGCCTGCGACTCGCCGACACGCACGGACGCCCGCGTGCACCCGAAACGCACGCCCGAATGCATGATATACACGCCCGCCGTTATGCACACAGGCGCTGGTCAGCTCGAGTTTCTGGCATCCGTCGGGTCGTGATACGGTTCCCGGGTCGCTCGGGCGAGTGGCGGAATGGCAGACGCGCTGGCTTCAGGTGCCAGTGTCCTTCGGGACGTGGGGGTTCAAGTCCCCCTTCGCCCACCGATACGAAGGGGCCTCACGATTATCGTGGGCCCCTTTTGTCGTTTCTCGACTCGCCACCTCTCGGCTCGTGGCGTTCTCGACTCACGGTGGACAATGCCGACGAATTTCGACCGGTGTGGCGAAGATCTCACCGGCGCCTACGCCGCGAAGGGCGTGACATGTGTATCGAACTCCTGATAACATCACGATAACGCTGACCGCAGCTGAGTTATCCTCGCTGCGGTCAGTGCACGTTTACGGCCGATTCTTCCCGGCCTTCCTCGCGCCCCACCGTCGCGCCCGTTCTCGATATCCGGATGTGGGTTGTTTTCGGTGGTCACGGTGCTGCCGACGGTCTGCGCCGGGTGGCGCAACGCCGATTTCCGGCCCGCTTCCGGCGAGCGTGGACCGACGGCCGACCGAAACCGAACCGGCGACGTCGGACCTGCCGCCCGCTCGCTTCGGTATGAACCGTATATCGGGCAAACAGCCGACATATTCGATCGATTCGAACACTCGGCTGCGGTTTCGACAAATTCGATTAATTCCCGCCCCGCGGGAGTTCCCGGGGTCCCTGGCGCTTGGTCAGTTCTCGGGCCCGCTCGGGCTCGACCAGTTCGGCAGGGCGCTCCGAACCGGTCAGCCGCCAGCTGGTGTCGGGCCGGCGGGGCGAGGTCAGCGGTGCGTTGCGACGCGGTGCCGGCTGGGGCGGCGCCGGATCTCGGTAAGCGGCCGGATCGCGGTAGTTTGCTGGATCGCGGTAGTTTGCTGGATCTCGGTAGGGAAGCGCAGGGTCGCCGTGCGGTCCGGCGGGCGTGGGCCGGCCGCCGGACTCGGGCAGGAGGTGCGCGGGGTAGCCGGACTGCTCCGGGTATCCCGGCTGCGCGGAATATCCGGTCGGTGCCGGATAGCCGGGCTCGAGCGGATATGTCGGCGAGACGGGATAGTCCACCGCTGGTGGTGCCGGCTGCGGGCTCTCCTCGGATCGCACCGTGACCTTGTGCGTCCGCTTCAACGAGAACGTGATCTCCTCCACCTCCTCGAACACCTGACGGGCGCTGCGCAGCGGATGTGTCGTGGTGTCGATCATCCGAGCCAGCGCGGCCGGCACCAGCGGTCGCACCCAACGACTCGCTGCGCGGGCCACATCGTCGACCACCGGCGGCAGGAACGGATTGGGTCGCTGCGCCGGAGCCCGGTCCACGTCCGGCGCGGCGGCGCGCGCCGGCGGGTGGGCGGCACCGGGAACTGCCGGCAATCGATCGGGTTGGGGAACCGGCGCCGGAAGTGCGGCGCGCTCGGCTGCGGCGCGACCGGCCGCTTCGACGGCGGCGCGACTGGCAGCCTCGGCGGCGGCGGCGATCGGAAGGTGCATGTCGGGGTCCATCGAGTCCTCGATTGGGAACGAGTCGATCGTGCGCGGATCGATCTGGAGCGGGTCGTAATACGACGATCGGGTGGTGCGTCGACCGGGTGCCGGCCGGATCTCGAACAGCTCTTCGGTCGGCGGATCGTCGTTCGGTGCTGCGGTCAACGCGTTCGGGCGCTCGACCGGTGGGGTTGCCGCAGTCAGCGGCTCTCGGCCGCCGCGCAGGACGGCGGTGGTCGCCCGGAACTGCGCCTCCGCCAGCACGGACGCCGTGTCGGCGGCCAGTTCGGCGCGTTCCTGGGCTTCCTGGGCCGCGACCTGCCGGTCCTGGCTGCTCTCGCCGCGCCAGCTCCGCCACAGCATCGGCAACGCCATCAGCAGGGCGCCCAGGACGATCGTGAGCAGGCGCAGCGCGGCAGCGTCCGGACGTTCCCGGGTGACCGAGTTCAGCGCCAGCCAGTGCGCGCCCAGCCCGCGGTCGGTGTCCGCGGCTGCGGTGCTTCGCGCCTGGTCGACGGCGGTCTGCTGGGCCGCGACCTGCTGGTCCAGGCCGGGCCCGCGCCGATCCCGGGCCGCGAGCGCCGCGGCCAGCTCGGCTTGGGCGTCGGCCAACCGGTCGTTGGCGCTCCGGGTCTCCGGGCCGGTGCCCGGGTCGCCGGTGATTCGGGTTTCCGGACACTCGGCCGACGGGTTGTACTCGCAGCGTGCGGTTACCAGGGCTTGGTCGCGGTAGTCGCGCGCCTGCGTGACGGAGTTGTCCAGGCCGGCCCGCTCCGCGCGCAGTCGGGTGAGCTCGTCGGCGGCGGTCGTCACCGCCGGGCTGGTGTCGGCCGCAAGTTCGGCGCGGGCATCGAGTTCGGTATCGATCGAGCCGGCCAGCAAGCCGATCGCGGCCAGCTCGCCGATCGCGAGACCGACGGCCAGCGCGATGGCGGATCGGGCCGCGCGGTCGCGCCGGTCTCGGGGCGCGTTCGCGGCCAGGGCCCGGGCGATCGCGCCCGCAATCACCCCGACGAGCAGCCCGCACGGCACGGCGACGAACCACGGCCACGACCCGGCGACGAGCGCCGCAGTGGCGGCGAGCCAGCCGACGACGATCACGAGGAGCACCAAGATCCCGGCGACCACGTGGCTCGTCTGCTCGTGCCGCCGCAGCGGTTCGGGGGAGTGCGGCGCCTCGTCCCACCGCCGTGGCCGAAGGGCTGGATCGCCGTCGCCGAGCCAGGAGAGCAGGCCGGTCACCCGTTCGCCGGGCGATGGTGCCGAATGCGCGGTCGACCGGCGTCGACGGTGCGCGCTCGGCGGTCTCGGGGTGCGGTGCGCGCGCATAGGAACTCCAATTTCCTGCTGGATAGCTTCCAGGGTGGCAGGCGATAGCCTGGCGCCCAAGCCTGGCCGGACGAGCCGGCTCGGGTGTGGTCGCGCCGTATCGGGATCGACGCAGGTCGCGCCGGGGCGCGGGAGTGCTGGTGAATCGTGTCACAGCAACGTCGGGAACCGGTGGAATTCAGGCCGCCTCGGCACCGCTCGGATCGCCCACTCCGGACGGTATCGGCCGAGGTGGACGGCGGTTCGCCGGCGCTGCGGTGGACGAATCTCGACCGGTCGCACCGCCGCCCGTATGCCGATGCAGTATCAGCGCAGCTAGTCGGGTGGTTCGGGGTCGTTCGGTTGGTGCAGAACCTGCTGGGCTGATTTATTCTGTGCTTTCACGCAGAGCGCTTGCGCCCGGCTGCCGCCCAGGTCGAGGACCGATCTGGCGCACGACGACGGATCCGCACAGCGCCTCCGATGACCGTCATGGGCGCCGGTTCTCCTGGGAAGCGATGCAGACGGAGGCAAGGATTGATGTATATGGAGCGGAGCCTGCGGATCGGTGATGGGCTGACGTCGGTAAATCTACCCGGGCCGACCGGTCTGTATCACCCGGCCAATGAGCACGACTCGTGCGGTGTCGCGTTCGTCGTCGACATGCACGGGCGGCGTAGTCACCGAATCGTCGAACAAGCGATCACTGCGCTGCTCAATCTCGAACACCGGGGCGCCGTCGGTGCGGAGCCGAACAGCGGTGACGGCGCGGGGTTGCTGATCCAGGTTCCGGACAAGTACTTCCGTGCGGTCGTCGACTTCGAGTTGCCGCCGGCGGGTGCCTATGCCACCGGGATCGCATTTCTGCCGCAGGCACGTCGAGACGCCGCGCGGGCCAGTTTCGGTCTGGAGAAGATCGTCCGGGAAGAAGGCCTGGAGCTGCTGGGCTGGCGCGATGTGCCGATCGACGAGTCGGCGCTGGGCGCGCTGGCCCGGGATGCGATGCCGACGTTTCGGCAGGTCTTCATCGGGTCCCCGACCGGTGCCGAGCAGCCGCTGACCGGGATGGATCTGGAGCGCCGGGTCTACGTGGTCCGGAAACGGGTCACCCACGAGCTCGGCAGCGACGGCGCGGGCGAAGGCGCCACCGGCCGGGAGAGCATCTACTTTCCGAGCCTGTCCGGACAGACCATCGTCTACAAGGGCATGCTCACCGAGCCGCAGCTGCGCGGCTTTTATCGCGATCTGCAGGACGAGCGGGTGGAGAGCGCGCTCGGGCTGGTGCACTCCCGCTTCTCCACCAACACCTTCCCGTCCTGGCCGCTCGCGCACCCGTTCCGGCGGGTCGCGCACAACGGTGAGATCAACACCGTCACCGGTAACGAGAACTGGATGCGTGCCCGCGAGGCGCTGATCGATACCGACATCTTCGGCCCGGGAAAGCTGGAGAAGATCTTCCCGGTCTGTACGCCGGGGGCCAGCGACACCGCGCGTTTCGACGAGGTGCTCGAGCTGTTGCATCTGGGCGGCCGCAGCCTGCCGCATGCGGTGCTGATGATGATTCCGGAGGCCTGGGAGCGACACGAGTCGATGGACCCGGCCCGCCGGGCGTTCTATCAGTATCACTCCTCGTTGATGGAGGCGTGGGACGGTCCGGCGTCGGTGTGCTTCACCGACGGCACCGTGATCGGGGCGGTGCTGGACCGCAACGGTCTGCGGCCGAGCCGGATCTGGGTGACCGACGACGGTCTGGTGGTGATGGCGTCCGAGGTCGGTGTGCTCGACATCGACCCGTCGAAGGTGGTGGAGAAGCGCCGGTTGCAGCCGGGCCGGATGTTCCTGGTCGACACCGCGCAGGGCCGGATCGTCGAGGGCTCCGAGATCAAGGCCGAGCTGTCGGCCGAGCATCCCTACCGACAGTGGCTGGACGAGGGGCTGGTCGAACTGGCCGATCTGCCGGACCGGCCGCACGTGCACATGTCGCACGATCGGGTGCTGATTCGGCAGCAGATCTTCGGCTACACCAACGAGGAACTGAACCTGCTGCTCGCGCCGATGGCCCGGACCGGCGCCGAGGCGATCGGTTCGATGGGTACCGACACCCCGATCGCGGTGTTGTCGGCCCGGCCGCGGCTGTTGTTCGACTACTTCTCCCAGTTGTTCGCGCAGGTCACCAACCCGCCGTTGGACGCGATCCGGGAGGAGGTGGTCACCAGCTTGCGGGTGACCATCGGTCCCGAGGCGGATCTGCTGAACCCGGGGCCCGACTCGTGCAAACAGATCGCGCTGCAGCAGCCGATCCTGGAGAACGACAGTCTGTCCAAGCTGGTGCACATCAACGACGAGGGCACCCGCGACGACCTGCGCTCGGTGGTCGTGCGTGGGCTGTACCCGGTTGCCGAGGGCGGAACGGGGCTGCGGCTCGCGTTGCGAGCGATCCAGGCCCAGGTGTCGGCGGCGATCGACGGCGGCGCACGGATCATCGTGTTGTCCGACCGCGAGTCGAACGAAAAGTTGGCTCCGATTCCGTCCCTGCTGCTCACCGCATCCGTGCATCACCACCTGGTGCGGGAACGCACCCGGACCAAGGTCGGGCTGATCGTCGAAGCCGGTGATGCCCGCGAGGTGCATCACATGGCGATGCTGGTCGGCTTCGGGGCTGCCGCGGTGAACCCGTACATGGTGTTCGAGTCGATCGAGGACCAGCTCGAGCGAGGCGGGCTCGGCATGCCGGGCAGCACCGGCGACATCCGCGCCGATTACGACCGCGCCGTGTCGAACTACGTGAAGGCGGCCGGTAAGGGTGTGTTGAAGGTGATGTCCAAGATGGGCATCTCCACCCTGGCCTCCTACTGCGGCGCGCAGTTGTTCCAGGTGGTCGGGCTGTCCCAGGAGCTGTGTGAGGAGTACTTCACCGGCCTGCGCTCGCCGTTGGGCGGGATCGGGCTGGACGAGATCGCCTCGGACGTGGCGATGCGGCACGCCTCGGCGTTTCTGGAGAACCGGCACGAGCGGGCGCATCGCGAGCTGGAGGTCGGCGGCGAGTACCAATGGCGCCGGGAGGGTGAGTACCACCTGTTCAACCCGGAGACGGTGTTCAAGCTGCAGCACGCCACCCGCACCGGCCAGTACTCGATCTTCAAGGAGTACACCAAGCTGATCGACAACCAGTCCGAGCGACTGGCGTCGCTGCGCGGGTTGTTCCGGTTCAAGACGGCCGACGAATCCGGGCGCCGACCGGTGCCGTTGGCCGAGGTGGAGCCGGCCAGCGAGATCGTCAAGCGGTTCTCCACCGGGGCGATGAGTTACGGCTCGATCTCCGCCGAGGCGCACGAGACGCTGGCGATCGCGATGAACCGGCTCGGCGGCCGGTCCAACTCGGGCGAGGGCGGCGAAAATCCGGCCCGGTTCGAGCCGGACGAGAACGGTGACTGGCGGCGGAGCGCGATCAAGCAGGTGGCCTCCGGCCGGTTCGGGGTGACCGCGCACTACCTGACCAATTGCACCGACATCCAGATCAAGATGGCGCAGGGTGCCAAGCCGGGTGAAGGTGGCCAGCTGCCGGCGCACAAGGTGTATCCGTGGGTCGCCGAGGTGCGGCATTCGACGCCGGGGGTGGGCCTCATCTCGCCGCCGCCGCACCACGACATCTATTCGATCGAGGATCTGGCGCAGCTGATCCACGACCTGAAAAATGCCAACCCGTCGGCTCGGATTCACGTGAAACTAGTCGCCGAGCCGGGAGTCGGAACGATCGCGGCCGGCGTGTCGAAAGCGCACGCCGACGTGGTGCTGATCTCCGGACACGACGGCGGCACCGGTGCCACCCCGCTGACCTCGATGAAACACGCCGGTGGTCCGTGGGAGCTGGGGCTGGCCGAGACCCAGCAGACCCTGCTGTTGAACGGCCTGCGCGACCGGATCGTGGTGCAGGTCGACGGCCAGCTCAAGACCGGGCGAGACGTGGTGGTCGCCGCGCTGCTGGGCGGCGAGGAGTTCGGCTTCGCGACTGCGCCCTTGGTGGTGTCCGGCTGCATCATGATGCGGGTGTGCCATCTCGACACCTGTCCGGTGGGCGTCGCGACGCAGAATCCGGTCCTGCGGGAGCGGTTCACCGGTAAGCCGGAGTTCGTCGAGAACTTCTTCCTGTTCATCGCCGAGGAGGTCCGCGAGCTGCTGGCACAGCTGGGCTATCGCACCCTCGACGAGGCGGTCGGTCAGGTGCAGATGCTCGACACCACTCGCGCCAAGGCGCATTGGAAGGCCAGCAAGCTGGATCTTTCGCCGATCCTCGACGTGGTCGAGACAGCGTTCATGTACCAGGATCTGCACCAGACCAAGGTGCAGGATCACGGTCTGGACCGGGCGCTGGACCAGCAGCTGATCACCGCGAGCCGGGATGCGTTGGAGCGCGGTGCGAAGGTGAAGTTCGACAGCAAGATCTCCAACGTGAACCGCACGGTCGGCACGATGCTCGGCCACGAGGTGACCAAGCTGTACGGCGGGGTCGGCCTGCCCGACGACACGATCGACATCACCTTCACCGGTTCGGCCGGCAACAGTTTCGGCGCGTTCGTCCCGGCCGGGATCACCCTGCGGGTTTTCGGTGACGCGAACGACTACGTCGGCAAGGGACTGTCCGGCGGACACGTGGTGCTCCGGCCCCCGGCGGATGCGCCGGCGGGTTTTGTCGCCGAGCGGAACATCATCGCCGGCAACGTGATCGGATTCGGCGCTACCAGCGGTCGGATTCTGATCCGGGGCGTGGTCGGCGAGCGGTTCTGCGTGCGTAACTCGGGCGCCACCGCGGTGGTGGAAGGTGTCGGTGACCACGGCTGCGAGTACATGACCGGTGGCCGAGTGGTCGTCCTCGGCCCGACCGGACGCAATTTCGGCGCCGGCATGTCCGGCGGCGTCGCGTTCGTGTACGACCCGGAGGCGACGTTCGCGACCGACCTGAACACCGAGTTGGTCGATCTGGAGCCGCTGGACGAGGCGGATCTGGACTGGCTGCACGACCTGATCGGGGCGCACCGGACCGAGACCGACTCGGCGGTGGCCGAGGCGATCCTGGACGACTGGTCGGCGCAGTCGGCGCACTTCGTCAAGGTGATGCCGCGGGACTACAAGAAGGTGCTGCTGGCTATCTCGGCAGCGGAAGAGTCCGGTCGCAATGTCGACGAGGCGATCATGGATGCCGCTCGTGCCTGAGCTGCGATACCGGTTGTGGAGCGAGGAGAAGGTGGCGGTACGTGGCTGACCCGCAAGGATTTCTGAAGCACACCAGGCGGGAAACCCCGGCCCGGCGGCCGGTTCCGCTCCGGCTGCTGGACTGGCGGGAAGTGTACGAGCCGGGTGACGACGTGGTGCTGCAGCGGCAGGCCGGTCGTTGTATGGATTGCGGCATCCCGTTCTGCCACAACGGTTGCCCGCTCGGCAACCTGATCCCGGAGTGGAACGACCTGATCTTCCGCGGGCGGTGGCGGGACGCGATCGATCGGCTGCATGCCACCAACAACTTCCCCGAGTTCACCGGGCGATTGTGTCCGGCGCCCTGCGAAGCGTCGTGCGTGCTCGGGATCAATCAGGACCCGGTCACGATCAAGCAGGTCGAGGTCGAGATCATCGACCACGCGTTCGGTGCCGGCTGGGTGCAGCCGGTGTATCCGACCCGGCTGACCGGCAAGCTGGTCGCCGTGGTCGGGTCGGGGCCGGCCGGGCTGGCCGCCGCGCAGCAGCTGACCCGGGCGGGCCACACGGTCACCGTATTCGAGCGGGCCGACCGGATCGGCGGGCTACTGCGTTACGGCATCCCCGAGTTCAAGATGGAGAAGCGGCACATCGATCGCCGGTTGGCGCAGATGGAGGCGGAAGGCACCGTCTTCAAGACCGGGGTGAACGTCGGGGTGGACCTCACCGCGAAGCAGCTACGCGATCAGTTCGACGCGATCGTGCTGGCCGGCGGGGCGACCGACGCGCGGGATCTGCTGATTCCCGGTCGCGAGCTGACCGGCATCCATCAGGCGATGGAGTTCCTGCCCTGGGCGAACCGGGTGCAGCTGGGTGACGACGTCACCGACGAGGACGGGCTGCCCCCGATCCACGCGCGGGACAAGAAGGTCGTGATCATCGGCGGTGGCGACACCGGCGCGGACTGCCTGGGCACCGCGCACCGGCAGGGGGCGGCCGCCGTGCATCAGTTCGAGATCATGCCGCGGCCGCCGGAGGAACGCGCAGCGTCCACGCCGTGGCCGACCTATCCGCTGATGTACCGCGTGTCGTCGGCCCACGAAGAAGGCGGCGAACGGGTGTTCTCGGTGAACACCGAACGTTTTGTCGGTGTGGACGGCCGGGTCACCGGGCTGGCCGCGCACGAGGTCGAGATGGTCGACGGCCGTTTCCGGAAGGTGGACGGTAGCGACTTCACGCTCGACGCCGACCTGGTGTTGCTCGCCATGGGTTTCGTCGGACCGGAGAAGCCGGGTTTGTTGGACAGTCTCGGCGTGAAGTACACCGAGCGCGGAAATGTCGCCCGGACCAGCGACTGGCAGACAACGGCGCCGGGAGTTTTCGTGGCCGGCGACATGGGCCGGGGCCAATCGTTGATCGTGTGGGCGATCGCCGAAGGCCGCGCTTGCGCGGCCGCAGTCGATGCTTTCCTGGTCGGCGACACCTGGCTGCCCGCGCCGATCGAGACCGACGCGCTGCCGCAGCGGTGACGTGCGGCTGCCCCGGCGGTGCTCAGCGGCCGAGTAGCGTGCTCGGGATGATCGTCGGCGGGAACGGTGTGCGGCACATCACACCGCACCGACACGTTCCGGGCCGAGCGAGCGGCGGAGGAAGTCGAGCTGATGCAGTAGCAGGTTCTCCGCGACCACCTCCTGCGGCGTCATGTGCGATACCCCGACCAGCGGCAGCACCTCGTGCGGCCGACCGGCGGCCAGCAGTGCGCTGGACAGTTGCAGGGTGTGTGCGGCGACGACGTTGTCGTCGGCCAGCCCGTGGATCAGCAGCAGCGGCCGGCGCAGGTCGGGCGCGAGCGGGAGCAGCGACCCGGCGTCGTACACCTCGGGCTGCGCGGCCGGATCGCCGAGATAGCGCTCGGTGTAATGGGTGTCGTAGAGCCGCCATTCGGTGACCGGGGCCCCGGCAACGGCGGCGTGGAACACGTCCGGCCGGCGCAGCACGGCGAGGGCCGCCAGGTAGCCGCCGAAACTCCAGCCCCGGATCGCCACCCGGGACAGGTCGAGCACCCCGAGTTCGTCGGCGGCCGCGTGCAGCCCGTCCACCTGGTCGTCGAGCACGGCGGTCGCGAGGTCGTGGTGCACCGCACGCTCCCAGGCAGTACCCCGGCCGGGCGTGCCGCGACCGTCGATCACCAGCACCGCGAAACCCTGATCGGCGAACCATTGCGACGCCAGGTGTGCGTTGTGTGAGCGCAGCACCCGCGGACCGTGCGGGCCGCCGTACGGATCGAGCAATACCGGCAACGGGCTGCCGTCGTGGTTCGCCGGCAGCAGCACCGCGGTAGCCAGCCGGCGTTTGCCGAAGAAGTGCAGCGTCGGGGTGGCGCGGCGGGTCGGCGCGGCGGCATGCGAGGTCAGCTCGACGCCGTCGCGGGTGGCCCATCGGGTCCCCGGTTCGGCCAGGGTGGCCGTTCCGATCACCACGGTGCCGCCGGCGGCGGCGGCCCGATGCACGCCCGGCGCCGTGGTCAACGCCGTCAGGTCGCCGTCGTGGTAGCGCCACACCTGGATATCGGTCGCGTCGTCGAGTCGATTGGCGGTGAACACGATCCCGGGCCCGTCGACGGTGGTGACCGCGCGCACCTGCAGGTCGGCCGGGGTGACCGGGGTGCCGTCGAGCAACAGCCGCCGCGCGCCGTCCCGATCCGCGCAGGTGACCAGCGCGCCGTCGGGGCGTAGCCGGGGTACCCCGGGCACCAGCTCCACCCAGTCGTCGTCGGTGTCGGTCCAGCGGGGCCGGGTTGCGCCGGTGGTCGGGTCGACGTCGAGCACCTGCAGCTGCCGTTGATCACGGGACTGGACGGTGCAGATCAGCCCGGCCGCGGACCAGGCCACGTCGGTCAGGTACTCGAACGCCGGGCGATCCCACACGACCTCGGTACGGCCGTCGGCCACGCCGACGATGTGCAGGGTCACCGCGGCGTTCGGCGTGCCCGCGGCGGGGTAGGGCCGGGTGATCGGTGCCTGCTCGGGCCGCGCCGGGTCGGCGATATGCCATCGCTGCACGTCGCTGTCGTCCACCCGGGTCACCGCGAGTCGTTCGCCGTCCGGGCTCCACCAGAAACCGCGGAACCGGCCCATCTCCTCGGCGGCGATGAACTCCGCGCCGCCCCAACCGACTTCCGGTGTGTCGTCGGCGGTGCCGGCCGGCTCATGCCAGCCGGCGGTACCGGCCGGCTCGTGCCAGCTGCCGGCGAGATCCGCGATGCGGAACCGATGGTCGCTGACGTAGCCGATGCGACGTCCGGTCGGGTCCGGTCGGGGGTCGAACACCGGCCCGGCAACCGCGAGTTCCCGGGTCGTGCCGGCGGTCAGGTCGGCGACGAACAGCCGCCCGGCCAGGGCGAAGGCGGCCAGCCCGGCTGGTGCATCGGTGGCGAACCCGGTGATCCCGCCCGCCGCTTCACGCGCCCGTTCGCGGCGGGCGCGCTCGGCCGCGGGCAGGTCGTGATCGTCCCCGGCCAGCAGCGCGGCCGGGTCGGCGACGAGCGTCTCGGTTCCGGTTGCGGCGTCGACCACCCACAGGCAGGTGACCGGATCGGTGCCGCTGCGGCTGCGCAGGAACAGGATCCGCCGCCCGTCCGGCGACACGACCACGTCGCGCGGTAGGCCGAGGGTGTAGCGCTGAGTCCGGGCCGATTCCCGCGGATAGCTCGTTTCGCTGGTCACCCGGGCAGCATGGCACGAGACGGTTCAGCAGTTGGCAAACGGACCGAGCAGGTCGCGTGGCACGAACCGGACGGGGAACGGCGTGGTCGCGGTGAAGGTTTCGGCGCCGATCGCGGTGGCGACCTCGTGGTATTCGCCGTCGGCCGAGCGGTACGCGGTGAGTCGGGGTCCGGCGGGTTCGATGATCCAGTAGTGGGCGACGCCCATGCGGGCGTACGCGGCCTTCTTGGTGTTGCGGTCGATCAGTGCGGTGCTGGGCGAGGCCACTTCGACGACGAGTACCGGGGCGGCGGGCAGGTCGGTGGCGGTGAAGTCGGCGAGGCGGCCGATCAGCAGGTCGGGCTGGAGTTCGGTGTTCTCCCCGACATGGACCGCATACGGCGCGCCGAGTACCGCGAGTTCGGCCGGGCAGGCGGCCTCGAGGACGCCGTACAGCCGGTAGGTGATCGCTTGGTGCCGGGTTCCGGGTGCCGGGCTCACGATCAGCACCCCGTCCAGCAGCTCGTACCGGCGGCCGTCATCGGGCAGCTCCGCCAGATCCGCGACAGTGATCGGCCCCGAGCCGGATATCAGCGAGTTGTCCGCGGTCACCCTCGTCATGGTCCTCCCTTTCCCTGCGCATCACCAGTGTGTGCATGCGCAGAGCACAGCACGGACCACCGACAGCCGAACATCACCGGCGGTTGCTGGTGCGCGGAACCGGGTCGAGATCGCGATGTGGGCCTACGACACCGGCCGGATGGGACACTAATCTGGAGTGGGTTTATGACGGTTCGTCCGGTTCGAGCGGACACCCCGACAGCGAAGGACGGCGATGGCGGGCGGACTGGCAGCACTGTTGGACGACATCGCGGCGATCGCCAAGGTGGCCGCAGCGTCGGTCGACGACGTCGGTGCGGCCGCCGGTCGGGCCAGCGTCAAGGCGGCGGGCGTCGTCGTCGACGACACCGCGGTCACCCCGCGTTACGTCACCGGCTTCACCCCGCAGCGCGAACTGCCGATCATTCGGAAGATCGCGATCGGTTCACTCCGCAACAAACTGCTGATCATCCTGCCGATCGCGATGGTGCTCAGCCAGTTCCTGCCGTGGCTGCTCACCCCGATCCTGATGCTCGGCGGCACCTACCTGTGCTTCGAAGGTGCGGAAAAGATCTGGGAAAAGGTCAGCGGTCATGACCCGGCCGCCGCCGGTCCGGTTGCGGAGCAAGGCGCCGACCACGAGAAGTCCATGGTGGCCGGCGCGATCCGCACCGACCTGATTCTCTCGGCCGAGATCATGGTGATCGCGCTCAACGAGGTGAGCGATCAGCCGTTCCTGTCCCGGCTGATCATCATGATCGTCGTCGCGATCGCGATCACCGTGATGGTGTACGGCGTGGTCGCGATCATCGTGAAGATGGACGATGTCGGGTTGCACCTGGCCACCACCCGGACCGGCGGAGTGGCCGGTCTGGGACGTGGGTTGGTCAAGGCGATGCCGGTGGTGTTGTCGGTGCTGTCCACGGTCGGAATCGTCGCCATGCTCTGGGTGGGCGGGCACATCCTGCTGGTCGGCGTGGACGATCTGGGCTGGCACTGGCTCTACGAGCAGGTGCATCACGCCGAGCACGCGGTGTCCGGCTGGCTCCCGGCGATCGGCGGTTTCCTGGGCTGGCTGACCAATACCGCGATCTCGGCGGTGATCGGCCTGGCCGTCGGGGCCGTGGTGGTCGCGATCATGCACGTGATTCCACGGCGGAAGAAGGCCGCCGCGCACTGATCGAAGTGTGCTGGATTCTGCCCGCTGAGCGGGCAAAATCCAGCACTTGCCGAGGCGCGCTCGGCGCTGCGATGAGTTACAGGCCCAGGACGGTGACGGCGTTGCGGACGATCGCCTCCCGGGCGGCAACGTGATAGCAGGTGTGGTCGCCCATGTCGTAGGTGTCCATCCGGATCGGGCGGCTGGCCCGGCGTAATACTTCGGGTCCATCGTTGTAGTGCCGGAACATGTCCAGGTCGACCGGGCCGAACACCAGGCGGGTGTCGACCGACCGGTCGGCCAGCCGGCGCAGGAACACGTCCGGAAGCTGGATCATCGGGACTTGTGCGACCTGGCTCCACCACGGTCGCGGCACGAACATATGGATATAGCGGGCCGAACGGAAGCCGGCCGAGGTGAGTTTGCGCCGGGTCTGCCGGGCCAGCGTGTCCTGCTCGCCGATCCCGCTGCTGTCGGTCTCCCGGAAGCCGAAGTCCTCCGCGCGGTACTCCTTCATCGGGTCGAGCCGCCACATCTGTGCGTTGACCAGCAACGCGGTGGTCTCGGCGGTCGGGTTGAGCCGCTTGCCGGCCAGCGCGCCGTGCGCCGCGGCCCAGGCTCCGGCGCAGATACCGGTGTGCACGATCGCCGCGTTCGGCGGCAGCTCGATCGACTGGGGCACGGCGACGCTGCCGCGCCGGTACGTGTCGTCGTAGATCATCAGGGCGCCGTCGCTCAGCCGGGCCCGGCCGGATTCGCCGACGGTCGGTCGGTCGTAGCGCAAGCCCCTGCCACCGCGCTCGGCCACCTGTGATACCACCTCGTACCACAGCCGGGACGGTCCGGTCCGCGGATACTGGCCGAGCGAATGCGAGATCACCACCTGCATGGCCGACTCGTGGGTGCCTTCGATCGCGGTGTCCCAGACCATGATCGGCCCGTCCGGGGTGTCCAGATCGTGGACCCGGGTGACGATCGGGCGCCCGTCCCGGGCCTGGCCCACCACGGCGTGGGTATGCGGGACGAACTCCACCTGCGCCGTCGGCCAGGCTTCGGCGCGCTGATCGATCCAGCTCGCGATCCGGTCGAACTCGTCGGTCGGGAAGTGCAGGAACGACGGGTGGCTCGGTTCCAGGAACCGGGTCTGGTCGGCGATCTCGATCAGCTGCACCCCGCGGTCGGCCATCGCCTTGGCGAATCGGCTGGTCTGATCGCTGTCCCGAAGTGCGGTTAACACATTCTCCGGCCGCAGCGCCGATCCGACGCCGGCCGGCAGCGACAGCTTGGCGAACGCCGCGGCCGCGGCGGGATGCAGTGTCTGACCGGCGGTGTACACGAGGTCGCTCGGTGGAGGTTGCGACCCGTCGATGGTGACGGTGACGACGGTCAGCAGGGCGGTCTTGACCCGCAGGAACCGGCGACCTTTCTCCACCGGATCCCAGATCACCAGGGCATCGACCGCGTCGGCCACCGGCGTATGCGAGAGCAGCAAGGCGCCGACCCGGTGGCCGACCGCGATCAGCTGCGGGACGCCGATGGAACGCAGCCAGTCGGCCGCCTCCTCGATGCTGGCCAGCCAGTTGTCCACGGCTTCGGGCACGCTCTGGTCGCCGGCCGACTCGCCGGTGTTGGCATAGTCGAATCGCAACACCGCGAACCCCTGCGCCGCCAACTGCTCGGCGAACAACTTCAGGCCGCGGGTGGTTTCGGCGTGTTCCTTCCCTACCGAGGGACAGATCAGTACCCCGGCCCGGACCTCGCGGTCCGCCGGAACGGACAGCACCCCGAACAGGGGTGCCGACCGTCGGCCGAAATAGGTGGCGATGCTGTCGACCGCCCGCATCGGAACTGCTCTCATAGGCCGAGCGTCGCGCGGATCGCGGTGGGCCAGCCACCGGTGCCGATGCCGTGCGTCCGCAGCAGCGCCAGCGCGATCCGCTCCATCCCGAAACCGACGCAGGCGCTGTGTGCCACGGCGCCGTCCGCGGTGTGGATGCCGAAGTTCTCGCCGAAGTGGTCCTGGTGACAGTTCGACGACACCACCGCGGTGCCGTCGTCCAGGTCGCCGTAGAGCCGGACCACCAGCTCGGTCTTCAGGTTCTCGTCCCGTTGGTTGACCGCCAGGATCCGCCCCGCCCGGCCGAAGAACGGGTCGTTGGCCGGCACGTCGGTCGCCGCCAGCTGCAGGTCGGCCAGCACCTGCAAGCCACGCGGCACCCAGGCGTCGCGATGCGCCGCGGCTGCCTCGGGCCGGCCGACGAAGACGAACTCGTGCATCCGGAACGCCTGCATCCGGGCGGGGTCGATTGCCGGCTCGTGCCGGAAGCAGTAGCCGTAGACATCGCGCAGCACACCGGTGTCGGGCACGGTACCGGTCAGCGAGGCGTAGGTCGGGTGACAGGCGGCCGAGACCAGCATCGTCCCGGCGGCGGCGAGATGACCGTCCCAGGGCAGGCCGGCCGCACGATCGGTGAGCAGCGCCCGGTGGGCCGGGTTGTCGCCGGTGAAGGTGGAGATCGCTCCGGTCAGGTTGGGGAACGAGGCGATGTAGTCGGTCTTCTCGAACGACTCCCGCGGATAGACCGGGGGGAACCGCACGACCTGGGCGTCGGTGCCGTGTGCCGTGGCACCGGCCCGGCGCACGGCATGGTCGATGCCGTCGATGATCGCCTCGAAGGCACCGGCCCGGCCGTACAGACCGTCGATGCCGGTGGGGATGAGCAGTCCGGCTTCGACCAGCTCGTCCCGGAACTCGCGGCGGGCCTGCTGGAGCGGAGTTTCGGTGATCGGGGCTTCGGTAATCACGGTCACAGCTGTTACCCCTGTCCTCGGTGGGCGAGTACTAGCTTTGCGTTGTTTACCCGAATTCGGTCGTTCGACACCATCACCTGCGGTCCGTAGGAGTCCCGCAGCAGCCGGCCCATCGAGGCCGGGTGATCCTCCCGGTAACCGTTGATGCCGCACAGTGCCAGGGCGCCGACGACCACGTCGACCACCGCCAGCGAGGCGCTGAGCTTGAGATTGTTCATCGCCAGCGCGAAGCCGATGGTCGGCTCCGGTTCGCCGGTGGCCAGAAACTCTTCGTAGCGTTGAATCTCTTGCGCGACACTGGACTCGAAGGTCTGGTGAATGACCAGCAGGTCGGCCAGCTTGGCCATCTGCGGGGTCACCACCCCGGCCGCATGCCGGGCGCCGGACCGCACATGCGTCCGTGCCTTGCTCACCGCGGCGTCGGCGATGCCGAGCCAGACCGACGCCCACAGCGTGTGCGAGGTGGGCAGCATGGTGTGCGCCGAGATCGTCGAGTACGGCACCGGCAGCACGTTGCGGGCCGCGGTGTGGGTCTGCAACATGAATCCGGGACTGCAGGTGCCACGGAAGCCGAGGGTGTCCCACTCCGATGTCTGCTCCAGCGTCGTGTCGCCCTTCGGGCACACCACCAGCACCTGGTCGCTCGCCGGGCTGTCGACGTCGCGGCGCGCGGTCGCGCAGATGTAGTCCGCGTAGGTCGCGTAGGAGATGATCGGCGCGTTCTTGGCCAGGGTGACCGTGTCGCCGTCGCGGGCAACCGCGCAGGTGGACGACCCGGTGTCGCCGCCGGTGGTGATCTCGGTTGTGGCCGAGGCGAGAAGGGCTTCCTCCCGGGCGATCTCCCGGGTCAGTTCGGCGATCGGCCCGTCGGCGGCATGGAAGCGCAGCGACAACGCCTGGGTGTGGTGCATCGCGTACACCATCGCCGCCGAGCTGCAGGCCCGGCCGAGTTTGCGCGCCACCGCGGCGAGCTCGGTGATCGACGCGGACCGGCCGCCGAGCTCGGCGGGCAGCGAGGCCGACAGCAGCCCGTCCGCTCGCATCGCCTCGACCGCCTCCTTCGGGAAGCGGGCTTTCCGGTCGACCTCGGCAGCGAATTCCGCTGCTCGACGCACTGATTCGCCGGAATCCAACCCCGTGGCCGGAACGCCTACATCCAATGTCGGAGAACTCACTCGGTGGCTCCTGTCGGTTCAACGCGCGCTGAGTCGGGCGGGACAAGTGACCGTGGTGCAGGAAGACGCGATCATACGTGCGATCGCGTTGATGCGCCGATTACTGTATCTTGATCGGCACAGCGCGGCAATGCGCCCGCACGCTGGGATTCGCCCGCAGTAACCGACTACGAGTACGCTCGGCCGGCCGTCGACGACGATGCCGCTGGTCGGTGCCGCCCGTCGAGGTGCTCAGCCAATCGTCCCTCCGTGAACCGACAAGGACACCGAAGCCGCCCATGGACAAGCAAATTCGGGACATCTTGACCGCGCACGGCAAGCTTGCCGTCGATGTCGCGACCCTCGCCGCCGACGACGACCTCTTCGCCGCCGGGCTGACTTCGCATGCCAGCGTCAACGTGATGCTCGCCTGCGAAGACGAGTTCGACATCGAATTCCCCGACGAGGCCTTGAAAAAGGCTACCTTCGCCTCGATCGCCAGCCTCGCCGGCGTCGTTTCCGGCCTCCTCGACGAGGCGGCCTGAGCCGGTTCGCCGACCGGTGGGTGAGCTCGTGACGCTCGCCGGCTCGGCCGACACCCTCAGTCCGGCCGTCGATCCGGTCGACTACCGGCCGGCTGCGGCACACGCCGAGGATCGGATCTGGCGGGAGACGAACTGCTATCTGGATCTGTGGATCGAGCTGCTGAACGTGCTCGGGCACGACCCGGCGCCGGCCTGCGCGGCCGCGCTGTCGGCCGACCACGACGGCGAGCAGTGGACCTTCCTCAAACCGGACCCGGCCGAGCTGCGTGACATCTACGGGCTGGCGGTCGCCGAGGTGACGTTGTGGCGGCCGGTGTGCGAGACGCTGGAGAGTGGGTTCCGGCGCGGGTTACTGCACACCGTCGAGGTGGACAGCTGGTGGTTACCCGACACCGAGGGCACCGACTACCGGGCCGGTCATGTCAAGACGACGATCGTGCCGCTGCAGCTGGACCGTTCGGCGACCCGGATGACCTACATCCACAACGCCGGGGTGTTCGAGCTGTCCGGCGACGATTTCGCCGGCGTCTTCGGGCTGTCGGCGGAGCCGGCGTGGGTGCCGGCGCCCTACGTGGAGCAGATTCGGCGGGTCCGGCCGGACGGTCCGGTCGATCCGGCGGTGGTCCGGGCGATCTGCCGGGCCCAGCTGGACCGGCGGCCGGCGGGAAATCCGATGGCGGCGTTCGCCGACAGCGTTGTCGACGCCACGACCTGGCTGGCCGACGCCGGCATCGCGACCTTCCACCTCTGGGCGTTCGCGACCCTGCGGCAGGCGGGCTCGTGCGCCGAGGTCGCCGCCGATCTGGCCGGCTATCTGTGGCGCACCGGCGTTCCGGCCGCAGCAGCCGCGGTGGACCCGTTTCGGGCCGTCGCCGCCGGAGCCAAGACGGTGCAGTTCAAGATGGCCCGGGCGGCGCGCGGTCGCGCGGTCGACGTGACCGGGCCGCTCGCCGCGATGAGTACGGCGTGGGAGCAGGCGCTCGACATCCTCGATCGCGCGTTGCCCCCTGCATGACCGCGGTCCCGGTGGTTCCGGTCGGGTGGACCGTGGTGCAGACCGGGCCGGACGAGTTCGGTACGCCGGACGAGCTCGAGGCGGCCTGGTCGGCCGGGATCGTCGTGCCCGGTCCGGCGTCGACCGTGGCAGCCATGCTGGCCGGCGCGCACGAGCCGGTGCCGACCGATGTCGACGCCTACGACTGGTGGCTGCGCACGACGCTGGACCTGCCCGCGCCGGCCCGGCTGGAGTTCGCCGGGCTGACCGTGCCCGCGACGGTGTTCGTCGACCGGGCGCCGGTGGCCGCTGCGGAGTCGATGTTCCTGCCGCTCACGGTTGCGGTGCCGGCCGGCCGCACCGAGGTGTGCCTGCGGTTCGGTTCCCTGCACCGGTGGTTGCGCACCCGGCGACCGCGCGGTCGCTGGCGCGCGACACTCGTCACGGCGCAAGGGTTGCGCTGGTCGCGGAGCACGCTGTTGGGCCGCGCGCCGGCCTACGGTGGTGGCCGGATTCCGGCCCCGGTGGGTGCCTGGCGGCCGATGCTGCTGCGCTCGGCGGCGATCGCGGGACTGCGGCTCGAACCGGACCCGGCCACCGGTGCGGTCCGGGTGGCGGGCCGCCTGGTCGCGGCGACCGGTCCGATCCGGCTGCAGCTGCGCGACGGCACCGACACCGTGCTCGTCGACCGCGAAATACCGGTGCCGGAATCGTTTTTCGCCGAAACGGTGCAGGTACCGCAGCCGCAGCTGTGGTATCCGAACGGATATGGTCGCCAGGTTTGCTACCGATTGGTGCTGCGCGTCGGCGACCAGGTGCTCGCCGACCGGATCTTCGGCTTCCGCACGATCGTCGCCGACCGCGCGAACGGCGGATTCGGGCTGGCGGTCAACGGGGTGCCGGTGTTCGCGCGTGGGGTGGCCTGGTTTCCGCCCGATCCGGTGGCGCTGACCGCCGAACCGGAGCTGCTGCGCGCCCGGCTGGCCGCGTTCGCCGCCGCTGGCGCGACCATGGTCCGCTGCGTCGGCGGGTTGGTCTACGAGCAGCCCGAGTTCTATCGGTACTGCGCCGAGCTCGGCCTCCTGGTCTGGCAGGACGCCATGCAAGCCACGTTCGACCCGCCGGCGGAGATCGGTGAGCTGATCTGTCGGGAGCTGCAGCAGCTGCTCGACGAGCTGTCCGGGAACCCGGCGCTCGCGGTGGTCAGTGGCGGCAGCGAGACCGAGCAGCAGCCCGAGCTGCTCGGCGTGCCGGCGTCGGGTCGGCAGCTGCCGTTGCTCACCGAACAGCTCCCGGCGCTGATCGCCACGCACGCCGACGTGCCCTATGTGACGTCCAGTCCGTCGTCGCCGGGCGGGCAGCTCGCCGTTCGGCCCGACGTTGGGGTATCACACTGGTTCGGCGTGGGCGGCTATCTGCGCCCGACCGCCGACGTGCAGGTCGCCGGCGTTCGATTCGCGGCCGAGGCGCTGGCGTTCGCGATTCCGCCCGAGCCGGCGGCTGTGGAGCGACATTTCGGTACCGCCGCCAAGGCCGGGCATCATCCGGACTGGAAGGCGGGGGTACCCCGGGACCGCACTGCCGCCTGGGATTTCGAAGATGTGCGGGACCACTATGTGCGGGAGATCTTCGGAATCGAGCCGGCCGCGGTCCGCCGGATCGACCCGCACCGATATCTGCAACTGGGCCGGCTCGCGGTAGCCGAGGCGATGGCCGCCTGCTTCGCGTTCTGGCGGCGGCCGGACTCCGGCTGTCGGGGCGGACTGGTGCTCGGCTCCGCCGACCTGGCCCCGGGACCGGGCTGGGGTCTGCTGGACAGCGACGGCGCGGCCAAGCTCCCCTTGGCCGTGCTGTCGCGGCGGTGGGCCCCGATCGGCCTGACGGTCACCGACGCCGGGCTGGCCGGGCTCCGGATCGACCTGCACAACGACACCCCGGACCCGGTGCTCGGCACGCTCGTCCTGCGCGCTACCGACGCGCACGGGCACCCGGTTGCCGACGGGGAACTCGACGTGATCGTTGCCGCGCACTCGTCGCGGAGTTGGCACGACAGCGACCTGACCGGCGGGTTCGCCGACCTCACGCACGCCTACCGGTTCGGCCCACCGCTGGCGACCGGCGTCGTGGTCGTGCTCCACGGGCCGGACGGTGCGGGGCCGGCGCGGGATGCCCGGGTGTTGGCACCGGTCGCAGCGCCGGTCGCGGCCGGGCTGACGGCGACCGCCGCCCGGGTCGGGCAGACCTGGTACGTCACCGTGACGGCGGCCGCTGCAGTGCGGTACGTCGGGATCGATGCGCCGGGGTGGACGGCCGCGGACAACTGGTTCGACCTGCCCGCCGGCGCGCCGTATCGGGTCGAGTTACGGCCGGACCCGGGTGCCGATCCGGCGGCTGCGCCGCGTGGCCGGGTGGAGTCGATCGATGCCCTCGATCCGGCGCTGCTCACCGCCGTATCGGACACTGCTGTATCGGACACCGCAGATGTCGGATGAATTGGGTATGCCGGTGCGCCGAGCGCGTGCGGTCGGTTGCGACCTGGTCGCGCTGACCGAGGTCGCCGACGCGCTGGCCGCGTTCGGCGATCGGTACCTGACCCGGATCTTCACCGATCGGGAGATCGCCGCCTGCACCGGCGTCGATCGGGTCGCGCGGCTCGCTGCGCGCTTCGCGGCGAAGGAGTCGGTGATCAAGGCCTTGCAGATCGTCGACGACGCCACCCCGCTGCGCGAGATCGAAGTGGTTTCCGACGCTCCGGTACCCCGGCTGGAGCTGCACGGGACCATACGCGCTCGCGCGGCCGAACGCGGCTACACCGAGTTCGGTGTGTCGCTCTCGCACACCGACTGCCACGCCATGGCGGTGGTGGTCGCCGAGTAGCCGGCACCTCGTGTCGGTGCTGCCGGATACGGTGTTCTCCGTTATCCGGTAGGGCCGAGGGGAGCATTAACGCACTTCGAGCCGGACCGCGACCGGCTGCTGTGCTGTGGCGACTGCACCTGCGGGTTTCTGGCCTACGTTCGGGCGCGGCTGGACGACGCCGGTCCGGACTACTGCCATCTGGACGGTGCCACCCGCAACCGGGCCGCGGAGGTGCAGCGGCCTGACCGAGGCCGACTACTGCTTTCTGCTCGATCCGTGGTGGAATCCGGCCGCCGAGGCACAGGCCGTGGACCGCACCCCCCGGATCGGCCAGACCCGCAACGTGGTGGTGTACCGGGTGATCGCCAAGGACACGATCGAGGAGAAGGTGCTGGCGCTGGCCGGCCGCAAAGCCGAGTTGTTCGACGGGGTGATGAACGCCGGAAATACCTTCGGCTCGGCGCTGGACGCGGACGACATCCGCGCGCTCGTCTCCTGATCGAGACCTGGTGGCCGAGTTCGCGACAAGGTAACTCCGCAGGTGAACCGGACATGGCAACGACACACCGCGCCGCGGTAACGTTTCGCCATCCCGCGTACATCTATCGGATACCCATGCGTGATCTCATTCCTCGAAAGACCGCGCCCCGGCGGGCGCGAGAAGCTGGAGCGAATCGACATGCGAGCAAAATGGCTACGTTCGGCTATCGGCCTACGTTCGGTCATCGGGACCGTGACTGTGGTGACCGCCGCAGCGGCCGGTGTGATCGGCATCGGGGTGGGTCCGGCACAGGCCGATCCCGGCTGTCCGGCGTTCTATGTCGCCGCGATCCCCGGCACCTGGGACACCTCGGAAGCCCTCGGCCGCTCCGGTCTGCTGGCGCCGGCGGTGAACGGACTGCCGTCGAGTATCCGGACCGAGTTCGTCCCGTACGCCGCAACCGCGTTCCCCTGGGAAACCGACGTGTACGCCAAGTCCAAGCAGGAGGCGGTCGACCACGCGCGGGCGATGATCGGCGCGGTGGCCCAGCAGTGCCCGGAGACCCGGATCGGCTTGATCGGCTACAGCCAGGGCGCCGACGCGGCCGGTGACCTGGCCGCGGAGATCGGCACCGGACTGGGGGTGGTGGCGCCGGCCCGGCTGGTCGCGGTCGGGCTGATCTCCGACCCGCGCCGGTCGGCCGGTGACACGCTGATCGGACCGCAGGTCGGGGGGCAGGGCGCGAGTGGCCCGCGGCCGGGTGGTTTCGGCTTCGTGACGCCGGCTCTCCGGACGTTCTGCGCATCGGGCGATCTCTACTGCTCCACGGCCGACGACGACTTCGTCACCCGGTTCGCCGGGTTCGTCGCGCAGTCGTCGGACCTGAACCCGGCCAACGCCGGTCGATATCAGCAGGAGGCAGGGGTGATCGTGCGGGACCTGGTCCATGCGGGCGGTGTACCGCAGCTGCAGAGCCAGCTCACCGACCAGGCGAACGAAGAGCGCGCCGAGAAACTGGCGGCGTTCTACCGATCCGGGGTACATGCCGACTACGACTATGCGACAGCGTGGCTGCACAGTTGGTTGAGTGGGTTGTCGTGACCGCCGCGCTATATTGACGAATGTGGCGGTCGGTCGTCGCGGCGACGGTCGCTGATGGGCCCGACTCGGTGGTGGAGCCGTTGGGGGAGTGATGGCCGGCAGCGCAGAGGCCCTTCGGAACCGGATGGGCGATTGGCGTCGCTCGCCGTGGACACCGGTCGTGGTCGTCGGATTCGTCACGTCGCTCGCGATCACGATCCTGATCACGCTGACCCCGGCCGGCGTGCGCGACCGCATGCAACACGATCTCACGGTCCGCGCCGACCGCGCGCTGTATCAGGCCGGCGTGCCGGAGGCGCAGGTCCGGTTCACCGGCCGCGATGCCACCCTCTACGACATCCCGACCGGCCAGGACCTGGTTGCCGTCGACGCGCTCCGGCAGATGTACGGGGTGCGTGGGGTGCGGGTGTACCGGGCGGAGGCGGAGCCGGTCGACGGGATCCCCGGCCCCTTCGGGGTGACCGTCCAAGGTGAAGAGGTGGATCTACGGGGCAGTGTGGTGGACCAGGCCACGGCAGACCGAGTGCTGGAGGCGGCCGGCAAGCAAGCGTCCGGCCGCAAGATCCTCGACAACCTCTCGGTCGGCACGGCCGACGGCGGGGGCTGGCCGCCGATGTCGGCCGTGGATGTGGTCGGCGCGGCGGTCGCACCGGGCGTCGGGGTCGTGCTCGACGGGCTCACCGTGACGTTGACCGGTGCCGTGCCCACCGAACTGGAAAAAGTTGCCGCCGATCAGCGGGTACGAGTCGCCGCCCCCGGCTCGGTCGTCCGGAACGAGCTGGTCATGCAGCAGCCGGGCGCGGTGGTGGCCCCGGGCGCGGTCCAGCAGCAGGTCGATGCCGCGATCGCGGTCCGCTCGGTAGCGTTCGAGGTGCACACCGCGACCCTCACGCCCGCGGCCGGCGCTACCGTCGGGCAGATCGCCGAGCTGCTGAAGACCGCGCCGCAGACCCGGCTGGAGTTGGCCGGTACCGGCGACCGCACCCTCACCATCCGCGACCTGCTGGTGGAGGCGGGGATACCGACCGAACGGATCGAGCAGGCGCCAGGTGGCGATCCGGTGCGATTCACTGTTCGATAGACACGCGTCCACCCCAACCGAGCGAGGCTCACCGTGTTCTACCTGTTCGTGCAGACCTGGATCTGGCTGTTGGTCGCCTTCCTGCTCGGGGTGGCAACCGGGCTCTTCACCGCGCGCACGCTGACCCAGCGGCAACTCGCGGCGGCGTCGGCGACCGGGCCGGGCGGTTCCGGATCGGATGGGCCGACCCCGGTTCCGACCGCCGACCGCGACGGCGAGAGGTGAGCGGTGTTCCTCCGCCTCGCTGAGTTCTGTGTCCGGCGCCGCCGTCTCGTGCTGCTCACCTGGCTGCTCGCGCTGATCGTCGCCGGTCTGCTGGCCGGCGCCTTCGCCGGCCCCTCGGTGACCAACTTCGCCGACGATCAACGCACCGAGTCCGGCCGCGCGCTGGCGCTGTTCAACGCGGCCGGTGGGGGCTCGGTGGCCGACAACGCACGCGTCGTCGTCGCCACCGACCCGTCCGTGCCGGACGGGGTACGCAACCCGGCGGTTCGCGCGCAGGTGGCAGCGCTGCGCGACCGGATCACCGCGCTCGACCCGGCGACCGGCATGCTGGACCTGTACACCCCGGGAAATCCGAGTGACGTGGCGATCTCGCCGGACGGCACGGTCGGATACACCACGCTCACCCTGCCCAGCGAGTCCGACACGGTGCGCAACGAACGGGTATCGCAGATCAAGGACGCGGCGGCATCGTTCAGTGCGCCCGGCGCCCGAGTCGACTTCGCCGGCGACTGGTTCGCCGATCAGGCGCCCCCCGGGATCGGCGAGGCGATCGGGCTCACCCTCGCATTGATCATCTTGCTGGTCGCGTTCGGTTCGCTGGTCGCCGCCGGCCTTCCGCTGCTCACCGCGCTGGCCGGGGTGGGGATCGGCGCGGTCACGGTGATGCTGCTGCAGAACGTGATCGATACCCCGGGCTTCGCGGTCTCGCTCACCGTGATGCTCGGCATCGGTGTCGGGATCGATTACGCACTGCTGATCCTGACCCGATTCCGTACTGCGCTCGCCGACAGCTTGCCGGTCGACCAGGCGGTGCTCCGGGCGATGGATACGGCCGGCCGGTCGGTCGCGTTCGCCGGTGTCACGGTGTCGATCGCGATCGCCGGCCTGATGATCCAGGGTGGGGCGACCGGTCCGACGATGACCATTGCCGGCTGTGCCGGCGTGCTGGCCGTGCTGCTCGCCGCGCTGACCCTGCTGCCCGCGCTGTTGGCGACGATCGGCACCCGGGTCGACCGGCTACGCATGCCGTGGCGGCGCGCCGATACCCCCGCCGCCGACGGACGCTGGGCGCGCCGTTGGAGCGGCTGGGTGCAGCGGCATCCGTGGGCCGGGGTGGTCGTGGCGCTGGCCGTGCTGCTGATCCTGGCGATCCCCGCGTTCGACCTGCGGCTCGGCTTCGGCGACGCCGGCAACCGGCCGACCACCGACACCACCCGAATTGCCTACGACGAGCTCGCGCGGGGGTTCGGCCCGGGTTCCAACGGCCCGTTAATCCTGGTCACCGAGCTGCCCGGCGATCAGGCGAGCGGACTGGCCGAACTCGGGGCACTCGGCGGGCAGATCGCCGCCACGCCCGGCGTCGCGTCGGTGAGCCCGCCGATCCCGATCGGTCAGGTCGACGGCCGGCCGGTGGCGATGCTCAGCGTCACGCCGACCACCGGCCCGCAGGATACGGGTACCACCACGCTGGTGCACGAGCTGCGCGACACCGTGATCCCTCGTTCCACACTGCCGGTCCAAGTCACCGGGGCCGCGGTCGGCGGCGAGGACTACGCCGAACTGACCCTCGATCGGTTGCCGCTCATGGTCGCCGTCGTGCTGATCTTCTCCTTCCTGTTGCTCGCGCTCGCCTTCCGGTCGGTGGTGATCCCGGTGAAGGCGATCGCGATGAACCTGCTGTCGCTCGGCGCCGCGTTCGGGGTGATCGTGGCGGTGTTCCAGTGGGGTTGGGGGATGTCGCTGATCGGCGTGGGCAAGGTCGGTCCCACCGAGGCGTGGGTTCCGGTCGTGCTGTTCGCGGTCGCGTTCGGCTTGTCCATGGACTACGAGATCTTCCTGGTCTCCCGGATTCGGGAACGCTTCCTGACCACCGGCGACGCCACCGGATCGGTCACCGAAGGCCTGGCCGCGACCGCCCGGGTGATCACCGCCGCCGCCGCGATCATGGTCTGTGTGTTCGCGAGTTTCGTGTTCTTCGACGATCGCGGCCTCAAGGCGATGGGTCTCGGTCTGGCGACCGCGGTCTTCGTGGACGCAACGGTGGTGCGGATGCTGTTGGTGCCGGCGACCATGGAGATCCTCGGCCGGGCCAACTGGTACTGGCCGTCCTGGTTGCGCCGCCTGCCGTCGTTGGACGCGGTGCATCGCGACTCGATCGAGCCGACCCCCACCGGTCGGACTGCCACCGATCCGACGTCGACGGTCCCCGAGGCGGTGCGCGGGTAGCCCAGCGCACCGACCGGCGGCCGCCGGGGATCAGCTGCTGCCGAACAGGTTCACCCCGCCCAGGATGTTCTGGATCTCCTGGTAGACGGTGGTGGTGGTCGTCTCTTGCGCGGTTGCGGGTGGCGGCGGGGGCGGTGTCGGCCGACCGTCCGGTCCCCGATGTCGGTCCTGGTCGCGACCGTCCCGATCGTGGCCGGGCTCCCAGGGACCGGGCTGCCAGGGACCGGCCACCGCGGTCGGCGCATCGTCGACCGGATCGGCCGATGCCGGAGTCGCCAGCGTGGTGAGAGACACCGCGGTGAGCGGCAGCACGGCTAGCATGCCGGTGACCGCCACCCGGGTCGTCGCGCGGCGCCGGGACCGGCCGGCGCCACGGTTCGCGGACGGGATCGTGCGGGGTGAGCGAATCGTGCGGTACACAGTGCTTCCTTCCGATGGGTCGGCCGTGGCGTTCGTCCGCGGCCAGGCCCCAGTCCACCCGGCCCGGCTCGAGCGCCGGTGCCAGCTCCCCGGGAGTTCGCCGTGTGTCGCTGCGGTCCTACCGGACGAGCGGGAACGGCAGGGTCTCCCGAATTCCGCGACCGGTGAGCAGCATCACGATCCGATCGACGCCCATGCCGAGCCCACCGGTCGGCGGCATCGCGTGTTCCAACGCGGTCAGGAACTCCTCGTCGAGCTCCATCGCCTCGGCATCCCCGCCGGCGGCGAGCAACGACTGTGCGGTCAGCCGCCGACGCTGCTCGATCGGGTCGGTCAGCTCGCTGTAGGCGGTGGCCAGTTCGGTGCCCCACGCGACCAGGTCCCACCGCTCGGTCACCCCGGGGACCGAACGGTGGCTGCGGGTCAGCGGTGACACCGACACCGGAAAGTCGGTGTAGAAGGTGGGTTCCTCGGTATGCGCCTCGACCAGATGCTCGTACATCTCCAGCGCGACGTGCCCGGCGTCCCAGGTGCTCTGGTAGGTGATCGCGGCGTCGTCGCAGAGCCGGCGCAGCTCGGCGAGCGGAGTATCCGGGGTGACTTCGGTGCCCAGCGCCGCCGAGATCGCGGCGTGCATGGTGCGTACCGGCCACTCGCCGGAGATGTCCACCGGGATCAGGCCGCCGTCCGGGCCGGGGCGCAGCGCGATACACCTGCCGTTCGCCGCGACCGCGGCCGCCTGGATCAGTTCCCGGCAGCAGGTCAGCATCCGCAGATAGTCGGCGTGCGCCTCGTACGCCTCCAGAATGGTGAACTCGGGGTTGTGCGACTGGTCTACGCCTTCGTTGCGAAAGGTGCGCCCCAGCTCGAACACCTTCTCCACCCCGCCGACGCACAGCCGCTTGAGGTACAGCTCGGGCGCGATCCGGAGATAGAGGTCCAGGTCGTAGGCGTTGATGTGGGTGGTGAACGGCTTGGCGTTGGCGCCGCCGTGCACCCGTTGCAGGATCGGCGTTTCCACTTCCAGATACCCCCACCCGGTCAACGTGGTGCGCAACGACCGGGTGACCGCGCTGCGCTTGACCAGGATCTCCCGGATCTCCGGGTTGATCGCCAGGTCGACGTAGCGTTGTCGGACCCGGGCCTCCGGATCTTGCAGTCCCTTCCATTTTTCGGGCAACGGGTGCAGGCACTTCCCGGTCATCCGCCAGGCATCGGCCAGCAGCGACAGTTCTCCGGAACGACTGTGGCCGAGGACGCCGGATACCTCGATCAGATCGCCCAGATCGAAATCCGCGGTGAACGTGGCGGCGGACTCGGCGCCGACCCGGGCCCGGTCGATCAGCAGCTGCAGATCGCCGGACCAGTCGCGCACCACCGCGAAGGTGACGCCGCCGTAGTCCCGAATCCGCAGCAGCCGGCCGGCTATCCGGATCGGGGTCCCGAGCGGGCAGGCCCGAGCCGCTGCCACGGTGTGCGTCGGTGGCTGTGCCGTCGGGTACGGATCGACGCCGGACGCGGCCAGCCGGTCCAGTTTGGCCATCCGGACCCGCACCTGTTCCGGCCGGTGGACCCGGGCCGGCCGGGCCGCCGGGGTCGGCAGCGCCGTCGACTCGGCCGATCCGGGGGCGCTCCCGTCGGCGTGCAGCCCGGTCAACGTGGCCGGCGCCGCGTCGTGTGTGCCGGTATGCCGGGTGGTCTGTTCGCCCCCCAGATGCGGCAGAAATCCCTCGGCCAGCGCGCCCGCGATGCCGACCCGGGGTAGCTCGCGGTTGTCCGGGAAGCACAGGTAGCGCGGAACCCAGTCGGGTCGATACTTGACGTTGGATCGATACAGCGCTTCGAGCTGCCACCAGCGGGAGAAGAACAGCAACACCCCGCGCCAGAGCCGCAGGATCGGTCCGGCACCGATCCGGCCGCCCTCCTCGAACGCCGACCGGAACACCGCGAAGTTCAACGAGATCTTGGTGATCCCGTGGCGATCGGCAGTTCGGGCGAGGTCGGAGATCATCAGCTCCATCACGCCGTTCGGGCCGCGTGGGTCCCGGCGCATCAGGTCCAGCGAAACCCCGTTGGTGCCCCACGGCACCAGCGACAACATGCCGAGCACGGCCTGCTGCTCGCCCGCCGCCGGCGCCTCGGTGTTGTTCGGCGCCAGCGCCGCGGTGTTGTTCGGCGCCAGCGCCGCCGTGTTGTTCGGCGCCAGCGCCTCGACCAACAGGCAGTCGCCGTCCAACGGGTCACCCAGCCGGCCCAACGCCATCGAGAATCCGCGTTCGGTCTCGGTGTCCCGCCAGCGATCGGCGCGGGCGATCACCTGCTTCATCTCGTCCGGGTCGATGTCGCGGTGTCGTCGGATGCGCACCGTGACGCCCTGCCGGGCCAGCCGGTTGGCCGCTTGCCGGACCGGTTTCATCTCCGGCCCGGTCAGCCGGAACGAGTCGGGATACAAGATCGCCTCGTCGCCGAGCTGCAGCACCGACAACCCGGCGCGCCGGTATGCGGTCGCGCCCAGTTCACCAGCGCCCATCACCGCCGGCGCCCACCCGTACCGATCGGCGAGCTCGAGCCAGGCTGCGATGGCGTGCGGCCACGCCTCGCGTTCGCCGATCGGGTCGCCGCTGGCCAGGCACACCCCCACCTCGACCCGATAGGTCACCGCCGCCTTACCGCTCGGCGCGAAGACCACCGCCTTGTCCCGCCGGGTCGCGAAATAGCCCAGTGAGTCGTCGCCGCCGTAACGCTGCAACAGTCCCCGTAGCGCCGACTCGTCGTTCCCGGTCAGCGCGTTGGCCGCGCGCTGTGACCGGAACAGGGTGATTACCGCGACCAGCAGCGCGATCGCGCCGAACAGGCCGAGTAGGGCGTTGACGAAGATCGGCGCGTGGCCGTCGAACTGATGGTTGTCCGCGAAGACTCGAGCGGTGACCCGATTCAGGGCCCAGAACGGTCGCTGTGCCTGCGGCAGCGTGCCCGGGAACAGCTCGAGCAGTCCCCAGCCGAGCAGGGTGCCGAGCGCCAGGCCGGCCAGCAGCACGCCGAGCGCCCGCCACAGCGCACCGGGTCGCACCCGGGTGTAGAACTGCCGGTGCGCCGCGAGCAACACGGCCAGCACCGCCAGGTGCACGACGGCGGCCGCCGCGGCGTTCAGGTCGTGCCTACCGAGCACGTCCTTGACGTTCAGTGCGGTGATGCCGACCAGATAGCCGGTCAGCAGCCACCACGCGATCCGCTTTCGGCTGGCCAAGGCGGCGGCCAGCAGTCCGAGCACCAAAGCCCAGGCCAGGCTGGTATCCGGGGCATCGACGTAGTAGGCGTCGAGGTACTCGCGGACCGGTCGGCTCAGAACTCGGAGCAACGGCGAAATGCTCCACACGAAGCAGAGCGTGGCGAATATCCCGACCACCAGACCGGCGATATGCGGGACCTCGGCGAGCCACCGGCGAGGACGAGCGATAGGTTGTTCTCGCTGCTTGTGGGCTGTCCCCGTCGCTACCATGATCGACCCGTCCGCGTGCGCCGTGATTGTCGTAGGTGAGGATAGGACCATGGCCGAACCCATCGATGTGCCGATCGACGACAAGACCATCAAACTTGCCCAGTTCCTCAAGCTCGCCGATCTGGTTGCCAGCGGATCGGAGGCGAAAACCGTGATCGCCGCGGGTCTGGTCCGGGTCAACGACGAGGTCGAACTCCGTCGCGGCCGACAGCTGCAGGGCGGCGACGTCGTCCTGCTGGCAAACCACTCGGTACGGGTCGCGGCCGGCTGAGGCCCCTATTTCTCGGGTAGTTCGGCTGCGTCGCCGCGGCCTTACCATGGGAAACGGCCGACCTGGGGGTTAGTGTCGAAAGGGTGGGGCGCCATGAACGTTTTGAGCGCCATGTTTTTGATGATTTTGTCGACCGTCGCGGTAGGCCTATCGATGATGCTGTTACTTATCCGGTGAGCCGCCGCCGCGCCCGGTAATCATGCCGGGATCGATCGCATCGCGGTTCGATAACTCGGTCCGGTCGCCGTTGCAATAGCCACGCCACGCGCCGAGACTTCGTAACTCCTGTCACACAAGAAATGGGAGTCGCGGATGTCTCAGGATCGTGCGTGCTCGGGTGTCGCCGTTGCTGCAGCAGGCGTCGCGCTGGCCGTCGGGATGGCGCTTGCCGGTCCCGGTTCGGCCGCGGCCGGCCCGAGTGCGCCGGCCGCGGCCGAAGCGATCGCGCGGGCCGGGGCGGTCGACACCGCGAGCGCCGGTGACCTGGTCACCGCGTATCAGACCGCTGTCGCCGCGCTGCAGAAGCTCGGGATCAGGCCGTTCTTCTATCCGACGGCTGCTCCGGGATGCGTGCCGGGCACGCCGTTCGGGATGGCGCCGGCGGTGGCGGGCGCAGTGCCCGGGCCGTGGCCCACCCTGACCATTCCCGGGGTGGATCCGGTCGCGGTCAAGGCCGGGCAGGTGGTCTTCGCGTTCGTCCCGCTCGGGCTCGGGCCGGATGGTCCGGACACCAGCGGTATGCAGGTGGCCTGGTTCAACGTCAGCACGCTGCGCGGCGGGTTCGTCCAGATGGGTTCGCTCGCGCAGCTCATCTCGGCCGCGATCCCGCCCGACGTGCCGGTGCTGCTCCGGCCGATCGTGGAGGAAGCGGTGCGGAACTTCTTCGCTGCGGCGCTGCCGTTCGGTGGGGTTCGGGCGGCGCCGGTGGACACGGGCGCGGGCACCGTGCTGGCCGCGGTCTTCGGCACCGTCCGCAACGGGGACAAGACCTGCTTCTTCCTGCCGACCGTCGGCTTGGCGAACGTGAGCTGAGCGAACGATTTCAGCGACGACCCGGTCAGCGAACGACCCGGTCAGCGAACGACGATGCCGTCCGCGTCGCTGTACAGCATCTCGCCCGGGCCGAAGGTGATGCCGCCGAAACTGACCGGGACGTTCTTGGTCCCGGAACCGGTTTGGCTGCTCTTGCGCGGATTGGTGCCGAGCGCCTTGATCCCGATATCCAGGGTGGCCAGGATCGCCGAGTCGCGCACCGCGCCGTTCACCACGATGCCGGACCAGCCGTTCGCCACCCCGCGGCCGGCGATCAGGTCACCGACCAGCGCGGTATGCACGCTCGCGGCCCCGTCCACGACCAGCACACCACCGTTCCCGGGCTCGCTCAGCGTCTGCTTGACCAGCAGGTTGTCCTGGAAGCAGTGGATCGTGGTGATCGGTCCGGCGAAGGCGGCCCGCCCGCCGAACTGGCGGAACTGGGTATCGCAGCTGCGGATCTCCGGTCCGATCTCGTCGGCCAGATCGGCGGTTGCGGGGGCGTCGACGGCGCGGGATTCGGTCACGTCGGTCACCCTAGCGGCCGGTCGGCGGCAGGCGTTCGAGTCCCGACAACCATTCAGGTACTCGCGGTACCAGGTACCGTTGTCGGGATACCCATCGGTAACCAAGCGTCTCAGGAGCAACGATGCCCGCGCCCACCCCCGCCGTATTCGACCGCCTGCGCCCGCTCGTCGCCATCACCGACATCTCGGCCCGACCGACCCGGGTGGTGGAAGAAGTTTTCACCGGGCGGGAGCTCACGACCATCCCGATCGGTGACGCCGACGACGTCGCCGCCGCGTTCGAGCGGGCCCGTGTGGCCCAGCGCGCCTGGGCGCAGCGTCCGGTCAAGGAACGAGCGGCGATCTTCGAGCGGTACCGCGAGCTGGTGCTAACGCATCGTGACGAGCTGATGGATATGGCGCAGGCCGAGACCGGTAAGTCGCGCGCCGCGGCACAGGAGGAGATCGTCGGGCTGGTGCTCGACGCCCGGTACTACGCCAAGCACGCGGCCGGTTTGCTGGAGCCGCGGCAGGTGCCCGGCCTGTTACCGGCGTTGACCAAGGTCACCGTGCAGTATCAGCCCAAGGGCGTGGTCGGGGTGATCGCGCCGTGGAACTACCCGATGGTGCTCTCGATCGGCGATTCGATTCCGGCGCTGATAGCGGGCAACGCGGTGGTCCTCAAGCCGGACAGCCAGACCCCTTACTGCTCGTTGGCCAACGCCGAGTTGCTGTATCAGGCGGGCCTGCCGCGCGATGTCTTCGCCGTGGTACCCGGGCCCGGTTCTGTGGTCGGCACCGCGATCGTGAACAACTGCGATTACCTGATGTTCACCGGGTCCACCGCGACCGGGCGCAAGCTGGCCGAGCAGTGCGGCCGCCGGCTGATCGGCTTCTCTGCCGAGCTCGGCGGGAAGAACGCGATGATCGTCACGGCCGGCGCAGACCTCGAGAAGGTCGCCAAGGCCGCGACGCGGGCCTGCTTCTCCAACGCCGGGCAGTTGTGTATCTCGATCGAGCGGATCTACGTCGAGCGCTCGGTCGCGGCCGAATTCACCGCGGCGTTCGCCGCCGCGGTCGAGGCCATGACGGTCGGTCCGGCCTATGACTTCAGCCGCGAGATGGGGTCGCTGATCTCCGACGATCAGGTCAAGACGATGACCGACCACGTCGACGACGCCAAGCTGAAGGGCGCGACCGTGGTCGCCGGCGGCAATCCCCGGCCCGATCTCGGCCCGCGGTTCTTCGAGCCGACCGTGTTGACCGGGGTGAGCGAGGAGATGGTGTGTTGCCGCGACGAGACGTTCGGGCCGTTGGTGTCGATCTACCCGGTCGCCGACGTGGACGAGGCGGTGGCCCGGGCCAACGACACCGAGTATGGCCTCAACGCGAGTGTCTGGGCCGGTAGCCAGGCCGAGGGCGAGCAGATCGCCGCCCGGCTGCGCACCGGCACGGTCAACGTCGACGAAGGCTACGCTCCGGCTTTCGGCAGCACCGCGGCGCCGATGGGTGGCATGGGAGCCTCCGGGGTGGGTCGCCGGCACGGCGCGGAAGGCCTGCTCAAGTACACCGAGCCGCAGACGGTCGCGACCCAGCGGGTGTTGAGCCTGGACGCGCCGTTCGGTATCCCGGAAAGCTGGTGGCAGAACGCGTTGACCCCGCTGATCGACGTGACCCGCTTCCTGCCCGGGCGGTGACCGCGGGCCCGGCGCCGGACCCGCGGTGACCGCGTTTTTACGCGGAGTTCCGGCGCCGGGCGTAGTACGCGGGTACGTGCTTGGCGGCGTTGTCCACCGAGTGCTTGGTCGCGATCGCTACGAACGGCTGGATCGTCTTGCCCAGCAACTTGCCGGCGATTCCGCCCGGCAGTCGGTAGGACACTTCCGAGGACACCTTGCTCCGCGACTCGCCGAGCGGGGCGAAGCTGAACTGCAGGGTGCAATCGAAACCCGCGATCGACTCCATGGAGATGAGCTCGTTCTGCTTCCAGTCGATCACCTTCACGGTGGATTTCAGGTGCGCCGGGCCGAGCATCATCCCGCCCTCGAACGTGGCGCCGAGCCCGCTGGTGTTCTCGCTGATCGGTTCGAGGTGATTGACCCCGAACATGAACTCCTTGAAGCTGTTGTAGTCGTTCAGGTAGTCGAACGCGATATCCACCGGAACCTCGTAGATCGTGTCCGGAACGTGTACGTCGACCATCTCAACCATCCTTCGCCGTGCTGGGGTAAACCCGACGATAGCGGTTAGCCGGGATTTACTCGAGTCGGTTGCCGCCGGACGCGCTAGGCGGCGGTAGCCAGAACCGCGGCCAGACCGAACACCACCGTGCTCACGGCGACCTCCAGGGTGGCCCGGCGCACCGATCCCGCGGCCGGCATCCGGTGTGTCGCGGCCGGGCCGACCCAGCTGCGGCGCCACCACCAGCCGAGCCCGGCGAGCACCAGCAGGCCGGCCGCCTTGGCCAGGATCAGGTGGCCGTAGTCGGTCTCGAACAGCGCCGTGACGGTTCGCAGCTGTAGTCCGGCGTCGAGGACGCCGGTGCCGCCGACCACCAGCAGGCAGCGCGCCGCCCACGCCGAGTAGCGCGGCAGCGCCGCCGCCCAACCGCCGCGGGTGCGCACCGTCAGTGCCAACGCGGCCAGCCCGCCGACCCAGATCGCCGCGGCGAGGGCGTGTACCGCGTCCAGCACGGCGCCGAACGATTGCTGAGCCAGGTGCCCGGTCGCCGGCCGGGCGATGATCGCCAACCCGGCGAGTGCCGCGACCAGGTCGGCCGGAAGTGGCCGGTCCCGCCGGTAGGCGACCGTGGCCAGCCCGGTGATCAACGCTGCCGTGGTGACCGTGAGCGCGCCGATCCGGCCGGAGTTGACCTGGGTCAGGTAATCGACGAAGTCACCCAGGGACAATCGGTCGAGCCGTCCCGCGCCGGCGTCGGCGGCACCGAGCAGCAGGCCGGCCAGCTCGATCCCGGTCCACCACCCGGCGACCGACCCGACCCACCGGGGCGTACCGGCCGCCCCGCGCGGATCGTCGGACAGGCGCGGCAACACCGCCAGTCCGAGCACCAGGGACGCGGCCCCGAGGGCGAGTCCGCGCAGCACCGCGGCAGCGGACGGGTGCTGGTCGCCGACGATTGCCGAGCCGAGCGCCACCCCGAGCACGGTGGTGGGCACGAGCAGCAGCAACCGTCGGCGTGGTTCCACCGCTCAGCGACGTTTCGGCCGGCGTAGCGCGAAGATCAGCGCACCGGCGAACACCACCACGGCGATCGCCAGGAACGGCCAGAGCGGCGGGCCACCGGAGCCGGAACCCGCGGCTGCCGTGTCCGCCGGCGGGCCCGGCGTGCCGGTACCGGCCGCGGTGAGGGTGAACGCCCGGGTCCCGCTCACCACGTGACCGTCCGCCGAGGTCACCCGGTAGGCGATCGTGTACCCGCCGACCGGGCCGAGCGGACCGACGTCGACCTCGATCGTCGCCGCGTGCACCCGGGGCTCTCCGCGCGACCACAGGTTGCCGTCCGGGCCGACGACGGTCATGGCGGCGAAGCCGGTCTGCAGAGCCTCGTCGAACGTGATCGTGGCGACCGGGGGGCCGGCGCTGATCGCCGCGCCGTCCGCCGGGGTACTCGCCGTCACCACGGAATGCGCCTGGGCGGTGCCGGTCCCGCCGAGCGCGGCGAGTAACGCTGCGAACAGCGGGACGAGCAGGCGCGCTCGCCTCACGCCCGCCGCCGCAGCACCGAACCGAGTCCGAGCGCGGTACCGAGCGTGCCGAGCACCAGACCGGCGCCGCCGAGCCAGCGGGCCATGCCGTCGTCGTCGGCGACGCTTGCTTGCGAGGTGTCCACCGCGGTCCCGGTCGCCGGCGCGGCGGCGACCGAATGGTGGTCGCTGCCGCCGGTGGTGCTCGCTGCCGGCGTGAGTTCCGGCGCCGGGTGCTCGGGTTCGCTGCCGTCCGGGTTCGGCGGCTGGTTCCATTCGACGACCGTGCCGTCGCTGTAGGTCTGGGTCGCCGGGAAGGACACCGCCGGCTGGTCCGGCAGCGGGCCGACCGAGAGGACGAACCGCTGGAACTGGCCGGCACCGACGCCGGCGCCGGGATCGGCGGTCCAGGTCACCGCGGTGGCCTTGGCGTCGCCGTCCTTGTCCACCACCGACTGCCAACCGGCCATCGGCTCGGTCCGCGCCGAGGCGAAGCCCGGCAACTGGACGGTGACTTTGGTGGTACTGGCGGTGTCGGATTCGGTCGGCACCCGGAAGGTGAGCACGGTGTAGCCACCGGGAACGGCGCCGGGCGCATCGACCGACACGTGGGCGTCGGCGACGCCCGCGCCGAGCAGCGACAGGCCGGCGGTGAGCAACGGCAGGGGGACAAGGGCACGTCGAAGAGAGCTGGTCAGCATGAGGGGAACTTTCGGTCTCGTCGTCAGGAGGCAGGCTCGGTACGCGGGGCGGAGAATCCGCCGCACGACCGGGCCGGTGGCCCCCGGACGGAGATGCCGCCGCGACCGGCGGTGGACCCGACGTGGAACGGGCGCTCGGCGATCGACAGCCGGGGTTCGCTCGCGGGTGCGTGCGGTGTCGTCGTGACGATGTGCGATACCCGTACGAGCGCGGCGTACACCTGCTCGGCGGCGACGATCAACAGCCCGCACGCCACCGCAGCGATCAGGTGGGCCGATACCATCGCCGGCGGAATGTGCAGCGGGTGCGCATGGCCACCGGCCGCGGCCAGCACCACGTGCCCGCCGAGCTGGCTGCCGATCAGGGCCGCCGCAGTACCCGGCCGGCCGGCCGCGCGCACCGTTGCCGCGCTGATCGCGACGCCCAGGCCGACCAGCAAGGTGAGCGCGGACAGGTCGGGTCGGCCGTCGCCCCCGAAACCATGCGCCGCCAGCGCGAGCGCCGCGCCCGTTGCACCTACCGCGCCGGCGCGGAACCGGGCCGCGCTGCTCGCGGCGGACACCGGGCCGGTCAGTGCAGGCCGAGCCGCGCGAGCAGGTCGGCCTCGATTCCGGACAGCTCGGTGGAGATCGCCTGATGGGCCGCCCGGCGCCGGGCCAGCGGCATCGGTTCGGCGGTTTGGACGGCCGTCGTCAGATTGACCAGCCGGGCGCGGGTGGCCGTGGCGAAGTCGGTGGTCTCGGTGTCGTCGGGGTGGCGCCGCTCGATCTCGGCGAGCGAATTCTCCGCGCTGGAGATACGGGCGCTGAGCCGCGCACCCGAACCGGTGAACTGGTCGAGTTCGTCGACGGGAACACCGAGTCGTTCGGCGCGTTTGGCCTCCACCTGGCCGCGGACGAAGGTGGCGGCGCGGTAGGCGATCGGCGCCAACACCGGGGTGACCATCCGGGCGATCGTCAGGTATTTGCGCACCTGGCTCACGCTCAGCGGATCGCGGCCGGCGCGGGCCGCCTGCTTCAGTGCGACCTGCTTCTCGGCGTTCACTTTCGCGAGCCGGGCGGCGTCCACCTTGCTTTGCGCCTCGTCGCGTTTCTTCTGCGACTTCAGGTCGGCCCGCAACCGAGTGCGTTCGATCTTCGTGCTGATCTTCGCTTCCGCCTCGGCCCGGCGGGCCAGCGCCTTCGCTTCGGCCTTACGCCGAGCTCGACGTCCGCGCTTGCTGAACAGCCCCATCGGACCGGCCTCTCATTCCATGCTCGGGCAGGTTGCTCGCCACCCTATCGGGTCGCGCTGGTCCCGGTGTCGGACCGGCGGGACATACTCCCTACTGTGCCCGCCGAACCCGCATCCGCCCCCGCGGTGTTGCTCGATGCGCGCATGCTCAGCAGCTGTCGCCACCGGCTGCACCTCGATCGGTTCGATCCGGCTGCGGCGGGACTGGTCGAAAGTCTCGGCGTCCGGCAGCGCCGCGATGCCGCCCTCGCCTACCGGGAGCAGGTCCGCGCCCGGCTGGCGGCGGCCGCGCCCGACCTGGTGCAGATCGATCCGGAGCTGTCGGTGGCGCAGCGGGCGGCAGCCACCCTGGCCGCCTGTGCGGCGGGGGCCGACCGGATCTGGGGTGGCCTGCTGCCCAGCGATCCGACCACCGGCCGCCGGGGCGGGGCCGAGTTGCTGCTGCGCGATACCGCGCACGGCGGCTACCGACCGGTGATCGTGGTCAATCACAAGGTCACCGATCCGATCGGGGACGGGGCGCCGCCGGCGAGCCGCGCGTCGACCTCCAGCGTCTTCGACTGGGACCCGCAGCCCGATCACGACCGCAAGGTCCGCCCCCAGCAGCGGGATCAGCTTCGGTTGTCGCACGTCTACCGGATGTTGCAGGATCAGGGGCTGGCGAGCCCGGCGGCGGTCGGCGGAGTGATCGGCTACGGCTCCGATCGCGTGCTGGTGCACGACCTGACCCCGGTGCTACCGGAATACGATCGGCGGTTGGCCGACCGGCTTGCGGTTGCCCGGGGGCAGCTGCGCACCGAGCCGTCCCGGGTGGGGGAGTGCCGGGACTGCTCGTGGTGGCCGCGCTGTTCGGCTCGGCTGACCGAGTTGCGGGACGTGAGTCTGGTCGCGCCCGGCTCGCGCGCCGACGTGCTGCGTGCGGTCGAGGTGCGCACCGTCGACGAACTGGCCCGCTATACCGGTGCGGCGCCGCCGGATTGGCAGTACGGCGCGTTCGACGAGACGGTGGTCACCGCGCGCGCCTGGCTGGCCGGTATCCCGCTGATCCGGCGGGTGGAACGGGTCGCGGTGCACCGCGCCGACGTCGAGGTCGACGTGGACCTGGAGAGTTACCAGGAGCACGGCGCCTATCTCTGGGGGGCGCTGTATCAGGATCGCTACCTGCCCTTCGTCACCTGGGATCCGCTGCCGACCGCCGACGAGGGACGTTCGTTCGCCGAGTTCTGGACCTGGCTGATCGGGGTGCGGCAACGCACGCACGCGGCCGGGCGAACCTTCGCCGCCTACTGTTACTCACGCACCGCAGAGGATCGCTGGATGTATGCCTCGGCGCGACGGTTCGCCGGCCGAGCCGGGGTGCCGGACGAGGCGGAGGTGCGCGCGTTCGTCGACGGTCCGGACTGGGTGGACATGTATCAGGCGGTCAACGACCAGTTCATCTGCCCGCAGGGCAAAGGGCTGAAGAAGGTCGCGCCGGTGGCCGGTTTCGCGTGGCGTGATCCGGAAGCCGGGGGTGAGGCGTCGATGCAGTGGTATCGCGCGGCGGTCGGCTACGCCGGCCCGGACGACCCCGGCCAGCGGCGCCGGCTGCTCGAGTACAACGAGGACGACGTCCGCGCCACCCGGCGTCTGCGGGAGTGGATGAGCGAGCAGGCCGACATCAGCGTGCCGTTCGCCGGTGACTTGGGTCCGCCCAGCTGAGCGTTCCGGGATCGACCGGGCGCCTGCGGCCATATCGTGGAGCGGTGTCCGTTGTGATCGTCGTACTGCTGGTCGTCGACCTGCTCCTGTTCGTCGCCCTGCTCGGCTTCGTCGCTCGACTCCGCCGGCGGGGTCGCGAGCTGACCGAGTCGGTCGCCGAGCTGACGGCCGCGGATCCGCCGCTGCGGATCAATCCGGTCTTCGCGGCGGGCCGGAACCGCCTGATCACCATCGAGGTGCTGAACCCGGTGCAGCTGGCCGCCGGCCAGAATCGGTTCGCCGGCCTGGCCGGTGCCGTTGCGCCCGACCTGGTGCAGCAGATCGTCTACGACCAGGCAGCGGCGATCATGCGCCAGCAACTCGCCGAGCAGGGCGTCCAAGCGGATGTCCGGGTCCATGTCGATCGCTGAGCCGGTGCTGCTGATCGGGCTGGTCGTGGCCCTGATCGGGTTGGTGGCCGCGCCGCTGATCGGGCTCCGGCTGCGCCGGGCGCGGGCGCAGCAGTGGACCGCCGAACTCGACCTCGCTCGGACCCGCGCCCTCGGCAGCGAGCACCGGCGGGTGGCGCGGGCGGCCGACGACGTCGCCGACGTAACCCAGGCGACCACCGAGACGGTCGTCGTCACCACCGGTGTGGTCGAGACGGCACATTTTGCGATCGCCGCGATCCCGTTTTCGGTGCTGGAGGCCATTCCGGTGACCCGGCGGCCGAGCCGGATCGCGCGCCGGGTGCACGACGAGGTCGCCGGGGCGGTTTACCGCACGATCCAGGGCACCAGCAGGTCGGTCGGAGGTGCCGCCGGTCGTCGTCGTCCTGCACCCCAGCGCCCACCCGCCGACTCGCCACCCGAGCTCCAGCCCGGCCGCACCCCGCCGGAGCTCTGACCCACCCGAGCTCCGGCCCGCGCCGGAGCGACGGCGGCGGCGCGACGTAGGATCGCGGGCGGTAATGCACCGCAGGGGAAAGGATGTTCGAGGTGTCGTCGCAGGCTGAGCAGTTGGAATTCCAGGCCGAGACCAGGCAGCTGCTGGATCTGATGATCCACTCGGTGTACTCCGAGAAAGACATCTTTCTGCGCGAACTGATCTCCAACGCCTCCGATGCGCTGGACAAGTTGCGGCTGGCGTCTTTTCAGGACAAGGACCTCGCGGTCGACACCTCCGACCTGCACATCGACATCGAGGTGGACAAGACCGCACGCACCCTCTCGGTGCGCGACAACGGCATCGGCATGACCCGCGACGAGGTGGTCACGCTGATCGGCACGATCGCCAAGTCCGGCACCGCCGAGCTGCGCCGCGCGCTCGCCGAGGCCAAGGATTCCGCCGCTCCCGAAGAGCTGATCGGCCAGTTCGGCATCGGCTTCTACTCCAGCTTCATCGTCGCCGACAAGGTCACCCTGCTCACCCGCAAGGCCGGTGAGACGGTCGGCACCCGGTGGGAATCGGCCGGTGAGGCCACCTACACCATCGAGGAACAGCCCGACGCCCCGCAGGGCACCACGGTGACCCTGCACCTCAAGCCGGAGGACGCCGAAGACCACCTCTACGACTACACCGCGGAGTGGAAGCTCCGCGACATCGTCAAGAAGTACTCCGACTTCATCGCCTGGCCGGTCCGGATGGAGGTCACCAAGAGCGCCAAGGTGACCAACGACGAGGGCGAAGAGGTCGACGAGATCACCGTCGAGACCGAAACGCTGAACTCGCAGAAGGCGCTCTGGACCCGCCCGCGCAGCGAGGTGACCGACGAGGAGTACCAGGACTTCTACCGGCACGTCAGCCACGCCTGGGACGAGCCGGCCGAGATCATCCCGTTCAAGGCCGAAGGCACGTTCGAGTACCAGGCGTTGCTGTTCATCCCGTCGCACGCGCCGTTCGACCTGTTCACCCGGGACCACAAGCGCGGGGTGCAGCTCTACGTCAAGCGGGTGTTCATCATGGACAACTGCGAAGAGCTGATGCCGGAGTACCTGCGCTTCGTCAAGGGCGTGGTCGACGCCCAGGACCTGTCGCTGAACGTCTCCCGCGAGATCCTGCAGCAGGACCGGCACCTGCGGATGATCCAGAAGCGGCTGGTCCGCAAGGTGCTCTCGGTGATCAAGGACATGGACGCCGAGAAGTACGTCAACTTCTGGAAGGAGTTCGGCGCGGTCCTCAAGGAGGGCCTGATCGGCGACACCGAGAATCAGGCGACGCTGCTCGAGGTGTCCTCGTTCGCCTCCACCGCGTCGGATCAGGAGCTCACCCGGCTGAGTGGGTACGTCGAGCGGATGAAGGACGGCCAGGACACCATCTACTACCTGACCGGCGAGTCCCGCCAGCAGCTGGAGAACTCTCCGCACATGGAGGCGTTCAAGGCCAAGGGGCTCGAGGTGCTGCTGCTCACCGACCCGGTGGACGAGATGTGGACCGGATCGGTGCCCGAATTCGAGGGCAAGCGGTTCCAGTCGATCGCCAAGGGTGAAGTCGATCTCGAAACCGAAGACGAGAAGAAGGCCACCGAATCGCTGCGCGAAGAGCAGGACAAGGAGTTCGGCGACCTGCTCGGCTGGCTGAAGACCACCCTGGAGAGCGACGTCAAGGAGGTGCGGCTGACCAATCGGCTCACCGAGTCGCCGGCCTGCATCGTCGGCGATTCCTTCGACATGTCGCCGATGCTGGCCAAGATGTATCGCCAGTCCGGGCAGTCGATGCCGCTGGCCAAGCGCATCCTGGAGCTGAACCCGACGCATCCGCTCGTCGTCGGTCTGCGGGACAAGTACGCCGCCGACCACGACGACGCCACGTTGCCCGAGACCGCCGAGCTGCTCTACGGCACCGCGCTGCTGGCCGAGGGCGGGGAGCTGGTCGACCCGGCGAAGTTCGCCAAGCTGGTGGCCGACCGGCTCACCCGGACCCTGTAGCGACCCGCGGAGCTCAGCCCAGGTCGGCGCCGTCGAAGTCGGCCTGGCTGAACTCGCGCGGCTCGACCAGCACCAGCCAGTTGCCCGAGTTGTCCCGCATCAGCGCTTCGACGCCGTAGGGACGCTCGGCCGGTTCCTGGATGAACTCGACGCCCTTGCTCGCCAGCTCTTCGTAGGTCTTGCGGCAGTCGTCCACCTTCAGGCCCACGCCGGGCAGCCCGCCCTCGTCCTGTGCGCGGCGCATCGCCTCGATCAGGTAGTCGGGCAGTGGTGCGCTCGGCGTCGACAGGTGAACCTCCAGCTCCGGCTGGCTCGGGTGCTTGACGGTGACCCACCGAAAATCCGCCGCGACCTGGACGTCGTCGCCGACCTCGAAGCCGAGCACGTCGGTGTAGAAGGCGAGGGATTCGTCGAGGTCTTTGACCCAGACGCTGACAAGGGAAACGTTCGTGATCATGGGATCGAGCCTATGGGGCCTCGGTCGTCGATGGCTTCTCCTGGCTTGCGGTCTCGACCAGGCCACGCATGAACACGTAGCAACCCGGAACGTGCGGTGCGCCGCCGGCGGCGTAGCGGGCCTGGAACTCGCTCGGCGTCTCGCCGACGATCTCCCGGAACCGGGTGGAGAACGAGCCGAGGCTGGCGAAGCCGACCGCGTGGCAGATCTCGGTGACGGTCAGGTTGGTGCAGCGCAGCAGGTCCTGCGCGCGCTCGATCCGACGTTCGGATACGTACGCGGCCGGGCTGCGACCGTAGGTCACGGTGAACAGTCGCTGGAAGTACCACTTGGACAGTCCGGCCACCGCGGCCAGTTGGGCCAGATCGAGCGGTTCGGCGTAGTTCCGGTCGGCGTGGTCGCGGGCCGACCGCAGGTGCACCAGAAGTTCGTTGTGCGCCTGGTTCACGTGCGTCCGGTTGCGGTGCAGATGCAGGCGCGGTTGCCCTGCGGGTCGGCGAGCACGACGAACCTGGGCGCGTGCGAGTCGTCGACCACGGTCCCGCCCGCCGCGACCGCTGCGGCGATCCGGGCCGCGGCTTCGTCCGCGGCGACCCAGATGTCGGGATGCCAGCGTTGCCGCGGCGGCTCGTGTGGTTCGGTCGGCTGAAACCAGATCGTCGGCGCCGCACCGACCGGGTCGACGACCTCGTCGCCGGCGGTATCGCCCGGTAGGCCGTGGATCGCCAGCCAGAACGGCCGGATCGCGGCGCTGTCGGGGGTGTCGATGCCGTACTCGACCAGGGTGAGCGCGGCGGTGTCGGCGGCCGTTCCGAGGTCGCGGGCCAGCGCGCTGATCCGGCCGGCCAGCTCGACATCCCGGCGGGTCAGGCCGCCGACATCGTGGCTGAGCAGCCGGATCTGTACCCGGGAGTACCGCAGGTCGATGTCGGGATGGTGGTTCAGCTCCTCGGCGACCTCGGCGACCGCCTGAACCAGGCGTAATCCGGTGGCGAAGGTGCCGGTGACGAAGCGGGCGAACAGCTGACCCGACAGCACGCGCCAGTCGGTGAGGCCGAACTCGGCGATCTGGTCCCCGGTCAGCTTCTCGGTATCGATAGACATACCGCTACCGTGCCAGGATGTCCTCGACGGTGCGCGCGGTGGTCCGTCGGGTGCCGGTCCCGGTGGCGCTCGGCTACATCGGCATCCTGGCGGTGACCTCGACGCTGCTCGGGGTGCTGGACCCGGCGACCCGGGCGGCGGTGATCGACGGCGCCAGCACCAACCTGGACAATCTGTCGCGCGGCCGGATCGACACGCTGGTCACCAGTGTGTTCGTGGTGGACAACCGCTCGACGTGGCTGTGGCTGCCGTTGTTCGGAGCGCTGCTGATCGTCGGGGAGCTGGCGTTGGGCGCCCGCCGCCTGCTCCTTACCCTCGTGGTCGGCAACCTGGTGGCAACGGCAGTGGTGGCGATCGGGTTGGCGATCGCGGTACTCGGGAGATGGGCCCCCGAGGAGGTCTCGCACGCCCCCGACGTGGGCGTCAGCTACGGCGCCGTCGCCCTGGTCGGCGCGCTGACGGCGGCCGCTCCGCGGCCGTGGCGTGGCGCGTGGATCGGTCTGTGGCTGGCGGCTGCGGCGAGTTCGCTGGTGTCCGAGTCGACGTTCACCGCGTGGGGACACGTGGTTGCACTCGGCACCGGGTTCGGCCTTGCCGTGGTGTACGCCAGGCGGGTAGCCGGCTGGCGGCGGAGTTGGCTGCCCGACGTGTTGCTGGTCGTCGGCTGCGGCTATCCGGCGGCGGTGTTCGGCTTGCTCTCGCCCGGACTGTTCGTCGTGCTGGCGGCCGCCGGGTTGGGCGCCCTGCTGGATCGCCGGTGGCGCGGTCAGCCCTCACCCGGGTAGCGAACTCCGAGCTGGGCCCGCGCCCGGTCCAACGTGTCGAGGATGCCGACGGTGTCGTCCAGCGGGATCAGCGGGCTCTCCGGCAACCCGGCGCGCAGACAGCGCACCACTTCGTCGAGCTCCGGTCCGTAGCCGTTCCCGGATTCCGGTGGCGCCGGAATCGTCTGGGTACCCGCGGCGGTATGCACGGTCAGGTGCGCGGGATGGTGGATCCGCGGACCCACCTCGATCCACCCGGCGGTGCCGTAGATCAGGCCGCCGGCCGGGCTGTCGGCGGCCGCGCTGCAGTACAGCTGTGCCACCCGCCCGTCCGAGTACCCCCACTGGGTCGCCACCGTGAGATCCGAGCCGGTCGGGGCGAGCGCGCCGGTCGCCGTGACGGTATCCGGGCGGCCGAGGAACTCCCAGGCGAAGCTCGCGGTGTAGCCGCCGAGGTCGAGCAGCGCGCCGCCGCCGAGGGCGAGGTCGAACAGACGTCCGGCGGGATCGTAGGGAAAGCGCTTGGACAGATCGGCCCGCACGCCGACCAGGTCCCCGATCGCCCCGCGATCGACCAGCTCGCGGGCGCGCCGGATCAGCGGGTTCACCCGTAACCACATCGCCTCCATGCAGAACACGCCGGCCGCGCGGGCCGCGCCGGCCACCTCGGCTGCCTGGATTGCGTTGAGCGTGAATGCTTTCTCGATCAGCACGGCCTTGCCGGCGGCGATGATCTGCAACGCCTGCGGGTGGTGTTGGCCGTGTGTGGTAGCGAGATGAACCACGTCGACATCGGGGTCGGCGAGCAGCTCGGCGTAGGACCCGTAGGCCCGTTCGACGCCGTGGTCGGCGGCAAACCGGTCGGCCCGGCGCCGGTCCCGGGCGCCGATCGCCACCAGCCGGGAATCGGGCTGCCGGGCGATGTCGGCGGCGACCGTGGCCGCGATCCGGCCGGCGCCGATGATTCCCCAACCGACCGGTCTCGACACGTCCATGGCCATCCACCGTAGCGCGGCCCGAGCCGAGCACTGCCCGAGTCGAACACTGCCCGAGTCGAACACTGCCCGAGTCGAACACTGCTCGAGTCGAACACTGCCGGATACGAGATGCGTCGGACCGCCTCCGGGCGTCGCCGCTGCGTGGGAAACTGGCTGATGCCCTCGACCGGCACCGGCAGTCCTGCGGCGCGTGGGTCGGTGCTACCGCCTCGGCCGTTGCCGACGGCGATCGCGTTGCTCGCGCTCACGATCGTGGCCTTGCACGGTTCGGTGCCCGGCGTCGCACCGCCGGCGGACGATCCGCAGCGGTCGTCGGGTTCGTCGGTGCTGCCACTGGTGCTCGGTGCGGCCGGTGCGCTCGTGCTGCTGTCGGTGTGGGTCGTGCGCCGCAGATCTCCCGCTGTTCGGTTGCCGGTGATCGAGCGGGCACGTGAACGTACGGCCGGCGCCGACCCGCGCGCGGTCCGGGTGGCACTGCTCGTCATCGCCGCGATGGTGGCGGTCTCGGTGGGTGCCGCGCTGCTGCCGCGCAGCGCGCGGCCGGCCGACACCGACCAGCCGTCGTCGAGCGCGGCCGACCGTTCCGGTGCCGAATCGGCCGGTCGCCCGGCGGTGCCGCCCGCGCCGCCCGACAGCGCGCCGACGGCGTTGTGGGTGCTGGCCGGCGCCCTGCTGCTGGTGCTGCTCGCGCTGTCGGCGGTCGGTCGCGCGCCGGCCGTCGAGCCGCCGGATCCAGTTGCCGGCGAAGATGATTCGGGTTCGGACGAGGGGTCCGCCGCCCTGGTTGCCGCGGCCGAGCGCGGTCTGGCCGAGATCGGTGATCGCGGCCGGGCGCCGCGCGCCGCGATCATTGCCTGTTATGCCGCACTGGAACGCGGCCTGGCCGAGTCGCCGGAGCTGGCCCCGCGCGCGGCCGATACGCCGGCCGAGGTGTTGGCCCGGGTGGTGCGGGCCGGTGCGGTACCGGCGGCGCCGGTGGGTGAGCTGGTCGAGCTGTTCACCGAGGCCCGATTCAGCCCGCACCGGATGGACGAGGCGCAGCGGGATCGGGCGGTCGTCCGGCTCCGGCAGGTGCTCGCCGAGCTACGGGGCCGGTCGTGACCCGGGCGGTCGGCGCAGCGGCCGCGGTGCTGGTCCTGCTGCAGCTGGTCGGCCTCGGGGTCCACCGGGAGTCGGCGCTCGTCGTCGCCGGAGCGGCGCTCGGGCCGCTGCTGGCGGTGTTGCTCGCGCGGCTGCGGCCCGGCGGTGGCCGGCGGTCGGTCGGCGCCGCGCCGGAACCGCACTGGCTGGGGCAGTGGATCGCCCGAACCGGCGCCCTGCTGGAGCACGCAGACGGCTCGGGTGCCGACTGGGATCGCCGGCTGCGGCCGGTGCTTGCCCGGGAGTTCTTGGCCGCCAGCGGGTGTCGGCGCGACGACCGAGCAGGTTGCGTCGCGGCCGGGCGGGCGATGTTCGGCGACCCGCTGTGGCGCTGGGTGGATCCGGCGGCGTCGGCCGGCGGGGTCGACGGGCCGGGCCGGGCCGGGCTCACCGAGATTCTGGACCGGCTGGCGGTGTCGCGCCGATGACCGACACGGTGATCGCGGTATCGCGCCGGGCCGACGAGGTGCTCGCCGAGGTGGAGCGCGCGGTGGTCGGCCGCCGGGCCGCGTTGCGGCTGATCTTCACCGCCGTGCTCGCCGGCGGGCACGTGCTGATCGAGGATCTGCCCGGCCTGGGCAAGACGTTGATCGCCCGGTCGTTCGCTGCGGCCCTCGGGCTCGACTTCACCCGGGTGCAGTTCACGCCCGACCTGTTGCCGGCCGATCTGCTCGGCTCGACGATCTACGACATGGTGGCGCGGTCCTTCGAGTTCCGGCCCGGACCGATCTTCACCCAGCTGCTGTTGGCCGACGAGATCAATCGGACGCCGCCCAAGACCCAGGCGGCTCTGGATCGGTTCGCGATCCGCGCTCGGCTCGGCTATCTGGATCAGGCCGACGAGGCGGCGATGCTGCGTCGGCGGCTCGATCGGGGTGCGCCGGTTCCGACGGTCGGGCGGGTGATCGATGCCGGCGAGCTGCTGGCCATGCAGGCGGCGGTGGAGCGGGTCAGCGTGGATGCCGATCTGCTGGCCTATGTGGTCGCGCTGGCTCGGGCGACGCGCCGGCATGCGCAGGTCGAGGTGGGCGCCAGTCCCCGCGCGGAACTGGACCTGGTGCAGCTCGCGCGCGCCGCCGCGCTGCTCGCCGGCCGGGACTACGTCATCCCCGACGACGTGAAGGGCCTCGCAGTTGCCGCGATATCGCACCGGATCGGTTTGCGGCCGGAGATGTGGGTCCGCCGGGTGAGCGCGGACGACATCGTCGGCGAGCTGCTGCGCCGGGTGCCGGTGCCCCGAACACCGGAATGAGTGCCGAACACGGGGGCACCGAGCCGGTATCGCTGCGCTGGCGCCCGGCGCCGGTGGCGCTGGCCCTGGCGGGTTGCGCCGCGCTCGCGTTGACCCTCGCGGTGCTGCTGCAGCGACCCGGCCCGGTGGCGTTCGCGGCACCGTTGCTCGGTGTCCTGATGTCGGCCGGGTGGGCGCCGCCTCGGGTGCGGTACGCGGTGTCGGTCGAGCCGCCGCTGATCCGCTGCTTCGTCGGCGACCCGGTCGAGTTCACGGTCCGGGCCGAGCCGGTCGACGGCACCGAAACCGCCCGGCTGAGCTGGGCGTCGGCGGCCGGCTGGCAGGTGGCGCCGGCCGGTGTGCCCGGTCGCTGGACGGTAATCGCATCGCGTTGGGGGCGTTACGAACCCGATGTGCGCATCGTCGTTGCCGCGGCCGGCGGGCTGTTCGTCGGGAACGCGACGGCGCGGGCGGTCGAGCTGCGGGTCTACCCGGTTGTCGAGCCGGTACCGGCGGGGCTGGAACCGAGCGTGCTGCCCGATCGGTTGGGTACCCACCGAAGTCGTCGGATCGGCGCCGGCGTCGAGTTCGGTGGGGTGCGCGAGTATGTGCCCGGCGATCGGTTGCGCGCGGTGAACTGGCGGGTCAGCGCCCGCCGCGACCGGCTGCACGTCACGGAGCGGCTGGCCGAGCAGGCGGCCGAGGTGGTGGTGCTGCTCGACACCCACGCGCAGCTCCCCGGCGCCGCGACGCAGGCACTGGATCTTGCGGTCCGGGGTGCCGTGCAGGTGGTGCAATCCGCGCTGCAGCGCGGCGATCGGGCCGGCCTGGTCGTGCTGGGCGCTCGGCTCCGCTGGCTCGCCCCGGCGTCCGGGCGGCGGCAGTTCTATCGGGTGCTCGACGCGGTGCTGGACGTCGGCGACGCCCACCGATTCGGCGAGGGCACCCTCGCGCCGCGTGCCGGGGTGCCGCGCGGTGCCGTGGTGGTCGCGTTTTCCACCCTGCTGGACACGGAGTTCGCGCTCGCCCTGATCGATCTGCACCACCGTGGTCACCCGGTGCTCGCGGTGGATGTGCTGCGCGGCGATCCGCTCGAGCCGACCGCGGATCCGCTGCTGCGCCGGATGTGGCAGCTGTCCCGGCTGGCGATGTATCGCGATATGGCTGCGGTCGGTGTCGACGTCGTCCCGTGGCCGGCGGACGCCGGGTTGGCCGAGGTACTGCGCACGGCGCCGGACCGCGTCCGGAGCCGACGATGAGAGCCGTGGCGGTCGGCCTGGTGGTGCTGGTCCTCGCCGCGACGGTGGTGGTGGACGCGGCGCCGGCACTGTGTGCGGTCGCCGGTCTGGCCGGCGCGGTGTGCCTGTCGGTGGTGTTCGCCCGCACCGGCCCGGCCGGCGTGCATCCGCTGCCGGCAGCGTCCGTCGCCGGTGCGGCCGGGTTTGCCGTGGTCGCGATGGTGGTCGACGTGTTTGCCGTCTCGTTGCCTTGGCTGCCGCTGATCGCGCCGCTAGCGGCGCTCGCGTTGTTCGGGGTGGTGCTCGGCGGGCTGGCTCGCCCCGGTCGAGCCGGGCCCCGGGGATTCTCACCACGACAGTGATGCGCCGGCTACCCGGCGACGGCGACACCCAACTGCATGGCGCCGTAGGGCCGCGGCGCGTGCCGGTCGTAGAACGTGTCCAGCTGGTCGATGCGGAATCCGGCAGCGGTGATGATGCCGGGGATGTCGCGGGTGAGATGACAACCGCCGGCAATTCGCCGCTGCACCGGTTCGAGGCGGCGTTGCCAGCGCCGGACCGCCCGGTCCGGCGCGAGTCCGTGCTCGACGAAGCGAAACTGCCCGCCCGGCTTCAGCACCCGGCGGATCTCGGCGAGTGCGGCACCGACGTCGGGGATGGTGCACAGGGTCCACGTGGAGATCGCGCTGTGGAACGCGGCGTCGTCGAACGGCAGGGATTGTCCGTCCAGACCGGCTCGCTCGATCGGGATCGGCGACGCGGCCACTCGGGCACCGGCCAACCGCCACGCCGTGTCGGACGGCTCGACCGCCGCTACCCGCTCCACTGCGCGGGGATAGTGCGGCACGTTGCGGCCGGAGCCGAAGCCGATCTCGATCACCCGGCCGCGCAGCCCGGCGCACGACCGTTGGCGCAGCGGTTCCACCGCGACGCCGCAGGTGAAGTCGATCACGCGGGGGAGAATGTGGTCTGCGTAGCGGCCCATGGCCTCATTGTTGTCTCCCGGCGGTGTCTTCCCGGGCGTTCGGTGGGGTGGCTGGTTTGGTGGGGTGGCTAGGTTGGTGGGGTGACCTCGCAGAACCCGACGCCCAGCATCGTCGTCATCGCGCCCGAGCACGGCGACATTCTGCTGGCCCAGTTCGGTCGGTACGCCCGGGAGTACGACGTGGTGCTGGTCGATTCGGCCGCCGCCGCCGAACAGCTGGCGCGGGAGATCGTCGGTGCCGGAAGGCAGGTCGCGATGTTCGTCTGCGAGTCCCGGCTGCCCGGCGCGACGCTCGCTGGTACGACGCCGTCCGGCATGGCACTGTATCCGGCGCTGGCCCGGCTGCGGGGGGCGGTGCCGACGGCGCGGCTGGTGGTCGCGGCGTACTGGGACTACTTCCGGGAGGACAGCGAGGCGCTCCGGCCGGGCCTGGCGAAGGGCAAGTACGACGCCTTCATGCTGATGCCACGCGGCGTCCGCGACGAGGAGTTCCATACCGCGATCTGCGAGTTGCTGTCGGACTGGGGGCAGCAGGTGGCGGCGCCGGAGACGGCCGGCGCGTTTCTGATCACACCGGTCCGGGACTCGCTCACGATGGCGATCCGCGACCTGATGGACCGGGTGGGCATCCCGAACGTGGTGGTTTCGCCGGACTCGCCGACCGGCACGGCGGTGGCCGACGAGCTCGCCGATTCCGGTGTCGCTCCGGCCGATCGGCACTTTCCGATCGTGAAGGTCGCCGACCTGCCGCCGCTGATGCCGCGCACCGTGCACGATCTTTCGATCTTGATGTACGGGCGCCCGGACGACATCGAGGTCGACACCGTGGTCGACGTCGTCATCATCGGTGCCGGACCGGCCGGGTTGGCTGCCTCGGTGTACGCCTCCTCCGAAGGTCTGGCCACGGTGACGATGGAGTCCGACGCGATCGGTGGGCAGGCCGGCACGAGTTCGATGATCCGCAACTATCTCGGCTTTCCGCGCGGGATCTCCGGGATGCGGCTGGCCCAGCGAGCGCGCGGGCAGGCGCTGCGCTTCGGTACCCGGTTCTTCACCGGCTGGCCGGTCGTCGCGGTCGAGCCCGGCGTCGACGGGGCCCCGCACACCGTCGTGACCGACGGCGGTTCGCTGCGCGCCCGGGCTGTGGTGGTCGCGGCCGGCGTCTCGTATCGCAAGCTGCGGATCGACGGGGTGGCGGAGCGGGTCGGGGTCGGGGTGTACTACGGCAGCGCGATGTCGGTGGCCCGGGATCTCGAGGGCGACCACGTGGTGGTGGTCGGCGGCGGTAACTCGGCCGGTCAGGCCGCTATCTACCTGGCCCGATACGCGAAGACGGTGACCATCGTGATCCGCCGCGCCGGACTGGCCGAGACCATGTCGCGGTATCTGATCGACGAGCTCGAGGTCGATCCGACGATCACCGTCCGGCCGAACACCGAGGTGGTCGACGCCGGCGGGGAGCCGTTCCTGGAGTGGGTCGAGTTCGCCGACACCGACTCCGGCGAGCGAGAACGACACGAAACCCGAGGGCTGTTCCTGATGATCGGCGCCGACCCCGGTTGTGACTGGTTGCCCCCCGCGGTGGCCCGCGACGAACGCGGGTTCGTGCTGACCGGGCGGGACGTGCCGAAGGCGGCGTGGCGGGACGGAGTGCCGCCGGAAAGCCTGGAAACCACCGTGCCGGGGATCTACGCGGTCGGCGATGTGCGCGCCGGCTCGATGAAACGGGTGGCCTCGGCCAGTGGCGAGGGTGCGTCGGTGGTGCCGCTGGTGCACGGTCTGCTCGCCCGGGCGGGCCGGTGACCGCGGGCGCAGCGGTGACCCGGCCGACCGAACCGGTCGCCTCCCGGGTCGCGGTCTACATCGACTTCGACAACATCGTGATCTCCCGCTACGACCAGAAATGGGGTCGGGGCAAGTTCCACGCCGAGCGGCTGCGCAGCGCGGATGTCGGCGACGACGCGGTGCGGGCGCGGATCGAGCCGGCCACCGTCGACATCGGCGCCATCCTGGACTACGCCTCGTCGTTCGGCACCATCGTGGCCAGCCAGGCCTATGCCGACTGGTCGGTGCCGGTGAACGCCGGCTATCGGCAGCAGCTGCTCGGCCGTGCGGTCGAGCTGGTCCAGCTGTTCCCGTCGACCCGCGGCATGAAGAACGGCGCGGACATCCGGTTGGCCGTCGACGTGGTGGAAGATCTGTTCCGGCTGCCCGAGCTCACCCACGTGGTGATCGTGGCCGGCGATTCGGACTACATCGCGCTGGCCCAGCGGGCAAAACGGTTGGGCCGGTTCGTCGTCGGGATCGGTGTCGCCGGGTCGACCAGCCGGTCCCTGGCGGCGGCCTGCGACGAGTTCGCCGACTACGACGCCTTACCCGGGGCGCGGGCCGAGCCGGAGCCGGTGGCCGCCGAACCCGCTACGACCGCGGTGGTCGATTCCGGCGATCGGCAGGCGGACGCGTCCGCGCTGCTCGAACGCGCCCTGCGGGTCGGCCAGGCCCAGGGCGACGACGACTGGCTGCATGCGAATGTGGTCAAGGCCCAGATGAAGCGGATGGACCCGTCGTTCAACGAGAAGTCGCTGGGCTTCCGGTCGTTCACCGACTTCGTGCGGGCCCGGCCGGAATTGGTGGAATTGACCGAGGACGGCCAGGCGCGGCTGTTGCGTTTGATCGATCAGCCGGGGACCTGACCGTCCGGCGGAGACGGATCAGCGCGGCGCCATCCGCAGCGCGCCGTCCATCCGGATGGTCTCGCCGTTGATGTAGTCGTGCTCGACGATGAACTGGGTGAGCTGCGCGTACTCGTTCGGGGTGCCCAGCCGGGCCGGGAACGGCACGCCGGCCTCCAGGGTCTTGCGGAAGTCGCCGTCGACGCCGGCCAGCATCGGGGTGTCGATGATGCCGGGCGCGATGGTGTTCACCCGGATGCCGAACTGCGCGAGGTCGCGGGCGGCCGGAACGGTCATCCCGTGCACCCCACCCTTGGAGGCGGAGTAGGCGATCTGGCCGATCTGCCCCTCGAATGCAGCCACCGACGCGGTGTTGATCACGACGCCGCGCTGGCCGGCCTCGTCGACCGGCTCGGTCTTGGCGATCGCGTCCGCGGCCAGCCGCATCACGTTGAACGTGCCCAGCAGGTTCACCGTGATCACCGTGCGGAACAGCTCCAGATCGTGCGGGCCCTTCTTGGACAGGATGCGCCCGGCCCAGCCGACACCGGCACAGTTGACCACGATCCGTGGCGGCACGCCGGACTCGACCACCTTCGCCATGGCGGCCTGCACCGCCTCGTCGCTGGTCACGTCGGTATCGATCAGGGTCACCCCGGCGGCAACCGAATCTCCGGCTTTGTCGATCGAATTCTGCAGATCGAGGCCGAACACCGTTGCTCCCGCGTCGGCGAGGCGTTTGGCGGTCGCCGCGCCCAGACCGGATGCCGCACCGGTCACGATGGCGGCAGATCCCGAGATTTGCACTGTTCAGACCTCTCCTTCTCGTCGGCCAGGTGGCCGAAGTCAGCTGTCTGCACGATAACCGAGTGGTGTGTTGCCCTCGGTCGGCGCGCACCGTCCGGCGGAACTGTTCAAAGAACAACAATGTTCATTGCTGATCGAGTGCTGCTAGAGTGCGGTGTATGCCGAGCATCGGACAGCAGTCGGTCGCGGGTCGGCGAGTTTTGATCACCGGGGCGGCGCGGGGGATCGGCGCCGCATTGGCCCGACGGTTGCACTCCGCGGGCGCGCAGGTGGCGCTACTGGGCCTCGAGCCGGAGCTGCTGGCCGAGGTGGCGCGCGATTGCGGCGACGCGCCGTGGGAGTACTGCGACGTCGCCGACCGCGCGCAGGTGGAGCGAGCGGTGGTGGCGCTGGCCGATCGGCTCGGCGGACTCGACGTGGTGGTGGCCAACGCCGGCATCGCCCGCCAGCTCGCCCTGATCGACGGAGACCCCGCGGTTCTGGAACAGACGCTGCAGGTCAACGTGCTCGGCACCTACTACACGTTGCGCGCGGCCGGGCCGTATATCGCGCACCCGGGCGGCTACGTCCTGCTCACCGCGTCGCTCGCCGCATCGTTGCACCTGCCGTTGATCGGTGCCTACAGCGCGTCCAAGGCCGCGGTGGCGGCGCTCGGCAACACGGTGCGCCAGGAGCTGCGGTACACCGGCGCCAAGGTCGGCGTCGCCTTCTATTCCGAGCTGGATACCGAGATGACCTCGCGCGGGTTCGACACCGCAGCCGCGCGGTCGGTTCAGGCGAAGGGGGTCGTCCCGGTCGGCGCCCTGTCCACCGCGATCAGGCGGATCGAACGCGGGATAGCTAGACGTTCGCGGACGATCGTTGCGCCGTGGTGGGTGTCCCTCGTGATGTTCGGTAGCCCGGTCAGCCAGCGGGTCGTCGAGCTGGCGCTCCGCCGGTCGGTTGCCCAGGCGGTCGCGATCGCCGCCACCGAGGATGTCCCCTTCACCACGCCGCAGCCCGAGCGGACCGGCGGCCCGGCGGCGTGAGTCGAGTTCGATGAGTCCCGGCTCGGTCGCCGACTCCGCCGGTCCGGTCGCCAAGTTGCCGCGGGGCCGGCACGGCCTGTCCCGCGACGAAGTCGTTCGCTCGCAACGGAACCGCATCGTGGTCGCGATGGCCGAGGCAATGGTTGCGCGGGGCTACGTCGGCACCACGGTCGCCGAGATCCTGCGCCGGGCCGGGGTATCCCGGGAGACCTTCTACGAGCAGTTCCGCTCGAAGGAGGATTGCTTCACCGCGGTGTACGCCGAAGCAGCGCAACTGCTGTTGAACCGGTTGGCCGACGTCGGTGCGGGCCGGTCCGCGGCCGACGAGCCGCACCGGCTCGAGCACCTGCTCGGCGCCTACCTCGACGCGCTGGCCGCCGAACCGGCGTTCGCCCGAGTGTTTCTGGTGGAGGTATACGCGGCCGGGCCGGACGCGATCCGGCGCCGAGTCGAGCTACAGTCGACGTTCGCCGACGTGATCGCGTGCACCCTCGACGCCCACACCGACGAACAGCGGTTCGCCTGTCAGACGTTGGCGGCGGCGGTCGGTGCGATGGTGACCGCGCGGATTGCGGTCGGCGACCTGGACGGCTTGCGGGCATTGCGTGAGCCGTTGGTGCAGCTGGTGTACCGGAGTGGGCAACTCTACGGGGCGCTGGAACGAGAACCCCGGGAGTAAGGATCGCGCAAGGTATGAGCGAGCGAGTCGAGTCGATCGAACCGGTCGCCGAATTCACCGACCAGATCGAGGCGCCGGAAGATCTCGGCCTGCCCGCGCGCAACCCCTACCTGGCGTTGCAGCACATGGAGGCGGCGCTGGTGCGGGCCCAGCTGGCCCACCCGGACGTGTTGTCCGACGAGCAGTTCCGCCGATTGCGGTACCTGCTGAGTTTCGCCCGGCTGAATGTCTTCGAGCCCGGGGCGGCGGGTCCGCACGGTCGCCGCGGCCGGGGCGATGTGACGGTCGGGCCGGAGCTGGCCAGTCTGCGGCGCCGGGTGCTGGACGCGCTGCACGAGCCGTTGCGCAACCAGCAGGATCTGCGGCAGCGCCTGATCGACGCGCAAGCAGCACTACCGCACCTGATCGAGCCGTTGGAGACCGAGCGGGGCGCGGTGCTGGCCCGGCACGTCGCCGATTTCGCTCCGGACGAGCTGGAGCGGGAAGTCTGTTGCAAGGCCCTGGTATCGGTGCTGGGCGGCGGTGGCGGCGCCGGCTACGTCTACATCGGCGGTATGCAGCGGCTCGCGACCGACGGCATCGTGCCGGACTACGTGCTCGGTTCGTCGTTCGGCTCGATCGTCGGTGGAATCATCTCGCGGGTGTCGCCGATCCCGATCGACGAGTACATCGCATGGGCCAAGTCGGTCACCTACCGCGGGATCGTCGGCACCGAGTCGAGCCGGCGCCGGCGCCGGCACGGGCTGCCGGGGCTGTTCGCGCTGCGCTTCGACGAGTTTGCCGATCCGCTGTTCCGGCGGGCGGACGGGGAACGGATGACGCTGCGGGACGCCGCGATTCCCTACGAGACCGTGGTCGCCGGGGTGCGCCGGCAGTCGTTCGATCAGCTGCAGGACCGGTTCCGCCGGGCCGAGTTGGCAGCGCTGAAGCTGGGCTCGTTGCCGTTGTTGCGGCACGGTGCCGGCGCGCTCGTCGCGGCGCGGCTCTGGCAGGTGGCGGCGTTCATCGACAACCAGATGGTGAAGCCGATCGTGCTCGGCGGTGACCCGCTGACCGCCGGCCTGAACACCGTCGATGCCATCGGCTTCTCGTGCGCGATACCCGGCATCCTGCACCACGAGTCGCACGATCCGGCCATGTATCCGATCCTGGACGAGCTGCTGGCCGCCCGGGATGTGTCGGCGTTGGTGGACGGCGGCGCGGCGAGCAATGTCCCGATCGAGCTGGCGTGGCGGCGAGTGCAGGACGGCCGACTCGGCACCCGGAACGTGTTCGTTTATGCCTGGGATTGCATGCATCCCCAGTGGGATCCGAAACATCTGTGGCTGCAACCGATCACCCAGGCGATCCGGGTGCAGATGGTGCGCAACGCCCCGTTCGCCGATCGGATCGTGCGCTTCCGGCCGACGCTGGCGGTGTCCACCCTGGCTGCGCGACCGGAAGCGATCGATCGCGCGCTCGGCTGGGGCCGGACGTCGGTGGAGCCGTCGCTGCCGATGGTGCGGACGATGCTGGAGATGATCTGGTGGGACGCCGACCATCGGCCGGGGCACCAGCCGGAGTCGATCGAGCTCCGGCCGGTGGCTCGGCCGATGGATGCGGTGCTGGAAGAGACGCTGCGGCCGGCCGTCCGGCCGGGATCACTGCGGGCCCGGATCGGCTCACTGACCGAGCGGCTGCCCCGCCGGAAATGATCGGCCGGCCTCGGCGACGGGTTGGGTGGCGGTGGATTGGGTGGCGACGGATTGCGTGGCGGCCCGCTTGCCCTGTTCGGCCCGGATCAGGATGATCGCGCCGACCAGGGTGACCGCGCCGGCCGCGACCGCCGCGAGCGCGCCGGCCTCACCGGCGATCAACGCCAGCCCGAACACGGCGAACAGTACGGCTGCGCCGCGGGCGATCAGCCGTTCCGGCAGATGTCGGCCGGCGGCCCGGCCGATCGCGATGGCCAGCGCGTCGGCGGCCACCATGCCGACGGTCGAGCCGATCCAGACCCCGATCACGTCGTTGTCCGCGGCGAGGGTGACGGTGGCCAGCATGGTCTTGTCGCCCAGCTCGGCGAGCAGGAACGCGGTGCTCACCGCGAAGAAGGCGGATGCCGTGTGCCGTTGCGCCCGAGCCGCTTCGGTAGCGCTGAGCTGATCACCGCGCAGGGTCCACAGGGCGAAGCCGAGGAAGGCGATGCCGGCGAGGATGCCGATCAGATGGCTCGGTAGCGCGACGCCGAGGTAGTGCCCGATCAGCACGGACAGCAGATGCACCGCGAACGTCGCTGCGGTGATCCCACCCAGGACCACCCACCAGCGATACCGCAGCGCGAACGTCATCGCCATCAGTTGGGACTTGTCGCCGAGTTCGGCGATGAAGATCACCCCGAAGCTGAGCAATACGGCACCTAGCACAGGCAATCCTTCCTCGACCCCGACGGTTCGAAGTTAACCGGGGTGGGGAAAGTCCGCAATCTCGAGAATCGGCAAATATACTACCGCACAACATATTTGGGCTTCACTGCCGAAAATGTTCGGCAACCCGAACTTGACGGACAAACGGGCCGCCGGACAGGGGGCCGAGTCGTCAGGCCCGGGCCGGACAGACCGCTCGATGCGGTCGGCGGCTTGCAGAGTTCGTCGAGCGTGATGAGCTACGTCGATCTCGCGGGGGGTGAATCGGGGGCGATCGGACATCGTTGCAGTCTTCTCTTTCGGGCACCCGCCGCGGGCGTACGGGTCGGTCGGTTGCGGTGGATACGCTGGTCGGGCGGTGACATCGTCAAGATGGTGACTTCTTGAAGGTACGGGGCCGGTCGAACGCCGGCGAGTTCCAAAAATCTGGCCCGGAAACGGGGGTCATCGTTACGTGAGCGAAACGAATGCGGTTGTCGGGGTAGTCCGTTCGACTGATATCGGTCCGGTCGGCGGCGTCGGAGAATGGAGTTCAGCGAAGCGTTGTGGGAAGGAATGGGGCCGTGCATGAAACTGCTGTCTGATCGCGGCCGGCCCAAGCGGATCGGTGTGGCGGCGGCCCCGTCGGTAGCCGGGTTGTTGGCCGAGGCGGCCGGATTGGATCTGGTGTTGCTCGATCTCCGGTTGCCGGACGGTTCGACTCCGGCCGAGAACGTGGCGGCGTTGCACCGGGCGGGGATCGGGGTGCTGGTGCTCACCTCTGGTGATGAGCCGTATCTGATTCGGCAAGCGGCGCAGGCGCGGGTGCTCGGGGTGGTTCGCAAGTCGGAGCAGGAAGGGTTTTTGCTCGGGGCGATTCTGGCGGCGGCGGGTGGGCAGCCGGTGCCGACGCTGGACTGGGCGACGGCGATCGATTCGGACGCGGACCTGGACGTCGTCGACCTGCCGCCACAGCTGCGGAAGGTGTTGGAGCTGTATGCATCCGGCGAGTCGGTGGCCGGGGTTGCCAAGCGGACCGGGCTCAAGGCGAACACCGTGGAGGAGTACTTGCGCCGGATTCGGATCAAGTACGCCGAGGTCGGCAGGCCGGGCGGGTCGAAGCTCGAGCTGAACAAGCGGGCGATCGAGGACGGGATTCTGCCGTTTCCGCGTCGGCGCCGGCGCGAGACGCGGTAGCGACGTCGCCCGAACGAGCGACATTGCCGGTGTTGCCGCCGGCTGCCGGTGAAGATGGCACGCTGGCATGATGAACTCCCCTGGGGGGCCGCACATTCTGCTCGACACCGGCGGGCTGGTGATCACCGACGACGGGCAGCGGGTCGACGTGATCGATCGCGGCACCGGAACATCGGCCTCGTTGACGATCGTGCTTGCGGCAACTGCCCTGCTGCTCGTCGGATTCGGCGTCGTTGCCGCGGTGGCCGGGGTACTCGACCCGGTGCAGGGTGCGCTCTTCGTGGGACTCGGTGTGCTCGGCTGTGCGGTGGCAGTGGGTGCGTGGTGGACGGTCCGCCGCCACCGGGCTCGGCCGCTGGTGGATTTCGGTTCGGTTGCCGTGCTGGACCGCAAGCACGGCTTGTTTCTGGTGCACGGGGTCGCGCCGTTGCCGTTGGATCAGGTGCGATTCGAACGGCACGGTCCGGCCGCATCCAATTCTGCTGCGCTGGTTGCGGTCACGCCGAACGGAACGTTCGTGCTCAAGCGCAGCGGCCCGTTCGACGGTGGCATCGGTGGCGCCGACCGGATGTTGTCGGCCATGGTGCGCGGTGCGGAATCGGGCGGCTACTGAGCCACGCCGACAAGTGTGTGTTCGGCGCCGTCGGGTGCGAACTCGAGTCGCTGGTGGGGTTGGCCGGTGGCGGCCGGCGTAGGTGACTGCGATGGTGCGGCCGGGTGGGGCGATCCGGATCGTGACCCGGCCGTCGATTTGGTGGTTTAGCACGTCGGCGAGTCGGCGCAGGATCTGTTCTCGGATCGGGTCGGGGGTGTCGTCGAGGCCGTGTTCGTCGTAGAGCAGGACGTCGACGTCGCGTTCGCGGGCGTCGTGGACCGATCGGTTGAGCAGCGGATGGACCAGGCCGGGGGCACGCAAGGTAGCGCGCAGGTGGGCTTCGAGGAGGGCGGCTTCGTGGCGTTGAGTGGGGGTGAGGGCGTGGTCGTCGGCGACGCGGGTGAGCAGAGCACGGGCGAGGTCGTCGAGGCGGGCGAGTTGGCGGCGCCGCTCCCGTGATGCCGCTGTCGCCGCTGCTGCGGTCGCAGCGGCCCGGATCGACTCGGTGCGCAGGCGGTAGATCGCGGCCGCGGCCGGGCGCAGGGTGTAGGCGAAGAACGTTGCCATCAGCAGCGGCGCGAAGTCGATCAGCTTTGCGGGGAGGACAGCTGTCGGCGGGAGCCCGACACGAGTCGCCCACACCGTGGATACCGACAACATCGACGACTGACCCGCCCACCCGAACCATGGCCGCCCCCGCATGCAGAGGTAGGTGTAGATGCCGACGATCGGGCCGGCCGGCCAGAGCAACGCCTGCGTCGGAAAGCGGTCCGGATCGATGAGGATCACCAGCGCGTACGTCGCAGGACAGCCGAACGCCAGGGCGAGCGTCGGAGGTAGCGGCAGCGGATCGCCCGGATAGGCGACTAGTGCGATGGTGCAGCCGGTGATCCAGGTGAGGGCGACAACCATTACGGGCCAGCTGATCTCGGGGGTAGGTTCGCACATGATCGCGGCGCACGCCGCGCCGGTGAGGAAAGCGGCAGCGATCAGCCAGGCCCCGTGGGTGTCCATCCCGAGCAGTGACCGGATATCGGCCGGTCCGTTGGTGCGGTCGATCGGCCGCTGCCAACTCAGCCGGACCGTGGTTCCTGCGGTTGGCGACGACTCGACCTGCACCGAACCACCAGGCACTTCGTCGAGCCGACGAAGCGATTCGGTGATGCCGTAGCGGTCGTGGTCGATCAGCGCTGGCTCGAAGCCGGTCCCATCGTCGGCGACGATCGCCGCGAGCCGGTCGGCATCCGCGTGTACCGCGACTCGGCAGGTAGCCGCCCCGCCGGCGTGCCGGGCGCTGTTACGGACCGCCTCGCCGACTCCGGCGGCCATCGCGTGCACGGCATCCGCTGGATACGACGGATCGGTAGCACCCGGGATCGGCTGGGTGGCGACGACCACGCGGGGGGCAATCTCGGTGGCGATGGCGCGCAGATGCGCCTGCGCGGTTTCCCCGGTGAACGGTTCCGCGTCGGCGGCAGTTTCGAGTTGGTCGAGCTTGGCCAGCGAGATCTGTGCCTGCCGCCGCAGTTCCGGTCCGTGGACCTGTCGGGCCGCAGCGAGCAGGGTGGTCATCACCCAGTCGTGCAGCAGTCCGGCATGCGCGCGCCGCGCCGCATCCCGAGCCTGCTTCGCCGCCGCCGCTGCCGCAGATTTCCGGCTTTGCGCGCGGGTCTCGTCCAACATCCGGCCGGTCCGCAGCGCGATCAACATGGCGGCTACGAAGATCAGCGAGAAACCCAGGGAGAAACCGAGTTCCAGAATGAACGGCGGCCGGTACGGCGCTTGCGCATACCGGTACATCGACAGCGACACAGTCGTGACGACGACCAGATAGCCGATCGTCGGTCGGGGTGGCCGAGACAGCGCCAGCGCCAGCGTCGCGAGTGCGGGCGAGATAGCGACCAGGCGGATTCCGATGGTGGGCGGAGCGCCGGTCCACGCGAGCGGCCAGAGGGCGATAGCCGCCAGCGATCCGGCCGCCACGAGATCGGCGCAAACAGCGTCCACCAGGGCGCATGCACCGACGATTCGGTCTGCACGGTGATTGCGGTATTGAGCAGGTAGAACACATAGCCCATACCGACGAACCGCGCCGACAGCCGAAGCAACCGCTCGGCGTCCGTTCCCATCGGGCGCAGTATGGCAGATCCGGCTGTCGGGTTATCGCGTCGGGTTTCCGGTCGCCGTGGTCAGGCCGCCAGCAACATGGCCAGGACCGCGGTGTCCGGGTCGGCGATCGGATCGACCCCGACCCGGCTGACCATCGAGGTGACCGTGCCGTCCGATTCCGCCTCCACCCAGGCCGCGCGATGCTCCAGGCCGAGGTGCGGCACGCCGGGCAGCAACACGCAGCCCGATGCGGCGCCGACACACTCCGGCAGCGACGGCCGGGTCTCCGACGGCGGATGCAGCATCAGCAACGCCGGCGGGAGACGACGGGCGAACCGGCCTGGGGCGACCGCACGCTCACCGAGCACCGGGCCTTCGGCCACCACCAGGCCGACCATGTCCGGCTGCGGGTCCTCGGGTAGGTCCTCGCGGGCGCCGAACACCGTCGTGGTGGCCAGCAAACCCGGCACCGACGCCACCCGCACCGCGAGGGCCAGCAGCTGCGCCCACTCCTTGGTGCTGTTCGGCCACCGGCCGGAGATCACGAACCCGTGTAGTGCGCCATCCGATTGGAACGGGGCTACGCCGACGTAGCCGCCCGCGGGTGCAGGCTCGTTCGTAGTGGGATCGTTCATCTCTACCACCTCCAGACGGTGCATGACCGGTCTGCCCGTTTCTCGGGTTGGGAGATGATGCGGTACGGCAAAGTTGGCACACAAGGCCGGTCGAGTGCTAACCGGGTGCCGACGCTGCTCCGGAGCTCGTCTCGGAGCCCTGATCTGCCTGGTCGGCGGAGCGACGGCCCAGCAAGAAGTCGACTGCGGAGGGGACGTGTGCGGTGAACCTCACATTTGCCCGGTAGTCGGCGTGCCGCCGTGCGTCCTCGGCGAACAGCGGTCGTAACAGCTCGCCGACCGGGTATTTCGCGGTCCAATGCTCGTCGGTGTTGAGAAATACCATCGGGCTGAACCGGTCGTGGAACACCCGGTAGAAGTTCTGCGCGGCGTCCTGGAAGATCTCCTGCAGCGTGCCGGCTCGGCCGGGGGCGTAGATGACGCCGGCGTTCGCCACCGCGAGCAGGCCGTCTTCGCGCAGGGCGTTGGCGAAGTACTTCGCCAGGTGGCTCGCGAACGGGGTCGGGGGTTCGTGCCCGTAGAACCAGGTGGGAACGGCCACGCTGGTCGGTCGAGGCCGGTCGAACTTCTGATCGAGCTCGGCGAGCAGTCGGAACGCCGGCGCCTGCCAGGCGTGCAACTGGCCGAGCAGGCCTTGATCGATCTCGCCCTTCCGGTCGACCAGACCGGCCGCGCGAACCGGAAACCACGGCGCCGTCCGGGCCAGCCGCGCGACCGCGGCAGTCCGATCCGCCGGATCGGCCGCGGCAAGGGTTGCGCCGAGGTGGGTGGCCTCCATCGCGCCCGGTCCGCCACCGGAGATCACCAGGAACCCCGCGGTGGTGAGCCGTGCGGCGAGCTCGACGACGTCCCGATAGGCGGGGTTGTCCCGGCCCAGGTCGTGCCCGCCCATGATGGCTACCACGTCCTGGTCGGCGACGAGCGTGTCGCGCGCCTCCGATATGCACTGGTCGTGCAGCGCGCGCAGCATTCCGACGTCGCGGTTGGCGGGAATCCGGGTGGACCGGTAGGTCCGGAAGTCGAGCGTGTCGGCATAGGAACCGACGCGATTCGGATCGAAACCGGCGAACAGTTCGGCCGGCGCGTACAGCGAGGCCCGGAACGGCAGAACAGGAAACTCGTCGGTCACTGGCGCAACCCTACGAGATCTGTGTCTGCCGTCCCGCGGCGAGGCCGGTCGGCCGGTCGATCAGAGAACGACGAGACCGACGGTCGAGGTTGCGTTGGCGAACCGCTGCTGCACGTCGGCCCAGTTCACCACGTTCCAGAACGCCTTCACGTAATCGGCCTTCACGTTCTTGTACTGCAGGTAGAACGCGTGCTCCCACATGTCCACCTGGAGCAGCGGAATGATCCCCAACGGCACGTTGGCCTGCTGGTCGTAGAGCTGGAAGGTGAGCAGCTTCTTGCCCAGGGTGTCGTAGCCGAGCACCGCCCAGCCCGACCCCTGCAGGCCGTTGGCCGCGGCGGTGAACTGCGCCTGGAATTTGTCGAACGAGCCGAACTGATCGTCGATCGCCGCGGCGAGGTCGCCTTCGGGTTTGTCGCCGCCGTTCGGTGACAGGTTCTTCCACCAGATCGAGTGGTTGACATGACCACCCAGATGGAAGGCCAGGTTCTTCTCGTTCAGGAAGATCGCCGACTGGTCGTTCGCCTCGCGGGCGGCAGCCAGCTTCTCGACGGCGGCGTTCACCCCGGCGACGTACGCCGCGTGATGCTTCGAGTGGTGGATTTCGTTGATCTGGCCCGAGATGTGCGGCTCGAGTGCCGCGTAGTCCCAGTCGAGATCCGGCAATGTGTAGTCGGCCACGCGTGTCCCTTCCTCACGGGCAGGTCCCTGCCCGGGGTTTCGTGATGTATTTCCCGTGGAGTGGTTCTACGGTGTGGTTCCACCCAATCCCATTCGTACCCGCACCGCAATCTCTGCCGATACCGCGTATCCCGCAGCGGCCTCGTGGGCGGTCGGGCGCGCTGTCATCTCCCACCGCGAGGGCCAAAGAGACTACTGCCCCAGGAACTGCTGCCTACCCGAATCGCTCAGATCGGGGTAGCCGATCGGGCCGACGGCTCGATTCCGGCGTACCATCAGCGCTATGTCCTGGTACGACGAGTTGCTCGGCCGGATCGACGGGTCGCCGGTGATGGTGACTGCCGTCGATGCGCTGCCGGGCCGGGAGACCCAGATGCCGGTGCCGGCCGAGCATTACGTGAACGGTCACCCGATGCGGGCGCCATTTCCGGCGGGGATGGCTACTGCCGTCGTCGGTATGGGCTGCTTCTGGGGTGCGGAGAAAGGCTACTGGGAACTCGACGGGGTGTACAGCACCGCAGTCGGTTACGCCGGCGGGTATACCCGCAATCCGGGCTACCGCGAGGTCTGCTCCGGCCGGACCGGGCACACCGAGTCGGTGCTGGTGGTGTTCGATCCGGCGCGGCTGAGCTATCCCGAGGTCCTGCAGCACTTCTGGGAGAACCACGATCCCACGCAGGGGATGCGGCAAGGTAACGACGTCGGCTCGCAGTATCGGTCGGCCATCTTCACCGCGAGCGAGGAACAGGCGTCCGACGCGCGGGCTACCGCCAGCGGATTCGGCGAGCGGCTGGCCGCCGCCGGCTACGGCGAGATCACGACCGAGATCGCGCCGCTGCGCGAGTTCTATTACGCCGAGGGCTATCACCAGCAGTACCTGGCGAAGAACCCGGGTGGGTACTGCCCGGTGCATTCGACCGGGGTCGGCTGCCCGGTCGGTGGGCTGTACCCGGCCCAGCTGCCGAGATAACGCAGCCGCCGGGATAGCTCGCGGCCGGTCGCCGCCTACAGCGGCGGCGCGACGTCGTCCACCAGGGTGCGCGGGTCGCCGCTGTCGTGCGCGGCCCACCAACGCACCCCGCCGGCGATGAAGTCGGTCAGCGACAACGGCTGTCCGGTAATGCCTTCCACGCTGATGGTGTCGAACCACACCCGGAGGTCGAGCACGCGTGGATCGATCATTCCCTCTTCTTGGGACATTTCCAGCACGTGCTGACCGGTCCGGTCGCCCAGGGTGACGTCGAAGCTGAGCATCTCGCGCCAGATCGCCCAGCTGCTCTCCGGCAGGTCGATGAACTCCCAGCCGTGTAACGCGCCCCCTTCGAAGCTGCGCACCGCCTCGTCCAGGCCGGCCGGCGTGAGCGGATGGACCAACGGCTCGTGGGCGTCCCAGCGGATGAGTCGGAACGACGCGGCGATCCGGGCTACGCCGGACAAGACCAAGCTGACGGCGGCGTCCGGCGGAGGTGGTCCCGATTCGGGCAGGGTCAGCACGTCCAGCTGGATTCGGACGATGCCGCCCGGCTCGTCGACCGAAACGCCCCGGCAACGTGCCTCGGATAATGCTGCGTTCAACCCGAGGCGTTGCTCATCGCTCAGTTCCACGTGCGCCAGGTTATCTGGTCTTGACGGAAACCGGCAGTTCTGGTCGTCGGATGTCTACAAGAATGTCGGGTGGAACCGGGCCGGCGCGGATCGCGTCAGGGGAAGTATCGGACCGATCGGTTCGAACGCGCGGCGGCCGGTCGGTTTCGGAGTTGGCGGGGAATTCCGAAGCTGCCGGTCGTCGCGTCGCGCCGTCGATCTCCACGATCGCCCGCCGTGGCAGTATCGATAGCGTGACCACGGGAGACAGGCCGACGGTGCCGGTGTCGGCAGTACCGGATGCCGGGACGTCGGATGTCGGCGCGGTGGTGCTGCTCGATGTCCGCGAGCATGACGAGTGGGCGCTGGGTCATGCCCCCGGTGCGTTGCACATCCCGGTCACCGACATCCCCGCCCGGCTGGCCGAGATCGATCCGGATGCCGAGCTCTTCGTCGTGTGTCGCCAGGGGGGACGTTCGGCGGTCGTCGTCGATTATCTGAATCAGAACGGGTACGAGGCGCTCGACATCCGGGGCGGCATGGTCGCCTGGCAGCAGGCCGGCCGGGCGCTCGTTCGCGATGGCGACGGCCCGGCGACCGTGTACTGATGACACACCCTCCGGTAGCCCCGCTCCGCCCGGCGCAGCTCTGTGTACGCTGTGGCGCGCAGTGGTCGACCGGTCAGCATCCGATCCAATGGTGCCCGCGCTGTCACGGGGTCCTGCTGGCGCCCGCCCGGCCGGATGCGGTACCCGCCGAGCGCGGTTATCGGTGGGTGGCGCGTCCGCCCGGCCGGCCCGGCGGTCCTCGCTCGGTCGTGTTCGCCCCGTCCGGGTCCCGCCCGATTCCGCGCTACTCCGCCACACCGCAGTGGGGACTGACCGATCCGCCGCCGCGGCCGGCCGTGGTCCGGCCGGGTGGCCGCGCTCGCGGCGCGGGTATCGCAGCTGCTGGTCTGGACCGCACTGCTGTTCGGGCTGGCCGCGGTGGCCGAGATCGGCCGCTACCTGATGTTGCTGCGTAACCGCACCCGGTTGATCGAGCCGGCGCTGCTGGCGTTTTCCGACGCGGCTGTCCTGGTCACCTCGATCACCGGTCTGATCTTCGCGTTCTTGACCGCCGTCGGTTGCGTCGGCTGGCTGGCCGATGCTCGGGCGACCGTCTTCGGCCGGGCCGGTCGGCTGGATCCGCGGCCGCGGTGGATGCTGCTGGCCGGATGCCTGATCCCCGGTCTCAACCTGGTGTATCCCGGGGTGTTCCTGACCGAGTTGGTCCGGGACCGGCAACCCCGGCTGCAGCGTGCGGTTCGGGTCTGGTGGCTGGCGTGGCTGGTCGGAGCGGGCTTGACCGCCGCGGCGTTCGCCTACCGGACCGCAGACTCTCTGCAGGGCCAGGCGGACGGGGTGATGATGGCTGCCTGGGCCGACGCCGGGGCCGCCGTGGTCGCCGTGGTCACGCTGTGGTTGATTCGGTTGTTCGGCGGGCGTGACCTGTTCGGTCACGAGCGCGCGGCGCAGCGCTGGCTGGTCGCTGCGGGGCCGTCCGAGCCGCGGATCGCGCCGATCCGAGCCGCTTCGCCGCCGGTGGTGCGCGATACCGCCGCCGACGAGGCAGCCGCTGCCGGCGCGGGCAGCGTCGAGGTGCAGGAGGTGCCGGCGAAGTGAACGCCGAGGCGACTGCCGATGCGCCCGAATTCCGCGCCCCGTTCGTCGTCGCCCATCGTGGGGCGTCCGTCGCGCGGCCCGAGCACACGCTCGCCGCTTACGAGCTCGCCCTCACCGAGGGTGCCGACGGGGTCGAGTGCGACGTCCGGCTCACCCGGGACGGTCACCTGGTCTGCGTGCACGACCGCACCGTCGACCGCACCTCGTCGGGGGTCGGCCTGGTCAGCGAGCTCAGCCTGGACGAGTTGCGCGAACTGGACTTCGGCGACGCGACCGATCCGGCCGCCGTGCTCACCCTGCGTGAGCTGATCACGCTGGTGCTGGACTGGCGGGAGCGACCGGTGAAGCTGTTCATCGAGACCAAGCATCCGGTGCGGTACGGCGGCCTGGTGGAAAGCACGTTGCTCGGCGAACTGCAGCGTTTCGGCATCGGGTCACCCGCGTCGGCCGCGCACTCGCGGGCGGTGGTGATGTCGTTCGCGGCGACCGCGGTCTGGCGGATCCGCCGGGCGGCGCCGCTGTTGCCCACGGTCCTGCTCGGCGAATCGTCGCGCTATCTCGGCGGTAGTGCGGCTACCACGGTCGGGGCGACGGCGGTGGGTCCGTCGGTGAAGACGCTGCGCGAGCATCCGGATCTGGTGGACCGGGCGGCCGCTGCCGGTCGGGCGACCTACTGCTGGACGGCCGACGACCCGGACGACGTGAAACTGTGCCGCGAGCTCGGCGTCGGTTGGATCGCGACGAACTATCCGGGCCGAACGAAGACGCTGCTCGCCGAGCTGGAGTAGCAGCCGGTAGGTTCAACCGTCATGGGCAAGAGCAAGCGGAACACTCCGAAGCCGGGCGGTAACCGGGCGCAGCGACTCGCCGACCGCCAGGCCGAGCGGGAGCAGGGCGGCGTCGCCGCAGCCCGGCCGTTCCAGGGCCTCGCGGCGGAGTGTGATCTGGTTGCGCTGCGCGAGTTCGTGCCGTCCGCGACCGCGCCGCTGCCGGTTGCCGAGGGGTCCCGCGCGGTGGTGCTGGCCACGGTGCTCCCCGGTGCGGTGGCCGGGCTGGCTCGGGTGCAGGACGGGACGGACACCGGTTACGTCGGGATTCAGACCCAGCACGAGTCGGCGAACCCGAGCAGAGATCTCGCCGCCGCGATCGGTTGGGCCCAGAACTCGGCGCTCGGTGATTCGCTTGCTACCGCCGAGGCCGATGCGAGTACCCCGGAACTGTCGGCGGTGATCGACGCCGGCGTGCCGCTCGAGATCACCGTGCACGCCGATTTCAACTGGTGGATTCCGGCCGGGGTGCAACCCGACCCGCAGGTCGCGGCCACGGTGGAGCGAGCGAATGCCGCGATCATGCCCTCGGCCCGACTGTCCGGCTTGGACGCGGCGTGGTGGGTGGACGCGGGGGAGCGGGCCCACCTGCGTTGGGTCCGCCCGGAGCCCGAGGACGCGCTGATGCTGGCGCTGGCCCGGCTGCATGCGGGCGGGTTCCTGAGCCTGGGTGAGGGTTCCCGGTTTGCCGGATCGTTCCGCACGCACGGGCTGTTGGTCCCGGTCTTCGACCTGGATCGCGAGCGTCACCCGGACGAATGGATCGACCCGGCCACCGAGTTCGGCAAGCGGCTGGCCGAGGCCGCCGCGTCGGACGTGCCGCTCAGCTCGGCGGAGCGCCGGTCCCGCGACGGCCTGCGCAGCCGGCAGATCACCCTGCGCTGATTTTCGAAGCGCTGGTTTCCGAAGCGCCGATTGCGGTACCGGTATCCCGGCGGGTGGGACCGGGCGCCCAGATACCGAGGATCACCGCGGCGGCCAGGCTTGCCCAGGCCATCACCGTCGCCGCTTGGGAAAAGCCGTGCAGGAACGCCGATCGCGCGATGTCGGCAAGGGGTTGTGCCGCCGGACCGAGCCGATCGGTGACCGCCAGCGCGGCGGCGAGTGAGTCCGAAACCGGGCCGCGGACCGGTTCCGGCAGGTTCGGCAGCATCGGCGTCAGCTGGGCGCTGTAACCCGCGGCCAGCAAGCTGCCCGACAGCGCGATCCCGAGTGCGGCGCCGACCTCCCGGGTGACGTCGTTCACCGCGGCGGCAACGCCCTGCTTCGCCATCGGCGTGTTGTCCACGATCGCCAACGTGCCCGGCGCTGCGACGAGTCCGGTGCCCACGCTGACGATCAGGAACGGCCAGAGCACATCGACGTAGCCGCTGCTCAGGTCGAGCCGGCTGATCACGAGCAGCCCGGCCCCGATGGCGAGAAACCCGACCAGGAATACCGTGCGCAAGCCCAGCTTCTCGGCCAGCCAGACGGCCGGGAAGGCAGCCAGGATGACCGGCGCGAACATCGGTACCAGCGCGTACGCCGACGGCAAGGGGTCGTAGCCCAGGATGAGCTGGAGAAACTGCACCACGAGGATGTAGATGCCGAGGATGAGGAAGAACTGCAGTGTGACCGATACCGCGCCGCTGCCGAAGCTGCGATTGGTGAAGAGCTGCAGCTGCAACAGCGGATGGTCGGCCCGCCGTTCGACCATGACGAAGATTGCCGCGCTGCCGGCGGCCACCGCGAACAGCACCAGGACCAGCGGGTCGAGCCAGCCCCGCAGCGGCGCCTCGATCGTCGCCCAGACCAGCGCACCGACCGTGACCGCCGCCCAGATCGCTCCGTGGACATCTATTTTCGCGTGCGCGGGGTCGTACGACTCCGGCAGGGCGAACCCTGCGGCGAACAGCACCAGGCCGATTCCGGCGAATCCGACGAAGATGAACTGCCAGGACATCACGCTCATGATGGCGCCGGCGGCCAGGATGCCGAGCGCCGCGCTGGTCCCGGCGACCGCGGCCCAGAGCGCGACGCCCTGGTTCTTCGATTCCGGGAACTCGGCGGTCATGATCGACAAGGTCGACGGCATCACCAGGGCGGCGCCGACACCCGCGACCGCCCGCGCGGCGATCAACCAACCGGGATCGGTGAGAACCAGCGGGACGCACGAGGCGGCGCTGAACACGCCCAAGCCGATCAGCATCACCTTGCGCCGGCCGTAGCGATCACCGATCGCGCCCGCGGGCAGCACGAGGCAGGCCAGGGCGAGGGTGTAGCCGTCGATCACCCAGGTCAGTTGGATCTGGGTGGCGCCGGTGGCGACCGCGATCTCGGCCAGCGCGGTGTACAGCGTCGCCATCGACGCCACCACCAGCGAGACGGACATGCAACAGATCGCAATCGTCCAACGCCGCCGTGTGCGGCTGATGCCGGCTTCGGTCTGGAGAGTGCTCACTACGCCACCGCCCATTAGGAGATCGATCGTCTCTCAGAGAGACTGATGGTCTCACAATGTCGGCGGATCATCGATGCAATCCGGGTATATCGGCCCGAGCGCGCGCTACACCCGCACGTAGTCCCGCCCGGCGTAGTCGTCGATCTCGGCCAGATCGCCGTTTGTGGCGTAGATCTCGGTGAGCAACGTCATCACCCGCGCGGTGTGTTCGACCTGGTCGGCGAGCAACGCCTGGACGAAGCGGTCGGCCAGGTAGTCGTCGCCGAATCGAGCCAGCCGGGACAGCTGGGTTATCCGTCCGGTGGTGTCGTGCTCGCGACGCAGAATGAACTCCACCGCGTTCTGTGGTGACGTGAAGGTGGACGCGATCTCGCCGATCCCGCCGACCTGCACCGGATAGCCACGCCCGAGCAGGAATTCGATGATCCCGAGCGCGTGATGGCGCTCGATGTCGGCCAGCGTGTGGAACCGGCGCGCCAACTGGCCGAGCCCGGCGGAATCGAAATACACCGCGATCGCCGTATATTGCTGCGCTGCAGTGAACTCATCCGTCATCTGGACTTGTAACAAACCATGCAAAATTTTACCGACATCCCCGAATGCGGTCACCGATCGATTCTACCGGCTCGCCGGGATCAGGACCCGCCGGTGGTGATCAGCTCGGCCGGGAGCGCACGGTCGTGCGCGAGGTCGTCGAACAACGGCCCCGCCCGGCTGCGATCCCAGAGCAGCACGTTGCCGCTGCCGTCCACGTCCTCGGTGCCGGACACCGGCACGGTCGTGGTGACCGGGTTGTCGCGCAGCGCCCAGCCGAGCGAGGCGAGGCTCCAGACGTGATCGCCGGAATCGACCGTCAGCGAACGGGTGGTGCCGGTGATCAACGGCCACAGCCGGAAGGGATTGAGCAGCGTGCTCGGGCTGGTCGCCTTGCTCAGCAGTGCGGACAGGAACTGTCGCTGATTCTGTATCCGGTCCAGATCGCCGCCGGCCAGGACGTATCGGGATCGGACGAAGCCGAGCGCCTGCGTGCCGTCGAGCTCCTGACATCCCGGGGCCAGGTTGATCCCGGCCATCGGGTCATCCATCGGCTGCTTCACGCAGATGTCCAGCCCACCTATGGCATCCACCATGCCGGCGAAGCCGCCGAACCCGATTTCGGCGTAATGGTCGATCCGCAGGCCGGTGGCGCCCTCGACGGTCTGCACGAGCAGCTGCGGGCCACCGAAGGCATACGCCGCGTTGATCTTGTCCTTGCCGTTGCCCGGGATCGACACGTAGGAATCCCGCGGGATGCTCACCATCGTCGAGTGGCCGCCGAAGCGCGGGATGTGGATCAGGATGATCGTGTCGGTGCGTTCCGGGCCGACGTCGCCGCCGGTGGTGAGTTCCTGTTCCTGGTCCGGGGTCAGTCCGACGCGGCTGTCGGAGCCGACCAGCAGCCAGTTGGTACCCACCGAGCTGCCCGGGCGGCCGTCGTAGTCGGCCAATGCATCGATCCGGTTCAGCGAGCGGTCCACCCAGATCAGCGTGACGACGATCGAAAACAGCAGTGCGACTGCCGTGACCAGCAGTTTGGTGCCGAGCCCGGGACCGAGCAGCCGCCGCCACAGCGGTCGGCCATGTCGAGGAGATCGGGCCTGTCGGGGAGGTCGGGGCGATCGAGCAGGCGGGGCGGGGCGGGATCGTCCGGTTCGGCGGGGTGGTGGCTGCCGCCGGTCGTCGGTGAACGGCTCCGGTCGTTGCGTCGGCGCATACCGCACGCCGTCGTCGGTCGTTCGGCGCCGCGGTGGCGGCTGGTACGGCGGGTTTCCCCGCGGCGGTGGATTTCGCCGGGGTGGCGCGGGCGGCAGCTGAGACCAGGCAAGGTTCGGGTCGCGCCGGTGCGGGTCCGGTCGGCCGTCACGCCGGATCACCTGGGTGCCTTCGGCCGGTGGGGGCGGGCGGTGTCGGTCCCCGGGAATCGGCCGAGCGCTCCCCCTGCGGTCGCGCGGGTTGCCGTTCACGCCCGCGACTCTACTCGCGGCGCCCGGCGGAACGTGCTGCGTGAATCTCTGCGTGGGCCGTCTCCGGTGGGGCCGGATGATAATGCACCTGGATGCCGGGGTGCACTGGAGGAGCCGGATGACCAGACTGCAGGAGTTCGTCGACGGCCCGGTCGCGGACGGGCGACTGGCCGGCGCGGTGGCGCTGATCGCTACCACCGATGGTGATCGAGAGGTGGCGGTGGCCGGGCGACAGGCGTTCGGCGGCGCGCCGATGACCCGGGACTCGGTGTTCCGGATCGCGTCGATCACCAAACCGATCACTGCGGCGGCGACCATGGCGCTGGTCGACCGGGGTGTGCTCGAGCTCGACGCCGAAGTTCGCCGCTGGCTCCCGGAGCTGGCCGATCCGCCGGTGCTGCGCCGACCCGACGGCCCGCTCGACGACACCGAGCCGATCGAGCGTCCGATCACCGTTCGTGACCTGCTCGGCTTCGGCGGTGGCCACGGATTCATCGCCGATTTCGGCGCGCCGGTGATGGCGGCGCTGTTCGGCGAGCTGCTGCAGGGTCCGCCGGCGCCGGCGCAGGTCCCGCCGCCGGCGGAGTGGCTGCGCAGACTCGCGCGGATTCCGCTGGTCCATCAGCCCGGCCGGGGCTGGACGTACAACACCGGTGCCGACATTCTCGGCGTCCTGCTGTCCCGGGCTACCGAACAGCCGCTCGACCGAGTGTTCGCGGAACTGCTCTTCGAGCCGCTCGGAATGACCGATACCGACTTCACGACGCCGCGCGGCGGCGCGGCGCGGATGACGTCGCTCTACCGTGGTTCCACCCTCGTCGACGGGCCGGACGGGCAGTGGTCGCACCCGCCGGCGTTCCCGTCCGGCGCGGGCGGGCTCGTCTCCACCGCCGCCGACTGGTGTGCGTTCGGGCTGATGCTGCTGAACGGTGGCCGCTACCGCGGTCGATCCGTGCTCACCGAGGAATCGGTCCGGCTGATGACCAGCCCGCAGCACGTCGCCGAGCCGGGCAACATGTTCCTGCAGGATCAGGCCTGGGGCTTCGGCGGGAGTGTCGACATCGTGACGCCGGAGCCATGGAATGTCGTGGGCCGATACGGCTGGATCGGTGGCACCGGGACTGCCGGCTACATCTATCCCGGCGCCGGGACGGTTGCCGTCTGGCTCGGTCAGCGCGAGCTGCAAGGTCCCGACGACTCGGACCTGATCGGCGACTTTCTCGGTGACGTCGCCGACCGGGTGGCAGCACGTCACGGCAGCCAGCCGACTCGGCCGCGCAGCAGCGAGTAGCCGAGGTAGGCGACGCAGTCGATCAGTGCGTGTGCGCCGATCAGTGGCCACAACCGGCCGGTGCGTTGCCAGTACCGGCCGAAGATCACGCCCATCACCACGTTACCGAGGCCCCCGCCGACGCCCTGGTACAGGTGATAGCTGCCGCGGAGCAGCGCCGATGCCAGCAGCGACCGGTTCGCCGACCAGCCGAGGTGGCGCAGTCGGGTCAGCAGATAAGCGACGACCACGACCTCCTCCGCGACCGAGTTGGCGATCGCGGTCAGCACCAGCAGCGGTAATCGCCACCAGGGCGCATCCGGCTCGGCCGCCACAACGGTCACACTGAACCCGAGCTGGTGCGAGAGCAGATACAGCCCGAGCCCGGGGATTCCGATCAGCGCGGCCAGCCCCAGCCCGGCGAGTAGATCGGCCCGGGCGCGGAGCCGGTCGAGACCGATCGAGCGCAGCGTCGCGCCGCTGCAGTACAGCAGGTAGCCGCCGAGCGCCGCCCAACCGAGCAGGTGCAGGACCCCGAGCAACTGTCGCAGCAGGTCGATCACCGGCAGCAGGGAGCGGGTCGGATTCAGCGCCACCTGCTGGTCGGCCAGCCCACCCGGTCGCGCCGCGTCCTCGATCAGGCTGAGCAGCGCCGCCGCACCGCTGAGCCCGAAGGTGACCACCAGCACGATCGTGATCTCGACGACGATCGCGCGCCGCTGGACAGGGTCCGGGGCATCCGGATCGGGGTGTGGTTCGAGCATCGAGGTTTGCGCGCCTACTCCGGCTCGTCCAGGTCGGCCGGCTCGGTGCCGTCCCGCTCGGCCCATTCCAGCAGCGGGGCGATGTCGAACACGGCGTCGTCGATGCCGGCGTGCAGGTCGCCGAGCTCGGCAAACCGCGCCGGCATCGTCTGCATGGTGAAGTCGTCCGGCTCGGCGACGTCGACCTCGTCCCAACGCAGCGGGGCGGACACCGTGCCGCGCTGATTGCCCCGCACCGAGTACGCGGCGGCGATGGTGTGGTCGCGGGCGTTCTGGTTGTAGTCGACGAACAGCAGTTTCGGGTCCCGGTCCTTGCGCCACCAGGTGGTCGTCACATCCGCGGGGGCACGGCGCTCCACTTCCCGGGCGAACGCCAGCGCGGCCCGCCGGACCTCGGCGAACCCGTGTTCCGGGGCGATCCGCACATAGACGTGCATTCCCTTGCCGCCGGAGGTCTTCGGCCAGCCGACCGCACCCAGTTCGTCGAGCACCTCGCGGGCGACCTGGGCGACCCGGCGGACCCGGGAGTACGGGCAGTCCGGCATCGGGTCCAGGTCGATCCGCCATTCGTCGGGGTACTCCACGTGGCCCCGGCGCGAGTTCCACGGATGGAACTCGACCGTCGACATCTGCACCGCCCAGATCACGTGCGCCAGTTCGGTCACACACAGCTCGTCCGCGGTCCGGTTGTACCGCGGAAAGTGCACGCGAACCGTCTCCAGCCAGTCCGGCGCACTGCGCGGTACCCGCTTCTGGTGGACCTTCGCACCCGCCAAACCATCCGGAAACCGATGCAGCATGCACGGCCGCTCGCGGAGCGCCCGCACGATCCCGTCGCCGACGCTGCGGTAGTAGTCGACAAGGTCGAGCTTGGTCGCCGCGGAGCGCGGAAAATACACCCGATCCGGGTTGGAGATCCGCACCGTTCGGTCGCCTATCTCCAGCTCGATCGACGGGGAGCTACCGGCCACGTCCGCGAGCCTAATCGCGCCGCCGCCCGCATCGCGACGCCGCCACGGTGGCCGGCTCACCCGGCCGCGGACAAGCGTTACCAGGCGCGGGCGCCGTTGCGGAACGGGCAGCCGATCAGCGCCCGGACCGCTCGGCTGAGCCCGGCGATGTCGTCCACCGGGGCGGGAAACGGCAGCCGCGCATCACTGTCCTTGCCGCCGCGCCCCTCGATCCGCAGGGATAGGCCGTAGCGGTCGACGGCCAACGGGTAGACCGTGCCGCGCCGGGCCGCGGGCAGCCGGCGGGCGATCCGCATGATCACGTCGGGGTGCTCGGCGGCGAGATGCCGGAGCCATTCGGCTTCCATCGGCCGGAACGGATCGGCCGGGGCATCGCGCAGTTCGGCGACCCCGACCGATTCGGCGCCGGTCGAATCGGCCAGAACCGCCGACCGCACGGTCAGCTGGAGCAGCGTCGTCCGGTGCCCGACGTCGAGCAGCGCACCCGCCGGGCACTCCGCGGCGACGGCGACGGCGGTCGGTTGCTGCAGATCCCACGGGACGGCGCGTACCGTGCCACGTAGCCAGACCAGCGAGCGGACGGGTTCCCGCAGTGGCAGGGGCGCGCGATCGGTGATCTCGACGACGGCCGAGTCGCCGCCGCCGAACCGGGCGTACTCGACTGCCGGGCTGTCGTTCGCAATCGCGATCACCAGCGTGCAGTCCGGTCGCAGATGATGTAACGCAACCGGCACCGGATCGGCGCCCGGGACGACCAGCATCGCGTCGGTGTCGCTGGTGGCGGCGGTGCGGATTCGTTCCGCGACCGACGGCCCGGGGGCATGCGTGGAGTAGGGCATCGGCCGCTCCTGTCGATTCAATTAGGTAAGGCTAAGTTTATTCACTTGACGTTGGGGTGGCAAGCACGAATACGCTGATCGGCGTGCCGCGCATCGCCTATCTGGGTCCGTCCGGAACCTTCACCGAGATGGCGCTGGATCGGCTGGTGGCGGCGGGTGGCTTCGCCGGTGCGGTGGACCGGGTCGGCGCCGCCAGCCAGCCGGCCGCGCTGGAGCTGGTGCGCCGAGAGGAGGCGGCCGGTGCGGTGGTGCCGATCGAGAGTTCGGTCGAAGGGTCGGTCGCGGCCACCCTCGACTCGCTCGCCCAGGGCCGCCGGTTGCAGATCGTCGGCGAGGTCGAGTTGCCGATCAGCTTCACCGTCGTCGCCCGGCCCGGCCTGGCCCGCGCGGACGTCCGGACCGTTGCCGGGTACCCGGTGGCGACCGCGCAGGTACGGCACTGGTTGGCCCGAGAGTTGCCGGACGCCGAGAGTGTGCTCGCCGCTTCGAACGCCGCCGCTGCCGAACTGGTCGCCGCCGGTGCCGCCGACGCCGGGGTGTCCACGGCGCTGGCCGGTGCTCGGCTGGGTTTGGCGGTGTTGGCCGACGGGGTCGCCGACGTGGCGGCCGCGGTGACCCGGTTCGTGCACGTGACGCTGCCGACCGCGGCACCGCCGCGAACCGGCACCGACCGAACCTCGCTGGTGCTGCTCGCGTTGCCCAACGAGCCCGGTTCCCTGATGCGGGCGTTCGCCGAGTTCGCCACCCGGGGAATCGACCTGACCCGAATCGAATCTCGGCCGACGCAGACCGGGCTGGGCAGTTACCGGTTCCACATCGACTGCGTCGGGCACATCGACGACCCGGCGATCGCCGAGGCGCTCAAGGCGCTGCATCGGCTGGCCGATGTGCGGTATCTCGGGTCGTGGCCGGCGACGTCGTCGGCCGGTCGTCCGCCGCCCGCGGACGACGAGGCCGCCGGCTGGTTGGCCGGGGTGCGGAAGGGAGTCGAGGGGTGACCGCGCGGCTGATCCTGGTGCGACACGGGGAAACCGAAGGCAACGTCGTGCGCCGGCTGGATACTCGGCTGCCCGGCGCCGCCCTGACCCCGGCCGGTGAGCAGCAGGCTCGCGAGCTGGGGGCCGCGTTGGCCCGCACCCCGCCGGTCGCGCTGGTGTCGTCGCAGGCGTTGCGCGCCCGACAGACCGCGGCGCTGATCGCCGCGGCCACCGGGGTGGCCGACCGAGCGGTCGCCGGGTTGCAGGAGGTCCAGGCCGGCGATCTGGAGGACCGTACCGACGACGCGGCACATGCCGTGTTCCGGGACACGATGCACGCCTGGTTCGACGGTGACCTCGACGCGCGGATCCCCGGGGGCGAGTCCGGCGCCGACCTGCTCGCCCGGTTCCTGCCGGTGCTGGCGGACCTGCGGGTTCGTTACCTCGACCCACAAGAGCGCGATCTCGGTGCGCCCCGCGGGGACCTGGTGGTCGTCGCCCACGGCACGGCGATCCGGTTGGCGGCGAGCGCGCTGGCCACGCTTCCCGGGCGGTTCGTTGCGGTGAATTATCTGCGCAACACCGGCACCGTCGAACTGGTCCCGGTCGCCGACGGCTGGAAATGTGTCCGGTGGGGGACGCTGACGCCACCGTTTCCGGTCGACAAGGTCGACCGGACCGCGCCGGCCGAGCCGATGGGCTGACGGGGTCGGTGGTGGTGATTCCGGCGGTTCCGGACGGCGCGGCGCCGGTGATCACCTTTCGCCGCTTGGCCCGGGCCGACTTCCCGCGACTCGCCGGCTGGCTGGCGACCCCGCACGTGCAACGTCGGTGGGCACACGAGGTCGAGCCGGCCGCGATAGAGCGGGACTTCGGCGGCAGCATCGACGGTACCGAGCCGAGCAACTCCTGGATCGTGGCCGCCGACGCCGTCCCGATCGGATTCATCCAGGACTACGCCATCGACGCGTATCCGGAGTACGTTGCCGAGCTGACACCGGTCACCGATCTGCCGCCCGGGGCGGTCAGCATCGACTACTTCATCGGTGACGAGCGTTATCTCGGCCGCGGCGTCGGAACTCGGCTGATCGCCGAATTCTGTGCTCGCTTGTGGGCGCGCTATCCGGCGGCGCCTTGCCTGGTGGTGCCGGTGAACTCCCAGAACCCGGCCTCGTGGCGGGCGCTGGCCGCCGCCGGGTTTCGCCTGATCGCCGTCGCCGATCTGGTCCCGGACGTGCCCGGAGACCCGCCGGCGCACCACCTGATGCGGTTGGACCGCGAACGCGGATCGGGCTGAGGCCGAGTTCGGCTCAGCCCCAACCCAGCTCGTGCAGGCGGTCGTCGTCGATCCCGAAGTGGTGGGCTACCTCGTGGATCACCGTGATCACCACCTCGTCGACGACGTCGGCGTCGCTATCGCAGCGGGCCAGGATCGGCTCGCGGTAGATGGTGATCGTGTCCGGCAGGGCGCCGGCGTAATAGCTGTCCCGCTCGGTCAGCGCGATCCCGTGGTAGAGGCCGAGCAGCCCGTCGTCGGCCGGGTCGCGGGCTTCCACCAGCACCACCACGTTGTCCATGGCGACCGCGAGTTCCGGCGGAATCCGGTCCAGCGCATCGCGCACCAGCTCGGTGAACCGCTGGTCGGACATGACGACCGACACGTCAGCCCGGTGGTGCCGGGGCGGGCACCGGAGCCGGCGCGGCGCCGGGCAGCGGCGCCGGCACCGACCGGCCGTCGGGTATGGCCGGTGGCGGCACCGGCGGTTGGCCGTTGATCAAGATGTCGCCCTTGGCCGAGTTGGTGATCGGGGCAAACCCCTCCTTGTCGGCGCCCTTGCCGACGGAGCAATTGATCTTACGGCTTCCGGCCAGCCAACTGATCTGATCGAACTGGCCCCAGAACAGCGTCAGCGTCTTGTTCCGCAGCGCATCCGGTGAGCCGAGGTAGTCGGTCGACGCCTTCGTGCACTCCGGCTCGAGAAACCGGTCCTGATCGGCGACCGAGGGGGCGGCGCCGGGGAACTGCTTGGTCAGGTCGATCGTGGCGACCACCTCGAACGCGTGCGGTTTGGTGCAGTCCACCGGGTCGGCGGGCAGGTTCTGATTGATGCCGACGCAGGTGCCGTTCTCCAGGACGTCGGACTGGTCCTGGCCGGCGACCGGGCCGACGATCGGGCGGAGAATGCCCGAGTTGCCGGAGTACTGCAGCCCGCAGCGCAGGGTCCGCTCGCCGGCTGCCCAGCCCGCCTCGCCGGGATTGATCAGGCCCACGCTGAACTTGCCGTTCGGATCGAACTTGGAGTTCAGGTACCGCTGCACCGCGGGCACGCAATGCTGCTGCTTCAACTCGGCGAATCGCAGCACCCCGGGGAACTTGGCGTCCGGGCCGAACTCGGCGCCCAGGTAGTTGCTCAGGTCCACTTCCTGGGCGACCTCGAACAGGTGTGGATCGGTGCAGTTGACCTTGCTCAGGTCGCTCGCGTCGGCCTTGGTCCAGGTCAGGCAGTCGCCGTGGGTCGCGGTGCCGAACGCTTCGCCGGCCACCGCACCGGTGGTCGCCGGGTCGTCCGGACTGCGCGTTTCGAGCTTGCGGTCCTTGCCGAAGCCGCCGGTGACCGTGATGGTGACGACGGCAGCGGCGATCGCGCCGATCGCCACCGCGAGCAGCGCCCACCGGGTGTGCCCGGCCGGTAGCCCGAGTGCCGGCAGCCGGTGATACCAGGCGGGGTGGTCGGCGACCGGCGCGGCGTCGTCGGTGCTGGTGTCGTCGGTGTTGGCGTCGTCGCCACCGGTGGCAGCGTCCTCGGTATCGGTGCTGTCGGTGGCAGTTTTGTCCGTGCCGGTGCTGTCGGTGGCAGCGTCGTCCGTACCGGCGCTGTCGGTATCGGCGTTCTCGGCCGGCTCCGGGGTCCGGGTGTCGGCGTCGGTAACCGACGGATCGGACGCCGGCTGGCCGGGGGTGGGCTGCGGGTCGTGTGGTTCTCCCATCGGGGACCATCATGCCCGGCCCGGCCCGCGGTTCGCCGGGCGACTGCCCGAGTAGGCTGACCGAACGTGATCGACCTGAAACTGCTGCGGGAGGACCCGGACGCCGTACGCGCGTCGCAACGCGCGCGTGGTGAAGACCCGGAGCTCGTCGACACCCTGCTCACCGCCGACAGCGCTCGGCGGGCGGCGATCGCCACCGCCGACCGGCTGCGCGCCGAACACAAGGCGCTCGGCCGGATCATCGGCAGCGCGCCGCCGGCGGACCGGCCGCCGTTGATCGAGCAGGGCGCGGCGCTGGCTGCGCAGGTGAAACAGGCGGAGGAAGCCGAGGAGCAGGCGAAGGCCGAGCTGGACGCGGCGCATCGGTCGATCGCGAATCTGGTGCAACCGCAGGCTCCGGTCGGCGGCGAGGACGACTTCGTGGTCCTGGAGACGGTGGGCCGGCCGCCGGAGTTCGCCTTCACGCCCCAGGATCATCTGGACCTCGGTGAGGCGCTGGGGATCATCGACATGCAGCGCGGCGCGAAGGTCGCCGGCGCGCGGTTCTACTTCCTCACCGGTCTCGGTGCCTTACTGCAGTTGGCGTTGTTGCAGTTGGCGACCCAACGTGCGGTGGCCAACGGGTTCACCATGGTGATTCCGCCGGTGCTGGTGCGGCCGGAGATCATGGCCGGGACCGGATTCCTGGGAGCGCACGCCGACGAGGTCTACCGGCTCGACGCCGACGACCTCTATCTGGTCGGCACCTCCGAGGTTCCGCTGGCCGGCTACCACAGCGGCGAGATCGTCGACCTGCACGCCGGCCCGCTGCGCTACGCGGGCTGGTCGTCCTGTTTCCGCCGGGAGGCCGGCAGCTACGGACGGGACACCCGCGGAATCATTCGGGTGCACCAATTCGACAAAGTCGAGATGTTCAGTTTCTGTCAGCCGGCCGACGCCGACGCCGAGCACCGACGGATGCTGTCCTGGGAACGGGAGATGCTGGCGGCGATCGAGGTGCCGTACCGGGTGATCGATGTGGCGAGCGGGGATCTGGGCAGTTCGGCCGCGCGCAAGTTCGATTGCGAGGCCTGGGTGCCCACCCAGGGCGGCTACCGGGAGCTGACCTCCACCTCGAACTGCGGTACCTATCAGGCGCGCCGGCTGGGCATCCGGTATCGCGACGCCGACGGTCGCCCGCAGATCGCCGCGACGCTGAACGGAACGCTGGCCACGACCCGCTGGCTGGTGGCGATCCTGGAGAACCATCAGCAGGCGGACGGATCAGTCCGGATACCGGACGCATTGGTCCCGCTGATCGGTTGCGAATCCATCACGAAATCTTCCCGAGTCTTGTGAAGGGATAACCGGCCCGAACCAGACCGCAGGTAGCTAATCTGGGTGGCGTGCGAGGTTTCGGGTCTCGCGGCGATCCCCGCACCAGGGCGCGGGCAACATCGGCGCTGGCTACTGCGGCTGTCATGGCCAGGACGACGGGGTCGTTCTTCGTCATGGGCGGCCTGCTCGGCATGCTGATCACCGCGCTGATGCCGGCCACGCCGGGTGCGGGTGGGAACAAGAGCGTTCTCTACGTCGTGTCGTGTGTGGCCGCGATCGTCGGCGTCGGTGTGCTCGGTTGGGGCGACCGGCTCCCGCCGCGGACGCATCATCTGCCGATCGCGTTCGGCACCACGCTGATCAGCATCGTCGTGGTCTATTCGCCCAACGTGTACGGGGCGATGGCGCTGTCGACCATGTACGTCTTCGTCGCCTGCGACGCCGCCTTCTTCTTCACCTTGACCGCGGCCGCGCTGCACCTGCTCTATGCCGTGGTGAGCTGCGTCGTGCTGCTCGGCACCCGGGACGGATTGCCCTGGTGGGCCGGTGTGCTGACGGCCAGCGTGGCCGTCTCGGTCGGTGCGGTCGTGCATGTGCTCGGCAGGTTGGCCGCCGAGGCGGATCTGGACCTGCTCACCGGTCTGCTCAACCGGCGCGGCTTCGATCGATTGCTGAACGCGGAGTTGTCCACGGCGGCCAAGACCGACCGCCGGCCGGCGCTGGTACTGCTCGATCTGGACCGGTTCCAGACGGTGAACGACCATCTGGGCCGGCGCGGTGGCGACGCCGTGCTGCAGCGGGTGGCAGCCACCTGGACGGCGATGCTGGAGCCGGACCAGCAGCTGGCCCGCTACGGTGGCGACGCCTTCGCGATCTTGTTGCCCGACACCACCGAATCGGTCGCGCTGCAGCTCGCCGACCGGCTGCGCAGCGCGATCACCGCGAGCAGCTCGGCCGGGGTGACCTCCTGGCAATCCGGCGAATCGGCATCGCTGCTGGTCAGTCGGGCCGACGTCGGCCTCTATCGAGCAAAGCAGACCGGCCGCAACCGGACGGTGGTGGAGTCCTCGCACCGGCCGCCGCTGGCGGTCGAGCTGCGCGACGCGATCGACAAGGGCGCACTCGAGGTGCAATATCAGCCGATCGTCAGCCTCGGTGCGGGCGGCCGGGCGGTCGGCGTGGAGGCGTTGCTGCGCTGGACGTCGGTGGCCCAGCCGGGGGTGAGCACGGAAAGCCTGATCCGGGTTGCCGAAGAGTACGACCTGATCGGCGACCTCGATCAGTTGGTCCTGCGTCGTGCGTGCGAGGACGCCTCGCGGCTGCAGCGGGCCGACGCGGACATCGAGCTGACCCTGAACGTCAACGTGTCCGGGCTGGAGCTGGCCGACCCGGAATACGCGGCCCGGGTCCAGGACATCCTGGCAGCTACCGGCTGGCCGGCCCATCAGCTGGTGCTGGAGGTCACCGAAAGCGAGCTGGCCGCCGAGTCGGCTACCGCGGTGACCAACCTGCGCGAGCTGCGATATCACGGCGTGCGGATCGCGATCGACGACTTCGGCACCGGCTATTCGTCGTTGAGTCGGCTGGCGACACTCCCGAGCGACATCTTGAAGGTGGACGGCTCGTTCGTCGCGGCGATCAGTTCCGGTGGGACGGGATCGCCGTTGTTGGGGGTGATCGCGGCGCTCAGCGATGCGCTGGATCTGCAGGTGATCGCCGAAGGGGTGGAGACCGAGCAGCAGGCGGCCGTGCTCACCGAGCTGGGCTTCGCGCTCGCCCAGGGCCACCATTACAGCGAGTCGCAGCCGGTGAGCGCATTGCTCGACGATCTGAGCGGAGCAAAACCGGGCACGTGGCGCTGACCCGCCCGAGCCCGAAACTCAACCCGCTCGGAAACCTCCGACGCAGGTAAAACTTCCCGATCGGTCGATTAAGGTTCAACGAGCGGGGTGAGGTCGGAGGTGATCGGCTGTGCGATATCTGCGCGGGGTTTCGGTCCGGCAATTGGCCGCCGGGTTGCTGACCGCTTGCGCGTTGACCGGCTGCGCGGAGAGCCCGATCATCGCCGATCCCGGCATCCATTCGATTGCCCGGACGGCGACGAGCACGACCGCCGGCTACGGCTACGGTTACGCCGGTCCGGCGACGACCTCGTCGGCCACCAGCAGTGTGCGTACCACGGTCGCCACCAGCAGTAAGCCACAGCCGGTCCCGGCCACCGCCGCCAACCCGCTCACCCAACCGGTCGCGCTGGCCCGGCGTAGCTGTCGATTGCCGGCCTGGCAGTCCGATCCGGCGCGGGTGCAGACCTTCCTGAACGAGGCACTGCGCTGCCTGGACCGGGTGTGGCGGCCGGTGCTGGAAAAGGTGCAGTTACCCTTCCGTCCGGCCCAGGTCCAGGTGATAAACCAGGTGACGATGCAGGACTGTGGTCGCCCGCCGGAGCAGAACAGCTTCTACTGCAACGGCGTGATCTACCTCGTGCCGGCCAGCTATCAGCAGTCGGTGATCGCGCCGGTCGGGGTGCCGACGGCGGCGGTCGACATGCTGGCCCACGAGTACGGCCACCATCTGCAGGAGCTGAGCGGAACGCTGCCGGCGGCGCTGGCCCAGATCGAGGCGGCGGGTCGGCGGACCCCGGCCGGTCAGGAGCTGTCCCGGCGCGCCGAGCTACAAGCGCAATGCTTGTCCGGGATGTTCATCGGCGCCAGCTTCGACGCGACGACGGTGAGCTTGGCGCAGCGGGACAACTACAGCCGGGGCGACGCGCCGGGCGCGGAGCCGGACCACGGCCAACCGCAGAATTTCGGTAGTTGGTTCGACAAGGGCGTGCAGTTGAACACGCTGGACGCGTGCAACACCTGGATCGCCGGGTCGGCCGAGGTGGGCTGACGGTTATCCGGCCGGTCGGGCTCGCGTCGAGTCGCTCCGGCTCGCCGGGCTCGGCCGGCCGCCGGCGATGAGATCGCGCGCCGCGTCGGCGGTCATCGGCCGGCCCAGGTGCCACCCCTGGCCGAGTCGGTAACCGAGGTCGATGGCCACCTGGAGCTGGCTTTCGGTCTCGATCCCTTCCAGCACGGTGTCGACGCCGAACGCATCGCCCATCCGCTGGAACAGCCGCAGCAGCGAGACATCGCGACCGTTGTCCGGCTCGGCGACGAACCGGCGGTCGATCTTCACGCCGTCCAGGATGCCGGCGGCGGACAGGTCGGTGAGCCGGCCGATGTTGGAATAGCCGACGCCGAAGTCGTCGATGTAGATGGCGACGCCGGCATCGCTCATCTGCTGGAGCGTCTGATGGGCTTTGTCGTCGTCGTCCATGACGGCGGTCTCGGTAAGTTCCACGTGCAGCCGGTCGAGCGGGAGACGATGGTGGTTGGCGACGTCGGCGATCTGTTTGGCCAGGCCGATGTCGCGCAGCTGCCGGGCCGCGACGTTGATGCTGAGCATCTGGAACGAGGCGCCGGCAACGGTGGTCCACTCGGCGGCCGCCGCCATCGACTGATGCAGGATCTGCTCGAACAGGTCGTCGATCAGCGGGGACCGCTCGGCGAGGGTGATGAACTCGGCCGGCGACACCTGCCCGAGTTCGGGATCGCACCACCGCGCCAGTGCCTCGAACCCGACCACCCGACCGGAGCGCAGCAGCTGCAACGGCTGGAAGGCCGGATAGATCTCCTGTCGGGCGACCGCACGCCGGAGCCGGGTCGCGACCGCCAGCCGCCGGCGCGCGCCGTCGTTGCGGACGTCGTAGAACCGATGGGTGGCACCCCCGGATTGCTTGGCCGCGTACATCGCCGAGTCGGCGCGCGCCAGCAGCGCGGTGGCCGAATCGCCGTCCCGGGGGGCGAGGGCGATGCCCATGCTCGCGGTGATCGCCACGTCGATCTGATCGGCTTCGGCGCCTTCGTCCTGCGCGAAGACCGAGACGTCGATCCGCAGCGGCATGGCCAACGTCGCCAGGAGTTCGTCGGCGATTCGGGAGATCTCCTCGACGTCCTCGCCCGGTACGGTCACCATCAGCTCGTCACCGCCCATTCGGGCGATCGTCGCACCGTCGGCGAGTGTGCCGCGCAGCCGCTCGTCGAGCCGGCGGAGCACCAGATCGCCCAGCGCGTGTCCGTGCGAGTCGTTGACATCCTTGAAGTCGTCCAGATCGATCAACAGCAGGGCCAGCCGATCGCCGGCTGCGATGGCTTCGCTCAGCTCGACCTCGGCCGACTGGCGGCTGCGCAGACCGGTGACCGTGTCCACCTCGGCAAGCCGGCGCAGCGACTTCTGCACCTCGACCCGGTCGGTGACGTCGACGCTGATTCCCAGCGTGCCGATCAGCGTCCGCTGCGCGTCGTAGGTAGGGGTATAGGTGGTCTCGTAGGTGCGCCCGGCCAGTTCCTCCACGACGGTGAACCGTTCGCCGGACAGCGCCCGGTGATAGGCGACGTGCAGGTCCGGGCGGTCCTGATAGAGATCGAAAATGCTCGCGCCGACCAAGGCGCCGGGGGTGATGCCGAGCTTGGCCAGCCCGCCGCCGGTCGACACCCGGATCACCCCGGCCAGGTCGAGGGCGAAGACGAGCAACGGAGCTTCGCCGACGATGTCCAGCAGTCGCTCGCGGCTTTCCCAATCCTCGTGGTCGTGCGAGGTGTCCTCAGTCATCCGCAACTTGCCCCTTCGGCCGAGCCGACAAAAGTCGAACGAGGTAGCACCGGGAAATCGGAAACGCTGGATCAAGATCATTTATTGCGGGTGATCTTGCCCGCCCATCGTGCGGTGGGAGCCGGCGGCGCGGCGATCTGTCGATGTGAGCTACGTCTCGATCGACGCCCGGGCCAGGTCCGCCGCCACCGGCCGGCCCAGATGCCAGCCTTGCCCGAGTCGGTATCCCATTCGGCGGGCGACCTCCAGGTGCTCGTCGGTTTCGATGCCCTCGATCACGATCTCGGCACCGAAGGTTTCGCTCATATGCCGGAACAGTTGCAGCAGTGCCGTGGTCCGGGGCTCCGCGGGATCGGCGATGAACCGTCGGTCGACCTTGATCCCGGCCAGGATGCCGGCGCTGGCCAGGTCGGTCAGCCGGGCCACGTTCGAGTAGCCGACGCCGAAATCGTCGATGTAGACACCGATCCCCGCCTCGCTCATCGCCGCCAGGGTCTGATGGGCGGTCTCCTCGTCGTCCATCATCGCGGTCTCGGTGAGCTCGGCGCAGATCAACCCGATCGGATGGCCGATCCGGTCGGCCGCCGTGACGATCCGGTCGGTCAATTGCGGGTCACGCAACTGCCGGGCGGCGATGTTGACCGCCAGCTGCCGACCCGGTCCATCCCGCTCGACATACCAGGTCACCGCCGCTTCGAGCGATTGCCGCAGGATGGAATCGAAGAGGTCGTCGATCAGTGGCGAACGTTCCGCGATCGCGATGAAGTCGGTCGGCGGTACCTGCCCGAGTTCTGGATCGTGCCAGCGAGCCAGCGCCTCGAAGCCGGTGATCCGATTGTCGTTCAGGTCCCGTACCGGCTGGAACACCGGATAGAGCGCCTCGTCGGCGACCGCGCGGCGAAGCCGGGTGATCATCGTCAAGCGGCGCCGGGCGCCGTCGATCCGATTGTCGTAGAAGCAGTAGGTGGCGCCGCCGGAGCGCTTTGCGGCGTACATCGCACTGTCCGCCCGAGTCATCAGCTGACCCGCGCCGGTACCGTCGCGAGGAGCGAACGCGATGCCGATGCTGGCGGTGATGGTCATGTCGACCGGTCCGTCGGACAGCGCGAGCGGCAGATCGATCTGCAGCGGCCCGGCCACGACATCGAGGAGCTGCTGGGCCAACTGGGCGATCTGGTCCGGCTTGTCCAGCGGCACCGCGACCACCAGCTCGTCCCCGCCCATCCGGCCGACCAGCGCGTCGGCCGGCGCCGTGCGGCGGAGCCGGCGCCCGAGGTGCCGTAGCACCAGATCGCCCAACACGTGTCCGTGGGTGTCGTTGACGTCCTTGAAATCGTCCAGGTCGATCAGCAGCAGCGCCAGCTTGGTGCCGGTGGCCAGCATCCGGTCCACTTCGATCTCCGTGGCCCGCCGGTTGTGCAACTGGGTCACCGCGTCGACATCGGTCAGGGTGCGCAGCGAGCGCTGCACGGCGACCTGGTCGGTGACCTCGACCGCAATTCCGCAGGAGCCGGCCAGTTCGCCGTCGGCGGTCCGCACCGGCGCGTACCTGGTCTCGTAGACCCGCTCGCCGTACTCGAGCACCACGTCGAACTGCTCGCCGGTCAACGCGCGGCGGTGATAGCTGTCGAGCCGATCGTCGGTGAGCGCGTCGAAGACGCTGCGGCCGACCAGCTCGCCGGGGGTGAACCCGAGCTGCGCCAGGCCGCCGCCGGTGGACATCCGGACCACACCGTCGAGATCCATTGCATAAAGAATGAGCGGCGCTGCGGAGAGAATGTCGGAGAGTCGTTCGCCCTCGGTCCAGGGCTGGCCGATCGTCGGCCAGTCGAACGCGCCGACCGTCATCCGCGTGCCTCCTCTCACCGACTTGTTCGCCTGACTTCGAGGTTGCCCGATCTGGCCGCCATAACCATGTGGCGGCACCGATCCGCGGCTTGGTTCAGCATACCTGCCGGTAATCGGCATGATCATCTTGTTTGTGGGCGTGCCGGTTGCGGAATCGCCACAAAATAACTGCTTGACCTGTTGCCGTTCCGTTCCGGATCGCCGCTGGCACAGTAGGACTGGTGCAGACGATTCTTCCGGCGCGGGCCCTGCCGGCCGGTTTGGCGGTGGCGTGGCTGGTCGGCGCGGCGGCCGCGGTGCAGGCGCGGGTCAACGGCGAGCTCGCGGCGCGGTTGCACGACGGGGTGGCGGCAGCGCTGATCAGTTTCGCGGTCGGCCTGGTCGTGTTGCTCTCGGCGGCACTGGTCGACAGCCGAATTCGGTTCGGCATCAGGGCGATACGGGCCGCGGTGGGTGCGGGTGAGCTGACGCCGGGGCAGTGCCTGGGGGGCTTGTGCGGCGCGGTGGTGGTCGCGACCCAGGCGCTGACGGTTCCGGTGATCGGGGTCGCGCTGTTCGCGGTGGCGCTGGCCGGTGGACAGATCGTCGGCGGCCTGGTGGTGGACCGGCTCGGTCTGGGCCCGGCGGGTCGAGTTCCGGTCAGTCCGGTCCGCGTGGTCGGCGCCGGGTTGGCCGTGCTCGGGATGACCGTGGCGGCCGCCGACCGGCTCACCGCCGGAACTCAGGTCGCGCTGCTCGCGGCGCTGCCGGCGGCCGCCGGCTGTGCGATCGCCTGGCAACAGGCGGTGAACGGTCGGCTGAGCGCCATCGGTGGTCCGGCTGCGGCGAGCCTGATGAACTTCGTGATCGGTTTCGCCGGCCTGCTCGTCGGCTGGCTCGCGCTCGTCGCGGTCCGGGGCATTCCGGCGCCGCCGCCCCACGCGCCGGAGCTCTACCTGGGCGGGCTGCTCGGCATCGCGATCGTCGGGTTGGGTGCGATTGCGGTGCGCTGGGTCGGGGTGCTGTTGCTCGGGCTCGGTATCGTCGCCGGCCAACTCGTCGGCGCGCTGCTGCTCGACCTGCTGCTGCCGGCCGGGGCCCAGCTGTCGGCAGCGACGGTGGCCGGCTGCGTCCTGGTCGGGCTCGGGGTGGCGGTTGCCGCCCGGCCGACGCCGCCCGGACCCGGCAGAGCGGGGTGGGCCGGCCGACGTCAGAGCCGGCGGGCGCGCAATTCGTGACCCTGGGTGGTCTTGCAGCGCCCCGTCTCCAGGTCCCACTGCCAGCCGTGCTGGTTGCAGGTGAGCGTGGTTCCCTCCACGACGCCGAACTTGGTCAGGTCGGCCTTCAGGTGCGGACAGCGACGTTGGATCTCCCACCCGGCGAGTTCGGTGGATGCGGTGTCGTCGTGCGCCTCGGCGAACCAACCGTCGGCGTAGAGCACCCGCTCGTCGGTGAGGCATTTGAAGAAGGTGTAGAGGAACTCGTTGTAGCCGCCGATCCGCCAGGCGGAGAATCGGGTGGAGAGGAAGATGCTGTTCACCCAGTCGGGTTCCCGATCCCGGAGCACGGTGCGGACCAGCTCGGGGGCGATTCGGAAGCCGTAGCGGTACTTGCCGTCACCGTCCGCGGGCGGGCGAACGCGGCGGGCCGGGAAGTCGAGCACGACGGTCTCCTCGTGCTCCGGCCCGTCGAGCACCAGGCCGACCGGGTAGCCGATGCCGTTGCTGATCAGATCGGAGGACCGCATGATCGGCTCGAACAGTTCGGCCAGCGCGGGCAACAACGGTTCGCCGGCGGCCGGCGCCCAGGCGGCCTTGTGCGCCGCGAGCTCCGGTGCGCGTCGCGTCGCCATGTCCGCGATATAACCGGCCTTGTCGGCGTAGATCGTGTCCGGGTCGACCGGGTGGGTCAGGCTGAGTTCGCCGCCGTGTATCTCGGCCACCGAACCGGGAATCATCAGCAGGCCGTTGTCCGCGCCGTGCTGGGCCATCTGGTCGAGGAAGACCAGCTGATCCGGGAAGATGTTGCCGATGTCGTCGTGGTCGTCGTTGAGGTACCGCAGGTCGGGGTCGAGGAACACCGGCGGTCCGGCCGAGGGCACCACCCAGGTGGCGCCCACCTGCTCGATATAGGCGCGCGCCCGATCCATGCCGCGCTGGCGCTTCTGCTTGCCGAAGTTGGCCTTGGTGCGTTTCGGGATGTCGTACACCATCGGATACCAGATCGCGCCGGAGTACTGCAGCAGATGGATGTCGATCGTGCCGAATGCCTCGGACAGCACGTCCAGGTCCATCGGCCGGGCGTCGTTCATGTTGAAGCAGGTGGTTTCGCCGTCCGCGACGACCAGCCCGCTGTCGCCGATCGGGCCGTCCGCCGGCGCGCGCAACGCGATGATCATCACGTCCAGCTCACGACCGTCGCGGCCGACGATCCGGTGCTTGACCGAGTCGGTGGTCTCGAAGAACGAGTGGAACCCGAGTGCCTCGAGTTCGCGGCGCAGGTCCGGCACCGGATAGTCCGGCAGCAGGACCGTCGCGTCCTTGTTCACGTAACGGGCCAGGTGCGCCGGATCGAAGTGGTCCCGGTGCAGGTGGGAGACGTAGAGGTAGTCGCAGTCGCCCAGCCGATCCCAATCCAGCGCGGTGTTGTCCGGGAACGGGACCCAGGAGGCGAAGTAGGCCGGATTCACCCAGGGGTCGCAGAGGATCGATCCCGCTTCGGTCTGAATATGGAATCCCGCATGTCCGACACTGGTGACCTGCACTGCACCCTCCTGCGACTTACGTTTGCAACGTGTCAGGGTAGGCCGGGACTTGATCGAGCCGGAGATCGGGGAGATTCTGGCCTGGTGACCCCGCCCCAGGGGCCGCCGCAGAATCCGGAATTTTCCGGATATCTGGATGCGGTGGCCAAGAAGCTCCGCCTCCCGTTCGCCACCCCCGAGCTGGTCGATCGCATCGCCACCGGAACGGTGAACGAGGCCGGCCGACGCACGTTGTACATGCTGATCACCACCTGGGATCTGGCCGGCGGCGGTCCGTTCGCCGCCAGCACGGTCGGCGGCGCGGTATCTGCCCGGACCATCGACATGCTGCAGCGGATGTTCATGAACGGGGTGTTCGACCGCGTGTTGGTCGCGCTCGGCGCCGACGACGTGAAGTTCCGGGCATCGTTGTGCGCTTCGCAATTGGTCGGACTGGGCATGATCCGGTACGCCGTGGGCGCCGAGCCGATCGCGTCGATGGAGGTGAACCGGCTGGTGGATGCGATGGCCCCGACCCTGCAGCGGTATCTCACCGGGCCGCTGTCGTAGGCCCGCACCGCCGGCCTGCACCGCCGGCCCGGACCGCTCGGCGCCGAACTGACCGCCCGGTAGGTTGCGGCGTGTCGGCAACGGCTCGGCATTCCCCCGACCGGGCGGCCGACCGACTACCCTGACCGGCTGTGGAACCGGTTTATCGCACCCTCATCGGCCTTGCTCGGGTCTCGTTCCTGGTTCAGGGGCTGAAGTTCACCGTGACCGGGGCGGAAAACATACCTGCGACCGGCGGGGCGGTCATCGCGATCAACCACACCGGCTATACCGAGTTCATCTACGCCCATATCCCGGCGCGCAAGCACAAGCGCTACATCCGGTACATGGCCAAGAAGGATGTGTTCGACAACCCGGTCAGCGGGCCGCTCATGCGCGCGCTGCGGCACATCGAGGTCGACCGACAGGCCGGTGCCGACTCGTACCGGAACGCGGTCGCGGCGCTGCGCGACGGCGAGCTGGTCGGGGTGTACCCGGAGGCGACGATCAGTCGCAGCTTCGAACTCAAGGAATTCAAGTCCGGCACCGCCCGGATGGCGATCGAGGCCCAGGTACCGATCATTCCGGTGGTGACCTGGGGTGGCCAGCGGGTCTGGACCAAGGGGCATCCGCGCCGGCTCGGCCGGACCAACACGCCGATCTCGGTGGCGGTCGGTGCGCCGATCCCGCCGGATCTGCCGACCGGTGAGTTGACCGCACGGCTCAAGGCGGCGATGCAGGCGCTGCTCGACCAGGTGCAACGCGACTACGAACACGAGCCGGGGTCCTACTGGGTGCCGGCCCGGCTCGGCGGTACGGCACCGACGTTGGAGCAGGCAAATGTGCTCGATCTGGCCGAGGCGCGCGAGCGCAGCAGACGCGCACGCCACAATTAGCCCCCATATCGCGTCGATCCGCTTGTTTACCTCGAATATGCTGTACTGAAGTACAGTCACACGCCGGGAGTGTGCGGATCGGAAACGGTATCGCCCGATGATTGCCGAATGAGCGTCTTCACCATGTCGACGCACGCCCACGGCCAGCATGTTCGGCCCGGCCATAGCACGATGTACTGGCTGGCCCATGTGGTTACTGTCGGGTTGGTCGTCGGTTATCTGGTGCTGACCGTGCCCGGTGCCAACCCGGCGGGCTTTCCGCTGTGGGAAGCGGTCTGGCTGAACCTGGCTACACTTGCTGCCGCGTTGCTCTGCTGGATACGTGGCCGGCGCGGTCCACTCCGACTGGCCTGGAAGCTGGTCGCGCTGGGGATTGCCGCGCAGGTGATCGGGGATCAGACCTGGCAACTGCTGGTCATGCATCACGTGCCGCGGCCGCCCGTATCCCTGGCCGACCCGTTCTGGCTGGCGTATTACCCGCTGATCGCCGGTGCCTTGATCGTGATCGTGCGCAGTCGGTTGGCCGAAGTGTCGGCGGCGCGCATCCTGGATGGTCTGCTCGCCGGGCTGGCTACCGCCACCTTGGTGATCATCGTGGTGTTCCCGGCCGTGCTCCAGCACATCGACAACCAACCGCTGCGGGCCGCGGTGAGTCTGGTCTACCCGGTGCTCGACGTGCTGCTGCTGTCGGTCGCGCTGGCCACCGTGTCGGTGTTCGGCTGGCGACCACCGCGCTCGGTCTGGTGGCTGTGCGGTGCGACCGCGACCTGGACGCTGTTCGATTGCATCTACAACGTGCAAGCGGCCGACGGGAAGTATGTCGCGGGCAGTTGGGTGGACGTGATCGGGCTGTTTGCGGCGTTGCTGGCCGCGCTGGCACCCGGCTGGCCGCAGCCCGCGACGGTGCCGACCTACCCGCGCTGGCTCCCCTTCGCCGCGCCGTTCTTCGCCACCTCGTCGGCGCTGGTGGTGCTGTTGGTCGACAGTGTCGCGCACGTGCCGCCGATTGCGTCCTACCTGACCGCGGCCACCGTCGCCGCCTCGTTGGCCCGGCTCGCCACCGCGGTCGGCGACGCACTTCGCGCCGGCGAACACGAGTTCCTGGCGCTCACCGACGACCTGACCGGGCTGCCCAACCGACGCAGTCTCTACGAGCAGGCGCGCACCCTGCTGCCCGAGCCGGGCGAACCGCCCGGACCGCCGGTGGCGTTGCTGCTGCTGGATCTGGACCACTTCAAAGACGTCAACGATTCGCTCGGGCACGCCGCCGGTGACCTGTTACTCCGCACCGTCGCGGCCCGGCTGACCAGCCGGCTGCGGCGGGAGGACGTCCTGGTTCGGCTCGGCGGCGACGAGTTCGCCCTGTTGCTGCCAGATTGCGGACCGAGCGAGGCGCTGGCGGTCGGGTCCGATCTACGCGCGGTACTGGACGAACCGGTGGTGCTCGACGACGTGCGGGTGCAGGTCGGCGGCAGCATCGGGATCGCGTTGTCCCCGACCCACGGGACCGACATCGCAACCCTGCTCCGGCTGGCCGACATCGCGATGTACCGGGCGAAGGCCGGGCCGCACAGCTGCCAGATCTACGACCCGGCACCGTTGCCGGCGATCAGCGAGGTGGACAGCGGCAACCGGGCGAACACCCGGGCGGACATGCTGCTGCTGGAGCAGTTGCGTACCGCGATCGGTAAGCGCCAGCTCGCGGTGTTCTACCAGCCGCAGGTCCGGTTGGATACCGGGAAGATCATCGGCGTCGAGGCGCTGGTGCGCTGGCCGCACCCGGAACACGGTCTGCTGTCGCCGGACAAGTTCTTGCCCCTGGTGCATCAGAACCGGTTGATGCAGGCGATGACCAACGCGGTGCTCGACATCGCGCTCGACGACGCCGCGGTGTTCTACCAGGCCGGGCATCGAATCCCGGTCTCGGTGAATCTGTTCCCGCCTTCGTTCGGCGACGTCGACCTGCCGAACCGGATCGCCGCCGAACTCGCCCGGCGGGGGCTGCCGCCGGCGGCGCTCGACGTGGAGATCACCGAGCAGTTCATGTTCGGCGACCCGCGGCGGGCTCGGGTGGTGCTCGATCAACTGCATGCCCAAGGTGTGGGGATCGCCGTCGACGACTTCGGTACCGGATACTCGGCGTTGTCGTATCTCTACGATCTGGCGATCGATCACGTGAAGCTGGACCGCTCGTTCATCGAGCCGATCACCCACGATCCCCGGGCGGCAGCGATCACCCGGTCGGTGATCGAGCTGGCACACACCATCGGGATGACCGCGATCGCCGAGGGCGTCGAGGACTCGATCACCGCGGCGCTGCTCACCGACTTCGGCTGTGATCACGCGCAGGGGTACTACTACCACAAGCCGATGCCGTACGACGATCTGATGGATCTGCTTGCCCGGTCCTGACCGGCGGCGTGCTGACCGGTTCGGAAAACGTGTCGGTGGGTCGTGATGCAATAGGTATATGACCGCAGCCAGTGCTTTTGCTCCCGGTATCGGGTTTGGTGTTGGTTCTGCGCGGGTGGTGTTGGCGGGGTTGCGGGCCAACCGGGCGGCGGCGGAGCGGGTCGCGGTGGAGCGGGCCGAGTTGACGGTCGAGTGGTGTCGTTGGCATGCGCCGGTGGGTGATAGCGAGGTGGATCGGTTCGGGGTGGGGTGGGTCACCCCGGGTGGTGCGGGTTCGCCGGAGGTGGGCGAGGCTGCGGTTGCGGAGTTGGCGGTCGCGTTGCGGCATTCGACCGAGTCCGGGATGTCGTATGTCGGGGCGGTGCTCGAAGTCTGCTATCGGTTGCCGCGTCTGTGGGAACGAGTCAAGGCCGGGCAGACGCCGTGGTGGCGAGCGCGGCGGATCGCCGATGCCACTATCGGCTTGTCGCTGGAGGCGGCCGCGTTTGTCGACGAGCGGCTCGCCGCCTGTGCGGGGACGGTGTCGTGGGCGCAGTTGGATCGGTTGGTCGAGGAAGCCCGGATCCTGGCCGACCCGGACGCTGCGAAAGAAGAGCTCGCCATTGATACCCGCAGGGTGGAGATCGACACCCGCACGGTGAGTTTGACCGGCACGGTCCGGATCGAGGGCGAGTTGGATTTGACCGATGCGGTGGACCTGAACCACGCCCTGTCCGATATCGCCGACGATTTGGCGGCCTGTGGCAGCACCGACAGCCTGGATGCGCGGCGCTCGACCGCGTTGGGTGAACTCGCGCGCCGGCAACCCGGATTGCCGTTCGACGCAACAGAACCCACACCAGAACCCGTAGCGGCAGAGCCGTCGCGGGAGCCGGTCCCGTCGCTGGCGGAGATGGCTGTGGCGGCACCGGCTGCGTTGCGCCGTCGCAGGCCGCGTGATGTTCAGTTGCATGTGTATATCAGCGCTGATCAGCTCGCCGGTTCCGGTGGCCCCCTGGGCCGGGTCGACTCCCCGTCACCGACCCCGGTGAGTATCGAGGCGATCCGGGCTTGGTGCGGCAGCCCGGACGCGAACGTGACCGTCCGGCCGGTGCTGGACCTCGCCGAACACGTCCAGACCGATGCGTATCAGATCCCGGACCGGCTGCGCGAACAGGTCGTGCAGACCAGCAACACGTGTGTGTTCCCGTACTGCAACCGCCCCGCCCGCGGCTGCGACCTCGACCACACCCACCCGCATGACCAGGGCGGGCCCACCAGCAGCGACAACCTCGCCCCACTCTGCCGAAAACACCACCGGCTCAAAGGAAACCGCGGTTGGCGCTACCGACGCCGCAGCCCCGGTACTTACCTGTGGACCACGCCGGCCGGCGGGATCTACCTGCGCGACGGCACCGGCACCATCGACCTCACCCCACCCGGCAACCCCCCGCCCCGACCACCAGATTCTCCGGTGCTCCATCGAGTGGGTCGGCCGCCGCCCACACCGGACGACGAACCGCCACCCTTCTGAACCCCGATCGGTCGATCGAGGTTCAGAAGGGCAGTGTCAATTACGCCGGCTCGCCGGCAATGTCCCTACGCCGGCTCGCCGGCAGTGTTGATCAGGCCGGCCCCGCCAGCAGTGTTGATCAGGCCGGCCCCGCCAGCAGTGTGACGAAGCTCGGCGCCGACGGGTCGAGCTGCACGTGCTGCGGCAGCAGCGCGCTGTCGTTCAACAACGGACGCAGCGGCAGGCCTTTGGGGAAGTTGCTGGCGAACACGTCCACCCGGAATCGATGGCCCGGCGCCAGGATCGCGTCGGTCGGGGTGAGCCCGATGTCGAGCGCGGTCGGCCGGCCGGGCACTACCGGTTGCCGGGTGGCAAGCGACAGATGCGGGACCGGGTTGAGGTAGTCGCCGTTCGAGGCGCGCTCGGCCCGCGAATCGTCCACCGCGCGCAGCGAGGCGACCAGCTGGCCGGTGGACAGCACGGTCGACCGGCCGTCCGGAGCGACGTCGTTCAACGTCGCCGTCCAGTAGCCGTCGGGCGCGTCGAGCACGGTGTTCAGGTGCACATTCACGTAGCCGGAGACGGCGGTGGGCCGGTCGACCGGCGCGCTGGTGAACGTCAGCCCGTTCAGTTCGTGTGGCCGGGCATCCTCGGCGCAGCCGACCAGGATCGCCGTCAGCCCGGCGCTCTCGATCGCGGAATCCCGCGAGCACACGCTCATCACGCCCGGACCGACGGTCAGCCGTGCCGAGTCGGCCGGAGCCGTCGCGCTGAGGCTGCCGTCGTGCAGGCTGGTCGAGGTGGTGCCACTGGGCGCGGCGCCCAGATACAGCCGCTGCGGTTCCACTCCCGGCCGCGGGTAGTCGGCGGCCGTTGTCCAGCCGCCACCCAGCTGCCACATCGTCACCGGCCCGTACCGGTCGATGCCGTTGTCGATTCCCTTGAGCCAGTGGTCGAACCAGGCGCGCTGCAGCACGTCCCAGCGGGGTGGCTCGCCGGGCCGGCCGGCGTTCGCGCCACCGTTGATGTGGTAGGTCCGGTCCATCAGGAGCTGCTTCTGACCGGGTGGCAACTGCGCCTTCCGGTAGATATCCGGCTCGGTGTTGGTGAACAGGTCATGCCAGCCGCCGACGACGAACGTCGGCACCCGGACCTGGTCCATCGGGGTGAGCCAGTCCTCGCGCAGCCGACTCTGGTCGTCCAGCAGCGCCTGCAACTCCGGCGGCGCCTGGTCGACATTCATGGTGGCGAGCGCTTGATACACCACGTCGAGGAAGGTGAACGGGCTGGACAATCGGTCCCGCACCCACACCGGATCGAGCCGGCCCAGTGCCGCGGAGAGTACGTCCGGCGCCAGCTTGAGGGTATTGACCAGGATCAGCCAGGGCAGGATGAAGCCGAAACCGAGCGCACCGCCGGTGGCGGCCACGTCCCGGATCAGGTCGGCACCCGGTTCGGCCGGGAAGATCGCCTTCAGCGCCGCCGGGTTCTTGCTGGCCGCCTGCACCTGGTTGATCCCGGAGTACGACAAGCCGCTCATCCCGACCTTGCCGTCCGACCACGACTGCCGGCTCGCCCAGTCGATCACTTCGACGGTGTCCTGCTGCTCACGCTGCCCCAGGACCTGCCACGTGCCCTGGGAAAAGCCGGTACCCCGCACGTCGACCACCACCTGGGTGTAGCCGCTCTCGACCAACTTGCGATCCACGGTGAAAGTGCGGGGCAAACCGCCACCGAGCGCTTTGGTCAGGTCGGTGAACCCGCTCAATCCGGTGCCGGCGAGATCGAAGCCGCGGAAGAAATCGACCAGCGCATCGGACAGCACCGGCAACGACAACACCGAGTCGGTCATCATCGAGATCAGCTTGGTGTACGGCGTCATGTTCACGATCACCGGCGTGGGCCCGGTGGCTCCGGCAGGCCGGTAGATATTGGCCTTGAGCACGGTGCCGTCGCTCATCGTGATCGGCACGTCCCACTCGATGGTCACCCCGGAGTACCGAGATGGCCCGTCGACCGCGGCGGTCCATGCGGCGCCGTTCGGCCCGCCGTCCGGCGCCGCCTGGGCGCTCGGTGCGGCGACTGCCAACAACGTGCCGGCAAGCAGCAACGTCGACAGTCGACGAATACCGGTGCCCATCACTCGACTCCTCGTGGATTGCCTGTAGTAGGGATCGCGATTCGATCTCGATAGGGCACCATATTCGTAGCGCCCCGAGTCGGGTGCGGATTCGCCGCATCCGGCCGAATCCAGGTACGCCGAACGGACATTTCGGCGGCGGCCGTCAGCTCGGGTCGGTGCCGCGGAGCGCGGTGAGCCAGAGGACGAACGCCGCCGCAACGATCGTTGCTCCGGCAAACGTGGCGCCGCCACCGCCGGTCAGGTAGACCCAGCCGAGGCCGGCCACCGGAGCTCCTACCGCCGGCTGCGCATCCAGCAGCAGCCGGCGCGGCCAGCGGCTTGCAACGGTCGCCCGAGCCGCACCGTCGGGGTCCGGCCGGCTCGGGTTCTCCCGCAGCCGACCGATCGGTTCCCGGGTGCGCGTTCGCCCGGACGGATAGCTGCGAGCCGGCAAGCCGGCGATCAGTGCCGGGTCGTAGTAGACCGGCGTCCAGCGGCGGTCACCGACCAGCCAGGACCGGGCGACGAGCCGGTGCTGTTGCCGCACGCGGATCGTGCCCGGCGCCGGTGCGGCCGCCCGAGCCAGGGCGTAACCCAACCGGAATCCGGCGCCGCCGAGCACCGCCACGATGACCGTGACCAGCGCCGCAGCACCGTCCGGGCCCGCCGTGGGGAGGAGCGACGCGGCCAGCCCGACCGTCCCGACGCTCACCGCCAGCGGATACCGGAGCGGCCCCGGGATCACCCGCGTCCGCTCACTTCGTGAAGCCGACCTCGGTGTAGTCCGCGCCGGCCAACCCGAACGCCCCGTAGTTGGCCAGGTTGTCCCGGACCGCGACGTTGCCGGCCGACTGGGTGAGCGGGATCGAGTGCCCCTCCTCGAAGATCATCCGATCCGCTCGGTTGGCCATCTGGATCGCCTTGGCCGGATCCAGCTCGGACAAGGTGTCTTCGATCAGCTGGTTCAGCTCGGGCGAGCCGATCCGGGCCTTGTTGCTCTGCAGGTCGTCGGGATAGTAGGCGTAGATCTGCCGCAGTGCGGCCAGCGGCTGGAATCCGCCCGACCAGGAGAAACTGGCCAGCTCGAAATTGCCCGGATCGATCACGTCGGTGAACAGGCCGGTCCCCGGGAAGGTCTGGATCTCGGTCTTGACCCCTACCTTCGCCAGATTCTGCTGGGCGATCTGCGCCGACCGCACCCAGGTGTCCTGCTGGTACATGACGTGCCGCAGCACCAGCTTGCGGCCGTCCTTCTCCCGGATACCGTCGGAACCCGGCGTCCAGCCGAGCGCATCCAGTTCCCGTGCGGCTTTGTCCGGGTCGTAACCGATCGGCTCGGCATTGTCCTGGTAGCCCTGCTGGCCCTCCAGGAAGATGTGGTTGTTCAGCGGGTGCGGATCGGTGACCAGGCCGTTCAGGATCGCGGTGGCGATGCCTTGGCGGTCGATCGCCTTGCCGATCGCCACCCGCAGCTTCGGGTCGGCCAGCAGCGCGCCGGGCGCGCCGTTGAAGGTGTATTGCGACCAGCGATTCGCGGGCGCGTGCCGGACCTGGATGCCGGCCGAGCCCTGCGCGGTCTTCACCTCGTCCAGGCTGGACCCCAGCTCCACCGCGTCCAGCTCGTTGTTCTGCAGTCCGGCCAGCTGGGCCGCGTGATTGAGCACGGTGAACGTGATGGTGTCCAGCTTCGGCGGCGTACCCCACCAAGCGGGGTCGCGCTCGAGCACGATCCGGTTGGCGCCCTTGTCCACCGACGCCAGCTTGAACGGGCCGGCGGTCACCGGCAGCCCGTTGCGCAGGCTGTCGTTGAACGCCTCGGGTGTGCTGGTGACCGATTTCGGCAACAGGGGCGAGAAGCTGCCCTGCCACTCGGCATAGTGCTTGCTGTAGGTGACGATCGCCTGCCGGTCGTCGGTTCCGCGTTCCACTTTGGCCACCCGGTCGAAGCCGGCATTGGCGGTGATCAGATAGCCCGGGTCGCGGCCGCTCAGCGCGTTCGCCTGGGCGGCCAGATCTTCCCAGGTGATCGGGGTGCCGTCGGACCAGTTCGCCTTGGGATTGATCGTGTAGCTGACCTGCTGCGGGTCGGTTCCGGTCAGCTGCACGTCGGTGAAGTAGTCGTGCCGGACCGAGAGCGCGCCGGACGCGTCCGGGGTCATGTCGCCGGGCAGCATGATCGTGGCCACCGACGACGCTTCGCCGTCGCTGTCCACCTGCAGCGGATTGAACTGGGCGGGGAACCCGCTCAGGGCCAGGCGCAGGTTGCCGCCGTCGCGCAGCTCGGCCGGATCCTTCGGGTTGATATCGCTGGTGTTGCCCAGCCCGGTCGCCCCGGCCCCGACGGCGCCGTCCTCCGACGCGTTACAGCCGCTGAGCATCAGCCCGGTAGCGAGCACCGGGACGACTATCCGGATCAGCCTGTGCGATCGCATGTGAATCAATCTCTCATGAGAGTCGGTCGAGTGCTTCCCGGATCTGCGACACGGCCTCCGCGCCGCGCCAGAGCTGCTCCTCCGGCGAGGTTTCGAGGCTGTGCTGGGCGCGGCGCCAGTCTTGTTCCCAATAGCTGTCCAACACCGCGCGCAGGTGGTCCCAGGAACAGCCGAGTTCCTCGGTCAGCTGCGTCCGGAACTCGTCGTCGGTCGGCGCCTGCACGTCGAGCTGGTCGACCTCGCCTCGGTGCAGTGCGTCCAGTGCGGTGTCGTCGACCCCGTCCCGCTCGGTCCAGAACCGGGCCACCCGGCGGTGCCGCGGGTTCCATGCGGGCCATTCCCGGGGCCGGTAGCACCATTCCAACGGTCGTTTGCCCAGTCGCAGCCGCTCGCGGACCCAGTCCAGCGCCGGCGGCTGGACCAGCCAGGGCAGTCCGGCGGCGGGCAGGTCGAGCACCAGGATCACCGAGCCCCACTCCAGGATGTCGGCGGATTCCAACAGCTGGCCGCTCACCCACAGCTCCCGCAGCGGCCAGCCGATATCGGCATCACGCAACCGCGCCGAGCTGGTCGCGGTGCTGGCAACCTCGGCGAGGTTACGGACCGCGGTCGAGCGCTTCACCGGCTCGATCTTGCCATCGTGTCGGCGCTGCGCGGTGTGCCGGGTCGTGCCGACCGAGCGCGGCGTGTTCGAGCCGTCTCGGAATTTTGCGGGCCGGGTGGGTTAGTGGGTGGCGTTGGCGGTGGTGAGGAATCGGTTGACGCCGGTGGTGGGGCGTTCCCAGAGGTAGCCTTGGCCGATTTTGCAGCCGAGGGTGATGAGTTGGTTGCGTTCGGCTTCGGATTCGACGCCTTCGGTGACGACGGCGATGCCGAGTTGGTCGGCGAGTTCGATGACGTGGCGGACGATGAGTCGGGTGGCGGGGTCGGTGACGAGTCGGCGGGTGAATTTTTGGTCGATTTTGAGGACGTCGACGTCGAGTTGGGCGAGGTAGTAGAGGGATGCGTATTCGCTGCCGAAGTCGTCGATGGCGAGTTGGTAGCCGGCTTGGCGTAGTTCGGTGAGTCGTTGGAGGGAGGATTCGCGGACGAAGACGGATTCGGTGATTTCGAGTCGGATTCGGTTGAGGACGTCGGGGCGTTGGGTGGCGAGGGTGGTGAGTCGTTCGATTTGGGCGTCGGATTCGAGTTGGAGGGGGGAGATGTTGACGGCGATGCGGAAGCCGTCGGGTAGTTGGGTGCCGACGTCGTCGATGGTGGCGACGACGGTGTCGAAGGCCCAGTTGCCGAGTGTTTCGATGGCGCCGTTTTGTTCGGCGAGGGTGACGAATTCGCCGGGGGAGATGGTGCCGAGTTCGTCGGTGCGCATGCGGGCGAGTGCTTCGGCGCCGATGGGGTGGCCGGTGCGGAGGTCGACGATGGCTTGGTAGGCGAGCCAGGTTTCGTCGGTGGTGCCGACGCGTTGTTGGAGGAGTTCGAGGATGAGTTTGTGGCGTTTGCGTTCTTGGCCCATGTCGTCGACGTAGTCGCGGATGTGGCCGCCGCCGTCGGCTTTGGCGTAGTACTGGGCGATGTCGGCGCGGCCGATGGTTTGCAGGAATTGTTCGTCGGTTCCGGCGGAGACGGCGAGGCCGACGCTGGCGCTGACTTGGATGGGGCGTTGGTCGACGTCGACGGGGGTGTCGAAGAGGCGGTCGATGAGGTGGCGGACTTGTCGGGTGGGGTCGGGGGTGTGGTGGGGGGTGTCGGCGGCGAAGAGCATGGCGAATTCGTCGCCGCCGAAGCGGGCTGCGGCGACGATGGGTTCGGGTAGGGAGTTCAGGCGGCGGCCGATGGCGATGAGGAGGGCGTCGCCGAAGTGGTGTCCGTTGACGTCGTTGAGGAGTTTGAAGCGGTCGACGTCGAGGTAGACGACGCCGACGGGGCCGTGGATGGTGGCGGCGTGTTCGACGAGGCCGCGGCGGTTGAGTAGGCCGGTGAGTTCGTCTCGGCGGGCTTGCCAGGCGCTTTTGCGTTCGGCGTGGGCGAGTGCGCTGACGGCGCGGCGGGTGCGGATGACGGAGGTGCCGACGGCGAGTGCGCCGAGGGAGAAGACGAGTAGTCGTTCGGGTTCGGTGAGTTGGGGGTTGATCATGGGGACGACGAGGGGGAGGGCGGCGGCGATGACGACGGTGGCGGTGCGGGGCAGGGACCATTCGCCGCGGTAGGCGTCGGTGGGTTCGGTGATCGATCGCATGGAGGGGTGTAGTGCGGCGGCGGCCCACAGCAACACCGACAACGCCACCACATCGCGGGCGGGGTCGATCAGCGGATTGTCGATCGACCGCCCGAACGGTCCCGCCACGTCGGCGAAGATCAGTGCGATCCAGCCCGCCATCAGCAGCACCGCGGCCCGACCCCGCAACAGATCGACCATCAGCAACCGACCGACCAACGCCACCAAGATCACATACGCGGCCGGTCCGACGATGCCGAGGGCTATCTGATACGGCAGCAGCTTGGTCGCGTGCCAGCCCGGGAGGGCGGAGAGCGGGATGACGAACGCGGCATAAGCCAGCAGCAGCACGATCATCTCCAACCGGGCATCGGTGACCCGACTGGTCCCCCGGCTCCGGATGATCAACAGCAGGATGATCACCTGGCAGCAGCTCATCCAGGTGATGACGGTCAGGTTCAGCCAACCCCCGGCGATCGGGGTGGAGGAGATGTTGATCAGGACCGGCCGACCCAGGTTGCCGACGAGCAACACCCCGGTCCAGATCCACACACTCCGCACCGCCGGCCGGTTCCGCCGCACCCCGATCACCAAGAAGACAAACGCCAGGACACAGGCGACCACCCGGATGTCGAGCCGATAACGGAGCGCGTCGGCCGGGCTGTCGAACACGAGGGCGGGTACCAGTCCGACGACATAGGCGACCACCGCCAGAACCGCCGCCACGATCCACAACCGACTACCGGGCGCCATGTCGCTGTCGACTCGACCGACTCGGCCGGTTATCGCCTCCGGTAACGGTCCGCGAGCCTTTTTCGGAGGATGTAATCGGCTTCTGGGAGAGGGTATTTCGGGGCTCGTCGCGGAACCGGAATCGAATCGGGGGTTGAGCTCGGCGGGTTCCGTGGGCACCTTGTCGCGCTGGACCACGGCGCAGATGATTGCACGAGTGCGGTGTAAACAGGGCGCATTGGAACTTTGTGTTGATCTTGGGACTGTAGGGGCCGGAATGTAACCGGAACGTGTCGGATCGGGTTCAGGTCAGCAGCTTGGTCAGCGCCCGTCCGACCTGCTCCACCGCGGTCCGGTGCGTGACGTGACCGAGTGCGACCGGCACCAGAGCCGAGGTCACCACGCCGACTCGCTCATCGTCGCCTGTGGCTGGGTGGCCAGGATTCGGGTTGCGGCACATCGCACACCGGGCGAGTTGAGACATCTCTGTCACACCTCGGACCTCTTGTAAAACTTCGGATTTCACCGTTACCTTGCCGGGTGAAGGCGCGTTCGAGGAGGAGCCGGGTGCAGAGTCCCTATCGGTTGATCATCTGGGGGCCCGGTGACATGGGCGGCCGGGCGCTGCGGCTTGCTTTGGATTCGCCGTTGTTCGAGGTGGTCGGGGTCAAGGTGGTCAGCCCGCACAAGCACGGCGTGGACATCGGGACACTCGTCGGTCTGCCGCCGGTCGGGATCGCCGCCACCACCGACAAGGCCGAGATCCTGGCGCTGGACGCCGACTGCGTCGTGCACACGCCGACCACGCCCGCCTTGCTGCAGGGCGCGGACGAGGACGTGATCGACCTGCTCGCCTCCGGAAAGAACGTGGTCTCCGGCGCGTCCTACCACAATGCGTCGATGCCCAAGTGGCTGTCCGAGTCCGAACCGGCGCTCGACGTGTTGCGCGCCGTGTCGGAGATGAAGGTGACCGGCGACGTCTTCGGCAACCGGGAGAAGGCCGCGCTCGCCGGGCTGCGGCTGGCGATGACCGCGCTGGATTCCCCGCCGGGGCGACCGCTGCGGCCGATGGCCGGCGTCGTAGCCGAGCGCCTGCTCGACCGGGTGCTGCCGCGCCGGGCGAGTGGGGAACGGCTGCAGGCCGCATGCCTGGCCGGTGGGGCGTCGCTGCACGGCACCGGCCTCCACCCGGGACTGATGGTCGAGCAGGTGTTGCTCCGGCTGGCCGGGTTGGTCGACGAGGTGCGCGCGGTGCGGTTCCTGGAAGTCGGGGATCTGTCGGCGGCCCCGGACGGCATGTGGGGCGGGTTGGCCGGCCTCGGTTTCGGCACCCCGTTGTCGGCGGTCGACTCCAACCATGCGATCGCGTTGTTACAGCACTTCTACTTCGACGACGTCATCGGCAACGTCGCACATCACCTGTGGGGTATCGAGCCGGATCAGATCCGGGTGGAGCGGCTGGTCTACCCGGTGCCGGCCCGGGTGGCGATCGCGGCCGGCGGCACGGTGATCGAGCCGGGCACGGTCGGTGCCATCCACATGACCTATCGCGGCTACGTCGGCGATCGGTTGCTGATGACCAACGAAGAGTGCTGGCACGTCGGTGCCGGCAATGCGCATCTCGGTCCGGACCACCCGAACAGTCTCGCCGGCGGCCACCGGTTCACCGTCGACGGCCCGACCCGGATCGAAGTAGATTCGGCAGCAGACGATCTCGGATCCGGCGTCGAGTGGTCGGCGGTCACCGACATCTCGGTGAATGCGATCCTCGGGGTGATCCCGGCCGTCTGCGCGGCGCCGCCCGGCGTGCTCCGGCCGAACCTGTCCCCGCGCTACCGACTGGAGGAAGTATGAGTAGCACCGTCGCGGTCGCCGTGCGGGGTTCCGGGCCGCTGGCCGAGTTGCTCCGGCGGCAGATCAGCGGTCGTGCGGACCTCGCGTTCACCCCGAACGATCGGCGCACCGCCGCCGGCGCCGCCGCCGATGTGCTGATCTATCTGCCGGATCAGGCCGCACTGAACCGGAAGGCCGGTGCGGTGACCAAGCCGGTCATCGGCTGGCTGACCGACGGGATCGATGTGGTGAGCACCTTGCCGGCATCGCTATTCGATCGGGAAAAGCTGCGCGGTGCCTGCCGGGCCGGTGGCACCACCTTCCACGGTTCCGGCGGCTTGTCGGCGGTGCTGCCGGTTCGGTTCTCCCGCGCCTTTGCCGCCATCACCCGCGACATCGAGTCGGTGTCGGTGCTCGAGCATCGGCAGCCTGCCGGGCCCGATGCCGCCCGTGCGGTGTGCACCGAAGCCGCGGCCGCCCTGCTCGCCGAGGCGGCATTCGGCCGGATCGATTCCGCGGCCACCTCGGGCGGTCGTACCGCCGAGTACGCGGTGCGCGACGATGCGGATCGGCAGATCCCGGTGCGGTACGAGGTGCAGACCGTCACGCCGGAGGCGACCGGTCGCTGCACGATCGAGTTCCACGGCGTCGATCGGTCGGCGGCGATCCTCGCCCAGGAGCTGCTGGATGTGATTGTCCCGGTACATATCTCGGCGCCCGGCATCCTGCACCACGAGCTGGACATCAACCAGGTCGAACTCGACGATCGACTCGCGCGCCGATCTCGCTGATCATCGGCTACGGCATCGGCCGAGCTCTCCACCCGCAGCAATTCGACTCTCCGAGGTTGTCTCGATGACACGTATTCTCCTTTTCGGCGCGACCGGCTATACCGGCGAACTGACCGCGCGCCGCCTGGTGGCCGGCGGTGCCCGACCGGTCCTGGTGGCGCGCAACGCAGCCCGGGTGACCGCGGTGGCAGGCGAACTGGGTGGGCTGGACACCGCGGTCGCCGACGTGACCGATCCGGCGTCGCTGCGCCCGATCGTGCGGTCCGGCGACGTGCTGATCAGCACGGTCGGGCCGTTCCTGGAATTCGGCGAGCCTGCGGTACGGGTGGCGGCCGAAGCCGGTGCACACTACCTGGATTCGACCGGTGAGGGGCCGTTCATCCGGCAGGTGTTCGAGCGCTGGGGGCCGATCGCCCAGCGAAACGGCTCGGCGCTGTTGTCCGCCTTCGGGTTCGACTTCGTGCCGGGCAGTCTGGCCGGGGCGCTGGCGCTCGACCGGGCCGGTGCGGACGCGACCGCGGTCGACGTCGGTTACTTCGTACGCAATTTCGGCACCAGCGGTGGCACCCGCGCGTCGGTGGTCGGGGTGCTGCTGGCGGACGGTTTCGGCTACCGCGACGGCTGGGTGCGGCCGGTCGCCGGCAGCGACGTCGACACCTTCGAGGTGCACGGTCGGACGCTGACCGCCGTCACGGTTCCGGGCGCCGAGCATTTCGCGCTGCCGCAGGCGTATCCGACGCTGCGCGACGTGCGGGTGTTTCTCGGGGCACCGCCGCTGGCTGCGCAGGCGATGGCGGCGGCCACCCGGCTCAGCTACCCGGTCCGCCGGGTGCCGGCGCTGCGCGCGCTGGCGAAGCAGGCGGCCGGGCAGGTCGTGCGCGGCTCCACCGGCGGACCCGATGCAGTACAGCGTGCGCGGTCGAGCGTCACCGTGGTCGCGGTGGCCAAATCCGCGGCCGGCGAGCCGTTGGCGCGGGTGACCCTGGACGGGCCCGACCCGTACGACTTCACCGCGGCGATCCTCGATTGGGGCGCTCGTACCGCCGCGGCGGGTGCGGTGCGCAAGACCGGTGCGCTCGGCCCGGTCGCGGCGTTCGGCGTGGCCGCGCTGACCGACGGTTGTGCGGACGCCGGCCTGCGCGAAGTGGCTCCGGTCGGCTGATGGTCAGCCGATCCGGAGCGGTGGCGCCGACGGGACGGCGGCGAGCAGCGACCGGGTATAGGGGTGTCGTGGGTCGGCGAACAGCTCATCGGCGGGCGCGTCCTCGACGATTCGGCCGGCTCGCATCACCGCGACGTGGTGTGCCAGGTTGCGCACCACCGCCAGGTCGTGCGAGACGAACAGATAGCCCAGCCCGCGCTCGAGCTGTAATCGGCGCAGCAGGTTGAGTATTCCCGCCTGGATCGATACGTCCAGCGCCGAGACCGGCTCGTCCAGCACCAACAGATCCGGGGAGCTGGCCAACGCCCGGGCGATGTTGATCCGCTGTTTCTGCCCGCCGGAGAAGTCCACCGGGTAGCGGTCGGCGTGTTCCGGTTGCAACCCCACCTGATCGATCAGTTCCGGCACCCGGCGAGCGATCTCGGCCCGGGGCCGGCGGGCGATCCGCAACGGCTCGGCGACCGAGTCGAAGATCGGCAGCCGCGGGTCGAGGGAAGCGGCCGGATCTTGAAACACGATCTGGATCCGACGGCGCATCGCACGCCGGCCGGCCCGGTCGAGGTCGGCGACATCCCGGCCGAAGATCTCGATCCGGCCCGATTCCGGGGCGGTGAGGTCGAGGATCGCGGTCAGCACACTCGATTTGCCCGAACCCGATTCGCCGACCAGCGCGGTGGTCCGGCCCGCGCGCACGGTGAGGCTCACCTGATCCACCGCGCGGACGACGCCGCGTCGTCGTCGGCCGAGCAGGCCGCCGCGCACCGGGTAGCTCTTGACCAGCTTCCTCACCTGCAGGATCGGTTCCGGCGGGCCGGCATCGGCTGGGTCGGGCGGGGCGGCCGATGCGGCGTGCGGGGCGACCGATCCGGGGCGGACGCAGGCCGCCCGGCGCCCGGTGGCGATCTCGGCGAGCGCCGGCTCGGCCGACCGGCAGGCGTCGTCGGTGGCCGGGCAGCGGGGTGCGAACGGGCAGCCCGGGGGCAGCGCGTGCGGCGCCGGGGGCGAGCCGGTGATCGGCACCAGCGGCGTGCGGGGCGGGGCGTCCAGCCGGGGCAACGAGTCGAGGAGGCCGACCGTGTACGGCATCGCGGGCGCGGCGAGTAGCTCCGTGGCCGGCGCTGTTTCGACGATTCGGCCGGCGTACATCACCGCGATCCGGTCGGCCAGCGTCGCCGCGACGCCCAGGTCGTGGGTGATCAGCACGATGCCGGCGCCGGTGAGGTCACGGGCGGTGCGCAGCAGATCCAGGATCTGTGCCGCCGAGGTGACGTCGAGTGCGGTCGTCGGTTCGTCGCAGACGATCAGGTCCGGGTTGTTGGCGATCGCGATGGCGATCACCACCCGTTGCCGCATTCCGCCGGAGAACTCGTGCGGGAACGCGCGGGCGCGGTCGGCGGCGTCGGGAATCCCGACGAGTTCGAGTAACTGCACGGCCCGCGCGGCAGCGTCGGATCGGCTCGCGCCGTGCACCCGCAACGCTTCGGCGATCTGATCGCCGACCCGGTACACCGGGGTGAGCGCGGACAGCGGGTCCTGGAAGACCATGCTCATCGTCGTCCCGCGCAGCCGGGACAGTTCTCGATCACCCAGGCTGAGCAGCTCGGTGCCGCGTAACCGGATCGAACCCCGGACCCGAGCGTGATCGGGCAGCAGCCCGAGCACCGCCGCCGCGGTCACCGACTTGCCGGAGCCGGATTCGCCGACCAGCGCCAGGACCTCACCGGACGCCACGGTGCAGTCGATGCCACGCACCGCGGAGACCCGGCCCTCCTCGCTGGGAAAGTCGACCCGCAGGTCCGCGACGTCGAGCAGCGGAACCGTCACGCCCGAATCGTAGGTGACGCGGCGGCGTCAGCCGGGGAGGGTGCGGCGGGCGCCGGCCGCTCCGGGGTCGAAGGCGTCCCGCAGTCCGTCGCCCACCACGTTCGCCGCAAGCACGGTGACGATCAGGAATCCGCCGGCGAACAGGAACAGCCAGGGGAAGGTGAAGGTGGACGCCGTGCCGAGCGCGATCAACGAACCCAGCGACACGTCCGGCGGCTGGACGCCGAAGCCGAGATAGCTCAGCCCGGTCTCGGCGAGGATCGCTCCGCCGACGGCCAGCGTGGTGTCCACGATCAGGATCGAGGCGATGTTCGGCAGGATGTGCCGGCGGATCACCTGTCCGGTCGGGGCGCCCAGGTAGTGGGCGGCGCGAACGAACTCGCGCTGCCGCAGGCTCATCGTGAGTCCACGCACCATCCGAGCCGAGATCATCCAGCCGAACGCGGTGAGCAGCACGATCAACGCCAGGATCGACCCGGTCGACTTGGTCCGCGGGGTGAAGATGGCCACGATGATGAAACTGGGCACCACCAGGAGCAGGTCCACCAGCCACATGATCACGCGGTCCGGCCAGCCGCCGAGATAGCCGGCCACCGCCCCGACGGCCGCGGCGATCAGGGTGGAGAAGACGGCGACGCAGAGTCCGACGATCAGCGACTTCTGCAACCCGCGCAACGTCTGCGTTAGCACGTCCTGGCCGATCTGATTGGTGCCGAACGGATGCTGCCAGCTCGGCGGTTGCAGAAGCGCGGTGTAGTCGAGCTCCTGGTAGTCGTAGGGCAGCAGCGGCGGCACCGCGAACGCGGCCAGCAGCAGCGCGAGCAACACCGCAGCCCCCACCAGGGCCGGCCGGTTGCGCCGGAACCGGCGCCAGACCAGCCCTGTCCGGCCGGTCGCGGCGAACGTCGAGCTCACGGCAGGCTGTCGAACAGCAACCGTGGGTCGAGTCGGGTGAGCAGGGGGACCCGGTCGGTCACCACGTACCACCTGCGGCTCATCGCGTGGGTGACCGCGTGCGCGGCGGCGATCAGTGCGTCCGGGTGATGGTGGGTCCGCCCGCGCAGGATCGCGCCGATCTTCGGCGCGGTATTCGCGTCGAGCGTGGGCACCACGGTGTGCGGGAGGGCGAGCAGCGCGGCCAGCACGTCCCGGTCGCGTTCGGCGACCCGGGCCGACGCTGCGGCCAACACCGCAGACGGGATGACGATCGTCCCGCCGTGCTCGAAGACGGTCCAGCAGACCGCCTGTGGATACGGGTCCATCCGCGTGAAGCCGACGACGGCGGCGGTGTCGAAGACAACGCCGGTGACCGCCTCCTGAACCGGTGCGCTCACGCGACGCCGGTGCGCGCTGCCGTGGGGGTGGCCCACGCCTCGGCGCTGATCGCCTCGGCCTCGGCCTCGGTGAACGGGGGTAACTCCAGTAATCTGCGCGCTCGGTTGATCTCGTCGAGCGGCGGGCGCTTCGGTTCGTCGGCGCCACCGCAGGCCGACTCGACGGTGCGCAGCGCGGCGGCCCGGTTCATCCCGGCGAGGATCTGGCTGGTGATGTACTGACTCACCGACTTGATTCGGCCCGAGTCCCGCCACTGCTCCAGGGTTGCGGCGATGTCCTCCGGCACGGTCACGGTCACCTTGCGAGTCCTGTGCGCCATACCGAGAGGATAGCGAGTATGGCGGTGCGCGTCTGCCCGATCCGCCGCGGATCAGGCTCGGATTCGCGGGTCGAGGATCGCGTACAGCACGTCGGACAGCAGCCCGGCGAGCAGCACCACCAGCCCGGTGAACGAGGTGATCGCAGCGACGATGTTGACATCCTGCGTGCTGATGCCCTGCACGATCCACTCGCCGACCCCGTGCCAGCCGAAGATCTGCTCGGTGAACGTGGCGCCGGTGATCAGCCCACCGAATCCGTAGGCGAACAGGGTGGCCATCGGGATCAGCGCGGTGCGCAGCCCGTGCCGGATCAGGGCCCGGCGCCGGGTGAGCCCCTTCGCCCGGGCGGTCCGGATGAACTCGCTGCCCAGCACGTCCAACATCGCATTGCGCTGATAGCGGCTGTAGCCGGCGATGCTGCCCAGCGCCAACGCCAGCGTGGGCAGCACCAGGTGTTGTGCGCGGTCGACGAGTTGCGGCCACAAGCCGTCGATCCGTTGGGCCGAGGTCTCTCCGGTGTAGAGCAGGATCTGTCGACCGGTCAGCGAGTTCAGCTCCAGCGCACCGTACTTCAGCAAGGTGGCGAGCAGGAATACCGGCGTGCTCAGGATCAGAAACGATGCGATCGTGGTCAGGTAGTCGCCGATCGAGTACTGCCGGATCGCGCTGGCCGCGCCGATCAGCACGCCGGCCACCGCGCCGATCACCGAGCCGAGCAGCAGCAGCCGCAAACTGACCGCGATCCGTCGGCCCAGTTCGTCGCCGACCGGCTGGCCCTTCAGGGTCTCGCCGAAATCGCCGTGCGATACCCCGGCCAGCCAATGGCCGTATCGGACCGGGATCGGGTCGTCGAGCCGGAGTTCGGCGGCCTTGGCGTCGATCACCGACTGCGGGGGTCGCGGATTGGCCTGCTCCAGGGCGTCCAGCGGGCGGAAGGTGAGCGAGGCCAGGGCAAACGTGAGAAACGACGCCAACAGCAGCAGTACTGCGTAGTTTGCTGCGCGGCGCAGCAGGAATCCGGCCATAGCGGGCTCATCCTAGGTCGGGTCCGGCACCATGGTCGCCGTGACGCAATCTGCACCCATCCAGCAGCGCACGCCCCGGCTCGTCGCTTCCGACGTCGACGGCACCCTGCTCGACCCGGATGAGCGGATCACCGAGCGAACCCGGAAAGCGGTGGCGGCCGCGGTGGCGGCCGGCGTGCCGTTCGTCCTGGCCACCGGCCGGCCGCCGCGCTGGATTCCGCCGATCGTGGATGCATTGGGCTACGCGCCGCTGTCGGTCTGCGGCAACGGCGCCGTGCTGTACGACAGCGCCGCGGATCGGGTTCTCTACGCGCGCAACCTGGACGTGGCGACGTTGCACTGGGCGGCCGAGCTGGCCGAGCGCACGCTGCCCGGTTGCGGGCTGGCGGCGGAGCGGGTCGGCGCCAGCGCACACGACGCCGCGACCCTGCAGTTCGTCAGCGCGCCGGACTACGAGCATGCCTGGCTGAATCCGGACGACACCCGGGTCTCCCGGGCCGAGGTGGTGGCGGCGCCGGCGATCAAGTTGCTGATCCGGCTGCGCAGCGCGACCAGCGAAAGCATGAGCGCGGCGCTGCAGCCCCTGCTGGACGGCCGGGTGGACCTCACCTATTCCACGAACAACGGCCTGGTCGAGGTGGCGGCGCCGGGCGTGACCAAGGCGACCGGTCTCGCCGACGTGGCGGACCGGCTGGGGGTGCAACCGGTGCACATCGTCGCGTTCGGTGACATGCCGAACGACGTGCCGATGTTGCAGCTGGCCGGCCACGGCGTCGCCATGCGCAACGCCCATCCGGACGCGGTCGCAGTCGCCGACGAGGTGACCGCGTCGAACGCCGACGACGGGGTGGCGCGGGTGCTGGAACGGTGGTGGGGCTGAGCCGGGCTCGACACAAACCGGATAGGTGCTTGTTTTCGTCCGAACAGCTGCCTATCTTTCCCCTCGGCAACGTGTGCCTCGGTTGTTTCAGGGTCGGCGACGATGGGGAGCGAACGGATGCGGGCGTACGGAGACCGGCGGCGACCCCGACGGCCCGGGCGGCTGGCCGCGTTCGGGCTGACCCCCGCGCTGCTCGGCGGCGCGGCCCTACTGGCCGTCCTCGATACCGAATCGCGATCGCCCGAGGTGGCGCCGGCGGTCGCCGCCGACGCGCCGTTCACGATCACCGGGCGCGGCAACGGGCACGGTCGCGGGATGGGCCAATGGGGTGCGTTCGGTTACGCGCAGCAAGGCTGGCCGGCGGAGCGGATTCTCACCCACTACTACGGGCCCGAGGTCACGTTCGGCTCGGTCCCGCCGGGGATGATCGCGGTCCGGCTGATCGATCGCGACGATAAGGCGTTGGAGGTGTATTCGGCGGCCGGCGCGATCGTCGCCGGGCGCCGGGTCGAGCCGGGTCAGGCTGCCCGGTTGACGCCGACGCCGGCCGGCGGCGCGCACGTCGAGGTGACCGCGGGGTGCGGCGGCCCGGTGATCTGGGCCGTCGACGACCCGCACCCCTGGGTGGATCCGGTGGTGCCGGGTCCGGACCGGCCGGCTGCCGAGCTGCTCACCCTGTGCTCCGGCGATCGGGCCTACCGCGGGGCGCTGGGTGTCGCGACCGCGGCCGACGGCACCGCGCGGACGGTCGATCTGCTCGATCGAGAGGACTATCTGCTCGGCGTCGTACCGGCCGAGACCCCGGCCGACTGGGCGGACCAGGGCGGCGCCGAAGCCTTGCGGGCGCAGGCGATCGCGGCCCGCTCGTATGCGCTGGCCGACGATCGCTACGGCTACGCGCAGATCTGCGACACCCAGGCCTGCCAGATGTACGGCGGCGCCGGTGTCGAGGATCCGCGGACCACCGCCGCGGTCCGCTCGACCGCCGGAACCGTGCTGCTGCAGGACGGCCGACCGTACCGGGCCGAGTATTCGGCCTCGACCGGCGGAGTGAACACCACCGGCGTGCCGGACGCGGGCGACGCGGCCGCGCCGGTACAGGGGTGGTCGCGAACCCGGACTGCGGCCGAGATCGGACAGGCGTTCGAGGTCGGCGAATTGCGTGCGGTGCAGGTGACCGGGCGAGATCCGGCCGGGCGGGTCACCGGGCTGCAGGTCGCCGGTACCGGCGGTACCGCGGAGGTGGACGGCGAGCGGGCGCGGGGCGCGCTGGACCTGCCGTCGGACTGGTTCGACATCGTCGCGGGCACCGCGCCGCCACCGGTGCCGACCGTTCCGCCGCCCCCGCCGGCGCCGGAACCACCACCACCACCGCCGGCGCCGGAACCGCCGCCGCCACCACCACCCGCAGCGCCCGGCCCGCCGAGCGAAGCCCTGGTGCCGGTCGCCGACCCCGGGCTGGTGCGGTAGCAGCTACCCGGTCGGCAGCGCCGCGGTCCGCACCCGGCCCATCGCCGAGCGGGGGAGCTGATCGACGAAGACGATCTCGATCGGAACGAGATCCCGGTCGATCGGGGATTCGACCCGCTGCCAGACCTCGTCCGCGGTCAGCTCCGCCCCCTCTCGGCGAACCAGGAAAGCCCGGATCCGCGCATCCGGAAGGGCGACGGTGGCAACGTCGCGCACCTCCGGCAACCGGGCCAGTTCGTTCGTCAGCGGCCCCAGCGCGAGCACCTGCCCGGCGACCAGCACGGTTTCGTCCCGGCGGCCGGTCACGAACAGCAGGTCGTCGGCGTCGACGAAGCCCAGGTCACCGGTGTCGACGTAGGCGCCGGCCGGCGCCGGCAGCTCCTCGGCCGGATATCCGTCCAGCAGCGCCTGGTTGTCCACCACGATCCGGCCCACGGCACCGCGTGGCAGGGTCACGCCGTTTCCGTCCCGGATCGCCACCGAGCTGCCGAGCACGATCCGGCCCGCCGTGCCCGGGGACAGCCGCAGATCGGCTGGTCCGGCGATCGTCGCCCAGCCGGTCTCGGTGGTGCCGTAGAGGTTGTAGAGAATGTCGCCGAACGTGTCCATCGCCCGGGTCGGTAGGTCGCCGAGCAGCGGGCCGCCGGAGCTGGCGATGATCCGCAAGCTGGTCAGGTCGTAGCGGCTGCGCACGCCGGCCGGTAGCTCGACGATCTGCTCCAGCATGGCCGGCGCGACGAACAGGGCCGTGCAGCGGTGTCGCTCGATCGCGCTCAGGCAGGCTTCCGGTTCGAACTGCTCGTGCAGGACCAGCCGCGTCCGCAGCGGGATCGCCAGCCGCAGGGCGGTCATTCCCCAGTAACCGGACAGCGGTACTTCCAGCAGGATGCGGTCGCCGGCCCGGAGCGGAAGTCGGGACAACGGGGCCGCGACCACGCCGAAACCGCGGGGTGGCGGACTGCGATAGGTCGCGCCGACGCCGGAGCTGAACATCACCTTGCGGCCACGCGCCGTCGGTTCCGGGAAGCTGCCGGTGCCGGTGGCGACCAGCTCGTCCAGCACCGCGGTAGCGTCCGCCGTCGCATTCGGCAGGGTCGCGATCCGGATCACGCCGGCCGGCAGGTCGGCCAGAGCCGGCTCGAAGGCCTCGTCGACGAACACCGCGGCGAGCGGGAAGTCGGTGGCGACCCGGGCGATCCGGGCCGCGTCCCAGTCGGTGTCGAGCAGCAGGGTGTCGGCGCCCAGCTCGCTGACCGCGAGAATCGCCTCGACCGTTGCGGCACGATTGCGGGCGAGGATGCCCACCGCCTGATCGCTGCCGATGCCGAGTCGGGCGAGTCCGGCGGCAAGCCGGTTGGTCCGCTCCTGCAGTTCTGCGTAGGTGCGGGTACCGCCGTCGTCGACGACGGCGATGTCGCGCGGGGATTGGGCGGCGGCGCTGAACGATCCACCCGGCAGGTCGAATCCCCAGCGGGCCAACAGTTCCAACTGGCGCAGTGCGCGGTCGGGGCGGCGCGCGTGCACCACTTCGGCGTCGATCATCGTGCGGGCGATGGCGAGTTGACGCGACCGGGGGTCGTCGGTGTCGGACAGGACGGCGTTGGGCGTGCCACCGAGATAGTCGGCGATCGCTCGGATCCCGTCTCGGGCCCAGCTGCTCACCTCGTTGTTCGCCACCAGCGACAGCCAGCGCTGAATGTTGGCGACCTTGAACAAGGTTGCCGAGATTCGGGTGTGCCCGACCCGGGGCTCGGTGAGCCGGATCGACCCGATCCAATCGGTGTCGATGCCCTCCAACACGATTTCGGCGTCGTCGTCGCGAACTTCCAGCCCGAACCGAACCGATCCGCGGCGGGTGGTGACCGTGAACTGATGGGAGTCCGGTTCGCCGAAGCGGGTGCAGCCACCTATTCCGCGGAAGAACCTGGGGTAATTCGATGGATCGCGCAAGATCCGATACATCTCCCCGCGTGATTGGTCCACGGTCGTACCGAAGTTGATCACATCGGAGACCAATAGCGACCTCCTCCACCTTATGGTCCGCGCCCGATCGCGAACCGGCTCAGTTTTACACGCTTTTCACGTATTCCAATCACGTGTTTTCGGCGTGGCGTGGGGCAAATATCAGCAAAAACCTGGCAACCGCGGGGAATTTGATCATCGATGCCGGCAATGCGGCCCGACCATCGGGTTGTCCCGGCCGCGGTCCGGTCGGCGTGGTGGATTAGCCTGGCGGTTCGTGAGTGAGTCGAACTCGATCAGTGAGTCCGGATACGACGCGCTCGTCGTGGGGTCCGGGTTCTTCGGCCTGACCGTCGCCGAGCGGCTGGCGAGCGAGCTGGGCCGCCGCGTGCTCGTCCTGGAGCGGCGGGATCATCTCGGCGGCAACGCCTATTCCGAGCCGGAGCCGCAGACCGGCATCGAGATACACCGGTACGGAGCGCATCTGTTCCACACCTCGAACCGGCGGGTGTGGGACTACGTCCGGCAGTTCACCGAATTCACCGGATATCAGCATCGGGTGTTCGCGATGCACAAGGGTCAGGCCTACCAATTCCCGATGGGGCTGGGTCTGGTGTCCCAGTTCTTCGGCCGCTACTTCAGCCCGGAGCAGGCGCGTGAGCTGATCGCCGAGCAGGCGGCCGAGATCGCCACCGGCGACGCGCAAAACCTGGAGGAAAAGGCGATCTCGCTGATCGGTCGCCCGCTGTACGAGGCGTTCGTCCGGGACTACACGGCCAAGCAGTGGCAGACCGATCCGCGAGAGTTACCGGCGGGCAACATCACCCGACTGCCGGTGCGGTACACCTTCGACAACCGCTATTTCGCCGACACCTACGAGGGCCTGCCGGTCGACGGCTACACCGCGTGGCTGACCCGGATGGTCGAGTCCGACCTGATCGATGTCCGTTGCGACACGGATTGGTTCGACGTGCGGGCGGGGCTGCGCGCGGCGAACCCGGATGCGCCGGTGGTGTACACCGGTCCGTTGGACCGCTATTTCGACTACGCCGAGGGCGAGTTAGGCTGGCGTACGCTCGATTTCGAGACCGAGGTGCTGCCGATCGGAGATTTCCAGGGCACGCCGGTGATGAATTACAACGACGCCGACGTGCCGTACACCCGGATCCACGAGTTCCGGCACTTCCACCCGGAGCGGGATTACCCGCGGGACAAGACGGTGATCATGCGGGAGTACTCCCGGTTCGCCGGCACCGGCGACGAGCCGTACTACCCGATCAACACCGCGGAGGACCGGGCGAAACTGCTCGCCTACCGGGAGCGGGCGAAAGCCGAGCTGGCCCAGGAGAAGGTGCTGTTCGGTGGTCGGCTGGGCACGTATCAGTACCTCGACATGCACATGGCGATCGCCAGCGCGCTGAGCCTGTTCGACAACACGCTGCGCCCGTACTTCGAGTCCGGCACCCCGCTGCACCAGACCGACTGAGCCGCATCAGAGACCGGGCTGCACCAGACCGACTGAGCCGCACCAGACCGACTCATCCGGGTCGGGCCGGCCGCCCGGTGGTCCAGCCGACCGGCAGCTCGGCGTCGACGTTGATCCGGCCGCTGTCGAAGCTGAGCAGCCCGGCCCCCCGGGTGCTCTCGGCGCGCGGCTCCGGGTAGCTCCACGCGACGTCGGCGATGACCTGGTCGCCGGCGACCACCGACCAGTAGGTCGCGGCGCCCTTGTAATTGCACCAGCTCGTCGTGTCGCTGGGCCGCAGCAGATCGGTCCGCACATGCGTCGGGTCGACGTAGAGCCGGGGTTCCAGCGTAGTCTCGAACAGGATCATGGTGTCGTCGGTGTCCACCAGCACCGTGTCGCCGGCCGCGACCCGCAACCGGCGGCGGGTGGGATGCCAGTCGACCCGGTGATACGGGTTCGGCGGGTAATGCACCAGCCTGCGGCCCTCCTCGTACCATTCGTCGACCGCATCCCACGGCACCTGGACGAACCCGGGGGCATCCGGCTCCGGCGTGCTCGGCAGGTCGCCGGTTTCGCCGGTCGGGAAGGCATACGCGAGCCGCTGCCCGGCCCGATGCACGAGCAGCGCCCGTTCGGTGTCGATCACGACCTGCCCGTCCAGCCGGGCGACGATCCGGCGCGGATGCGGCTCGACGAACGTCACCCCGGTCGGGAACTCGACGCCGAACCAGCCTGCCCGGTCCGGGCCGAGGGGGCCCCGGGGGGTGCTCAGTGCCATGGTTACCCTCCGGTGGGTGGTCGTTGCGGCCCGGCCGGCTGTTCCAGCAGGGCGAGCACGTCGAGGTCGCGGATCGCCGTGCACCCGCCCTCGATCATCCGCCGGAACATCCGGTCGCCGCGCTCGGTGCGGGCGCCGAGCACCAGGCCGAACACCGTGATGAAGATGGTCTGGAGCATGCCGTAGCGGTAGTCGTCCCAGCACTGGTCGAGGGGGTGCCCGGTCACGCCGTAGTCGAGCAGTCGGGCGTGGTAGGCACCGACGATCTCGCGCTCGTGCGCGCGGCGGTCGGCGATCGAGAGGCTGGTCGAGAGGAAGAACGCGACGTCACGCCCGCCGAGACCGACCGACATGCCCTGCCAGTCGACCGCGAAGACGGTGCCGTCGGCGCCGAACAGCAGGTTGTCCAGCCGGTAGTCCATGTGCAGCAGGGTGTGCCGCTCGGCGCGCCCGCTCATCCAGTCGCCGATGTGCGGGGTCACCGCGCGCAGGGTATCGACATCCGCCGGGGTCAGGGTGTCGCCGATCGCGGTCAGGAAGGTATCCATCGTCGGGGTGAACGCGAGCTGGGACATCGCGCTGATTTCCTTGGTGGGCAACAGCATTCCCTCGATCTCCAGCAGGGTCGAGTCGTTCCAGCGCGGCCCGTGCAGCCCGGCCAGGTTCACCGCGGCGGCGGTCGCCTGCGCCGGGGTGCAGCCGGCGAGCTGGTCGCCCACCCGGGCCGGTGCCAGGTCCTCGAGCAGCAGGGTGAATACCCCGGCGTCGCCGAGCCCGGCGTAATGGCAGGCCGGGACCCGGATGTCCACGGTGTCGGCCAGCTCGCGGTAGAACCGGATCTCGTTGGTGTAGCCGAACGCCATCGCCGCGCGGGCGGCGGCGTCGGCCAGCGGGAGTTTGGCGAGCACGGTCGCCGGCAGGTCCGGGTCGCCGTGCAGTCGCAGCCGATGGCAGCTGCCCATCTGCCCGGTGCCGACCAGCTCGGTGTCGACGCCGGTCACGGTGCGGCCGAGCGCGTCGCCGAGCCACGCCGGGGTGAGGTCGGCGAGCAGCGGGACCGGCGCGATCATCGGGTCCAGCCCGGGTTGGCCGGGAGCCGGTCGTGCCCGGCCGAGCGGACCGCGGCATATCCGGCGACGACGCCGGCGAGCTGGTCCGGGGTGACTCCGTGCATGATGATGCTGTCTACTCCGGTCGCGGCGAACTGGTGGTCGATCTGCCGAGCGCAGTCGGCCGCGGAGCCGGTGATCGCGGCGCCGAGCCACTCCGCGGGCAGCACCGTCGCGGTGAGCCGGGCCAGGTCGTCGACGGTGCCGACCGCGTCGAACGCGCCGCCGAACCCGCTGACGAACGGGTCCGCGCGGAACCGGCGCAGGAGTTCGGGGTCCCACCGGTTGGCCGCGACCAGTGTGTCGCCGTAGCCCTGGAGATAGGTGGCGAGCCGGCCGACGGTCATGCGCAGCCGGGTCGGTTCGTCGAGCGCGTCGTCGACGACGGCGGTGCAGGCCCAGATCCGGACCGTCGCCGGGTCGCGACCGGCCTGCTCGGCGGCCTCCCGGATGATCGCCACCGCCCGGGCCACCGCCTCGTCGGTCAGGTAGGTGTGCAGTACCACGGCGTCGGCGATCCGCCCGGCCAACGCCTGCGATTTCGGCCCGATCGCCACCATGAGCAGCGGGATCGTTTCGGCGAGGTCGCCGAGCGGCATCAGGAACGGGTAGTCGCCGATCGGGCCGGAATGGGCGAACTTCTCGCCCGCCCACAGCCGGCGCAGCACCGCGAACGCGTCGGCGAGCTGGGCGTTGGTGATCGGCGGCACGCCCATCAGGTCGAACAGCGGGGCGAAACCGCGGCCCAGCCCGAGCGCGAACCGGCCGCCGGTGGCCCGGTGCATCGTCGCCGCCATGGTGGCGGTGACCAGCGGGTGGCGGGTGTTGTGGTTGGTCGCGGCGGTGGCGATGCCGAGGGTGGTGCCGGCGGCCGCAGCCATACCGGACAACACCGCGGCGTCCTTGTAGTTGAACCGCTCGGACAGGAAGATCGCGCCCAGGCCGAGTTCCTCGGCGCGACGCACCTCACCGATCAGGTCGCCGGGCCGGTCGGTATGTCCGGCCAGGCCGTAGCAGCCGAGTTCGGGATAGGCCGGCCGGCCCGGGTGCGTCGCCACCCGGTCATTATCGACGCGTGAGCCGGCGGGTCAGGCGGCGGTGGACGACGACGTCCGTGCCCGGGCCAGCAGGTCTTCGACGAAGTCGTGCTGCTTGGTCAAGCCCTTGGTCAGCAGATCGAAGCTGCGGTCGACGACCCGCTCGGCGTTCGGAACCTTCTCCAGGGCGTCGACGGCGAGGATGCGGTCGCGGGCATCGCCGAGCGCGTCGATCACGCTCTCGAAGATCTTGTCGTGGGCGTCGCTGATCGGCTGGGTGTCGATGCTCGGCATGGGTAACCTCCTGGGTTTCGCGGAAAGTGCTAACTGCCTGCTAACTATAGCAAGCACTCGGCCGGAAACTAGACCGGCGGTCTCTCTCTGGGATCGGGATCACATTCGCCGCCGATCGGCCGGCCGGTCGAGCCCGGCCGCGGCGCGCACCATCGCCTCGACGGTGAACGAGGCGATCAGCGCGTCGTCCTCGGTGTACACCCGGCACTCGGCATGGGTCATGCCGTCGCCGGCGAAGGTCGAAAGATGCCGGTACCGCAACCAGCGGTCGGCGCGCACCTCGGCGTGCAGCGACACGTTGATCGCGTTGATCGCGGTGGACAACGTGTGGTGGGCGGCGTCCTGGCCGATCCCGGCGTGTGGGCGCAGCGCCGCGGCGATCGACAGGTGTCCGGTGAACTGGGCCAGCAGCCCGATGTGCAGTGCCGGATCGGCCGGCACCTCGGGATAGCGCAGCCAGGCGTCGAGGACCGGTGGCCCGACCGGCGCGTCCGGGTCGCCGGTGTAGGCGTCGTCGACGATTCGCAGATCCCGGCCGGTGACCGACATGTCCACCGGCGCGCTGGCATAGGGCCCGGCGACCGCGGGCGGTGGGTCGGCGTGCCGGATCACATCGGGTGCGGTGGCATCCAGCAGCAGCGTGCCGGCGGCGCAGACCCGGTCGTGCTGGCTACCGCGGACCTGCAACGCGGTGAAACTGCGCCCGGTGGCCACCTCGGTCAGCTCGATCGGCACCGGAATACGCGCATCCGCGACCCGCGGAAACACCATCGAGGCGAATACCGGACGTCGTCCACCGGTGTGGCGGCTCGCGGCCACCAGGGCCTGGCCGAGCATCTGGCTGCCCTCCACCACCGGTCGACGCCAGTCGGAGCGCGCCGCGCCGCACCACCGGCCGTTCTGCTGCCGGACGTCCAGTGCGGCGATCAGATCCGCGGCATCACCCCAGGTCGGCCACCGTTTCACCGTCACGTCGCGGTCGGCATCGCCGGGCCGGCGATCGATCACCTGCACGTCGACCTGGACGGGATCGAAGCAGATGTAGCCGGCCAGTTCGCCCGTGCCGTCCCGGCCGGGGCCCGCGCCGAGCACGTCCCCGGCCGGGAACCACAGCTCCGGAGCGGAATCGGGATGGTTTACCCGCAGTGCCGCGACCGTCTCGCCGAGCAACGTCCCGTCGCGAAAGGCGCGGACGGGGTAGCCGACTGTCGTGATCATCGGGTGATTATCCCGCTGCCGGTCGGGGTGCGACGCGGTGCGCTACGCTATTAATAAAATTGACTATACAATTTGAGGTATACCGTGAGCGTTGACTACCCACACCTGCTCGAGCCGCTCGATCTCGGCTTCACCACCCTGCCCAACCGGGTCCTGATGGGCTCGATGCACGTCGGCCTGGAGGAGGCGCCCGGCGGGTTCGACCGGATGGCGGCGTTCTACGCCGAGCGGGCCCGCGGCGGCGTGGGCCTGATCGTCACCGGCGGCATCGCACCGAACGAGGCGGGCCGGCCGTACCCGGGTGGTGCCATGCTGACCGGCGCCGCCGACGCGGCCCGGCATCGCGTCGTCACCGCTGCGGTCCACGCCGCGGGTGGCACGATCGCCATGCAGATCCTGCATTTCGGCCGGTACGCGTACCACCCGGACCTGGTTGCGCCCAGCCCGATCCAGGCGCCGATCAGCGCGCATCGGCCCAAGGAGCTGTCCGCCGACGAGGTCGAGCAGACGATCGCCGACTACGTCCGGTGTGCCGTGCTGGCCAAGGACGCCGGATACGACGGCGTCGAGATCATGGGGTCCGAGGGCTACCTGATCAACGAGTTCATCGTCCGCCACACGAACCGGCGTTCCGATGCCTGGGGTGGCCGGTACGAGAACCGCATGCGGTTTCCGATCGAGATCGTGCGTCGGGTTCGGGCGGCGGTCGGCCCGAACTTCATCATCGTCTACCGCCTGTCCATGCTCGATCTGGTGCCGGACGGATCGACCTTCGACGAGGTCGTCCTGCTGGCAAAAGAGGTCGAGGCGGCCGGGGCGACCATCATCAACACCGGCATCGGCTGGCACGAGGCCCGCATCCCGACCATCGCGACGTCGGTGCCGCGCGGTGCCTACGCGTGGGTGACCAAGAAGCTCATGGGTGCGGTGTCGGTGCCGTTGGTGACGAGCAACCGGATCAACACCCCGGAGAAGGCCGAGGAACTGCTCGCCGGCGGCTACGCCGACATGGTCTCGCTGGCCCGCCCGTTCCTCGCCGACCCGGACTTCGTCGCGAAGGCCGCAGCCGGCACCCCGGAGGCGATCAACACCTGCATCGGGTGCAATCAGGCCTGCTTGGACCACACGTTCTCGCTGCAGATCACCTCCTGCATGGTCAATCCGCGCGCCTGCCATGAAACCGAGCTGGTCCTGGGTCCCGCGCGGATCACGAAACGGATCGCCGTCGTGGGCGCGGGGCCGGCCGGGCTGTCCTTCGCGGTCGCCGCGGCGCAGCGCGGCCACCGGATCACCCTCTTCGACGCGGCCGAGGAGGTGGGTGGTCAGCTGAATATCGCGCGCCGGGTGCCGGGCAAGCAGGAGTTCGACGAGACGCTGCGGTACTACCGCTACCAGCTGGCGTGCAACGACGTCGAGTTGCGGTTACTGCATACCGCCACGGTCGCGGACCTGGCCGGATTCGACGAGGTGGTACTGGCGACGGGAGTGGAGCCACGCACTCCCGACCTCGACGGTATCGATCGCCCGAACGTCCTGAACTACCTCGACGTCTTGCGGGACGCAGCTCCCGTCGGCGAGCGGGTGGCGATTCTCGGCGCGGGTGGCATCGGCTTCGACGTCGCCGAGTTTCTCAGCGACCCGGGCACGAACACCAGCGCGGACATCCCGACCTTCCTCGCGGCCTGGGGCGTCGACGCCGAGCATGCCGGCGTCGGCGGACTCACCCGGCCGGAGCGGGCTCCGGCGCCGCGCCGCATCACGCTGTTGCAGCGCAAGGAGTCGAAGGTCGGTGCGGGACTGGGCAAGACGACCGGATGGATCCACCGCACCGAACTGAAGCACCGCGGCGTCGCGATGGTGGCCGGAGCCACCTACGTCGGCATCGACGACGAGGGGCTGCACTACCTCCGCGACGGCACCGAACAGGTCGTCGCCGCCGATACCGTCGTGCTCTGCACGGGTCAGGAGCCGAACCGTCGCTCGTCGCCGATCTCGTCGCCGCCGGGATAACGTCGCACGTCATCGGGGGTGCCGACGTCGCCGCGGAACTCGACGCCAAGCGCGCGATCGATCAGGGTACGCGGCTCGCGGCATCGATCTGACCCGATCGGGACCTCGCGGCACACGGTCAACGAAGCGACTATTCAGTTCTCGATAAAGTTTGCGCCATGGCACTGTGCGACGCGATCCTGGCCACCCTGCTCGACGGCGAGGCGTCCGGGTACGACCTGACCAAGAAGTTCGACGCGTCGACGGCCAACTTCTGGACCTCGACGCCGCAGCAGCTGTATCGAGAGCTGGAGAAGATGGAAGCGAACGGCCTGATCTCGGCGACGCTCGTCGAGCAGGAGAAGCGGCCGAACAAGAAGGTCTTCCGCGTCACCGATGCCGGCCGGGCGGCGCTTCGGGCCGGCAATGCCCGGACGCCCCGGCCCACCGCAATCCGGGACGAGCTGCTCGTGCAGGTCCAATCCATGGAGGCCGGGGACATCGAGCCGGTACTGCAGGCGATCCGGGAGAAGAAGCGGGCCGCGGAGGCCAAACTGGAACGGTACGAACGGCGCCGCGAACGGATTCTCGACGGTCGATCCGAAGCGGAGTTCCTGGCCACCGCCGACCGGATCGGGCCGTATCTCGCGCTGGCCCGCGGCATGTTCTTCGAAACCGAGAACATTCGTTGGTGCGGGTTCGTCCTCGACGCGACTGCTCGGCGGGCCGCGCTGCGCGCACGGTGACGGCGGCGAGCGTCAGAGAAAAAGGTATCGGCAGCGATTCACTCGTCGAGCACTTGGTCGATCTCCTCCCCAGAGACCCCAGCATCCGCACCACCGGTCACGGCGATCCGCTCCAGGATGATCCGTTGACAAATCTGCTCTCGGCGCATCGCGTAGATGGACTCGCCGTAGCCGCCCTCGAGTTCGTTCAGCCGGGCTTCCAGCAGCGCAATCCGACGCTCCAAGGTCTGGATCGATGCCATGCAGTACCATACCGCGCCGGTCCGGGCATTCGAAGGTTCAACTGCGCCACTTCGATCATGGAGAGTAACGCTCTCTTCAGTTGAGAAGAAGGTTTCGATATTGGTCGTACGCTGTTACCGTTGGGCCATGGCAGATACGCCTTTCGCGCCTGGCGTGTTCACCGACGGCTCCGACGGCCCCCGCCTCGTCGGTGGGCGATGCACGGACTGCGGTTCGGTCACATTCCCCGCTCCGCCATCCTGCGCCCGATGTGGTGCGGTCGCGGTCGAGCAGCATCCGCTCGCCCGGCGGGGCACGTTGTGGACGTTCACCACCCAGGGCTTCCTCCCCAAGGAGCCGTACGCCGGCGGCGAGACGCCGGAGACATTCCAGCCGTACGGGGTGGGGTTGGTCGAGCTCGGCGGGGAGGTGCGGGTCGAGGCCCGGCTGACCACCGCCGACATCGATCGGCTCGCCATCGGGATGGAGATGGAGCTCGTGCTCGTGCCGTTCGGCGGCGCACTTTCGTATGCGTTCGCGCCGGTGGAAGGGGCCTGACATGACCGAGGTGGCGATCGTCGGGGTCGGCCTGCACCCGTTCGGCCGGTTCGGCGCCAAGTCCGCGATCGACATGGGTGCCGAGGCGGCCCGGGCCGCCTTGGCCGACGCCGGTGCCGAATGGCGCGACGTGCAGTTCGGGTTCGGCGGCAGCTTCGAGGTGGACAACCCGGACGCGGTGACCGGTCGGCTGGGCCTGACCGGTATCCCGTTCATGGACGTCTACAACGGCTGCGCGACCGCGGCGACCTGCCTGCAACTCACGGCGGACGGCATCCGCTCCGGGCAGTACGACCTGGGCATCGCGGTCGGGATGGACAAGCACGGGCACGGCGCGTTCACCTCCGATCCGGTCGACTACGGCGCGCCGGCCTGGTACGGCGAGCAGGGCTTCTTCCTGACCACGAAGTTCTTCGCGATGAAGATCAACCGGTACATGTACGACCACGGGATCTCGCACGAGACCCTGGCGAAGGTGGCCGCGAAGAACTACCGCAACGGTTCGTTGAACCCGAACGCGCTGCGCCGCAAGGCAATTCCTGAGTCGGAGATCCTCGCCTCGCGAATGCTCAACTACCCGTTGACCCAGTACATGTTCTGCTCGCCGGACGAGGGTGCGGCAGCGGTGCTGATGTGCCGGGCCGACCAGGCGCACCGCTACACCTCGACCCCGATCTTTCTGCGGGCCACAGCGTTACGGACGCGGCGGTACGGTGCGTTCGAGGTGCACGCCTCCTGGGCGGCGGTCGAGCAGGACGCGGCGCCCACGGTGTACGCGTCCCGCGCGGCCTACGAGCAGGCCGGGATCGGACCGGAGGACGTGGACGTGATCCAGCTGCAGGACACCGACGCCGGTGCCGAGGTGATCCACATGGCGGAGAACGGGTTCTGCGCCGACGGCGAGCAGGAGAAGCTGGTCGCCGAGGGGGCCACCGAGATCGGCGGGCGACTGCCGACCAACACCGACGGTGGCCTGATCGCCAACGGCGAGCCGATCGGTGCGTCCGGGCTGCGGCAGGTGTACGAGCTGACCCAACAGCTGCGCGGCACCGCCGGCGACCGGCAGGTCCCGGGCAACCCGCGGGTGGGTTACGCCCAGCTCTACGGTGCGCCGGGGACGGCGGGGGTGTCGATCCTGTCCCGGTGATCGAGTTCGACGCGGGTGCCTTCCGGCATCGACGACTGCCGCCGTCCGGCAGACTCTCGGTCTGTGACCGTCATCCGTCAGTCGGCCGATTTCCGCAACATCTACCGGCACGGCTTCGCCCGGGTCGCGGCGTGCACCCTGCCGGTAGCCATCGCCGATCCGGCGACCAACGCGCAACGCATCGCCGAGCAGGTGCTGGTCTGCCACGACGACGGGGTCGCGGTCGCGTTGTTTCCGGAGCTGTCGGTGTCCGGGTACGCGATCGACGATCTGCTCCTGCAGGACGTGCTGCTGGACGCGGTGGACGCGGCGATCGCCACCCTGGCGCGAGCCACTGCCGGGCTGTTGCCCATGGTGGTCGTGGGTGCTCCGGTGCTGGTTGATGGTCGGCTCTACAACTGCGCGGTCGTACTGCACGACGGCGTGGTGCTCGGGGTGGTGCCCAAGTCGTTTCTGCCGAACTACCGGGAGTTCTACGAGAAGCGGCAGTTCGCCGCCGGCGATGAGCCGGCCCGGCCGGTGTTGGATCGGCCGCACTGGCCCGGCGCCGACCCGGCCGGGCAGGTCCCGTTCGGGTCGGATCTGCTGTTCGCGGCGACCGATCTGCCGGGCCTGATCCTGCACGTGGAGGTCTGTGAGGACATGTGGGTGCCGGTGCCGCCGAGCGCCCGGGCCGCGCTCGCCGGCGCCACGGTGCTGCTGAATCTGTCCGCGTCGCCGATCACCGTCGGGCGGGCGGCGGACCGGCAGCTGCTGGCCCGATCGGCGTCCGCGCGGTGCAACGCCGCCTACGTCTACGCATCGGCCAGCGCGGGGGAGAGCACCACCGACCTGTCCTGGGACGGGATGACCATGGTTTACGAGTGCGGTGAGCTGCTCGGTGAGAGCGAGCGCTTCCCGGCAGCGGCGGCCCGGACGGTGGTGGATGTCGATCTGGACCGGTTGCGGCAGGAACGGCTGCGGCAGGGCAGTTTCGACGACAATCGGCGTGCCGAGGGGGTGCTCGGCCGGGACGGGCAGTCGTTCCGCACGATCGGGTTCACGCTGCACCCGCCGGACGGTGACCTCGGGTTGCGCCGCCGGGTGGACCGGTTCCCGTTCGTTCCGGACGACCCCGCGCTGCTCGCACAGGATTGCTACGAGGCCTACAACATCCAGGTATCCGGCCTGGAACAGCGGTTGCGCGCGATCGGGTCGGCGAAGCTGGTGATCGGGGTCAGCGGCGGGCTGGACTCCACGCACGCGTTGATTGTCGCCGCCCAGGCGATGGACCGGCTGGGTCGGCCGCGCACCGATATTCTGGCGTTCACCCTGCCCGGGTTTGCCACCACCGAGCACACCCGGAGCAACGCGGCAGCGCTGGCGCGGGCGTTGGGGGTCACGTTCGAGACGATCGATATCCGCCCGTTGGCCGCCCAGATGCTGCGCGATCTCGGGCATCCGGCCGGCGACGGTGCGCAGGTGTACGACGTGACCTTCGAGAACGTCCAGGCGGGCCTGCGTACCGACCTGCTGTTCCGGGCGGCGAATCAGCGCGGCGGGATCGTGCTGGGCACCGGTGACCTGTCCGAGCTGGCGCTGGGCTGGTGTACCTACGGGGTAGGCGACCAGATGAGCCACTACGGGGTCAATGCCGGCATCCCGAAAACGCTGATCCAGCACCTGATCCGGTGGGTGATGAGCACCGATCAGTTCGATGGTGCGGTGAACACGACGCTGGTCTCGATCCTGGATACCGAGATCACCCCGGAGCTGATCCCGACCAAGCCGGGGGAGCGGCCGCAGGCCACCCAGGATTCGGTGGGGCCGTATCCGTTGCAGGACTTCACGCTGTACTACGTGCTGCGTCGCGGCTATCGGCCGGCGAAGATCGCCTTCCTGGCCGAGGCGGCGTGGCGGGACGCATCGGTGGGTGACTGGCCGGCGGGCTATCCGGTCGACGAGCGCGCCGCCTACGACCTGGCGACGATCCGCCATTGGCTGGAGGTGTTCATCCGGCGATTCTTCGGTAACCAGTTCAAGCGGTCCGCACTGCCGAACGGGCCGAAAGTGGTGGCCGGTGGGTCGTTGTCCCCACGCGGCGACTGGCGCATGCCGTCGGACGCGGTCGCCGCGGCGTGGTTGGCCGACCTGGCGAGCGTGCGACCGGACTGAACGCCACCGAATGCTCCGAACGGGCTCTGGTGGCGGCATCGCCCGAGAGCCGAACGCCACCAGAGCCCGCTCGGCGAGCGGGCTCAGGGTGACGTCGAGTATCGCGACCGGAACTCGCGCGGCCCGACTCCCTTCCACCGCCGGAAGGCCTGGGAGAAGCTGGTGACCTCTCGATACCCCAGCCGGTGGGCGATCTGTTCGACCGGCAGCCGGGCGGTGAGCAGCAACTCCTCGGCCAGGTGCTCGCGGACCTCGTCGAGCAGGAGCCGGTACGAGGTGCCCTCGTTCGTCAGGTGTTTGCGCAGCGTACGTCCGCTCAGGTGCAGTATCGCCGCGACGTCGTCGAGCGGAGGCGGATCGTCGATCCGTGCGACCAGCTCGTCGCGCACCCGCCCGGCGACCCCGGTCCGGGCCCGGCGGGAGTCGAGCAGCTGCCGACATTGCGCTACCGCGTGCGCGGACGTGTGCGGATTGGCGCCCGGTAGCGGCCGGTCGAGTTCGCTCGCGTCGACGACGAGGACGGTTTCGGCTGCGTCGAAGTCCGGCCGGACACCGAACACCTCGACGTAGCGGTCGAGGCTCTCCGGTGCGGGGAAGGCGAACTCGACGTGCCGGATCACCGAGCGGTCGGGCAGGAGCCCCCGCTGGATCGTCATGATCGACGCCGCGTCGCGTTCGACGTAGAAGCGGCGCAGGGTAGGCGGCACCTCCGGGGCATCGAGCACCAGGTGCTCGGTGCCGTCCGGTGCGGTGCGGGCCTGCACCGTGCCCATCGCGAAGGCCAGATCGAGGAACTGGATCCCGACCGTGATCGCGTCCCGCAAGGTCGGGCTGCTGAGCAGCGCGAAGCCGTAGATTCCCTGCTCGCTCAACCGGAACCGGCTGCCCGTCGCCAGCCCAGGGTGGCCGTTCGGGATCAGTGTCAGCAGGTTGCGTGCCACGGCGAGGTCGTGCCGCGGCGTCACCTCCACCCGCGGGTCGAGCAGCTGCTGCGGGGTGAGTCCGGTACCGGCCAGGCAGTCCCGCGGATCGGCGCCGGACAGGGTCGCGATCTGGGTCATGAGCAGCAGGCTCACCGGCGGCCGCGGCTGGTCCCAATCCACCGCTCCAGGCTAGCCACCTGCGACCGGCCAGTGACCGTGCTGCAGCGCTTGATCCCGAGCCTCGGGGTCGTGTAACAGCAACCGGCCGGCAGCCTCGTAGTCCCGGATATAGGCGTGCATGATCTCCCGGGTCTGCGGCGTCGCCAGCACCTGCAGGAACTCCGATCGTTCGGCCAGCAGACCCTCGGACAACGGCCGGGACGCGGCGAAATACACCGCCCGCTTGATCGCGCCGACCGCTGCGGCCGGCCGGGCGGCCAGTCGGCGGGCCCACCCGATCGCTTCCCCGACCAGGTCCGCCGGGTCGACCACCGCGTCGACGGCACCGATCTCGAGCGCTCGGGCAGCGTCGATCGGTGCGCCGTCCAGGATCATCCGCAGTGCCCGTTGCGGTCCGACCAGGTGGGTGAGCCGCTGCGTACCGCCGCCGCCCGGGTGGAAACCCATCAGCACCTCGGGTTGGCCGAGACAGGCGTCGGCGTGGTCGGCGATCAGCCGGATATCGCAGGCCCAGGCCAGCTCTGCGCCGCCGCCCAGCGCAGCGCCGTTGATCGCCGCCAGATAGATCACACTGCTGGAGTTCATCCGGACGAACGTGTCGTGGAAGCGGTCCAGCTCCAGCACGCCGGCGAGGACGGTGCGGCTCGCCGCCGCGCGGAACCGCACCGATCGCGCGGCGGCACCGACGAACCGCAGCGCGGCGACCGCGCCCCGGCGGCCGACGGGGGGACTGTTGTCCGACCCTTCGCGCATCCAGCGGACGTCGGCGTGGCCGGCGAACCGGTCGGGCCGCGCCCCGGTCAGGACGACCGCGCGGACCGCCGGGTCGCGGTCGGCGACATCGACCAGGCCCGCCAGGTCGGCGACCAACGGCCGGTCGAGCATGCCGAGTGGACCACCGTCCATCCGGACGACGGCAACCGTGCCGTCGATGGTCACCTCGAGCCGATCGAATCGGGTATCGGCCAACGCTGCCGAGTTCTTTCGCATGCGGGTTTCCTCCTTACTTCAGGCCGGACGCGGTGAGTGGGTGCCAGCCGTCGGCGGCCAGCACATCGGCCAGCTGCCGGCGGCGAACACCGATGTTGCCGCCCTCGAAGATCGGGTAGGCGAGCGCATCGAGCAGGTGATGCACGAGTGGGAAGTTCCGGTCGTACGCCGTGACGCCGACCACCCGGATCAGTTGGTTGATCACGTCGACCGCGGTCTCCGAGCCGAAGATCTTGGCGTGCAGAGCCAGTTCCAGAGCGCCGGGCTGTCCGCCGACGACGGCATCGAGCGCGCGCCAGGACAGCAGCCGGACGGCTTCGATCCGGCCCTTGGCGTCGCCGAGGATGTCGGACACCGGCCGGTGTCCGATGATCGGGACATCGCCACCGCGGGTCTGTTCCTTGGCGAAGCGGAACGCGATATCGAACGCGGCGCGCATCGAGCCGACGGCGAGCAGGCCGACCGCCGCGCCGCTCGCGGTGAACGCCGCGTAGGTCAGTTCGGCGCCCAGCCCCTCCGGGCCGATCAGGTTGTGCCGCGGCACGCGCACCTGCTCGAGCCGCACCCGCTGGGTGAGGTGCCCGCGCAGCCCGGGCATATCGAGTGTGTCCAGCACGACCAGGTTCTCCCGGGTGACGTGGGCGCGCTCGACGCCGATGAGCGACACCCCACCCGGCGTTCGGCACGCGACGACCATCAGATCCGGGCCGGCGCCGTCCCAGCCGCCGAGATTGGCCGACCACTGCTTCTCGCCGGTGATCACCCATTCGTCGCCGTCGAGGACGGCCGTCGTCTGCAGGCCCGCGGCCGGCGGCGACGCGGCGAAGTTGGCCGAACCGGCCGGCTCGCTGAGTGCCATGACCGCCTGCGGCGACCCGGTGCCGGCCAGGAACGGGGCCAGGAATCGCCGGGTCTGTTCCGGGTCGCCGCCCAGGTAGACCGGGGTGAGCGCGAGCATGACGCCGGCCATGGCGGCGACGAAGTCCGGCATCACCGCGGCGAGTTCTTCGGTGACGATCGCGGCGTCGACGCCGCTGTTCATCGTGCCGCCGAAGATTTCCGGGATCATGCCTTTCAACAGTCCGGCGCGGACGGCCGCCGCGTGCGCCGGTCGGGTCAGCAGCGCCGCCTGGTACGGGTCGGGGGTAGTACGCACCTGCTCGACGAGCGGAGCCAGGTGGGTCGCAGCGAATACGCGCGCGGTGTCGCGCAGTTCGGCTTGCGCTTCGGTGAGAGTGAATTCGATGGACATGGCGGTCTCCTAGGCGGCGAAGCCGCGGCGGGTCGGGAGCATCCCGGCGTTGCTCAGGTACTGCGGCAGGTTGCGCAACGGGTGCCGGTCGGGGTCGGGGTCCTTACCGCGGCCGAGCCGACGGATCTGCACGCCGTACCAGAGCAGCTCACCCATGCCTTCCAGATGCTTGATCCGGATCGGTTTGACCTCGATGCGGCGGGCGCCGGACGCGCCGGCCAGAATCCGGCGGGGCAGATCCGGTTCGATGATCAGCGGGCGGCCCAGGCCGACGAGGTCGACCGCGCCGTCGGCGATCGCCGCATCCATCACGGTCGCGGTGCGGAAGCCGCCGGTCACCATGAGCGGCAGATCGTGGCCGGCCCGGGTGACGGCGGCGCGAACCCGCTCGGCGTAGTCGAGGAAGTAGGCTTCGCGGGCCCGGGTCGAGGCCGCCACTCCGGCGGCGCCCATGAAAGCGGTCGACTCGTAGTTGCCGCCGGAGACCTCGAGCAGGTCGACGCCCGCTGCGACGAGCGCCAGAACGACCTCGATCGATTCGTCTTCGGTCATGCCGCCGCGTTGGAAGTCGGCCGAGTTCAGCTTGACCCCGATCGGCACGGCCGGGCCGAGTTCGGCGCGGACCGCGCGCACGATCTCCAGGAGAAAGCGGCGGCGGCGGTGCGGGCTACCGCCCCATTCGTCATCCCGGCGGTTGGTCAGCGGCGACAGAAACTGGCTGATCAGGTAGCCGTGCGCGGCATGGATCTGGACGCCGGTGAATCCCGCGGCCACCGCGACCCGGGCGGCGGTGGCAAATCGGCCGATGATCTCCTCGATTTCCGGCGTCGTCAGCGCTCGGGGTGTCCCGAACGCACCGGGTGCGCCGCTCACGGCGATCGCGGACGGTGCCACCGGAGCCGTCCGATTGAGTGCCCGCGGTGCCTGCCGGCCGGGGTGGTTGAGCTGCACCCAGGCCTGGGCGCCCGATGCGGTCGCGGCGGCGGCCCAGGCGCGCAGCAGCTCTTGGTGCCGGTCGTCCTCGATGGCGACGTTGCCGACCTCGCCGAGCGCGCGTCGGTCCACCATGATGTTGCCGGTGATCAGCAAGCCGGCGCCGGAATCGGCCCAGCGGCGGTAGAGCCGGATCAGACTCGGGGTCGGTGCCTGATCGCGGTCGCCCAGGCCTTCGCTGAGTGCCGATTTGGCGATGCGATTGGCGAGCGAGCTGCCCGACGGCAGCGGCAGCGGCCGTGCCAAGTGCTCCGGCCGGTGCGGTGATTGCGCCATTGTGTTCTCCAACTACGTTCCGCGACTTCGGATTCGACTCCCGGCGGGAGTGCCGGTGATGAGAACAACGGTAGGAATTTCGGGTCGGTGCCGACAGGTGCGTGACGGCATGAGAGTTACTCGATCAGGCACGCCGGTGACCGGCCGGCACACTTCGTCGGCCGCGCGGGCAGTCCCACCCGGCCTCGGTAGCCTGTAGCGCGATCGACGAAAACAGTCCGAGTGTGGTGAGGGAGTACGGGTGAGTCCGGAGCAACTGTTGGCGACCGAACCCGCGCCGTCCGACCTCGGTACGCCGGATCGGGTGGCCACCCTGCTGCAGCGGGTGATCCTGCCCCGGCCGGGTGAGCCGCTCGACGTGCGCACCCTCTACCTGGAGGAATCGCCGACCAACGCGCGGCGGGCGCACGCTCCTACCCGCACCGAACTGCAGCTCGGCGCGGAGTCCGAAACCTCGTTCTGCACGTATTTCAATGCGTTCCCGGCGAGCTACTGGCGACGCTGGAGCGTGCTCGGCGAGGTGCTGCTGCGGCTGACCCTCACCGGGCACGGCCGGGTGGACGTGTACCGGTCCAAGGCAGACGGCTCGCGGATCCATGTCCGGGGCGCCGAGTTCCGGGACGGGGAGCTCGAGTTCGAGGTGAGCCTGGCACCGTTCGAGGACGGTGGCTGGATCTGGTTCGACGTCACCACCGACACCGACGCGACGTTGGTGGAAGCGGGCTGGTACGCGAGCAGCGCGCCACCGGACGCGGGCACCATCGCGGTCGGCATGCCGACGTTCAACCGGCCGGCCGACCTGGTCACCACCCTGGCCGCGCTCGGCGCGGACCCGCTGGTCGCGGACAAGATCAGTGCGGTGATCATCGCCGACCAGGGCAGCCACAAAGTGGTGTACCAGCCGGGGTTCGCCGAGGCCGCCCGCGGCTTCGGCGATCGGCTCGCCGTGTACGACCAGCCGAACCTGGGCGGTTCCGGCGGCTACAGCCGGGTGATGTACGAAGCACTGAAAACCACCGACGCCGAATACCTCGTCTACATGGACGACGACATCGAGATCGAGCCGGACTCGATCCTGCGCGCGCTGGCGTTCGCCCGGTTCGCCCGTTCGCCGCTGCTGGTCGGCGGGCAGATGCTCAACCTGCAGGAACGTTCGCACCTGCACGTGATGGGCGAGGTGGTCGACCGCGGCATCTGGATGTGGAGCGCGCCGCCGAACGTCGAATACGACCACGACTTCGCCAAGTACCCGCTGCGCGATCGGGACAATTCCAAGCTCCTGCACCGGCGGATCGACGTCGACTTCAACGGCTGGTGGACCTGCGTGATCCCGCGCCGGGTCGCCGAGGAGATCGGCCAGCCGCTGCCGCTGTTCCTGAAGTGGGACGACGTCGAGTACGGCTTGCGCGCCCGGGAACACGGCTACCCGACGGTGACCCTGCCCGGTGCCGCCGTCTGGCACATGGCGTGGAGCGACAAGGACGACGCGATCGATTGGCAAGCCTACTTCCACCTGCGCAACCGGCTGGTGGTTGCCGCGCTGTACCAGCCGGGGGATGGGCAGGGACTGATCCGCAACAGCGTCAAGGCGACGCTCAAGCACCTGCTGTGCCTGGAGTACTCCACCGTCGCCATCCAGAACGAAGCGATCCGGGACTTCATGCGGGGGCCGGAGGCGCTGTTCGAGTTGCTGCCGACCGCGCTCGGTAAGGTCGCCGACCTGCGCCGGGAGTATCCGGACGCGGTGATCCTGCCGTCCTCCACCGAGCTGCCGTTGGCGTCCGGGGCGGGGGTCGGTGCGGTCGGTGACCCGGGCGGCACGCTCGCCAAGGTGCGCCGGCTGGGCAAGGGCATCGTGCACAACCTGCGCCGGCCGGCCGCGGCCCATCACGACCGGCCGCAGTTGAACGTGCCGACCCTGGACGCCCGCTGGTACCTGCTCTCCCAGGTGGACGGGGTCACCGTGACCACCGCGGACGGCCGCGGCGTGGTGTATCGGAAGCGAGACCCGCGAATAGCTCGCGAGTTGCTGACCGAGGCGTTGCGGCTGCGGCGGGAGTTGGCTCGGCGGTTTCCGGAGCTGAAGACCGAGTACCGGGCGGCCCACGCCGAGCTGAGCAGCCGACAGCGCTGGGCGGCGGCATTCGGGGCAGGGGCGGCGGAATGAGATTCGGATCCGAGCCGGTCGAGACCCGGGTGCTCAACGCGGTGCAGGCCGGCGTCGGCGCGGACCCGCGGGTGCTCGCCGCCGCGCGCGGCATGTCGCACTTCGGCGAGCACGCGCTCGGCTGGATCGGGATCGGCGCGGTCGGCGCGCTGCTCGACCGGCCGCGGCGCCGCCGCTGGGCCGGGGTGGCGGTCGGCGCGGTCGGTGCGCACGCGGCGTCCATCGTGATCAAGCGGGTGGTTCGTCGCCCGCGGCCGGACGACCAATCGGTGCAGGTCAACGTCTCGACGCCGAGTAAGCTGAGCTTTCCCTCCTCGCATGCGACCTCCACGGCGGCTGCCGCGGTGCTGGCCGGTGAACTGACCGGGCTACCCTTACCCGCGGTGCTGGTGCCGCCGATGCTGTTGTCTCGGCTCGTGCTCGGCGTGCACTACCCGACCGATGTGCTGGCCGGAGCCGCACTGGGTGCCGCGTCCGCGGCGATGGTGCGAGCGGTCGAGAGGAAGCTCGAGGAAAGTTGAGCGATGTGCGAGTTGAGCGAGTGCTGCCGATGACCGAGCAGCAGACCGCCCGGGATGTCGTCGAGCCGGCTACCCCACCGCTCGGCCCACCGAAGAATCTGCCGGCCGCGATCGTCAAGGCCATCCGGCCGCGCCAATGGGTCAAGAACGTGCTGGTCCTGGCCGCGCCGCTGGCCGCCGGCTCGATCAACGACATCGACGTGCTCATCCCGGTGGGGATCGCGTTCGTCGCGTTCTGCCTGGCGGCGTCCGGGGTGTACCTGGTCAACGATGCGCTCGACGTCGAGGCCGACCGGGCGCACCCGACCAAGCGTTATCGCCCGATCGCCGCCGGTGTGCTCCCGGTCAACCTGGCCTACGGGCTTGCGGTGGTGCTGTTCGCCGGGTCGATCGCGCTCTCGTTCCTGGCCGACTGGCGACTCGCCGTGGTCATGGCGATCTACATCGTGATCCAGCTGGCCTACTGCCTCGGGCTGAAACACCAGTACGTGATCGACATCTGCATCGTCAGCTCCGGCTTCCTGCTCCGCGCGGTGGCCGGCGGCGCGGCAGCCGGTATCCCGCTGTCCCAATGGTTCCTGTTGATCATGGCGTTCGGCTCGCTGTTCATGGCGGCGGGCAAGCGGTATGCCGAGATCCAGCTGACCCAGCGGACCGGGGCCAAGATCCGGAAGTCGCTGGAGTCGTACACGCCGACCTACCTGCGGTTTGTCTGGACGCTGGCCGCGACCGCGGTTGTGGTGTTCTATGGGTTGTGGGCTTTCGAACGCGATCAGCAGCAGGGCAGTTCGTGGTTCGCGATCTCGATGATTCCGTTCACCATCGCGATCCTGCGGTACGCGGTCGACGTAGACGGGGGCCAGGCCGGCGAGCCGGAGGAGATCGCTTTGGGCGATCGGATACTCCAACTGCTCGCGGTCGTCTGGATCGGAGTCGTCTGTGTCGCTCTCTACCTCGTATGACAAACCGACGACGGACGCCCGGCGGAGCACCGCCGAGCCGGTGCCGGCCCCGGTCGGGCGGTCGGCTCGGTTCGGCTTCGCGGCCGGCGTCGCGCTCGTCGCCGCGCTGTTCCTGATCGGTGGCTGGCAGCGGCGATGGATCGCCGACGACGGGCTGATCGTGCTGCGCACCGTGCGCAACCTGGCGGCCGGCAACGGGCCGGTATTCAATGCGGGCGAACGGGTGGAGACCAATACCAGCGCCGCCTGGACCTATCTGGTCTATGCGGGTAGCTGGCTCAGTCAGGTCCGCCTGGAGTACGTCGTACTCACGATCACCCTGGCGCTCTCGGTGGGCGCGGTGGTGTGCGCGATGCTCGGCGCCGGCCGGTTCTGGGGCGGCCCTGCCAGCGGTGTGCTGGTGCCGGCCGGCGGGCTGGTCTATATCGCCATCCCGCCGGCCCGGGATTACGCTACGTCCGGTTTGGAAAGTTCGCTGGTTCTTTGCTGGATTGGTGCGCTCTGGCTGTTGTCGATCCGCTGGGCGCAGGCGGATCGGGTGCGGTTGCCGAGTGTGCTCGGCCTGGCCTTCACCGCCGGGCTGGGTCCGCTGATCCGCCCGGAGATGGCGGTGGTCGGCGCGCTCGTGCTGTTGCTGGTGTTCTGCGCGCCGATGCCGGGCGGGCTCCGCACCCGGGCGGCGTTCGTGGCGGTGGCCGGGGCGTTGCCGCTCGGCTACCAGATTTGGCGGATGGGGTACTACGCGTTGCCCTATCCGAATACCGCGGTGGCCAAGGACGCGGCCGGGTCCAAATGGAATCAGGGTTTTGCGTATCTGGCCGATCTGGTCGGGCCGTACTGGCTGTGGTTGCCGTTGCTGATCCTCGCCGGGCTGGCGGTGCTGGCGGTGCGGTCGGGCGTGCAGGTTTCCGGCCCGCAGGTTTCGGGTCGGCGGCGGCTGCGTTCGCCGCGGGCCGTGGTCGGCGTGCTGTATCTGTGCGCCCTGCTGCTGCTGGGTTACTCGTTGCGGGTCGGCGGCGACTTCATGCACGGCCGGATGCTGCTGCCGGTGGTGTTTCTGCTGCTGCTGCCGGTCGCCGTGCTTCCGGTGCCGGTCACCGGCAGCCTCACTCGGGCGCGGGCGGTCACCGTCGCCGGCGGTCTGGTGGTGCTGGGCTGGGCCGCGATCGCGGCGAACACCCACGCCACCGGCACCCAGATCGGCAAGACCGGGATCGTGGACGAGCGGGCCTATTACTCGCTCTACACCGGTCACGCGCATCCGATTCGGGCCGAGGATTATCTGGACTACCCGCGCATGCGGCCGATGGTGGCAGCGATCGCCGCGACGCCGGACGGCGGCCTGCTGGTGAACACCCCGGGGTTCACCAGCTGGGACGTCATACCGCCGCCGGCGCCGGTACCGCCGGAGGGTGTCGGTCACACGGTGTATTTCCTGAACTTGGGAATGACCAGTATGAACGTTCCGCTCGAGGTCCGGGTGCTCGATCCGATGGGCTTGGCGTATCCGCTCGCCGCACACTCGGACCGACTCACCGACGGCCGGATCGGCCACGACAAGAGTTTGTTCGCCGACTGGGCGATCGCGGACCTGGACCTGGTGGACGAGCATCCGTGGTTACCGGCGTACTTCGACCGCAACTGGGTGCGGCAAGCGCAGGTGGCGCTCACCTGCCCGGAAACTCGAGATTTGCTCACGTCGTATCGGTCGCAGTTGACCTGGGATCGGTGGAAACAGAACCTCAAACGATCGTTCGAGTTTGCCGACTACCGGATCGACCGGGTGCCCAAGTACGACATCGAACGGTGCGGTTTGCAGATTCCACCGGAGACGACGCCGTAACAGCCTGGTACTTTCGTTTCGGTTGCGTAACCCAGCGTGCCGTGGCGGCGATAGATACACGATACGTGCAGCAATAGTCACGCCGGTAACACCAACCACACTGGTCGCAGGTGCATCAGAGGTAGTGGCGACTGGACTGCAAGAAACTGCGCGACGTCGGTCGCACAGCGAGGGAAAGGTCGGATGTCGATGCGAGTATCGAGGCGGATGAGTCACCGCTCTTCGTGGGTGCGGAGGGCCGTGCTTGCGATCGCAATGGCGATGCTCGCTCCGCTGGGCCTGGCGGCCGTGCACGCCGCCCCGACCGCGAATGCGGCCTTCAATCCCTCCGGCTTCGACTTCTGGGCCAACGACGCCAACGGTGTCCCGCTCAAGTCGCGCATCTTCCGCGCCGCCGACGGAAACACCGCTCGGGTCGTCTACGCGCTGGACGGCCTGCGGGCGCGCACCGACCTGAACGGGTGGGAGATCGAGACCGACATCGCGAACGCGCTGACCCGGGCGAACATCAACGTGGTCATGCCGGTCGGCGGGGAATGCAGCTTCTACTCCGACTGGGAGGCGCCCAGCGAGTTCGGGTTCGGCTCCAGCTCCGGCTCGTCGCAGAAGTTCCCGTACCGGATGGAGACTTTCATCACCCGGGATCTGCCGAATGCGCTGGCCGCTCGGCTGGGCTTCAGCCAGACCCGCAACGGCATCTTCGGGCTGTCGATGGGCGGTAGTGCCGCGCTCACCCTGGCCGCCTACCACCCGAATCAGTTCTCCTATGCCGGTTCGTTCTCCGGCTACCTGAACATCTCCGCGCCCGGCATGAAAGAGGCCATGCGGTTGGCCTTCCTGGATCAGAACGGCTACAACATCGACGCGATGTGGGGCCCGCCGTGGGATCCGAACTGGCTGCGCAACGACCCGTTCGTGTTCGCGCCACGGCTGCGGGACGAGGGCATCCGGCTCTATATCGCCTCCGGTAGCGGCATCCCGGGCATGCATGACCAGCCACGATCGTTCGTCGATCTGTACAACACCGGCAACGCGATGGGCCTGGAGGCGATCGCGCTGGCCAACACCCGCGCCTTCCAGGTGCGGCTCGCCTCGCTCGGCTACAACAACGTCACCTACGACTACCCGCCGGTGGGTACGCACAGCTGGCCGTGGTGGGCGGACAACGTCTACCGGATGCTGCCGGACCTGAGCGCGCATATCGGCTGAGTCGGGCCGAGAACGAAACCAGATTGCCGACCGGCAGCTCGTCGAGCTGCCGGTCGGTCTCTTTCGGTCGGCTCCAGACCCTGGGCGACATCGCCGGCGGGACACGATAAGGTCTCTTCGATCGAACGCGGTGTGTCGGTTTTGCCCATCGCTACAGCTCGCGGTAGCCGGTCGCGACCGGGTGCCGGATGGACGGTCGAAGGAGTGCGAGAGAAGATGCGTGGTGGCAACGCAGCCTCGGCTCGGCGAGTGCGCTGGCGCCGGCGAATACTGCGGGCGAGCGCGGTCGCGCTGGTCGCGCCCTTCGCGGCGGGGTTGGCCGGCGGCACGATCGCCGAGGCGGCGCCGCTGACGGCACCGGCGCTGCGCGCGCCGGCCGGCGGCACCGAAGATCTCGTCGTCCCGTCCGGGATGGGCCCGATCAAAGTGCAGGTCCAGTGGGCCTCGCGGGGCGGCAACGCGGCGCTCTACCTGCTCGACGGGTTGCGCGCGCGCAACGACCGCAATGCCTGGTCGTTCGAGACCGATGCGCTGCGGCAGTTCGCCGGAGACAACGTCACCCTGGTGATGCCGGTGGGTGGGCAGTCCAGCTTCTACTCGGACTGGTACGCACCGAGCAATCTGAACGGGCAGAACGTCACCTACAAGTGGGAAACGTTCCTCACCGAGGAACTGCCGGAGTTCCTGGCGGCCCGCGGAGTTTCCAAGACGAACAACGCCGTGGCCGGGCTGTCGATGGGCGGTAGCGCCGCGCTCACCCTGGCTGCGCACCACCGCGATCAGTTCAAGTCGGCGGCTGCCTACTCCGGTTACCTGAACATCTCGGCGCCCGGGATGCGCGAAGCGATCCGGGTCGCGATGCTCGACGCGGGCCGATTCAACGTGGACTCGATGTGGGGTCCGCCGTGGAGCCCCGCCTGGCTGCGCAACGACCCCTTCGTGTTCGCGCCGAAGCTGAAGGGGATGCCGCTCTACATCTCCGCGGCCAGTGGCCTGCCGGGCCGCTACGATCAGCCGAACTCGCTGGTCGGCGCGTTCAACACGGTGAACGCGATGGGCTTGGAGGCGCTGTCGCTGGTGAATACCCGGGCCTTCCAGGTCCGGATGGCCTCGCTCGGCGTTCCGGCCCATTTCGACTTCCCGGCGACGGGAACCCACTCGTGGAAGTACTGGGAAGGTGAGTTGGCCAAGTCGCGGCCGATGTTCCTGGACGCGCTCGACGCGCGTTAGTCGCTCCGCTCGGACCGCCGCTCGGCATCGTGCCGGGCGGCGGTTCGTTCGTTCGAACGCGAGTCACGCTGCGGAATCATCCCGGTAACATTCGCAACATAGATCACATTAGCTATATTTAGCCCCGCGCGGCGCAGCAAATTCCGATCTTCGTCGGTTTACAAAGGTCCCGGTACGGCACCCGGCACGACGAAAGCGAGGCTGCGATGCGAGGGGCTGCAATACGGGACGCGCCGATGCGCGGCGCGGCGATGCGACTCGTCGGCGTGTTCCTGGCCATGCTGCTTGCGCTGGGTATCGCGACCGCCACCGCGCCGGTGGCCGGGGCGGCGGACAGCGCGTCGGTGCGGCGGGTGGACTGGTTGACCGACCGCCGAGTAGCGCTGTGGATCGATTCACCGTCGATGGGCGCGACGATCCAGGTGCAGTTGTTGCTCGCTCGGGACTGGCACATCCGGCCGGAGGCGCGATTCCCGGCGTTGTACATGCTGGACGGGCTGCGTGCTCAGGACACCGAAAGCGGGTGGACGCTCGACGCCGGCGCCGAGGAGTTCTACGCGGACAAGAACGTCAACGTGGTGCTGCCGGTCGGCGGGCAGGGCAGCTTCTACTCCGACTGGCTGCAGCCGGACAACGGGCGCCGCTACATGTGGGAGACGTTTCTGACCAAGGAGCTGCCACCACTGCTGTCCGACGGGTGGCGGACGACCGATGTTCGCGGCGTGGCCGGTTTGTCGATGGGGGCCACCTCGGCGATGTTCCTGGCCGCGCGCAACGAAGGCTTCTTCAAGTACGCCGCGGCCTACTCCGGCTTTCTGTCCACCACCACCCTGGGCATGCCGGAAGCCATCGGCTTCGCGCTGCGGGATGCGGGCAACTTCGATTCGCATGCGATGTGGGGGCCGAAGACCGGACCGGAATGGCCGGCGCACGACCCGTACGTGCTGGCCGACCAGCTTCGCGGGGTGAGCCTCTACCTGTCCAGCGGCACCGGCCTCGCCGGGCAGAGCGATCAGGTCAACGGTGTCCCCGGCGTGACCACCAACTTGGCCGGCGTCGGGCTGGAGGTGCTCTCCCGGCTGACCACCGAAAATTTCGCCACCAAGCTGCAGAAGCTCGGCATTCCGGCCGAGGTGCGGTATCGGGCGGCCGGCACGCACACGTGGCCGTACTGGGATTTCGAGATGCGGCAATCCTGGCCCCAGGCCGCTGCCGCGTTGGGGGTGGACGCGGGCAAGCCGAGCTGTGGCCCGGACGGCGCGTTCGGTGCGGCACTCGCGGTGAACGCGTGGCTGGGCGACTGCGTCACCGGCACCTACGGCGTGCCGGGCGGGACCGCGCAGGACTTCCGGTTCGGGCGCTTGATCAGCGGTGCTACCGGTACCCATGCGGTTGCCGGCCGAATCGGCGGTGCCTATTACCCGGCGGCGAATGCGCTGGGTCTGCCGCTCGGCCCGGAGCAGGCCGCGCCCGACGGTCGGGGCCGGTTCCAGCTGTTCGAGCATGGTGCCGTCTACTGGACTCCGCAGACCGGCGCGCACGTCGTCGCGGGCCGGATCCGGGATACCTGGGTGCAGCAGGGTGCCGAGCGCAGTCCGCTCGGTTACCCGGTGTCGGAGCAGGCCCGGATTCCGAACAAGCCGGCCGACGTGCAGGGATTCGAGATCGGCACGATGTATTCGGTAGATGCGGCCGGCACGCACGCGGTGCTCGGCAAGATCATGGAGAAGTATGCCGGGCTCGGGTACGAGGAGAGCCCGCTCGGATTCCCCAAGTCCGAGGAGATGTCGATCAAGGATTTCGGCAAGTTCACCGAGTTCGAAGGCGGCAGCATCTACTGGAGTCCGCTGACCGGCGCTTGGTCGGTCCGGAACGGGCCGATCTTCGACGCCTGGCGCGCGGCCGGGTACGAGAACGGCCGGCTCGGCTTCCCGACCGGCGACCAGTTCGACATCGCCGGCGGCACGCAGCAGAACTTCCAGTTCGGCAATATCCAGCTGCGCGACGGGCAGGCGGCGGTGCTCGCGTTGCCGTGATCGGTGTGGCACGGGCAACAGCATCGGTCCGGTACCGGCCGAATCGGTCGGTGGTCCGTAGGCTGGTGCCGATTCATCGGTCCATCAGTGGAGGAGATCCGACCGTATGCGTTCTGCGCACCTGCCCGGACGGCAACGCCGCGGTGCTCGCCGTGCGGCCGCCGCAGTTGTTCTGTGTGTCGCGGCGAGTGGAATGCTCGCAGCTTGCGGCAACGATTCGACTGCGTCGGACACCCCGACGCTGAGTTCGGCGGCGTCCGCACCCGAGGCGCCGGCCGCCACCGCATCCGCGGCTGCCCCCGCGCCCGGGGCGCCGGCATCGAGTTCCGATGCGCTCAGCCCGGAATCCGGCGCGCCGGCCGAGAGCAGTTCGGCCGCGGCCGGTTCCCCGGCCGCCGTGCCACCGCCGGCGGGTGAACAGGCACAACCGGCGCAGAGCGCAGCCCCGTCCGGCGACAGCGCTGCGGCCAGCCCGAAAGAAGCCGCGTACCTGGACGCGCTGCGTAAGCAGGGACTGACCCTGTCCGGCAACGGGGAGAATGCGTTGTCCATCGGCGCCTATGTCTGTCAAGGCGTGCAGCAGGGCGCTACCGACGAGGAATTGGCTACGTTCGTCAATGCGATGGCCGGGAGCGAGGAGTCGGTCACCGGCGGTAAACATTCGGCCGAGGAGGCCGGCAAGATCTACCTCGACACGGCCAAGTCCACGTACTGCACGTGACCCGTCCAGCCGTTCGACGACGTCGGCGCCGGTTGCTTCTGCTGCTGGCGCTGCTCGCGCTGGCGATCGTCGCGCTGGCGCTCCTGCTCTGGTACGTCCTGGCCGGTCTGCTGCCCAAGCCGGCTCCGCCGGGGCCGCCCGGGCCGCCGCTGCCGCAGTCCCAACCGGCCAGTTGTCCCGACGTCCAGTTCGTGGCGATCCCCGGCACCTGGGAGTCGACCGATGCCGACGATCCGCACGCGCCGGCGGCGAACCCGGCGGCGTTGCTGCTCAACGTCACCCGGCCGGTGCAGGAGCAGTTTCCGGCCGGCCGGGTGGACGTCTACACCGTCCCGTACGTGGCGCAGTTCTCCAACCCGATCGCGCTGCCACCGGATGGGCAACAGTCCTACAACAACAGCCGCACCGAAGGCACCCGGCGGACCACCGAGGTCTTGTCCGGCATGCATGCGAACTGTCCGTTGACCACCTTCGTGTTGACCGGCTTCTCCCAGGGTGCGGTGATCGCCGGAGATCTGGCGGCGCGGATCGGTGCCGGTGACGGCCCGGTGCCGGCCGATCAGGTGCTCGGGGTGACGTTGATCGCCGACGGCCGTCGGGTGGCCGGGCAGGCGAACGAAATCGGCGCCGACCCGTCCGGCATCGGCGCCGAGGTGGCCTTGCGCGGTATCCAGGTGCCGGGGATCAGCATGACCGGTCCGCGCGACGGTGGGTTCGGCGCGCTCGCCGACCGGGTGAACACCATCTGCGCGCCGGGCGATCTGATCTGCGATGCCCCGCGCAACGCGCTGACCCCGACGAACATCCTGGGCAGCGTGCAGACCCTGCTCGGCGCCGTGGGCAACCCGGTGCACGGCCAGTACGCGAGCTTCGTCGTCGACCCGAACGGGACCACCGCGACCCAATGGACGGCCGCGTGGGCGTCGGCCCTGATCGACGGGGCGCCACAACCCCCGCATTCCTGAGGTGGGGGCGTCGGGCGGCAACACCGGCGACCCTCGGGCTACCGTGGACGAAGTCCGAGTCTTGTTTGGTATCACTCGGTTACCTGACACGCTTTGTCTGGATTTACCCATTCAGCGGGATACCTGTGATGATGTTGATCATGAAAAGCGGCCCGACGCGGTCGGAGGGTGTCCGCACGTCGAGTCCTGTCGTCCCGCGGGTTCGCAATACCCGCAATGCGTCGGGACTCTTTGTGCTGTGTGCCGTGGCGTTGATCGCGGCGCAGTGGGTCGAACCACAATGGCGTGGACCGGGCGCGCTCCGGATCCTCTCCAGCTACTTCGCGGTGATCGCTGCCTGGCAGCTCTGCCGTGCGTCGCCGCGGGCCCTGCCGATGTACCTGGCTGCGGTGGGTTGCGAGCTGTGGCTGGTGGCCGACCTGATCGGGCTGCTGCCGGGGACCACCGACCGGTACGGCGACCGGGCCTGGTTGCTGGAGTGGGTTTACCTCGCCGCGCAGGTCGCCTGGGCGGCGTCCGGGGTACTGGTGTTGGCCTGGATGGTCCGGCGTGGCCCCCGGCGCGGCCTGTTGGAGGGCGCGACCTTCCTGATGCTGGTCGCCTTCGCCGCGGCGATCTGGACCGACGGAACGGCGCTGGACGTTCGCCGAACCGGGTACGCGGTCGCGCTGTTGAGTACCGACGCGGTGCTGGTGGTCGCCTCGTGCCTGATCGCGATCAGCGTCGGTGGCCTCCGCAACGGGCTGGTGGCGACCAGCGCGGTGGTCCTCTACGCCAGCGATATCGGACTGATCTACGGCGGTAACCAGACCTCCTTTTCGGCATTGCAGTTTGCCGATCTCGGCTGGTCCATCGCCGGTCTGCTCCGAGCGGCCGGGTTGCTGTTGATCGCCCGCTCGATCATGAGCGAGATCGATCCGGTCGCACCCGACCGGCATTCCCGGATGCTGGTCCCGCTGGTCTTGTTGGTCCTCACCCTGGTCGCGGCGATCCGCCCACCGGACACGTGGCCGCAGGCCGCGCTGGCGTTTCTGATCGGCGTGGTGTTGCTGGTGACGGTGCGCGAGATGCTCGCCGGGGTGGAGATCCGGCGGCTGGCCGCATCGGCGGCGGAATCACGCCGTGCCCTGGAACATCGAGCCCGGGTGGACGACCTCACCGGCGCGGTGCGCCGACATGTCGTCTTCGCCGAACTCAGTTCGGCGTTGGCGAAGAACGAGCCGGTCGGCTTGGTGTACGCCGACCTGGACCGGTTCAAGTCGGTGAACGACACGTTCGGCCACAACGTCGGCGACGCCGTGTTGCGGAAGGTGGTGCAACGGCTGTCCGGGGTGGCCCGCGACGCGGTACTCGGCCGGGTCGGCGGCGACGAGTTCATGTTGGTGTGCCGGAACACGAATACCCCGGCCGAGCTGGCCGATGCGGCCCACGCGGTCGCCCTGGCCCTGCGCGATCCGCTCGACCTGGGGCACGGCGCGAGCGTGCGGGTTGCCGCGTCGGTGGGCTGGGCGGTGGCCGAACCGGGCGACGACGTGATGAGCCTGGTCGCCCGCGCGGACGGTTCGGCCTACCAGGACAAGTGGGCCGACCGGGCGGATGTACTGGCCGCGGCCGAGGACCTCCGCGAGCCGTTGGCCGCGCTGCGGGAAAACCGGATCGTCGTGTGGTACCAGCCGATCGTCGCGCCGGTCAGCGGTGGCATCGTCGGCGCCGAAGCGCTGGTCCGGATGATCGACAGTTTCGGTGAAGTGCGCAGCGCCGGGGCATTCCTGCCGTTGCTGAAGGCTGCCGGGCACGGCCGGGAGATCAGTTTCTTCGTCCTCCGCCAGGCGATGCGCGACTTCGCCACCGGAGTGCCGGCCGACCGCGGCTGGTTCCTCACGGTCAACCTGTCCGCGGACGATCTGACCGATCCGACCGTGGTCGACACCGTCCGCAACGGCCTGATCGAGACGGGGCTCGAGGCCAAACGCTTGGTGATCGAGATCGACGAGCAGGTGGCACCGAGCGGGTCCACCGCGGCCACGGTCGCGCAACTGCGGCTGCTCGGCGTCGGCATCGCGCTCGACGACTTCGGTGCGCGGAGTTCGTCTTTCGGGCAGATCGCGCACCTGTCACCGACCGTGCTCAAGCTCGACGGATCGCTGGTGCCGGACGGCCAGACCCGGCCCGGGCCGAGCCTGCGCAGCCGCGAGCTGGTCGACGCATTCACCCGGCTGGCGCACCGGCTCGGGATCACCGTGGTCGCCGAAGGGGTCGAGACCGGCGAACAGTGCCGGCTGATCGCCGACGTCGGATGCGACCTTGCGCAGGGCTATCTGTGGTCGCCGGCGGTCAGCCTGACCGACCTGATCGACAAGGTGGCGCCGCGGTTGGCCGAACCGCAGGATTCCCGTCCGGGCGAATGAGTCACCATCCGGCCGATCGGGCGGGCCGGCGCAGGCTAAGGTATGTCGTCGTTCGTCCATGCCGGTCCGTCAGGAGAATCCGCCGATGAGTGCGCCGATGAGTGCCGATACCGCGTCGGCGGCCGCCGGGTCGGCGGGCGCCGCGCCGCGCGCGTTCCGATTTGCCGCCGGCGGTGAGGGCAACCAGCAGGAGGGCGGCGCGCGGAAGTTCATCGCGCTGGCACAGCAAGCCGAGGAATACGGCTACGACAGCTTCATGATCCCGGACCACCTCGGCCCGCAGGTCGGCCCGATCGCCGCGCTCGGCGCGCTGGCGGTGGCGACCGACCGAATCCGGCTGGGTACGTCGGTGCTGGCCAACGGGTTCCGGCATCCCGCGGTACTGGCGAAAGATCTGGCCACGATCGACGTGCTGTCCCGGGGCCGATTGGAGTTCGGCATCGGCGCGGGCTGGATCAAGGACGAGTTCGATTCGGCCGGTATCGCCTACGACTCGCCGGGCGTGCGGATCGAGAAGCTGGGCGAGGCGCTGACCATCCTCGACGTGCTGCTGCGCGGGCAGGAATGCACGTTCGAGGGCAAGCACTACCAGATTCGTGGGCTGAAGGGCACGCCGCGCCCGCGGCAGGGTCCGCGGCCGCCGATCGCGGTCGGCGGTGGTGGGCCGAAGATGCTCCGGTTGGCGGCGCAGCACGCCGACATCATCTCCGTGGTGCCGCAGACCACCCGGGACGGCAAGGGTTTGCTTTCGGGCATCACCATCGAGAAGACTCTGGAGAAGGTACAGCTGATCCGCGCCGCGGCCGGGGACCGGTTCGCCGACATCGAGCTGAACTGGACGATCATGGCGGTCGTGGTCACCGATGAGCGGGAACGCACGGTGGAGACGGCGCTGGCCGCGCTGGACAAGGGCATGTACCCGAATCTGGAGGTGGATGTGCAGCTCGACGTCGCCGACGTGTTGGCCTCGCCGTACCTGGCGATCGGTACCTTCGAGGAGATCGCCGATCAGATCCGCAGTGTCCGGGACCGGACCGGGATGTCCTATGTCGGCGTGTTCCCGACCCAGCTGGACGCTTTTGCGCCGGTGATCCCGTTGCTGCGCGACCAGTGAGGGGCGAGCGTGTTGCAGGTGGTCGGTCCGGTAGGACCGGCCGCCGAGCGTCTGTAACATATTGCTGGTTTGGACCCATCTAGCCATACGGCGTTCGCCCAGCGTTGACGGTGAGGTAATGCTCGTGAGAACCGCGAGGGTGGCGCTGTAGACCCGCACGCGAAGCTGGTCGGGGCGCATGCACAACCCGGTGCGGTGCTTCGGAGGAGAAGGAATGATCGACGAGACTTTCGATGACTACCTCGATGAGGCCGGTAATATCCGGATCCCCGAGGGCAGGACTCTGGTCGATCACGTCGAGAAGCACACCCGCGAAGAGGGCGACACGCTCGCCTACCGCTACATCGACTACTCGCGCGAGCGCGACGGTGAGTACAAAGACCTGACCTGGGACCAGTTCGGTCGCCGGTTGCGGGCGGTCGCCGCCCGGCTGCAGCAGGTCACCGAGCTCGGCGACCGCGTCGCCATCCTGGCTCCGCAAGGCCTGGACTACGTGGTGTCGTTCTTCGCGGCGATCTATGCCGGCACCATCGCGGTGCCGTTGTTCGATCCCGACGAGCCCGGCCACACCGACCGCCTGCACGCGGTGCTCGGTGACTGCAAGCCGTCGGCGATCCTCACCGCCACCAGCTCCGCGGCCGGCGTGCGCCAGTTCTTCCGGCCGTTGCCCGCCGCGCAACGGCCGCGAGTGATCGCGGTGGATGCGATCCCGGACAGCGTCGGCGAGGCGTGGGTGCGGCCGGATCTGGTGATCGACGACATCGCCTACCTGCAGTACACCTCCGGCTCCACCCGGACTCCGGCGGGCGTGGAGATCACCCACCGCGCAGTCGGCACGAACCTGCTCCAGATGATCAACGGGATGGCGTTCGAGGAGAACTCGCGCGGGGTCACCTGGCTGCCGATGTTCCACGACATGGGACTGCTCACGGTGATCCTGCCCGCGATGGCCGGCAAGTTCATCACGATCATGTCGCCGATGGCCTTCGTGCGGCGGCCGTCGCGGTGGATCGAGGAGTTGGCGGCGCAGTCCGATGGCGCCGGCACGTTCGCGGCCGCGCCGAACTTTGCGTTCGAGCATGCCGCGGTTCGTGGCTTACCGCGAGCGGGTGAGACGCTCGACCTGTCCAACGTGATCGGCCTGATCAACGGTAGCGAGCCGGTGACGACGTCGTCGATGCGGAAGTTCAACGAGGCGTTCGCGCCGTACGGGCTGCCGAAGACCGCCATCAAGCCGTGCTACGGCATGGCGGAGGCCACCTTGTTCGTCTCGGCGACCCGGCACGAGGACGAAGCCAAGGTGGTTTATCTGGACCGCACCGAGCTGAACGCGGGTCGTGCGGTCAAGGTCGACGCGGACGCGGAGAACGCGATCAGCCAGGTGTCCTGCGGCTACGTCGCGCTGAGTCAGTGGGCGGTGATCGTCGACCCGGACACCGGGTCCGAGCGACCGGACGGTGTGGTCGGGGAGATCTGGCTACACGGCGGCAACATGGGCATCGGGTATTGGGGCCGGCCGGATGAATCGGCGGCAACCTTCCGGAACCGCCTCGTTGCGCGGCAACCCGAGCGGTCGCACGCCGACGGTACGGCGGCCGATGCCGACTGGATGCGGACCGGCGACTACGGGGTCTACATCGACGGTGAGCTGTGCATCACCGGCCGGGTGAAGGACCTGGTGATCGTCGACGGCCGGAACCACTACCCGCAAGACCTGGAGTTTTCCGCGCAGGAGGCCAGCGACGCGATCCGGCCCGGCTTCCTCGCGGCGTTCTCGGTGCCGGCCAACGAGCTGCCCGACGTGGTGTTCGAGGACAGCTACACGGGTTTGCAGCAGGATCCGGACGACACCTCCGAGCAGTTGGTGATCGTCGCGGAGCGCGCGGCCGGCAAGGGGAAGGCCGATCCGCGGCCGATCGCCGAGCAGATCCGGGTGGCGATCGCTCAGCGACACGGGGTGACCGCGCGCGACGTGCTCCTGGTTCCGGCCGGCTCGATCCCGCGTACCTCCAGCGGCAAGATCGCTCGCCGGGCCTGCAAGGCGGCCTATCTGGAGGGCACCCTGCGCGGCGGGTACCAGCAGCAGGCGTTCCCGGACGCGGTTGCCGACGACCCCGCGGCCCGGCAAACCGTCGCGAGCAGTCTCGGGGAATGAATCCACCCACCGCCAGTAATTTGGGGACGTGATGGCCGACGACAAACCTGCCGAGATGACGGTTGCCGAGATGCGGGAGTGGCTGCGCCGATGGGTCGCTGCTGCCACCGGCCAGCCGGTCGAGGCGATCACCGTGGACCGGCCGATGGAAGAGTTCGGCCTCGCATCGCGCGATGCCATCGCGCTCGGCGGTGAGATCGAGGATCTGACCGGAGTGGTGCTGCCGGCCACAGTCGTGTTCCAGCATCCGACCATCGCGTCGCTGGCCGAGCGGATCGTCGAGGGCGAGCCCGAACCGCCGGCGGAGACCGCGGACGATTCCTACTACACCGCCGCACCGGTCGGTGACCCGAGCTCGCACGACATCGCGATCGTCGGACTGTCCACCCGGTTCCCCGGGGCCGGAGAGACCCCGGAGAGCACCTGGGAATTCCTGATCTCCGGGGGCGACGGCACCACCGACCTGCCGCCCGGGCGGTGGGCCGAGTTCACCTCGGAACCGGCGATCGCCGAGGCGGTGGCGAAGGGCAATACCCGCGGCGGCTACCTCGACGACGTGCAGAGCTTCGACGCGGAATTCTTCGCCATCTCCGGCACCGAGGCGGAGCAGGTCGATCCGCAGCAGCGGTTGGCGTTGGAACTGGCGTGGGAAGCGCTCGAGCATGCCCGCATTCCGGCCAGCAGCCTGAAAGGCGGCCAGGTCGGGGTGTACCTCGGTTCGTCGTCGCACGACTTTTCGTTGCTGTCCGCGCTCAACCCGAAGATGGGCGACACCCCGTTCGCGCTGACCGGTGCGGCTACCTCGATCGTGGCGAACCGGGTGTCGTACTTCTACGACTTCCGTGGTCCGTCGGTCGCGATCGACACCGCCTGCTCGTCCGCGCTGGTTGCGGTGCACCAGGCGGTGCGGGCGCTCCGCGGTGGCGAGGCGGACGTGGCGTTGGCCGGCGGGGTGAACACGCTCATCGCGCCGATGGTGACCCTCGGCTTCGACAGCGTCGGCGCGGTGGCCGCGGACGGGCGGATCAAGGCGTTCGCCAAGGACGCCGACGGGATGGTCCGGTCCGAGGGCGGCGGTCTGCTGGTGTTGAAGCGACTGACCGATGCCGAACGGGACGGGGACACCGTGCTCGCGGTGATCAAGGGTTCGGCGGTCAACTCCGACGGCCGCTCGAACGGGATCTTCGCGCCGAATCCGGATGCCCAGGTGGACGTACTGCGCGCGGCGTATCGCGACGCCGGGATCGTGCCGTCGACCGTCGACTATATCGAGGCGCACGGCACCGGGACGATCATCGGCGACCCGATCGAAGCCGATGCGCTGGGCCGAGTGGTCGGTCGGGGCCGAGCCGCGGACCGCCCGGCATTGCTCGGCTCGGCCAAGACCAACTTCGGTCACCTGGAGTCCGCGGCGGGTGCGGCGTCGCTGGCCAAGGTAGTGCTGTCGCTGCAAGCGGATACGTTGCCGCCCTCGATCAACTACACCGGCCCGAACCCGTACATCGACTTCGCCGCTGCGCATCTGCAGGTGATCCCGGAGCAGACCGATTGGCCGCGGTACAGCGGCAGTGCCGTCGCCGGGGTGTCCGGATTCGGCTTCGGCGGCACCAACGCGCACGTCGTGGTGCAGGAGTACCGGCCGGCGTCCCATCCGGGAGTGTCCGATCCGGTGACGGTCGATTCGGCAGGGTCCGATTCGGTGACGGCGGACGACGCTCCGGCGGCGCCCGCGGCCGGGATCGCCGGTGCCCCGCCGTTGTTGCTCGCGGTGTCCGGTTATGTGCCGTCCCGATTGCGTCGCACGGCTGCCGAGCTGGCCGACTGGTTGGAGACCGAGGCCGGCAGCGCCGCGCCGCTCGCCGACGTGGCCCGTTCGCTGGCCCGGCGCAGCCACGGCCGGACCCGCTCGGTCGTGCTGGCGAACACGCACGCCGAGGCGATCACCGGGTTGCGCGCAGTTGCCGCGGGCAAGGCCCATCCGAGCGTGGTCGGCGCGACCGCGCCGGACGCGCTCGGGCCGGTGTGGGTGCTGTCCGGATTCGGTGCGCAACACCGCAAGATGTGCAAGCAGCTCTATCAGGCCGACCCGGTGTTCCGCGGGGCGGTCGACGAGGTGGATGCACTCGTTCAGGACGAGGCCGGATACAGCGTCACCGAGCTGTATCTCGACGATGCCCAGGACTGGGATGTCGGGACGTCCCAGGTCGGCATCTTCACCTGTCAGCTGGGCCTCGCCGCGGTGTTCCGGCACTACGGCGCGGAGCCGGCTGCGGTGGTCGGGCATTCGCTCGGGGAGGTAGCCGGGGCGTATCTGTCCGGCGGCTTGGACCTGGCCGATGCGGTCCGGGTGATCTGTGCGCGCTCGCGACTGATGGGCGAGGGCGAGGCGATGGTCACCGATGACGACATCCGCCGGATGGCCGTCGTCGAATACAGCGCCGAGCAGATCACCGAGGTGCTCACCGAGTTCCCGCGGTTGGAGATCGCGGTGTATGCGGCGCCGACGCACACCGTGATCGGTGGGCCGGAAGCCGACGTCGCGGCGATCGTGGCGCGCGCCGAGGCCGAGGGCAAGCTGGCCCGGGTGCTGCAGACCAAGGGTGCCGGGCACACCTCGCACATGGACCCGCTGCTCGGTGAACTCGCGGCCGAGCTGGCCGGGATCGAACCGCGCACACTGCGCGTCGGGCTGTACTCGACGGTCGACGAGGCGACGTACTACCGGCCGGGCAGCGGCCCGGTGCACGACGTGGACTACTGGGTCCGCAATATGCGGAGGTCGGTGTACTTCACCAACGCGATTCGGCTCGCGGTCGAGTCCGGACACACCACCTTCGTCGAGCTCGCGCCGCACTCGGTGGCGTTGATGCAGGTGGCCGGGACCACGTTCGCGGCCGGCGCGCACGACGCCCGGCTGGTTCCGACGCTCAAGCGCAAGGAAGACGAAGTCGCGGCGATGCGGTCGGCGCTCGCGCAGCTGTACGTGTCCGGGCAGCAGGTCGACCTGGCCGCACTGGCCGGGCCGGGCGGATACGCGCCTATCCCGCGCACCACGTTCCTGCGCAAGCGGTATTGGATCGATTCCCGGATGTCGATTTCCGGTGATGCCCGGATGCCCGGCGCGCACGTCGCGTTGCCGGACGGGCGGCACGTGTTCCAGGTGCAGGCGGCCGTGGTTCCCGACCCGGACACCCTCGTGCTGGCGGCTGCCGGCCAGGTGTTCGTCGGCGCTGCGGCCGGCCCGGCGGTGACCTACGGCGAGCTACCGCGCGCCGGCACCTTGACCACCACGATCACCCCGCATCTGGGCGGTGCGTCGGCGCAGGTACACGCGCGGGTCGGCAACGAGTTCCGGCTGGTGTACGAGGCGGTGGTCGCCGGAACCGATCAGGCCGCGGCGGACCCGGCGGCGGCCGCGCCGGCCGGACTCGCGCAACAGCTGCCGGCGGACCCGGATCGGCCGGCCCCGCCGGCGGGATCGGATCGGCCGGCGGACCTGGAAGTGGTCGACACGTTCGGCGGCAAGTGGGACCCGGACGGACCGATCACGCCCGAGGATCGGCTGGCCGAGATCGTCGCCGAGTCGATGGGTTACGCGGTCGAGGACATCCCGCGGGAGATCCCGTTGATCGAGCTGGGTTTGGACTCGCTGATGGCGATGCGGATCAAGAACCGGGTGGAGTACGAGTTCGACATCCCGCAGCTGCAGTTGCAGGCGGTGCGGGACGCGAACCTGATCGACGTCGGCAAGTACCTGCGGTACGCCATCGAGCATCGCGACGAGGTGCAGGCGCTGGCCGAGCAGCAGGCTGCGGAGAAGGTGGCGGCCGAGGAAGCCGCGGCGGCCGATGCCGAAGCGGTAGCCGAGCGGCTGGACAACGAGGACACCTCGGTGATCGCCGAAGCCGAGCAGATCACCGAACAGTCCGCCGCCGCTGCGGAGCCGGTTGCTGCTGCCGAGCCGGCTGCCGCCGAGGCTCAGCCGGAGCCGGAGCCCGCGCCGATCGGGGATGGGAACGTTCCGCCACGCGATCCGGCCGAACGGCTGACGTTCGCCACCTGGGCGGTGGTCACCGGTGAGTCGGCGAAGGGCGTCCGCAACACGCTGCCGATCCTGACCGAGGAGGTCGCCGAGAAGCTGGCCGCCCGGCTGTCCGAACGGGCCAAAGGTGAGATCACCGTCGACGACGTGCTGGACGCAGAGACGATCGAGCAGCTCGCCGACCAGGTACGCAACCTGATGGAGAGCAGCGACCTGGACGGGTTCGTCCGCACGCTGCGCGCGCCCGAAGCCGGCTCGGCCGCCGTTCCGGTGTTCGTCTTCCATCCGTCCGGCTCGACCACCACGGTGTACGAACCGTTGCTGCGACGGCTGCCCGCGGCCACGCCGATGTACGGTTTCGAGCGGGTCGACGGGGAGATCGAAGCGCGGGCCCGGCAGTACCTGCCGGCGTTGCGCAAGCTGCAGGGCGACGGTCCGTACGTGCTGTACGGCTGGTCGCTCGGCGGGGTGCTGGCCTTGACCGTGGCCAAGCTGTTGCGCGCCGAGGGGGCCGACGTGCAGCTGGTCGGGATGATCGATCTGGCGCTGCCGACCGAGCGACCGGCGCAGGGGCCGGCAGCGAATCGGGAGCGGTTCGAGCGCTACGCCGCATTCGCCGCCCGCACCTACGGGATCGATCAGGACGCCATCCCGGTCGATCAGCTGGCCGAGGCGTCCGAGGCGGAGCAGGTCAAGATCATTACCGATCTGGTCAAGATGAGCGGGGCCAATGTGCCGGTCAGCATGATCGAACACGAGCGGCAATCCTGGATCGACAGCCGGGCGCTGGCCAATGTATCGGCCTCCGAATACGACGGCGCGGCCGTGCTGTACCTGGCCGACCGTTACCACGACGGGATGATCGAGCTGGAACCCGTCTACCGGAATCGGGCGCCGAACGGGGGCTGGGACGGCTACATCGCCGACCTGGAGATCATCCACGTGGGTGGCGATCACGTGCAGATCGTGGACGAGCCGTACGTTGCGAAGATCGGCGCGGATCTCACCCGCCGACTCGCCCAGATCGTGCCGGAGGGCCGCGGATGAGCACCACTGCCGACAAATTGGCCCAGCTGGAAAAGCGGCTCGCACTGGCCGCCGAACCAGCCGGTGAGGCCGGAATCATCAAGCGGGCCAAAAAGGGCATTCCCAGTGCGCGCGAACGGATCGGCATGCTGCTCGACCCGGGCAGCTTCGTCGAGATCGGCGCGCTGGTGCGGCAACCCGGCGATCCGAACGCGCTCTACAGCGACGGCGTGGTCACCGGGCACGGCACGGTCGAGGGCCGGCCGGTCGCGGTGTTCTCGCACGATCAGACCGTGCTCGGCGGAACGGTCGGGGAGATGTTCGGCCGCAAGGTGGAGAACATCGTCAACCTGGCCGGCCGGGTCGGCTGTCCGATGGTCGGGATCTACGATTCGGGCGGCGCGCGGATCCAGGACGCGGTCACCTCGCTGTCCTGGTACGCGCGAATGAGCGTCGCGCACAAGCAGCTGCTCGGCAAGGTTCCGCAGGTGTCGGTGATCGTCGGTAAGTGCGCCGGCGGATCGGTGTATGCGCCGACGGTGGCGACCGACACGATCGTGGCCACCGAAGACTCGTACATGTTCGTCACCGGGCCGGACGTGATCCGGGCGGTGACCGGCGAAGACGTGAGCATCGACGAACTCGGCGGTGCGTTCAGCCAGACCGAGAACGGCAACATCCAGCACCTGGCCAAGGACGAAGCCGAAGCGTACGCGTGGGCCCGGAGCTATCTGACGTTCCTGCCGTCGAGCTGCCACGAGGTGGCGCCGATCGTCAACCCCGGGCTGGAGCCGGAGATCGTTGCGTCTGATCGCGAGCTCGACGCGATCATTCCGGACAGCGACACCGCAAGTTACGACATGCACGAGATCTTGCTCCGCATCTTCGACGACGGCGATTTCCTCGAATACAACGGTCAGTACGCACGCAACCTGATCACCGGGTTCGCCCGGGTGGACGGGCGCACGGTGGGCGTGGTGGCGAATCAGCCGCTGGTGCTCGCCGGCGCGCTCGATGCGCGGGGTTCGGACAAGGCGGCGCGGTTCATCCGGATCTGCGACGCGTTCCAGGTCCCGCTGGTGTTCGTGGTGGACACGCCGGGCGTGTTGCCGGGCGTCGAGGAGGAGCGGATCGGGGTGATCCGGCGCGGCGGCCGGTTCTTCTTCTCGGTGGCCGAAGCGTCGGTGCCGATGGTGACGTTGAACGTGCGCAAGGCCTACGGCGGCGCTTACGCGGCGATGGGCTCCAAGCAGTTCGGCGCCGATATCAACCTGGCCTGGCCGACCGCGCGGATCGCCGTGATGGGTCCGCAGAGCGCCATCGCCGTCATCGGGCGGCGGCAGATCGAGGCCGCCGGGGAGCGGGGCGAAGAAGTACGCCAGCAGCTCGTCGACTACTACTACGACCATGTCGCCACCCCCTGGACGGCGGCCGAACGCGGCTACGTCGATGCGGTCATCCAGCCGCACGAGTCCCGGCTGCAGATCCGGCAAGCGCTGCGGTTGCTACGCGATAAGCAGGCCACGGATCTCGGGCGTAAGCACATGTTGATGCCGATCTGACAAGGTTGTCGGCGCGTAGTCGACCGGACTGCCGACTGGGCGGCGCGGCATTCTCAGCCCGCTGAACAACCGCAACCCGCGAACTCGACGACGCTGTCGTCGTCGGGCTCATCGCCTATGTCTAAGCGCAGGATGGATGCTGGGGTGAGGGAGAAGGGCCGCTAGCTGGGCTGAGAGCAACGGAAAGGGATCGCGATGTTGGTGCGCCGAGTCGGCGATGTTCCTCGCAACGAGCGCGGCAACGGACAGATTTCGCATCTGTTGCTCGGCTTGCCCTCGGACGACACGCCGATGTCGATCACGGTTGTCACCGCCGCTCCCGGCAGCCGACAATCCGACCACGTCCATCCGGTCAGCACACAGATTTACGTGATCATCGCCGGCAAGGGGCAGATGACCGTCGGTGATGAAACGATGGAAGTAGCCACTGGTGAAATGGTTTACGTGCCACCCGGTGCCAGCCACGCGATCTTCAACGGCGGCGAGATGACGCTCAGCTACGTCTCGGTGACGGTGCCGCCGTTTCCGGTGCGTGTCGAGGGCGACCATTACCGCTCCGCAACCTGACCGGCCGCATTGGCGTCGATGAAGTACCTGCCGTAGGCGAGCCGAGTACTGCTGCAGGAGAACGTTCGCAAGTGAGGCCCAGTCGTGCAGCGCTCCCTGCACCACATGCATCGCGTCGGCGTCACCGAATCGATGCACTCTGCGAGCTGCGTCCAACGGCGCGTTGCCAGCGATAGTTCCGCGATGCACGTAGCGCCCGCTGTGCTGCCCGGCGTGTCGATCCCCAGCGCATTCCGTATGTCGCCGCGATGAGCCCAATACTCGAGCGTGCGGCCTATCGCGAGTTATGTTGCGCTGCAATCAAATCCCGACCGTACTCGTCGAACACCTGAGCAGTCCGCCAATGTCGAGACGCATTCGCTCGACGCTGTCCGCGACCAATCCAGCAACCGTGGCCTAGGCATCGTGCCGCCGCGATCGCAGCCGCTGCGCGTGAACGCGTCGGCGTCGGGCGGCTGGCGCGATCCGCTCAAAGGAGCGTTGACCTCCGCGCACGGTGTGAGCAGCGACTTCGTCGATGTCCGCAAGGTGGGCTATTTGATCGCGGACGGTCCAGCCGCAGCATCGCGGCGGCAGGTCGAGGTCGGCATCGGCCACACTGCTGAGCGTTGCCAGCAGTGCTACTACTTCGGCACGGTACAGCTCGACGTAGTCGCCGTGCCGTTTGCGGATGTCAGCGGCCCAGGACTGCGCCACCGTTGACCCCCAGGATCTGGCCAGTCACGAAACCGGCCGCCGGCGAGGCGAGGTAGGTGACCATCCCGACGATGTCGTCGACTTGGCCGACGCGCCCGAGTAGCGACTCGCCAGCCCGCCGGGCCAGATCGGCTTCTGTGAGTTCGATACCGAAAAACTCTGTGCCGGAGACAAATCCCGGAACCACGATGTTCGAGGTACCGCCGATTGCCGCCATCCGCGGTACTACCCCATGGTTCCATCCGTGCAGGGCCGCCTTGACCGCGCCGTACGAGTCGTTACCACGCCACGCGGCAATCGAACCGATCGTGATAAGCCGGGCGCCCGGCGCGAAGTGTGGGAATGCCGCCTCGGTGAGCAGCACCACGGTCAGCACGTTGGTCTCGAAGTCGTCGGTCCACCGCTGGCGGATGGTTCCCAGGTCGCGGCCTTTGCGGCGCGATCTGCCACCGGCACAGTTGACGAGCACCTCGATTTTGTCGAAGGACTCCGCGGCGGCCGCGACGTCCTCGGCGTTCGAAAGGTCGCAAGCTACGTGACGTCCGCCGGTGGAACTGGCAACCTCGGCGAGTTTGTCGGCGCGCCTGCCGAGGATCAGAACGCTGTCGCCGGCAGCAGCAAACGCTTCGGCAATGGCGCGTCCCATTCCGGAACCCCCGCCGCTGACAACGACGCTTCTGGAGTTCGTCACGAAACCTGTTCTCCATTCTCTTGCGCGCCGATCCATACTCGGCCGCAGGGTCGCCATGACCTGGGCGAGGGTGCCGGTCCGCACCGAGGACGTGGCCTCCGCCGACATCTGCGGACTCTTGCGTGCCCACGCGGGCAGGATCGCCGAGGCGAACCGCCGCCGCTGCCCTACCGGGTCTTGATCAGGCTCGACGCCGACCGACGCATCGTCATCCGGATTCCACTCCGGGCCGACGTCTACCGACCGCACTGAGCGCCGAGATCGTCACGCTCAGGACGCGCGGATCTGCCCGGGCGTCCAGAACCCGCTGCGGGTCGTCTCATCGGTCTCGATCTGTGCCGGTTTCGCCGACGGGTAGTAGCGGTTGTAGCGCTCCAGCGAGCCCCAGTCGCGGGCCCAGTTGTCCTTCAAATAGGTCGGGACGGTACTGGACGAGGCGATCATCTCGGTGAACCCGAGTGGTCCGCCGAACTCGGCCGCCTGCCAGGTATCGGTGGAGCTGATCGCCAGCGGGCGGTCGGGCAGGATTCGGTAGTCCGGCATCTCGGCGACGCCGTAGCGATGATCGAACGGTCGCTGGCAGGGGAACTGCAGCCCGACCGCCCAGTCCAGCAGGACCGGCTGGGTGCTGCCGATGAAGCTGTTCAGCGAACTCAGCTTGGGCAGCCGGGGCGGGGTGAAGGCCAGCCACTGGTCACCGGTCAGGTTCGGGTCGTTGGCGACGATCCGAATCACGTCGGCATCCGCTGCCAGCTCGTCCAACGGCACCCGCAGGTTGCGCCACGACGGCGCCGGACCGATATCGCGTGGCAGGTAGTTGCCCTCGACCTGGATGCTCCCGTCGGGCATCTTCTTGCCGTAGTCGACGGTCAGCGATTGGCCGTAGGTGGAGGTGCCGGTGTCGTCGACCGACCAGATCCGGCCGGCGGCCGAGATCACCACCAACGGTGCATCGGCGGAGCGCGGGGGTAGCTGGTACCAGCTCGAGGTGAGCTGCGCCGGCTCCTGCAGGCTCGGCTGGTAGCTGCCGAGCACCGGGGTGGTTTTCGGATCGAGCCCGAACGGCAGCTTCGCGGTGCTGCCGTTCACCGTGCGTTCGCCGGTCCCGCCGCCGGTCCCGGCACTCTCCCCACCGGCGACGTTCGGGCCGACCCCTTGCTGCACGGTATTGCCCATGCCCGGCTTGACCGACACCTTGTCCGCAGAGAGATCGTCCGGGATCCCGTCGGGCGAGAAGCCGACCGGCGCGCCCCCACCGAGCGGGTCGTTCGGATTCTGCGGCGGATTGGCCGGATCGATGATCGGGGTGAGGCGACCGTTGTTCGGGTCGGTCTCCACCAGCACATCGTCGGCCAGCCCGCAGGTCTTGCCGCTGAGCGCCTCGATGTTCGACCGGGCCAGCGAATACGCCGGATACTGCGCAACCGCGCCCTTGAGCAGGGAGAGTACCTCGAACGCGACCATCAACGCGGCAGCGACGGTCAGCGGTGCCCCGGCGAGCGAACCGATCCGCCGGCCGCGGCGGGAGTGGGCGGCCGGCGGTGTGGCGTAGTCCGCGCGCAGGTACTGCCAGCCCAGAACCAGCGCGGCCAGCCCGAACAACACCAGCAGCACCGTGTTGGATGCGTAGCCACCCAGGGTGACCTGCTTGTCGAACCACGGCACGCCGTAGCTGGACACGTACCAGTAGCCGTTGATTCCGGAGAATGCCAACGCCAGCACGAAGAGCAGCCCGACCAGGAAGAACGTGCGGTTGCGGCGCGACCGTAACGCGTTGGCCGACACCACGACCGCGGTGAGTGCGGCGATCGAGCCGGCGATGCCGGCGAACGCGCCGAAGTGGTGGGTCCACTTGGTGGGGTTGAACATCAGGAAGAACAGCCCGCCGAACACCACCGCCAGCAATCGCCAGCTCGGCCCGTTCGCCACCCCGGGCACCCGGCGACGCAGCAGCACCAGCAACGTGGTGAGCAGGCACAACACCATCGTCAGGAACGCGAACCGGCGCGACACCGAACCGTCCACCGTCTCGACGAACAGGTAGTAGTACCGCAGGAAGTCCTCGTACCAGGCCAGGTTCGGGCCCTCCAGCCGGCGCACCCGGTTCGCTTCCTGGATTCCGGCGAACGTCTGGTCGCCGTACACCACGACCAGCACCAGCAAGCCCGCGGCGGCGATCGGTGCGAGCAGCGGCAGTGTGCCGACCTCCCGGTGTCGGCGCACGATGATCCGGGTGATCGGGCGGGCGCCGGCGAGCAACGCCGCTACGCACATCAGCCCGGTCGGCGCTGCGGCCAGGGTGAACGCGCCGATCAACGCGGCGACCGCGGCGGGGAGCAGGCGGCCGGTGGCGATCGCCCGCTCCACCGAGCACCAGGTGAGCAGCGCGCCGAGGGCGACGATCGGTTCCGACCGCAACCCGTTGTCGAACGGGAGCCAGAACGCCAGAAACACCAGACCGCCGGTCCACAGTGCGATCCGGCTGCTGCGCACCGCATGACCCAGCCGGGGCACCACTTCTCGACTGATCACCATCCAGCACAGAATTCCGCAGATCAGCGCCGGCAGCCGGATCCACGGGCTGGCGTCGGATACCCGGCTGAACAGCTCGAACACGTTGTAGTACCAGCCGAACGGCGCCTCGGGCACGCCGAACCAGCGGAAGTAGTTCGCCATATAACCGGCGTGCCCGGCGACCCGGGCCATCGTGAGCAGATAGCCGTCGTCGGAGGTGTTCGCCCCGACGAAGTGCCAGAGCACCAAGGTGCCGATCACCACCGCGTCCACCCAGGTCGGACGGAACCAGCTGGCCGGGAAGAACCGCCGGTGGCCGCGGCCGTCGCTGGTGTCGAGCCGGGCGAGGGCGGCAAGCGCGAGCAGCGTGGTCGCCACCGCGCCGATCATCGCGAGCAGTTTCACCAGCGACGGATGCGAGGAATAGCGGGAGTCGACGACCATCGAGAAGGACAAGCCGGGTGCCGGGGCGCCCTGCAGGTCGGAATAGACCCCGACCACCTGGGGCCGTAGGTCGCCGTCCAGCCGACCTTGCACCGGCTCGCCGGTCGCGGTTCGCAGTCCCTCGAATGTGGCGGTGGTCGCGTCGATGGTCGAATCGACGGTGAGTGCCGAGCAACGGGACAGGTCGGTTCGCGCCGCGCTGGCCACCACCACGTTGCGGTCGATCACATCGACGGTATCCGCCACCCGGATGAACATCGCCTCCACCGTTGCGCCGGTGCCCTGGGCGGGCGCGGTGGCCAGTGCGATGCCGCCGCGGGCCGGCAGCCGGTTGAGCTCGGCGCACGGAATCGAGATCTGCAGCCGCTCCGGCACCTGCGAGATCAGTGGGGCGTCGATGTCGTCGAGCGAGCCGCCCTGCGGCCAGTTCACCGTGGCGGTGGTCTGGACCACCGGCAGGAACGGAGTCGCGAGGGCGAACAGGACCCCGAGCGTGCCGCAGACCAGAGCGATCAGCCGAGCTGTCCGCAGCGCGCGACGTGGGTCGCTCGGTGCGGGCGGACTGGCTACCGGCTCGGGCGCGGCGGGGGGAGCGACGACGACCTCAGACACGGTTGACGATGGTAGTCGCTGCCGAACTCCGGGCCCGGTGCGAGCGCGAGGATCAGTCGGAAGTTCGGATCGGTCCCGGTTGCCACAGTCCGGATCGGCCGACCACCTGCACGGACAGCTCCGCCGGCACGGCCGCCGGGTCCCGGGGAGTCAGCCGGATCAGTTGGCCCCAGTCGCGTCGCCAGTCGTGATCGAGGTAGGCGGGCACGGTCGTCTGCTGGAGCAGCAGCGGGACCCAGCCGAGCGGCCCGCCGCCGATCGCGTCCTGCCACTTGTTGGCGGCGTCGGCGCCGCCGAGGTCGGGCATGATGCGGTATCGGGGCACCTCGGCGACCCCGTCCCGATGATCGAACGGCCGTTGACAGGTGAACGCCAGGCCTACGTGCCAATCGAGCAGCGTCGGATCGGTCCGGCCGACCGTCTGTTGCACGGTGGCCAGCTCCGGTACCCGGGGCGGGGTGATCGCCACCCACTGCCGCGGGGTGATGTCGTTGTCGGTGACCACCACCCGAACCGCATCGGCCTCGGCCGGGATCTGGTCCAGCGGGACCCGCAGATTTCGCCAGGACGGGGCCGGCCCGATGTCGTAGGGCAGCATCGAACCGAGCGGGGTGACCGATTCACCGCCGTCGCGGTGGCCGTACTCCAGGACGACGTCCTGGCCGTAGGACGTCACACCGTCCGCATCGACCGACCGGACCCGCCCGGCGACGGCGATGGTGAGCAGCGGTCCACGCCGGGGCAGCTGGTACCAGCCGGTGGTCAGCGTGGCCTGCGCCTGCTCGCCCTCCTGATAGCTGCCGAGTACCGGAGTGCGCGCGGGGTCGAGCCCGAACGGCAGCTCGGCGGTGCTGCCGTTGATCCCTGGGGTGTCGGTGTCCCCGCCGCCGGTCCCGGCGGCGGTGATCGACGTGGTCCGCTGGTCCCCGGACAGCGAGTTGGCCCCACCCGCCGCGGCGTTCTCCGCGTCGGCGGTCAGGTCGCTCGCCACCCCGCTCGGGGTGAATCCGACATTGCGCCCGCCGGTCAGGCTGTCGCGCTGGGTACCGGTCAACGGAGTCAGCAGCGCCGCGTTCGGGTCTCGCTCGACGAGCACCTGATCGGCCAGCCCGCACGGGCGCCCGGCCAGCGCGGCCAGGTTGCCCGAAGCGACCGAATAGGCGGGCCATTGGCCGATCGCGGCTTTGGCGAAGGAGGCCACCTCGAACAGCACGACCAGCGCGGCGGCGACGGTGAGCGGCGCGGCGGTCAGCCGACGGGTCCAGTTGCTCGATCCGGCACCGTTGCTCGATCCGGCACCGTTGTTTGATCGGGCACTGCCCGGTTGGGTCCGCAGATGCAGCCAGGCGGCCCAGCCCAGCGCGACCACGGTGCAACCGAGCAGCACGGTCGAGGCATCGATGCCGGCGACCGACGGTGGCTTGTCGAACCAGGGGATGCCGTAGCTGGAGACGTACCACCAGCCGTTCGAGCTGGTAAAGCACATGGCCAGGAGGAACAGGACGGCGGCGAGCAGCAGTGCCCGGTTGCGCGCCGAGCGGATCAACGTCGGTCCGAGCGCTACCGCGGCCAGCGCGCCGAGCGCCCCGGCCAGACCGGCGAACACGCCGAAGTGGTGGGTCCATTTGGTCGGGGTGAACATCAGCAGGGCCACCGAAGCGAACCCGACACCGAGCAGCCGGACCGCCGGTCCGCGCGCGGTGCCCGGAATGCGTCCGCCGTTGCGCAGCACTTGGAGCAAGCCGAGCGCCAGGCAGAACAGGAGGACGAAGACGCCGAACCGACGGGCGAGTGAGCCGTCCGGGGAGATGGTGAGCAGCGCGTCCCAGCGCACCCGCTCGTCGTACCACTCGACGTTGGGTCCGACCAGGGTGCGAACCCGGGTCGCTTCCCGCACGGTCGCCAGCGTCTGGTCGGCGAAGATTGCGGTCAGCACGACCGTTCCGGCGGCCAGGCCGGGTGCGATCATCGCCGCGACGTCCAGTCGACGAGCGCCGGCCGCGGTCCGGGCGGCGATGGTCCGGACGACCGAGCGGGCGCCTGCGGCCAGCGCGGCCAGACAGATCAGTCCGGTCGGCCCGGCGGCCAGGGAGAACGCCGCGATCAGGACCGCGATCGCGGCCGGGAGCAGTCGTCCGGTGGCGATCGCCCGCTCCATCGAACACCAGGTCAGCAGGGCGCCGAGGGCGATCACCGGCTCCGGCCGCAGCCCGTTGTCGTAGGGCAGCCAGAACGCCAAGAACACCAGCCCGGCGGTCCACGCGGCGATCCGGTCGTGCCGCAGCCGGGCGCCCAGCCGGGGCAGCACCTCGCGGCTGATCACGAACCAGCAGGCGATCCCGCAGGCCAGGGCCGGCAGCCGGATCCACGGACTGGCATCGGAGATTTGCGTCATCGCCGCGAACAGGTAGTCGTACCAACCGAACGGCGCTTCGGGTACGCCGAACCAGCGGTAGTAGTTCGCCAGGTAACCCGAATGGTCGGCAACCCGGGCCATGGTCAGGATGTAGCCGTCGTCGGAGGTGTTGGCGCCGATGATGTGCCACAGCGCGAGGGTGCCGACGACCACGACATCGCGGCCGGTGATCCGGGCCCAGCGCGCCGGCAGCACGCGCCGGGCTCGGCGACCGTCCGTGGTGTCGAGCCGGTGCAGCGCAATCAGCGCGATCGCGGTGGCCAGCAGCGCGCCGAGCATCGTGATCAGCTTCAGCAGGCTCGGCGACGAGCTGAATCGAGAGTCGAGTTCGGCGCGTGCGGTCATTCCGGCGGGGATCGTCGGCAGATCGGTGAACAGGCCGACCAGTTGTGGTCGCAGGTCACGGGTCACCTCGATCGAGCTGGTCGTGCCGCCGACCGCCACCGAGGTGCGCTCGGCGTTCGACGAGATGGTGATCGCGCTGCATGCCGTACTCACCGGGAATGTGGCCAGTGGATTGTCCTGCTGCACCACGGTGACGGTGTCGTCCTGCCGCCGCACGACCAGACCCTTCGTGGCGGCGGCCGCTCCGGCGGCTTTCGGTATGGTCGACAGCAGCACGCCGTCCCGACCGAGTTCGGCTACTGCGCTACAGGGGATCGTCGCCGCGAAGCTCAGGGGTGCGTAGCTCACCAGGGGTGCGGTGACGCTGGTGGCGCCGGGCTGGGGCCAGTCGATGCTGGTTGCTTCCTGGCGCACGGGCAGGAGCGGGGTGAGTCCCGCCAACAGAAATCCGAGCAATCCGGCGATCAGCGCAACAATGCGGGCGACGTGCGGTTGGATCGATGGCGCGGCAGGCACAGCGTTTGATCCAAGCACAGCGGTAATCGGCCGGGGCACGGCGTGTTCCTCGCGGCAGAGCGTGGCGGATCGAACGTTGGGGGACGAGTTGGCTTGCCGGAACTTGCGCTACTCGGAAGGTGGGGACTGGTGCGGACTCTCGCCCATTGGTCTCTGACGCACGGCCTGATTCGGTCGACGGTGCTGTTGCGCCGTCGGATCGGTGACCCGATGGCCGAACTGATGACCGGTCGGCCGACGGGTCGGGCGGAACCGGTCGAACGGATCCGGGCGCAGGGTCGGCTGATCCGGATGCTCGGACTCTGGGTTACCGCCGACTATGCCCACTGTCGGGAGATCCTGCGCGACGACCGATTCGGTGTGGTCGATCCGTTCGCGCCGGAGCTGTCCGGTGCGCTGCTCGGCGCGTTGCTGCGCAGCACCAACCCGGGGGTACCGCACCCCTTCGAGCCGCCGTCGTTGCTGGTCGTCGATGGTCGCGAGCACGCCCGCCTGCGCCCGCTGGTCGCGCAAGGGTTCACCGCGCGGCGGATCGAGCGGCTACGCGACCGGGTTGCCGAGTTGACCGAGCAGGCGTTGGACGAACTGGCCGAACGCGCGGCCGGGGCAGTGGTCGATCTGGTCACCGGACTGGCCGAGCGGGTGCCGGTCGCGGTGGTCGCCGAGATCTTCGGGCTGCCCGAAGCGACCCGGCCGGGACTGCGAGATTTCGGCAATCGTGCCTCGTCGCTGATCGATCTCGGTATCCCGTATCGGCGGTACGCCGACGCGATCGGGTCGCTGCGTGAGTTCGAGGTATTCGTTCAGGCCTGCGTTACCGACCGGAACTACACCGCGGACGGGTTGCTCGCCCAACTGCTCGACGCGGGGTTGTCCGGGCGGGAGCTGACCACGACGATGGGCCTGACGCTCGGCGCCGGGTTCGAGACCACGGTCAACCTGCTCGGCAACGCGGCTGTCGCGCTGGGGGATCGGCCCGACCAGCTGGCGGCGGTGCAGAACTGGGGAACCGCGATCGAGGAGGTCCTGCGCTGGGACAGCCCGGTGCAGCTGACCATCCGGGCGGCCCGGGAAGACGTGTCGATGGGCGATGTCACGATCCCGGCCGGCGACGTGGTGGTGCAGCTGCTCGGCGGAGCCAACCGTGATCCGGCGGTGTTCGAGCGGCCCGCCGAACTGGACGTTCGCCGGGCCAACGCTCGCGAACATCTCGCGTTCGGCCGCGGTCCGCATGCCTGTCTCGGGGCCAGCCTGGCCCGGCTGCAAGGCGAGATCGTGCTGCCGGCGTTGTTCGAACGGTTTCCGGATCTCCGGATCGCCGAACCGCCGCGGCGTCGTGACATCGCGGTGCTGCGTGGTTTCGCCCAGATCCCGGTGCGGCTGCGCTGAGTGCCTGAGTGTTTGTCGCTCGGCTCGGGGTGCATTTGTCGCTCGGCTCGGGTGCGTTTACCGGCGCACCACCAGCACGAACGGCCCGACCGTGGAGGTGCGGAACCGTGGGTCGTCGAACAGCTGCTTCGGGAAGGTCACGGTGTACCGGCGGACGTTCGGGTCGTTCGGGTAGACGTCTTGCGCCAGGCGCAGGGTGTAGCCGGTCGGGTTCTGCCGGAACAGGAACGCGTCCGGCGCGCGCCACGGCAGCGTGTCCAGGGCACGCACCAGCTCGTCCGGTCCGGACAGCTCGCTCCAGTCGGCGATCGCTGCGGCTCGCCCGTCGAAGTCGGCCAGCGGATTGGCGTAATGCGACGTCAGCGCCTGGAAGCCGAAATACGGGTAGCAGGCCAGGAAGCCGGTGTCGGCAGTGAGCAACACCGTCCGATCCGGCGCGCGTCCGGTCTGCTCGCGCAGCATCCGGTCGATCTCGGGGTAGTCGGCAGCCGAGCCGGGCGGCCGCCGGTCTGCCCGCTGGCCGGCACAGTCGGTGTCGGTGTAGGCGGTGTCGATCTCGGGTTTCAGCACGGTCGGGATGTGTTGGGCGAAGCCGATTGCGCCGAGCAGGCCGACCACCGCGGCGACCAGCCCGACCCGTACCGAATCGAACGAATCTCGGAGCGCGCGGGTGATCTCGACGAAGCCGAACACCCCCGCCGTCGCCAGCAGCGCCAGCAGGATCGGCTCCAACCGAAACGACAGAAGCGTGGTCCCGGCGGCGGTCGCCGCCATCGAGGCCAGCGCCCAGAGATAGCAGGCGAGCACCCCGATCCCCAGCGCCTGTGCCCGCCGGGAACGGGTCGCCCGGGCGACCAGCCATCCGGTGCCGAGCAGGCAGAGCGCACCGAGCAGATCGAATCGCAGCATCGGCAGCGGCAGCTCGGCGCCCGATTCGGGCAGATAGTGGAATGCGGTGCCGCCGGACCCGGGGCGGCCGTGCCGGAGCAGATAGATCAGGAACGGTGCCCACACCGTGAGCGCGATCGTGCCGGCGATTCCAGCGGCTGCGGCGCCGCGAAGCAACGGGCCGGCGGCGGCGCGCCAACCGCTGGTGCGGCCGGCGGCGACCGCTGCGAGCAGTGCCATCAGCCCGACCGCGAAACCGGCGAAAGCGAAATACAGCGTGTAGCTGATCGCGGCGAAACCGAGGAACAGCCCGGTGCCGTCGATCGCCGCCCACCCGCTCGCCGGCCGGTGCAGCCCACCCCAGGCCAGTACCAGCACCGGCGGGAGCAGCAGCGCGATCGGGGCCCCGTACGCTTCGGGCGCGCCGTAGGCCAGCACCACCGCCGTGCTCGCGAGGGTGACCAGTACCGCCCAATCGGCCCGGATCAGCCGGGACCAGAGCACCGACGCCAGTACCGCGGCAACCGCGATCCCGCCGATCGCGTACGGCTTGAACACCGCCCAGCCCGACATGCCGAGTAGGTCCGCGACCCGGCCGCCGACCCAGAACCAGCCGGCCGGGTAGAACGACGGCAGCTCGGCGTAGGTCATGTCGTGCAGCGCAGGCGAATCGGTCAGCCGGGTGAGGAACTCGGTGCGGAACTCCTGGTCGACCGACATCCCGAACAGGTACAGCTTCGTGGCGGCCAGCGGCATGCCCAGCGTCACCGTGACGAATCCGGCCAGACCGGTCCAGCTCAGCAATCGCGCCGGCCAACCGTGCTGGCGCCGCCGATGCAGCAGGTAACCGGCCACCACCAGGGCAAGCGTCACCGCCTGGCCCACCGTGGTCAACGCCCGGGTCACGTTCGAGGCATTGAACGCCGGCCACTCGACCAGCGCGAATCCGGTCAGCCCGATCGCGGTGACCGCGATCGCCGAGACCGTGGCCGGCGCCGCCTCGCCGAGGACCGCCCCGCTGCGCCTGACCACCGGTCGCGCTAGATCGGTAGTTTGCGGAAGATCGGCCGCGGCACGTGCCGCAATGCCGACATCACGTAGCGGAACTGGCCCGGCGCCCAGACCAGGTCCTTGCCCTTGTCCGAGGCGGACACGGCCAACCGGGCGACGTACTCCTTGTCCACGGTGAGCGGTGCTTCCTCGACATGCGCGCTGAACCGGGTGCGTACCTGCCCGGGCCGGATGACCAGCACCCGCACCCCGTACTCGCGCAGCGCCTCGCCGAGGCCGAGGTAGAACCCGTCGAGGCCGGCCTTGGTGGAGCCGTAGACGAAGTTGGCCCGGCGCACCCGTTCCCCGGCCACCGAGGACATCGCGATGATCCGGCCGTGCCCCTGGGCCTTCATCCGGTCGGCGAGCAACACCCCGACCGACACCGCTGCGGTGTAGTTGACCCCGGCGACCTGCACGGCTTTGCGCTGGTTCTGCCACAGCTCCTCGGCGTCGCCGTCCAGGCCGAACGCGACCACGGCGACGTCGACGTCGCCGCCGGACCACACCCGATCGACCACGTCCGGATGGGTGGCGGTGTCGAGCGCGTCGAAATCCACCACCTCGACGCTGGTCGCGCCCACGTCCTTCATCGTGGCGATCGCCGCGTCCAGACCCGGATCGCCGGGCAGCGTGGCCAAGATCACCCGGGCCGGACCCTTGGCGAGGAACTCGGCGCAGATCGCCAGCCCGATCTCCGAGGTGCCGCCGAACAGTGCGACCGCCTGTGGATTACCGACCGCATTGATCACCATTGATCGATCCCCATCTACTGCAACTCCAGTCTGCGAGCCATGTCGGACATGAATACCCCGTTCGGGTCCACGCTGCGCCGCACCCGGATCCATTCGTCGATCCGGGGATACATCGCGTGGAAGGTCGCCGCCGTGGTCCGGGAGTCCTTGGCGGTGTAGAGGCGACCGCCGAACTCCAGCACCCGGCGGTCGAGCTCGGTGACGAACTGGTTCAGCCCGGGTTTGATCGGAAAGTCCAGGCAGACGTTCCAGCCCGGCATCGGGAAGCTCAGCGGGGCCTGGTTGCCGGGCCCGAAGTACTTGAACACGTTGAGGAACGAGTACTGCCCCGAGCGCTGCACGTCCAGCAGGATCTGCTTGAACTCGGCCACCGCCTCCGGCGGCACCACGAACTGGTACTGCAGAAACCCGCGGGAGCCGTAGGCCCGGTTCCACTCGCCCAGCATGTCCAGCGGGTGGTAGAAGGCGGTCAGGTTCTGCGGCTTGTTCCGATAGGTCTTGCCCATCCGATACCAGATTGCGGTAGCCAGCGTGAACGAGCGTTTGTTCAGCAGGCCGTTCGGAAAGACGTCGGGAAAAGTGAGGTAGGTCTTTCCGGTGAAGTCCAGCGGATTCTTGCGCAGCTTCGGCGGCAGCTGGTCCAGCGTCGCCAGCGAGCCGCGCGAGATCACCGCGCGGCCGAGCCGGGGCGGCGCGCTGATCGCGTCGAACCACGCGCTCGAGTAGGTGTAGTTGTCCTCGGAGCCGTCGCTGTGGAAGGCGATGGTCTCGTCCAGTCCGGTGGTGACATCGCCGTCGGCGATGAAGTACGCGGTCTCGGTCGGGGTCATCTCGATCGTCGCGCGCAGGATGATTCCGGTCAGTCCGTTGCCGCCGACGGTGGCCCAGAACAGCTCCGCATTGCGGTCGGGCCCGATCGTGGTCACGCTGCCGTCGGCGGTGAGCAGATCGAGCGAGCGCACGTGGCTGCCGAAGCTGCCCGCACTGTGATGGTTCTTGCCGTGGATATCCGAGCCGATCGCGCCGCCGACGGTGACCTGCCGGGTGCCGGGTAATACCGGCACCCACAGACCGAACGGCAGCGCCGCGCGCATCAGCGTGTCCAGGTCGACCCCCGCGTCGACATCGACCAGGCGGGAGTCGGCGTCGATCTGGTGGATTCGGTTCAGCGCAGTCATGTCGATGACCAAGCCGCCACCGTTCTGGCTGTTGTCGCCGTAGGAACGGCCCAGGCCGCGGGCGATCACCCCGCGCCGCAGGTGTGGTGGCCGGCCGGAGTCCTGGCCCGCGACCATCGCCACCGCTTTCACGATCAGCTCCGGATCGGGGGTGGAGAGGACCTCGGCGCTGGTCGGCGCGGTGCGCCCCCAGCCGGTGAGCACGCGCGGCCGAGTGGGGAGTGGTCGGGTCGGGTCGGTGTCAGACATCGGTTAGTGAGGGTACAGGTGCCGGGCCGGTCGACCGGACCGCCAGTTGGAGTCCGCCCCGTGCTGCCCGGCCGACGCGGCCTACCCTCGTGCTCGTGTCCGAGCGACCCCATCCCGAACCGCATCTGCCGCTGCCGGTGGAGTTGCCGCTCGACGACGAGCCGGGCGGAACGGACGTCGACCTGCGCACGCAGATCGTCCGGTTCGGCGCGACCGGCGGGTTGTCCGCGCTGGTCGACTTCGGGCTCTATGCGCTCGGGCTCGCACTCGGCCTACCGGTGAATGCGGCGAAGTCGATCAGTTTCGTGGCCGGAACGACCACCGCCTATCTGATCAACCGGCGGTGGACCTTCCAGGCGCCACCCAGCCGCACGCGATTCGTCGCGGTAGTGATCTTGTATGCGGTCACCTTCATGGTCCAGGTCGGGATCAACTGGCTGCTGTATCACGCGCTACCGGACGCCTGGTGGCGGGTGCCGCTGGCCTTCGTCATCGCTCAGGGCACCGCCACGGTGATCAACTTTGCGGTTCAGCGGGCGGTGATCTTCCGCATCCACTGACGTCGGCGGCTCTCCGGGGCCAGCACGCCGGCCGGGCCACCGAGGAGCGGAGTGACGTCCACCGGCTGCCGATGTACCGGCTCGACATACCGGTTGGCGACGCTTTCGGCGGGTGCGGGGGTAGGCTGCCGTTCGGACTTGGCGCCGAAGTAGTCCCCGCCTTTGGTGATCGGGTCGTCGGTGCCCCAGTAGCGTTCCCGGTCTGCCGGCCGCATCCGCGGAATATGTTTGCGACAGTGGATGTAGGCCTCGTCGACCTCGACCACCACCCAACGCTCCGGTCGGCGACCCCGGTTTTCCTCGGCCGGCAGGTCGGGCACGATCGTGCGGAGCAGGTCGTCGTCGAAGATCCGAGCCGAGCCGTTCACGTGCAGGCCGATCAGATCCCGATAGAAATCGACCAGCAAAATCCCCACGTGCGGGTTCTCCGAGATGTTGCCGAGGCTCGCCATGACGCCGTTGCCCCGGTACTCGGGGTAGGCGACCGTGCGGGGATCGATGACGCTGATGAACCCGGGGCCTCCGGCGCGAAAACTGGAATCGCAGTCCCCGTGCCGGTCGGCGGTCGCGATGAACGCCATGTCCATCCGGCCGATGAACTCGATCATGCGTTCGTTGAGGTGATCCAGTACTTGATCGTCGTAGAACCGCTGGGCGCGGAGTGTGGTGCCGAACTGCTGTTGCAGCCGATGTTCGCCGTCGCTGCCCGGCTGTGTGGGGGCCGCGTCGGCATTGTCGTGGCGCATATGTCCTCGCTCGAACAGATGTGTTTGCAATCTGGGTGTGATTGCACGGCCGACCGCTCCGTGGACGATGGAAGTAGCAGCGGGTCTCCGGGCCGCTCATCGAGTGTATCTCGGGCAACCGTCCGACATACCGGTTAAGGCCACATTTGCCGTATATGCGCCCGGTTTGGCTGCAGCTGTCCATCTCCTGGTAGCTGTTGCTCCGCTTGCGGTAACCAATCGTTCACTGTCGCGGCGTTACATACGCCTGTGTCCATCAGTCGTACAACGTGTGCGCGCACTACGTGTGCGGATGGTGGCGCAGCCCGCCCGGCCTCGGCCGGACCTGTGCGGTCGACCCGACGATCGGGCAGCCGCCTGATGAAGAAAGCAGACAGTATGAAGCTCCGTAAGGCCGCGATCGTCGCGGTACTCGCCTCCTCCGCGATCGGCATCGCCGCCGGTACCGCCAACGCCGCGCCGGCGGTGGCCGCTCCGGTTCCGACCGATCCGCAGCAGTTCGTCGCGAACGCCGCGGCAGTGTTCAACGGCGTGGTCAACCCGGCATCGGTGCCGGCCGGACAGCCCGCTCCGGTGCTCGATACCCCGCTCGGCTCGATCTCGGTGCAGGGCGGCCGACTGCAGGTCGGCGCTCCGGACGGCTCGGTGATCGCGGCGGCACCGGCCCCGGCGACGCCCGCCGCGGTCGCGGCCAACCCGGATCTGGTCGACGACGTTGCGGCGCGCCCGGTGCCGGTCACCCCGGTGCTCGACTACGGGTGGAAAACCGAGGGTGACCGGGAGCAGTGGGCGTTCAAGCGGGCCCAGGACTCGGTCTCCTTGGCCGCGTCCATCGCCGGTGCCACCGGCGCCGCCGGCGGTGGGCTGATCGGTTGCGGTATCGGCGGTGCAGTCGGCGCTGTCGGCGGCGGCGTCGCGCTGCCGGTCTTCGGTTTGCCGATGGGTGCATTGGCCGGCTGCCTGGTGGGCGCAACCACCGGCGCTGCGCTCGGCGGTCTGGTCACCGCCGCGGCGGTCACCCTGCCGGTGGCGGTTGCCGCGGGGATCGGCTACTACCAGACGATCAGCTCGCCGTTCGTGCCGCCGAAGTCGTCGCCGCAGAAGGTCGAGATCGTCAATTCCAATTGACGCCCGACGCGAGTAGGCCGGACCGGGCCGCTGTGGCGACCCGGTCCGGTTGCGTTATGCAGCGTCTGGCAGGACCGAAATGCGTTGAGCCGGGTAACTGCGATGGCAGTTACCCGGCTTCGGTGGTCTTCGAAGGATGCGGTACGAGCCGCGCTCAGCTGGCGGCGCGCGCAGCAGCGGCGGCGCTACCGCCCCGCACCGCGCGGACGGCGGCGGACAGTGCTACCACCGGCGGAATCCAGCGAGCGTCGTCCGGGGCCACGATCCAGCTCGCCGAACCGGCATGCAGTTGGGTAGGCGGCAGTGGGATACCGGCGCCGTCGCAGTGCACGACCGCGCCCATCTCGCGGAGCGCGGCGACCGCCAGCGCAGCGCGGTCGATCCCGGTCACCAGGTAGATCTCCCGCGGCTCGTCGCCGGGGACGTCGATCACCGGGCCGATCAAGGCATTGGATTCCAGGTAGTTGCGAACTCGAGTGGCGAGCTCGCCTACCACCTCGACACCGCAGACGGTCCGGTCGGAGACCAACGACACCCCGTTTGCCGTCTCCGCTACCGTCCACCCGCGCTCGGCGTACCCCTGCGTGGTCGCGTACAGCTCGGCTGACGAGACGGACGGCTGAAAGGTCCTGCGCACGATCTGCTCCATTTCCGGATGGCGTTCGGTCGGCTTCCTGGGACGTGTATCGGCGGCGACGGGCCGGAGCGTTACGCGTATCGCGAACTACTTCGGTCGGCGTTGTCACCGATATCGCGGATTCGTTGCTGAACCGGGAGGATCAACGTCGTGACCGACGCCTTCACCCACGCGAACAGCGAGTCGCCAGAGATCGAACCCGAGTTCGACTGGCTGCTCGACCAGCCGAACTGGCAGTCGGATGCGCAGTCCTCGGCGGAGCCGCGCGAGCCGGCGGTCGAGCCGGGCCGGCGCGAGTCGGTTCGGTCGGCGATCGCCTGGCTGACGGAGGTGGCGCGGGGCTTGCTCGACCTGCGGTTCCGGCGCCCGGCGACCCGAACCCTGTTGCCGTTGGTCTACGTGTTGGGGTTGGCCGGAACGGTGATCGTGCCGCTCGCATTGAGCCTGCCGGTGTTCGGCTTCTCGATCGTGCTCGGCGTGCTGTATCTGATCGTCGTGGCGCCGGTCCTGATCCTCACCGGCGCCGCGACGGTTCGGCTACTGCTCGAATTCCTGATCAGCACGACCCAGCTGGCCGGAAAGGTGAATCACATCACAGCGATCGCCGACGATCTGATGACCGCGCTGACCGATGTCGCACAACCGATCGGCCAACTGTCCGAGGACGTGCGCGCGGTGCAGTTCTGGCGGTTCCGGAACCGTCGCCGGCGCGGCCTGTGAGTCGTCGCGATTCGACTCGACGATGCAGGCGTTGCCCTGCTGAGCTGTAGCGGTAACATCCAGCGGGAGCTTTTGACCGCGCATTGGCGATCTTCCATTCCGTGATTTCGATCATTGTTCTTCGTCGGCGCCGCAGTGTCGTCCAGCCATTGTCGAGATTGTCGAGCGAGGGATCCGCCATGACATCTGCCCGCTTGTTTCCGCGCCGCCGGTTCCTGCAAGGATTGGGCGTCGCAGCCGGCGTCGGCGCCCTGACGCCGGGGTTGCTCGCAGGATGCAGTAGCGGCGATGACAGCTCAGCCGGCGGCTCGCCGAACGAAGTCCGCATCTCCAACTGGCCGCTCTACATCGACCGGGACACGGTTCCCGACTTCGAGCGGCAAACCGGAATCCGTGCCGTGTACACCGAAGACATCGACGACAACCGCACCTTCTACGAGCGGGTCGAGCCCAACCTGGCCGCCGGTAAGTCGATCGACCGGGATCTGGTGACGCCGACCAACTGGATGGCGGTCCGGATGCGCGATGCCGGCTATCTGCAACGCCTACCGGCCGAGCTGATCCCGAACGCGAAGCATCTGAATCCGGACATTCAGATGCCGTGGGACCCGGCCGGTGAGTGGATGCTCCCGTGGACCTCGGGAATCACCGGTATCGCGTACAACCGGGACGCCGCCGGACGGGACATCGGCAGTTTCCGTGACCTGCTCGACCCGGCCTTTCGTGGTCGGATCGGGATGTTGACCGAGATGCGCGACACCGTCGGGCTCGCGCTGTTGGCCGTGGGTAGAGATCCGCAATCGGTTTCCTTCGACGATGCGGCGCCGGCTTTCGATCTGTTAACGCAGGCGAAGGAGCAGGGGCAGATCGCCGAATTCACCGGGAACGAGTATCCGGACAAGCTGGCGTCCGGCCGGTTCGCTGCCTGTATGGCCTGGTCCGGCGACGTCGCGCAGATGTCGTTGGAGAACCCGGCGATCCGGTTCGTCATCCCGGAGGAGGGCGGTCTGCTGTACTCCGACGTGATGTGCATCCCCGCGTTCGGGGCGAACACCGCGACCGCGGCGGCATGGATCAACTACGTCTACGACCCCGTCGTGGCGGCCCGCATCGCCGCGGCGATCAACTACATCAGCCCGGTCGCCGGAGTGCGCGAGGTGCTGGCCGGCATGGGGGGCGAGACGGCGCGGTTGGCCGACAGCCCGCTGATGTTCCCGGACCCGGCGGCGTTGTCCCGGCTCCGGGTGTTCCGAGCGCTCAGCGAAGGGGACGAGGCTCGATTCGACCAACGGTTCGCCCTGATCACCGGGGAATGACCGGCCGGCGACTCGGCTCCCGGCGTCCGGCCAGGTCACGATCCGACGCTTCGCTGATTGAAATTCGGACAATCTGTTGCGCGACACCGGTCGGGGATGCTGTATTGGGCGTGGATGTCAACGCCGACATTCGTTTCGCCTCGGCTGCCTGGCTGTTCGGTGCGCAACGTCGGCATGGTGAAGCGGAGCGCGCGATGACGGTACGGGTCGAGATCGCCAACCCGGAGGGCGCCAGCCTGGAGTCGCGGGCGCTACTTGCGGCATGCCGGGGTGCCCTCGGCCCAGCGTTGCGCGCCTTGCCGCTGAACCGGCACAGCCTGCGACTCTCGTTCGTGGTCGATCGGATCGGTCGGATGCGGCCCCGGCCGAGCGGGATCCGCTGTGAGCGGGTCCGGTTCGACGGATTCGATGCCGAGATCGTGCGCCCGGCCAACCGCTACCGGCCCTTGCAGGACGGCGCGGTGCTGTACCTGCACGGCGGTGCCTTCATGATCGGCGGTCTGGAGACGCACCGCCCGGTCGTCGCCGGGATCGCCAAGCGGACCGGCTTGGCTGTGCTCAGCGTGGCGTATCGCCAGTATCCGCGGACCCGGGTGGACGGGTCGGTCGAGGATTGTCTGACCGCTTATCGCTGGCTGCTTCGGCAAGGAGTCGATCCGGGTCGGATTGTGGTGATGGGCGATTCCGCGGGCGGATTCTTGACCTTTGCCACAGCGTTGCGGGCCGCCCGCCGCGGACTGCCGATGCCGGCGGGCCTGGTCGGGATCTCGCCGCTGTTGGACCTGGACGTGTCGTCGGTGCTGATGCACCGCGGCCCGGTGCGGGATGCCTACCTGCCCGAACGGAGCCTGACCGGGGTGTCGCGGCTGTGGACGCACGGTCCGGCGGACCCGGCGTTGTCCCCGATGAACTGTGATCTGTCGCCGTTGCCGGCCACGTTGCTGATCGTTGCCGAGGACGAGGTGTTGCGCAGCGATGCGGAGAAGTTCGCGCATCGGCTGGATCGAGTCGGGGTGCCGTGTCGGCTGCAGCTGTGGCGTGGCCAGGTGCATGCGTTTCCCGCGCTGGCGCCGGCGATGCCGGAGAGTTGCGAGGCGTTGTCCACAATTGCCGGGTTCGTGAGCACCCGGATCGCACGACGTCCGGTCGTGGCCCGCATCGCCTGAACCGAACCTGAGGCTTGCTATCCGACCGGTAACCGAGCGTTGTTGCCTGTTTCTGTTCGGATGTGGCATGGTCGGGCATGGTTTCGGCCACCCTTCGCGATGTAGCGCTGCTACTCGCCCGGCTCGGACTGGGCGTGATCTTCATCGCGCACGGCTGGCAGAAGGTGCGGGTGAACGGCATGGCCACGACCGCCGTCGGGCTGGACCAGGTGGGCGTTCCGGCGCCGGTCGTGGCGACCTACTACGCGACCTGCGTCGAGCTGATCGGTGGTGCGGCGCTGATCGCCGGCCTGTTCACGGTGGTCGCTGCCACCCTGCTGTTCGTGGACATGCTCGGCGCCTTCGTCTTCGTGCATGCCACGCACGGGGTGTTCGTCGACTACGGCGGCTACGAACTGGTGCTGGCGCTCGGCCTGGCCGCGCTGCTCATCGCGGTGTTCGGGGCCGGCCGGTACTCGATCGACGGCCTCGCCGGCGGGCGGCGCCGGCTGTCCGACTGATTCACCGGGCGCGGATCAGCCCCAGACCAGCAGGTTGTATTTCACCACCGCGAGCACCAGCGCGATCGTCGATGCGGTCACGATGACGATCGCCGGACCGCGCGTCGCGGGCGGTCCGGATTCGGTCTGTAGTCGTAACGGTAGCCAGCGCAGCAACACGGCGAACGCGAGCAGCGCGAGCGGGACGAAGTAGCGGCCCTGCACGCCGTCGATCAGGTAATAGCCGACCGGGGTGAACGACAGGTAGAGCGCCACGTAGATCAGCACCACCGAGATCAGGACGGTGAGCAGCACCAGCGTGGTGATCCGATTCGACGGGCCGGACATCCGTTCGGCGATGCCGACGCCGATCGCAAACGCGAGCAGGCCGGCCAGCACCGACGTGGCCGGAACCGTGACGTAGGCGAACCCGAGCTCGCCGAAGAACTCGACGAACCACTCCTGGTCGCGGCGCATGATGCTCTCGCCGAAGGTGGTGAGGAACTCGCCCGGGTTGTGCAGCATCTGCTGAAGCTGATCGGCCGGAACCACGGTATGCCACTGCCGCTTCGGCCGCATGACACTCATTCCGTCGGTGGTCGGCGCCGAGATGCGGGTCCAGGCGAGGAACCCGATCGTGCCGATCGCCGCGCTCAGCCCGGGTAGCAGGCGCAGTGGTCCGCGCAGGCCGAGCCGGCTCGCCGGGACTACCACGACCAGCAGGGCCAGCAGCACGTAGCTGGGCTTGCACAGCGGCAGCGCGATCGCTGCAACGAGCAATACCGCCGTCTCGGCCCAGGTCAGCCGGGTGGCCAGGAACAGGGCTTTGATCAGCAACGCCGACAGCGTGATGGCGACGGCGTTGGTGAGGGTGTCGGCGGTGACCGTGCCGGCCTGGAACACGGTGATCGGCAGCACCGCGACCGCGAACACCAGCCACTGCACCCGCGTGCGGCGCAGCGCGAACAGGCCGAATCCGATCACCGCCAGATAGGCCGCCAGCCCGGCGAGTCGGGGGGCGAGCAGCAGCCCGCCGGTGTCGACGTCCAGCAGCTGCGCGACCCGGATGCCGAACGCCTGCGGGAGATAGGGGACCGGGGAGTAGGCGGCGGTATTGGTGAACCAGATGGTGATGTGTCGCGCGCTGACCGGCGCGTCTTCCAGCGGTCGGTAGCCGCTGCGGTCGGCCACCGCGGGCTCCGGTTCGTCCAGCGTCTCGGCCGAGGTCGTGTAGTCGTCGAGGGCGTAGTTCATCAGCCGCTCGATGCTGACCGGGACCCCGCCGCCCCAGGCCGGACCACGGTCGTCGGGAATCGGCACCGGCAGCACCCCGCCGCGGGAAACCTGGTACGCCCGGCCGAACTGGCTGATCTCGTCATGGCCCCAGAACGGGGGCGTGAGCAGCGCGAACGTCACCCCGAAGACCCCGACCAGGAGCAGGAACGCCGACCACGCGGGAACCGTCCGGGGACGCCGAATCCGGCCGGTCCGGCCCGCAGGCGGCACGTCGGTATCGGCCTCGGCGACCGCCACGGTGTCAGTCACGCCGGACCGCGGCATAACGCAGGTACACCAGCCGGGCGGCCTCGTGTCGGGAGCGGCGGATGCCGTCGAGGATCAATCCGGCGGTCCACAGCAGTCCGCCGAGCAGGATCAGGGTGAACCCACCGAACAGGGTCGGAAACCGGGCCACCTGATCCGTCTCGTAGAACTCGATCACGATCGGGACGATCAGGATCAGCGCGGCGAGCAGGCTGAGCGTGCCGAACAAGCCGTAGAACCCGACCGGGCGCTCATGCCGCGCCAGTCCGGCGATCAGCGACAGAATCCGGAAGCCGTCGTGGTAGGTGCGTAACTTCGACTCGCTGCCGGCCGGGCGGTCCCGGAAGTCGACCGGCACCGATGTCTGCGGAACTTGCAGGTGCAGCGAGTGGACGGTCAACTCGGTTTCGATCTCGAACTCCCGGGAAACCGCCGGGAAGCTCTTCACGAATCGGTGCGAGAACACCCGGAAGCCGGACAGCATGTCCACCACGTTCTCCCCGAACACCTTGCCGACCAGCCCGTTGAGTACCCGATTGCCGGTTTCGTGACCGCCACGGTAGGCGTCGTCGACCGCGTGGCGGACGCCCAACACATGGTCGTAGGGGCCGTCCAACAGGGTCTTGATCATCAACGGCGCCGCTGCCGCCTCGTAGGTGTCGTCACCGTCGATCAGCACGTAGACGTCGGCGTCGATGTCGGCGAAGGCGCGGCGCACCACGTTGCCCTTGCCCTTGTCGTGCTCGGTGCGGACGATCGCGCCGGCCGCTGCGGCGCGCTCCGCCGTGGCGTCGGTGCTCAGGTTGTCGTAGACGTAGACGACGATGCCCGGGACAGCACTCTGCAGGTCGCCGACCACTTTGGCGACCGCCGCTTCTTCGTTGTGACACGGAACGATGGCCGCGATGCGCACGTCTTCCACTGCTTCAGTCCCCGCTACACCATGTCGAGCCGATCCCAGAAGAAACTTAACAGGGTAGGTTCGCCCGGGTGACGACGGAGACGCCTGCCGCGGGCCTGGTCGCGTTTGCGCGTCGCAGCGGTGCATTTCTCGTCGTCGGCGCGATCGGCTTCCTGGTCGATGCCGGGACCTACAATCTGCTCGTCTTCGCAGGTGGTCGCGGTCCGCTGGCCGACTCGCCGTTGCCGGCCAAGCTGATCGCCATCGGCACTGCGACGGTGGTCACCTACCTCGGCAACCGCTGGTGGACCTACGCCGATCGACCGATCGACAACCCGCTGCGGCAGTACCTGGCGTACGCGATCTGCAACCTGATCGCGATCGGACTGCAACTGGGGTGCCTCGGATTTTCCCGATACGTACTGGATCTGTCCTCCCCGCTGGCCGACAACATCGCCGGCACCCTGATCGGTCAGGTCGTCGCGGTGGTGTTCCGGTACTGGGCGTACGGCAAGTTCGTGTTCGCCGCCCGGGCGGGTTCGGCCGGCCGGTAGACCGGTTGTGGATCGAACTGCCGGTCGGTTATCGGATTGGGTATCGTCGAGCCCCGTGATCGCTCCTGCCGCCGCTCCCCTCGCGCTCCTCGGCGACCATGCGGCACCGGATCGCCTGGTCGTCCAGCGTGGGGTGTTCCTCGGTCCGTCGCCGCTGGTCAACGACGATCTCTACGTCACCGTGAAGGGTCGCGCCGACCGGGCCCGGTTCCGGTTGCAGCTGGCCAAGAACGCGACCGCGAGCACCAACACCTACTTCGGCCGGTTCGCCGCGGCCTACTGGCAGCGCTGGACGCACGCGCGCGAGGTGCGGGTCACCATGCGACTCGCGGCCGCCGATCGGGGCCGGGTCCAGCTCGTCGCCTCCGATATCGCGGGCCATCGGCGGCCGGTGGACAGTGCTGCCGTCGGCGACGGTGCCGGGGCGGCCGGCGTCTCGGTGTCGCTTTCCGTCCCGCTCGACCGTTTCCTCGACGGCGGCGCGCTGTGGCTGGAGTTCGCGGCGATCGGCGGCGGGCTGGTCGTCGACCAGCTGGAGTGGACGGTCGCCGCCCCGGACCACCTGCGCCCGGTGGCGATCGCGATCTGCACCTTCAACCGGGCCCCGGACTGCGCGGCGACGGTGGCCGCACTCGCCGCCGACGACACCGTGTGCGACGCCGTCGACGCGGTGTACGTCGTCGATCAGGGCACCGACCTGGTGGCCGATCAGCCGTCGTTCACCGCCACCGCGTCCCGACTCGGCGACAAGCTGCGCTACCTGCGCCAACCGAACCTCGGCGGCGCCGGCGGATTCACCCGCGGGCTGTACGAGGTGTCGGCGGTGAACGAGCACGCCGACGTGCTGCTGATGGACGACGACATCCTCTGCGAGCCGGAGACGGTGTTGCGGTTGCACGCGTTCGCCAACTCGACGGTGGAGCCGATGCTGGTCGGCGCGCAGATGCTGTTCCTGTTGAACCCGGACTATCTGAACGTCGGCGCCGAAGAGGTGCATCCGGATTATCTGGTGCACGGGCAGCGGGTGGCAAAGGCGCTGCGCAACACCAGCATGACCCGCAAGCACCAGGAGCGGCGGGTCGATGCCGGCTACAACGCCTGGTGGACCTGTCTGATCCCGGCCGAGGTGGTTGCCCGGATCGGCCTGCCACTGCCGATCTTCTTCCAGTGGGACGACGTGGAGTACGGCATGCGGGCCCGGGAAGCCGGCTTCGTCACCGTGACCTTGGCCAACGCCGCGGTCTGGCACGCCGACTTCTACTGGAAGGACTACGACGACTGGGCGCGTTACTTCAGCACCCGCAACTCGCTGATCGTCTGCGCGCTGCACACCGAGCTGGACCCGCAGCGGCTGTCCCGGACGTTCTTCCGCCAGATCGCCGAGATGCTGGTGGCGATGCAGTACGGCCTGGCGCACACCACGTTGTCCGGCATCGAGGACTTTCTGGACGGGCCCGCGGGTCTGGCGGACGGCGGACAGGCGGCGTTGCTGCAGGCGCGTACCAGCCGGGCCGACTACCCGGAGACGATCCGGCACGACGCTGCCACGGCGCCGGTCCGCAACGCGGACGTGCGCACGGTGCGGGCGTACGGGGAACCCAGCCGGATGCGGTTGGTGCTGATCAAACGTGCGGTGACGCAGTTCCTCGGCCGGACCCGGCCCGGTGTGACCGGGATCACCCGGGAGGATGCGCACTGGTGGCATGTCTCGCTGTTCGACCACGCGGTGGTCACCGATGCCTCGCAGGGCGGGGTGCGGATTCGGCAACGGGACAAGGCCCGTGCCGTCGCCCTGTTGCGGCGCACGGCCCGGGTGCTGCGCCGGCTGCGCACCGAACTGCCGCGCGTGTCGCAGCAGTATCGGGACGCGGTCCCCGAGCTGACCAGCCGGGGGAACTGGGAGAGGTTGTTCGGCATCGATGGTGGCTCGCCCGGCGCGTGACGCGCTGACGGTCGCGCTGGTTGCGGCGACGGTCGGGGGGTTTCGGTCCGGTCGGCCGTCGTTCTGGTACGACGAAGCGGTCACGATCGGCGCGACCACCCGATCGTGGCCGGATACCTGGCGTTTCCTCCAGGTCCAGGACGCCGTGCACGCGCCCTACTACCTGTTCATGCACGTCTGGTTCCGGCTGTTCGGCGTGTCGGAGATCAGTGCCCGGCTGCCCAGCGTGATAGCCGTCGGTCTCGCCGCCGGCGGGGTGGTGCTGCTCGGCAACCGGTTGGCCGATCGGCGCGTCGGCATCTATGCCGGCCTGGTCTGCGCGATTGTGCCGCGGCTCACCTGGGCCGCGGTCGAGGCGCGGGGCTATGCGGGTTACGCCGCGGCGGCGGTGTGGCTCACGCAGCTGTTCCTCGTGGCGCTGCAGCGGCGCCGGCGTGCCTGGTGGATCGGCTACGCCGTCGCGGTGGCGGCGACGATCCTGGTGTTCGCTCCGATGGGGCTGCTGGTCGCCGGGCACGGGGCGACGGTGGCGTGGCAGCGGTCGCCGGCGTGGCGCAGTTGGCTGATGTCGGCGGTCGCCGGCGGTGCGCTCGCGTCGCCGTTGCTGTGGGTGCTCGCCGGGCAGCGCGGGCAGGCGGAGTGGATTCCGCCGCTGGATCGGCACGTGGTTCGCACGGTCACGGAGTACCAGTGGTTCGTCGGGGCGCCGGCGTTCGGCATCGGCTGCCTGATCGTGGTCCTGATCGCGGCCGTGCGGTTCCGGGCCGAGCTGGTCCGGGTGGCCGCGGTGGCGGTGCCGTGGGCGGTCGTCCCGCCGGCCGGCCTGATCGTCGCGTCGCTGCTCGCCGAGCCGATCTACCTGGATCGCTACGTGACGTTCACCGCACCGGCGGTCGCATTGCTGGTGGGGGCGGGATTGGCAGGCCTACCGGCTCGGGAATGGCTGTCGATCGGGGTGCTCACGGCCTTGGCGCTCGCCACACTGCCCGGCTATCTCGCCCAACGCGGTCCGTGGGCGAAGCCGAGCGGGATGGATTACAGCGCCGTCGCCGACTATCTCGCCGGCAACGCCCACCCGGGCGATTGTGTGGTGTTCGCCCAGCACGTGTCCTGGAGTCCGACGTCGGCCCGGGCCGCGGTGGTCGCACGACCGGACGCGGTGGTCGGTCTGCGGCAACCGGGTGCCGGTAGATCGGCCGGACCCTACGGCTGGCTGTGGGACGAGGAGCGGCCGTTGGCGCAGACGTCGCCAGCCGGCTGCCCGACCCTCTGGTTCGTGACCGACGCCGAACGCGCCGCCCCGGTGACCATCCGGCACACCTCGAACGAGGTGTGGCAGCTGCCGGCCTACTCCTTCCGGTCGTCGGCCGACTATTCGTTGCTGGTCGGGCAAGGATTCGTGGTGACCGATCAGCACCAGCTGCACATGTCGCAGGTGGTGCGGCTGCGCCCCGATCGGTGATAGCGAACCGGTTGCCCGACCGGCCGAAGCGACCGCCAGGGACGCTCAGGCGTCCAGGAACAGGTCCAGGGTCAGTTCGGTGTCGCCCGGAATCACCCGATACCGGTCCAGGTCGGTGATTCCGTGCTCGGTGAGCACCTCGTCGTCGAGGAAGAAGTTGCCGGTGGTTTCCCGGGCCGGTGAGGTGAGTACCAGGTATGCGGCGTCGGCGTAGATCGCCGGGGTGCGCGACGTTGCGATCATCTCTTCGCCGCCGAGCAGGTTGCGCACCGCGGCGGTTGCGATGGTGGTGCGCGGCCAGAGCGAGTTCACCCCGACACCGTCGCTCTTCAGCTCTTCGGCCAGGCCCAGCGTGGTCAGCGACATGCCGTACTTGGCGATCGTGTACCCCAGCGCCATGCCGGCCCACCGCGGGTTCAGATTCAGCGGCGGTGAGAGGGTCAGGATGTGCGGGTTGCGCCCGGCCTGTGCCGACGCCCGCAGCGACGGGATCGACAGCTTGGACAGCAGAAAACTGCCGCGGCAGTTGATGTCCTGCATCAGGTCGTAGCGCTTCATCGAGATGGTGTCGGTGGGTGACAGATCGATCGCCGAGGCGTTGTTCACCACGATGTCGATGCCGCCGAACCGGTCGACCGTCTTCTGCACGGCATCGGCCACCTGATCGTCGTTGCGTACGTCGCCGACGTACTTCTCGACGGTGCCGCCGGCCTGCTCGAGTTCCTCGGCGGCGGTGTGGATGGTGCCCGGTAGCTTGGGGTTCGGGGTATCGGTCTTGGCGATCAACGTGATGTTGGCACCGTCCGCGGCGGCCCGCTTCGCGATCTCCAGGCCGATTCCGCGGCTGCCGCCGGACATGATCAGGGTCTTGCCGGCCAGGGGCTTTGCTGCGGGCTCGGTCATGGACGTCCTCCTCGACGTGCTGATACGTTTTCGCGTGCTCTGTCACAGTATCCGGGCTGCGCCGACGGCTGGTCGATTGCACGTCGACACCTGCACCGTGCCAGGTATTCTGGCGTTCGGTCGCATCGCGTAGCTGGTAGGGAGGGTGCGATGACAGCACTGTCGAAGAAGTTGTTCATCGCCGGGGCGGTCGCGGTCGCGGTGTCGATCGGTCCGGGCGCGGCGGCGGCGAATGCCGAGCCGGTGGAGGTTCCGCTTCCCGATTCGGCGATGCTCGGTGAGCTGCTCGCGGTCGGCGCGCAGGGCCTCGAAGTCGGAAAGATCATTTTCAGTAAGCTGGCCACCGGTTCCGGCGGTGACGCGGTCGAGTACCTGACGTGCGAACCCAACCTGTACCCGGCGGCGTGCGGATCGCTGCGGCGCTAGCCGGCCGACAAGAACGCTCGGGCCGGCTTGCCCCGCGTGGCCGCGGCCGGTCACGACTCGTCCAATCGACCGAGCAGATCGACCGCTGCGTGCATGTAGTCGCTGATCCAGCGGTCGTGAATACGTTTGATCGGCAGCGGCGCCAGCGAAAGGTGCCGCTCCCGGCCGACCCGCCGGCCGTTCACCAGTCCGGCTGCTTCCAGCACCCGCAGGTGCTGGAGCACGGTCGTGCGGTCCAGCTCGGGTAACGCCGCGCACAGCGCGCCGGTGCTCCGCGGCGCCGCCTTGAGCAGGTCGAGCATGCGGCGCCGGGTCGCCGACGCGAGCGCTTTGAACACCCGGTCGTCGTCGCCGTCCGACGGCTCGTCGTTGCTCGACCCGGCATTCATGTTGTAAAAATACAACATGAATGATTCGCTTACCGAACTGTCGTTCACCGTTTCCGGACATGTCGCGCGGCCCTGTGCCCAGGTGTTCGAGGCGGTCGCCGACCCCGAGCAACTCTCCCGGTACTTCACCACCGGTGGCGCCCGCGGGCGGCTGGCCACGGGCGCCACCGTCACGTGGGATTTCGCCGACTTTCCGGGTGCGTTCCCGGTCACCGTGGTCGAGGCGCAGCCACCCCGCCGGATCGTCATCGAATGGGCCGGCCAGGAGACCGTCGACCCGGCGGGGGCGACCCGGGTGGTGTTCGAGTTCGAGCCGGTCGACGACGACACCCGCACGTTGGTGACGATCACCGAGACCTCGTGGCGGCCGACCCAGGACGGTGCCCGGGCCGCGTTCGGCAACTGCATGGGCTGGACCGGGATGCTGGCCGCGCTCAAGATCTGGGTGGAGCACGGGATCAACCTGCGCGAGGGCTTCTATCGGTGATCAGGGCCGGCGAAACTGCTCGGTGCGCCCCAGCTTGCGCAGTCGGAACCATTCCCGGAGCCCGGCCGGGTCGCGCCGGGTGACCAGGAAGTACCAGCCGAAGCGCAACCATTCCTGCGGTAGCAGCTTGCGCATCCCCGGTTGCGCCATGACGTAGCCGCGGTTGCGGTAGGTGAAGAAGCGTTTGGTCGGGTCGTCCGGGTACTGCGTGTGCATCCGTCCGCCCAGGATCGGCTTGAACTCGTCGGCCCCGTTCGGATGGAGATAGGCGGTCTGCAGGCACGTGCCGAACGGCAGTCCGGACCGAACCAGCCGCCGGTGTACCTCCACCTCGTCGCCGCGGACGAACAACCGCAGGTCGGGCACCCCGATCGCGTCGACCGCCGCAGCCGAGATCAGCGCGCCGTTGAACAGAGACGCGATCCCGGGTAGCAGATCCGCGCCGTCGTCGCCCGGCGGCGTGAGCTCCGACCGCCGGCGCCGCCAGACGACGCCGCGGCGCAGTGGAAACGCCAGGCGGTCCGGATCGTCGAGGTCGCAGACCACCGGGGACACTTCGGCCAGGCCGTGCCGCTCGGCGCACGCGAGCAGCGTCGGCAGGACGTCCGGGCCGTCCGGCCGGCCGTCGTCGTCGGCCAACCAGAGCCAGTCGGCACCGAGCGAGAGGGCGTACAGCATCCCGAGCGCAAACCCGCCGGCGCCGCCGAGATTGTGTGCCGAGCCGAGATAGGTCGACGGGACCGGCTGCGATTCGACCAACCGGCGCACCTCGTCCTCGTTGCCGTTGTCGACCACGACCAGGTGGTCGATCGGGCGGGACTGACCGGCGACGATCTGCAACGACTCGGCGAGCAGCCCGGCTCGGCGGTGGGTGACGACGACGGCGACGACGGTAATCACGTGGGGATACTGGGCTCGGCGCCGGAACCGACGGCGGCATCGGCGGCCGACTCGGCGAGCACCGCCGCGACGTGCGCCCCGGCCTCGGGACCCTCGTAGGCGGTCACCACCTCCTCGATGCCGGCATGCATCCGGATCTCGCCGTGGTCGATCCACATCGCGGTATCGCACAGCTGGGCGAGGAACTCGTTCGAGTGCGAGGCGAACACCAAGATGCCGGACCGCTGCACCAGGCTCTGCAGCCGCAGCCGGGCCTTGCGCATGAACTCCGCGTCCACCGCGCCGATGCCCTCGTCGAGCAGCAGGATCTCCGGGTCGATCGAGGTGACCACGCCCATCGCCAGCCGGACGCGCATGCCGGTGGAATAGGTGCGCAGCGGCATGTCCAGGTAGTCGCCCAACTCGGTGAAGTCGGCGATCTCGTCCACCTTGGCCAGCATCTGCTTGCGGGTCTGGCCGAGGAACAGGCCACGGATGATGATGTTCTCGTAGCCGGAGATCTCCGGATCCATCCCGACGCCGAGATCGAACACCGGCGCCACCCGCCCGTTCACGATCGCGCTGCCGCGGGACGGCTCGTAGATGCCGGAAAGGAGCCGCAACAGGGTGGACTTGCCGGCGCCGTTGTGTCCTACCAAGCCGACCCGATCGCCCTCGCGCAGCGACAGGGTGATGTTGCGCAGCGCCTCGACGACAACGACATCGGACTGATTGCGGCCGATCGCGCCGCCGGCCTTGCCCAGGAAGGCTTTCTTCAACGACCGTGATTTGGCATCGAAGATCGGGAACTCCACCCACGCCTCGCGGGTCTCGATCCCGACCGGTCCGGTCGTTGTGCTCACTCGGTCGCTCCTCTCACACCCAGTACGGAACGCGCGCGCGGTACTGCCGCAGGGCCACGAGCGCCAGGATCCAGCCGAGTCCGGTGATCGCGAGCACGATGTACCAGTGGTACGCCTGCTGCGGCTCCCCGATCAACGGTGCCCGGACGATGTCGAGGTAGTGAAAGGTCGGGTTCAGTTCGGCGAGCCGGACCCGGTCCGCGACTTCACCGCCCTGCGCGGAGAGGCTCTTGGTGGTCCACATCACCGGGGTCAGGACGAAGAGCATCAGCGTCATGCTGCCCAGGATCGGCGCGATGTCGCGGTATCGGGTGGCGAAGATGCCGAAGACCAGCGCCACCCACATCGCGTTCAACACGAGGAGGGCGATCGCCGGCACGGCCAGGAGCGACGACCAGCCCAGATGGCGCCAGACGCCGAACGCGAGGACCAGCACGACGTAGATCACCATGTTGTGCGCGAAGAACAACAGTTGTCGCCACACCAGCCGGTAGACGTGCACGCTCAGCGCCGACGGTAGCTGTTTGATCAGGCCTTCGTTGGCGATGAAGACCTCGGCCCCTTCCAGGATCGATGCCTGGATCAGATTCCAGACGATCAGCCCGACCGTCACGTACGGCAGGAATTCGGTCAGTGGAATGTTCAGCAGCGCCGAGTACAAGACGCCGATCGCCGCGGCTTGGACGCCGGTGGCGATGGTGATCCAGAACGGTCCGAGCACCGAGCGGCGGTACCGCTGCTTGATGTCCTGCCAGCCCAGCGAGAGCCAGAGTTCGCGCTGGGCAAAGCCGTCGCGGAGGTCTTTGACCGCTCGGTGCAACGTCTGCGAATCCGATACCTGCCCCGCCGTCGAATCCGGCGCCGAGCGATCCGCGGGCGCGGCGTCGGTGGCGGGGGGATCGGTCGGCACGTCTGCCGAGCCTACGGTCACAGGTATTGGCCGGCAGCACCGCCCGGGCCCTGCGGACCCCGCGGCCCGCCGTCCTGCTCGATCCGGATGCCGGGCGGCAGGGCGCCCTGGCGGATCTGTTCGAGTTGCTGGCGGGCTGCCATCTGCTGGGCGACCAGCGCGGTCTGGATGCCGTGGAACAGGCCCTCCAGCCAGCCGACCAGCTGAGCCTGGGCGATCCGCAGCTCGGCGTCCGACGGTGCCGCGTCGTCCTCGAACGGCAGCGCGAGCCGCGCGAGTTCGGCCCGCAGCTCCGGCGCCAGCCCGTCTTCCAGTTCGCTGATCGAACGCTGATGGATCTCGCGGAGCCGAGTACGGCTGGCGTCGTCCAGCGGCGCGGCGCGAACTTCGTCGAGCAGCTGCTTGATCATCGTGCCGATCCGCATGACTTTCGCCGGCTGCTCGACGAGCTCGGAGACCGAGGCCGGGGCCGGTGACGGAGCGTCGTCCGGCGAGCTCGCGGTCGTCGATTCGTCGCCGACGGTACCGTCCGATCCGACGATCACGATCGGGTCCTGGTCGGGATTCACTGGTCCATCCTCCTGCGCCGTGCCACGGGTTTGCTGCCCCGATCACTCCATCTTGTCGGTTGGGGCCGGGTCGGTGCTCCCGGGGTACCGTCTTATGCTGTCGACGGAACACTGTCGACTGCGGTCGACGAAACATTGTCGATCGCGCAGGGGTGGGCCCAGGTGCAGCCAAGAATGGCGGTGCAGCCAAGAATGGCGCTGGAGAGCGTGGAGTGCCGCAGATGAGTTACGACGTCGCACGAGTGCGGGGGTTGATCCCCTCGCTCGGCGACGGCTGGATTCACCTCGACCCGCAAGCGGGGATGCAGGTTCCGGACATTGTGATGCGTGCGGTGTCGACCGGGTTTCGGACCACGGCCTTCACCCCCGGCAGCACGCACGCCAGCTCGGTGCGCAGCGGGCAGGTGCTGGCTGCGGCCCGAGTCGCGGTCGCCGACCTGGTCGGGGGAGACCCGGCCGGGGTGGTGCTCGGCCCGGATCGAGCTTCGTTGCTGGTCTGGCTGGGTGAGTCGCTGAGCGCGCAGCTCGGTCTCGGTACCGGCATCGTGTTGTCCCGGCTGGACGACGAGGCGAATGTCGCGCCGTGGCTGCGGATCGCCAACCGGCACGGCGCCCACGTGCGATGGGCCGAAGTGGAGATCGACACCTGTGAGATGCCGTCGTGGCAGTTCGAGGAGCTGATCGGGCCGACCGCCCGGCTGGTCGCGCTCACCGCCGCGTCGCCGATCGTCGGCTCGGCGCCCGACGTCCGGGTTGCCGCGGACCGGGTGCATGACGTCGGTGGCCTGCTGGTGGTCGACGGTGCCGGCGCGGCGCCGTACGCCTACCTCGACATCCGCCAGCTCGGGGCGGACGTGCTCGCGCTGAGTGCCCAGGCCTGGGGCGGCCCGCCGGTCGGCGCGCTGGTCTTCCGGGACCCCGCGTTCCTGGACCGGATTCCGTCGATGTCGCTCGATCCGTACGCCACCGGGCCGGCGCGGCTGGAGCTCAGCGGGCACAACTACGCCATGTTGGCCGGGCTGATCGCCTCGATCGAATATCTCGCCGCGCTCGACGAGAACGCCACCGGCACCCGACGGGAACGGCTGGAGCAGTCGATCCAGTCCATGCAGCACTATCAGGACCAACTGTTCGACTATCTGCGATCCGCGCTGTCGCAGCTGTCGAAGGTGACTCTGATCGGGCGGCCGGCCAGTCACATCCCGACGGTCAGTTTCACGGTGTCCGGGATGTCGGCCGAGAAGGTGTCGGCGATGTTGGCGGAGATCCGGATCAGCACGTTGTCCGGGACCCCCGGGGGCAGCCGGTTGCTGGACGCGCTGGGAGTCAGCGACGCCGGCGGCGCGGTGACCGTCGGGTTGGCGCCGTACACGACCCGGCGGGAGATCGACCAGCTGACCCGAGCGCTCGGTGCTCTTTAAGGACAGCGCTCGTTAAGGACACCGCTCTTTAACGACAGCGCTCGTCGGTGATCAGCGGAGCCGCAGCACGACCTTGCCGACGGTCTCGCCGGAGTCCAACAGCTCGTGCGCGCGGGCGGCTTCGGTGATCGCAAGCTCGGCGGAGATCACCGGGCGAACCGTGCCGGCGGCGACCAGCGGCCACAGGCGCTCGATCACCTGGGTGACGACGGCGGCCTTGCTGTGCGGGCCGGTGGCCGGACGCCCGCGCAGGCTGGTCGCGCGGATGGTGCCCCGCTTGACCAGGAGCTGATTCAACGCCAGACCTCCGTCCGACCCGCCCTGCAGACCGATTATCGCGAGTCGCCCGTCGGGCGCCAGCGCCGCGACGTTGCGGGCCAGATACGCGGCACCCATGTTGTCCAGGATCACGTCCGCGCCGGCGCGCCCGGTCGCCCGGATCGCGGCGACGAAGTCGTCGGTCCGGTAGTTCACCAGCACGGTTGCGCCGAGTTCGCGGCACCGGTCGAGTTTTTCGGCCGAGCCGGCGGTGACCGCGACGTCGGCGCCGAGCGCCACCCCGACCTGGATGGCATGGGTGCCGATGCCGCTGCCGCCCCCGTGCACGAGCAGCAGCTCGCCGGCGGTGAGCCGGGAGTCGGTGACGACGTTCGACCAGACCGTGCAGGCCACCTCCGGCAATGCGGCCGCGGCGACCAGATCCAGCCCGACGGGCACCGGTAGCAGCTGGTCGGCCGGCACGGCCACCTGTTCGGCGTAACCGCCGCCGGCGAGCAGCGCGCAGACCCGGTCGCCGATCTGTCGACCGGTCACCCCGGCGCCGATCGCGCGGATCGTCCCGGCGCACTCCAGCCCGAGGATCGGGCTCGCTCCCGGCGGGGGAGGGTACAGCCCGCGGCGCTGCAGCAGATCGGCTCGATTCACCCCGGCGGCGACCACGTCGAGGAGAACCTCGTCCGGCCCCGGGGCCGGATCGGGCACCTCGGTCCAGGCCATGACCTCGGGCCCGCCGAATCCGTCGAGTGTGATCGCGTACACGCGGAGCAGGCTAGCGTGCAGGTGTGACGAACTTCGCCGGGTATCAGAACGAGATATATCTGGCCGGCCTGGGTGGTCGGATTCCGGATCTGCCGATCACGGCGGCGGGTCTGGCCGAGCGGGCGCAGGCCGAGTTGAGCGCCGAGGCGTTCGCGTACATCGCGGGCAGTGCCGGCGCCGAACGCACCGCTGCAGCGAACCTGGCGGCGTTCGACCGGTACCGCCTCCTGCCGCGGCCGTTGCGCGGCACCACCGGGGCGGCCGCGCGCGACCTGTCGGTGGAGGTGCTGGGCACCCGGCTGGCCGCACCGGTGCTCACCGCGCCGATCGGCGTGCTGGAGCTGGTGCACGAGCGGGGCGAGGTCGTGGTCGCACAGGTCACCGCCGAGTTGGGGATCGGGACCGTGCTCTCCACAGCGGCATCCACGCCGATCGAGGAGGTCGGCGCGGCGGCGGACGCATGGTGGTATCAGCTGTACTGGCCGAACAACGACGAGGTAGCGCGGTCGCTGGTGCAGCGGGCGCAGGCGGCGGGTGCGCAGGCGATCGTGGTCACGGTCGACACCCCGGCGCTCGGCTGGCGTCCCCGTGACCTCGAGTTGGCTCATCTGCCCTTCCTCCGCGGGCAAGGGCTGGCGAACTATCTGTCCGATCCGGCGTTTCGCGCGACGCTGCCGGTGCCGCCGGAAGAGAGCGACGACGCGGCCCGGGCAGCGATTTTGGCCTGGGTCGGCATGTTCGGTAACCACGCGCTGCGTCCGGCGGACCTGCAGCGGTTGCGGGAGTGGACCGACCTGCCGATTGCGGTGAAGGGCATCGTGGTTGCCGACGATGCCCGCGCGGTGGTCGATGCAGGGGCCGACGGGGTGATCGTCAGCAATCACGGCGGCCGCCAGTTGGACGGTGCGGTCGCGGCGTTGGACCAGCTCGGGCCGGTTGTCGATGCGGTCGGTGATCGGGCCGAGGTGTTGTTCGACTCCGGAGTCCGCGGTGGCAGCGACGTGGTCGTGGCGCTGGCACTGGGCGCCAAGGCGGTGCTGTACGGCCGGCCCTGGGTATACGCCTTGGGCCTCGGTGGTGCCGCGGGTGTTCGGCAGGCGCTGCGGGCGTTGCTCGGGGAACTGGATGTCGCGATCGGCTTCTGCGGATTTGCCCGAGCGGATGCGGTGGATCGTTCGGCGATTCTGCTGCCCTGACCAGCGGCAGCGCCGACGAATATCATGGCGGGACACGGCTAGGATTTCGGGGGCGGAGATTGATCGAAACGCAAGTGACCGAGACTCGATGGTTGACCACGACCGAGCAGCGTGCCTGGCGGGCGTTCATGGTCGGGCAGCAACGATTGCTCGATCAGCTGAACCGGCAATTGCAACGGGACGCCGACCTCACGCTCGCCGAATACCGGATCCTGGTTTTGCTTTCCGAGTCCCCGGGGCAGTCGCTGCGGATGAGCGACTTGGCGGACGGGGTGCTGTCCTCCCGCAGTCGATTGACCCACCAGATCCGCCGGATGGAAGACCAGGGCCTGGTTCGCCGGGAGAGCTGCGCCGAAGACGGCCGCGGGGTGCTCGCCCACCTCACCGAACGCGGATTGACCAAACTGAAGGATTCGGCGCCGGGACACGTGGCGTCGGTGCGACAGCATTTCTTCGATCTCGTGGACGAGCAGGAGATCGGTGTGCTCGCCGAGGTGTTCTCCCGCATCGTCGACGATCAGGACGATGCGGCCGACGGGTAAGATCGTCTTTCTGGAAGCGTGGCAGAGCGGCCGAATGCACTCGCCTTGAAAGCGAGCGTGGGTGAAACCACCGGGGGTTCAAATCCCTCCGCTTCCGCTGGAGCGGGGTCGGGGAACGCGCAGTTCACGGCTGGTTTTCGGCAAGTTGATCGGGCGGTTCGGCGCTCCGTGCCCACGTAAGTGTCCAGCGGGGTGACGTGGGGATGCCCGGTCGCTCGACCGCCTTGACGAACCACCCGGTGAAGCTGACCGCAAGCACACGAGGCACCGACGTTGGTAGTGCCCCGGGCGTATCGTTTGGTGCCCGGGTGACCCGGGCAAGCTCGACGCGACGAAGTTCGGTATCGAGGCCGTGCCCTTACTTCCCGTCGACGGACGACGATGTCGGCACCGCGCCGAAGCTCGTCGCTGGCGCGGTGACCGGTAGCGAGTGAAGGCCGAGCAACGGATCAGCTGCCGGGTCGGCGCGGCCGCCTTGTCCGTGATCTGTGCGGTGGGATATGGGACTGGGTCGGCCCTCCCGGCGACCCGATATCGCCGCGGTTCGCGGTGTCGGTGGGCGGTGACCTGGATCGGCGCCTGGTCGACCCGGCCGAGGACGCTCGCGAGGTGGGTTCGCAGGCGTGACGCGGTCATCGTCTGCGGGCTGGTCACAGGCTGAGGTTACGTACGTTCGTCCAGTTCAGCGACTCTGTCCGGGCCGCTTCGCCGCCGGTATTCTCGTCGTCATGACCGCGACCTCGGTCGAGCTCGAAGCGCGTGTAGCCGCTCTGGAGGCCAGTCAGGCCGACTACCGGGCGGTGTTGACGGCGGTGAACATGTTGTCCGTGCAGACCGCTGAGCGGTTCGAGCAGGTGGACCGGAAGATTGATGCTGTCGAGCAGCGACTCGGCGCGAAGGTCGACGACACGAACGCGCGGGTCCGGTCGATCGAGGAACACCTCGCCGAGATGAAAGACCTCATCGTGCAGGGGTTCGAGCGCGGGCCGGCGTGACCCGATGCCGCCCTCATCCGGCACGCCACTAGCGCCCGTGAACGACCCGTTTTGTCACGCTCCTGACGGTATGGGTCGCCAGCACGTCGACGCGTGGCAGGTGCTTTATCGCAGTTCGGCCTTGTGTGACAGCGTTACGCAGCGACCTGGAGCGGCACCCCGGTCGCTTCTGCGGAGAACTGCCACAGTCGTTGCACCCCGGTCTTGGTGCCCAGCGGGAACAAGGGTTTGCGAATCGGCGGGCCGAAGCCGACGAAGGCCGGCCCGTAGAGTGTGCCGCCGCGCGCGTCGGGGTCGGTGGCGGCGCGTAGTTGGCTGAGTGCGCCCTGCTCGACCGGCATGCCGAAGAACCGGGTGGTGAGTCCGCCGAGCGCGCCGAAAGCACCACCACCGCCCGCGGCCCGAGTCGTGGTCTGCAGGTCCGAATTGGTCCATCCGGGATGCGCCGAGAGGGCGATCGCCCGCTTTCCGGCTGCTCGCAGCCGCTGGTCGAGCCCGATGGCGAAGTGCAGGTTGGCGAGCTTGGAATTGCCGTATGCGCGCCAGGCGCCGTAGTGGCGTTCCAGAAACGGGTCGGTCGGATCGAGATTGCGTCCCTGATGCTGAGCGATGCTGGTCAACGTGACGACCCGGCCGGCGTCGGCCGCGAGGAGCGCGGGAAGCAGGAGTGCGGTCCAGGTCCAGTGTCCGAGATGGTTGGTTCCGAGCTGCGTCTCGTACCCGTCGACGGTACGTCCCTGTGGCATCGCCATCACGCCGGCATTGTTGACCATGATGTCGATCCGATCGTGCTTCGTCAGCACCTCGGCGGCTGCCTGCTCGACCGAGGCCTGGGACGACAGATCGAGTGGCACGATCTCCACCGACGCACCCGGCGTGGCCGCGAGGATGCTGCGCTCGGCGGCCCGTGCCTTGTCCTGATTGCGGGCCGCCATCACGACGTGCGCGCCCTTTCCGGCGAGCGCGGTGGCGGTGGCGAGCCCGAGGCCGCCGTTGGCGCCGGTGATGACGGCGACTCGGCCGTTCTGGGTGGGGATGTCCCGCTCGGACCAGCTCATCGTAGGACTCCTCGGCGACGATATGTTTGCGACGCTAACACTAACCCGCCGACAGTAACAGGACAGCCGGTGCGGACGTTATCGGCCGCGGTAGCCGATCCCGGCGAAGCTGCTGAACCGCTCCGGATTCTCATCCACGTCGTCGGGCGAATCCGGTCGCCACAGTGGCAGGTAGACCAGGCCCGGGGTGACCGCCTGGAGGCCGTCGAGGAAGGCGGCAATCTGCTGCTTCGATCGCAGGGTCAGCGGATTCGGTGTCTCCCGGGACATGTCGACGAACTGTGCGACCTTGTCCGGTGGTCCCTCGTCGCTGAAATGGGTCAGCGCCAGATAGCTGCCCGGCGCCATCCGCGCTCGGATTCGAGCGAGCGACCCGGCCGGATCGGCGTCGTCCAGAATAAAGTGCAGCAGCGCCGCCAGCAGGACGGCTACCGGCTGGGTGAAATCGATCATCCGGTTCACCGCCGGATCGCTCAGCACCGCGTCGATCTCGGTGAAGTCGCCGTGCACGGCGAGCGCATTCGGATTTCCGTCCAGGATTGCCTGGCTGTGCATCACCGCTACCGGGTCGATGTCGACGTAGACGACTTTCGCGTCCGGTGCCGGCACCGCAAGCACCTCGTGCACATTGCCGGCTGTCGGTATGCCGGACCCGATGTCGAGGAACTGCCGGATTCCTTCGCCCGCCAGGAAACGGACGAAGCGGCGCAGCACCGCCCGGTTCTCCCGCAGGATCAGCGGCACTTCCGGCCACATCGACGCAGCCCGGTCGGCGATGTCCCGGTCGACCGCGAAATTGTGCACGCCGCCGACCACGTAGTCGTATACCCGGGCGACGCTCGGAATCCTCGGATCGATGTCTTCCGGCGCCCACGCCGGCTGCTCCGGGACGTCGAACGCGGCAGGGCACGGATTGTCGTCGGCCGACTCGTCCGGGTTCGATAGGGCGTCGGTCACAGGTCCCTCGGTAATTCTGCGCGATGCTGCAATGCCGGCCGGGCGGACACCGGCCCGGTGATGGTGGTCGGCGTCGTCGGTAGGGAACGCCGTCGGTACGGAGTGCTGTCAGTATGGAGCACCGGCTTTTCGCGCGCTTGGGCTTTCGCCCGATACAGGTAGGTGTCGGCACGGGCGATGATGGCGTCGGGGTCGACCCCGACCAGTTCGGTGACGATGGCGCCGATGCTGGTCGACACCGCAACCCGGTGCCCGTCGATATCGATCGGTGGTCGTACCGCTGCCGCCAGATCGCCGGCACATGCGTGGACGTCGTCGGCGGTGCAGGGATCGGGCAGCACGACGACGAACTCGTCTCCGCCGAGCCGGGCGACGAGGTACCCGCGAGCGGATGCGGTGTCACGCAGGCGGCCGGCGGTCACCCGCAGCACCTCGTCGCCGAACCGATGGCCGTAGTGATCGTTGATCGCCTTGAACTCGTCCAAGTCGAGTAGACACACGCCCAGCATGCTCCCGGGCAACGCATCCGCGATGGCCTGGTTCATCGTTTCGGTCAGCAGCAGTCGGTTCGCCAGGCCGGTCAGGGCATCGTGTCGGCTCTGCGTGTACAACCGCTCGCGCATCCGTCGTTGTTCGGTGATGTCCTCACCGACTGCCAGTACCCGGCCGCCGGACGGGTCGGTGCCGGGTAGCAGGGTGGTGAGCGCCGACATCCAGCCGTAACTGCCGTCGCCACGCCGGAACCGAACCTCCGACCGGATCACCGATCCGTCGGCCGCCGGGACGAGCAGGTGCCGATCGTCGGGGTGCAGATAGTCGCCGGCCGGGGTGCCACGGAGGTCGGCGCCGTCGGGACAGCCGAGCATCGCGGCAAGCGCCGGATTGGTCTCCACCATCTGCCCGGCATGGTCGACGACGGCGATCGCAATCGGGGCACTCTCGAACAACACCCGGAAGCGCGCGTCGGCGACGCGACGGGCTTCGTGTGCGGCCTGCCGGATCTGCACCATCGTCCGATGCATCGCTTCCATGCCGTACCGGATCCGTGCCGCTGCGGCCGAGCCGAAACCGGAGCCGACGGCGGCGACGGTCAAAGCCAGTCGCTCCCACATCGCCGGATCGTTGCGCTCGAGCAGCCCCGGGAGCTCGGTGAGTATCGGGGCAGATCGTTGCAGCACGCTCGGATCGAGCAAGTTCATCGACACCAGCTCGAGGCCCACCGCGCAGGCCCGCGGCGCATCGAACGTGTCGGCGACGAGGACTTCCCCGAGTTCGCGGAGCAAGTGCTGCAGCATCGCGCGGATCTCTGCGGATGGGAAGGGGGTGTAGGCGACGTCTTTCAGTTCCACCCACCACCGACGTGCCAACCGCTCGGCGGTCACATCGTCGAACGACACCAGGCGTCCTTTCGCCGACGATTCGGACCGACTGCGCTGAGAATATCGCGACGTCGACTCGGCCGTACTGCTACCACTACGCCCAGCTTGACGGCTACATCAGGTGTACTGCGACGGCCGACTTCACGGCAAGTCGGCGTCGAGCCAATCGACGATGTGCCGATTGACCAGGGCCGGGTCCTCCAGATGTAAAAAGTGACCGAGGGCGGGCAACACCAGATGGCGGCTACCCGCGGGCAACGTCTCCGGGTGGGCCTGCACGAGGGCCGCCTGTAGGCAGCCGTCCTGCGCGCCGTGCAGGTACAGCGCGGGCTGCTGCGCGGCAGCAGTCGGCGAGTCCGCCCGCAGCAGCCCGAGATTGCTCCGGTAGTACCGCAGGGCGGCTCGGCGATGCTCGGGCCGGGCGAGTGCCGCCAGCACGTGCTGCACGTCTTCGCCGGCGTCGTAGCCCGGTGACCAGTCCCGCCACAGCGCGGGGATGACCCGCGGCAACAGCCGTTCCGACCCGGGTACCTGGTTGTATCCGACATACCAGCTCATCCGGATCTGACGCAGGCTGACACGTAGCTGCCGCCGATCGGTCAACGACGCGCGAAAGGCGGCCGGCGGTGGCACCGCCAGCGCCGCAACCCGGGCGAATCGGCCGGGCGCGGTTGCCGCCACCCCCCATGCGGTCAGCGCACCCCAGTCGTGCCCGACCAGCACGGCACGCTCGTCGCCGAGGCGGTCGTGCAGGGCCAGCGTGTCCGCGACCAGATCGGCCACGCGGTAGCTGTCGTCCGGGGCGAGTCCGGTCGGTGCGTACCCGCGGGTGAACGGCGCCACCGCGCGATAACCGCGGGCGGCGAGTTCCGGTCCGAGGTGTCGCCAGGTGTAGGCGGTGTCCGGATAGCCGTGCAGTAGCAGAGCGAGCCGGTCCCCCGGTCGACCCCAGGCGAGCGCACGGAAGTCGATGGTATTGCCGACGATGTCGATCATTTCGGGAGGCATCAGGCCAACGTACGGCGCTCGGCGGATGTCGTTCGGCGGATCGCCGCTGGTATCACCGTATTTACGGCGCAGGATAGGTGGGATACGCCGGTCCCGGGCGGCGGTTCCAGGTCCGGCCGAAGATCCGTGCGTTAGGCAGCTATCGCTGGGCTACGATAACGTCCGGTCGGGGGTCGCGCCGGCGCCCGAATCCCGGGCGCGCGGAGTGTCGTCGAGGAGAACGTTGCCGTTCATGCGTCGGTTGGTTGCCCTGATCGGGTCTGCTCTAGTCGTCGGGTGCCTCGCTCCCGCTCATGCTGCTGCCGATCCCGGCGGCGCGCGGATCGACCGCGTGGACGAGCTGACGCCGACCCGGTCGAGCCTGTTCATCGATTCCCCGGCGATGCAGCGCATCGTCGAGGTGCAGGTGCTCCATCCGGCGGGCGGCGGATCGCGGCCCAGCCTGTACCTGCTGGACGGCATCGACAGCGGTGCCGATCAGAACATGTGGACGATGAAGACCGACGTCGTACAGTTCTTCGCCGACAAGGATGTGAACGTGGTGCTGCCGGTCGGCGGGCACGCCACCTATTACACCGACTGGCAGAGTCACGACCCCACGCTCGGCTTGAACCGGTGGGAGACGTTTCTGACCGAAGAGCTGCCACCGCTGATCGATCGACAGAGCAACGGCAACGGCACGAACGCGATCGCCGGGTTGTCGATGGGTGGGCAGGCCGCGCTGACCCTCGCCTCCCGGCATCGCAACCTGTATCGGGGTGTCGGTGCGTTCAGCGCTTGCCCGGATACCCGCACGCCGACGGCGCGTAGCTTCATCCGCGCCTCGGTCGCAGCCAAGGGCGGTAACGCCGACAACATGTGGGGCACCGACGCCAACCCGGACTGGGCGGCGAACGACCCGATCACCAATGCCGCGAACCTGCGGGGCCTGGCCATCTACCAATCCGTCGGCAACGGCATACCCGGTCCCCGCGACACCCTGGAGACGGCCACCAGCCTGATCGGACCGCTGGAGGTCGGGGCGAACGCCTGCACCCGCACCTTCGATCAGCGGCTGCAGTCCCTCGGCATTCCGGCGAAGTTCGTCTACCGTCCGGTCGGCACCCATTCGTGGGGCTACTGGCAGGATGACCTGCATGATTCGTGGTCGACGTTGGGCCCGGCGATCGGCCGCTAGCGTCGCTCTGGTCGGTGTGCTCGGCGGCTGGTTTGCTGCGCCGGCCCCGGCCGCGCCGGCCTCGGCCCGCATCGATCACCGAGAACAACTCACCCCCGACTGGCAGCGGGTTTTCGTCGATTCGCCGTCGATGGGTCGGGTCGAGCTGCAGGTGCTGTCGCCGGCGGGCCGCGCCGGACCGCGTCCGACGCTGTACCTGTTGGACGGTCGGAGCGCGAACGCCGAGGGCAGTTACTGGACCGCGCGCGCGGATGTCGTGCGGTTCTTCGCCGACCAGGACGTCAACGTGGTGCTGCCGGTCGGTGGTCCCGGCTCGTACTACACCGACTGGCAGCGGCCCGACCCACGGTTGGGCGTCTATCGGTGGGAGACGCTGCTGACCGAGGAGCTGCCCGCGCTGATCGATGCCGAGTTCGGTGGTAACGGGGTCGCCGCCGTCGCCGGGGTGTCGATGGGCGGGCAGGGCGCGCTGATGTTGGCTGCACGACACCCGGGCCGGTACGTTGCGGCCGCCGGTTACAGCGGGTGCTACCGCACCGGGGACGATCTCGGTCAGGCGCAGGCCCGGCTGGTGGTCGGCTCGGTCGGGGGCGATCCGAACAACATGTTCGGCCCGCCGGGCGATCCGGACTGGGCCGCGCATGACGTCGTCGCCCATGCCGAGGGGCTGCGTGGCACCACGATCTATCTGTCCGCAGGCAGCGGACTGCCCGGTCCGCACGAGCGTCTCGACAATCCGGAGTTGGCCACGGCGGTCGCCTTCGGCGGTCCGATCGAGGCCGCTGTCGCCGCGTGCACCCGTGATCTCGCCACCCGGCTGGCCGAGTTGGACATCCCGGCCACGGTGGCGTTCCGCCCCGCCGGCACGCATTCCTGGCCGTACTGGTCCGCCGAACTGCGCGCGTCCTGGCCGATTCTGGCGGGCGCGCTCGGTATCGATCGACCGGTCAGTGCTGTCGGTCCCCGGTGAGCGCGCGGTGAGCGGTCGCGAACTCGATGAATGCGTCGTTGTCGGCCCGGTCGCCGATCGTCACCCGGACGCCGTCGGCGCCGTACGGTCGAAGCAGCACTCCGGCCGCGGCGGCCGCGGCGGCGAACTCGGCCGAACCGGCATGCAGCGGCAGCCAGACGAAGTTCGCTTCGGTGGGCGGCACCTCGTACCCGGCGTCCCGGAGGGCGGTGCGCACCCGGTTTCGTTCCGCAACGACGACGTCGGTGCGGGCGAGCAGTTCCGGTTCGGCGGCGAGTGAGGCGAGTGCCGCCGCCTGTCCGGCCCGATTCACGCCGAACGGGATACGCACCTTGCCGAGCGCCGCGATGACCGCCGAGTCGCCGACGGCGTAGCCGACCCGTAACCCGGCCAGTCCGTACGCCTTGGAGAAGGTGCGTAGCACGACGACGTTGGGCCGATCGCGCCCCAACGCGATGCCGTCCGGGGCAGTGTCGGCGGGCAGCCGCAGGAACTCGAAATATGCCTCGTCCAGCACGACCAGTACCTCCGGTGGTACCTGGTCGAGGAAGCGTTCCAGGGCTGCTCGGCCGACCGCGGTGCCGGTCGGATTGTTCGGGTTGCAGACGAACACCAGCCGGGTGTTCGGGGTGATCGCCGCAGCCATCGCGGGCAGGTCGTGCACCTGGTCGGCGGTGAGCGGCACCGGTACCGCGTGCGCGCCGGCGACCCGGGTGATGATCGGGTACGCCTCGAACGAACGCCAGGCGAACACCACCTCGTCGGTCGGGGCCGAGCAGGTGATCTGCACCAGCTCCTGACCGAGCGCGACGCTGCCGCAGCCCACCCCGACCTGCTCCGGCGCGACGTCGAGCCGGTCGGCGAGCGCGGCGGCCAGCTCGGCCGAGCGATTGTCCGGATAGCGGTTGGCTTCGGCCACCGCGGCCGCGACCGCGGCGGCGACACTGGGCAACGGGCCGAGGGTGGTTTCGTTGCTGGCCAGCTTGATCGCGCCGGGCACCGTCCGACCGGGAACGTAGCCGGGGATGGCGTCGAGGTCGGCGCGGATGTGAACGGTCACCGCGCCAGTATGCGGGCCGAGCCGCCTTTTGCTTAGCTCAGGGCGGGTGTGTAACCTATCGCAGCGGCGGTTCGTCAACGGACCGGCTCTCGAGGAGGCGTGCCAGAGCGGCCGAATGGGACTCACTGCTAATGAGTTGTCCCTTCACGGGGACCGGAGGTTCAAATCCTCTCGCCTCCGCCCGACGTCCGGTTCGCCGGGCCGACAACTGAATACGAGCGACAACTGAATACACAAGCGCCCGTAGCTCAACGGATAGAGCATCTGACTACGGATCAGAAGGTTAGGGGTTCGAATCCCTTCGGGCGCGCTCAGAAACAATGTTCGACCCGCGGGGTGCGGGATGCCGGGTTCCGGTCCAGCCGGACGCGGAATCCCCTACTTGCCGGTGCCGGGGCCGCGGGTGACTCGCTCGACGTAGTGCTGCCCGGTCGTGGCGAGTTGGGCCGCCCGCAGCTAAGGATGAACTGCGCGCCGAGCAGCGCCTACATCGAGGCCAACGTTCCGATGCCGCCCGACCTCCCCTGACCGGCGCAAATACGGAATGATTCACTTATAAGCGGTGGGGTGATAGGTATGAGTTACAAGTATTTCGCCGATGACGACTACGCCGTGTATCGGGTCGATGCGGCAGCGCCGGACGAGGGGCTCGCGCCGGCGGAGAGGTTCTCGGGCGCCACCTCGGAGTGGTTTCCGCTGCTCTACGCGCAGCGGGATCCGCAGTGTCTCGCCGCAAAGATGATGAACGGGGACGTGCAGCAGGTGAGCGAGCGGGAAGCGCTACGGGTGTGTGAAGTGATCCGCGTCCGGGCCACCCAACCTTAAGCGCAGCAGCCCTGACACCACGAGCCATCCACGTTCCCCTCCGGGTGCGCAACGTAACTACCGCACCGAAGCCGACCTGATGTTCGAGCCACTCGCCGGTGTCGATGGTCACCGGCGTCAGCACCGCCACCCCGCGGCGAAGGCGACAACCAGCCAGACGGCGCAGACCATTCCCAGTGCGGCCGCAAGCAGGGAATCAGCTGCCACCGCTGACGAGCTGGTTGACACGGCGCGGTAACCGACTTACCTATGGATGATGAGCGCGATGATGCCGCCGGACGCCGCAGCTCGGTTCGTCCCCCGCAGCGGTGCCACCTGGGCCGACCCCTGGCCGATGTACGCCGCGCTGCGCGACCACGACCCGGTGCATCGAGTCGTGCCGGACGACGCGCCGGACCGGGATTACTACGTGTTGTCCCGGCATCGGGATGTCTATACCGCCGCCCGCGACTGGGCCACGTTCTCGTCGGCGCAAGGACTCACCGTGACTTATGGCGACCTGGCGAAGATCGGCATGGCGGACAACCCGCCGATGGTGATGCAGGACCCGCCGGCGCACACCGAGTTCCGCAAGCTGGTCGCCCGGGGTTTCACGCCGCGGCAGGTGGCCTCGGTCGAGCCCGCGGTGCGGGAGTTCGTGGTCGAGCGGCTGGAACGGTTGCGCGAGCTGGGCGGTGGCGACATCGTGGCCGAGCTGTTCAAGCCGTTGCCGTCGATGGTGGTAGCACACTATCTCGGCGTGCCCGAGGCGGATCGCGACCGATTCGATCGCTGGACCGAGCAGATCGTCGCCGTCGCTGCCGGCACGGGCGTCGATCTCGCATCCGCGTCCGGTGACGTGGCCGTGGCGGTCGGCGAGTTGCTCGGCTACTTCGCCGAACTGATCGAGCGCCGCCGTCGGGAACCGGGTGACGACACGATCTCGCACCTGGTCGCGGCAGGCTACGGAGCGACCGGCGATGTCGCGGGGATGCTTGCGGTGCTCGGGTTCGCGTTCACCATGGTCACCGGGGGTAACGACACCACGACCGGAATGCTCGGCGGTGCGGTGCAGCTGCTGCACGACAATCCGGCGCAACATCGTCGCCTGGTCGCCGACCCGGGCCTGATCCCGGGCGCGGTGGAAGAGTTTCTCCGGCTGACGTCGCCGGTGCAGGGTCTGGCCCGCACGGTGACCCGCGATGTGACGATCGGGGACGTCACCATCCCGGCCGGCCGGCGGGCGCTGTTGCTCTATGCCAGCGCGAACCGGGACGAGCGCGAATTCGGGCCCGACGCGGCCGAGCTCGACGTGTCCCGCAACCCGCGCAACCTGCTGACGTTCGGCCACGGCACTCATCACTGCCTGGGTGCGGCGGCGGCGCGGGTGCAGTCCCGGGTGGCGCTGGAAGAGCTGATCGGTCGGGTGCCGGAGCTGGAGGTCGACCTGACCGGTGTCACGTGGGCCGACGGACCGTACGTTCGGCGGCCTACCCGGGTGCCGGTTCGGATCGGCCGCCGCCGGACTCGCTTAGCCGGGCACGTGAATTCACCTCGCTCGACGACCTGTGTGCCGCTGTCGGTGTCGAACGCGGACCGTCCGAGCCGCTGATCGCCGAGCCGCTGGTTGTGGCGGTCGGTGCGACCGAGGAGCATGAATCGGCAACGGCGGGGCTGAAACGTCGTTGTTCCAGCCCCTCACCGTTTCAGCCGACTACCGACGACCTACCTATCGGTGATGCCGTCGATTCCGGAGAGTCGTTCGCCGAGATCGGCCAAGACCCAGGACTGTGGTGGAGGGGTACCCGTCGGGTCGCCGATCGACACCGCACGGATCCGGCCGCCGAGGTCGGCCACATAGGCCAGCCCGGCGTCGCCGTCGATGGTCACGCCGATGGCCGCCCGGAAACCGTCGGCGAGTAGCTGCGGGGTATCGCCGCGAGCGTTCTTCGCCGGAATTGCTGCGCGGTTCAGTGAATTTCCACCGGGCAGCGCGTCCGCTCGGTCGGTCCAGTAGACGAATCCGTCGTGCAGCTTCAGGTCCACCGGCTCGGGCAATCCCGTCCAGAGCACTTCGATGTCCGAGCGGTGGGCGGCGTCTTCCCCGTCCGGAACGGTCAGCCCGGCCCGCAGGATCGCGCCGACGCCGCCGTTGGGCGGCCCCTTCTGGGTCCAGTAGAGGTATCCGGCGGCCGGGTCGACTGCGACACCGACGCATTCCGGCCGGGGCGAGTCGGGTGGGTTCACGACCAGGTCGGTCAGCTGCGACCCGTCGACGTTCGCCCGACTCACCTTGCAGCCTTCTCGATCACTCCAGTAGAGCTGTCCGGAATCGTCCAGATCGAGCTGCTTACCACTGGTGATACAGCCCTCGGGCACGAGGTCGCGCCGGCCCGAACCATCAAGGCCGACCGCGTGCAGACCGCCGTTGCGCGGGGAGTAGTCGAGGCCGGCCTCACCGGCGACCGAGCGATCCCGGATCGGACGGCCCATGGTCGTCCAGTAGACGGTGCCGTCCCGGACCACGACCCCGTCGGGGGAGAACCCGGCCTCGCCTTTGTCCAGGAGCACGGTGGTGCTGCCGTCCGTGACGTCGACCACGTGGATCTTGCCGTACTGAATGCCCAGTGCGACCAATCCACGGAACATTCTTCCTCCTGCCGGGCAGCCGCGTGCGGTCGTCCCGTAGTTAGTCTAGCGAGTAGACGGCCCCGGAGCTTCTCGAATGGTCTCGGGCACGAAAGGGTGTCAGGCCGATGCGAACCGGCCGAGTTGCGGCACCGCCTCGCCGGGATGTTTGGCCTGGATGCCTTCGCCGATCGCCTGCAGCTTCCAGTCGCCGCCGACGCGAAACACCTTGGCCATCACCATTGCGGTGAACGGCATGCCACCCTGCAGTGTGTAGCGCGCCAGTTCGGCGTCGCTGGTGTTGTCCACCAGGCGGCAGAACGCGTTGGACACCTGCTCGAAGGTGTGGCCCCGATACGAGGTGACGATGAAGATGATGGCGCTCACCTGCGGCGGCACCCGGGTGAGGTCGACCAGGATCACTTCGTCGTCGCCGTCACCCTCGCCGGTCAGGTTGTCCCCCCGGTGCCGGATCGATCCGTCCTTGGCGGTCAGCTGGCCGTAGTAGACGACATCGGCGATGTTCGGTCCGGCGAACATCACCGCGGATGCGTCCAGGTCGATGCTCGGCGTGCGGCTGCCGAAGAAGCCACCGCGCGGCGACTTGACCGGATCCCAGCCCAAACCCATCCAGATCTGGGTCAGGGCGACGCCTCCCTCCTTGCGGAGCGTCACCCGCTGCCCCTTGGTCAGACTGACCGGCCGGCCTTTGGTCAGACTGACTTCGCCGGTCGGCGCGGGCGGGGCGGCGGCGGGCGGTGGTTGATACGGCTGCGCCGCCGGTGGCGGATAGGCAGCAGCCGGCGGTGGTGTCGGCGGTGCCGGCCGAGAGGGTGGTGTCGGCGGTGCCGGGGGCGGGGGAGCGTCGTCGACGCTGACGCCGTGGTCGGTGACCAGCGCGGCGAAACCGCCGGCGTAGCCCTGGCCGACCGCGCGCACCTTCCAGCTGCCTTGACGCCGGTAGAGTTCCAGCGCGATCACGATCGATTCGCTGTTGAGTCCGTCGATCCGATACTCGTACAAGCGGTTTCCGCTCCCGTCCGCGACGACGGCGGTCGGCGGGGCGAACTGCCCGAAGTTGCTCGACGGGTTGTCCAGGGTGATCACCGCGCGGATCTGGTCGATGTCGGCGGGCACCTGGCTCAACGTCACCGCGACCGCGGCGGCCTGCCCGGCCGGGCCCGGTTGCAGGCGGACGCCGGGGCCGGTCGGCTGATTGAAGAAGACGAAATCTGCGTCCGAGCGGACCTTGCCGCGATCGGTGACGAGCAGCGCCGACAGGTCGGCGGGCGCGGTGAGCTGTGCGGACAGGACCACAGTGTCGGTGCTCAGCGGAGCATTCTGGCCTTTGGCGAGTGCTGCGGACATCGGCGGTCCTCCCCTTGCGATGGCGTCGCCCGCCACTCTACGAGAGTCCACCGACACGACGGCGCCGGTGCGTCCGGCATGAAAGTATGACCGCGAATCGTCTCCGCGTCTCATCGCCGAACAGGAGGATTTCTTGGCACAGTTGATGGAGAAGTCGTCGAAGGTGGTGGAGGCGCAGCTGGCGAACTCCAGTATCCGGGCGCTCAGCGGCTCGATGGTGGCGTTCGAGGGCAACGTGACGTTCAAGTCGACGGGTTTCGGCGGTGGCGACGGCCTGGTGGCCGGGATCAAGCGGCGGGCGACCGGCGAGTCGCTGTCGTTGATGGAGTGCGGCGGCAACGGCCGGGTGTTCCTCGCGGTGAACGGTCAGTACGTCGCCGTGGTCGGGCTGGCCGGTGAGACGTTGCAGGTGGAGTCGCAACAGTTGCTGGCGATCGCCGGAAATCTGCAGTGCAACGTCACTTTCGCCGGATTGCGCGGCGCGTCCACCGGGCAGGGTTTGTTCACCACGACGGTGACCGGGCAGGGCCAGGTCGCCTTGCTGTCGGCCGGCGGTCCGCTGATCCACCTGGCGGTGTCGCCGCAATACCCGCTCGTCGTCGATCCGGACGCATTCGTCTGCGCCCGGGGGAACCTCAGCCAGTCGTTCGTCACCGATGTGTCCTGGCGCACCGCGGTCGGTCAGGGCAGCGGGGAGAACTTCTCGTTGCGCTGGGATGGCCAGGGTGTCGTGTCCATTCAGCCGGCGGAAAGGTAGCGGTCGGTGTCGTTCGGTAATTCGACGACCTTCGAGAAGGTGAACAGCAAGGTCGTCAAGGTGGACGTAGGCCGAGCGGGCGGCGTGGTCGGCCGGACCGGCGCGATGTTGTACTACACCGGCGACGTCGGCTTTGCGCCGCACCAGGTCCCGGGCGCGGGCAACTTCGGCGGTGCGGGCGGAGTGATGCAGCTGGCGGGTCGGATGATGCGCGGCGAGCACGAGCGGACGATGCTGGCGCAGGGCAACGGGGTCGTGCACTACGGCTACGCCGGCCTCGAGGTGCAGGTGGTCGAGCTGCAGCCGGGCGCCGTGCTCCGGGTGGAAGCATCCCGGCTGCTCGCCTACACCGCGCAGCTGCAGAGTTCGGTGGTCTCCGTCGCGAGTTCCGGCGGCGGTGGAGGTGGCGGCCGCGGGTTGATGGGCGCATTGCGCGGCGCCGCGACCGGCGCGCTCACCGGCGCCGGAATGTTCACCACCCAGTTGTCCGGGATGGGCAGCGCGGTCCTGTTATCGCACGGTGGCTACCTGGAGCTCCCGGTCGGGGGACAGTTCCCGGTAGTGGTCGATCCGCAGGCGTTCGTGGCCGCCTACGGCAACGTTTCCACCGAGCTGAAAACCGCGATGAGCTGGCGGGATGCGGTCGGCCGCGGGGCCGGTGAGGCGATGCAGCTGAACTGTGTCGGGCAGGGAGTGGTGTACGTCCAGCCATCGGAGGAGAAGCTGTGAGCGTCGTACTGGATCCGTCCATGCTGAACGGCAGCGACAACATCCCGGACAACGGCTACGCCTTCTGCATCGATCTGACTCGGCCGTGGTTCATGCGGAAAGGCGCGATGATCGCCTACTACGGCCAGATGCAGTTCCAGTCGATGACCCACGGTCTGCACGGTGAGCTGATGCACATGGTGTCGAGCCAATTCTCGGCGCCGCTGTACACCGGCGACTACGTGGTCGCCCAGGGCATGGGCAAGCTGATCATCGGCGATCGGGGCTACGACATCAATTCCTACGACCTGGACGCGGGCAACCTGACCGTTCGCGCGGCGAACTTGCTCGCCTTCGAGCCGGGCCTGGCGTTGAACCAGTCGATCGTGCCGGGCTTCCTCACCTTGATCGGCACGGGCAAGTTCCTCGCCTCGTCCAACGGTCCGGTGATGTTCGCCGAGCCACCGTTGCGGATCGACCCGGAAGCGCTGGTCGGTTGGGCGGACTGCCCGTCCCCGAGCCATCACTACGACCAGCGTTGGATCAACGGCTTTCTCGCCGCCGGCGCTGCGGCGGTCGGGGTGCAGTCCGGTGAGGAGCGGCAGTTCGACTTCACCGGTGCCGGCACGGTGCTCATCCAGTCCAGCGAGAAAGTCCGGGACGACAGCATCGTGGTGCGGACGATCGAGGGCCAGATCCACGGCCTCACCCCCGGCGGACTGCAGCGCCTGCACGGGGTGATCGGTCAGCAGTTGGCGCAACAGCAACAGCAACAGGGCTACTGAGCCGGCTGGGGACGGAGCGGGCTCAGTCGATCGCGCTGCGCTGGGTAAACCAGTCCAGGATCTCCTCCCCGGCCCGGATGCCGCTTCCCTCGGTGATACTCAGTCCGGGGTGGGTCCAGGCCAGCTCGTGCAGTTCGCCGTGCCGCGGCCGGATCGCGGCATCCGCCCCGGCCAGCAAGTCGGCGTCGAGCGCACCGTCGCCGGCAGCGAGCAGCGGAGCCGTCGCGGGCAAGGTGCCGTCGGTGATCAGCCGGCGCCGGACCTCGGCAACCGCGCGACTCTTGCACACCACGTCCGGCATCGTGTAGATCTTGCGACCCTGTTGCGAAGCGTTCCAGCCGATCTCGGCGCACCAGGCCGACCATTCGGCGAGGAAGTCCGGTGGGACCGCGGCCGATCGGACGACCGCGTAACAAAACAGGCCGTCGGCCGTGCGGAGCGCGTCCACCCAGCTCTCGTCTACCCGATTCCGTAGCGCCCGTTCGACTTCGGTCAGGGAGGCGCCACCGGCCTGCGCTGCGGTCTCGACCTGCGCGTGCCAGCAGACGTCCGGCTTGCCGTCGACGAGGATGTGCCCACCGTTGGTGGTCACCGCGTACCGCCAGGGCGCACCGGGCAGGGCGATCCGGCGGAACTGGGCGATCGTCCGGGTCGTCGTCGGCAGCACCGTGATCCGGCCAGCGAGTACGGACAGCAACGCCGTCGCGCGCTCGGTCATGAACGACAGCGGCGCGCCGTCGTACAGCTCGACGCAATAGAGGTCGGTGCCGTCGTGCTCGCCGGCCGCTGCCCGGGAGTAGATCAGAGTGCGATCGAGATCGGTGGCGACGAGGGTCATTCGGTGACGTCCTTGATCAGTCCCATACAGGAGTAGGCGAGGTCGGGCACCACCTCGACCGGCACTCCCCGGGTCGTGGCCAGCAGTCGGATATGTTCGTGCTCCGGCGCATTCGGCTCGCGCACCAGGACCCGCCAGGGCATCCGGCGCAACAACACCCGGGTGGTCTCGCCGACGCCCGGCTTGACGAAGTTCACCGACGCGATGCCGTACTCGGTGCGAACCCGTTCGACCGAGGCCCAGCCGGTCCAGGTCGGCGTGCGGTCGCCGGCGGTCACCGCGGCGACCGCGCCGGGTACCTGGCCGGCAATCGCGCCGAACTCGGCGCTCACCGTGTCCAGCAACACGTTCGATACGTCGTCCGGTGCCAGTTCGGGATAGAACTTCGCCCCGTGGAACTCGCCGGGACCGATCAGCTGGGGGTTCAGCACGGTCCGGGAGACGAGGCCGGACACGGTCGAGTTGAGACATGCCGAGGCGATCAGGAAGTCGTCGCGGGTGCCGAAGGTTCGCACGCAGTAGCCCGGATCGGCGAGGACGGCCAGGTCGTCGTCGAATGCCGGCCCACCCGCCGCGCGGTAGCCGGCCAGTGCCGCGGTCAGCTCGCGGGCGATCGCGCCTTTCCCGGTCCACCCGTCGACGAATACGACACTGGACGGATCATGATGGCGGACAAGATAATCCAGCGCGACCGGGTCGATGCCGCGATCCCGGACGATCGACAGGGTGTAGTGCGGGACGGGATGCCCGCGATAGCCGGCCCACCGGCGCATCAGGATGCCGATCGGGGTGCCGGCCCGAGCCAGCGAGGCGAGCACGATCTCAGTGCCGCGCTCGGCGAGCACCAACTCGGTCACCGTTGCGACGGCGAGCGCGAGCCGGCGGGCACTGTCGGCCAGCGCCCGGTCGAACAGCGCCCGATAAGCGGCGTCCGGCTGGTATTCGACCGGCAGCGACTCGGCGTAGTGCGCTGCGCCGGACTGGATCCGTCGCTCCCGCTCGATCGTCGGCGCCTCCAGCCGGACCGCGGACAGATCCTGCACCAGCCAGGCCACCTCGTCGGCGGCATACGAGCCGAACCCCGGACCGGTCAGGGGTGCGGCCGTGCGGGCGGCGCGTAGCGCTGCCGGGTCGACCCCGGGCAATGCGGCAACGACGACGTCGGTACCGGCCGCGGTGAGCACGTCGACCAGCCCGCCCGGTTCGGTCAGGGCGGGCGTATCGGCGGGCGGATCGATGATCAGCACTACCACCGGATCGGCGTCCGGCCAGCCGGCGTTGTACAGGTAGCGCGGCGCGCTCTCGCCGAGTTCGGGTGCAGTGAAACGGAACCCGCGGCGGAGCGGATAGCCGGACCGGTCGGCGACGTAGCCGGGCGAGCGGGTGGTGGTCTGGAACCGCACGGTCCTACCGTGCTCGGCAAGAATGGCGGCGATCCGCAGCGGCAGATACATCAGCTCCTCGTGGCCGATCACCAGCGCCGGTCGATCGGTCGGAAGCGCCCGGGCCAGCGTCTCGGCCGCTGCGCCGGCGGCGATCGTGAACCGGTCCCGATCGGCGCTCGGCACGCCGTGCCGACCGCCGTCGGGCACCGTCGCCGGCCAGGGCAGTTCGACCCGAGCAGTCCGGCCCCGCTGCGGGGCAATCGGATTCAGCTCCGGCTCGGGTAATGCGGCCACGGCGTCGATCAGCCCGTCCGGCAGGTCGATCGATCCCGCGGCCAGACAGACCGTGTCGATCGTCACGCCCAGGGCGGTCGCGACCGCAGCGGTTGCCGCTCGGCTGGCCGGCGTCCGCAGGTCCACCAGCGACGCGATCACGTATCGATCCCGGGGCCGGCGGCGATGCAGGGCCGCAATTGCATCGAGTGCTGTTGCTCCCGTGGAAATTTCGTCGTCGACCAAGACCAAGGGGAGATCGGTGTCGAACAGATCGGCCGGCACCGGCAGCAACAGATGGTCGGTGGCGTGCGAATGTCCTTCCTCGAACCGCCCGGCCGGTACCACACCGGGCACGGCGCGCCGCGTCGAGTGCAGGTATACCGGTGCAGATATCCGGTCGGCGACATTGTGCCCGAGTGCGGTTGCGGTTTCGGCGAATCCGAACACGGCAGCCGGGGTGCCGGCGAGCGTGGCGGCCACCCGGTCGCCCAACCGGTTTCCGGCATCCAGGACGACCTGTGGCGCGGTGGGCAGGTGCTTACCGAGCACGGTCGAGACCAGCAGGTGTGCGCGCCGCGGGTTCCGGCGTAGCCCGGGCCGGACCAGGTCGCCGACCCCGTGCAGCTGCAGGTGCGGAAGTGGGCTCACTTCGTCACCAGCGCGGTGAGCAGGTCGACGAAGGTGACGCCCTTGTGCGTGACCCCGAACACGTCCGCGCGCAGCATCGTCTGCTCGGCCCAGCTGCGATGCGGGCGAAGCTCGTTCATCTTGTTGCGGTACCCGGACGCGCGCACGCCACCGGCGTCCGAGTCGAGGATGTCGGCGGCATCGTGGTATTCCTCGTGCGTTACCGCGGAGAGTGCGTGCACCACCGCGACATGGGACGGATGGATCACCGTCTTCCCGTGGATGCCGTTCGCCCGATCCAGGGCGAGCTCCCGGAGCAACCCGTCCAAGTCCCGGCTGACCAGTTGTTGCCGGAACCGGACCGCGTCGTGCTCGGCAAACGGGGTCGCGCGCAGCATCGGGCGGAACATCCGTTCGTGGTCGGCGAAGTATTCCCAGACCGGTCCGGTGATCAGGTGGCCGGTGCCGTCCGCGCGGCCGAGATAATTGACGATGCCGGCGATCACATCCGCGACCACCCGAACGTCGTAGATGGTCAGGTCGCGGTCGCGGCGGATGCCGAATGTCGCACACATGTCGGTGGCACCGATTCGTACCGCCAGAATGCGTTCCCGGTGCTCGGCGAGCAGAGCGGCCACGGCCGCCAGCTCCCGGTCCCGGGTCTCCCGGTGCACCAGCTCGGGCGTCTCCAACACCGGCATCGCGAACAGTCGCCGACCGTGCCGCCGTGCTGCGTCGGCCAGCTCGGTGAGATAACGGCCGCCGGTGTGGGCGCCGAACTTCGGAAACACGAAGCCGGTCAGGACGGCGAGCGCCGGACCGAGCGCGTCGCAGATCGGGGCGATCCCGTCGGGATCGCGGACCCGGAGGAACAGCATCGGACGCCGGTCCGGTCGCTGCGCGAGGTCGGTCAGCGCGTCGACCGCAGCGGCGATGGCGCGGTCCAGTTCGTTGTCGGCGACCGCATCCTCCAGGTCGACGACCATCGACACCACGCCTTCGGCCGCCCGTCGTTCGATCGTGTCGGCCAGCGCCGGGCGGGTGGCCGGCAGATAGAGCGTCGCGCCGAGGGCCATCGCGGTGCGCGGCCGGTCGTCCGGAGCGATCTCGTGCGGCGGGTGGAGAAACAGCCGACGGCTGGTGTCGGCGTCGAGCTGGCGGAAATGCCGCATCGCGTGCTCACTATCTGTTCGGTACCCCTCAGCCGGGCTGTGGCTGCTTGCGCATTCGTTCCACCACTCCGGACACGAACGTGGTCACGTTGTCCAACCCCTGCACGTACGCCCAGTAGTCCGGATGACGCCCTGCCAGTGTGCCGACAACTCGGTCGATCCGCTCATTTTGGGCATCCAGCACCGAGGCCCACTCGGCGGTAATTCCCTTGGCCACGGCGAGCATCTGCGCGTCGCGCAACCGGAACCGCGTCGCCCGCTCCCGCGCGCGGGGGTCGTCCCGGACTTGTCGGAGCAGGGTCAATCGGTCGGTCACCGCATCGGCCGCCTGCTCGGCGACGGCGAGCTGGGCGCGGGCGGCTCCGGCGAGCGCGACGGCGCGCTCCGGGTCGCCGGTGCGCAGCGCGGCCGTTGCCGCGGTGAGGTCGCGCTCGGCGGCGGCCAAGCCGGTGCGGGCTTGCTGGTCGTTACCGGTCAGGTCGGCCGAACTGGCGGCATTGAACTCGCGCAGTAATGCCGAATAGGCCGGGCCGAGTTGCTCGGTTCGGGTGGTCGCGGCCGCCAGCCGGGTGCGGGCGGAGGTCAGTTTGGTGCCGGCCTCGGTTTCCCGGCCGGGCGCCGCCGTCAATGCTGCGTCGAGTTCGCCGGCCGCCGCGACCACCTGCTGCGCGGCGGCCCGGCGCGCACCCGGACGGGACGCTGCAGCCAGTCGCTCGAGCCCGGCAGCCAGCCGGGTGGCCGGCGCGTGGACGGACGGATAGGTGGCGAACTGGGGGAGTGTGGCGAGCCGCCGCTGCGCGGCCGCAGCGACAGACCGGGCGTGCTCGGCCAGTTGCGGAACCGCTGCCAACGTCGCCTGCGCGCTTGCCAGCCGATCGCGATGGGCGTGATAGAACTCGTCCACGGCGCGAGCGGCGGCAGTCAGCTGCTCGACCACCGGCCCGACCTCGGCGCGGTGGTTCGGCGGCACCGGCCGGTTCGTCACCCGGCCGCCGAGCTGCTCGGACAGGGCAAGGTAGCTGCTGGTCGCCGCGTCGCACCGGCTGCGGACCACCGCCCAGGTGCTGCCGATATCGCCGGCGGTGCCCGCGGCCAGGTCGGGTCCGGCGGCGATCTCCTCGCTCGCCCGAACCCCCGCCTCGGCGACCGTCCGTCGCCGGTCCAGATCGAGAAATGCTGTGCTCAGGGCTTGTTCCGCCGCGGGCACCCAGTCGTCGTCCCGAGGCGATCGAAGCCATCGCCGCGCCACATCACGATCCTAGCGATTTGGCGGCGCCGGCTCGGCTGGGGTTGTGACTGCCCAAGTGTGTCCAACACGACTAGTGTCGGGGAGGTAGCCGGGCGAATCGGACAGTCGGGCGACAAGACGGACTTCTAGGAGGGTATTCGCATGGGTGTCAGCTTGAGTAAGGGTGGCAACGTCTCGTTGACCAAGGCCGCGCCGAATCTCACGGCCGTGGCGGTCGGTCTGGGCTGGGACGTCCGGACCACCACGGGCACCGATTTCGACCTGGACGCGAGCGCGATCGCAACCGGCGAGGACAAAAAGGTGCTCAGTGACCAGCACTTCATCTTCTTCAACAACCTTCGTTCACCGGAAGGCGCGATCGAGCATCTCGGGGACAACCTGACCGGTGCCGGCGATGGCGACGACGAGGTGATCAACGTGGACCTGGCGGCGACGCCGCCCACGATCACCAACATCGTGTTCCCGGTGTCGATCTACGACGCGGACACCCGGCAGCAGTCGTTCGGCCAGGTGCGTAATGCTTTCATCCGGATTGTGGACCGCAGCGACGGCACCGAGCTGGCGCGCTACGACCTGTCCGAAGATGCGTCGACCGAGACCGCGATGGTCTTCGGCGAGCTGTATCGCAACGGCGCCGAATGGAAGTTCCGCGCGGTCGGGCAGGGATACGCGTCCGGCCTGGCGGGCATCGCCAAGGACTACGGCGTCAACGTCTAGGTCGTCTCGCCGTTTCGGTCCGAGGCTCCCCGTCACCCGCGGGGAGCCTCGGACCGAGTATGTTGCCCCGAATGTGTAATACCGAGAAAGGCATTCGCCCGTGATCCGAATATTCGGATTGTCCATCCTGGTCACCATCGCCTCACTGGTCGTGGCCTGGCTCTACGGGGGGCCGGAGGCGTTCGCCCTCGCCCTGATTCTCGGCATCCTCGAGGTCTCGTTGTCGTTCGACAATGCGGTGGTCAATGCGACCATCCTGCGGCGGATGAGCGACTTCTGGCAGCAGATATTCCTCACCATCGGCATTCTGATCGCGGTGTTCGGCATGCGTCTGCTGTTCCCACTGGCGATCGTCTGGATCACCGCCGGCCTGTCCCCGACGAGGGCGCTGGACCTGGCCCTGAATCCGCCGCCGGGCGATGCCGCGTACTTCCCGGATGGCTCGCCGAGCTACGAGACGCTGGTCACCGACGCGCATCCGCAGATCGCGGCGTTCGGTGGCATGTTCCTGCTGATGTTGTTCCTGGACTTCGTGTTCGAGGATCGGGATATCACCTGGTTGTCCTGGTTGGAGCGGCCGCTCGCCCGGATCGGCAAGCTGGACATGGTGTCGGTGGTCGTGGCGTTGATCGCCCTGGTGCTCACGGCGGAGTTCCTTGCCGCGGAGGACAAGGTGGCCACGGTGATGGTCTCGGGCGCACTCGGTCTGGTCGTCTATATCGTGGTGAACGGGTTGGGTGAGTTGTTCGACGCCGAGACGCATGCCGAGCATGCGGCCGAGGCGTCGAGTCACGGCGGCCCGAGCGAGCTGGCCAAGGCCACCGGCAAGGCCGGCTTCTTCCTGTTCCTCTACTTGGAGGTGCTGGACGCGTCGTTCAGCTTCGACGGCGTCATCGGCGCCTTCGCGATCACCTCCGACCCGATCATCATCGCGCTCGGCCTCGGCCTGATCGGTGCCATGTTCGTCCGGTCGATCACGATCTACCTGGTACGCAAGGGCACGCTGAACGAGTACCGGTACCTGGAGCACGGTGCCTTCTGGGCGATCGGAGCGCTCGCCGTGATCCTGTTGATCACCGTCGGCAACATCCACGTGCCGGAACTGGTCACCGGGCTGGTCGGGGTGGCGTTGATCGGTGCAGCGTTCATCACCAGCCTGATCAGCAATCGACGGGATGGAGATCGCAGCGGCGACGACACACCGGCCGCCGTACCGGTGGGGTAGCCACGAGGTGCCGACAAAGGCCGGCCGGGTCGAACCCGGCCGGCCTTTGGCGTCGGTGTGAAACCCGGTCTATGCCGTGGTGCTACGTCGGGGCGCCGGCGCAGATCGAATCTCGGTACCACCCGACGGTGCTCGCGATGCCGGCTTCCAACCCGATCGACGGCGTCCAGCCGGTGGCTCGGAGTTTGCTCACATCCAGCAACTTGCGCGGTGTGCCGTCCGGCTTGCTGGTGTCCCAGCGGATCTCGCCGGAGTAATCGACGGCATCGGCGACCATGCCGGCAATCTCGGCAATGCTGTGGTCGATCCCGGTACCCACGTTGACGTGGTCGTCGCCGTCGTAGTTCGCCAGCAGGTGCAGGCAGGCGTCGGCCAAGTCGTCGACATGCAGGAATTCGCGGCGCGGGGTGCCGCTGCCCCAGTTGGTGACCGACGGCAGACCGTGCTGTGCGGCTTCGTCGTACCGGCGGATCAGCGCCGGTAACACATGACTGGCCTGCGGATCGAAGTTGTCCCCGGGGCCGTACAGATTGGTCGGCATCGCCGCGATCCACGGCAGACCGTACTGTCGGCGCACCGCGCGCACGTGCAGAATCCCGGCGATCTTCGCGATTGCGTAGGCCTCGTTGGTCGGTTCCAGATGACCGGTGAGCAGCTCGTCCTCGGTGATCGGCTGGGCGGCGAACTTCGGGTAGATGCAGGACGAGCCGAGGAACAGCAGCCGTGATACCTCGTGCGCCCGGGCCGCGTCCAGCACGTTGAGCTGGATCTGGAGGTTATCGGAGAGAAAGTCCACCGGATAGGCGTTGTTGGCCGCGATGCCACCGACCCGTGCTGCCGCCAGCACGACGACCGAGACGTCGGTACGAGCGAAAAAGTCGAACACGGCCGATCGATCGCGCAGGTCCAACTCCGCCGAGCTACGTCCGACCAGCTCGGTGAACCCGGCCGCGGTCAGCCGTCGCCAGATCGCCGAACCGACCAGGCCGCGATGGCCGGCGACATAGACCGGTGCTGCTTTGTCCAGCGCCGCCGGCGCGGCGACAGATGACTCGGTCACGATGGCAGCGCCGGCCAGTCGGGCAGATCCGGTCGGTCGACCCAGGGCCGACCGCTGTGCTCCAACGCTTGGATATCGGCATCCACCATGAGGGCGGCCAGTTTGCGCGGATCGACCGTCGCCCGCCAACCCAACTCGGCCGCGGCCTTACTCGGGTCACCGACGAGCTTGTCCACTTCGGTCGGCCGCAGGTAGCGGGCGTCGAGCTTGACGTAGCGCTGCCAGTCCAGACCGACATGCTCGAACGAGGCGGCGAGAAACTCGCGGACCGAGCAAGCCTGGCCGGTAGCCAGGCAGTAGTCGTCCGGCTGGTCGGTCTGCAGCATCCGCCACATGCCTTCGACGTACTCGGGGGCGTACCCCCAGTCGCGGACAGCATCCAGATTGCCGAGGTACAGCTCGTCGATCAGGCCGGCCTTGATCTGGGCCACCGCGCGAGTGATCTTGCGGGTGACGAACGTCTCGCCGCGGCGCGGGGACTCGTGATTGAACAGGATTCCGTTCACCGCGAACATGTCGTATGCCTCGCGATAATTGCGGGTGATCCAGTAGGAGTACACCTTGGCCGCCCCGTAGGGGGAGCGGGGATAGAACGGCGTCTGCTCGTTTTGTGGTGGCGGCGACGCCCCGAACATCTCCGAGCTGGATGCTTGATAGAACCGGCACGGTAGCTCGGCCATTCGGACCGCCTCGAGCAACCGCACCGAACCGACCCCGGTGGTGTCGGCGGTGTGTTCGGGCTCGTCGAAGCTGACCCGGACGTGCGACTGGGCGGCCAGGTTGTACACCTCGTCCGGCTGGATCCGGCTGAGGAGCGTGACCAGCCGGGCGCCGTCGCTCATATCGCCGTAGTGCAGGAACAGCCGCGCGTCGGCGGAGTGCGGGTCGATGTAGATGTGGTCGATCCGGGCGGTGTTGAAAGTTGATGCCCGCCGCATCAACCCGTGCACCTCGTAGCCCTTACCCAGAAGGAACTCGGCCAGGTAGGAACCGTCCTGCCCGGTGATTCCGGTGATCAGTGCGCGTTTGGTCATAGCGACTGTCTAGCCGATCGTCCGGGAGCCGGGGGACGCGGCGCGTACGAAATAGATATCCATAGATTTCGCAGTCTAGCGGTCGCGGTGCAGCCCGGATGCGTCGATCAAGGTAGTGGAATCGTGGGTCCGGCGCCCGGCAAATCAGGCGGTGAGCTCGATGTCGACCGAGTCGGCCACCTCGTCGAGCGACCGGACGGTGTCGATGCAGATCCGCGCCCCGATGTGATCCCGGCTCTGTTGGAACGGCGAGCGCGGATCGTGCGCGATGCAGCTCAGGCTGGCCGCGCGGGCATCGGCGGCGATGTTGTCGACGAGCTCGGTCATCCGGCGATCCAAGCCGTCGACCGCGGCCAAATCGAGTACCAGGGCCTTGGCTCGGGTGGATCGGATAGCGTCTGCCACGCCGTCCCGGATCGTTCGCGCCGCCAGATCGTCGTGAACTTTCGGCAGGCCGACCATCAGATAGTTGTGTACGAGTACTGTCGGCGCCTGGCATCGCTGCGGCGGTATCGCTGGGAAACTGTCGGCGGTGGGGGGAGAGCCCATTGAGCGTCCTTCCGCGCCCGCCGGGCACTGCGCCACGCGCGAGCAGGTCACATACCGAGGGTTTGTTCTTAATGTCTATTCAAGACTCCGAAACGGGTGTTTGTCTCGACTGGGAGCCGGTTGGTTTTTGCCGGCCGGTCGATTCGACGGGGCGCCGAGACGGTCGATCCGAGTCCGTGGCGGCGCGACGACCAGCGACGATGCCCCGATTCCAGCGCTTTGCGGCCGCCGTCCGGGGAAATTGTATGTGGTTAAGAACACAGCAACGGGACGCCGGTTGTTCGGCGTGTCGCCGTGCGGGCGTGCCGTTTGCCGTGGTGCGAAATATGGACCAATGTCCGCTATTGTGTTCCCGGCCCACACACCGTCGGGGATCAGACCACGGAAAGGCGGCAACGGGTATGGGTGCTGCGGTCGGTTTATCAGCCGAGCGCCGGCGTAACGGGATACGAGCTGCGCTGGTCGGGGTGATCGTCATGCTCGCTGCGACGTTCGCGCCGGGTACGGCCGGAGCGGCGCCGATCTATCCGGCGCCGGATCCGGATCCGTTCTATCTGCAACCGCCGGATGTGGCGGCCAAGGGACCGGGCGACATCTTCGCTGCCCGGCCGATGCCGCCGCTGCCGTTGTTTCCCGGCATCGAGATTCGCCAGCTGGCGTTCCGTTCGACCGACTCGCAGGGGCGGCCGATCGCAGCCACGACGTTGGTGATGCTGCCGCCCAATCGTGCGGTGGATGCGCCGGTGCTGTCTTATCAGCACATCGTCAACGCGCTGGGCTTGCGGTGCGCGCCGTCGCGGGCGCTCTACTCGACCGACCAGACCGTGGTGATCCGGGAAGCGCCGGCGCTCAACGGCGTCCTGGCCCGCGGCTGGGTTGTCACGTTGCCGGATCATCTCGGGCCGGACAGCGCCTACGGCGCGGCCCGAATGGGCGGTCAGATCACCCTCGACGGGATCCGGGCGGTGCAGCGCAGCGCCGACCTGAACCTCGGCCGCAGTCCGGTGGCCATGGCCGGCTACTCCGGTGGTGGTATGGCGACCGCGTTTGCCGCCGCGCTGGCGAAGGAGTATGCGCCCGAGTTGCGCATCGTCGGGGTTGCCGAGGGTGGCGTCCCGATGAATATTCGCAAGATGGCCGAGGCGCTCGGGTTTGCGCCGCATCCACTGTTCGGTTTGGCGATGGCCGCCGCGATCGGATTGGAACGGGAGTATCCGGAGCAGTTCCCGCTCAGCGCGCAGCTGAATCCGGAGGGGCTCGGGTTACGCGATCAGATGGCCAACGCCTGCACCAACGACATCTTGGCGCTGGGTGCCGGGCGGAGCGTGCCGCAGCTTGCGGCGTCGACCTCGCTGGTGAACGATCCGAACGCCTGGTCGGTAGCCGACTTGAACAGTGTGGAGCTGTATCCGGGGGTGCCGAACATGCCGGTATTCGAATGGCACAGCCCGATCGATGGTCTGATCCCGGTGGATTCGATCGACGCCACCGTGCGCCGGTACTGCGCAGCGGGGGTGCCGGTGCTCGCCGAGAAATATCCCAGCCCGGATCACATGACGACGGCGGTGCTGGGCATGCCGGCCGCGATGAACTACCTGGACGCCAGGTTTCGCGGTGAACCGGCGCCGAGCAACTGCCGCTAGCTGGACGCTTGCAATTGTTAGCACCTGGCGTACATTCTTGAGAGACGTACCCGTCCACCAAGGAGGCACGACCCATGGCCGACATTACCGGCACCAAGCCCACCGAATCCACGTTCGACCCGCGGCGGCCGATCTACGCCACGGTCGGCGCGGGCTACGCCGCGTTCGACGCGGTCAGCGAGTTGGTCTCGAAGACTCGCGCTCGGGTCTCGGAAACCCGCGGCGATTTCGGTGACCAGGTCAGCGCGCTGCGGGAGCGGCTGGGCGACCTGCCCGTCGACGTTCCGGACGATCTGGCCGGGCTGCGCGACAAGCTGTCCTACGACGAGCTGCGCCGTACCGCCGAGGATCGCTACTCGGACTTCGTCGAGCGCGGTGCCAACGAGCTGAGCGACCGGCCCAACGTCGAGCAGCAGCTGGACCGAGTCGATTCGCTTTACCACGACGCCATCGCCGCGCTCGACAAGGTCGGCGACCAGGTGGCGAAGCTGACCGGCCGGATCGGCGACTAGTCGTCCGCAGCTCGGGTGGGGCTGGGACGCGCGACGGCGATCCCGAGCGTGACCAGCCACAGCGACATCATGCCCACCTGTATGCGCTGTGCGACACCGAGGGCGTAATCGCCCGGCAGGTTGTCCGCGACCAGTAGCCAGACCGTTGCAATCGACCCGATGAGCAGCCAGGTCAGGCCAGCGGTGCGCAGCGCAGCTCCCCGGCCGAGCCGGTATGCAGCTCCCCGGCGGAGCCGGAATGCGGCTACGGTGAACGCGATCATCGCCACGAAGATCGCGTTCACCGCGACCGTGCTGGTCAATGCATGAACGTGATGCAGCTGGGGAAACAATCCGCTGGGGCTGCTCGGACACGGGTGGTCCGGCGTCGGTATGCAACTGATCGGCAGGGTGGCATCGGCGACCGTGGCACCGCCGAAGATCATCAGGGCAACCCAGCCGGTCGTGGTCAGCCGACTGGGCGGGCCGAGTGGGCTTGGGCTGCGCTTACGAAGGATCAGCGCGGTCGCGGCGACGAGGATCACCAGCACGCCGGTGATCACGTCGGCCAGCGCGAACACCCAGCGGTACGGCCGGCCGACGGCGTCGAGTTCGCTGAGGAACGAATCGGTCGGGTCGAGGCCGAGATCGAGAACGAACTCCAAGAGCCACGACGAATAACAGATGCCGGCGACGATCAGCGCGGTGCCCATCACGACCGGCCCAGCGCGGCCTGCACCCGATCCGCTGCGGTTTCGGCGGCTTCGTGTTCCCAAAGTCGTACCACCTGCCAACCGGCCTCCGCCAGCGCCGCGTCCGTTTCCCGATCCCGCGCGACATTTGCCGCCAGCTTCTCCGCCCACCACGCCGCGTTGCGCTTCGGATCGGTCGCGTGCACTGGACATCTGTGCCAAAAACACCCATCCACGTATACCGCAACCCGTAGCCGCGGAAACACCACATCGGCTCGTCGGCGCAGGCCGGGCAGCGGCGCGCGGTCGACGAAATAGCGCAGCCCGCGTCGGTGCAACTCGCGCCGCAAGGCAAGTTCGGGCGCGGTGTCCCGACGTTGCTGGCGACTCATCCGGGCGCTGGTCGCAGCGTCCGTCGCAGGCCGCATCAGCGTCGCTCACTCGTCGGGTTCGGGCTCCGACCAGGCCGGGGCAAATCGGTTGCGCCGTTCCACCTCGGCGTGCACCGCTTCGACGAACGCGGTGATGGAGAGCGTGTGCGCGTCCGGTGGCCGGCCGTTACGCGGCGGCGCCTGCTCCACGTCGAAGAACCGGACCGCGCCGTCGGGGTCGTACAGCCCGATATAGACCTTCTCGAACAGGTCGTAGCGGGTGTCCTCGGCACCCAGATCCACCCACAGCCGCTCGGCACCACCGAGCACCGGACGTTTGCCTCGTCCGGTGCGCTTGGCCAGGGTCGTGACATGGTGGGCGAACGAGGACTTTCCGACATCGCTGGTTTGGTGCGGATCGCCATCGTCGCACGTCGTGCCGGGGGTGAACAGCACCGCGATCAGCACGCTGTAGGGCTGGCGTTGGTGCAGGACCATCGCCTCGCCGCGCAGCTCGTGGTCGTTGCGCACGATGTTCTTGGTCCAGCGACCGAGTTTGCGCGTCGTCGGGCTGTAGTCCTGGAAGCTGTAGGTCTTGATCGACACGCACAGCACCAGGCCGAGTGTCGGGTCCACCGCCTTCACGTCCAGCCGCTTGCGTCCCTTGGCCACGTCGACGGCAGCCTCTTGCCCGGCCCCGTCGGCGGTCGGCGTGATCTCGGGATAGCGCGGTCGTAGTCGGTCGGCCACGGTCTGCGCCAGCTGATTGGACAGGCGCTGGGCGTAGTTCTTCTTCACGCTGCGGTCGGCGTTCGGCGGGGGCTTCCGGCCGGCGGCGCGCAGCGCTCCGGCCAGCGGACGCGCCTCGACCGGATCCGGGAACAAGCCGTCGACGTCGCTGATCGGGCCGGTCACGCCGCGGCCCCATCGCTACCGTCGGCCTGCCCGGCCATCGCCACCAGGTGATCCTCGACATCGTCGAGAAAGCCGGGCGGGAACCGGAGGCTGCCGGACCGGGCCCGGCGCAGGAAGCCTGCGGTGGCGCGGGCGGAGAGCGGGCGGGCGGTGGTCAGAAAACCGGCCAGATCCTCGTACGGCCGGTGCACCGGCCAGGCGGACCGGACGACCCGGTACACCGCGCCGTCTCGGCCCCAGGCAGCGTCCGGCCAGCGCTGATCCCGGAGCAACGCCAGCTCGGCGTCCGGCCGGTAGCGTTGCGGCGCCGCGAGCTGTTGCCCCACCCAGCCGGCCATGCGCACGCTCACCGCGTTGCCGACCAGCTTCCACCGGTGCCCATGGCGCAGCCCGGGCACGGTGACGGCGGGCAGCGTCCAGTCTGCCGCGAAGCCTTGCAGCCGTTCCCCGTCGGTGATGCCGGGGGTGACGATGCCGCCGGCCGGAAGCCGCACGGCGGGGGGACTGGCGATGCCGATCGTCGAACCACCCTTCAGCGTCGGCACCGCGTTCACCGCCCAGCCCAGCCCGCGGATACCTTCGGTCCAATAGAAGCCGCAGGGCGCAAGATCGGTCCGGGACGGGGTCGGGTCGGGCTCATCCCCGGCGAACAGCACCGGGCGGGGATCTTCGGTCCGCGACGCCAGCATGAGGACGCGACGGCGGCGCTGCGGCAAGCCGAACGCACGTGCATCCACCACCCGGTAGGCCCAGGTGTAGCCGAGGTCGGACAGCGCGTCGGTGATGTACCGCATCGCTGCGCCGCGATCGAGCTGCAGCATGAACGGGACGTTCTCGATCAGCAGCCAGCGCGGCCCCCGGCGCCGGCGGATCAGCCGGAAAACGTCGTCCACCAGCGACGAGCGGTCCCCGGTTATCCCGGCTGTGCGTCCGGCCTGGGACAGGTCCTGGCAGGGGAAGCCGGCTGCCACCAGCTCGGTCCCGGCCGGGAGAGCGCGCAATCGCCGGACGTCCGGATGCAGGGCGATCCCGGGAAACCGGGCCTGCAGGACCGCGCGCGCCCCGGGGTCGTTCTCGCAGAGCAGCTCGGCCTGCCAGCCGTGCGCGCGCAGGCCCAGCTCCAGCCCGCCGATTCCGGCGAACAGGCCGACCATTGCGCCCCCGGATGGGGCCAGCCCTGACATCACGAACAGCACGTTACTCGAGCGGTACGACACGACCGACGAACGCGATCACGGGTATGTGATCCGGCTGTCACCTGTGCGCGTCGGTGGTCTGCTTTGATCCAGGCGTGCTCCCGGCGATCGACAGATACTTCCAGATCACGGCGCGTGGTTCGACGCTCGCTCGTGAGCTGCGCGGCGGCGTTGTCACCTTCTTCACCATGGCGTACATCATCGTGCTCAACCCGCTGATCCTCGGCTTCGCCAAGGATGCCGACGGCCGATACCTGGGCGGCGGTGCCGAGCCGAACCTGGCCGCGATCGCCGCCGGGACCGCGTTGGTTGCCGGGGTGCTGACGATCCTGATGGGCGTGGTCGGCAACTATCCTCTGGCGTTGGCGACCGGGCTCGGCCTGAACGCGTTCGTGGCCACCGCCATCGCCAGCAAGATGACCTGGGCCGACGCGATGGGTCTGGTCGTGCTGGAGGGCCTGATCATCCTGTTGTTGGTGATCACGGGCTTCCGTCGAGCGGTATTCGCGGCGGTGCCGAGGCCGCTGAAGGTGGCGATCTCGGTCGGGATCGGCCTGTTCATCGCCCTGATCGGATTTGTCGACGCCGGGTTCGTCCGGCGGGTGCCGGATGCGGCGCAGACCACCGTGCCGGTGCAGCTCGGCGACGCCGGGCAGTTGGTCGGTTGGCCCACCGTGGTGTTCGTGCTCGGTCTGGGCTTGCTGATCACGCTCTGGGTGCGCAAGGTACGTGGGGCGATCCTGATCTCGATCACCGTCACCACGGTGCTCGCGGTGATCGTCGAAGCGGTGGGCCGGATCGGGCCCGCGGTGTCCGACGGCGGGCGCAATCCGGGCGGCTGGTCGTTGACCGTGCCGCGCTGGCCGGCGCAGCTGGACCCGACGCCGGATTTCGGCACGCTCGGTGAGTTCCACCTGCTCGGCTCGTTCTCCGCGATCGGCATCGTGGCCGCGATGTTGCTCGTCTTCACCTTGCTCTTGGCGGACTTCTTCGACACCGTCGGCACGATCACGGCGGTCGGGGCCGAGGCCGGTTTGCTGGACCGCGCCGGGGTGCCGCCGCACGTCGACCGGATCCTGGTGGTCGACTCGCTCGCCGCCGTCGCCGGGGGCGCGGGCGGCGTCTCGTCGAACACCTCCTACATCGAGTCGGCGGCCGGTGTCGGCGAAGGGGCGCGGACCGGGCTGGCATCGGTGGTGACCGGGGTGCTGTTCCTGATCTCGATGTTCGCGTCCGGGATTGTCGAGATCATCCCGAGCGAGGCAGCTGTGCCGGCGTTGGTGCTGGTCGGGTTTTTGATGATGCAGCAGGTGCGGGAGATCGACTGGACCGATCCGGAGGTGGCGATCCCGGCGTTCCTGACCATGGTGCTGATGCCGTTCACCTACTCGATCTCGGTCGGGATCGGCGCCGGGTTCATCGCCTACACCGTGATCAAGGTGGTGGTCGGGAAAGCGCGGCAGGTACACCCGTTGCTCTGGATCGTCACTGCCGCCTTCCTGGTGTACTTCGCGATCGGCCCGATCACCCGCTACCTCACCTGAGTGCCGACCGTGGGCAACTCGTTATCGTCGACCGAACGGGATGACGTTTGCGCCGCTAACGTAGACGCGTGATGTTTTCCGCCGGAGAATCCTCGCCGGCCTCCGGTCCTGTCCGGTCGGCCGTGCTCACCTGGCGCGCCCCGAACGCGCCGCGGATGGAGTCGGTTCGGGTGCAGGTGAACGGTCAGCGGATCAAGGCATCCGGCCGGATCATCGGCGCCGATTGCCCGGATCATGCGGCGTTCAGCGCGTCCTACGATCTGGTTACCACCGAGAGCGGGGTCACCCAGCGGTTGTCGCTGCGTACCAGCGTTGCCGGCGGGGAGCGGTTCATCTCGATCAATCGGGACGGCGAGGGCTACTGGATGATCGATACCGGAGCCAGTCACCAGCGTTCGGCATTCGACGGCGCGTTGGATGTCGACGTGGTGCTCAGCCCGTTCTTCAACACGTTGCCGATCCGGCGTTATCGGCTCCACGAAGCCGCCGAGCAACGGGAGGTGCCGGTGGTGTATGTGACGATGCCGGACCTCGCGGTACACCAGGCCAGCCTGACCTATTCGCCGACGGTGGGCGGCCTGCAGGTGCGTTCACCGGTCTCCGAAGCATTGGTGACGGTGGACGCGGACGGTTTCATCCGGGATTACGCGGGTCTGGCCGAACGAATCTGAGCAAGCGTCACCAGGCGCGCAGCACCCCGCCGCGGCGACCCGCCTCGCGCAACCGCTCCAGCCAGTCCGGGTCGCTCGGCTCGATTCCGCTGATAGTCCAGGGTTGCTGCTGCTCGTAGCGCTGCCGCGCGGCATGCCCGGCTTCGACCAGACCGGCGGTCGAGCGGTCCCGGGCCAGCATGTCGCGCGCGTCGGTCAACACCTGCAGCGCCTCGTCCAGCGTCGGCAGCAGCGCGTCGGCGTTCGCTTCGCACATGGCCCGGACCAGCGCGGGGGCGCTGCCGGCGACTCGGGTTCCGTCCCGGAACGACCCGGCGGCCAGCCCGAGGGCGAGGTCGCCGCCGGCGGCTCCGGCCAGCGCCAGCGCTTCGGCGAGCAGATGCGGCAGGTGGGAGATCCGGGCCACGGCGGCGTCGTGTTCGGCCGATCCGGCCGGCACCACCACCGCCCCACATTCGAGCGCGAGCCGGGCTACCCGGGTCCATACCGCGGGGTCGGCGCCGTCGTCGCAGCCGACCACCCAGGCGGCGTCGGTAAACAGCTCAGCGGTCGAGGCGGCCCATCCGGATGCGGCGGAACCGGCCATCGGGTGCGATCCGACGTAGCGGCGGCTCAGGCCGTGCCGCGCAACCAGCGGGCGCAGCGGACCTTGCACGCTCACCACGTCGGTCAGCGCTGCGTCGGGTGCATGCGCGGCGACCGCGGCGAGGACGTCGTCCATCGCCGGCATCGGTACCCCGAGCACGATCAGCGCATCGGAATCGGCGGCCCGGCGCAGCACCCGGGCCAAGTCGGTGTCGGCGTCGTATCCCTCGGCGCGCGCGGCGTCGGCGCCGACGGCCGACCTGTTGTACGCCCAGCCGGTCCAACCCGCCGCAATCGCACCACGCAGTACCGAACCACCGATCAAGCCGAGCCCTAGTACGCAGATTTCACGCTGATTGCGATCATGCATCGGATCAGATAACCACACGACTACAACAAACCGCGGGCGGCGGCTACCGTTGCGCCATGGCCGCACAGCGCTCCACTACCGACCGGGTGTCGCCGGAAGAATTCGACGATCTCGAGGGCTTCGGCGTCGCGGTGGTGCGCGAAGATGGGAAATGGCGATGCAGCGCGTTGACCAATGCCGTGCTCGGTAGTCTACGCGCCGCCGAGACCGAGCTGCGGGAGCTACGTAGCTCCGGTGCGGTGTTCGGACTGCTGGATGTGGACGACGAGTTCTTCGTGGTCGTGCGACCGGCGCCATCCGGGACCCGACTGTTGCTCTCGGACGCGACTGCTGCGGTGGACTACGACATCGCGGCCGACGTCCTGGAAGCGCTGAATGTGGATATTCCGGATATCGACCCGGACGACCTCGATGACGTCGAGCCCTGGGAAGAGGGCGACCTCGGGGTGCTCTCCGACTTGGGTCTGCCGGTCCCGGTGTTGAGTTTGATCGTGGCCGAAGCCGATCTCTATCCGGACGAGCAACTGGGCATGATCGCGCAGCGGCTCGGGTTCGCGAACGAGTTCTCGGCAGTGCTGGACAAGCTGCCGCGCTAGGTGTCCGACGAGGAGCTGATGCAGGTCGCGTTAGCCGTCGCGCGGACCGCCGATCCGGCCGATGTGCCGGTCGGAGCGGTCGTGTTCGATCCGGACGGAGCCGAGCTGGCCCGCGCCGCGAATGCGCGCGAGGTGACCGGCGACCCCACCGCACACGCCGAAGTGCTCGCGTTGCGGGCGGCCGCGCGGGTTTACGACGACGGTTGGCGGCTGTCCGGGGCAACCTTGGTCGTCACCTTGGAGCCGTGCACGATGTGCGCCGGCGCGTTGGTGGCGGCGCGGGTGTCGCGGGTGGTGTTCGGTGCGTGGGAGCCGAAGACCGGCGCGGTCGGCTCGCTCTGGGACGTTGTGCGGGACCGTCGGCTCAGCCATCGCCCGCAGGTGCACGGCGGAGTATTGGCCGATGAGAGCGCTGCGTTGCTGGACCGGTTTTTCCGGCTACGCCGCTGAACCCGGCGAATGGCCGGCAACCAGGTGCAAGGATGAATTGCGTGCGCCCGAGCAGTTCGGGCCTCGACAGTAGAGGAGACTCGATGGGTATCTCGGACGACGCGCAAGACCGGGCCGGGGAGCTGCGGGACCAGGCCAAGGACGTTGCCGGCCAGGCCCAGGCGAAGGCCGAAGAGCTGCGAGACCAGACACAAGCGAAGGCCGAAGAGCTGGCCGACCAGGCCAAAGACCTCGCCGGCCAGGTGCAGGCCAAGGTCGAAGAGTTGGCAAGCCAGGTCAAAGACGCGGTCAACGACGGTGTGGAAAAGGTGAAAGAGGTCGCATCCGACGCGCGGGACAAGATCAGCGGCGGCGGGGCATCGGCCTGATCCGCGGAACCGTCGCGAGCCGGTCGGCGCCCTGGCGGCCCGACGGTACGACGCTCGGGTAGAGTATGCCGCGGTGGCGTGTCCGAGCGGCCTAAGGAGCACGCCTCGAAAGCGTGTGACGGGTAACCCCCGTCCGAGGGTTCAAATCCCTCCGCCACCGCCAGGAGCGCCTGACCTGTTGTTGCAGGTCAGGCGCTTTCTTACTATTTGAGGCGGACATGAGTGCATCGCAGCTGGACGAGTTTCGCCGCGAGGTGAATCTCAGTATCGCGTGCGGTGCGCTCGCTGACGTCGACCTGCCGGTCACCTCCGACGATGGCGGGCACCCGGTCGTCGTGGCGTTGGGGGGCGAGCCGTTGTCGATCGTCCTCGGACGCTTGCGAGCCGTGGGGTGGTTCGCCAATCTCTTTGTCCGTGACGGTGACCGGGTTCGGATGGCATGTGTCGTGACCGAGGCGTGTGCGATCCCGATTTCCGGAGGCGATATGTCGGCTCCGGATGAGCGGCCCGACCCGTCGGCGGACATCGCTATGTTCTTGGATCTGGTCGAGCAGACTCCGGGGGGAGTCTTGTTGTCGGCGACGCTCGACCGAAGGCCTGCTTTTGCCCGGGACGCCAAACAGGTGGACCTGACCGTGGTCTAGCGGGGTCCGACGGACGCGCGCCGAGTGGTGGATTCAGTCCCGGACTCGGGCGCGCGCGGCGCGGATGAGTTCGTGGTAATCAGCACGTAACGGCTCGGTCAGCTGGTAGGCGACGTTCGACTCGAGGTCCAGCAGGACCCGCTCTTCGGCCTGATCGACGAACTCGGCGGGTTGCCGAGACTCGGTGGTGCGGGCCAGCCAGCCGACCAGCACCAAGGCGTGGTCGCGCGTCAGCTCCACGGTGATCGGCTCGTTTGCCATCGTCGATGTCCTCCCGCGTCGTGCGGATCGTCGTCCGCCGAACCGCCCGGCTGCTCGATCTGCGACGGGTGGCTCCCCTCCGGTTACGAGAATAGGTCGCCGCTGTGGGGCCGGTCACCTGATCCGGGCGATGTGACCAAGCGCGCATTTTTGCACCATGCTGCAAACTTGCAGTGGAATGCAATTTGTTGGCAGGCTGATCTGCGTGATGAGCGCGATCGGACTGCGGGAACGGAAGAAGGCCGCGACCAAGCAGGCGTTGAGTCGCGCCGCGATCCGGCTCGCTGCCGAACGTGGGCTGGCCGGCGCGACGGCCGAGGCAATCGCGGCGCAGGTCGGTGTGTCCACCCGGACCTTCCACAACTATTTCCCGGCCAAGGAGGACGCCATCCTCTACTGCGCCGAGGACGACGTCGCCGAATGGGTCCGAATCCTCTTGGACCGGCCGGCGGCGGAGCCGATCTGGGAGGCACTCGAGTTCGTCACGGTCGGATTCGTCGGCGATCCGGAACGTGAACTCGACGAGGTGTCGCTGGTGTGGCAACTCATCGAGGAATCGCCGGTGCTGGCGGCACGTTCGCACAGCCTGCACGCCCGGATCGGTCGTCGGCTGGGCGTCGCGATCGCCGAACGTACCGGCACCGACATCGAGCGCGACCTCTATCCGAATCTGATGCAGACGGTGGTCGTGTGCGCGGTGAAGACCGCGTTGGAATTCGCCCTGTCCAGCGGTCGCGAACCCGCCGATCTGATCCACGAAGTGTTCGCCCAGCTCCGCAACGGACTGCCGCAGCCGCCGGTCCGCTAGACCTGCCCATCCCCACCGAGGAGATTCGATGGCTCACTACCTTTACCGGATCGGACGGTTCGCCTTCCGCCGGAAAGGGCTCGTAATCGCGTCCTGGCTCATCCTGTCGGTGCTGGCTGCAGTCGGTGCCGCGACGTTGTCCGGCCCGACGAAGGACGCGTTCTCGATTCCCGGCACGCCGGCGCAACAGGCGCAGGACCTCCTTGCCGAGCGTTTCCCCGGGGCGCCCGACCCGGCCAATTCGCTCTCGGCCCGGTACGTCTTCGCTGCTCCGCCCGGCGAGACATTGGACTCCCCGACGAATGTCGCGGCGATGGACGCGGTGCTGGACCGGGTGCGGGCGCTCCCACAGATTCGCGCGGAGGCCGCGTCCACCCTGGCCGACCCCGTTGCGGCCCAACGACAGCTGGTCGATGCGGCGAGCGAACGTGGTCCCGGCGCGGTGGCCGACGCGCAGGCGCTCGCGCCGCTGTCGCCCGACCGGACGGTCGGCTATCTCGACGTTCCGTTCACCGGCGGCCCGACCGACACCTCGGCGGCCTTGCGGACGGCGATCGACGCTGCAGCCCAACCGGGCCGGGATGCCGGGCTCACCGTCGAGGTGAGCGGTAATGCAGCACAGAACCAACAGCCGCCGGGTGGCACGACCGAGCTGGTCGGCATCGGGGTTGCCGCGGTGGTCCTGATGCTCACCTTCGGCGCGTTGGTGGCGGCCGGTCTGCCACTGATCACGGCGATCATCGGCATCGCGATCACCAGCATGGGGATCAGCATCGCTACCGGATTCACCGACCTCAGCTCGATGACCCCGACGTTGGCCGTCATGATCGGGCTTGCCGTCGCCATCGACTACTCGTTGTTCATCGTGTCGCGCTACCGGCACGAGCTGAGCCGCATTCCCGGCGTTGCCGATCGGGAAACCCGCGCCGACGCGGCCGGGCGGGCCGTCGGTACTGCCGGTTCGGCCGTGGTCTTCGCCGGGCTCACCGTGATCATCGCGCTGATCGCGCTGCGCGTGGTCGGTATCCCGTTCCTCGCCGATATGGGCGCGGCCGCGGCATTCAGCGTCTTTCTCGCCGTGGTCATCGCCTTGACCCTGTTGCCGGCGCTGCTCGGGCTGTTCGGAGCGCGAACGTTTGCCGGAAGGGTGCCGTTCGTGCGCTCGAGCGCTACCGACGGCGTCCGGGCCCGGCGCTACGCTCGGTTCGTCACCCGCCGGCCGGGCTGGGTGCTGGCGATCGCGGTGGTGTTGCTCGGACTCGTCGCGCTGCCGGCGACCCAGCTGGAAATGGCGCTACCGAACCAAGCGACCAGCGACCCCGCGAGCAGCGCCCGCAAGGCCTACGATCTGCTCGATCGGGGCTTCGGTCCCGGCCGGGGCGGTCCGTTGGTGGTCGTAGTGGACGGCCGTAACGCCACCGGGAGCGCGCACGCTGCGTTCGATTCCGTGCTGGCCACGATCGCCGCCGACCCGGACGTGACCAATGCCCAGATCGTCGGGGTGAACCAAGCGGGCGATACCGCGCAGATCCTGGTCACGCCACGTAGTGGGCCGAGCAGCGACGAGACCGAGAACCTGGTCCAGCGGCTGCGCGACGCCGAGCCGGCAGTGCAGGAGCGGACGGCAGCCACCTACGGGGTAACCGGGCAGACGGCGTTGGAGAACGACGTGTCGGCGCGGCTGCAGAGCGCGCTGGTGCCCTACTTGGCGGTCGTCGTCGGGCTGGCCTTCATCCTGCTGATGCTGGTCTTCCGCTCGGTTCTGGTTCCGCTCACCGCGACCCTCGGATTTCTGCTCAGCGTCGTGGCCACGTTCGGTGCCACGGTGGCCATCTGGCAGGAGGGCTGGGGCGGCCTGACCGGCAATCCGCAGCCGCTGGTCAGCTTCTTGCCGATCTTCTTGATCGGAGTGGTGTTCGGCTTGGCGATGGATTACCAGGTGTTCCTGGTCACCCGGATGCGCGAGGAGTACATCAAGGGTGCCTCGGCGCGGGAGGCGGTGGTGGCCGGATTCAGCCACGGCGCTCGGGTGGTCACCGCTGCGGCGATCATCATGATGTCGGTGTTTGCCGCGTTCATCGCCGAAGATCAGCCGTTCATCCGGGTGATGGGTTTTGCGCTGGCCATCGCCGTGTTCTTCGACGCCTTCGTGGTGCGGATGGTGATCATCCCCGCGGTGATGGCGCTCCTCGGTGACCGTGCCTGGTACCTGCCGCGGTGGTTGGACCGGATCCTGCCGGATGTGGACATCGAGGGAAGCAAGCTCGTCGACGCGCCGCCGCGGGACGACGAGCGGGAGCTGGTTTCGGTGCACTGAGTGTCCGGTCGCCGCACCGAGTCAGGCTGCAGCCGAGCAGAACCGCCGCACCCGGGCCGAGCAGGTCCGGGTGCGGCGGTCTCGGGTTTCGGTGCCGGCAGGTTGCCGAGACCGTGGCATCTCGAATGCAGCCGATCGCGCCGAGCCGAGTAACCTCGACCCGGATGTTGACTCGACTGCTCCGCACCTTCCTCTACCCCTACCGCGCCCAGCTGGTGGGGGTCGTGGTGTTGCAGCTGATTTCTGTTACTGCGGCGTTGCTGCTGCCGAGCATCAACGCCGACTTGATCGACTACGGCATCACCCGGGGAGACATCGGCTACATCTGGACGTCCGGCCTGCGGATGCTGGCCGTCACCGTGTTGCAGATCGTTTGTTCGGTGGGATCGGTGTATCTCGGTGCGCAGGCGGCCATGGCGGCGGGCCGGGATATCCGTGGGGCGCTGCTGCATCGCGCGAACACCTTCTCGGTGCGGGAGATCGGTCGGTTCGGCGCGCCGTCGCTGATCACCCGGAACACGAACGACGTGCAGCAGGTGCAATTGCTGATCGTGATGTGCGCGACGATTCTGGTAACCGCACCGATCATGTGCGTCGGCGGAATCATCATGGCGTTGCGCGAAGACCTGCAGTTGTCCTGGATCCTGCTGGTTGCCGTGCCGGTGCTGGGTGTCACGATGAGTCTGGTGATCGCCCGCATGGTTCCGTTGTTCCGGGCGATGCAAACTCGTCTCGACACGGTGAACCGGGTGTTGCGGGAGCAGATCACCGGGATCCGGGTGGTTCGGGCGTTCGTCCGGGAGCGGCAGGAGCGATGGCGGTTCGGGGTGGCGAACACCGATCTGACCGAGACCGCGCTGCGGGTCGGCCGGCTGCAGGCGCTGATGTTCCCGACCGTCATGACGATCACCAACGTGACCACGGTCGCGGTGATCTGGTTCGGCGGCCACGAGGTCGACTCGGGGCGGATGCAGATCGGTTCGCTCACCGCCATGCTCAGCTACCTCATGCAGATCCTGATGTCGGTGATGATGGCCTCGTTCCTGGCGATGATGGTGCCGCGGGCCGCCGTCTGCGCCGACCGGATCGGCGAGGTGCTCGACACCCGTTCGTCGCTGGTCCCGGCGACACACCCCGAAGGGTTCTACGGCTACCCGGGCTCGGTCGAGCTGTTCGGCGTCGAATTCACCTATCCCGGCGCGGACGCTCCGGTGCTGCGTGGGGTGAATTTTCGGGCCGAGCCGGGCGAGACGGTGGCGATCGTCGGTGCCACCGGCTCGGGTAAGACCACGCTGCTGAACCTGATCCCCCGGCTGGTCGATGCGACCGGTGGCGCCGTGTACGTCGGCGACACCGACGTGCGGGTGCTCGACCTGGATGCGTTGCGCAACGAGATCGGCCTGGTGCCGCAGAAGCCGTACCTGTTCTCCGGAACGATAGCCAGCAACCTGCGATTCGGTCGCCCGGAGGCCAGTGACGAAGAGCTGTGGGATGCGCTGGAAACCGCGCAGGCCGCAGATTTCGTCCGGGAGATGCCGTTGCAGCTACAGACCCCGGTCTCCCAGGGCGGCACCACCGTCTCCGGCGGTCAACGGCAGCGCCTGGCGATTGCCCGGGCGCTGGTGAAGCGGCCGAAGGTGTACCTGTTCGACGACTCGTTCTCCGCGCTCGACCTGGCCACCGATGCGTTGCTTCGGGCGGCGTTACGGCCGATCACGGTGGACGCCACTGTGATCGTCGTCGCTCAACGGGTGTCGACCGTTCGGGACGCAACCCGGATCGTGGTGCTGGAGGATGGCGCGGTGGTCGGCATCGGCCGACACGATGATCTGGTCCGCGACTGCCCGGAGTATCGCGAAATTGTCGAGTCGCAGCTCGGGGTGGATGCGCGGTGACCCGATGAGGCCGGGAATGAGGCCGGGGGCGATCAATCCGGGTGCGCCCGGGCAGAAGGCGAAATCGTTCAAGCCGACGCTGAGCCGTCTGCTCGGCCGGTTGGCGCCGGAGCGGCCGGCGATCATCGGGTTGCTGAGCTTGGCCGTGCTCAGCGTCGTGCTGAACGTGTTGGGCCCACACATCCTCGGTCAGGCAACCAACCTGATCTTCGACGGTGTGGTCGGGCGACAGTTGCCTGCCGGGGTCGACAAGGCCGAGGCGATCGAACAGCTGCGCGCCGAGGGCCAGGACCGGCTCGCCGACATGCTGTCCGGCATGGCCGTGATCCCGGGCGTCGGGGTCGATTTCGACGCGGTAGGCCGGGTCCTGACGATCGTGTTGGCGCTCTACGTCGTCGCCGGGCTGTGCTCGTGGCTGCAGGGGCTGGTGCTGAACCAGGTCATCCAACGTGCGGTCCGGGGTTTGCGGGCGGAGGTCGAGGACAAGATCCACCGGCTGCCGCTGAGCTACTTCGATCGGCATGCGCGGGGCGACCTGCTCAGCCGGGTGACCAACGACGTCGACAACATCGCGCAAAGCCTCCAGCAGACGCTGAGCCAGTTGTTGATGTCCGTGCTGAGCGTGCTCGGGATCTTGGCCATGATGGTGTGGATCTCGCCGCTGCTGGCCCTGGTCGCGTTGATCACTGTGCCGTTGGTCGTGGTGGTCACCAGTCAGATCGCGCAGCGGTCCCGGCCGCACTTCGTCGATCAGTGGCGCTACACCGGGATGATGAACGCCACGGTCGAGGAGGCATACGCCGGGCACGAAGTGGTGCAGGCGTTCGGCCGGGCCGGCGCCGTGGAGGAAGAGTTCGACGAGCGCAACGAGCGGTTGTTCCAGGCGAGTTACCGCGCACAGTTCGTCTCGGGCCTGATCATGCCGGCGATCATGTTCCTCGGCAATCTCAACTACGTGTTGGTGGCGGTGATCGGCGGACTGCGGGTGGCGTCGGGGAACCTGTCGCTCGGCGAAGTGCAGGCGTTTATCCAGTACACCCGCCAGTTCACCCAGCCGCTGACCCAGATCGGCGCGATGATGAACGTGTTGCAGTCCGGCGTTGCCTCGGCGGAACGGGTCTTCGAAGTGCTCGACGCCGACGAGCAGTCGGCAGATCCGGTGGTCGAGGACAAGCGTGCCGTCGACCGCGGCCGGATCGAGTTCGACCACGTGTCGTTCCGCTACGAGCCGCAGACTCCGCTGATCGATGACCTTTCGTTGGTCGCCGAACCCGGCCAGCTGGTGGCGATCGTGGGACCGACCGGGGCCGGCAAGACCACCCTGGTGAATCTGATCATGCGGTTCTTCGAGGTGGACTCGGGGAAGATCACCATGGATGGGGTGGACATCACCCGGATGTCGCGGGACCGCCTCCGCTCCCGGATCGGCATGGTCTTGCAGGACACCTGGCTGTTCCACGGGACGATCCGAGAGAACATCGCCTACGGGAAACCACAAGCAACCGAGGAGGAAATCCTCGCGGCGGCGCGCGCTGCGTATGTCGACCGGTTCGTGCACTCGCTTCCGAACGGCTACGACACCGTGATCGACGAGGAGGGCGGCGGTGTCTCGGCCGGCGAGAAACAGCTGATCACGATCGCGCGGGCGTTCCTGGCCAAGCCGTCGGTGCTGATCCTGGACGAGGCCACCAGCTCGGTGGATACCCGGACCGAGCTGCTGGTGCAGCAGGCCATGGCCACGTTGCGCAGCAACCGGACCAGCTTCGTCATCGCCCATCGGCTGTCCACCATCCGCGACGCCGACCTGATCCTGGTGATGGAGAACGGCGAGATCGTCGAACAGGGCACCCACGATCTGCTGCTCCGCTCGCACGGCGCTTATTGGCGGCTGTACAACGCGCAGTTCGCGGGCGTCGTCGCGGAGGCGTGAACCGAACAGACCCGCTCCCGGGCCGGGTCGGTCCTAGTCCCGGACGGGCTCGCGCAGCTCGGCCAAGGCCGCGCTGTCGAAGAGCAGATCGAGTTCCGCGGCTTCGTCGAGCTGCCAGGGCTGTGCGCAGTCGGTGAGGAGCTGATCCCAGCTTGCCGCTGCCTCGGGCCGCGAGCGGGTGGCCAGATCTGCGGCGAGCGCCCCGGCGCGGATCATGGTGGGGATCTGCAGGTGGCGGATGGTAGACGGGTGAATCTCCCGTGCCCCAGCGAAGCCCTGAGCGGTGAGCATCGCCCGAGCCGCCGACTTGGCGAACGACGCCGACGCGGTCAACGCATGCCCGGCGAGCAGCAACTCGTCGCGGCGCCGTGCTGCTGCCGGGGTCAGTGCAGCACTGCCGGTCCGGCGGTATACCTCGGCGTAGACGTGGGTGCGGATGACGATTTCGGTGATCGTCATGGTGAAGGTCGGTATCACGACGGCGCTGCGCAGGTTCCACCCGCTCCCGGCCGGGCCCATGCCCGCGTACGCGTGCAGGGCAAAGTTCCGTAGCCGCTCGTCATCGCACTCCGCCAGCAGGCTGAAGCCGGGGAGCGGCAAACTCATCGGCGTGACGACGTCGGCGGCCAAGTGCTTGGCGAGCAGCCCGATTGCCTGGGTGGTGCCTTCGACCGCCTGAAATCGACCGGACACCGTCACCGCACGTGGTTGCTCGCCGGTCCAATCGATGCCACGGAACTCACCGTCGCGGATTTGCCGCAGCGCCTCGCGGAACCGGATCAGGTCGTGCCCGGCCGACTTGACCCGATGCGCCCGGCCGCCGAATCCCTTACCGGTGTGGTCGATCGGGAGCCGTTTCCCGGCTCGTTCCCAGCCCCGGACTCGGTCGGACTCCGCTACCTGTTGCAGCAATCGGGTCAGTCCGCGGTCCGCCGTGGTGTCGAACCAGACACACAACATCCCGATCGTGCCGGCCGCTCCGACCGCCGCGAAATCATCAGCGTCCCAGGGGGTGCGCTGCCCCTGTCGCCAGGCTGCGAGTGCGGTTCGTTGCGCGGGGGTCAATGCAGCGTCGAGATCGATCGTGGTCCAGCCCGCCGCCGCGCGGAGCCGATCGTTGAACTCGCTGAGTTCCCGGTAGGACTGCTCGGATGGCGCCACGGGGAGGTTCGCGGGCACCGGATGGTCGTCCGATGCGGCGTCGATCGCCAGGTCGATGGTTGCGACCCGCCGTGCCTGAGTGTCGATATTGCGGTCGAAGAGTTCGGCATCGTCACATGCGGTCGGGTCGTCGCGGCCTGCTTCGGCGTCCGACGTCGGGTCGACTGCCTCGGAAACTGTCGTTTCGGCAGATCCGCCGACCCGCTCGGCCACGACTTCGAGCACTGTCTGCGCCTGCTCGGTGACGGCCAGTTCGGCGCGGAGCCGGTCGAGTTCGGTTTTGAGCTCGGCGTTCTCACGTTTGAGCTCGGCGATCCGCTCGGTGAGTTCGTTGGTCCGCGCGGCGACCCAGTTGATCCGTTCCTGGATGCTCTGCACCACCCGGCGGCGTTGCTCGTCACGGTCGGGGGAGTCGGACAAGACGACCCGGGCAATCAGGTCCAGCCGGACCGCGTCGTCGATCACCGCTGCCGTACCCAGCCGGCTGTATCGAGCTCCGGTCGCGGCCGCTCCGGCGCCGATCAGACCACCGAGTCCGGTGGCCATGGCGGTGCCGCCCGCGACCCCGAAACCGCCGGCGGCCAGCGAACCGCCGCCGAGTGCGGCCAATCCGGCCGAGGTCGCCGCGGCTCCGCTGAGGCCCATGGTGCTGCCGATCATCGCACCGATAGCCGGGGCGGCCAGTCCGCCGGTGAGAATTCCCGCGCCCACCCCGACGACGCCGACCGCGGCGATTCGGCCCCAGCGGATCGATCTGCGCTGGAGTGCGCGCCGTAGCGCGTCGAACTCGGTGGTGAGGATGTCGAGATCGTCGTCGCGCAAGCACGACCCGAAGTCCGACGCCGCCTCACGCAGCGACTCGTCGCGCTGCTGCTCGACCCAGCGGACCCGATCGGGGAAAGGATCGAACGTGACCAGCTCGATGAGCACGAGCATCGCCCGCGAACGGCGGGTGAGTCGCTCGGTCAGGATCGCGGCCAGATCGCTGATACCGACCTCGGACAGGGCGGTCGATTCGTTCGGGACGGTTCGAGCGGCCGCGCCGGCCGGTCCGTCGTCGTCGGACAGCTGGGTCAGCAGCAGAGCCGTGTCGGCGGTTGCATCCGCGACCGCCGCGCGTTTGCTTTCGATCGCCTTGGCGCGCTTCTCGGCAGCGAGGTCGCGCAACAGCATCCTCGCCTGCAACACGCGCGTGAGGACGATCTCGACGTCGTCGAGCTGCATCTCCGAATCCAGGCCGCGGCTGGCGTCGTTGCCGATCACATCGTTCATCGCGCAGCCTCCACGGGGTTCGGATCTCGTTCCGACGCTAACCCGAACCTCCGACAAGCCCGCCGAGGCACGCTCTTCGGCGCGCGCGGCCGGCTGGGGGCGGGCGGTAGTGTCGCAGCGGTGTTCACCATCGGTACCCGCCTGCCCGGACGGCACGGCCGTACCGGAATCATCCGTACCCCGCACGGCGAGATCCGGACGCCGGCGTTCGTTCCGGTCGGAACCAAGGCGACGGTGAAGTCGGTGTTGCCGGAGACCGTGCGTGAGCTGGGCGCGCAGGCCGTGCTGGCCAATGCATACCACCTCTATCTACAGCCGGGACCCGACATCGTCGACGCCGCCGGTGGCCTGGGTGCGTTCATGAACTGGCCGGGCCCGACCTTCACCGACAGCGGCGGATTCCAGGTGATGAGCCTCGGCGTCGGGTTCAAGAAGGTGCTCGCGATGGACGCGGTGGACGTGCGCTCGGACGCCGTGATCGCGGCCGGCAAGGAGCGGCTGGCGACGGTGGACGACGATGGGGTCACCTTCAAATCGCACCTGGACGGATCGCGGCACCGGTTCACCCCCGAGGTGTCGATGCGGATCCAGCATCAGTTGGGCGCCGACATCATCTTCGCCTTCGACGAGCTGACCACGCTTCTGAACACCCGCGGGTATCAGGAGAAGTCGGTCCGGCGCACGCACGACTGGGCGCAACGCTGCGTCGACGAGCATCGGCGACTCACCGCAGAACGCGTGGGCCGGCCTTACCAGGCGCTCTTCGGTGTCGTGCAGGGTGCGCAGTACGAGGATCTGCGACGTGCGGCCTGCCGCGGGTTGGCTGCGATCACCGGGCCGGACGGGCGCGGATTCGACGGGTACGGGATCGGCGGTGCACTGGAGAAGGACAACCTCGGCACGATCGTCGGTTGGTGCTGCGACGAGCTGCCCGAGGAGCGGCCGCGACACATGTTGGGGATCAGCGAGCCGGAGGACATCTTTGCCGCGGTCGAGAACGGCGCGGACACCTTCGACTGCGTAAATCCGTCCCGGGTGGCGCGTAATGCGGCGGTCTACACCGCGGACGGCCGGTACAACGTCGACCGCGCGGAGTTCCGTCGCGACTTCACGCCGATCGACGACGAGTGCGATTGCTACACCTGTGCGCACTACACCAAGGCGTATCTGCACCACCTGTTCAAGGCGAAGGAAATGCTCGCCGGAACGCTGTGCACGATCCACAACGAGCGGTTCACGATCCGACTGGTCGACGCGATCCGGGACAGCATCGCAGCGGGTCGGTTCGACGAGTTCAAAGCCGAGACGTTGGGTCGGTGGCGGCCGCGGCGGACGGTGCCCCAGGGCTGACCGGTGCGGCGGCGACGTCGTGCTCGTGCCGCTTGATCAGCGCAATCACTCGGTAGGTCACCGGCAGCACGAACACCTCCACCATGGTTTTCCAGACGAATCCGACGATCACATAGTTGACGAAGTCGGCCCAGGTGGTGATCCCGATGACACCGGCGGCGATGCTGCAGAAGATCAAGGTGTCGGCGAACTCACCCACCACCGTGGACCCGATCAGGCGCAACCACAGCTGCCGATCACCGGTCCATCTTTTGATGATGACCAGTGCCAGAGAGTTCAGCAGCTGACCGACCAGGTAGGCGGCCAGCCCGGCGATCACCAGCCGCGGAACGACGCCGATCACGGTGACCAAGGCGTCCTGATGGGGATAGAACGGGGCGGGCGGCAGCTCGGTGGTGATCCAGAACGACAATGCGGCCAGCAGCAGCGCACCGAAGCCCACCAGGATCGCGCGCCGCGCCGCGCGGAAGCCGTACACCTCGCTGAGCACGTCGCCGATGATGTAGGCGAGCGGAAAGAGGAAGAAGGCGCCGTCGGTGTTGATCGGCAACAGTTGCACCGGACCGAGCTGGATATGCAGGTCCGCCAAGAAGGTGACGCCCTTCGTGGCGCAGACGTTGGAGATGATCAACGTGGCGGTGAAGATCGCGGTCAGAACGGGGTAGTAGCCCCCGCGGGTCTTGGTCACGGATTCATCGTCGCAAGCGTCGGGTGGGGGTGGTCCGCTCGGTAGGCTGGAGCGATGACGAGCGAGTCGGGCGGCACGGACCAGCCGGCCACCCAAAAGCTTCCACCGCAACAACAACTTCCGAGCCCGGTGCCGTCGGAGCAGGTACGGCATTCGGACCGGCCAGGCCAACCTCAGCCCGATCAACCTCAGCATTCCGATCAGGACCGGTACGTCGATCAACCTCAGCGTTCGGAGCCGTCGTATTCCGAGCCGTCGTATTCGGAGCAAACCCGATATCCGCCACCGCAGTATTCGGCTCCGCCAGCGGCGACCGGGACCAACGGATTGGCGATCGCCTCGTTTATTGCTTCGTGTGTCGGCCTGGTGACCTGCGGCCTCGGCTCGATCATCGGGGTCGTGCTCGGCTTTGTTGCCTGGCGACAGATTCAACAAACGGGTCAGGGTGGCCGCGGTCTCGCCATCGCCGGGTTGGTGATCGGTGGCGTGTTGCTGCTCTGCTACGTGGTCTTTTTCGTCTGGACCGTGTCGTTCGCGGCGGCGACCGGCGCATAGACGACGCCGACACGCAGTAGGCAACGACACGCACAGACAAACGACACGCATAGACAAACGACAAGAGCGCACGTCCGGGGGCCCGGACGTGCGCTCTTGTCGGCTTTATTGCGACCGTCGGCTCAAAGCCGGAACAGGTCGGCGCTGAAGCTCTGCTTGGGCTGGTTCGTGAGCACGACGGTGGACATGATCTTGTCGGCCAGGGTCTGCCGCTTCTCGTCCCACAACGGGAACAGGTATCCGATATAGCAGGGCAGCGCGTCCACGATATGGGCAAGGCCGCGCACGACGCCCATGCCGCCGCCGATCGGCTGCCCGCTCTGCTCGCCGATGACCTTCAGCCCGACGAGCCGTTTGCCCGGGCTGGCGCCGGTCTGTCCGGTCATATAGGTGAAGTAGATGCCGACGCCGATGACGGCCAGATATCCGACGAATCCTACGAAAGACCCGAGTCCATTGGAGATCTGTCCGAGGATTCCCGCCAACAGCAGGACGATGAGGTATCCGACGACCAGGATCGCCGCGTCGAACAGGTAGGCCACGGCGCGTTGTCCCCAGGTAGCCAAGCCGGCTTGTCCGGGCGCGCCGAACGGGTCCGCCGAAGGCTGACCGTAACCCGGCTGCTGACCGTAGCCCGGTGGTTGCGCGTAGCTCGGCTGCTGGCCGTACTCAGGTTGCTGACCATAGCTCGGGTAGCCGCCGGGCTGCTGACCGTAGTCGGGTTGCTGCTGGCCGGAACCGGGGTACTGATTTGGCTGGCCGTAACCGGGCTGCTGACCATAGCCGGGTTGCTGACCATAGCCCGGTTGCTGGCCGTATCCCGGTGCCGCGCCCGATCCGGGGTACTCGGGTCCGCCGGGTGGATTCTGCTTCGGGTCATGTCCGCCGACTGTCATCTGATCATCCCTCGTAGTCCGACAATTCGGTGCCGCTCACCCTGAGCCTACGGCATATTCGGTCAGGTCAGCCGAGGTGTAAGGGTGGTTCGAGCGTCGGTGTAGCGCCATGGCGACCTGGGCAGTTTGTCCGGATCGAAGGCGGTGAGCAACTGCTCGATCGTGTCGGTCGCGGGCAGGTCGAGGGAGTGCGATAGCGCGCGCCGAACCTCGGCTGGGGACTGGCCGCGGGCGCGTCGGTCGGCCAGGGTCACCGCGCCGTCCCGTTTGGCGAGCCGCCGCCCGTCGGCGTTCAGTACCAGCGGCACGTGCGCGTAGCGCAGTGGCGGCAGACCGAGCACCGATGCGAGGTACGCCTGCCGCGGTGTCGAGGCGAGGAGGTCGCCGCCGCGGACCACCTGCTCGATCCGTTGTGCGGCGTCGTCCACGACGACCGCCAGGTTGTAGGCGACGACCCCGTCGCCGCGGCGAAGCACCAGATCGTCGACACTGCCGGTATAGCGGCCGCGCAGATCGTCGATCACGGTGAACTCGTCGACCGTGGCGCGCAGCCGGAGCGCTGGTCGTCGGCCGTCGGCCTGGAGTTCTGCTCGACGTCCGGCGGACAGGTTGCGGCAGGTTCCGGGATAGGCGCCCGGCGGCGCGTGCGGTGCGCTCGGTGCCTGCTGGATCTCCCGCCGGGTGCAGTAGCACTCGTAGGTGGCGCCGCGGTCGGCCAGGTCGGTGATCGCGTCGGCATATGCCGACGCGCGCTCGGACTGTCGCCAGACCGGCGGGTCCCAGTCGATCCCGAGTGCCGCGAGGTCGTCGCGCTGGCGCTGCGCGGCGCCCGGCCGGACCCGGTCCAGATCGTCGAATCGCAACCGAAACCGACTGCCGGTCGATCGAGCGAACAACCAGGCCAGCAGCGCCGTTCGCAGATTGCCCAGGTGGAGGTCGCCGGACGGGCTGGGGGCGAACCGGCCGTCAGCCATCGGTGGTGAGCGCGGGGCGCAGTCGGGTGGCCGCGATCCGGTCCGGGGCGGTACCGGCGGTCAGCTCGGCGACCAGGGCGGCGGCGAACTCGGTCAGCCCGGTTATGTCGATCCGGTACGGCGGCGGCGGTTCCGCCGCCAGGCGGGCAGCCGCACGACGCAGCAGCAGCAACGCCCCCTTGCGGTTCCCGCGCTGAATATGGGTGATCCCGACGGCCAGTTGGGTCAGGCCTTGCCAGAGGTTGCGCTCGGTGTCCGGTCCGTTCTTCCACGCCGCCTCGAGTACTTCATGGGCATGGAACGCGCGCCCGCGGTCCAGCAGCTCTTGGGCGTAACGCAGCGATTCCGCCGGGTCGAGGTCGAGGTCGTCCGGGATACGCTCGACGCCGATGCTGCCCGGCGGCAACGGGCGGCCCAACTCGTCCCGCGGGCGGGCGTTGCGGGCCCGCCCGTCCGGGTCGCGGTTGCGGTCGGTCATATCCCGGTGAACGGCGTGCGTGGGTCGATCAACCGGCAGTCGGTGGCTGATCGACCAGCTGGGCCAGGTAGAGCTGCTCGCCGAGTTTGTCCATCAGCTCGAGATTGGTCTCGATGTAGTCGATGTGGTGCTCTTCGTCGGCGAGGATCTCCTCGAGCAGATTCGCCGATGTGATATCGCCTTTCTCCCGGCACAGCGCGATGCCCGGCCGCAGCCGGTCCACCACGGCCAGCTCGATTGCCATATCGGCCTGCAGCTGCTCGCGCACGGTCTGGCCGATCTCCAGGGTGCCCAAACGCTGGTAGTTGGGGAGTCCTTCGAGGAACAGGATGCGATCGGTGATCTTCTCCGCGTGCCGCATCTCGTCGATGGACTCGCCCCTGGTGTAGGCGGCGAGCTTGGTCAAACCCCAGTTCTGCTGCATCTTGGCATGGAGGAAATACTGGTTGATCGCGGTCAGCTCACTGGTCAGCTGCTCGTTGAGTAGTGCGATAACTTCCGGATTACCCTGCATTTCGGTGTCCTGACGTAGTAGGGAACTACGACGCTAGCGACGGTCAACGGCCGCTCGGACGTCAGGATTACCTCACGAGGATTGCCTTATGCCGAGATAGGCAGGCCTTCCAGACCTTGTGCAGCGGCCAGAAGAACGTCGATTCGATCATGACACGAGCCGCAGCCGGTGCCGGCACCGCAGCCGTCGCCCACCTCTTCGACGGTCCGGGCACCGCGGGCGATGCAGGAACGAACTTCGCAGTCGGGAACAGCTGCGCAGATACACACGTACATGGCCCGCTCCTCGAAGTGAAGTTAGCCTATGCTGACATCCGCCGCCGAGGGAAACAAGACTTGCGTTCCGGCGGGATATCTGGTTAAGGCCGTGGGGTTCGGCGGGCGCGGTACGTGCGGGCCGCCAGGAACAGCCAGCATGCGATCGCGATGGCGGCGAAAGTTGCGGCGAGGAGATGATTGAGCAGCAGCGATGCGGCACACGCACAGGTGAACGACACCAGGTTCGCCACCACGTCGTAGATCGGGGCCACGAAACTGCCGTTCACCACGTGCGATACCGCGATAATCACGCCGCAGGCGAACGCGATGGAAAGAAGGGTGCCGGCCACTCCGAACTTCCTGAACTCGGGCTGTGCGGCACCGGTCCGTGCCTCGGGCACCACCGGCCGCCAGGAGGCCCGGCCTCGCACCGATCTGGCGGAGGATGCGGGATTTGAACCCGCGAGGGCGTTAACCCAACCCGCGTTCCAGGCGAGCGCCATAGGCCACTAGGCGAATCCTCCGCGGGTGAGCTTACCGCAGCCGATGGCCGGGTCGACCGACACCTGGAACCTGGCCGGTGTGGTTCCGGGAGCAGCTACACTTGGCGCCGGATCCCGCGCGGCGCGCATCCTGTGAACTCCCCCAGGGCCGGAAGGCAGCAAGGGTCAACGGGCTCTGCCGGGTGCGCGGGGTCCCCTACTGCCTCAGTCGGGAATCCGCGGTCGCGTCGGACCCTCGTATCGATCGGTATCGACCGTCGGTCCTGCGCATGCCGAAAGGGTCTGCAATCCGATGCTTGACCGGTACGGGTCGATGAGTCTCGAGCAACTCCGCGAGGAATACCAGCGGCAGGCGGCGAATTACCAGCAGCTGCGAGAGCGTCGACTGAATCTGGACCTGACCCGGGGCAAGCCGGCACCCGAGCAGCTCGATCTGGCCGACGACCTGTTGAGTCTGCCGGGACTCGACTTTCGTGATGCGGCCGGTACCGACTGCCGTAACTACGGTGGCGCCGCCGGTTTGCCGGAGCTGCGAGCGATCTTCGGCGAGTTGCTCGGGATCGGCGTGGACAACCTGCTCGCCGGCAACAACTCCAGCCTGGAGCTGATGCACGACACGCTCACCTTCGCGTTGCTCTACGGCGTCCCGGGTGGTGCGGGACCGTGGTTCGCCGAGCCGGGCCGCAAGTTTCTCTGCCCCAGTCCGGGATACGACCGGCACTTTGCGCTCGCCGCGCAGCTGGGTTTCGAGTTGATCCGGGTGCCGATGCGCCCGCACGGCCCGGATATGGACGTCGTCGCCGATCTGGTGGCGACCGATCCGACGATCAAAGGCCTGTGGGCAGTACCGAACTACGCGAATCCGACCGGCGTCGTCTATTCCGAGCGGGTGGTTCGCGAGTTGGTCGGCATGCCGGCCGCGGCGCCCGATTTCCGGCTGATGTGGGACAACGCCTACGCGGTGCATCCGCTGGTCGCCGCCACCGCTCCGGTGCTCGACGTGCTCGGCATGGCGGCCGATGCCGGTCAGCCGGACCGGCCGCTGGTGTTCGCTTCGACCTCGAAGATCAGTTTTGCCGGCGCCGGGATCGGGTTCCTGGGCGCGTCCACGGCGAACATAACGTGGTACCTACGCAGCTCCGCGGTGCGTTCGATCGGTCCGGACAAGATCAATCAGTTGCGGCACGCGCGCTTCTTCGGCACCGCGGACGGCGTCCGGGCGCATATGGCCCGGCACCGCGAGATTCTGGCGCCGAAGTTTGCGCTGGTGGAGCGGGTGCTGACGGAACGGCTCGGCGCGGCGAAAGTGGCCGACTGGACCCGCCCGGCGGGCGGCTACTTCGTCAGCCTGGATGTGCTGGACGGAACAGCCGGCCGCGTCGTCGGGCTGGCCCGGGACGCGGGTGTCGCGCTGACCCCGGCCGGGGCGACATTTCCGTACGGAAGCGACCCGGACGACCGCAACATCCGGCTGGCGCCGAGCTACCCGAACCTCGCGGAGCTCGGTGCCGCCATCGATGCGGTCGCTACCTGTGTGCTGCTGGCTGCTGCGGAGAAGCTGCTGGGCGCGGACGCTCCGGAATCGGTGTCCGTCGGGCAGCGGTGAACGTCAGCGCCCGGGCTTGTGGGCCAGAACGGCGAACATCGTCACCGACATGTGGAAGTCGCCGGTGCGGGCGCCCGCGGTCAAGTCGGCCAGCAGGCTCGTGCGCTGTCGGTCGGTGATCGAGCCGCGAGCCACGGCGCGGTCGGTGAGCAGCTGGATCAGCGGTCCGCTGCCGACCGATCGATGCTGAATCAGCGCCTGCGAGCCGATGTCGGCGACCTCTAGGCCGGCTTGGGTCAACAGACCGGGCAGCCGCCGGCCGGAGTACGGGTTGGGTGTGTGGGCGCGCATCGTCTCGGTGATCGCCCGCATCACCTCCGGTTCCCCCGGGTACATGATCGCCGTGCCCCAGTCGCTGTCGATCACCATCGTGCGGCCACCGGGCCGCAACACCCGGGCGATTTCCCGGGCCGCCCGGGCCGGGCTGGTGAGGTGCTGAAAAACCCGCTCGCAGCGGACCACGTCGAATCGCTCGGCGCCGAACGGCAGGCCGTAGGCGTCACCGGGCACGAATCGAGCCGTGGATCCGGCCTGCGCCGCGTCCCGCTCAGCCGCCGCCAGCAGACCGGGATTGGGTTCGACGCCGATCGCCGCACCGGTCGGGCCGACCGCGTCGGCGAGTGCGATGACCTGGGCACCGGTGTGGGACCCGATGTCGACGACGTGTTCGCCGGGCGACACCGCGAGCGCGGCGTCCGCCCAGGTGCGCAAGCGGTGCAGACCCGGCAGCGCAGCCTGCATATCGAGCACGTCGATCACCCGATCGACGTCGAGTTTGTCGATCCGATCCACCTGCGTCGCCAGTTGTTCGGTCATGATTCGAGGGTAGCGTTCCGACGACAAAAATGTGATCGGCGTCACTCCGGATTCCGGGGTGCCTCGATCGACGGATAGGGCAAAGCTGATGATTTTCGGTATCGACGTGGTCGGCATCATCGTCGACGGACTGCCACTGTTGCCGGACGCGCTGTTCCGGGGCGTACCCGGGATACTCGCCGGAATCGGCGAGTGGGCGAGCTGTATCGGTCGGTCGGGACTGACGGCGGAGGTCTGCCAGTACATGAACTGATCGCGGCGCAGCGCTCGAGCGGTGTCGGCCACGCGTGGCAGGATCGAGACATGGCGCCCACCCTCTGCATTGCCCAGAATCCGGCGGCCGACCGGTTGCTCGCCGACGATCAGTTCGCCTTGCTGATCGGGATGACCCTGGACCAGCAGTTTCCGATGGAAGCTGCGTTCACCGGGCCGTACAAGATCGAACAGCGAATGGGCAGCTTCGATGTCGCTACGATCGCGGCAGCAAACGAAGACGATTTCGTCGCACTCTGCTCGACGCCGCCGGCGATCCATCGTTTCCCCAAGGCGATGGCCACGCGAATCCAGGAGATCGCCCGACTGATCGTCGAGCAGTACGACGGTCGAACCGAGGAGATCTGGTCGGCCGACGATCCGGATGCGCAGGAGGTCTTCGACCGGCTGACGGTCTTACCCGGCTGGGGGGCGATGAAGGCGAAGATCTTCATCGCTTTGCTGGCCAAGCAATTGGACGTGCAGCCGGCCGGCTGGCAGCAGGTCGCCGGCGACTACAGCGAGCCGGGCTCCCGTCGGTCGGTCGCCGACGTGGTCGATGCCGAGACGTTGCAGGAGGTCCGGGAGTTCAAGCGGAAGGCGAAGGCGGCGGCCAAGCAGCGCTGACCGCGGCGGAGCCGACCGCGGCGGAGCTGACCGACGCCGAGCCGACCGGGACGGAATCGATGCCCGCCGGACGGCCGCGTCGGCCGCGCGTGGCGATGGCGGCCGACTCGTAGTAGACCTCCTCCAGGGCGTCGACGCAGTTCGTCCAGGTGTAGGTCGCGCGAATGGTGTCCGGGAGGTCCGAATCGACCGACCGGTCGGCCAGGCCACGGGTGATCGCATCGAACATCGCGTCGGTGTCGCCGTGGGCGAACAGCCGCCCGCCGGGCTGATCTTCCGGCACGATCTCCAGGTGGGGCGGGATGTCCGAGGCGACGACGTTGCAGCCGGCGCCGACCGCCTCCAGCAGCGTCAGTGGCAGCCCCTCCAGGTCTGAGGGTTGCACGAACAGCCGTGCGTTGCTGAACATCTCGTCGAGTTCCGGACCGTAGGTGTAGCCCGGCATGATCACCCGACGGTCCCGTGCGGCCATCGTGTGCAGCTGGTCGACGTACTCGTCGGTGTCGCCGGAACCGCCGACCACGACCAGCTTCAGCTCGTCGTCGGTGACCCGGGCGAACGTCTCGATCAGCAGGTCCGGACGCTTCTCCGGGACCAGCCGACCGACGAACAACAGATAGTCCCCGCCGTGCAGACCGTGCTTCTCCGTGATCAGTTTCGGCTCTCGGTGGGGCCGGGTGTTGATGCCGTTCGGGATCGCGACGCAGGTCCGTCCGTAGCGCACGCGGTATTCGTCGTCGAGCGCCTGGGACACGGTGATCGTCCGGTGCGGTACACGGGCGCTGAGCCAGGTGCCCAGCCGTAGTGCCTGGCGCGGTGCCCAGCCCCACTTGGCACGATCGGCGTCGAGACCGTGGATCGTCTGGACGATCACCGTGTCCCAGGCGGCGCGGGCAAACGGGGTGAACAGGCCGGGTCCGACGGCGTGGTAGTGCAATACCTCCTGCCGTTCCCGCAGCGCAACCGCGGTTGCGGCGGCAGCATGGGTGAATGCTTCGACGCCACGCCCGGGGAGGGGGTCGAGCTGCACGACCCGCATGCCGCGGTACTCCTCGGCGCCCGGGTCGAGGACCTCGCTGACGTAGCCGCGCTGGGCGTAGACGGTCACTTCATGGCCGCGCTGCGCCAGCCGCGAGCCGATCTCTTCGACGTGATGCTCGATGCCGCCGAAGGTGGCCGGGACGCCTCGGGTACCGAGCATGGCAATACGCAACCCCATCGGTCGCCTCCATCTTGCGTGCCTACGTGCTTCGTGTGTCCGATCCGGTGTGGGAACGAGTCGGTGTGGGAGCCGGCCCGGTTGGGCCTAGGCCAACTCCGAATAGATCGCCTCGAGGTCCTGCAGGTGTCGCCGCAGCGACGATCGTTCGACGGTGTACGCCCGCGCGGCGGCACCCATCGAGTCCGCGGGTGCGACGGCGGATTCCGCAGCCACCACCTCGGCCAGGGCGCGAGCGAGGGCGGCCGGGTCGTCGTGCGGTACCAGCCGGCCGGTGATGCCGTCGCGAACCAGCTCGGGGAGGCCGCCGAGGTGGGTGGCGACGACCGGGCGGGCGCAGCCGAAGGCCTCCAGGATGGTCATCGGCTGGTTCTCGTACCAGCGGGAGGGCACGACGACGACCGCCGCCGCGCGCATCGCCGCATGCACCTCGTCGCGGTTCACCCGGCCGCGGAAATGCACGCGATCGGCGACCCCGGTACGGATCGCTCGTTGCTCGAGTTCGGCTCGTTCCGGTCCGTCGCCGGCGATCGTCACGTCGATTCCGGCCGGCAGCAGTGCGGCGGCATCGATCAGCGTGTCGACGCCCTTCTCGGCGGACAGCCGACCGGCGTAAAGCACCCCGCGACCCGGTCCGGCGGCCGGATCGATACCGGTCACATCGCAGAAGTTGGGTAGATGCCGCAGCCGATCCGGGTAGACCCGGGCTTGGGCCATCTTCTGCAGCAGGAACCGGCTCGGGCAGAGGAATCGGTCGATCGGACCGTAGGCGCCCAGGTAGGTATGTGCGGTGAGTTCGATCGCGGAGAGTGTGCTCCCGGTCAACGAACCCTGGTTACAGCGCCGCTTGACCGCGTTGCCGAATTTGCGCGAGATACATGCTTCGCAGATCTGCCCGTGGTCCAGGAACTGGTAGGTGGGGCAGGCCAACTTGTAGTCGTGCAGCGTCATCACCGCCGGGACCGACCGCTTGGCGATCGGCCGCAGAATCGACGGCGACAGTTGGTGATAAATGTTGTGCAGATGCACCACGTCGGGCTGGAAGCGTTGCAGCATCCGGTCCATCGCGACGCGGGCGTCCCGTCGGTACAGCACGCCCAGTGCGGTTCCGACCCGTTCGCCCACCGTTTCGGGGGGCGGGTTGAGCTCCATCCGGGCGGGATAGAGATCGTCGTTCGGATCCGGTTCGTTGTCCGGATGTTCCATCGCGAAGATGGCGACTTGATGGCCCTCGGCGCGTTGGGACGCAGCCAGGTCGAGCATGTACGACTCGGCGCCGCCGCGGCGGTAGCGGAACTTGTTCACGTGCAGGATGCGTCGGGTCCGCGTTCGGGCTCCGGCGGGGACGGTGCGATCCGGCTGCCGATCTTCGGCTTGGCGGGTGAATGGCGACCAAATTTTTTGATCTTGCACCATTGAATGATGCCCCATCCGCGATACAAACCGCAAAACGAACAGATATCGTGATTTGGGATGGGTTGGTCGCAGGTCCCGAGTCAGCCCAGGCCGGCACCGGGACGCTTCGGATTACGGCCGTGCACCCCCTCCGCGTAGGCGGTCTCGGCATGCAGCACCCCGTCGATTCCCTCGGTTTCGTCCTCGGGGCTGATCCGGAAACCGACGGTGACGTCCAGCAGTTTGCCGAGCAGGAACGACACGGTGAACGCGTAGCCGCTGACCACGATCGCGGCCAGCGCCTGCTTGCCGAGTTGGCCCAGCCCGCCGCCGTGAATCAGCCCGGTCGGCCCGCCGGTCATCACCGAGTCGGCGAGCAGTCCGATCAGCAGCACACCGATGACGCCGCCGACGTAATGCACGCCGACCACATCGAGCGAATCGTCGTAACCGAACCGGAACTTCCAGCCGACCGCGAAGGCGCAGACGACGCCGGCGGCGAGCCCGACCACGGCCGCGCCGAGCGGGTTCACGGTGCCGCAGGCCGGGGTGATGGCGACGAGGCCGGCCACCACTCCGGACGCAGCGCCGAAGGTGGTCGGGCGGCCGTCTCGAACCTGTTCCACGGCGAGCCAGCCGAGCATCGCCAGACAGGCTGCGACCAGCGTGTTCAGAAACACTGCGGCAGCGATGCCATCGGCTTTCAGGGCCGATCCGGCGTTGAACCCGAACCAGCCGAACCAGAGCAGCCCGGCGCCGAGCAGCACCAGCGGCAGGTTGTGCGGTCGCATCGCATCGACCCGGAAGCCGATCCGCGGGCCCAGCACGATCGCCAAGGCCAGGGCCGACGCCCCGGAAGCGATCTCGACGACGAGGCCGCCCGCATAGTCCAGGGTGCCCCACCGGGCCAGCCAACCGCCGGGACCCCACACCCAGTGCGCGATCGGCGCGTATACCGCCAGGGCCCAGATCGGCACGAAGATCATCCAGGTGGCGAACCTGGCCCGGTCGGCGATCGCGCCGCTGATCAATGCGGCGGTGATGATCGCGAACGTGAGCTGGAAGGTGATGAAGAGCAGCTCGGGAACCGAGCCGTGCGCGGTGTCGGGGTGGATCCCGCGCAATCCCAGGTGATCGAGTCCGCCGATCAGGCCGTTGCCCTCGGTGAACGCGAGGCTGTAGCCGACGAGCAGCCAGGTGACGGTCACCAGCGGGATCGAGATGAAGCTCATCATGATCATGTTGAGCACGCCGGTCGAGCGCACCATGCCGCCGTAGAACACGGCGAGGCCGGGCGTCATGAGCAGGACCATCGCCGTGCTGGCCAGTAGCCAGGCGGTTGCGGCGGGGTCGATGGATGCGGGCACAGGCGTTCCTCTCGGACCGAGGGTTCGCCCGAGGATGGCGGCCCGGCGTTGCCGCCGGGCTACCGGCTTGTTTCGGCAGTGTTTCGTGGTGGTTTCGTGGCGTGCCTGTGGTCGGCCGGTGTCGGGCGGAGCGCCGTCGCCGTCCACTGTCGGTGCGGCTGGGTAGTCTCGCCGGGTGGCGCTCTACCGGAAGTATCGACCGGCGACCTTCTCCGACGTCGTCGGCCAGGAGCACGTCACCGAGCCGTTGAGCATCGCTTTGGACGCGGGCCGGATCAACCATGCCTATCTCTTCAGCGGTCCGCGCGGATGCGGTAAGACCTCGTCGGCCCGGATCCTGGCCCGTTCGTTGAATTGTGTGCAGGGGCCGACCGCATCTCCGTGCGGCGTGTGCGACTCCTGCATCGCACTGGCCCCGGGCGGGCCGGGCAACCTGGACGTGATCGAGCTGGATGCGGCCAGCCACGGCGGGGTCGACGACACCCGTGAGCTGCGCGACCGCGCGGTCTTCGCGCCGGCCGAGTCGCGGTACCGCGTGTTCATCGTCGACGAGGCGCACATGGTCACCACCGCGGGCTTCAATGCGCTGTTGAAGATCGTCGAGGAACCGCCGGAGCACCTGATCTTCGTTTTCGCGACCACCGAGCCGGACAAGGTGCTGCCGACCATCCGGTCGCGCACGCATCATTACCCGTTCCGGCTGCTCCCGCCGGCGAGTATGCGTGGTCTGCTCGAGCGGATCTGCGCGCACGAGCAAATGGTGGTCGCCGACGCGGTGTTCCCGCTGGTCATCCGGGCCGGCGGGGGATCGCCGCGGGATTCGCTGAGCCTTCTCGACCAACTGTTGGCCGGGGCGGGCCCGGAGGGGGTCACCTATCCGCGGGCCCTCGGCCTGCTCGGCGTCACCGACATCGCGCTGATCGACGAAGCGGTGGACGCGCTCGGGGCGCACGACGGTGCCGGTCTGTTCGGAGCGGTCGACAAGGTGGTCGAGTCGGGCCACGATCCGCGCCGGTTTGCGATCGATCTCCTCGACCGGCTCCGTGATTTGATCCTGCTCCGGGCGGTGCCGGACGCCGGCGCACGCGGTCTGGTGGACGCGCCGGCGGATGTGCTCGATCGGATGCGGGACCAGGCGGACCGGATCGGGCCGGCCACCCTGGCGCGATACGCGGAGCTGGTGCATGCCGGGTTGGGCGAGATGCGCGGGGCGACTGCACCGCGACTGCTGCTGGAGGTGATCAGCGCGCGGCTGCTGCTTCCGTCGGTGGCCGACGCCGAGTCGGCAGCCCTGCAGCGCATCGAACGGCTGGAACGGCGGTTGGAGCTGACCCTGCCGGACGCGCCCGGTGTCGCGGCGGCGCCGGCGCAGCACTCGCCGCCTTCGTCGGTGGCGCCCGCACCGAAGCGCCGCGGGGCGGAGGCGATGGCACAGGTCCGTGGGGCGACCGTTCCCCCGACCCCGACCCCGACCCCGGTGGCCCCGGTGGTCGAACCCGAGCCGGCCGAGCCCCAGCCCGCCGAGCCCCAGCCCGCCGAGCCGCAGCCCGCAGCCGGCGGGTCGGAGCGGCCCGCGCCGAAGTCGCCGCCGGCGGCGGCCGAATCGATCGCGGAGCCGGATACCGCGGCGGTTCGGGCAGCGTGGCCGGAGGTGCGGGCGAAGGTACGGATGCGCAGCCGCACTGTCGAGGTGATGCTCGCCGGTGCCCAGGTGGCGACGGTCGAGCGTGGCACGATCGTGCTATCGCACGAATCGGCGCCGCTGGCCCGTCGGCTGGTCGAGCCGCGCAACGCCGACGTCATTCGCGAGGCACTGCGCGACCTGTTCGGGGTGGATTGGCAGGTGCGGTACGACACCGGCGAAGCGGCTCGCCCGACCCCACCGGCGCGTCCGGCGCCGACTCGGGTGGCCGAGACACCTCGGTACTCGCGGCCCAGCCGCGCCCGCGCCGATGACGAAGTGCCGCTGCCGGACGGCCCGGATCTGCCGGACGACCCCGAGCCGGCGCCCGCGTCCCCGCCGACCCGGCCTGGTTCGACGGTGTCAGGATCGAGCGCGGCCGGATCCGGCGCGGCCGGATCGAGCGCGTCCGGGGCGAGTGCGACGGCTGCCGACGACGAAGAGGAGATGTTCGCCGAGTCGGCGCGACCCGTGCCGGCTGAGCAACGCCGGGATCCCGATGAAGTTGCAATGGAGTTGCTACGGTCCGAGTTGGGCGCTCGGCGAATCACCTGAAGCAGGCTTCGCCGCTGCCTTAAGTTAACCGGGATTCGCCCCTGTCGCGCCGAGGCGGTACGCTGTCGACGGAGTCTCACCGGCGTCCCGTGCGACGACGCACACACGGAAGGAAAACGTCACAGTGGCAACAGAGGCGTATATCTACGAAGCGATCCGAACCCCGCGAGGTAAGGGTAAGAAAACCGGATCGTTGCATTCGGTCAAGCCGATCGACCTGATCTCCGGTCTGGTTCAGGAGCTGCGCAACCGGTTTCCCGATCTGGACGAAGATCGGATCGATGATTTCGTCCTCGGCGTCGTCGCACCGGTCGGCGATCAGGGTGCCGATCTCCCTCGGGTCGTGGTCACCGCGACCGGCCTGCCCGACACCGTCGGTGGGGTGCAGCTGAACCGCTTCTGCGCTTCCGGCCTGGAGGCCGTGAACACGGCCGCGCAGAAGGTGCGTTCCGGGTTCGACGAGCTGGTTCTGGCCGGCGGTGTCGAGTCGATGTCGCGCGTTCCGATGGGCAGCGACGGCGGGCCGTGGGCGCTCGACCCGGCCACCAACTACGACACCTACTTCGTTCCGCAGGGTGTGGGTGCCGACCTGATCGCCACCATCGAGGGCTTCAGCCGCGAGGACGTGGACGCGTACGCGGTGCGTTCGCAGGAGCGCGCTGCGGCGGCTTGGTCCGGCGGCTACTTCGCCAAGTCGGTCGTTCCGGTCAAGGACATCAACGGTCTGGTCGTCCTCGATCACGACGAGCACATGCGGCCCGGCACGACGCTGGAGGACCTGGCCAAGCTGACCCCGTCGTTCGCGATGGTGGGCGAGATGGGCGGGTTCGACGCGGTGGCGCTGCAGAAGTTCCACTTCGTGGAGAAGATCAACCACGTCCACCACGGCGGCAACAGCTCCGGCATCGTCGACGGCGCGGCGCTGCTGCTGGTCGGCAACGAAGAGGCGGGTAAGGCGTCCGGGCTCACCCCGCGGGCGCGGATCGTCGCGACGGCCACCAGCGGTGCGGACTCGACCATCATGCTCACCGGACCCACTCCGGCCACCAAGAAGGTGCTGGCCAAGGCGGGCCTGACGGTCGACGACATCGACCTGTTCGAGCTGAACGAGGCGTTCGCTTCGGTGGTGTTGAAGTTCCAGAAAGATCTGAACATCCCGGACGAGAAGCTGAACGTCAACGGTGGTGCGATCGCGATGGGCCACCCGCTCGGTGCCACCGGCGCGATGATCACCGGAACCATGGTGGACGAGCTGGAGCGGCGCAACGGCCGCTATGCGTTGCTCACGCTGTGCGTCGGTGGCGGCATGGGCGTGGCCACGATCATCGAGCGCGTCTGACCCGGACAAAGATTTTCGAAGGAGACACAGCGTAGTGACCGAGAACGACGTGACCGACAACATGATTGCCTGGGACAAAGATGCCGATGGCATCGTCACCCTGACGATGGACGACCCGAACCAGGGCGCCAACACGATGAACGAGCTGTACAAGGCGTCGATGGCGGCGACCGTCGACCGGCTCGAGGCGGAGAAGGACGATATCGCCGGGGTCGTGCTGACCTCGGCGAAGAAGACCTTCTTCGCCGGCGGTGACCTGAAGAACATGATGCAGACCACTCCGGAGAATGCGCCGGACATCATGGCCGAGCTGACCGAGATCAAAGGCGCGTTGCGGCGGCTGGAGCAGCTGGGCAAGCCGGTCGTCGCCGCGATCAACGGAGCGGCGCTGGGCGGCGGTCTGGAGATCGCGCTGGCCTGTCACCACCGGATCGCGGCCGACGTGCCGGGCTCGCAGATCGGCCTGCCCGAGGCGACGCTCGGCCTGCTGCCGGCCGGCGGCGGGATTATCCGGACGGTTCGCATGCTCGGTCTGCAGACCGCGCTGCTCCAGGTCCTGCTGCAGGGCCAGCGCAACCGCCCGGCGAAGGCCAAGGAACTCGGTCTGGTCGACGAGCTCGTCGGCACGGTCGAGGAGCTGATCCCCGCGGCCAAGGCGTGGATCAAGGCAAACCCCGAGGGCGGCGTGCAGCCGTGGGACAAGAAGGGCTTCAAGATCCCCGGCGGCACCCCGTCGTCGCCGGCGTTCGCGGCCAACCTTCCGGCGTTCCCGGCCAACCTGCGTAAGCAGCTCAAGGGCGCCAACATGCCGGCGCCGCGGGCCATCATGGCCGCCGCGGTCGAAGGTGCGCAGGTCGACATCGACAACGCCTCGCTGATCGAGTCGCGGTACTTCGTCAGCCTGCTCACCGGCCCGGTCGCGAAGAACATGATCCAGGCGTTCTTCTTCGATCTCCAGTCGATCAACAACGGTGGATCCCGCCCGAAGGACATCCCGAAGCGGGAGATCAAGAAGGTCGGTGTGCTCGGGGCCGGGATGATGGGCGCCGGCATCGCCTACGTTTCGGCAAAAGCCGGGATGGACGTCGTGCTCAAGGACGTCACCCTGGAAGCCGCCGAACGCGGCAAGAACTACTCGGAGAAGATCGAGGCGAAGGCGCTGTCCCGCGGCCGAACCACCGAGGAGAAGTCCAAGGCACTGCTCGATCGGATCACCCCGACCGCGGACCCGGCCGACTTCGCCGGCGTCGACTTCGTGATCGAGGCGGTCTTCGAGAACACCGAACTCAAGCACAAGGTGTTCCAGGAGATCGAGGACGTCGTCACCCCGGACGCGCTGCTCGGGTCGAACACCTCCACGCTGCCGATCACCGGTCTCGCCGCCGGGGTCAAGCGGCAAGAGGATTTCATCGGCATCCACTTCTTCTCCCCGGTGGACAAGATGCCGCTGGTCGAGATCATCCGCGGTGAGAAGACCTCGGACGAGGCGCTGGCCCGGGTATTCGACTACACCTTGGCGATCAAGAAGACGCCGATCGTGGTGAACGACAGCCGTGGCTTCTTCACCTCGCGGGTGATCGGCACGTTCGTCAACGAGGCGATCGCGTTCCTCGCCGAGGGCGTGGACCCGCAGACGATCGAGCAGGCGGGAATGCACGCGGGCTACCCGGCGGCGCCGCTGCAGCTGACCGACGAGCTGAACATGAAGCTCATGCAGAAGATCGCCAAGGAGACCGCGGAAGCAGCCGAGCGTGGGGACACCACGATGGGCAGCGAGCGGCATCCGGCGCAGGTCGTCGTCGACTACATGGTTGAGCAGGGCCGGCCGGGCCGGCTCGAGAAGGCCGGCTTCTACGAGTACGACGAGGACGGCAAGCGGCTGGGCCTGTGGCCGACGCTGCGCGAGCATTTCAAGACCTCGACCGACGACGTCGTACCGTTCCAGGACCTGGTCGACCGGATGTTGTTCGCCGAGGCGATCGAGACCCAGAAGTGCTTCGACGAGGGTGTGCTGACCACCACGGCGGACGCGAACATCGGCTCGATCTTCGGCATCGGCTTCCCGGCCTGGACCGGTGGCGTGCACCAGTTCATCGTCGGCTACCCGGGCGGCCAGGCGGCGTTCGTCGCCCGGGCGGAAGAGTTGGCGGCCAAGTACGGCGAGCGGTTCACTCCGCCGGCCAGCCTGAAGAGCTGATCGACCGGTAGGACGCGAGAACCCATGCCCCTACCCGGGGCATGGGTTCTTCTCGTTCCGGCCGTCGCTCGGGCGGGGTATCGGTTCCCGATCGGCACCTTAAACCTGCCTGGCGTGGCAATCTCTCGGCGAATTAGCACCATGATCGGTATCGGCCTATCATTCGGAGGGGTAAGTCGTCCATCCCCCGAAAAGCGGTGGGGCGTACGCGGTCGGGATCCGAGTTATGCTGATCCGAGCGGGCGAGGTGATGACATGGATTCACTCCCGGACCCCGAGTCGACGCAGTTGGGCCTGCGCCAGGACCTTGCCGCCGAGCTGGCAGCGGTTGGTCTGGCCGGGGCCCGCGAGGTCGGCCGGGGCGGCTTCGGGGTCGTGTACCGGTGTGTGCAGACCGAGCTCGACCGGGTCGTCGCGGTGAAGGTGCTCAACGGCGACATCGACGACGTTCATCGCGAGCGATTCGTGCGTGAGGAACGTGCGATGGGCAAGTTGTCCGGTCATCCGAACATCGTCGACATTCTGCAGGTCGACACCACGTTCAGCGGTCGCCCCTACATCGTGATGCCGTATCACGCCCGCGGCTCGCTCGGCGACATCGTGCGCACCCAGGGCCCGCTCGACTGGCCTGAGGCAACGCGCATCGTGGTGAAGTTGGCCGGGGCGGTGGAAAGCGCGCATCGGGTCGGCATCCTGCACCGAGATGTGAAGCCGGCGAACGTCCTGCTCACCTCGTACGGTGAGCCGCAGCTGACCGATTTCGGAATCGCCCGGGTGAACGGTGGATTCCAAACGTCGACCGGCCTGATCGCCGGTTCGCCGGCGTTCATCGCACCCGAGGTGCTGCGCGGCCGGGAACCGACGCCGGCCTCCGATGTCTATTCCCTCGGTGCCACCCTGTTCTGCTTGCTGACCGGCCACGCTGCATTCGAGCGGCAGTCCGGTGAGAAGATCGTCGCGCAGTTCCTCCGGATCACCGAGCAGCCGATCCCCGATCTGCGGGATCAGGACATCCCGGCCGACGTGGCCGCGGTGATCGAATCGACGATGGCCACCGACCCGCGAGGTCGGCCGGACACCGCCGCCGAACTCGGCGCATTGTTGCGTGAGGTCCAGCAGCATCTCGGTCTGCCGGCGGACGAGATGGCGTTGCAGCTCGATGCCGACGAGGCGCCGATGGTGGTAACCGCACCGATGACCACCGAGCGCGCGCCGCGACCCACCTGGACGCAAACCTTGCCGCGGCCGGCCAGCGCCAAGTTCCGGCCACCGAAGCACGCGTGGCCGCCGTTGGAACGGGCTCGGCTGATTCGGCGGCTGCGTGCCGGACGGGACCGCAAGCTGACCGTGATCCACGCGCCGGCCGGTTACGGCAAGACCACGCTGGCCGCGCAGTGGCGGGAGGTGCTGCTCGCCGAGGGAATCCCGGTCGCTTGGTTGTGCCTGGGCCGCGACGACGACAACGATGTCCGGTTTACCGGGCACCTGGTCGAGGCGGTCCGCCGGGCCCAGCCCGAACTGGGTGGCGACCTGGACGCGGAGTTGCAGCGCGGGCGCGGCGGCTCGGTGCAGTATGTGCTGTCCACCCTGATCGATCAGATCGAGTCGGCCGGCACACCGATGGCGATCGTGCTCGACGACTGGCACACGGTTACCGCCGAGTCGGCCCGCGCGGCGATGGATTACCTGGTACTACATGCCCGCGGCCCGGCGCAGCTGATCGTAACCTCGCGAACCCAGACGACGCTGGGGCTCAACGATCGGCGGGCGCGCGACGAGGTCACCGAGATCGACGCGTTGGCATTGCGGCTGACCGCCGAGGAGACTCGCGAGCTGTTGGTGGAACGGCACGGCCGGACGCTCGGGTTCGAGCAGTTGGCCCGGTTCCATGCGGCGACCGAAGGTTGGCCGGCGGCGGTCCAACTGGTTGCCCTGTCGCTCCGCGATCGGGTCGATGCGGACGAACTGCTCGATCGGATCAGCGGCGAACAGCACGCGATCGCCGAGTACCTGACCGACAACGTGCTCGCCGGCGTCGATCCGGCGCTGGTCGAATTTCTGACCGCGGTGTCGGTCGCCCACCGGGTCGATCCCGCTCTTGCCATGGCGTTGTCCGGGGAATCCGACGGTGACGCGCTGCTGCGGGCGGCCGAACAGGCCAACCTGTTTCTCTATCGCACCCTGGACGATCCGGAATGGTTCCGCTTCCAGCCGTTGTTTGCCGACTATCTGCGGGCGCGTCTGGAGCGGCGTTATCCCGGCCGGCGCCGGGGGCTGCACCTGAAGGCCTCCCGATGGTTCGCCGAACATCAGATGCTGCGCGAATCGGTCGCCCATGCGAAAGCGGCGGCCGGCGTCGAACGCGCGATGGATCTGCTCGAGTCCGGCGGGCAGGAGTTGCTCACCTCGTCGCCGATGTCCGGCCTGATCAAGCTGGTGTCGAAACTTCCGGGCGAACCGGGACCCAACGGCAGACAACTGCTCGGCCGGTTCGGCGGCCTGCTGTCCCGCGGTGACGAGGTAGAGCCGGAGCAAGCCGCGCGCGCACGGCGATCGGCGGCGTTGCGCGCCGCGGATCAGGTGCGCGCCGACCGGGACGAAGGGCTTGTCGAGCTGGTCGCCGACTGTCTGACGCACCCGGACCGCGAGCCGGTCTGGGTGGTGTCGGTCGCCGCCGACGTCACCGCGTACGCCTCGATCTGTGCGTTCGACTTCGCCGGCGCCCGCGCCGTCCAAGATCGCGCAATGCCGTATCACCGGGCCGCAGCGGACCCGCTCGGGCAGGTCTACGGGCTGTGTTACCAGGGCATCGCCGCGCGCGAGCAGCTCGACGTGGCCGGTGCCACCGACTCGTTCGATCAGGCGTTGCAGGCGGCCGAGGACCGGGCCGGCGCGCGATCGCACGGGGCGCTGATGGTGACCGCCCTGGCCGGACAGGCCGCCTATCTCGCCGGTGACCTGACGACCGCCGAGGCGATGCTCGACGAAAGCCTGCGCAGCGCGAACAGCGTCGGCTTGGTGGATTTCATGATCGCGACCTACGTGATCGGTGCCCGGGTCAAGGCGATTCGGGGTGACGCAGGGGCCGCTCGGGAGCGGCTGCGCCGCGGTGCTGCGGTCGCCGCCGACCGTCGGCTGCCCCGGTTGGCCGTCCACGTCTACGAGGAACAGGCGCGCCTGGGCCTGGCCGACGGGTCCCCGCCGACCGTGCCGGCGGCGACCGGTGGCGTCGCCGGACTGACTGCCGAGGTCGCCGAACGGGTACGAATCCGGCAGCTGCTCATGGCCGATCGAGCGATCGACGCGGCGCGGCGGGCCCGCGCACTGCACGATCGGGTCGGTCGACACGATCGTCCGCTGGCCGCCGTCGAGGCCCGAATTCTGTACGCCCGGTGTCTGGCCGCCGCAGATCAGCGCGACGAAGCCGCGCAGGTGCTCGCCCCGGCCGTCGCTGCCTGCGATCGGACCGGCTGGTCACGTCTGCTCGACGACGCCGGTCCGGAGATCGCGACGTTGCGTGGCCGCTCCGGGTGATCGGTGTCACAACCGGAAGATCCGACTCGGCAGCGTCGCGGCGGATTCGGTCCTACCATCGGCAGACATGCCGGCCCGGTGTCCGACGTGGTCGGCCATCGCTCGCCGAGGAGTTTTCGATGCCGCTGACCGACGTTCCCACCATCGAGGTGTCCACCGAGATCGCCGCGGCGCCGTCGACGGTCTGGTCGTTGGTCTCCGACCCGCGCAACATCGCGCGGTGGAGCCCGCAGAACTTCAAGACCTTCCTGCGCGGCCGGCCGCAGGTCGGGGCGAAGTTCGTCAACCTCAATCGACGTGGGCTGCTGATCTGGCCGACCCAGTCGATGATCGTCCGATACGACCCGGAGCGGGAGATGGCGTTTCGGGTCCGGGAGAACTGGACCGTCTGGAGCTTCGTCGTCGAGCCGACCGCAACCGGCACCACACTGATCGAACGCCGTGAAGCGCCCAAGGGCATCTCGGATCTGTCGGTGCGGCTGACCAACATGGCCTTCGGCGGCACCGACGCGTTCGCCGCGGAACTGCGCGACGGCATGACCGACACCCTGGCCAAGATCAAGGCGGAGGCGGAACGCGGCTGACGCCGCGCCGCCTCGCCTCGCGTCAGAGCGGAGCGAACAGGTCGACGCCGTGCCCGTCCGGATCGTGCACGACCGCGTACCGCTGACCCCAGAACGCGTCCCACGGCGCGCGGTGGCCGGTGTAGCCGGCGTCGACCAGCCGGGTGTAGGTGGCGTCCACCTCGGTCGGGGAGTCGAGCAGAAACGCCAGGCTGATCGTGTTGCCCGGCCGCGGCTCGAAATCCGGGTCGAAGGACTGGACGGTCGATACGGCGTCCCAGGCGAGCCGGATACCGCCCGGCAGCGTCACCTCGACGTGCGGTTCGTCGTCCGCGGCGGCCGGCAGGTCCAGGCCGAGCCGACGGTAGAACGCGAGTGAACGAGCCATGTCGGCGACCACGATGCCGATCAGATCGAAACGGGGAGTTGGCATCGGGTAAGCATGCCGTCCGGCGTGGCCGTCGGCGACGGCGGTCAGGCGTTCCACCAGGGCCGCAGCGGCAAGGTGCTGCGGCCGTCCGGGCCCAGCTTGGTGGCGAGCACGTGGTGTAGCTGGATCACGTTGCGCTCGAACCCGAGTCGGGAACCGGCCAGGTACAGGCCCCACACCTTGGCGGTGCCTTCGCCGACCTCGGCGACGCAGGCGTCCCAGTTGCGGACCAGGTTGTCGCACCACTGCTCCAGTGTGAGTGCATAGTGCTCACGCAGGTTCTCTTCGTGCACGACCTCCATCCCGATGTCCTGGATGTCGGAGATGATCCGGCCGGAGCCGGTCAGCTCCCCGTCGGGAAACACATACCGGTCGATGAAGTCGCCCGCCCGGGCGGCGCGCAGGTTGCCCGGCCGGGTGATGCAGTGGTTCAGGAACAGGCCGCCGTCGCGCAGCTTGCGCTGGACGAAACCGAAGTAGTCGGGATAGTTGGTCACGCCGATGTGCTCGGTCAGGCCGATCGAGGACACGGCGTCGAACTCGGTCTCGGTGACGTCCCGGTAGTCGCTGTGCCGCACCTCGGCGAGTCCGGTCAGCCCCTCGTCGGCGATCGCCTTCTGTGCCCACTCGGCTTGCCGGCGGGACAGCGTTGCGCCGACCACCCGGACCCCGCGGCGGGCCGCGTAGCGGACCATCCCGCCCCAGCCGCAACCGATGTCGAGCAGCCGGTCGCCGTCGGTCAGGCGCAACTTGTCGAAGATCAACCGGTACTTGTTCTCTTGCGCCTGCTCCAGCGACCACGCCCGATCTTCGTAGCAGGCGCAGGTGTACGTCATCGACGGGCCCAGTACATGCTCGTAGAACGTGTTCGAAACGTCGTAGTGGTGCGAGATCGCCTCGGCGTCGCGGGTCCGCGAGTGGCGGAGGCCGTCGGTGAGCCGGCGCCAGCGGGCCGGCGATTCCTGCGGCGGCGGGGCGACCGGACGGAATACGTCCCAGCCGAGCGACCGGGTGATCGCCGCGATCTGCAGCGCGTTCGGCCGGCGCAGTTTCAGATCGCTGATCGCGCGCAGGATCGGGTACGGATTGCCGGGCTCGATCCCGTCGACCCCCAGGTCACCGGCGACGTAGGCGCGGGCCAGGCCGAGATCGCCCGGGGCTGCGGCCAGATAATGCACCCCTCGACGAGTGCGCAGATCCAGCGTGTAGGGCGATTCGGCGGGACCGGTGCTGCTGCCGTCGTAGGCGGTCACCCGGACCGGCAGGTCGCCGTCCACCAGGAGCCCGAACGCTTCCGCGACGGACAGTTTGCGGGTCAGGTCGACGAGGTTTTCGGCGGGATCGCGGAACACGGCGTCCTTCAGGCTCGTCATATCGCGGAGGTTGGACACGTCCCGGAGGTTGGGGGTCACTGTCGTTGCACCGCCTTTGCATATAGGTCGAGAAGTCGATCGTGCGGGTCGTAACTGTTTTTGAGCGAGGGATATTCGTCGCCGCCGTAGAGTACGGCGAACTCGTCGGCGGTGTAGAAGGCGTCGGAGTAGAGCGATTTATGCCCGCCGAGCTCGGCCACCTTGTGCTCGATGGCGCGGTTCGCCGCCCCGGGCGCATCGACGGCGGCCGGCACCGACGACCAGAATCCGATGTTGACGTAGGTGCGCTCCGGTTCGAGTGGGTACAGCGGCCACGGTCGTGGCCCGCCGACCGGACCGGGCTCGCGCAACCGCAACGGGCACAGCCAGATCGGCTCGATCGGTATCTCACGCAGGAACCAGTCGAGGAAGCCGGCGGTTTGCTCGATCGGGACTTCGATGTCCTGCACCACCCGCTCGCGCGGCGGATTGCCGCGCCGCGCCTCGAGCCGGTCGGCGACGCCGTAGCGCTGGTCGAGGGCGATCAGCTTCCAGTAGAAGCTGCTGCGCCGGTAGCGTTTCGGCCAGAACCGGCGAATCCGTGGGTGCTGCGCGCCGAACGCTCGCGAGCACCAGAACCAGTCGGTGTCCCAGCGCCACAGATAGTCGTGCACGGTCAATCGGTCGGTGGACCGGCGCCGAATCGAGCGGTAGTAGATGTCCATCCCGGTGTAGTCGCTGACCGGTCCGGGCTCGTCGGTCTGTCGGCCCAGGGTGAGGTAGCACTCGTCGCGACCGAACACCACGCCGTCCAGATAGTCGACCCGCTCGCCGGCGTAGCTCCGTTCCGTCACCACGGCATCCATGGTTTCCTGCGCCGCGGACAGCTCGGCAAACCGGAGATGACGTAGGGCGACGAACGGCAGCACCGGCTCCAGTTCGATCTTCAGTCGGGTGGCGTAGCCGAGGGTCCCGTACGAGTTCGGGAAACCGCGGTACAGCCGAGAATCGCCGGGCCCGCTCGGTGGGGTCGCGCGGACGATAGCGCCGTCACCGGTGAGCACATCCAGCTCGAGCACCGACTCGTGCGGCAGCCCGTTGCGGAACGAGCTGGATTCGATCCCGAGTCCGGTGACCGCACCGCCCAGGGTGATCGTTTTCAGCTGGGGCACGACCAGCGGCGCGAGGCCGTGCGGGAGCGTGGCGGCGACCAGGTCCTCGTAGGTGGTCATGCCGCCGACGTCGGCCGTGCGGGCGCCCGGATCGACGGCGATCACCCGGGCGAGACCCGAGACGTCCAGGCCGGGCGCCGTGGTTTCGGCGCGGGCGCGGAAGAGGTTGGACGTCTTCTTCGCCAGTCGCACGGTTGCCTGCGGCGGGATCGCCCGGTAGCTCGCCAGCAGGGTCTGCACGGCAGCCCGGTGCGCTGCTTCGCTGGGTATCGGGTCGCGACCGGCGGTCACTGGCATACCCCGAAGTTAGTCGGAGTCAACTCGTTCGGCCACCGAAGGAACCTTCCGGTCCGGGTAGGCTGCAGACTCGGCGGGCGATCTGCCCGGTTGGCAACAGAACAGCAATTTCTATCAGGGAGACGGTGCCCGTGGGCGAAGTATCCGCAGTCAGTTCGATCACCGTGTCGGTCGATCCCGCCCGAGCGCTTGCGGCGATCGTCGACTACCAGACGGTTCGGCCGCGCATCCTGCCGGCGCAGTACCGTGATTACCGCGTGGTCGCGGGCGGTATCGGCGCCGGCACCGTCGCCGAATGGACGCTGCAGGCGACGTCCAAGCGGGTCCGCAAGGTGCGGGCCACCGTCGAGGTGGTCGACAACGTCGTCACCGAGACCGACGCGAACTCGTCGATGGTGACCACCTGGACCGTGACGCCGAGCGGCAGCAGCGCGCAGGTGGAGCTGGCTACTCGCTGGCAGGGTGCCGGCGGGATCGGCGGCATCTTCGAAGGCATCTTCGCCCCGATCGGCCTGCGCAAGATCCAGGACGAGCTGTTGGCGAATCTGGCCCGGGAACTGAGCTGAGCGCGACGCGCGCCCGCCGGCGAGACCGGTGGGCGCGCGTCGGGTCGCCTGGTTCAGGACAGGATGAAGGTGAGCAGGGGGGTCTTCTCGCCGGCTTCTCGGCGCCACCACGAGTAACCGAACCAGACGCCGGGCGTCACCTCGCGGATCTCGTCCACGATGAACGGCGCCGGCGAGTTGGTGTAATCGAGCACCCAGGCCGGCTTTCCGTCGAGTGGTGACGGACCCAACCGCACGTCGGCGTTCACCATGTCGCCGGCGATGGTCTGATTGGTCAGGTACCCGCCGCTCCCGCCGGTGAAGAACACCTTGCCGTACCAGAGTGGGGAGGCGATCGGCACCATGATCGACGGGGTGTTGACCAGGCCGGCCTTCCGGCCGTTCGGCACGGTGCCCGGGGTGGCCTTCGAGTAGATGTCGTAGAGCTGGTAGCCGTTGCATTTGGTGTTCAGCGCGGCGACGGTCGCGGCGCGATTATCCGGCTGCAGCACACAGTCGCCGCCGTACGAGATGGGCTCCGCGGCAGCGGCTTGGCCGGCGCCGAAAAGAGGAGCGGCCATGAGCAGCGCGGTGAGAGCGAGCTTGGTTCGGAACATGCGCATGCTAAAGCTGCCTCCGCGAGGTAACTGGACGATTGCTTCTAGAGCACATCGAAACCACGTACTTTTCCGTTACTTTAACGCGCCCGGCTAGGCTGAGGACGGATACGCCGCGCACGAGAGGATCGTTATGCAGCCAGGTGAGCCGCCGGATATGCAGCAATTGTTCGCGCAAGCCCAGCAGATGCAGCAGGCGCTGCTCGCCGCGCAGGCCGAGATTGCCGTCACCGAGGTTTCCGGCGAGGCGGGCGGCGGTTTGGTGCGCGCGACCGTCAAGGGCAGCGGTGAGCTGGTCGCGTTGACCATCGATCCGAAGGTGGTCGATCCGGATGACGTGGAGACCCTGCAGGACTTGGTGATCGGCGCGGTCAACGCCGCGGGCGGGAATGCGCAGCGGTTGGCAAGCGAGAAGATGGGCCCGCTCGCCGGTGCGCTCGGCGGGTCCGGATTGCCGGGCCTGCCCGGCAGGTAGCCGGCGCTCGGTTCCGGGACATAGTTCGCCAGTACTGCCCGCCGAAAGGAACGTGTTGTTCGAGGGCCCGGTTCAGGACCTGATCGACGAACTCGGCAAGCTCCCCGGTATCGGTCCGAAAAGCGCTCAACGTATTGCTTTTCATCTACTGTCGGTCGAACCGCCGGATATCGAACGGCTGCAGAATGCGCTGCAACGGGTTCGGGACGGGGTGCAATTCTGCGTGGTGTGCGGCACGGTCTCCGACGCCGAACAATGCCGGATCTGCGCCGATCCGCGTCGCGACCGCACCATGATCTGTGTGGTCGAGGAGCCGAAAGATGTGCAGGCGATCGAGCGGACCCGCGAGTTCCGGGGCCGGTATCACGTGCTCGGCGGCGCGCTCGATCCGCTCAGCGGCGTCGGCCCGGACCAGTTGCGGATCCGGGAACTGCTCACGCGGATCGGTAATCAGTCCGACGGGGTGGACGTCGCCGAGGTGATCATCGCCACCGACCCGAACACCGAAGGCGAGGCGACGGCCACCTACCTGGTCCGGATGCTGCGAGATTTTCCCGGGCTGTCGGTCACCCGGTTGGCGTCCGGACTGCCGATGGGTGGGGATCTGGAGTTCGCCGACGAGCTCACCCTGGGTCGGGCACTGTCCGGTAGGCGGGCGATGTGAGCGAGGTTCGGGTCGAGTTCACCGACGATGCCGGCGAGTTTCTGCACCGGGCGGGTGGACTGCTGGCTGCCGAACCCGTTCGATACACGGTGATCGCCTCGGTCGCGACCCAGACGCTCGAGCGGTCGGTGGCGAGCGATCTGCCGTATCGACCGTGGTTCGCCACCGCGGTCGTCGGTGGCGTGCCGACCGGCGTGGCGATGCGCAACGCGCCTGCGCCGTATCCGGCGTGGATCGGCCGGTTTCCCCCCGCAGCGGTGTCGGTCCTGGTCGATCGGCTGGTGGCGGATCGGACCCTTACCTGCGTTACCGGCGAGCCGCCCAGCGTGGTCGAGTTCGGTGCGGAACTGGCTCGCCGTCGCGGCGAGAGCTCGGCGGTCACCGGTCGAACCCGGTTACACGAGTTCTTGGAGCCGAAGCCACCGTTGGCCCCGCCGGGCTGGTTGCGCGTCGCCGGTCCGGCCGACGCCGATCTGTGTATCGAGTGGTACGGCACCTTTCGCCGGGACGCGGCCGCGCAGGGCGGCGGTCCGACGAACCAGCTGGCGGGTCCGACGCCGGACGAGATCCGCCGCGCCATCGCCCGCGGCGCGATCCACCTGTGGGAGTGTGGCGGCGTGCCGGTCAGCTTGGTCGGACACCGGGCACCGACGTTCGGGGTCGCCGCCGTCGCGCCGGTGTACACGCCCGAGCGGCTACGCGGACGTGGTTTCGCCCGTGCCGCGGTCTACGAGTTGAGCGTTCGGCTGCGCCGGGAGTCCCGGGTGTGCCTGTACACCGATCGAGCAAACCCGGTCTCGACCGCCGTCTACGACGTGATCGGCTATCGGCCGGTCGGCGACAACGTCACGGTCGGCATCACCCGCCCCGCCTGAGCCGCGGGCACAATGAAGCCGCGGGCACAATGACGACATGACGAACGGGGGCTCGTCCGGCGACGATCGGTCGGGTGCGGTGGTCGAACTGCGGGTGCACGGCGTGTCCGGCACCGGCCCGGATGCCTTGCTCGGCAGTTCCGCGGGCGAGTCCGTCCGGGTCGCCGGCGACGCCCGGGCCGGCTTCTACCGGTTGCCCGCGGCCGCCCCGGCGGGATCCGGGCCGGCCTGGCGTCGGGTCGTCGAGGCGTACTCGTGGGGTGGGCTCACGTCGGGCCCGGCCAGTCGCGCGGTGTGGCTGCTCTTTCTGCCGTTCATCCTGATCGACCTCGCGCATTGGATGCTGCCGCCGCCGACCCGGCATCGCCGGTTCGCGTCGATCGCGGTGGGCCTGCTCCGGTTGCTTGCCCTGTCGTTCACCCTGACCCTGCTGCTCGCCGGCGCGGCTGCGGTGCTCGATTCGGCGGTCTGGCAGTGCGGTAGCACCGATCGCTGCCACGACTCGTTCGGGCCGGCCTTCTTCTTCGCCGGGTGGGAGCGCGGGCCGCAGCTGGCGTTCGGCGCGTTGCCGCTGGTGGCGGTGATCGCCGTGCTGTGGTTGCTCGGGCGGGAGAACCTGCGTTACGACCCGGACCGAACTCCGCCCGATCCGGCGGTGCTGCGCGACGAGGTGCCGCTGGCGGCGGCCGAGTTCTGGTTTGCCGACGACTCGATCCGGCGGCTACGCGCCTGCCACGTGACCGCGTGGGCGGCCGGCCTGGCCGCGATCGTGCTGGCGGCGCCGACGCGATACGCGACCGGCGGTCGCTGGGTCGGGCTGGGGCTGTTGTCGCTGAACGCGCTCATCCTGGCCGTGGTGATCGCTGCGACGGCCTGGAACCGGACGACCGGGCGGGGCGGCGCGAGCGCCGATCGCAGCACCCGGCCGCTGTCGGCGCTGCGCTGGTTGTCCCTCGCGGTCCTCGCGGGATCGCTGGTCTGGACGGCGGTCGCTGCGGTCGACTATCCCGCACCCCCCACGCATCTGCCCGGCCTGCGCGGTGCGATCTATGTGGTCCTGGCGGTCCAGGTCGGCTTGCTCGCCGGCCTGCTCGGTGCGATCGCGCTGGCCAAGCGAACCGTGCCGGCGGCCGCCGATCCGGTCGGCCACCGGGCGACCCTGCGCGGGTACACCGCCTGGTACGTGGCGCTGATCGGTTGGCTGGTCGGCGGCGCGTTCAGCGTCGGCCTCGGGCTGTTGGCTGCCGAACTGCTCGGCGACGTGGTGGTCTCGACCGCGCGCGCCGAAGCGTTGCTGGCGATGCCGGGCGAGGCCGCGCCGATCATCGTCGCACCGCCGTACGCCTGGGCGGCGGTCGCGATCGTCGGTCTGTTGCTGGTCGCCGCGGTCGCTGCCGTGGTGCTGCGTCAGCTGGGCCGGACACGGGCCCGGCAGGCGATTGCCGGGGTGCTCGACGACTATCCGGGTGCACGCGCCGACGATCCTCGGATAGCACGGATCGCCCGGGCCCGCGCGAGCGCGTCGTTGGCCGACCTGCTGACGGTGACCGTCGCCGGGTTGGCGCTGGCGACCGTTGCCGGGATGGCCGCAATGGCCTGGTGGTACTTCTCCGACCAGGGTGGCTTCGAGGCCCTACCCGGCCGCGCGAGCACGCTCACCGCGGCCAGCGTGCTGATCACCGCGGGCATGGTCGGGGCACTCGGTGCGCTGGTGGTGGCGGCCTACCGGGATCGCGGGTTGCGCCGGGAGGTAGCCGTGCTGTGGGACGTGGTCACCTTCTGGCCGCGGGCCAACCACCCGCTCACCCCACCGTGCTACGGCGCCCGCACCGTACCGGAACTACGCGCGCGGCTCGGCGAACTGGCCGCCGATCCGCAGCGGCGGGTGGTGCTATCCGCACACAGTCAGGGCAGCGTCATCGCGGCCGCTGCACTGCTGCAGCACCGGCCGAACCCGGAGCGGATCGGGCTGCTCAGCTTCGGCTCGCCGCTGCGCCGGTTGTACACCGGGAACTTTCCCGCCTACTTCGGGCCGGCGGCGCTGAGTGCCCTGCGAGATCGGCAGCCGGCCCGCTGGATCAACCTGTGGGCGTACACCGATCCGATCGGTGGCTGGGTCCTCGATCCCCGGCCCGGCGCGGTCGACCGACGACTGCTCGACGCCCGCACCTTGGCCGACGTACCGGACGGGATCTGCGGGCATTCGGGGTTCTGGACGCGGCCCGAGTACGCGGACGCGATCGGCGAGCTCCAATCCGACCTGCTCCCGGCGGGCACGCCGCTCGACCCGGGCCCGACCGTCCGACCGACCGAGACCGATCTGTGAGAGACGGTTCGGAACTCCCGAAGGTGCGGACGGTCTGTCGGTCCCGTCCGCCGCGCGCATTCTGACGCGGTGCGCGCGTCATACCGGGCGCAGCGCACTGTTCCCCGCGCAGCGGCCTCCGGCGGCGAGCGCGCCCGGGGTAGCTGTGCTCCACTGGGGGAATGGGAGTCAAAGTCGCGCTGGAACATCGGACCATCTACACGTTCGATCGGCTCGTCGAGGTCCACCCGCACGTCGTGCGGTTGCGTCCGGCACCGCATTCCCGGACGAAGATCGATGCATACTCGCTGCGGGTCACCCCGGAAACCCACTTCGTCAACTGGCAACAGGACGCGTTCGGTAATTTCCTGGCGCGCTTGGTGTTCCTGGAACCCACCCGCGAGCTGTCGATCACCGTTGGGCTGATCGCCGATCTGGAGGTGATCAACCCGTTCGACTTCTTCGTCGAGGACTACGCCGAGTACGCCGGATTCGGCTACCCGCCCGAGCTCACCGCCGACCTCGAGCCCTATCTTCGGCGGGTCGACGAGGCCGATCCTGGTTCGGGGCCGGGACGGTTGGTGCGTCAGTGGGCCGCCGACCACCGTTGGCCCGAGGAACGGATCCGCACCATCGATTTCCTGGTCCGGCTGAACCAGGCGCTCTGCTCGGACGTCGGGTACTCGGTGCGGATGGAGCCGGGCGTACAGACCCCGGACCACACCCTGAGCACGGCGATCGGCTCCTGCCGGGACTCGGCCTGGCTGCTGGTCTCGGTGCTGCGCGAGCTGGGCCTGGCGGCCCGATTCGTCTCCGGCTACCTGGTGCAGCTGGCCGCCGACGTCGAGTCGTTGGACGGTCCGTCCGGCCCGGCGGCAGACTTCACCGACCTGCATGCCTGGACCGAGGTATATCTGCCGGGCGCCGGGTGGGTCGGTCTGGATCCGACGTCCGGCTTGTTCGCCGGCGAGGGACACATCCCGCTGGCGGCGACGCCGGCGCCGAACACGTCGGCCGCGATCACCGGCAGCACCGGCCCGTGCCGGTCGACGCTGGAGTTCGCCAACATCGTCCGGCGAGTCCACGAAGACCCGCGAGTGACCTTGCCGTACAACGATTCCCAATGGGCTTCGATCGTCGCCGCGGGAGCGAAGCTGGACTCGCGGGCGGCCGAGGCGGACATCCGATTGACCGTCGGCGGCGAACCCACCTTCGTCTCGATCGACGATCAGACCGCGAAGGAATGGACCGTCGACGCAGACGGCCCGCAGAAGCGGGAACGGGCCGACGATCTGGCCGCTCGGCTGAAACGGATCTACGCGCCGGCCGGCCTGGTGCATCGTGCCCAGGGCAAGTGGTATCCCGGGGAGCCGTTGCCGCGCTGGCAGATCGCGCTCTACTGGCGCACCGACGGCGGCCCGCTCTGGTCGGACCCGAGCCTGCTCGCCGACCCGTGGTCGCCGCACCAGACCCGGGACACCGACGCCGGCACTGCGCACCAGTTCCTGGATACCCTCGCCGAGTCGCTCGGCCTGCCGCGCAGCCAGGTTCGACCGGTCTTCGAGGACTCGCTGGCCCGGCTGGCCGCCGCGGTGCGGTTGCCCGCCGGTCATCCGGTCGAGGTCGATCTGGTTCCGGACACCCCGGATGCCCGCGCCGACCTGCTCGCCGAACTGGACGGCGCGGTGACCGACCCGGCCGGCTATCTGCTGCCGCTGCACCACGCCGACGAAGGCTGGGCGAGCGCGGACTGGCGGCTGCGTCGCGGCCGAATCGTATTGCTGGCCGGCGATTCGCCGGCCGGGTTGCGGCTCCCGTTGGACGCGATCGACTGGTCGCCACCCCCGCCGGAGAACCCGGCCGATCCGCTGGCACCGCGGCCGCCGTTGCGCTCCTCGGGGGCGCCGGAGGCTCCGGTTCCGGTGGTCCCGGCCGCGAAGATGCCGGTGACCGCGCTGGTCGCCGAGGTCCGCGACGGGCTGTTGTACGTCTTCCTGCCGCCGACCGAGGATCTGGAACACTTCGTCGACCTGGTCGCCCGGATCGAAGAGGCGGCGGCGACGCTGGATCAGCCGGTGGTGGTCGAGGGCTACGGGCCGCCGCCGGACCCCCGGCTGCAGGCGCTCACGATCACCCCGGACCCCGGGGTGATCGAGGTCAACGTGCAGCCGACCGGTTCGTTCGCCGAGCAGACCGAGCTGTTGGAAACGCTGTACGGCCAGGCGCGCCTCGCCCGGCTGTCCACCGAGTCGTTCGACGTGGACGGCACCCACGGCGGTACCGGTGGCGGCAACCACATCACCCTGGGCGGTGCCACCCCGGCCGACTCGCCGCTGCTGCGCCGGCCGGACCTGCTGGTCTCGATGTTGACCTATTGGCAACGCCACCCGGCGCTGTCGTACCTGTTCGCCGGCCGATTCGTCGGCACCACCTCGCAGGCACCGCGAGCTGACGAGGGCCGCGAGGACGCGCTCTACGAGCTGGAGATCGCGTTTGCCGAGCTGGCCCGGCTGGGTGCCGATGCGGCGCCCCCGTGGGCGGTGGATCGAGCGCTGCGGCACCTGCTCACCGACATCACCGGCAACACCCACCGGGCCGAATTCTGCATCGACAAGCTGTACAGCCCGGATTCGGCCCGGGGCCGGCTCGGTCTGCTGGAGCTGCGCGGGTTCGAGATGCCGCCGCACCCGCAGATGGCATTGGTGCAGTCGCTGCTGGTGCGCGGCCTGGTGGCGTGGTTCTGGGAGCAGCCGTTACGCGCGCCGTTGCTCCGACACGGTGCGAACCTGCACGGCCGCTACCTGCTACCGCACTTCGTGACGGCCGACATCGCCGAGGTCGCCGCGGACCTGCGGGCAGCCGGAATCGATTTCGAGACCAGCTGGCTCGATCCGTTCACCGAGTTCCGCTTCCCCCGGATCGGTACTGCCGTGGTCGCCGGCGCCGAGATCGAGCTGCGTGGTGCGATCGAGCCGTGGCGCACGCTCGGCGAGGAAGCCGCCGGGACCGGTACCGCCCGCTACGTCGACTCGTCGGTGGAGCGGCTGCAGGTGCGGCTGGTCGGCGCCGACCGGGACCGGTACGTGCTGACCTGCAACGGCTTCCCGGTCCCGCTGCTCGCCACCGACCAGCCGGATGTGCAGGTAGCCGGGGTGCGGTTCCGGGCGTGGCAGCCGCCGAGCTCGCTGCACCCGACCCTGACCGTGGACGGCCCGCTGGTGTTCGACCTGGTGGACGCGGCCACCGGGCTGTCCCACGGCGGCTGCACCTACCACGTCGCACATCCCGGGGGCCGCTCGTACGACGTTCCACCGGTCAACGCGGTCGAGGCCGAATCGCGACGAAACGGTCGATTCACCGCTACCGGTCACCAGGCCGCGCCGGTACATTTGTCAGACCTACGGGAGAAGATCGCCCGATCCCACGTCGACCTCGGCGCGCCGGGCATCCTGGACCTTCGGCGGGCGCGCACGGTGCAGACCGGCACCGGGTAGCCGGCCCGCCGTGGGTCTGCGGTGTGCCGACCGGCGCGCGTGATCGAAAGGATGGTCGGGTCAGGTGTCGACCGAACACGCGACGGTATCCGAATCAGCAGTGGGGTCCGAACCGCTCGACGAGTACCGCGCCGGGCCCGCCGGGGACGCCTACGACGAGGTGGTCGACCCACGCGGCGCGGTTCGCCCGTCGTGGCGAGCCCTCGCCAGCGACCTGGCCACGGCCGGTACCGGCGGTCTGGCTGCGCTGGAGCGGCGGATCGGGCAACTGGTCGACAACGAGGGGATCACCTACACCGCCGTCGGCGGACGACCCGACGATCCGGCGGCTCCGCCGTCGCCGTGGCGGCTCGACGCGGTCCCGCTGCTGCTGTCGGCGACCGAGTGGGATGCGCTGGCCGCGGGCCTGGAGCAGCGGTCGCTGTTGCTCGATGCGATCCTCGCCGACATCTACGGCCCGATGCGATTGATCGAGTCGGGCCGGATTCCGCCGGAGCTGGTGTTCGGTCACGCCGGCTATCTGCGGGCCGCACACGACATCACCATCCGTGGTCGGCATCAGCTGTTCATGCACGGCTGCGATGTGAGCCGCTGGCCGGACGGCCGGTTCCGGGTCTACGCCGACCGGGCCCAGGCGCCGTCCGGCGCGGGGTACGCGATCGCCGATCGGCAAGTGATCACCCGAGCGGCCCCGGCAGCCCTGCAACAGGCCGGTCCGCGGCCGCTGGCGCCGTTTGCCCGGGCGTTGCGATTGATGTTGCTCGAAGCCGCGCCGTCCGACGCCGAGGAACCGGTGGTCGTCGTGCTCAGCCCCGGTACCCTCTCCGAGACCGCGTTCGATCAGGCCTACCTCGCGTCGTTGTTGGGGTTTCCGCTGGTCGAGAGCGCCGATCTGGTCGTCCGGGACGGGCGGCTGTGGATGCGCTCGCTCGGCACCCTGCGCCGGGTCGACGTGGTGTTGCGCCGGGTGGACGCGGAATTCTCCGATCCGCTGGACCTGCGCCCCGACTCGCGGCTCGGGGTGGTCGGTCTGGTCGAGGCGCTGCGCCGGGGCACCGTCGCCGTGGTGAACACGCTCGGCAGCGGGGTGCTGGAGAACCCGGGCTTGACCGGATTGCTGCCCGACCTGTGTCGCGACCTGCTCGATGCGGACCTGCAGCTGGAGAGCGTCGCGTCCTACTGGGCCGGGATCGATGCGCAACGCAGTCACGTGCTGGCCAACCTGCCGCGATTGATCATCCGGTCCGCGACCGACGACCGATCGTGGACCGGTGCCGAGTGCACTGCGGCCGAGCTCGACGAGCTGCGCGCCCGGATCGAGGCCGAGCCGTGGAAATGGGTCGGTCAGGAGCCGCCGCACTACTCGCTGGCACCGGCGGTCGACCAGACCGGCCGGCTGACCGCCGCGCCGGTCGGTATGCGCCTGTTCTCGTTGATGCGGCGGTCCGGCTATACCCCGTTGCTCGGCGGGCTGGGCTGGCAGTTCGACCCGGCCGCCGGCAGTGAGCTGGTCGCGGCCAAGGACGTGTGGGTCCGGGTCGCCGACGCCGACGTGGTGCGGGTGGACGGGCAGGCCCGGCTGGAGTCGTTGCCGGTGTTCCGGGCCGCGAGCACCGAAGTGGTCAGTTCGCCCCGGGTGCTCGGCGACCTGTTCTGGATGGGCCGCTACAGCGAACGGGCCGAGGCGACGGTGCGACTGCTCAGCGCGGTGCGCGAGCGGTATCAGGACTACCGGTACCGGCCGTGGCTGGAGGGCAGCGACGCAGTGCCGGTGTTGATGGGCGCGGTGGGCCGGTTGACCGGGACCGTGGCGCCGGCCGACGCGGCCGGCGGTCGGTCGGACGCCGCCTTCGCCGAGCTGAGCTCGTTGACCGTCGACAAGTCTCGGGTCGGTTCGGCCGCCTACGCGGTCGACCGGTACGGCTACGCCGCACGCGCGGTTCGCGATCAGCTGTCCGGCGACACCTGGATGGTGCTCGGCACGATGGATCGGGAACTGAGCGGGTATCGCGCCGAGCCGACCGAGGGCGGCCTGGCCACCGTGCAGTCCGCGATCCTGGTCGGGATGTTGTCGCTGTCCGGTCTGAGTGCCGAGTCGATGGTGCACGATTCGGGCTGGCACGTGATGGACATCGGTAAGCGGTTGGAGCGCAGCCTGGCGTTGATCGCGCTGCTCCGCGCGTCGATCACCACGGCGCTGCCGGAACCGGTCGAACGCCGGGTCACCGAGTCGGTGTTGCTGGCCACCGAGTCCGCGGTCACCTACCGACGGCGCAACCGGGGCCGGATCCGCACTGCAGCGCTCGTGCAGCTGCTCCTCTTCGACGCCGGCAATCCGCGTTCGCTGGTGTTCCAGCTGGAGGCGTTGGCGGCGAATCTGCGGGCGTTGCCCGGGGCGTCCGGTTCGTCCCGGCCGGACCGGTTGGTCGGCGGCGCGCTGGCTCGGCTGCGCCGGGTGGATCCGGCCGGGTTGGAGCCGGCCGACGACGCGGGCCGGCACGTCGACCTGATCGAGTTGCTCGACGGCGAGGAGGCCGATCTGCGTACTGTGGCCGAGGTGTTCGAGGCGGCCGTGTTGTCCGGTCCGGGCGACATCCAGCCGCTCTGGGCGGGCACGCGGGTGGTGTCGTGAGTCGGCGTTACCGGGTCCTGCACCGGACCAGCTACAGCTACGACGACGTCGTGACCAATTCCTACGGCCGGGCCTATCTGACACCCCGCGACATCGCCGGTCAACAGCGGCTACACCGGCATCGGGTGAAGGTGGAACCGGCGCCGACCGACGAGGCGCAGAGCCCGGATGTGTACGGCAACCTGAGTTCCTACTTCCAGGTCACCAGCGAGCACTGGGAGCTGGTGGTCACCAGTGAGTCGGTGGTCGAGGTGCAGGCACCCGCGCCCGGCCGGCTGACCGAGGGGGCGGCGCTGCGGCCCTGGGAGGAGGCCCGCCCGACCGCAGCCGACGGCGCCCGCGCGGTGGAGTTCGTGCTGGATCTGGTGCCCGCCGAGATCACCCCCGAGGTCCGCGCCTACGCCGCCGACGTGTTGCGGCCCGGGCGACCGATCGGCGAGGCGGTCGCGGACCTGACGGCGCGCATCTTCGCCGATTTCACCTACACCGCGGGTTCGACGACGGTGTCGACGAAGGTCGCGGACGTGTTCGCCGCCCGGCACGGTGTCTGCCAGGACTTTGCTCGGCTGGCGATCGCCTGTCTGCGGTCGCAGGGGTTGGCGGCTCGTTACGTCTCCGGGTATCTGGCTACCGATCCGCCGCCCGGCCGGGAGCATGTGTTCGGCATCGACGCCACCCACGCCTGGGCAGCGGTCCGGCTGCCGGACGACACCTGGTTGGCGTTCGATCCGACCAACAATCAGTTCGTCGGCGAGCGCTACGTAACGGTCGGTTGGGGACGCGACTACGTCGACGTCCCGCCGTTGCGCGGGATCATCTACAGCGACTCGACGACCAGCACGATCGCGGTGTCGGTCGATGTCGCCGAGGTATCGCACTGACCCGCTGGAAGCCATCGGTCCTGGTCGGGGCAGGAATCGGTCTCACCGGCGAACGCCGCCCCGTGTGATGACGAGTTCACTTCGGGGCAGTCGTCGGGCAACATCGGCTCCCTACCTTCGGCTTTACCCGCGAGATTCGTGGGTTGCCGGCACGAGGAGGCGACGATGTCGCGGTTGACGCCGATGTCGCGAGCACACACGATCACCGACTGGGATCCCGAGGATCGCATCGCGTGGGACGGCGGGGGTGCCCGGATCGCCCGGCGCAACCTGATCTGGTCGGTGGTCGCCGAACACGTGGGCTTCTCGGTGTGGTCCCTGTGGTCGGTGATGGTGCTGTTCATGCCGGAGAACGTCTACGGGCTGAGCACCGCGGACAAGTTTCTGGTAGCCGCGACCGCGACCCTGGTCGGGGCGTTGCTCCGGCTGCCCTACACCCTGGCCACCGCCCGGTTCGGCGGGCGTAACTGGACGATCTTCAGCGCCCTCGTGCTGTCCGTCCCGGTGATCGCAACGATCGTGATCCTGGCCAATCCGGGCGCACCGCTGTGGGTGTACCTGGTCTGCGCGGCGGCGACCGGTTTCGGCGGTGGCAACTTCGCCTCCTCGATGACCAACATCAATGCCTTCTTCCCGCAGCGGCTGAAGGGCTGGGCGCTCGGCGTGAACGCCGGCGGCGGCAACATCGGCGTTCCCGCGGTGCAGCTGGTCGGCCTGCTGGTGATCGCGGTGGCCGGGAACCGGGAACCGTACTGGGTCTGCGCGGTGTATCTGGTCCTGCTGGTCGTCGCCGGCATCGGTGCCGCCCTGTTCATGGACAATCTGCAGGTTCCGACGGTCGACAAGGCCGCGATGCTCGCCGCGGTGCGGCACCGCCAGACCTGGCTCGTCTCGCTGCTCTACATCGGCACCTTCGGGTCGTTCATCGGTTTCTCGTTCGCCTTCGGTCAGGTGCTGCAGGCCGGCTTCCGCGCCGACGGCGACACCGCGGCGCAAGCCTCGCTGCATGCCGCGCAGATCGCGTTCATCGGTCCGCTGCTCGGCTCGCTGTCCCGGGTGTACGGCGGCAAGCTCGCCGATCGGCTCGGCGGTGGTCGGGTCACGCTGGTCACGTTCGGCGGGATGATTCTCGGTGCGCTGGTGCTGGTCGCCGGCTCCACGATCGGCAGTGGCAGCGTGCCCGTGCTGGTGCCCGGCTTCATCCTGTTGTTCCTGCTCAGCGGCATCGGGAACGGCTCGGTGTATAAAATGATCCCGTCGATCTTCGAGGCCGAGGCCCGGTCGATGGATGCCGACGAGGCGGCCCGCGCGCGTCACTCGCGGGCGATGTCCGGCGCGGTCATCGGGATCGCCGGTGCGATCGGCGGGCTCGGCGGAGTCGGGATCAACCTGGCGTTGCGCGCGTCCTACCAGGCGAGCGGCGCCGCGACCACAGCATTCTGGTTGTTTGCCGGCTTCTATCTGCTGGCCGCCGGGGTTACCTGGCGGGTCTACGTGCGTCGGCCCACCGCCGGTGCGGCCGAGACCGGGCCGGCCCTGGTGCCCGCCCGCGGATGAGGTCGTCGGTGCTGCCGGTCTGGCAGGCTGGAGGGCCGGTGGCAGCACGGATGGATGACGGGAGACAGGGCCGAATGACCGAGCGCGACCCGCTGCTGGGCTTCACGGTGGCGATCACCGCGGCCCGGCGGGCCGACGAATTCGGCGCGATGTTGCGGCGGCGCGGCGCGGCGGTGCTGTCCGCGCCGGCGATCGCGATGGTTCCGCTGGCCGACGACGCGCAGCTCCGGATCGCCACCGACGAGCTGCTGACGCAGCCACCGGACGTGCTGATCGCGACCACCGGGATCGGGTTCCGCGGTTGGGTGGCGGCAGCCGAGGGCTGGGGATTGGCGCCGGCGTTGCTGGAGGTGCTCGGTCGGGCTCGGGTGATCTCGCGCGGGCCGAAGGCGACCGGTGCGCTGCGGGCCGCCGGCCTGCGCGAGGAGTGGTCGCCGGCGTCGGAGTCGTCGGCCGAAGTGCTCGAGCATCTCGGTCCGGCGGAGCTCGCCGGGCGTCGGGTTGCGGTTCAGCTGCACGGCGCCACCGATCGTTGGGACCCGGCCCCGGGCTTCCTCGATGTGCTGGCCGAGCGCGGCGCGACGGTGGTTCCAGTGCCGGTGTACCGCTGGCAGTCGCCGCCCGACTCGGCGGCGCTCGACGGGTTGATCGAACGGATCGCGCTGTCCCAGGTGGATGCCGTTGCCTTCACCTCGGCGCCGGCGGTCGCGTCGTTGCTGCTCCGGGCCGACGAACTCCAGCTCGGTGCCAGCGTGCGCAGTGCGCTTTCCGGGCCGGTCACGGTGTTCTGCGTCGGCCCGGTCACGGCCGGCCCGTTGGACCGGATCGGGGTGCCGACGGTGGTTGCCACCCGGATGCGGCTGGGTGCGCTGGCTCGGTTGATCGAGGAGGAGCTGCCGCGCCGCCGGGCGGTGTTGGCGGTGGCGGGGCATAGGTTGGGGCTGCGCGCGTGCGGCGCCGTGGTGGACGGAGACTACCGGGAGCTGACCCCGAATTCGCTGTTGCTGCTGCGTTTGCTGGCCCGGGAGCCGGGCGCGGTGATCACCCGCGACGAGGTGTTGCAGGTCCTCGGCGGGAACGATCCGCATGCGGTGGAGGCCGCCGTGGCCCGACTGCGCGGCGGTCTCGGGAGCAAGGAACTGGTCGCCACGGTGGTCAAGCGCGGCTACCGGCTGCCGATCGACGAACCGGAGCTGCCGTCATGACAACTCTGCTCGTCGCACACGGCACCCGGAGCGCGGCCGGGGTGGCGGGGATATCGGAGCTGGCGGCGGCGGTGTCGGCGAATTCCGCCGGCCCGGTCCAGCTGGCTTTCGTCGATGTCCTCGGCCCGCATCCCACGCAGGTCCTGGCCGGACTGGGCGATCACCCGGTGGTGCTGGTCCCGCTGTTCCTCTCCAGCGGATATCACGTCCGGGTGGACGTCCCGGCCGCAGTGACGGACTCGGCGCATTCGCGGGTCACGGTGACGCGGGCACTCGGCCCGTCGCCGGAGTTGGCTCGGGCGATGCTGGATCGTCTGCTCGGCGCCGGCTGGCGGCCCGGCGATGCGGTCGTGCTGGCTGCGGCCGGAACGTCGGATCGGCACGCTCAGGGCGATGTGCGGGCGGCCGCAGCAATGTTGTCCGCACTGGTCGGCAGCCGGGTTCGGATCGCGTTCGCGGCACCCAGCCGCGGCGGTGGCGGTTATCCGCCGGTGGCCGAGGTCGTCCGGCAGGCTCGAATCGGCGGTCGCCGGGTGGCCGTCGCGTCGTATCTGCTGGCCGAAGGTCTGTTCCAACAGCGACTACGGGAGTGCGGCGCCGACGTCGTGGCCGAGCCGTTGGGGATTCATCCGGCGGTCGTCCGGTTGATCGCTCGGCGGCGGGGCGAGGCGGTGCTGGTCGCCGCCTGACCGGGCGGTGGTCCCCATTCTCCCGGGTGCCCCGGGTAGGGCGGCGGCTTCTCGCGGAGCGCAGGAGATGGAATTAGCTTAGGCTAAGCTATCTATTCCTGGCGAACGAGGAGACCGACGGATTTGAACGGCCTGTACGACCCGAGCCAGGAGCGGAGTTCCTGCGGTGTCGGATTCCTGACTCGCAAGGACGGCGTACAGAGCCACGACGTGATCGGCAAGCTGCACCAGGCGCTCTGCGCGGTGCCACATCGCGGTGGGATGTCGGCCGAGGGAGTGGGCGACGGCGCCGGCGTGAACCTGGATCTGTCGGTGGGCTTCTTCCGCGAGTTGACCGGGTATCCGGATCTGGAGCCGGGTGACTTCGGGGTCGGCAACTTCTTCCTGCCGAACGATCCGGCGTTCCATGCCGAGGCGGTGGCGGTGATCGAGGCCGCGCTGGACCAGCAGGGTTTCGAGATCCTGTGTCGGCGTGACATACCCGTGGACGCGTCGGCGGTCCGTACCGCTGCCGCGAAGTATCAGCTGCCGATCCGGCAGTGGGTGTTCCGCACCGGTGGGGAAGATGTCGACCGGCGGATCCATGATGCGCTGACGACCATCGAGGAACCCGCATACACCCGCGCGGACCTGCTCGGTCTCTACCCGCTGTCGCTCAGCGCCCGTACCCAGGTACTCAAGGGCCGACTCAACTCCGGGGAGGTCGTGCCGTACTTCCGCGATCTGAGCGACCCGCGGATGGCGGTGCACACGGTGTTCTTCCACACTCGGTTCTCCACCAACACGGCGCCGAATATGACGATGGCCCAGCCATTTCGGCTGGTAGCGCATAACGGTGAGCTGAACACCGACAAGAAGAACCGACTGTCGGAGAACGCGATCGCCCGCGCCCGCAATCGCGCCGTCATCCGCCCGGCCGGGCAATCGGACAGCTGCCGGCTGGATCAGACCCTGCAGAACCGGGTGCTCGAGGACGGCCTGGACCTGGTGACCGCCGTCGTCGCGATGATGCCGCCGGCCTGGGAGAACGATCGCACCCTCAGCCCCGCGGTGACCGCGATGCTGGAGTATTTCAGCCTGTACGAGGAGAAGAACGACGGTCCGGCAGCGTTGATCTTCGGCGATGGCGCCATCATCGGAGCTCGGCTCGATCGACTCGGTCTGCGCCCGTTGCGCACCGTCGAGACCGCCGAGTATCTGGGGGTGATGTCGGAGGCGGGCCAGGTGGACTTCCCGCCCGGCACCGTGCTGCGGCGCGGTCGGATCGAGGCCGGCGGCATGCTGTTCTACGATCACGCGCAGGGTCGCTCGTTCGGCACCACCGAGGCGCTCGAGCAGCTCGCCGCGCGGCATGATTACCCGGCGCTGCTGGCCCGGGCGCGGGTCGAGCTGGCCGACCTCCCCCCGGTCCCCTCGGAGAACCAGCTTTCCCCGGCCCGGTACAACGGCGATCTGACCCGGCATCAGCGCTATGTCGCCTACTCGCTCAATCAGGAGAGTTTCAAGTTCCTGATGGATCCGATGCTCGCCACCGGGCAGGAGAAGATCTCCGCGATGGGCTACGGCGCTGCGATCAACGCGTTGGCCAATCAGGAAGGCGGGGTTGCCAAGTACTTCTCGCAGCGGTTCGCGCAGGTGACCAACCCGCCGCTGGACAGCATCCGGGAAGCCGACGGGATGACGCTGCGGGTCGCGCTCGGTGCCAAACCGAACAGCGGCGCGCCGCCCGCGCCACAGATCGTGGTGCGGTCGCCGCTGCTCTCCCACCTGGACATGCTCAAGCTCCGGGAGCAAGACCGGACTCCGTTGGCCCGGTTCGACATCCGGTATCGAGCCGACCTCGACGACGCGACGGCGAACGAGACGGCGCTGGTCGATGCGGTGGACGCGCTGTGCGATCGGATCGAAGCCTTCGCCCGGGAGCGCGGCGGAATCGCCGTGCTCACCGACCGGCATGTCAGCCGGGAACTCGCCGCGATGCCGCTGATCCTGGTGGTGTCGGCGGTCAATCAGCGGCTGATCGAGGAGGGGCTACGGCTGCGGGTCTCGTTGATCGCCGAGAGCGGCCAGCTCTGTTCATCGCACCACATCGCCGCCACCCTCGGTTTCGGTGCCTCGGCGGTCTACCCGTTGGCGGTACGGATGCGGGCCGAGGAGAAGTACGGGGAGCAAGCCGACCAGGCGTTCGGGCATTTCGCCAAGGCCGCCGAGAAGTCGTTGCTGAAGACGATGGGAAAGGTCGGCCTCTGCACCGCCGAGAGCTACATCGGCGGCGAGTTCTTCGAGCCGAACTACCTCGACACCGGCGATCCGGTCCTGCGCCGGTACTTTCCGAATGTCGTTGCTCCGGTGGCCGGGGTCGGGTTTGCGACGATCGCCGAGGCCACCGCGGCCTGGCACGCTCGCGCGCTGCTGGTCACGTCGGAGCAGGACGTGCCGCTGCTCGGCCTGTTCAAGGAACGCGCCGAAGGTGCCGGACACTCCTACGGCACCACCGCGGTGCGCGGCTTCGTCGACCTGACCGAAGAGCCGATCGCCTTCGACGACACCGGCCGGCCGGACAACCCGGATATGGCCGATGCCAGCTACCTGCGCCTGCTCCCGCTGAATCAACTCGAGCGCGCGTTCGGCCTGGACGATCGCGCATACCGCAACACCAGCTTCGACGCGCTCACCCCGCGGGCGATCGACAGTTTCGACATCACCCCCGGCTACCGGAACTTCGTGTTCGCCATCACCGCCGAACGCAGCCGCCGCCCGGCCGCGCTGCGCGATGTGCTGGCACTGCCGGCAGACGTCAACTTTGCGCGTACCGCGGACGACTTCACCCGGGAGCTGGGCCAGTTCGCCCCCGTCGGCAACAACGAGATCCTGGTCCGTGGGCTCGCCTGCGCCGCCCGGGACGGTGGATTCAGCGTCCAGCTGACGCAGGGCCCGGACCGGCTCGCGGCCCTGGCGGAGTCGCTGCACGCCCGGTTCGGCGCCGATATCGTCGAATCGCGCATCGACCCGGCGGGTGACGCCGCCGCGCTGTGGATCCGGGCGACCGGGTCGGCGCACGCGCAGCTCGCTCGGCTCCGGACGGCGCCCGCGTCGATTCCGCTGCATCAGGTCCAGCCGGCCAGCGAGATCACCCGAACCCTCACCTCCGGTGCGATGAGTCACGGCGCGCTCGTCGCACGCGCCCACGAGGCGGTATCGCACGGCACCAACATGGTCGGTGGGTTGTCCAACTGCGGCGAGGGCGGCGAACACATCACCCGGTACGGCACCATCCGCGGCTCACGGATCAAGCAGTTCGCCTCCGGCCGGTTCGGTGTCTGGTCCGGCTATCTCGCCGACCCGATGTTGCAGGAGCTGGAAATCAAGATCGGCCAGGGGGCGAAGCCCGGCGAGGGTGGTCAGCTGCCGGCGTCGAAGGTGACCGTGGATATCGCCGCGGCTCGCGGCGGCACCCCCGGCGTCGAACTCGTTTCCCCACCACCACATCACGACACCTACTCGATCGAGGACCTGGCGCAGCTGATCCACGACTGCAAGGCCGCGCGGGTGCGGGTGATCGTCAAGCTGGTCTCGTCGGAAGGGATCGGCACCATCGCGGTCGGCGTCGCGAAGGCCGGCGCGGACGTGATCAACGTGGCCGGCAACACCGGTGGCACCGGCGCCGCGGCCGTCACCAGCCTCAAGTACGCCGGTCGATCCGCCGAGATCGGCGTGGCCGAAGTGCATCAGGCATTGTGTGCCAACGGTATCCGGCAGAAGGTGGTCCTGCGCTGTTCCGGCGCGCACCAGACCGCGAGCGATGTGGTGAAGTCGGCGCTGCTCGGCGCGGACAGCTTCGAGTTCGGCACGACCGCGCTGATGATGCTCAAGTGCGTGATGGCGAAGAACTGCAACATCAAGTGTCCCGCCGGACTGACCACCAATCCCGAAGTGTTCGCCGGTGATCCGCGTGCGCTCGGTCAGTACCTGCTGAACATCGCACACGAGGTGCGGGAGATTCTCGCCACCCTCGGCATGGTGTCGTTACGCGCCGCGCGGGGCCGCAGCGACCTGCTGCAGCTGCTCAACCATCCGTCCGGCATCGGGACGTTGGATCTGCGCCGAATGCTCGCGGTTGCCGCCGAGGTGGTCGTCGAGCACCCGGTCTACCTGGAGAAGGACTACTCGATCGACGACGCCTTCCTCGACCAGCTCGATCCGGCCGGATTCGATGCCGCGGGAATCGATCTCGCGCCGGTGCGGCTGACCAACCGGCACAAGAGCGTCGGCGGTCAGCTCGCGGTGGACCTCGAACGGATGCTCAATCATCCGGGTCGGGCCGGTGGCGCGGTGATCGTCGACGATCGGGGGCGGCGCTACCTGCCGCCGGACTCGATCCGGATCGTCAGCACGGGTTCGGCCGGGCAGAGCTACGGGGTGTTCTGCACCGACGGAATGTCGCTGGCCCACACCGGTACCTGCAACGACGGGGTCGGCAAGGGCGCCTGCGGTGGCAGCATCGTGGTTCGCTCCCCGGGCGGCGGTTCGATCGCCCCCGACGCCAACGTGTTGATCGGCAACTTTGCGCTGTTCGGCGCCTCGGGCGGACGGCTGTTCGTCGAAGGGCAGGCCGGGGATCGGTTCGCGGTCCGCAACTCCGGTGCCACCGCGGTGGTGGAGGGCGTCGGCGAGTTCCTCTGCGAGTACATGACCAACGGCGCCGTCCTCAATATCGGCGGGTTCGGCAAAGGTGTCGCCAACGGGATGAGTGGCGGGTTCCTCTACCAGTACGACCCGGCCGGTCGGCTGCCGGCCGAGGTGAGCCGTGATTCGGTCCTGCTGCGGCCGATCGGCGACGCCGCGTATCACGAGCTGGCGGCCCGCACCTTGCTGGAATGGCATGTGGCGGCTACTGATTCGGCACGCGGTCGGGAGCTGTTGGCCGACTGGCCGAACACTCGGCGGCATCTGGTCTACGCCATGCCGCGCGCGCTGTTGCTCTACCAGGATGCCGATGCGATCCTCGCCGCCAAGACCCGCAAGGAGCTGCTCGACGAACTCGCCGCCGCGCTCGCCGGGTATCAGGTGCACAAGGTGCAGTGCTCCTACCGGGACCGGGCGACGGTGATCGACGGCTCGGTTCCGGCCTACGGCGATACCGACACCGAGCAGATGTACCGCCTGCTGAACACCTACACGGTGGTGAACTTTGCCCAGCAGCTCGCGCTGCAGCGGACGCCGGCGGTCACCGAACTGCGCGATCCCCGGATCGGTTCGGCGGTGCGAAATCTGATCCTCACCGAAGACTTCTTCCTGATCCAGCGACTGCAGCGGTACGCGCGGGAGGCGATCGACGGCTTCGACGACGAGGAACTGGCGGTGCTGGTCGCGAACAAGCGGCTCACCGATTACAAGGATGCGTTGCGGCGGCGCAACGTTCGCTCGATGGACAGCCCCGGCACCTACGGCTGGGTGTTGCATCAGAGTGCGAAGAACGTCGACCGGATCGGCCGGTTGCCGTCCTTCGAGGAGCTGTTCTGCCAGCGCGCGATCCCGGTGGTCGCCCTGCCGGCACCGGCCGGCGCCGGCGGCAGCTCCCGACGAGATCCGGTGCGGAGCAGATGAAGTGCGGAGCAGATGAAGATTGCCTATATCCCCGAAGACGCGCCGTTCAACGAGGACCAGCGCGCCTGGATCTCCGGGTTCCTCGCCGGGCTGCACTCGCGGTTGGCGTTGCAGCTGTCCATCCCGCCGGTGCTACCGGTCGCCGATGTGGACAACGGGCCGCGCCCGCTGTTGCGGGTCCTGTTCGGCACCCAGACCGGCAACGCCGAGAGCGTGGCCGGCGACCTCGCGGCGGCTGCGCGGGGGCAGGGTTTCGCGGTGACGGTTGCCGGTCTCGACGAGATCGAACTCGACGAGTTCGCGGGTCTCGCACACGTGCTCATCGTGATCTCCACCTACGGTGAAGGCGAGATGCCGGACAACGCGGAACTGTTCTGGGCGGCGCTGTCGGCCGACACCGCACCGCGGTTGGCCGGGCTCGACTACGGGGTGCTGGCCCTCGGCGACACCGGTTACGACGGCTTCTGTCAGGCCGGCAAGCTGATCGACACCCGGCTGGAACAGCTCGGCGCGACCCGGGTGATCAGCCGGGTCGATTGCGATGTCGATTACGAAACTGCCGCTGCGGAGTGGGTCCAGAGTGCGGTGACGACCCTGGTCACCCGGGCGGGGGCGAGCGGAGTCTCCGCCGCGCCGCCGCCGAGCATCGTCGCCCGCTCCGGCTGGACCCGCAAGAATCCTTACCGCGCCCGGGTTCCGGTCAATCGGCGGCTGTCCGGGGCCGGGTCGGCGAAGGAGATCCGGCACTACGAGTTCGCGCTCGCCGACAGCGGGATCGGCTACGAGGCGGGCGACGCCCTCGGGGTGTTGCCGGCGAACGATCCGGCTCTGGTGGCCGCGATCGCCGACCATTTCCGGGTGTCGGTCGACACGGCGGTCGGCGACGAATCGTTGGGGGAGCTGCTCGGGCACCGATACGAGATCAGCACGCCGTCGAAGGATCTGCTCGGCGAGGTGGAGAGCCGCGCCGACAACGAGGAGCTCTCGCACGCCCTGCGCGGTGGCGTGAAAGAGGTGTTGGACAGCTGGCTCTTCGGCAAGGACGTGCTCGACATCCTCCGGATCGGCGGCGATGCGCTAAGTCTGGACGAGTTCGTCCCGCTGCTGAAGCCGTTGCAGCATCGCGCCTACTCGATCTCGTCCAGTTCGCTCGCCCATCCCGAGCAGATTCATCTGACGGTGGCCAGCGTCCGGTATCGCTCGACCGGACGGGATCGGGGCGGGGTCTGTTCGACCTTTCTGGCCGACCGCTGTGCCGACGCGCGGATCTTCTTGCAGCCGAACAAGTCGTTCCGGGTGCCGGCCGACGACGACACCCCGATGATCATGGTCGGGCCGGGCACCGGGATCGCGCCGTTCCGGGCGTTCCTGCAGGAGCGCGAGCAACGCGGAGCCCGCGGACGTAACTGGCTGTTCTTCGGCGATCAGCATCGCGAACACGACTACATCTATGCGGCCGAGATCGAGGCCTGGCACGCGGGCGGTCTGCTGGATCGGCTCGATCTGGCGTTCTCCCGGGACCGGTCCGAGAAGGTCTACGTGCAGAGCCGAATGCGCGCGCGCGGCCGAGAACTGTTCGGCTGGTTGCAGGACGGCGCGCACTTCTACGTCTGCGGCGATGCCACCCGAATGGCCCGCGACGTCGATCATGCGCTGCACGAGATCGTCGTCGAACACGGCGGTCTCGGCGCCGACGACGCAACCGAGTACGTCAACGCGCTCAAGCGTGAGAAACGGTATGTCCGCGATGTGTACTGACGGCTTCCCCTGTCGCTGCTGCGCGGCCCGGACGATCGACGCCGGTCCCCGGGCCGTCGCCGCGGCGTTGTCGGCGCTCGGCACTGTGGTGTCGGTTACCGCGAACGATGCCGCGTTGCTGAGCCACACCGGTGAGTACCAGCCGGCGGCATTACCCGGCGAAGCTCTGGTCTGCGGGGCGGACCAGATCGCGCTCCGGGTGCATCCCGCTGCGGTGCAGGAGATCTCGGTGACCACCCGAGCGCTCACGCTGTCCGGTGACCCGGGCACCCACCGGGCCTATTTCACCCCGCTGTCGGACGGGTTGGTGATCACCGCGCTGGAGGCGGCGCCGCCCGGGTACACGGAGATCGCCGAGCCGGTCGACTGGCCGAACCACGACTGGCGCGGAACCGACCAGATCACCCATCTGGACGCCCTGACCTCGGAGCGGTACAACGTGCTGCCGTTCACCGGCGCCCGGCAGGTCGCCCCCCGAACGGTGCCGTATCTGCTATCCCATCTCACCGACATCGGCCTGCCGTTCACCACGGCGGTGCCGGGTGGCGGTTGTGTGCAACTGCATCGGGGGCCTGCCGCCTTGGTCGAGCGCGCCGGCGAGCACGTGGCCGCCGTGTTCGGTGCGGCGCGATATGTGCTGATGCCCGCCGCGATCGCGGAATGCTGGGTCACGAGCGCGCACGGCGGCGCCGGCACGACCACCGCCGTGGAACTCTACGACCACGATCACCGCTGCGTCACGGTGCTCACCCAGACCGGCGCGATCTGTCGGCACGTGCACGACGCCTGGGAGCAGATCGCCGCGTCGCTGCCCGCCTGAGTGCCTCGGGTCGAACAAGCAGTGCACGATGCACCGTCCCCGCAGAATGTTGAGCGCCAGCACTCTTGTCCGAGCGTTCGGCAACGCGTGAAGCTGAAGACATCGACGTGATGGTCGGCGCGCCACGGAAGGACTCCCATGACCACCATTGACCCGGCGGCACCCGTGCTGGTTACCGGCGGCAGCGGTTACCTCGCGAGCTGGATCGTGCGGTACCTCCTCGAGGACGGCAACACGGTGCGCGCGACGGTGCGTAATCCGGACAAGCCGAAGGGCCTCGAGCACTTGCACAAGCTTGCCGAGGCGCATCCCGGCAAGCTGATGCTGCATAAAGCCGACCTGCTGGATGACGGCAGCTACACCGCGGCGATGCAGGGCTGTGAACTCGTCATCCACACCGCCTCGCCGTTCTTGGTCGGCAGGATCGACGACCCCCAGGAGCAGCTCATCCGACCGGCGCTCGAAGGCACCCGCAATGTCCTCGCAGCGTCGACCAGACCGAGTCGGTCAAGCGGGTCGTCCTGACCAGCAGTGTCGTGGCGATCTACGGCGACATCGTCGACATGAAGGGAAAAGACGCCTTCACCGACACCGACTGGAACACCACCAGCACGCCCGATCATCAGGAGTACTCGTACTCCAAGACCGTTGCCGAACAGGCCGCCTGGGAGATCGCGAAGGCACAGGATCGATGGGATCTCGTCACCGTTCACCCCGGCTTGGTCTTCGGCCCGTCCCTGACCACCGCGAGTGCGTCGGGCAGCATGACGACGATGGCCCACTTCACCGACATGTCCATGGCGGTCGGCGCTCCCGCGCTGGAGATGGGCGTCGTCGACGTGCGAGACGCCGCACGCCTGCACATCGCGGCCGGCTTCACTCCTGCCGCGCACGACCGGTATATCGCGAACGCGACGACCGTGAGCCTGCTCGGCATGAGCAAAATTTTGCGTAAGAACTTCGGCAACCGTCTCTCGTTCCCCAGCCGGGAGCTGCCCAAATTCATGGTCAAGCTCGGCGGCCCGGTCAGCGGCCTCACCCGCAAATTCGTCGACCGGAACGTCGGGTTTCCGCTGCGCTTCGACAACTCCCGTACCCGTTCCGAACTCGGGATCCAATTCCGGCCGATCGAGCAGACCGTCACCGAGCACTTCCAGCAGATGATCGACGACGGACTGGCTCGGGCGTAGCCGTTTGGTGGCTCATCCCAATCGAGGGTGTGGGGTGTGGTCGAGATCCGGGGGGTCCGGTGCTGTGGTGATCTCGGCCACCACGCGGTCACTCGCGGAGCTCTGAGGTGCCCGGCCGATCGGCATTTTCCGTGATGATCCGGCGGCCCGCTGACTCGGTAGCCACTCCGGGTTCATGTGGTGGGTGGGCTGTTCGCTGTGCCGGTGGGGTTGGTGGTGTTGTTGGTGTGTCCTCGGGGGTGGCGGTACCAGTGGGTGGGGCGGTGGTAGGTGTTGGTTCGGGGTGTGCGGTGCGGGTCGAGCCAGGCGGGTGGGAGCCATTCGATCCGGCCTCGCGGGTCACCTCGCACGGCCCAGCCTTGGTCGGCCAGCGTGTGGTGATGCCCGCAGACGGGGGCGAGATTGGTGACATCGGTGCATCCCCCCTCGGCCCAGGTGGTGGTGTGGTGGTATTCGCAGTCGAGGGCGGGCCGAGCGCACGCGGGGAAGCTGCACCCGCCGTATCGGGCGGTCGCGACGATCCGTTGGTCGGGTGAGGCGAGACGTTTGGACCGGCCCAGGTACAACGGTTGCTCGGTGTGGGTGTCGAATACGGCCAGGTAATGCCAGGCGTGGCTGGCCATCCGGATCAGATCCCGGTACGGGATCAAAGTCCCACCGGCAGTGGTGGCTTTCCCCCCGTTCCCGCCCGGGCTACGACCCGGCACCGGCAGGCATGGCACGAGCGCGGCCGGCCCGGCGCTCGACCGGTTCGACCCGGCGGGCGGGTAAACGCCCGGCACCGCACCCTGCGTGTCGGGTGCGGTGTCGGCGGTACCGGCGGCGGTTTCCAGGTCGTGCAGGGTGGTGGTGACGATCACCGTGACCGGCAACCCCCGATGCCGACCGAGGTCGCCGGACGCGATCGCTGCGCGCAGGACCGCGTGTAACGCGTCGTGGTTACGTTGGGTCGGGGTCCGCTGATCCCGGCGGGCTCGATCGTCGGACACCTCACCATCACGGACCGCAGTATCGACGGCGGGGGTGTTGTCGTCGGGGTTACACATTCCGGGGGCGGCGTACTTCGCGAGGATCGTTTCCAGATAGGCCCGCAGTTCCGGGGAGATATACCCGGTGACCCGGCTCATCCCGTCACGTTCCTGCTCCCCGACCCGGATACCACGCTTACGGGCGCGATCACGATCATCCGACAGCGAACCGTCCGGGTTCAGAACCGCATCCAGATGAACCGCCACCTTACGGAGCTGGTCCGGCCGCACCGTGACCGCGACGGTGGCGAGCTGTTTCTCCGCCTCCACCCGAGTCGGATAATCCACGACGGTGGGCAGGTCCCGCAGAAACGTCCGGATGACCCGCACGTGATCACGCCCGATCACACCCGCCTCGACCTTGCCTGCGGTCGCCGGCAGCACCGGCTCCACCGACTGTCCGGTCATCGTCAACCCGGGCGTCAAGTCCGCGGATTCGAACAATCGGGCGGACGCTTCTTTCGGGGTGATCCGCAACGCATCGGCGAGCACATCCCGGGACCGCTGCCCACCGAACTCCTCGCCGGGGGCTTCGGCGACGACTCGGATCAACCGGTACCCGAGACCGGTCACCCGCCGCTGCACCCGCTCCAACGCCTGCAACACCCCCAACGCGGCAGTACCCGAATCCGGCAACAACACCGCCAGGCTGTCGAGCGCGGCATCGATCACGGCAACCGTGTCGGCCACCGTGTCCGAATCCCCGTCACTCGAATGCATGTTCGAATACTATCGAACGTCCGGCGATACGGCAAGAAACCAGACCCAAAGCCGGCTCATCCCCGTCGAGACCGCGCGGTCGTGGCCTGAATCCGCAGGTTTCCGGCAGCGATCGGGTTCGCGACAGGGCCGCGATCATTCGCTGGTAGATCCCCCCAGGTTGCTTCGACCTGGACGTGCTCCTCGTTTGCCAACAGCTCGTTGAGGCAGGTCTGCCGGATACCAGTACGCAGCTCGGCGCCGGTGCGCAACGCGCGCCGCGACCGGTAGAGCGGGTTCTTCACCCGCTGCGAAGCCCGTGCAGATCCCGTTGGACGCGGCGTCGGCAGCGGTAACCGTAGCCACCGTGTCCGGCCAGGTCGGAGCAGCCGACGCTGCAGGTCACCGAGCATTCGGGTGCGGTTGAACGCGAAGTCCAGGAGCTGTTTCGGGGTGGTGTACCGAGGCCCCGGGGGCAGCCTGACCCCCGGGTCGGCGATGGCGATAGTCATGTCGGCGCTCCATCGTCTGACTTCGTGAACTGTCGTGACGTTGTTGTCGATCATGTGCCGAGAACCACGCGACGCCAAGATGCTCAGCGTTCGATATTCCGATTCGAGGGTGCATAGTGCACCACCGTGCGTAGGGTTTCCCCATGTCCTGGGAGGAGCCGTCCGAGCCGGTGAAAGAGCTCATTCGCCGGGCTGCGGAGATTGCCTTGGCCGCGCCGCCCGACTGGTTCGACGAGATCGATACGGCGGCATTCGCCGCACCTACCATTCGGCAGGCCGCCGACGATCCGGAGCTACGGGCGTTCATCCTCCGGGGCACCCATTCGAGCCTCATTCACTGGGTCAGTGCGAACCTGCGCCGACCCGGAGTACCCGTCGCGCCGAACACCGAGGAGCCCGTCGAGGCGGCACGCGTGCTTGCTCGACGCGGCTACGACGAGTCGAATCTCGAGGCTTACCGCCTGGGTCAGAACGTCGCCTGGCGCCGCTGGATGAAGATCGCTTTTGCGCTGAAGTCCGATCCGGACGACCTGGCAGAGATGCTCGACGTCACGGCCCGGTCTATCTCGGAGTTCGTCGATGCGACGATCGCAGCAACCTCCGAGCAGATCCAGCAGGAGCGTGAACTACTTTCTCGGCACCGGGATTCCGAACTGCGCGAGATGGTGACACATATCCTGAACGGTCGTAAGGTCAGCCGCTCCACCGCCGAGCAGACCCTCGGCTATCGACTCGCCCGAACGCACACGGCAGTGGTCGTGTGGACCACCGTCGCAGCCCCCCGACTCACCGAACTCGAACGGGTCGCCGACGCGCTGGCCCGGCACGTTGCTGCTCGCGAGAGGTTGCGCATCGTCGCCGGTCCCGGGACGGTGTGGCTCTGGATCGCCGACGCCGACGATGCCCGGTTGCGCGACGCGGACCGCGCTATCGGTGCTGTCGTGGATGTACAGATCGCCATCGGCTCGACCGGGCACGGCATCGACGGCTTCCGGGTTTCGCATCTCGATGCGGTTAGCACCCAGCAGACGATGGCGCGCCTGGATACCGATCACCGCGTCGGAACCTATGCCGACGTCGAAGGCGTCCTCCTGCTCACGACCGACCCCGACCGCGCCAACCGGTTCGTGGCACATACGCTGGGCGCCCTGGAGAAGGCGGCGCCCGCTGTGCGCGAAACCGTTCGGGCGTACCTGCACGAACAGTGCAATGCCTCGCGTGCCGCCGACCGGCTCGTCTCCCATCGGAATACGGTGCTGCGGCGGCTCAAGCAAGCCGACGAGCTGCTACCCCGACCGCTCGACCAGAACACCCTCAATGTCGCTATGGCGCTGGAGATTCAGTACTGGCGCGGGGGCGCTGCGGTCGGGAGCGCGCACTAGCGTTCCCGGGACTCAGGCGCGCAGCGTTCCGATGTCGCCGCGGTACTGCCGCGACGTCGCTTCGAGGATGAACGGCTGCAGGACGCGGCGCTGACTGTCGGTGAATCCCCAGAATCCGAAGCCGAGGTAGCGCCCCGGCTGCACCCGGCGTACGTCGTCGACCAGGTTGATCCGGCCGTTCACGGTGTCGAACGCGCGATAGTCGAGCTGGAAAGCCGGCCGCCCGTCGATGTGCGACGTCGCGATCCGGGTGACCATCGGGTCGCGCTGGATCTCCCGGCCGTCGAGTCGGCGGTGGATGTTGTATCCCCGCTCGGTGCTCTGGTCGATCGGACGAAATCCCTTGGCGAGCCACGGATACAGCGGGGTTGACCACCTTGACGAAGGCCACTGCGGTCCGGAACGGATTCGGCTGATGCAACGGCATGCCGTCGAACTCGCCCTGCATTTCGGTCATCGAAGGTGCGTCGAGCGTCTTGAAGAGTTTCGACGAGGGCGCCGGTCGGCATCGACTTCAGGTCGGCGGTGACCGTGTTCGTCATGCGGGTAGTGCACTCGCGCCGTCGGAAGGCCGGCTACGCGCGGCCGGCTACGCCGGGCGGCGATAGCCGAATCGGATATCGGGCGTATTCGCGACGAAAACCGTTCCATCCAAAGCGATCCGGGTGTCGTAGACCGGGATGGCGACCTCCGGTGCATCCAGGCAACGACCGTCGGACAAGCTGAATGCCTGCTTACGCAGGGGTGACTGGATCACCGGGAAGCCACCGCGATCGCCGACGATGCCCCGCGAGAGCACCGCGGCGCGGCCGATCGGGTCGATGTTGCCGACCGCGCGCAGGCTGTCGTCGGCCAGCCGGAACAGGGCCACCTGCCCGCCGTCCGGCAGTAGCACCGCGACGCCGCGCAACGGCTGGAGCCGGCTCAGCGGGCAGGCGGCCGTCCAGTCTCGGGTCCAGCGGTGCAGGTCGAAGGCCGAGCGGCGGATGGCGGGCTCGATGCGGACCTCGGGTGTCATGCGATCTTCTCCTCGGAGTCGTCGGCGGGGCGCACCGTCGGGGTGCCGATCAGCAGCGGCACCTTGCGTCCGTTGCGGGTTTCGAAGGCCACGGTCGGGTCGGGTGCGCCGGGCGCGTTGACGAACGAGACGAACCGGGCCAGCTTGTCCGGGTCGTCGAGCACGCCCTTCCACTCGCAGGAATAGCCGGTGACGTGGCGGGCCATGTCGGCTTCGAAATCGTCGGCCAGACCCAGGGCATCGTCCACCACGACCGCGTGTAGCCGGTCCAGCCCGCCGGCCGACGAGGTCAGCCAGGGGGCCGTGCGCTGCAGCCGGTCGGCGGTGCGGATGTAATACATCAGGAACCGGTCGATATAGCGGATCAACGTGTCCCGATCCAGGTCGGCGGCCAACAGCTGAGCGTGTTTCGGGGTCATCCCGCCGTTGCCGCAGACGTAGAGGTTCCAGCCCTTTTCGGTGGCTACCACCCCGACATCCTTGCCGCGTGCCTCGGCGCACTCGCGGGCGCAGCCGGATACGCCCATCTTGATCTTGTGTGGCGCGCGTAGCCCGCGATACCGCAACTCCAGGTCGATCGCCAGCTGCACCGAATCCTGCTGCCCGTATCGGCACCAATCGGTGCCGACGCAGCTCTTCACCGTGCGCAGCGACTTGCCGTAGGCCTGACCGGATTCCATCCCGCCGTCGACCAACCGGCGCCAGATGAGCGGCAACTGATCGACCGTCGCGCCGAACATGTCGATCCGCTGACCACCGGTGATCTTGGTGTAGAGGCCGAAGTCGCGGGCGATCTCACCGATCAGGATCAGCTGCTCGGCCGTGATGTCGCCGCCGGGCACCCGCGGCACGACCGAGTACGTGCCGTTGCGCTGGATGTTCGCCAGGAAGTGGTCGTTGCTGTCCTGCAGCGATGCCTGCTCGCCGTCGAGGATGTGCTCGGAGCTGGTGGAGGCCAGGATCGAGGCGACTGTCGGCTTGCAGATATCGCACCCGGTGCCGGTGCCGAACCGGGCGATCAACCCGGTGAAGGTGCGAATGCCACTGGCCCGCACCAGCTCGAACAGTTCTACCCGGGATTGGGTGAAGTGCTCGCACAACCCCTGCGACAGCTCCACCCCCTGGGCGGCGAGCAGCTGGGACAGCAACGGCACGCAAGAACCGCACGAGCTGCCGGCGCCGGTGCAGCCCTGCAGCGCCGCGACTTCGCAGGCGCCGTCGGCGATCGCGGCACACAGCGCGCCCTTGCTGACGTCGTTGCAGGAACACACCTGCGCGTCGTCCGGCAGGGCGCCGATGCCGAGGGCCGGGCCGTCGCCGGCCGGCGCGATCAGCGACACCGGGTCGCCGGGCAGGGTGGACCCGACCAGCGGCCGCAGAATCCCGTACTGGCTTGCGTCGCCGATCAGCACGCCACCGAGCAACGTGCCCGCGTCGTCGGAGAGCACCAGCTTGGCGTAGGTACCGCCGATCGGATCGCTGACCACGACGTCCAGCGCGTTCGGCGTGGTGCCGTGTGCGTCGCCGAAGCTCGCGACGTCGACGCCGAGCAGCTTGAGTTTCGTAGACAGATCGGCGCCGGGGAACTCGGCGTCCCCGCCGAGCAACCGGTCGGCGACCACCTCGGCGGTGGCGTAGCCGGGGCCGACCAGGCCGTAGCACCGGCCCTGCACCGCGGCGACCTCGCCGATCGCGTACACCGCCGGATCGGAGGTAACGCAGGCCAGGTCGGTGAGCACGCCGCCGCGTTCGCCGACCGCCAGCCCGGCGGCGCGAGCCACCTCGTCGCGCGGCCGGACCCCGGCGGAGAACACCACCAGTGCGGCGTCGATCGTGGTGTCGTCGCTCAACGTCACCCGGACGCCGGCGTCGTCGGGCAGCGGTTCGATCACCGACGTGCCGGCGCCGGTGGTGACGTCGATGTCGAGCGCGCGGATCAGCCGGGCCAGGTGCTCGCCGCCGGCCGGGTCCACCTGGAGCGGCATCAACCGGGGCGCGAACTCCACCACATGCGGGCGTAATCCCAACAACCGCAGCGCATTCGCTGCCTCCAGGCCGAGCAGCCCACCGCCGACGACCACCCCGACCGCGCCCGGATCACGGGCCAACGCGGCGTCGGCAGCGGTCCGGATTCCATCCAGGTCGTCGAGGGTGCGGTAGACGTGGCAGGCGGGCAGGTCGTGGCCGGGGACCGGCGGGACGAACGGGTACGAACCGGTGGCCAGGATCAGCGCGTCGTAGTCGAGCTCCGCGCCGGTCGACGTGCCGACCGTGCGTGCAGCCGTGTCGATCTCGGTGACCCGCTCGCCGCGCCGCAGCACCACGTGCGGGTCGTCGGGATAGCTGTTGCCGGACAGGGCCAGATCGTCGCGGGTCCAGCTGCCGACGTAGGACGACAGGCCCACCCGGTCGTATGCCGGGTCGGTTTCCTCGCCGAGGATCACCACCCGCCAGGCGGCGGAATCATCTCGGGCGCGCAGCGCTTCGACGAATCGGTGCCCCACCATGCCGTGGCCGACGACGACGGCCGTGCGTTGCGCGTTCACAGGTATTCCTCGTTCCTGGTCGTTGGACATAACGCTGCGTTGTTGGACATAGCGCTGGGTCAGTAGACGTCGCGCACATAGCGCTGTTCGGCCGCGAGCGCGGCGAGGTAGGAACGAGCACTTTTCGGCGCCATCTGACCGTGTTCGGCGACGATGCCGCACAGCGCCTCGTCCACGTCGCGAGCCATCCGCGCGGCGTCGCCGCAGACGTACACGTGCGCGCCGCGCCGGAGCCATTGCCAGAGTTCGGCGGCATGTTCGCGCATCCGGTGCTGGACGTACACCCGCTCGCTGCCGTCCCGGGAGAACGCCAGGTCCAGCCGGGTGAGCACGCCCCGTTCCTGCAGTTCGGCCAGTTCGTCGCGGTAGTAGAAATCGCAGGCTTCGTGCTGCTCGCCGAAGAACAGCCAGTTCGGCCCCCCGGCGCCGCGCGCCGCCCGTTCGCGGAGGAAGCCGCGAAACGGTGCGACGCCGGTGCCCGGGCCGATCATCACCGCTGCGGTGTCCGGGTCCTCCGGTGGCCGGAAATGCCGGGTGGGCTGCACGAACACGTCGACTTCGGCGCCCGGCTCCAGCTCGGCCAGGTAGCCGGTGCACAGCCCATGCCGAGTGTGGTCGCCGCGTTGGAACCGGACCACCGAGGTGGTGATCGCCACCTCGTCCGGGGTGTCCGACGGGCTGGAGCTGATCGAGTACAGCCGCGGCGTGATCGGGTGCAACACGGCCAGCCAATCGTCGATCGAGGCGGTGACCGGATGCTCAGCGAGCAGGTCGAGCGCTTGGCGGCCGTGGGTCCAGCCGGCGAAATCGGCCGGTCGGGAGAGCACGGTGGCCAGCGCGGCCGACGGCGCCCGATCCTGCACGAACCGGACCAGATCCGGTGTGATCCGGGTGATGTCCAGTCGCTCGGTCAGTGCTTGCACCAACGGCATTCGCTCCTCGGCGAGGGCGATCGGGGCCGCACCGGCCAAGCCGGTTCGGTCCAGCCATTCCGCGACCACGGCGGCCCGGTTCACCGGGCGGATGCCCAGCGCGTCCCCGGCGCGGTACGGTAGCTCGGCAGCCAGCAGCTCGAACGTGAACGTGCGCACGTCTTTTGCCGATTCCGGTCCGCTGAGCCGGACCCCGGCCCGCAGCGTGGTGCGCAACGGGTTGGTGCGTGAGTAGCTCGGTGCTGCGCCGGCGGGCACGCCCCCCACCGGGGCGGGCGTGTCGGTGCTGTCGCCGGGGTCCAGCGCGGCGAGCACGGTGGACAGCCAGCGGGCTGCGGTCGCGGCGTAGTCCGGTTCGCACAGTGCCCGGTCGGCAATCCGAGTCGCTCCGACATGTTCGAGCCGGGCGTCGAGTTTCTTGGCGAAGCCGCAGAAGTCGGCGTAGGCCGGATCGCCGAAGCCGAGGACCGCGTAGCACAACTGATCCAGCTCGCCCGGTTCGGCGATGGCGAGCGCGTCCCACAACGCCAGCCCGTTGTCCGGGGCGTCGCCGTCGCCGGTGGTCGCCACCAGGAAAAGCGCTGTGCCGGTCAGATCGGCGACCGACACCACCTCCGCGCCGTGCACGGTCACCGCGATGCCGGCCGCGGCGAGCGCGGCGGCGCATTCTCCCGCGTAGCCCTCGGCGGTGCCGGTCTGGGAAGCCCAGATCAGTTGCACCGCAGGTTTATCCGGTGCCGTGGTGGTCGGATCGGGAGCGGGATCGGCCGCGGTGGCGAACACCCCGGCCAGCACGCCCTCGAACCACGATCGAACGGTCGGGGACAGCGGTGTCTGTCGGGGGATTGTCGGGGTCCGGCCGGCGGGCGGGTTGGCGCGCAACCCGGTCAGATAGCCGCCCAGGAAGCCGGCTTCGCTGGAATCGAGCGCACCGGGACCGATCATCGCGTGCGGCGCCAGGATGGCGGCGAGCGCGGCGAGCGCCGGATCGGTGTCCGGTTCGGCCGAATCGGCGGATGGCGGCTCGACCGGGGCGGCCACCGGGGTCACCGCGACCGCGCACAGCTTGAACTCCGGTTGCAGCGACTCGGGATCGACGGCATCACTGGTCACGGCGTTGATCGCCAGATCGGCGCCGAAGGCGTCGTTCCAATGCATCGGCGCGAAGCAGACCCCGGGACGGACCGCGTCGTCGATCGCCACCGGAAGCACCGCGCGGCCGCGCCGGCTGCGTACCTCCACCGAACCGTTCGGTTCCGCCCCGATCCGCGCGGCGTCCTCGGGATGCAGTTGCAGGAACGGTGCGGGATCGAGCGCGTTCAGCTTGGCCACGCGGGCCGTCTTGGTCATCGTGTGCCATTGGTGCGCGAGCCGGCCGGTGGTGAGCAGCATCGGGTAGTCGTCGTCGGGCAGCTCGGCGGCCGGCAGATACGGCCGCGGCAGGAATCGGGCCCGGCGGTCGGGGGTGGCGAAGGCCAGCTGCGGCACGCTGCCGTCCGGCGCGGTGTAGCGATCCTGGCTGATCCCGTCGTTGCGGTAGCGGATCGGGTTCCGCGCCGGCCCGCCCGGCGCGGCGGGCCACTGCACCGGTCCCGTGCGCAGCCGGTCGTAGTCGACCCCGCGCAGATCCCAGCCGGTGCGGGGATTGTGAAACCGGCTGAGCTCGGCGAACACCGCGGCCGCATCCGGGTAGTCGAAGGCGTCCGGGTAGCCGAGTTCGCGAGCGATGTCGCAGATCAGCAGCCAGTCCGGCCGCGCCGCGCCGGGCGGGGTCAGGGCCGGACTGCAGTGGGTGAGGGTGCGCTCGGAGTTGACCATCACCCCCTCGGCCTCGGACCACAGCGCGGCCGGCAGCACCACGTCGGCATAGGCCGCGGTCTCGGTGCCGGCGAACGCCTCCTGCACGATCACCGTGTCGGCGGTGCTCAGCCCGGCGATGACGGTGTCCCGATTGGCCATCGAGGCAACCGGATTGGTGCAGATGATCCAGGCGGCCCGGATCTCGCCGGCCGCCATCCGCCGGTACATCTCCACCGTGCCGCCGCCGGCGACCGGCCGGAGTGTGTCGGGCGGCAGACCCCAGATGTGCTCGGCGAAGGCGCGATCGGCCGGATCGAGCGCGCTGCGCTGGCCGGGCAGCCCGGGACCCATGTACCCCATCTCCCGGCCGCCCATCGCGTTCGGCTGACCGGTCAGCGAAAACGGTCCGGAGCCGGTGCGGCAGATCGCGCCGGTGGCCAGGTGCAGGTTGCACAGCGCGTTGGTGTGCCAGGTGCCGTGGGTGGATTGGTTGAGCCCCATCGTCCACAGGCTCACCCAGTTGTCCGCCCCGCCGATCAGCTCGGCTGTTCGCCGGATGTCCGCCGCGGCGAGGCCGGTGAGCTCGGCGACCAGGTCGAGCGGGTATTCGGCCAGCAGTGCCGGCATCGCGGCCCAGCCGTCGGTGTGTGCGGCGATGAACTCGGGGTCGATGGCGTCGGCGTCGACCAGCAGCCGCAGCAGCCCGTTCAACAGGGCCAGGTCGGTGCCGGGTCGGATCGGCAGGTGGAGGTCGGCCTTGCGGGCGGTCGCGGTGCGGCGTGGATCGATCACGATCAGGGTGGCGCCCTGCTTGACCCGGTCCAGCATTCGGAGAAACAGGATCGGATGACAATCGGCCATGTTCGACCCGATCACCAGGAACACGTCGGCATGGTCCAGGTCGTCGTAGCTGCCGGGTGGGCCGTCGGCGCCGAGCGACTGCTTGTAGCCGGTGCCGGCCGAGGCCATACACAGCCGGGAGTTCGACTCGACCCAGCTGGTCCGCAGATACCCCTTGGCCAGCTTGGTCGCCAGGTACTGCGCCTCCAGCGACATCTGGCCGGACAGGTAGAGCGCGATCGCGTCGGGACCGTGCTCGTCGCGGATGGCACGCAGTCGGCGGCCGGCCTCGGCGACGGCCACCTCCGCCGAGACCGGCACCGGCTCGGCGTCCCGGTCGGCGCGGACCAACCCGGTGGTCTGTCGCCCGCCGCTGTTGAGCAGGTCGGCGGTGGTGGCGCCTTTGGTGCACAGCCGGCCGCGATTGGCCGGATGGTCGGCGCGGCCGCTGGCAGAGGTGACCTTGCCGGCGCTGACCTGCAGGTTCATTCCGCAGCCCACGCCGCAGTACCCGCACACGGTGCTCGCCGTCCTCGTCCCAGCCACGCATCCACGGTCGGTCAGCCGTGTTTCGATCTACCGAGGGACGGGTTACGCCGAGGTCAACTCGCCCGCGCAGTCCCGAGGTCGGTGACGTGCGGACGCGAAATCGGGTTGCCTTCCCGGGGCTCGAAGCGTCAATCTGGCAGTGCGGGGAAAACGGGAATCACGCGAAATCATCATCACTGTGCCGAGGAGAGATCTGTGCGTGCGTTGCAACCCCTACAGTTTCCGGCTTACCGGTGGCTGTTCGGATCGCTGGTCTGTTCGTTGCTCGCCGAAGGTATGTTTCTCGTCGCCCAGGTATGGCAGGTGGTCGAGCTCGGCGGTGGTCCCGGCCAGCTGGCCCTGGTGACCACCGCGACTGCCGTCGGCATGGTCGGGACCGTGCTGGTCGGCGGTGTGCTGGCCGACCGGATCCCGCAGAAGCGCATCCTGCTCGGTGTCGCGGCGGTCCAGACCGCGGTCTGCGCGGTGCTGGCGGTGCTGTCGCTGAGCGGGCTGCTCACCTTGTGGCAGCTCGTGGCGGGTGCGCTGATGATCGGGATCGCCGGTGGTCTGTACTTTCCGGCGTACTCCGCGTTGGTGCCCGCGTTGGTCCCCGCGGAGCAGCTGCTCGCGGTGAACGGTCTGGAAGGGATGACCCGTCCGGCGCTGGCGCAGGCCGCCGGACCGGCCGCGGCGAGTGGGCTGATCGCTGCCGCGTCCCCGGGCGCCGCCCTCGCGGTGGCCGCGCTCACGTCCGGGTTGACCGTGCTGTTCGTGTCCTGCATGCCGCTGACCCCGGTTCGGCGCGCGGTCGACGACGGTTCGCCGTCGGCTCGGCGGCTGGTCCAGGATGTGGCCGACGGTTTCCGCTACATGGCCCGCACGCCGTGGTTGCTGGCCACGCTGTTGTTCGCCAGTTTGATGGTGCTGGTGATCATCGGCCCGTTGGAGGTGCTGGTCCCGTTCGCCATCCGGGACCACACCGGCGGCGGGCCGCGCGAGCATGCGCTGGTGCTGGTTGCGTTCGGCGTCGGTGCGGTGGTCGGTCCGGCGATCGTCGCTTCTCGCCCGCTTCCGCGTCGTTATCTCACGGTGATGGTGACGATGTGGGGTGTCGGCTGCGTGCCGATGGTGGTGTTCGGTCTGACCTCGCAGCTGTGGCTGATGATCGTCGCCGCGTTCGTCACCGGCCTGTTGTTCGACGGTGCCCAGGTGATCTGGGGTACGTTGCTGCAGCGGCGGGTGCCGGCGGAATTGCTCGGCCGGATCTCCAGCCTGGACTTCTTCGTCTCGCTGGCGTTCATGCCGGTATCGATGGCGCTGTCCGGAACGGTCGCCGGGGTGGTCGGCCTGAAAACGGTGTTTCTGGTCGCCGGTCTGGTTCCGATCGGGCTGGCGGTGATCGCGATAGCTGCGGCCCGGATGCGCCAGGACGAGCTATCGCATCCGCTGGATGCCCCATCGGTGCGGGTACCCGATCACGGCTTCATCAGCCGGTAGTCGTGCTCAGACGCCAGGCGGTGCCGCCGCCGGATGCCGGTGCGACCAGAACGCTTGCACCCGGTCGACGATGCTGGCGAACCCGTCGTCGTCCAGTCCGTAGGTGCTGACCACCAGCAGCTCCTTGCCGGTACCGGCGGCGGTGATCACCAGGCCGGGTCCGAGTGCGGGCACTTCGGCGCCCACCCGGTCGTGGTCGGCGAAGAACGGAAGTCCGGGTGTGCCGAACGGTGCGGGTTCGGCACCGGCGGTGCCGACGGCCGTCGCCAGCGGCTCCGGACCCAGCTCGCCCGCCGAGACGAACACCGTGCGGCGGGCGCGGCCGGGCTGGCGCTCCAGGGCGAATCGCAGCTGCTGCGCGAAGATCGTCCATCCTTCGGTGACGTCGTCGTAATAGCCGGCCCGTTCCTGCGTCGCCGGGGGGCGGGGGCCGCGCACGATCTGCAGTCGGGTCCCGCCGGGGACCTCGGTCAACTCGAATCGGTCCCCGGTGGCGAAGTCGCCCGGGGCCTGACCGGCGAGACGCAAGAGATGGTGTGTGTCGTCGGCCAGCGCATGCTGGTGGTAGATGAAGTCGATCTCCTGGTCGAGACCGTCGAAAACCCAACCGTGCCAATTGCGTATCTGATCCCGCTCGCGCAACGCCGACCACACCTGCGCCACCGGGGCGGCGATGGTGACATCGATGACGGCTGACGGTTCGCTCAAGGCAACTCCTGTGCGTGGGCCGGACCGGGCGGGCTGACCGGGCTCGGTCGGGTACCCGAGCAGAGACGCTCTACCCGCCGCGAGTGCCCGCGAGAATACCGGTCGGTCGTCGGCGCTCGGCACCCGGTCGAGAGCGGGATTCGCTCGGCAGGCGGACACCGGCAGATCCGGATAAGCTGCAGAGCAGTGGGCCGGCAGCCAGGCAGCCGGCCGGATCTGGGTACCGAATCGTCGTACCGCAGCAGGAGGATCGCGAAAGTGCGTAATTTTTTCTGTCCCAATTGCGGGCAGCGGCTGGCATTCAAGAACTCGGTCTGCCTATCTTGCGGCACCGCACTCGGATTCAAGTTGTCCGAGTGCGCGCTGATCGCACTGAACGATCCGCAGAACCACGCGGACTACTGCCTGTGCGAAAACCTGCACACGGCGGAATGCAACTGGGTGGTCGATGCGGCGACCGGTGGCATGTGCGAGTCCTGTCGGTTGACCCGCACCCGACCGGCCGATTCCGACACCACTGCGATGGCCGAGTTCGCCGATGCCGAGATGGCCAAGCGCCGGTTGATTCTGGAGCTGGCGGAATTGGGCCTGCCGATCGTCGGACGGGACCGGGACCCCGAAACCGGTCTCGCGTTCGACTTGTTGGGCAGTGGCCAGGAAAACGTGATGACCGGCCATCAGAACGGCGTGATCACGCTCGACCTCGCCGAAGGCGACGACGTACACCGGGAACGCCTGCGGATCGCGATGGACGAGCCGTATCGCACCTTGCTCGGTCACCTGCGGCACGAGATCGGCCACTACTACTTCACGAAGCTGGTCACCAGCGATGCAGAACTCGCCCGGTTCCGCGCGCTGTTCGGCGATCCGGACGCCGACTACCAGGAGGCGCTCGATCGGCACTACCAGGACGGCCCCCCGCCCGGCTGGGAGAGCGAGTATGTCTCGTCCTACGCCACGATGCACCCGGCCGAGGACTGGGCGGAGACGTTCGCGCACTACCTGCACATCCGGGACACCGCGGACACTGCCGCCGAGTTCGGGTTCGCTCCGGCCGGGGCGACGTTCGAGCGCACCCGGGGTCGGCTCGGGCCGGCGGCGTTCGATGCGTTGATCGAGCTCTGGCTACCGCTGTCCTGGGCGCTGAACATGCTGAACCAGTCGATGGGGCACCCCGACATGTACCCGTTCGTGCTGCCCGAACCGGTCCTGGCGAAGATGCGGTTCGTGCACGACATCTGCGTCTCGTCGCGCTCAGCGGGCTCGCAGCCGCTCCCGGCGTAGCCGGTCCACCTCGGCCAGGTCCAGCGGTGGCAGATCGTCCATACCCAGGGCCCGGGCGAGCAGCAGATCGGCCAGCTGCGGGTTGCGGGCCAGCGCGGGCCCGTGCAGGTAGGTGCCGATCACCGAGCCCTGCACGGCGCCCTCGCCACCGTCGCCGACGCCGTTGCCCACCCCGCGGGTGACGGTGGCGAGCGCGGTGGCGTCCGGCCCCAGCGTGGTGCCGCCGCGGTGATTCTCGAATCCGGTCAGCGGTGCGTCGAGGCCCGGCAGGTTCGGGGCGGTGACGATCTCGCCGATCGCTCGGACCGCTTGCGGCGCGGTGGTCAGATCCAGCATGCCGACCCCGTCCACCCGCTCGCCGCCGGATGTCTCGTACCAGTGGCCGAGCACCTGGATCGCCGCACAGATGGCCAGCACCGGCGCGCCGCGCTCGGCCGCCCGCTGCAATCCGGGATAGCGCTGCAAGTGCTTGGTCGCCAGGCGTTGCGCCGAATCTTCAGCTCCACCAAGGGTATACAGATCGAGCGATTCGGGTACCGGATCAGCCAGGGTGATCTCGACGACCTCAGCATCGATCTCGCGCAGCCGCAGCCGTTGTCGCAGCACCAATGCGTTGCCGCCGTCGCCGTAGGTGCCCATCACATCGGGCAAGACCAGACCGATCCGAACCGGGTCGCTCACGCTCGGGCCTCCAGCTTCCGGTTGAGATCGCGGAACGCGGTGTAGTTGGCCAGTACCTCGACGCGGCCCGGCGGACAGGATGCGATTGCCGCCGACGGATCGGGCAGCAGAGTGTGCGGTACGTCGGCGTAGGTGAGTCGTACCGCCAGATCGGTGCCGCGCTCGCCGCTGGCGACCACCTGGACACCCTCGAAGTGCTCGAACCGAACGTCCCACAGCCAGGACAGATCTTCGCCGTCGGGTACCTGCCCGTTCACCGCGATGACCAGTCCGTCCGCGGTCGGGTCGACCATCGACAGCGCCTCTTGCCAGCCGGCCGGATTCTTGGCCAGCAGCATCCGCACCCGATGCGCGCCGAGCTGCATCGTTCGATAGCGGCCGGCTACTTCACCGACGCCGGCGGCTGCCGCGACGGCGGCAGCCGGATCGGCACCCAGCGCCGCCGCTGCGGCGACGGCTTGGGCCGCGTTGCCCCGATTCGCCCGGCCGGGCAGGGTCAGGCTCATCGGCAGGACGAGCCCGTCCGGCCCGTACAACGTGTCCGCATCCAGCCACCATTGTGGGGTCGGCCGCGCGAAATCTGCTCCGGTGCTGCGCCAGTGGTCGCCGGTGCCGTCGGTTCCCGGCTCCCAGATGATCGGTTCACCCGACCGCGGGCAGCTGGTGGCGTCGAGCCCCCAGCCGCTACCGGCCGCGACCCAGACGACCTTCGGTGCGTCGTAGGCGGCCGAGGTGATCAGCACGTCGTCACAGTTGGCGACGACCACCGCGCTCGGGTGCCGGGCGAGTCCGGCCCGGATCTTCCGTTCGATCATATTGATCTCGCCGACCCGGTCGAGCTGATCGCGGCTCAGGTTCAGCAAGACGATCGCGGCCGGCTCCAGCGCGTCGGCGACGTGCGGCAGATGTAGCTCGTCGACCTCGATTGCCGCCAGCGGGGCGTCCTGCGCGGCGGTGAGCGCGGCAGCGATGCCGGCGTCCATATTGGCACCGTCCTGCTGGGTCGCCACGTCGCCGACCGTGGCCAACGCGGCGGCCGTCATCCGGGTGGTGGTCGATTTGCCGTTCGTTCCGGTGATCAGCACAGTGCGCCGGTCCCGGCCGAGTTGCCGGAGCAACGTCGGGTCGATCTTCAGGGCGATCAGGCCGCCGATCATCGAACCCTTGCCGCGCCCGGCACGCTGCGACGCCCACGATGCGAGGCGGGCTGCCCGCAGCGCCAGCCGCCCGCGCGGGGTGAGTTTCGCCGCCATCGCGTTCCTCCCGACTTGTGCTGATTCCCGGTGATGTACAGATCCGGTGGGTCCGGGTGAGTCTTGCACAGTGCCGACCGGGTCGCCCGGCTCAGCGCTCGGCCGAGGAGCCGGCCGGACGTTGCGCGCCGGCCGGCTACCGGTTATGCGGATCGAGGGTTCAGACCTCGATAGTCGTGCTGCTGTCGGATGGGGTGCTGCTGTCGGATGGGGTGATGGGCACGACGACCCGGATGGTCGTGGTGTTGCCGTTGCGGCCGGTAGCGGTGACGGTGATGTACTCGAACTTGTCCGCGTCGGTGGCGTCGGGCAATCCAGCGGCATAGCGCGCTGCGGCAGTGGGCGTGTAGGTGACCGTGCCATCGCCGTTGTCGGTGACGGCCCCGTGTCGGAGTTCGGAGATGGCGACCGCGGGGAGATCCTCGCTGCCGAGGTCGTCGATGTCGACGTGATAGGTGATGGCGCCGCTCGTCACGTCGGTCGATTCGGGGGTGACGAGCAGGATCGGGAGCGGCCCGACCGGCAGACCGGTACGAACCAGGACGACCCCGTCGCGGATCGTGTTTCCGCCGGTCGGTGGGGGGCGGGGGTTTCGCCATTGGGTGACGACTACGAGGGTTGAGCCGTCCGGCGACATCGCCAGGCGATAAGGCGCACCGAAGCTCCCGGTCGTGTGGACCGCACCGTTGGTGGTGTCGGCGGCGGTGACGTACAGCGGGGGTTCGCTGAGCGCGAGGCCGTCTTTGCGGCTGGCGAATGCGACGATGGTTCCGTCGCGGGAGAAGGTCGGTTCCACCACTGCGCCGTACCAGGTGGTCGGCACACCTGCAGCTCTGACGTACAACGTGATCTCGCCGGTGGCGTTGTCGATTCCGACCAGCTCGGCAGAGTCGGAGACGAAGTACACGTGGGTCCGGTCGGGGCTGTTGACCAGCGATAGCACCTGTCCGGCGGGCGCGCTGACGAAACGGGTTGCGCCGGTGGCAGTGTCGACGGAATACAGGTCGTCGGCTATTGCGTAGTACCCGCGGGTCCCGTCGGTGCTCAGGAGGACCTGCCCGACGCCGGGCTCGGTGGTGCTTATCGTGTTCGTGGTGCCGGTGGTGGTGTCCACGGCGAGGAAAGTTGCCGCACCGGTGGGGTCGATGGTGGCGAGGTAGACGGTGCCGTCGGCGCCGACTGCGGTGCTGCGCGGCCGGCCGGGGGCAGTGGTCGTGGTCGAGGTCCCGCCGGGGATGTCGACGGTGGTCAGGTAGGTGGCGCCGTCGCCTGTGGTTGTGCCGGAGGTGAGATAGGCGTGGCTGTTGTCGGCGGCGAGCAGCAGGCTCGTCGGGTCACCGGGCTGTGTCGCGGTGGCGGTGGCGCCCGTGCCGGTGTCGAGCACGGTGAGGTGGGCGATGGTGTCGCCGGAGTCGGCGGACATGGTTGTGCCGACGACGTAGCGTCCGTCGCTGGTGAATACCAGAGGTTGGTCGGCGGCGCTGCCGGGAGCGTTCACGGTGCGGGTCACGGTCGCAGTGGCGGTGTCGAACACGGTCAGTACCGCACCGGTGGGGGTCTGCCGGACGAAGGCGCCCTGGCCGTCGCCGGGTGCGAGCACGACCGGCCCGGCGGTGCCGGGCCCGACGGCGACGCTGGTTAAGGCACCGGTTGCCACGTCGAGCACGGTCAGGTAGCTCGTGTCGGTGGTGCTGCTGGTGACGTACGCCGTGGTGCCGTCGGAGTTTTCGGTGGGTGGGGTGGCGGCGCCGGGAAGGTTTGCGACACTCCGGACGGCGCCGGTGTCGGTGTCGAGGATCTGCAGCCTCGTCGTCGGTGGCCCGACGTAGGGGCGGTAGTCCCGAATGTAGACGCGGCTGTCGCGCGTCGAGTAGGACGGGTATCCGCTGGGGCTGTAGGTGGCGATCGGGGCGATGGGGACGGCCAGCTGGAGCGTGGTGGTTGCGCCGGTGCTGTCGGTGGCGGTGGCAGTGACGAACTCGAACTCGGCGGCGTCGCCGGTTTGTGAACTGGCGGCAAAGCTGGCCTCGGGGGTGGGGGTGTAGACAACGGTCCCGTCGCCGTAGTCGGTGATGCTGCCGTGCACGAGGGGGCTCACGGTCACGGTCGGCAACTGGTCGTCACCATCGAAGTCGCCGACGTCCACGCGGTAGGTGACCGCGCCGTTGTACGGCGAGGTGGCGATCTGGGTGGCAACCAGGACCGGCGGTTGACCAGCCGTAGCCGCGGTTGTCGTGGCGGTGTCGCTCAGGCCGGCATCGCTGTTGCGCCGCATCCACCACATGAGCAGCCAGGGGGTGGGTGGGGTGGCGGGGGGTGTGCCGGCGCCGCCGAGCAGGGGGAGTCCGGCCAGGGCGAGCAGACCGGCGGCCGGCGCGGCGTCGATGCTGTCGGGTGCGGGCGTGTGGTCGGCAGATATGTCGACGAGGGTGTCGGGGTCGGGGCCCGGGCCGATGGTGCGGATCTCCGGTGTCCCGGTTCCGGCGGTTTCGGCTGCCGGGGTGTCCGGGCTTGCGGTGGAGATGGCCGCCGGGGCGGAGGTTTCGTCGGGGTCGGTCCGGGCCGGGTTCCGAGTGGCAACGACCGGATCGGGTGCGGTGGTTTCGGGCATTGTGGTCGTCGCGGCTACTGCGGCGGCTTCGGATACGGCGGCGCCGGCCGAGGTCGAGTGCGGCAGGGGAGTGGGGGCCAGGTCCGGGATCACGGTCGAGGTTGCCGGTTCCGGGGTGAAGCCGGTCGGCGGTTGGTTTGCGGCGGTACCCGAATCCGCAGCGCCCGACGCGGTAGATGGGGGCGCGGAGTCGGTAGGTAGGGGCGCTGTGGGTAGGGGCGCTGTGGGTATGGGCGCTGTGGGTATGGGCGCCGAGGGTGCGGTCGCTGAGTCGATCGTGGGGTTCGTCGGCTCGGAGCTCGGCGCGGTGCTGTCTTCGGCCGGCTCAGCTACTTCGGCCGCGGGACTTTCCGCCGCGGGCGCTGCTGGTTCTTTGGTCGCTGTCGACTCTTTGCTGGCGGCGGGCTCTTTCGTGGCGGCGGGCTCTTTCGTGGCGTCGGTGTCCCTCCGGCCTGAGTCCGTCGCCGCTGAGTCGTCCGATTTCCCGCTGTCTGATGTCCCGCTGTCTGATGTCCCGCTGTCTTCGGCCGACTTGGCCGAGCTGTCTCCGGCGCGAGATGCTCCCGAATCGGACGTGCCCGAATTGGCTGCCGAGCCGTCGCCACCCGGCGTAGCGGACGCCAATCCCTGTCCGGTCAGCACGCCGACGCTGACCCCCATCGCGGCTGCCAGCAGCCGGGTCCCGTAGTGCTGTCGACACCGTCGCTGCGTGTTTCCCCCGAGCCGCATGGCGAGCCTTCCGTTCCCCCGGGCCGGTGCTATTCGACGGCTTTCGACCCGTATTGATAGCAATTATGTGTAGAAATGCTAACCAAAGCAGCCAAATTGGCGATACAAACCGACGATGAATGAAGTTTCAGGGCTCAAATTAGCCACTTCGAACATCGCTCAGTGTCGGGGTTCGCCCGGGTTTGCCGGACCGTTGAAGTCGTCGGCGACCATCGCGGCGAGTTCCAGCAGCGCCTTTCTGGTCGCTTTACCGACCAGCTCCAGATCGATCTCCGCACCTTCCGCGAGATGGTCGTCGAACGGGATCACCTGGACGGCCCGGGTGCGGTCGAGGAACAGTCGGCGGAGCTGATCCAGATCGACCGTCGATGCGCCGCGTCGGGACGAATTCACCACCACAACAGTGCGTTTCACCAAACTGCCGTAGCCGTGATGGTCGAGCCAGTCCAGTGTCGCGGACGCACTGCGCGCGCCGTCGATCGCGGGGGAGGTGACCAGGACCAGTGAGCTGGCCATCGTCAGGACGCCCGACATGGCGGAGTGCATCAGCCCGGTGCCGCAATCGGTCAGGATGATGTTGTAGAACTGCTGCAGAACGGCCACGGCGCGCCGGTAATCGTCGGCGCTGAAGGCTTCGGAGACTGCCGGATCTTGCTCGCTGGCAAGGATTTCCAGTCGGCTCGGGGCCTGCGAGGTGTGCGCTCGGACATCCGAGTAGCGATGGATCGCCGGGTCCTCGAGCAGGTTGCGGACCGTCGAGCGGGTCTGCCTGGGTATCCGGTGTGCGAGCGTGCCCAGGTCCGGGTTCGCATCGACCGCGATCACCCGATCGCCGCGTAACGCGGCGAACGTCGAACCGAGGCCGATGGTGGTCGTGGTCTTGCCCACGCCCCCCTTCAACGACAGGATCGCGATCCGGTAGTCGCCGCGTACCGGCTGGTTCACCCGATCGACGAGCTCGCGATAGGCGATATCGGCGGCCGATTCACCGGGATTGATCGCGCCCCCGGAGATCTTGTGGATGGCCCGCCGCCAACCGCTGCGGGGCGGCCGCTTGGCCCGCTTGAGCAGGCTGAGGTCGTTGACCGCGCCGCCGGTCGCGGGCGGAACCGGAGCTCCGGCCGGGTGCGACGGGGAGAGCGGCGGTTGGGCCGGGGCGGTCTGCCATGCCGTCGGCGACGGGGTCGGCGGCGGGTGCATCCGGTAAGCGGGCGGCGCCATCGGGGGCAGCTCGTCCACCGAGCGGGCGCGGTGTTGCGCACGGTCGTCGGCGGGTGGCGCCCAGCTGTACACCGGCCTGGGCTGCGCGGATTGCGGCCGGGGCGGGGTGTCGAAGCCCGGCCCGGGTGGGGTTTCGAACCCTGGCCGGGGTGGGATATCGAAGCCGCGTCCGGGTGTGTCGAAGTCGGCGGCCGGCTCGGCGTGGCCCGACGCGGGGGCGGCCGGGTAGTCCGCGCGGGGCAGCGTGTCGTAGCCGTGGGTCACCGGTTCCGTTCGCCCGGGCGGCGTGTCGTACTCCGCCGGGGCCGGGTAGCCGCTGCTGGGCGGCACGGTAGTGGCGAAGGTGGCTGCGCTCGAGCCGGACTCGGCCGGCGCGGACTCGTCGGGGTAGGCGATCTCCAGCGGGATCGAACGGATCCGCCGCGGCAACGGCGGCAGGCCGGTTCCGCCCGGCGTCGGGCCGGTAGCCGCGACCGGATTCGGTTCGACCGCTGGTTCAGGCGAACTGGTTGCGGGCGAGAGGAATTCGGTCGACGAAGCGGCCGCTGTGCCGCTCGGAACGGGGTCGGTGCGGCGGTCGGGCTCCGACTCGGCCGACCCGCGCAGCCACGGTGGCGGACTCGGATTGAATTCGTTCGTCGTCACACTTCCCCCAACGTCCGAGCATGGCGATGGCCTCTGTTTCCGGCCTCACGCTAGCACTAGGTTCGACTAGCAGTAGGAAGGGTGACGTAAAGACCTTATTCGGCGATCAATGCCGGGACGAACTTTGTATCAGCGGGAAATTCCGGGGGCAATCCTGGTCCAGTGCTCGACCGCGCGATCGAGCTCGTCGCCGAGTTGGCCGACCGTCGGGAGCGGCGCTGGTGCCCCGGCCGCCGACACCCGAGGCGGGGTCAGCACATCGAACGTTTCGGTGACGATGTCGTGCACGGCGGCCAGCGACGGCACCGCGGCGGTGGCGGGCATCGGAGCGGCGGTCGGGAGCACCGGAGCCGACAGCGGGTCGCCGCCGCCGAGCGCGTATCCGAGTGCTGCACCGCCCGCGAATCCGGCGGTGGCCGCAGCGCTGCCGAGGCCGAGCGCGCCGGCACCTGCGCCCAGTCCGGCGCCGACCGGAATCCCCAGTGCGGCACCGATCATCGCACCGGGAACGACCCCGAGGAGCGCGCCTACCGGTGCGCCGATCGCGACCCCGATGCCGCCGCCGATCGTGGCACCCAATGCCGCCTGGGGAATGCAGCCGACGACCCCGACCAGCACGCACGCGGTCAACGGCGGCGGCAACGTGGCCAAGCCGGCACCGACCAGACCGCCGATTCCGGCGCCGGCGGCGCCCAGGACGAGGGCACCGGCGACCGCACCGACCGGGATTCCGGCGGCTGCGCCCACCGCCGCGCCGGCCAATCCGCCGGCGACCGCACCGGCCGCAGCCCCGGCGGTGCCCAGCACCGCGGCGCCGGCGGTCCCGGTCGCCATCGCCGCGCCGAACGAGGTAGCGGCCCGCCGATCCGCTTCGGAGCCGGTGATGCCGCGGTCGTACCAGAATCGCGCGATCTGCCACTCCTGGTAGGCCGCCCAGACGTTGATGCTGTGCTGCTGTTCCGGCGACATCCACTCCGGCTTGTCCCAGATGTAGTCGCCGACCCGGACCTTGCCGGCCGGCGGGACGATCGGCGCGTACGGGGTGCCGGCGGGATCCCCCGGCGGGACCGGAGCAGTTCGGGGCGCCGGCGCCGTGGCATCGGGTTCCGGGTCGTCGCGGTAATCCGGGCTGCGCAGGTAGTTCGGGCCTTCTTGTGGCGTGCTTTCCGGCAGCGGTCGAGCCGGTAGCACCGGCGGGTCGGGGATCACGCCCACCGATTCCGCCGGTGGGATCTGGGGTTGCGCCGGTTCCGGTGGCGCCGGCGCGGTCTCCGGTGCCGCGGTCACCCCGGGCTGGGTCGCCGGGCCGGTAACCCCCGGCTGCGCCGGCGCGGCAGTGCCCATGCCGGCGCCGACCACGGCGGCGGCGAGCGGAACCGCGCCGACCACCGCGGCTCGCCGCGCGCTCGGCGTCCGATGGCGAGCAGGTCGTCGACCGCCCCGGTCGGATGATGCAGAGACGTCGGATGATGCAGAGACGTCGGACGATGCGGATACGAATGTGTGCAGCAGCAACTCTGGACCCCCGTGCCTAGTGCTGAATCGATGCACCCGGCGCCGCCTCCCGCACCGCCGGGTCATCGTTCGTGGACTATAACACCGCCGGCATCGGTCGACTGATCCAGTGAAAAAGCATGCTGTTTAAGTACTTTCGGGGCCGGTCAGGGAGGCCCGGTTCACCGCCGAGACGACCGCGCGCAGCGACGCCGTGGTGATCGAGGTGGCGATCCCGACTCCCCATACGACCTTGTCGCCGATAACGCATTCGACATAGGCGGCCGCCTGCGCGTCCGCGCCCGCGGTGATCGCGTGTTCGGCGTAGTCCAGGATGCGCACCTCGACCCCGATCGTGGCCAGTGCATCGACGAATGCCGCCAGCGGGCCGTCCCCACCGCCTTGGATCTCCTGCTCGACTCCGTGCAGCTTGACGACGGCTTCGATCTTGTCCTGGCCCTCGTCCGTCTCCGCTGCGATCACCCGCTGGCGCATCCGCTCCAGCGGCAGGATCGGTTGCAGATACTCCTCGGCGAATACGTCCCACATCTCCTTGGGCGTGACTTCGCCACCCTCGCCGTCGGTGATGCCCTGAACCACCTTGGCGAACTCGATCTGTAACCGGCGGGGCAGCGCCAGGCCGTGGTCGGCTTTCATGATGTAGGCGATGCCGCCCTTGCCGGACTGCGAGTTGACCCGGATCACCGCTTCGTAGGTACGGCCGACGTCCTTGGGGTCGATCGGTAGATACGGCACCTGCCACACGATGTCGTCGACATCGGACTCGGCGGCGTCGGCGTCGATCTTCATCTGGTCCAGGCCCTTGTTGATCGCATCCTGGTGGCTGCCGGAGAAGGCGGTGTAGACCAGATCACCGCCGTAGGGGTGCCGTTCGTGCACCGGCAGCTGATTGCAGTATTCGACGGTGCGGCGGATCTCGTCGATGTCGGAGAAGTCGATCTGCGGATCGACGCCGCGCGAGAACAGGTTCATCCCCAGCGTCACCAGGCAGACGTTGCCGGTCCGTTCGCCGTTGCCGAACAGGCAGCCCTCGATCCGGTCGGCACCGGCCTGGTAGCCCAGTTCTGCTGCGGCAACTGCAGTTCCACGATCATTGTGCGGATGCAGGGACAGCACCACCGCGTCCCGGCGAGCCAGATGGCGACTCATCCATTCGATCGAGTCGGCATAGACGTTCGGCGTGGTCATCTCGACCGTGGCCGGCAGATTGATGATGATCGGCCGGGCCGGAGTCGGTTGGATGACCTCGATGACCGCGTTGCAGACGTCGACGGCATAGGACAGCTCGGTGCCGGTATAGGACTCGGGCGAGTACTCGTAACGCCATTCGGTATCCGGATACGCGGCCTGCTCGGTCAGGCAGAGCTGCGCCGCGTCGGTGGCGATCTTGCGGATCGCCGCAGGATCGGCCCGGAACACCACCCGGCGCTGCAAGATGGACGTCGAGTTGTAGAAGTGCACGATCACCCGCGGGGCGCCGGCGCAGGCCAGGAAGGTTCGTTCGATCAGCTCCGGGCGGCACTGGGTCAGTACCTGGATGGTGACATCGTCGGGGATGGCGTTCTCTTCGATGATCTCCCGGACGAAGTCGAAATCGGTCTGGCTGGCCGAGGGAAAGCCGACCTCGATCTCCTTGTATCCCATCCGCACCAACAGGTCGAACATCCGACGTTTCCGGGCCGGGCTCATCGGGTCGATCAAGGCTTGGTTGCCGTCGCGCAGATCCACTGCGCACCACATCGGTGCCCGGTCGACCACTCGGCCCGGCCAGGTTCGCTCGAAGGGGGCGGTCGGCTCGCCGCCCGGAACCTCCGCGGCGAACGGGCGATACCGGAAGGTGGGCATGGACGAATTGCGCTGGGTGTTCCAGACCGGTTGGTCGGCCGGTGCCGGCTTGGCCGGCGGCGTGATGGTGCGCGCGCCGGAAGTGAAGACATCTGCGGGTGACATGGGTACTCCGTGAAGAAGGTGGTCGGATGTCGACCGGCACGTAGAGATGGCCGCGACGGAAGCCGGTCTGAAGTCAGAGCCCGCCACGGCGACCGAGACGGAGCGCCCGCTGCATGTTTGGAAAGTCTACACGCGGTCGGTGCACGAATGTTTGCCCCCGGGTGCGGGTCCGGGAGTTAGTTTCGGGAGGTGACAATCGTGGCCCGGTACCCGCGTAAGCCGCCCAGCCGGTGGACGGACTGGACGATGCTGACACTCGCGATCGTGTCGGTCGCGCTCGTGTTGTGGGTCAGCCTGGTCGAGGTGTCCGACCGGACCTATCGGACGGTGCTCTGGATCGATCTCGCGATCTGCGCGATCTTTGCGCTGGAGTTTCTCTGGCGGTGGCGTCAGGAAGCGTGGCGCTGGACGTTTCCGCTGTTCAACTGGTACGAGCTGGTGGGCATGGTGCCCATGATCGTGTTCCCCGGGCCGGAGTTTCGGACGCTGCGCTTGCTCCGCATCGTCGTGGTTCTGGCCCGGCTCGGTCGAGCGGCGGATCGCGCGTTCGGCGAACGGATCACCGCGATGTTGCTCCGCCGGTTCGTCGGCACCGTCGTCGAGGTGATCAAGCGGCCGATCACCATCGCGATCCTGGACGAGGTCGGCGATGTGCTCCAAGGTGGCCACTACACCAAGAACATCGCCGCCGCCCTGCAGGAGAACCATCGCGAGATGGACGAGATGATCCTCGACAAGATCCGCGAGGATCCGACCGCCGGGCGACTGCGGTACCTGCCGTTCCACGACGACATCATCCGATTGGTCGCCGACACCGTCTTCCGCATCCTGCAGCGCGTGCTCGCCGATCCTCGAACCGACGAACTGGTGGCGGATCTGCTGCGGGAAAACGTCGATCAGATCCGGCTGGCGGTGCGCGGCCGATACGAGGACGAACGCCCGGACGGGCTCGGAAAGAAGGACATATGACCGGTCAGCTCGAGGTCGCCCGCGGTTACCTGGATGCGTTGGTATCGCACGACGGTGCCGGCGTGGCGTTCGCGCCGGGTGCGGTTCGGTACGAGATGGGGATCAAGACCGGACGCTCCGGCGCCCACCTACGGCGCAGCCTCTCCCGCGGCCCGCAGTACCGGGTGATCCGACGCATCTACGACCTGGCGGCGACTGTCGACGGCGACCTGGTACGCACCACGTATCGCCTGGATGCGGGGCTTTTCGGGCGGCGGCTGGCGACGGTCCGGGTCGACGAGGACTTCCTGATCCCGGCCGCGGTGCCGGTGATCCACCGGATCGACGCCTGGATCCGGTTGCCCCGGGGCGCGCATCCTACTTCCGAGTAGCCCTCGGTACGCTGGCGGGGGCGTCGGGACGGTGGTCGGTAGGCTTCCTGCTGGTAACCGCGGAATCGAAAGGGCATTTCCGGTGGCTCTGGTCGTGCAGAAGTTCGGCGGCTCGTCGGTCGCGTCGGCCGATCGCATCCGGCGCGTTGCGGAACGCATCGTCGAGACGCGCAAGCAAGGACACGATGTCGTGGTGGTGGTTTCGGCCATGGGCGATACCACCGACGAGTTGCTCGATCTGGCCGAGCAGGTGGCGCCCGCGCCGCCCGCGCGGGAGATGGACATGCTGCTCACCGCGGGGGAGCGGATCTCGAACGCGCTCGTCGCGATGGCGATCCATTCGCTCGGCGCCGAAGCGCGATCGTTCACCGGGTCGCAGGCCGGGGTGATCACCACCGGAGCGCACGGTAAGGCGAAGATCATCGACGTCACACCGGGCCGGTTGCGCAACGCACTGGACGAGGGGCAGATCGTCCTGGTCGCCGGCTTCCAGGGGGTCTCGCAGGACACCAAGGACATCACCACCCTGGGCCGCGGTGGTTCGGACACCACCGCGGTCGCGTTGGCCGCGGCGTTGGAGGCCGACGTCTGCGAGATCTACACCGACGTCGACGGGGTGTTCACCGCCGACCCGCGGATCGTTTCGGACGCGCAACGGCTCGATCAGGTGTCGTTCGAGGAGATGCTGGAGCTGGCCGCCTGCGGCGCGAAGGTCCTCATGCTGCGCTGCGTCGAGTACGCGCGGCGCTACAACATCCCGATCCACGTGCGGTCGTCCTATACCGACAAGCGTGGCACCTACGTATACGGAAGCATGGAGGACATCGCGATGGAAGACGCCATCCTCACCGGGGTCGCTCACGATCGCAGCGAGGCCAAGGTGACGGTGGTCGGCCTGGACGACGCGCCCGGGTACGCAGCGAAGGTGTTCCGGGCGGTCGCCGACGCCGAGATCAACATCGACATGGTGTTGCAGAACATCTCCAAGGTCGACACCGGCAAGACCGACATCACCTTCACCCTGCCCAAGGACGACGGCCCCCGCGCGGTGGCCAAGCTCAGCTCGCTGCAGGAGGAGATCGGTTTCTCCGCCGTGCTCTACGACGACCACATCGGCAAGGTTTCGCTGGTCGGCGCCGGAATGCGCAGCCACCCCGGGGTCACCGCGACGTTCTGTGAAGCGTTGGCGCAGGCCGGGGTGAACATCGAGCTGATCTCGACGTCGGAGATCCGGATCTCGGTGTTGTGTAAGGACACCGAGCTGGACGACGCGGTCCGCGCGTTGCACAAGGCATTCGATCTGGGCGGCGACGAGGTCGCGGTCGTCCACGCGGGAACCGGGCGGTAACGAGATGGGCGTAAGGGTAGGCGTCGTCGGCGCGACCGGGCAGGTCGGCGCCGTGATGCGGGCGCTGCTGGTGGAGCGATCGTTCCCGGCCGACGACGTGCGGTTCTTCGCATCGGCTCGCTCGGCGGGGCGGAAGTTGCCGTTCCGCGGCGAGGAGATCCTGGTCGAGGACGCCGCGACCGCCGATCCGGCGGGGCTCGACATCGCGCTGTTCTCGGCGGGCGCGACGATGTCGCGGGTGCAGGCCCCGCGCTTCGCGGCCGCCGGGGTGACCGTGATCGACAACTCGTCGGCCTGGCGCAAGGACCCGGACGTTCCGCTGGTGGTCGCCGAGGTGAACCCGGAACAGACCCGCGACCCGGTCAAGGGGATCATCGCCAATCCGAACTGCACGACGATGGCCGCGATGCCGGTGCTCAAGCCGCTGCACGATGCGGCCGGGCTGCAGCGGCTGATCGTGTCGTCCTACCAGGCGGTGTCCGGCAGTGGGTTGGCCGGGGTGGCGGAGCTGGCCGGTCAGGCCCGCGCGGTGATCGGCGACGCCGAACAACTGGTGCACGATGGATCGGCGGTCGATTTCCCGGCGCCGCACATCTACCGCGCGCCGATCGCGTTCAACGTGTTGCCGTTGGCCGGCTCGCTGGTCGACGACGGCAGTGGGGAAACCGACGAGGACCAGAAACTGCGTCATGAGAGTCGCAAGATTCTCGGCATTCCGGCGCTGGCGGTGAGCGGGACCTGCGTCCGGGTGCCGGTCTTCACCGGGCACTCGTTGTCGATCAATGCCGAGTTCGCCGAGCCGTTGTCGGTCGCCCGCGCCACCGAGATCCTCGGCACGGCAGCTGGTGTCCGGTTGGTCGATGTGCCCACCCCGTTGGCAGCCGCCGGGATCGACGAGTCGCTGGTCGGCCGGATCCGGCAGGATCCGGGTGTTCCCGACGGGCGCGGGCTGGCGCTCTTCGTCTCCGGCGACAACCTGCGCAAGGGTGCCGCGTTGAACACCATCCAGATCGCCGAAGTACTGGTGCGCGATCGGGGATGAACGACTCGTAGGCTGCTGCCATGAGCTGGGCTGGGCAGTGGTGGGACTCCGAAGTCGTGCACGGCCACAAAGGCCCGCTGTTGCTGGCCTTCGTGGCGTTCGTGGTGACCTTCTTGACGACCCGTTCGATCACCCGGCTCATCCGGGCCGGACGCGGGCCGTTCCATAACGTCAAGGCCGACGGGGTGCACCTGCATCACTCGACTCCGGGGGTGATCCTGCTGGTCACCGGGGGTTTTCTGGCAGTAGGCGCGGACGGTCGATCGGTCGGCAACTATCTGGCCGCGGTGCTGGTCGGGGTCGGTGCGTCGCTGGTGCTCGACGAGTTCGCCATGATCCTGCATCTGCAGGACGTGTATTGGACGCAGGAAGGGCAGCTCTCGGTCAACATCGTGACGCTGACCGCGGCGTGCATCGGTCTCGCTGCATCCGGGGTGTCGCCACTGGGAGTATCGGATCTCGACGACACCGCCCGGGCAGTGCGCGGCGGTGTGCTGCTCCTGCTCGCCCTGCACCTGGTGCTGGTCGCGATCACGGCGTTGAAGGGCAAATATCCCACCGCGTTGCTCGGTATCTTCCTCGGTCCGCTCACTTGGGCGGCCGCGGTCCGCATGGCGCGTCCCACCTCGCCGTGGGCGCGGTGGTTCTACTCGCCGGACAAGATCGATCGAGCCCGGCGCCGAGCCACCGACTTCGACCGGCGGTGGGCACCGGTCCGCACGCACTGGGACGATCTCATCGGTGGTAGCCCGAGCGTGCCCGCCGCCGAAGGAGCACCGCCGAATGAGCATCCGGTTGCCGGTTCGTCGACCAGGTGATCCGAATCACCGTAGGCTCCCTTAACGCAAGTATTTTTTGCGATTAACGGTTCCGGAGGCGCCCTGATGCTGTCGAGAAGAACGTTTGTTACGGGTGCCGTCGGCGTATTCGGCGTGCCGGCCCTGTCGTCGCTCGCGGGCCGCAGCGTCGCGTCCGCCACGCCGTCGCCCGAGGCGGTGCATGCCGGTCTGCGTTCGACGATCCGCGGGATTCCGGTCGATCAGGCCGCGGTCGCGGAGTGGGAGCGGCGGCGGGTTCCGGTCGCCGCGGCTCGGCTGGCCCGCGACTTCGGGGGCGTGCTCGGTGGCGAGCTGGATTCCCTGCTCACCCACCGGGCGCTGCCGGTGGCAGATCTTCCCGGCGGTCGCGCGGCGCTGGCACGAGCCCGGGCGGCGATCGGGGTCGATCGGATGCGCGAGTTGCTGGCACCGGAGATCGTCGCCTCGGAGAACGTCACCAGAGCGGCCGTTGCGTCATCCTCAGGTAGCTGGGCGATCGCCGAAGCGGTGATCGACAGTGCTCGCGGTACCGCGGCAGGTTTCGCCGACTGGTTCGACCGAGCCCGGATCGCCGACGCCCGCGACATCTGGACCGACGCGTGCCCTGATCACTATGTGATCGTCACCGGCGCCGACGGGCGCCAAGAGGTGATCGAGACAACCGGCGGGGCGGTGCTGCCCAGCCGATTCTTCTGCGATTACACCGACCTGGCGCGGGTGCCGATCCCCGGCGATCCGGCGTATCCGGTGACGATCGCCGCGACCGCGGCGCTCGCGACCGGCGAGCTGATCGGCGGCGTCCGGCATCAGTTCCGCGACCTGCCCGGCGGTGGATTCGGTGCCCGGCTGCGGGTCGCGTTTCCCATCGCTGTGCCCGAGCTGAACATCGTCGAGCACAGTTGGCATCTGGCCACCGAGTTCGGCAACTGGATCACCGCTTACCTCGATGGCTAGCCGCTACCGGTCCGGATGCGAACGGGCCGGTCGGGTAGAACGAAAACGTGGATCCCAACCGTGCCGGTGCCGAGTCGGTCGGTAGCCGTCCCGGCGGCAGATCGGAGCGAATCCGCCAGGCGGTGCTGGCGGCGGCTCTGTCCCAGGCGATGGAGCATGGCGTCGCCAACCTGAGCATCAAAGATATCGCCGCCCGAGCCGGGGTCGCCGAGACGACCATCTATCGGCGTTGGGGTCACCGAACCGCCGTGGTCGCCGATGCGGTGACCGAACTCGCCGGCCGCGGAAACCCGCCGCCGGATACCGGTACCCTGCGCGGCGACCTGGTGCAGTTGCTCGAGCAGACTCGAGATCTGGTCACCCAGCCGGGCATGGAGCGCTTTCTGGGAACGACGATCGCCTTGTTCGCCGACCCGGACATCGCGGCCGCCCGACGCACGTTCTGGAACGACCGGCTCGACCGGATCGCGCCGGTGATCCGGCGGGGGATCGACCGTGGCGAACTGCGGCGCGGCAGCGAGCCCCACGACGTGATCGAGACCTTGTGCGCGCCGCTGTATTTCCGGCTGTTCGTGACCGACAAGGCGATCGACGCGCGGTTCGTTGCACGGTGCGTCGAGCACACGTTCGCCGTCTATGCCGACCGGACCGGCGCCGGCTGAGGCCGCCGAACGGGGATCAGCCGGCGGTTTCCGGCCGTCTCCGGAGCGTCGGCTTGTCGATCTTGCCGACCGGGTTCTTCGGAATCTCTTCCAGCAGAATGACTTCCACCGGGATCTTGTACCGGCTGAGTTTTTCCGGCAGTTCCGCGAGGAGCGAAGCGGTGTTCGTCGTTGCGTTCGGGTTGAGCGAGACGTAGGCGATCGGCACCTCGCCGAGTACCGGATGCGGTCGAGCCACCACCGCAGCCTCGAAGACGTCCGGATTCTCGTAGAGGGCGGCTTCGATCTCCTTGGGATAGATGTTCTCCCCGCCCCGGATGATCATGTCCTTGACCCGGTCGACCAGGACGAGGTACCCGTCCTCGTCGAACCGGCCGACGTCCCCGGTCCGCAACCAGCCGTCGACCAGGGTCTTCGCGGTGTCTTCCGGCCGGTTGAGATAGCCCTGCATCACCACCGGCCCGGCGATCAGGACTTCGCCGGTGGCGCCCGCCGGGACGTCGTTGCCGTCCGAATCGGCGATTCGGATCTGCTGCCCGGGCAGCACCCGTCCGACCGTGCCCGGCTTACGTGGTCCGGCAACGGGGTTGATCGTGGACGCAGTGGTGGTCTCGGACAGGCCGTAGCCCTCGACCAACACGACGCCGTACCGGTTCTCGAACTTCGCGATCAGCTCGGCCGGCATGGGCGCGGCACCGCAGACGACCAGACGCAACGAGCTGGTGTCCGGTTCGACGTCGTCCGGCAGCGCGCTGAGCATCGCGTAGATCGCCGGCACCGCGGAGAAATAGGTCGGTCGATACTTCTCGACCGCCGGGAACAGCGCGTCGGCCTTGAACCGGCCCACTATGGTGGCCTGGCCACCGGCCCGGAGCGGGGTGAGCGTGCCGAGCACCACCCCGTTCGCGTGGAACAGCGGCAGGATCAGCAGGCTGTGCTCGTCCGGCCCGAAATCGAGGTGCTCGATGAACGACGCCGTCATCGCGTCGATGTTGCCGTGACTGATCATCACGCCCTTCGGCTTACCGGTCGTCCCGGCGGTGTAGATCAGCAGCGCGAGGTCGTCGGGGCCGAGCTCGGCGGCCGGCGGCGGGTCCGCCGGTGCCGGCGCACCGATACCGAGATCGTCCGCGGCGATCGGGCGGACGCCGTCGATCGGCGCGGTCCCGTCGACGGTGATCAGGACGTCGACGTCGGCGTCGCGGACCTGGTGCTCGACCTCGACCGGCGTGAGTACCGGGTTGATCGGGGTCACCGCGGCACCCAGCCGCCACGCGGCGAACAGTCCGACGATCAGTTCGGCTCGGTTCGGCAACAGCAGACCGACCACGTCACCGCGCCCGACTCCAGCCGCCTGCAGCCGCACGGCGGCCGCCGCCACCGCAGCCGCGAACCCGGCATTGTCCAGCTCGAGCCGATCGTCGCGTAGTGCCGGCGCATCCGGTCGGGCGGCAGCCCGAGTGAACGGCAGAGATGGCACGATCACGGTGGCGGCTCCTTCGTGCGAGGGAATGGATGCCGGTCCTGCCCGCGGGGGACGATCGCACGGGCAGGACCGACCTGGCCGGTGGTCGGGTCAGTCGCTGAGCGTGACCACCGGCTTGGCCACCAGGCCGAACTCGCGCAGCACGCTCAGCAGCTCGCGATGTCCGAATGCCTGGCAGCCCGAGACGAAGCCGGCCCGTTTCGGCGGCTGCTGGAGCAATGAATACGCAGCGAACGCCTGCAACAGACCGGTTTGCTTGTAGTTGCTGTTGCCGTGGATCACCACATGTGCGCGGCCCAACGGCCCGGAGGCGTGGACCGAGTCGAGCGACTTGTTGATCCGCGGATTCTCCCGGGGCGGCATCACGTTCATCACCTGGGCGGCGGTTTCGGTCAGCGCGGCATCGCGGTCCTCGGGGGACATGTCCTTGGTGGCGGCCAAGGCGCCGGCCACGATCTGCGGCACCCCGTGCATCAGCGCCGCGTTGAACACGCCGCCCTGCGCCTTGCAGTTGGCCACCCGGGGATCTCGCTTGAACCAGACCGGATGCGAGGTGCCGCCCCACGGTAGGGACAGCGCCAACTCGTGCTGGCCGGGCACGACCAGAGGCACCAAGCCCTGATTCGGATCGAACTCGACGTACTGGTTCTGCTGCAGGTAGTGCGCGCTCGACGTGGCAGCGTTGACCAGAATGGTCTGGGTCGAGGCGATGGTCGGGCTGCCACCCCAGAACACGGCGATGTCCAGGGTGTCCAAACCGGGATTCTCCAGGGCGATCTGGGCGGCGATCTCGCCGGTGGTGTACATCTGCGCGATGCCGGGCGAGAGCAGCAGACCCCGCTCGGCAAACTTCGCGCCGTACTGCTCGTCGCAGGTGATCAGCCAGTCCTGCTCGCCGGTGGTGTCGGTGTAGTGCACACCGGCTGCGAGGGCAGCTTCCACCACCGCGGGTCCGTACTTGCTGAACGGACCCACCGTGTTCAGCACCACCTGAGCGCCGGTGAACAGGTCGGTCAGCGCGTCGACGTCGCCGGCCACCTCGGTGACCTCGTAGTCGGCAGTTTCGATGCCGGCCACGTTGGTACGCATCGATTCGTCGAGCCGGTCCTTGCTGCGCCCGGCCGCGACGAACGGCACGTTGTATTCGCGCAGGTACTCACAGACGAGCCGGCCGGTGTAGCCGGATGCGCCGTACACGACGACGGGCTTGGTGCTCATGGGCTGCCTCCAGGTGCTCGGGAACGTGTTCGAGTGAGTCGGGCCGGAACCGCGGATCACATACCCATGCCGCCGTCGACCGGGAGGCCGGCGCCGGTGATGAATCGGGCCGCGTCGGAGGCGAGGAAGACGACCGCGTCGGCCATGTCGGCGACTTCACCGAGCCGGCCGGCCGGGGTCAGCTCGACGACCGAGCCGACCGCTTCCTCGGGCGAGCCGAACAGGCCGATCGCGGCGACATCGTTGGCCAGCCCGACGCCCATCGCGGTCGGCACCAATCCGGGATAGATGCAGTTGACCCGCACGCCGTAGCCGAGCCGGCCCGATTCCATCGCAGCGACTCGGGTGAGTCGATCGACCGCGGACTTGGTCGCCGAGTACACCGCGATGCCGGGGAAAGCGATGGTCGCAGCGACCGATGCGACGTTGACGATGGCCCCACCGGCCCCGGCGATCCCGTTCGGGCGCATCGCCAGCAGACCGTGCTTGATACCGAGGGTGGTGCCCTTGACGTTGACGGCGAGCATGGTGTCGATCTGCTCGGCTGTGACCTCGGTCAGCAGGCTCGTGATCTCGACTCCGGCGTTGTTGACCACGAGGTCCAGGCCGCCGAGCTGATCGACAGTAGCGGCGACCGCCGACTCCCAGTTCGCGTCGTCGGTGACGTCGAGGTGGACGAATCCGGCGCCCAGCGTCGTTGCCGTGGCGCCGCCCAGCTCGTCCTCGACGTCGCCGATGACCACGTTCGCGCCGGCGGCGATCAGGGCCTTGGCCATCCCCTCGCCGAGTCCTCGAGCCCCGCCGGTGACCAGTGCTTTGCGACCGGTCAGATCGAAGACGCTCATGGCGGCCCGCCCTTCGGAGATGGTGGTGACCAAACGGTGTGACAGACACATTACGTGACCCGTGACACATGTAAAGAGAAATCTTGGCAACTGACACAAAAAAACTTCATGCCTGACCAGGCCGTTTGCCCAGGTATTGTTGGGCGATCATCGGCGTGCGGCTGTCGGGGCCGAGTGTGCGTAGGCCGGAGGGAGTCGGAACAGTGGCCAACAACCGGACTGCGCCGGACGTGCCGTCTGCCTCGGATGCTGCGGCGTCTCGCGAAAGCCCGGCGGCGTCTCGCGAAAGCCCGGCCGGCAATGCCGCGAAGCGGCGTGCGGACAAGATCGCCGGGCGGCGGGACGAGCTCGCCCGAGCCACGTTGCGGACGCTGGCCGAGCTGGGTTACGCCCGGACCAGCTTGCGCGAGATTGCGGCCAACTCGGAGTACAGCCACGGGGTCCTGCACTACTACTTCATCGACAAGGTCGACCTGATCTCGCATTGTGTCCGGCTGTACAAGACCGAGTGCGTCGCCCGCTACGACGATCTGGTCGCCGGTGCTTCCGAGGCCGGTGCGCTGCGGAGCGGTTTCGCCGAACGGCTGGCGCAGACGTTGGTCGACGACAACGAGATGCACCGGCTTTGGTACGACCTGCGTTCCCAGAGCATGTTCGAGCAGGTCTTCGCCCCCGACGTGCAAGCGATCGACACCAACCTCGAGCAGATGATCTGGCGGGTGGTCGAGCGGTATGCCGAGCTCTCGCACAGCATGCCGACCGTCGATGCGCGGACCGCGTACGCCGCGCTCGACGGGTTGTTCGTCCAGGCCCTGGTGCGGTACTCGCACGGTACGGCCGACGCGCCGCATCGGTTGCGGGAGCAGGCATTCGAGTTGCTCCCGCGGCTGATCGCCTGACCTCGGTGGTACTGCACAGCGCGGGCATCCTGCTGTACCGGCAGGACGCCGACCGGGTTCGGGTTTTTCTCGCCCACATCGGCGGGCCGCTGTGGGCCGGCAAGGACGAGCGAGCCTGGACGATTCCGAAAGGGCTGCTGGCCGCCGACGAAGAACCGCGGGCCGCGGCCGTGCGGGAGTTCACCGAGGAGACCGGCGCGCCGCCGCCGGACGGCGAACTGATCGAACTCGGGACGTTCCGGCAGGCCGGTGGGAAGCGGGTGACGGCGTATGCGTTGTGTGCGGATTTCGACGCGATGACGTTGGCCGGCAACACCTTCCAGATGGAATGGCCACCTCGCTCCGGACAGATCCGCGAGTTCCCCGAAGTGGACCGAGCTGATTGGTTCGACCTCGACACCGCGGCCGACAAGCTGGTGCGAGGGCAAGTGCCGATGCTGGCCGCGCTGAGCACGCTGGTCGACGGTGTTCCGACCGCGGCCGCCGATCGGTCAGAACAGGTTCCACCAATAGACGAGCGTGGCGAGCAACCAGACGATCGCGGTCTCCACTGAGGTCGTCCTTCCGATCCACGGCTCCGGCCTGACGCCGATCCGGCGGATGGGTGCCGAACCGGTCTACCCGCCGCGTCTTACCTCGACTCTACCGGTGCGGGTCAGGGTTTACGGGCTACCCCCGACCAGTACCAGACCTCTTCGGGATTGTTCACCAAGCTCGGCCCGTCGGCCAGGTCGAGGCGCCAGGCGGCGACCGGTACGAGGCCCGGCTCAACGGTGGGGAGCCCGTTGAACAGGGTTTCGAACTCGGCCCGACTGCGGGCCTGGAAGCGCACCCCGCCGGCTTCGATGGCGGTCACCGCCCGAGCCATCGCTGCCGGCGCGAAGTCGCCGGTGGGGTGGGTGATCGTCAGGAAGCTGCCGGACGGTACGGCGTCCAGCAGGGTCTGGATCGCTTCGGCCGGGCGGTCGCTGTCGTGGAAGTACATCATGATGGCAACCAGCATGATCGCGACCGGTCGATCCAGATCCAGGGTTTCGGCGACTGCGGGATGCTCGAGAATCGAGCGGGGCTCGTGGAGGTCGGCCTGGATGTAGGTGGTCGCGCCTTCCGGGGTGCTGCTCATCAATGCCCGGGCGTGCGCCAGGACCAGCGGATCTTTGTCCACGTAGACGATTCGGCTGCTCGGGTCGATCTGCTGTGCCACCTCATGGGTGTTGTCCGCGGACGGGATGCCGGTACCGATGTCGAGGAACTGAGTTACTCCGGCTTCGGCGACCAAGTACCGAACGGCGCGACCGAGAAACGCCCGGTTCGCTTGAGCCATCGCCTTGATCGTCGGAATATGTTGTGCCACTGTGTCACCGAAGACGCGATCGGCCTCGTAGTTGTCTTTGCCGCCGAGCCAGTAGTTGTATACCCGAGCCTCGTGCGGGACGGTCGTGTCGATTTCGGTTCGCGGTCGGCTGCGGTCATCGCTGGTGGAGGACACTGCAGTTCCTTTGTTTGTGGGAAGGTGCCGTAGGCGGCGCAGCATGGGTGGCTGCGGAGCGTCCCTGAGTGTGCCACGTCTGCCGGGGCACTGATGAAGTCGGTTCGGAATATGTAGTTCTGAAACTCGATTCATCGGCTTTTTACCGAAAGAAGCCGGGAAATCGCCAAGATAACGGGGTTGTTCCTGGATCTTGCGGACGATCGAGCCCGACCGAAACGAAAATGCTCCCGACCCGCAGTGCGGGCCAGGAGCATTTTCGTCGTCTCAACCACGAGTCGGGGTGGCGGGATTTGAACCCACGACCTCTTCGTCCCGAACGAAGCGCGCTACCAAGCTGCGCCACACCCCGTGTCGACTCCGGTAGCTTACCGCACTCGCCGACGAACGCTGAATCGCCTGCAAGAACGCCGTATCCCCGGCGAGAACACCGGTATCACCGGCATGCCGGATCGCGGACGAGCCCGTCGGTGACGGATCAGCGGGTGGCTGCCGCGGTGTCGGTCACTCCCCGGCCACTGTCGGACTGGTCGCCGGGAGCGGGCCGCGCGACCAGGGTGAGCAGGCTGGCTTCCGGTCGGCAGAACAGCCGGTACGGCGCCCACGGCGACGTCCCGATCCCGGCCGAGACGTGCAATCGCATGCGCTCGCCCCAGCGAGACGCCCCTTTGGCCCGGGAACGGTCCAGCCCGCAGTTGGTCACCAGGGCGCCGTAGACCGGTAGACAGACCTGGCCACCGTGGGTATGCCCGGCCAGCACCAGGTCGTAGCCGTCCGCGGCAAATCGATCGAGTACCCGTGGTTCCGGCGAATGGGTCAGGCCCAGGCGCAAGCCGGCACCCGGATTCGGCGCACCCGCGACCGTGTCGTACCGGTCGCGATCGATGTGTGGGTCGTCCACTCCGGCGACGGCGATGTGGACTCCGGCGACGTCGAGCTCGCGCCGCACGTGGGTCATGTCCAACCAGCCCCGCTCGGTGAACGCAGCTCGCATATCCCGCCACGGCAACGGCTCACCGGTCGGTGTCCGGCGATGGTTGTTGATCAGGTATCGGGCCGGATTCTTCGGTACCGGCCCGAAGTAGTCGTTGCTACCGAACACGAACAGGCCGGGTCGGGCGAGCAGGCCACCGAGGGCCTGGACGACGGACGGCACAGCCCGTGGGTGCGAGAGATTATCCCCGGTGTTCACCACCAAGTCCGGCTCGAGCCGGTCGAGCTCGCGCACCCACTGCTGTTTGACCCGTTGCCATGGGGTCATGTGCAGATCGCTGATGTGCAGCACACGCAGGCTGGCGGCGCCCGGTTCGAGTACCGGGAGGGTGGCTTCGCGGAGCGTGTATGCGTTGCGTTCGACGACGGAGACGTAGCCGATTCCCAGTGCGGCCGCTCCGGTCAATCCGGTGGCGGTGCGGCGCAGCGTCGACAGCGATATCTCGGACATCTGTACAGAGTAGGCGCCTCGACCGGAGCAGTCCCACCCGCGCTGCGGCGTAACGTTGGTCGGCATGGCCGAACTGAAGGCTCGATTGCGATCCGACCTCACCGCCGCGATGAAGGCCAAGGACACGGTACGGACGCAAACGTTGCGAATGTTGCTGGCCGGGATCACCAATGCGGAGGTTGCCGGTGACCGGGCGCAGGAGCTCGCGGACGTTCAGGTTGTCGAGGTACTTGCCAAAGAAGCCAAGAAGCGGGCCGAGGCGGCGAAGGTTTTCGCCGACGCCGGCCGGGCCGAGCTCGCCGCCAAGGAACGGGACGAGGCCGAGATCATCGACGAGTACCTGCCGGCGAAATTGTCCGACGACGAACTCGGAGCGGTCGCCGACGCTGCTGTCGCGCAGATCACCGCCGAACTCGGCGCCGTGCCCACGGTCCGGCAGATGGGTCAGGTGATGCGGGTCGCGACAGGTTTGGCCGCGGGCCGCGCAGACGGCGCACGACTGGCAGCGGCGGTCAAGACGCGTCTCTGAGTTCCGGCTCGTTCGCCGGTTCTTCGACGATCAGCGCGGTGCCCGGGAGGGCGACGCCGGCGTGGAACTCGGACTCGGTCGGGCACCGGCCGACGGTTTCGGCTTGAGGCTCCCGTCGCTGACGAAGATGGTCACGGTCGAGCCGGGGATGGCAGAGCCCGAGGGGGCAGATCCGGTCACCGTGCCGCGGTTCTGTTCACCCGGCTGGGTCACCGGGTTCACCTGGAAGCCCCCAGCCGCCAGCGTTGCGGTAGCCGCGCCCTGGGTCATCCCGGTCACCTCGGGCACCTGCGCCTCGGTCGATCCGCGCACGTACTTCGGATCGGTGGGCGGCAAGCTCAGCGGTGGATAGTTGCCGAGCACCGATCGGATGGCGGTGTACCAGGTCCGGGCGGGTTCGTTGCCCCCGTACAGATTGCCGTCGCCACAGTTGCGCAGCGGAAACGAGCAGATCTCGCCGGGGGTCGGAGTATCGCCGTAGACCACGGAAGCGCCGGCCAGCGAATTGGTGAAGGCCAGGAACGCCGACGAGCGATGGGTCTCGGTGGTGCCGGTCTTCGCGGACACCGGTCCGGACCAGCCCGTCGCGCCGGCGGCTGCGGTCGAGGTGCCGGCGCCCACGTCGTCCTGGCTGAGCGCGTTGGCCAGGGTATTCGCCAGACCCGGCTCGACCACCTGTTCGCATGCTTGCTGGGTCAGCGGCACCGACTTGCCCTCGCGGTCGATGATCGAGTCGATCGGTGTCGGCGGGCACCACCGGCCGCCGGAGGCCAGTGTCGCCGCCACGTTGGACAACTCCAGCGGGTTGACCGGGGTGGGCCCCAGGGTGAACGAGCCCAGGTTCTGTTCCTTGATCATGTCGGCCAAGCTCTGATCGCCGTGTCCGGAGGTTCCGCGCACCGCGTAGGACCGCAAGCCGAGTCGAACGGCCATGTCGACGGTCGGCGTCACCCCGACCGACTGGATGAGTTTGACGAAAGCCGTGTTCGGTGAGGTCGCCAGGGCTTGGGTCACCGACATCGGCGACGGGTATTTGGCGGCATTCTCGACGCAGTAGGTGGCCGGGGGACAATTCTTGGCGCCGCCGTTACCCATGCCCTTCGCCTCGAACCGCACCGGCACGTCGAGGGTGGCGTTGATGCCGAGGCCTTTCTCCATCGCCGCAGCCGTCGTGAAGATCTTGAAGACCGACCCGGCGCCGTCACCGACCATGGAGTAGGGCTGCGGTTGGACCGTCTCGTGGGCGTCGCCGTTCAGTCCGTAGGTTCGGCTACTCGCCATGGCCAGGACGCGGTGCTGGTCTTGCCCGGGACTGACCACGTTCATCACCTCGGCGATGTCCTGCAGACCGGGGTTGGCGTTGCCGTTCACCGAGTCCTTGGTAGAGGACTGGACTTCCGGGTCCAGAGTGGTCTTGATCAGGTATCCGCCCCGGTCCACCTGTTCCCGACTGATCCCGGAGTCGGCCAGGTACTGCAACGCGTAGTCGCAGAAGAAGCCGCGGTCGCCGGCCGCGATGCATCCGCGCGGCACCCCCTTGGGCTCGGGCAGCACGCCGAGCGGCTGCTCCTTCGCCGCCCGGAACTCGTTCGCTCGCTGGGGGACGTTCTGGATCAGGGTGTCCAGTACGGTGTTGCGTCGTTCGGTCACCCCGGCCGGATTGGTGTACGGATTCAGCTTGGAACTGGACTGGACCATGCCGGCGAGCATCGCGGACTGCGGAACGTCGAGGTTTGCTGCATCGACGCCGAAGTAGGTCTGCGCCGCGTCCTGGATGCCGTACGACGAGTTGCCGAACGGCACCAGGTTCAGGTACCGGGTCAGGATCTCGTCCTTGGTCAGCTTCTTGTCCAGCGTCAGCGCCATCCGGATCTCGCGGATCTTGCGGGCCGGGGTCGCCTCCACGGCGGCACGTCGCTCCGCGTCGGTCTTCGCGACCACCAGCAGTTGATAGTTCTTGACGTACTGCTGATCGATCGTCGAGCCGCCCTGCTGTACTTCGCCGCTGGACGAGTTCGTGACCAGTGCGCGCAGCGTGCCTTGCCAGTCGACGCCCTGGTGCTCGCTGAACCGCTTGTCCTCGATCGAGACGATCGCCAGCTTCATGTCGTTGGAGATCTTGTCGCTCGGTACCTCGAACCGGCGTTGTTCGTAGAGCCAGGCGATCGGTTTCCCGGATATGTCCACCATCGTGGATACAGCCGGTACCGTTCCCTCCACGAGCTCGGCCGAGACGTTGTCCACCGCGTCGGCGGCTCGATTGGACAGGTAGCCGAATCCGCCCGCGACCGGGAACAGCAAACCGGCCAGGAGCATCCCGGCGACGAGGCAACTACCGGCCAATTTAGCGATGGTGTTTCCAACCGACACGGGGACAGCGTACGTGTCGGGTCCGACAGGCCGTTCGCGCCGGGCGGGTCGGTGGCCCTCCGCATCCGCATCGATCACTTGCCGGATCGATGCCGCGCGAACCGCCGGTTAGGTTGCTGGTAGATAACACTAGGGACGCCCGTACCAAAAAATCCGTCCCGGAGTCTTGCGCCGGGTGGTTCCGGTTACCTAGATTATGTTCCCAGTGTGATTGAGCTAACACACACCTAGGAACGCGACGAGGCGGCAATTGGCCCGGGGACACGGCCGCACACCTGTCGCGTTCTTTGAACGCCGATTCGTCGGCGTGTGGAACTGCAAAGGGGCCTGACCGAATGTTTACGACCACCGCTCCCACCACCCGATTGGACGTCGAGCAAGCAGAAGCCCGGATTGCCTGGGTCTCGAAGGCACGGTGTCGCGAAGTAGATCCTGACCAGCTGTTCGTCCGCGGCGCCGCGCAGCGCAAGGCCGCAACCATCTGTCGGCATTGTCCGGTTCTCATGCAGTGCGGCGCCGATGCGCTGGACAACCGGGTCGAGTTCGGCGTCTGGGGCGGCATGACGGAGCGGCAGCGGCGTGCGTTGCTCAAGCAACATCCGGAGGTGGAGTCGTGGGCGGCATTCTTCGCCACCCAACGGCAACAGCAGCCGCTGAATTGATCAGGAGGTTCGGCATCAGGAAGTTCAGCGGAGAGTCGAGCGCGGCAGATCGCCGACGTCGGACCCGCAGGCGTTGACAGCGAAGGCGCGGAGCGATCCGCGCCTTCGCTGCGTCAGGCGCCGAGTCGGGTCAGCTGGTCGCCCACGGCCTGCAACGCGGCCAGGTCGGAGACCTCGAATGGGAGCGCCGGTACGCCGATCACCGGAACCCGAGGATGAGCGCGGGTGAACCGCTGCAGCAGGTGCCGTTCCCGCCGGTCGGTAGCGGCGCGCTGGGCATGCACCCGAAGCGCCGCCGCGGCCAGCTCGGTCTCGGGTGTGCCGGGCACCGCCTTGTCGAGCTGAGCTGCCGCGGTCAGCGCGTGATCCGGGGTCAGCGTGCACAGGGTCGGGTGGGTGCGGTTGAGCACCAACCCGGCCAACGGCATGCTCTCGGTGGACAGCCGGTCGACGAAGAACGACGCTTCGCGTAATGCATCCGGCTCGGCGGCCGCGACTACGAGGAACCGGGTGTCGCGCTGGGAAAGCAGCTCGTAGGTCCGGTTGGCCCGCTCGCGGAAGCCGCCGAACATCGACTCCAAGGACTGCAGGAATGCCGAAGCGTCCTTGAGCATCTGTCCGCCGACAATCGTCGACACGCCGCGCATGGCCAGGCCCACGGCGCCGGTGACCAGCCGGCCGACACCACGGCCGGGCGCCATGATCAGCCGGAGCATCCGGCCGTCGAGTAGCTTGCCCAGTCGTTCCGGTGCGTCGAGAAAGTCCAGTGCGTTGCGCGACGGCGGGGTGTCCACGACGATCAGATCCCACTCGCCGGTGGCGGCGAGCTGGCCCAGCTTCTCCATCGCCATGTATTCCTGGGTGCCGCCGAACTGGGACGCGACGGTTTGGTAGAAGGGGTTGGCGAAGACCTGCTCGGCCTTCTCCGGCGTCGTGTGTTCGAGCACCATGTCGTCGAAGGTGCGACGCATGTTGAGCATCATGGCGAACAGCTCGCCCTGCAGCTCGAGCCCGGCCACATCGACTCGTTGCGGTGTGTTGTCCAGTTCGGCCACGCCCAATGCCTGGGCCAGCCGCTTCGCCGGGTCGATGGTGAGCACGACAACCCGGCGGCCACGTTCGGCGGCGCGCAGTGCGAGTGCCGCTGCGGTCGTGGTCTTGCCGACGCCGCCGGAGCCGCAACAGACGATCACCCGGGCGGTCGGGTCGTCCAGGATCGCGGTGATATCCAGTGGTACCGGTCCGCCGCTCGCTGCGGTCACTTCACACCCTCCTCGCGCAGGATCGCGGCGAGCTCGTAGAGCCCGCCCAGATCCACCCCGTCGGTCAGCATCGGCAACGAGATCCGCGGCACGTTCACCTTCTCCAGCTCGGCCGCGCTGGCTTGCTGCGCCTGCAGCGTCGCCGACAGCTCGGCCACCTCGGTCACCAGGCCGGCGAAGTCCTGGTCGGAGAGCTCGACACCGGCTTGCGCCAGACCGGCGCTCAGGGCATCGGTATCGATCTCCCCCCGAGCGGCCGCAGCCTGCGCGGCCGGCGGTAGCGAGCTGGAGCCGGTCCGGTTGACGATCACCGTGCCGACCCGCACGTCGAGCTTGGTCAGCTCGGCTACCGCGTCCGATGTCTCCTGTACGGGCAATGCCTCCAGCAGGGTCACCAGATGGACCATCGTGTCGTCCGAATGCAGCAGCTGGGCCACGCCCTCGGCCTGGCCGGCAACCGGACCGCCTTTGGCCACCTCCATGATCGCCTTGGTGACGTCCAGGAAGTTGGCGATCCGCCCGGTCGGGGGAGCGTCGACGACGACTTCGTCGTAGACCTGCGAGCCGGACTTGTCGACCCGGATCACGCATTCCTTGATCTTGCCGGTCAGGATGATGTCCTTCAGGCCGGGGGCGAGCGTCGTGACGAACTCGACTGCACCCATCCGGCGCATCGCTCGGCCGGCGAAGCCGAGGCTGTAGAACATGTCGAGATACTCGAGGAAGGCCGTCTCGACGTCCAGGACCAGCGCCATCACCTCGCCGCCACCGTCGGCGGTCGCGATCTTCGTCTCGGTGTACGGCAACGGCGGTCGATCGAACAACTGGGCGATCGACTGTCGATTCTCCACCTCGACCAGCAGCACTCGCCGGCCGCCGGCGGCCAACGCGAGCGCCAGGGCGGCGGCGACCGTGGACTTGCCGGTTCCGCCCTTGCCGGACACGAAATGAAGACGGGCCTTGCGTGCACGATCTGGCCAGCCAGTCTCGATGTTCGGGGGTGCGGACACGGGCCGAGCTTATCTCCCGACCGTCGGCTGCACCCGGGATACGCTCACGACATGAGCAATTCGATCGTCTGGGAGTACGCGACCGTACCGCTGCTCACGCACGCGACCAAGCAGATCCTGGACCAGTGGGGCGCGGACGGCTGGGAGCTGGTGACCGTCCTGCCCGGGCCGACCGGCGAGCAGCACGTGGCTTATCTGAAGCGGCCGAAATGACCGGTGAGACGGCGATGACCGAGGGTCGCGGAGCGACCGGCTGGCGAGCCAATCTCGATCGGCTCGGGCTGACCTTGCCGCCGGTGGCGACACCGCTCGCGTCGTACACGCCCGCAGTGCGGGCGGGCGCGCTGGTGTACACCTCCGGGCAGCTGCCGCTCGCCGACGGCGATCTGGTCGTGACCGGCGCCGTCGGTGCAGAGGTCACCCCGGAGGCGGCGGCCGAGGGGGCGCGGCTGTGCGCACTCAACGCGCTGTCCGCGGTGCACGGGCTGGTCGGTCTCGACGCCGTGGTGCGGATCGTGAAGGTGGTCGGTTTCGTCGCTTCGGCGCCCGGGTTCACCGGCCAACCTGCGGTGATCAACGGTGCCTCCGATCTGCTCGGTGCGGTCTTCGGCCCGGCCGGGGTGCACGCCCGGTCGGCGGTCGGGGTTGCGGAGTTGCCGCTCGGCGCGTCGGTGGAGGTCGAATTGATCGCCGAGGTCCGTTAGCTTTTCCGGATCGGAATTCTAGATTGGAATGATGACGGCGAGAGATACCGCGGATGCGGCGACGCCGGCGCATCCGGCTTATGCGCAGCTACGTCCGGTCACGCCGACCGCGGCGGTGGTGCTGGCACGTAATCCGGGCCGGATGACGCTGGATGGCACCAATACCTGGATCTTGCGGGCTCCGGGTACTCGGGAGTGCGTGGTCGTGGACCCCGGTCCCCGTGACCGGGAGCATCTGCGGATCGTGGCCGAACAGGGGCCCGTCGCCCTGACCCTGATATCGCATCGGCATCCGGATCACACCGCCGGGCTGAAGCGGTTCGTCAAAGCGACCGGAAGCCCGGCACGTGCGTTTGCCGGCCAGTTCCTGCACGGGCAGTTCGACGGCCACGACGTCGAACCGCTGGTCGACGGTGAGGTGATCGAGGCCGCCGGGCTGCGGATCGGGGTGCTGCGGACGCCGGGGCATACCGCTGATTCGGCGAGCTTCGTGCTCGACGATGCCGTGCTCACCGGTGACACCATCCTCGGACGCGGGACCACCGTCATCGACAGCAGAGACGGAACCCTCGCCGACTACCTCGACTCGCTGCGCCGACTGGTCGATCTGGGTGTCGGCCGGCGATTGTTGCCCGCACACGGGCCGGACCAGCCGGACACCGCCGACGTCGCGCGAGCCTATCTGGCACACCGGGAGGAGCGGCTCGATCAAGTCCGCGCCGCGCTGATCACGCTCGGGCCGGACGCGAAGCCGATGCAGGTGGTCCGGCACGTCTACGCCGACGTCGACAAGAAGCTGTGGCCCGCGGCACGCAGTTCGGTCAAAGCGCAGCTGGACTACCTGCGCCGCTGATCGACGTTCGGTGGCCGGCGATCTATCGGGCGCGGCGGGCCAGCCGCTCCGAGTCGAGAATCAGCACCGTCTTGCCCTCCAGGCGGAGCCACCCGCGATGGGCGAAGTCGGCGAGTGCCTTGTTCACGGTCTCGCGGGACGCGCCGACCAGCTGCGCGATCTCTTCCTGGGTCAGGTCGTGGGTGACCCGCAATGCGCCACCCTCCTGGGTGCCGAACCGTTGTGCCAGTTGGAGCAGCTGCTTGGCGACGCGGCCGGGAACGTCGGTGAAGATCAGGTCGGCCAGGCTGTTGTTGGTGCGGCGGAGCCGGCGGGCAAGCACGCGAAGCAACTGCTCGGCGATTTCCGGGCGGTCGGTAATCCAGGAGGTCAAGGCCTCTCGGTCCATCGTGACCGTGCGCACCTCGGTCACGGTGGTAGCGGTCGAGGTGCGTTGACCCGGGTCGAAGATGGACAGCTCGCCGAACATGTCCGACGGTCCCATCACGGTGAGCAGGTTCTCCCGCCCGTCCGGGGAGCGGCGCCCGAGTTTCACCTTGCCCGACTCGATGATGTAGAGGCGGTCGCCAGGCTCGCCTTCGTTGAAGATGACGTGGCTGCGCGGAAAATCGACCGGAAGCAACTGCTTGGTCAATGCCGCAACCGCAGACTGTTCGACGCCTTGGAAGATGCCGGCCCGGGCCAGAGCCTCGTCCACGTGGTGCTCCTTCGCGAAAAAAGTAGATCAGCGCTTTCGATCCAGAAATTGCGAACCGTCCGACGCCGGGCGGCGTCGGACGGTGAACTTCTCGCTGTTTCAGTCTACGGGCAACTCGGGTAAACAGTGACCGAGACCACTCTGCTGGTAGCGTACGAATACCTGGATGGATCGAGCTTTCCGGGTAGAAGTACGATTTCAGCTCGCCAAGGCCGGATCGGCGTCCGCTTCACGGACTTCGAACCGGGCGCGGATCTCGGTTCGGCCGGTGTTCGAAAGTGGCGTGATCTCGGTGCTTCGGCCGCTGAGCAGGTCGTCGACATCCTGTTCGCGCACGGTCAGTCGACTCAGCCGGTGCTCCACGCGCTCCATGGCCAAGGCGAACAACATCAGCAGCACAGGGAAGAGCACAACTGCGAGACCTTGCATACCGGTGAGTAAACACCGAGTTGCCCCCTGAAGGAAAGGAACAGAGGCGTAACAGCGAGGGGTGGGTGCATCCGGGCGAGGCAGCGGTGCTCTCGCTCGGCGCGTCGGGGCCCGGTCGTACAGTTGTCGGATGCCTGCAGTTTCTCCGGTGGCCGGTTCGGCCCTGCCTGGTTCGCCTCGGTCCGGTGAGACTCGGCTCGGTCTGGTGCGGCGGGCCAGGCGGATGAACCGGCAGCTGGGTGTGGCATTCCCGGATGCACATTGCGAGCTGGATTTCCGTACGCCGTTGGAGCTGGCGGTAGCGACGATCCTGTCGGCGCAGTGCACCGACCAGCGGGTGAATGCGACCACGCCGGCGGTCTTCGTCCGGTATCCCGACGCGCGCGCCTATGCGGCGGCGAATCGGGTCGAGCTCGAGGAGCTGATTCGGCCCACCGGTTTTTTCCGCAACAAGTCGGCATCGTTGATCGGCCTCGGGCAGGCGTTGCTCGATCGCTTCGACGGCGAACTGCCGCACACCATGACCGACCTGATTTCGCTCCCAGGGATCGGCCGAAAGACGGCGAACGTGATTCTCGGCAATGCCTTCGGGGTTCCGGGGATCACGGTCGATACGCATTTCGGTCGGCTGGTTCGGCGGTGGCAGTGGACCGACGCGGAGGATCCGGTCAAGGTCGAGTTCGCGGTGGGCGAGCTGATCGAACGGCGGGATTGGACCGAGTTATCGCATCGGGTGATCTTTCACGGTCGCCGGGTGTGTCATGCGCGCAAGCCGGCGTGCGGGGTGTGCCTGCTGGCGCGGGATTGCCCGGCGTTCGGTATCGGCCCGACCGACCCGGTGTCGGCCGCCAAGCTGGTCAAGGGGCCGGAGGCGCCGTACCTGTTGGAGCTGGTCGGCCGGTGAGCCTGCGGATGTCGCGCTCCGGTCAGGTCGGGCTGGCTTTGCTGGTGGTCGTGGTCGCCTTGATCGTCGCGCTCTGGCCGCGCTCCGGCGATCCGGACGGCGGACATGATGTGCGTGCCGGTACGGCATCGCGCGGTGCCGTGGCCGAAGATCCGGCCGAGCTGAGCGCGGCCCGCGCCACCGCGGCATTGGCGCCTTGTCCGGCCCGCTCGTCCGCGCCGGTGTCGGCACATTCGCCCCTGCAGATCGAGCTGAGCTGCCTTGCCGACGGTGCGCCGATCGAGCTGGCAGCGGCATTGGCGGGTCGACCCGCGCTGCTCAATGTCTGGGCCTACTGGTGTACCCCATGCGCGGAGGAACTGCCGCTGTTGCAGGAATTCGCGGACCGGTCCGCCGGGATCACCGTGCTGACCGTGCATTTCGATCCGGCAATCGGGCCTGGACTGGCCCGATTGGCCGCGCTCGACGTCCATCTGCCCGGGGTGCAGGACGGTGCGCGCCGACTGGACGCCGCGGTCGACGCACCGGCGGTGCTGCCCTATTCGGTACTGGTCCGATCGGACGGCACGGTGGCGCGCGTGCTGGCCCGACCGTTTCGTGATGTCGACGACATCGCCGCAACCGTCCGGGACATCCTGGGAGTGACCGCATGAACGACGCGCCGGTACCCGACTGGTTGCGGGCGGTGGCACAAGCGCCGGCGGCGGACCGGCCGCCGGACGGCTCGCCGTTGTTGTCCCGGGTGATCAAAGCTGTCGCTGGGGCTCGCCCCGCGGCGGTGCTGGTGTTGGTCGGCGGACCGCCGACGTCCGATCCGGCCCGAGCGGGTGGCCTGCCGGCGTCCGCGGACATCCTGCTCACCCAGCGTTCCCAGGATCTGCGGCAACATGCCGGGCAGGTGGCGTTTCCGGGCGGCGGGAGCGAACCGGCCGATGCCGACCGGGTAGCTACAGCGTTGCGTGAAGCCACCGAGGAGACCGGTCTGGATCCGGCCGGCGTGCAGATCGTCCGGGTGTTGCCGAGCCTCTACGTGCCGCCCTCGCGATTCGATGTGACCCCGGTCGTCGGTTACTGGCGGGCACCCAGCCCGGTCCGGGTGATCGATCCGGCGGAAGCGCAGCGGGTGGTTCGGGTACCGCTGGCGACACTGCTGGATCCGGCCAACAGATTTACGGTGCAGCATCCTCTCGGTTATCGTGGCCCGGCATTCCAGGCCGACGGCATGATCGTTTGGGGATTCACCGGCGGTATCCTCGCCTGGCTGCTTCAGATGTCCGGTTGGGAACGGGAGTGGGATCGCAACGACGTGCGTGACCTGGGAACTGTGCTTGCCGGGGCAGGAATGTCGGCCACCTTGCCGGCATCCCCGAACCCTGGGTTCGACGATCCGGATCCCGCCGGGGACAGGCCTGGGCGATGACCGGATCTGCGTGGCTCGACATTGCCGTGGTGTTGCTCGCTTTCGTCGCGGCCATGTCCGGCTGGCGAAACGGCGCCGTCGCGTCCGCGCTGGCCTTTCTCGGGGTCGTGCTCGGCGCGGTCGCGGGAATCCTGATTGCGCCGCACATCCTGGTGCATGTCGACACCGGCCGGACCCGGGTGTTGGCCGGGGTCGCGTTGATCGTCGCCTTGGTCATCGTCGGCGAGGTTGCCGGGATGGTGCTGGGCCGCGCGGCGCGGAGCGGCATGCGTAGCTCGGCCACTCGGTCGGTGGACAGCGTGATCGGTGCTTGTCTGCAGGCGGTCGCCGTATTGGTGGCGGCGTGGTTGCTGGCGGTTCCGCTGACCTCCGCGGCGCAGCCCAAGATCGCGGCTGCGGTACGCGGCTCGGTGGTGCTCGCGAAGGTGGACGACCTCGCGCCGGCCTGGATGCGCGAGCTGCCCAACGAGTTCTCCGCGCTGCTCGACACCTCCGGCTTGCCGGATGTGATCGGCCGGTTCGGTCGGACGCCGTCGTTGTCGGTGGCCGAACCCGATGAGAAAATTGCGAGGTACCCGGTTGCGACGTCCGTCCAGGAAAGTGTGCTCAGGATTCGCGGCGTAGCGCCGAGCTGCCAGCGGGCGCTCGAGGGCTCCGGCTTCGTCGTCGCGCCGGAGCGAGTCGTGACCAATGCCCACGTGGTTGCCGGCACGACCGGCATCACCGTCGATGCGGTCGACGGTCCGCTGGAGGCGACGGTGGTGTTGTTCGACCCGTCGGTGGACATCGCGATCCTGTCGGTGCCGGGGCTGACCGCTCGGCCGTTGACGTTCGCCCCGGAACCGGCGCGAACCGGCGACGACGCGATCGTGCTCGGTTACCCGGGCGGCGGCCCGTATTCGGTCACGCCGGCCCGAGTTCGGGAGACGCTCGATCTCACCGGCCCCAACATCTATCGAAACGGCACGGTGGAACGCGAGGTGTACACCGTGCGTGGGCAGATCAAACAGGGCAATTCCGGTGGGCCGCTGATCGATACGAGCGGCAACGTGCTCGGGGTGGTGTTCGGCGCGGCGGTGGACAGCAGTGAAACCGGCTTCGTGCTCACCGACCGCGAGATCCAGGCGCAGGTACAGCGAGCGTCCACGGCTGTCGGACCGGTCGAGACCGGCGCCTGCATCGTCTGACCGATCGGTTCGGCTACCGCGGGCCGGCGAAGCGCAGCAGCTGCGCGGTAACCCGCTCAGGACACTCTTGGTGCGGGAAGTGCCCGGCCCCGGGGATGCCGACGAGCTCGCGACCGGGTGCCCAGCGTAGGCAGCGTCGGAACGACTCGGCCCGGATGTAGGGGTCGAGCTCGCCGTGAATTTGCAGTACCGGGAGGTCGAGCGGGATCCGTAGGGTGGACATGAATCGGCGCCCGTCGGCGCGCCACTGGCTCCGGAACGCCCACCGCTGGTACTCCAGCGCGCAATGTGCGGCACCGGGAATCCGGATCGCCGAGCGCAGCCGTCGGGCCGTGTCGGCGAAGTCGGCGGTGCCCGGCCAGGTCGGGCCGGAGCGCGCGCGCAGCAGGTCCTCCACCGCCTGCCCGTCGTGGCGGGTCAGCGTGCGTTCCGGATAGCGGGGCAGCTGATGACGGAGAAAGCCGGGCAGCCAGAGGTCGCGCTGAGCCGCGTCGTGCAGGACGGCGTGTTTGAGCGCATCCGGGTGCGGTGAGTTGATCAGTGCGATCGAATGCACCAGACGAGGATGCAATACCGCGGTCGCCCAGCAGACCAGGCCGCCGTCGGCGTGCCCGACCAGCGTTGCCCCGGTGTGTCCCAGCGCCCGGATCAGCCCGGCGACGTCACCGGCCAGGGTCCAGCCGTCGTACCCCCGGGGCGGCTTGTCGCTGTCGCCGTAGCCGCGCAGATCCACGGCGACCGCGCGCCAGCCCGCGTCGCCGAGGGCGCCGAGCTGGTGTCGCCAGGACCACCAGAAATCGGCGAAACCGTGCAGCAGCAGAATCAACGGCGCGGTCGCCTGGGCCGGTCCGGCTTCGACTGCGTGAAACCGAATTCCGTTGGCGTAGATGTCGCGGTGGCACCACGGGCCGTCGTAGCGGACCGACGACGGGTCGGGCACTACCTGTTCAGGGTCTTGGCCGAGTGTTTGCCGGTCGACTCACCCGGCGCCACGTCCCACTGTGCGGGATCGGACTTGCCCGTGGGCAGCACAGTTCGGGCCGCCTTCAGCGAGTCGATCGTCTTCTCCGGTGCCCGCAATCGGCGTACTCGCAGATAGCCGAGCAGCGCGAACACGCCGGTGATCACCACCATGATCAGGAAAACGATCAGGAACGCCAGCCAGCGCCAGACCCAGGTGTTGAGCAGCTCGGCGAGAAAGAAGAAGAAGAAAAAGGTGCTGAACAGCAGCACAGTGAGGGCGACGAGGAAAAAAACGCTGCCCTGCAGGCCTTTCTTGACCTCGTCGGTGACCTCGGCTTTGGCCAGTTCCACCTCGGCGCGGACCAGCGTGGACATCTGGGTGGTGGCGTCGCGGACCAGGCTGCCGATGCTTTCCTGGCCCGGAACCTGCACGTCGACGTCGGACAGCGGGATGCTGGCGATCGTCGCCTGGTCCGGCGCGGCGTGGCGGCCCTTTCCGTCCCGGCGGTTCGTGAAGCTCACTGGTCAGCCCTTCTGCTGGCGTCGGTCACTGCCGTAACAGTAACGCCGAACCCAGCAGCGAGGCGATCAATGAGGTAGCCAAGACTGCGGCCGTGGCGACATCGGCTGCTTCGCCGGTGAGCGACAGCTCGACGATCAGCAGGCTGACCGTGAATCCGACGGCGCCGAGTACCGACAACGCGAACAGGTCGCGGTAGGCAAGCCCGGCCGGTCGCTGGCCCAGTCCGATTCGGATGGCGAGCCACGATACGCCGAAGATGCCCACGGTCTTGCCGATCAGCAGGCCGGCGGCCACAGCGAGCGCGATCCGGTCGGTGAACAATGCGTGCAGCATCGCGGCATCGATCGGTACGCCCGCGGCGAACAGCGCGAACAACGGAGCGCAGAACCCGGCCGACCATGGTTGCAGCCGATGTTCCAGCCGGATCGCCGGTGCTGCCGCCTCGCCCGGATCGGGACGCACTCGGGTGGCGAGGGCGAAAGCGACGCCGATCAGGGTCGGGTGGATCCCCGAGCGGTAGGTCGCGTACCACCCGAGCAGGGCCAATGGCAGGTAGATCAGGGTGCTGCGGATGCGGAATCGCTGCGCGACCGCGTAAGCCACGACACAGCCGGCGGCCACCCCGAGCCACAGGGCCGACACCGCCGCGGTGAACAAGATCGCGACCAGCGTGATGGCCAACAGATCGTCGACTACGGCAAGGCTGAGCAGGAAGGCGCGCGCCCCGGTCGGCACGCGCGATCCACTCAGCGCCAGGACGGCCAAGGCGAAGGCGATGTCGGTGGCGACCGGGATCGCCCAACCGCGATCCATCTGCGGCACGCCGGCGCCGACCGCGGCGGCGATCAGCGCTGGCACCACCACCCCGCCGCAGGCCGCGACGACGGGGAGCAGTGCTCGTTTGCGATCGGCCAGCTCGCCGACGACGAGCTCGCGTTTGAGTTCCAGGCCGGCGACGAAGAAGAACACGGTGAGCAGGCCGTCTTTCGTCCACTCGGCGACCGTGAGTTCGATATGCCAGCTGGGCAGATCGAGCGGTACGGACTCGGCGAGCTGGTGGTACCAGTCGCTCAGCGGCGAGTTGGCCAGGCCGAGTGCGACCGCTGCGGCGACCAACAGAAGCACTCCGCCCGCCGTTTCGGTGCGCAGGTAGCGCCCGAATTCGGGGAGTTGCGGTCGGGGCACGGCCGGACCTCCGAGTTCTCCAACGTGTTCCTACTACGAGCGTGTTCCTACTACGAGCAAGGGAAAGCAGTACCAGTCTTCACCGTGCGCCCATCCGGCCGACGTCGGCATGCGCTGCGGTAGCAGCGCCCGGCCGCGGCGCGACGCGGCTCGTCGTGCGCGACTCGCCGACAAAGCAGTCTGATAGTCGAGTGAATTGGCTAATTACGAGTAAACATGCGGTCAATGGGCCCGGAACATGGCGAAAGGTCCGGTAGCGTGAGGCCGTGACTCGATCCGATCCGCGCACCTGGCCGATGCCCCAGTTGCTCGCACATCGCTCGTGGGTGCGGCGACAGCAGCCGTTTCCCCATGTCGTGGCCGAGGATGTCTTCACGCCCACCTTCTATCGGGCCCTGGCCGAGCACTACCGACGGATCTCGACCTACGAATTCCGGGCCACCATGGCCGGCTACGACGCGACCGCTGCCCGGATCCGCGATCACCTGGATGGTCCGCTGGCCGTATTCGCGACCCGGGAGTGGCACGACCTGATCGCCGGTGTCGCAGGAGTGCAGGCGACCGGCGATGTGACTGCGGCGCTGCATCATCACGAGCCCGGTGGGGAGCCGGGTTGGCCGCACAACGACCTGAATCCGGGCTGGTTCGGCGGACCTGAACCCGAGTCGGACGAGATCAGGTTGGAAGGGGTGGACGGGGTCGACTATTACCGGGGTGATCGGCCGACCGGGGTAACCGCACGAGAAACGGTCCGTGCTGTTTCGGTCATGTTCTACTTGGCGAATCCGCCGTGGTCACCGGGTGACGGCGGCGAGACCGGTCTGTATCCGAGCTTCGACGAGGGAGTTCAGGGGACCGGCCGACTGGTTCCGCCGGTGAACAATTCCCTGGTCATGTTCGAGTGCACTCCGTTCACCTGGCACAGTTACGCTGGCCGCTCACGCAATCCGCGCAACTGCGTGGTTATGTGGTTACACCGGCCGAAGCACGATGCCATCGAGCGATGGGGAGAGGCGAGCATTGCCAACTGGTGACCGTCGGGTGTGCTTGCTGACCGGTGCTGCGGGTGTGCTCGGCAGCGAATTCTGTCGCCGGTACGCGGGCGAGTACGACATCGTTGCGGTGTGCCGCACCCGGGCGCCGGTCGTGCCGTCCCAGCTGGAAACCTACGTCGATCCGCTGGACCCGGCGGACCAGGAGGCTGCGTCGGTGTACACGGTGTTCGCCGATCTGCGTGAGCAGGCGGCCGTGGACCGGCTGGTCGAGGTCGCGTTGGCCCGGTTCGGCCGGGTAGACCTGCTGGTGAACGCTGCGGCCTATACCAAGCCGTACTCGCAGACCATGGTCGACGGCGACGCCGCCTTGATCAATCTCGACGAGCACCTACGGACCAACGTCGTGGCGCCGATGCGGCTTGCGACGACGCTCGCACACCAGTTCTGGATGCATCGGGCGGCGGACAACCTGGCCGACAACCGCAACATCGTCAATATCTCGGCCACGGCGGGTTCGACCGTGTATCCGTTCCAGGGGCAGGCCGGTTACGCGGCGTCCAAGGCGGCGCTGAATGCGCTCACCGGGCATATGGCGGCCGAGTTTCGCTCGTTCGGGGTACGGGTGAATACCGTTGTGCCGAATGCATTTCCCGGCGCGATAAGCACCGGTCGGGTTACCGATGCGATCATCCAGTTCGATCGGGGCAAGGCGACCGGGTCGGCGATCGTGCTGGACAAGTAGCGCGGCTGTCGTCGATGACCAACGTTGATCCGCTGGGGCCGCTCGTCGCGTGGCCCGGTGTTCGTGCCGCAGCCGACGAGGCGCGCGACGCGCTGACCCAACTGCACCGACACCCGGCGAACCGGCGTGGTTGGTCGACGAATGCGATGGCGGCGTCGGTGCGTGCGGCCAGGTCGTCGGCGGCGTTGGACGACGGCGCCATCGAGCTGCCGGCAGACGGGCTGATCGTGGACCCGGTGCTGGCCGGCGCGCTCCGGGTCGGTCAGGCCTTGACCGCCGAATCGCTGGCCGCCATGGTGGGGGTGTGGCAGCGGGCGCCGCTGCAGGCGCTGGCCAAGCTGCACTTGTTGGCCGCGGCCGACCTCGCCCCGGCCGACCGCCTGGGGCGTCCGGGTGGTTATGCCGGTCCGCGGCTGGATCTGCTCGCCCAGGTTGTCCTCGGTTCGTCGGCACCCGCGCCGGTACTTGCTGCGGTCGTCCACGGCGAGTTGCTGGCGCTACGGCCGTTCGGTTCGGCGGACGGCGTCGTTGCTCGGGCGGCGGCGCGGTTGGTGTCGGTGGCCAGTGGTCTCGATCCGCACAGCCTCGGCGTCCCGGAGGTGAGCTGGTTGCGTCGGCGACCGGATTACCGCGCTGCCGCGGACGGGTTTGCCTCCGGGCGGCCGGACGCGGTCGCCGCGTGGGTGATCGCCTGCTGCGCTGCCTTCGCGGCCGGTGCGCGCGAGGGCGCGTCGATCGCCGACGCGGCGGCAAAATGATCGCGATAGTTCCGAATTGTCGACCGATCCGGCGATGTGCGATCCGGGGTGAATTCGACCGAAGTGATCGACAGGATTCGATAATCCGAGAGATATCGGGCTTCGAACATAAAATGGGCGGCGCTGCCGATGTACTCGGCTTCGCCGCCCACTAACACGGATGACCCGGCTACCAAGCGTGCACGATGGGTTGCGTGGGCGGCCTCGGCGTTGCCCGAACGATCCGAGAACAGCTGCCTCTGCTGGAGCTGAGGAGCAATCTCGCGACGTCGAACTTCGCAGGCCCGCAACACTTTGCCTTGAGTAGGCCCTGCTTCGCGTGGGTACCTGACATCCGTGCTGGGAAACTCGTTCGGGAGAGCGAACCTTCTCTTCCGGCTCGATCTTGGCCTTTCGAGCTTCCGTAGGTTTATTTCTACTCCGTGATCGGCGTCACAGCAAGGCTTGAAATCGGAAAAAATGTTTGTTCGTCGAGTTCGAGTCGAGGGTGGGGATTCGGGTCGGCCACGTCCGTGCGGACGAATTCCGGCGCGGCGATCGTTCTCGTCGAGTTCGGTGATCGGGCCGAATCGTGGTCGGTGATCGGCGTCGGTATCGCATCCCGAGCGCATCGTCGAGACCGTCCGGTTTTGTAACTTCAGGGTCGGTGGTCTGCCCGCTTGCCGGTTCGGACCTGGGGAAACCCGTTGCAAAGTTGAGCTTGCAATCAGCGGGTGCTGCGGGTGTAGTATGGCAATCACCTGGACCTGGTCCAGGCGCGTTCAGTCCGACCCCCCGGGGCTGAACCCGACGGCCCCAGCCTCCTCCCCCCCTGGCTGGGGCCGTCCTCTATTTCGGGCGGGCCGCGGGGTTTTCGGGCGGGCAGCAGCACCACTGCAGTTGCCTTATTGCAGTGGTACGACCGCAGCGGTGGTTTCGACGCTCCGAGACGACCGTACCGGAAATGTTGTCCACAGCCGGCTATCTGTCCACAGATCAGGTGCTCGCGGCGCGTCGCCGGACTGCTGGGCGGTCACGCTGTTCGACATGAAATCCACCGAGGAAGCGGGCGCCGGCGACCGACCGACGACCACCGGCCGGCCGGAGTCGGCTGCGCTGCTCCTGGTCCGCGACGCCGGCCTGCGTGACGAAGTGCGTCGAGTGGCGGCTGCGGCCGATTGCGGGTTGATCGAGCCGGCCGAACCGGTCGGTCGGCAGGCTTGGTCGGCTACTCCGCTGGTGGTGTTGGACCGTGCAGCCGCATTGGCCAGTGTCCAAGCCGGATTGGCCCGCCGGCCGGGCGTGCTTCTGGTCGGTCCGACTGCGCCCGTCATGGCCGATTGGCAGGCGGCAACCGCGGTGGGCGCCGAGCGGGTGATCGGGTTGCCCGAGGGATCCGCCGAGCTGGTCGCGGTCCTCGGTGAGCGTCCGCAGTCGGGTGGCCGCGACGGCGCGGTGGTGGCGGTCCTCGGCGGCTGTGGCGGGGCGGGCGCGTCCGTGTTCGCCGCGGCGTTGGCCCTGACCGCACAGTCCACCGGGTTTCGGCCGGACGTGCTGCTGATCGACGGCGATCCGCGCGGTGGCGGACTCGATCTGGTGCTCGGCATCGAGGACCGGCCGGGCTTGCGTTGGCCCGGCTTGGTGATCGAGGCGGGCCGGGTGTCGGCGGGCGCGCTCCACGACGCGTTGCCGTCTGCTGGAGCCGGCCTGCATGTGTTGTCCGGCGAGCGCGGCAGCACGGCCGGCGGCCCGCCGACAGCCGGTGTCCGCGCGGTGTTGGCGGCCGGTCGTGCCGCCGGCGACCTGGTGATATGCGACGTCGGCCGGGCCGGCGGACCGGCAGATCCGCTTTTCCTCGAGTCGGCCGACCTGGTCGTCCTCGTCGTACCCGCGGAGCTGCGCGCCTGCGCCGCGGCCGAGTCGATGACAGCGACAGTGGCTGCGCACAATCCGAACCAGGGCCTGGTCGTACGTGGTCCGGCGCCCGGCGGGCTGCGCGATACCGATGTCGCGCGCACGCTGGATCTGCCGCTGCTGGCCAGTATGCGACCGCAGCCGCGGCTGGCGCAGGGGCTGGAACGCCATGGGCTCAGGTTGCGTCGGCGCAGCCCGCTCCGCGGTGCCGCCGATGCCGTGCTCGACGTACTCGCCGAGCGCCCGGTAGCCCGGGGGAGAGTGGCATGACTCCGGTGGTCACCCCCGACCTGCTCGACCGGGTCCGCGACCGGCTGGCCCGGTCGTCCGATCTGCCGACGCCCGCGCGGGTCGCGGCGGCCATCCGCGCGGAATCCGGGACCGTGCTCGGCGATGCCGACCTGCTCGACGCCCTTCGGCTGCTGCAAACCGAGCTGACCGGCACCGGGCCGTTGGAGCCGCTGCTGGCCGATCCGCAGGTGGCCGACGTTCTGGTCACCGGACCGCGTGCCGTCTGGGTGGACCGGGGTCGCGGTCTGGAGCGAACCCCGGTCGGCTTTCCGGACGAGGCCGCGGTGCGCCGGTTGGCCCAGCGGCTCGCGTTGGCTGCCGGACGGCGACTCGACGACGCTCAGCCGTGGGTGGATGGCCAGTTGCCCGGTCCCGGCGACTCGTTCGCGATCCGGCTGCACGCGGTGCTGGCGCCGATCGCGCACGGTGGTACCTGCCTGTCGTTGCGCGTGCTACGCCCGGCCACCCACGATCTCGCGGCGCTGGTGCGGACCGGTGCGATCGGTGCCGAGGCAGCCCGGTTGCTCGACCGAATCGTCGCGGCGCGATTGGCGTTCTTGGTGGTCGGCAGCACCGGCGCCGGCAAAACGACGCTGCTGGCGGGTTTGCTCGGCCGAGTCGATCCGGCAGAGCGAATCATCTGCGTCGAGGACGCTGCCGAACTCGCGCCGCAGCATCCGCATGTGGTCCGTCTGATCGCTCGGCCGGCCAACGTCGAGGGCGTCGGCACGGTGTCGGTGCGCGATCTGGTTCGGCAAGCGTTGCGCATGCGACCGGACCGGATCGTGATCGGGGAGGTGCGTGGCCCGGAGGTCGTGGATCTGCTCACCGCGCTGAACACCGGCCATGACGGGGGTGCGGGCACCGTGCATGCCAACTCGCCGCACGAGGTGGCCGCGCGGCTGGAAGCGCTTGCCGCCCTCGGCGGAATGGATCGCGCGGCGCTGCACAGCCAGCTGGCGGCGGCCGTGCAGGTGGTGCTGCACGTGCACCGGCGACCGGACGGATCCCGAGCGCTCCGCGAGATCGGTGTCCTGACCCGGTCCGGATCCGGCACGGTCGAGATCGTGCCGGGCTGGCGCGCCGACGGCGGGCCGGTGCCGGCGGCGGGCAGGTTGGTCGAGCTTCTCGCCCGGGCGGACCGATGAGCCCGGCGCTCGCGGTCATGTGCTTGGCCGCCGCGGTATCGGTCGCGCCGCCCGCGCGGGCGCAACTCCGACATGCGGCGCTGCACGCAGGGGCGGGGAGCCGGCGGCCGGCAGCCGATCCGCAGCAGCGATCACGGGTCTGGGTGGTGGCGACGCTGGTGCCGCTGACGCTCGCCTACCTCGCCGGTGGCCTCGGCGCATTGCTGGCCGCCGTCATCCTGGGTGCCACGTTGTTGCGGCGGGCCCGCCGGGCCGCGGTCGCTCGGTGCCGGGCGGCGCAGCGACAGTCGCTGTTGGATGGTCTCGACGTGGTGATCGCCGAGCTCCGGATCGGCGCCCATCCAGCGGCTGCGGCGGCCGCCGCCGCGACGGAATGCGCCGGTGACGCGGCCCGGGCGCTGGCCATCGGCGCCGCGCGCAGTCGCCTGGGCGGGTCGGCGGCCGACGGGCTCCGCGACGTCGAGTCGGTGGTGCATGCCGATCTGGCCCGCTTGGCGGGCGCGTGGCGGCTCGCCGAGCAGCACGGGCTCGCGCTGGCGGATCTGCTCGCCGCGAATCGGACGGACCTGGTAGGCCGGATCCGTTTCGGTCGGCGGACCGAGGCGGTGTTGGCCGGGGCTCGGGCCAGCGGTGCGGTGTTGGCCGGCTTGCCCGTCCTGGGCATCCTGCTCGGCGAGGCGATGGGCGCGGCGCCGATGCGGGTCTTGCTCGGCGGTGGCGTAGGTGGGGTCCTGCTGGCACTCGGCGCCGGGTTCGTGGCTGTCGGACTGATCTGGACCGACGCGATCACCGGTCGGGTGATCTCGTGACTGTGGGTGGGTGCTGGCTACTGGCCGCTGCGCTGCTCGTGCTGCCGCTCCCGCGGCTGCTGGATCGGATCCAGACCGCTGTCGGGCCGCCGCTCCTACGACCGGCCGCCCGACGTCCGCAGCCGGATCCGTTGGCGGCCGCCGCGGTCCTCGACCTGCTCGCCGCCTGCCTACGCGCGGGGATGCCGGTGGCCGGTGCCGCTGCGGCGGTCGCGCCGGCGGCACCGCAGCCGTTGGCGGAGTCGCTGCGCCGAGCCGCCGACCTGATGACGCTGGGCGCCGACGCGGCGACGGCGTGGCACGAGGCCGCCGCCGATCCGGCGACCGAGGCGGTGGCCCGGCTGGCCCGCCGCTCCGCCCGTTCCGGGGTGTCGCTGGCCGGAGCGATCGGCGAGCTGGCCGAGCAACAGCGTGCGGTCGCCGAGGACGTCGCAGCGGCCCGGGCAGAGCGGGCCGGGGTGCTGATCGGGGGGCCGCTCGGGTTGTGCTTCCTGCCGGCTTTCGTCTGCTCCGGGATCGCTCCGGTGGTGTTGGGATTGGCCCGACATGTGCTCGGCGGTGGCCTGCTGTGAACGTCCGGAGCGGACCTACCGCGCCGGGAAACAATAAGGGGGACAGTAATGTTCGTTCGCGTTTATCAGGGGATGCAAGTGCGGTTGCTGCGGCTGGCGGTCGACGACACCGGCATGTCCACGGCCGAGTATGCGATCGGCACGATCGCTGCGGCGGCGTTCGGCGCGGTGCTCTACGGCGTGGTCACCGGCGGCAATATCGTCGACGCCTTGACCAAGATCATCGACAAGGCGCTGAACACCGCGGTATGACTGCGGCGGGCCGTGTGGTCGACGCGCGCGGCGCGGTCACGGTCGAGGCTGCGATCGCGATCGCAGCGCTGGTCGTGGTCGTGGTGGTCGGCTTGGGTGCCGTTCTGGCTGCGTCGGCGCAGATCAGGTGCGTCGACGCGGCGCGTGAGGCCGCCCGGCTCGCGGCCCGCGGCGACGAGTCGGGAGCGGTGCGCGCCGCCGAGCGGGTTGCGCCGAGCGGGGCTCGGGTCGAGGTTCGTGCCGTCGACGGCGATCTGATCGCCACCGTGTCGGTGCGGTTACCGGTGCTGCTGTCGATCGAGCTGGCCGCCACCGCGATCGCAGCTGCCGAGCCGGGGGCAGAACCGTGAGCGGGCAGCCGCTGCGCCTGCGGAGCGATCAGGGTGTCGCGACGGTGATCGCCTGCGTCGCGATCGCGGTGATCCTGATCGTGACGATTCTGGTGGTCCAGGTCGGTGCCGGCGTGGCGCTGCGGCATCGCGCACAGTCCGCTGCCGACCTCGGCGCGCTGGCCGCGGCGGCTGCGCTCGACCAGGGCGACGAAGCCGCATGTGCGGTCGCGACCCGGCTCGTCGACCGGGTGGGGGTGCGGGTGCGCCGGTGTAGCCCGCAGGGCTGGGACATCGTGCTCGAGGTGGGCATCGCGGCGGCTCTGGGACCGTTCGGCAGGCGGGAGGTTCGCGCGGTGGCCCGAGCCGGGCCGGTCCCGGAATGACCGGGCCGCGACCCCCGCCCCACCGGGCGCCGTCAGTCCGGCAGCGGCGCCGGCCGTTCCAGGTGCTGCAGCACGGCGTCGAGCAGGGCGAGCGCCCCCGCTTTGTCCAGCGGGTGGTTGCCGTTGCCGCATTTCGGTGACTGGACGCAGGAGGGGCAGCCCGTCGGGCACTCGCAGTCGGCGATCGTGTCCCGCGTAGCGGTCAGCCAGACGGTCAATCGCTCGAATCCCCGCTCGGCGAATCCGGCTCCGCCGGGCTGGCCGTCGTAGACGAACACCGTCGGCAGTCCGGTGTCGGGATGCAGCGCGGTGGAGACGCCACCGATATCCCACCGGTCACAGGTGGCGATCAGGGGCAGCAGGCCGATGGCGGCATGCTCGGCGGCGTGCAGCGAGCCGGGCCACCGTTCGACCGGCAAACCGGCCCGCTCGAGCAGTTCGGGAGCCACCGTGTACAGCACGGCCTGGGTGGCCAGGGTCTGCCGGGGGAGATCGAGTTCGATCAGATCCAGCACCTCACCCGACGGCCGGGTCCGCAGGTAGCCGACCACCTGGTGGCTGACCGTCACCCGTGCGAGCGCACTGGCCACCGGACCGTGGTCGCGGTGCACCCGAACCTCGTCGAGCGTGATCTCGGTCACTTCCCGGGCGCTGGTCGTCCAGTCCGGTTCTTCGGCATGGACCAGGGCGAGCCCGCCGATCAGATCCAGCTCGTCGACGACGAACGTTTCGCCCTGGTGGATATGCACCGCTCCGGGGTGCAGTGTGGCCGGCGCCCGGCCGCCGTCGGCGGTACCGACCAACCGGCCGGTGTGCCCGTCGACGATGGCCACCGGCGTACCGAGGCCGCCCCGGATCTGCACCCCGTCGTGCGGGAACGAATCCGCCGTGACGAACCAGCCGTGTCCGCGCCGCCGGATCTCGCCGCGTTCGGCCAGCTCGGTGAGGATCTCCCAGCCGCCCAGATCGCGGACCTCGGTATCGGTCAGGGGTAGTTCCAGCGCGGCGCACAACAGCTGTGGTCCGAGTACGTACGGATTGGCCGGGTCGATCACCGCGGCCTCCACCGGTCGGTCGAGCAGCGCTGCCGGGTGATGCACCAGGTATGTGTCGAGCGGGTCGTCCCGGGCGACCAAGACGACCAACGAGCCGGTGCCGTGCCGTCCGGCCCGGCCTGCTTGCTGCCAGAAGGACGCGACGGTGCCGGGAAATCCGGCGATCACGACGGCGTCGAGTCCGGCGATGTCGACCCCCAGCTCCAGCGCGCTGGTCGTGGCGGCGCCCAGCAGGCTGCCGTCGTCGAGCGCGCCTTCCAGCGCGCGTCGCTCCTCGGCGAGATATCCCGACCGATAGCTGGCTACTCGCTCGGCGAGATCGTGGTCCACCGCGGCGAGGAGCCTGCGGGCACCCATCGCGGTGAGCTCGGCTGCTCGCCGGGATCGTACGAATACCAGGCAGCGCGCGCCTTCGACGACCAGATCGGCCATCATGCGTGCGGTCTCGGCGGTGGTGGACCGTCGCACCGGGGCACCGTTCTCGCCGGTTACCGCAGTCAGCAACGGAGGTTGCCAGAAGGCGATGGTGCGCGCACCGCGGGGTGAGCCGTCCTCGGTCACCGCCGCGCACGGTGCTCCGATCAGTCGTTCGGCTGCCGCTTGCGGTTCGGCCGTGGTCGCCGAGGCGAGAACGAACACCGGCTCGGCTCCGTACCGGGTGGCGAGCCGGCGTAGCCGACGCAGGATCAATGCGACATGCGAGCCGAACACTCCTCGATAGGAATGGCATTCGTCGACGATCACGTACCGGAGGTTGCGAAACAGTCGGGACCAGCGGGTGTGCGATCGCAACAAGCCGGCGTGCAGCATGTCCGGGTTGGTGAATATCCAGCGCGCATGAGCTCGGGCCCATTGCCGGGTCTCGATCGGGGTATCCCCGTCGTAGGTGCAAAGCTGCACGTGTTCAAGGCCCGATTCCACGGCGATTTGCCATGTCGAACGTAGCTGATCGGCACCGAGTGCCTTGGTCGGCGCCAGATACATCGCCGTTGCGCCGGGGTGGTTTGCCAGTGTCGTCAGAACCGGCAATTGATATCCGACTGATTTCCCGGATGCGGTGCCGGTGGCCAGCACGACGTTGTTCCCGGAGAACGCGAGCAAAGCCGCCTCGGCTTGATGAGACCAGAGCGACGACACGCCCCGAGTTTCGTATGCCGAGCGAACGCCGGTCGGGGTCCACTCCGGCCATTCGGCGTGTCGTGCGGAACGTGCCGACAGGTCTGCAACAAAAGTCAGCGGATCTTCGCTCGCCGCCGTGCCGATCGACAGGGAATTGAGCAACGACATTCCGACACTCGGTGAGTTACTGCCGTCTACTTCGGGCTGATCGGTCATGGCATGTGGCTGACGCCGGGTGAATCAAAGATTTGGTCGCGATTGAGAGCAAAGCGCGAGAGCATTTTCTGTTCTGTCTCCGATCCTGCACGAGAGTGCGTTATCAGTACTGCGATACAGCGATATCCGAGGCAACCGTACCGTGGGTTCATGTTTAGCTATTGGGGCACTCACCTGCGAGTTCTCAAGATCAACTAATTTTCCGAATCACCGCCGCAACGCTGTCCAAAGCCCGTCGGCCGTGGTTGACTGGCGAGCGGTCGCAGCTTCTGGGTTCGGCGCGGACATCCGGGTCGAACGCAGAATCGATTGTTGCGAACGGTGTACTTGGTGCTTCCTGCGGGGAACGTGATTAAGTGCAGCGGTCGGAACGGGCCCGGCGGACCGAAGTATCTGTCCGCTGTCCGCAATGTCACAGAAGAAGGAAAAGCATGGCACAGGGGACTGTGAAGTGGTTCAACGCGGAGAAGGGGTTCGGATTCATCGCTCCTGAGGACGGCTCGGCAGACGTGTTCGTCCACTATTCGGAGATCCAGGGCAGTGGGTTCCGCACCCTGGAAGAGAATCAGAAGGTCGAGTTCGAAGTCGGGCAGGGCACGAAGGGCCCGCAGGCCACCGGCGTTCGCGCTCTCTAGAGACGGCTGCTTCGCCGTACTGAAGAAGTCTGATTCGGCCCCCATCGCGTTCGGCGGTGGGGGCCGAACGGCGTTCCGGCGGGTCTTCTCGTCGGTGCGCGTCGTCGCGGAACGTCCTCGGAAGTGCCCTACTTTGGCACTGTGCGCCAACTGTCGTTCTTCTCCGCGGATGCGCTGCCGCCGGCGATCCCGGACTTGGGCGGGCTGCTCGCGTGCGCCGGCCAGGTGGTGCGCCAGGACATCGGTGCGCGGATCTCGGTGCTCGTCGCTGCCGAGTGGCGGGCACACGCAATAGCCGAGTTGATCTCTGCGGCCGGATTGGTCGCCGAGGTGACGGTCACCACGGAGGGCAATCTGTCGGTGCGGACCGCGCTGGTCGCCGAACTACTCCCGCTGGGCAGCCAGTGGCAGCGCGGTGCGGTCAAGTCGGTGCCGGTCGGTTGGGTGCCGGGACCCCGGGCGCTGCGTGCCTGGGCGTTGGCCGCCGGGTCGCCGGAGAACGGCGGGGAGCGATTCGTGCTCGGCATGGACCCGCACGCACCCGACACCTACCCGGCGCTCACGGCCGCGTTGAGCCGGGCCGGCATCACGCCTACCCCGATCGGTGTACGCGGGCCGAATCCGGGCTTGCGGATTGCCGGCCCGCGACGGTTGGCGAAGCTGGTCGACTATCTCGGCGCGCCACCGGTGGCTGCCCCGGCAGCCGACTGCTGGCCGTCCGGATAGCCGGCGCAGGGCGACTGATCAGCGAGTATTCGCGTACTCTGTTGAATTCGATGCCTGCGGACCGGCTGCTGTCGTCCTGCTGCAGTGGTCGGGGGGCGAGTGGAAAGGCATATTTAGACGTGGCAACGCGAGACAACAAAGCAGCGAATTCGTCCTCGCCGGACGGGTCACCGCACCGCCTTGTCATCGTCGAGTCGCCGACGAAGGCCCGCAAGATCGCACCGTATCTCGGTCGCGGTTACACCGTCGAGGCGTCGGTCGGGCATATCCGCGACCTTCCGCGCGGCGCTGCCGACGTTCCGGCCAAGTACAAGGGTGAGCCGTGGGCGCGGCTCGGCGTCGACGTCGATCATGACTTCCAGCCGCTCTATGTGGTCAGCCCGGACAAGAAGGCCAAGGTCACCGAACTGAAGGGCCTACTCCGCGACGCCGACGAGCTGTACCTGGCCACCGACCCCGACCGCGAAGGCGAGGCGATCGCCTGGCATCTGCTGGAGACGCTGAAACCCAAGGTGCCGGTCCGGCGGATGGTGTTCCACGAGATCACCGAGCCGGCCATCCGCGCCGCCGCCGCCGATACCCGTGAGCTGGACAACGACCTGGTCGACGCGCAGGAGACCCGGCGCATCCTGGACCGGCTCTACGGTTACGAGGTCAGCCCGGTGTTGTGGAAGAAAGTGATGCCCAGGCTGTCCGCGGGACGCGTGCAGTCGGTGGCTACCCGGGTGATCGTGCAGCGGGAACGGGAGCGGATGGCGTTCCGCTCGGCGGAGTACTGGGATATCGCAGCCAAGCTGGATGCCGGTGCGACGGCCAGCCCGCGCAACTTCAGCGCTCGGCTGGTGAGTGTGAACGGCGAGCGGGTGGCCACCGGCCGGGACTTCGGGCCGGACGGGCAGCTGAAATCGTCGACCGTGACGGTGATCGACGAACAGTATGCGAACCGGCTTGCCGAGGCCCTGCGCGGCGCCGATCTGGTAGTCGCCTCCGCCGAGTCCAAGCCGTACAGCCGTAAGCCGTACGCGCCGTTCATGACCTCGACGCTGCAGCAGGAAGCCGGCCGAAAACTGCGGTTCTCCTCGGAGCGGACCATGCGCATCGCCCAGCGGCTGTACGAAAACGGCTACATCACCTACATGCGTACCGATTCGACGACGCTGTCCGCGACGGCGATCGAAGCGGCGCGTCGCCAGGCGACCGAGCTCTACGGCGCCGAATACGTCAGCTCCGCGCCCCGGCAGTACACCCGCAAGGTGAAAAACGCCCAGGAGGCGCACGAGGCGATCCGTCCCGCCGGCGACGTGTTCGCCACCCCGGGGGAGTTGCACAGCCGGCTGGACGGCGACGAGTTCCGGCTCTACGAGATGATCTGGCAACGTACCGTCGCCTCCCAGATGGCCGACGCCCGCGGTTCCACGTTGACGCTGCGGATCGAGGGCACGGCGGGGACCGGGGAACTCTGCACGCTGTCGGCGTCCGGCCGGACGATCACCTTCCCAGGCTTCCTGAAGGCCTACGTGGAGAGCGTCGACGAGGAGGCCGGTGGCCAGAGCGACGACGCAGAATCCCGATTGCCGCAGCTGGCCGAGGGCGCGCCGGTTACCGCGATCGAGCTGTCCGCCGACGGGCACACGACCAATCCGCCGGCCCGATACACCGAGGCGTCGTTGGTCAAGGCGCTGGAAGAGATGGGTATCGGGCGCCCGTCCACCTATGCGTCGATCATCAAGACCATCCTGGACCGCGGCTACGTCTACAAGCGGGGTAGCGCGCTGGTGCCGTCCTGGGTGGCGTTCGCCGTCGTCGGGCTGCTCGAAGCGCATTTCGGTCGCTTGGTCGACTACGACTTCACGGCCGAGATGGAGGACGACCTCGACGAGATCGCCGGCGGCCGGCAGCACCGGGACACGTGGTTGTCCGACTTCTACTTCGGTGGTGACCGGGGCGAACAGGACTCGGTAGCCCGGTCCGGCGGCCTCAAGCGGATGGTCGGTGAGCGGCTGGAAGACATCGATGCGCGGGAAGTGAACTCGATCCGGCTGTTCGTCGACGACGGTGGCCGGGACGTGAACGTGCGCGTCGGTCGTTTCGGGCCGTACCTGGAGCGAATGGTCGAGAACCCGGACGACCCGGGCGGTGACCCGGTCTCGCAGCGGGCCAACCTGCCGGACGACCTTCCGCCGGACGAACTGACCCCGGCGCTCGCCGAGCAGCTGTTCGCCACCCCGCAGGAAGGCCGGCAGCTCGGTGTGGACCCGGCCACCGGACACGAGATCGTCGCGAAGGAAGGCCGGTTCGGGCCTTACGTCACCGAGATCTTGCCGGATCCGCCGGCATCGGACGGCGACGCGCCGAAGAAGGGCGCGAAGAAGGCGGCCGCACCGAAGCCGCGGACCGGGTCGCTGCTGAAATCGATGGAGATCGCGACCGTCACCCTGGACGACGCGCTCAAGCTGCTGTCCTTGCCCCGGGTGGTCGGCGCGGACCCGGCCGACGGCGCGGAGATCACTGCGCAGAACGGCCGGTACGGGCCGTACCTGAAGAAGGGCACGGATTCACGGTCGCTGGCGACCGAAGACCAGATCTTCACCGTCACCCTCGACGAGGCGTTGAAGATCTACGCCGAGCCGAAGCGCCGCGGCCGGCAGGCGGCCGCAACGCCACCGCTGCGCGAGCTGGGTGCCGACCCGGTATCCGGCAAGCCGATGGTGATCAAGGACGGTCGATTCGGTCCGTACGTCACCGACGGCGAGACCAACGCCAGCCTGCGCAAAGGCGACGAGGTCGAGGCGATCTCCGACGAGCGCGCCGCGGAGTTGCTCGCCGACCGGCGGGCGCGCGGGCCGGTGAAGCGCAAGGCCCCGGCGAAGAAGGCCCCCGCGAAGAAGGCGGCCACCAAAACGGCAGCGGTCAAGAAGGCAGCTACCAAGACTGCGGCGGCCAAGAAGGCTCCGGCCAAGAAGTAGGCCCGGTGATGGGTGGGGCGTCGGTCGGTGGCCCCCGATAGGGTGGTCCCGTGGCGGGAGTGTTCGAACGATTGGTCGGTCAAGGCCCGGTCGTCGCCGAGTTGACGGCTGCTGCGGTTGCTGCTCGCCGGGGCAGCGCGGCCGGTCCGGCGATGACCCATTCGTGGCTGTTCACCGGCCCGCCGGGGTCCGGGCGTTCGGTGGCTGCCGTGTGCTTCGCGGCGGCGTTGCAGTGCACGGACCCGGAGATCGCCGGCTGCGGTCGTTGCCGGGCATGTCGGACCACGATGGCGGGAACGCACGCCGACGTGCGGCGGATAGTTCCGGAGGGGTTGAGCATCGGCGTGCACGATATGCGCGCGACCGTGCAGATCGCAGCGCGACGTCCCAGCACCGGACGCTGGCAGGTGCTGGTGATCGAGGATGCCGATCGGCTCACCGAGGGCGCCGGAAACGCTCTGCTCAAGATGGTTGAGGAGCCGGCCGAGCGGACGGTGATCTTGCTCTGCGCGCCGTCGATCGACCCGGAGGACATCTCGGTGACCCTACGGTCGCGTTGCCGGCACGTTCATCTGGTCGCGCCGTCGGCGGCGGCGGTCGCGGAAGTCCTGGTCTCCCGGGACGGTTTGGATGCCGAGTCGGCCCGCTGGGCGGCGTCGGTCGCCGGCGGCCACGTCGGCCGGGCCCGTCGGTTGGCGACCGATCCCGAGGCTCGGGAGCGTCGGCAACGTGCGCTTGCCCTGGCCGATGCCGTCGCCCGTCCCGGAGCGGCCTACGAAGCGGCCGAAGAGTTGGTCCGGGCGGCGGACGCGGAGGCGAAAGAAGTCAACGTCGACCGAGACGCTCGGGAAAAAGGCGAACTGGAGACCGCTCTCGGAGCCGGTGGGACCGGAAAGGGCGCTGCCGGGGTGATGCGTGGAACGGTGGGCGCAGTTCGCGAGCTGGAGCGGCGGCAGAAGTCCCGGGCAACCCGTACCGGCCGAGATGCATTGGACCGCGCGTTGATCGACGTCGCCGGACTTTATCGCGACGCGCTGGCCCGGTCGTTCGGCGCCGACGTACCGATGACCCACCCGGACATGACGGAAAAGATTGCTGCCCTGGCTGATCGCAGCACACCTGACGGTCTGCTACGTGGAATCGAAGCGGTGCTGGCGTGCCGAGAAGCGATAGCGCTCAACGTCAAACCGCGGTTCGCAATGGCGGCAATGGTGGCTGCGCTGGTCGCCGCCGAGACGACCGGGTAACCGAACAAATCATTCCAACAGACGATTTCGTCCGGTTGGTCCGGATGGAAGGCTCGGTGTCGACTTATCACGCCGGTTTGTTGGAGGAGAAGGATGTTCGTTCGTCAGGTAGCCGCGGTCGCGACGCTGACCATCGGGACGGTGGTGGCACTCCCCGCCGTCGGTTCGGCCGCGCCGGGCGACTCGGGCAGCGCGCTCGTCGACCTCGGTAGTGCTGCAGTCGATCTGGGCAGTGCGGTCGCCGATCTGGGTAGTAGCATCATCGGGCTCCCCGGGCCGAGTGGGTCGGGGTTCCGCGGCGGGGGTGGGGGACTGTCCGCGCCGCCGGAGCAGACGTTGCCGTGCAACGCCTCGGCGCAAAATGGACACGACGGCATTACGGTCACTCGTCACAACATCGGTCGCTCCGGCCCGACGTCGTTCTTGTTGAGGTGGAACACCTACTATGTGCTCGATCGGATATCCGTCTTCTACGAAGGCCGGGAGATCGCTGATACCGGGTTGATCGGCAACGCGAACAACCCGCCGAACGGTATCGGCTCGATCTATGTCGTTGTGCCTCCGGGGCGCGACTCGTTCGTGGATGTCCAGGTCGATGGTGGAACCGATACGGACTGGGAATACACGGTGAACTGCCCGTAGCCCCGTTGGGAGCGAAGCGGGTTCGCATACGGCGCCGTGAGGCGATAGACTCACTGCGCCGTACGGCACGCCGCCTTAGCTCAGTCGGTAGAGCGCTTCACTCGTAATGAAAAGGTCGCGAGTTCGATTCTCGCAGGCGGCTCCCAGGTCAGAGGCCATTTCGGTGGTCTTCTGACCGTCCCGGAACCTCCCCGGTGTGCCTGGAGTGTGCCTACCGGTGGTGGGTGGTGACATGGCCGTCAGCAGCCGATCGCGTTGGTTCTAGGCTGAACCCGTGGCCACTTCCGCAGCCGAAGTTCAGGCAGGCGATCGGACTGTTCGGGTATCGAGCCCGGATCGGATCGTCTACGAGGCAACCGATCGGACCCCGGCGGTGACGAAGCTGCAGGTTGCCGAGTTCTTCGTCGCCGTCGGGGACGGGTTGATGCGCGCGTTGCGGGACCGGCCCACCGCGTTGGAGCGGTGGCCCTCAGGAGTGCGACCGGGCATGCGGTTGGCTACCGGACCCGCGGACCGTGACGCTGCGGCGTTCTATCAGAAGCGGATGGCCAAGGGTGCCCCGGACTACGTGGAGTCGGTGCGGGTGCGCTTCCCGTCGGGTCGACCGGCCGACGAGGTCTGTCCGACCGAGATCGCGGTACCGGTGTGGTGCGCGCAGATGGGCACGTTGACGTTCCACCCGTGGCCGGTGCGCCGGGCGGATACCGACCACCCCGACGAACTGCGGATCGATCTCGACCCGCAGCCGGGCACGTCGTTCGGCGACGCCGTCCGGGTGGCCGGCCGCACCCGGGCTCTGCTCGCCGAGCTCGGGATCACCGGCTACGCCAAGACCAGCGGTAACCGCGGCGTCCACGTGTACGTGCGAATTCGGCCGGAATGGTCGTTCGAGCAGGTGCGGCACGCGGCGATCGGGATCGGCCAGGAATTGGCCCGCCGCGACCCCGGGGTGACCGTTGCGTGGTGGAAGGAGGAGCGGGGCTCGCGAGTGTTCGTCGACTTCAACCAGAACAACCGGGACCGCACCATCGCCAGCGCCTATTCGTTGCGTCCGTTGCCCGGTGCGCCGGTGTCGACGCCGGTCACCTGGGCCGAACTCGAATCGTTGACCGACCCGCGCGAGCTCAACCTGTTCACCGTGCCGGATCGGGTCGCAGCCGGCGACCCGTGGGCCGGGATCGACGAGGTATCGCACGATCTCACCCCGCTGCTGGAGCTGTGGGATGGAGTGGAGCAGAGTTTCCCGCCGGACTACCCGAAGATGCCCGGCGAGCCGCCGCGGGTACAGCCGAGCAAGAAGGTCGACGCGCACTGGGACGAGCACGGTAACCGGATCGGCGATTGACCCAGCGATCGCGAGCGAATGCGGTCGGTTACCCGTCCAGCGCCGCCGGCTCGGCCTGCCCGAGCAGTTCGTCGCGATCCTCGACGAGCGCGAAGCCGGCGGCGATCATCGCGTCGGTCGCGGCCGCGTACTGCCTGAGGTAGGCGTCCGCGCTGCCGTACCGGGCGCGTAGCCGTTGCGCGGCAATCGGTTCGGTGCTGCCGAAGAGGGAACAGATCAGCGAGGCGTCGGGCGCCGGCAGGCCGGACAGGGTGGTGGTGGGCACGTCGACCGCCGGGGTCCGGACACCGCCGGTCACGTTGCCCCACTCGTCGCGGGCGAACTCGGGCTCGCCGTCTCCGGTCGCGATATCCAGGCACGGCGCCGAGGGTGCTGCCGTTCCGTCGCTCACCCAACGGTCCAGCGCCCGCAGCGCGGCCCGGAGCACGAACACCTGCTGGCCGCGGTTGACCGGCCGTGGACATCCCAGGATCGGTTCGAACTCGCCGATCTGGAACTTGTCGGCGTGCGCGGTCCCGGCGATCTCCCACACTCGCAGCCAGGTCGAGTCGGCCTGCCGGGCAGGCAGATACGCGAGCCGGCCGAACAGGTCGGTCTCGGTCTGCACCACCACGGTCGGCACGGTGAGGTCGTCGCGGAGTCGGGTCGGCGGCCCGTCCAGGACTTCGTCGATCGTCAGCGCCCGGCCGGGTTCGCCGAGCGGGGCAACTGCGCCGCCGCGGCTGTGGATCAGGAATGCATCGAACAGGTCGGTGAGTGGCTGGATGCCGTTGTGGTAACTGCACAGCGCGACGGCCGATTGGGACTCGCCGGTCGCGACGACCCGGGTGATCGGTAGATCGCCGAGCGGTCCGGCCGGATCCCGCAGCCCGCGGGCAACCGAACTGAAAATGTCGTAGCTGTAGGCGTCCCCGGGGTGGTGCAGCCGCTGATATCGAACCGGGTCGAACGCGGCCGGCCCACCGCGGGACTCGGCGGGCTCGCCGTCGCTCAACGGCACGGCTGCCGCGCCGCCCATCACCCCGGCGTACTGCGCCGATACCCCCACCCAGGTGTAGCCACCGCGCACCAGCTCCGCGGCGAGGTAGGTGTAGCCCGGTCCGGCATCCTGCCCGCCGCTCACGTTGAGCCACTCGACGACCAGCGTGCCGTTGCTCCGGGCCGCTTCGGCCGGCCGACGGACGATCGCGCGGGTGGCGAACGGGGATGTCTCGCTTCCTTTTTCGTACTCGACTCGACCGTCGGGCGACTGCGGGCCGACCATCCGGTAGTTGCCTGCGACACCCTCGACGAGGTACTCCCGTTCGAGATAGCCTGCTGCGGCCAGATCCGGCCCGGTGGTCGCGGAGGCGAGCAGTGGCCCGTTACCGCCGGTCAACAACGTCACGGCAACGGCCATGATCGCGGCTCAGGCGCCGATCGCGGGGCCGATGGTCGGCCACGAATCGTGCAGGTCGTCGGCGTAGTACGACCACGAGTGCGTGCCGCTCGGTCGATACACCACGCGCGCGGGAATGCCGAGCCCGCGCAACCGCTGGTCGAACGAGGAGACGCAGGCGAACACCCCGGTCTCCACCGGGCCACCGGCCAGAATGTTCTCCGGCAGTTGCGGTTTGAGCTCCAGCTCGTGCGGGCCCGGGAGGCCGGTGCCGGTGGACAGGTAGATCGTCTTGCCGCGCAGTTGATTCGCGTTCGCCGCCGGATCGTGCGCAGACCATTGCGGCCCGCCGACCGGCCCCCACATGTTCTGTGGATCACCGCCGTGGCTGGCGATGGAGAACAGAATCGCCGGCGTGGCCAACGAGGTGTCCGGGCAGGCGCTGTAGCCGGCGACCGCCCGATACAGCCAAGGCTTGCGGGTGGCCAGGATGAAGGCGCTGTTGCCCCCCATCGACAGCCCGCCGATCGCGTTCACCCCGTTGCCGCTGAACTGGGCATCGATGATCGGTGGCAACTCCTCGGTGAGGAAGGTCTCCCACTTGTAGTTGCCCAGTTGCGGATCAGGGCGATCCCAGTCGGTGTAGTAGCTGGCCGGGCCGCCGACCGGCAGGACGACGTTCACGTTCTTGTCGGCGAAGAACTGCACCGCGTCGGTCGCGTTGGTCCAGGTGCTTTCCCGGTCGCCGGGCAGCAGTCCGTCGAGCAGATAGTAGGTCGGGCGGGGTGCGCCGCCCGCCGGGTGCAACACCTGCACCTGGACGACCTGTCCCATTGCCGGCGACTGCACGAAAAGCGCTGTGCGGGTGGGGGTCAGATCGGTGACGCCGACAACGGTGGCCGCGCCGGCGCTCGGTCCGGCGAGGACCTGCAGGGCAAACGTCACGACGAATGCCAAGACCATTGCCGCGAAGGCTTCTCGCCGCATTTCACTCCCTCGACCCCGAACGCTCTCAGTAACCCGGCGAACCTATCAGGGTCGGGCTGGGGTGGCGCGGAGCCCGAAGAACGGCCCGGCAGATTCCGCGGCCCGGAGCCTCGGATCGGCGCTTGACGATATTCTGCACCGATCGCCCTGGGGTCGGCGCCATGGCAACCGGCAGGCAGGCTCCGAGCGAGCGGTGCACCGCGTGGCCGCGAGTATTCGCGACTGCCGACCGGCCCGCCCAAGAGTGAGGTGATCGGTTGTGGCGGATTCCGACTCGACGGTTCCGTTCGCCGACCTGTCGGCCGCCGACCTGCGCGTCGACTGCCGGTATCTGGCCGGTCGGTCGGGCACGGCAGCCGACGATCCGCTGGCGAAGTTGCTGCCGGTCGGTAACCAGGGCGGTTTCCGCTACCGCGGATCGCCCGTCGAAGGCACGGTCCGGCTGGTGGTGCTTTACACGAGCGGAACGGAGGTCGACTGGCCAGATCTGCTCGATCCGCAAACCGGCATCTTCACCTACTACGGCGACAATCGCAAACCCGGTGCCGCGCTGCACGAAACCCGGCGACGCGGGAATCTGTTGCTGCGCGACGTTTTCCACCTCGCTCACGGGAGCCCGGCAGACCGGTCCCGAGTTCCGCCGTTCTTGTTGTTCGAGAAGGCTTTTCCGGGTCGGTCGGTACGATTCCGCGGGTTGCTGGCACCCGGGGCGGCGACGCTCACCGCCGACGACGATTTGACGGCCATCTGGCGCAGCCAGTCGGGGTTGCGATTCCAGAACTATCGAGCTCGATTCACCGTGCTCGATGTGGATACCGTTGCCCGATCGTGGCTCGATGAGCTGGTCGGCGGCAAACCTACGACGGGCGCGCCATGCCCGGCGGTATGGCGTGCGTGGGTGGCGAGCCGGTCGTACCAGCCGCTGCTCGCACCGTCGACCACGGTAATCCGAAGCAAGCCGGAGCAACTGCCGGCAGATCCGGTCGGGCTCGGCGTCCTGCGCACAATCCACGCCTACTTCGCCGATCGGCCGCACGACTTCGAGGAATGCGCGGTCGCCATCTGGCGGTTGATCGCACCTGCGACCGGCCGAGCCGACGTGACCCGGCCCAGCCGTGACGGCGGCCGTGATGCCATCGGCGAGTACCTCGTCGGGCCGCCCGCCGACCGGATCTCGCTCGACTTCGCGCTGGAGGCGAAGTGCTACAGCGAGTCCAACGGCGTGGGGGTCAAAGAAATGAGCCGACTGATCTCACGTTTGCGGCACCGCCAGTTCGGCGTGTTCGTGACGTTGTCCTACTTCGGTCGGCAGGTCTACGAAGAAGTACGAGCCGACGGGCACCCGATCGCGCTGATCTGCGGCCGCGACGTGGTCACGGCGCTGCGTGGTCACGGATTGGGTGATTCCGCGTCGGTGTCGGCCTGGTTGACCGTGCAGTTTCCGCGCACAGAGTCGGCTGCGCAGATCGACGTCGCGTTCCCCGGCCGTCCGATCGATCTGGACGTCGATGCCGATGGTGGGAGCGTCGAGGCACACGCCGGCGGGAATGTCCGCGACCCGGGGACTGTTAGTTGAATCATGAAGCATATCGGCTTTTTATCGTTCGGCCACTGGACCGACTCGCCGCATTCGCAAACCCGAACAGCTGGTGACACGCTGCTGCAATCGATCGATCTGGCGGTCGCCGCGGAGGAACTCGGCGCGGACGGGGCGTATTTCCGGGTGCACCATTTCGCCCGGCAGCTCGCCGCTCCGTTCCCGCTGCTGGCTGCGATCGGTGCGCGTACCTCGCGGATCGAGATCGGTACCGGGGTGATCGACATGCGGTACGAGAACCCGCTCTACATGGCGGAGGACGCCGGTGCGGCGGACTTGATCTCCGGGGGCCGGCTGCAGCTGGGCATCTCGCGGGGTTCGCCGGAGCAGGTCGTCGACGGTTACCGCTACTTCGGTTATCGCCCGGAGAACGACGATCATGCGGCGATGGCCCGCCGGCACACCGAGGTGCTGCTCAGCGTCCTCGACGGCGAAGGGTTCGCCGAGCCGAATCCGCGGCCGATGTTCCCCAACCCGCCCGGTCTGCTACGGGTCGAGCCGCATTCCGACGGTTTGCGGCGCCGGATCTGGTGGGGCGCGGGTAGCCGGTCCACCGCCGAGTGGGCTGCGGAGCAGGGCATGAATCTGATGAGCTCGACATTGCTGACCGAAGACACCGGCGTGCCGTTTCACCAGCTTCAGGCCGAGCAGATCGAGCGGTTCCGTAAGGCGTGGGCCGAGGCCGGGCACGACTGGCAGCCGCGGGTGTCGGTGAGCCGCAGCATCATGCCGATCACCACCGATGAGGATCGGGCCTACTTCGGTGCGGATTCGAACAGTCGGGACCAGGTCGGGTGGATCGACGGCGGCAACGCCCGATTCGGCCGGTCCTACGCCGGCGAGCCGGACACCTTGATCGCCCAGCTCGCCGAGGACGAGGCGATCGCCGCCGCGGACACGTTGCTGCTCACCGTGCCCAACCAGCTGGGCGTCGATTACAACGCCCACCTGATCGAATCGGTGCTGCGCGATGTGGCCCCGGGGCTGGGTTGGCGCTGATCGGTTGTCGGCGCGACGCACGGCTACCCGGCAGCCTCGGCGACCTCTTCGGACCGGACGACGAATTCGGTGAGCAAGATCGATCCGAACGAGTTCACCATGGCGACATCGGCGGCGTCGCGGCCCCGGGCGATCAGCACCCGGCCGATCCGTGGGGTCTTGTTACGTGGGTCGAACACGTACCACTGCCCGCCCAGGAAAGCTTCCAACCAGGCATGGAAATCCCGCGGATCCGAACTGGCCGTACCGATGTCGGCGAGGTAGCCGTTGCAGTACCGCGCGGGGACATTCATCGCCCGGCAGAAGGCGATGGCCAGGTGGGCGTAGTCCCGACAGACGCCCACCCGTTCGTCGAAAGCGCCTCGCGCGGTGCGGGTGCTGCTCGCGCACTGGTAGTCGAAGGTGATGTGGTCGTGCACGTAGTCGCAGATCGATTGCACCAGCGCCCAGCCCGTCGGTCCGTCGCCGAACAGATCCCACGCCGTCTGGGACAGGAGATCGGTGTCGCAGTATCGGCTGCCCAACAGGAATACCAGCGTCTCCTCGGGCAGATCGGGTACCGGGAGTTGCTTCGCGTGGTCGGCGATCACGTCGGCGCGGCCGCTGTCGTCGACCACCGCGTCGGCGGAGATGCGAAGGGCGCCGGGCGGGGCGACGATGCGGCTGCACCGGTTTCCGAAGCCGTCGCGGTAGTCGGTGACCGGCACCGGCGGATCGAACGTCAGATGGTCGGCCCGGACGAGGTCCGGGACGCGGGTGTCATGCACATGGAGCGTGAGGATCATCGGAGTGGGCTGCGTGCACTCCAGGGTCATGTCAAATCCGACGCGGAGCTGCAACTCCCTCGACCTCCGATTCGTCAGGGTTGGTTCGGCTCCGATTGTCCCCCGGAGTCCGGGCCGACACGAACCGCACCTGCCGTGTCGACGACGGGCGCCGGCAACAGCAGGTGCGGTGGGCAGTGCCCTACCGTCGCTAGACGGCGGGCCCGGATTGCATCATGCGGGTAGCACGTGCACGCCGGTCTTGTCCGTCGACAGACACAACGAGCAGACTGCGCCGTTTCCGGTCGGCGAACTCAGCATGTCCGGCCGCTCGTAATCGTGCCGGCAAACCTCGCATCGCACGTGCTCGCCGGACGGGTTGCCGAACTCGTCGTGCATCGGCAGATCGATGCCGTCGTCGGTGCGACGCAGGTAGTACTTGCCCTTCGTGGCGATCGCGATGATCGGCGGCAGCACCAGCCCGAGGCCGATCGCGACCAGCGGCGAGTACGGCTTGATCGCGTCGCCGAGTCCACCGAAGAAGGCGAGGACGGAGATGCCGGCCGCGAGCAGCATCGACCCGAAGCCGACCGGGTTGAACGCGTACAGCATGCCGCGGCGGAACTCGGGCTGCTTGGGCGAGAGCTTCAGCAGGTACTTGTTGATCGCGATGTCCGACGCCACGACGACCACCCAGGCCATGCCGCAGTTCGCGTAGAACCCGAGAATGGTGTTCAGGAAGTCGAACATGTTGGCTTCCATCAAGATCAGCGCGATCAGGAGATTCAGCCCGAGGAACACCAGCCGGCCCGGGTAGTGCTTGGTCACCCGGGTGAACGAGTTGGTCCAGGCCAGCGATCCCGAGTAGGCGTTGGTCACGTTGATTTTGATCTGGCTGATCACCACCAGGACCACGGCCAGGGTCATCGCCAGCCAGCCGGGCAGGAAGTTCTCGTAGATCTCCAGGAACTGATGCACCGGCTGATTTGCGATGCCGGCGCTGTCGGCGACGTTCGCGATCAGGTACACGGCCAGGAACAGGCCGACCACCTGCTTGATCGCGCCGAACACAACCCAGCCGGGACCGGCCAGAATCATCCAGGTCCACCAGCTACGCGCGTTTTCCGGCGTTTTCGGCGGCATGAAGCGCAGATAGTCGTTCTGCTCGGCGATCTGGGCGATCAGCGACAGGCACACCCCGGCGGCCAGCAGGGTCGATCCGAGATCGAAGCCCTGCACCCCGTTTTCGCCCTGGTAAGCGAAGAATTGGCTCACCGATTCGGGATGGCTGGTGACCAGATAGACGAACGGCGCCACCATCAGCACCAGCCAGAGCGGCGTGGTCCACACCTGCAATTTCGACAGGACTTTCATGCCGTAGATCACCAGCGGGAAGATGATCACGGTTGACAATGCATAGCCGAGCCAGACCGGAATGCCCAGTCCGAGCTGCAGCCCCTGCGCCATGATCGAACCTTCGAGCGCGAAGAAGATGAAGGTGAACGTGGCGAAGATGACGTTCGTCACCACCGAACCGTAGTAACCGAAACCGCTTCCGCGGGTGACCAGGTCGAGGTCGATGTTGTAGCGTGCCGAATAATAGGCGACCGGGAAACCGGTAAGGAAGATCACGACCGCGAAGATGAGAATTCCCCAGAGCGCGTTCGTGGTGCCGTAGGAAATGCCGATATTCGCGCCGATTGCGAAATCTGCGAGGTAGGCGATACCGCCGAGCGCCGAAATCCCCACGACGCGGGTCGACCATGTGCGATAGCTGCGTGGCGCGAACCGCAGCGTGTAGTCCTCCAGCGTCTCCTTGGTGGCGGTCATGGTGTCGAGGACGGCCTCGTTCACCGCCGCCCCCGGTTCGTTCTGCACAGCTACTTGCGTCATATAAAAAAGTTAGAAATGCATTGTTTCCTCCTCATGACGGCCGGATTTCGCGCCGGTTGATCGATGTGTAGGCATTGTCACGTCAGCCCAGGTGGACAGCGTCGCGAGATCGTGGTTCATTCCGTTCGTCCGGCCGGCAGGTCCCCGATAGTCCGATCTACCGATGTGTTTCCAGATCGCTGATCAGTCCCGCAACCCGGGGATCGCCGGCCAAGCGATTGTCCAACACCACGTTCGCGGCGCCGCGGAGCAGCGCGTACGGCTCCCAACCCGACGGCGCGATCGTCCGGGCGGCGCGCCGCGCGATGCCGTCGGCGATCGTGGCAGCGGCCTCGTCGGCGGTGATCCGGACATTCAGCGGCCAGGGCAGCAGCTCGTTCAGCTCCCGGCCGAGCTCGTCCTCGTCGAGCATGTCGCGGGTCATCGCAGTCTGCACGATGCCGAAATACGCCACCCCCGCGCTGGCGCCGGAACCGGCCAGCTCCACCCGCAGGGCGCGGCCCAACTGCTCGACCGCGGCCTTGCTCATCATGTACGTCGAGCCGCCCATTCCCGGCGCGAAGGCGGCGCAGGACGACACCACCACCACGTGTCCCCTGTGCAGTACCACCTGGTCCAGGGCCGGGTGCACGGTGTTGAACACGCCGGTCAGGTTGATCCCGATCACCCGGTCGAAATCGGCCGGGTCCATCGTGCGCAGCGTGGCCGGCCGGGGGGTGACCCCGGCGTTGGCCACGACGACGTCGAGCCGGCCGAACCGCTGCACCGTCTGTTCGACCACAGCGCGCATGGCTGCCCGATCGGTGACGTCGGCGGCGAGCGGTAGCGTTCGCGCGCCCACCGCGGCGGCGGTGTCGGCCACCGCATCCGCGGCGACGTCGACCAGCACCACCGCGGCGCCGCGCTCGTGCAGCCGGGTCGCCAGGGCGGCCCCGATGCCCTGCGCCGCACCGGTGATCAACGCCACCTTGCCGGCGACGGCATAGGATCGGCGACCGAGCGGATTGAGTTGCCCGATGTCCATCTACTTGCTCACCTCGTACGATTCGACGTCGAATTTCTTGGTGCGGCTTCGGTATTCGAAGCTCCAGTGCGGGTACAGGCCGGCGTTGCCGCCGCTGTCGGTGGTGTAGTAGCTGCTGCAGCCGCCGGTCAGCCAGACGGTGGACGCGCTGCGCTCGCGCATCTCGGTGACGAACGCTTCCTGCACCTGCGGTCGCAGCTCCACCCGCCGCGCACCCCGGCTGCGCAGCACCTGCAGCGCGTCGACGATGTAGGCGATCTGCGACTCGATCATGTAGATCGCCGATTGGTTCCCCGCAGCGCCGAACGGCCCGAGGGTGGCGAAGAAGTTCGGGAAGCCGGCGACCGTGGTGCCCAGATAGGACTGTGGTTGCGTGCGATACAGGTCCGCGATGGATCGCCCGTCGCGGCCGATGTAGCGCTCGAACGCGGCGGGGATCTGCTCGAAACCGGTGCCGTAGATGATGGTGTCCACCTCGATCTCGGCGCCGGCCCGGGTGACGATCGAGTGCGGTCGAACCCGGGCGATTCCGTCGGTGACCACGTCGACGTCGGGTCGGTTCAGCGCCGGCAGGTACGCATCGGAGAAGATTGCCCGCTTGCAACCGATCATGTAGTCCGGGGTGACCTTTCGGCGCAACTCCGGATCGGTTATCTGTCGGCGCAGCTGCAGCCGGCCGAGCAGTTCGTACGGGTGGCGGAATCGGTTGTCCACGAAGCCGACCAGGCCGAAGCTTTCGACAGCGGTATACCAGCTGCCGCGCACCGCACGCTGGGCCAGCGGAATCCGGCGCAGCAGTAGGCGTTCCAGACCGGATGTGGCACGGTCCAGGCGCGGCACGATCCACGGCGCGGACCGTTGGAACACGGTGAGCCGGGCAACCTGCGGCGCGATCTCCGGAATGAACTGCACGGCAGAGGCGCCGGTGCCGATCACGGCGACCCGCTCCCCGGTGAGATCGTGATCGTGGTCCCAGTGCAGCGAATGGAACGCGGTACCGGCGAACTCGGCCAGGCCGGGCAGGTCCGGGTATTTGGCGTCGGCGAACACGCCGGTCGCCGAGATCAGATAGTCGGCGGTCACCGCACCGCGGGAGGTTTCGATCCGCCAGTGCGACTCGGCCGCCGACCAGCAAGCGGCCAGTACCTCGGTGCCGAACCGCATGTGCCGGGTCACGTCGCCGGCGGCAGCAACCCGGTCGAGATAGGCCAGGATCTCCGGCTGCCGCGCGTAGGTGTGCGACCAGTCCGGGTTGGCCGCGAACGAGTAGCTGTACAGCTGGGACGGCACGTCGCAGGCGCAGCCGGGATAGGTGTTGGCCTGCCAGGTGCCGCCCAGCCGGTCGGCTCGCTCCACGATCAGCAGATCGGTGAATCCGGCCTCGCGCAGCTTGATCGCCAGGCCGATACCGCCGAAGCCGGCACCGACGATCACGATCTGATGATGTTCGGTCATCGTTGTCCGATCGGGTCAGGGTGGTCAGAGGTCGAGCACCAACGAGTCGCCGGCTGCGCGGGACACGCAGATCAGCATCCGGTCGGTCCGCTCGGCGGCGGTGAGCAGCCGGTCCCGATGCGATACCGGCCCGTCCAGCACCCCGACCGTGCAGCTGCCGCAGAAACCCTGCCGGCAGGAGTAGGCGACGCCGGGCAGGACTCGGTGGATCGCGGTGAGCGCGGTCTCGTCGGCGGCCACCCGGACGGTCCGGCCGGTGCGGGCCAGCCGCACCTCGAACTCGCGTCCGTCGGTGACGGTCGGCGCGGCGAAGCGCTCGATGTGCAGCGACCCGGTCGGGTTCAGCGCGAACATGGTGCGTTCGGCCCGCTCCAGCATCGGCGTCGGTCCGCAGACGTACACCGCGGTGCCGGGTGCGGTCTCCGCGATGAACTCGGCTACGTCGGGCACGCCGTACTCGTCGTCCGGCCGGACCGTCGTTGCGGCCGGCAGCTCGCTCCGGAACGGCATGGACGCGCGGGTGCGCCCGGTGTAGATCAGCCGCCCGCGGCTGCCGGCTGCGCGCGCCATCGGCAGCAGCGGGGTGATCCCGATTCCGCCCGCGACGAACAGGTACGCCGGCGCTTCGACGAACGCGAAGGCGTTGCGGGGACCCCGAATCCGCACCGGCGAACCGGGCCGCAACATCTCGTGCACCTCGCGGGAGCCGCCCCCGCCGTCGGCGATGCGGCGCACCGCGATCCGATATCGGGACCGGTCGGCGGGATCACCACACAGCGAATATTGCCGCTGCCGCCCGGACGGGAGGATCAGATCGAGATGCGCGCCCGGCCGCCACGCCGGCAGCGCTGCGCCGTTCGCCGCGCGTAGCCGCAGGGCGACCACGTCGTCGGCTGCCGGGGTCACCGCATCGACGATCAGTTCCAGATCGAAACCACTGCGCCGCAACGGGTTCGCCCGAGACAGCAGGGGTGCCGCCGGGCCCGAGACGAACACCCGTCGATAGGCGTCGAACGCGCCGGCGAACGCGCGCAGTCCGAGACCCGGCCGGGTGCCCGACACTAGCCGGCCGCCCGGGCCGCGGGCGAATGGCCGAGGTACCGCAGCGCGCGATCCATCGGCCCCAGCTGCGACGGGTGGAATCCGGGCCGTAGGTAGCGGGGGATCTCGGTGAAGAACACCGTCGCGCTGGGCACCACGCCGCGGACGGTGGCGCCGAGGAACTGGATCGGCCAGAACAGGCCCTTGTCCGGCGACGGGTCGGTGCGGTGCAGGTATACCGCCGAGGTCAGGAACACGGCGAGCAGGGTGGTGCTGGCCAGCAGGGCGGCCCGGGCCTTGCGGGCGTAGCTGCCGTCGATGTGCATGTAGGCGTCGTAGACCACGCTGCGGTGCTCCACTTCCTCGGCGCCGTGCCAGCGGATCAGGTCGAGCATGGTCGGATCCATGCCCAGCTCGTCGAGCTTGTCGTTCTCCAGCAGCCACTCGCCGATCACGGCGGTGTAGTGCTCCATTCCGGCGAACAGGGCCAGCCGTTCCTTGAGCCACTCCTGCTTGGCCCGGCCGGTCAGGCCGTGGTCGCCGAAGACCCGGTCGACCAGCCAGGTGAACGCATCGACCAGGGGATCGACGTCCAGGCCGAGGTCACGCAGGTGGCGCCGGGCACCTTCGTGGCTGCTCGCATGCATCGACTCCTGGCCGACGAATCCGGCCACCGCTTCGCGCAGTCGCTCGTCGTCGATCAACGGGAGCGCCTCGGCCAGTGCCTGTGCCATCGCCCGCTCGCCCTCCGGCAGCACCAGGTGCATGACGTTGATGACGTGGGTGGCGAACACCTCGCCCGGGATGTAATGCATCGGCACCGCGCCGAAGTCGAACCGGACGTCCCGCGCCTGGATCGCGTGGGCCTCCGCGTCGTAGCGGCGCTTCGTTGCGCCGACTTTCTCAGCCATAGGCCGAAGGTACACAGCAACATATCTAATTGCAATGTTGCAGCTACATATCTGTGGAGATGTTGCATAGTGGTGTTCGTTTGTTAGCGTGAGTGGGTGACTGCGGCCGCATCCATGCCCGCCGACCAGCAGGAAACCGAACCGGACAGCATCGAGTCGCGGATTCTCGACGCCGCTCTGGTGCAGTTCGAGAAGGTCGGCGTCAAGAAGACCACGATCGAGGACATCGCCCGCCAGGCCGGCGTCGACCGGGTCACCGTCTACCGGCGGGTCGGTTCCCGGGACGACGTGGTGGCCGCGGTGGTCGGCCGGGAGACCTCGGCGGTGTTGGTCGAGATCGCCGGGCTGACGCAGCGGCACGACGACATCGACGATCTGGTCGCGGACATCTTCGTCACCGTGCTGACCCGGTGGCGGGAGCACCCGCTGGTGAATCGGATGCTGGCGCTGGAGCCGGAACGGGTGCTGATCAAGCTCACCACCGAGGGAGCCCCGGTCTTCGCCATGTGCGTAGCGACCACGCTGGCGGCGCTACAGGATGCCGTGCGGGCCGGGTTGCTCACCGACCGAACGGATCTCGGCACCCGGGCGGAGTTGCTCTGCCGGGTGGTGCTCGGCTTCGTCGTCGGTCCCGCCGGCATCGTGTCGTTGGAAACCGCGGCCGAGCTCGACGCCTTCGCCCGGGCCTATCTGGTCCCGATCGTCACCGGTTGATCGGGCCGGTCACCCGTGCCGGCCGCCCCGCAGCCAGTGGTAGCTGCCGGGTCGGCGCTGCTCCCAGCGGAGGAACCGGACCGTGGACCGGCAGATCTGCTCCTTCACGAGCGCGCCGGTTCGGCCGCCGAGGTGGACCCGGCGCGGGGTGTCGTCGCGGCGGGTCAACTGGATGACCCCGCGTCGTCGGCCGACACTGATGCACTGGCCGGCGAACGCCTGGTCCACCGCCATCGGCTCGGTGCCGGCGAGCCGGCTCAGTATGGTCGCGGCTGCCTGCGCGCCGAGCGGCAGCGCCGACTGGCAGCTCATTCGCAGTGGTCGGCCGGACGGCGCCGCGGCGTCCCCGGCCGCGACGATCCGGGGATCGGTCACGCTGGTCAGGGTCTCGTCGGTGAGCAGCCGGCCGACCGGATCGGTGGCCAGGCCGCCGGCGTCGGCCAGGCCCGGAACCGTGAAGCCGGCGGTCCAGATCGTGACGTCGCTCGCCGGTTCCCGCCCGTCCGCGAGCTGCACGTGATCGGCACGGACCGCGGCCGCCCGGGTTCCGGTGATCACCGTGACGCCCAGCGCGGCCAGAGTTCGGGCGATCGAGCGACGGGCCGGCTCGGCCACCGACGGCGCCAGCGTGTCGCCGACCAGGGTGACCGGACGGCCGGTCTCGGCGAACTCCGCGGCCACCTCGATCCCGGTCAGACCGGCGCCCACCACCGTCACCGGAGCTGTCGCGGGGAGTTCGTCGAGCCGGGCCCGAAGCTGCTGCGCCGGTTCCAGTTCATCCAGTCGCCAGGCGAATTCGGCCGCGCCGGGTATCTCCCCGGCCCCGCCGCGGCTGCCGATCGCGTATATCAGGTAGTCGTAGTCCAGCGTCCGGCCGCCGGCCAGCTGCACCTGTCGCGCCGGGCCGTCGATCCGGGTGGCGGCGTCGCACACCAGCTCGATCCCGTCGCCCAGCAGGTCGTCGAGCGGCTGGGCCGCCTCGCCGGTGCCGGCGACCTGCTGGTGCAGCCGGATCCGTTCGACGAACTGCGGTCGCGGGTTGACCAGCGTGATGTCCAGGTCGGCGTCGCGGCGCAATCGGTTGGCGGCCATCACCCCGGCGTAGCCGCCGCCGAGCACCACGACCTGGGCGGGCGTCGGATCGGTCATATCGATCTCCTCGCTGTCGGTATCAGTCTGCTTCGAAGACACCGGGCGTAGGGGAGAGGTGATACTCCGCCGGGGTCAACCCATCGATGCCGGGGTGGGGCGAGCCCCGGCCGACAGCGCGGCCGCCGGTATGTCCGGAGTCGGTAAGGCGGGGGTGGACGGCTTAGCTGCGTGGAAGAGCTCGGTACAGGCGTCGATCACCTGGTCGCCGGACAGGTCCAGGCTGCCCGCGAACCAGCGGGACAACACCTCGCACAATCCGCCGACGGCGTAGCTGGCGGCCAGTTGGGCCGCCGCATCCGTGGGCGCGCCGTACCCGGCGGCGACCAGATCGGTGAAGGCGGCGAGGGCGCGGCGCCGCAGCGGGCGCAGGACCCGGCTGTCGGTCGCGTCGATCAGGCCGATCCGGGCCAGCCGGGGATCGCGTTCGAACGCCGAGACGAAGGACGTGATCGCGGCGCGAGCGGGGTCGCAGGACTCGCGCCGGGCGGCGGTGATCGCCCCGACCACCGACTGCATCGTCTGTTGTACCGACTCCTCGAACGCCGCGGCCACCAGGGCGTCGCGGTCGGCGAAGTGGTCGTAGAAGTAGCGGCCGGTGACCCCCGAGCGTTCGCAGGCCGCGGTCATGGTCACCGAACCGACACCGCCCTCGACCATCAACTCCAGTGCTGCCTCGATCAGTCGGGTTCGCCGCTCGGTGCGTCGCTGGTCGGGCGTTCGCCCGCCGTAGATGCGCGTGGTTCTCATTTATCGAGTCTGTCAGACCCGGGCTACTGTGGAATCGTGCAGACCCGTTGTCGTACCTTGACCGGGCCGGTGTCGGCCGCGGTCGGCGGAGCGGCCGTGCTGCTCGTCTTGCACGTGCGCGATCCGCATGTATCCGGCTCCTACGGCTACTGCCCGTTTCGGTTGTTGACCGGGTGGTGGTGCCCGGGTTGCGGCGGCCTGCGTGCCGTGCACGATCTGACCGACGGGCAGCTGGTAGCGGCACTGGGGGAGAACGCCTTGGCGCTGCCGGCCCTGCTGGTGGCAGCGGTCGTCTGGGTCCGCCACGTCCGGGCGATCTGGCGGGATGACCAGACGCCGATCCGCGCGCCGTCGACCGATCTTGTGCTGGCCGTTTCCGCGCTGTGTGTGGCGTTCGCGGTGTTCCGGAACACGCCGTGGGGTCAGTGGCTGGCGCCGTCCTGACCAGCTCGGTCGGCGTCCGCGATCGGCGCGGTGGGCGCGGTGGTCGGCGCCGGCAGCGGCGGTGGATCACCGGCCGGGTAGTAGGTGATGGTGACGGTCGGCGGTTTGTTCAGCTGCTCGACCGTCCCGTTCGGTGGTACCAGCGACGACCCCATACCACCGGCGCCGCCCGGCCCGGTGGCGGTGCCGGTGCCGCCACCCCCGCCGCGGAAGCCACCCCCGCCGCCGGCGCCGGGATGCGGACCCGGCCCGCCCTTGCCCCCGACCCCGGTCGTGGCCGGACCGGCGCCGCCACCCCCGGTGCCGCCGTCCCCCAGAATCGTCTGCTTGGCGCCGGCCGCCTGACCGTTCGGTAGGCCGGCCGCGCCGTCGGTGTCACTGCCGTCGCTCCCGGCGCCGACCGGTCCACCGGCGCCGCCGGACCCGCCGGCGATGGCGTAGATCTTGCCCACGGTCGGCGACATCACGTTCGCCGAGCCGCCGCCGCTGTTGCCCTGTCCGACGGGCGCGTCCGGCCAGATTCCGTTCGGCCCCGCGCTGGTGGCGGGCACCCGGATGCTCAGCTGATCCCCGGCCGCGACCGCGACTCGGCCCGACACCACGGCGGGATACCGTGCGGTCGTGCCCTGCCCGCGAGCGCCGATGGCGGTGAGATCCACGCTGGTGATGCCGTCGGGCACGGTGAAGGTCTTCAGCGAGCCGGGCAGGTAGGTACACACCACCGCCGACCCGGCGGTAAGACATTCGGGTTGCATCGTCTCGGCAGCGGCACCGACCGGTTGGCCGGCCAGCAGACCGGCGGCGCCGAGCGCGACGAGCATCGACCCGTACCGAGTGCGGTCTGCCGGGACGGCATCGGCCGGGGGTTTCATCCACTCTCCTTGCTATCGGTCGCTTAATTCGACGATAGCAAACCTAAATCAGCTTTTTTCGGGCGTTATAAGGGAATATGCATGCTATATCGGCGTGTCGCCGCGCGTGCTGATGGCGAGTTCGCGCGCCAGATCCGGCACGAAGGTGGACAGTTCGAGCGGTGGGCGGACGTAGGTTTTTCGGGCCGGCGGTCGCTCGGGCAGCTCCACCACGGGCATGGCGACGTCGTGATACGGCAAGGTCGAGAGCAAGTGCGAGATCATGTTGATCCGCGCGTGCTTCTTGATATCCGAATCGACGACGTACCAAGGGCTCTCCGGTAGGTCGGTCCGCGCCATCATCTCGTCCTTCGCCCGCGAGTAGTCCTCCCACCGGGTGATCGATTCGAGGTCCATCGGGCTCAGCTTCCACTGTCGCAGCGGGTCCGACATGCGGCCCCGGAAGCGACGCAGCTGCTCGCCGTCGGAGACCGAGAACCAGTACTTACGCAGCAGGATGCCGTCCTGGATCAGCATCTGCTCGAACACCGGCGTCTGCTCCATGAACAGCTCGTACTGCTCCGGCGTGCAGAATCCCATCACCCGCTCGACGCCGGCGCGGTTGTACCAGGAGCGATCGAACAGCACGATTTCGCCCGGCGCGGGGAGGTGTGCGACGTAGCGCTGGAAGTACCACTGACCGCGCTCGCGCTCGGTCGGCGTCGGGAGTGCGACGATGCGCGCGATGCGTGGGCTGAGAAACTCGGTCAGCCGTTTGATCGTGCCGCCCTTGCCGGCGGCGTCGCGCCCCTCGAACAGGATCACCAGCCGGGTGCCGGTCGCCCGTACCCACTCCTGCACCTTGACCAGTTCGGTCTGCAGCACGAGCATCTCCCGCTCGTACTGCGCGTCGGAGAGCTTGACCCGGCCGGCCTGTTTCGATTGTTTGTTGTCCTTGCCCACAGCCGGATCGTAGGCGGTTCAGCCGCGCCGCAGCGGTGGCAGCTCGGGTAGTGCTCGCTGATACAGCCACTGATCCCACAGCGGGGTGAGCGGCAGTGCGGTGAAATGACCGGCCAGGTCGGTGAAATCGGCGGTGGTCACCGAGCCGTAGCGGTGCGCCGTGGTCCAGGTGCGGAGCAGCTCGAAGAACTTGGCGTCACCCAGTTCGATCCGCAGCGTGTGCAAGGTCAGTGCGCCGCGCTTGTAGACCCGGTCGTCGAACATCTGCGCCGGTCCGGGATCGGCGAGCACGATGCTCTGCGGCTCCCGCGACAGGTTGTGCCGGGCCGCCCGGGCCAGCTGCTCGGCGGTCGGGCCGCCGGCACGCTCCGACCACAGCCACTCGGCGTAGCAGGCGAATCCCTCGTGCAGCCAGATGTCGCGCCAGCGCTGCAGCGTCACGCTGTTACCGAACCACTGATGGGCCAGCTCGTGCGCGACCAGCCGTTCGGCACCGCGCCGGCCGTCGCAGTGATTGGACCCGAAGATGGAGATGCCCTGGGCCTCGATCGGGATCTCGAGCTCGTCCTCGGTGATCACCACCGTGTAATCGGCGAACGGGTACGGCCCGAACAGCTCGGTGAAGATGCTCAGCATCGCCGGTTGTCGGCCGAAGTCGTAGTCGAACCGGGAGCGCAGCCGTTGCGGCAACACCGCGCTCATCGGCACCGCACCCGGGCCGTCGGACGGGCTGTCCATCCGGTGCCGGACGTACCGGCCGATCTGCACGGTCGCCAGGTAGCTCGACATCGGCTCGTTCTGCTCGTACACCCAGGTGGTCTGGCCGGCCTTCGCCTGCTTCCGTACGGCGGTGCCGTTGGCCAGCACGAAGAACGGGCTGTCGGTGCTGACGGCGATCCGGTAGCTCGCTTTCGAGCTGGGATGATCGTCGCAAGGGAACCAGGACGCGGCACCGTTCGGCTGGCTGGCGACCAGCGCACCCGCGGTCAGCTCTTCCCAGCCGACGTTGCCCCACGGGCCGCGGATCGGTTTGGGTGTTCCGGCGTAATGGACGCTCACCTGCAGCACCCCGCCGGCCGGCACCCGCTGCGCCGGGGCAATGGTGAGCTTGCCGCGTTGATGCGCGAACTTCGCCGCTTTGGCGCCGTTCACGTTCACCTTGGTCACCGAAAGCGCCTGGGACAGATCGAGGGCGAACCGTGGCCGCGGCTCGGTGACGACCGCGGTGATCGCGGCGCGGCCGGCCAGTCGATTGCTCGCCACCTTGTACTGCAGGTCCAGTTCGTAGCGGGAGACCCGATAGCCCCGGTTGCCGTTCTGCGGAAGGTAGTCGTCGATCGGTGCTTCGTAGAACTTCCGATCCGGCATCCATCCAAACCTTCGTGGGTGACCGACATGAGGGCCTGCCGGCGTCGGGCGGGCAGCCTGAGCGATGTTACCCGTCGGTCGCTCGGCCGGCATCGACCGTCAGTTCCACGGCACGATCGGGTTGCCCTGCCAGCGGGTGGACGGCGGTACCGAGTCGCCGCGCATGACCAGCGAGGCGGGCCCGACGGTGGCGCCCGCGCCGATCGCCGCGGCCGGCAAGGCGACGCAATGTGGGCCCAGGGTGGCGCCCGGGGCGAGGGTGACGGTGTCCATCGTCATGATCCGGTCGTGGAACAGGTGGGTCTGCACCACGCAGCCGCGTTCCACGGTGGCGCCGTCGCCGAGCGTGACCAGGTCGGCCTCGGGCAGCCAGTAGGACTCGCACCACACTCCGCGTCCGATCGTCGCGCCGAGCCCGCGCAGCCACAGGTTCATCACCGCGGTCCCGGCCGCAGCTCGGGCGAACCAGGGTGCAGCGACCGTCTCGACGAACGCGTCGGCGACCTCGTTGCGCCAGACGAACGAGCTCCACAGCGGGTGCTCGACGGCCTGGATCCGGCCGACCAGCAGCCACTTGGCCGCGATCGCGCAGGCGCCGGCTACCGCGCCGGCGATCAGCAGCACCATTCCGGAACCCAACGCAGCCAGCCAGTAGCCGACATCGGCCAGTGCGGCCAGGGCGAGCAGGACGCCGAGCCCGATGCCGAAGGTGACCATCACCGGGATCAGCCGACAGGTCTCCACGATCCCGCGTGCCACCTTCAACCGGGTGGGCGGATCAAAGGTGCGATCGCTGTCGGCGTCCTCGGCCTGCCGACGCAGCCGGGCCGGCGGACTGCCCAGCCACGACGATCCGGGCTTTGCCTTCTCCGGAGCCGCCGACAGCACTGCGACCAGGCCGTTCTTCGGGATCCGCCGGCCCGGCGCGGTCATCCCGGAATTGCCGAGAAAGGCCCGCTTGCCGACCTTTGCCTCGCCGATCCGGAGCCAGCCGCCACCGAGCTCGTAGCTGGCGATCATCGTGTCGTCGGCCAGGAAGGCGCCGTCGGCGACGGTGGTGAACTTCGGGATCAGCAACACCGTGGAGGCTTCCACCCCCTTGCCGATCCGGGCGCCGAGCAGCCGCAGCCAGATCGGGGTGAGCAGCGCGGCGTAGAGCGGAAAGAGGAAGGTGCGAGCGGAGTCCATCAGCCGTTCCGTGGCCCACACCTGCCAGCCGATCCGGCTCCGCACCGGGTGGTAGCCGGCGGTCATCCCGAGGCTGAGCAACCGCACCGCCACGACCGTCAGCACGGCGTAGATCGCCAAGCCGGCGATCGTGGCCGCCGGCAGCAGCGCCACCGCCCGAACTGCGCCGGCGCCGATCGTCGCGGTGCCGGCGACCCACCAGCCGAGCAGCACCACCCCGGCGGCCAGGCCGGCGATCGGCATCCCGGCGAGCAGGATCGACGACAGCCCGTAGACCACCACCCAGCCCGCCGCGCGTGGTGGGGTTTCCTGCGGCCAGGTGTACTCGGCCTTGCCCACCTTCACCGCCGGCGAACCGGCCCACTGCTGGCCGGCTTTCACCGTTCCGAGCACGGCGGAGCCGGGCTCGACCACGGCGTTCTTGCCGATCCGGGCACCGGGCAGCAGCGTCGAACGGGCCCCGACGACGGCGCCGCGGCCGATCACGATCTCGCCGATATGCACCACGTCGCCGTCGATCCAGTAGCCGGACAGATCGACCTCGGGTTCGACCGAGCAGCCGTCGCCCAGCTCCAGCAGCCCGGTGACCGGCGGGAGCGTGTGCAGGTCGACGCCGCGCCCGATCCGGGCCCCGAGGGCCCGCGCGAACGGCACCATCCAGGGTGCGCCGGACAGACTTTCCGCGCCGCTGGCCTCGGACAGTCGTTGCACGACCCACAGCCGCAGGTGCGTGGCACCGCCGCGCGGGTAGGTGCCGGGGGTCAGGCCGTGCAGCAGCAGCCGCGACCCCGCGACACAGATCGCCATTCGGCCGGGTGGGGTGATGAAGGCGACGAACGCGGCCGCGGTCCACCACCAGGACAGGGTCGGCAACCAGAGTGGGCCACCCGACCGGGCGGAGACGTTTGCGGCCAGCGCCAGCCAGGTCACCCATTGCAGGCCGGTCAGGGTCAGCAGCGCCAGGGTCGCCCCGACCTGTGCCAGCTGCGCTCGCGGCGGGGTCGGGGCGACGGTTCGGGGCACGGCGGACACCCGTGGCGTCGATTCGTCCAGCATCGCGGCGAGCGAACCGAGCCGCGGATGGTCGTAGAGGTCGGCGACCGTCAGGTCGGGATACCGTTCCCGGATCGCGGTGACCAGTTGCGCCGCGGACAACGACCCGCCGCCCGCGTCGAAGAAGTCGTCGTCCGGGCCGGTCACCTCGGTGCCCAGGATCGAGCTCCAGAGCGCGGCGACCCAGACCGCGGTTCCGCTGATCCCGGGATCGGTGTCGAGCCGAGCCGGGATGGCCGGCAGCGGCCAGGGCAGTGCGTCCCGATCCACCTTGCCCGAGGTCTTGGTCGGCAGTTCGTCGACCACCGCCAGCCGGGGCACCAGGGGGGCGGGCAACTGGGCGAACAATCGGTCTCGCGCGGCACGCACGTCGAAGTCGGCTTCGGTGGTGGCCAGGTAGCCGACCAGGATCTGGTTACCGGAGGCGGTGCGACGAACCGCGGCGGCTGCTCCGCTGACCCCGGGCAGGTGCTGCAGCGCGGTGTCCACTTCGCCCAGCTCGATCCGTCGGCCGCCCACCTTGACCTGGTCGTCGGCCCGGCCGGCGAAGATCAACCCGGCTCGCTCCAGCCGGACCAGGTCGCCACTGCGGTAGCCCCGCTCCCAGCTGAGAGTCGGCCACGGCGTATAGCGTTCCGCGTCGCGGACCGGGTCGAGATAGCGGGCCAACCCGACCCCGCCGATCACCAGCTCACCGACCTCGCCCTCGGCCACCGGCCGGTCGGCGGAATCGACGACGGCGAGATCCCAGCCGTCCAGCGGGAGGCCGATCCGCACCGGCTCGCCCGGTTCCATCCGATGTGCACACGCGACCACGGTGGCTTCGGTCGGCCCGTAGGTGTTCCACACCGCCCGGCCGGGCACCGCGAGCCGGTCGGCCAGCTCCGGTGGGACCGCCTCCCCGCCGAAGATCAGCAAGCGGACCGCGTCCAGCGCTTCGGCCGGCCACATGGCGGCCAGGGTCGGCACCGTGGAGACCACGGTGACCGCGTGCTGTACGAGCCACGGGCCCAGATCCATTCCGCTGCGTACCAGTGCGCGCGGCGCGGGGACCAGGCAGGCGCCGTGCCGCCAGGCCAGCCACATCTCCTCGCAGGAGGCGTCGAAGGCCACCGACAATCCGGCCAGCACCCGATCGCCGGGGCCGAGCGGCTCGTCGGTGTGGAACAGCCGGGCTTCGGCGTCGACGAGCGCAGCGGCGCTGCGGTGGGTGACCGCGACACCTTTCGGGGTGCCGGTCGAGCCGGAGGTGAAGATCACCCAGGCGTCGTCCGCCGGGGTCGGGGCCCGGATCGTGCCGGCTCGCCCGGCCCGGCCGCCGGTCACGCCGGTGTCGGTGACCACCGCGGCCACCTGGGCTTCGCCGAACACCAGCGCGGCGCGTTCGGCCGGGTCGTCCGCATCCACCGGTACGTACGCCGCGCCGGCATGCAGGATGGCCAGGATGGTCAGGTAGAGCCGGTGCGATCCGGACGGCATCCGCACCCCGACGCGGTCGCCGGGCCGCACGCCCGCGCGGAACAGTCGTTCGGTCTCCGTGGTCAGCGCGTCGAGCAGCTCGGCGTAGCTCAGCGAGACGGTTCCGTCGTCGATCGCCGGTGCGTCCGGGTGCCGCGCGGCGGTGGCGTGCAGGATGTCGACCAACGTTCGCGCCGGCGGTGCCGCGGTCGAGCGCGACAGCTCGGCGGGAATCGTGTGACGGCCGGATTCGGGGGGCGGAGCAGCGTCGCGCGTAGACAACCGTCGTACCCCTGTCGAGTCCGCTGGGTTCAGCCAGGCGAGATAGTAGTCGCTCGGCGGGATCGATCGGGATGTCGCCCGTTGTCCGGCCCGGCTGCTCGTCGGCCGGGCTTGCTCGTCAATGCAACCGGATGGGCTTGTGATAGGCGCCGTCGTGGTAAAGCAGCGGTGCCGCGACGGGCCCGTCGACGTCGTCGTGCACGCGGGTGACCAGGCCGATCACCAGCGTGTGATCGCCGATCGGCAGCAGTCGATACATCCGGGTGCGCAGCCAGATCGGGGTGCCGTGCAGCACCGGCTCACCGGTTTCCAGCGTGCTCCACAACGACCGGTCGGCGAACCGCTGATCGGCGTCGGCGGCGAAGCGCTGGGCCAGGTGTTGTTGGTGTTCGCCGAGGAAGTGGACGACCAGCGAGTCGGCCGCCCGGAGCGCATCGATGCTGGACGAGGTCTCGGCGATGTTGAACGAGATCAGCGGCGGTTGTGCGGAGAGCGACGCGAAGGAGGTGGCCGTGAAGCCGACCGGGCGATCGGCGCCGGCCAAGGTCACGATCGTGACGCCGGCCGGGTAGCGGCGCATGGCCGACCGGTAGCGGTCCGCGGTGATCGGATCGGTGGTGCCGGCGAGGCCGGTCGGCGCCGCGTGGTCGGTCGACACCGCGTGGTCAGTCGACACCGCGTTGTCAGTCGACATCGATGGCGAGGCCGGCGGTGATCCGGACAAGTTCACGGAATGTGGTTCGGAACACGGTGTCAGGGTAGCCGCCGGCGGCCCACAGCTCGGGATATCGCGACAGTGCGTTGTCGAGGTAGGTGGGCAGGTTGGTCGGGTGTCCCAGCGGCGCGGTCCCCGCGATCGACTGGCCGGTGACCTGCTCGGCCATGCTGGTCGACGCGTAGGTCAGCGTGCCGCCGAGCCGGTTGCCGGTGCGGTCGAGGTGCGCCTCGTGGGCCCCGGAGATCAAGAGCAGTACCGGATCGTCGTCGAGCAGGAACACCAGCGATCGGATGATGGCGCCGATCTCGACCGCGAGCACAGCCGCGGCGGCGGCGGCGGTGCGGGTGGGTCGCTCCTGGTTGACGATGACGCCGTGGTGGCCGCGGGCGATGAGGGTATCGGCAACGTGCGATGCGTCCGGGTGCAGCTGCCTCCGCATATGACCAGGGTAGGCGAGCGGGCCACCGCCCGCGGGGTGCTTGGGCTGCTCAGTACTTGGGCTGCTCAGTACTCCGGATACCCGTCAGCCGGACCGAGCATCCAGGCCAACCGGTGCCGACCGAGTTCGGCGACCGTTTCCGGGTCGGGCACCGGGCCGGGAAAGGCGCGTTCCAGGTCACCCGGCGACAGTGCGGTCAGTTCCCGTTCGGCCAGCCGGATCAGCTCGGCCTGGCTGGCGAACGGGCGGGCCGCGGCGATCTTGCGAGCCCAGGTGACGTTGCCGCAGCACTCGTAGAGCGCGTGTACGGCTCGGCCCGGCGGCAGGGCGTTGAACTCTGCGAGGCCGATTCCCTTGTGCATCAGCACGGCGTTCCTCCGCTGATGTCGATGGCGATCACCTTCATCATCACCACGGGTCCGGTTCCCGGTCTACCCAGAGGGTGGGATGTTTCCCAGGGTTAACATGACCGGATGAGTAGCACCTCGTGGCAGGCCTTCACCGTCGAGACCGACCAGCATGTCGCGGAGGTGACGCTGACCGGTCCGGGCAAGGGGAACGCGATGGGCCCGGACTTCTGGCGGGAGCTGCCGGAGATCTTCGGTTCACTTGATGCCGATCCCGAGGTGCGTGCGGTCGTGCTCGCGGGCACGGGCCGCAACTTCTCCTACGGACTGGATCTGCCGGCGATGTCGCCGCTGTTCGGGCCGCTGCTCGCCGAGCGCGCACTGGTCGCGCCACGCACCGATTTTCTGAACGAGATCCGGCGGATGCAGGCGGCGATCACCTCGGTCGCCGAATGCCGCAAGCCGGTTGTGGCCGCGGTGCAGGGCTGGTGCATCGGCGGTGGGCTCGACCTGATCTCGGCGGTGGACATCCGCTACGCCAGCGCGGATGCCACATTCAGCCTGCGCGAAGCGAAGCTGGCGATCGTCGCCGACATGGGTTCGCTGCACCGGTTGCCGCCGATCATCGGCGATGGTCGACTGCGGGAGTTGGCGTTCACCGGAAAGGACATCGACGCCGCCCGGGCGGAGAAGATCGGCCTGGTCAACGAGGTCTTCCCGGATGCCGCAGCGACCCTGGCGGCAGCGCGGGGCACCGCGGCCGAGATCGCGGCGCTACCACCGCTGACCGTGCACGGGGTCAAGGATGTGCTCGGTCGGGAGCGCGCCGGTGTGGTGGCCGACGGCCTGCGGTACGTGGCGGCGTGGAATGCGGCGTTCCTGCCGTCGGAGGACATCACCGAAGCGATCACGGCGACGTTCGAGAAGCGTCCACCGGAATTCAAGGGTAGGTAAAGCCTGGCAACAGGTTTGCCCCAGCGTCCCTTTCGCTCGCATACTTGCGTCCGGCAACTAATTGTTTGACGCAACCAATGAATGGCGGATCGTGGGCGCAGATGCGATCGATCGGATCGGTGCTTCGTTGGGTCGGCTGCAGCGGGTACGCGAGTGGGCGGCCGCGAACGTGGCCGCCCAGCTGCGGGCACCGGCCCCGGAGGGCAGCCGGGCGGCGGCGCCCGACCTGGCCGCGTACCACTCGCTGCTGCGGCTCGTCGCCGACGGTCCGATGCGCGCGAGTGTCCTGGCCGAGGCATTGCACGCCGATGCGTCGACGGTGAGCCGGCAGACCGCCCAGCTGGTCGAGTTCGGCCTGGTCGAGCGGCTCGCCGATCCGGCCGACGGCCGGGTCAGCATCCTGGTCCCGACCGAGCACGGCTACGGCCTCGCCGACCGGATCAAGCGGCATCGGCGCAGCAAGTTGGCTCAGATCACCGCGGACTGGTCGCCGGGTGACGTGGTGGTTTTTGCCGGGTTGCTGGAGCGATTCATCGACGGGATGGAGCAGTTGCGGGCCGAACCCGCCGCGCTACCGCCGAACGGTACGAAGGAGACGACGTGAGCACCTCCACTCCCGCGGAGCGGGATCTCCCGGCGCAGTTCAGCCACCGAGAGATCCTGGTGATCCTGAGCGGCCTGATCCTGGGCATGCTCCTCGCCGCACTGGATCAGACGATCGTCGCGACCGCGATCCGGACGATCGCCGACGATCTCGACGGCTACTCGATGCAGGCGTGGGTGACGACCGCCTATCTGGTCACCGCAACGCTGGCCACGCCGCTCTACGGCAAGTTGTCCGATCTGTACGGCCGCAAGCCGTTCTTCATGGCGTCGATCTCGATCTTCATCCTCGGGTCGCTGCTCTGTTCGCTGTCCCAGTCGATGTATCAGCTCGCGGCGTATCGCGCATTCCAGGGCCTGGGCGCCGGCGGGTTGATGTCGTTGGCGCTGACCATCATGGGCGACATCGTCTCGCCCCGGGAACGGGCGCGGTACCAGGGCTACTTCCTCGCGGTTTTCGGTACGTCGAGCGTCATCGGCCCGGTCCTGGGTGGTTTGCTCGCCGGTCAGGCCGCCATTCTGGGGATCACCGGCTGGCGGTGGGTGTTTCTGGTGAACGTGCCGCTCGGGTTGGTCGCGCTGGTCGTGGTGTATCGGGTATTGCACCTGCCGCGCCCGGCCAAGCGCGACGGCCGGGTGGATTGGTGGGGTGCGCTGGCGTTGGCGATCGGTATCGTCCCGCTGTTGATCGTGGCCGAACAGGGGCGGGAATGGGGTTGGGGGAGTGCGGGATCGATCGCCTGTTATGTGATCGGGGCGGCCGGCATAGCGGCTTTCGTCGCGATCGAGCGGTCGATGGGCGCTGCGGCGTTGATCCCGTTGCGGCTGTTCAACAACAACACGTTTGCGCTCGGCGTGGCCATTTCGGTGGTGATCGGTGCGGCGATGTTCGGCGGTATCTCGTTGATCCCGCAGTACCTGCAGGTGGTACGAGGGTCCAGCCCGACGATCGCCGGCCTGCAGATGTTGCCGTTGGTCCTCGGCCTGATGCTGGGCTCGGTGTTGTCCGGTCAGGTCATCTCGCGCACCGGCCGCTATCGGATGTTCCCCTTGTCCGGCGGTGTCCTGCTCGCGCTCGGCTTGTTCCTGTTGCACTATGTGACCGCGGACTCGCACCTCTGGCTGGTGATGATCTTCATGGCGATCACCGGACTGGGACTCGGCAACATGATGCAGCCGCTGGTGCTGGCGATGCAGAGTGCGTCCCCGGCGAAGGACATGGGCGTGGCGACCTCGGCCTCGACCTTCTTCCGGCAGATCGGCGGCACCCTCGGCGTTGCGGTCTTCCTGTCGATCCTGTTTTCCCACGCCGGCCCGGACATCGGCCGGGAACTGCAGGCCGCCGGCACCGACCCGACGTTCCAACGGGCGGTTCTCGACGCGACGCACAGCACCGATGCGGCCGAGGCCGCGCTGGCCAACGGCCTCGCAACCGGCAATCCGGCGGCCGCGCAGGGGGTGTTGTCGGACAGCTCGGTGATCCAACAGTTAAGCCCGATTCTGGCGCACCCGTTCAAGGCCGGCTTCGCCGACGCCATGTCGACGGTGTTCCTCACCGTCAGCGTGGTCGCACTGATCGGGCTGATCATGGTGCTGTTCTGGAAGGAGGTCCCGCTGCGTAACGCGAGTGGCTTGCAAGCGGCCGCGGCCGAGCGAGAGCAGGAGTCGGCGGGGAGGTAACCGGCTCCCCTCGGGGTGACGGTTGGCCCAGCTCAGGCGGCCAGCATCGGCCGACCGAGGGAACTCAGGAGTTCGTTGAACTCCCGCAGTGCTTCCCGGCGAGGCGCCTTCGCGGTGCCTCCGGGCGCGGTCAGCGCTATCGTGCGGCGGTAGCCGAACATCGAGACCTCGACGAACGCAGAGATCTGTTGTTCCGGGCCGGGCTGGGACAGGTCCACGATGCGTGGGACTTTGACCAACCCGCTGCCCTTCTGGAACCGCATCCGATCAGGCAGCTGGTGTTGTTTGTATCCGTGCTGCTCGGCCCAGGCTCGCAGCTGCGGGACGACATCGACCTCGGGCGGCACGGGGACGGTGTCCAGACTCGACGGTCCTCGCAACAACAGGAACAACACGAGAAGTGCGAACGATGCCCCGAACAGGCCCCCGACCAACGCCGCCGTCAACACGGAACGCTCACCGCCTCACGTGCACTGGAGCAGTAATGAAGAATTAAAGACAGTTTACAACGCGGCGGTGTCGTCCGAACGGCGGATTCTCCGAGGACGGTTTCGTTCGTAACGTAGGAGTGGTGATCATCGTGTTCGATCGGCACTCGCGATGACCGATCCACTCGCACCGCTGCAATACGGCTCGCCGCCGCCTCCGCCGCCACTCGGCAAGAGCAACGCGCCCCTGATTATCGGCATCGTCGTCGGAGCGCTCGTTCTGGTCACCGGCGGCTTCGTGGCCGGCCGCATGTCGGTGGACGGAGCCTCCGGTCTCACCGGCCCGTTCCAGCGTGCCGACAGCGGCGTGGTCACCGCCGAGCTGCCGACAATGGAGGTCGAGCCCGTGCAGGACGGGATCGTGGTGACCGATTCCGGCAGCGACGCGGCTCCGCACGCGGTGGACGGCAAGGTCTACGGACCGGGTGACATCGTCGGTCTTGCGGTCCGCACCGATGGCGCGAGTCTCGTGCTCACCACCGAATACAGTCGGTCCACCCCGATGGACCTGCTGTCCGGGGCGACCCGGATCCGGGTGGATACCGGCCGGGCCCCCACCTGTAAGGACAGCGTCCTGGACTCGTTCGACTGGTCGATCGACTACGACACGGACGGAGTCACCGTGTACCGGCCGGGCGCCGGCTGCGACGACGAGTTCCAGCAAACATCGATCGCCGGTGTCGCCGACATCTCCGGTAGCACCCTGACGGTCGAGGTCGACCTGGACAGTCTCGGTATCCGCTCCGGCCAAGAGGTGGTGGTGCGCGCCTGCATCAGCACGCGGATCGATTCCAGTTCCACCACATTCATCCAGGATTGGGCGCCGGACACCGCCAACGGCGCGACCGGAAGCCTCTGACCGGCGAGCGGGACCCCGGATCGATCGTTCGTCGCAGTTCGTCGGCGTCAGGTTACGCGCCGGCCGGTTCAGCCGAGGATCTCCGCCGCGGCCCGCAGTCCGGACAGGTAGGCACCGTGCACGGTCGCGGGGGATCGGCGGTAGGTCGCCTCCCCGGCGAAGTGCACCCGTCCGTCGACCGCTGCGGCGAGGTCGTCGCGCAGCGCAGGGGTCGAACCCACCGTGGCGTACGAGTAGGACCCACGGGCGAACGGATCCGCTGCCCATCGGGTGAGTTGCGTTCCGATCGGCTGCGGGACACCGGACCCGTACATGGTGCGCAAGGTTTGCAGCGCACTGTCGACGATCTCGGGGTCGCGCCACGACTCGATCCGCCGGCCGGCATCGCCGGCGGCGAAGCCGAGCAGGATCGGCCGGCCGGTGGGCCGGGCCAGGTTGATCCACTGTGTCCACCGGCTGTGGTCGGCGACCTCGGGCACAAAGCAGAGCCAGTCCGAGTCGGCCCAGAAGACCCGGGAGAACCGCAGGTAGAGCTTGTTCAGTACGCCGACCCCGAGCGCGGCTATCGCGTCCTGTTTGGCGTCGGGCAGCCCGGCGCCGAAGGTGATCGAGCCGCTCTGCAGTACCCCCAACGGCACCGTGACCACGACATGGTCGGCTCTCGCCGTTCCGGCCTGGGTGGTCACGGTGACCGCGTCGCCGGTCCGGTCGACTCGGGTGACGACCTGGCCGGTGCGGATGGTCAGGTCGCGGGCGAGGAACCGGGGTACCTGTTCGTAGCCGGCGGGGAAGAGAACATCGGCACCGTCGACGGCTGCGTCGTCGTCGAAGGTGAGCGCGGAAAGCTGGTCGGCGCTGCCGGCGAACTCCTGCTCGTAGTCGTCGAGCGCGTAGCCGAGCAGATTGCGCTCCGTTGCCGACAGCGTGTCCGCGTCGACCGCCGTCTCGACCACCCGGCGCAGCGACGTGTCGACGCCGCCGTGATCCTGGTAGGCACGCACCGCGTCGGCGGCGCGTTTCTGCCATCGGGCCAGCGCGTCGTCCTGATCGTCGGTGAGCGGACCGCCGGCCCAGCTGTACTGGCCGGCGCTGTCCGGATCGGTCACCACCGTGTCTGCGCCGGCCTGGGCGGCCAGCTCGCTGATCGGGTTGCCGTCGATCCCGTGGATCCAGGAGGCGCCGAGATCGACCGGCGCGTCGGTCCAGGCCCGGCTGGTCCACACCCGGCCGCCGATCCGGTCCCGGGCTTCGAACACCGTGACCCGACAGCCGCGTTCGGCGAGCCGACGGGCGGCGGCCAGGCCGGCGACCCCGGCGCCGACGACGATCACGTCCGGGCCGGCAGCCGCGGTGTCCGCGCACGCCGCAACCGTCGATGCGACGAGCAGCGCCGGTACGCCGAGACCCAACGCTCGGAGGACGTCGCGGCGCTGCATCGGCGGTTACGCCGAACCGGTGGTCCAGACCTGCTCGATCGGCGTGGCGGTGGTCGGCGGCGGCGTCGGGGTTCCGCCGGGAGTCCGGGAGAATCGCGGGGCCGGGGCGTGCTGGACCACCCCGTCGACCTCGATCAGCGAGCCCCGCGCCGCGATGTGCTTGTTCTCGGTCGCCTCGGACAGGGTCAGTACCGGCGTGGTGCAGGCGTCCGTGCCGTCGAAGATCGCCGCCCACTGGTCGCGGGTCTTGGTCCGGAACCGGTCGGCGAACAGGGCCCGCAGCTGTGCCTGGCCGGCCGGGTCGATCTGGGCCGGTAGACCGGCCGGATCGAGCTCGAGCAGCCGCAGCAGTTCGGCGTAGAACTGCGGTTCGATCGCGCCGACCGCCATGTACTTGCCGTCCGCGGTCTCATAAGTGTCGTAGAACGCCATTCCGGTGTCCAGCAGGTTGGTTCCGCGCTCGTCGCTCCACAGGCCGATTCCGCGCATGCCCCAGATCATGTGCGACAACGACAGCACCCCGTCGACCATCGCGGCGTCGATCACCTGCCCCCGGCCCGACGACGCCCGCTCGACCAACGCCGCCAGCACGCCCATGACCAGGTAGAGCGAGCCGCCGCCGAAGTCGCCGACCATGTTCAACGGTGGCACCGGGGCTTCGCCGGCCCGCCCGATCGCGTTCAGGATGCCGGTCTGCGAGATGTAGTTGATGTCGTGACCCGCGGTCTCGGCGAGCGGGCCGGACTGGCCCCAGCCGGTCATCCGGCCGTACACCAGTCGCGGGTTACGGGCCAGTGCGACGTCCGGCCCGATGCCCAGTCGCTCGGTGACCCCGGGCCGGAAGCCCTCGATCAGCACGTCCGCCCGATCGGCCAGTTCGAGGATCCGGGCCAGGTCGGCCGGGTCCTTGAGGTTCGCTTCGACGATCGTCCGGTTGCGCCACTGCGGCCGCTCCAGGAATCCGGGCAGCTGGCCGGCGCGTTGCACCCGCACCACATCGGCACCGAGATCGCCGAGCAGCAGTGCCGCATGCGGCCCCGGTCCGATCCCGGCCAGCTCGAGCACGCGAATGCCGGTGAGTGGGCCCTGTCGGTCACCCGCCGACGCTGCGGATTCGGACATGCGATACCTCCGTGTGATGAGACGTTTCGACGGCGAAGCGTCGCAACCCACGATAACGGTCCGATCTTCGGTGACCGCGCCATCGTCGCCGGTCCACGTCGGGTTGTGGGTGAGAATGCAGGGGTGGTCTGGATACTGCTCGTGTGCGCGATCGTCTGTGAGGTGACGGCGACGCTTGCGCTCCGTTACTCGGACGGGCTGACCCGGCTCCTGCCGGTGGTGATCACCCTGGTCGGCTACACGACGTCGTTCGTGCTGTTGTCCCAGGTGCTGGTCCGCGGGTTGGCGGTGGGGGTGGCGTACGCGATCTGGTCTGCGGTAGGTGTGGCAATAGTCGCGATCTTCGGTGTTCTGGTGCTCGGCGAAATGCTCAGCTGGCGCCAGGTGGCCGGGTTGGGTCTGGTGATCGCGGGTGTGGTGCTGTTGCAATCGGGGGTGCAGGCATGAGTGCAAACGGGGAAATCCTGATCGGACTGGTGATCGCGGTCGGTCTGGTCGGGGTCCTGGTGCCGGTGCTGCCCGGGGTGTTGCTGATCGCCGTCGCCATCGGGTTCTGGGCGGTCCGCACCGGGACCGAGATCGGCTGGATCGTCTTCGGCGTCGCCGCCGCACTGTTGGTGGGGGCCGGGGTGGTCAAGTACACCTGGCCGGGCCGGCGGATGCGGTACGCCGGGATACCCGGCCGGTCCCTGCTGGTCGGCGCGCTGCTCGCGATCGTGGGCTTCTTCGTGATCCCGGTGCTCGGGTTGCCGATCGGTTTCGTCGTCGGGATCTACCTGGCCGAACTGCTGCGACTGCGCCGGAATCGGCTTGCCTGGCAGTCGACTGTGCACGCGGTGAAGGCAACCGGGCTGGCGCTGCTCATCGAGTTCACCGGCGCATTACTCGCCAGCGGCGTCTGGGTGATCGGTGCGGTGCTCAGCTGAGTCCCCGGCCGGGCCCGCACCGAAGCGGCCGCTGTCTGCGGCGTGTGCGATCGGCGGTAGCCGATAGAACTGCCGTGCGTTCTCCGTCACCACCGCTGTCCAGCCGTCCGGGCCGACCGCTTCGGCGATCAGCTCGAGATCGGCCCGATCGAAACGTCGGTCGGGGCCGGGGAGATCGGTGCCGAACATCAGCGCGGCGGGATTCACTGCGTGGATGCGGCGCATCGCACTCACCAGGTCGAGCCCAGTCCGGCGGAATCCCGATGCTTTCACCCGGACCCCGCGATCGACCAGGGCGAGCACGTAGGGCATCGCCTCTTCGGACATGCCGAGATGATCGATGCTCAATGCCGGGAGCTTGGCCAGCACCGGCTGCAGCGAGGCGAGCATCGGCCCGTCGGCGAACAGCTCGACATGCCAGCCGACCAGCTCGTGCGCCCGCAGCGCCTGCAGGGTGAGGCCTTCGATGTCGATCGCCGCCCGGGCCAGGTTGAACCGGATTGCCCGGACGCCGATCCGATCCAACTCGATGATCTCGTCTTCGGTCGCCTCCGGGTCGAGCTGGGTCACCCCGACCCAGTCGGTGCCCAGCTCCGGCAGGATTGCTTTCAGGTAGCCGTGGTCGTTGTCATGGATTGCTCCACTGACCACCACGCCCCCGTCGATGTCCAGATCGGCGACTTCCGCGCGGTAGTCGGCGACTGTGAACGGGGCCGGCGAATCGCCGTCGTCCTCGGTCAGCGGGAAGCGCGGATCGATGATGTGTACGTGTGCGTCGAACACGTGTACAGCATGCCGCAGGGAGGCTGCCGATACGTAGTCGACGCCACCGCGGTGCGGTGAAGGTCACGCCACCGATTCGATCGGGTCACACCTTGTGCGGCTCGCTGGCCCGCAGCATGTCCTCGCGCTCGACCACCTTGACCCGCTCCCGGCCTTCCGGCTCGCCCAACGAGCGCTCATGGGCGTCGAGGCGGTACCAGCCGTCCCAGGTGGTGAACGGAACGCCCTTGGTCTCCAGGAAGTCGACGATCGCCGACAGTTCCGGCTCGGTCGCACCCGGCAGGGTCGGCCGGTCCTCGAGCAGGCAGGCCACCGTCTCGTTCGCGTCGCCTTTGGTGTGCCCGATCAGCCCGACCGGGCCGCGCTTGATCCACCCCGTCACGTACGTTGCGGGGAGGTAGCGATCTGCTCCGTCGGCGTCTTCGTCGGCCAGTACGCGGCCGGCCTCGTTCGGCACCGTGCCGGCCTGGTCGTCGAACGGCAACGCCACCACGTTCTCCGACAGGTAGCCGACCGCCCGATACACCGCCTGCACCGCCCATTCGTTGAACACTCCGGTACCGCGAACGTTGCCGGTGCCGTCCAATTCGGTGCGTTCGGTGCGCAGCCCGACCACCCGGCCGTCGGCGCCCAGAATCTCGTGTGGCGATTCGAAGAAGTGCAGGAACAGCTTGTGCGGGCGGTCGCCGACGTCCCGGATCGCCCAGTCCTGCAGCGTGTTGGCGACCATGTCGACCTGCTTCGAGTGCCGGCGCGCGGCTTCCGACCCGGCGTCGTAATCGATGTCGGAGGGGTCGACGATCACCTCGATGGTCGGTGAATGATCGAGTTCGCGCAGTTCCAGCGGGGTGAACTTGGCCTGTGCCGGGCCGCGGCGGCCGAACACGTGGACCTCGCGCGCACGGTTCTCGCGCAACCCGTCGTAGACATTCGGCGGGATTTCGGTCGGCAGCAACTCGTCGCCGGTCTTGGCGAGCACTCTGGCGACATCGAGCGCCACATTGCCCACGCCCAGGACCGCGACCTTCTCGGCATCCAGCGGCCAGGTGCGCGGCACATCCGGGTGGCCGTCGTACCACGAGACGAAGTCGGCGGCACCATACGAGCCGTCCAGGTCGATCCCGGGGATATCCAGCGCGCGGTCGGCGTTGGCGCCGGTGGAGAAGATGACCGCGTCGTAGAACCGGCGCAGATCGGACAAGGTGATGTCGGAGCCGTAGTCGATGTTGCCGAACAGCCGGACCTGGTCCTTGTCCAGCACCTTGTGCAGCGCGGTGATGATGCCCTTGATCCGCGGGTGGTCGGGTGCGACGCCATATCGGATCAGGCCGAACGGTGCAGGCATCCGCTCGAAGAGATCGATCGCGACCTCGGTACCGGATTTCATCAGCGCATCGGCGGCGTATATTCCGGCCGGTCCGGCGCCGACGATCGCGACCCGGAGCGGCCGGACGGGCGTGGGCGCTGGAACGGTCTGCTCAGTCATCGTATTTGCGTGCACCTTTGCAAACGGCGGTTCGGGGCGGGTCCGGCGGCCGAATCCCGGCACGCGGAATCGGTTCTCCAGCCTGGACCGTGGGTAGTCAGTCTATCGTCGCCCCGAGAGCGATGCGCAATCCGACTCGGGCGGCGTCCGCCGCGTCGGGCGAACGATCTGCCCGTGCTCGCAGAGCCGCGGGCGGGGTGTCGCGTCGCCGGCCGACCGGTACCGGTCCGATCCCGGCGATCGGTTGCCGGAGCTGCTGCGACGCAGCCGGACGACGACGAAAACCGGCAGGCAGGACGTGGTTTGTCCGATTCATCCACCCGGTTGGAGCGGACTTCGGGGGTCCGGATCGCCGACGTCGACAGCTCGCGGACGTCGGCCGGTCGGCGCGCGGTCCGGCGCGATCTCCGGCGGGCGGCGTCGACGCGGCCCGGCGTGGGCAATCTCACTCCGGCCTGGGCGGTGTGACGAGCCCGGCATCGGTCGGCCGGGCCCGCCGCTGAGGAGGCGCGATGCTATCTTTCGAACAGGTCATGAGCGTCGGCATCGAAGCCCCGGGCTCGCTGGTCGGCAACCCGCCGCCGCGGCGTGGGCTGCCCCGGGTGACGACCAGGCCGCGCCCGACCGGGCGGGCAGGCGCGGACTCCGCACCGTCCGCAGGGAATCGGGAGTCCAGGTGGCGAAAGGTATATCGACGTGAGCTACGCCGGTGATGTCACTCCGCAGCAAGCATGGGATCTGCTGCGCGACCGGCCGGACGCCGTTCTGGTCGACGTTCGGACCGAGCAGGAGTGGCAGACGATCGGGGTGCCCGACATCAGCGAGTTGAGTCGCCCGGTTCACTTCGTGGAGTGGGTCGACGCGCAGGGCAGCCCGAATCCGGCCTTCCTGGCGCAGTTGCAGGCGGCCGGTGTTGCGACCGGACCGGTGGTCTTCATCTGTCGTTCCGGGCAGCGGTCCGAACACGCGGCCGTCGCTGCCACGGCCGCCGGAATCGCACCGTCGTACAACCTGAGCGGTGGATTCGAGGGAGAGGTCGGGCCGCTCGGTCAGCGCGATGTGAACGGCTGGAAAGTGCTCGGCCTGCCCTGGACCCGGCGGTGACCGACAGCGCAGCGACCGACAGCGGAGCGACCGACAGCGCAGCGGACGACGGACCGAGCCGGCCGACCGGGGGTGGGTTCGTTCGGCCGTTGCCGCCCGAGGTCGGCCCGGCCACCCTTGCCGTACGCGGCGGGCTCGCCCGGTCGGGCTTCGAGGAGACCGCCGAGGCGCTCTACCTCACCTCCGGTTTCGTCTACGCGAGCGCGGCCGCAGCGGAGGCCGCGTTCACCGGCGAGGTCGACCACTACGTCTATTCGCGCTACGGCAATCCGACCATCGGGATGTTCGAGGAGCGGATGCGGCTGATCGACGGCGCGGCGGCATGCTTCGCCACGGCCAGCGGGATGTCCGCGGTGTTCACCGCGCTCGGTGCGTTGCTGCAGGCCGGGGACCGGCTGGTCGCGGCGCGCAGCCTGTTCGGATCGTGCTTCGTGGTCTGCAACGAGATCCTGCCGCGATGGGGAATCCGGACCGAGTTCGTCGACGGTGACGACCTGGATCAGTGGGAGCGGGCGCTCGCCCAGCCGACCGCCGCGGTGTTCTTCGAGACCCCGGCGAATCCGATGCAGACACTGGTCGATATCCGGCGGGTGGTCGAGCTGTCGCACGCGGCCGGCGCTCAGGTCGTGCTGGACAACGTGTTCGCCACGCCGTTGCTGCAGCGCGGGTTCGATCTCGGGGTGGACGTGGTGGTGTACTCCGGCACCAAGCACATCGACGGTCAGGGCCGAGTGCTGGGCGGCGCGATCCTGGGTTCCCGGGATTACATCGACGGTCCGGTCAAGACCTTGATGCGGCATACCGGCCCGGCGCTCAGCCCGTTCAACGCCTGGACCCTGCTGAAGGGTTTGGAGACCATGCCGCTGCGGGTGCGGGCGAGCACGTCCGCGGCACAGCAGATCGCCGAGTTTCTGGCGCAGCATCCGCGGGTGCGCTGGGTCCGGTACCCGTATCTGGTATCACACCCGCAATACGAGCTGGCGAAACGCCAGATGAGTGGTGGCGGAACAGTTGTCACGTTCGAGCTGGATGCCGCGGCAGGCGCGGGTAAGCAGCGTGCCTTCGAGGTGCTGGACAAGCTGCGGATCGTCGACATCTCGAACAACCTCGGCGATGCCAAGACGTTGATCACCCATCCGGCGACGACGACGCACCGGGCGATGGGCCCGGACGGCCGGGCCGCGATCGGGCTCACCGACGGAGTCGTTCGAATCTCGGTCGGGCTGGAAGACGTCGACGACATTCTCGAAGACCTGACAAGTGCATTGAAATAGGCTCGAATCCCGTTTTTTTGCGCTAACGATCTTGATCTGTACCATTCCGGCCCATGACCGTCGACGTAGGTATCGCGCCGCAGGCGCGTGTCGCGCTGGGCAATGCAGTCTAGTCGCGGCGTCGGGAGCTGCGGTTGACCAGACAGCAGGTATACGGAAGGGGTGGGCCGTCCGCACCCACCCTGGTTCAAATCGAACAGGGCACTGCATCCAAGATGCGACCCTCGACGCTGCGCAAGCTCGATTGCGGACTCGACTGGCCGCTCGGCACCGCATCTCGCGTGCTGGCAGGTGAACGACCAACTGCGACAGCTGATTCCGGCTATCCTCGGTCGACGTTGACCCGCCCGCCGTTCGATCGGGTGGAGGCCGAGGAGGCGGCCGAACTGCTCACCGTGCTCGCCGATCCGATCCGACTCGCAATGCTCAGCATCGTCGCCGCGCATGTCGACGGTGAGGCCTGCGAGGCGGAGATCGCCGAGGTGTTCGACCTCAGCTCGACGGACAATGCCAGACATCTGCGGGCGCTGTGTGCGGCCGAGCTGCTCGAACCGGCACCGCGCGGAGCCTGGACCTATTACCGGGTCACGGCGATCGCCCGGCGGCGGATCGATCAGATGCTGGACCGGGTGTTGCGTCGCCGGAGCTGACCCCTTCGGCACCGATCGGCCCGACCGGGAACGGTTGCCCGGTCCGGCCGATCAGGTCGGCGATCGAATCGACCACCAGGGTCGGCCGGTACGGCGAGCGTTCGACCGTGCGCTCGGACGAGATTCCGGACGTCACCAGGATGGTGCGCATACCGGCCTCCAAACCGGCCACGATGTCGGTGTCCATCCGGTCGCCGATCATCACGGTGTGCTCGGAGTGTGCTCCGATGGCGTTCAGCGCCGAGCGCATCATCAGGGGGTTGGGTTTGCCGACGTAGTACGGGTCGCGTCCGGTCGCCCGGCTGATCAGCGCTGCGACCGACCCGGTTGCCGGCAGCGTCCCTTGCAGCGATGGTCCGGTCGGGTCCGGGTTGGTCGCGATGAACCGCGCGCCCGCCTCGACCAGGCGGATGGCGGTGGTGATCGCCTCGAACGAGTAGGTCCGGGTCTCGCCCAGCACCACGTAATCGGGGTCGACGTCGGTGAGCACGTAGCCGATCTCGTGCAGCGCGGTGGTCAGGCCGGACTCGCCGACCACGTACGCGGTGCCGCGCGGTTGCTGGTCGTCCAGGAACGCTGCGGTGGCCAGCGCGGACGTCCAGATCGCGCGCTCCGGAATATCCAGCCCGCTGCGGCGCAGCCGCGCCCGCAGGTCCCGTGGAGTCCGAATCGAGTTGTTGGTCAGCACCATGAACGGGGTGTCGTTCGCCCGCAACTCCGCCACGAACTCGTCCGCGCCGGGCACCAGGTGCTCCTCGTGCACCAGCACACCGTCCATATCGGACAGGTAAGCCAGCGGCTTGCGGTCGGCGGTCACGCGAAGCATTGTTTCCCGGCCGGTCGACAGATCCGGGGCAGCCGCGCCGGGAAATCCACAAAAGACCTGGCGCCCGTTTTTCATTGCCGGGCAACCACGGTCGCCGTGCCGGTAACCGGGCCGTTCGATCATCGCGTGTCGGTTGCGCACATCGCGCCGACGGTGGTCCGCGGCTAGGCTCGCGGCCATGATCGGCACCGGTGCCCCGGAAACCTCGAGTGTGTATATCGCTTCTCCCGAAGGCGCGACCGGAAAGTCGACCGTTGCGCTCGGCGTGCTCCAGATGCTTTGCGCGATCACGGCATCCGTCGGGGTATTCCGGCCGATCGCCCGCACCGGCGACGAGCGCGACTACGTCCTGGAGCTGCTGCTCGATCGCACGACAGCCGATATCGGCTACGACGAGGCGATCGGCGTCACCTACGACCAGGTACATGCCGATCCCGAGGCTGCGTTGGCCGAGATCGTGCTGCGGTACCACGCGGTCGCGGAACGCTGCGACGCGGTGGTGGTCGTCGGCAGCGACTACACCGACGTCGCCAGCCCCAGCGAACTCACCTTCAACGCCCGGATCGCGGTGAACCTGGGCGCGCCGGTGCTGCTCGTCGTCCGGGGGGTCGATCGAACGCCGGCCGAGATAGTGCACCTGGTCGAGCTGTGTCAGGGCGAGCTGGCCGCCCAGCGGGCGCATCTGGTTGCGGTGGTGGTGAACCGGTGCGACCCGAGTGAACTCGACGCGGTCGCCGAGGCGCTGGCGCCGGCCGGTGTGCCGGCCTGGACCCTGCCGGAAGCTCCGTTGCTGTCCGCGCCGACGATGGCCGAACTGCAGCGCGCGATCGGCGGCGAACGCTACGGCGGCGATCCCGAACTGCTGCAACGAGAGGTGCTGAAGGTGATGGTCGGCGGCATGACCGCCGAGCACATCCTGGAACGGTTGACCGACGGCGTGGCGGTGATCGTGCCCGGCGACCGTTCCGATGTGCTGCTCGCGCTGGTCAACGCACACGAGGCGACCGGGTTCCCGTCGCTGGCCGGGATCGTGATGAACGGCGGCATCCGGCCGCACCCGGCGATCGCCGAGCTGATCGAGAACATGCACCTGCGGTTGCCGATCCTGACCACCGACCTGGGTACCTACGACACCGCGGCCGCCGCCGCCCGGACCCGGGGCCGGGTTGCCGTGGGTTCGCCGGCGAAGGTGGACACCGCCCTCGCGCTGATGGAGCAGCGGGTGGACCCGGTCGAACTGATCCGGTTGATCGAGGTGCCGATCCCGACGGTGACCACGCCGCAGATGTTCGAGTACCAGCTGATCCACCGGGCACGGGTCAACCGACGGCACATCGTGCTGCCGGAAGGCACCGACGACCGGATTCTGCGGGCTGCCGGTCGGGTCCTGCAGCGGCGGATCGCCGATCTCACCATCCTCGGCGACGAAGCGACGATCCGCGGACGGGCGGCCGAGTTGGGGGTGGACCTGACTGCGGCGCAGGTGCTCGATCCGGCCACGTCGGATCTGCTCGACGAGTTCGCCGACGAGTATGCCCGGTTGCGCGCGAGCAAGGGGATGACGGTCGAACGGGCCCGCGAGTACGTGGCCGACATCTCCTACTTCGGCACCATGATGGTGTACCGCGGGCTGGCCGACGGGATGGTGTCCGGTGCCGCGCACACCACGGCGCACACCATCCGGCCGGCCTTCCAGATCATCAAGACCGAGCCCGGAGTGGACACGGTGTCCAGCGTGTTCCTGATGTGTCTGGCGGATCGGGTGCTCGCCTACGGCGACTGCGCCGTCGTGCCCGATCCGACCGCCGAACAGCTTGCCGATATCGCGATCTCGTCGGCGCAAACCGCCGCCCAGTTCGATATCGAGCCGCGGGTGGCCATGCTGTCCTACTCCACCGGGGAGTCGGGTAGCGGTGCCGATGTGGACAAGGTGCGTGCGGCGACCGAGCTGGTCCGGGCGCGGGCGCCGCAGCTGCTGGTGGACGGCCCGATCCAGTACGACGCGGCGATCGACCCGGACGTCGGGTCGGCCAAGCTGCCGGACTCGCCGGTCGCCGGTCGAGCCACCGTCTTCGTCTTTCCCGACCTGAACACCGGCAACAACACCTACAAGGCGGTGCAGCGCAGTGCCGGCGCGGTGGCGATCGGGCCGGTGCTGCAAGGTTTACGCAAGCCGGTCAACGACCTTTCCCGTGGCGCGCTGGTCGCCGACATCGTGAACACGGTGGCAATCACCGCGATCCAGGCCGCCGCCGAGGCCGGGGCGATCGAATGAGCGACTTGGTGCTGGTGCTCAACTCCGGCTCGTCGTCGCTGAAATACCAACTGGTACAACCGGAGTCCGGTGAATCTCGGGTCGCCGGACTGATCGGCCGGATCGGTGAGCCGGAGTATCCGGCCGATCACGAAGCGGCGCTGGTAGCCGCGTTCGAGGCGATCGCCGCGGCCGGCTACGACCTCGCCGCGCTCGGGCTGCGCGCGGTCGGGCACCGGGTGGTGCACGGCGGGGACCAGTTCTATCGGCCGACCCTGGTCACCGACGAGGTGGAACGGGAGATCGAGCGGTTGGCCGAGCTCGCCCCGTTGCACAACCCGGCCAATCTGCGCGGCATCCGCAGTGCCCGGGCGCTGCTGCCGGGGGTCCCGCACGTCGCGGTGTTCGACACCGCGTTCTTCCACGGTCTACCGGCGGCCGCGCGCACCTACGCGATCGACCCGGCGGTGGCCGCCCGGTACGGCATCCGGCGGTACGGATTCCACGGCACGTCGCACGAGTATGTCGCCGGGCAGGTGCCGCAGCTGCTCGATCGTGACCCGGCGACGGTGAACCAGATCGTGCTGCATCTGGGCAACGGCGCGTCCGCATCGGCGATCGCCGGCGGCCGCCCGATCGACACCAGCATGGGATTCACCCCGTTGGAGGGGCTGGTGATGGGCACCAGGTCGGGTGATCTCGACCCCGGCATCCTGCTCCATCTGGACCGGGCCGGGATGACCGCGGCGGACCTGGACGCGCTGCTCAACCAGCACTCCGGGCTGCGTGGGATGGCCGGCGCGAACGATTTCCGCGAACTGTCGGCGATGGTCGAGGCCGGCGACTCGGCGGCGCAGCTCGCCTATGCGGTGTACCTGCATCGGCTGCGCCGGTACATCGGGGCGTATCTGATCGAGTTGGGCGGCGCGGACGCGATCACGTTCACCGCCGGGGTCGGGGAGAACAGCGTCGCGGTGCGGGCGGACGCCCTGGCCGGGCTGGACCGGTTCGGGATCGCCGTCGATCCCGAGCGCAACGCCGCGCCGGCGCGGTCGGCGCGAGTGATCTCGCCGGCCGGCGCGCCGGTCGCCGTGCTGGTGGTGCCGACCGACGAGGAACTCGCGATCGCCCGGGCCGCCGCCGAGGTGGCGACCGGGCAGCCGGACTGAGCGGTGCCGGGTTACCGCCAGGTGCGGGGCCGGAGCTGGTTCGCCAGGTCCACCAGTGCGTAGCGGTGTCGGCGGCTGGGCGCAGCCCGGGCCAGCTGCCGCAGGCCGGCTTCGGTGCCGGCGCGCAGGCCCCGCTCGGTGAACGGCACGCCGAGCAGCGTCGATTTCGGCGAGGCCGGGGACCGGCCGGACGCGGCCCACTCGACCGCCGCGCTCAGCACCAGGGTGCGCAGTGGTAGCTGATGGACCTCGTCCGGTGGCAGGACCGACAGTCGCTCGGCGGCCTCGCGCAGATCGAGCTCGGTCAGCTCGGTCGCCGGCCGCGCGGTGAGCAACAACAGGATCGCGGTGATCTGGGCTTCGTCGTGATGGCGCGAGGCGACCGGCACCTCGTCCAGGATGTCGATCCCGGCCCGCACGTCCCCGGCCGTCACCAGCTGCCGGGCCAGCCCGAACGCCGCGCTTGCCACGCTGTGATCGGTCCGCCAGACGGTTCGGTAATAGTGTTGCGCGTGCGCTTGCCACTGCCCCGGGTCTGCCGATTCCCAGTGCTGCACGATGAGTTCTGCGGTCGCCGCGATGGCTAACTGGGGTGCGATCTCGCCCGGCAGCGCGTCTCGGACGGTGTCGAAGTGCTCGTAGGCTGCCTGATAGGACCGGCTCAGTAAGGCGGCCAGGCCCGCGTACCAGATCGGCCGCCAATCGGCGGGATGGTCGGTGCGCAGCTGCTCCACCGCGGCGCCGAGCTGGTCGGCGTCCCCACGGTCGAGGTAGACCTGCAGCTCGGCCAGTCCGACCGCGATCTGCGCTTGTGGGTCGTCGGTGCTGGCTTTCACCGCGGCCAGCGCATCCAGTGCGTGGGCCGGCTCGGCCCGTCCGGCGGCAGCGAGCAAGGTTGCGACCGGATCGGCCGGGTCGTCGATCGGCACCGGAAGCGCGGCGGCAACGCTGCGTGCGACCAGGCGCTCGCGGCGTTGGATGCCGTCGCTGAAGGCGTCCAGCCGGCCGGTGACGTAGCGGGTGCCGAAGCTGTCGCGTTGCGCACTGAACATCCGGGACAGATGCGGATGTTCGAGGCCGGTGCGGGTGGAGACGATCTCGCGGAGCACGCCGGTGAGTTGGTCGGCGGTCTCGGCGGCCGACCCGAAACGCCGCGCCGGGTCGGGGTCGGTGGCACGGCTGAGGAACCGGGCGAACGAGTCGTTGTCGTGCAAGGTCGGCGTGCTCGCCCGCTCGGGCAGGCCGTCCAGATAGCGACCGTGCTGCATCGGCAGGTTCAGGGTGAGGACCGCCAGCGTGCGTCCCACCGTGTAGATGTCGGATGCGACGGTGGGACCGGTTCGGGCGATCTCCGGCGCCTGGAAGCCGGGGGTGCCGTAGAGCTCCCCGTATGCGTCGAACAGCGCGACCGCACCCAGGTCGATCAGCACGACCCGGTCCGGGGTGACCATGATGTTGTCCGGCTTGAGGTCGTTGTAGGCCAGCCCGGTGGAGTGCAGGTATTCCATCGCCGGGAGGACCTCGAGCAGGTAGCCGATGGCCGCCTCCAGCGGCATCCGGGCCGGCCGGGGATGCTCGTCGAGCATCGCGGTGAGCGACCGGCCGCCGACGTACTCCATCACGATGTAGCCGATCACCGAGCCTTCGGGATAGGCCTGCTCGACGAAGTTGTGGATCTTCACGATGCTGGGGTGCGATACCTCGGCGAGAAACTGCCGTTCCGCGACCGCGACCTGTTGGGCTTTCGTGTCACCGGTGTGCAGCAGGCCCTTCAACACCACCCAGCGGTCGCTGACGTTGCGGTCGACCGCCAGGTAGATCCAGCCCAAGCCGCCGTGGGCGATGCAGCCCTGCACCTCGTACTGATCGGCGACCAGATCGCCGGGACCCAACGCGGGCCGAAAATCGAAGGGTGCGCCGCAGTTCGGGCAGGTACCGACGGCCGCGCCCGGCGCCCGGGGGGTAGTGCGACCGACCGGTTCACCACACCGCCAACAGAACCGCTTGCCTTCCGGGACCAGCGGGTCGGCCAATACCTCGTTGGCCGGGTCGGTCGGTTCGATGGTGGCGACGGGGACCAATCCGGCGCCGATCCGGCGGGTCTCCGGCGCCGACCCGGTCCGCAGACTGCGGCCGACCGGTCCGGTGTCGAGCAGGCTCATCTCGATCGGCCCGGTGTCGAGCAGGCCCATCGCGACCGGCGCGGTGCCGACCGGTTCGGTACCTGCCGACGCCGCACTTTCCGGCGCCGCACTTGCCGAACCAGCGGTTACCGGTTCGGTACCGCCCGCGGGTTGGGTGGCGGCCGACCGGTCGCCGAGTTCGGGTTCGAGGTCGCTGGGGCGCATGCCGGCTCAGTCCTCATACCGCGCCGGCGGTGGTCCGGGGGACGGACCGAGGACGCTCAGCCAGCGGTTGTAGATGCGGTTCCAGGTGCCGTCGGCGCGGATGCGTTCCAGCGTCCGGTTGACGAAGCGGACCAGATCGTCGTTTCCCTTGTGGATGCCGATGCCGTACAGCTCGTTGCTGAACCGGGCGCCGACTATCTCCAGATACGGGTCCTGCGCGGCCAGCCCGGCGAGGATCGAATCGTCGGTACTGATCGCATCGACCTGCCCTTGCTGCATCGCGACCAGGCAATCCGCCCAGGTCGGGACGGTCAGCAGCCGCGCGGCCGGCTGTTCGGTGCGGACTCGTTGTTGCGAGGTGGTGCCGGCGGCCACACACACCGACCTATCGGCGAGGTCGGCGATCCCGTCGATCCCGGACCCGTGCACCACCAGTACTCGTTGTCCGGTTGCGTAGTACCCGGTGGAGAACGTCACCCGCTGGCGTCGATCGCAGGTGATGGTCATCGTCTTGGCCACGATGTCGGTGAGGTTGTTCTCCAGGGCGGCCAGCCGGTCGGCCGAGTTGAGGATCCGGTACTCCACTCGCTCCCGGTCGCCGAACAGGTCGAACGCGATCTCCTTCGCGATGTCGACGTCGAACCCGTTCAGGATCCCGGTGACCGGGTCCCGGAAGCTGAACAGATTGCTGCCCCAGTCCAGCCCGACGATCAACCGTCCGCGGGCCCGAATCGCGTCCAGCGTCGGGCCTTCGGTGATGCCGTCCGGACGCAGGCTGGCCGTCGGGTCGCCACAATCGGTGGTCGCCGGCGCGGGGACCGGCGCGGTTTCGGTGGTCGCGCCGTCCGGCAGCGGCGGTTCGGCGTATACCGCGGTGGTCGGGTCGGCGGCGGCCGGCCCGGGCGGCTCGGAGGTGGCGCAGCCGGCGAGCGCGGTCCAGGCGGCGAATCCGCCGGCCGCCACCCGAATCGGCACGGCCCGGATCACTGATACTCCCGAATCCGGGGGGTGAAGCCGGCCGCCACCGCGATCGCGGCGGCGATGCCGAGCACCGCCGCCGCCGGGGTGAGCAGGTCCAGCCAGCGGGCGGCCACATGGAAATCGTGCCTCGAGCGCTCGCGGGTCTCGGCGATGCCGACCGCCAGCGCGTCGTCCAGGACGGCTTGCTCGACGGTGACCGCGGCGTACTGGGCACCGATCGCGGCCAGCCGTGAGCTGTCCACGATGCCGCCGCTGATCACGTCGTTCAGCCGGCGGTGTGCCGCCGCCCAGCGGTCTCGGGCTGCTTTCGCGCGGGCGACCTGGTCGGCGCCGGCCTGCGCGCGGTAGCTGTTCAGCCGGTCGGTGAGCTGATCGAAATCGTTGGTGAAGTTGGTGTCGTAGTCTGCGGTCACGTCGGGTAGCAGGATCTTCAGGGTTTCGTTCGATCGGGCGTGCTGGGCGTAGATCCGGCACTCGGTGAGTTCGCCGAGCGGTGTCGTGCCCTGCTGGACGGCGCGGCGGCCGTACACCGCGGACATCGTCCCGGCAATGGTCAGCCAGCCGAACAACACCACCAGCAGGGTCGTCGCCGCGACCAGCCAGGGACTGATCAGCCGGCGCGAGCGGCGGGTCAGGTACAGCTGGGCCGCGGTCAGCGCGATCAGCGTGCCGCCGAGCACGATCAGGGCCGCGACCGGTAGCCGTCGCTGGCGTTCCGCCTCGACGGCGACGCTGTCGGCCCGGTGCTCGTGCAGCTGTCGGGCGGCGGGCAGGATCGTCTGCTGCATCAGGGCCGACGCCTCGGCGAGATACGCCACCCCGACCGGGTTTCCGCTGCGGTTGTTCGCCCGAGCGGTTTCCACCACCCCGGTATAGACCGGCAGTTCGGTGGCGACGGTACGTTGCAGCTGCCGAATTTCCGGCGGGTCGTCGACCCGGATCGCGATCGCGGCGTCGGCCGCGGCCTCGCCGATCGCCTGCAGATAGCGTTCGCGCAAGATGGGCTGCCCCAAGCCGCCGGCGATGAACGCCGATCCCACCGACGCGTCCGCCATCGACAGCGCGACGTAGAGCCGCTGGGTGGTGTAGGCGAGCGGTTCGGTCTCGTCGAGCAGGTTGTCGAGCGCGTTCTGGCGGGTGTGCGCGGTGAGCCCGGCCATCGCACCGGTGGCCAGGCAGAGCGCGGCGACCACGGTGGCAACTCCGAGTAACCGCGCCGGTGATGAGCGGAGAAACTCGCGGTCTGACCCCACCACGTCTTGGACCTCCGTCAGGTCGGCTCCGCACGACCGGCGCCGGGTCGGCCGAACGGGGGTGTTCGTCAAATGCGGTTGGTCGAATGCGTGTTGTCGAGAGAGCGGGATGTGCGTCGGGAGCGGGGGTGATTCGGTGGCCGACGGGCACTTCGATAATACAGTCGAGACATGCGCGGCGATGGTGACGGCTGGATGATCAGCCCCGACGGGTCTCGCCAGTGGGGCCGTCACGGTGCTGCGGGTCTGTTGCTTCGAGCACCGCTTGCCGACGGTCGCGCTGTGGTGTTGCTGCAGCACCGAGCGGTCTGGAGCCACCAGGGCGGTACCTGGGGTGTGCCCGGCGGTGCTCGGGACTCACACGAGTCGGCAGTGCACGCGGCGGTTCGCGAGGCCGGGGAGGAAGCCGGGATCGCCGCCGACTCGCTCCGGGTTCGCGCCGAGTTGGTGACCGCCCGGGCGGCCAGCGGCTGGACCTACACCACCGTGGTGGCCGATACCGCCGAACCTTTGGCCACCGTGCGGAATCGGGAAAGTGCCGAACTGCGTTGGGTCGTCGAGGACGAGGTCGCCGGGCTGGCCTTGCACCCGGGTTTCGGCGCGGCGTGGACGACGCTGCGGGCCGAGCCGGTGCGGTTGCTGGTGCACGATCTGGACCGGACCGCCGCGGCCGAACTCCTGGCGGCGCTGCCCCGGACGATCGGTCTCCCCGGCGGCGGTTTTGGTTGGCTGGCCGGTGACGACCGGGTTGCTGCGGCGCGGACCGCGGTGCTGGCCGACCCGGTGCCGGACGGCGCGGAGCTCGCCTTCACCCGCGCTCAGGTGCTGTCCTGACACACACGCGCGCGTCGAGGGAGCACTGTGGGATTTCGCTACTCGGCCGATGCCGCCGTCATTGCTCCGTCGGCGCGCATTGGTCCGTCGGCACGGCCAAGGCCGCGCGCAGCCGGCGCGCCGCGGCTTCCGGGTCCGCGGCCGCGGTGATGGCCCGGACGACGACGACGCGGCGCGCGCCCGCGGTGAGCAGGTCGGGCAGTCGTTCGGCGTCGATCCCGCCGATCGCGAACCAGGGCCGCTGTGGTGCGGCGGCAGCTGTGGCGGTGACCAGGCCCAACCCGGTCGCCGCCCGACCGGGTTTGGTCGGGGTGGCCCAGAGCGGGCCGGTGCAGAAATAGTCCACCCCGGGTTCGCCGGCGGCCGCGGCGGCCTGTTCGGGAGTGTGCGTCGAGCGGCCGATCAGCACATCCGGGCCGAGAACACGGCGGGCGACCGGAACCGGCAGATCGTCCTGCCCCAGATGCAGGACGTCCGCGCCGGCGGCCAGGGCCAGGTCGGCCCGATCGTTCACGGCGAGCAACGCGCCGTGCCGCCGGGCGGATCGGCCGAGCACCGTGAGCGCGGCGAGTTCGGCGGTCGGGGGCAAGGGACCGAAGCGTTGTTCCCCCACCGAGCCCTTGTCCCGAAGTTGCACGATGTCCACCCCACCGGCCAGTGCGGCATCGACGAACTCGGCCAGATCACCTCGTTCGCGGCGAGCGTCGGTACACAGGTAGAGCCGGGCGGTCGCGAGCCGGGCCCTGCGAGAATCAGCAGCGAGCACGTCCATAGACCGTAGTCAGCCGATCCGCAAAGTGAGGTGAGGGCCGTGCGCAGTCTTGCCGTGGTCGGCGGTGGCGTGATCGGGCTCGCGATCGCCGCCCGCGCTGCCGATCAGGGTTGGGTGGTCACCGTGCACGACCCGGCGCCGGCCCGCGGGGCGTCCTGGGTGGCCGGCGGGATGCTGGCGCCGCTGTCGGAGAGCTGGCCCGGCGAGGACGCGGTGCTCGGCTTCGGTGCGGCGGCGCTGGAACGCTGGCCGGGTTTCGCGCGCTGGTTGGGGCGCGATGATCTGTTCACCGCGACCACCACGCTCACCGTCGCGCTGGATACGGCCGACATCGCCGATCTGCGCACGGTGGCCGACTGGGTCGGGGAGCGCGGGCACGAACTTCGACTGCTGAACCGGGCCGAAATCCGGGCCGTGGCGCCCGGTCTTGCCCGAGCGGTCCGCGCCGGGCTGCTGTCGTTGGCCGAACCCGCGGTGGACAACCGGGCCTTGGTCGGCGCGTTGCTCGCGGCTGCGGTGAAGTCCGGCGTTCGGTATGCCGAGGTGGTGCACGACCTGGCCGACGTGACCGCCGACCAGGTGGTGCTCGCCGCCGGGGCGGCCTCGGCGGAACTCTGGCCGGGTTTGCCGGTGCGTCCGGTGAAGGGGGAGATCCTGCGGCTGCGCACTCGGCCCGGGGTGGCGCGGCCGCCGGCGCAGGTGTTGCGGGCCCGCGTCCACGGCCGACCGGTCTACCTGGTGCCGCGCGCGGACGGCCTGGTGGTCGGCGCCACCCAGTACGAGTCCGGTAACGACACCGCGGTCACGGTGGGCGGGGTGCGCGATCTGATCGCCGACGCCGAGACGTTGTTGCCCACGCTCGGCGAGTACGAGCTGGCCGAAGTGAGCGCCGGGCTGCGTCCGATGACCCCGGACAATCTGCCGCTGCTCGGCCGGGTCTCCGACCGGGTGGTCGTCGCTACCGGTCATGGCCGCAACGGGGTCCTCACCACGCCGCTCACCGCCGACGCCGTGCTCGCGGCGCTGGCAGGTGAGACGCTGGAGGTTGCGCGGTGCGCAGATCCGCACAGATTCGAACCGGGAGGTCGATTGTGATCGGTGTGACGGTGAACGGTACGGAGCACTACTTCGAATCCGAACTGACCATGCGCGGGCTGCTCGCCCAGCTCGGAATGCCCGAGCGTGGGATCGCGGTCGCAGTCAACGGCGGAACGCTGGCCCGGGATCATTGGGACGAGCCGGTGCAGCGGGGATGGGTGATCGATGTGTTGACCGCGGTGCAGGGCGGTTGAGCGGTCAGGTGGCGGCCGGCGTGACCGATCCGCTGATCATCGCCGGCCGGAAGTTCGATTCCCGGCTGATCATGGGGACCGGCGGTGCGGCGAGCCTGACCGTTCTGGCCGAGGCGTTGGTCGAGTCCGGCACCGAGCTGACCACGGTCGCGTTGCGTCGGATCGACCCGACCGGGGAGACCGGCGTGCTCGATCTGCTGCACCGGCTGGCTATCGCTCCGCTGCCGAACACGGCGGGCTGCCGGACCGCGGCCGAGGCGGTGCTCACCGCCCGGTTGGCCCGCGAAGCGCTGGAGACCGCCTGGGTGAAGCTCGAGGTGATCGCCGACGACCGGACGTTGCTGCCGGATGCGGTGGAGTTGCTCGACGCCGCCGAACAGCTCGTGGACGACGGATTCATCGTGCTGCCGTACACCACCGACGATCCGGTGCTGGCGCGCCGGCTCGAGGACGCCGGCTGCGCTGCGGTCATGCCGCTCGGGTCGCCGATCGGCACCGGGCTGGGCATCCTCAACCCGCACAACATCGAGCTGATCGTCGGCGCCGCCGGCGTGCCGGTGATCCTGGATGCCGGTCTGGGGACGGCCAGCGATGCGGCCCGCGCGATGGAGCTCGGCTGTGCAGCGGTGTTGCTTGCGACCGCGGTGACCCGCGCCCGGCAGCCGACGTTGATGGCGGCCGCGATGCGGGACGCGGTGCGGGCCGGCCGGAACGCGCATCTGGCCGGCCGGATTCCGCAGCGGTTCTGGGCCCAGGCATCGTCCCCCGACCGGGACGAATAACCCGACCCGAAACCATCGATAAAAGTTTGATAAACAATATGATTTTTTCGTCGTGGGCAAACTCGTCGCGGCAAGTTGGCGAGTAAAAACAAGACACTTCCAACTCAGTTGAAATGCTAATTTAGCTAATAGTACAGATGTTCTCTAGCCGGCTTTTATCGTCCGGTTGATTGCGTTGACATTGCAGTTCGGCGTCGTTACTGTCGACGAGCGCGGTTAGTTCTTTCCGTGGCGGAATACCCGTATTGCATGATCGACGTATAGACGGAATGATGCAGGAAGTCGCAGAAGTCTCCAGGCCTACGGTCTCGGTAATCACTATTACCTTCCACGACGACGAGGGGCTGGCCAGAACGATTGAGTCCGTGCTCATGCAGTCGGGTAATTTCGACCTCGAGCACATCATCGTGGACGGGGCTGGTTCGCCGGAGACGATCGCGATCATGCGTCGGCTCGGCAGCACGGCATGTCTGATTTCGGAACCGGATCGTGGCCGCTACGACGCGATGAACAAGGGGATCCGGGCGGCCCGCGGGGACGTGCTCTGGTTCATGAACTCCGGCGACAGTTTCGCCGCTCCGCAAGCCGTTCAATCTGCGCTCGACACCATGGTGGACGTGCGTAACGAGTGGGGTTTCGGTTTGCAGTGCAACTTCGTCGCCGACGGCTCGATCCGTGGCGTGAGCGTGCAGCGGTTCCCATTTTCTCTGTGGGCGCTCGCGGTGGGTGCGCTCGGTGCCGTCGTGCCGCATCAGGCAACATATTTCGGTGCGGATCTGGTCGCCGAGATCGGCGAATACGATCTCGATCTGCCGATCGCGGCCGATCAGCTGTTCATCATGCAGGCCGCACAGATCGTCGAACCGCGCCGGTGTTGGCAGGTGGTATCCCATTTCGGCCTGACCGGGATCGGCTCGGCGATGAGTTTGCGAGAGTATTTCGCCGTGATGAGCGAGGCGCGGAAAAAAGCGGGGGTGCGCCTTACCCCGTGGCAAACGCTCGACGATCTGATCGTCGGCTATATCAGTACCAAGACTCGTGTCGAGGCGATGTTCCGGCGGACCGCCGAGTACCTGCTCACGCCGCTGATCAGGCGGGCTGAGCAGGTCGGGCCGTACCAGGACGAAAAGACCGCCACCGACCCGCGATCCGTCGGCGCGCTCGTCGGCATCTGAAAACGCGGATTTCGAGCGACCGGCAAGATTTTCATTGTACTATGTTGGAGATTTATTGTGTCAATGTTGCGTGATTTCACCCTGCGGGCGCGCGACCTTATCGTCGAAATAAGGCATGTACGAAAGTATGATCCCTATCTTCTTGGTCTCAACGGGGTAATCCACATCGGTGCCAATTCCGGGCAGGAGCGGGCTTATTATCAGGCCGCCGGACTCGAGGTGCTGTGGGTGGAGCCCATCCCGGATGTGTTCGAAAAGTTGGTGAGTAATATTCACCGCTACCCGCGGCAGCGCGCGCTCAGCTATCTGCTGTCCGACGTCGACGGTAAAACCTATGAGCTCAACATCGCCAACAACGACGCGCAATCGTCGTCGATTTTCGATCTATCGCTGCATGCCGAGTTGTGGCCAGAGGTGCAGTATGTCGACCGGATCAGCCTGCGGAGCACCCGGTTCGACACGATGGTCGATACCGAACATATCGATCTCGATCGATATGAAGCGCTGATCCTGGACACCCAGGGTGCAGAACTCCTGATATTGCAGGGCGCCGGCGACCTGCTGAGCAACTTCCGATTCATCAAGACGGAGGCGGCGGATTTCGAGATCTATGCCGGCGGCGCCCACCTCGGTGACCTGATAAAGCATCTGGCCGGTTTCGGTTTCAGCGAGTTGGGTCGGTGGAAGTTCGCCGATGGGCCGCCCGAAGGTAGCGGCTGCTATGACGTCATCTTCGAACGCCGGTAGCCGACGAGCGGCTCGGGTCTCGAAGATTTCACGCATGGTTCGAGGTGACGAGCCGCGGCCGAGCTTGTCGGGCGCGCGACTGGCGGTTGCGGATGTCACCCACTACCTGACGTCCACGCCGGAGGGACCCACCGACTGGATGATCTACTGGGTGTTCGACAACGGGGCCGCCGGGCCACCGGAGATCGACGAGATCACTGCCGCGCTGCGCGATCGCGAGCAGTATGTGACCGCCTTGGCCCGGCGGGTCGTGGAAGTTCCGGGCAACCTCGACAGCCCGTACTGGGTCGCCGATCACACCCCGCTGACGGACCGGCTGTCGGTGTCGGCCGACCCGATCACCTGGCACGATGCATTGCACTCGATCTTGCGGCAATTCATTCCGGGGATCGATGTTCGTGAGTTCACCTGGCGATTGACCGTGCACACCGACGTCCGCGGTGCGCCTACCGGTCCGGACGGCTCGGCCACTGGGTTCGAGAGTGGCTCGGCCACTGGGTTCGAGAGTGGCTCGGCCACTGTCGTATCGGCGCAGTTTTCGCACGCGGTCCTCTTCGGCAAGCAGCTCGAGGCGGTGTCTCAGGCACTGTTCGCGCAGGTGCCCGCGCCGCTGCGGGTCGACGGATTGGGTGCTGCAGTCGCGCGACCCCGGCCGATCAGTGCCGGCCTGCTCGGGCTGGTTCGGCTGCCATACGAGTTCGCTCGCTGGCAGGTGCTGCAGCGGCGCGCTGTGCGGACGATCCACCGCGCCGGCCGGCTCGCCGTGCCGGGCGCCGCACGTCAGGCGAGGCTGATCGACTCGCGGCCGATGCCGGTAGCGGCCACCGCGCTGCTTCCGGAGGTCCGGGTGTTGCGGCCGGACTTGGCCGGTGTCCGCGGCAAGGGGGTCACCGTGACCGCGTTCGTACTGACCGCCGTGTCGTTTGTTGCCGAGCGCTATCAGAACGAGGTCGGGCAGCCCTGCCTGCCCGACCTGACCGCGTTGGTGTGGGTCGCGCTCGGCGACGACTCGCGGATGCCGGGGGTGAACCAGGTCACCGAGATCGAAACGGACCTGTGCCCGGCAATTGCCGATCCGCTGGAGCGGGCCCGGGCCGTCAATGCGGCACTGTCGAGCGCGAGCGTGGCGGAGCGGCGGTTGGAACCGCTGTATCAGGCACAAGCTGCCACGCCGTTCCCGATCCACCGGTGGCTGTTGCGCCGGGTGTCGGGTCGGACGTCGACAGCGCGATGCGATATCGCCGTCTCGAGCGTGCAGCGTGGCGATACCAGCGCCGACTGGTCGCTGGCGGGTCGGCCGCATGCCTTCGGGTGCCACCTGGGCCGAGTCATGACCACCTATCCGCACCTGTCGCACACCTTGACCGGCGGGGGTGACGATCTCACCGTCACCGTGACCGCACTCCCGACCACCATCGATATCGATCGCTACGCACGTCTGCTCGCTGCCGCATTCGCCGATCTCGGAGCGGCGTTCGCCGATGTGGCCGCCGGCGCGGAGATCGGCAGCACCGATTGAGCGTCGTTGTGTGCGGCGGCACCTGCGCAGGCGCGGTGTGCTTCGTCCACCATGTCTGAGCAGTCGACAACTGGCCACCCACAGCGCTGGCCACCCACCGCGCTCGTCAGCGGCGACCGCTACGAAGATCGACTTCAGCTACTAGCCAGCAATCAGCCGGTGATCGGCACGCTGCACGAAGGAAATCCCGGCGGACCGGGTCTTCGGTGCCCGCGATCCGAGCCCGGTGCCACCAAACCTGCACGTCAACGACCGCCCCGTGCTGAAGCTTCGTGGTCGGCCGACCGGCAAAGTTGCTCTTGAACTAGGGAAACGTCACTTTTTCGGAGTCCTCGACTCGCGCTATCCGGCCATTTTCGGGTTACCACTTGGTAATGAGTACTAAAATAAACGACGCATCGCGTACGGCAGCAATCACGCGGCGTACGACGGCACGGAAATCAGCGCGCCGTCGTACGCCCGAGTCAAGAAAGCAGTCAAAGTGAAGGTCCACTCGATCTTAGGAGCCGAGCGTCCATCCATGCAGAACGTGGAAAATATTTTTTCCCAGCACGGCGAAGATGGTGTTGTCGATTCGATTCTGACGTCTCTGCCCGAGCGTGATGGGTGGGCGGTCGAGTTCGGCGCGTGGGATGGAGTCTTCCTGAGCAATACCGCCGCGCTGGTCGAACAGGGTTATCGAAGGGTCCTCATCGAGGGCGGAGAATCTCGTTATCGCGACTTGAAGGCGCGGCTCGCCGTGGAGCCGAAGGCGATTCCGATCCATGCGATGGTGGGGTGGGAAGGTGATCAAAAACTGGACCGTATCCTCGCTCGGACCGATGTCCCACTGGACTTCGACGTCCTTTCCATCGATATCGACGGCAACGATTACCACGTCTGGAAGGCGGTGGAGAAGTATCGGCCGAAGCTGGTGGTGATCGAGTTCAACCCGACCATCCGTGACGGTATCGATTTCGTCCAGCCTGCCGACCCGGCCGTCCGCCGCGGCAGCTCGCTCACCGCGTTGGTGGAACTTGCTGCGACCAAGCGCTATTCGCTCGCCGCGACCACGCTGTGCAACGCCTTCTTCGTCACCGACGAGTTGCTACCGCATCTGGACATCGCCGACAACTCGATCGAGGCGTTACATCCGCATTCTCCGGCCGTCTCGGACGTGTTCTTCGGTTTCGACGGCACCGCCGTCTTCACCGGCTCGGCCGGCTTACTGTGGCACGGTTTGGAACAACCGGAAGAGATACGGCTGCTGCCCCGACTCTTCGTCGGCTTCCCGGGAGACTTCGGCCGCGTCCGGAGCGTGCTGTTCGGCCTGTATCGGCTGCTGCGGGTGCGGAAGGGACGTCGTGGCCGTTCGGGTCCGTCGAGCGGACCTACCGAACGGACGGCAGTAGGTACCGGCGTGGCTGATCGGCAGACGTCCGGCACCGCCGACTGAACGTCCCTGGGGTTTCCGCGCCGGCGTCGGCGGGTTCGGCGCCGGCCGGTGTTGCCGTCCGGCGTCATCTCGACCAGACTCGGTGCGGTGATCGAGGTCAAGGGGCTGACGAAGTACTTCGGAGCAACGCACGCCGTCGAGGATCTGACGTTCACCGTCGCGCCGGGGCAGGTCACCGGGTTTCTCGGGCCGAACGGCGCCGGCAAGTCCACGACGATGCGGATGATTCTCGGTCTGGACAAGCCCACGTCGGGGGTGGCGTTGATCCAGGGCCGGCCGTACGCCGAACTGACCCATCCGTTGCGCACCGTGGGGGCGCTGCTGGATGCCCGCTGGGTGCATCCGAACCGGTCGGCGCGGGCGCATCTGCAGTGGATGGCGGCGTCCAGCGGGATTCCCAAGGCGCGGGTCGACGAGGTGCTGCGGCTGGTCGGGCTGACCGATGTCGCGGGCAAGTCGGCCGGTGGCTTCTCGCTCGGCATGTCGCAGCGGCTGGGCCTGGCCGGTGCGTTGCTCGGCGACCCGCCGGTGCTGCTGTTCGACGAGCCGGTGAACGGATTGGATCCCGAGGGGATCCTGTGGATCCGGCGGTTTATGCAACGGCTCGCCGGTGAAGGCCGCACCGTGCTGGTGTCGAGCCACCTGCTGTCGGAGATGGCGCAGACCGCGGACCAGCTGGTGGTGATCGGACGCGGTCGGCTGATCTCGGTCGCCACCGTGCAGGAGTTCGTCGGTCGCTCGTCGGAATCGGCGGTCCGGGTGCGGAGTCCGGAGCTGGACCGGCTGCGCGGGCTGCTCACCGAACGCGGGGTCGTGTTCCGGGAGGATCCCGGCGCGACGGGTGCGGCGCTGCTGGTGACCGGGATGCCGGCCGAGGAGATCGGCGGGTTCTGCGCCGACAACCGGATCGTGCTCTACGAGTTGGCGCCGCAGCATGGATCGCTGGAGGAGGCGTTCATGAAACTGACCGGCGGTGACGTCGAGTACCACGGCTCCGGTATGGACGACGTCATGGGTGGTGCGCTGTGATGGGCGCGCTGGCGGCCGAACGGATCAAGCTGACCTCGGTCCGCTCGCCGTGGTGGTGTTCGGCGATCATCGTCGTACTCGGACTCGGCTTCGCCGGGCTGATGGGCTGGGTCGGCAAGCAGGCGGCCGCGGACCCGACCAACTCCGACGAGTTCGCCGGACTCACCCCGGACCTCGCGGCCAGCGGTGTGTCCGGGTTCGGCATCCTGGTGCTCTCCGTGCTCGCTGCGTTGAGCGTCACCAGCGAGTACCGGTTCGGGATCATCCGGACGACGTTCCAGGCGATGCCCCGCCGCTGGCCCGTGCTGGTGGCCAAAGCGGTGCTGATCGGGCTGTACGGCGCGGTGCTCACCGCGGTGGTGGCGTTTGCGGCGGTCTATCTGGCCAAGGCGGTCGCCGGGCCGGCGGCGTCGGGCGACCTGGTGTTCAGCGACGCGACCAACGCTCGGTCGATGTACGGCATCCCGATCTACGCGTTCCTCTGTGTCGTGCTGGCGATCGGGGTCGGCGCACTGTTACGGCAGTCGGCCGCCGCGATCGCGTTGCTGCTGCTCTGGCCGTTGCTCCTGGAGAACTTGGTCGGCCTGCTCGGTTCGGTCGGGCGCAACATCCAGCCGTTCCTGCCCTTCGTCAACGCCAATCATTTTCTGGGTCAGGCCACCGGCATCGATTTTCCGTGGGGCCCGTGGGGTTCGTTGCTCTACTTTGCCGCATGCGTGCTGGTCGTGTTCGGCGCCGCCGTCGTCGTCACCGATCTGCGCGACGCCTGACCTGCAGCGCCCGCTCGAGTCCGAACGGCCGTGGTGGCCTACGGTGCCGATGCCGGACAATATCGGTATCGGTGTCGGACACACGGGGGAATGTCATGAAGTCGGTGGTGGGTGCGGCTGTGGTCGCAACGATGCTGGTTGCGGCCGCGTGTGCCCGGCCGGAGCCGTCCGATCCGCCGCCGGCGCTGACCGCCGACGGGTTGGCGGCGGCGCTGTCGCCGGCCGCGCTGAGCGAGCATCTGCATCGGTTGCAGCAGATCGCCGGGGAGCACGACGACAATCGGGCGGTAGGCACGGCCGGCTACGACGCCGGTCTCGACTACGTGCGTGATCGCTTGACCGAGCGCGGGTTCCGGGTACAGACCCAGGACTTCGACGCAGTCACCTACGCGGTGACCGCGCATCGGCTGAGCAGCGCCGCGCAGGAGTTTCCGGCTATCCCGCTGAAATACTCCCCGGCCACCCCGGCGGCCGGGCTCACCGCGCGGACGATCCGGGTCGCCGGCGGGGAACGGCCCGGCTGCGCGGCTGCCGACTATGCCGGGCTCGACCTCGCGGGCGCGATCGTGGCTATCCCGCGCGGCGGCTGCACGTTCGAGCAGAAACAGGATCTGGCCGCCGATCGGGGCGCGGTGGCGGCGTTGATCGTCGATCCGAACGGTCCGTTGCTCAGTGGCATCCTCGGCGAGCCGGATGCCGGTCGAATCCCCGTCCTCGGTATCGCCGCCGACGACGCGGACCGGTTGCTGTCCACCGCCGCGCCGGCCACGCTGGTCCTGGCCGCCACCACCACCCACACCCCGACCCGTAACCTCATCGCCCAGACCGACACCGGCAACACCGACAACGTCGTCCTGGTCGGCGCGCATCTGGACAGCGTGCCGGTCGGACCGGGCATCAACGACAACGGCACCGGGGTCGCGGCGGTGCTGGAGACGGCGTTGCAGCTGGGTAGTGCACCGCCGGTGCAGAACGCGGTCCGATTCGTCTGGTGGGGCGCCGAGGAGCTCGGGCTGCTGGGCTCCCGGCACTACGTCGATGCGATGAGCGAGGACGAACTGACGAAGGTCGCGCTGTACCTCAATTTCGACATGCTGGGTTCGCCGAACTACGGCTATTTCGCCTACGACGGCGACGACTCCGACGCCGACGGCGCGCCGGCCGGACCGCCCGGTTCGGCCGGGATCGAGCGGACGCTCGCCGGCTATCTGCACGATCGGCAACACGTCGAGGTGGCCGGCACCGATTTCGACGGTCGATCGGACTACGGTCCGTTCATGGCCCGCGGCATCCCGGCCGGCGGGGTGGACAGCGGTGCCGATGCGAGCAAGACCGCGGCCCAGGTGGCGACGTGGGGTGGCGCCGCGGGGGAGCCGTTCGATCCGAACTATCACACGGCCGCGGATACCGTGGACAATGTGAACCTCGACGCCTTCGTCCGCAACTCGCGGGCGGTCGCGTTCGGGACGGCGACCTACGCGCTGTCGGTCGGCGGTCCCGACGGGGTCCCGGTCGGGCCGGAACGGATCCATGCCCGGAGTGGGCATGCCTAGCGACCGGTATCGAACATCGGCGCCCAGGCGAGATACGCTCGTTCGGTGACGCCGCAGCGGGCGACCGCGCCCGGTGTGCGGGCCGAGTTCATCGACGCCATTCGCCGGCTGCGTGCAGTGCTCCCGGGCGATCCGGCATTCGGCGACGCCTTGTCCACCACCGGTACGGGTGGCCCACAAGTAGCTGCGCGTGCGACCGAGCGGTTGGTCGGGCCGAAACCGAGCGCAACCAAGGAGCTGAGCCTCGGCGCCCTGCAGGTATGGGAAGCAATGCGCCGCCGGGCCGGCCGGGGGGCCGAGCCGGCCGAGGTCACGGTCTTGTTCACCGATCTGGTGGCGTTTTCCAGCTGGTCGCTGCGGGTGGGCGACGAGGCGACGTTGGAGCTGCTGCGCAAGGTTGCCACCGCGATCGAACCGCCGATCGTCGAGCACGGTGGCCGGGTGGTGAAGCGACTGGGTGACGGGGTGATGGCCGTGTTCGAATCGCCGGACAGTGCCGTCTCGGCCGTCGTCGCGGCGCGGGCCGCGCTGGGTGGGGTGGACGTCGACGGCTACACCCCGCGGATGCGTGCCGGGTTGCATACCGGCATGCCGCGGGAGATCGGCGGCGACTGGCTGGGCGTGGATGTGACCATTGCCGCCCGGGTCATGGAGGCCGGCGGAAACGGCAACACGATGCTGTCCGAGGCGACGCTGCACGCGTTGGCTCCGGCGACCCTGGGCCGGCTCGGCTACCGGGTCCGGCTGTACCGGCGCAGCCGGTTCGCCGGCCCGCTCAGCGGTGTGCCGGAAGACCTGAAGATCTACTCGCTGCAGCCGGCCCGGTTGTCCGGCCGGGAGAGCCGCCAGAACGGCGACACCGGTCCGTGACCCGCGCCCAGGTCGTAGGCAGCAGCCAGGCAGCGACTGACCCACTCCTTGGCGAACTCGACCGCCTCGGGCACCGATCGGCCGTGCGCCAAGGCGCTCGCGATGGCGGCGGCGAGCGTGTCCCCCGCGCCGTGGTCGTTGCCGGTGGCCACCCGAGGGCGGGTGTAGGAGATCATCCGGTCGCCGTCGTAGAGCAGATCGGTGCTGGTCGCCGCGCCACGTAGGTGCCCGCCCTTGACCAGGGCCCACTGCGCACCCAGATGGTGTAGCAGTTCGGCGGCGCGCCGGGCGGTGGTGTCGTCGATCACGTCGATCCCGGTGATCAGCCGCACCTCGTCCAGGTTCGGGGTGACCACGGTGGCCAGCGGGATCAGCGTGTGCCGAACCGCATCCAGCGCGTCCGGGCGCAACAACGAGTCACCGTGCATCGAGGCGCACACCGGATCGACCACCAGTGGAATCGATCCGGCCCGGCCGAGCCCCACCTCGCCGCAGACGTCGGCGACCGCATCGATGATCGCGGTGGAGGCGAGCATGCCCGTCTTCGCTGCCCCGATTCCGATATCGCCGACCACCGCGCGCACCTGATCGGCCACGACGTCCGGCGGGATTTCGTGGAACCGGCTGACTCCCACGGTGTTCTGCACCGTGACCGCCGCGACCGCGACGACCGCGTGGACCCCGCACAACGCCATCGTCCGACTGTCGGCCTGGATTCCGGCGCCGCCACCGGAATCGGTGCCGGCGATGGTGAGCACCCGGACCGGGGTCCGGCCGGTGCGGGGTAGGGGAAGCAGTTCCACCGCGCCGAGGCTACCGGCCGGTGTGCTGGTCACGGTGTCGCTTCCGCGGGCCGGAGTGCGGGTGGGCCGGGCAACGGGCGCGCGCACAGCTCACCCGCCGCATCTTTGCTCAGACCGAACGCGCGCAGCACCCGGGCGGTCATCTGGTCGGCGAGCCGGCCCGCGTCGGCTTCGGGGTGGGCATCGAGCAGTTGCAGCACTCCGAGCAGCGCCCCGCCGGCGGTCATCAGGGCCAGTTCGACGTCGTCGATGTCGAACCGGCGGGTGGTTGCCGCGGCCGTCAGATCGGCGCGGGCGCGGCCGGCCAATCCCGCATCGCGCAACAACACCGCGGTGCCCTCGTTGAGCAGGATGCGCACCATCTGCGGGGCTTCGCGCTGCAGCCGCGCAGTTGTCCGGAAGCTGACCGCGAACACTTCGGCGGGGTCGTCGTAGCCGGCGACGATCTGGTCGAGCGCGCCGGCGTAGGTGTCCAGAACCTCGGCGACGGCCGCCTCGAACAGGGCGTCCTTGCTTTCGAAGTGGTTGTAGAAGCTGCCGAAGCCGACGTCCGCGGCGTCGGTGATCTGCTGGATGCTCACGTTGGTCCGGCCATCGGCGAGGAAACCTTGCGCGGCCGACAGCAGCGCCGCACGGGTGCGCTGTCGGCGCCGGTCGGTGCGGCTGGCAACTTCCGCAGGCTCAGCGGTCATATCCGCATCATATCTGAGAAGTTCATCAGAAATGGTCGGGACTCTACCCGCAAAGTGCCGATCTCATCAGCTGGTCGGTCGAAAGATCAAGTCGGTGCTCAACCGCCGCACGAAGGTCCGCAGCCGCTCGACGGTTGCTTCCTCGGGTTCCAGCAGGCGCAGTTGCAGCAGTTCCCGTCCGGTCGCCTGCAGGATCCGGGCCGTGTACTCCGGGTCGTGCACGTTCGGATTGATCCGGAGCAACTCTTCGGTCAGGAAGTCCTGCAATACCTGCTGTGATCCGGCGAGTCGTTGGTGCAGCTCGGCGGGGGCACCCTCGGGCGGAAACAGGAACAGCCGCCAGGTTTCCGGGTGGTTGCCGACCGCGTCCAGGACGCCGTCGAACACGTCCACCAGCAACGCGGTCGGGTCGGCTTCGCTACCGCGTTCGCCCACCGAGTCGGCAAACTGCGCGGCGGCGCGGGCCGATTCGCGATCGATCAAGGCGACGAACAGGCCCGGGATATCGCCGAACAGCTGGTAGATCAGCGACCGGTGAATCCCGGCGTCCGCGGCGATGCGCTTCGGGGTGGCGGCGTGGAATCCGTCGGCGTCGACGATCGCGTGCGTGACATCGAGAATCTGTTCGCGCCGCGCCGCCGACGTCATCCGCTGCCTCGGCGTCCCGGCGGCCACGCCGATCAGCGTATCGCACGGCTGATCGGCGGGGGCCTGGTTGACGGGGTACTCACACTATGTGAGTATCGTTGGTAACACAGTGTGAGTTAGCGGGAGATGTCGATGACCACCTACTTCCCCGAGCTGGACCGGCTGATGCAGTACCAGCGGGAACTGCCCGAGCTCTACGGCGCCCTCGATTTCGACACCCGCCCCTACCGGCTGACCACCGACCCGGCGGTGGCATCCGCGTTGCCCGGCTGGGTCGCGCGGCGCGAGCCGCTGCTCGCCGACGATCGGATCGTCGAGCTGGTCGCCACCGCCACGATGCTGGGCGACGTCGCCGCCGATCCGTACGCGGCGCTGAGTGCGACGCGCAGTGTGACCGAGTTGATCGAGTTGGTCCGGCTGGCCTGCCGAGCAGGCCTCGATGCCGTTCCGGACGCGCCGCCCGAGCTGGTGCGCTTCATCGAGTCGATGACCGCGCCGCCGGACTGGATCGACATGACACTGGTCGCCGACGGCGCGCGCCGGTCGAAGATCGATGCGGCGCTGCTCGCACCGTTCCTCATCCGCGGCGCATTCGTCGCTACCTTCACCAACACCTATGCCGCGCTGCCGATGGCACTGACCGGGGCGTTGTCCGGGCGCCGGGCGGCTCGCCGGGTGAACGAAACGGCCGCCTTCTTCGCGCTGACCACTTTGCCCGGCGCGCTGGACCGTTACGGTCCCGGGTTCGAGGCGGCGGCGTTGGTCCGATTGATGCATTCGCTGGTTCGATGCCACGCTTTGACCCGCGCGGCGAACTGGGACCCGAGCGTGTACGGCATGCCGGTGCCGCAGATCGACCAGCTGCCCGCCGGCATGATCCAGCTCTATCTGATGGCACAGCGAGCGTTGCGTGCCGGGCGGACCGAGTTCACCGCGGGCGAGCGGGCGGTCGTGGAGTTCAGCCGCTACCGCTGCTTCCTGCTCGGTCTCCCGGAGGAATTGGTTCCGGCGACGGCTACCGATATCGTCCGGCTGATCAATGCGCGCGCGGCACTGCTGCGGGACGGTTTCGACGACGAGACCTGCGGTCGGCTGGTTCGGTCCACGATGGACGCCTACCTGCGCGCCGCCGACACCCGGTTCGACCGGCTGGCCGACGCGGTGGAGAAGAGCTACAGCAAGCTCGGGTTCACCCAGGCGTTCTGCCACGGCAGTCGGCGGGCCGCGGCGGCGATGGGCGTGCATACCGGACCCGCCGACTATGCCCGAGTCGCGGTCACCGCGCCGTTCATCGTCGGTCGAGTACTCGCAGTGGGGCTGGCGGTGCGTAATCGGCGGCTGCGCCCGCTGGTCGACCGATACCTCGATCGGACCATCGCCCGTCGGCTGGTCGGCTACGGCAAGCCGGAGTACCGCACCGACGCCGGCAGCTACGCCGAGCTCGGTTCGGCCGGGGTCGGGGTGGCGTAGCGGTAGCGGTGGTGGTCGAGGAAGCCGAGCTTGCGGTACATCGCCAGCGCCGGCTCGTTCTCGACGGCAACCTGCAGGTAGGCGTGGCCGGCGCCGTGCGACCTGGCCCAGCGCAGCAGCTCGACGCAGATCAGCGTGCCCAGACCGTGTCGGCGGTGCTGTGGATCCACCTCGACCGCGGTCAGCCCGACCCAGACCCGACCGTCCGGCGCGACGGTGACCGCAGCCCGGGCGACCGCGACCGGGTTCTCCGTGCCCAGCGAGCCGAAGCCGAGCACACCCCCGACCACCTGCTCCAATACCGGACCGGCGGTCGGTGGCAGTGGTGCGTCCCGATATCGGCAGCGTGCGGTCCAACCGGGTGTGGGCCGCGGGTCCACGGTGAGCAGCGAGTCGCCGTTCGGGAGCACGACGTTGTCCAGGTCGACGGCGAGCATCAGCACCTCCTCCGAGGTGAACCAGCCGTCCGGCACGGCGCCGAGCCGATCCGGCAACAGCAGTCGCACCGGGAGCCCGCGCTCGGCGTACCACTGTTCGATCGCCGGCAGCGGGTCCAGGGTGACCGCTTCGCCCAGCGGCACCGCCGAATTCGCCCGCCCGGTGAATCCGTCGCCCGCGCGCAGGAACCAGCCGTCCAGCCATTCCCGCTCCAAGCCGGGCCAGCCGTGCGCCGCGGCGATCTCCAACGCCTGGATCTCCCGGGTCCGAATCGGCCGGGGCGCGTACGGGCGCAGGGCGATCACCCGCTCGGCGGCCACCGCGACCACGCGGCCGTCGTCGCCCCGCACGGCCGGCGGATCGAGCGAGACCAGCTCGCCGACCAGGTCGCTGAGCACGTCCGGATAGCCAGCGGGTAACCGGTATCGCAGCACTACCCGGGCTCCCGGCGACAGCTCAGTCGTCATGGCCGAACGGGTCGGGGGTGCTACCCGGCGTCCAACTGAGGCCCGGTACCCCCCAGCCGTTCTGCTTGATCGCCCGCTTCGCCGCGCGCGCGTTGCGTCCGATCAGAACGTCGGTGTACAGCAACCCGTCCAGATGGCCGACCTCGTGCTGCAACATCCGGGCGAAGAAGCCCTTGCCCTCGACCGACACCGGTTCGCCGTGCTCGTCGGTCCCGGTGACCCGGGCCCACTCCGCGCGGCCGGTCGGGAACTGCTCGCCGGGCACCGACAGGCATCCCTCTTCGTCGTCGTCCGGATCCGGCATCGTCTCCGGGATCTCCGAGGTCTCCAGTACCGGATTGATCACCACCCCCCGGCGGTACACCGGCGCCCCATCCCCGCGGCGTTCCGGGCAGTCGTAGACGAACAGCCGCAGCGGCACGCCGACCTGGTTCGCGGCCAGACCGACTCCGTTTGCTGCCGTGAGTGTTTCGTACATGTCGGCGATCAGTGGGGCCAGCTCCGCGGGCGATTGGGTGACGGATTCGGTGGGCTGGTGTAGAACGGGGTCGCCGACGACGCGGATCGGAAGAATCGCCATGCCGAGAGGATACTGGGCGGGGTCGGCAGGTTCGTGTCGTCCGTCCGGGCGGCCTATTGATCATGATTGAATGGAAAGTGACGTACATCGATGTCATTCGTCTGTGAAACTCGGTGAGGGAGCGAAATGGACGGCGCAGCAGCGCGAAACCGGGGCGGGGCCGGTCCGGGTGGGGCAGGGGACCGTGGCGAGGACGGACTGACCCGGCGAGAGCATGACATCCTCGGTTTCGAGCGGCAGTGGTGGAAGTACGCGGGGGCGAAGGAAGAAGCGATCAAGACGCTCTTCGACATGTCCGCGACGCGCTATTACCAGGTGTTGAACGCGCTGGTGGATCGACCCGAGGCGCTGGCCGCCGATCCGATGCTGGTCAAGCGGTTGCGCCGGCTCCGGGCCAGTCGACAGAAGGCGCGTGCGGCGCGCCGGCTCGGTTTCGAGGTCACCTGAGACGGTCTAGTCTGGGGGACGATGAGCGAGCGAGATGCGTCGCCTGCGGCACCGGCCGCCGGTCCGAGCGGTGCCGCAGCCGGCGGTCCGCCGTTGCGAGCTTTGGCGATGCTGCTGATCGCGCTGGCGATCGTATTCGGCGGGATCGGCATCTTTTCCCTGTCCGGCTCGGGTTCGGGGGACGGCGCTGCGGCGAGCGCGTCGACTGCCGAATCGTCGGGCGGGCCGGCGACCACCGCAGCTGCGGCCGCGACGTCCGGGGTCGCCGGTGCCACGGTGTCGACGACGCCCACCCCGGGTGCTGCTATCAGCAATCCGGCCCCGTCCGGTGCGACGCCGTCCGGTGCGGTCTCGTCCGGCGCGACGGCGTCGGCGGTGATCGCCTCGGACAAGTCGGTGCCGGTTCGGGTGCTCAACAACAGCGACATCGCCGGCCTGGCCGCCCGCACGGCGCAGCAACTGACCGGGGTGGGCTGGACGGTCGCCGAGACCGGCAACTACGTCAGCAGCACCATCGGCACCACGACGGTGTACTACGGCAACTCGACCCAGGAAAAGGCAGCGGCCGAGGAGATCGCCGGCAAGTTGGGCGCCACCGCCCAGCCGAGGTTCGGTGCGATCGCCAACCTCGGGCAGGGGGTCGTGGTCATCGTGACCCAGTAGCGGTCGTCGTGCCGCGATAGTTCCGGCGCGGGCTGTCTATGATCGATCCGATCGATCGTCACCCGATTAAGGAGCTCCCTCGATGGCTTCGTCATTTGCTCGCCGGTCCTACAGCGGAGTCGTCCTGCCGGTTCTCGCGGTCGCGGCGTTCGGTTTGACGGGCTGTACGAACAGTCAGGAGACCAGCGACAGCTCCGGCACCACGCCGCCGGTATGGACCGGCTCGCAGGCGCCTGCGGCGAGCGGCACCGGGGAACACGGCGAGAGCGCCGCAGGCGCTGGCGACTCGGCCGGCGGCGACTCGGCCGTGGCGGAGCTGAAGGACGCTGCGGGTAAGGACATCGGCACGGCCACGTTCACCCAGGTCGGCACGCATCTGATGCTGACCGTCGAGGCGAAGGGGTTGACCCCCGGGTTCCACGGTCTGCACGTCCACCAGGTCGGCAAGTGCGAGGGCGATTTCGCGTCGGCCGGCGGGCATTACCAGGCCCCGGGGCACACCACCGAGCCGGCCAGCGGCGACCTGACCTCGCTCGCGGTGTTGTCCGACGGCACCGCGACGTTGACCACGAACACCGACCAGCTCACCCTCGACGACCTGCGGGCCGACGGTGGCCGGGCGATCATCGTGCACGCCGGTGAAGACAACTTCGGCAACATCCCCAATCGGTACACGCTGCCGGAGGGCGCGCCGGTGCCCGACGAGCAGACCCGGATGACCGGAGACGCCGGCGGCCGGGTTGCCTGCGGCGTCTTCGCGTAGTTCGAGCCGGGGCGGTGCTGTCTCCGTCCGGTACCGCCGTGGGCGGTGACATTCCGTTCCGGTCGTCGTCGCGCCCCACGCTCGGCGTGGAATGGGAGATCGCGTTGGTCGACAAGACCACGCGCGACCTGGTGAACGTCGCCTCCGAGGTGTTCGACGCGGTCGGCGAGTTGCGTGCGGACGACGGCACGCCGCAGATCAGCAAGGAGCTGCTGCGCAACACCGTCGAGCTGGTCACCGGGGTCCGCGATACGGTCGCCGAGGCGATCGACGATCTGACCGAAACGATGCGGGTGGTCCGGCGGGCGGCCGATCGGCTCGGTGTGGACCTGTTCTGCGCCGGCACCCATCCCTTCGCCTCGTGGTCGGCTCAGCAACTGACCCGCTCACCGCACTACGACGAGTTGATCGAGCGGACCCAGTGGTGGGGCCGGCAGATGCTGATCTGGGGGGTGCACGTGCACGTCGGGATCTCGCACCCGGCGAAGGTGTTCCCGATCCTGAACGCCATTCTGCTGCAGTACCCGCACCTGCTGGCGCTGTCCGCGTCGTCGCCGGTGTGGGCCGGAACCGACACCGGCTACGCCAGCAACCGCGCGCTGATGTTCCAGCAACTGCCGACCGCGGGGTTGCCGTTCCAGTTCGATACCTGGGGCCAGTTCTCCGCGTTCGTGCACGATCAGCTGACCACCGGCGTGATCGAACAGCCGGGTGGGATGCATTGGGACATCCGGCCGGCGCCGCGCTGGGGCACGATCGAGATCCGGGTGTGCGACGGGGTGTCGACCCGGGCCGAACTGGCCGCTCTGGTCGCGTTGATCCATTGCCTGGTCGTCGATCTCGATCGGCAGCTGACCGACGGCGCGACGCTACCCGGCCTGCCGCCGTGGCACGTCCAGGAAAACAAGTGGCGCGCAGCGCGCTACGGGCTCGACGCGATCGTGATCACCGACGCGAAGTCCAACGAGCGGCTGATCACCGACGATCTGGACGATCTGTTGGAGCGGTTGGCGCCGACCGCAGCGCGGCTGAGGTGCGCCGACGAGCTCGCCGCGGTCGCCGACATTCCGCGGCGCGGCGCGTCGTACCAGCGGCAGCGGCGGGTCGCCGCCGAGCACGGTGGAGATCTGGTGGCGGTGGTCGACGCGGTCGTCGGCGAGCTGGACTGACGCCCGGGCCTCGGGCTACTTTCGGGCACCCGGCCGGCGGGGGAGCAGGCAGGTGACGTCGCGGTGCCGGATCGCGCCGGCCCACAGCCCGGCGCCGTAGGCGAGGTCGTCCAGTCGTCGGCTGACCGGGGCATACCGCATCGTCGGATGCTCGATCCGGGCGACCAGCACATCGATCACCAACGCCGACCCGACCGCACGGCGCACGGCCGGGCTCGGCATCGCTGCCAGCAGCGTGGCCGGCCACCAGTGCCGTAGCAGTAACGCGGCCTCCTGCCGGACCGCCCAGCCCAGGCTGCGGACGGCGAGCCGGATTGCCAGCTGCGGCCGATCGGGGGTATCCGGCAGGCGTCGAATCAGACTCCGGATGTCGAGCGCCAGCCCGACCGCGACCAGCGGCGCGGCCCACCGGTGCCGGATCAGGAGCGCGGCCGCCGTCGCGGCCGCGGGTCCGGACAGCACCGCGGGTGCGCCGGTCCGGCCGTGTCGTGCCGCCAGTTCGGCGCCGCCGGTGCCGTAGACGAACTTGCGGCCCAGCCACTCGCGCAGGGTTCGTCGGGTGTCGTGCTCGGCCATTTCGGCCGGGTCGTAGCGGACGGCGTATCCGGCGTCCACCAGCCGCCAGACCAGGTCGACGTCTTCGGCGACCCGGAGCGATTCGGTGAATCCGGCGCCCAGGTAGTCGGTTCGAGCGACCAGGCACGCGCTGGGCAGCCAGGCCACCGCCGCGCCGGGCCGGACCGAACACGGCCGGTCGCCCAGGGTGAGCGACGAGACGCGCATGTCGTACCGCTCGAACCAGTTGGCCCGCTCGGTCGCCGGGCGGCCCCGCAGCAGTGGTCCGACCAAGGCCAGCCGGTCGTCGGCGAAATGCCGGGCCAGCCGCAGCAGCGTCGTCGCGTCCACCGCGACGTCGGAGTCGACGAACGCGACGTAGGGCGTCCGAACCCGGCGCAGGCCGGCGTTGCGGGCCGCTGCCGGACCCTGGTTCACCGGGAGCGACACCAGCTCGACGTGGAACCGGGCCGCCACCGCAGCGACCGCACCGGGGTCACGGGAGGCGTCGTCCACCACGATGCACGCCAGCCCGATCAGCCCGGACAGCGTGCGGGCCAACTGTTGCGGGCGGTCACGGACCGGCAGTACCACGGTCAGCTCGGCTGGTCGGGGGGTCGCCGGACCGAGTACCGGATCGGCCAGATTGCCGTCGAGCAATCGTCCGGTCAGTGCGTCGGTTCGGGCATCGGACACCCGCAGCCGGCCGTCGGCCAGCAGGATTCGGGCCGCCGGTGCCAACCGCATCGCCCGGATCGGCGAGCCCCCGAGCAGCAGTCCGTCGTCGCTGCGTTGCACGTCGGCCCGGACCCGCACGGTGTATCCCTGGGCGAACCGCCGGACGGGACGCTCGGTCACCGATCGAACAGCAGGTCGCTCGGTGCGGACGTGCCGCCCAGCGTCCGATCGAAGTCGGCCGGGATGAGCAGGTGCTCCGGCGTCAACTCGGTGACCGACCCGACGGCCAACCCGCGCAACGCAGAATCGATGCCGCCGGACAGGACATCGAGCACGTTCTCGACTCCCGCGCCACCGTTCGCGGCCAGCCCCCACAGGTAGGCGCGACCGATCAGCACGGCCTTGGCGCCGAGCGCGAGCGCTTTCACCACATCGGAACCCCGCCGGACCCCGCCGTCCATCACGACATCGATCTGGCCGCCGACCCGGTCGGCGATCGGTCGCACCATCCGGATCGCGGCCGGGGTGCCGTCGAGGTTGTTGCCGCCGTGGTTGGACACCGAGATGCCGGCGACGCCGACGTCCACCGCGCGCAGCGCATCGTCGACCCGGCAGACTCCCTTGAGCACGAACGGGGTTCCGCTGATCTGCGACCAGGTCCGGCGCATCCAGGCGACGTCGTCCCAGGACGGCGGTGGGGTGGTCATCCACTCGTAGTACGCGCCGAAGAAGGTCGGCGCGGTCCCGCCGGGTGGGGCGAGGTTGGGCGCGGTCAGGTCGGGAATTGCGCCGGTCCGGCCGAACTCCCACAGCCAGCGTGGTTTGGTCACCACCTTGGGTGCCATCCGGACCATCGTCTTCAGGTCGACCTGCTCGGGAATTTCCGGACTGCCCCAGTCCCGGCCGGTCGAGAACGACCAGTCCAGCGTCGCGATCAGGCCGTGCACCCCAGCCGCATGCGCGCGTTGCATCCGCTGCACCATCGTGTCCCGGTCGCCGGTCCAGTACATCTGGAAGAACGTGTCGGCGCCGGTTGCGGTGACCTCTTCGACCGATTTCGAGGCGAAGTTCGACAGGCCGACCACCGTGCCGCGGGCGGCGGCTGCTCGCGCCACCGCCACCTCGCCGTCCGGGTGTACCGCCTGCACTCCGGTCGGGCTGAGCAGCACCGGCAGCGCCACATCCCGGCCGAAAACGGTTGTGCTCAGCCGGCGTTCGGCGTGCTGGCCGACCACGTGCGGCGCCAGGCCCAGTTCGCCGAACGCGCGTTCGTTCTCCGCGATCGTCTGGCCTCGTTCGGAACCGGCGACCAGCGCGCCGTATACCGGCTTGGGCAGCCGCTTGCGGGCCCGCTCCTGGGCGACCGCAACCGACTCGAACCAGGGGTTCTGCCGCCACGGGTTGGCCAGCCACTCGGGACGTTGCATCACTACTACTTTCGTCTGCGGCTCAGGGGACGAACCCGGCGAGCGGGCTCTCGGCACACGCGTGGGTCGGTGGCGTGGCCGGGTCCGGGGTGTCCGCCGGTCGGCGGCCGATGCTCAGCAGCACCGGTGCGTTGCGGGTCGGCCGGCTGCGCGAATGGTCTTGCCCGGACGCCGGAACCGCCCGAGCGCCGGCCAGCGCGGCCGTGCCGTGACCCTGCACGCACTCCGGATCGGGCCCGTCCAGCGGCAGCCCGGTGAAGAACTTGGCCGCCATACAGCCGCCGCGGCAACTGCCGAATGCCGCGCAGCTCGCGCAGGCCCCGCCGGACTGGGGTACCCGCAGCCGCTGGAACAGCGGCGACTGCTGCCAGACGGCGGCGAAACCGCCGGGACCGGCAACGTTGCCCGCCAGGAACTCGTCGTGGATGGCGAACGGGCAGGCGTAGACGTCACCGATCGGATCGATCAGACAGACCACCCGCCCGGCGCCGCACAGGTTCAGCCCGGGCAGGGTCTCGCCGAACGCCGACAGATGGAAGAACGAGTCGCCGGTGAGCACCGAATCGCCGTGCGATAGCAGCCATTCGTACAGTTCGCGTTGCTGGCCCGGCAGCGGGTGCAGCTGATCCCAGACGTCGGCACCGCGGCCGGCCGGCCGCAGCCGGGTGAGCCGCAGCGTTGCGCCGTACTCTTTTGCCAGCGCCGCGAATTCATCGAGCTGGCCGATATTTTCCCGGGTGCAGACCACCGAGATCTTGGCATCGGTGAAGCCGGCGGCCTGCAGGTTGGCCAGCGCGGCGATCGCGGTGTCGTAGGACCCGGTGCCGCGTACCCGATCGTTGACCTCGGCGGTGGCGCCGTCCAGCGAGATCTGCACGTCGACATAGTCGGTCGCGGCCAGCTGTGCCGCACGTTCCGGGGTGAGCCGGGCGCCGTTGGTGGAGAACTTGACGCCGACCTGATGCGATACGGCGTAGTCGAGCAACTCCCAGAAATCCGGCCGGATGGTCGGTTCGCCGCCGCCGACGTTGACATAGAAGACCTGCATCCGCTGCAGCTCGTCGATCACGGCCCGGCACTGTGCCGTGGTCAGCTCGCGCGGGTCGCGGCGGCCGGAGCTGGACAGGCAGTGTGCGCACTCGAGGTTGCAGGCGTAGGTCAGCTCCCAGGTGAGGCAGATCGGCGCGTCCAGACCGAACTCGAACTGCTGGATCAACGAGCCACCGGTGGGTCGGATGGGAGGTTGCGCCACGGTCATCGGCGGGGCTCGATCATCTCGGTGGCGGCCAGCGCGCGCAATGCGACGAGGTACCGCGGATGTTCGGCCGGGGCGACCCCGGCCGCGGTCAGTGCGCCCGCCACGTCCGGGTGCGTTGCGAGCCCGGTCACCGTGGTGACCAGCTCCGGGCTCTTCAGGAAGGTCAATTTCCGATTGCCGAAGTGGTACGCCAAAGCCCCGAACGGCTCCGGTCGCAGCGCGACCGCCTCCGACAACGCCCACGCCTGCGTCAGCATGTCGTCGGCCGGCGCCGGGTCGGCCGGGACGGTGTCGGCCGACCCGCTGGGCGGCGGCATCAGTACACGCCGCACATGCCGTCGATCGAGACCTCCTCGACCAGGCTGTCGGAGCCCACGCCGTCGGCATCCAGGCCGTCGGAGTTCCGAGCCGTCGAATCCAGGTTCGGGACGTCCGCGCTCGAGGCGGAATCGACGTTCGCAGAGTTGTCCATGGCTGACTCCTTCGGATCGGTAACCAGGTTCTACCGTATTGCCAGGCGGGAACGAAGCAAAGCCCGAGTGGGATCGAATCCAGGGTGCGTTCGGGATCTCATCATCGGACCAGCTCTGTTCACTCGACGTTTACCATGTGTCGGTGCTCATCGGCGACGTACCGACCCGGCCCGGGCGTGCGTCGATTCGGCCGCCGCTGGTCGTCGGAGCCGTTGCGGTCGTCGTCTTGCTGGTCGGGCTGCAGCTCGCCGCCGGGTACTTCGGTTTCCGTGGTCCGGTGTTCAGCCTGCTCAGCGACTATCTGGCGACGCCGGCGTCGGCGTCGGTGCCGTGGGCCGGCCTGGTGCTGGCACTGGTCGGTCTGCGCGGTCGGCAGCGGATAGCTGCGCTGACTGCCGCCGTCGGTCTGGACGCGGTGTTCGCGCTGGAACGGCTGGCCCGGGGCGGCGCCGCCACGGTCGGCAACGGACCGCTGATCGTGCTGACCGGACTGATCGGCTACGCGGCCCTGCGTTGGTCCGGGGCGCAGCAACGGAATGCGTTGCGGGCCGCCGCGTTGGGCGCGCTGCTGATTTTGGCGACCAAGATCGGCGACGCCTATCTGCAGCTGACCGTGGTGTTGCGCGGCGAGGTGCTGGATCGGTATGTGCTGCTGGCCGACCGCGCACTGGGTGATCCGGCGTGGTCGGTCGGGCGGTTCGTCCAGTTCACCGGGCCGGTCGGCCACGCGATCCTGCACTGGGTGTATATCGAGTTGCCGGTCGCGGCGATCGTGGTGGCGATCTGGCAGCTGCGTGGCGCGAGTGCCGGGCGGTGGCCGAGTCATCACCTGGTCCGGACGTTCCTGGTGCTCGGGATGGTCGGTCCGCTGATCTATCTGATCTTCCCGGTGGTCGGCCCGGTGTTCGCATTCGGCGCCCAGGGGCAGGGTTTCGCGCTCGGCGACTACTGGCCGCAGACGCTGCCGCCGACGGACCTGGCCCCGACGCTGGTTCCGTTCGACACGGCGACGCCACGCAACTGCATGCCGTCGATGCACACCGCCTGGGCGCTGGCCTTGTTTCTGCATTCGCGGCGTGGTCCCGGCTGGTTGCGCTGGGGTGGCACGTTCTGGCTGGCTGCCACGCTCACCGCGACACTCGGCTTCGGCTATCACTACGGGGTCGACCTGGTTGCGGGGGCGGTGCTGTGCCTGACCGTCGAATCGGCCCTGCGTGAGCCCGAACGAGGGTGGGGCTGGTTCCGGATCCGGCTGGTTGCCGGCGGGGTGCTCGCCCTGGCCGCGCTGCTCCTCGCGTACCGCTATCTCGCCGTGCAGATGGCAGTTCACCCGGGTCTGGCCGGGACGGTGGTGCTCGCAGTGCTCGCCGCGGTCGGTTACGGGTTCTATGCGACCTGGTTCGGCTACTCGGGGTCGAGCCGAGCGGGGTCGAGCCGGGCCGAGTCGTCGGACATTTCGTCCACGGCGAGCAGTCCGTCCGGGTCGCCCTGCTCCCGATAGGCGACCCGGCCGATCAGGTGCCCGATCACCGGGGCGGTGACCAGCGTGAACAGCGCCACCAAGACCAACATCCAGACGTCGACGTTGCCCCGTAGTTCGATCACGGCGCCGATCAGAACCAGCACCAGCCCGACCACCTGGGGTTTGGTCGCCGCCTGCATCCGCGACAACGTGTCCGGGAATCGGACGATGCCGATCGCTGCGGTGAGCGCGAAGGTCGAGCCGAGCAGCACACAGACGGCGGCGAGGACGGTCATCGGGCATCCCCGTCGTCTCGGACCCGGAATCGGGCGGCGGCAGCCGAGCCGAGGAAGCCGACCAGGGACAACGCGACGACTGCCGGGACCACCGTGGTATCGCCGGTGTCGATGGCCCACACCGCCAGCCCGCACATCGCGACCGCGACCAGGGTATCGGTGGCGATCATCCGGTCCAGGGTGGACGGCCCGGCGAGCACCCGGAACATGGTCAGGCCGGCCGCGGTGAGCAACAATATTCCGGCGATGATCGTCACGACGGTCATCGCGGCGCCGGCCCGGTCGTCGGGCGAGACTCGAACGTCCGAATGAACAGCTGCTCCAGGCGGCGGGTGCTGCGATAGAACTCCGCCACCGCCCGCTCGCTACCGATATCGAGCACGTGGACGTACACCATTCGCCGCTCGGCGTCGATCTCCAGCACCATGCTGCCCGGGATCACGGTCAACGCATCGCAGCACAGCACCAGCACCAGGTCGGATCGGATGGCCAGGGAGACCCGAAGGACGCCGGCCGGCGGTGGCGCGTCGCGCCGCAATGCCAGCAGTGCCACCTGCACGCTGGAGATCAACGCGTAGTAACCGATCACGCCGAGCAGCTGGAGCAGCGGCAGCGGGCGCAGCCAGCCACCCACCGGCAGTCGGGGCAGCGGGAGCAACACGGTGATCGCGGCGCCCAGCAACAGCCCGGCGAGAATATTGCCGACGCTGACCGTGCCCCACAGCCAGCAGTAGACCACGGCCAGCCAGACCACGACGGCGATGCGGATCAGGTGGGTGCCGGTCATCGCGCTCCGTCCGGGGTACCGAGCACGGCGTTCAGGTAGACCGTGCGGTTGCCGAGGTCGGTCGCCGCCCGTTCGGTGATGCCCAGAACCGGGCCGGCGAACACCGTCAGTGCGGTCGTGACCAGCACCAGCGCCATGGTCGGCGCGACCATGAACACCGGCATCGGGCCGACGTCCGCGCGTTTGCGGAACAGCACGTCGGTCGACTCGTCGATCAGCGCGGCCGGAGTGCTGGCCGCGTAAACACCCTCCGGTGCGTCGGCCCGCGACCGCCAGAACGCCTTGGTCCAGATCCGCGCTACCACATACAGCGTCAGCAGGCTGGTCAGTACGCTGCCGATCACCAGCAGCCAAGCCAGCACGCTGCCGGCCTGTACCCCGGCCTCCAGCAACACCACCTTGCCGATGAAACCGGAGAACGGTGGGATGCCGCCCAGGTTCAACGCCGGAATCAGGAACAGCGCCGCCAACGCCGGGCTGACCGTCGCCAGGCCGCCGAGGCGGCGCAACGATGCCGACCCGGCCTGCCGTTCGATCAATCCGACCACCAGGAACAACGTCGTCTGCACCAGGATGTGGTGCGCCACGTAGAACATCGCCCCGGACAGGCCCGTGCGGCTGGCCAGCGCGATCCCGAACACCATGTAGCCGATGTGCGATACCAGGGTGAACGACAGCAGCCGCTTGATGTCGCTCTGCGCGATCGCGCCCAGGATGCCGACCAGCATGGTGAGCAGGCCACACACCAGCAACACCTGGTTCAGCAGCCGGTCCGCGTCGTCGCAGCCCGCGCTCGTGCTACAGGTCCCGCCGGCGAACAGGCTGTGGGTGCGGATGATCGCATACACCCCGACCTTCGTGAGCAACCCGGCGAATACCGCGGTGACCGGCGCAGGCGCGATCGGGTAGGAGTCGGGCAGCCAGTTGGCCAGCGGGAACACCGCCGCCTTGATCCCGAAAGCGACCAGCAGCACCGCGAAGACCGCGGTCCGCACCCCGTCCGGTACCCCGTCCAACCGCTGCGCGAGCTGGGCCAGATTCAGCGTGCCGGTGGCACCGTAGGCGAGTGCGATGCCGATCAGGAAGATCAACGAGGACACCATCGCGACCAGCGTGTACGACGTCCCGGCCCGCACCCGGTCGGCGCTGGCGCCGAGGGTGAGCAGCACGAACGAGGCGGCCAGCAGCACCTCGAAACCGACGAACAAGTTGAACAGGTCGCCGGCCAGGAAGGCGTTGCAGATACCTGCTGTGAGCACCAGGTAGGTCGGCAGGAAGATGGACGTCGGCTGCCGTTCGGTGCCGTCCCGCACGCCCTGACCGACCGCGTACACCATCACCGCGAGCAGCACGATCGCCGACACCAGCAGCATCAGCGCGGCCAGCCGATCCACCACCAGACTGATCCCCAGCGGCGCCACCCAGCCACCGACCTGGACCGCCGTGGTGCCGTCGCGGTCGGCCAGATACAGCAACGTCGCACACACCACCGTCACCGCGATCAGCGCGGAGATCGTGATCGCTCGCTGCACGGTCGGGCGGCGGCCGCCGACCAGTGTCGCGGCGGCGGCGAGCAGGGGGATCAGCACCGGCAGCGGCGCCAGCCAGCTCATCTCGACTCCCCGTGCAGCTCGTCGTAGCACTCGACGTCTTCCGGATCGGGCAGTTCGTCGAGCGGAAGCGGATTGCCTTGTGCGTCGAAGGCGTCGCCTTCCGGGCTGGGCGCGCCGGTCACCGGGTCGTCGGACAGGTCCTGGTCCGGCGCGTCCGCCCGGGACCACTGCGTCGCGACCCGGACGTCTTCCGGGTCGTCGTCGACGCCGTCGCGCCCGGTCAGCGTGTACGAGCGGTAGGCGAGGGCGAGCACGAACGCCGACAATCCCATGGTGATCACGATCGCGGTCAGGATCATCGCCTGGGCCAGCGGATCGGCCATCTGCGCCGGCTCGGCACCGCGGCCGACGATCGGCGGTGCGCCGGCCCGGCCGCCGACCGCGATGATCAGCAGGTTCACCCCGTTTCCGCAGGCGATGATGCCGAGCAGCATGGTGATGATCGACCGTTCCAGGATCAGGTAGACCCCGACCGCGAGCAGCATCCCGACGAGGATCAGCAGCGTCGCATCGATACTCATTGTTTCGTCTCCAACCGGGCGCCCAGGCTGCGCAACACGTCCAGCACCAGGCCGACCACGATGAGGTAGACCCCGAGGTCGAAGAACAGCGCGGTGACCAGCTTCACCGAGCCGATCAGCGGTAGCTCGAACTCCAGCGTGCTCGACGACAGCACCGGCGCGCCCAGCAGCAACGACACCGCCGCGGTGCCGGCCGCACAGATCAGCCCGGCGCCGAGGATCTGGCCGGCGTCCACCGGCAACGCCTCGCCCAGCTCGTAGCGTCCGCCCGCCAGGTATCGCAGTACCAGCGCCAACCCCGCGGTGAGTCCACCGGCGAAACCGCCGCCCGGGGCGTTGTGTCCGGCGAAGAAGAAGTACGCCGACAGCACCATGATCGTCGGGAACAGCAGCCGGGTGGTCACCTCGACGACCAGGGAGCGGTACCGCGGGTCGAGCAGCGCGCCGGCCCGCAGCCAGGGGATCTCGTCACCGTCGGACGGCGGGCTCTGCGCATCGGTGACCCGTGGTGCGAGGCCGAACCGACGGCTGCGGAACACCAGCGAGGCGACGCCGGTGGCGGCCACCAGCAGCACGGATATCTCGCCGAGGGTGTCCCAGGCGCGGATGTCGACCAGCAGTACGTTGACCACGTTCTTGCCGTTGCCCAGGTGGTAGGCCGCGTCCGGCAGCTGCAGCGCGATCGGCGAGTCGTGCCGGGCCGCCGTGGCGAAGATCGCGAGCACCGGGACGCACACCCCGACCGTGATCGCCAGCAGGGCGCGCGGCACCTTGTGTCCGGCGATCGACTTCGGGTTCAGCTCGGCCGGAAACTTGCGCAGCACCAAGACGAAGATCACCAGGGTCAGCGTTTCCACCAGAAACTGGGTCAACGCCAGGTCGGGCGCGCCGTGCAGGGCGAACAGGACGCCGCAGCCGTAGCCGGTGATTCCGATACACAACACCGCCGCGAGCCGTTGCCGGAGCACCGTCGCGGCCAGCGCCGCGGCCAGGATCAGCACCCCGACCGCGGGTTGTACCGGGCTGTCCCACCGACGCAGCTCCAGCTCGTGCGGGCGATCGCCGAGCAGCAGGACGACGGACGGCAGGGTCACCGTGGTGACCAAGATGGTTGCCTGGGTGAGTGCCACCGACCCCCGCTGGGTGGTGCTGGTCATCTGCAACGAGATCAGGTCCAGCGCACTCAGGACGGCGTCGTAGGCCCGGTCGGCATTGCCGATCCGCAGCCGACGGGCCGAGAACCGGCGAATCCGGTCGGCGCTCAGGTAGATCGCGCAGCCGCCGGCGACGGCGAGCACGGTGAGTCCCAGCGGGAGTCCGAAGCCGTGCCAGAGGCCGAGGTGATAGTCCCCGGATCCGGGCAGGGTCCGGGCATACGGTTCCACCAGCCGGCCCACCCAGGGCGCCGCGATCCCGGCGGCGAGCCCGCCCGCGGCGAGCAAGGCCGGCACGGTCAGGAACAGCGTGCCGGGCCGGTGCATGGTGGCGACCGGACCGGTGGGCTGGGACCGGTGTTTATCACCGAAGCTGTCCACGATCAGCCGCACGCTGTACCCGACGGTCAACGTCGAGCCCAGCACCACCGCCGCCAGCGTTGCGATGTCTGCCAGGTTCGGCGATGTCGGTGCGAGCGCGGCCAGCCCGGCCTCCTTGGCGACGAAGCCGAGCGTCGGTGGCAGTCCGGCCATGCTGAACGCCGCCACCGTCGCGGTGATCGCCAGGGCGGGCGCCCGCCGCCCGAGATAGGCGAGTTTGCGCAGGTCCCGGGTCCCGGTCGTGTGGTCGATGATGCCGACCACCATGAACAGGGCCGCCTTGAACATCGCGTGTGCCAGCATCAGCGACACCCCGGCCAGAGCCGCATCGTGCGTGCCGCTGCCGACCAGCACGATGAGCAGCCCGAGCTGGCTGACCGTGCCGAACGCCAAGATCAGCTTCAGGTCGTAGGCCTGCAGTGCCCGCCAGCCGCCGAGTAACAGCGAGGCACAACCGAGCACGACGACGGTCGGTTGCCAGGCCGGCGTGTGTGCGAAGCCGGGGGCCAGCCGGGCCACCAGATAGACGCCGGCTTTCACCATCGCCGCGGCGTGCAGGTAAGCGCTGACCGGAGTGGGGGCGGCCATCGCGCCGGGCAGCCAGAAGTGCATCGGCACCACCGCGGACTTGCTCAGGGCACCGACCAGGATCGCGACGACGGCGACGTCGACCAGGCGGCCGGACGGCGGGTTCGCCACCAGATCGGAGAGCAGGTAGCTGCCGCCGGCCTCGCCGAGCATGATGATGCCGACCAGCATTGCCAGCCCGCCGGCGGTGGTGACCAGTAATGCCTGGGTGGCGGCCCGGCGGCTGGTGGCGCGCTCGGCGTAGTGCCCGACCAGTAGGAACGACAGCGCGCTGGTCAGTTCCCAGAAGGTGTACAGCACCAGCAGGTTGTCACTGGTGACCAAGCCGAACATGACGCCCGCGAAGGCGACCAGCTCGGCGGCGAACCGGCCCAGCCGGGGCTCGTCGTCGGTGAAGTAGCGGGCGCAGTAGATCAGGATGAGCGCGCCGATGCCGAGCACCAGCAGCGCCATGATCGCGGCCAGCCGGTCGAGCCGCAGCGTGAGATCCATCCCGATCTCGGGCGCCCACGGCAGGTTTTCCCGGCGGTCTTCGCTCGGCTGCCCCGTGCCCCAGTTGGCCAGCACCCAGCCCAGACAACCGGCCGGCACCAGGGCGAGGAGCAGGAAGCCGTTACGGCCGAATCGGCGGATACACAACGGGGCAGCCAGCGCCGCAAGGGCAAGAGCTACCAGGATGGCGAGCACGGATCACTCCGTCACGGTCGGCGGGGTGCTGGGTCTGCGATCGTACTGGGTGCGCCGTCGTAACGCCGACCAGCCGCAGTAGACGATCAGTACCAGCAGGCACAGCGAGCCGAACCGGATGCCGACCGGCCAGGGCAGTGCAACATAGCCCTGTAGTGCCAGGGAGGCCGGTGGTACCAGGGAGTCTGCCGGTGTTGTCGGCCCGATCTCGGCGGCCGGGCGATAGACCACCAGCGCGTGGGTGGCGAAGAACCCGGCGAACAGCACGGACAGCGGCGCGATCACGCCCAGGCCGAGAGCGGCCACCGGGATCTGCACCGGCAATGCTGCGCCGAGCACCAGTCCGGCGCCGATCCCGGCGACCGCGAGCCGGGCCGCCAGCAGCGGCCCGGCGGTGCCGAAAGCCGGATCCAGGACGCCGAGCAGCGGGACGAGCGCGAGCAGTGCCAGCCCGGTCGGTGCGGCTGTGTGGATGTGCCGGCGGGCGAGCGCAAGACCGGCGGCCGGCGTGAGCAGGCCGATCGCGACCAGACCGAGCGCGGTTCCGACCGACCGAGGCACCGTCAGCGAGATCACCACCGGCATCAGACCTGCGGTGGCCGCGACGGTGAGCGGTACGAAACGTCGGTCGGTGGCGGGCGCGTGCCGCGCGCACCACTCGGTGCCGAGGACGACGCCGGCCAACCCGACGAGGCTGATCGTGACGAACGATCCCGGCGTCGCGCCGTTGCCGAGCCAGCCGCCGACCAGCCAGCTGACCCCGCCGAGGCCGAGCGCGCCGCCGAGCGCGTATCGACCGCTGCCGGGACTGTCGGGACTGTCTGCCCTGCCGGGACGGTCCGGTCCGGTGCGGCTCCGCCAGGCCGCCGCGCCGTCGCCGACCGCCGCCAGGGCCGCCGGAAGCATCCGGGACACCGTGCCGTCGACTGCGTACATCCACGGCATCGCCGTCGCCCAACCGCCCAGCACTCCCCACACCAGCAGCGGCCGTGCCGATCGATGCGACCAACCGGCGGCCGTGGCGCAGCCCAGGATCAGTCCGGCGGCGATGCTGCCGATCGATCGCAACAGGTCGGGGTGTCGGTCCGGGGCGAGTGAAAGTGCCAGCTCGATCAGGCACAGCATCCCCGCCGCGACCCCGGCGACGGCCCAGCTGGTCCGCGGCGCGGCGCGGCGGGACAGTACGGCCGACCCGATCGCGACCAGCAGGGCCAGCGTGCCGCGGCTGAGCGTGTCGGTGAACCAGTAGCCCGGCAGTGCCGCCCAGCGCAGGTCGACGTCGGCCAGCGAAATACCGGCGACCCAGCCGGCGCTCAGTGCCGCCGTGGTGACGGGGAGATCGATCGGGGTACTCGCGGGACCGGCCACCGCGAGCCGGACGCTACTCGGTCGGTCGCAGCGCATTCGGCACATGACGTGGTCGTCGGATGATGGCAACCCCGGCGTAGCCGATGATCAGCACCATGGCCAGTGCGGCAATCCGGTAACGATGCGGCTCGAGCAGAAGGTGCCATTCGACGATCCCCGAGGGTGGGCTCGCGGTGAGTTGGGTGTACGAGGGAGGTCTGTCGGTCGTCCCGAACCTGCTACCGAACAGCAGAGTGAACAGTGTTGCCAGCGCGCCGGCGCCGGCGAAGCCGAGCGCAGCGACCGGCGCTTGGCTGGGGAAGGTCGAGGCGATCGTCAATCCGGCGCCGACCCCCACGACCGCGATCCGGATCGCGAGGAGGGGCCCGTCCTGGCCGGTTTCAGGCAGCAACAAGCCGGCCAACGGCACCAGCGCGAGTAAGCCGAGTCCGACCGAGAGCAGCGGTCGGACGCTCGCGGCGCGGACCCCGATCACCACCGCGACGATGCCGACCGCGATCAACCACTCGGCGGAGATCCGCTGCGGCGGGCCGGCCGCTGCAGCCAGCACCGGGCTTGCGCCGGCGGCCACCGCAAGCGTGGCGGGCAGAAAACCGCCGTCGGACGGGGCGGCCAACCGCCGCGCCCACTCGGTGCCGAGCACGACCAGTACCAGGCCGAACAGGGCAACCGCCGGCATCACGCGGCTCGACCGAGCCCCCGCCGTGCTGCTCCAGGCACCGTACAGCCAGATCAGAATCGTGAGCGCCGCTGCCGCGGGCAGCACCAGTTGCACGGTCGCCGGATTCGGCCGAGGAATCCGGAACGCGGAGTCCGCGGTCGCGGCACCGGCGATCGCAGCGAGAATCGTGACGATCGTGAGCCACGTCGGAGCGAGCACGGTGCCGCCGGAAAGCAGCCACGGCTGTGCGATCAGCGCACCGGCCACCGCGCCGATCGCGAGTGCGGACTGGGTCGGCGGCTCCCCCCACGCCGCAGCCACCGCCGACCCGAGCAGCACGCCCGCTGCGACGCTGCCCGCGATGAGAGCCGCCGCCCCCACCCCTTCGGTCGGATCGTGTCCGGCGACCCAGGTCACGGGTGCGAGCACCGCGGCACTGGCGGCGACGACAAACCATGCGGTACGTCGTGATCCGGCGCGGGCCAGCAACACCGTGGCAGTGATCGCGAACGGAAGACCCAATCCGGCACGGATCAGCGGTTCCGCGAGCCAGAAGTGCCCGATTGTCCGATGAATATGTGAGTCTGCGGTAGCCATTCCGGCCAACGTTCCGCCGGACAGCGCGCCCAGGGCCGCGGATAATGGTCGTGAGGAGACCGGCATGTGAAGACCCTAGCTGTAGGATTCGGAGCTTCCCGGCCGGAATCGGCAATCGAAAGCCGGTAGCGATACAGGGTCGGGTTGAGTGGCAAAAAGCCGACCATAGGTTGGTTGACGGCTGCTAAACTACCCCCGGGTCGGGGCCGAGAAGAGAGGGACGTCATGCCGCTCTGCGGTGCCCCATGTCTACTGGGATCGAGAGTCGGCGGATGACCGACATCGATCTCGATGCGATCGAGCGCAGTTGGCCGAAGGTCGTTGCGGTGGGCGACGAGGCGACGCAGTACTTCTACTCCCACCTTTTTCTCGCGCATCCCGAGGTGCGCGACATGTTTCCGATATCGATGTCCGCGCAGCGGGACCGGTTCTTCCGGGCTCTGGGCACGATCGTCTCCGACGTCCGCAAGCACGGGACACAAACGGACTTCGTCCGTCAGTTGGGCCGCGATCACCGCCGCTACCAGACGATTCCGGAGCATTACGGCGCGGTCGAAGGTTCGTTCATCGCGACTCTGCGGCATTTCCTCGGCGCGGAGTGGACCGAGGAACTGGCGGCATCCTGGGCCGGTGCCTATCAGTTGATCGCCAACTCGATGGTCGACGCCGCCGAGGACGACGAACACACGGCGCCGGCATGGTGGGACGCCGAGGTGCTGGCCTCGCAACGGCGCACGATCGAAGTGGCGGTACATACGATCCGGCCGACGCAGCAATACAGCTACCAGCCCGGCCAGTCCTTCGCGCTCGAGGTGGAGAAGCGTCCCAAACTCTGGCGCTATTTTTCTCCCGCCAACGCGCCGCGGCCCGACGGTGCGATCGAGTTGCACGTGCAGGCGGTGGCCGGCGGTCAGGTGAGCGGGCTGTTTGCTCGCGCGATGCCGGTTGGCGAAAAGGTGAAGATCGGCGCGCCGGTCGGTGTTTCGTTGACCTTGCCGGTGGAGCACACCGGCGACATCGTGATGGTGGCCGGCGGCACCGGCCTGGCGCCGTTGCGGGCGTTGACCGAGCAGTTCACCAACCGGTGGCGCACCACCGGATCAGGGCCGCAGGTGCACATGTATGTCGGGGCGCGCGAGACCTGGCACCTTTACGACAGCAATTACCTCAACGCGTTGGCCAAGCAGCCCTGGTTCCACTACACACCCGTGGTCTCCGGTGACCCCAATTATCCGGGGCAGACCGGCATGGTCGGCGAGGTGGCGGCCCGAGAACGGCCGTGGTCGGATCGGCCGCAGACAGCGTTGGTATGCGGGTCGACAGCGATGGTGTCCGGGACGATCGAGGCGCTGCGCGCGACCGGATACCCGGAGGAAGCGATTCGTGTCGAGGACTTCGGCGCAATCGGATGGGATGACCACGAAGCAGCTGGGGACGGGGTGTAAGGCATGCCGATGACACCAGAGGAATTGGCCAACGTCGGTTTCCGGAAATCGCCGCTGGGGCGCCGGGGATACGACGAACGTGAGGTGGATACCTTCGTCGACCGGTTGCGTTCGGAGTACCTGACCTTGCAGGGACGCTACGTTCGGATGTCCCGAACGCAGCTCTGGGAGGACTCTCGCTCCGATCTGGTCGACGAGAACGCCGAGCTGGCCGAGCAGGTGCGGCGGCTGCGGCTGGAGCTGGAGCTGGAACGCGGCACCGACGACGAGGTATCCCAACTGCGGCGCGAACTCGCCGAGGCGAAGCAGGAGAACGCCCGCCTGATCGCGGAATCGGAGAAGGATCTGCGCGGGATCAGCGACCGCGCGGTACACCTGATGTCCAAGGCACAGCTGTCTGCGGACGCGACTGTCGAGGCTGCGGAGCGCCACGCCCGCGAGCTTGTACTCGATGCGCGGGATCAGTACCGCGACATCTTGCGCCGGGCCCGTAAGTCGGCCCAGCACGCGACCGACGAGCTGGCTGCAGCGCCGGTCCCGGTTCCGGTCGACGGCCGACCGGTGCCGGAGATCGAATACGTGCGCACCTACACCCGCATCGCGCGGTTGCAGCTGCGTTCGGTGGTCGATGCTCTCTCGGCCGAGATCGACAAGCTCGCCGATCTGCCGAGGCTGCCGTCCGGCGAGGTACCGGCGCTGCGCTCCGGGATCTCCGATCAGACCGCGCTGGAGGCGATCGACGGTGTCGTGCAACGGCGGTCGGAGTCGGCCTAGCTCCCTGCAGCTGCAGTTCATGCGGTACTGCAGTTCATGGTGCCGGTCATGCGGCCGGCGAGTCGGCGCGATAACGGTCACCCGGGCGGTGGTAGGTGTTCGTCCGGGGCTTACGGTCCGGGTCGAGCCAGGCGGGCGGAATCCACTCGATCCGGCCGGTCGGGGTACGTCGTACCGTCCAACCGTGGTCGACGAGCACATGGTGCTTACGGCAGGCCGGAGCCAGGTTGGTGATGTCGGTCGGCCCCCAGTCGGCCCATTCGTTGCAGTGGTGATACTCGCACTCTGCCGCCGGCCGGGCGCACCCGGGAAAGGTACACCCACCGTACTGAGCGGCTGCGACGAGCCGCTGATCAGGTGATGCCAGCCGTTTGGTTCTGCCCAAGTACAGCGGTCGGTCGGTGTGGCTGTCGAAAACCGCAAGGTAGTGCCAGGAGTGCGCGGCCATCCGGATCAGGTCGGGCATCGGAATGAGCGTGCCTCCCGCGGTGCGCGCCTTGCGGCCGGCCGGGGGTGGCGGCTCCGGTGGCGGTGTCGCCGAGTGATCGGCGGCATGTGTCGGGTTGCCGGCTGGTGTAGTCCCGCTGGCGGGGCCCGTCTCGGCGGCTGCCGCATGTCGGGCGGCGCGCTCCAGATCCTGCAGCGTCGTGGTCACGACGACCGTCACCGGAAGGCCGCGATGCTGGCCGAGATCGTCGGAGGCAAGTAGATCGCGAAGTGCGGTGAGCAGCGCGTCGTGGTTGCGTTGGGCCACGGTCCGGGTGTCCCGGCCGCCTTCGTCCCCGTCCGGTTCGGCCTCGGGGGTAGGCCCGCCGCCGGCGGTGCCGCTCGCATCGTCGGGAACGCACGCGCCGGGGCGGGCCAGCTTGGCGAGGATCGCCTCCAGGTAACCGCGAAACTCAGCCGAGATCCACCCACTGATCCGACTGAGCGTGTCACGTTGCTGCTCACCCAAAGTGATTCCGCGCCTACGCTGGCGGTCGCTCTCATCTTCCAGGCGGCCGTCCGGGTTGATCATTGCGTCCAGGTGCCGCGCGAGTTTGCGTAGCTGGTCGGGTCGCAATGTCATGGCGGTGTCCGCCAGCTCCTGCTCGGCATGCATCCGGGTCGGTAGATCGACGGCGCTCGGCAGATCGCACAGGAACTGCCGGATAACACGTACGTGTTCGCGGCCGATCGCGCCGGTCTCCACACGGCGAGCAACCGTCGGCAGCAGGGCCTCCAACGGCTCGCCGGTGAGCGTCAGACCGGGAGTGAGGTCGGCGGCCTCGGCGAGCCGGGCGCCGGCGTCGGGGCCGGTGATTCGTAGGGTGTCGGCGATGACGTCTCGGGCGCTCTGCCCACCGAACTCTTCCGGCGGGGCCTCGGCGACCTGCCGAATCAGACCGTATCCGACGCCGGTGATGCGCCGGTGTACCCGCTCCAGCTCGCGCAGGGTGTGCAACGCCGCTGTGCCACTTTCCGGTGCCATCCCGGCAAGCTCGTCGAGTGCAGCATCCAGCGCCGCCAGGGGCTCCGCCGCAGTCGCTACTCGAACACATGTTCTAATAATAGCGCTAACCGGCTGCGCCGTAAAGAAACTCGACCCGACAAATCCGGAAATGGAAGAATCGGGGCTTGTGCAGCTGAGTCTCGACGCTCAGCTCCGCTGATCGGCATACCGGCGCAATGCCTCGACCTGAACCGGGTCCAGCGAGGGGCGGACCACTGCCCGGGCCGCCGCGACGTCGGCGGCGGTGACATCGGCGGCGTCCAGGCTGCGTCGCATTGCCGTCAGCGCGGCCTCGCGCAGCAACGCGGCGCAGTCGGCCGCCGAGTAGCCGGCCAATTCGGCGGCCAGCCCGGCCAAGTCGACATCGGCGTCCAACGGCACCGACCGGGCCGCGGTGCGCAGGATGTCCGCGCGGGCCGCGGCGTCCGGCGGCGCGACGAAGACCAGTCGCTCCAGCCGGCCGGGCCGGAGCAGCGCCGGGTCGATCAGGTCCGGACGGTTGGTGGCGCCGAGCACGACCACGTCGCGCAGCGGCTCGACCCCGTCCAGCTCGGTGAGCAGGGCGGCGACCACCCGGTCGGACACCCCGGAATCGCCGGTCTGTCCCCGTCGTGGGGCGAGTGCGTCCACCTCGTCCAGGAACACCAACGACGGCGCGGAGTTACGGGCGCGCTGGAAAAGCTCGCGCACTGCCTTCTCCGACGACCCGACCCACTTGTCCATCAGCTCGGCACCTTTCACCGCGTGCACGCTGAGCTGGCCGGTGCTGGCCAATGCGCGAACCAGGAAGGTCTTGCCGCAACCGGGTGGGCCGTAGAGCAATACGCCGCGCGGCGGGTCGATCCCGAGCCGGGCGAACGAGTCCGGATGCCGCAGCGGCCACAGCACCGCCTCGGTGAGTGCCTGTTTGGTCTCGACCATGTCGCCGACGTCGTCCAGACTCACGCTGCCGATCGCGAGTTCCTCGCTGCCGGAACGAGACAGCGGCCGGATCACGGCCAGCGCACCGAGCAGGTCGGCTTGCCGGAGCGCCGGCTCGGTGTGTTCCTGACTGGCCCGTGACGCGGCTCGCAGGGCCGCCTCCCGACACAGCGCGGCCAGGTCGGCGACCACGTAACCCGGTGCTCGGGCAGCGATCTCGTCCAGCTGCAACGCCTCGGTCGGTACCTTGCGGAGCAGCAGTTCGAGCAAGGCGCGCCGAGTGGCCGCGTCCGGCAGTCCGAGCGCCAGCTCGCGATCGCACAGGTCCGGCGCCCGTAGCCGATCGTCCAGTTGCTCCGGGTGCGCGGTGGTCGCGATCAGCGCGACCCCGGGAGTGCGGACCGCCGCCCGTAGCTGCTCCAGGATCAACGTGCCGACCGGCTCGGCGACGGCCGGCAGCAGCGCGTCGATATCGGTGATCAGCAGCACACCGGAGCGCCCGGTCAGCCCGGCGACCGCATCGGCGACCCGGTGCTGTCGGGCGCCGATCTCCGCGGCGCCGACGGTCGGGCCGTCCAGCTCGACGACGTGCCGACCGGTGGTGACCGCCCGGGCCAACGTGGCCTTGCCGACGCCGGCGGGCCCGGTGATCAGCACTCCCAGGTGCGGCGCGGCGCCCAGCGTGCGCAGCAGCTCGGGCTCGTCGAGGGCGAGGGTGAGCCATTCGCTCAGCTTCGCGGCCTGCTCCTGCGCCCCGACCAGATCGGTCACCGGCACGTCGGCGACCGGCGGCTCGTCGCGGGCGGGGGGCGGCGGCGAAACCGGGTCCGTGCCATCGGCCCAGATCACCGCGGTATTCGGTTGCACGCTGACCGGCTCGCCGCCGGGATCGGTGCCGGTGACGGTCAGCAACTCGGAGGTCCAGGCGACGCCGAAGGTACGCGACAGTGCCTGGGTGGTCGCGGCGGAGCTGGTGCCCGGGCCCAGATCACGGGGAAGCAGGGACACCGCATCGCCGACCGAAACCACCTTGCCGAGCAACGCCTGCCGCAGCGTGGTGGCCGGGATCGACCGGGTGGCCAGCGCTGATCCGCGCACGGTCACCTGCCGTGCGCCGTACACCGTGGCCGGGCGGACCACGACCGTGGCGTTCTCGCCGATCCCGGCGTTGGACATGGTGACGTCGTCCAACAGCGCGGTGCCGGCGGGTGTGCCGGGCGCGGCGAACCCGACGACGGCCGCGGTGCGGCGGCCGCCGAGTAGTGCGATGCCGTCCCATTCCCGCAGGCCCAGCGCGGTCAGCGCCTCCGGGTGCAGTCGTACCACGCCGCGTCGGGTGTCGGCGGCGGAGGTGTTCAGGCGGGCGGTCAGGGCGAGTTCGGCCATGCCTGCATGTCTACCCGCTGGATCGGGCCCGGCTGGTCAGCTGCGCGGCCGCCGCAACCGCAGTTGCGCGGTGGACCGGCGGCGCGGCGACGCGCGGCGGATGGCTCGGCGCTGTGCCCGGCGTTCGGCGGGCTTGTGTTCCCAGGCTTCCGGCCGGGCGGCGACCCAACGTTGCGAGTGGATCGCGAACGGAATGTGTGCCAGATACAGCACGGTGAGCACGACCAGCAGCATCAACGGGTACACCGTCAGCGCGGCGGCGGCCAGTGCCACCGCCAGTAGCAGCCCGGCGGCGGCCTGCGGCGGCACCGACACCGACTTCATCGCGAAGGTCGGGATACGGCTGACGACCAGCGCCGCGGTGAACAGGGTCCAGGCGCTGGTGGCGATCGGGGACGACCACCAGCCGGCACCGAACTGTTCCGCCAGCACGATCGGCAGCAGCGCGATCAACGCGCCGGCCGGTGCGGGCACTCCGACGAAGTACTCCCGGGCCCAGCTCGGCCGGTTGTCGTCGTCCATCAGCGCGTTGAACCGGGCCAGCCGCAGCACGATGCTCACGGTGAACACCAGCGCGATGATCCAGCCGAACGGCTGTTGATGCAGGAGTGTCCAGTACAGCACCAGAGCCGGAGCGACTCCGAAGGCGATCGAATCGGACAGCGAGTCCAGTTCGGCGCCCATCTTGGAGGTGGCGTCCAACAGGCGGGCGAGCCGACCGTCCAGCGTGTCGAAGACCGCTGCGGCGCCGATCAGGGCGATCGCGATCGTCGGGGCACCGTCGAGCGCGAACTTCACCGCAGACATGCCCGAGCACAGCGACAGGATGGTCAGGATGCTCGGCAGCAGTCGCACCGGGGTGCGCAACGGTGCCGGTGTCATCGCCGCGCCCCGCCCCGGTCGGTCACGGCAGTTCGCCGAGTACGGTCTCCGCACCGATCGTCCGCTGGCCGGGCTCCACCAGCAGCCGGCTACCCATCGGAAAATAGGTGTCCACTCGAGAACCGAACCGGATCAGCCCGTACGTTTCGCCGAGCCGGAGCAGGTCGCCCGCGGCGGCGTCGCAGACGATGCGACGGGCGAGCAGGCCGGCGATCTGGACCACGATCACCCGCGCGCCGGCGGCGGTATCGATGACGACGCTGTTGCGTTCGTTGCGGTCGCTGGCTTCGGGCAGGTCGGCGGACAGGAAGCTGCCGCGCTGGTACGCCACCGTGTAGACGGTGCCGGCGACCGGAATCCGTTGCACGTGCACGTCGAGTACGGACAGAAAGATGCTGACCCGGGGCAGCGGGTCCGGACCGAAACCCAGCTCGGTGGGCGGTGCCGCGGTATCGACCAACGCCACTTCGCCGTCGGCGGGCGCGACGACCACGCCGGAGCGGGTGGGCGGCACCCGGTCGGGGTGCCGGAAGAAGGTTGCGCTGGCACCGGCGGCGCCGAGCGCGGTACGGCGCAACCAGGGATGCCGACGGCCGAGCACCGCGACGGCGAGCGGCGCGGCGACGAACGGCAGGCCGGCGGGATGGAGCGGGGGCACGGCGGCCCGGATCAGTCCGGCGACATGTGTCAGGCCGCCTTCGGCCTGGTCACCCGGCGGTTTCGGTCGGCGTGCCACAGGCTCCCCATATCGTCTGTCGGTCTGCGGTGACATCCGCCGATGCTCATCGGACGGGATGAACGGCGGATCGATGCCACCTTACTGACCGGTGCGGCACGGGACGTAACGGGTGATCTTGGGCGCACATATGAGGATGCCTCATGTTTACGGTACCGTAGGTTGCGTCCCGCGAAAGACGGAGGAACGACGGTGCCCACCCCGCTCGAGACCACAACCGGCGCAGCCGCCACCGCACTCCTCGGTCTCGGGGTGTACCGCCCGGCCCGGGTGGTCACCAACGACGAGGTCGCCGGTCCGATCGATTCCAGCGACGAGTGGATTCGCACGCGTTCCGGTATCCGCACCCGCCGGTTTGCCGCTGCCGACGAGAACGTGATCACGATGGGGATCGCGGCCGGCCGGGATGCGCTCGCGTCGGCCGGGATCGAGCCGGGGCAGGTCGGTACGGTGATCGTGGCGACCTCCACGCACTGGTATCAGACCCCCGGCTGTGCACCGCAGATCGCGGTCGGACTGGGTATGGCGAGCCCGGCCGCGTTCGACATCTCGGCCGGCTGTTCCGGCTTCTGTCACGCGGTGGCACTCGCGTCCGACCTGGTGCGCGGTGGTACCGCTCGCTACGTGTTGGTGATCGGGGTGGAGAAGCTGACCGACACCCTCGACGCCACCGACCGGTCGACGGCGTTCCTGTTCGCCGACGGTGCCGGCGCGGTGGTGGTCGGTCCGTCCGACGAGGTCCGGATCGGCCCGACGGTGTGGGGTTCGGATGGTAGCCAGAAAGATGCCATCACCCAGACCAAGGACACGTTGAGCTACATCGACGATCCCGATCCCGGGAAGGTGCGGCCGTACCTGCAGATGTCCGGATCGGCGGTGTTCCGATGGGCGGCACACTCGTTGGAGAAGGTGTGCCGGGAAGCGCTGGATCGTGCCGGGGTGGCGCCGGATCAACTCGACGCGATGATTCCGCACCAGGCCAACGGTCGGATCATCGAGATCATGGCGAAGGTACTGGGCCTGCGGCCGGACTGCGCGGTCGCGAACGACATCGAGACCTCCGGCAACACGTCCGCGGCGTCCGTCCCGTTGGCGATGGAGGAGCTGTTGCGGACGGGTAAGGCGCGTCCGGGCGACACGGCATTACTGATCGCGTTCGGCGCCGGCCTGACCTATGCCGCGCAGGTGGTGACGCTGCCCGAGCTGGCGGCCTGACCTACCGCGATCGGTTCGCCGAGGGTCAGCGCTCGGCCCATACCTGGCCGAGCACCTGCTGGAAAAATTCGATGGGTTGGGCGCCGGCCACCGCGTACTTCTCGTCGAACAGGAAGTAGGGAATGCCGGTCACCCCCAACTCGCCGGCCAGCCGTTCGTCCTCGCGGACGGCGTCGAGATATTCGTCGGACCGCAGCACCTCGTATACCCGATGCTCCGGTAGTCCGGTCTCGATGGCGAGCGTGGCGATCGTGTCGTGGTCGCTCATCGAGACACCGCCACCGAACTGCGCTTCCATCAGCCGCCGCCGGACCTGGTCGGCCATGCCGTGATCGGAACCGAGATGGATCAGGCGGTGCGCGTCGAGGGTGTTGCTCACCAGTACCTGGCCGGCGTCGAACGGGAGGCCCACCTCGGCGGCCTTCGTGGCGATCTCGACCTGCGCTTCGGCCATCTGCGCTTCGGAGGTCCGGTACTTCGCTGCCAGTATCGGGATCATCGGCTGCGGATCCCGGGACGCCTGCGGCTCCAGCTCGAAACTGCGGACTCCGACCAGGACGTCCGAACGGTGCTCGAAGTCGGCGAGCGCTCGACGGAGATACTCGTCGCCGAGGTAACTGAACGGACATGCCACGTCAGACCAGATCTCGATATGCACGTCGAATTCTAACCTGGCCCAGAACGCCGACCGGCGCCGCCGAAAGTCGTTGCCGAAAGGTTGCTACTGCTCTGCGTCGGGAGGTTTCGGTGACGGTGGGACGCAATCGGTAATGCTTTCGCGGCCGTTGCCGATAGAAGTAGCGATTGACCCACCAGATCCGTTCCCGCCACCAGAAAGACCTCTGAAAAGCCCGTCAGGGGAGAGAACCCTCAATGAAACTGAATGCGCTGTTGAGTCGTCACCGTTCCGCGCCGGTCCCGCTGCTCAGTTCGGCATGCCTGGCCGGCAATCCGAAGTCCTGGCCGAGCGAGCAACTGGAGCGTTTGCTGACACCGTCGGAGATAGATCAGGTTCGGGCGATAGATCAGGTTCGGTTCCGCCGGAGCTGATGTCGGGCCGGCGGCCTAGGCTCGTTGGGTGACTTCCCCGCAATCCGACGAACCGGCCGCCAAGCCCGTCATCGTCTCGGTGGACGACGATCCGGCGGTGTCGCGGGCGGTCGTCCGGGACATCCGCCGCCGCTACGGTCAGCACTACCGGGTGGTCCGGGCCGAGGCCGCCGAGCAGGCACTCGACGCGCTGCGCGAGATGGCGTTGCGCGGCCAGCAGGTGGCGGTGCTCATCGCCGACTACCGGATGCCCGGAATGGACGGCATCGCCTACCTGGAGCAGGCGATGGATCTGTTCCCGCACGCCCGCCGGGTCCTGCTGACCGCCTACGCCGACACCAACGCGGCGATCGACGCGATCAACGTGGTCGACCTCGACCACTACCTGCTCAAGCCGTGGGACCCGCCGGAAGAAAAGCTGTACCCGGTGCTCGACACCCTGCTGGAAGCGTGGCAGCTGGCCGATCGGCGGCCGGTCGAGGAGACCAAGGTGGTCGGCCATCGCTGGTCGGCGGCGTCTGCGCGGGTGCGCGATTTCCTGGCCCGCAACCAGCTGCCGTATCGGTGGTATCTGGCCGACGAACCGGAGGGCGCTCGGCTCTTGGCGGCAGCCGACGCGGACCCGGACCACTGCCCGGTGGTGATCACCGCCGGCGGTACGACGTTGATCGAGCCGAGCGACGCGGAATTGGCCGGCGAAGTAGGGCTGCACACCACCCCGGCAGAGAACTTCTACGACCTGATCGTGATCGGCGGCGGTCCGGCCGGGCTGGGGGCCGCGGTGTACGGCGCCTCCGAGGGCTTGCGCACGGTGCTGGTGGAGCGCACGGCGACCGGCGGCCAGGCCGGGCAGAGTTCCCGCATCGAGAATTACCTGGGTTTCCCGGACGGCGTCTCCGGGTCGCAGCTGGCCGACCGAGCACGCCGCCAGGCGACGAAGTTCGGCGCCGAGTTGATCACCACCCGCGAGGCGGTCGAGCTGGCGGTGAACGGCTCGGCGCGGACCGTCCGATTCGCCGACGGCGGGCAGATCGACGGCCACGCGGTGATCCTCGCGACCGGGGTGAACTATCGTCGGCATCCCGCTCCGGGCATCGACGATTTCACCGGTCGGGGAGTGCATTACGGCGCCGCGCTGAGCGAGGCGGCGCACTGTGTGGACGACGATGTCTACGTCGTCGGCGGCGCCAACTCGGCCGGCCAGGCCGCGGTGTATCTCGCCCGGCAAGCCCGGTCGGTGACCATTCTGGTCCGGGCGAAGTCGCTGGACGAGTCCATGTCGCACTACCTGATCGAGCAGATCCGGCAGATTCCCAACATCACCGTACGGACCTGTGTCGAGGTGGTCGGGGCGATCGGCGACGATCACCTCCGGCAGATCGTGGTGCGCGACCGGGTCGGCGGCGACGAGGAAACAATCGACACGCAGTGGTTGTTCTTGTTCATCGGAGCAGCACCGAGTACCGACTGGCTCGACGGCGTCGTGTTTCGCGACGAGCACGGCTTCGTCCTGGCCGGCCCGGATCTGCTGGTCGACGGCACCCCGCCGGCCGGCTGGCAGTTGTCGCGTCTGCCACACCACCTGGAGACCAGCGTGCCGGGGGTGTTCGTGGCCGGCGACGTGCGGGCCGACTCGGCCAAGCGGGTTGCGTCCGCGGTCGGGGAGGGCGCGATGGCCGTCATGCTGGTCCATCGATACCTGGCGCGGCCGTAGTCGCGACCGCCCGGAACCGACCCGACGTTTCGACGAGGTGATCATCATGCCCGACGAGTTGGTCTGCGACCCGGCCGAACTCCGTTCGCTGTTCCTGTTCGAGAGCCTGTCCGACGAGCAATTGGAACGGTTGTGTCGGGACGGGTGCTACGTGAGTGTCGAGCCCGGCCTGGTGTTCGCCGAAGGGGACCCGGCGACATCGTTCTACGTCTTGGTCGACGGCGAGATCGCGTTGCGCCGACGGTCCGGTGGCACCGAGATCGAGACCACGCGGACCGCCCACAAAGGCGCCTACTCCGGCGCCTGGGCGGCCTATCTCGATCAGCGCGAGCAGAAGTACAAGTCGTCGATGTATGCGATCACCGAGTCCCGGTTCTTCGTGCTCGGGGCGGGGGTGCTGGGGGAGCTGATCCGCGAGTGGTTTCCGATGGCCGTGCACCTGCTGGAAGGCGCGGTGATCGGTGGCCAGCGGTCCCGGCAGATCATCGACCAGCGAGAACGGCTTCTTGCGCTGGGTGCGCTGTCGGCCGGGTTGACCCACGAGCTGAACAACCCGGCAGCCGCGGCCGTCCGGGCGGTGGACACCTTGCGCAGCCGAGTAGCCGGGATGCGGCACAAACTCGGCTTGATGTCCAAGGGCACGTTCGATCACGCGACGCTGGAAACCATGATCCGGCTGCAGGAGGAGGCGGCGGCACAGGTCGGAAAGGCGCCGAAGCTGACCCCGATGGAGGAGTCGGACCGGGAGGAGCTGCTCGGCGAATGGCTCGACGATCACGATGTCACGGGTGGTTGGGACCTGGCGCCGACCTACGTTCAGGCCGGTCTGGACGTCGACTGGTTGGAGCGGGTCGCGGCCAACCTCGACGATCAGCCGCACGAGATATTCGAGGGTGGACTGCGGTGGCTGTACTACACGGTCGAGACCGAGCTGCTGATGAACGAGGTCACCGATGCCACCAACCGGATCTCGAAACTGCTCGGTGAGGCCAAGCAGTATTCACAGATGGACCGGGCGCCGTTCCAGGTGGTCGACGTGCACGAACTGCTGGACAGCACGCTGATCATGCTCGGTGGCAAGCTGGGCACCGGGATCGAGGTCCGTAAGGAGTACGACCGGGGATTGCCGTCGGTGCCGTGTTATGCCGCCGAGCTGAACCAGGTGTGGACCAACCTGATCGACAACGCCGCGCAGGCGATGGCCGGATCCGGCACCCTTACCGTGCGGACCTACCGCGACAACGACTGCGTCGTGGTGGAGATCGGCGACACCGGTCCGGGGGTTCCGCCCGATATCCGAGACCGGGTGTTCGAGCCGTTCTTCACGACCAAACCGGTCGGCGAGGGCACCGGCCTGGGTTTGGACATCTCGTTCCGAATCGTGGCGAGCAAGCACGGCGGCGACATTCGGGTCGAGTCCGAGCCGGGGGATACTCGGTTCATCGTCCGGCTTCCGCTGAACCGCGATCGCGTCGAGGACGGTTCGGAAGTCGCCGTCGCAGAAAAGGAACCGAACGATGTCGAGCAGTGAGTCGGGAATCGATCCGAGTGTGGCACCGAGCGGATCGGGTTGCGTCGAGTGCGAACAGTCCCGCGGTTGGTGGGTCCACCTGCGCCGATGCGCCCGGTGCGGGCACGTCGGCTGCTGTGACACCTCACCGTCGCAGCACGCCACCGCGCATGCCACCGCCACGGGACACCCGCTCATCCGTAGCTACGAACCGGGTGAGTCCTGGTTCTACGACTACACCACCCAGCAGATGCACGAGAGCGGGCCGCACCTCGCACCGCCGCAGCATCGTCCGGTGGATCAGTCGGTGCCCGGCCCGGCCGGCCGCGTGCCGCAGAACTGGCGGGCTTTGCTCCACCGACCCGGATAACCTGACCGGATGTCGGACACCCTGCTCGCCGTTGTTTTCGCCCTGTGTGCCGCGTGCTGCATAGCGGTCGGCGCCGTGGTCCGGCAACGTGTAGCCGCCACGATCGGGGACGATCAGCTCGGCCGGCTGGGCGCGATCGATTCGCTGGTCCGGCGGCCCAGTTGGTGGCTCGGCACCGTGGTCGGTGTCCTGGGCTACGTCTTCCAGGCGGCCGCGCTGGGCCGCGGCTCGGTGCTGTTGGTGCAGCCGCTGCTGGTGTTGTCGTTGCTGTTTGCGCTGCCGCTCAGCGCTCGGTTTGCCGGCCACGCGGTCGGCCGCGCCCAGTGGATCTGGGCGGGGCTGCTCACCGCGGCGGTGGCGGTCCTGGTGGTGGTCGGCGATCCGCGGCCCGGGCGTCAGCACGCCGAGCTACAGCATTGGCTGATCGTGGCTGCGGTTGCGATTCCGCTGGTCACCATCGGCCTGCTGCTCGCCCGGCGTCCCGGACCGCGTCGCGCGCTGCTGCTGGGTGTGATCTCCGGCGCGCTGTTCGGCTTCGCCGCGATCTTGACCAAAGGAGTGGTGGCGACGGCCGGGCACGGCGTCGTCGCCGTGCTCGGCTCCGCCGAGACCTACGCACTCGCCGTGATCGGACTCAGCGCTACGGCATTGCAACAGAACGCCTACCAGGCCGGTGCTCTGCAGCTTTCGCTGCCCGCCGCCACCGTCGCGGAGCCACTCGTCGCGTCGTTGCTCGGCTTCCTGGTTCTCGGTGAGTACCTGCACGTCGATGCAGCTCTCGTCGCCGTGCTGGTCATAGCCGCGGTCGTGATGGTGGTGGCGGCAATCCAGCTGGCGCGGGACGCCGCCACCCCGACCCCACGGCCGGCTACGGCTCAGACAGGCAATCCTCAGGCGGCGAACTCGCGGACGCGGGTGGCGGGGGTATTCCAGCCCAAGTCGCGATCGAGCAGTTCGTAGAGTTGCTCGTTCCAGGGGGCGAAAAACTCGGCGAGACGTCGATCGGTTTCCGGGTCACGGGGCGGTAGCCCCGGGAGTGGATTTTGGTTGACGGCGGGACGGATGGTTGGTGGCACAGCAGGGAGATCGAGGAAGTCGTGGACGCGGCAGAGGGTGCCGGGGATGTCGGCGAAGAACTCTTCGGCGGCAAAGACCATCACGTTGTCCGGACCGAATCGATCGAGCCAGCGGCGTACCGCGTTGACATAGATGCCGGTCGGGAGGATCGGGTATCCGTGATTGGGGAAAGCATGCGGGTACCGGTCGAATGCGAGCTCGATGTAGTCGGCGTAACTGGTGGTGTGTGCGGCCATCAGTGAGCCGGCGATGAAGATGTCCCATTTGAACTGGGAGTAGGCGCGGTCGACAGGATTACGAAGCATCAGGATGACTTTGCCGTCGGGCCTGATTCGGTGAAATTCGTGCATCAGGATCGTGTCGTGAAGTCTCGGATCGTAGTAGCCGTGGCGGGCGTGACCCGTTCGAGCGGCGAGCTTGGTGAATTCACGTACGGTCGGTCCGTAGATTCGCCAGTCCTCGGGGATCGGAGACAATGTTTCCTTGGTCAATGGGGTCGCTACGCTGGGGTGTTGCATGAGGTAGGAGGCGAGCTCGGACGTCCCGCCTTTCGCCGGTCCGATGCAGGCAAAATCCGGGAGAACTCGCGGGCCGTTCAATGTGCGTAGGGCGCGGCGGATCCGGGGAGCCTGCACGAAGTAATGCGGCAGGGTTTGATTGCGGAGCCAGAGGGGGAATTCCTTGGCCCGAGCCAGCCCGCTGATCCCGTGGTAGCGGTTGAGTCGCTGCTGGATGAACAAGTCGTAGGCGATCGTGTACTGCCGTCCGTCTTTCAATGTCACGCCTTTCCGGTCCAGCGGTATTCGGTACCGATGAGTTCGTAGAGCTCGTCGTTCCAGGGGGCGTAGAACTCGGCCAGGCGATTGTCGGTATCCCGATCTCGAGGCGGAAAGCGCAGGCTCCGGCTCCGGCGGTTCAGCTTTTCGGGTACCTCCGGGGCGTGCGCGGGGAGGTCGAGGAAGGCGAACACCTTCCGGGCGGCCGCGCCGCGATCCCGAAAGATCGTTTCCGCGGGGAGCAGCAGGACGTTCTCGGCGCCGAAGGTGTCTTGCCAGCGCCGGACCGCATCGGCGTAGATGCCGCTGGTCAGTACCGAGTGTCCGACCTGTGGGGTAGCGGCCGCCGTCGGGTACATCGCGAAGGCGTCGTCGATATACCGCGCGTAGTCGGTGAGATGTATCGCGTAGGCAGGATGATTCTGGCTGATCAGCAGGTCCCACTGGAAGTGGGCGTAAGCGCGCTCGACCGGATCGCGGAGAACCAGCACGATCTTGGCGTCCGGCCGCGCAGTGTGGTAGGCGTCCAGCATGATCAGGTCGTGCAGGCGGGGCTCGAAATAGCCGGTTCGGGCGTATCCGGTTCGGGCGATCACAGCATCGAATGCCTGCTGCGTCGGATAGTACGGCCGCCAGGTGGACGGAAGGGGCGAGCCCGGTTCCTGTGTCAGCGGGGCGAGAATGCTCCGGTGTTGCAGCAGTGCCGGTATCAAACTCGCAGCCCCACTCTGCGGCGGGCCGATACAGGCGAAGTCGGGTAATACCCGATCGTGCTTGAGCAGCCGGGGCAGTAGCCGGGGCAGTGGCACCTTATTGTGGTAATACGGCAGGGTGGCGTAGCGCGCCAGCAGGGAATTTCGCTCACCCGGCCGAGGCCGCGAATTCCGGCATGCCGGTTCAGCATCCATTGTTCGAATACGTCGTAACCGGCCAGGTATCGCTGCGCCCGCCGATCGGACGAGCTATCCGACTTCCGGCCCCCGCCCCGCGGCCCGAACGGGTCGGCAGGCGGTGGCGAAAGAAAAGACCGGGTGCGGGTTGGGGATTGTCGACCTGAACTGTCCAGCATGACTTCGAACCTCGGAATCGGAGATTGCGGAGTGAAGCTATATTTCGATCTTGAAGATCAAGTTAGTGCATCGGCGACGCCCGGCCAAATCGCTGTCCTGCGATCCGGTCGTGCCGACTTGTCGATTGTTCGGAAGCATTATCGACGTCCGCCCGGGCTATCTCGGATCCATAAATATGGCCGGCGGTCCGATGTGTGCCGCAAAAACAGTTACTGCTCGGATTCGGTCCGGATTCGCCGAAGGCGAGTGCGCGCCTGGTGGTGCCTGTTCCGGGTCCGTGGACCCTGGGGAGGTCGGGTGGGCGCCCCGGGATCGCCCCCGCGCCTACCTTGCACTCACTGGCGCCGAGTGCTAAAAATGCAGTTGGCACTCGTAATCGGCGAGTGCCAGGTCGGGACGGTGAGGCCGGAGCGAGACACCCGGTCGTCCGTCGCGGGCACCGAGCCTGGCCACGCAGCGTAGATGGAGCGGCCCACCTTGTGGCCGTTCTGTTGTGTCAACCTCATCCAACGGAGGATCACTTCGCAATGGCCAAGACGATTGCGTTCGACGAAGAGGCTCGCCGCGGCCTCGAGCGGGGCCTGAACAGCCTCGCCGACGCGGTGAAGGTGACGCTGGGCCCGAAGGGTCGCAACGTCGTACTGGAGAAGAAGTGGGGCGCCCCCACGATCACCAACGATGGTGTATCCATCGCCAAGGAGATCGAGCTGGAGGACCCGTACGAGAAGATCGGCGCCGAGCTGGTCAAGGAAGTTGCCAAGAAGACCGACGACGTCGCGGGTGACGGCACCACCACCGCGACCGTGCTGGCTCAGGCGCTGGTGCGGGAGGGGCTGCGCAACGTCGCCGCCGGCGCCAACCCGCTCGGCCTGAAGCGGGGCATCGAGAAGGCCGTCGAGGCGGTCACCACCCGTCTGCTGGAGACCGCGAAAGAGGTCGAGACCAAGGAGCAGATCGCGGCCACCGCGAGCATCTCCGCGGGTGACGAGGCGATCGGCGAGCTGATCGCCGAAGCGATGGACAAGGTCGGCAACGAAGGTGTCATCACCGTCGAGGAGTCGAACACCTTCGGCTTGCAGCTCGAACTCACCGAGGGCATGCGGTTCGACAAGGGGTACATCTCCGGCTACTTCGTGACCGACCCGGAGCGGCAGGAAGCGGTCCTGGAGGACCCGTACATCCTGCTGGTCAGCTCCAAGATCTCCACGGTCAAGGATCTGCTGCCGCTGCTGGAGAAGGTCATCCAGGCCGGCAAGCCGCTGCTGATCGTCGCTGAGGACGTCGAGGGCGAGGCGCTGTCCACCCTGGTCGTGAACAAGATCCGGGGCACCTTCAAGTCGGTCGCGGTCAAGGCGCCCGGCTTCGGTGACCGCCGGAAGGCCCAGCTGGCCGACATCGCCATCCTCACCGGTGGCGAGGTGATCAGCGAAGAGGTCGGACTCAACCTGGAGAACGCGACGCTCGACCTGCTGGGCAAGGCCCGCAAGGTCGTCGTGACCAAGGACGAGACCACCATCGTCGAGGGTGCCGGCGATCCCGAGGCGATCAAGGGTCGGGTCGCGCAGATCCGGGCCGAGATCGAGGCGTCGGACAGCGACTACGACCGGGAGAAGCTGCAGGAGCGGCTGGCCAAGCTGGCCGGCGGCGTTGCGGTGATCAAGGCCGGTGCCGCCACCGAGGTCGAGCTGAAGGAGCGCAAGCACCGCATCGAGGACGCCGTGCGTAACGCCAAGGCGGCCGTCGAGGAGGGCATCGTCGCCGGCGGTGGCGTCGCGTTGCTGCATGCTGGCCCGGTGCTCGAGGATCTGAAGTTGTCCGGTGACGAGGCGACCGGCGCGAACATCGTGAAGGTGGCGCTGTCTGCGCCGCTGAAGCAGATCGCGTTCAATGCCGGTCTCGAGCCCGGTGTGGTCGCGGAGAAGGTCTCCGGTCTCGGTCTGTCCGAGGGCCTGAACGCGGCTACCGGCGAGTACGAGGACCTGCTGAAGGCGGGCGTTGCGGATCCGGTCAAGGTGACCCGTTCGGCGCTGCAGAACGCGGCCTCGATCGCGGCCCTGTTCCTGACCACCGAGGCGGTCGTCGCCGACAAGCCGGAGAAGGCGGCCGCACCGGCCGGCGATCCGACCGGCGGCATGGGCGGCATGGACTTCTGAGTTCGACAGCCCGCTGAACGGGCCGGTTCACCCGACGGGTGGGCTGGCCCGTTTGCCGTTTCTAAGGATGCCACCGAGAAGAGAAGTCCCACTTACGGAAGGGCCGCAGGGCAAGTTCGGTACCGCAACTTGCCCCGCGGCGCCCCGGTCCGAAACCGACCTGTGTTCCTGCGGGGAACACTTATCAGAGTACAAGAACCTGGCAATAGCGGGTCCGGAGAATATCTGAGAAGTTGATTTGGATGCGTTCGCGAGAGCGTAGCTCGGCAGTTGGACATCCGGTCCGGGTGTGCCGGGTTCACCCGCTCGTCACCCGGCGCCGCTACGGTCGGTCATATGTCCGATGTGCACCTTTCCGATGACTCACGGTCCGACCTCGCCGCACGGTCCGACCTGGCCGTGCGGTCCGACCTGAGCGAGGTCGCCGACCTGCGTTCGGCGGTCGACCTCAGCGACACCTCCGGCTTCACGGTCGACGACGACGACGATGATGATCCGCAGCTGCTCACCGTGCCGGATGGCCGCATCGTGGACACCTGGCGCGAGGATTACCCCTATCCGAACCGGCTGCCGCGGCCCGAGTACGAGTACGACAAGCGGCTGCTCCAGATCGAGCTGCTCAAGCTGCAGAACTGGATCAAGGCGACCGGCGGCCGGTTGGTCATCGTGTTCGAGGGTCGGGATGCCGCCGGCAAGGGCGGCACGATCAAGCGGTTCATGGAGCATCTGAATCCACGTGGCGCACGGATCGTCGCGCTGGAGAAGCCGAGCGCCCGAGAACAGTCGCAGTGGTACTTCCAGCGCTACGTCGCACATCTGCCCGCGGCCGGTGAGATGGTCTTCTTCGACCGCTCCTGGTACAACCGCGCCGGCGTCGAGGAAGTGATGGGGTTCTGCACCGATGCCGAGTACGAGCGGTTCTTCCGGCAGGCCCCGTTGTTCGAGCAGATGCTGGTCGACGACGGCATCGCGCTGATCAAGTTCTGGTTTTCGGTATCGCCGCTGGAGCAGCGCACCCGGTTTGCGATTCGTCAGGTCGATCCGGTCCGGCAGTGGAAGCTCTCGCCGATGGACCTGGCCTCGCTGGACAAGTGGGACCGGTACACCGCCGCCAAGGAGGACAACTTCCGGGTGACCGATACCGAATTCGCGCCGTGGACCGTGGTGAAGAGCAACGACAAGAAGCGGGCGCGGGTGAACGCGATGCGGTTCGTGCTCGGCAAGTTCGACTACGCCAACAAGGACCCGGAGGTCGTCGGGACCGCCGACCCGTTGATCGTCGGGCGAGCCCTGGACGTCATCGGCGACTGAGTTCCGGGCGACCGAGTTCGGGGCGAGCCGCTACGCTGCATCGAATGGAGACGGTCCGGATCCAGATGCCGGATTCCACCACGGTGCCGGTTCGGCTCCTCCCGGGTATCGATCGGCAGCCGGCCCGGCCGGATCGATTACAGCCGGTGTTCGTGCTGGTGCCCGGATTGGGCATTCCGGCCGGTTACTACGAACCGGTCGCGGCGGAGCTGGCCGGGCGCGGCTTCGACGCGGCGATCTGCGAGCTGCGCGGACAGGGCGACAGTCGACCGCGGCCGAGTCGGCACAGCCGGTACGGTTACCAGGAATTGGTGTCGGTCGATTTTCCGGCGATGTTCGGCGCGGTGCGGGACCGCTTCCCGGACCGGACGCCGTTTCTGATCGGGCACAGTCTCGGTGGTCAGCTCGGGGTGCTGTACGCGGCCCGGGTCCGCGGTCGGCTCGGCGGAATGGTTGTGATCGCGGCCGGCATCCCGTTCCACCGCGGGTACGGTCAGCGCGGGGCCGGGGTGCTGGTCGGTGCCGCGGCATTGTCGGCCACGGCGAATCTGGTCGGATTCTGGCCCGGGGATCGACTGGACGTCGGTGGGTTCGGCCGGCAGTCCCGAGTTCTCGTCGCCGACTGGGCGCGAAGCGCCCGCACCGGCCGGTTGGAGCCCACCGGTGCCGATATCGACTACGGCGAGCGGATCGCTCGACTGACCCTGCCGGTGCTCGCGATCACCCTGGCCGCCGACGAACTCGTTCCGCCGGCCGCGGTCGAACATCTGCTGGCGACCTTGCCGCGGGCGGGGATCACGCGGTGGACACCGCCCACCGCGTTCGGGCACAACGAGTGGATTCAGCGCCCGACCGACGTCGTGGACCGGATCATCCGATGGTTGCATGACGCTGGTTGACCGGGGCGGTCGATCGGTAGGCAAAGGCCCGGCAACGATTGGTTGCCGGGCCTTTGCGTGCAGGGTCGTGCGAGGTGAGTCCTGCGGGGTTGACTCAGCCCGCGACGACCGTGCCGACGCCGGTGATGTTCTTCGACACCGACGGGTTGCCCAGATAGGTGATTCGGCCGGTGCCGGTGAGGTTCGCGTCCAGGTGCTCGCTGACCGCGGTGGTGACGTTGCCGACGCCGGTCAGCATCACCTGGGCCGTTCGGGTCTGCAGATTCTCCCCGGCGAAGTTGCCGGTGCCGGTGAAGGTCAGGTCGAGGTGGTCGGCAGTTCCGATCGGCGTGACCGTACCGGTGCCGGTGATCTTGGCTGCCAGGGTGCCGGCGCGCAGCCCCTCGATGTTGACGTTGCCTGCGCTGGTCACCTCCAGCGAGTCCAGGCTCTTGACGGTCAGGTTGTAGACGATCGGCTGACGGACGACGAGCCACGGCGTGGGCCGGCTGCCGAGGATCAATCGACCGCCGACGACGTCGCTGGTCAGCAAGGGCAAGACGTGCGGCTCGGCCTCGATGGTGAGCGATTCTTCACCGGTTACGCGGATGTTCAGCGTTCCGACCGCGGCGAACGTGACGGCGTTGAAACCGCTTACCGCGCGGCCCTGCACGTCGGCGTTCGCGGTGCCGACGTTGGTGCCGAGCAGCACCAGGAAGGCGCTCGACAAGGTCAGTAATAGCCGCGCCACGGCTCGGGGACTGCTCATGCTCAGGATTCTCCTCGTGGATCGCCGGTCGGATCCACCGGCAATCGCGGTGGGCGATTGTCTGTCATGTGATAAAACCGCTCGGGATCGTCACATCGTTACGGATATGTTCGGTGACCCGCTCGGCGGGTCGTGCCGGCTCCGGCAGTCACGCATACGGCGGCAAGGTGACCACTTGGCCCGCGTAGGCGAGCCCGGACCCGAAGCCCATGATCAGCGCGGTATCCCCGGGCTGCGCCCGGCCGCTGCGCAGCACCTGCTCCATCGCCAGCGGGATGGATGCGGCCGACGTGTTGCCCGTGTATTCGATGTCGTCGGCGACCACGATGTTGTCCGGCAGCTTGAGGACGCGGGTGAGTGCGTCGGTGATCCGGCTGTTCGCCTGATGCGGGATGAAGACGTCCAGGTCGTTCATCGTCAGGCCGGCCTTGTCCACCGCTGCTCGGCAGGCCTTCTCCAAGAACGTGGCCGCCCAGCGGAACACCACCGTGCCCTGCATCCGGATGTAGGGCCGTTCGGCGTGCCCGCCGTTCGCCTCGACCGCCGCCACCTCGTCGAAGAAGGTACCGAAGTCCTTGTCCTGGCGGATGGCTTCCCAGCTGGACCCGTCCGAACCCCAGGCCACCGGACCGATCCCCTCGACGTCGGCCGGGCCGACCACCGCCGCGCCGGCGCCGTCGGCGAAGATGAAGGCGCAGGTCCGGTCGGTGTGGTCGATGAAGTCGCTCAGCCGTTCCACGCCGACGATCAGCAGATAGCGGGCAGTTCCGGCGCGGATCATGTCCGAGGCGAGCACCAGCGCATGACAGAAGCCGGCGCAGCCGGCTGCGACGTCGAACCCGGGCACGTCGGTCATTCCGAGCTGGGTGGCAACTTGGGCACCCGCCGCCGGTCCGAACACCATCCGGGACGACGTGGCGACGATCACCCCGCCGATCTGTTCCGGGGCGAGGCCGGCGGCCTCGACGGCCTTGCGTCCGGCAGCGACGCTCATCCCGATGATGGTCTCGTCGTCGGCCGCCCAGCGGCGTTGCCGGATGCCCGATCGGGTGCGGATCCACTCGTCGCTGGACTGGATCGCGTCGACGATCTCGGCATTCGGGACGGCGCGGCGAGGTCGGTAGGCGCCCAACCCGAGAATGCGGGTGTGGGCGGCCCCCGGGACCCGGGCGATGGCGGCCATGATGCAACTCCTGTGTGTCTCGGTCGGTCGGACAATTGCGATTCGGACAACGTACGCGGGTGCGGGTGAGCTCCGTCAGGTAAGCATCGCCCACAAGAATTCGTAGGTCAGCGCCGCCTGGAACGCGGCCTGCTTGTTGTCCGCGGCGCCGCCGTGACCGCCCTCGATGTTCTCGTAATACCAGACTCGGTGGTTCTGCTCGGTCAACCGGGCGGCCATCTTGCGGGCGTGCCCCGGATGCACCCGATCGTCTCGGGTGGAGGTGGTGAGCAGGATCGGCGGATAGTCGCGGTCCGGGGTGGCGTTCTGATACGGCGAAAACGTTCGCAGAAACGCCCACTCTTCGGGATCGTCCGGGTTGCCGTACTCGGCGACCCAGGAAGCCCCGGCGAGCAGCAGGTGATAACGCTGCATGTCCAGGAGTGGAACCTGGGCGACCAGAGCGCCGAACAGTTCGGGGTAGTGGGTCAGCATCACGCCCATCAAGAGTCCGCCGTTACTGCCACCGACCGCGCCGAGCTGCTTCGGGGTGGTGATTCCCCGGTCGACCAGGTTGCGGGCGACCGCGGCGAAGTCCTCGTAGACGAGATGGCGCCCGGCCTTGAGAGTCTGCGTGTGCCATTGCGGCCCGTACTCGCCGCCGCCCCGGATATTCGCGATCGCGACGATGCCACCGCGTTCCAGCCAGCCGATCCCGGAACTGCCGCTGTATCCCGGGGTCCGGCTCACCTCGAAGCCGCCGTAACCGGACAGCATGGTCGGTCCGCTTGCGCCCGGTCGGCGGATCACGAAGTACGGCACCTGGGTGCCGTCGTCGGACGTCGCGAAAAACTGTTCGGTGATCAGCCCGTCGGCGTCGAAGTAGCTCTGTTCCTGCTTCAGCAGGAGTGTCGTCGGCGTGCCGATCGTCCCGGCGAGCAGGCTGGGCGGGGTGGTGTATCCGCTGCTGGTCAGCATGTACTCGTCGCCGCCGTCCAGCGGGTCGAGGTTGATCACGGCGGTCGACGACATCGGCGGAACATCGGCCAGCGGAGCGACCGACCAGCCGGACGGGCTCGGGGTGTACACGTACAGCCGGGTCTGGACATCGGTCAGCGTGGCGACGACCAGATGGTGCGCGGTCCAGCCCGATCCCTGCAACGACGTGTGCGCGTCCGGGGTGAACAACACCTCGAAGTTGCGGTCCCCGGCGAGAAACGCGGGGAAGTCGATAGCGAGCAGCGAACCGGCCGGGTAGCTCCGACCGTCGACCACCCATTCGGATCGGGGGCGAACCAGGAACCAGTCGCGGTACCAGCCGCCGCCGGCATCGGTCGGAATGTCGATGTGGGTCAGCTCGCCGTCGGCGCCGAGCAACCATTCGTCGCCGTGGTAGAAGTCGGTGGACCGCGCGACATAGTGGCGCTCGTAGCCCGGCGTCCGGTCGTAGCCGGCACCGACCGAGATGTCGCTGGTCCTGCCCTCGAACACGGTTTCGGCGGCGGCCAACGGGGTGCCGCGCCGCCAGCGTTTCACGATCCGCGGGTAGCCGGAATCGGTGAGCGAGCCGGGACCGAAATCGGTGCCGACGTAGACCGTGTCGTGATCGATCCAGCTGATCCGGGACTTGGCCTCGGGCAGGTTGAACCCGTCGGCGACGAACTGGCGATCGATCAGGTCGAACTCGCGCTCGACCGTGGCGTCGGCGCCGCCGCGGGACAGGCTGATCAGAGCTCGTTCCTGGGCCGGGCGCAGCACGCCCGCGCCGGCCCACACCCAGTTCTCCTGCTCCGTCTCGGCCAGCTGGTCGAGGTCGAGCAGGACGTCCCAGGTGGGCTGCTCCTTGCGGTACTCCTCGAAGGTGGTGCGCCGCCACAACCCCTTCGGATTCTCGGCGTCGCGCCAGAAGTTGTACAGCCATTGCCCGCGGCGGCCCGGGTAGGGAATCCGGACGTCGGTGTCGAGCATGGCGAGGATGCGCTGTTCCAGCGATTCGAACGCGGCGGTCTCGGCGAACTCGGCGCGGACCCGTGTGTTGTGCTCGCGGGCCCAGTCCAGCGCTGCCTCGTCGGTCACCGCCTCCAACCACAGGTAAGGGTCGTCGCGCTCGTCCATGCCGCTCATATGCACATTCTTACGGGTCGGGGTGCACGACCGGTAAGTCCTGTGCCTACTTCCGGCTTGCCGGACCACCGTCATGGAGTCGGATGTCCGGCCGGTGAGTCCGTGCTGAACAATCGGTGGCTTCGGGCTCGGTACGGAAAGTGAATGCGCGCCACCGACGCAGGGGAAGGACGGCGGCACATGGCCGAGACCCAGGATGCGGGTACCAGCCGGGGGCGCGCGCGGCTGCGCCCGGTTTTCGCGGCGTACGCAGCGCAGGGCCTCGGCTACGCGATCGTCGTCACCGCGCTCCCGGCGATCAAGGCGCGGGTCGAGCTCACCGACGGTGGCGTCGCGGGATTGTTGCTTCTTGCCTGCGTGACCGCGGCCGCGGGGTCGATCCTGGCGGATGTGATCGCCGTACGCAGGGGCAGTCGATGGGCCCTCGCCGTGGGGTTCGCGATCCAGGCAACCGCGCTTGCCGGCGCGACGGTCAGCACCGACGTCGCGGCCATCGCGGTCGCCATCGCGGTGTACGGGATCGGGTTGGGCACCGTCGATGCGGCCGCGAACATGCAGGGCGCGCTCGCCCAAACCTATTCGGGAGTGCCGGTATTCGGCCGGCTCTATGCCGGCTACACCGCGGCCGGGATCGTCGGTGCGGTGCTCACCTCGGCGGTCCATGCGGCCGGCGGCTTTGCGGTCGGCACACTGGCGGTCGCGGCGACCGGCGCGGCGGCCATGTCGTACGTGTCGCTGCGCTGGGCCGACCCGGCCCGGGAGGCGCGTGCCGACGCCGCCGCCGGCCTGGGTTCGGTGCCGTTGCCGCACAAGATGATCTGGGTCGTCGGTGCTTTCGTGTTCGCGGCATTCGTGGTCGATGCCGCGGTCGCGAGCTGGAGCACGGTGTATCTGCAAGACGGACTCGGGGCATCCGGGTCGGTCGCGCCGCTCGGATACGCCGCCTATCTCGCGGTGGTGCTGCTGACCCGGCTGGCGGCGGACCCGCTGGTGCGGCGGTTCGGCGGTCGACCCACGGTGGCCATCGGTATCGCATCGGCCGCCGTGGGCTGTCTGGTCGTGGCCGTGGTGCAGACGCCGGCCGGCGCGATCGTCGGGTTCAGCGCGGCCGGCGCGGCTGCCGGACTTGTGGTGCCGGTCGCGTTCGGGCGGGCCGGAGAACTCTGCCCGGCCCGGCGCGACGAGGTCATGGCCCGGGTGAATCTGTTCAACTACGGTGGCGCCGTGGTCGGCGCGGTGGTTCTGGGCGCCCTGGCAGCCGACTCGTCGGCGCTCGCGATCGGCTTCGCCCTGCCGGCGGTGGCGATCCTCGGTGTCGTCCCGCTGCTCGGGCGTTTTCGCTCGGCTTCGGGCGAATCTGCCGCAGCGCCCCGACCCGACCGGAGAGCATCGTGGTAACCACCTGGACCAACTGGGCGGGTGACGAGTCCTGTACCCCCGCCCGCTACCTCCAGCCCCGCTCGGTCGCGGAAGTCGCCGCAGCGGTGCAGGAGGCCGCAGCCGCAGGACGCACGGTGCGCGTCGTCGGTGCGGGCCACTCGTTCAGCGACCTGGTCTGCACCGACGGGCTGCTGCTCAACCTCGACCACCTCAGCGGAATCCGGCACGTCGACGCTGCCGCCGGGCTGATCACGGTCGGCGCCGGGACCCGCCTGTACGACCTCAACTCGGCGCTCGCCTCCGCCGGCCTGGCGCTGGCCAACCTCGGCGACATCGACCGGCAGAGCATCGCCGGCGCGACCGCGACGGCCACGCACGGAACGGGTCGGCTCCTGGGCAACCTCGCCACGCAGATCGAGGCGGTCGATCTGGTGCTGGCCGACGGCAGCTCACTCAGCTGCACCGACGCCGACCCCGAGGTGCTGAGCGCGGCCCGGGTCAGCTTGGGCGCACTGGGCGTGGCCACCGGTTACCGGTTGCGCGTCGTACCTGCCTTCGCGCTGCATGCGCAGATTCGCACGATGGCATCGGCCGAGCTCACGGCGCGTCTCGACGAGCTCGTCGACGGTAACGATCACTTCGAGTTCTTCTTCTTCCCGCATGCCGATACGGCGCTGACGAAGCGGAACAACCGGACCGACGAACCGCTCCGCCCGCCTGGGGAATCGGCACAGCGAGTCGTCGAGTTCCTGGAGAACAGGGTCGTCGAGGCCGCGAGCCGGATCGGTCGCCGGTTCCCCGCGCGGATCCCGACGCTCAATCGGGCCGTCACCCGGTTGATGACGTCGGGTGACTACGTCGACGAGAGCTACAAGGTGTTCGCCAGCCGGCGGTCGGTGCGGTTCACCGAGATGGAGATGGCTGTCCCGCGGGCGGCGTGCGCCGACGTTCTCGCCGCCATCCAGCACACCATCCGCACGCGCGGTTTCGAGGTGAACTTTCCGATCGAGGTGCGCTTCGTCGCCGCCGACGAGAAGGCCTTCCTCAGCCCGTCCTACGGGCGAGAGACGGCGTATCTGGCCGTCCACATGTACCGCGGTATGGCCTGGCGGCCGTACTTTCGCGCTGTTCAGGACATCGCTCTTGCCCATGGCGGACGTCCGCACTGGGGCAAGCGCCATCTGTTGGCGGCGGATCAGCTCGCCGACCGCTATCCCGCCTGGGACCGGTTCCAGGCGGTGCGTGCCCGGCTCGACCCGCGCGGTGTCTTCACCAACGAGCACGTGCGGCGGGTTCTCGGCCCCGTGGCCGACGTCGGCTCGGGCTAGGCCGGGTCGTCAGGACGTCGGTGTCGTCGAGCCCGGTGTCCTGGAGCCCGAAGTACTCGAGCCGGTTGTGCTCGGGCTGGGTGCGGCGGCGAGCGCGAGACAGATCGCGGCCGCATCGGCCGGCCGGGCCAGTCGTCTACCGGTGAGATCCTCGACCCGGCGGAGCCGATACCGCACGGTGTTCGGGTGGCAGCCCAGCCGGCCGGCCGCCTTCGAGGCGATGCCGTCGCCGTCGCGCCAGGCGTAGAGCGTCTCCAGCAGGGTTGCGCGCTCATCGTCCGGCAATGCGTGGACCGGCGCCAGGATGTCGGCGGCCAGCAACTCCATCACCTGCGGCGAACTGGCCGCGGCGATGCCCACCGGGTTCTGCTGGAAAAGCGTGACGCCGGGGCCCGGGGGCGCGCCGGCGAGGGTGAGCCGCGCGAGATCGAGCCCGCGCCCGGCTTCGGTCAGGTCGTCGAACGGCGGGCTCAGCCCGACCCGGCCCCGGGCCATCCGGCCGAGCTCGGCGATCAGCACGGCCGATCCGGTGACCTGGTCGATCGCGGCGATCCCGACCTGGAGTTGGGGCAGGAGGCGCCAGGCCGAACGGACGCCCCGCATATGGAGTCGGTCGGTCACTCCCGGCAACGCTTCCCGTCCGGGCCGCGGCAGGTCGGCCGCGGCCACCACGTACTGTCCGGTCGTCGGCAGCCCGAGCAGGTCGGCGGCTTCCCACAGGGTCTTCCGGTCGGTGACCGTTGCGGTGAGCACCGCTTCCACCAGCGCCGACCGTTCGGCTTCCTGCCGGACGATCCGGGTGGTGAGCCGCTTGTTGTAGGCGGCCGACATCTCGTGCGTGAACAGGTCGTGCGCGATCATCGCCTGTTCGGTCGCGGCGAGCACGGTCTCCGGTGCGACGGCGAGCAGCTGTGCCTGACCGACCAGTTGCTCCCACATGTACCGCAGGCTGACCCGGTACGCGTCCATCACCGCGGCGAGCGGGACGTCGGCGTCGGCGCGTTCGGTGCCGGTCGCCCGAGCGACCGCCGGGTCGGCCGGCCCGCCGTGTGCGATCGCGGTCATGATGTACCGCAGGTTCTCCATGCAGCTGCGCCGTAGCTGGCCGGCGCTGACGATCCGGGTCTCGCGATAGAACGGAACCCGGTCGCGAACGACCCGGACCAGTGCGTCGCCGTGCTCGTCCAGTCGGGCCAGCAGGGTCTCCGCCAGTTGCGCCAAGTCAGCGCCGTTGCTCACCCGCACAGCGTAGGCCGCCGGTGACCGCCCGGACCGCCCGATTGTCCTGGCCGACACTGGTGACGGGCCAGATTGTGACAACCCACAGCCGGTTCCGGCGCACCAGACCGACAGACTGTCGTACTTTGGTTGAGGGTGATATCGACCACATATCTGCGCGGCGAGAGGTACCTTTCATGACATCCGGCTCCAGCACGTCCACGTCCGGCAGCGATCTTGCCGATCAGGTATCGACACTGCGCGGTCGGGTGGCTACCGAACCGGTCGCCGCCCGAGACGACGCGTGGAACTTGATCGTCGGGCTGCAGGAGCTGGCCAAGAGTGATCACGAGACCGCCGATACCCAGCTGAACGAGCTGTTCCGCCTCGGCGCGCCGGTGGCCGGTCTGGACGGTCCGACCGACGGAATCCTGGTGACGACCACGACCAATCCGGTGACCGACGCGGCGCTCAAGATGCTGACCTCGGTCTGGATGCCCTGGCAGGGCAAGAGCTTCGACGCGGCCAACGCCTCGGGCACGAACCGGATGACCGACGGCTCGGCCCGTCAGCTGAAGCTGCTGTGGCCGCTGTATTCGATGACCGACACCGAAACCGGCAAGCTGGCGTTCGGCTTCAAGACCTACATCCAGTCCGGCAAGGATGATCCGGATCGCCAGGTGATGGTGATCGATTATGCCGACGTCGAATCCAATCCGCGGCTGGTCATTCGCAGCATCCGCGACGAGTTGGTCGAGCTCGTGCCGGGCGCCTACCTCGGCAAGGTGCTGATCCGGTTGCCCGCTGATCGCTATGCCATGATCGGCTACTTTGCCCTGCGCTCCGACGCCGCGCGCGGCTGACCCTACTTCGGGCGCGTTTCGCGCGCACGTTACCCACCCCCGACCGAACTCTCTATCGATGGAGGCCGTTTCGATGAGCCCACAGTGGCACGAGCAACCGTCCCTGGTTCTGCAGATCGCCAGCCTGTCCAAGTTGCGTTCCGATCTACGCGAAGAGAACCTTTTCGAGGGCGAGCACATCCGCCCGGACACCGGCGTCGGCAAGCCGGAGCAAGACGTCAAGCGGGCGCGGACGGCGGACGGCACCTTCAACGATCTCGGCTCGCCCTGGATGGGAGCGGCCGGCACCGGCTTCGGCCGCAACGTGCCGATCGAGAAGACCACGATCGACCGCAAGCGGCTGCTCGAGCCGGACCCGCGGGAGATCAGCCGGAAGCTGATGGCACGGGACTCCTTCAAGCCCGCGGGCATCATCAACGCGCTGGCTGCGGCCTGGCTGCAGTTCGAGAACCACAACTGGTTCTTCCACGGCAACGGCGAAGCCGACAAGACGATCGACATTCCGTTGCAGCCGGGCGACGACTTCCCGGAAAACCCGATGCGGATCCGGTGCACGATCCCGTCCGACGGGGAGATCCGGGACGGTTGTCCGGCGCCGATGTTCGCCAACACCGAGACGCACTGGTGGGACGGTACCCAGATCTACGGGACCGGCATGAAGAAGCAGAACGAGATCCGCACCTTCGTCGACGGCAAGATCAAGGTCGACGACAACGGTCGGCTGCCGACCAGCGACATCCCCGGGGTCGATCTGACCGGCTTCCAGGAGAACTGGTGGGTCGGCGTCGGGTTGCTGCACACCCTGTTCGCGCGCGAGCACAACGCGGTCTGCGATGCGATCAAGAAAGAAGATCCGTCGCTGTCGGACCAGCGGCTGTTCGAGCTGGGCGTGCTGGTGGTATCGGCGCTGATCGCGAAGATCCACACGGTGGAGTGGACCACCTGCGTGCTGCGGCACCCGGCACTGCAGATCGGGATGAATGCCAACTGGTACGGCGCGCTCGGCGAGACGTTCCGGGACAAGATCGGCCGGGTCGGCGACAGCGAGGCGCTGTCCGGGATCATCGGCTCGTCCACCTCGCACCACGCTGCGCCGTTCTCGCTCACCGAAGAGTTCGTCTCGGTCTACCGGATGCATCCACTGATCCCGGACGACTGGACGTTCTACTCGCTGGAAAGCGGTGATCTGCTCGAGCACCGTAACTTCACCGAGTTGCAGGGCCGCTACACCCGGGACTTCATGGACCGGATGGAGATGGGCGACATGTGGTACTCGATCGGGCTCGGCAGCGCGGGCGCGGTGTGTTTGCACAACTATCCCAACGCGCTGCGTCGGCTCACCCGGATCGACGGGCAGGTCACCGACCTCGCGACGCTCGACATCGTGCGGGATCGGGAGCGGGGCATCCCGCGGTACAACGATTTCCGCGAGGCGCTGCGGATGCCGCGGCGGAAGACGATCGAGGAGATCACCCCGAACAAGCAGTGGGCCAAGGAGATCGCCGAGATCTACCATGGCGATGTGGACGCGGTCGATCTGCAGATCGGGATGCAGGCCGAGCAGCCGCCGAAGGGATTCGGCTTCTCCGACACGGCGTTCCGCATCTTCATCCTGATGGCCTCGCGCCGGCTGAAGAGCGACCGCTTCTTCACCAACGATTTCCGGCCCGAGGTGTACACCAAGACCGGCTTCGACTGGGTGAACAACAATGGGATGAAAGATGTTCTGCTGCGCCACTACCCGGAGCTGCAGCCGGTGATCGGCGACGTGGAAAGGGTTTTCGCCCCGTGGCCGGCGGTCGGCTCTCCCGCGCCGGGCAGCAAGAACATCATCCTGCGGGCGGCGGACACGGTGAAGGCGTACATGCCGTGGTGACCGTCGACGAGCTGCCGTGCGCGTCGACGGTGGACGGCGTGTTGTTCACCGCGGTGGTCGGGGTGCCGAGCGTGGTGCAAGGGCTGTTCACCAAGCGCGAGGTGCCGGTTCGGGTGGCCGGGTTGGTGGGCAACGACGAGCGGGCATTCGACACGGTGCAGTCGTTGGTGCGCAAGTACGGGCCCGGCCCGTTCCGGGTCCGGCTGGCCGCCGACGAAGTCGTGCTCGCGCACGACCCGGACACCATCCGGACGGTGCTCGGTGGCTCGCCGGACCCGTTCGCGGCCGACTTCGGCAGCAAACGCAAGGGGATGGTCGCCTTCCAGCCGGATGCGTTGACACTGTCGCGCGATCCGGTCTGGGAGCAGCGCCGGCAGTTTGCCGAGGCGGTGCTGGAGACCGGGCGGCCGTTGCACACCCTGGCGGAGCCGATGCTGGCCGCCGCTCGGGACTCGGCTGTCCGGGCCTACCGGGCGGCCGGCGAGCGGGCGGTCGGTTGGGCGGAACTGAACGCCGAGTTCCAACGGCTCACCCGGGTCGTCGTATTCGGCCGGGCCGCTGCGGACGACGTGGCGATCAGCGGCGCGCTCCAGGAGCTGATGAGCGAGGGCAATCGCACGCCGGGCAAGACGAGCCCGAAGTATCCGGCGTTCCTCGCGCAGATTCAGCGTTATCTGGATCGGGCCGAGTCGGACAGCTTGGCCGGCGTGATCGCCGAGCACCCGGTCGCCGGCGTCGAGCCGGCCGGGCAGGTCGTGCATTGGCTGTTCGCGATGGGCGACACGTTGGCGGCGAATGCCACTCGGGCCTTGGCGCTGCTGGCCACGCATCCGCAGATTCGAGCCGAGGTGACCGACGAGGTGCAGCAGGTGGGCACCGAGCCGGCCGGGATCGGCAAGGCGACCCTGCTGTCCGGCTGTCTGCTGGAGGCGATGCGGCTGTACCCGACGACGGCGATGTTCGGCCGGGTCGCGATCGCCGACGTGCCGTTGGACGGTGGCGCGATGATCACCGAAGGCACTCAGGTGATCATTCCGAACCTGTTCAATCATCGGAATCCGGACCGGGTGCCGTACGCCGACTGGTTCGCCCCGGCGGAGTGGGTCAGTGGCACCGCGGGTGAGGATTGGTCGTTCAACTTCTTCAGCCACGGTCCGCAGGCTTGCCCGGGTGCGGGCATGGCGGTCTATCTCGGTACCGCGTTCCTTGCGCATCTGCTCTCGGCGGCCACGCCGCGAGTGGTGGGATTCGATCCCGGTCCGGGCGAGTCGCTGCCGTACGGCATGGACCTGTACGGCCTGCACTTCGATTTCACGAACTGAGGCAGGTCGCGATCGGTCCGAGTGTCTGTCCGCCGCCACCGCGGGAGCGGCCCGCGGTGGCGGCAGACGGACTAGGCTCGGCAGACGTGACCGCACACTATGACGTCGTCGTCCTCGGAGCCGGCCCCGGCGGGTATGTCGCCGCGATTCGCGCAGCTCAGCTCGGTCTGAAGACCGCCATCGTGGAGCAGAAGTACTGGGGTGGCGTATGCCTGAATGTGGGCTGCATCCCGTCCAAGGCGCTGCTGCGCAATGCGGAACTCGCGCACATCTTCACCAAGGAAGCCAAGACGTTCGGCATCTCCGGTGAGGCCACCTTCGACTTCGGGGCGGCGTTCGATCGCAGTCGGACGGTCGCCGACGGCCGGGTCAAGGGTGTGCACTTCCTGATGAAGAAGAACAAGATCACCGAGTACGACGGCAAAGGCACCTTCACCGATCCGCACACGATCACGGTGGCGGGCTCGGACGGCTCGACCGAGACGATCACCTTCGACAACGTCATCATCGCCACCGGCACGGAAACCAAACTGCTGCCCGGCACCCAGCTCAGCAAGAACGTGGTCACCTACGAAGAGCAGATCATGACCCGGGATCTGCCCGGATCGGTGCTCATCGTCGGTGCCGGCGCGATCGGCATGGAGTTCGCCTACGTGTTGCGCAACTACGGCGTCGACGTCTCGATCGTCGAGTTCCTGGACCGGGCACTGCCGAACGAGGACGCCGACGTGTCCAAGGAGATCACCAAGCAGTACCGCAAGTTGGGCATCCCGATCCGCACCGGCGCCGCCGTTCAGTCGATCGACGACGACGGCAGCCGCGTCACCGTCACGATCAAGGACAACAAGTCCGGCCAGGTGGATACCGTGGTGGTGGACAAGGTGTTGCAGGCGGTCGGCTTCGCGCCGCGGCTCGACGGCTACGGCCTGGAGACCACCGGTGTGGCGTTGAGCGAACGCCCGAAGGCGATCGCGATCGACGACCACATGCGCACCAACGTGCCGCACATCTATGCGATCGGCGACGTGACCGCGAAGCTGCAGCTGGCGCACGTCGCCGAGGCGCAGGGCGTGGTGGCGGCCGAGACGATCGCCGGCGCGGAGACGCTGCCGCTCGGTGATTACCGGATGATGCCGCGGGCCACGTTCTGCCAGCCACAGGTGGCCAGCTTCGGCCTGACCGAGCAGCAGGCCCGGGACGAGGGCTACGACGTGAAGGTGGCGACCTTCCCGTTCACCGCCAACGGCAAGGCGCACGGGCTGGCCGATCCGACCGGCTTCGTCAAGCTGATCGCCGATGCCGAGTACGGCGAGTTGCTCGGCGGCCACCTGATCGGCCCGGATGCATCCGAGTTGCTGCCGGAGCTGACGCTGGCGCAGAAGTGGGACCTGACGGTGAACGAGCTGGCCCGCAACGTGCACACCCATCCGACCCTCAGCGAGGCGTTGCAGGAGGCGATCCACGGGCTGGCCGGCCACATGATCAACTTCTGACGACCGGGTTCGGCTGCCAGCGAGGTCCGTCGTGGTTTCGTCCGACCCGAATCGGGTCGACAAGCTGCCGCGCTGGGGCTGGAGGTCACAATTCGATCTTGATACTGTCTCTCCTCGGTGGACAACTCCGGTGTGCGGGAGGAGACGGTGATCCCAACCTTGACGGCGTCGGCGTGGACAGCTTCGAGGCGGCGGTGGGCCGCCCTGTCGGTGCGGCGGTGGGCCGCTCTGGCGATAGCGTTCGCCACGAGTGTGCTGTGTGCCTGGCCGGCGACTGCCGACCCGATCGGTGAGGTGATCGAACCCACCCGCACGCTGGAGTCGGTGCTGCCGACGCCGCTCGACGACCCGTTCTCGGTGCCGCCGGCCGGCTACGCGGACCGGCCCGCCGGGGCCGTGCTACGGCACCGCCCGGCGAGTGCCGGTCCGCTGCCGGTTCCGGTGCGCACGACGCAGTTGTCGGTCCGCTCGACCGACGTGCAGGGCCGGCCGATCCCGGTGATCGCCACCGTGGTGGTGCCGACCGCGCCGTGGACCGGTTCCGGACCCCGCCCGGTGGTCGGCTACAACCTGGCGATCGACTCGCTCGGGCATACCTGCGCACCGTCGTACCAGCTATCGCACGGTCTGTCGGCCGAGATGGCACTGGCGGCGTCGTTTCTGACCAAGAACTACGCCCTGGTGATCACCGACTACCAGGGGCCGCGGGAGGCCTACGCAGCCGGCCGGCTGGCCGCCCACGCGGTGCTGGACGCGCTCCGCGGCGCGCTGCACCTGCCCGAGTTGGGCCTGTCACCGGACGCGCCGGTCGCGGTGACCGGCTACTCCGGCGGCGCGATTGCCAGCGGCTGGACCGCGGAATTGGCCGGTACCTACGCGCCCGAACTGAATCTGACCGGGGTGGCGTTGGGTGGCATCCCGGCGGACTACCGGCTGCTGCTCGGCTCGATGAACGGGCGCAACCTGGCGTCGAGCCTGTTCCTCGCCGCGGCGCTCGGTGTCGCCCGCGAGTATCCGGAACTGTTGACTCTGCTCAACGACAACGGCTGGCGGCTGGCCGGCATCGCGAAGGACATGTGCCTGGGTGCCCTGGCCGCGCCCGGCGTGCTGGCGCCGATTCCGATCGAGGCGATGTCGGACATCCCCGACGTGCTGAATACGCCGATTGCGCAACGGGTGCTGACCGAGAACCGACTCGGCGGTCGAGCGCCCAGCGTTCCGGTGTATCTGTATCAAGGCGAGCAAGATCCGTGGATCACCGTGCAGAATGCCGACAATCTGTATGCGGATTGGTGCGCGGCCGGGGCGACGGCACAGCTGCAGCGCTATCTCGGGGAACACATGACGGCGGCACTGGTTGGTGCGCCGGGCGCGTATGCCTGGATCGACGATCGGCTCGCCGGTCGGCCGGTCGAGCCCGGTTGTGAAACCGGCTGACCGAACGCACTCCGGCGGGTTACCGTCGAACATGCGTGCCTTCGAAGGTGAGTCCGCGCTGTTCGAGGAGGTCCGATGCGCACCCGCACCGCCCACGTCACCAAGCCGTCGCGCCGTCGATTTCCGGTCCGTACCCCGCGGCGGACCGCCGATCTGCTCACGTTGCTCGGGCTGGCGAACGAGGTGGCCAACATCATCATGCAGTTGTCGATGCCGGGCGTCGGTTACGGCGTCGTGGAGAGTCGGGTGGACGGGGGCAACGCGTTCATCCGGCCGTTCAAGCGGGCCCGGACCACCGGAACCTACCTGGCGGTGGCATTGATCGGGGAGGAATCCGACCGGTCGATCCTGCGCGACGAGCTGGGGCGGGTGCACGCGTACGTGCGCTCCACCGCGGACAGCCCGGTGCCGTACCACGCCAACAACCCCGATCTGCAGCTCTGGGTTGCGGCCTGCCTGTACCGCTACTTCGTGGACCAGTTCGAGTTGTTGTACGGGTCGTTGGATCCGACCGCCGCCGACGCCGTATACGCCGACGCGGCGCGGCTGGCGACCACGCTCAACGTCCGGCCGGAGCAATGGCCGGCCGACCGGGCCGAGTTCGAGCGGTACTGGGCGCGGACGCTGCCGACACTGCGGATCGATCCGCCGGTGCGAACGCATCTGGACCGGCTGGCCACGCTGGACTTCCTGGTCGGGCCGTGGGGCCCGGTGGGCCGGCTGATCAAGCTGAGCCTGGGCGGCCCGTTCCGATTCTTCACCATCGGCACCCTGCCGCCCGAGTTCCGCGAGCTGATGGGCTACGACTGGAGTCCGACCGACCAGCGGGTGCTGGATCGGTTGTTGCGGCTGGTTGCGTTGGCCGATCGGACGGTGCCGTTCGCCGGTCGGTTGGGCTACCGGATGTATCTGCTGGACATGCGGGCCCGGGTGCGGGCCGGCCGGAGTGTGCTCGGTGCCAGCCATCGGCCACCCCGACCGGTAGCGGTGGCTGCTCGACCGGCTCGGCCGATCACGGGTCGGGTGTGATGCCGAGCGCGCCGATCGTCGTTGCCAGGCCGTCGTACTGGGTGACCAGCAGCACGATCTGGATCAGCCGCCGCTCGTCGTAGTGCTCGGCGAGCGCCGCCCACCCGGCGTCGTCGAGCGCCTTCGTCTCGACCAGCTGATCCACGGCGGCGAGTAACGCCCGGTGCCGGGGCGACCAGGCGGGCGCGTCCGGCCCGGCGGTCACCCCGGCCAACTCGGCGGCGGTCACCCCGGCGCGGCGGCTGAGCCGCCGGTGGTGCTCGAACTCGTAGGCGCAGTCGCGCAGGTGGGCCACCCGCAGGATGACCAGCTCCGAGTCGTGCCGCCCGAGGCGGTTGCCAGCTAGTAGCCGAGCGCTGTAATACAACCAGCCGCGGTAGAGACCGCCGGTGCGCCCGAGCGTGCTGAACAGCTGTGCGTCCGAGGTTCCGGCACCCCGCGAGATGACTCGCCAGAGCAACCAGTTGACCGGGCCCAGCTGGCGTAGCCGGCCGGGTCGGATCCGCGCTTCGATCACCCGGCCGACGCTAGCATCGGGACCTGGTTTACCGGCTACCGCGCGCAGAGTTGACGTAGTTTCGTACTATCGATCGGGTTAGCGGCCGGCGGCCGCGGTCGGGGCGAGGGAGCAGCATGATGTCCGGACAACTACCGACACGCGTACGCGCCGACCGGACCGGGACCGGGGCGGGTTCGGCCGGACCGGCAGCGGAACCTGCGCTGTTCTTCGACCCGTTTCCCACGGAGCCTAGCTGGTCGGCGGTCGGGCCGGCGCCCGAGCAGGCACAGGTGCCGGCGCCGTCACCGCCCCGGCCCCCGGGTCGGATTCGCCGGGCGGTGCCGTGGCTGATCGGTTCGCTGGTGCTGGTCGCCGCCGCCGCCGCGCTCGCGGTGACCATCGTCGTATCGATCCCGCGGGACGAGCCACAGCCGGTCACGCCCGGCCGGTACAGCGCGAGCCAGGTCGCCGACGGCTGCGACCTGGTCGATCAGCGGGTGCTCGAGCGGTGGGCGCCACAAGGGGCCGGCACCCCCGCGCATCACGAGCGTCGGGGCAGCGCGTTGATCGGTGGTGGTGGTGCGGATTGCTCGTTCGCCGGCACCGCGAGCGGGCGCACGATCGCGCGGGCCGAGTTCGCGATGGACGCCGAGATCGCCGACTCCTACGGCGCGTCGCCCTACGGTTCGTGGATCGACACCGAGCTTCGTCGCCCGGTCCCGGGACGAGTGGCCGGTGCGCTGCCCGGCCTCGGCGAACGGGCGGTGTACGCCCTCGACGAGGACAAGACCGACTACAGCCATCGAGTCGAGTACACGGTGGCGGCGCAAGACGACAATCTCGCCGTGAAGGTGCGGATCGCGGTCTTCGTCGACGAGCGGACCCAGCTCGATCGCGACGACGTGCGGCAAGCTTGCATCGACCAGGTGCAGCGGGTGTTCGACGGAATGCGGCAGCGCGGAGTCTGAGGTCGGGTCGACGCCGGGGTTGGGTCAGCGCCGGGGTTGGGTCAGCGCAGCACGTAGGGCGCGATGGAGCTGCGGTGTTCGCTGATGTCGAGGTCTTTGCCCAGCGGCGGGAAGGCGCGTTGCGGACAGGCGGCGCGCTCACACACCCGGCAGCCGGCGCCGATCGGGGTGGCCGCGGCGTCGTCGAGGTCGATGCCGTCGGCGTAGACCACCCGGCCCGAATGCCGGATTTCGCAGCCGAGCCCGATGGCGAACGTCTTGCCCGGCTCGCCGTAGCGCTTGGCCCGTCGCTCGACCGTGCGGGCGACCCAAAGATATTTGCGCCCGTCGGGCATCTCGGCGATCTGCGTCATGATCTTGCCGGGATAAGCGAAGGTCTCGTAGACGTTCCAGAGCGGGCAGGTGCCGCCGCTGGCGGAGAAATGGAAGCCGGTTGCCGACTGCCGCTTCGACATGTTCCCGGCCCGGTCCACCCGGACGAAGGAGAACGACACCCCGCGTAGCGACGGTCGTTGCAGGGTGGACAGGCGATGGCAGATCGTCTCGTAGCTCTGCGAGTAGTACGCCGACAGCCGCTCGATGTCGTATCGGAAGTCTTCGGCAACCCCGTGGAACTGTGCGTAAGGAAGGACCAGGGCCGCCGCGAAATAGTTCGCCAGGCCGAGGAGCGCCAATCTGCGGGATGCGTCGGAGGCGAAATTGCCGTCTGCGACCAATGTGCCGATCAGCTCGCCGCACTCCAGGTAGGCGAGTTCGGCGGCCAATTTGAACACCCGCTGCCCACCGGACAGGTGCGCCGAGATCTCCAACCGCCGGTGCTGCGGGTCGTAGCGGTGCAGGATGTTCTCGCCCAGGTCGACCCGGTCGGCCACGGTCACGCCGTAGGTCTGGGTCATCCGCCGGGCGATCTCGCCGGCCAGATCGCCGCGGTGCGAACGCAACCGGCGGGCCAGCTGCTCGGCTGCGGTGTCCAGCTCGTCGATGTAGTTCTGCCGCTGGTAGAAGTAGTCGCGCACCTCTTCGTGCGGCTTGCTGATCGCCGCCGATCCGCTGCCGTCGGTGAACCGGTCCTCGGTCGCCGCGGCCAGCTGGGCGGTGGTGTTGTGGTAGCGCCGATGCATGCTGACGATTGCCCGCGCGACGCTGGGGTGCGCGGCGACGATCTCGGCGATCTCGGTGGCGTCCGCTTCGATCCCGAGTTCCGGGTCCAGCGCGACCTCGCGCAGTTCGGCGATCAGCCGGGTGTCGTCGCTGGGGGAGAAGAAGGTGGCGTCCACGCCGAATGCCTCGCCGATTCGCACCAACACGGGCAGGGTCAGCGGGCGTACGTCATGCTCGATCTGATTCAGGTAGCTCGGCGAGATATCCAGGCTGTGCGCGAGGGCGACCTGGCTCATCCCGCGCTCGGTACGGAGTTGCCGGAGGCGGGCGCCGGCGAAGGTTTTCGCCACGCCGACCAGCCTACGAGCCGACGGCACCCGGGCAAAGGTCGGCCAAAAGTGCTCGTCGTCCACCGGCCGATCCAGCAATGCCGGGCAGCATAGGGGACGTGCTACTGCATCGGATCGTCGATACCTCCGCCGAGATCGGCGCCACGCGCTCGCGCACGGCGAAGATCGCCGGGATCGCGGCGTTGCTCGCCGAGCTCGGTTCCGGCGACATCGCACCCGTGGTTGCCTGGCTCGCCGGGGAGCCGCGGCAGGGACGGACCGGGATCGGCTGGCGGACGGTGCAGGCGGCTCAGGCGCCGCCGGCCGCACAGGCCGAGCTCACGGTCGCGACGGTGGACGCGGCGCTGGGTGAGGTCGCCGCCGCGGCGGGTCCGGGCTCGGCCGGGCACCGCCGCGCCGTGCTGACCGCGCTGTTCGCCGCTGCGACCGAACCCGAGCAGCGGTTCTTGACCCGACTGCTCACCGGTGAGCTGCGCCAAGGCGCACTGGAAGGGGTGATGACCGAGGCGATCGCGGCCGCCGCCGGGTTGCCGGGCGAGCCGGTCCGCCGGGCGCTCATGCTCTCCGGGAGCCTGCCGGAAACCGCCCGGGTCGCGCTCGGCGACGGTGCCGACGGGCTGGCCCGGATCCGCCTGGCGGTCGGCCGGGGAGTCCGGCCGATGCTCGCCTCGCCCGCCGAAACGCTGACCGACGCCTACGCCGAACTCGGTCCGGGCGTCAGTGTCGAGTACAAGCTGGACGGCGCGCGCATCCAGGTGCACCGCGACGGTGCTGCGGTGCGGGTGTTCACCCGAACCCTGCGCGACATCACCGAGTCCGTCCCGGAACTGGTCGAGCTCGCCCGCACGTTGCCGTGCCGCAGCGTGGTGCTGGACGGCGAGACGCTGGCGCTGACCGATTCCGGTCGGCCCCGGCCGTTCCAGGAGACGATGAGTCGCTTCGGCGCCGAGCGGGCGCGGGAGCTGGTCTTGCACCCGTACTTCTTCGACTGCCTACACCTGGACGGAGCGGACCTGCTGGACGAACCACTGGCCGAACGGCTGGCCGCGCTCGACCGCGTCGCCGCAGCGCATCGCATCCCGTCGGTGCAGCACCCGTCGCCCGAGGTGGCGGAGCAGCAGTTTGCTGCGGCGTTGGCCGCCGGGCACGAGGGCGTCATGCTGAAGTCGCTCGACGCCCCGTATGCGGCCGGTCGGCGGGGCCGGGCCTGGCAGAAGGTGAAGCCGGCGCACACCTTGGATCTGGTGGTGCTGGGTGCCGAATGGGGATACGGCCGACGCACCGGCTGGTTGTCCAACCTGCACCTCGGCGCGCGGGACCCGGACGGGGGCGCTCCGGTGATGGTCGGCAAGACGTTCAAGGGGTTGACCGATGCGCTGCTCCGGTGGCAGACCGCGGAGTTTCCGCGCTACGAACGGGCCCGTGATCAGCATGCGGTCTATCTCCGCCCGGAGCTGGTGGTGGAGATCGAGTTGGACGGGGCGCAGGTCAGCACCCGCTATCCGGGCGGGGTCGCCTTGCGCTTTGCCCGGGTGTTGCGGTACCGCCCGGACAAGACCTACGCCGACGTCGATACGATCGACGCGGTGCGGGCGTTGCGGCCGGGCTGACCGGGTGGGGCCGCGACACACGTGAAGACGCACGTGAATGTCGTCACAATCGGTGATCCGGCCGGGTCGGACCGGGTGCGGGTCGGTCCGGCCGCTCGCGCCGGGGTGGGGCGGGGCGAACCTGCTGGTACCGCACAGGACTGCCGCTTGCGGCCGCTGTCGTCGTGTCCCGCAACTTCGCAAGATTCGCAATAGCTGGCGAAAAGCTAGCGGATATTTACAGTCGTAACAGGTAGACGGCACTTTTCGGCTGTGCCACTCTTAAACAGTACGAGCGTTATGCCTCGCAATTCTGTGAAGGCAGATGGCTGGAAAGCCGCCCGCCGCCGAGACCGACGGCGGGACCACCGACGAGAAGATGGAGAGCGATGTCGACCATCGGCACACCCCGGACCGCCGCAGAGATCCAGCAGGATTGGGACACCAACCCCCGGTGGAAGGGTGTCACCCGGAACTACTCGGCGGATCAGGTCGCGAAGCTGCAGGGCACCGTCGTGGAAGACGCCACGCTGGCCCGCCGCGGTGCGGAGATCCTGTGGAACGAGGTCAACGGGCCCGATTACATCAATGCGCTCGGCGCGCTGACCGGCAACATGGCCGTGCAGCAGGTGCGTGCCGGGCTGAAGGCGATCTACCTGTCCGGCTGGCAGGTTGCCGGTGACGCCAACCTGGCCGGGCACACCTACCCCGACCAGAGCCTCTACCCGGCCAACTCGGTGCCCGCGGTGGTCCGTCGGATCAACAACGCGCTGTTGCGCGCCGACGAGATCGCGGCCGTCGAGGGCGACACCTCGGTGGGCAACTGGCTGGTGCCGATCGTCGCGGACGGCGAGGCCGGCTTCGGCGGCGCGCTGAACGTGTACGAGCTGCAGAAGGCGATGATCAACGCCGGCGCCGCGGGCACCCACTGGGAGGACCAGCTGGCGTCGGAGAAGAAGTGCGGCCACCTCGGTGGCAAGGTGCTGATCCCGACCAGCCAGCACATCCGCACTCTGACCTCGGCCCGATTGGCGGCCGATGTGGCGAACACCCCGACCGTGGTGATCGCCCGGACCGACGCCGAGGCCGCCACCCTGATCACCTCGGACGTGGACGAGCGCGACCAGCCGTTCATCACCGGCGACCGCACCGCGGAGGGCTTCTACCAGCTCCGCAACGGCATCGATCCGTGTATCGCCCGGGCCAAGGCCTACGCCCCGTTCGCCGATCTGATCTGGATGGAGACCGGCACGCCGGATCTGGAGCTGGCGAAGAAGTTCTCCGAGGCGGTGCGCAGCGAGTTCCCGGACCAGCTGCTTGCCTACAACTGCTCGCCGTCGTTCAACTGGAAGGCGCACCTGGACGACGCCACCATCGCCAAGTTCCAGCGCGAGCTGGGCGCGATGGGCTTCAAGTTCCAGTTCATCACCCTGGCCGGCTTCCACGCGCTGAACTACAGCATGTTCGACTTGGCCTACGGCTACGCCCGCGAGGGCATGACCGCCTACGTCGACCTGCAGGAGCGCGAGTTCGCGGCCGAGGAGCGGGGCTACACGGCCACCAAGCACCAGCGCGAGGTCGGCGCCGGTTACTTCGACCGGATCGCCACCACGATCGATCCGGACACCTCCACGGCGGCCCTGAAGGGTTCGACCGAGGAGGGGCAGTTCCACTGATCGATCGCGTCACCGTTCGACGCGATATCAGGTGATGTCGTGCACGTGCCCTCCCCGCCGGGTGAATCCGGTGGGGAGGGCACGTGCCGATAGAGTCGATGATCGGCCTCAGTCCTCATTCGATTGCGTACCACAGGAGCTGCCGTGACCAGCGAGAAGATTCAGCGCGTCGGAGTTATCGGTGCCGGACAGATGGGCGGCGGCATCGCCGAGGTGTGTGCTCGTGCCCAGGTCGACGTGCTGGTCTACGAGCCCACCCGGGAACTGACCGCCGCCGGGCGGGCCCGCATCATGCGCTCGCTGGACCGCGGCGTGAGCAGCGGCAAGCTCACCGAGCGGGAACGGGAGCAAGCGGCCGCGCGGCTGCGGCTCACCTCCGACCTCGCGGACTTCGCGGACCGGCAATTGGTGGTCGAGGCGGTGCTGGAAGACGAGCAGGTGAAGACCGCGATCTTCGCCGAGCTCGACAAGGTCGTCACCGACGAGAACGCCGTCCTTGCGTCGAACACCTCATCCATTCCGATCATGAAAATTGCGGTCGCCACCAAGACGCCGGAGCGGGTGGTCGGGCTGCACTTCTTCAATCCGGTGCCGGTGCTGCCGCTGGTCGAGCTGATCACCACGCTGAAGACCAGCCCCGAGGTGACCCAGCGGGCCGAGCAGTTCGCCGCGGACGTGCTCGGTAAGCAGGTGGTGCGTGCCGCCGATCGGTCCGGGTTCGTGGTGAACGCGTTGCTGGTGCCGTACCTGCTGGCCGCGATCCGGATGGTCGAGTCGGGCTTCGCGACCAAGGAGGACGTGGACAAGGCCACCGTGCTGGGCCTGGCGCATCCGATGGGTCCGTTGGCGCTGTCGGATCTGGTCGGGCTGGATACGGTCAAGTCGATCGCCGACTCGATGTACGCCGAGTTCAAGGAGCCGCTCTATTCGCCACCGCCGCTGCTGATGCGGATGGTCGAGGCGGGCCTGCTCGGCAAGAAGACCGGCGCCGGTTTCTACCAGTACGGCGACAAGAAGTAAGCCGATCCGATGGCGGGCGTCGCGGCAGGATTCGGGTCGAGCATCCTCGGCTACCCGCGGATCGGTGTGCATCGCGAGCTGACCCGGGCGCTCCAGGCGTACTGGCACGGCCCGGCCAAGCCGGACCTGTACGCGGTTCGGCAGGAGATCCAGGAACGGCAGTACGGCGAACTGGCCGCCACCGGCCTGACCCAGGTACCGGGCAATACGTTCTCGTTCTACGACCACGTGTTGGACAATGCGCTGCTGTTCGGCGCCACCCCGGCCCGTTTCCGGCGGTACGCCGAGGGACTCGACCCGCTCGACTGCTATTTCCTGATGGCCCGGGGGCGGCCCGACGTCCCGCCGCTGGAACTGGTCCGGTTCTTCGGCACCAACTACCACTATCGGCAGCCGGAGATCGACGAGAACACCGAGTTCTCGTTGCATCCGGAGGCGCTGCTGGCGGAGTTCGATCGTGCGTGGGCCCGGGGCATCGAGCTGCGGCCGGTGGTGCTCGGGCCGCTCTCGTTGTTGCTGTTGTCGAAGGTGGGTGAGCAGCCGGGCGCGCACGAGTCGGGCGCCGACCAGCGGATCCGGCTCGATCTGCTCGACCGCCTGCTGCCGCGCTACGAAGAGCTGTTCGACGTCCTGGCGCAACGGGGCGCCACCTGCGTTCAGCTGGACGAGCCGTCGTTCACCGGCGACCGGACCGACGCCGAGCTGGCCGCGTTCGAGCAGACCTACCGCCGGCTGTCCACCGCGCCGCTGCGGCCCCGGTTGTTGGTCACCGGCCAGTACGGTGATCTCGGGCCGGCGTTGCCGATTCTGGCCGCCACCAAGGTGGAGGCGATCGGCCTGGATCTGGCCGGTCACCGGGTGCGTCCGGAGGACCTGGCCGCCATCCCGGGGATGCGACGCAAACGGCTGTATGCCGGGGTGATCAACGGACGGAACGTCTGGCGCGCCGACCGGTTCGTCACACTGAACTACCTGAACGAGCTGACCCAGGTCTGTCCCGATCTGGTCGTATCCACCGGTACCACGTTGTTGCACGTGCCTTACGACCTGCTGGTGGAATACGACCTGCCGGGCCATGTCGCGGATCGGTTGGCGTTTGCCAAACAGAAGGTCGGCGAGGTGGTTTCGCTGGCGCGGGCGCTCACCGACGGCCCGGGCGAAGGTTGGCGCAAACGCCCGACCGAGGTGCACTTCAAGCAGAAGCACGCGGTGCGACAGCGGGTGTACGCGGTGACGCCGGAGATGCGCGAGCGGGAGCCGTGGGAGGTTCGCCGGGCGGCGCAGCAGGCGCGACTGAACCTGCCGCCGGTGCCGACCACCACGCTCGGCTCGTTCCCGCAGTCAGCGGCGCTGAAGCGGGCCCGCCACGAGCTCGGCCAGGGACGGCTGGCCTGGACCGACTACCAGCAGCGGGTGCGGGCGGAGATCGAGGCGACGATCCGGCTGCAGGAAGACATCGGCCTGGACGTCCTGGTGCACGGCGAGCACGAGCGCAACGACATGATCCAGTACTTCGGCGAGCTGCTGGACGGGTTCGCCATCACCCACTTCGGCTGGGTCCAGGTGTACGGCTCGCGCTGTGTCCGACCGCCGATCGTCTACGCCGACGTGTCCCGGCCCGCGCCGATGACGGTCGAGTGGATCACCTACGCGCAGTCGCTCACCGACAAGCCGGTGAAAGCCGTCGTGACCGGTCCGGTGACCATGTTGGCCCGCTCGTTCGTGCGACAGGACCAACCACTGCACGAGACCGCCGACCAGGTGGCGTTGGCGATCCGGGACGAGCTGGCCGACCTGGAGCAGGCCGGGATCGCCATCATCCAGGTCGACGAGCCGGCGATCCGGGAGCTGTTGCCGCGGCGCGAGGCGGGTCGTGACGAGTACCTGCGGTGGTCGGTCGCGGCGTTCAAGCTGGCTACGTCCGGGGTGGCGGCGCAGACCCAGATCCATACCCACATCGGCTACTCGGGTCTGCCCGTCGTGGTGGATGCCATCGAGCAGCTGGACGCCGACGTCACCGCACTCGTGGCCACCCGGTCGATCGCATGGGTGCTCGGCGCATTGCAGGGCGATGTATCGCACGGCGAGGGGCTCACCCGCGGTGTCGGGCCCGGGGTCTACGAGAGCCGATCGACGCGGATCCCGGATATCGACGAGTTGGCCGAGCTGCTCTCGACGGCGGCCGAAGCGATTGAGCTGGAACGGCTCTGGGCCAACCCGGACGGGGGACTGAAGGCGCGGCAGCGCTGGCAGCTCGACCCGTCGTTGCGCAACCTGGTCGCGGCCGCGCGTCGGTTGCGGCGGCGGGCGATGTAACGAGTTCCATGCACGCGGTTCAGGCCACGGCGTTCGGCGAGCCGTCGGTCCTCACGGTCGTCGAGCTACCCGATCCGGTCCCCGGGCCCGGCCAGGTTGCGATCGACGTCACGCACGCAGCGGTCGGGCTGATCGATCTGTACTTCCGACAGGGCGTCTATCGCGACGTTCCCGGGATGGCCCAGCCGCCGTTCGTGCCGGGGTTGGAGGTGGCCGGCACGGTCCACCGCGGTGGTCCATCTGCAGGCGGACGAACGCGTGCTGGTGCACGGCGCGCTCGGCGGTTTCGCCGCCGCAGTCCCGGGCATCGCGAAGCAGCTCGGCGCGGGTCCGGTGGTGGGCACCGTCCGGCCCGGCAAGCTCGACGCGGCGCAGCGGACGCGGCTGCCGTACGACCGGATCGTCGACTCCACTCGGCTGACCACCGAGCTGGCCGAGGAGAAGTTCGACGTGGTGGGTGATCGATCCGGTCGGGGGCGAGCTGCGCACGCAGAGCTTGGGGCTGATGGCGCCGGGCGGCCGGCTGCTCGCCGCGGGCAACGCGAGCCGCGGTTGCTGCCGGGTTGGGCGAGATCGTCGTCGACGTCATGCCGTTCGCGGATGCTGCCGCTGCGCACGAGCGGATGGAGGGGCGAGCGCTCGACGGTCGGATCGTGCTCACGCCCTGACCCGGACGGGTTCAGCAGTCGCGCAGCAGATCGGCGAGCAGGATGCGAGCCGAGAACGGCCGGTCGGCGTCGTAGCTGTGGCTGCCGGCGACGTGGGCACGTTCTCGGTAGTCGGAGCCGGCCAGCTCGAACACGACGAGTCGCGGCTCGTCCGGATCGATCACCCAGTAGTTCGCCACCCCCATCCGCGCGTAGGCGGCGCGTTTGGTGTTCAGGTCGATCAATCGGGTGCTCGGCGAGAGCACCTCGACCGCGAGGAGCGGCGGCGCCGGCAGGTCGGTGGAGGTCAGGTCCGCGGCCCGGGCGACGAGCAGGTCCGGTTGCAGCTCTACGTCGTCCCCGACCCGTACGGCGAACGGTGCACCGACCACTTCGTACACCGCCGGGCAGACGGCATCCAGGACGCCGTACAACCGGTATACGACCCGTTGGTGGCGACGGCCCGGTGCTGGGCTCACGATGAGCACCCCGTCGACAAGTTCGTAACGTCGCCCGTCACCGGGCATCCCCCCCAGGTCCGCCGTGGTCAGGGGCCCGGGGCCGATCTTTGGTGCCATGCCTGCCATGGTGCCCTCTTTCCCGGCCACCACTACATGATCCGAGACCGACCGGAACGTCCCGCTGCGTCGCGGCATAGTTGCCTGGCCTGGGTGTTCGCCCACCGTGAGTTGTGTGCCTATCTGAAACGGTGTTCGCGAAGTACGCGGCCCCGGGGATGTGTAACCCCGACGACGACGCTCCCGCTGTCGATACTCCGTCCCGGACGGTGCCGTGCCCGAGGATCGAGCCCGGCGGGATTCTCGGTTGCCGACCCAGCGCAATCGACTGAGTTGCTTGCTGTTGTGCGGGCGGCGATCGGGTCGTGCGAGTTGGGTCGGCATCGGGGGTTGCCGGTGACGGTGATCGTCATCACCACCCTGCAAGACTTGGAAACCGCTGCTGCCACCATGCCTGACGTGTGGCACCCGCCGCGGGTGGGTGTTGGGCCGTGCCCTCCGCCGGGTCGTAGTCCCGGTGGCGGGATGGGTGGGAAAGCGATGACTGCCGGTGGCACGGTGATCCATATCGGGATGTGATCGCCGATGGCGACTCATGCCTGGCATTACCTGGCCGTGTTCGACGCCCATACCGAGCAGCCGCTGTATCTGGGTCGCTCGAAACGACTGGCCTCACCCGATCAACGGATCGTGGCGACCGCTCAGTACGGGGGGGTGCGGCTTCCCCGCGTGTGTTCGCCCAGGACTGTGACACGTCTCTGCAGCGCGTAGACGACCGTCGTCACGTCGCCCGTCATCAGTCAGGCATGGCCCCAAGGTCTCCCCGCCAGAGGACCCGAGCCGACGGTCGCTGCCGTGACTCCTAACAGCGCGTTCCCTTTCGCCGTTCCCTCCGGTGTGCCGGCCGGCCAAGGGATGGCTTGGCTGGTCGGGTGACCGGAAACCTTGGGATACAGGACACTTCTGCTGCCCTACGCCGGGCGCCGACTATTTGTTGTTGAAGCAGTACCACGTATACGGATTCTTAGGATCTCGCGCCTTGCTGAAAGCGGGACTGCCGTACTGCACGGTGCACTGCTGGTTGACATTGATAGGTTGTGCGATTCCCACCTTCGGCTTGCACCGCCAACTGTATGCGCTTTTCGGGTCGAGCACGACCGCCGTGGTTCCCCACCCTTTATACTGATTGTTGCATGCGGCCTGCATGTCCACTCCCCCCAATTCTTTGGCGGTTGCTGGTGGAGCCGACAGGGCGAGCATCGAACCCGACAGCGCGGTGAAAGCTATAACTACGGCGGCATTTCGGATCTTGTGCATTTGCGCATCCATTCGGCAAGTCGGATTGTATTCAAATCGTATCTTGCAGAAGAGGTTTGGCATATCGGGCGAACGGACTACAGGTACAGTTCAGCGTCCGTCGAGCGCCGCGTAGTCCGCGCCGGTCAGTTCCACCGACCGCTCCCACAGCCGCCGGGCCAGGTTCTCGTCCTGCGCCGATCGGCTCCGCGGCGACCGCCGCACCGGGCCGCGGGTACCGAACAGCAGGGTTGGGCCGAGGTAGTCGCCGTTGCGCACATCCGGCATGGTGGCGGCGTAGAGCTGGCTGAGCGCGCCGCGGCTCTCGCTGTTGCCGACCACCCGCAGCCCGGCGTGCAGGATCGGCTTGGCGCCGGGGATCGGCGGGGCGAACTCGTCGAACAGATTGGTCGCCGCCACCCCGGGGTGCGCGGCGACCGAGGTCAGCGGGGCCCCTGCGGTCTCGGCGCGGCGGGCCAGCTCCCCGGCGAACAGCAGGTTGGCCAGCTTGGACTGCCCGTAGGCGCCCATCCGGTCGTAGCGGCGGTGCTCGAAGGCGAAGTCGTCGGTGTCCATCCGGGCGCCGCGGTGGGCGATGCTGGACAACGTCACCACCCGCGGCGCCGGCGTCGCCAGCAACGCCGGCAGCAGGGCATCGGTCAGCGCGAAATGGCCGAGATGGTTGGTGCCGATCTGCATCTCGAAACCGTCCGCGGTCCTGCCGAACGGCACCGCCATCAAACCCGCGTTGTTGATCAGCACGTCGAGCGCCGGCGCAGCGTCGAGGGCCGCTTTGCCCGCGTCGCGGACCGAGGCCAGATCCGCCAGATCGAGCTGGATCAGGCGATGATCGGCATCGCTTCCGCGCTGTTGCGACCGGGCCCGCACCGCGTCGAGGGCGGCCCGACCGGTGGTCTGGTTGCGGCAGGCGAGCACGATTCGAGCACCGGCGCCGGCCAGCGCGGTCGCAGCGTGCAGACCGAGCCCGTTGTTCGCGCCGGTGATCAGGATGGTCTTGCCGGTCTGGTCCGGGATGTCGGACACGTCGAACCGACGGACGGACAACGCGGATCTTGCAGACATACGGTGATCTCCTCGGCAGTCACGACCCGGACGTCAGTCTACGGAGCCGCCGCGATCGGTTTCGCCCTGCGCATCCGCACGCTGTGCCGTCCCGCGTTCGCCGCGGCGTTTGCGGATCCGCCAGACGACGATCGCACAGACGACCACGATCGCCACCGCGATCGCCGCGCCGCGGCCGACCTCCGATTCGACCGCGCGATAGGAGCGCGCGGCGAGGTGCCCGATCAGCACGAACGTGATACCCCAGACCAGGCCACCGGCTGCGTTGTAGGCCAGGAATACCGGGTACCGCATCCGGGACACCCCGGCCAGCGCGGGCATCACCGCGCGGAAGAACGCGACGAACCGGCCGAGGAACACCGCCCCGCCGCCCCGACGGCGGAGCAGGTCCTGCGCGCGGTCGATCTGGGCTCGTCGGCGATCGAGGACGCGCAGCTGCAGCACCCGGGGCCCGACGTGCCGACCGACCTCGTAGCCGACCGAGTCGCCGGCGATCGCGGCACCGACCACGACAGCGCACATCAGCCAGAGCGGTAATCGGTCTTGACCGGTGGCCACCCCGCCGAGCACCGCGGCAGTCTCGCCGGGCAGCACGAACCCGAGGAAGATCGCGTCCTCGGCGAACACGATCAAGCCGACGATCAGAAAGATCAGGAGCGGATCCAGATTCAGCAGCCGGTCCATCAGGTCAGCCATGCGCGCCGGGCCCGACCAGATCGGCCAGCGGCGCGCCGTCGCGCAGCCGGCGGCAGTTGTCCACGGCACGGTCGAGGTAGCGGCCGAACGTGTCGGCGGTCTGCCAGGCGACGTGCGGGGTCAGCACCACGTTCGGCAAGGTGAGCAGGGGATTGTCCGGTGACACCGGCTCGACGGCGAACACGTCCAGCCCGGCCGCGCCGAGCCGGCCCGCGCGCAGCGCGTCGACCAGCGCGGACTCGTCGACCAGGCCGCCCCGCGCGGTGTTCACCAGAACTGCGCCCGGCCGCATCCGGTCCAGCGCTGCCCGGTCCAGCAAGCGTTCGGTCGTCGGCGTGAGCGGCAGATGCAGCGAGACGACGTCGCAGTCGGTGAGCAGGTCGGGCCAGGGGCGCCAGGCCGGCGAACCGTCGTCGCGGGTACTGGTGTGGAGCACGGTCGCCCCGATCGCCTGCAGGATTCGCTCCAACGTCCGGGCGATGTTGCCGTAGCCGACCAAGCCCACCGTGCAGGCTCCGAGGTCGCGCACCTGCTCGGTCGGTGCCGGATCGGTCGGCCAACCGTGGCCCGCCCGGGTTGCCCGGTCCAACTGTGGCAGACGGCGCATGGCCGCCAGCATCAGCAGCAGCGCGGATTCGGCCACCGAGGGTGCGTTCGCGCCCGGCATGTTCGCGACCGCGATCGCGCGCGCTGCGGCGGCGTCCAGCGCGATGGTGTTCACCCCGGCGCCCAGCTTGTGGATCAACTGCAGCCGAGTCGCCCGCTCGATGTCGCTCGCCGACAATGGGCGCAACACATGCCAGAGCACCTGTGCTTCGGGCAGCTCGGCCTGGAAGGTGGCGTCGTCGGATTCGGCGCAGAACCGGACGTCCAGCCAATCCCGGTGCGGCCGCAGCCGCTCGCGGACCAGCGGTCCGGCCACGAACTGGGCCAGCACCCGCAGGGCCTGCCCACCCGATCGGTCCATGCCACGAATGTAGCGGTCGAGCTACTCCAGCTCGCGGCGGAGTTGGGCCAGGGTGCGGGCCAGTATCCGGGAGACGTGCATCTGCGAGACGCCCACCCGTTCGGCGATCTGGGATTGGGTCATGTTGCCGAAGAAGCGGAGCATCAGCACGGTGCGCTCGCGTTCGGGCAGTGCCTCCAACAGCGGCCGCAGCGACTCGTGGTCCTCCACCGACATGATCGCCTCGTCCAGTTCGCCGAGCGTCTCGCGCAGCGGCAACGTGTCCGGCCCGCGGGTTTCCGCGTCGACCGAGACGGTCTGATAGGCGTTTCCGGCGACCAGGCCTTCGCTCACCTCCTCGACCGACAGGTCGAGCTCGTCGGACAGCTCCCGGACCGTCGGCGCACGGCCGAGGCGTTGCGACATCTCCCCGGCCGCCCGGCTCAGCGTCACGTGCAGCTCTTTCAGCCGCCGCGGTACCCGCATCGCCCAGCTGGTGTCGCGGAAATGCCGCCGGATCTCGCCCATGATGGTCGGCACTGCGAACGAGACGAAGTCGGCGCCGTGGTCGACATCGAACCGATCGACCGCGTTCACCAGGCCGAGGCGGGCAACCTGCAGCAGGTCGTCGTGCGGCTCGCCCCGGCCGGTGAACCGCCAGGCCAGGTGTTCGGCCAGCGGCAGACAACGGGTGACCAGCTGGTCGCGCAGCTGGGCGCGGCCCGGGTCGTCCGCGGGCAACCGGCTGATCTCGGTGAACACCGCGATGACGTCGTCGTACTCGCCGGCGGTACGGGCTCGGCCGGAGCCGGCGCTGGAACCGGTCACGAAACCGGGTCTCGAAACAGACTGAACTCGACGATCGTCCGGCCGGTCGGGTCGTGCCGGAGCTCGACGTAGTCGGTCAGCGTGTTCAGCACATGCCAGCCGAAGCTCTGCCGCAACGACTGGTCCTCGCCGGTGGTCGCCGCCGACACCGCGATGGCCAGAACGTTGCCGGTGTTGCGGAACATGCACCACAGCTGGCTGCCTGGAACTGCCCGCACCACCAGGTAGGACGCCGCCTCGTCCACGGCGAGCCGGATGTCGGCGATCGTGTCCAGGTCGAAGTCGGCCTGCGCCGCGATGGTGCCGGCAACCGCCCGGACCACGCCGAGTTGGGTGGGCTCGGCGTCGACCCGGAGTTCGATCAGGGGCGGTGTCGGCGCACTGTCAGGTTCGATCGCCTCGGCGGCGCCCATCTTCGACCTCCGGATTGGTCCATATCGGTTATCGGATCGGATGCGTAGGTGTGTGTCGGTTGCTTCGGGGGTACCCCGGCACCGGTTGTGCAATCGTGGCAGTCGCCCGGCGGGCGAATTGCCACCGGGAGACTTCCGCAGCGACCGTACCGAACGGCCGCTGCGGACTACGCTGACTCCGGGATTGTCTGCCAGAGATCGCCCGCCAGAACTGCCCATCCAGCCCCGGAGGTTCGAGATCGATGTCGCCGAAGTCGATGTCGGAGTCGCTGACCGGATCCGAGCCGCCCACCGCGCCGGACCCGACCGAGTCGTTGCTCCCGCAACTCGTCGAGCATCTTCGGCAGAACCGCACCGAGCTACGCGAAGAGTGGGCCCGCCGGATCGGGGCGGCGAAGCTGCTCACCGCGATGACCGCCGAGGAGGTCTTCTCCGAGGCCACCTCGGTCTACGACAACTACGTCGAGGTGTTGGAGACCGGCAGCGTCGAGGCGTTGCAGGCCTACGCGCGGGACCTGTCCGAACGGATCATCCCGCGTGGCGTGGAAACCGACGAGGTGCTCGGCATCGTCCTGCTGCTGCGCGATGTGCTGGCCCGGTCGTTGTTCTCCAAGTATCAGTCCGACTTCGAGCTGCTCAACCGGGTGTTGGATGCCTATGAGCCGGCGGCGAACCGGATCGCGAACACCGTCGGGGTCTCGTTCGTGCAGGAGCGGGAACGGATCATCCGGCAACAGCAGGACGCGATCCGAGAGCTGTCGACGCCGGTGTTGCAGGTGCGGGAACGGCTGCTGATCCTGCCGATCATCGGTGTGCTGGACAGTCAGCGGGCTCGTCAGCTGACCGAGCAGCTGCTCCGGGCGATCCGGGCCAACCGGGCGAAGGTGGTGGTCATCGACGTCACCGGTGTCCCGGCGATCGACTCGACGGTGGCCAACCACCTGGTGCAGACGGTCGACGCGTCCGGTCTGATGGGTGCCAGCGTGATCATCACCGGGCTGTCGTCGGAGATCGCGCTCACCCTGGTCACGATCGGTCTCGACCTGTCGAAGATGAACGCGGTCGGCGACCTGCAGGGGGGAATCGAGCAGGCCGAGCGGCTGCTGGGCTACGAGGTCGATCGCAGCGTTGCCGATCCGGCGCGCGACGGCCGCTGAGCGGTCCCGCGGCCGATGCCCGTTCCGATCCTCAAACAGGGCAGTTATCTCATCGCGACCGTTCAGGCCGAGTTGTCCGATGCCGATACCGAGCAGTTGCAGGACGACCTGATCGATCGGGTCGGCCGGTATCGGGCACACGGCATCATCGTCGACGTCACGGCGATCGACGTGATGGACTCGTTCGCTGCCCGTTCGCTGTCCACCATCGCGCACATGACCAGGCTGCGGGGTGCGGATACGGTCATCGTCGGTTTGTCACCCGAGGTGGCGTTCTCGATGGTGCAGCTCGGTCTCACCTTCGCCGACATCCACACCGCGCTGGATCTGGAGGAGGGGTTGGCTCTGCTCGACCGGCAGACGCCCACCCGCGGTCGGGGAGGTCGGCCCGGTGGTCGGTGAGGTGGTGGTGGTCGCGGTCGATTCCCCCGACGACATCGTGACGGCCCGGAAGGCCGGTCGCGACCTGGCGCAGCAGCTGGGCTTCGGTCTCACCGACCGCACCATGATCGCGACCGCTATTTCCGAGCTCGCGCGCAACATCACCAGTTATGCCGGCACCGGCGAAGTCCGGCTGAGCGTCGAGCAGCGTTCCGGCGGCAGTGCGTTGGTCGTGCGGGCGGTGGACGACGGTCCGGGCATCGTGGACGTGGCTCGGGCGCTGGAGGACGGCTATTCGACCGGGCGTGGGCTTGGCCTGGGATTGCCCGGTGCCCGCCGGATGATGGATCACCTGGAGGTCACCTCGCGACCCGGCCGGGGGACCTGTGTGGAGATGTGGAAGCTGGTGTCCGGTGCGTGAGCAGGGCAGATCGGGCGCGGTGGACTGGGCGGTGGCCGGCCGGCCGATGCCCGGACAGTCGGTGTCCGGCGACGACTGGGCGGTGCTCGACGCCGGCGGCGACGTCGTGCTGCTCGGCGTGATCGACGGGCTCGGCCACGGGGCCGACGCCGCCGCCGCGGCGCACCGGGCGCACCAGGTGCTCAGCTGCAACCCGACCGAACCGCTGGACGAGCTGATCACGCTGTGTCATCGAGCGCTGCTCGGCACCCGCGGTGCAGCGATCACCCTGGTCCGGCTCGATGTCGCCGCCGGTTCGCTCAGTTGGTTGGGCGTCGGCAATGTCGCGGCGATCCTGATCGGGGTGTCGGCGACCGGTTCGGCGGCGCCGCGGGCGAGCGGGCTGTCCGTGGGCGGCATCGTCGGCTACCGGCTGCCGCCCGGCCAGCAGCCGGCGACGGTCCCGCTGGAGGTCGGCGACCTGCTGGTGCTGGCGTCGGACGGCATTGCGGATCGCCACCTCACCGAGTCCGGCGTCGCCGGTCCGGTGGATCGGATCGCCGGCGACCTGCTCGATCGGTACGCCAAAGCGTCCGACGACGCGGTCGTGTTGCTGGCCCGCTATCGGGGCGTCCGGCGGTGAGCGCCGCCGCGCTCGCTCTGCGCGCCGACTATGCGGCGGCGCTGCGTCGGCATCTCGCTGCGCCGAGTGAGGCGACTCTCGGTGTCGGCTACGGGTTGGGCCGGCGCGCCCTGGCCGACGGGGTGAGCATCCTCGACCTGGTCGAGGCGCATTTCCGGGCCACCGCGGGTGCCGGCCCGGACGAGGCCGGGGCCGCGCTCGGCTTCCTGCTGCAGACGTTGACCGCGGCCGACGTGGCGACTCGCGGCTATCTCGACGGCACCCGCCGGTACCAGGCCGAGCGGGAACGGGCCGACGATCTCGCCGATCGGGGCGCGTTCCGTCGGGCCCTGGTGCACACCTTGCAGGACGGCTTCTTCGTTGTGGACGCGGACGGAGCGGTCGTCGAGGTCAACGCGGCGTTCGGCGACATCACCGGTTACGGGCCGGACGGCGTGCCCTATCGATGGCCGCATCCGTGGGTGCCGGATCCGGCCGTGGCCCGCGCCGCGGTCCACCTCGACGGTGGTCGGGCCACCCTGTTGATCCGGCACCGAGATGGGCGGTCGGTCTGGCTGGCGTTGAGCACCAGCTCGTTGCGGGCGGCCGGGCGCGAGCACTGGCTGGTGGGCACGGCCCGGGATGTGACCGCCGAGCGCACCGCGGCCGACCGGGAACGGGTGGTGAATCGGTTGGCCGGCTCGTTGGCCGGTGCGGCGGGGGTGGCCGAGGTGCTCGAGGCGGCCCTGCAGCATTGCCCGGAGCCGCTCGACGCGGTCGACGCGGTCGCGGTGAGCTGGGGGAGCGCCGCCGATCCGGTCGTCTACCCGGTTGCCGGCTCGTTGCGGCGAACCTGGCCGGAGCTGCCGGAATCGGTTCGGAGTGCCCTGGAGCGCGCCCGCGGTGAGGTCGATTCGGAATCCGCGGGGCCGGCCGGCGACCCGGTGCCGGGGATCGGGCTGTCGGCGGGGCCGACGGCGGCGATCTGGCTGGAGTTCGCCGCGGCGCGGCGGATCGCGGCCGACGAGCGAACCCTGATCGGGTTGTTCGCCGGGCATCTGCGGGTGGCGATGCTGCGCGCGCGGGCGTACGACGCGGTCCGCACGGTATCGCTGACCCTGCAACAGTCGATGCTCGGTGCCACCGAGCCGCCGGTCGGGTTCGCGGTCCGGTACGAGCCGGCGGTCGCGCCGTTGGAGATCGGCGGTGACTGGTACGACGTGGTGCAGTTGCCGGACGGTCGGATCGGCGTGATCGTCGGCGACTGCGTCGGCCGGGGTTTGGCCGCCGCAGCGGTGATGGGCCAGCTGCGGGCGTCGTCCCGGGCACTGATCCTGCGGGGTGCCGGGCCCGCCCAACTGCTCGGCGAACTCGACACGGTCGCCGAACATATCGTCGGCGCGAGCTGCACCACCGTCTGGGCGGGGATCGTCGATCCGGCACGGGGAACTCTGCACTACAGCAGCGCCGGCCACCCGCCGGCCGTGCTCGGCGCGGGTGGGCGGCCGGGTCGGACGCTGGACGGTGGCCGGTCGGTCCCGCTGGCCGCCGCAGATCTCGGGCCACGACCGCAGGCGGAGACGACACTGGCGCCGGGCGAGGTGTTGGTGGTGTACACCGACGGGCTCGTCGAGCGACCCGGGACCCCGATCGACACCGGGATCGGCCGGGTGACGGCGGCGTTGACCGATCTGGCCGGCCGGTCGGCGGCGCAGATCGCCGACCTGGTGCTGACCGCGGCGGCACCGGCCGGTGGCTATGACGACGACGTGGCGTTGATGGTGTTCCGCCGACCGCCGGCTCCGCTGCGGTTGCTGGTTCCGGCGCTGGCCGCAGAACTCGGCGGCGTGCGGGCCGCGCTGGCCGATTGGTTGGCCGAGGCGGGCATACCGCCCGCGATCGGCACCGATGTGACCTTGGCGGTGAACGAGGCCTGCACGAACAGCGTCGAGCACGGCTACCGCGGAGTGGCTCCCGGTTCGACCGCGACGGTCGGGGTTCGCGCGCACCTCGAGTCGGGCCGACTCGAGGTGTGCGTAGCCGACAGCGGCCGCTGGCGACCACCGCCGGCCGACCCCGGCGTACGCGGTCAGGGCCTGATTTTGCTGGCGTCGTTGAGTGACGAGCATCAGATCGAGCGGTCGTATGCCGGCACCGAGGTCCGGTTGTCGTGGACCCTCGACGGGCCCGCGATGCGCGGGTTCGTACCCGCCGCCGCCCCGGGTCGGGCAGGAGTGCTGCGCGGCGCCGAGCTTCATGGCAGATTGAACACCATGACGGACTCGGTGGGCGACCGCAGACCGGTCGACGGATTGACCACCACGACGAGCGAACGCGGGTCCACAACGGTGGTCGCTGCGGTCGGAAGTGTGGATCTGGCGACGGCGCCCGTGCTGCAATCTGCGGTGGACGCGGCGCTGGCTGCAGGTCCGACGCAGTTGATCATCGATCTGACCGCGGTCGATTTCCTGGCGTCGGCCGGAATGGCGATCCTGGTGGACGCGCATCGCCGGCTCGGTCGGCTGATCGTGGTGGCGGACGGCCCGGCAACCGGTCGACCGATCGTACTGACCGGCCTGGACCAGGTGTTCGTGCTCCATCCGACCCTGGCGGAGGCGCTGGCCGAGGCGGGCTGAGATGGGCGGCGCGCGGCGTTCCGGTTCCGGTGGTCCGATCGTCCTCGTCTTGCTGGTCGGGGTCGCCGGTGGCTACGGCTACGGCGTCCACACCGGTCGCTGGGAACTGCCGCGCCTGCCCGACTCGTACTCGACCGAGGTGGTGCCTTACGTGGCGCCGCCGCCCCCGCCGCCGCTCGACCCGACGGCGGTGTCGGCCGGCGTCGATCCGACGCTGGTGGACGTCACGGTGCAGCTGGGCCCGTTCGGTCCGGAAGGTTCGGGCACCGGCATCGTGCTCAGCCCGGACGGCCTGGTGCTGACCAGCCACCATGTGATCAAGGGCGCCGAGGAGATCTCGGTGACCAGCGTCGGCAACGGTCTGATCTATCCGGCCACCACGATCGGCTACGACCGTGAGCGCGACATCGCGGTGCTGCAGCTGGCCGGCGCACAAGATCTGCCGCCGGCGCGGATCGGCGATTCGGGCACGGTCCGCCGCGGTGATCAGGTGATGGCGATCGGTAACGCCAACGGCACCGGCGGTGCCCCGACCGGCGTGGTGGGCGCGGTCACCGGGCTGAACGAACGGATCTTCGCCCGCAACGAGGCGGATGCCTCGAGCAAGGCGTTGACCGGTTTGATCGCGGCCGACGCCGACGTCGTACCCGGGCATTCGGGTGGGGCGCTGGTCGATTCCGGTGGGGCGGTCGTCGGCGTGTTGGCAGCGGCCACCGGCGCCGACGCGCGCGCCGAGACCGGCGAACGTGCGGGTTATGCGGTGCCGATCAACGACGCGATGCGGGTGGTCGAGCAGGTACGTACCGGGGTGGGTACCGCCGACGTGCACGTGGGGCCGACCGCGTCGCTGGGTGTGCTGGTCACCGATGCCGATTCGCCCGGGCCGACCGGGGCCAGGGTGCAGCTGACGATCTACGGGTCGCCGGCCTACGCCGCGGGGTTGCCGGAGGGCGCGACGATCACCAAGCTCGACGGGCGGGCGATCACCTCCGCCGACGATCTACGCGCGGCGATCGACGCGGCCCGGCCGGGCGAGGTCGTGCAACTCGACTGGACCGATGGCTCCGGTACGGCCCAGACCACCACGATCACTCTGGCCGATTCGCCACCCAACTGACCGATCAGCTGGTCGGGTCGGTCAGCGCGGCGACCCGCTGCTGCTCCACCTCTACATCGAAATCTGCTGGTGGCCAACGCAAGTCGAGCGACTGCAACGCCGCGATCAGCAGTTCCGTGACGGCGAGGCGGGTGTACCACTTGCGGTCGCTCGGCACCACGTACCACGGGGCAAGGTCGGTGTCGGTGCGCTCCAGCACCGCCTGGTAGGCGGCCTGATACTCGGGCCAGAGCGCGCGCTCATCCAGGTCGCGCGGGTTGTACTTCCAGTACTTGTCCGGCTGGGTGAGGCGCTCGGCCAGCCGGACCTTCTGCTCGGCCGGGGAGATCACCATCGCCACCTTCACCAGGGTGGTGCCGCCCTCGACCAGTTCTCGCTCGAATGCGTTGATCTCGTCGTAGCGCGGCTCCCACACCGACGGCGGCACCAGGTTGTGCACCCGAACCACCAACACGTCCTCGTAGTGTGAGCGGTCGAACACCCCGAGTTGGCCGGGCCGGGGGAGGGCCTTACGAATTCGCCACAGATAGTGGTGACTGCGTTCTTCCTCGGTCGGCACGCCGAACGACGTGTGCGATACGCCTTGTGGGTCCACCGCGCCGACCACGTGTTTCACGACGCCGCCCTTGCCGGCGGTGTCCATCCCCTGCAGCACCAACAGCACCGACCGGCGATCGCCGGAGCGGCCGTTGGCGTAAAGCATCTCCTGCAGATCGGCCAGCACGGTAGCCCGCTGGGCAGTGAGCAGTTGGCCGGTCTTCTTGTCGCCGATGAAGCCGGGCGTCGAACGTGGGTCCAATTCGGCTACCCGAGGCTGCGCGGTGGCCCGGAGGGCGTCCGGGGCGGGCGTGGTCCAACCGGTCGACATGACAGCGACTCTACTGGGGGGCGCGCCGTTCGGCGGCGGGTTGTTCGCCGGGTGCGTCGGCGGCGACGAACTGGAACAGCCCGTGGATCTGTTGCCGGATGTCGGTGAGCTCGGCGGCGGCGAACCGGCTCGGGAACCGCGCTCGATCGAAGCCGCGCACCCCGATTCGATCGCCCAGCTGCCCGATCAGCCGACGGACCGGGTCGGTCGGATTCGCGTAGGTGGTCAGGATCGCGATCCGACCGCCGGGCGCCAGAACCCGAATCATCTCGTCCACCACCCGATCCGGTTCCGGCACCAGATAGAGCGCGCCCAGGCAGCACACCACGTCGAAGGTGGCGTCGTCGAACGGCAGCGTGCCCGCGTCGCCGCGGACATAGCAGGTCTGCGGTCCGGCATTGTCGTGGACCGCGCGGTGCAGCATCGGTGCGGAGATGTCCAAGCCGACGGCGAGCCCGTCCGGACCGAGCCGTTCGGCCAGCCGGCTGGTGAACAGGCCCGGACCGCACGCGACATCGAGGACGCGATCCGCGCCCGCCGGCCGCAGCCGGCGCAGCGTGCGTCGCCACTCGGTCTCGGTACGTACCCCGCTGGCGCCGAAGAACGCGGCCGGGCGCCAGATCCGCTCGTAGACCGTGGCGACCAGCGGTGCGTTCATCGCACGCTGGGCCGGCGTCGGGGTGGGTGCGGCGATCTCCCGGCCCAGCACATCCAGATAGCCGTTGCGGTCGACCGCCGGCCGGTTCAGCAGTGCGCGGGTGGTCGCGCGGGCCGTGGGTTCGGCCATTTTCAGCGGCGTCGTTCGACGGTGATCGTCGCGCCGGCCGCGCGCAGCCGTTCGGTGAGCACGTCGCCCATGGCGGTGACCGGGGTGAGGATTCCGGTGAACGGTGGCAGCGTCGCCTCGTCGAAGGCGAGCGCGAGCCCGCTCTCGCCGAGCAACACTGCGGTCGCTGCGTAGCCGGGGTCGCCCTGCATGGCGAACACGGCCTCGTAGACGGCGCCGGAGGTGGTGTGGGCGAAGGTCTGCATCCGGAACCACCCGTTGAGCCGGGTCTGCTCGTCGGGTCCGGTGCCGGGTTTGGGCAGTACCCGGTCGAGAATCTGCCGACCGACCCGGTTCGACGAGAGCAGGCGGCCGACGGCGAACCCGCCGACCATGCCGGCGGAGACACCGGCGGCGATCACCGGGGCCAGCGTCGAGTCCCCCGCGCTCATCACCTCCCGGTAGCGGAAGTTCTTGCCGTACGCCCAGCCGAGCAGCGCGTTGCTGCGGCGTACCACCTTCGAGTTGTGTTGGGCCATCACGAAAGTGGTCAGCCAGCCGGTCAGGCTGGGGTCCACCTCGGCGGCCCGCTCCAAGGTGAGGTCGTTCTGCCGGCCGAGGTCGGGTTCGAGTGCCCGGTCCGGGCTGAGCGAGTACGGGTCGGCCAGTATCCGGTCGATCGACCGATCGTCGGCGGCCGCTTCCATCATCGCGCGGCCGGAGTCGATGGTGCCGCCGCTGAACCCGCCTTTGAACGCGGCGACCAGGGTGGTGTCGGTCAGTTCGCCGGTGCCGTCCTGTTCGGTGGCCCGGTAGCAGCCGTAGGCGTTGAGATCGGACGGCACCGAGTCGAAGCCGCAGGACGGGACGATTCGGGCGCCGGTGGCCACCGCGGTCTCGTGCAGCTCATCGATGCTGTACTTCACGAACGGGGATTCGCCGGTGAGATCGGCGTAGTGGGTTCCGGCGTCCGCGCAGGCCCGGATCAAGCCTTTGCCGTATCGCAGGTAGGGGCCCACCGTCGTCACGACGACCTTGGTGCGGCGAGCCAGAGTGGCGAGTTCGGTGTCGTCGCCGGCGTCGGCGACCAGCAGCGACCAGCCCACGGCCGCCGGCCCGAGGGCGTCGCGAACGGCGGTGAGCTTGTCGAGCGAGCGGCCGGCCAGCGCGATCCGGGCTGCCGCCGGCGCCGCCTCGAGCAGGTACTGCGCCGTCAGTTTTCCGACGAATCCGGTGGCACCGAAGAGCACCAGGTCGAAGTCGCGTGCATCGGTCACTCGGGGTTACTTCCTTTACGGCTTGTGCATCAGGCGGGCCCGGTGCGTCGGGTGGAACGGGCGGTGGTCAGCCGGCGCGGCTTGCCCACCAGTCTCGGTCCTGCCGACCGAGTTCGGTGGCCGGTTCGTCGTCATACAGCCATTCTCGTGCGATCCGAAACCAGTTTGCCGTTGCGCCCAACTCGCCCAGCACACCGAAGGTGAGGAAGTCGGCTCGCCGGGAGAAGAGGTGCTCGGCCGGCAGCACGTGGAGCCGGGCGCCGGCGGTCGGGGACGGCCGGGGGTCGATCGCGAGCAGGAAAGCGCCGCTGGCGAGCTCGGGGGTGATGGTCAGCTCCTGGTCGACCAGGCACCATTCCGAGGCCGACAACACATACTCCAGTGCCTGCTCGGCGGTGACGACGGCGCCGTCGATGATGCCGACCTCGGCGAGCAATGCGTGCAGGTCCTCGATCCGGTCTTCCGCCGCGGTGCGCAGACACTCGGCCTCGAACCGGACGTGCGCGGGTCGCATCCGGGTGAACAACCCGAAATCGAGAAAGCAGACCCGCCCGTCCCGCATGTAGAGCAGGTTGCCCGGGTGCGGGTCGCCGCAGAACTCGTCGAATCGATACAACGACCCGACGTAGAAGCGGTAGACGATCTCGCCGACCCGGTCCCGCTGGTCCGCCGGCAGCTCGCGGACCTGCTCGAAGCCCAGTCCGTCGACGAACTCCGTCGTCAGCACGCGGGTGCCGGACCGGTCGGCGATCACCGGCGGGATGTAGACGAACGGGTGGCCGTCGAACTGTTCCGCCAGCGCTCGCTGGGTGCGCGCCTCGGCCCGATAGTCCAGCTCGGCTTCGAAGCTGAGCCGGAGCTCCTCGATCACCGCCGGGGTGACCCAGGGCAACACGGTCTGGATCAGTTTGCCGAACAAGGCCAGGTTCTTCAGGTCCGCCCGAACCGCCAGGTCCACGCCGGGATACTGGACTTTCACCGCCACGACCCGGCCGCCGCGCAGCGTCGCTCGGTACACCTGGCCGATCGAGGCCGCGGCGACCGGAGTCTCGTCGAAGGTGGCGAACAGCTGATCGAGCGGAGCGCCCAGATCTTTCTCGATGACCCGGCGCATCCGGTCGAATGGCACCCGCGGGGCGTCGTCCCGCAGCACGGCGAGGCGGCGCTGGAACGATTCGCGATGTTCGGGTGGAACCAGGTCCAGGTCGAGCAGCGAGAGCATCTGCCCGAGTTTCATCGCGATGCCCTTCATGCTGCCGAGGACGGCGACGATCTGCTCGGCCGCTCGCATCGTCGACTCGGCGCTCATCCGGGCCCGCACCTCGTTCGAGCGGCCGACCATGCCGATCCGGGCCCGTTGCGCCCGCAGCACCTGTCCGGCGGCCGCGACCCCGAGCATCGACCCGCGAGCTATCCGCGTGGTGGGCAGGTTCGGACCGTCCATGATGCGCCGCCGTTCTCGATTCTTGCTTGGGTCGTCGGCTACTGCGGCGTGCGGAGCTGGTGCGCCCGCGCGGCGAACCGCTCAGCCGAACCGTCGTCGCGGGCAATGCCCTCGACCGCGTTCCAGACCATCATGGTGAGGTAGTTGATCAATTCTTCGGGGCCGATCGAGCGGTTCGATATCCACCAATGGGTGGACAGCTGGACCGCGCCGACGATCGCATAGGACCACGGCCAGGCGCCGCCCGGTTCGATGCGGTGCTCGGTCAGCCGGGCGAGCAGCGCCGCGGCCACCACTTCGGCGAACATCTGCTGGAACGCGGTCACAACGTCCCGGTCCGCCCCGCCGGTGCCCATGACGAACAGGTACACGTCCGGGTCGGCGGAAACGGTGTCCACGTAGGCGGTGATCGCCGAGCGGATCAGCTCGTACTCGCCGTCGCTGCCGCCGATCGCGGCGTAGATCCGGGGTGCCAGGGTGGACTCGACGTAGCGATCCATCGTGGTTCGGATCAAGTCCGCCTTGTCCGCGAAGTACCGGTACAGCACCGTCTTGGAGACGCCGATGTCGGCGGCGATCTCGTCCATGCCGATCGTGCTGCCGTGCCGACGGATAGCCGCGAGTGTGCCGTCGACCAGCTCCGCGCGGCGGGCGATCTTGTGCTGTTGCCAACGCTGTTTACGACCGTCCGGTTTGGGCGTCGGACGGTCGCGGGGGCGGACTATATGCTCGGCGGCCAGGATCGCGCTCCTCGGGACGGGGACGTTCGCTCCCAGCTTAGATGCCGGTGCCCGATCGGCCGCCGATCCATGGGCAGAATGGCGGCGTGACCACCGTGACCACGCCATCCGAGACCGGGCTCGCCGCCGTGTTGGACGAGGACAACAAGCGGCGTGACCTGGTTCGGATGAAGACGTTGGCGACCGGCCTGTTGGTCGCCGCCACCGTCGTCTATCTGTTCTGTCGGTGGCAGGAGTCGCGCGGCGCTTCCGGTTGGGTCGGTTATCTGCGGGCAGCGTCCGAGGCCGGGATGGTCGGCGCACTCGCCGACTGGTTCGCGGTGACGGCGTTGTTCCGGCATCCGCTCGGCATCCCGATCCCGCACACGGCGATCATCCGACGAAAGAAAGAGCAGATCGGCGAGAGTCTCGGCTCGTTCATCGGGACCAACTTCCTGGCACCGGACGTGGTCACGGCGAAGGTGTTGTCGGCGCAGGTGCCGCTGCGGTTGGGCGGGTGGATGGCCCAGCCGGAGAACGCGGCGCGGGTGGCGACGGAGGCGTCCACGATGCTGCGCGCGCTGGTCGGCGTGCTCCGCGACGCCGATGTGGAGCAGGTGATCGATCAGACGTTGGTTCGTCGGATCGGCGAACCGGAGTGGGGGCCACCGATCGGCAAGGTGCTCGCGGAGCTGATCGCCGAGGATCGGCAGCGGCCCCTGGTGGACATGCTGGCCGAGCGGGCGCATCAGTGGGCTCTGGGCAGTCAGGAGACACTCGACCGGATCGTCGAGCGGGACTCGCCGCAGTGGTCGCCGAAGTTCGTCGACATCCTGTTGTCCGAGCGGATCTACCGGGAGCTGGTCGAGTTCACCTGGAAGGTGCGCAGCAATCCCGACCACGAGGTCCGGTTGGCCGCGAACAAGTTTCTGACCACCTTCGCCGAGGACCTCCAGCACGATCCCGCGACGATCGCGAAAGCAGAAGGCGTCAAAGCGACGATCATGGGCCGGGAAGAGATCACCGGGCTCGCGGCGGCCACCTGGCGGGTGGCCAAGCGACTGATTCTGGAATCGGTGGACGATCCGGACAGCACCTTGCGGCGCAAGGTCGCCGAGAATGTCCAAAACCTCGGCGAGCGGTTGCGCGACGACGACGAGATGCGGGCCAAGGTCGATCGGTGGATCGCGGACGGGGCGCGGTACGTGGCGGCCAACTACGCGAACGAGATCACCACGATCATCACCGATACGGTGGCCCGCTGGGACGCCGACGACGCCAGTCGCAAGATCGAACTCCAGGTGGGCCGGGATCTGCAGTTCATCCGGATCAACGGCACGGTGGTCGGCGCGCTGGCCGGCCTGACCATCTACGCCGTGTCCCAGCTCTTGTTCGGCAGCTGACTCACGGCGGAGCGAAAGGCGCTAGCCCGCCGCTAGCAAGGTGCTTGCAATTGCTAGCACCGGGAGTTACGGTGGGTCGACCCCAGCCGGAAAGTGAGTTGATACTTGTGACGCACGAGCTTCCCGAGCCCGACATCGACGACCTCGCGGAGGCCGTCGGGGACCGCACCGGTCGAGTGGTGAACGCCGCACAGGACATCGGGAGCTTTATTCGCGCGCAACGTGAGGCCGCCCAGGTCTCACTTCGTCAACTTGCGCAGATGGCGGGAGTGAGCAACCCGTACCTCAGTCAGATCGAGCGTGGGTTGCGCAATCCGTCGGCCGAGGTTCTCGCGCAGATCGCCAAGGGCTTGCGCGTCTCGTCCGAGGCGCTCTACGTCCGTGCCGGATTCCTCGAGCAGCGCCCTTTCGGGCCGGTGCGCGACGCAGTCCTGGCCGACGTCGCGATCACCGAACGGCAGAAACAAGTACTGCTCGAGATCTACGAGTCGTTCCGTCGGGAGAACGGCGACAACGGGAGCGCGCCCGGTTTCTTCCGGACGGATGACGGTCCGGACGTGATTGTCGCGCCCGGCACGACCCCCGAACCTCGCTAGAACAGGAGAGCGAAGAACAATGACCGAATCGAACGTGGCGAAACCGCTGTACGCGACCGTCGGTGCCTATGATGCCGCGGTCCAGGCGATTACCGATGTGGTCGGCCGAGTGCGAGATCGCAGCGAATCCGGCAGCCGGGTCTCCGACCGGGTCGAAGACGCCCGGGAACGCGTCGCGGGACTGCCGGCCGACGTGCAGGAGCACCTCGAGTCGTTGCGCGAGCGGTTGTCCGGGATGCCGTCCGAGTTGCCCGAGGATCTGGCCGAGCTGCGGGAGAAGTTCACCGTCGAGGAGTTGCGCAAGGCGGCCGACTCCTACCTGAAGGTGCTGTTGGACCTGTATGCCGATCTTGCCCAGCGTGGCGAGGAGGCCGTCGACCGGCTGCGCAATCGGCCGGCGGTGGAGGAGCGGATCGAGCAGGGCGAGGATGCGATCGAGCAGGTCGACGATGCCCTGGACAAGGCCGGTGATCAGGCTGCCGAGCTGATCGGCCGGGAACCCGTTGCCGATGCGGTCGAGGCCCCGACGGCGCCGGAAACCACCAAAACGCCGGAACCGGCCGAAACGCCGGAAGCGACCGCGCCCCCGGAGGCGGACGTAGCGCCGGAAGCGACCGCGCCTCCGGAGCTGCCCGCGGTCGTCACGCCCGAACCTGCGCCGGCCGCGCCCGAAACTGCCGCTGCCGCCCCCGCGAAGAAGGCTGCCGCCAAGAAGACGCCGGCAAAGAAGGCCCCCGCGAAGAAGGCCCCGGCAAAGAAGGCGGCGGCGAAGAGCGCGGCGACCAAGGCTGCCCCGGCCAAGAGCGCAGCGACCAAGAATGCGGCAACCAAGGCTGCAGCAACGAAGCCTGCAGCAAACAAGGACGCGGCGGACAAAGTGACGCCCGCCAAGAAGACTCCGGCGAAGAAGGCCTCGGCGCGCAATGCCGCCGGATCGGACTGATCGCACGCTCCGCGGTAACTCGCCCCCGTGCCCGGCGCGCGGGGGCGGCGGTCGTCGATTCGGACAGATCTACCTATAGTGGACACTGTGTTGTACGACCCTGTAGGTGTTGCTGGCATCGTGCTGCTGGGCTTGCAGCTGCTGGCGGTAGCGGGCGCGGTGTTCGCTGTCGTCCACGCTGCTCGCCAGCGCGGGGACGCGTTCACCGCCGTGGACAAGCTGAGCAAGCCGATCTGGCTGGCCATTCTCGCTGCCTCGTTGCTGGTGCTGCTCGTGTTCGGGCCGGTGCAGTTGCTCGGCATCATCGCTGTCGTCGCCGTGATCGTCTATCTGGTCGACGTCCGTCCGCGGGTGGACGAGGTGCAGCGCGGATCTCGCTCGTAGCCCCGAACGGAAAGTTGCGGAAGTAGTTGTCAGGTCAATCTTGACAATGAGCATTGTGACAATGCTAGTGTTACTCCAACGCATCAAAGTTGCTGCGATGGAGGTTCGATGATGACTACGGCTACTTATTCCGGTGCCTTGCACTCGGCGGTGCGCACCGACGACGAGTGGGCCGCGCGCCTGGCCACCGCTCGGGACCGGTCCGATACCGGCGAACGGTTGCTCGCTTCCGCGGTGAAGAAGTCCATGGACCCGACGGTCGATATCGACTGGGCGGCGCCGATCCCCGAAGATCTCTACGGGATGACGCCCGAGTGGTGCAGTCTCTACGGCACCGACCTCTGGGAGCGGATGACCGAGGAGCAGCGGATCATCCTGACCAAGCACGAGGCGGCGAGCATCGCCGGAACCGGGCTCTGGTTCGAGGCCATCCTGATGCAGATGATCCTGCGGGACATCTACGACCAGGATGCGGCCGATCCGCACGTACAGTTCGCTCTTACCGAGATCGCCGACGAATGCCGCCACTCGGTCATGTTCGCCCAGGCGCAGCGCCGCTTCGGGATCCCGGTATATCGCCCACGCTGGTACGTGCACAATCTGGCTCGGGTATTCAAGGCGATTGCCAGTGGTTCGTTGGCGTACGCGGGCACGCTTTTCGCCGAGGAAGTGCTGGACATGATGCAGCGCGACTTCATGAAGGACGAGCGGGTGCAGCCGATCACCCGTTCGGTGAGCCGAATCCACGTGCTGGAGGAAGCCCGCCACATCCGATTCGCCCGCGAGGAATGCGTGCGGTGCCTGGAGGACAGCTCATGGGCCCGGCGGCAGGTGGTCAGTCTGGTGCTGGGCGTGACCGCCTACTTCATCATCACCAGCCTGGTCAACGACGACGTCTATGCCGCCGCCGGACTGGATGTAGCGGAGGCCAAGCGCGCCCGGCGCAGTAACGAGCACTATCACCGGATGTTGCGGACGGGCTGCGGTCGCACCGTCGAGTTTCTCGATTCGGTCGGCTTGCTGGCCGCGCCGGCCCGATTCCTGCTCCGTCGCGCCCACGCGATCTGATGGCGACGCGCACGGTCATGCCGATGACCTTCCTGGCGTCGGAGTCCGCCCGGGTGCTGCGGGGGCTCGCCGGCTTCCTGGAACCGGCGCCGAAGGTCGCCCGGGAGTATCGAATCGACGACCTGGCGCAGACGGCCGGGGTGAGCGTGCGCAACGTCCGGGTGTACCAAGATCGAGGTCTGCTTCCGCCGCCGCGCAAAGAAGGTCGGACCGGGTGGTACAACGCCGCGCATCTGGCTCGGCTCGACTTGATCGGTCGGATGCTGGACCGGGGGTACACCTTCGCCACGATCAGCGAGCTCCTCACTGCCGCGCAGTACGGCATGCGGGTGGAAGACGTGCTCGACCCGGAGCGGGCGGACGAGCTCGGCATCGGGTCGGATTCGACCACGACGATGACCCGGGACGAGTTCGGGTCGTTCTTCGCCGGCGAAGTCGACATCGAGCCCGATCTGGCGCGGGCGGTGGCGAACGGGCTACTGATCGAAACCGGTCCCGATACCTATCGAGTTGTCGGTCGACGGCTGCCGGAAGCGGCTCGGCTACTGGTGGAGGCCGGCGTCCCGATGGCGGAAGTGCTCGATCAGGCCGGTGCGGTACGCAGCGACCTGGTCGACGTCGCCGGCCGGTTCGTCGGCCTGGTCCGGGACCGCTATCTGCCTGACGGTGACGCAGTCGACCTCGATCCGCAAACTATCGGCGAAGCTGCAGAACTGGTCACCAAGGCCAAGGCCATGGTGCGCGACGTCGTCGACGCGCTGCTTACCGACGCGCTCGACGAGGCGATCGCAGACGCGCTGGGTGATCTCGCGCGGCGATTGACCGACGTTGGGCCGCGGCCGGATTCGTTGTAATCAAAATCCGGATCCGGCCGATAACCAACTACGGGTCTGCGACAGTGTAGGGAACCACAAAGGAGTGTCCGTGACTACACGCAAAAGCATCGTCGGCGCATTAGTGCGTCGCAAGCAAGCAGTCAGCTACTCCGATCGGTCGCTGTGCACGCCGCAGACCGCACCGGAGGTGCGGCTGGTGCCGACCAGTGACGGTGCCGCGCTACGAGTGCACATCTACGGTGCTGCGGACGCGCCGACGGTGGTGTTATCGCACGGCTGGACCTGCAGCATCGAGTTCTGGTACCCGCAGATCAATGCGCTGGCGGAACGCTTCCGGGTGGTCGCCTACGACCAGCGCGGCCACGGCGGTAGCTCCGTCGGCCGCCGCCGGTTCGGCAGTGACGTGCTGGCCGACGACTTCGCAGCGGTCCTGGCCGCGACGGTGCCGCCGGGTAAGCGGGCGGTGTTGGTCGGGCACAGCATGGGCGGGATGACCATCATGGCCTGGGCCGGGCGCTACCCGGAACAGGTGCGGGAGCGCGCCGCCGGGGCGGTGCTGGCCAACACCGGTTGCGATCGGCTGGTCGCCGAGACCACGGCGGTGCCGTTCCTGCCCGGGGCCGGTGCGGTCCGTCGCGCGGCCGGACACGCGTTGAGCGCGCCGGTGCCGCTCCCGCGGGTTCGAGGCGTCACCGACGCGTTGCGGTTCGTTGCGATGTCGCCGACCGCGACCCGGGAACAGGTCGAGTTCTGCGTGCGCATCGTCGTGGCCTGCAGTGGCCGGATTCGTGGTCGCTGGGGCACCGCGCTGCACCGGATCGACCTGGGCGACGCGGTGACCAACCTCGCCGTGCCGACGGTCGTGTTCGGCGGCGGCCGGGACCGGATGACGCCGGCAGTGCATTCCGAGCGTCTTGCCGATGCGTTGCGCGGTGCCGGCCACCTGGATCGACTGTTACTCGTGCCGACCAGCGGACACATGGGCCCGGTAGAGGCCGCCGATCAGCTCAATGCGGAGATCAGCCGACTTGCCGAGGCGCCGCCGGCGCGGCGGCTGCGCGCTGTCGCCGGCTGAACCGGGACCGGCACTCGCGGGTCGGGCGATCTCGACACGCCGTGAGCACGCGTTTCGGTATTCCATCCACGCTGTACCCGCGGCTATCCTGTGACCCGGATCACCGGGAGGTCGTATGCCGTTCAGACGTATTGCCGTTTCGATAGCTACGGTGGCTCTCGGCTGCGGCCTGGTTTCGGGTTGCGGGTCCGATAGCGGCACGCCGACGCTGAACTGGTACGTGAACCCGGACGGCGTCGAGACGCTGACCGAGCTCGCGGAGCAGTGCTCCACCGCCGACTATCGAATTGCCATCCAGTTGTTGCCGTCGGCCGCGACCGATCAGCGCACCCAGCTCGCCCGTCGACTCGCTGCGGAAGACTCGTCGACCGATCTGATGAGCCTCGATCCGGTGTTCGTCGCCGAGTTCGCCAACGCGGGCTGGCTGCTTCGGATGCCCGACGACGTTGCGGCGGAAGTGTCCGGCGGTGACGTGCTGGCCGGCGCTGCGCAGACGGTCACCTGGAACGACGGGGTGTACGCGATACCGCAATGGGCGAACACCCAGGTGCTCTGGTACCGAAAGTCGTTGGCGCGCGCGGCCGGACTGGACCTGACCAAGCCGGTCACCTGGGACCAGCTGATCGACGGCGCAGCCAAGGCCGACGGCACGGTCGGCGTGCAGGCAAACAAGTACGAGGCGTACGTCGTCTGGATCAATGCGTTACTGCAAGGCGCGGGCGGCGAAATCGTCTCGGACACCGAGGCCGGGCGCGACGCGAAAGTGGAGATCGATTCCGACGCCGGTCGGAGCACGGCGCAGATCATTCGCAAGTTGGCTGATTCGCCCGCGGCGCAACCGGATCTCACCGTATCCAACGAGGGCACGACGTTGCCCTACATGTTCGGCGACGGCAGCCCGGGTGAATTCATGGTCAACTGGACTTTCGTCTACGGCAACTACAAGGGCGAGGTCGGTGATTCGATCACTCAGGCCGATTTCGACGATCTGGCCTGGGCTCGCTACCCGCAGACAGTGGCCGGGCAGCAGTCCAAGCCGCCGATCGGTGGGATCGACATCGGTGTCGGCGCGTACACCCGGCACCCGGAGTTCGCGCAGGCGGCCGCGCGCTGCGTGACCACCAACGAAGCGCAGACCGCGCTCGCGGTGCAGTCCGGACTGATGCCGTCCCGCAGCTCCGCCTATGCCGCACCCGATCTGGTGAACGCCTATCCCAAGGACCTGCTCGACCTGTTCCGCACCAGCATCGACCAAGGTGGGCCCCGGCCGAAAAGCGCGTACTACGCGATGATCTCCGGTGCGGTGCAGGCTCGGTGGCATCCGCCCACGACGGTCGATCCCGGCCGTACACCGGCCGAGTCGGCGCAGTTCTTGTCCGATGTGCTGCAAGGAAAGGCCCTGCTGTGACCGCCGTCGCTCCTGCCGCCTCGTCCGCGCCGCCGGAGCTCAGCGACCGCGTGAAAGCGGAGAACCGGCTGGGTCGCAATCTGGTCTTGCCGGCGATCGTGGTCATGCTGGTCGTCACTGCATTTCCGATGCTGCGAGCGTTGTACCTGTCGCTGTTCGACTACTCGCTGACCTCGCCGGCCGATCGGCATTTCGTCGGGCTGAGCAACTACGGCACCGCGTTGACCGACCCGCTGTTCTGGCGGGACACCGTGGTCACGGTGATCTACATGGTGGTCACCGTGGCAATCGAGCTGGTGATCGGTTTCGCCTTCGCGATGGTGATGCACCGAGTGATCTTCGCGCGCGGGGTAATTCGGACTGCCATCCTCATCCCGTACGGGATCATCACGGTGGTATCGGGTTTCGCCTGGCAGTTCGCGTTCAGCCAGAACAACGGCTTCGTGAATCTGTGGCTGCCGTTCGTCGACGACACGTTCAACTGGTTCGGCGAGACCGTGCCGGCGATGGTCGCGATCATGGTCTCCGAGATCTGGAAGACCACACCGTTCATGTCGCTGCTACTGCTGGCCGGTCTGGCGCAGGTATCCGAGGACATGGTGGAGGCGGCGAAGGTCGACGGGGCGACGTGGTGGCAGCGGTTGACCAAGGTGATCCTGCCGAACATGCGCGCAGCGATCATGGTGGCGATCCTGTTCCGCGCGTTGGACGCCTACCGAATCTTCGACAACATTTTCGTGATGACCAACGGCGCAGTGAACACCGAGTCCATCTCGTTTCTCACCTACCGGCAGACGATCGAGCAGTTCCAGCTGGGCATCGGTTCGGCATTGTCGGTGTTGCTGTTCTTGTCGGTCTTGCTGGTCGCCTGGTTGATCGTGAAGCTGTTCCGGGTGGATCTGGCCGCGGCTCGGCAGGAGGGATAGCAGATGTCCGCTCAGTCCAAACGCCTGCTCGGTCGAATCGGGACCGTCGTCGGTGTCCTGATCGTGCTGGTCTGGTGCCTGTTGCCGGTGGTCTGGATCGTCTCGCTGTCGTTCAAGTCGCAGGAATCGGTCACCAACGGCAGTCCGGGATTTCTGCCGGAGCCCGGTGGCAACGCAGGCTGGCAGAACTACATCGACGTCTGGAACAACGAACAGTTTCGGCGCGCCATCTTCAACTCGATCGGGATCAGCCTGATCGCGACCGTGCTGTCGGTGATCCTGGCGACGTTTGCGGCCTATGCGATCGCTCGACTGGAATTCCGGGGTAAGAAGCTGGTGCTGTCGATCGCACTGGCGATCGCCATGTTCCCGGTGGTGTCGCTGATCGGGCCCTTGTTCGACATGTGGCGGGCCATCCATCTGTACGACACCTGGCCCGGTCTGATCATCCCGTACATGTCGTTCACCCTGCCGCTGGCGATCTGGACGCTGTCGGCCTTCTTCCGCGAGATCCCGTGGGAGATGGAGCAGGCCGCGCAGGTGGACGGTGCCACGTCGTGGCAGGCGTTTCGCAAGGTGATCGTGCCGTTGGCGGCGCCGGGCGTGTTCACCGCGGCGATCCTGACGTTCTTCTTCGCGTGGAACGATTTCGCGTTCGGGATCTCGCTCACCTCCACCGAGCGCGCCCGACCCATCCCGGCGTCGTTGTCGTTCTTCGTCGGTGCCGACCCGTTCAACCGACCGGCGTCGTTGTTGGCCGCCGGCGCCGTCATCTCGACGATTCCGATCGTCATCATCGTCCTGCTGTTCCAACGCAAGATCGTCGCCGGCCTGACCTCCGGCGCAGTGAAGGGGTGATCGCCGGTGGCCGCCATCTCGATGCGCAACATCGTCAAGAAGTACGGTGACGGCTTCCCTGCGGTGAACGACGTCAGCATCGATGTCGCCGACGGGGAGTTCATGATCCTGGTCGGCCCGTCCGGCTGTGGGAAGTCCACTCTGCTGCGGATGATCGTCGGGCTGGAGGACATCACGTCCGGTGACATGATCATCGGCGATCGTCGGGTGAACGACCTCGCTCCGCGAGATCGCAACTTGGCCATGGTGTTCCAGAACTATGCGCTCTATCCGCACCTCACCGTGTACGAGAACATCGCGTTCCCGCTACGTCTGGCCGGGGTGGACAACGCGACCGTCGATCAGAAGGTCCGAGCGGCGTCGAAGACGCTGGAGCTGGACGAACATCTCCAGCGCAAGCCGGGCAACCTGTCCGGCGGGCAGCGGCAGCGCGTTGCGATGGGGCGCGCGATCGTGCGGGACGCCGACGTCTTCTTGTTCGACGAGCCGTTGTCGAATCTGGACGCCAAGTTGCGTGGCCAGATGCGGACCGAGATCGCCCGGTTGCAGAAGCGATTGGGCATCACCACCGTGTATGTGACGCACGATCAGACCGAGGCGATGACCCTGGGGCATCGGGTCGCCGTCCTCAAACGGGGTGTGTTGCAACAGTTGGCCACCCCACGTGAACTGTACGAGCAGCCGGGCAATCTCTTCGTCGCCGGTTTCATCGGGTCGCCGCCGATGAACTTCTTGCCGGCGACGGTCGACGGCGATCAGGTGCAGCTGCCGTTCGGCACGGTGAAGATCCCGTCGGAACGAGCTCGGCTGTTGGCCGATTCCGGCCACCGGGAGGGAGTGCTGATCGCCGGTATCCGGCCGGAGTACTTCGAGGACGCGTCGTTGGTCGAGCCGGCCAAGTACGGCAGCGGCTCCACCTTCGATGCCAAGGTGGACGTGGTGGAGTGGCTCGGCAACGAGACCTATGCCTATATTCCGTTCGAGGCTCCGCCGGAGGTGACCGAACAGCTGGAACAGCTGGAACGCGACCTGGACGGCGACTCGATGCGCACCCAGTTGGTGATCAACCTGGATGGGGCGAGCAAGGTCGAGGAAGGCGATCAGGCGAAGATCTGGGTGGATTCGCGCAAGATCCACCTGTTCGACCCGGCGACCGGTCGTAACCTCACGCTCGACGCGGCCCACGCCGGTCGGGTGCCGTCGCTGACGGATGCTCCGTCTGCCTGATCACCGGGGATCTGCCTGACCATCGGCTTTGTTCCGACCACCACTGTGTCGGTGCCTCGTGAGACCGTTCCGGGGAACCCGAAAGGGTGACCGGTAGTCGGGGCAGACGGGTCGAGGTGGGCGATGACGAGTGCGATTCCGGAGTTGATTCCGGCGCGAATGCTCAACGAGTACGTGTACTGCCCGCGGTTGTTCTACCTCGAGTGGGTCGACGGTCGTTGGGCCGACAGCCACGACACCGAGGACGGCAAGTTCGTCCATCGGGTGGTCGATCGCCGCAGTGGTGACCTTCCAGCGCCGGATCACCCGCCGCTGGATCAGTCGCCGCCGGCCCGGGCCACATCACTGCGTCTCGAGTCGCCCCGGCTCGGCCTGGTCGCGGTGCTCGACCGAGTCGAAGACGGCGGTGACGGCACCGTCGTCCCGGTCGACGTGAAGAAGGGACGTCCGTCGGCGGCGGGCAATCCGTGGTCCGCCGACGTGGTACAGCTCTACGCGCAGGCCGCGTTGCTACACGACTCGGGATATCGGGTCACCCACGGGGTGCTGTACTACGCCGAGACGCATCAGCGACTTCGGCTGCCGATCGGTGAGGTCGAGCGGGCTGTCGCCGTGGAGTTCGCAGCCGAGGCGCGGACGGTGGCGGCGCAGGACAAGCCGCCGTTGCCGCTGGTAGCGAGCAAGAAATGTCCGGGTTGCTCGCTGTTGGGGTTGTGCCTGCCGGACGAGACCAACGCTTTGCTCGCTCGCGCCGAGACGCGGCCGCGCACCATCGTCCCGCGCGACCCGGACCATCGTCCGGTCTACGTGACGACGCCGGGTGCGACCGTCGGGATTCGTGGCGGGCGGCTGCGAGTGGTCCAGCTGGGTAGCCGGCCGTCCGAGTGCCGGCTGATCGACGTGGCGCAATTATGCGTGTACGGAAACGTCCAGATCAGCACGCAGGTGCTGGCACAACTCTGGGCGCGGGGCGTGCCGGTGTTGTGGTTCAGCTATCACGGTTGGCTGCGCGGCTGGGCACAAGGGGAGATGTCGAAGTACGTGCAATTGCGGCGGAGCCAGCTGGCTGCGGAAGGGCCGCCCGCGTTGGCGATCGCTCGCCGGATGATAGCCGGCAAGATTCGGAACAGCAGGACCATCTTGCGCCGCAACAGTAAGAACGGCGCTGTGCCGAAGCTCGAGGCTTTGCAGGAATTGGCACGCAAAGCCGAGCAGGCGGCGTCGGCGGCCGAGTTGTTGGGAATAGAAGGCGCCGCCGCCCGGCTGTACTTCGAGAATTTTCCGGCGTTGATCGCCGAGTCGGGGCGGGCATTTGCAGACGAGTTCCAAGAGAACGGCCGCAAACGCCGGCCGGCGCCCGACCCGATCAATGCGTTGCTCGGGTACGTGTACGCCCTGCTGGTCAAAGATCTGGTCGCGGTCTGCCTCGGCGTCGGTCTCGATCCGTACATCGGGGTCTACCACCGGCCGCGATACGGGCGGCCCGCCTTGGCGTTGGATCTCATGGAGGAGTTCCGGCCACTACTGGCCGACTCGACGGTGATCGGCATGATCAACAACGGCGAGGTGACCGTCGGCGACTTCGAGCGGCGCAGCGGCGGATGCTGGCTCACCCTGCAGGGGCGCCGGAAGGTGATCGCAGCCTACGAGCGGCGGATCGACACCCGGGTCACACATCCGGTCTTCAAGTACCGCATCTCGTATCGGCGGGTTCTCGACGTCCAGGCACGAATCGCCGCAGGCGTCATGACGGGCGAGCTGACGCAGTACGTTCCGATGGAAACGAGGTAGCAGAATGGCCAGACGCAGGCATCTCATCGCCTACGACATCAGCGATCCGACTCGTCTTCGGCGAGTCTGCAAGGTGATGGAGGCGTACGGCGAGCGGCTGCAGTACTCGGTGTTCTTGTGCGACCTTTCGCCGCTGGAGCGCTCGCAATGGCGAACCGACATCCACGACCAGATGAATTACGGTGAAGACTCGGTCGTGATTATCGATATGGGGCCGCTGCACAGCTGCGCCGAAGTGACCACCCTCGGAGTGCCGAGACGATTGCCGGCTCCCGGATCGCTGGTCCTGTAGGTTCGACCAGTGGGTGCCCCAGCCTTCACCATGGGAGCGCTCGCATGCAGGTCACGTTGGTCATTGACACCTCGATAGTGGATAGTTTGCGTTATCGACGATATATCGACAACAGACCTCTCGCGAGTCGCTCCTATCTGCGCTGTTCACATGCGGTATATTTCAAGAGCCCTGATCTCCGTCTATATGGCGGAGCAACATTGAAGCCGGGGCGGCCGGGTCGGCGTGCGTCGCGACCATCGAACTGATCTCCGTCTATATGGCGGAGCAACATTGAAGCCGCAACTGCCCGGCGACCGCCCGTGCGGTCCGCCTCGACTGATCTCCGTCTATATGGCGGAGCAACATTGAAGCCTGGCACGTCTGCGCACCGCGCTTGCTCTGCCCGCCGCTGATCTCCGTCTATATGGCGGAGCAACATTGAAGCTAGGTGATCGCGACGCCGCGGCGGATCGCGGTGCCACTGATCTCCGTCTATATGGCGGAGCAACATTGAAGCGTAGGTGCCGCCGTCGGCGAGCGCACGGGCTCGGTACTCCGCTGATCTCCGTCTATATGGCGGAGCAACATTGAAGCCGGCGGCCGTCACGACTCGCGCGTTGATGTCGGTCAACCTGATCTCCGTCTATATGGCGGAGCAACATTGAAGCCCCACGACGGCGCGGTCGAGCTCTCGGACAGTCGTGCACTGATCTCCGTCTATATGGCGGAGCAACATTGAAGCCGTTGCGGGCGACGAGATACCTTCCCACACGATGTACAGCTGATCTCCGTCTATATGGCGGAGCAACATTGAAGCTGGGGCGGTCTGGGGGCGTTTTGGGGTGGGTAGCTGATCTCCGTCTATATGGCGGAGCAACATTGAAGCATCTGGCCCGGTGTCACCGACATCGGCGGATATCGGCAACTGATCTCCGTCTATATGGCGGAGCAACATTGAAGCCCTTCTTGGTGGCGCACCACAGCGCCAGATCGAGCAGCGGCTGATCTCCGTCTATATGGCGGAGCAACATTGAAGCGTTCGACGAGGGCGGCGTAGCCAGCGGGGTAGGCTGATCTCCGTCTATATGGCGGAGCAACATTGAAGCCGGAGGTGATCGATGCCGAGTCGAGCAAGGAATTGCTGATCTCCGTCTATATGGCGGAGCAACATTGAAGCGGTAACAAGCTTGCCGACCAGTTGTTCGCGTTCGTTCGCGCTGATCTCCGTCTATATGGCGGAGCAACATTGAAGCTAGTAGGTGCGGATCGGGACCACGTCCCGCTTGCACGGCTGATCTCCGTCTATATGGCGGAGCAACATTGAAGCAAAATCGATGACTATTTTTCGGAGCGCTACGAGAGCAGCTGATCTCCGTCTATATGGCGGAGCAACATTGAAGCACAACCGCGGTCGCCGGTAATCTAACGGTGCTGACCAACTGATCTCCGTCTATATGGCGGAGCAACATTGAAGCCCTCGGGGCCACAACCACCGCCTCCTTTACTTATGGGGCTGATCTCCGTCTATATGGCGGAGCAACATTGAAGCTCAGCCAGGCTGATACCGGCGTCAATGTGTCTCCTGCCTGATCTCCGTCTATATGGCGGAGCAACATTGAAGCCTGGCGGCGTCCCTGGTGGCGTTGTTCCCGGCGGTACTGATCTCCGTCTATATGGCGGAGCAACATTGAAGCCGGAAGGTCGGCCTGTCCGGGCGGGACGCCATGGGCCTGATCTGATCTCCGTCTATATGGCGGAGCAACATTGAAGCGAACGCTTGCCGGGCGGTATTTGCCACGGAGACAACTGATCTCCGTCTATATGGCGGAGCAACATTGAAGCCCGCACCCGCCGCTACATAGGCCTCGATGTCTTCGCGGCTGATCTCCGTCTATATGGCGGAGCAACATTGAAGCCCAAAGTGTGGATTTCGCCGGCCGGGTCGGTGATGATCGCTGATCTCCGTCTATATGGCGGAGCAACATTGAAGCTCCCTCAGCGGTGTTCGCGACGAGCTTGAACTCTTTCGACTGATCTCCGTCTATATGGCGGAGCAACATTGAAGCCCCGGGTCGGGGGATTCGGCGACGAGCTGGGCAGACTGATCTCCGTCTATATGGCGGAGCAACATTGAAGCGGCGGCGGACGGTGAGGCGTGATCCACGGGCGCCGCAGCCTGCTGATCTCCGTCTATATGGCGGAGCAACATTGAAGCGAGCGTTACGACGCGGCGCTGGCCGGGACGGCCCGCCTCCTGATCTCCGTCTATATGGCGGAGCAACATTGAAGCGCTGCCGACCACCGTGCGCAGGATCTCCCCGGACATGGCTGATCTCCGTCTATATGGCGGAGCAACATTGAAGCTTTGCCGGAGTTCGATTCTCCGGGGTAGCACAGGGCCTGATCTCCGTCTATATGGCGGAGCAACATTGAAGCTCGTAGGCGCTCACGGTTGAGAAATCATGGCAGGTCACCTGATCTCCGTCTATATGGCGGAGCAACATTGAAGCAGGTGGAAGTCCGCGAACGCCAACCAGTCTGACAGGGTGCTGATCTCCGTCTATATGGCGGAGCAACATTGAAGCGTTGATCCGCGACGCGACGGCGACATAAGGCTCGACCTCCTGATCTCCGTCTATATGGCGGAGCAACATTGAAGCGGGTGCCGGTACAGATATTGCTATCTGCATACCGAGCTGATCTCCGTCTATATGGCGGAGCAACATTGAAGCGACGTCGTCGATGGGACGGCGTTCGTCGCGCTCGACTCCGCTGATCTCCGTCTATATGGCGGAGCAACATTGAAGCCGCGGTAGCCAGATCTTCGGCGGCCCGGGCCACCGCCTGATCTCCGTCTATATGGCGGAGCAACATTGAAGCCGGTCCACCACGCGAGGGCATCTCGAAGTACTCGGCTGATCTCCGTCTATATGGCGGAGCAACATTGAAGCAGGGAGATCCCGCCGTCGGCGTTGCGGCCGTGGATGTCTGATCTCCGTCTATATGGCGGAGCAACATTGAAGCGTTGGCGGCGGCCCGGGTCCTTGTTCGGGCCGCCGCCTGCGGCTGATCTCCGTCTATATGGCGGAGCAACATTGAAGCGCATATTCGGTGATGCCGGACGATTACACCGCGCACTGATCTCCGTCTATATGGCGGAGCAACATTGAAGCCGGTGACTCCGAATTGCCGGGCGAAGTACGCCACAGGTCTGATCTCCGTCTATATGGCGGAGCAACATTGAAGCCGGAGGTGTCCGCATGATCCGCTGCATCTCATCGGATACTGATCTCCGTCTATATGGCGGAGCAACATTGAAGCGCCGGCCGGGGGTGGCGACGATCGACCACATACGCAGCGCTGATCTCCGTCTATATGGCGGAGCAACATTGAAGCCCTTGCCATGCCCCGCCAAGCCGCGCCCGGCCCGGCCCTGATCTCCGTCTATATGGCGGAGCAACATTGAAGCGCACCCACGGGAGAAACTCCCGCTGACTCCTCCGCGACTGATCTCCGTCTATATGGCGGAGCAACATTGAAGCTTCGAGGGTCCGTTGAGCTATCCATGCCGCCCATTGTTCTGATCTCCGTCTATATGGCGGAGCAACATTGAAGCGTCGTGTTGCCACCCGGTGGAGGGGCGGAGGTCGGTGACTGATCTCCGTCTATATGGCGGAGCAACATTGAAGCCTTGGTGCAGAACTCGGGGTTCTGCGCCCCCAGCTTCACCTGATCTCCGTCTATATGGCGGAGCAACATTGAAGCCGGCTGGTCGCCTCCGACCTCGACCCCATCACCGGCCTGATCTCCGTCTATATGGCGGAGCAACATTGAAGCGCGATTGGAGCAGTCCGCGGCCCAGCTACTCGCCTGGCGCCTGATCTCCGTCTATATGGCGGAGCAACATTGAAGCGGGGGGTGGGATCACCTGGCAGTGATGGTGTGGCCGGTCTGATCTCCGTCTATATGGCGGAGCAACATTGAAGCGCCGCGCTGGCCAGCGCGGTGCCGAAGTACCTCGCCAGCTGATCTCCGTCTATATGGCGGAGCAACATTGAAGCTTGAACCGCGATCCGACGACGGTCCACAGCACGCCGGACCTGATCTCCGTCTATATGGCGGAGCAACATTGAAGCATCATTTCGCCGGGCACCGCCGCGACGATGGGGAGCTGATCTCCGTCTATATGGCGGAGCAACATTGAAGCTAGGGTGGAGCTGCCGGGAATCGAACCCGGCGGATTCGAGCTGATCTCCGTCTATGGCCGAGCAACATTGAAGCGGTGCCGACCGCGACGTCAGGGGAACCCCGATCGTCGTCGGCGCCCGAGGTGCTGCGCCGGAGTAGGAGCTGTCTGCGGCCCGGTCAGCTACACCGAGACTCGAAGATGCGTAGGTCGATCGCGTCGGCCATCGCCTGATACCCGGCGGCGTTCGGGTGTAGCTTGTCCGGCCCGGCGTAGCTCGGCGCGAGGGTGTCCGGCGCTGCCGGGTCACGCAGCGCTGCGTCGAAGTCGATCACGGTGTCCGACCGGCGCTGGTCGCGGATCCAGGCGTTGACTCGCTGTCGAACCGGTTCGGCGTAGGGCAGGGTGAGCGCGCCGTCGAGTAGGGCGCCGCCGGTCGGCAGGATCGTGGCCAGATGTACTCGCAGGCCGGCGGCGTGCAGTCGGTCGATCAGCGCGTTGTAGGCGGCGACGACCTGGTCGTAGTCCGCCCCGATCGGGATGCCGAGATCGTTGATGCCCTCGGCCACGATCACATCCGTCACTCCGGCCTTGTCGATCGCGTCGGCCTGGATTCGGGCGACCGCGTTCGGCCCGAACTGCGGAATGAAGCCGTCTCGAGTGACCCGGTTGCCCGATATCCCCGCGTTCAGGACGGTGAACGGCTTGCCGGCGGCGTCGATCCGGCGCTGCAGAAAGTCGGGATATCGGACATTCCGATCGACCACGGAGACGTCTTGCGGCGTGCCGAGATAGTTCGCCGCGACGTATCCGTCGGTGATCGAGTCGCCGAGGGCAACGATGCTGCCGACGTTGCCCGGCGCCGTGACATCGAGTCCGGCTACCAACGGAACCGAACTCGTACGGAGCGACAGTGCCGAACCACTGGGATCGTCGACCTGGTCGCCGGTGAACGGCAGGCTGTAATAACTGGTCGCGTTCGCATTGAAATGCTGGGTGGGCAGTACGCCCACGCCGGGTACATGTACACCGACGGCCAACGGCTCGAAGGCGTCGAAGGCGAGCTCGATCGCGTCGCTCACGACGTCCCCGCCCGCCGGGATCGTGACGCCGCGATTGCCGCCGAAAGTTACCTCACGCAGCGAATCCGCTTGTACGGCAGCACCAGCGGATTGCTTCCCGAGCGTGACGTGCCCGATGTCGATGGGTATCGGCCGAGCCCGGTTCGTCAGGTGCACGCGTACCGTCGAGCCGCCGCGGTGTGGGGTGAGGATAAGCCGGTAGGTCTGATCGGCGACCGAAGCCTGCGGTACCAGTGAGGGGTCGGACGTGCTCAGGGAATCCGTGGGCGCAGCCATCCAACTGCCGACCCAATGGGTTGCACCGCAATCGGCTGCGTTCGTCGGCGTCGCCGTGGCTACCGACGGGTAGCTCAACATCAGCGTCGTGCATACGCCGACCATCCACCTCTGCACAGCTACAAGCTCCTGACCTCATCGTCGGCCTTCGTCGTTCATTCCACCGGATTTGTCGAGGTGAACGGAGAACGGGTTCGGCGCGGCAAAGGCTATATCGCAACAGGTCGCGGCGGGTGCGGTTCACAACGTTCTCGCGGGCGGTTGGGTCGAGGATGGTCGGCCGACCCGACCCGGCGCATACCGAAGGTCGGCGGTAACCCCATCTTCACGTCCGGCTCGCCGAAAAGGCACCGAAAAGCTTCTGTCGACCTGCTTCGGTCCGGTCGAGATCGCTGCGCGCACAATGTAGTCGGGTCGGATATCCGCTGATGTCGTAGAGTTGTCGAGTTCATGCCGGACTGCGGGACGGGAGGCGCGTGTACGACGTGAATGCGCTGACTCCGGATGAACTGATTGCGACGACGTGGGTCGAGCTGTTTCCCTGGCTCGATGACTACGTATCCGATCGAGCGGTGCCGCTCGAGCGGCTCGCCGAACCGTCGGATTGGTGGCTTGCCGACACTCCTGCGGTGACCGGCGCCGAAGCGGACCTGGAGAAAATTCTCGCAGAATTGGCCGACCTGTACGTCGTCGATCAGAAGGCGCGAACGTTCGCCGAAGCATTCCCCATGGTCGACGCTGCATTACCGGTCACCGCCTTGCGACTGGAACCGGTCGCGCTGACCGCGGTCCGACGGCGCTGCCCGGGCTACTCCATCGCGCCGTTGCTCGACCTGACCGCGGGCGAGTTGTTCGTGGTGCGGGGGATCGGCGAGCAGACGGTGACCGAGATCGTGTTCGGTCTGCTGTTGGTCAGCGTGCTTCGATCGCCGGCTGCGGGCGCGCCGAGCGACCCGGACTCGCCCGCGGTGCTGGACCAGATCGGTATCGATCTGGCCGCCCTGGCCCACTGGCAACAACGGCGGGGCGAGCGACACCGTCCGCTGATCGAGGTGCACCTCGACGACGAACCGCCTGCGGAGGTGCAGGATGTGGTCCGCCGGATCACGGCGATCACGGCGGCCGACTTCCCGGACTACGATCCCGGCGACCCGGTCGCGGAGCTGGAACGGTTGATCGCCGGATTCGACGAGCCGCGCGCGGAGGTCCTCCGGGGCCGGCTGATGGCCGAACCGCCGGAGCGGATCGGTGCGGTCGCGATCCGGCTACACCTGTCGAAAGGGCGGGTGCGTAGCCTCGAGTCGGAGATCAAGCAGCGTTTTCTGCGAACCTGCGATTTCGGTACCGCCGCCGGAGCGCTGCTGGCGAGTATCCGGGCCGACATGCGGCCGGTCGCCCATCTGGACCGCCTGATCAGCGCGCATCCGGTGCTCGCCGCGCCGGTGCCGTCGGTGGGTGTGCCGCTGTGGTTTGCCCTGGACCGGTTCGACGACATCTTCGAGGTGACCGACGACTGGGCCGCGGCGCCCAACGTGTCCGCGGCCCGGCTGCGGACCGCCGAGGTACTGGTCGACTTGACCGACGACGACGGCACGGTCCAGCCGGACGAGCTTGCCGGGGTGTTCGCCATGCCGGTGGTCGAACTGCGTCGTTGGTTGAGCTGGTGCGAGCTGCCGGCGGGGGACGAAGTGGTGCTCGCCGGCGCACGGGCAGCCGGGTCGAGCCGTGGAACGAAACCGCGCGCGGCCACGGCGCCCGCGCGGACCCGCGGACTGTACCGCTATCCCGGCGGGTGGCGATATCGGCTCACCGTCACTCCGGATCACTTGCGCGGGTTCGGCTTCGCCGTATCCTCCGGGGTGGCCGACGCGTTCGGCTGCGCCCCGGGCACATCCCGCACCCTGACCAGCCGGCTCGGTCCGCAGGTGGTCCGCTACACCGGTCCGCAGCCGACCTGCGGGACGATCAGTCGTTTTCTGCGTGAGCTCGGCTCGGTCGCGGGCGATGTGGTTTTTCTCGAGGTCGCCGACGACGACCGGTTCGACGTGTTGCTGCCGGCGGCCGACCCGGGAACCCAGCTGGGCGCGGCCCTGGTCGCCATCGGGCATCGGGCGCCGGACTGCGCGCCGGCGGATGCGGTCGGACAACTGGCCGCCGCGGTCGGCCTGCCCGGCGAAACGCGCCCCCGCACCATCCTGTCCGCCTACCGGGACCGGGCCGCCGACCCCGTCATCGACCACCTCGAACGGGCCTGGCTGCCGCACGGAGATCGATGACCAGCACCACCTCGGCCGGCCTCACCTCGGCCGGTCCCACCTCCGACACGGCGCAGGTGGCCGCCGCGTTGGGGCTGCACCACACGTTGAACACCGCGATGGCCGATCTCGTGGACAACGCCGTCGACGCCGGTGCCGGCCAGGTACTTGTGCGGTTCATGTCGGCCGATGGGGTGATCGAGGGTATCCGGATCATCGACGACGGCGCCGGTATGACCCCGGACGAGCTCGACGCGGCGATGGCGTACCGGCGTCGCTCCGGCTACCGCGACACCGACTTGGGGCATTTCGGGGTCGGGCTGAAGGCCGCATCGTTCAGTCAGGCGGATACCCTCGTGGTGTGGAGCTCGACCGCCCGGTCGGCTCCGGCCGGTCGTCGGTTGCAGCGGGCGGCGCCGACCGAGATATCCACCGAGGACACGGCTTCGGCTGCCGAGCAGTGGTCGAATGCGCACCCGCGGTTCCCGATGGCCACCGGGACGGTGGTCGAGTGGCGGCGGCTGCGTGGCGCGTTGACCATGGTCGCCGCGGACGAACGGGACGCGTGGCTCGAAACCGTGATCACCGAAGTCCGGGCCCACCTCGGCGTGGTATTCCACCGGCGGATCGCCGCCGGTTTCCGGATCACCCTGGACGTGTACGACGTCGGCGCGCGCCGGGCCGGACCGCAACGCGCCGTCGCGGCCATCGATCCGTTCGGTTATCCCAGATCGGGGCACCCGGACTATCCCCAGCCGCGTGCGGTGGCGGTGGGCACCCGCACGCTGGCGGTGACGCTGCACCTGTGGCCGGCGCGCAGCTCGCTGCCCCAGTTCCGGATCGGCGGAGCACCCGGCCGGGACCTGCAGGGACTGTATGTGTATCGCAACGATCGACTTTTGCAGATCGGTGGATGGAACGAGTTGATCCGCGGTCGAACAGAATTCGGCCTTGCTCGGGTCGCGCTGGAGTTACCGTCGGACCTGCTCGGGCAGATCGTGATCAATCCGGAGAAGGCCGGTGTCACCCTCGACGCGACTGCCGCTCAGGCCTTGCGGACCGCGCTCGGCGCCGCTGCGGGTCCGGCCTCCCCACCGGCCGGCTACCTGGCGGATGCGGTAACGCTGATGCGGGCGGCGCGCAGCACCCGGCCCCGTCCGATCACCCTGGTCGAGCCGGAATCCGGCTTGCCGGAGGACGTGTTGGACGAGATCGCCGACGTGGTCGACTTCACCGGCGACGCCGACCCGGTGCGGATCGGCTGGCGGGCGCTGGCGCGCGATGCGTTCTTCGAGGTCGACCTGACCGGCCGCACGCTTTGGCTGAACGCTCGTTATCGGCGGATCCTGGTCGGCGGTCGCAGCGTGGACAATACCGACCTTCCGGTCGTGCGGGCATTGCTGTTCCTGTTGACTCAGGAGATGTTTGCCGGAGTTCGACACAGCCGTCGGAGCGGGAGACCATGCGCGCCTGGCAGGCGATTCTGATCGCGGCCGTGACCGCGCATCAGCAGCGCGCGGCGGAGCCCGGGTGAACGAGCTCGTCGAGGCCGTCGCGCGCGAGTTCGGGGAATACCCCCCGGCCGCGCTGCTGGCCCCGGTTCGGGCGCGGCTGTCCGAGGCGGCGCGGGGCGAGGTCGACATCACGACGATCGTCACGGTGTTGGTCGACGACAGCCTGCCCGACCTGCATAGCGCGGTATCGAGCTGTGTGCGTCGCTGGACCAGCGAGGCTGCGGCAGCGTGGATCGAGGACACCGCACCCGGCTCGGCAGAACGCCGCGCCTTGATCTGGCAGCGACTGGGCATTCCGGCGGAGGCATGGCCGGAGCTGGAGCTGCGGTACCCGCACCACGGTTCGCCCGCCGTGATCGCGGCGCCGCAGCCCTGGGCCCCCTGGTACACGCCGGAACGCCGGCACGCGCGCGACTTCTACTGGCGGGCCTATCGCCGGATGCTCCTCGGAAAAGGCTGGCCGACCGATGTCGTCGACAAGCTCGACGAAGCCACCGGTGAGGTGGTGCAGCGGCTCGCCGACCCGACCCGACCCGAGCCCTACCAGTCCAAAGGGCTGGTGGTCGGCTATGTACAGAGCGGGAAGACGGCCAACTTCACCGGGGTGATCGCGAAGGCGATCGACGCGGGGTACCGGTTGATCATCGTGCTCACCGGAACGATCGAGATTCTTCGGGCGCAGACTCAGCGTCGGCTGGACATGGAACTGGTCGGGCGCCAGAATATCGGTCTCGACGACGACTATCTCGACGACAGCGCTTGGCTGGATGGGGAATTCATCGAACACGAGATCGACCCCAACCACGACGGCGCGGTGCCGGCGATCCGTCGGCTCACCGGCGCCACCTACGACTTCAAGGCGCTCGGCAAAGGCCTGGGCGCGCTGCACTACGAGATGACCGACCACGGCAAGCCGCTGAACGACCCGGTCAATCTGTTCCCGGCGAACGTCCGGATCGCGGTGGTGAAGAAGAATTCGACGGTCCTGACCAAGCTGGTCGGTGACCTGAAGCGGATTCCGACCGACGTCGCGACGATCCCGGCGTTGATCATCGACGACGAGGCCGACCAGGCGTCGATCAACACGATCGATCCGAACAAGACCACCAAGAAGGACGCCGACGATCGGATCGAGCGGACGGCGATCAACGCCCGGATCGCCGACCTGCTCCAGCTGCTCGGCCGCGCGCAGTACGTCGGCTACACGGCGACGCCGTTCGCGAACGTGTTCGTCGACCCGACCGATTCCGCCGGAATCTTCCCGAGCGACTTCATCGTCAGCCTGGCCCGGCCGGACGGGTATATGGGTGGCGCGGACTTCCACGATTTGACGCGGCCGCACGATGCGGCGGCGAATGATCCGACCTGGTCCAACCGGGCGGCATATGTTCGAGACCTGCGACCGGAATGCGATGCCGACGTCGAGGTCGAGCAGCGCGAGGCATTGGACGCGTTCGTGCTCGCCGGCGCGATCAAGCTGCTGCGGCAAGAGCGGGGACCGTACCGCTTCCGGCATCACACGATGTTGGTGCACCAGTCGGTGCGTACCGCCGAGCATGCGGCGCTCGCCGAAGACTTCCGCGGGCTCTGGCGGACCGGCGGATACAGCACGCCGGCCGGCTTGGATCGGCTACAGCAATTGTGGGAGCGCGACTTTCGTCCGGTATCGGTGGCTCGGGCCGAGCCGGGAGCGGTGGTACCGGGCGCGTTCACCGAGTTGGAACCGTATATCGGTGCCGCAGTGGATCGGATCTCGGCCGGCGCCAGCCCGGTGATCGTGGTCAACGGTGCTGCCGAGCGGGACTATCAGCAGGACGAGCTGGATTTCCAAGCCGGTGGCGTATGGAAGATCCTGGTCGGCGGGACCAAGCTGAGCCGCGGATTCACCGTGGACGGCTTGACCGTCACCTACTTCGCTCGCCGAACAGCGATGGCGGACACGCTGATGCAGATCGGGCGATGGTTCGGGTTTCGGCCTGGCTATCGGGATCTGGTGCGGCTCTACATTATCCGGAATGTCACCGGGCCGGGCGGGGCGAGCTTCGACATGTACGAAGCGTTCGAGGCGATCATCCGGGACGAGGAGGAGTTTCGTGGGGAGTTGAGTCGGTTCGCCGGGCTGAACTCCGACGGTGCGCCGATGGTCACGCCACGGGACGTGCCGCCCATGGTGTTCCAGCAGCTGCCGTGGCTGCGGCCGACCGATCGGACGAAGATGTTCAACGCGGAAGAGACTTTTCGCGGTGTCGGCGGGCAGAGTTTCAGCTTCACCATGCAGCCGCCGCGGGGCGACGGTTCCGGCAATCGTCGACACTTCCGGCTGGTCGAGCCGTTGTTGGCGGTGCTGAACCACGTCGACGAGTTCGAGATGCGCGGGGCCGACGATCGCGTCCTCACCTTTGCCGCCCGGTACGGCATCGTTGCGGCGGAGGAGATTCTGCAGATCGTCTCCGGGTTCGAGTGGGATGCGAAGTGGTCGTTCGAGCCGCATCGCGCCGCGCTCGAAGATGCGATTCGGCGGGGCAAGCTGGACGACTTCGCGGTGTTGCTGCCGCAGCCGAAGACCCGGAAGCCACTTGCCGTTCGCGGGTTCGCGCAGTCGTTGCCGGTGGTGCGGCGCCAGCGGCAGGAACTGAAGTACCGCACCGGGTTTTCCGGCACCGCAGTGCGCGAGCGCGATGCGATCGAGCACATCGCCGGTAGTCCGGAGCGGCGCGGCGGTGCCGCGGCCGACCGGTTACGCACGCGCACCCGAGGCGGGATGATCCTGCTCTTCGCCAGCGATCCGGTGGAGAACAGCCGACAGATGAAGCGGGCCGAGGACGGTCCGATCGATCCGTCGGACCTGGCCACCCTGTTCGCGTACGCACTACCGTTCGATGCGAATCCGCTTCCGCGGGTCGGGTTTCGGGTACGCAGCCAGGGCGGTGGCGCGATCGTGGATGCCACCTGAACGACATCCCGGGCCGTCGATTCCGGCCGCTCCAGAGAGGGGAAACCTGCGATGGCAAAGGTGATTGCCACGATCAATCTCAAGGGCGGTGTGGGCAAGACGACCATCACCGCCGCGGTGGCCGAGTTCATGGGTGGCCTGTTCGGTCAGCGAGTGCTGCTGATCGACCTGGATTCGCAGATCAACCTGACCACGATGATGATCGGGGAAGACCTCTGGGTGCAGCTCAACAACGCCGGCCGCACCCTCGCCGACGCGTTCCGGGACGCTGTCGGGGGCACTGCCGAGTTCGATATCGAGACGGCCGTGCAGCGGGGAGTATCACCGGTGCGGCAGGTCTCGGGGGTGGATCTGCTGCCGTCGTCGCTGGATCTGATCGAGCTCCAGGAGGAGGTTGCCGCACTACATCTGCGCCGCGGCGGCGGTGTCGGCGCGATGTACATTCTGCGCGATGCCATCGCGCCCGTGCTGGACTGCTACGACTACGTGCTGATCGACTGTCCGCCGAACGTCGGACCGATCACCCGCAACGGCCTGGCGATCGCCGATGCATATATCATGCCCACCATCCCGGATGTGTTGTCCACCTACGGTATTCCGCAGATACAGAAGATGGTTGCGGAGTTCGGTGCCACCCTGGGGCGGCGGATCGTGGAGCTCGGACTGGTGATCACCAAGTACAAGGCCAACTCGACGGTGCACCGGACGATCGTGCGCAATCTGCGGCGCGATCCCACCATCCAGAACGTACTGCCGACCTACCTGCGCGAGGCGAATGCGATCTCGGCGGCAGCGGAGTATCGCGACTACAGCACATTGCGAAACCGGTACGGAAATCAGGGCCAGTACGAAGAGCTGGAGAGCATCACCCGGACCATCTTGACCGAAGCGGAGAGCAAGCTGTGACCGATAAGACTGCTGTCGCCGAAGCTGCTGTGGCCCAACGGCGGGTGGAGGTGCAGCGTACCGGTGGTGCGGTGCTCCAGCTGGCGGCGGTGAACGGGCCGGCGGCCGACGTGCTGACCGCATTGTTGCGGGTGGTGGCCGAGGAGGCGGCGCGGACTCCGCGGTTCGCCACCGCGATCGCCGGCATCGCAGCCCCGGCACCGGCGCCCGCGGCACCGGAGACCGGGCCGGCGACCACAGCCGCACGGACCACCACAGCCACTCGGACGACCGCGGCGGCCAAGCCGCGTTCGACGACCCGGGCCAAGCGGCAGCCGGGCGTGCTCGATCCGTTCGTGATCTATCGCGAGTCCGGTGTCGATGCGCTTACCGCCCAACTCGGCCCGCTGACGATGGATCAGCTCCGCGACATCATCGCCGAGCAGGAGATCGACACCCGTCGGGAGACCCGGTACAAGCGTAAGCAGGAGGTGCTGGTCGCCTGGACCGTCACCCGGGTGCGGGAACTCGCGGACAAGGGCAACGCGTTCCGTTGAACGTGCCGGCCGCGGGACCCGGTTCGGTCAACCGAACACCACCGTCTCAGGTGAATACCACCGTCTTCACGCCGTGCACCAGCACCCGACCCTCCAGATGCCAGCGCAGGCCCCGCGCCAGCACCAGGCGTTCGATGTCGCGACCTTGCCGGACCATGCTCGCCGGGTCGTCGCTGTGATCGATCCGAATCACATCCTGTTCGATGATCGGACCGGCATCGAGCTCCGCGGTCACGTAATGGCAGGTCGCGCCGATCAGCTTCACCCCGCGATCGAACGCCTGATGGTACGGGCGGGCGCCGGAGAACGACGGCAGGAAGCTGTGGTGGATGTTGATCGCCCGGCCGGCCCAGCGCCGGCACAGCTCGGGCGGCAACACCTGCATGAATCGGGCGAGTACCACGGCATCCGGTCGATAGCCGTCGACGATCGCGGCGACCTGTGCAAACGCGGTGGCGCGGGCATCCGGGTCGCGGACGAACGGCACATGATGAAACGGGACGTCGTGCGCCCGGGCGATCGCCCCGAGTCGTTCGTGATTGCCGACGACCGCCTCGATCGTCGCCGGCAGCTCACCGGCCGCCGCCCGCCCCAACAGGTCGTGCAGGCAGTGTTGCTCCCGGCTGACCAGCAGCACGACCCGTTTGACCGTGCCCGAGTCGTGGACCTGCCAGTCCGTCTCCGGGCCCAACGCGGTGGCCACGTCGGCGAATCGATCCTGCAGCTCGGCCAGGCCCACCGGCACCGACGACGCCAGGATCGCCTGGCGGGTGAAGAACCATCCGGTGTGCGGGTCGGCGTGGTAGCCGGCCTCCGCGATCGAGCCGCCCAGGCCGGCAACGAAGCTGGCGATCATCGCGATGATGCCGCGGCGGTCCGGGCAGCCGAGGGTGAGCACGTAGCGGTTGTCCCGCGCGTCGAGGGATGGTTGCACGCGGCACATTCTCGGTCAGCGGCTCATCTGGGAAGCTGACCGGGTGACCGATCTCCGGATGTCGCGGGCGGCGGTGGCTGCCATGGTCGACCACACCCTGCTCAAGCCCGAGGCGACTGCCGCCGATGTCGCCGCGACCGTCGCCGAGGCACGGGAGCTGGGGGTGTACGCGGTCTGCTTGTCGCCGTCGATGCTGCCGGTCGATGCGGCCGGGCTGGTGACCGCGACCGTTGCCGGCTTTCCGTCCGGCAAGCACGACGCAGCGGTGAAGGCGTACGAGGCGCGGCTGGCCGCCGAGCGTGGCGCCACCGAGGTGGACATGGTGATCGATGTGGGGGCAGCCGTCGTCGGTGACTGGGATGCGGTGCGCGCCGACATCGACGCCGTTCGGGCCGCGTTGGACGATGCGGTGGGGCTGAAGGTGATCATCGAGTCGGCGGCGCTGTCGGACGATGCGGTGATCGCCGCCTGCCGGGCAGCCGAGCAGGCCGGGGCTCAGTTCGTCAAAACCTCCACCGGCTTCCATCCGGCAGGTGGGGCGAGTACCCATGCGGTGGCGCTGATGTCGCGGACGGTCGGCGGCCGGCTCGGGGTCAAGGCCAGCGGCGGAATCCGGACGACGACCGCGGCGCTGGCGATGATCGGCGCCGGGGCCACGCGACTCGGCCTGTCCGGTACCCGCGCGGTTCTCCAGGGCCTGCCGGATCAGGTCCGCTGACCGCACACCAGGCCGGTGTCGACCTCGCTGGATTGCAGCTGGTAACTGCCACCCGCCAGCTTCAGGTGGATGCCGTCGGTGTCGACGTCGATCTGCTGCGCGGTCATGCCCAGCGGATAGGTTTGCAGGCTGGTCGCGATGGTCTGCGCCACACCGTCCACCAGATCGGTCGGCAGGCCGATGCCGAGCACCTGCGCGCTACGGGTGTTCACCTGGACGGTGCCGCCCGAAACACTCGGCGCCACAACCAGATCGGCCAGCCCGCCGACCGCGAAGGTCAGGGTGCCGTCGTTGCCGGCCCGCACCTCGCTGACCAAGCTGCCGAACGGTTGCTGCTGCATCGTCTGCTGAATGCCGGCGGTGCTCCAGTCGATATCGGCGGACGAGCTGCCGATCCGGCCGGTGCCGTCGGCCAGATCGATGTCCGCGGCGCGGGCGGACAGCTTCATGCCCACCGCAGAGCCGAAGGCAGCGTTGTCGGAGTGGATGCCGACGTACGGGTAGTGCTTGCGTAGGACCTGCAGCAGGATCGGCTGAGCACTGAGGTCGACGTCGACGGCGGAGCCGACCTCGCGTTCGAACTCCGCGGACAAGCAGGACGTTGCTTCGTGCCGGGCGTACAGCTCCACCCCGATCAGGGCGGCGAGCAGCACGCCGACCACCGCCAAGACGATGAGCACGGTGCGTCGACTGCGGGCCGGCGAATTCGACGCCGGGGTGTTCGTGGTCACGACCATGTTCGCCGATTGTGCCCGACGCGGTTCGCCGCGCGCTGAGAGATCTCCGGTCACGGTTGTGACGTGGCCCACCCCGGCACGTAGCCTGGTTTCGCGGTTACGCGTCGGCGAGCGATCGCCGGACTCGAGCTACGAGAGGGATCGGGACGAGTCAGTGGCAGGGTGGCAGGACAGGCGCGGCGGTGCAGGTGTGGACGGCGTGCATTTCCCCCGTCGGGTCGGAGGGCTGCGGACCGGCGTGTTCGGTACGGCGGTGCTGGCCGACGCGGTGCGCGGGCTGGACGCCGACTTGGCGCAATCGATCGAGCGCGGGCGGCGCTGGCGGCAGGTTTTCCCGGGTGCATTCCGATCCACCACCGCGCTGAGCGCAGCGGCCGGGGACGCGCGGATCGACATCGCCAACGACGGTCTGCGGAGCGTGCGGAGCCTGCTCCGGTTCGGTTCCGCAGACCAGCCGCTGTCCGGCGCGGCGACGACCGCGGCCGGGCCGATGCCCGACACCGTCGAACTGTCCGGCACTGCCGACCCGGTCGGTGAACTGCAGGTCCCGGTGGGCGGTGAGTTGGTCGGGGGCGATCGGCTGCGCGAGATGCTGGCGGACTGGCGAATCCACGGCTACGTCGAGCCGGGCTTCCTGTCGGCGATCAGTGCGGTCATCGACCACCCCGAGTGGTTGTCACTGCCCGGTTATCGCGTCGTCCTGCTCGGTGCGGGCGCCGATCTCGGTCCGTATCGGGCGCTGGCGGCCTGGGGCGCGGACCTGACGTTGGTGGATCTGCCCGGTGCCGCGCGCTGGCGAGAGCTGCAGAAGGTAGCTCGGGCTGGCGCCGCGACGGTGCGCTTCCCGACCTGGGACGGTGTGCCCGGGGCCGACCTGGTGCGGCAACTACCCGCCTTGTCGGCGTGGCTGACCGCCGGCACCGACCCGCAGGCGCAGCTGTTGGTGGGCAGTCACGCGCGGGTGGACGGGGCGCGCGGGGTGTTGGTGGCGGCGGCGTCCGATGCGCTGGTCGCCGAGCTGCTCGCGCAGCGGCCGAACGCTGCGGTGGGATATCTGGGTGGGCCGACCGACTGCTACGCGGTGGGCCCGGATGTGATGGCCGATGCGCGGCGGCGGGCGCGGTCGTCCGGGCGGCTGACCGACATGCTGCGGTTGATGTCCGGCTCGCAGCTGTTCCAGCCGAACTACCAGGAGGAAGTGCCGGACGACACCGGCCACCTCTGGGGCGTGGCCGACGCCATGCTCGTCGCGCAGGGCCCGAACTTGGCGTTGGCACAGCGACTGCATCGCTGGCGGGCGATCGTCGCCACCGAGGCCGGCCGGAGCGTGTCCTACAACGTCGCGCCACCGGTCTGGTCGCGGTCGGTCTACCGGCACCAGGCGATGGTGGCGGCGTTCCACGGCGCGCGACGTTTCGGCATCCGGGTCTTCGAGCCCGCCACGGCCCGCGTGTTGTTGGCCGCCAAACTCGTTGCCGATCTCTACGGACAAACCGGCGACCTCGGCCCGCGGCCGGAGGGACTCGGCTACCGCGATGCGCTGCACGGCGGGCTGTGGCGCCAGCCCTTCGTTCCGGCGTCGATCCTGAACGTGCTGGCGGTGTCCGGGGTGCCCGGACTGATCGGTGACCGGCTGCCGTTCGTCCGGCACTGACCGGCGCCGCCGGTTCCGATCAGGCCTCACGCACGTCCGGGGTGCTGCGGGCGCGGCGGCCGGCTCACCCGACGGAGCACAGCGGCCGGATGTCGGTGGCGCCGCCCGGCGTCGGTGAGGTGACGATCAGACAGGTGTTGTAACCGAGCCTGGTGGCGACCGATCGGACCTCGGCCCAGCGCTGTGGGGTCACCTCGGGCGAGCGGGACAGGACGAATCCGGAGAGTCGGTCGGGGTCGCCGACGAAGGCCCAGGAGTAGTCGTCGGCGATGTAGGCGACCACGTAGTTGGCCGGACCGTCGAGACTGTTCTGGAAGGGCACGCCGGGAAAGCTGACGTGCAGTTGCGCGTTCGTGACCGGGTCGACCACCCGGGCGTTGCCGACGATGCCGTTGCCGCCGCCGGACCACGTGGTGCAGGTGTTCTGCACCCGGACGTTCCGCTCGTCGATCAGCTGGTAGTTCGCGACGGTGTCGCGCGCGCACTCCAGGTTGAACGGTTGCGGGACGACCGCGATCTGGTTCCAGCTACCGAGGTAGCGGGCCACATCGAGCCGCTCGATCGGCTGCAGCGGAGCGATGCCGGGCAGCGCCGATGCGGCGCCCGGCGAGGCGACTGCCGGGGTCGCGACGGCCGCCAGCATCGCGAGTCCAGCTGCGGCCCGACGGAGGGGAAACCGGATCATGACGATCCTTTCTGCCCGACGGTGGACGTCGTGGCGAGTGCGGTCGGCCACCAGATCTTGGCGCCGACGACCGTGAACAGCGCCGGGATCACGACGGTGCGGACGAGGAAGGTGTCCAGCAGGATGCCGAGTCCCACGACGATGCCGAGTTGGGTGAGCACGATCAGCGGCAGCACCCCGAGCACGCAGAAGACCGCGGCCAGCACGATACCGGCGCTGGTGATCACGGTGCCGGTCGCGGCGACTGCCCGGACCATCCCGCCGCGGATCCCGTGCTCCGGGGTCTCCTCGCGAGCGCGCACGGTCAGGAAGATCGTGTAGTCGACCCCCAGTGCGACCAGGAACAGCACCGCGAACAACGGTACGTCGCTGTCCAGCGCCGGAAAGCCGAAGACGTGGATGCTGATCCACGCGCCGAGTCCGAGCGCGGCGAGTGCGCTCGCCAGCGTCACCGCCACCAGGATCAGGCTCGCGGGAACGGCCCGGAGCAGGATCAGCAGGACCGCCAGTACCGCGAGCAGGATCAGTGGGATCGCGCGGGAGCGGTCGGTGTCGGAGGCGTCGCGGCCGTCGAGTTGCTCGGCGTCCGGGCCGCCGACGAGCGCATCCGCGCCGGGCACCGCGTGCAACCGCGAGCGCAGTTCGCCGATCGTCGTGTAGGCCTGCGGCGACGCCGGTTCGGCGTCGAGCACCACCGACCAGCGCGCCGATCCGGCGCCGTCGTCCCCGGTGCGCGTGAGGCCGGCGACGCCCTGGGTGGCCCGGATCTCGCGTTCGATCTGCGCCGCCGATGCCGCGGCGCCGACCACGAGCGTCGGGCTGGAACTGCCGGCGGGCACGTGGGCGGCGAGTGTTTCGAGTCCGTCGACCGATTCGGCGGACACCCGGAACTGCTCGGTCTGGGTGAGCCCGGTGGGTACCGTGACCAGCAGCGCGGCCGCGGCTCCCAGGAACACCGCGGCGCCGGCGAGGACCGCCCACGGGCGGGCGGTGACCCGCTGCGTTACCGCATGCCAGGCACCGACCTCGGCCTGATCGTGGCCGTCTGCGCGCGGAACGAACGGCCAGAAGACCCGCCGTCCGCAGAGCGCCAACGCGGCCGGCAACGCGGTGAGTACGGCGAGCGCGGCGACCATCACCCCGGTGGCCGCGCCGACGCCGAGACTGCGGGTGCTGGGCTGCACCCCGACCAGCAGGGTGAGCAGCGCCAACACCACGGTCGCGTTGCTGGCGACGACCGTCGGGCCGACCCGGCGGACCGCCGTGCGCAGCGCGGCGCGGTGGTCGGGATTGCGGTGCAGTTCGTCGCGGTAGCGCGAGACGAGCAGCAGCGCGTAGTTCGTGCCGGCGCCGAAGACCAGCACGCTGGTGATTCCCGCGGTCGAGCCGTCCACGGTGAGGCCGGCCAGTTCGGTGACCCGGGCGGCCAGTACCGACCCCGCACGGTCGGCCAGCGCCACCACCAGCAGCGGGATCAGCCAGAGCACGGGGGAGCGATAGGTGAGGATCAGCAGCAGCGCAACCACCGCCGCGGTGACCACCAGCAGGGTGAAGTTCGCGCCGGAGAACGAGTCGGCGATATCCGCGCCGAACGCCGGGCCGCCGGTCACCTGCGCCCGCAGGCCCGGTGGCAGACCGTCGCGTGCCGCCGCCCGCATCCCGTCGATCTGCTCGGTGAGATCGAATCCGCTGAGGTCGGCGTCGACGGTGGCCCGGCCCAGCGCCACCCGGCGATCGGGGGACAGCTGCGCGGGGACGCTGTCGGTCGGGGCGGCGGTCGCCGAGCCGCGCGCGGCCGACATACGCTGGGCGGCCGCGGTCGTGGCGGCGACATCGGCGTCGGACAATTCGGCGCCGTCGGTCCGGGAAACGACGACCAGGACCGGGGCGGTGCCGGAGTCGGGGAACTCGGCCAGCCGGTCGGCTGCCCGAGCCGACTCGGCAGACGGCGGGAGTGAGCTCGGCGCCTGATCGGCCGACTCACCGCCGAGGCCGGCCGCGGCGAGCAGCCCGATCAGGACGATGGCCAGGATCGCGACGCTGCTGCGCCGCCCGGTGACCATTTCGGCGTACCGATCCCAGAAACCGCGCATATCGGCGAATATTTCAAAGTTGGAAATATTCTGCAAGCCGTACTATCGGTAGGTGACCGGGATGGAGGAGAGCCTGCCGCGCGCCGAGGTGGAGCGCCTGATTGCGGCGGACATCCGGGCCCTGACCGGCGCCGCGGACCAGCTCTCCCAGTCCTTCTCGTCATTACATGGCCTGCGGCCCAACGATTTCCGTGCGCTGCTACACGTCTTCCTGGCCGAGTCCCGAGGGCTGCCGCTGACCGCCGGACGGCTCGGTGTCGCCATGGGGATGTCGGCCTCGGCGATCACCTACCTGGTGGAGCGCATGGTCGGCGCCGGGCACCTGCTGCGCCAGGCCGATGTGCTGGATCGCCGAAAGGTGGTGTTGCGCTATGGAGAGCGCGGCATGGCCGTCGCCCAGGACTTCTTCGCCCCGCTCGGCCGGCGCACCAACGCAGCGTTGAGCGGTGTCTCCGACGAGGATCTGGCCACCACGCACCGGGTTCTGGAGCTGCTGGTCGCTGCGATGCGTGAGCACGTCGCCGAGCTGCCGCAGCCGGGCTGAGCGCGGTAGTCGGACACCGCGGCCGCCGTCCGTCGCCGGCTCGATTAGGCTGGCTGCCGTAACACGGACCGGCGCAGTGGCGGGGTTCGGTCGGTATCACCTTTGCTGCGAGCAGTCTGTGACTGTCCAACTGTCGGAATCAGGCACGCTCGCGCGCTCGCCGGACGGGCTGTCGACACGCTCGAGCGAAGGATCATGGGTACGATGCGAAACGTTCGGAAGGCCCGCTACCTGTTCGCGGCGGGCGCGGCTGCCTCCGTGCTCCCGATTGCCGCAGCGTGCGGCACCGACGACTCGGCCGACACCGCGGCGACCGCCACCACGAGTGCGCCGGCGTCCAGCGTGGTGGCCACGCCGAGCAGCGCTACCGGCGCGGCGGTTGCGCCCACCGGCACATACACCGACGGCACCTACGAGGCGAGCGGCAGCTATACCAACCCCGGCGGGCAGTCGTCGGTCAGCGTCTCGATGACGCTGGCGTCCGGCACGGTCACCGCCGTGACCGTCACCCCGGAGGCCAGTGGCACCTCGCGCGAGTACCAGGACAAGTTCGCCGGCGGTATCGCTGCCGAGATCGTCGGCAAGAATATCGACGATCTGAACGTCTCCAAGGTATCCGGCTCGTCGTTGACCAGCGGCGGTTTCAACGCTGCCCTCGAACAGATCAAGGCCGAGGCGAAAGCCTGATGCCCGCCTGGACGTTCGAGGCGATCGGTACGGGGTGGCAGATCGACACCCCGACCGAATTGGCGTCGGACGTCCGGGCGCGCATCACCGCGCTGATCGACGAGTTCGACCGGCGCTGGTCGCGATTTCGCAGCGACTCGGTGATCAGCCGGCTGGCCACCTCCGGCGGCGAAGCGGATTTCGGCGCGGACGGTACCGAGCTGTTCGACCTCTACGACACGCTCGCCGTCGTAACCGACGGTGCCCTCACCCCGCTCGTCGGCCGGACCCTGGCCGATCTGGGCTACGACGCGGACTATTCGTTGCGGCCGGCGAACGATCCGGCTCGGGTGGGCGACTGGTCGCAGGTGCGGCGGTGCGGCGCTGCGGTGTCGGTCGAGCAGCCGACGCTGATCGACGTGGGCGCGGCCGGCAAAGGCCTGCTGGTCGATCGGGTCGCCGCGGCGTTGCGGGACGCCGACGTCGCGCAGGCGACGGTCGACGCCGGTGGGGACATCCACCATCGCGGCGACGCGCCGATCCGGGTCGGGCTGGAGCATCCGGCCGACCCCGGCCAGGCCATCGGGGTGGTGACGCTCGACCGCGACGAGGCGCTGTGCGGATCGGCCGGGAATCGACGGGCTTGGGGCCCGGACCTGCATCACCTCATCGACGGCCGGACCGGTCGGCCGACGTTCGACGTGGTGGCGACGTGGGTGATGATGCCCGGCTCGTGCATGCTGGCCGACGGTCTCGCGACGGCGCACTTCTTCGCCGACCCGGACGAGTTGACCGCACGCTGGCCGGAGCATCGATTCGTCCGGATCGGTGCCGACGGTCGGGTCACCTGGTCGCCGACGCTGCGCGGGGAGATCTTCCGCAGATGACCGCGGTTCGCCGATGAACGCCGTACGCGATCTGCTCGACCTGCAGCTCGGCCGGGTGTCGATGTACCGGCTGGTGACGCTGGTGCTGGCGGTGCTGGCGCTGGTGTCGATCGGCTACACCGGGGTGGGTGATCTCGGCGCGGGCCTGTTCACCGTCGGTGGGCAGCTGATCACTCTGGCGGTGCTGCTCGTCGTGGTGACCGCGACGTCGTGGGCACTCGGCCGGGCGGTCGGTGCGCCGGCTCATCTCGAGTCGTCGGTGATCACCTCGTTGCTCTTGTATTTCTTGTTCCTGCCGCAGACCGGTGGCGCCGATCTGGGCTGGATCGCCTTGGCCGGGGCGTTGGCCGGACTGTCGAAATACCTGCTCGCGTGGCGCGAGCGACACATCTTCAATCCGGCTGCCGCCGGGGCATTCGGCAGTTACCTGGTGCAGCGGCTGACCGGACAGGAGACCTGGTTCGGCGCCTCCTGGTGGGTGGCCTCGGCGGATCTGCTGCCGTGGGTGGCGCTCGGCGCCTTCCTGGTGTTGCACCGCACCCGGCGGCTCGGTCTCGGGCTGGTCTTCGTGATCTTCGCGGGCACGCTGGTCGTGCTCGGTCTGACGCATTTCGGGCAACCCGTCGGTGCGGCCGTGCGGACGGCGCTCGAAACCTCACCGCTGATCTTCTTCGCCGGCTTCATGGTGAGCGAACCGCTCACCCTGCCGGGCCGGCGCTACCAGCAGTTCGTCGTGGCCGCGGTGATGGCCGTCGGCTACGCATACCCGTTGGTCGTGCTGCGGCTCACCGAGAATCCGCCGCTGTTCGGCATCGGTGACCAATGGCAGGTTGCGGCGTTGCTGATCGGGAATCTGGTGGCGTGCGCCTTCGCCCGGCGGTCGGGGATCCGGCTTCACCTGGTGTCGCGGCGCCATCTCGGCGGCGACACCCACGAGTTCCGGTTCCGGTCGTCGCGTCCGCTGCGGTTCGAGCCCGGCCAGTACGCGGAACTCCATGTACCGCATGCCAAGACCGACGGTCGCGGCAGCCGCCGGGTATTCAGCATCGCGTCGGTCCCGGGCGCGGACACCGTGTCGTTCGGGCTGCGCGTGCCGGACCGGGCATCCAGTCTGAAGCGGACGCTCGCGGCGCTCGAGCGGGGAGCGTCGGTGCGGGCCACCGGCGTCGGCGGTGATTTCGTCCTGCCGCGGGACCGTAGGTCACCCGTTGCGCTGGTGGCCGGCGGCATCGGCGTCACCCCGTTCCTGAGCCAGCTACGGCATGCGCCGGATCGCGATGCGGTGCTGATCTACGGGTTGCCGACGGGTGCGGTGGTGCCGTTCGCCGACGAGCTGGCGCAGTGCCGCGTCGTGGTCGTGGCGCCCGACGAACCGGCGTCGCTGCCCGAAGCCTGGTCGTGGGTTCGGGCCGATGTGGTTACCCCGGACACGGTGGCATCCGTGGTCGATGACCTGGCCGACCGCCGCGTCTACGTGTCGGGGCCGCCGGCGATGGTCGACGCGGTGGCGCCGGGTCTGCGGCGGCGCGCCCGGTCGGTGCACACCGACTACTTCTCCGGCTACTGAATCAGCGTCCCGGGGTGCCGGTGTCGGCCGGGTTGTCCGATGATGCCGGATTGTCGAAAGACACCGAGATCTCCTCGAACCCCTTGCTGCGCTGTGCCTGAGCCTGTGCGGTGTAGGCAGCTTCGTCGCCTTCGGTGAGGACGACGCTGTCGGTGAACGGCGTCAACAACGACCGCGGATAGAGCTTGTCGACCCGGACCGCGTCGATTTCCAGACACAGCACGATCAGGACCGAGGCGAGATAAAGGAACGCGAGCAGACCGAGGACGACGGCGAAGACCCCGTTCGCCGCTCCCGCGTTGGCGATGACCTCCTGGATGTACACGCTGCCGAAGAGCTGCAGCGCCTGCCAGCCGATCGCGGCGGTGAGTGCGCCGGGAAACACGTCGTGCACCCGCAGCGCACGGGCCGTGCCGATCCGGAAGGCAACCGTGAAGACGATCGTGGTGATCAGCACCGAACCGGCGATCGCCAGCAGCCGCCGGAGGGTGCCGAGTTCGACGGTCGCGGCCGCACCGTTGACCACGGTCAACGCGATGATCGCCGAACCGATCGTCGACACCAGTACCGCACCTTTGACCCGCACCGCGAACGGGTTGGGCCGACTGTTCCGCGGTACGGACCAGACGATGTTCATGGCGTTCTGGACGGCCACGGCCACTCCCAGACCGCCGTAGACGGCGCCGAGAGCGCCGATCGTGACCGCCGTCGCACCACCACCGAACTGACCCGGATCGCCCAATTGATCACCGATCACCGGAATCTGGGAGAGCGCGGAATCCACGATGCGCTCCTGGAGCGCCGGATCGTCCCGCAGCACGATGCCCAGCACCGTCGTGAAGATCAGCAGGAGGGGGAACAACGACACGAACCCGTAGTAGGTGATCAATGCGGCGAGATAGCCGCCTTGATCGTCGAAGAACTTGTAGGCTACGGCGAGCGGGTATCCGCTGGCCGGGTAGCGTCGTTGAAACCTGTCGATGCGATCCGAGAGCGACACCCGCGTACCACCGTTCCTCGTATCGGCCGGGTATCGCACCGGACGCGAGGATGCCTGCTCCAGGCCGGGTCGCTTCGGTGAGGCCGCAGTGCGATTCTACGGGGAGCGCCCTCGACGGATGGACGCGTGCGGCGTGCAGCGCGAATACTTCGGCGCATGGGAATCCTGACTTTCGGCATCAACGTCACCCTGGACGGCTGCGTCGATCACCGGGAGGGAATCGTCGACGACGAGACACACGCCTTCTTTACTCGCCTCATGGACACCGCCGGGGCGATGCTGTGGGGTCGCGTCACCTACGAGATGATGGAGAGCTATTGGCCGACGGTCGCGCGCGGTGCCGAGCCGGCGCCGCCGGCGATCCAGGAATGGGCGGTCAAGCTGGAAGCGAAGCCGAAGTACGTGGTGTCGGCGACACGAGCGAACTTCCCGTGGCACAACAGCCGGCGGATCCACGGCGACCTGCGAACGGGGATACAGGAACTCAAGGACGCGACCCCGGCCGGCGTGCTGCTCGGCAGCGGCAGGCTCGCGACCGAGCTGGACCGGCTGGACCTGATCGACGAGTACCGGTTTCTCGTCCACCCCAGGATCGCCGGCCACGGACCGACCCTGTTCCAGCGCGGGCCGGCCGATACCCGGCGGCTCGAACTGGTTTCGGCGGTGCCGCTACGGAACGGGGCAGTGGCCGTGCACTACCGACGAGCGAGCTGACGCTGCGCGGGTCGTCAACGCGTGTCCGCCCCGTCGGCCGCCGGGCCTGCGGGCGAGCCGAACAGGTCCGGCAGGCCGTCCGATACGAGATCGGGAAACACCGGATCACGCTTGGCGAGAAAGGATTCGACCCCTTCGCGGGCGTCGGCTGACCTGCCGCGCAGGTATACGCCCAGCGATTCGGCACGGTGCGGTATCTCCGGTCCGGGCGCACCGAGCATGTGGTAAAGCATCGCCCGGGTGAGCGCCACCGAGACGGGCGCGGTCCCGGTCACCATGTCCCGGGCCAGTTCGATTGCCCGGGTCAGCACCCGGTCGGCCGGTACCAGCTCGCGGACCAGGCCCCGCTCCAGCGCTTCGGCCGCCGGAACCATTCGCCCGCCCAGGGTCCACTCGGCGGCGGTGGAGATCCCCACCACCCGCGGCAGAAACCAGGTGGAACAGGCCTCCGGGACGATGCCGCGGCGGGTGAAGACGAAGCCGAATCGGGCGGTATCCGCGGCGATTCGGATATCCGCAGGAAGCGTCATGGTGACGCCGACCCCGGCCGCGGGCCCGTTGATCGCTGCGATCACCGGCTTGGTGCACCGGTAGATCCGCAGGGCGACCAGACCGCCGGTGTCCGCGGGCGCCTGCCCGGTGTCGGAGTCGGGCGCCTGCCCGGTGTCGGAGTCGGGCGCCTGCCCGAACGTCGCACCACCGTCGACGAGATCGGCACCGGCACAGAACGCGCGACCGGTGCCGGTCAGCACCACGGCTCGCACCCGGTCGTCGGCGTCGCACTCGTCGAAGGCCGCGATCAGCTCGTGGCACATCTGCACGGTGAAGGCATTGAGCCGGTCGGGGCGATCCAGCCGCACCACCGCGATCTCGCCGTCCCGCTCGACCACCACCACGCCGGTCTCGGCATCGGTCACGCCGGCCTCCTGCTGTTCGGAACGAGTCATCCCCCCGCCGGTAGCGTACGGCGTCCGCCGACCGCACCGAAGCGGCTCCCGCCATCGGGCCGGGGTCGGCAGGCGAGGGAACGTTCAGGGGATATCACGTCGGCGGAAACCGATAAATCCGACGGCGAGGAAGACAGCGGTGGCCAGGCTGATCCACAGCAAACCCCACCAGGCAGGGGCGGCGGCGCCGACTGCGGGAACGTGGTCGAACGGGCTGACGGCCATCGCCCAGTCGGGCAGTTTGAAGCTCGGGCCGAACAGCGTGATCACGAACGACACCAGCACGCCGAGCCACGAGACAAGCTGCACTCGGGGCCGAGCGCCGATCACCGCGACCGCGAGGGCCACCACCGTCCAGACGGCGGGAATCGTGACGATGGCGTGGAGTACCGCGTCGCCGAAACCGATGCCGATGTCGGCCGACGAGGCAAAGATTCCGATCACGATCCCGGCGACGATGACGAACGCGGCGGTTTCGGCGAACGCGACGGCCACGTTGCCGGCAAGGTAGCGGGTTCGGGTGACAGCGGTGGCCAACACCGGTTCGGTGCGGTAATCGATCTCCTCGGCGCGCACGCGGTTGACGGTCTGCACACCGGCGACGGCGGCAACGATGCCGATCATCGATAGGATCGTGGTCAGGAACGCACCGACGACGTCGGCCGATGACGCGGCACCCGCGGCGAGGATCTCGGTCATCGCCGGGTTCGCGGCGAACAGATCGTTCACCGAACCGGTGAAGTAGCCGAAGATCGCTCCGAGACCGACAAAAGCCACCGACCAGGAGATGGCGGATCCCCGGTTCAGGCGTACGGCCAATGTCAACGGACCGCGGACTTTTCCGCGATCGGGGCCGGGTGCCACCGCGATCAGTCCCTGACCGAAGTCACGCGACACCTGCAACGCGAAGCCGACGGCGGTGACGATCACGGCGAACGCGATGCCCAGCAGCAACGGCCACCAATGATCGCCGGTAGCCGGCCGCGTCTGCTGAATCCAACCGAGCGGATCGAGCCAGACGGTCCAGGACGGTGCGTCGATCGACGACAGAAAGCCGCGCAGCACGAAGAGCACGCCGAGAACCCCGACGGCCATCGAGGTGGCAGTGCGGGCATCCGAGCCGATCTGGGCGGCTACGGCGGCCACCGCAGCGAACATCCAGCCGGTCACGGTGAATCCGGCACCGAGCAGCAACGACGCCTGCCACCCGCCGCCGAACAGCCCGGTGAGGACGCCGGCGGTGACACCCGTGGCCAGGGATGCGATCAGCGCCATGCCGACTGCGGTCAGCAGGCGTGCCGCGCGGCCGAGGACACCCGCGGCCAGCAGTTCGGCCTGACCGGAATCCTCCTGGCCGCGGCTGGCTTTGACGACGATCAAGATTGCGGCGAGTGCGGTGATGAAGCCGCCCAAGGCCAGCGATCGCCAAGCAGTGAACCCGTCGGTGCTCGACAGGTCGTAGGCCGGTCCGAAGATCAATCCGAGCGCCGGGTTCCCCCCGATGGTGGCAGCGAACGCCTGCCGGTCCTGCGGACCGGGAAACAGCCAGGGATAGACGAGCACCGACGACACCGACAACGCGGTCGGGATCACCACCCACGGTGCAAACGATGTGCCCTCGTGTCGTAACGACGCGCGCAGCAGCGGTGCCGTGCCGGCGACCGCGCTCGTCACGGTCATCGGCGATCACCGGACGCCGGCTCGTCACGGTCGTACAACCGGAGGAACAGTGATTCCAGCGACGGCGGTTCCACGGTCAACGACTGCAGGCCGCACGGCACCAGGGCTGCCATCGCCTCGCCGATGCGATCGGAGTCGACGGTGGCGGTCAGCCGGTTACCGTCCAGGGTCGCATCGTGGAGCACCGGAAGTCGGGACGTATCCGGGATAGTGGTCACGTCGGCACGAATCGAGGTGCGAGTGTGCCCACGCAGCTCGTTCAGCGTGCCGGTTTCCACGATCGCACCGGCCCGGATGATGCTGAGTTGATCGGCAAGCGTCTGCACCTCGGCCATGATGTGACTCGACAACAACACCGATGCCCCACGGGACTTTGCCTCACCGACGACTTCCTGGAACACGTTCTCCATCAACGGGTCCAGCCCCGAGGTCGGCTCATCGAGGATCAGCAACTCGACATCGGCGGCCAGTGCGGCGACGATCGCGACCTTCTGCCGATTGCCCTTGGAGTACTGGCGGCCGCGTTTGGTGGGATCGAGCTCGAACCGATCGATCAGATCCCGGCGGCGTCCTTCGTCGAGTCCACCCCGCATCGAGCCGAGCAGATCGATCGCTTCGCCGCCGGTCATGCCCGGCCACAACGACACATCGCCGGGCACATACGCCAGCCGCCGGTGCAACTCGACCACATCACGCCACGGATCCCCGCCGAGCAGACGTATCCGGCCCCCGTCGGGATGCAGCAACCCCAACAGCACCCGGATCGCCGTGGACTTGCCCGCGCCGTTCGGCCCGAGAAATCCGTGGACCTGCCCGCGCCGCACATAGAGATCGAGCCCGTCGAGCGCGCGGAACGTGCCGAACGTCTTGACGAGTCCGGTGACATCGATGACAAGGTCGTTGTCGGGCATGACACCTTCCCAGGGTTGGCAACATCGGGTCGACCGTTCCCCGGTCGCGGAGTATCACACGTCGACACAGCTACTCGATTTCGATACCGCTCCTCGCACTGTAAGTCCTGCCGCGGTGCCGTCGCGCCGAAGACACAACTCCCCGGTCCGGGCCCGCGTCTACCGGATCGTCGACACTTCGCGCGCGCGGGAACTCTGCTTGCCGGGCCGGGATCGAATCCGATCGAGCGGCAGGTGCTCGGACGACGAAACGGGGGCGTGCGATGTCGATGACGGTGGATCCGGCGGAACTACACGCGTTGGCGGATCGGCTGGTCGGTCAGGCGGAACGGATCGATGCGCTCGACCCGCTACCGCCGGACCTGTCGGCTGCGGTCGAGCTGTCCGGCTCGGCGTCGGCTGCGGCCACCGGACAGGCGGCCGCCGTGGCCGCCGCCGTCTATCGCGAATCGGCCGATCGATATCGAGCGTTGGCCGACACGGCGCGACGGAACGCGGTCGGCTACGTCGGCACCGACGACGTGTTCGCCGCCGCGTTGCGCCGGGTCGGAGCCGGCCGGCCATGACCGGCACCGAGGAGCCGGCGCGGCTGCTCCAGGCAGCGGCGCTGCTCGAGCAGTGCAACGAGCGGTTTCGCGCCGACTCGACGGCCGGGCCGGTCGCCGCCTGGACCGGACGTGCGGCCGATGCAGCGGTGGCTCGGCTCGCGGCCGAAGGGCGCTACGCGGAGCGCGTCGTCGCCGCGGTGACCGGACAGATCGCGGCGATCCGGGCTGCCGCCGAGCAGCTGGCGGCGGCGATGCGGCCGCCCGGAACGGTTGATCGCGAGGGGCTCGATCAGCTATCTGCACGCGGCGCCGGGGCAGTGTCGGCCGCCACCGCAGTGTTGGCCGGGCTGCGGGCACAGGCCCCGCCGAGCGGGCTCGAGTCGCCGGCTCTCCCGGCCGAGCCGGCTGCGCTGGCGGCGTCCTGGGCCACGCTCCCGCCGGCCGAACGGGACGTGCTGGCCGCGGCGGATCCGGCGCTGGGTAACCGGGCCGGTTTGCCGGCGGTGGACAAGGACCGGTACAACCGCGCCTATCTGGAGCTGTTGCGGACCGCCGCCGAACGGGATCTGGCCGACGCGGCGGGCGGGCACCTGGACTGGGCCCGGGGGGACAACGTCCCCGGTCCGCCGACGAGCGGGTTGCCCGACGAGGCGGCCGAGGACCGACTCCGGGAGTTCGCACGGTGGCAGGCCGAGTTCGAGCGGCGAGCCGGCCCCGACGCTGCCGCAGCGCTGCGTGGCTATGCCGCCATCGCCGAGCAGCTCGCCTCGAACGATCCGCCGCGGTATCTACTCAACGTCGACGACCAGGGCCGGGCCGCGATCGCGCTGGGTAATCCGGACACCGCTACCCGCATCGCGACCTTCGTTCCGGGGATGGACAGCACCGTCGACGGGATCGGCGGCGGCCTGGACCGGGCGCGTGCGTTGCTGGACGCCGCCGACGCGGCCGGTGCCGGTCGGGGAACGACCTCGGCGATCGCCTGGTACGACTACCAGGCGCCGCGCGGCCTGATCGCGGCGGCCAAGGACGGTGCTGCCGATGCCGGTGCACCCCGGCTGGACCAGTTCCAGGACGGGTTGCGGGCCGCCCACGTGGGTCCCCGGTCGTACAACACGGTCGTCGGGCACAGCTACGGCTCGTTCGTCGTCGGCACCGCGGCGAGTGGCGGTAGTTCGCTGGCGGCGGATGCGCTGGTGCTGGTGGGGAGCCCGGGCCTGGAGTTGGAGCGGGTTACCGATCTGCGCCTGGACGGGATCGACCCGGCCGACAACCCCGCGCACGTGTTCGCCACCGCCGCGGCCGCCGACCCGGTTCCGATCGTGGGCGCGCTGTCGCACGGGCCGAGCGTGACCGACCCGGACTTCGGCGCGACCGTGTTCGGGTCTGTGGGCGGTGTGTCGACCGCACACAGCGACTACTGGGACCCGGGAAATCCGGCGCGCGCCACGATGGGCCGAATCATCGCCGGCCATGGCGGGTGAGTGCCGGATTCTGCTCGTGCAGCGGGTGGAATCCGGCACTCTCGGCGGGGACGCTCAGCACGCAGTCGCGCATCCGCCGGCGGTACTGCCGGACCGGGACGCCGGCGGCGGCCAACAGCTCCAGCGCCCGCCGCCAGCGCACTCGTGGCCCGAACGGTGCGAGCGGGGCCGCGGCGGCCCAGGCGCGGTCGGCGGCGACCAGCAGGGCATGGATCGGTTCGCCGGGGACATTGCGATGGATCAGCGCCTTGGGCAGCCGCTCGGCGACGTCGGACGGCCGGTCGACGGTGAACGGGTCCCAGGCCAGGGTCAGCGAGATCGGTCCGGTCGCGTCCAGCACCAGCCAGGCGCACCGCCGGCCCAGCTCGTCGCAGGTGCCGTCGACGATCAGGCCACCGGGGGCCAGCTGGTGCGACATCGTCGCCCAGGCCGGACCGACCGCGCCTTCCCGGTATTGACGCAGCACGTTGAATGCCCGGACCAGCACCGGACGCAGCCCGGCCAGCTCGAAACCGCCGCGCACAAAGCTCACCCCGGCGGAACCGGGGACCACCCGGGCCGGGTCGATTTCGGCTCCGACCACCCGGACATCGGGTCGGACTCGGCGCAGCCGGGTCGCCAGCTCGTACGTGGTCACCGGGGTTGCGCCGTACCCGAGATCGACGACCAACGGGTCGGTCGCGGCGAGCAGCCGGGCGCGAACCGGGCCGGCACCGACCAGCTGACGGTCGCTGCGGCGCAACCGGTTGTGTCCGGTCGTCCCGCGGGTGACGACCCCTACCGGGGCACGGGGTGGTGGGTGTCCAGCCACGATGCGGTGAACTCGGCCTCGGCGCGGAACAGATCGACCAGGTTGACCAGCATCATCCGCTCGAACCGCAGCCCGCCGGGCAGATAGACCTTGGCCTCCGAAGAGGTGCGCAGGGTGCAGCCGATGTCGGTGGGGAACAGGTGCATGGTGCCGGTGAGGCTGCCCGGGCCGGCCGGAATCGACGCCTCGTACTTGCCGACCACCTCGGGGCCCAGCGGGCCGTACGTCTCTCGACGGGTGATCACCATGTCCTTGCGGATGATCGCCTGGGCGATCGGCGGTAGCTCGGTCCGGGGCAGTACGTGCTCGATGACCAGCTCGATCCCGGACTCGTCCGCGCGGAACTCCACCAGCTGGTTCGGCGAGTACTTGCGCATCTCCTCGATCCGTGCGGCCCAGTAGTTCCGGTCGCCGAGCGTCCGGTACACCTCGCCGACGGTACGCAGCGGGTAACGGGCGGAGTAGTCCAGTCGACGGGCCATAGCAGGTCAGGCTACCGTCCGGTTCCCCGGACCGATCCGGGCCTCAGTGGTGCGTGGTCAACCAGCCCCGGGTGAACTCGTCTTCGGCGGCCGCCAGCTTGGTCAGCTGCTGCGCGATCATTGCCTCGATCCGGCCGCCGAGCAGCGGGATCGACACCGACGCTCGGCCGTGCAGCTCGATCGCCGTTCGATTGCCGTCGGCGCGCAGCGTGCAGGAACCGTCGATCTTCGCGGGGGTACCGGGCACGGTCGCGGTGAAGGTGTCGGTCGCGCTGTTGTTCCCCAGTGTGCTCCAGGTCTCGGTGCGGTGGATCTCCAGATTGCCGGACCGGATCCGAGTGACGAAATCCGGCAGATACTTCTGGTCCACCACCTGCACCACCTCGATCCGCGGCGGCGATCCGGCGAAGCTGACGATCCGGGCGCCGGGCCCGCCCACCTCGGCCATCCGGTCGTGCCAGTACTGCTCGCTGGTCATGGCTGCGTAGAGCCGAGTCACCGGCGCATCGAAGGTGGTGTTGTGCGCAAAACTGGTGCCCATGGACGGCAGGTTACCGTTCCGGACTGTGGACCATCGAGATTCGGGACGGCGACTGGCGGATACGTTGCGGTCGGCGGGCGCCCGGGTGCGCGCCGATGTGGCGTTGGCCGAGCTGACCACGCTGCGGGTCGGCGGACCGGTGCCGCTGCTGGCCGAGTGCGATTCGGCGGAGGTGCTGGTCGAGACGCTGCGGGTGGTGGACGCCGCGGGGATACCCACCCTGCTGGTGGCGGGCGGGTCGAACCTGCTGATCGGCGATCGGGGCTTTCCCGGGGTCGCCGTGCGAATTGCGAACGCCGAGCTGGAATTGTCCGACGATCGGGTGGTTGCCGGCGCCGGTGCGGTGTGGGACGAGGTGGTCGCCGCGACGGTCGCGGCCGGGGCCGGGGGACTCGAGTGCCTGTCCGGTATTCCCGGCTCGGCCGGTGCGACCCCGGTGCAGAACGTCGGCGCGTACGGGGTGGAGGTCGCGTCCCTGCTGCGCCGGGTGCGGTTGCTGGATCGGCGGGCCGGGGTGGTGCGCTGGGTGACGCCGGACGAACTCGGGTTCGGCTACCGGACCAGCGTGCTCAAGCGTCGCGACGACGCGGTGGTTCTCGCGGTCGAGTTCGCGCTGCGCCCGGACGGCAGCAGTGCGCCGCTGCGCTACGGCGAGCTGGCCCGCCGACTCGACGCCGCCGACGGGGCGCGCCGCCCGGCGGGCATGGTGCGCGATGCCGTGCTGACGCTCCGGCGGGGTAAGGCCATGCTGCTGGACCCGGACGACCACGACACCTGGAGCGTCGGTTCGTTCTTCACCAATCCGGTGGTGCCGGCAGCAGCGGCGGCCGAGGTGCTCGCGACGATCCGCGCGCGGGTCGGCGACATCGCGATCCCGCAGTACCCGGCCGCCGCCGGGACCAAGTTGTCCGCCGGCTGGCTGATCGAGCAGGCCGGGTTCGGCAAGGGTTTCCCCGGCCCCGCGGCGCCGGCCCGGCTGTCCACCAAACATACGTTGGCGCTGACCAATCGGGGCACGGCGAGCGCCGCCGACCTGGTCGAGCTGGCCCGCACCGTGCGAGCCGGAGTGGCGGCCGCGTTCGGGGTGACGTTGGAGCCGGAGCCGGTGTTGGTCGGAGTGACGGTCGAGGCGTCGAAGTGACAACGGGGTCTGTCGATATCGGCCACGTGGTCGTATCCGGTGTGCCACGCTCAGCGGTATGACAACCCTGACTGGACGGCGTGTGGCGATCACCGGTGGCGCGCAAGGAATCGGCCGGGCGATCGCCGAGGCCCTGATCCGGTCCGGCGCCACGGTGGCGCTCGGCGACATCCAGGTGACGGTGGTCGAACAGACCGCCGCCGAACTGGGTTCCGGTACCACCGGGCATCGGCTCGATGTGACCGACCCGGCGAGCTTCGCGTCCTTCCTGGACAAGGCCGCGGCGAATCTCGGCGGGCTCGACGTGCTGGTCAACAATGCGGGCATCATGCCGATCGGCCCGTTTCTGGACGAGAGTCCGGACCTGACCCGGCGCACCGTGGAGATCGACCTGATGGGCGTGCTCACCGGCACACGGCTCGCCGGCCGCCGGTTCACCGACAGTGGTACCGGCCACATCGTCAACATCGCATCGGTGCTGGGCACCCTCGCCTCGCCGAACGCGGCCACCTACTGTGCGACCAAGCATGCGGTGGTCGGTTTCAGCGAGGCGCTGCGGCAGGAATGGCGGGACACCGGTGTGCGGATCTCGGCGATCTGCCCGGGTTTCGTGCGTACCGAGCTGATCGCCGGCATGTCGGCACCCGGCCCGTTGGAGCGGTTCCTGGTGGTGAATCCCGAAGATGTCGCCGACGCCGTGGTGCAGGAGATCGCCAAGGGCGTCTCGCGGACGGTGTTCGTCCCGAAGGCGGTCGGCGTGGTCTCCCGGGGATCGACGGCGGCGCCGACCGCCCTGGTGGACATGCTGTTCCGGCTGTCCGGGGGGAACAAGGTCACCGAAGACTTGGACAAGGAGAAGCGGGCCGCGTACCAGCAGCGGCTCGAGGGTCGCGACGACGAGGCCTGATTGCCCGCCCGGCGGGTGTCGCTCGCGTTCAGCCGGGGTGCCGGGCATGTCGGTCGCGATAGTCGCCCGGGGCCGCGCCGACCAGGTCGGTGAAGGCACGGGCGAAATGGGCCTGGTCGTACCAGCCGTAGCGGGTCGCCAGGTCGGCGATCGTCCCGGTGTAGCCGCCGTCGAGCTCACGGACCGCGTCGTGCATCCGATAGCGGGCGAGCACCCACTTGGGCCCGACCCCGACGTATCGGGCGAACATCCGTTGCAGCCGCCGGGCCGCGATGTCGTGTCGCTGCTCGATCTGGCCGACCCGGAGCAGGGTGCGGTCGGCGAGCATGTCGTCGATCACGCCGAGCAACTGGCGGTAATCGGTATCGCCGCCGGAGGTCGGCGGCCGGGCCGCGGTGAGCGCGGCGTCGAGCCGGGTGACGCAGCATTCGTCGGCGACGGTCTCGTCGAGGTTCGCGCACGCCGTGACTACGCTTGCCGGCAGCAGCCCGCGAGCGGGGACGACGCGATCGGTCAACCGGGCGGCGTCGAGCCCGGCGAAAGCGGCGAGCCCGCCCGGCCGGAACTTCACCGCGAACACCCAGCTGCGTCCGCGCGCCGGCACCTCGAACCGGTGTCGCACCACCCCGGTCAGCACGACCGGGTCGGCGCCGACCTCGGACCGGGTGACGCCGCGCTCCACACTGAGCGTGCAGGACGGGTGCGGCAGCGTCGAGCTGCGGTACACCACCCCGTCCGGTAGATCCCAGCGCAGTCGCCAGTAGTTCTCCACCCAGTCGGCAATCGCGTCGACGCACTCGAACCGGGCCAGATCGGCATGTTCGGCGAGTAGCTCGGGCCGCAGCACACCCGCGGTGGTCGTTGTCGGGTTTCTCCTATCCGGCACGACTCGATCGTAGGAAGAGTGGCCGACATGGCGAACGATGACACTTTCCCCCGGCTGCAGATGGTGACCCTGGACTGTGCGGCGGCGGCGCCGTTGGCGGAGTTCTGGTCGGCGTTGCTCGGGGTCGAGATCACGGCCCAGGGCGACGGGTATGCGATGCTGGCCACCCCCGGTGCGGCGATCGGGATCGGTGAGGTCGAGCACTACGTCGCACCCGGTTGGCCGAACGAGCACGGCAGCAAGCAGTTTCATTTCGATCTCGCCTGCGTCGACATCGCCGCGGCGCAGGCGCGGGCGGTCGAACTCGGCGCCACCGTGGTCGACCCGCAGCCCGGCGAAACCTGGCGGGTGCTGCTGGATCCGGCGGGTCACCCGTTCTGTCTGACCGACGCCGCCAACTGGTGATCAGCAGCCGTACACGGTCCGTCGCCAGATGGTGGCCAGCGTCGCGATCGCATCGGTGTCGCTGATCGTCAGCGGCAGCCCGCCCGGCCGCAGGAACACCGCGGTCGCGTTCTCGAACAGCAGCGCGATCGCCGCCCCGACCTGGTCGGGGTCGAGTTCGCGGGCGTGGCCGTGGCTCTGCGCGTGCCGGACCGTGGCGGCTGCCAGGTCCATCCCGACCCCGCGGAACCGGTTCTGTAGCTGCGCGAACCGGGGGCGGGTGGGCGCCAGCTGGGCCACGGCGACCAGCACTCCGATGTGCTGTTTGCACATTCGCCAGTACCCGGTCACCACGGCGTCGAAGAAACGGCGGTCGGCCGGCGAGTCCGGCAGCCGGACGGCATTGCCGGCCGGGAGCAGCTCGTCGTTCAGGAACTCCTCCGCCAGCGCCAGCAGCAACTCCTCCTTGTCGGCGTAGTACCGGTAGAACAGCGCCGGGGACCGGTCCGCGGCAGCGGTGATGTCGGCCAAGGTGGTGTCGTGGAACCCGCGTTCGGCGAACAGCGTGCGGGCGGCCCGGTCGATCGCTTCGCGGGTTTGCCGGCCCTTCGCGGTGCGGCTTTCCGGCGCTGGCACGGCGCCTCAGCCGAGGATCCGGTCGCCGGCGCGGAGCAGCGCCCCGGGCAGCTCGCGGCCGATCAGCTGCTGCGCCACTCGCCCGGCCCGGATGGCGGCGGCCAGGTCGACGTCGGTCGCGATGTCGCTGTCGCGGAGCAGATACACCAGATCCTCGGTCGCGATGTTGCCGCTTGCCCCCGGCGCGAACGGGCAGCCGCCGAGCCCGCCGACCGCCGCATCCAATCGGGTGATTCCGGCGCCGACCGCCGCGTACGCACAGGCCAGCCCGGCGCCGCGAGTGTTGTGGAAGTGCGCCCCGAGCGGCAGCTCGTCGATCAGCGGACGTACCCGTTCGATCAGCCGGGTGACCCGCCGTGGGGTCGCGGTGCCGATGGTGTCGGCAAGCGCGATCCGGTCGGCGCCGGCCGCGACGGCGGCCGCGACGACGGCCGTCACCCGGTCCGGTGCGGTGGGCCCGTCGAACGGGCAGTCCCACGCGGTCGCCACGATCACCTCGACGGTCACGTCGGCGGCGTGCGCGATCCCGACGATCTCCTCGATCAGGGCCGCCGAATCATCGGTCGAGCGGCCGACATTCGCGTGACTGTGGCTGTCGGCGGCGGACACCACGTACTCGATCGAGCCCAGGCCGGCGGTGACCGCGCGCCGGGCCCCGCCCGGTCCGGCGACCAGCGCAGAGAAGGTGATGCCCGGGTAGCGGCCCAGTTCGGCCGCGAGCTGGGCGGCGTCGGCCAGGGCCGGCACCTTCGTCGGGGAGACGAACGCGGTGGCCTCGATCTCGCGGACTCCGGTGGCGACCACGGCGTCGAGCAATTCCAGTTTGGCCGACAACGGGATCGGTGCCTCGATCTGCAGACCGTCGCGCAGGCACACCTCGCGGATGGTGACCTGTCCGGGTAGTGCCGGCTCCGGTGCCGTAGCGGTCATGCCGACTCCGCGGCGAGCTGGTGCCGGCGCAACCAGTCGGTGCAGATGTCCACCGCTCGGCGCAGCGGATCACGTTGTGCCGCACCGGAATAATAGTGATTCGCACCGGGGATCTCGTGCATCTCCTTGTCCGGACAGCCGATCGCGTCGAACAGCCGACGAGTGTGGCTGGGGGTGCAGGCGTCGTCGGCCAGGTTGCCGATCACCAGGGTGGGGATCGCGATCTCCGGTCCGGCGCGCAGTGCATCGGCGTTGGCGTCGTCGTAGCTCCATTGCGACAGCCAGCTGCGCAGCGTGCAGAACCGGGCCAGACCGGTCGCGCTCATGTTCACCTGCTGCGGATCGCCCAGATAGCAGGTTCCGGGTGCCCGTTCGTTCGGGTCGACGGTCGGGTCCAGCCAGCGTGGGTCGGCCATGGTGCCGTGCACCACGAAGCCGAACTCGTCGCCCGGCCGGCCCGCGGCGCGTAGTTCGGCCAATTTTGCCTTGACCCAGGTGGTGATCCGACGGTTGCGGTCGATCTGCGCCTGTCGGTACCGGTCCAGGAACGCCGGCGAGTACGGCGGCTGATTCGGATTGTCAGGGTTGTACAGGTCCAGCTCCGGATCGCGTCGGGTCGGATCGGACTCGTCCAGGATCGACGCGTCCAGCCATTCGGTGAGCGTGCCGTGTCGGCTGATGTGCGCCGCGAGCAGCAACAGGCCGTCCGCGGGGATCAATCCGAGCTGCGTCAGATCCGGACCGTCGCCGGATGGGCCGGCGGTGACCGTGGGGCGCTGGGCCTGTTGCTGATAGAACACCGACAGCGAGCCGCCGCCGCTCCAGCCGGCGAGCACCACCTTGCGGTACCCGAGCCGATCACGCGCATCTTTGATGCACTCGCCGAGGTCTTCGACGACCTTCTCCATCAGCAAGGCGGAGTCGGTGCCCCGGAATCGGCTGTTGCAATAGACGACGTGCTGGCCGGCGCGGGCCAGCGCGTTGATCATCGGTAGGTAGGCGCCACCGCCGATCGGGTGCATGAAGATCAGCACGGTGTCGGACGGGTGGTCGGTCGGGCGGAGCAGGTGACTTTCCAGCACGACCAGTTCGGCGATGCCGCCGTAGACATCGCGCACGCCGGAACTGTTCCGGTACGTGACGAGGTACGGAATCCGCTCGTAGTCGTAGCGGTCCGGCGTGGTCGGACCCGCCGGTGCTCCGGGGCTCACCGATGCTGTCCCAGGTCTGCGGCGAGTACCTCGGCGGATGGCACCAGCCGGCGCCGGGTATCGATCGCGATCACCGTCCAGTCCACCCGGTCGTAGGTATCGAAGGTGCGCCGCGCACGCTCGCGCGCCTTCTCCGGCGCACCGTGGTGCACCCCTTGCGGCGCGTGTGAGATCAGACCGGGCGGCATCGGGATGCCGTACAGCGAGCCGCCGTGGAAGAAGGCGATCTCGTCGTAGTCGACGTTGCGGTGATACCAGGGGGTGCGTTCGGTGCCGGGTGTGCCTTCGGCCGGCCGCGGCAGGAAGTTCATCACCACCACGCCGGTCGCCTCCATGAACAGGTGCACCGTGGCCGGTAGGTGGACGCTGTCGGAGGTGACCACGTGGTAGTCGGCGATGTTGAACGCGAACGGGAAGTTGTCCCCGCGCCAACCCTCGACGTCCAGCGGGTGATGCGGATAGAACAGCGACGTCGGGCCGCCCTCGTGATAGAGCCGCACCTCGTACCGGTCGCGCTCGTCGTCCGGGTACGCCATCGGCTCCGGAATCACCAGGCAGCCGGGGTCGAACGGGAAGTGCCGGCCGAGCGGGCCGGCCGGGGGCACCCGAAACTCTTCGGTCGCCTCGATCATCAACCAGGTGGACGGGGTGCTCGGGAGTTGCCGGAAGGTGCAGGCCTTCGGTAGGTAGAGCCAGTCGCCCGCCCGGTACGGCAGCGGACCGAACTCGGTCGCCAACTCGCCTTCGCCCTTGTGCACGAAGGTCAGCACGTCCCCGTCGACGTAGCGGGCGTGGAACGGCATCGGCTCGCTCCGGCGGGAGAGCCATACCCGGCAGTCGGGGTTGCCGAACAGCAGCAGGGGAGCGCCCTCGGCGCTGCTGGCGTCGCTCGGATGCAGCTCGGTGGCCAGTACATCGACCGGACACAACGGTCCGGTCGCCCGGAACGCGGTGGGATCGTGGCGGCGGAGCAGATTCGCCGTGCGGCCGGTGAAGCCGCCGCGACCCAGCTCGTCGTCCTTCATGCCGTCCAGATCGGCATGCAGTCGCCGGGGCAGCGTGCCTCGGTGCAGGTGAACGAAGGATTCCATGCTGTCCTTCCGGCTTACCCCCGGCGGTGATCGACGGTTGCCGACCCTCGAAGTAAAGATGAAGTCATCTTTACTTCTGCTACCCCATCACGGTAGGTCGGCCGGTGGACCGGCGTCAATGCCGGGTCACCCGCGCGCTCAGCCGACCGCGCCGGAGACCTCCGCCAACGGCTGCAGCGTGGCGTAATAGTTGCCCGACGACGTGCGGCCGAGCCGGATCGTGCGGGCGTACAGATTGAGATAGGCCGCGAGATTCCATGGCTTGTACAGGCCGTAGCAGCCGGTGAGCCGCGGCCCGATCACCCGGATCAGGTCGTCGCGAAGGTCCTCGATCGTCGCCCGTCCCCGGCTCTCGTCGAGATTGGCCCGGATCAGTTCGGCGATCTCACTCTGCGCGTCGTGCGTCAGGTACGGCGCGTCCTCCCGCTGATCCAACGCATCCGGATCGGTCGGGACGATCTCTTCCTCGGTCCACCGGAAATCGCCGGCGTGGTTGCGATAGAACTCGGCCATGTCGTCGTCCAGGGTCATTCCGTGTGCCTGCGCCAGCTGGGACAGCAGCCGCCAGAGGTAGGCTGGCTTGCGGACGGTTTGCTGGGGTTCCCCTTGGGTGCCGGTCGGCGGAACGGCCAGGAACCAGGCCCGGACCATCAGGTCGTCCGGCGATGCCGAGGGCAGCGGCTCCGCCGGGAGCGCCGGGCCGCTCGCCGGTGCGGTCGGCTCCGCGGCGAACTCGGCGATGTCGAGATAGTTGCGCGCGATCGCCTTCACCGAGCGCGGCGTCTTGCGGTTGCCGATCGCGACCACGCACTTGTTGTTCTCGGCCAGCACATGCATCACCGGCGCGAAATCGGAGTCACCGGAGACGATCACGAATCGGTCGATGAAGTCCTTGGTATAGAGCGCCTGCATGATGTCGGTGGTCATGTGGATGTCGGACGCGTTCTTGTGCGTGCCGGCGCCGGAGACGTGAACGTGTTTGAAGCCGGCGTCGGTGAGCCGCTGCTGGCCGCGGAAGCTCTTGGCGCTGCCGTAGGTGTTGCGGATCATGATCGAGTCGTCTGCCTGATCCAGGATCCCGCTGACCAGTTCACGGGTGACGGCCTTGGCTCGAATGTCTTCCCGCCGCACCTTCGCCTTGGTGTCGGTGGCCGTCATCCAAGCTGGTAGGACGATGTTCTCGAGATCTACGAAGATCGCGGTGGGCACGGAGAATCCTTCCTACCCCGACCCAGCGCAACGAATCATAGGTAATGATCGAAAGCTGGTTTGCGGCGATGCCCAAAAATTTTCAGTTTCGGCGGTGAAATCGACCGGCGCTCGCCTGATCGCGCGGCTGCACCACGATCCGGTCGATGTTCACGTGCGCCGGGCGGGATGCGACGAAGCCGACCAGTTCGGCGATGTCCGCGGCCACCAGTGGTTCGATCCCGGCGTAGACCTGTGCCGCGCGTTCGCGGTCGCCGTCGAACCGGACCATGGAGAACTCGGTCTCGACCGCGCCCGGCGCGATCTCGGTCAGACGCACCGGCCGGCCGAGCAATTCGCCACGTAACGTCCGGTGCAGCACCGCCTGAGCATGTTTGGCCGAGGTGTAGCCGGCGCCGTTGTCGTAGGGGGCCAGTGCGGCGATCGAGGTGACCGTCACGATCAGGCCGTCGCCGGATGCGATCAGCTTGGGCAACAGCGCCTTGGTCATTCGGAGGGTGCCGAGCACGTTCGTCTCCCACATCCAACGCCATTCGGCCAGATCGGCTTCGGCGACCGGGGTGAGGCCCTTTGCGCCGCCGGCATTGTTGACCAGCACGTGCACTTCGGGGATCGCCGCGCAGAACTCGGCGACCGAATCGTCGTCGGTCACATCCAGAGCCAGTGCGGTGCCGCCGATCTCATCCGCCAGCCGGGTCAGCCGGTCGATTCGCCGGGCGCCGACCACGACGTGGAAACCCTGGTCGGCGAGGGTGCGGGCGGTGGCTTCGCCGATACCGGAACTCGCCCCGGTTACGACGGCGGTACGGCCGATCACCGTCCGATCCCAGCTATCGCACGGTCGATCACGTCGGATCGCCCGGTGCTTCCGGGGGATCGGTCCGCTCGCCGTATTCGAGCGCAGCCAGCCGGGATTCGCCGCTCCAGATCAGTTCCGAGCGTTGCCGGACGCCGACGTGGAGCCGGGCCGCCGGATCGGTGACGGCCGGTGTCACCGTTGCCCGCCGGTCCGGTAGCGGTACCGGCAGCGCCAGCGGCTCGGCGCCGATCACCGTGCCCTCCAACGTTATTCCGGTACGTGCGGATCGGCCGTGGAAGGACCAGCGCTGTCCGTCGGCGCGGCCGCGGACCCCGGAGATGATCGGGTCGCCGATCCGAAGCACCTGACCGTCCGGCAATGCGAGTACCACCACGGTCACCACCCGGCGGTAGGCGCTGTCGGGCACCGCGCCGCCGGCAAAAGCGACGCATACTTCCCGTTCGGCAAAGCCTTGGGCCTGACCCCACCACCAGTAGTCCGGAAACCGCCCCTTGCCCCAATGCTTCTCGGCGTAAACCTGGGCGCCGTCCAAAGTTCGGGTCACGCCGCCGATCCGGACCGACCCGGTCACCCGACCGCCGAACAACCATGGGTGCCAGTACCGGTTCAGCCCGGGTAGCGCTTCGACCAGCGCGGCACCGGCGGACTGGCGGGGCCAGCCGACCGGCTCGGTGATACCGACATCGAGCTGTGCGTCGGGCCCCAGGTCGACGCGCAGCCGGTCCGGGCGGGCGCGGAGTGCCGCACCGGCGGTGACGCCGAACGCATCGGGATCGGCGGTCGCGGCACTCGTGGTGGCCGTGTGCACCGTGCCCTCGGGATGCGCGGCGAGGGTGACCAGGCCCCAGGTGTCGGCACCCGTCCGATTCACCGTCGCGGTAACCAGCAGGGTGCTGCCCGACTCCGGCTGGGTGAACCGCCACAGATAACCCTCGGTCGGCACGCCGACGTGCGCAGATAACGGGTCGCCGGACAGATCGGCACCGGTTGCGCGTAGTCGTTCCACCCAGCCCACCCGATGCACGCTACCCGGCGGTTACCGTGCAGGCATGATCTCCGAGACGCAGAGCGCCGACGGCACCTCGCTGGTCTATCGACGCACCGGGCCCGCGGACGGGCGGCCGTTGGTGTTGTTGCACGGCTGGTCGGCCGACCTGCGTTGTTGGTCGCCGGTGGCGGCCGAGCTCGCTCGGCGCTACCGGGTGATCGCGGTGGACCTGCGCGGGCACGGCTACTCGGACGCGCCGCTCGACGGCTACGACGATTCGCGTCGCTGGGCCGCGGACGTGGCAGCCGTGCTCGCCGCCGAGCAGGTGACCGCGGGCGCGGTGCTGCTCGGCTGGTCCTACGGCGGCTTGGTACTCACCGACTACGTATCGGTGTACGGAACCGGTGCGCTCGCCGGGATCGGATACGTGGGCGCGATCACCGGGGTCGGCCGGGCTGTGCCGGGTGGCCAAGCCGGGGCCGCGATGCAGCACGCCATTCCGGGGGTGTTCGAGGAGCGGCCGGGCCGCGCGGTGCGCGCGTTCGCCGGGTTCGGCGACGCGAGCACCGGTTCGGGCCCGGACAACGGCACCTACGCCCAGGCGTTGTTCGGGGCGAGCCTGGCCACCCCGCCGCGGGTGCGCAAGGCGTTGTTCTACCGCACGGTCGACCACGACCCGACCCTGCGGGCGCTGGACGTGCCGGCCCTGATCGTGCACGGCCTCGCCGATCCGGTCGTCGATATCGCCGCTGCCAGGCACAATGCCGAACTGATTCCGGACGTCCTACTGGGCGGATACCAAACATGCGCCGTTCGTGCACGATCCGGCGCGCTTCGTCGCGGAGCTGCATGCCTTCGTCGACAGCCTCGGATAACGACAACTCGGGTAGAGACAAGCGGCCGGTGCGCCGCCGATCCACCGGCCAGGCACCATGTAAGGCATGCCCGCTGCCGCACCCCGTCGGATCGCCGTCCTCTCGGTGCACACGTCGCCGCTGGCGCAGCCCGGCCTCGGCGACGCCGGTGGGATGAACGTCTACGTCCTGCAGACCGCGATCGAGATGGCGCGCCGCGGCGTCGAGGTGGAGATCTTCACCCGGGCAACCTCGTCGGCCGAGCCCGCAGTGATCGCCGCGGCCCCCGGGGTGACGGTGCGCAACGTGCTGGCGGGTCCGTTCGAGGGTTTGGCCAAGGAAGACCTGCCGACCCAGCTGTGTGCCTTCGCTGCCGGGGTATTGCGCGAGGAAGCGCGGCACGAACCCGGCTATTACGCGCTGGTGCATTCGCATTATTGGCTGTCCGGCCAGGTGGGCTGGCTGGCCCGGGACCGCTGGCGGGTGCCGTTGGTGCACACGGCGCACACGTTGGCCGCGGTGAAGAACGCGGCGCTGGCCACCGGCGATCGGCCCGAGCCGGCGGCCCGCGAGTACGGCGAGCGGCAGGTGGTGGTCGAGGCCGACCGGCTGGTCGCGAACACCGCCGACGAGGCCCGGCAGCTGATCGAGGTCTACGCGGCCCCGGCGGCGAAGGTGGACGTCGTCCTGCCGGGGGCCGACCTGACCCGGTACCGGCCGGGCGACCGGAGCGCCGCGCGGGCCGAGCTCGGTCTCGACCCGGGCGAGCAGATCGTCGCTTTCATCGGCCGGATTCAACCGCTCAAGGCGCCGGACCTGCTGTTGCGTGCGGTGGCGCGGTTGCTCGCCGACCACCCGAGCAGACCGTTGCGAGCTCTGGTGGTGGGCGGCCCGTCGGGCAGCGGCCGGGACCGGCCCGATGCGTTGATCGACCTCGCCGCCGAGTTGGGCATCACGGCGCAGGTCACGTTCTTGCCGCCGCAGCCGGCGGACCGGCTGGTGCAGGTGTACCGGGCGGCCGATCTGACCGTGGTGCCCAGCCACAACGAGTCGTTCGGTCTCGTCGCGATCGAGGCGCAAGCGTGTGGCACGCCGGTGGTCGCCGCCGACGTCGGCGGTCTCGGCACGGCGATCCGGGACGGGGTGACCGGTGTCCTGGTGCCGGGGCATCAGGTCGAGGATTGGGCGGCGGCGATCGGTGCGCTCCTGGCGGATCCGGCGCGCCGAACCGCGATGAGCGCCGCCGCAGTCCGGCACGCAGCCCAATTCTCCTGGGCACATACCGCCGACGGCTTGCTCGACAGCTACGCCAGGGCGATCGAGGGCGCGATGCGCCGACCGGCGGGTGGGCCGCTGTCTCGGCCGCGCTCGCGCGTCCGCTGGCGTCCGCGGCGCACCGGGGAGAGCCGCGCGAGCGGCCCGCGTGGTGGTGGAATGCCGGCATGACCGCCGACCTGACCGCCACCGCCGACCTGATCGCCGGCGCGCTCGCGGAGCGTGAGCTGGAATTCCGTCATCCGTCGCCGACCGAGTTCGTGATCGATCTACCGGGCGAACACAAGCTGAAGACCACCTGCCTGCTGACGCTCGGCCCACACGGCGCGCGGGTGGAAGCGTTCGTGTGTCGGCATCCGGACGAGAACCTCGCCGGGGTGCACCGGTATCTGCTGCGACGCAACCGGCGCCTGTACGGCGTGGCGTACACCATCGATCGGATCGGCGACATCTATCTGATCGGCCGGATTTCGGCCGATGCGTTGACCGCCGACGAGCTGGACCGGGTACTCGGCCAGGTCGTCGAGGCTTCGGACGGTGACTTCAATACGCTGCTGGAGCTGGGCTTCGCCGAGTCGATTCGGCGGGAATGGCGCTGGCGGGTGTCCCGGGGCGAGTCCTTGGCGAACCTCGCCGCGTTCGAGCACCTCGTTGTCGGGGACCAGGACCGCGGGGACCAGGAACCAGGCCGCGCCGCCCCGCCGGTAGCCGAACAGCCGGAATAGTCGGCGTCGGGGCAGCTGCGGCAGCGCGTCGGGTGGGCCGCCGTGGCAAGATTTCCGCCATGGGCAACGGCACACTGGTATTGCTTCGGCACGGCGAGAGTGAGTGGAACGCGCTCAATCTGTTCACCGGCTGGGTGGACGTGCAGCTCACCGAGAAGGGGATGGCCGAGGGCCGCCGTGCCGGTGAGCTGCTCGCCGAGCACGACGTGCTCCCCGACGTCGTCTACACCTCGCTGCTGCGCCGGGCGATCAACACGGCCGCTCTCGCGCTGGATGCGGCGGATCGGCACTGGATTCCGGTGGTGCGGGACCGGCGGTTGAACGAGCGGCATTACGGCGCGCTGCAAGGCAAGGACAAAGCGCAGATCCGGGACGAGTACGGCGACGAGCAGTTCATGCTCTGGCGGCGCAGCTACGACATCCCGCCACCGCCGATCGCGCCGGGCGATCCCTACGATCAGGAAGGCGACCCGCGGTACGCCGCCGGTTCGGTGCCCCGCACCGAATGCCTGCAGGACGTGGTATCGCGGATGGTGCCGTACTGGGAGACGACGATCAGCCGCGAGTTGCGCGCCGGCAAGACGGTGCTGATCGCCGCGCACGGAAACTCGCTGCGCGCGTTGGTAAAACATCTGGACGGCATCTCCGACGCGGCTATCGCCGGACTCAACATTCCGACCGGGGTGCCCGCGATCTACCGCTTCGACGAGGAGCTGCGGCCGCTCGGCACCCTGGCCTATCTCGATCCGGAGGCGGCCGCTGCCGGCGCCGCTGCGGTTGCTGGCCAAGGCGGCAAGTAGCGCTTCCGCTCCGGTCGGTCCTCCCGGGTGCGGTACGCGAACGCCAGGTAAACGCCCGGCGAATGTCCGGCTTCGGCAGTGTGACCTGCGGCGAAAAGGTCTGCCGGGGCGTTCGGCGACGGTTCGGGGAAACGTAGGATTTCCAACCGTGGGCGTGGTTCAGACAGTGCTGCTCCCGGCGGTGGCGTTGCTCGCCGGTCTGCTGACCGGTGCCGTCGTCGGTTGTTTCTGGACTGTCCGACGCTGCGGAGTCGACGCCGAACAACGTCGTCGTCGCCGTTCGGCCGAGTTGGCGGACCGAGTGGTGCAGGTCGCCGACACCGGCGTCGCCGTCGTGGACGCGAACCGGGACGTGATCGTCACCAACCCGCGGGCGGCCGAGCTCGGGTTGGTGCGTGATGATCTCCTCGACGATCGCGCCTGGGTGGCGGCGGCGCGGGTGCTCGACACCGGCGGGCCGGTCGATTGCGACCTCACGGCGGAGCACCCGCTGCCCGGTCGGGGACGGATCGCCGTCCGTTGCCGGGCCCGTTCGCTCGGCCCTGATCAGCCGGGTCTGGTGGTGCTCTTCGCCGACGACGACTCCGAGCAGGTGCGGATGGAGGCGACGCGACGCGATTTCGTCGCCAACGTCAGCCACGAGCTGAAGACGCCGCTCGGTGCGCTGAGCCTGCTTGCTGAAGCCTTGCTGGAGTCTGCCGACGATCCCGACTCGGTGCGGCACTTCGGCGGCCGAATGCAGACCGAGGCGTTTCGGCTCGGCTCGATGGTCAGTGAACTGATCGCGCTGTCCCGGCTGCAGGGCGCGGAAAAGCTGCCCGATCCCGAGCCGGTCGACGTGGACGACGTGGTGGAGCTGGCGGTGGACCGCTCGCGTACTGCCGCCGAGGTCGGCGGAATCCAGGTCACCACCGACCGAGCCAGCGGGCTGCAGGTGCTCGGCGACCGGACCTTGCTGGTCACCGCACTGACCAACCTCGTGGCGAACGCCATCGTCTACAGCCCGGCCGGCTCGCACGTGTCGATCAGTCGGGCCTTGCGCGGGGGGATGGTCACCGTCTCGGTGACCGACCGGGGCATCGGCATCGCCAAACGTGACCAGGAGCGCGTGTTCGAGCGGTTCTTCCGGGTGGACAAGGCCCGATCGCGGGCCACCGGTGGGACCGGTCTGGGGCTGGCGATCGCCAAACATGTCGCCGCCAACCACAACGGCGAACTCACCCTCTGGAGCAAGCTCGGTACCGGCTCCACCTTTACCCTGCGGATTCCGGTGCACCGGTCCGCGGAATCGGGCAGCGCGGCCGCCGGCGTTGCGGCCCAACCCGACCGACCGACCGCTCGGACCACCGAGCGCCGAGAAGGAGCTGCGAGATGACCAGTGTCCTGATTGTCGAGGACGAGGAGTCGTTGGCCGATCCGCTTGCCTTCCTGCTCCGCAAGGAGGGGTTCGAGGTGAAGGTGGTCGGCGACGGGCCTTCCGCGCTGGCCGAATTCGATCGCGCGGGCGCCGACATCGTGTTGCTCGACCTGATGTTGCCCGGAATGAGCGGCACCGACGTGTGCAAGCAGCTGCGCAGCCGGTACAGCGTGCCGGTGATCATGGTGACCGCCCGGGACAGTGAGATCGACAAGGTGGTCGGGCTGGAATTGGGCGCCGACGACTACGTCACCAAACCGTATTCGGCGCGCGAGCTGATCGCGCGGATCCGGGCGGTGCTCCGGCGGCGAACCGACCTCGACGAGGACGGCGTGGTTCCGGTGCTTGAGGCCGGCCCGATCCGGATGGATGTCGAACGGCATATCGTGCTGGTTCGGGGCGAACCGGTGTTGTTGCCGCTCAAGGAATTCGAGTTGCTGGAATACCTGCTGCGCAATTGCGGCCGGGTGCTCACCCGGGCGCAATTGATCGATCGGGTCTGGGGTGCGGACTATGTCGGCGACACCAAGACACTCGACGTGCACGTGAAGCGGTTGCGCGGCAAGATCGAGAACGATCCGGCGAAACCGGAGCGGCTGCTGACCGTGCGCGGGTTGGGATACAAACTCGAGGTGTGAGGCACCGCTGCCAGTAAGCTGGATCGATGAGTCGTTCGTCCGCATCGGTCGGTAAGGCATCGGTCGGTAAGGCATCGGTCGGTAAGCCACTGCCCCGGGTCGATCCGCAGGCGCGGGTCGCCCTGCCGACGCGCGTGTATGCGGCGTTCCTCGGTACCCCGATCGGCCGGTGGACCGCGATCAACGTTGCGCCGCGGGTCGATCCGTTGCTGTTGCGCACTACCGGCGGGCGGATCGGGATGGGCCTGATGCTGCCGTCGGCCCTGCTGACCACCACCGGAGCGAAGAGCGGGCTTCCGCGGACCAGCACCGTCCTGTACTTCCATGACGGCGACGACGTCGTGCTGGTCGCCTCCAACTTCGGCCGGGACGCGCATCCGAGCTGGTACTACAACCTCCGGGCGCATCCGCGGGTGCGGATCGGCAAGGACGGTGACGGTGCCGAGTGGCTTGCCGCCGAGGTCACCGCCGCGGACGAACGGCGACGGTTGTGGGACTCGGCCGACCGGGTCTACCCCGGTTACGCCGACTATCGGTTGCGGAGCGCACAGGTGGGCCGCACGATCCCGCTCATTCGGCTTCGGCCGGCGTGAGCCGCCGGGCGGCAGAGGTCGCCGGGTGGATCGCGATCAGGCCGGTTTGCTGTCGGCGCCGGCACAGTTCGGCCAGCTCGGCGTACGCGGCGGCGCCGAGCAACTCGGTCAGCTCGGCGGCGTAGGACATCCAGACCGGCCGCGAGCCGACATGCGCGTCGGGTGAACTCGTGCAGTACCAGTCCAGGTCGGCGCCGCCTTCGCCCCAGCCACGCCGGTCGTATTCGGTGATCACGGTACGGAGGATCTGCACGCCGTCGGGCCGTTCGACCCAATCCTGGGTACGCCGGATCGGCAGCTGCCAGCACACGTCCGGTTTGACCTCGAGCGGTTCGATCCCCGATCGCACCGCCATGATGTGCAATGCGCAACCGACGCCACCGGTGAATCCGGGCCGGTTCAGGAAGATGCACGCCCCGTGGTGGCGGCGGGTCCGTTCCGCCGGCTCGTCGTCGATCTCGTCCTCCTCGACGTACCCCTGCTTGCTCTGTCCGATCCGATGGAACTGCCAGTCGTCGGTGGTGAGCATGGCCACCGCGCGGTCCAGCCGGGCCCGGTCGTCCGCATCGGACAGGAAGGCGCCGTGCGAGCAGCAACCGTCGTCCGGGCGGTCGGCGATGATGCCGTGGCAGGCGGGGGTGCCGAACTGGCACGACCAGCGCGACAGCAGCCAGGTGAGGTCGGCGACGATCTGATGATCTTCCTGGTCCGGGTCGGTGAACTCGATCCACTCCCGCGGGAAGTCCAGTCCCACCTCGGGGGTCGGTTCGGGCGTCGTAGGACGGGCGGTCACGCCAGCGAACGGTAGTCCAGGACGCCGGGAGCGCACACGCAGGTCAGGACACCAGTACCGTATCGGTGTGCGCCTTGGGGTTCTCGATGTCGGTAGCAACACCGTCCATCTACTGGTGGTAGACGCACATCGGGGTGCGCATCCCACTCCGATGTCGTCGACGAAGTCGGCGTTACGGCTGTCCGAGACGATGGGTGACGACGGCCGGATCACCGATCGGGGTGCGGAGCGATTGGTCGACACGGTCGCCGAGTTCGCCAGCATCGCCACAACCTCGGGCTGCGGCGAACTCATGGCATTCGCTACCTCCGCGGTGCGCGAGGCGGCCAATTCCGACGACGTGCTCGCCCGGGTCCGCGCCGACGCAGGGGTGGAGCTGCAGGTGCTCTCCGGTGTCGACGAGGCCCGGCTGACCTTCTTGGCCGTGCGCCGGTGGTTCGGCTGGAGCGCGGGCACCATTCTCGACCTGGACATCGGCGGCGGCTCGCTGGAGCTGACCGTCGGTGGCGACGAAGATCCCGAGGTGGCGTTGTCGCTGCAGCTCGGCGCCGGCCGATTGACCCGGGAATGGCTGGTCGAAGACCCGCCGAGCAAGCGGCGGATCGGGGTGCTGCGGGACTGGTTGGACGCCGAACTCGCCGACCCGGCCAAGCAGCTCGCCATGGCCGGAACCCCGGATCTTGCGGTGGGCACCTCGAAGACGTTCCGATCGTTGGCGCGGCTGGCCGGTGCCGCACCCAGTTCGGCCGGGCCGCGGGTCCGCCGGACCCTCACCCGGACCGGTTTGCAGCAACTGATCGCCTTCATCTCCCGGATGACCGCGGACGATCGGGCCGAGCTGGACGGCGTGACCGCGGACCGGTCGCCGCAGATCGTCGCCGGGGCGCTGATCGCCGAGGCATCGATGCGGGCGCTCGATCTGGAATCGGTCGAGATCTGCCCGTGGGCGCTGCGCGAAGGCTTGATTCTGCGCAGACTGGATACTGGTCTCGGTGGCGAGCGCGTGGATGGTGTGACACTCGGGGTAAACGGCGACGACAGGCGGACGGCGAAGGTTGCGGCGAAATGACCGATGAACGGGCTCCGGACTCGACGAGTCAGATCTCCGTCGCCGAGTTGCTCGCCCGGAACGGAAAGAGCTCGGCGACCGGGAACGGGCGCCGCCGTCGGGGCGGCGCGCGCAGTATCCCGGTCGCCGAACTCACCGGCGAATTGCCGGTGGTGGATACCGCCGGCACGCGCTCGGCGAACCAGCCTCTGCCCGGTGACTACTCCCGCGTCGAGCTGACCGAGATACCCCGCGCCCGGTTCGCCGAACCGATCGCGCCGGATCCGCCGCGCCCGGACACCCGGAACGTGCCGACGGCGGCGTGGTCGGTCGACCAGGCCCCAGGGAACGCCGGTACCACCAACGGCAGTAAAACCAACGGCAGCGCAGCCAACGGCAGTGCAACCGGCGGTAGCGCGACCGACGGCAGCTCGAGCGGCGCCGCGAGCACCGGACACGCGCGTCGGGTCTCCGGCACCGACATCTCCGGCAACGACATCGAGACCGTGCAGTTCCCGGCGATCACCGGCCGATCCGACGAGCGGACGGCGTGGCAGGTCGGCAGCCGGGCATCCGGCGCCGTGGCGCCGGCCGAACCGGTACAGCCGGCGCCGTCGCCCGCCGGGCCGCGCCGGTCGGAGCCGGCGGATCGATCGAAGCGGACGGATCGATCGAAGCGGATCAATCGGTCGACGCCGGACCCGGCGGCCGCGGGGGGCGAGTCCACCCGACGCAGTGCCCGCCGCGCGGCAAGTCCGCTGCGTCAGTGGTTGGTCCTGGCCGCCCAGGTGATCGTCGCGGTGATCGTCGGCGCCTTGCAGTTCAAGGGCTTCGAGGAGCTGTGGGACACGCTGCCGGTGGTGGCGTTGGTGTTGGCGGTACTGGTCGTCATCGCGCTGGTCGCGCTGGTCCGCGTCGTCCGCCGGACCGACGATCTGCTCAGTACGGTCATCGCGATCGTGGTGGGAATCTGCGTGACGATCGGTCCGCTGGTGTTTCTGCTGAGCTCGGGCTGAGGTGACGATGGCGACAGGACCGACAACGGGACAGACGAGCGCGGTGCCACGGCGACCGGTGCTGGTCGGCCTATCGACGGCCTCGGTCTATCCGGAGAACACCGAAGCCGCGTTCCGCTATGCGGCCGAGCTCGGTTACGACGGAGTCGAGCTGATGGTCTGGGCGGAGCCGGCGAGCCAGGATGTACCTGCGGTGCAAGCACTGGTCCGGGAGTACGCCGTGCCGGTCCAGGCCGTGCACGCGCCCTGCCTGCTCATCTCGCAGCGGGTGTGGGGTGCCGACCCGGTGACCAAGCTGGCTCGTTCGGTACGGACCGCGGAAGCGCTGGGCGCCGATACCGTCGTGGTGCATCCGCCGTTCCGATGGCAGCGGGCCTACGCTTCGGGGTTCGCCGAGCAGGTGGCCGAGTTGGAAGCGGGCAGCGAGGTGATCGTCGCGGTGGAGAACATGTTCCCGATGCGCGCCGACAGTTTCTTCGGCCGGGGCAGCTCGGCGGTCGAGCGGCTGCATCGGCGCGGCGGACCCGGGCTGGGGATTTCCGCGTTCAGCCCGTCCTACGACCCGACCGACGTCGGGCACGCGCACTACACCCTCGATCTGTCGCATACCGCCACCGCCGGGATGGACGCACTCGCGCTGGCCGCGAAGATGGGCCGCGGACTCCGCCATCTCCATCTGGCGGACGGTCGGGGAGCGGCCTACGACGAACATCTGATTCCGGGCGACGGCAGTCAGCCCTGTGTCGAGCTGTGCCGTTACCTGGCCGGGCGTGGGTTTGTCGGGCAAGCCGTGATCGAGATCAATACACAGAACGCGCGGACGGTGACCGAACGCGCGGCCATGTTGGAGCGGGCGCTGAGCTTCGCTCGGGCACATTTGACCGTGCCACCGGATCCCGCGCCGGTCGGCCGCACCGGTCCCGCCGACCGGGAGGACGACGCGCGGTGACGGCCGGGCCGGTGTCGGCTGCCTCGTTTGCTGCCGTCTGCGCGCTCACCCCGGCGGGCCCCGCCCGGTTCACCGGATCGATCGATCCGGTCTGGACGGTCGGCCCGAAGGTGCACGGCGGCACCTTGCAGGCGGGCTGCGCCGCTGCCGCCCGAGCCTGGCTGACCCGGCAGCTGCCGGCCGCAGCCGCGCTGCAGCCGCTCGCGATCAGTACCAACTTCCTCGGTGCGCCGGAGCCGCGAGAGGTCACCTACGCGGTGACGATCCGCAAGACCGGTCGACAGATCTGCCTGGTCGACGTCGAACTGAGCCAGGATGGTCGTACCTGCGTACTGGCTACGGTGACGCTCGGCCGGCTCGGCGAGCAGGCACCGGCGTACCAGGCGCCGCATCCGGCGATGCCGGTGGCGCCACCGGCCGAGGCGACGGAACGGATGGCCGAGGCGGCGCCCGGCTCGGTCGTGCATTTCGCGGCCGAACTCGACATCCGGCTGGAGCGGACGTCCGCCGCATTCTGCACCGGAGCTCGCAGCGAGCCGGTGGTCCGCCTGTGGGCGCGGCCGTCCCCGGCCGATGCCGCCGATCCGGATGTCGCACTGCTGTTCGCAAGCATGCTCGCCGATGTCAGCCCGCCTGCGGTGTTCAACCTCGGCTATGCCGGTTGGGCGCCGACGGTGCAGCTGACGACCTACCTGCGCCGCCGTCCCGTACCCGGCTGGTTCCGGGTGATTTCCAGCGTGATCGCGGTGACCGGCGGCACCTTCGACGAGGACCACCTGGTGCTGGACGCGTCCGGCGCGCTGGTATCGCAGAGCCGACAGCTGGGTTTGCTACCCAAGAGCTGATGGTCGCCGGGGGGCGCCGCGGACGTCGTCGGGGGAGGTTCCTAGGCTGATCGCCATGACGAGGGTAGCGGTCATCGGCGGTGGCCGGATCGGTGAGGCGTTGGTCGTCGGCCTCATCGACGCGGGCTACGCGATCAAGGACTTGGTCGTCGCCGAGCACGATGGTGGCCGCGCCGCCGATCTGTCGTCCCGACTCGGCGTCCGGGTGACCGACGCCGCCGCCGACGCGGCGGAAGGTGCGGACCTGGTTGTGCTCGCGGTCAAGCCGAGCGATGTCGACCGGGTATTGACCGATCTGGGCCGCATCGAGCTCGGTGGCCAGCGGGAACAGGTGCTGGTCTCGATGGTCGCCGGGGTGTCGACCTCACGGTACGAGAACAAACTTCCGGCCGGCTTCCCGGTCGTCCGGGTGATGCCGAATACTCCCATTTTGGTAGGACAAGGCATGATCGTCATCGCACCCGGCCGTTACGCTCGGCCGGGTCATCTGGAAACGGTCGGTGAAGTACTCGGCGCGGTGGGTCGGGTAACGACAGTGGCCGAGAACCAGATGGATGCGGTGACTGCGGTATCCGGGTCGGGGCCGGCCTATTGCTTCTTGGTGGCCGAGGCGCTGATCGATGGCGCCGTCGGGGTCGGTTTGTCGTTGCGGACTGCTACCGAACTGGTCGTGCAGACCATGGTCGGGGCCGCAGCGATGCTTCAGGAGTCGGGCGAGTCGCCGAACGATCTCCGTGCGGCGGTTACCTCGCCGGGCGGTACGACAGCGGCAGCGGTACGTGAGTTGGAGCGTGCCGGTGTCCGTTCGGCGTTCATCGAAGCAGTGCACGCAGCGAAGGAACGGTCCGAGCGCCACGGTTCGGCAACGGAATAGACACAATTGACGTGCGCGGATAACGGAACAAGCGACTAATTTCCCCCCACTCGTCGCATGTACCTCACTGGTCCCGCTAAGCTCAGCGCAGCACGTACGTGTCTGTTCCGCCGGAGGGGAAGCCGGTGGCGCGCACGTGTCGAAGGTTGGTGGATTGATGGCGTCGGTAAACAAGTCGTCGCAGGGCTCTGTCCCGTCCGCGGACGGACAAGCTCTCGGCGGTACCCAGTTCCTGACGGTCGCTGAGGTCGCGAACCTGATGCGAGTGTCGAAAATGACCGTGTATCGGCTGGTACACAGCGGTGAGCTGCCCGCAGTGCGGGTGGGTCGGTCGTTCCGGGTGCATGCGAAGGCGGTGCACGACTACCTGGAAACCTCGTACTTCGACGCGGGCTGAGCCGAGGCGTTGCGCCTCGGTTTCACCCGCTCGTTGTGACCCCGGTACGATGTCTCGAACCATCGCCGGTCGTGCTCGTGGTCCGGCTACGCCGGCATCCCGAGCGGTGCTGTGTGTCCCGGGTTGTTATCCCGGTTTGTGCAGCCGGACATGGTTCAAGACGAACGTTGGAGAGAGGACGCGTAACCCCGCATGGGTTCAGTGATCAAGAAGCGCCGGAAGCGGATGTCGAAGAAAAAGCATCGGAAGTTGTTGCGGCGCACCCGAGTGCAGCGTCGCAAACTCGGCAAGTAAACCCGCTCGGCAGCTCGGCTCGCCGTTTGTACGTCAGTGCCCGCCGCCGCATATCGGTGGCGGGCATTTGCGTTCGGAAGCAGTGGGCCGCCGTCGGTTCGGATGCGTTCGGGTCGTGACCGTGTTACGTCGCCGTATCCACGCGGTTGCATGACGGCGATCTGCCCGGCGGCTTGTTACGCTTGCAGTGGAGTTTGGACTCCAACAACGAGGTCCGGTCGGGGCTCGAGAAGCGGCGCGACGTGGCGGCGATCGAAACGACTCTTGCGATCAGCAGAGGAGGATGGTGAACGCCGTGGAGCGAGGAGTGCACACGCCCAAGGTGGTTTTGGTCACCGGCGCCAATCGCTACCTCTCCGGTCAGTTGGTTGCTCGACTTGCCGCCGATCCGTCGATCGAGCGAGTGGTCGCCGTCGACGTCACCGTCCCGGACAAGGACCGGTTGCGCCGGATGGGGCGAGCCGAGTTTGTCCGGGTGGATATCGCCAATCCGTTGATCAGCAAAGTCATCCGGCAGTTCGAAGTCGATACCACGGTGCACGCCGGGGTCGTCCAACGTCCGCCGAAGGCCGGTTCCCGGGCGGCGATGCGCGATGTGAACGTGCTCGGTGCAATGCAGTTGTTCGCCGCCTGTCAGCGGGCGCCGAGCATGCGCAAGGTGGTGCTCCGTTCGTCCTCGGCGGTGTACGGCTGTAGCGCGAAGGACCCGGCGAAGTTCACCGAGCAGATGAGCGCCCGCCGCAACCCGCGCGGTGCCTATGCCGTCGACCTGATCGAGATCGAGGGGCTGGTCCGTGGACTTGCCCGGCGCCGGCCGGACATCGCCGCCACCACACTGCGGTTGGCACCCACGATCGGACCGCGCCGCTCGTCGAGCTTGCACCAGATCTTGGGTACCCGGGTGGTGCCCACGGTCGCCGGCCGGGATGCCCGGCTGCAGCTGCTCCACGAGGACGATGCGCTGGCGGCGTTGTCGCACGCGACCGTCGCCGGGCGGGCCGGTACGTTCAACGTGGCCGGTGACGGGGTGCTGATGCTGTCCCAGGCGATCCGCCGGGCCGGGCGAGTGCCCGCGCCCATGCCGTTCGTGCTGTTCCGCAGCATCGGCCGGCAGCTCATGTCCGCCGGTTTGCGCGGTTTCACCGACGAACAGCTCGATTTCTTCCACTACGGCTGTGGCCTGGACACGACCCGGATGCGGACCTTGTTGGGTTTCCATCCGCAGCTGACCACGGCGGAAGCGTTCGACCACTATCTTTCGGGCTCGCCGCGGCGACCCGTGATCGACCCGGACTGGATCGATGTGGCACGAGACCGGTTGTTGGACCTGGTCGGTGCCGAGACAGGAGCACCGAGATGAACGTCGCCAAGGTCATTCCGTTGCCGGATCCGGCGGACCAGGATCGTTCCGGCCGGTCGCGCCGACGATCTCGTCCCGATCGTCCCGCGCAGCCGGCCGACGTCACCTCGCTCACCGAACGGCTCGCCACCGACGAGCCTGCGCCGGCCTCGCTGGCGCAATCGGTCCGCCGGGGGCTGGCGAGCCGGATCACCGGTACCGCCGGGTTTCTGCGTCGCCGGCTGACCGGCGATTATCACGTCGACGATTTCGGCTACGACCGACACTTCACCGAGTCGCTGGTGCTACCGGCGGTGGGCCCGCTGTACCGCGCCTGGTTTCGGACCGAAGTGGCCGGTGCGGCCAACTTGCCTACCCACGGCGGCGCGTTGATCGTGGCCAATCATGCCGGGGTGATTCCGCTGGACGCCCTGATGACTCAGTTCGCGGTGTACGACGAGCACCCGTTGCACCGCCAGTTGCGGTTGCTCGCGGACGATCTGGTCTTCGAGACACCGGTGCTCGGCACGGCCGCACGCAAGGCCGGGTACACGGTTGCGTGCGTCGCCGACGCCGAACGGCTGCTCCGCAACGGCGAACTCACCGGCGTGTTTCCGGAAGGTTTCAAGGGCATCGGAAAGCCGTTCGCTGACCGGTACAAGCTGCAGCGATTCGGCGGTGGGGGATTCATCGGCGCTGCCGTGCGGACCGGCGTGCCGATCATCCCGTGCTCGATCGTCGGGTCGGAGGAGACCTATCCGAAATTGGCCGAGTTGACCCCGTTGGCGCGACTGCTCGGGCTGCCGTTCTTCCCGATCACCCCGCTGTTCCCGCATCTGGGCCCGCTCGGCTTGGTCCCGCTTCCCACGAAGTGGTACATCGAGTTCGGTAAGCCGATCCCGACCGACGGGTACGACCCGGCCGAGGCGGACGATCCGATGGTGACGTTCGAGATCACCGACAGCGTGCGGGAGATCGTTCAGCAGACGCTTTACCGCCGGCTTGCGCGGCGGCACGGAGTACTACAGGGCTGAGAAAAGCCCGCCCCATCCGGCGAGCGCCGGGTGGGGCGGGTTCTGTTCCGAGAGTGCCGGCCGCCGGGTTCAGTTCGGTCGGGCGAGGACCAAGGTCCAGTACGACTGGCTGTTCGAGCCGGAGACCATGCCGATGCCGACGTCGGTGAGCCGGCAGTCCAGGATGTAGGCCTTCGATTTTCCGCCGGCCAGCCATGCCTTCACCGCGTCCCGACTGTTCTGGGTCGGCGCGGTGACCAGCACCGCTTCGCCGACACCCTTCGGGTTGTACCCGGTGGCCTTGACCCGATCGGCCGGGGTCGACTTGTCCGGGCCCAGGTCGGAAACGATCTTGGATGATGCCATATAGCCCGACTGGCCGGCTGCCGCCGCGTTGAGCTGATCGCTCGCGGCCAGCGACGGACAGCCGATCTCGGCCCGGGCGGCGTTCATGTCGCGCACGGCGCCGGCGACATCCAGCGGCGCGGCGGATGCCGGAGCGGCACAGATTGCGGCAACGGCGGCCGTGCCGGCCAGGGTTGCCGCTGCACGGGCCAGCTTCGCTGCGCGTACGGCGGTCTGCCGTCGGTTCATCGAGTCCGATTGCATGGCGTCACCCTAGCCTGCTGGTCGGTACCCGGTCGGCCGGGGCGCGCCGACGTTCAGCCGGCGACGACCGCCGCCCGGCGCCGGGTCAGGCCGGCGGCGACTGCGCCACCGACGGTGCCGATCACCAGCGCGGTGGGCACGCCGATCCGGGCGGCCTTGCGCCCGGTGCGGAAGTCGCGCATCTCCCAGCCTCGGTTCTTGGCCACTTCACGCAGGTCGGAATCCGGGTTGATGGCAACCGCGGTGCCGACCAGCGAGAGCATCGGGACGTCGTTGTGCGAGTCGGAATACGCGGTGCAGCGGCGCAGGTTCAGTCCTTCCCGGATGGCCAGGGTGCGCACCGCGTGCGCCTTGCCCAGGCCGTGCAGGATGTCGCCGACCAGCCGCCCGGTGAATACCCCGTCCTCGCTCTCGGCGACCGTGCCCAGCGCGCCGGTGAAACCCAGTCGCTTCGCGATCACCTGAGCCAGTTCGACCGGGGTGGCGGTGACCAGCCAGACCTGTTGGCCCGCGTCCAGGTGCATCTGGGCCAGCGCCCGGGTGCCCGGCCAGATCTTGTCGGCGATGATCTCGTCGTAGATCTCCTCACCGAGCTGGGCGAGTTGTGCGGTGGACCGGCCGGCGATGAACGAGAGCGCCTTCTCCTTACCGCTGGCCACATCGTCGCTGTTCTCCCGACCGGTGACTCGGAACTTCACCTGCTTCCAGGCGAAATCCACCAGGTCGGCAGTGCGCAGGTACTTGCGTGCGGCCAATCCACGCGCGAAGTGCACGATCGATGCGCCTTGCACCAGGGTGTTGTCGACGTCGAAGAAGGCGGCGGCGGTGAGATCGCGGGGAGCGTCGAGTTCGGCGGGTTCGTCGGTCCCGGGGTCCTGCTCGTCCCGGGCGGCTTCCTCCCGCGCGGCGGCGGCCGCCTCTTCACGGGCGGCCGCCTGCAGCGCGATGGCGGCGTCGGCACTGGCCTCGCCGGCGACGTTGGCCCGTACTTCTTCCTCGCTCGGACCGAACGGGTTGCGCCGGGACAGTCGACCGCGCGGGAGCGAGCCGAATCGGCCGGCGACGAACTGCCGGGCGGCCAGCGCCGACGCCCTGGTCACCGAGTCTTCCGCCACCGGCACCTCCTACATGCAGTAACACAACCTCGCCGCTCAACAGTAGCCCCGCGGAACTACCCCCGCAGTGACCTCGGGCCGTGCCGATGGCAGAGTTCGGCCGGTGATCGACGAGCCGGCCACCGGAACGCCTCGGGTAACCCTGCTCACCCGAGCCGGCTGCAGCATGTGCGACCGGGCGGCGACCGAGCTGGCCCGGATCTGTGCCGAGTTCGGCGTGCCCGTGGAGTCGGTCGACGTCGACCAGGCCGCCGCGACCGATCCCGAACTGCGCGCCGAGTACGGCGACCGGTTGCCGGTGGTGCTCCTGAACGGTCGCGAGCACAGCTATTTCGATGTCGACGAGTCGCGGCTGCGGGCCGACCTCGCCCGCTGACCGCCGACCGATCGACCCTCCTTGCACGTCGGCCGGGGTTTCACCGACTTTGTGCATGGCTTCACAAGCCGCTACGGTGGTGATCGCTGCCCGGTGTTCCGACCCGGTGGTCGACGATGTGGTAGTCGACGACACGGTGTCGAGCAACCGCCTGGTCGAAACCGGGCCGGTACCGCACCGGCGCGGCACCGACGTCCGAACGAGGGAGCTCACCGACGTGACCCAGCAGCCCGACCCCCGAGCGGTTCGGGTGTCGGCCTCGACTCGGGACATTCCGCAGGCAACCGTAGCTCGGCTGGCGGGGTACCTGCGGGTGCTCGGCACCCTGGTCGAAGAGGGTGTGCAGATCGTCTCCAGCGAGGGATTGGCCGGTGCGGCCGGCGTCGGTTCGGCGAAGCTGCGTAAGGATTTGTCGTTCCTCGGCCCGAACGGGGTGCGGGGGGTCGGTTACGACGTGTCGCGGCTGTCCGCCCGGATCGAAGAAGTGCTCGGGCTGGACCGTGGGCACCGGGTGATCCTGATCGGCGTCGGCAATCTCGGGCGGGCGCTCGTCGGCTACCCCGGTTTCGCTCGGCGAGGTTTCGCGATAGTGGGCTTGTTCGACGACGATCCGGCGGTGTCGGGTACCGCGCTGGACGGGCTGGTCGTACGGGATGTCGTGACCCTGACCGTCGCCTGCGCCGAACTGGCACCGACGATCGCCGTGCTGGCGGTGCCGGACGACGCGGCGCAGCAGGTCTGCGATCGCCTGGTCGCCGCCGGCCTGCGGTGCATCCTCAGCTTCTCCGGGGTGGCCCTGGATGCGCCGGCACACGTGGAGATCCGGCGGGTCGACCTGGCGGTCGAGCTGCAGTTGCTGTCGTTCTTCGAGATGCGCCGGGCCGAGATCGAAACCGGGTCGGTGGTCCGAGAGGAGTCGGTGGTGCGGTAATGAGCGTGCTACTGCTGGGTGCGTCACATCGAAGTGCGCCCGTCGAAGTTCTGGAACGGATCGCGATCGGCGAATCCGACCGGCCCAAGTTGATCGATCGGCTACTCCGGTCCGACCACATCTTCGAGGCGATGATCGTCTCGACCTGCAACCGGGTCGAGGTCTACGCGGTGGTGGATGCGTTCCATCCGGCGTTGGCCGAGATGGGCGAGTTGCTCGCGGAACATTCCGAGCTGTCGTTCGGCGAGCTGACCCCACACGCCTACGTCCGTTACAGCGAGGCCGCCGCCGAGCATCTGTTCGCGGTGGCCAGCGGGCTGGACTCGATGGTGGTCGGCGAGCAGCAGGTGCTCGGCCAGATTCGGTCGGCCTACGCCGAGGCGGACGCCGAACACGCGGTGGGGCCGGTCTTGCACGAGCTGGCGCAGCAGGCGTTGCGGGTCGGCAAACGAGTGCGCACCGAGACCGACATCGACCATGCCGCCGCATCGGTGGTGTCGGTCGCGCTGGGCAAGGCGGCCACCGCCCTCGGCGGTGAGCTGACCGGTCGGCGGGCGGTGGTGGTCGGCGCCGGCGCGATGGGTGGGTTGGCGCTGGCGCAGTTGGTTCGGGCCGGGATCAGCGACGTGCGGGTGGTGAATCGCACCCGGGAGCGAGCCGATCGGTTGGCCGCGCAGCACGTGTGCGCGACAGCGCTGGACTGGGCCGCGCTCAGCGAGGCGATGGCGACGGCCGACGTGGTCGTCACCGGGACCGGTGCGGTCGGCGCGGTGATCACGTTGGCCGACGCGCATCGTGCGGTGGCCCGGCGAGCCGAGGCGCGACCGCTGGTCATCTGCGATCTCGGGCTGCCGCGCGACGTCGAGTCGGCGGTGGCGGGGCTGCCCGGGGTGGCCGTGATCGACATGGTCACCCTGCAGCGGGACACCGCGCAGACCGCGACCGCGGTCACCGACCAGGCGCGCGAGATCGTCGCGGCCGAACTGGCCGGGTATCTGACCGGCCAGCGGTTGGCTCAGGTGACCCCGACGGTCACCGCGTTGCGGCGACGTGCCGCGGAAGTGGTCGAGGCGGAGCTGCTTCGGTTGGACGCGCGGTTGCCCGGCTTGGCCGATCCGCAACGCGACGAGGTCGCCCGCACCGTGCGCCGGGTCGTCGACAAGTTGCTGCACGCGCCGACCGTGCGGGTCAAGCAGCTCGCGGCTACGCCCGGCGGCGACAGCTACGCCGAGGCGCTGCGCGAGTTGTTCGAGTTGACGCCGGGCGCTGCTGAGGCCGTGGCGGCGCCGACGGAGATAGCACCGGTGCCGTTTCCGGACGCGCAGCGTGGTGCGGGAGGTGAGCGGGAGTGACGGTCGAGACGGCGGTGCGTGTGCTTCGGGTCGGTACTCGAGGGAGCTTGCTGGCGCGGACCCAGGCGGGCAGCGTGCGGGACGCGCTGCGTGCGGCCGGCGCGCGCGCCGAGTTGGTGATCGTGGAGACGGCGGGCGATCGCTCCCAGGCGCCGGTGGCCGAGATCGGCGTCGGGGTGTTCACGAGTGCGCTGCGCGACGAGCTGGCCGCCGGACGGATCGACCTGGCCGTGCATTCCTACAAGGACCTGCCGACCGCCCCGGATCCACGGTTCAGTATCGCGGCGATTCCGGTCCGGGCGGACGTGCGGGACGCGTTGGTGGCGCGAGACGGTTTGGTACTGGGCGAGTTGCCGGCCGGCTCCCGAGTGGGCACGTCGGCGCCGCGCCGGGTATCGCAGCTGCGCGCGCTCGGGCTCGGCTTGGAGCTGGTGCCGTTGCGTGGCAACCTGGATACCCGGCTCGGTAAGGTCGCGGCCGGCGAGCTGGATGCGGTGGTCGTGGCGCGGGCCGGGCTGGCCCGGATCGACCGGCTGGACGTGATCACCGAGACGTTGGATCCGGTGCAGGTGTTGCCGGCGCCGGCGCAGGGTGCGTTGGCACTGGAATGCCGGGTCGACGATGTCGAGCTGCGGGCCGCGTTGGCCGGGCTCGACGATGCGGGTACCCGAGCGGCGGTCGTCGCCGAGCGGGCGCTGCTGGCCGAGTTGGAAGCCGGTTGCACCGCTCCGGTCGGCGCATTGGCCGAGGTGGTCGAGTCGCTCGACGACGCCGGCCGGATCGTCGACGAGTTGTCGTTGCGCGCGTGCGCGGCGGCGCTCGACGGATCCGATGTGATCCGGGCGTCGCTGGTCGGCGCACCGAGCGAGGCGGGTGCGCTGGGCGCGGCGCTCGCCCGGGAGTTGCTGGAGCTGGGCGCCCGCGAGTTGATGGGAGGCAGCACCGATGCGTGAAGCCATCCCACCCGACGGGTTGCCCGTCACCGACCACCCGTCCCGCCCCCTATTGTTGGAGAACTACCGATGAGCCGAGGCCAGAAGAAGAACCCGGGTCGAATCCTCTTCGTGGGATCCGGTCCGGGCGATCCGGCGCTGCTCACCGTCCGAGCCCGCGCGGCGCTCGGTCGAGCCACGCTGGTGCTCAACGATCCCGACGTCGATCCGGCCATCCTGGAGCTGGTCGGCGCGGACCGCGACGAGCAGTCGCCGGTCGCGTCCGACCCGGTCGACCGGGTCGACGAGCCGGAGATTCGCCCCACGACCGGTGAGCCCGGCGAAGTAGCCAAGATGCTGATCGGCGAAGCCCGCAACGGGCACGACGTGCTGCGCGTGGTGGCGGGCGATCCGCTCACCGACGATGCGGTGATCGCCGAGATCACCGCGATCGCGCGGACCAATGTGGTCTTCGAGGTATTGCCCGGACTGCCCAGCGCCACCGCGGTGCCCGGCTACGCCGGCATCGCGCTCGGTTCGGCGCATACCGAGGCCGACGTGCGTGGCGACGTGGATTGGGCGGCGCTGGCCGCCGCACCGGGTCCGCTGGTGTTGCACGCCACCGCCGAGCACCTGAGCCGGGCGGCGCTGTCCCTGGTGGAGCACGGCGTATCGGCCCAGACCCCGGCTGCGATCACCGCGCACGGCACGACCCGTCGGCAGCGCACGGTGGAGACGACGGTCGGGGCGCTGAACGACCCGTCCGCCGACCTGACCGGCCCGCTGGTGGTCACGGTCGGCAAGCCGGTCAGCCAGCGCGGCAAGCTGTCCTGGTGGGAATCGCGCGCGCTGTACGGCTGGACCGTGCTGGTGCCGCGGACCAAGGATCAGGCCGGCGAGATGAGCGAGCGGCTGGTATCGCACGGCGCCATCCCGATCGAGGTCCCGACCATCGCAGTGGAACCCCCGCGCAGCCCGGCGCAGATGGAACGCGCGGTGAAGGGCCTGGTCGACGGTCGCTATCAGTGGGTGGTCTTTACCTCCACCAACGCGGTGCGCGCGGTCTGGGAGAAGTTTGCCGAGTTCGGCCTGGATGCCCGGGCGTTCTCCGGAGTGAAGATCGCCTGCGTCGGACAGGCCACCGCCGCGAAGGTGCGTTCGTTCGGGATCAACCCGGAGCTGGTGCCCACCGGCGAGCAGAGTTCGCTCGGTCTCCTGGAGGACTTTCCGCCCTACGACGAGGTGTTCGATCCGGTCGACCGAGTCCTGCTCCCGCGGGCCGACATCGCCACCGAGACGCTGTCCGAGGGGCTGCGCGAGCGTGGCTGGGAGATCGACGACGTGACCGCGTACCGGACGGTTCGGGCGGCGCCGCCGGCGGCCGAGACCCGGAAGATGATCAAGACGGGCGGTTTCGACGCGGTCTTGTTCACGTCTTCCTCGACGGTGCGCAACCTGGTCGGTATCGCCGGTAAGCCGCACGCCCGAACCATCGTCGCCTGCATCGGTCCGAAGACCGCCGAGACCGCCACCGAGTTCGGTCTACGGGTCGACGTGCAGCCGGATACCTCGCAGGTCGGCCCGCTGGTGGAAGCGTTGGCCGAGCATGCGGCCCGGCTGCGGGCCGAGGGTGCGCTGCCGCCGCCGCGAAAGAAAAGCCGGCGGCGCTGACGAGATGACGTATCCGAGAGACCGGCCGCGCCGGCTGCGCAGCACCCCGGCGATGCGGCGGCTGGTCGCGGAGACCTCGCTCGAGCCACGGCACCTGGTGTTGCCGATGTTCGTCGCGGACGGATTGGCCGAGCCACGGGAGATCTCGGCCATGCCCGGCGTCGTCCAGCACACGGTGGAATCGCTGCGTAAGGCGGCGGTGGCGGCGGTGGCGGCCGGCGTCGGCGGATTGATGTTGTTCGGGGTGCCGCGGGCCGAGGACAAGGACGCCACCGGCAGCGGCGCGGTCGATCCGGCCGGGATCCTCAACCGCGGACTGCGGGTGCTGGCCGCCGAGCTCGGCGACGCGACGGTGTTGATGGCGGACACCTGCCTGGACGAGTTCACCGATCACGGGCATTGCGGTGTGCTCGACCCGTCCGGGGCGGTGGACAACGACGCCACCCTGGACCGCTACGTCGAGATGGCATCGGCCCAGGCCGAAGCGGGTGCACAGCTGCTCGGCACCAGCGGGATGATGGACGGGCAGGTCGGTGCGATCCGCGCGGCGCTCGATGATGCCGGCTGGACCGACACCGGCATCCTGGCCTACGCCGCGAAGTACGCCTCGGCGTTCTACGGCCCGTTCCGGGAGGCGGTCGGGTCGTCGTTGCAGGGAGATCGGCGCAGCTACCAGCAGGACCCGGCAAACCGACGTGAGTCGCTGCGGGAGGTGCAGCTGGATCTCGTCGAGGGCGCCGACATCGTGATGGTGAAGCCGGCAATGGGGTACCTGGATGTGCTGCGCGAGGTGGCCGACCGGTCGACCGTGCCGGTTGCGGCATATCAGATCTCCGGCGAGTACGCGATGATCACGGCCGCCGCGGAGCGTGGCTGGATCGATCGGGATGCGGCGATCGTCGAGTCGCTGATCGGGATCCGCCGGGCCGGGGCGGATCTGGTGCTCAGTTACTGGGCCGCCGAGGTCGCGCCCTGGCTGCGCTGACCAGGCTCGGTTTCGGCAGGGCGGGCGTGCGCGGTACGATTGTGATAGCTGTCATAATGCGCGTGCGACGGCTGCAGTCGCCGTAGTGAAGGGGGCCCAAGACCCATGCGAGTCGTCATCCAGCAACGGCACAGCCTCCGTAGGGAATTGACGATCATTGCGTCGGTGATCCTCTGCGCTGTCATCACGCTGCTGGTCCTCTTCCTGCCCGGGGTGGTGGGCTGATCTGCGGTGGGCGATGATCGACCGGTGATCGATCACTTCGGTATCAACTGCGCCGATCTGCCCGCAGCGGCGGCGTTCTACGATTCGGTACTCGGTACCCTCGGGCATCGCCGAATGATGGATTTCGGCGTCGCCATCGGCTACGGAACCGAGCAACCTGCCTTCTGGATCGCGCAGTTCGACGGCATGGGCCCGAACCGGGAGATGCATGTCGCCTTCACGGCGCCGGATGCTGCGGCAGTGCGAGCCTTCTACGAGGCGGCGCTCGCCGCCGGCGCCGAGTCGTTGCACGAGCCACGGATCTGGCCGGAGTACCACCCGAACTACTTCGGTGCGTTCGTGCGCGATCCGGATGGCAACAACGTCGAGGCGGTGTGCCACACCGCCGATCCGGCGGTCGACGGGTGAGCCGGCCGATCGTGCTCGCCGAGTTGGTCGGCGCAGCGCTGTGCCTGGTGGGTGCGGTCGTCGCCGGGCATGCCGCGACCCGGCAGTACACCTCGTTCGAGACGGACGGGCTGGTGGTTACCACCACCAGCTACTCGGGCGGGTGGATCGTGACCGCCGCCGCGCTGGTCGCGGCGGTCGGGCTGTTGCTGCTGGACGGTTTTCGGCGTACCCGTACCCGTAGCCGGTCGGGCGGCGTGCCCACCCCGAGCGTATGACCGAGCCGGAGCACCACCGTCATGGCTACGGGCCGGACAAGGACAACCTGCTCAAGCGGCTGCGCCGGATCGAGGGCCAGGTTGCGGGCATCGCCCGAATGGTCGACGACGACCGATACTGCATCGACATCCTCACCCAGGTATCGGCGGTGACCAAGGCCCTGCAGTCGGTGTCGTTGAAGTTGCTGGACGACCATCTGGCGGGTTGTGTGCTCGAGGCAGCGCGCGAAGACGGTCCGGAAGCGGACGCGAAGATGAAGGAAGCGTCCGAGGCGATCGCCCGGCTGCTCCGTTCCTAGAGCGGCACTGCCGAAGGCCTCGAGCGGCACTGCCGAAGGTCTAGAGCGGCACCGCCGCGGGCGCGCGATCGAGAAAGCGGTCCACCTCGGCCGCGGTCGGGTACGCCGCGTGGGTGCCGGGATGCCCGACCGACAGCGATGCCGCGGCCACCGCCCACCGCACCGCATCGGCCGAGCTCGCCCCAGCGGCCAGCCGCGCGGCGAGGCTCCCGACGAAGGCGTCGCCGGCTCCGGTCGAGTCCACGACCGGAACGTCGGGCGCGGCCTGCCGGAACAGCCCGGTAGCGGTTCCGTAGATCGCACCGGCTGCGCCGAGGGTTACCACGACGCCGGGCAGCCCGCGGTCGATCAGTCGCTGCGCGATCGTCGCCGTCTCGGCCGGCGAGATCTGCCCGGCGACGTCGGTATCGGCCACCACGCCGAGCTCGTGTTCGTTGACCACCAGCGGATCACAGTGGAGCAGTAGCGATTCGGGAATCGGGGTGGCCGGTGCCGCGTTGACCACCAGCCGGGCCGGACCGGCCGCGCCGACTGCCTCGTTGACCCACATCGGAATCTCCGCCTGGCACACCGCAACCGTGCCCCGGATCAGATCGGCGGGTGGCGGTTCCGCCCAGACCAGGTTGGCCGCCGGGTCGACCACGATCTGGTTGCGGCCCGCGGCGGTGGTGACGAATGCGGTTCCGGTCTCGACGCCCGCCGCGGTGCCGATACCGGTCACGTCCACCCCCGCCGCCCGCAGTGCCTCGCGCAGCCGGTCCGGGGCAGCGTCGCGTTCGCCGAGCCGGGCGATCAGCGACACCGGAGCGCCCGCTCGGGCCGCGGCGACCGCTTGATTGGAGCCCTTGCCGCCCAGATTGTGCCGAACCCGGCGGGCCAGCACCGTCTCCCCGGGCACGGGCATCCGGTCTACTTCGGCCACCACGTCCCGGTTGATCGAGCCGACCACCACGACCCGGCGCCGGACCATCCGCCTGCTCCCTACTCCGGTGGTCGAGGCCGGTCCGGGCGGAGCCGGTCGGCGAGCGCGTCGAGCACCGCCGGATCCTCGATGGTGGACGGCACCGGATAGTCCTGTCCGGCAACGATCTGCCGCATGGTCTTTCGGAGGATCTTCCCGGACCGGGTTTTCGGCAAGGCCGCGACCACCGTCACATCCCGGAACGCGGCGACCGCGCCGATGTCGTGGCGGACCCGGATGATCAGCTCCTCCCGCAACTGCGCCTCGGTGACGTCGGCCCCCTCCTTCAGCACCACGTACCCGCTCGGCCGGTCGCCTTTCAGTTCGTCCGGTATCCCGATCACCGCGCATTCGGCCACCGCCGGATGCCCGGCGATCGCAGCCTCCATCGCACCGCTGGAGAGCCGGTGTCCGGCAACGTTGATCACGTCGTCGCTGCGGCCGAGCACGTAGAGATAGCCGTCGTCGTCGAGGTAGCCGTCGTCGCCGGTCAGATAGTTGCCGGGATAAGCCGACAGATAGCTCGCCAGGTAGCGGTCACCGGCACGCCACAAACCGGTCAGCGTGCCCGGCGGTAGCGGCAGGCCGAGCACGATGGCGCCCTCGGTGCCGGCCGGCACCGGGCTACCGTCACCGGCCAGGACCTGCAACCGGTAGCCGGGCACCGGCACGCTGGGCGACCCGGGCTTGATCGGAAGCGGTTCCAGCCCACGTGGATTCGCGCAGATCGCCCAACCGGTCTCGGTCTGCCACCAGTGGTCGACGACCGGCCGGTCCAGCACCTGCCGCGCCCATTCGAAGGTCGCCGGGTCGAGCCGCTCCCCGGCGACGAAGAGCGTCTGCAGCGACGAGATGTCGTAACGGGCAAGTGCGGCGGCGTCCGGATCGGCCTTGCGGATCGCCCGGATCGCGGTCGGCGCGGTGAACAACACCCGCACCCGGTGATCCTGGATCACCCGCCAGAAGGCGCCCGCATCCGGTGTGCCCACCGGCTTGCCCTCGTAGACCACCGTGGTCGCGCCGACCAGCAGCGGGGCGTACACGATGTAGGAGTGGCCGACGACCCAGCCGACGTCGGAGGCCGCCCACATCACCTGGCCCGGCCCGACGTCGTAGATGTACTGCATCGACCAGGCCATCGCGACCGCATGTCCACCGTTGTCCCGGACCACGCCCTTCGGCTTTCCGGTGGTACCGGAGGTGTAGAGGATGTACAGCGGGTCGGTGGCCGCGACCGGTACCGGGTCGGCCGGCTCGGCGTCCGCTTCCAGCTCGTCCCAGTCGAGCCAGTCGTGCTCGACCGGAATCTCCTTGCGACGCTTGACGATCACCGGTAACTCGACGCCCGCCGAGGCCAGCGCATCGGCCACGATCGGTAGGTACTCGACGGTGCGGCCGGGCTCCAATCCGCCGGTCGCGGTCACCACCAGCACCGGCTCGGCGTCGACGATCCGGGCGGCCAGTTCCTTCGCCGAGAAGCCGCCGAACACCACCGAGTGCACCGCCCCCAGCCGGGCGCAGGCGAGCATCGCGATCGCTGCCTCCGGAATCATCGGCAGATAGACGATCACCCGATCGCCGCGGCCCACGCCCTGCGCAGCGAGCGCGCCGGCGAATCGGGCGACGTGGTTCAGCAGCTCGGCGTAGCTGTAACTGCGGGTGGTGCCGGTCATCGCCGAGTCGTAGATCAGCGCCGGCTGGTCGGCCCGACCGTCGCGCACATGCCGGTCCAACGCATTGAAACAGGTGTTCAGCTCGGCATCCGGATACCAGCGGTACAGCGGCGCCGCCGAGTCGTCCAGTGCCCGGGTGGGCTGCGTGATCCAGTCGATCGCGGCGGCGGCGGCCAGCCAGAACGCCTCCGGATCGTCGATGCTCGCCTGATAGGTCGCCCGGTAGCTCGCGCTCATCCCTCGACGATCCCACGGCGGAGCGTCCGGACGACCTAAAGTTCGGTGGAACGGTCCGAGTAAAAGGAGTGCCGATGCCCGATACAAGTGTCTACGCCGGTCCGGGGCGGTGGCGAGCCCTCGGAATCGTGGTTCTCGGCGCGATCGGGGTCGGCCTGGCCGCGAATCTGCTGCTGTGGGTGATCGGTCTCCTCGCCGGCGGCGATTTCGAGACCGACGACGGCCAGGGCGGGCGAGTCACCGTGGCGCCCGCCGGCGTCGTGATGCTCACGGTAGTTCCACTGCTCGTCGGACTCACCGTCGCCGGGCTGATCGCGTTCACGTGGCCGCCGATCATCCGGATCGCCCAGGCCGTCGCGGTCGTCGCCGCGCTCGGCACCATCGTCTTCACCGTGCAAGCCGACTTCGACACCGCCAGCACCATCACGCTGGCGCTGATGCATGTCGTGCTGGTGCCGGTATCGGTGCTTGCGCTCGAACGGCTGCGCTGACCGGCGAGAGCGGGCGTAGCGTCGAACTCATGGCAAGCCCGGAAGATGTCGACCGCTATCTGATCGAAACGTTGATCGGTGACGATCCTGCGCTGACCGCCGCGCTCGCCGCGAGCGACGCGGCCGGGCTGCCGTCGATCGCCGTATCTCCGCCGCAGGGCAAGCTGCTGTACCTGCTCGCCCGCAGCAGCGGGGCGCGGCGGGTACTCGAGGTCGGCACGCTGGGCGGGTACAGCACGATCTGGCTGGCGCGTGCGGTCGGCGAGGCCGGACGCGTCGTCACGCTCGAGTACTCCCGGGATCACGCCGAGGTTGCGCTGGCCAACATCGACCGGGCCGGACTAGGGGAGCGAGTGGAGGTGATCGTCGGGGCTGCCCTGGACACCTTGCCCGGGCTCGTCGGCGGTACCCCGTTCGACCTGGTCTTCCTGGATGCCGACAAGGAGAACAACCCGGAGTACCTGCGCTGGGCGCTGCGACTGACCCGTCCGGGGTCGCTGATCGTGGTGGACAACGTGATTCGCCGCGGCCGGCTGCTCGACGACCAGGCGGATGCCGCGGCGACCGCCGGTCGAGCGACCATCGAACTGCTCGCAGCCCAACCGCAGCTGGATGCGACGGTACTGCAGACCGTCGGCGCGAAGGGCTGGGACGGGCTGGCGGTCGCCGTCGTCACCGACTGATCCACCAGCGCCGCAGTTCCAGCAGGTGCCTTAATCCAGCATTGCCGCTTCGCTCAGCGCGATCGGGACCCCGAGGCCGTCCACCAGCGATCGAGCTCGGGGACGCAGGTCCCGGCAACGTTCGTTGATCGCCCGCGAGACCAGCTTGGTCCGCTCGGTGGACATGCGCCGGTGCTCGATGAACCAGGCTTTGTCCCGGTCGATCACGGTCAGCGCGTAGAGGTCGCAGAGGTCGTCGAGCAACTCGGTGGTAGCCGGGTCGGCGCAGGTGTCGATCGCGGCCACGAACGCCTCCAACACGATCCGGTCGATGTGCGCCCGAGCCGCATGCAGCACGTGGTCCTGGACCCAGTTGAACGCCTCGAACGGGCTGCTCGCGCGCTTGCGCGCCGCCTGCAACCGCCGGGCCGCCGTGGACAGGAGGTACTCCTCCCGATCGGCGAACATCTTCAGGTGGGTGCCGCGCTGCAGCAGGCTCTCGTCTTCGATATCCCCACGTCGGTCGAGGATGGTCTGGATGATCTGTTCGGCGGCGGTCCGCTTCTTCACCACATCGGAGACGGTCGTGCGGGCGAAGCTCATCCACTCCACCGGGCTCATCTCTTGCACTTCTTCGGCGTACCCGGTGAGCAGCTCCTTCGCGACCAACTGGGTGAGCACCGTGTTGTCGCCCTCGAAGGTGGTGAACACGTCGCTGTCCGCCTTGAGCGCGACCAGCCGGTTTTCCATCAGGTAACCGGCGCCGCCGCAGGCCTCTCGGCAGGTCTGGATCGCCCGGGTGGCGAAGTCGGTCTGGGCGACCTTCAACCCGGCCGCCCGGGACTCCAGCTCCCGCTGCCGGGTCCGGTCCGCGCTGTCCGGGGACCCGGGATCGGCGGATTGGATCTGGTGCATCATCGCGATCAGCTCGTTCTGCGCGAACGACAGCGCGTAGGACTCGGCGATCAGCGGGAGCAGTCGGCGCTGGTGCGCCAGGTAGTCCAGGATCAGCACCTCGTCGTCGCTGTTCGGGGCGCCGAACTGGCGGCGTTGCAACGCATATCGGGTTGCGATCGTGATCGCGACCTTGGCCGCGGCGGCGGCCGACCCGCCGACGGTGACCCGGCCGCGGACCAGGGTGCCGAGCATGGTGAAGAACCGGCGGTTCGGATTCTCGATCGGGGAGCTGTAGCTGCCGTCCGGGGCCACCTCGGCAAATCGGTTCAACAGGTTGGCCCGCGGCACCCGCACCTGGTCGAAACTGATCCGGCCGTTGTCGACGCCGGGCAGGCCGCCCTTGTAACCGCAGTCGCTGGTGGTGATTCCGGGCAGGTCGGCCCCGGACTCGTCCCGGATGGGTACGACGAAGCAGTGCACGCCGTGGCCTTCGCCGGCGGTGATCAGTTGCGCGAACACCGCCGCCACCCGGGCATGCTGGGCTGCGCCGCCGATGTAGTCCTTGCGGGCCGACCGGGTCGGCGAGTGGATGACGAACTCTTCGGTCGCCGGGTCGTAGGTGGCGGTCGTCTCCAGCGCCTGCACATCGCTGCCGTGCCCGGTCTCGGTCATCGCGAAACAGCCGAGCAGGTCGAGGTCGATCAGCGGCCGGATGTAGGCACGGTGATGCTCCTCGGTGCCGAGGTTGGCGATCGCACCGCCGAACAATCCCCACTGCACCCCGGCCTTGACCATCAGCGACAGGTCGGACATCGCCAGCATCTCGATCCGGGCGACGGCGGCGCCGGCGTTACCGGTTCCACCTTGCTCGGGTCGGAATCCGTCTGCGGCGTAGCCGAAACCGGTGAGGATCCGCATCTGGTCGAGGGCCTGGGCGCGGGCTTGCGTCAGGTCGGGGGTGTAGTGCGGCGCGAACTCGGCCCGGCTCAAGTCCACCCGGGTCTTCTCCCGCGCGTCGTGGAAGGGACCGTCGAGCGTCTTCCGCAGATGGTCGCTGATGCTCATGGATCCGACGGTAACCTGCCGCACAGGGGAAGTCGGCGGATCGGGGGAACCGGCCCGGAGCACCGGCAAGGACGTCTCGGTGACCGTCGACCCTGATATTCTCCCCGGATGCTGCTGGTCTGCCTGATCGTCGCGACGTCGTTCCGGTGGGGCTGACCCGGACGGCGGTCGTCTGGTTCCGCCGGGACCTGCGACTGCACGATCTGCCGACATCGGCGGCCGCCGCCGCTGCCGGTGATCAGGCGTTGGCGCTGTTCGTGCTCGACGACGCGCTGCTCCGGCCGTCCGGTGCCGCCCGGACCGCGTTCCTGTACCGATGCCTGCGTGCGCTCGATGCCGACCTGGGTGGTCGGTTGCTGGTGCTGCGCGGTGACCCGGTCGCGGTGCTGCCGCAGGTGGTCGAGCAGGTGGGGGCGGATTCGGTGCACATCAGTGCCGACTACGCGCCGTACGGCGCCGCGCGGGATGCGGCGGTGGCCGAGCGGGTGCCACTGGTCCGTACCGGTTCACCGTATGCCGTCGCGCCCGGCCGGATTCGCAAGGCCGACGGCACGCCGTACCGGGTGTTCACCCCGTTCTCCCGGGCCTGGCACGAGCACGGCTGGCGCTCCCCGGCGCGCACCGCAGCCGATACAGTCGCGTGGTTGGACCCGACGGATTTCCCTGGGCGGGTGGAGATTCCGGATGATCCAGCGCTGGACGCCGAGCTGCCACCGGCCGGCGAACGGGCCGCGCTGGCGGCCTGGCGGCAGTATCGAGACGAGGGATTGGCCGAATACCCCGCGTTGCGTGATCGGCCCGACCGCGACGCGACGTCCCGGTTGTCGCCCTACCTCAAGTTCGGTTGTCTCCACCCGCGCACGTTGCTGGCCGAGGCCGCCGCGGGCTCGGTGTTCGTCACCGAGTTGGCCTGGCGTGAGTTCTACGCCGACGTGCTGTTCCACCGGCCGGAGACGGCGCGGCACAACTACATCACCCGATTCGACCGGATGGGGTACGCGACCGGGCCGGAGGCGGACGAGCTGTTCGCAGCCTGGTGTGCCGGCCGCACCGGGTATCCGATCGTGGACGCCGGCATGCGGCAGCTGCTCGCCGAGGGCTGGATGCACAACCGGGTCCGGATGATCACAGCGTCGTTCCTCACCAAAGACCTGCACCTGCCGTGGTGGTGGGGCGCCCGGCATTTCCTGCGGTACCTGGTCGACGGTGATCTGGCATCGAATCAGCATGGCTGGCAGTGGGTTGCCGGAACCGGGACCGATGCGTCGCCGTTCGTGCGGGTGTTCAATCCGCTGACCCAGGGCGAAAAGTTCGATCCAGCAGGCGATTACGTGCGCCGCTGGGTGCCGGAATTACGCGGTGTCGCCGGCAAGGCGGTGCATCGGGTCGGTGCCGCGCCGCCCGTCGGGTACCCGCCGCCGATCGTCGATCACGCGATCGAGCGCCGGGTCGCGTTGGATCGCTACGAACAGATTCGGGATCGCTGACCCGCCGGTCCCGACCGTGGTGTCGCCGGAATGTGCGGGCTGTCGGGTCGGGCGCGAATCGGGAAAAAAATACGCCGCTCGACTGACAAAGGTGGGGTGGCCGAGCTATTAATGTCGTGGTCGACGGACGGGCGTTATCCGCCCGTTATCCCCGTTGCCGTCCATCGAGTTGATAAGGAAGATCATGACCAAACGCCTGCTTCTCGCCGCCGTCGCTGCCGCTGCCGTCGTCGCTCCGGCAGTGGGTCTGCCCGCCGTTGCGGCCGCGGATACGACGGCCTACACCGCCGTCGTCACCACGACACCCGACCTCACCCAAACCCTCAAGGGCCTCGCGGGCTTCATGCAGGCGTTGGTCCCGTCGACCACCACGACGCCCAGCACCGGCTCGGCCGGCTAGTCCCAGGCCCCCGCATCTGCCGGTCGGCCGGCGGCTCGATGCTCGACACCCTGTCGTCGACCGGCTCGGTCGGGACTGACAGACTGGGCGGGTGATCGTCTCGACCGCGCGTTCCGCGCAGCTCTTCGACCGAGCGGCGGCCGTCATCCCGGGCGGGGTGAATTCGCCGGTTCGGGCGTTTCGGTCGGTCGGCGGAACTCCCCGGTTCATCGCGAACGCGGCGGGGTGCCGGCTCACCGACGTCGACGGAAACAGCTATGTCGACCTGATCTGCTCCTGGGGTCCGATGATCTTGGGGCATGCGCATCCGGCCGTGGTCGAGGCGGTTTCCCGCGCCGCCGCCAGTGGCCTGTCGTTCGGCGCCCCGACCGAGGCGGAGATCGAACTTGCCGAGGCGATCATCGGGCGAGTCGATCCGGTGCAGCAGGTGCGGTTGGTGAATTCCGGCACCGAGGCCACGATGAGCGCGGTTCGATTGGCGCGGGGCTGTACCGGCCGGAGCAAGGTGATCAAGTTCGCCGGTTGCTACCACGGTCACGTGGACGCGTTGCTCGCCGACGCCGGTTCGGGGGTGGCTACTCTCGGGCTCCCCACGTCGCCCGGGGTGACCGGGGCGGCGGCCGGCGAGACGGTGGTGCTGCCCTACAACGATCTGGACGCGGTCGCAGCGGCATTTGCCGCGGCCCCGGACCAGATCGCCGGTGTGATCACCGAGGCCGCACCCGGCAACATGGGCGTCGTTCCGCCCGCCCCGGGATTCAACGCCGGGCTGGCCCGGATAACGCACGAATACGGGGCTTTGCTGATCGTCGACGAGGTGATGACCGGGTTCCGGGTCGGGCCGGCCGGTTGGTACGGCATCGACGGCGTGGCCGGCGACCTCTACACCTTCGGGAAGGTGATGAGCGGTGGCCTGCCGGCGGCGGCATTCGGTGGCCGATCCGACCTGATGGAGTATCTGGCGCCGGCCGGCCCGGTCTATCAGGCGGGCACGTTGTCCGGGAATCCGGTCGCCGTCGCGGCCGGCCTCGCGACCCTGCAGGCCGCCGACCCGGCCGTATATACGACCCTCGACGACAATGCCCGCCGGCTCGGCCGAATGTTGGACGAGGCGCTGACCGCGGCGGGAGTTTCGCACCGGGTGCAGTTCGCGGGCAACATGGTCAGCGTGTTCTTCAGCGAGACTCCGGTGACGGACTACGCCGCGGCCAAGGCCGCGGAGACCTGGCGTTATCCGGCGTTCTTCCACGCGTTGCTCGACCGTGGGGTCTATCCGCCGCCGAGCGCCTACGAAGCCTGGTTCGTCTCCACGGCGTTGGACGACGACGCTTTCGACACCATCGCGGCGGCATTGCCCGCCGCCGCCCGAGCTGCCGCCGCTGCGACCCCCGAAGGAACTTCCTCGTGACCGAAACTCGGGACAGCTCCGTCCCGTCCGCCGACACCGAAACCATCGTCCACCTGCTGCGGCACGGGGAAGTGCACAACCCGAACGGCGTGCTCTACGGTCGGCTGCCCGGCTATCGGCTGTCGGTGCACGGGCAGGCCCAAGCCCGAACGGTCGCAGCAACATTGGCCGACCACGACCTGCGCTACGTGGTGGCGTCGCCGTTACAGCGGGCGCAGGAGACCGCCGCGCCGATCGCGGCTGCGCACGAGCTCGCCGTGCACACCGACGAGAACCTGATCGAAGCCGGCAATGCGTTCGAGGGACTGCGGGTGGCCGTCGGCGACGGGGCGTTGTCCCGGCCCCGGCATTGGTGGAAGCTGCGCGACCCGTTCACCCCGTCCTGGGGGGAGCCCTACCTGCAGATCGCACACCGGATGCTGGCTGCGGTGCACAAGGCGCGGGTGGAGGCGGTCGGGCACGAGGCGCTGTGTGTCTCGCACCAGCTACCGATCTGGACGTTGCGCCGGTTCCTGCAGGGCCAGCGGCTCTGGCACGATCCGCGGCATCGGCAGTGTGGGCTGGCCTCGCTGACCTCTCTCGTCTATCAGGGTGACCAGCTGATCGACATCGTCTATTCGGAGCCGGCCGGCAGTTCGGACCCGCGGGTGACCGGGGCGTGAAGCCGGCGCGCATGCTGGCGTTGGCGGCGGCGATCACGCTGTCGGCGGCCGGTTGTGCGGGCGGGTCGGACGCGGTATCGCAAGGCGGCACCTTCCAGTTCGTCTCGCCGGGCGGCAAGACCGACATCTACTACGACCCGCCGGCTGCTCGCGGCACCGTCGGCGAACTGCGCGGTCCGGACTTGATGACGGCGGGCAAGGAGATCTCGCTCGACGATTTCCGTGGTCAGGTGGTGGTGCTGAATCTGTGGGGCCAGTGGTGTGGTCCGTGCCGGGGCGAGGCCGACGACCTGGAGCAGGTGTACACCGCGACCAAGGACCGCGGGGTGGCGTTCCTCGGGATCGACGTGCGGGACCAGCAGGACAAGGCACGGGATTTCGTCACCGACAACAAGATCGGTTACCCGTCGATCTTCGACCCGTCGATGCGATCGTTGATCGCGTTCGGCGGGAACTTCCCGACCAGTGTGATCCCGACCACGCTGGTGCTCGATCGCGAGCACCGGGTGGCCGCGGTGTTCCTGCGGGAGCTGCTCGCCCAGGATCTGCAACCGGTGGTCGAGCGCGTGGCCGCGGAATCGCAGACATGACGTATCTGGCCGGCGACTACCTGGCCGATATCGGCACGAGCTTCCAGGACACCGCCGCCACCGGGCCGTTGCTGTTGGCGCTCGGCGCGTGCGCCTTGGCCGGGCTGGTGTCGTTCGCGTCGCCGTGCGTGGTCCCGCTGGTGCCCGGTTATCTGTCCTACCTGGCCGGAATCGTCGGCGCCGACGCGCCGCCGGCGACCGCGGCGCAGGCGGGCAGCACCGCCACCCGGGCCCGGACCGGCCGGTTCCGGGTGGCCGGTGCCGCCGCTCTGTTCGTCGCCGGGTTCACGGTCGTGTTCGTACTCGCGACGGCGTCGGTGTTCGGCGCGATCAGCGTGCTGAACCTCAACCGGGAGCTGCTGCAACGGCTCGGCGGGGTGGTCACCATCGCGATGGGTCTGGTGTTCGTCGGGCTGGTTCCGGCGTTGCAACGCGATACCCGTCCGCACCCGCGGCCGATCGCCGGGCTGGCCGGGGCGCCGTTGCTCGGCGCGGTATTCGCCCTCGGCTGGACTCCGTGCCTGGGCCCGACGCTGGCCGGGGTGCTGTCGGTCGCCGCGGGCACCGAGGGGACCACCGCGGCGCGCGGGGTGGCGCTGATCGTCGCCTACTGCGCCGGGTTGGGCCTGCCGTTCGTCTTTCTCGCGCTCGGCTCGGCCGGCGCGCTGCGCGGGGTGGGGTGGCTGCGCCGCAACGCGCGAGCTATCCAGGTGACCGGGGGCGTGCTGCTGGTGGTGGTGGGGATCGCGTTGGTCACGGGAGTGTGGGGGGCGTTCGTCGGGTGGGTCCGCGACGCCTTCGTGTCCGGGGTGGCGCTGCCGATATGACCGCCGTCGATACCCGGCCGGCGCCGACCCCGGTGCCCCGGCAGTCGCTGCCCGGCCGGGCGTCGGCCCTGGTCCGCAACACCTGGCGGGGTCTGACCAGCATGCGCACCGCGCTGGTGCTGTTGTTCCTGCTGGCGTTGGCTGCCATCCCGGGTGCGCTGCTGCCGCAACGCAGCCTGAACGAGCAGAAGGTGACGCAGTACCTCGCCGACCGGCCGGTGCTGGGTCCCTGGATGGACCGGCTGGAGCTGTTCGACGTATTTGCCAGCTTCTGGTTTACCGCGATCTACGTGTTGTTGTTCGTCTCGCTGGTCGGCTGCATCCTGCCGCGGTGCGTCGACCACTATCGGGCGTTGCGCGCCGAGCCGGTGCCCGCGCCGCGCAACCTCGCCCGGCTGCCGCATCACTACGAGACGACCGTCGACGGGACTCCGGACGAGGTGGCCGAACGGATATCGGCGGAGCTGCGCGGGTGGCGCACGGTGGTGCGCCGGCCCGGTTCGGGTGCGGTGACCGTCTCCGCCGAGAAGGGGTACACCCGAGAGCTGGGCAATCTGATCTTCCATCTGGCACTGGTCGGCCTGCTGGTGGCGATCGCGGTCGGCAAGTTGTTCGGGTACGAGGGCAACGTGATCGTGATCGCCGACGACGGGCCGGGATTCTGCTCCACCTCGCCGGCTGCGTTCGACTCGTTCCGCGCCGGCAACGTTCGAGACGGCACCGGAATGACGCCGGTGTGTGTGCGGGTGAAGGATTTCCGCGCCGACTATCTGCCCAACGGGCAGGCCGAGATGTTCACCGCGAACATCGCCTACCAGGCCGGCGCCGATCTGGCCACCGATACCTGGCGTGACGATCGGCTCCAGGTAAACCATCCGTTGCGGGTGGCCGGTGATCGGGTCTATCTGCAGGGACACGGCTATGCGCCGACGTTCACGGTGACGTTTCCGAACGGCGAGACACGCACCGAGACGATCCAGTGGCGCCCGGAAGACCCGCGCACGTTCCTGTCCAGCGGGGTGCTGCGGATCGATCCGCCGGGCGGGATGTACCCGAACCCGGCCGACCGGCGGCGCAACCAGATCGCGATCGAGGGGCTGTTCGCGCCGACCGCCGAGCTCGACGGCAAGCTGTTGACCTCGTCTTTCCCCGCGCTGACCGACCCGGCGGTCGCCGTGGACATCTATCGCGGCGATACCGGCCTGGACACCGGCCGGCCGCAGAATCTGTTCGCGCTGAGCCAGGACATGATCGAACAGAAGCGGCTGGTGAAACAGGCTCGGGTGAACCTGCGCCCCGGCGAGTCGACCACCCTGGACGACGGCACCAAGGTGAGTTTCGGCGGGGCGAAGGAGTATGTGAATCTGCAGGTCAGCCACGATCCGGCGCAGGGTTGGGTGCTCGTCGCGGCACTCACCATGTTGGCCGGCCTGGTGGTTTCGCTGCTGCTGCACCGGCGGCGGATCTGGGCTCGGGTGCGACCGAGCGACGATGGACGACGTAGTGTAGTAGAGCTCGGTGGCCTGGCCCGCACCGATCAGGCGGGCTGGGGCGACGAATTCGACCGGTTGGGTCGACGGTTGACCGGCGCCGGCCCGGGACCGCAGCGCGAGGCAGGAGAGCACTGATGCCGATCGACGAGTCGCTGGCCGGGCTGAGCGACCTGGCGTTCCGTTCGGCGTTCGCCATCTACGTGTTGGCCCTGGTTTTGCTGATCGCGCGGCTGGCGTCGTCGCAGACCGCTCGGGTGAACGAGCGGGAGCTGGTCGCCGCCCCCGCTACCGGCGGTGGCATCGGCCCGGGGCGGGTGGCGACGCCGCCGACCCGGCCGATGAGCGAGCGGCTGGGCAATATGGGCTCGGCGGTGCTGGTGGTCGGCGTCGCCGCCCATGTGCTGTCGATCGTGCTGCGCGGCTTCGCTACCCACCGGTTCCCGTTGGGCAACATGTACGAGTTCGTGACGATGGCCACCGCGGCGGCGATGGTGGTCGGCGCAGCGGTGCTCCGGGGACAGCGGTTCCGGTCGATCTGGGTGTTCCTGCTGGTGCCGGTGCTGATCCTGATGTTCCTGGCGGCGACGGTGTTGTACGCGGACGCGGCGCCGGTGGTGCCGGCGTTGCGGTCGTACTGGTTGCCGATCCACGTGACCATCGTCAGCATCGGCAGCGGGGTGTTCCTGGTCTCCGGGGTCGCCAGCGCATTGTTCCTGGTCACCCGGTACCGGCCGGACAGCGCGGTGGCCCAGCGGTTGCCGGACGCGCGCACCCTCGATCGAGTCGCCTACCAGACGGCGATCATCGGCTTCCCGCTGTTCGGCGCCGGGGTGATCCTGGGTGCGATCTGGGCCGAGGCCGCGTGGGGCCGGTTCTGGGGTTGGGACCCGAAGGAGACGGTCTCGTTCATCGCCTGGGTGGTCTACGCCGCATACCTGCACGCCCGCGCGACCTCGGGTTGGCGGGAGACCAAGGCCGCCTGGATCAACATCGCCGGTTTCGTCGCGATGCTGTTCAACCTGTTCATCATCAATATCGTGGTGAGCGGGTTGCACAGCTACGCCGGGCTGACCTGAGCACGGCTCCGGTAAGCCGATGCTTCGGACCGCGTGGATACCATGGCTGTTGTGACCGTCGCCGTCCCCAACTACCGCTGGAGCGTCGAGAGCTTCGTGCGAGCCTGGGAGGCGGGGGCTTTCGAACAGCGGGTCGAGCTGATCGACGGGGAGGTCTGGCCGGTGGTCATCGGCGACTGGCACGGCCGCACGGTCGGCAGAGTAATGCGGCTGCTGTTCGCCGACGGATTCGACGTGACCACATCGACGCTGCCGAGCGGCGGCTCCCTGCCCGATCCTGATTGCTGGGTGCGCCGGGCGGACGCCTCGCCGGCCGGTCGATTGAGCCCGCGGCTGAGCTACTGGCGGCCCGCCGATGTGCTGCTCGTGGTCGAGGTGTCCGACGAGACACACGCGGCGGACTTGACCGTCAAAGCGCGGATCTACGCTGCCGCCGGCTGGCCGGAGTATTGGGTCGTTGCCCAGGACGGCATCCACGTCCACACCGATCCTGCGGAGTCCGGCTATGCCAATCGGCGTAGCTATCGGTGCGGCGAACGCGTGCCGGTGCGGTACGCGGGCGTCGAGGCTGCGGTGGCCGATCTGATCGGCTGAATTCGAGTGCGGGGCGACCGTGCGCCGACTTAGGCAATGCTAGCCTTTGTGGATGGACGACAGCCGTTCCGGTCGGCCGGACAGTGCGCGCGCTCCGGCATCCGATCTCGTCCCCGACCGGGTGGCGTTGCGCGCCCGGTACAAGCGCGAGGCGGCGGCCGCCAAGCAGGTACTTGCCCCGGTCCAGGGGTCGCTGCGGCTGGCAACGCTGCTGACGGTCCTCGCCTCGGTGGCGGCGGTCGTGCCGTTCATCCTGATCGCCGCGGGATGCGCCGCGCTGCTCGACGACGAGTTCGACCGAGCGAAGCGGTTGATCGTCGTCGCCTTCGTGATCCTCGCTCTCCGCGGTCTGCTCCAGGCCGGCGCATCGATCCTCGCCCACCTGGTCGACGCCCGATTCCAGCTCGACCTGCGCCGGGGGATCGCGGCGAAACTCACCCGGGTGCCGCTCGGCTGGTTCACCGAGCGCAGTTCGACCGAGGTCCGCGGGTTCCTGCAGGACGACGTCCAGGGCCTGCACTACCTGGTATCGCACGCCCGGCTGGACTCCACCGCCGCCCTGACCGTGCCGCTGGTGACGCTGATCTACCTTTTCGTGGTCGACTGGCGGCCTGCCCTGATCACCCTGTTGCCGCTGATCGGCTACGCGTTCGCGCTGCGCGCGATGATGAACCCACAGTCCCAGGACCGCCTCGCCCGGTTCGACCGGCGGGAACACGACGTGGCGGTCGCGACGACCGAATTCGTCGACGGTATCGCCGTCGTCCGGGGCTTCGCCGGTGGCCGCCGGACCAGCGCCGCCTATCAGGACGCGGTGGACGAGTATGCCGCCGCGTTGCAGGCCTGGAAAGGGCCGATGATGCGGATCCAGGCGGCTTCGGATCTGCTGTTGACCCCTACCCTGCTCACCCTGGTGGTCACGGCGGCCGGCCTCGGCCTGACGCAACTCGGGTGGCTGGCGCCGGCCGACCTGGTCGCATTCCTGCTGGTCGCGCCCGCGCTGGGGGCCTCGTTCCTGGCGATCGGCTACGGCACCCAGGCGGTGCGCCAGGGAAACGCGGCGGCGGCGCGGCTGCGGGATCTGCAGCAGCTACCCGAGCTCGCCGCACCGGGCGCCGGTGACGCCGAGCTCAGGCCCGGCCCGGACGTGCGTTTCGAGGGCGTCGAGTTCGGCTACCGACGCGGCCGGCCGGTGTTGCACGACATCGACCTCACGCTGATCCCGGGCACGGTGACCGCACTGGTCGGGCCGAGCGGGGCAGGTAAATCGACACTGGCTCAGCTGGTTCCACGGTTCTTCGACCCCACCGCCGGCCGGATCATGATCGGCGGCCGGGACCTGCGGGATTATCCGGTCGCCGAGCTCTACCGGACCGTCGGATTCGTGCTGCAGGACGTTCGGCTGATCCGTGGCACCGTCCGGGAGAACCTGGCGCTGGCCGATCCGGACGCCGCCGACGCCGCGCTCGAGCGGGTCGCCCGCGCCGCCCGGATCCACGACCGGATTCTCGCGCTCCCGCAGGGTTACGACACGGTGCTGGGCGAGGGTGCGGTGTTGTCCGGCGGCGAGGCGCAACGGCTCTCGATCGCGCGGGCCTTGCTCGCCGACCCGCCGGTGTTGGTCCTGGACGAGGCCACCGCCTTCGCCGATCCGGAATCCGAAGCGGCGGTCCAGGATGCGGTCGCCGAGCTGATCGCCGGCCGCACGGTGCTGGTCATCGCGCACCGGTTGCACACGATCACCGGAGTCGACCGGATCGTGGTGCTGGACGGCGGCACGATCGTCGAATCGGGCACGCACGCCGAGCTGGTCGAGGCCGATGGGCTCTACCGGCGGCTGTGGTCGGCGAACCAGAATGCGCTGCAGGAGGTTCGGTGATCGGCACGGCACTCCGGCTGGTCCCGGCCGATCTGCGCCGGCTCTGGCCGGCGCAGCTGCTCGCGATCGGGTTCGCGATCGCCGGCCAGGCCGCAACCTATCTGATGCTGATCCCGGTGCTGGAAAACGTGTTCGACGGCCACTACCGCGCGGCGTGGCCCTGGGTACTGGGCATGGTGGCCGCGGTTGCGGTCGCGGGTCTGGCCGGTTACGCGCACATCGCGCTCGGGCTGCGGATCGCGGTCGGGATGCAGCGCGGCCTGCAGACCCGGGTCGGGCAGCATCTCGCCACCCTGCCGCAGGGCTGGTTCACCTCCCACGACGCCGCCAAGATCTCCCGGGTGGCGCTGAGCAGCGTTCGTGAGGTGCAGGGCGTGTTCACCCACCTCGCCGCCCACCGGCTCAGCGCGTTCGCGGTGCCCACGGTCGTCGCGCTGGGCATGCTGGCGGTCGACTGGCGGGTCGGGGTGGTCATGCTGGTCGCGGTGCCGGTGCTCTGGGCGGCCGGCCGGATCGCGGAGCGGGGCTACCTCCGGGCGGACGCCCGGCTGCACGCGGCCGGCGCCGACGCCGACTCCCGCGTGGTGGAGTTCGCCCGGGCGCAGCCGGTGTTGCGGGCGTTCGGTGCCATCGGGGCGCGTAACCGCGGGCTCGATCGAGCACTCGGCGAGCAGCGCCGAGCGGCGGTCGGCCTGGTCGGGGCCAGCGTGCCCAGCCTGATCGGGTTCGGCCTGCTCGTGCAGCTGGTCTTCCTTGCCCTGGGGTATCTCGCGGTCGTCCGGGCGACCGACGGCGCGGTTTCGGCAGCGACGGCGGTCGCGATGATCGTCGTGATCGCCCGTTACGCCGGGCCGATCGACGCCATCGCCCAGCTGTCGGTTGCGCTCCGGGCTGCGGCGGGCGCTGCGGCCCGGATCGACGCCCTGCTCGCCGAGCCGTCGATGTCGGCGCCCGCGCGGCCGGTTGCCGCAGCGGACAGCGCGGTGGAGTTCGACCACGTCGGTTTCGCCTACGAGCCGGGCCGGCCGGTGCTCGACGACGTATCGTTCGCCGTCCCGGTCGGCACCACCACGGCCGTCGTCGGCCCCAGCGGCAGCGGCAAGACGACCCTGCTCCGGCTGGTCGCACGGTTCTACGATGCGGGTACCGGCGTGGTGCGGGTCGGCGGTGTACCGGTCGCCGACCAGGCGCCGGCCGCCCTGATGGATCTGATCTCGCCGATGTTCCAGGACGTGTACCTGTTCGACCGGTCGATCGAGGAGAACATCCGGCTCGGCCGACCGGACGCCGACGACGCCCAGGTCCGCCGCGCGGCCGCGGCGGCCGGGGTGGACCAGATCGTGGACCGGCTACCCGACGGCTGGGCGACCCGGGTGGGCGAGGGCGGGGCGATCCTGTCCGGCGGGGAGCGGCAGCGGATCGCGATCGCCCGAGCGCTGCTCAAGGATGCACCGATCGTGCTGCTGGACGAGGCGACCAGCGCGCTGGACCCGCACCACGAAGCGGTGGTCGTGCGCGGGATCCACGAACTGACCCGGGACAAGACGGTGCTGGTGGTATCGCACCGGCTGTCGACCATCCGGCATGCGGACCGGATCGTCTTCCTGGCCGACGGCCGGATCGCCGAGCAGGGCACCCACGACGAGCTGATCGCCATGGGCGGCCGTTACGCGGGCTTCTGGGCCGAGCGCGAGCGGGCCGGCGGCTGGCGGATGCGCGCGGCCGAGCCGGCCTGACCGACTACAGGCTGTGTGCGACGGCGTGCCGTGGCTGGTACATCATCAGCTCGTCCGCGCCCGGGACCTGGAGCAGGGCGACCAGCCCGAACCCGCGATCGTCCGGACCGGAACTGAATACGGCGCCGCGGCGTTCGAGCTCGGTCATGGTGGTGGCGAGGTCGTCGACCATCAATGCGATCTGATGGTGGCGGGGTGACTCGTGCACCTGTCCCGCCCGCTCGGTGCGGGTCGGGTGCACGCCGAGCTCGCTCGGCCCGGTCTGAAAGATCAGCCAGCCCGGACCCGACCCGGCGTCCTCGACGAACGGCAGCTGGAGCACGTCGCGGAAGAAGGCCCGGGTGGCCGCGGCGTCATCGGAGTAGATCAGCGTGTGGCAGGCGAACTGCATCGCCCGATGGTAGCCATCGGCCGCATCAGCGTCGCGGGCGCAGGTCGTCGAGTTCGATCAGCTCGTCCTGCAGCGCGCGGGCGATCAGCGCAGCCTTGGTCGGTGTCGGCCGCCCCGCGTCGTGGTACTTGGTGCCGATGCTCCAGAGAGTTGCGTAGAACTCGAACGGGCGTCGCGGCGGCGCGGTCCAGGCCCGGCTGCGCAGCCAGGACACCAGAACGAATTGCTCCTGCGGCGAGAGCGCGGGGCGGCGCGGGTAGGTGCGGCAGGATGCCGGGAGATCGTCGGGGGTGTTCATCGATTCCTCGGGGCAAGTACGGAGTTACAGGCCGGTCGACAAATATTCGACCATGCGGTTCATTGATCTCTCCAGCGCCGGATCTGCTGATTCTGCCCAACCATTGGAACTTGTTCTTCGGTCGACTTGACCTCGAACTCAAGATATTGATAAATCAGGGATAGTCAAATCAAGCAACGGAGGCATCGGCATGACTGCGATTGCCGACTCGACCCGCGGCCGTTTGTTGGCCGCCGGTCGCGAGTTGCTTGCCGAAGCAGATGCCGAGCTCCTGCTCAACGGGCTCACCGTCGGTGACGTTGCGACCCGGGCCGGGCTGTCCACCCAGACCTTCCACAACGCGTATCCGAGTCGAGCCGGTATCCGCGGCGGCAAGAAGGCCTACCTGGATGAGCTGATGTCGTCGCTGCTGCCCGACCATTCGGAACAGCTGCGTGCCGGCATGGGTGCCGCGATCGCCGGCCAGCTGGTCGAAGCCGACGGAGATCCGCGGCCGCTGGTCCGCGCGGTCTGCCGCCGGGAGTACCAGCGGCTGTCCGAGGATCCGGCGACTCGGCTCCGATTTCTGTTGTGCGCGTTGAGCAGTGGACGCAACGGCGCGATCTCCGACGCGCGTGCGTATTACGCCGGCACAGAGCGGATCGCCACCGAGGCGAACGCCCGCCTGCTGCAGGGGTGGGGGGCCGGGCTGCGCCAGCCCTTCACCCACGCAAGCTTGTCGGTGGTGCTCACCGCGCTGGTCGAGGGACTGGTGCTGCGCTCCCGACTGGATCCGGATGCGGTGTCGCCCGAGCTCTTCGGTGAAGCCGTGCTCGCCCTGCTCGGCTCGATTGCCGACCTCGGACAGGCCTTCGAGCAGATCGACGACGTGCTCACCCCGCTGGTCGAGGCCGCCCGGCGGAGCCGAGGCCGCGGCGAGCTGGACGAGCTGCCGGACGATCCGGTGCAGGCGTTGATCGAGGCGGCGGAAGCCGAGTTCGCGCAACGGGGCTATTTCGCCACCGGGCCCGGTCATATCGCGGCCCGCGCCGGCGTGGCTGTCGACGTGCTGCAACGGCTGTTCCCGTCGAATGCCGACATCGTGACGGCCGCGCTGTCACCGACCGCTGCCCAACTGAAACGCCGGATCGACGGTGACGTGAAGCTGCACTTGGGCCCGGCCGAGATCGTGCGCCGGGCCGGCCATCGGCTGGCGGCTGCGGTGAGCGGACAGCAGAGCATGTTCGATGCGCTGATACTGATCATCAGCCTGGACCCGACCCGGTCACCGGCACAGCACACCGGCGTCCGCGACGAGCTGTTCCTGCCCGGGATGATTGTCGATGTGGTCCAATCCGGCCAGGCGGCCGGAGTCTTCGTCGACGACCTCGAGCCGGCGGAGATCGCGGTCGCCTACACCAACAACATCCTGCTCCGGCGCAGCGTCCGACGGGAGGAAACCGTGGAGGTCGCGATGGAATACATCGAGAAACTCGTGCTACGCGGTCTGCTCGTCGAACCTCGGCCGACCTGATCACATCTGTCCGAGGAGGACGCCCGGTGAGCCGCTTCGCCTTGCCCGACCAGCGCCCGGCCGGGCTCGATTCGCCGATCGTGGTGCGGTTGATGAAGTATGCCGCCCGTGCGCACGTGCGGGTGTTCCAGCTGACCGACGGTCGGGTGGGCAGTAGCTGGCGGGTGGGTGCGGGATTCGCCAAGCCGGCGCCGACGCTGCTGCTGCAGCATCGGGGCCGCATGTCCGGCAAGCTGTTCACCACCCCGTTGCTCTACCTGGCCGACGGCCCGAACCTGGTCATCGTGGCCTCGCAGGGCGGCATGCCGAAGAACCCGCAGTGGTATGCGAACCTGCTCGCCCACCCGGACACGGTCGTGCGGCTGCGCGGCGAGACGGGTCGGCCGGTGCGGGCGCGACCGGCGACGTCGGTCGAACGCGCCGAGCTCTGGCCTCGGTTGGTCGACAGTTATGCCGACTTCGCCAAATATGCCGAGTGGACCGATCGGGAGATCCCGGTGGTCATTCTGGCGCCGCGACGCTGATTCGGGTTGCGCCGGGCCCGGGTCGCGGCGCGACGTCGCGGGGGCGGAGCCGGTGTCCGGCGGTGCAATCCAGGTGTACCTCGGTCGGCGCGCCGCAGTCGCGGTGCGACAGCTCCATCGGCGGTCCGCCCGGGCCGGCGAGATAGCGGTCGCCCCACGCTTTCACCGCGGCGAGCACGGGGTACAGATCCAGGCCCTTGTCGGTCAGCCGGTACTCGTAGCGGGTGCGGGCGCCGTCCACGCGATACGGCACCCGGCGCAGGATCTCGGCGTCGACCAGCATCGCCAGGCGGTTCGTGAGCACCTGCCGGGGGAGGTGTGCGTGCGACCGGATGTCGTCGAAGCGGCGCACCCCGTTGAACACTTCGCGCAGCACGGCCAGTGTCGAGCGTTCCCCCAGGATGCGCATGGCGGCGGCGATGGTGCAGTTCTCGGTCGACCAGTCGAGTGCCGCAGGTCGCGATTCGGTGGTCATGGGTACAGCATAGGCCGGGTCGGCGATCCTGAGTCTAGTTGACAGACTCAGGTCGATCTGCGAGTCTCGCGGTATGACACAGACGACGCTCGATACCCGCGGTCACGGCGATTTCGTCACCGAGAGCCGGACCGTGACCTGGGCCGTACCCGGCCAGGGCGACCTTGCCGAGCTGGCCACGCTGGACGGACTCGGTCAGCTGCTCGCGATGGGTGACGGGAGATTGCCGCACCCGCCGATCATGGACACCGTCGGGATCACCGATCTACGCGCGGAGCGAGGTCGGGTGGTCGTCGAGATGCCTTCCGCCGCTTTCCACTACAACCCGCTGGGGGGCGTGCACGGTGGTGTGATCGCGACCTTGCTGGACACCGCCTGTGGTTGTGCGGTGCATTCGACGCTCGCGGTCGGCGAGGGGTACACCTCACTGGATCTGACGGTCAAGTTCCTCCGCCCGGTCACCGTCGACTCCGGCCTGCTGACCTGCGTCGGGACGATCATCCAGCGCGGCCGGCGGACCGCGCTGGCGCGGGCCGATCTCACCGACGAGTACGGCAAGCTGGTCGCCCACGCGACCTCGAGCTGCATGATCTTCGCCGGCTGATCGACTCGGCGGGGTTCATACCGCGGACCCGGCGTCCACCGCGGCGGTGTCCCCGCGCACCAGCACCCGGTTCCGCCCCTCCCGTTTCGCTTGGTACAGCAGCGCATCCGCCTCGCGGAGCAGGGCGGACGGCGAGGCGATCGTCCGGGTGATCGCGGTGACCCCGCCGCAGCTGACCGTGGCGAGCAGGACGTCGTCACCGCCGCTGTGGTCGAAGGTCAGCCGCAGGGACGCGACGTCGCCGTGCAGCCGGCTCAAGATCGCGCCGAACGCGACCTCGCCCGACAGCAGCAGCACGAACTCCTCGCCGCCGTAGCGGGCGGCGATATCCCAGGTGCCGGTCGCGTATCGGTCGATCACCTGGGCGATCTCGCGCAGCGCCTCGTCGCCGGCGACATGGCCGTAGAGATCGTTGTACCGCTTGAAATGGTCGACGTCGATCATGGCGATGTTCAGCGGTTGGCCGATCCGGCTGGCTCGTCGCCAGGCCAGGTCGTAGGCCTCGTCGAAGCGGCGGCGGTTGGCGATGCCGGTCAGTCCGTCGCGATCGGCGAGCCGTTCCAGCTCTTTGCGGTGGGTTACCAGCTCGAGGTGGTTGCGTACCCGGGCGCGGACGATCACCGGCCGGATCGGTTTGTGCACGTAGTCCACGGCGCCGAGCTGCAGTCCGCGCTCCTCGCTCTCGGCCTCGATCGCGGCGCTGATGAAGATCACCGGGGTGCGTTTGGTCGCCGGAATCCACCGCAGCCGCTTGAGCACCTCGTAGCCGTCCATGTCCGGCATCGAGATATCCAGCAGGATCAGGTCGATCTCGGCTTCGGCCTGGGCGCGGCCGATGGCCGAGCTGCCGTCCTTGGCCAGCACGACCCGGCATTCCTCGTGCAGCAGCTCGGCGAGGAGGGTCCGGTTCACCCCGTCGTCGTCGACGATGAGCACGGTGGGTTTGGCCGCTGTGCTACCTGACTGTGTCATGCAGTACTCCCGGATCGGGCGCCGGCGGCGGCGCGGAAGCTGCGCAGTGCGAGTTGCGCTTCGTCCAGCTCGAGCTGGTCGAAGAGCTGCCGGATCCGGGTGGCCGAGCTGGCCAGGTGGGTTCCAGAAGTACGGGACTCGATTTCGCTGAGGATCGATTGAGCGGAGTAGTCGCCGGTGCCGATCAGCTGGTCGGCCGAGTCGACCAGGCGGAGCAGCTCGGTGGTGTCCACCGCCGGCGCCGATGCCACCGGCGGCGCTGCGGGCGGTTCGGCCCGGCCGTCGCCCAGTTCGTCGAGTACCAGCTTCAGGTGGGCGACGAAGCCGTCCACCAGCGCGCCGGTGGTTTCCAGGCCACTCCGCCGGACCGTGTCCTCCAGCTCGCTTGCGATCGCACACAGGGCGTCCGCGTGCAGATAGGACGCGGCGCCGCGGACCGCGTGCGCAAATCCGGCGACCTCGGCGGCGTGACCGAGCGCGTACTGCTCCACCATCCGGTCCGGTGTGCTGCCGAAATCCTGGACGAAGCTGTCGACGAGACGGGCCAGCAGCTCCTGCCGTCCGCCCAGGCGCTCCAGTGCCGCGACCAGGTCGACGTGCCGGTCGTCGCCGCCGCGGGCCGGGTCGCTCCCGATGTTCGGGGCCGGTGCGACAGATGGGTCCCCGGGGGTTCGGACTGCCGCGGCGCCGCGCAGCATGTCGGTCAGCATCGTGTAGAGCGCCTGCTCGTCGATCGGCTTGGTCAGATGCCCGTCCATGCCGGCATCCGCGCTGCGTTGCCGGTCCTCGGCGCGGGCATGCGCGGTCAGCGCGATGATCGGGATGTCGGCCCATTCCGGCCGGTTGCGGACCTCCCGCGACGTCTCGTAGCCGTCCATCACCGGCATCTGCACGTCCATCAGCACGACGTCGTACCGACCGCCGCGGTCGAGCCAGCCGAGCGCATCGTTGCCGTCGACCGCGCAATCGGACTCGACGCCCACCTCGGCGAGGAAGCCGGCTGCCACCTCCCGGTTGAAGATGTTGTCGTCCACCACGAGTGCCCGGCGTCCGGCGAGGGTCGGGAATGCCTGCCGCGCCGGCAATCCGGGTTCGGTATCGGCGGGCCTCGCGGCGCCTGCGGCGGCCGGGGCGAGCACGCCGGCCAGCGTGTCGAACATCATCGAGTGGGTGACCGGCTTGACCAGCACGCCTTGCAGGCCGAGCTGATCGGCCCGGTTCAACACCTCTTCGCGGCAGTAGGCGGTGACCATCAGGACGGCGGGGATCCGGTTCAGCGAGGGGGTTTCCCGAATGATCTGAGCGGCCGCCAAGCCGTCCATTCCGGGCATCTGCCAGTCCATCAACACCAGGTCGTACGGTTGCCGGTGCCGGTCGGCATCGTTGAGCAGGCGCAGTGCCGCATAGCCGGAATCTGCTGCGGCGACGTCCATGCCGAACCCACGCAGGATCGGCACCAGGATCTCGCGGGCCGCCTCGCTGTCGTCGGTGACCAGCACCCGCTTGCCGACCAGTTGCGGCGGGCGGACCGCGATCGGCTCGGCCGAGGCGGCGGGCAGCCGCAGGTCGGCGGTGAACTCGAAGGTGCTGCCGACCCCGACGGTGCTCCGCACCCCGATCGTGCCGTGCATCAGCTCCACGATCTGCTTGCAGATGGCCAGCCCGAGGCCGGTGCCGCCGTAGTGCCGGGTGACCCCGGTGTCGGCCTGGGAGAACGCCTGGAACAGCTTCGCCATCTGGGTGTCGTCCATGCCGATACCGGTGTCGCGCACCGCCACCGAGAGCGTGACCGCGGCGTCCGGATGGGTTCGGACCACGGAGATGGCGACGATCACCGACCCGCTTTCGGTGAACTTGATCGCGTTGCCCACCAGGTTGATCAGCACTTGGCCGAGCCGCAGCGGATCGCCGATCAGTCGGGCCGGCACGTCGTCGCCGATCGAGTAGCCGACTTCGAGACCCTTCTGTTCGGCCTTGACCGCGGTGGCCGCGGAGATCGATTCCAGCACCGAGTCGAGCGCGAACTCGACCTCCTCCAGCTCCACCTTGCCGGCTTCGATCTTGGAAAAGTCCAGGATGTCGTTGATGATCGTGATCAGGTTCTGCGCGGACCGCTCGACCTTGCGCAGGTAGTCCCGGGCTTTCGGCGGCAGGTCGGTCTGCAGCGCAAGGCGGGTCATCCCGATCACGCCGTTCATCGGGGTGCGGATCTCGTGGCTCATCATGGCGAGGAACTCGCTCTTGGCCCGTTCGGCGGCCTCGGCGTCCTCCTTTGCCCGACGCAGGGTCTCCGCGGAGTTCCGCTCGGTGGTGATATCCCGGTTCACGCCGAGCATGGACACCGCATCGCCGTGCTCGTCGCGGAAGATCTGGGCTTGGGACCGAACGTGGCGGATCGCGCCGTCCGGTCGGCGGATGCGGTACTCGGTCTCGAAGGTCGGTGCGGTGAGATCGGTCAGCCGGTCCTCCCGCTCCGCGCGGACCCGGGGCAGGTCGTCCGGATGCAGCCGGGCCAGCCACTGCTGCACCGAGCCGTCGTATTCGGTCGGCCGCAAGCCGTAGATCGGGTACATCTGCTCGTCCCACTCCAGCCGGTCGTCGTGCACGTCCGGGCATTCCCAGACCCCGAGCCCGCTGACCCGGTTGGCCAGCTGCAGCCGCTGGCTGATCTTGCGGAACGCCGCCTCGCTCGCGCGCCGTTCGGTGATGTCGGTCTGGGTGCCGACCATCCGCAGGGGGCGGCCGTCGTCGTCTCGTTCGATCACCCGGCCCCGACCGTGGATCCAGCGCAGTTCGCCGGTTGTGGTGTGTGCCCGGTACTCCTCGCTGAACTCGGGGATCTCGCCGCGCAGGTGCGCGAACATCGCGTCCTGGACGTCCGTTCGGTGCGCCGGGTCCATCCGGTCGAGCCACTCGTCGAAGGTCGGCCCGGCATCGTCGGCGTGGTAGCCGAGCATTCGCTTCCAGTGGTCGGAGTAGTACACGTCGCCGGTGCGGATATCCCAGTCCCAGATGCCGTCGCCGGGCCGATCGATGGCGAACTGCCACCGGGCCTCGCTCCGTTGCAGCTCCTGCTCGGCCCGGCGCGCCGCGGTGACATCGCGGGAGATGCCCATGATGCCGGCGATGGCACCGTCGCTGTCGTAGTAGGGCGCGGTCTGCGACAGGTAGGTCCGCGGCTCACCGTCCACGATCAGGTGTTCTTCGATCTCCTGCGGGTGGCCGCCGGCCATCACCGCCTGGTCGGCGGCCATCACCTCGCGGGCCAGATCGGCGCCGAAGAAGGACCTGTCGTCCTTGCCGATCACCTGGTCGGCCGGCATTCCCTTGACCTTCGCCGCGGCCTTGTTGACGAAGATGTAGCGGCCGTCGCAGTCCTTGACGAACACCAGGTCGGGCGCGGCGTCCATGACCGCCTGCAGAATGCTGGAGGACTGGCGCCACCGCTCGGTGGTCTCGAGCACCCGGCGTTCGAGCTGGGTGTTGAGCTCTTGGATCCGTTCTTCGGCGGCGACCTGTTCGGTGATGTCGCGACCGAGCCCGAAGAAGATCTTTTTTCCGTCGACCAGTTCGCAGCTGATCCGCATCTCGACCAGATAGGTGCTGCCGTCCTTACGGCGATGTTCGGTCCGATTGAGCGAGGAGAGTCCGGGCTCGGTGTTTGCCCAGAGACTGCGGGCAAATTCCGGGGTGACCACCGCGATCTCGAATACGTGCATGCCGAGCAGCTCGTCGCGGGAAAAGCCGGTGCTACTGCAGGCGTGCTCGTTGACGTCGAGGATGTTGCCCTGATCGTCGTGCATGAAGAAGTCGTCGGCAGCCTGCTCGATCAGGACTCGATAGCGCTCGGCATAGGAGTCCGAGGCTGTCACCTTGGCGATCGGTACGTGTACCGGCGTCGAAGGTGATCTTGATCCGGGCATGCCAGCTATCTTCGGGCATCGCCATCCCTGGGTCGAGTCCAGGTTGCCGAGCAAAACCTGGGGCCGATGATGCTGGATTCAACCAAGGTGGATAATTAGCCGGGCGAAGTGGTGCGCAGCCGGGGCCGGAGTCCGGCCGGCTCCGCTGTTTTCGGCGAGGGGCACGGAGCCGGGAGATTTTTCCGACCGCGGGACAGGAAATACCTGCCGCTCACAATTCGATAACGGTAGATGCGGTGGTGTTCGGTCAGTCGCTCGGATCGACCGGCCCGGCAGGACCGTCGGTCCGCGACTGCCGACCGATTCGCCAGATGAAGTCCGGATCATCGTCCGGCCCGATCACCCGCCCCGGCCCGGGTCGCTTCGGGCCGAATGCCTTCCACCACAGCACCGCAACCACTATCAGCGCGATCAGTGCCAACAGTAAGCCCACGACACTCACCTCCTACTACTTCGAGAGTAGTCGTGCGGGCCGGTCGGGGACAGCCGTGTTTCGGCCGGTACCGCGGGTCAGCGGGTAGCGGGCTGGGTCAGTGATTCCAGCAGCGCCATCACCTCGGTTTTGCGGAAGCGGCGATGTCCGCCCGGGGTGCGCAGTGAGCCGAGCCGGCCGGCATGCGCCCAGCGGGTCACGGTCTTCGGATCGACGTGGAACAGCGCGGCAACCTGCCCCGGGGTCAACAGTGGCTCTGGGCTCGAAACGGCCGGTGCACTCATCGGATTCCCTTCGGGGTTCGGTCTCGGCGGTGAACCCATCGTGGCACCGAAGGTGCTGGTTACTCGAACAATCTAAACTTGGTAAAGGGGAGGTAATGGACAAATCGGTCAGCCGCCGGGGGCGGGTCGGCGCGATCGCCTACGCTCTGGCTATGTCCGAAACCTCGTCTGCGCCGCCTGCTGCCGGTCGTCGGCTGGCCGTCGACCTGGCGCTCTATACCGTCGCCCGGTTGGGTCTGGTCGTCGTTCTGACTGCCTTGATCGTCGGGATAACGCACCTGTTCGGAGTCGCGGTACCGCTGATCGTGGCATTGCTGTTTGCGGTGCTGCTGGCGCTGCCCCTGTCGATGGTCCTGTTCCGGTCGTTGCGCGCCCGGGTGAACGAGTCCATCGCCCGGGTCGACGAGCGGCGCCGACACGACAAGGCAGATCTGCGGGCCAAGCTGCGAGGTGAAGGTCCGCCCGCGTGACTCCCGGCCGGCGCGGCGCCGACCCGGACCGGATGAACGCCGACCGGGAGTGGATGAACGCCGACCGGGAGTGGATGAACAATGCCGTCCGGTTGATCGAGGCGGACGCCCAACGCAGCGCCGACACCCACCTGCTTCGCTATCCGTTGCCGGACGCCTGGCCGGTGCAGCTCTACGTCAAGGACGAATCCACCCACATCACCGGCAGTCTGAAACACCGGTTGGCGCGTTCGTTGTTCCTGTACGGGCTGTGCAACGGCTGGATCGGGGAGCGGACCACGGTCGTGGAGGCATCGTCGGGTTCGACCGCGGTCAGTGAGGCGTACTTCGCCAAGTTGCTCGGCTTGGAGTTCGTCGCCGTGATGCCCGGCGGGACCAGCCCGAGCAAGATCGCATTGATCGAGGCCCAGGGCGGGCGGTGTCATCTGGTATTGCATGCTGCGGACATCTACGCCGAGGCGGCGCGGCTGGCCGATGCCTGCGGCGGCCACTACCTCGATCAGTTCAGCTATGCCGAACGGGCCACCGATTGGCGCGGCAACAACAACATCGCCGAGTCGATCTTCGGTCAGCTGCTGCACGAGGCGCATCCGGTACCGGAGTGGATCGTGGTCGGCGCGGGGACCGGCGGTACCAGCGCCACGATCGGGCGCTATGTCCGGTACCGGCGGCATGCCACCCGGCTGGCGGTGGTCGATCCGGAGAACTCCGCGTTCTACGGCGGATACCTTGCCGGCGACCGAAACCACACGACGGGGGCGGCGTCGCGGATCGAGGGGATCGGCCGTCCCCGGGTGGAACCGTCGTTCGTGCCGGAGGTGGTGGACCGGATGATCCAGGTGCCGGATGCGGCGTCGATCGCCACCGCCCGGTACGCCGGCCGCGCGCTGGGCCGCCGGGTGGGCGGCTCGACCGGGACCAACCTGTGGGGCGCGTTCGCGCTCGTCGCCGAGATGCTCGCCGCGGGCCGTCCGGGCAGTGTGGTCACCTTGCTCTGCGACGGCGGCGATCGCTACGCCGACACCTACTTCGACGACGAATGGGTGGCGGGGCAGGGTTTCGACCTGGAGCCGGCGACGGCGGTGCTCGACCGGTTCGTCGCGACCGGGCGTTGGACTGGTTGATCTCCGGTGTACCGGTTGCGCCGACGCGAACGCGCGACGGAAGCGTAGGCCGAGGAGCATGATGGTCTCATGCGTGCACCGTTGCTCTGGATCTGCAATGCGATCGCCATCTGGCTGGCGTCGATCTGGGTTTCCGGGATCGGAATCCTCAGCCCGGCCGAACACGGTGACTGGGGCAAGGTGATCGTCGTCTTGGTGGTCGCCATCGTATTCAGTGCGGTGAATGCGGTCGTCAAGCCGCTGCTCACGTTGTTGTCGCTGCCGCTGGTGGTGCTCACACTGGGGCTGTTCCTGCTGGTGATCAACGCCTTGATGCTGCTGCTCACCGCGAAGCTGAGCGAACTGACCGACTACGGCCTGCGGGTGGACGGATTCTGGCCGGCGGTCTGGGGCGGATTGGTCATCGCTCTGGTGAACTGGGTGCTCGGCGCTTTCGTGCCGGCTCCGGCTCGGCGTTGAGCGCGGCAGTCTGGAACGTCTGCACCACGAATTCGGTTGCCTGATTTACCAATTCATCGCGGGTGATCGTCAAGTTGCCCTGCAGCCAGGACGACAGCAGGGCGGCCAGCGAGCCGGTCAGGGCGATCACCGCGACCGCGCGTCGGGTGCCGGAACCGGCGCGCGGTAGCCGGCTGCTCAGCAACTTGCTGAATGCCGACGCGGTCTCCATCGCCACGTCGCCGTAGGCCGAATCGGCCAGCGGCTCGACGGTCAGCAACCGGCCCTTGCGGGGATCGTCGACCACCAGCTGTACGAAGGTCTCCAGGGCCGCGCGCGCGAACTCCTCCGGGTTGTCGGGCTCGGTCGCGGCGACCGCTTCGGCCATTCGGGTGTGCGCCTCCTCCGCGGTCTGCCGATAGAGCGCGCGCAGCAGTTCCTCCCGGCTGTCGAAGCTCTCGTAGAAGTAGCGGTCGGTCAGGCCGGTGCGCCGGCACAGCGACCGGACGGTGACGGCGGAGCTGCCGTGCTCGCCGATCAATTCCAGTGCTGCCGCGATGAACGTCGCCCGCCGCACGGTCCGTCGTTCGTCCAGGGTGGTGCCGCCCCAGGTGCGTTTGGCTGGATCGGATCTGCTTGGCGGCATCGAGGAGTCCTGGTCGGCAACGGCGAAGGCCCAGAGTAACCCGAGCCCGGCAGGTTTCCGCAATATCTTGACGACGTGCGTCCGCAGAGCTAACTTGAATACGGTCGTCACCAGTTACGACGTATGTCATCAGGCTTGCGTCGGCAGATCCGAGGAGGTGCCGGATGGTGAACCGAGTCTTCGTCGTCGGCGTCGGCATGACCAAGTTCGAGAAGCCGGGTCGGCGGACGAACGAGGACGGGAGTGCGTGGGACTACCCGGATATGGCGCGCGAGGCCGGCACCAAGGCGCTCACCGATGCCGGCATCTCCTACGACCAGGTCGAGCAGGGCTACGTCGGCTACGTGTACGGCGAGTCCACCGCGGGTCAACGGGCGCTCTACGAACTCGGGATGACCGGAATCCCGGTCGTCAACGTGAACAACAACTGCTCGACCGGCTCCACCGCGCTCTATCTCGCCGCCCAGGCGATCCGCGGCGGGCTGGCCGACTGCACGATCGCCCTCGGGTTCGAGAAGATGCAACCGGGTTCGCTGGGCTCGACCTACGACGACCGGGCGCAGCCGATGGAACGGCACATCCTCGCGCTGGCCGAGATCAGCGAGGTGCTCTTCCCGCCCGCTCCGTGGATGTTCGGCGCCGCCGGTCGCGAACACATGCAGCGGTACGGCACCACCGCCGAACAGTTCGCGAAGATCGGGCTGAAGAACCACAAGCACTCGGTGAACAACCCGTATGCGCAGTTCCAGGACGAGTACACGTTGGACGAGATCCTCGACTCGCGGATGATCTACGACCCGCTGACCAAGCTGCAGTGTTCCCCGACCTCGGACGGGTCCGGCGCGGCGATCCTCGCCTCGGCAGCGTTCGTCGACCGACACGGGCTGGCCGAGCGCGCGGTGGAGATCGTCGGACAGGCGATGACCACGGACTTCGCCAGCACCTTCGACGGCACCTGCCGCTCGATCATCGGCTACGACATGAACGTGCATGCCGCGCAACGGGTCTACGACCAGGCTGGGCTGGGCGCGGACGACTTCCAGGTGATCGAGCTGCACGACTGCTTCTCCGCGAACGAACTGCTGCTCTACGAGGCGCTCGGTCTGTGTGCCGAGGGTGAGGCGGGCAAGCTGGTCGACTCCGGCGACACCACCTACGGCGGCCGCTGGGTGGTGAATCCGTCCGGCGGGCTGATCTCCAAGGGGCATCCGCTGGGCGCCACCGGCCTCGCGCAGTGCGCCGAGCTGACCTGGCAGTTACGCGGCGACGCGGACAAACGTCAGGTGGCCGGGGTGACCGCGGCCCTGCAACACAACATCGGGCTCGGCGGTGCCGCCGTCGTGACCGCTTATCAGCGCGCCGATCGCTGAATCCGTCCGGCTCACCGAAAGAAGGAACAACCATGGGACACATCGAAGCTACTCGGCACCTGGACGCCACCCCCGACGCGATCTGGGCGACGGTCTCGGATACGTCCACGTGGGACAAGTGGTTTTCGATCCACGAGAAGTGGATGGAGGAGCCGCCCACCCAACTCGCCGAGGGGTCGAAGCTGGTCGCCAAGATCGTGATGCTCGGCATGGCGAACAAGATCGAGTGGACGGTGACGCAGATCGATCCGCCGCGCTCGCTCAGCCTGACCGGCACCGGTTTGGCCGGGGTGAAGTGCGACTTCACCTTCACCGTCGAACCGGAGGACGACGGGTCCAAGTTCACCGTCGCCGGTGACTTCGAAGGCGCGCTGATCAAGGGTGCGCTGGCCAAGGCGGTCGAGAAGGATGGCGCGAGCCAGTTGGACAAGTCGCTCGACCAGCTGAGTGCGCTGGCTGCGGCAACGGCCTGACGATGACCGTCCGACAGGTCGAGTTCGACGATTCCCAGCTCGGCAACTGGGGCGAGGACGAGCGATTCGAGGTAACGCAGGAACGGATCACCGAATACGCGAAGGCGACCAACGATCCGATTCCCGCACACCTGGCCGGTGAGGTCGCGCCGCCGGTATTCGCGATCGTCCCGGTCTTCGAATCGCTGATGGTGCCGGCCGTGGAGGTGTTCCCGGTCGCAGCCATTCCCCGGATCGTGCACGGCGAGCAGGATTTCCACTTTCACCGACCGATCCGGCCGGGCGACCGGCTGGTATCGCGGGCGCGGATGACCGGTTACGAGTCGTTGGAAAAGGGAACCCGGGCCGCGATCGTGCTGGAGTGCCGGACCGAGGACGGAGAACTGGTCAACGAGCAGTACGTGACGACGTTCGTCCGGGGAATGAGTCCGGGACGCACCGTCGGCGAACTCGCCCCCGAGCACAAGTTCGACGAGTCGCTGCGGGCGGCGGGACCGGTGGCCACCGTCGCCCAGCACATCGACGCCGACCAGACGTTCCGGTACGCCCCGGCGTCGGGGGATCCGATGCCGATCCACCTGGACGACGAGGTCGCGCGCAGCACCGGCCTACCCGGGATCATCGCGCACGGCCTGTGCACGATGGCGTTCACCTCCTGGGCGGTGCTGACCGAGGTCGCCGGCTCGGACGTCTCCCGGCTGCGCCGGTTCGCGGTCCGGTTCGCCGACCTGGTGCTGCCCGGTGACGACCTGGAGACCCGGATCTACCGGCGCTCGGCCGCGGACGGATACACCACCTACCAGTTCGAGACCGTGCGCGGTGATGATCCGGTCATCACCGACGGCCTCGCCGTAATCAGGGATTAGGAGATTTCGATGGGAGCACTCGACGGGCGGGTGGCGATCGTCACCGGCGCCGGCCGGGGGATCGGCCGCGAGCACGCGCTGCTGTTCGCGCGGGAGGGCGCGTCGGTGGTGGTCAACGACCTGGGTGGCAGCAATGCCGGCGAGGGCAGCGACACCGGTCCGGCCCAGGCGGTGGTCGACGAGATCGTCGCCGCCGGTGGGAAAGCCGCCGCGAACACCGACAACGTGGCGACCTGGGACGGCGCGAAGAGCCTGGTGGACCAGGCGATCGCCGATTTCGGCGGACTCGACGTGGTGGTGAACAACGCGGGAATCCTGCGCGACGCCTTCCTCGCCGGTATCGAGGAAGCCCAGTGGGATGCCGTGATCGCGGTACACCTGAAAGGTCATGCGGCGGTGCTGCACCACGCCGCCGCCTACTGGAAAGCGCAGTCGAAGGCGGGCAACCAGCCGAACGCCGCGGTGATCAATACGGCGTCGGCATCGGGCACCACGCTGCCGAATGCGGGTCAGGCCAACTACGGCGCCGCCAAGGCCGGGATCGCCGCGCTGACCCTGGTCGCCGCCGAGGAGCTGGAGCGATACGGGGTCCGGGTCAACGCGATCGCGCCGATCGCCCGGACCCGGCTGACCCTGGCGACACCGGGGATGGGTGCCCTGTTCGCGCAGGAGGTGCCCGACGGCGAGTTCGACGCGTTCAGCCCGGCCAACATCTCGCCGGTGGTCGCCTACCTCGCCACCGAGAAGTGCCCGATCAATGGGAAGGTCTTCGCGGTTCAGGGCGGTGCGATCTCGGAACTGGGCGGTTGGCACGACGTGAAGACGATCGAGACCGACGGCGCCTGGGCGATCGACGACATCGCGGGGCGGCTGCCATGATCGAATGGTCCGAAATCGACCTGCTCATGCGGGATTCCGTGCGGGTGTTCATCGACAGGGAAGTCCGTCCCCGGATCGACGAGCTCGAGCACGGAGATCTCCCGCCCTACGATGTCGCCCGCAAGTTGTGGAGCGAGTTCGGCCTCGATGCGCTCGCCGCCGAGGCGGTCAAGGGCTACCTGGAGCGGGAGCGACGCAAGCAGGAGCGGATAGCGGCCGGCGAGCCGAAGCCGGAAAAGGCGGCCGACGGTGGCGGTCTGGGCGACCTTTCCGCCCAGCTCGGGGCCGGCGTGATGGTGCTCAAGGAGATGGCCGGGGTGAGCCTCGGGGTGATGGCGGCGATCGGCGTCTCGCTGGGCCTCGGCGCCGGCACCATCGCGGCCCGCGGCACGCTCGCGCAGCAGGAACGGTGGCTGCCGGATCTGGTCACCCTGCGCAAGGTCGCGGCCTGGGCGATCACCGAGCCGGACTCGGGGTCGGACGCGTTCGGCGGGATGAAGAGCTACGTCCGCCGGGACGGTTCGGACTACATCCTCAACGGGCAGAAGACCTTCATCACCAACGGTCCGTACGCGGACACGCTCGTGGTCTACGCCAAGCTGGACGACGGCGAGGTCGCGGACAAGCGGGACCGCAAGGTGCTGGCGTTCGTCCTGGACTCGGGAATGGACGGACTCACCCAGGGCAAGCCGTTCAAGAAGATGGGCATGCACTCCTCGCCCACCGGAGAACTCTTCTTCGACAATGTCCGGATCACCCCGGACCGGTTGCTCGGTGAGACGGAGGAGCACAAGGGCGGTGACGGCCGGGAGAGCGCGCGGGACAACTTCGTCGCCGAACGGGTCGGAATCGCGTTCCTGTCGCTGGGCATCATCGACGAGTGTCACCGCCTCTGCATCGACTACGCCAAGTCGCGCAAGCTCTGGGGTCAGGAGATCGGCCGGTTCCAGCTGATCCAGCTGAAGCTGGCGAAGATGGAGATCGCCCGGATGAACGTGCAGAACATGGTGTTCCAGGCGTTGGAAGGGTTCAAGGCGGGCAAGCGGCCGACCTTGGCCGAAGCCTCGGCGATGAAGCTCTACTCCTCGGAAGCAGCGACCGACGTCGCGATGGAGGCGGTGCAGTTGTTCGGCGGCAACGGTTACATGACCGAGTACCGGGTCGAGCAACTGGCCCGCGACGCCAAGTCGCTGATGATCTACGCCGGGAGCAACGAGATCCAGGTGACCCACATCGCCAAGGGGCTGCTCGGCAGCTGATACAGATCGGGGACGATCCTGCTCGCCGTCCGAGCAGGATCGTCGCGGATCAGCCGAGACCGAGCGCGAGCGCGGTGGCCGCGGCCCAGGCAAGCATCGCTATCCCGGTGTCGCGCAGTGCCGGGATCAGTCCCGGACCGCCCGCGCCCCGGCGCACCGGGGCGTTCGCGGTGATCGCCATCGGCAGCGCGATCAGTCCGCTCAGCGCCCAGGGGGTCCGGGCGGCGAGGACCAGGCTCGCCAGGAACGGCACCACCAGCAGCACCAGGTGCAGCGTGCGGGTCCGGGGATCACCCAGCCGCACCGCGAGAGTGGTTTTGCCGGAAGTGATATCGGTCGGGATGTCGCGCAGGTTGTTGGTGACCAGCACGGCGCAGGAGAAGCAGCCGATCGCCACCGCGGCGATCAGACCCACCCAGTCGATGCGTTCGGCCTGCACGAACTGGGTGCCCAGCACGGCGACCAGGCCGAAGCAGACGAAGACGGCGATCTCGCCGAAACCGCGGTATCCGTACGGGTTTCGGCCACCCGTGTAGAACCACGCGGCGGCGATGCAGCCGGCGCCGACCAGCACCAGCCACCACGCGGTGCTCGCAGCCAACGCGAGGCCCGCGGCTGCGCCGACGCCCAGACAGGCGAACGCGGCGGTGCGGACCGCGGCCGGGCGGGCCAGCCCGGCGCCGACCAGCCGAAGCGGGCCGACCCGCTCGTCGTCGGTGCCCCGGATGCCGTCGGAGTAGTCGTTGGCGTAGTTCACTCCGACGACGAACGCCACCGCGACGACCAGCGCGAGCAGCGCCTTCCACCACACCGTGGCGTTCAGCGACGCGGCGGCGCCGGTGCCGGTGATCACCGGGGCGACGGCGTTCGGGAGGGTGCGCGGGCGGGCGCCCTCGAGCCATTGGGCGGGAGTTGCCATGTCTCGATCCTTGCATGCGCCGCCGGCGCGACGATCGGATCCGTGCTGGAGGAGGCCCTGCGCAAGCTGTTGGTCGAGCACGCGGGTTCGGCTGCTGCCGCGGACTTCGAGCTGCCGTCGTTCCGCCCCGAGGATCCCGCGCTCCGGCCTGGTGTCGATCTGTACGACAAAGAGCTCATGGCGGATCTGCTCGACGGCGATGGCACTCGGTGAGCTTGTTGTTCCTGGACGTCAACATCGTCCTGCAAGGTTTCCGGGACACCGAATCCGATGAGGCCCGCGCAATCGGCTCCTGGCTGCGGTCCCGGATCGGCCGAGAACGCCTGGCGATATGTGACGTCGTACTTGCCGGCGTCATCCGGATCGCGACCAACCCGAGGGTTTACGCGACACCCGCCACGCCGGCCGGGGCGGTCGAGTACTGCGACGCACTGCTCGGCGCGCCGTCGGTCGCGTTGCTCCGGCCGGGCACCCGGCACTGGCCGATCTTCACCGGCCTGGTGACCTCGCACCGCCTCCGCGGAAACGATGTTCCGGATGCGTACCTGGCCGCGGTGGCGCTCGAGTACGGCGCCACCATGGTCACCCGCGATCGCGGATTCGTACGTTATGGGCTCCCGCTGCTCGACCCGTTGGCCTGATCCGTTCCTCGCCCCGAATTTGCACGGGCGGCGTCAATGGGAGTTGACGTGAGGTGCCCGTCAATGTAGGTTGACGGCATGTCCGAGGCCACCGACCTGGCTGCCGCTACCGGCAGTTCCGACCCAGCTGTGGGGTTGCGGGCGGTGCTGGCCCTTCGTCGGTTGCTCGACCGGCTGGAATGGATCCAGGTCACCAATGCCCGTGCTCAGGGATGGTCCTGGCAGGCGATCGCCGACGCGCTGGAAGTCAGTCGGCAGGCGGTGCACCAGAAGCACACCCGCAGGGGGCGATGATGTTCGAGAGATTCAGCCGTGCGGCGCGGGCCGCCGTCGTGCAGGCGCAGGACGAGGCGCGGGAGCTACGCGCGCCGCGGATCGACATCGAGCACCTGCTGCTCGGCGTGGTGCGGGCCGCGGAGGGAGATCTGCGCGCGCTGCTCGACGACGCCGGATTCACGCTCGACGGGCTGCGGCGTGAGCTCGCCGACGCGTCGGCGGAGCCGCTCGGCAGTGAAGACGCCGAGGCACTGCGGTCGATCGGGATCGATCTGGACGCGGTGCGCGACGCCATTGCCGGTACCTTCGGCCCGGAGGCCCTCTACGCAGCGGGTTCGGTCGATCAGCCCCGACTCGGACGCCCGCGGCCGGGTAGGCATATCCCGTTCGCCCGCGCGGCGAAGAAGACACTCGAGCTGTCGTTGCGGGAGGCGATCGCCCGACAGGAGCGGACGCTCCAACTCGAGCACCTGCTGCTGGCGATCTGCCGTGCGCCCGGCGGCACCGTCACCGCGCTCGCGGCCGAGCGACTCGCGGCGGACGGGTTGCGGGTCCGGGTGGAAGCGCTGCTCGATCGCGCCGCCTGACCCTGCTCACGCGGCAGTATCGGCGGGCGGAAGAACGACTCACGGGTTGCCGCCGCCGGCGGCGAGGCTGTGCAGGACGTCGCGGAACACGGCGTAGCGCTCCGGCCCGACGGCGCTCGCCCAGTCTTGTTCGATCTGCTCGATCCGGCGGCTGTAGCGGCGGACCATGCTGGCGCCGGCCCGGGTGCGCTGCACCGTGCGCACCCGCCGATCGGCGGGATCCGGCCGGACCCGAACCAGGCCGGCATCGGCGAGTTGGCCGACGAACTGCCCGCAGCCCTGCTTGGTCATCGCGACCCGCTCGGCGAGTTCGGTGATGTTCACTCCACCGGTGGGGATCGACGTCAGCACTCGCAGGTGCGATTGGCGCAGCCCACCCCAGTCCTCGCCGGCGAACTGTTCGCGGATCTGCTGGGCGAGGAAGCCCATCCACATCGGGACGTGCTGCTCGGCCGGCACGACCAACTCGTCGACCGATTTCATAAAGTAACTTTACCATCTGCAGATAGGCAAGTAGCTTTACCATATGACCACGGGACAGGTCGGGGGCCGCGGGAGCGTGTTGGGGCCCGCCGAGGTGAGCGATGCCGAACTGGAGCGGATCGTCGCGGAGTGGCTGGGCCATCCGCCGGATACCGTCCGGCTGCTGCGCTGCGTCGCGGAGGTGGTGCCCTACGAGCTCGAGGCGATCACCACGGCGGGCCGGTACTGGGTCTACGGGGCGGTCGCCACTCCCGACGGTGAGCAGCCGTTCCGGTTCTTCGTCAAGCATGTCCGGTCGTTCGCGCGTTCGCCGCGGTTCGCGATGGTGCCCCCGCACCTGCGGGAGTGGGCCGCGGACACGGTGCCGTGGCGGTCGGAAGCCCGGGTCTATGCCTCGGATCTGGCCGACCGGCTGCCGCCGGGGCTGCGCATGCCGCGGGTCGCGGCGATCCGGGAGCTCGACGAGTTCTCGACGGCGATCTGGCTGGAGGCAGTGCCGGCGGTGCCGCACACCTGGACCGTCGCCGACCTCGGTCGCGCCGCGCACTCGATCGGCCGGCTGGCGGCCCGCCCGGCGGTCCAGGAACTGAACGCCATCGGCGGGCACCCGGCCAGCCACCCGATCCGGTCCTACGTCGACGGACGGTTCATGAGCCAAGTTCGGCCGATGCTCTTCGACGACGCGATCTGGTTGCATCCGCTGCTCACAGCGAGTTTCGACGGCGCGTTGATCGAGCGGCTGCGGGTCGCCGCGGATGCGGTTCCGGCCTACGCGGACGAGCTGGACGCGCTGCCGTCCGCCGCGTCGCATGGTGATGCCAGCACCAACAACCTGCTGGTCCGGGCGGATACCGACGAGCTGACCCTGATCGACTTCGGCTTCTGGACACCCAAACCGCTGGGCTTCGACATCCGGCAACTGCTGATCGGTGAGGTGCAGTTGGGTCGCCGGCCGGCCGCCGACCTGCCCGCGATCGATGCGGCGGTGACCGCCGGGTATCTCGCCGGGGTCCGGGACGAGGGTGACGCTACCGACCCGCAGGCGATCCGCCGTTGCCACGCGCTGTGCCTGCTGCTCTACTCCGGGTTGTCGCTCTTCCCCTGGGAACAGCTCGGCGATCCGTCGGCGATCACCCCTGAACAGGTGGCCGCGGCTCGGGAACGTGCCGCCGCGACGCGGTTCTGTCTCGACTTGGCCGAGGCGGCGCCGTAGCCGGGGCTGCCATACGATCGATCGTGATGAGCAGCGGCGATACCGGCAGCGGCGCGGACCTCTCCGATCCGGTCCCGGTCGTCGTCGGCCTGTTGGGGGAGATCGCCGTGTGCCGGGACGGGCAGCTGGCGGCGCTCTCGGGCGGTCGCGCCCGGGTGCTGCTGACCGCGTTGGCGATCGACCCGGGTCGCAGCCACAGTGCGGCGGCGTTGATCGACGAGCTGTGGGGGGACCGGCCGCCCAGGGCTCCGGCAAATGCGTTACAGACCCACGTGTCCCGGCTGCGCGCGCTGCTCCCCGACGGCGCGATCGAGATGGGGCCGGCCGGATATCGGCTGGCGTTGCGCCGGGACCAGGTGGACCTGGCCGCTGCGCAGGACCGGCTGCGCCGCGCCGCCACCGCCGAACCCGCAGTGCAGCTGCGGATCGCCCGGCAGGTGCGGGCGCTGCGGCGCGGGGAGTCCGGCGCCGACCTGCCCGCCGGACCGCTGGCCGCCGAGCTTGCGGCGACCGCAAACCGGCTGTGGGCCGAACTGGACCTGCTGGAGGTCGAGGCCGGTCTCGCGGCCGGTGATCCGTCCGGTGCCCTCGCCCCGGCCCGCGCGGCCACCGTGGCGGCGCCCCTGGACGAGCCGGCGCATGCGCGCCTGATGTCTGTGCTCCTCGCACTCGGGCGGCCGAACGAGGCGTTGGCGGTGTTCGCCGGCATCCGATTCCGGCTTGCCGAGGAGTTGGGTGCCGATCCGGGGCCCGAGCTGGTCGAGCTGAACACCGCAGCGCTCCAGGGGTCGGGTCCGGCTGCGCCGACGCACCGGGCGATCGGCCTGCGAGCCGCGCCGAACGTGCTGCTCGGCCGGGATGCGGACCTCGCCGCGGTGGATGCGGCGCTGCGGAGCTCCCGGGTGGTCACCGTGCTCGGTCCGGGCGGAACCGGAAAAACCCGGGTAGCCAACGAGATCGGCATTCGCCGGGCGGTCGGGTGTCGGGTGGTGCTGGTCGAGCTGGCGCCGGTGCGCGACGGCAGCGGCGTGCTCACCGGAATCGGCGCGACCCTCGGCCTCGGCGAGATCGATCGCCAGCCGGGCGCACTCGGCCGTGGCCGGGTGCGTGGCCTGGGGGACCGGCTGCGTGAGTCGTTGGCCGCGCAACCGGCACTGCTGATCCTGGACAACTGCGAGCAGGTGATCGAGGCCGTCGCCGACATCGTCGGTGACCTGATCGCCACCTGCCCCGATCTCGCCGTGTTGACCACCAGCCGATCGCCGTTGGCGATCGCTGCCGAGGTGGTGTACCCGTTGCCGCCGTTGGCGATCCACGACGACGGTGGTCCGGCCGCGGAGCTTTTCCGGCAGCGGGCACAGGCGGTCCGGCCGTCGGTCCGGCTGGATTCCGCGCAGGTCGCCGGGTTGTGCCGCACCCTGGATGGTCTGCCGCTGGCAATCGAGCTCGCGGCGGCGCGGGTACGCACCATGAGCGTCACCGAGATCGGTGCGCGGCTCGACCAGCGCTTCGCGTTCCTGCGCGGCGGTGACCGCACCGCGCCGGAACGGCACCGCACCCTGCAGGCGGTGATCGACTGGAGCTGGAACCTGCTGGTGCCCGCCGAGCAGGCGGCTTTGCGGCGGCTGTGCCGGTTCCCGGCCGGGTTCACCCTGGCCGCCGCCCAGCGGGTAGCCGGCGGGCCGGATATCCCCGATGTGCCTGCGGCCCTGGATGGTCTGGTCGGCCAGTCGCTGTTGTCGGTCGACGAGGACGACACCGGTGTGGTCCGCTACCACATGCTGGAGACCGTGCGCGAATACGGCGAGGTGCAGCTCGCCGCAGCCGCCGAGGCGGACGCGGTCGAGCGTGGAACAGCTTTGTGGGCCATCGATTTCGTCGACAAGGCGCGGGCCGGGTTCGGTTCCCCGGCGCAGGTGGCCGCGGTGCTGGCAGTCGCGGCCGAGCAGGACAACCTGGTCGCGATCCTGCGGCGCGGGCTGGACACCGGCGATGCGGGCACCGTGTACTCGGTCTTTCCCGCGCTCGGGATCCTGTGGGTCGCGCGCGGCGCGCATTCCGAAGTCGCTGCGGTGGCGCCGCGGGTGCTCGCGCTCGACCCGCGCCCGGCCGGGACCCGGATCAGTGCGGACCTGTTGACCACGAGTTACCTGTTGGCGGCCGGTCACCTGCTGTTCGCCGGGCAGGTGCGGCCGCTGGCGCTGGTCCGGTCCCGGATCCGGCCGTTGCTGCACAGCCGCACCGACTGGACCGGGAGCGTGCGGCTGCACGCCGAACTGCTCTGCGGCAGGCTGAATGTGCGGACCGCGGGGCGTCGGTTGGCCGAGGCGGTGCGGAGCGCGGATCCGGAGGTCGCGGCGAGCGCGCTGCAGACGCGGGCACAGATCTCGGAGAACCTGGGCGATATCCACGGTTCCCGGCGTGACGCCGAGCGGGCCCTGCCCTTGCTCGAACCCGGCAACGCGTTCGGTCGCTCGGCGATCCTGCAGCACCTGGGCAGTCTCTGCGGGCAGTCGGGGCGGCACGAGGAAGCGGTAACGCACTACCGCGCTGCGATCGGAGAGCTGCAGCGGTTGCAGGCCTGGGACGAAGCGGACCAATTGCGGGCTTATCTGGCCGCCGCCCTGGTCGGAGCGGGGCGGCTCGACGAGGCCCGCGCCGAACTCGGTTCGGTCCGGCGGGTGCCCTCCGGCCCGCCGCCGGACGCGCCCGAGGGATTCGGTGGCGATCAACGATCCGCGTCACTGTTGGTGGCGCAGGGCGAGATCGAGCGCGCCGAGGGTAGGCCGGAGGCGGCCCTGGCCACCTTCCGGTCGGCGGTCGTGGCCGGCGGAGCGCCGACCGAGCCGCTGGGCCTGTTGCTGCTGTCCGACGTGATCGGCGCGCACGTACTGGAGGGCCGCCCGCGCGAGATCGACGATCTGGTACCGCAACTGGTGTCCGGCGCGCGGGTCCAGTACGGAACATTCCGCGATACACCGCAATTGGGCAGCGTCGCGATCGCGGTCGGGTCGTACGGGGTGGCGATCGGCCGGGAGGTGCGTGACTCGCTGGATCTGCTCGCGGCCGGGCTGGCGGCCCACCCCCGGCAGGACTACCTCTCACTGCGGAGCACCGACCACCTGGACGCGGCACGGCAAACGGTCGGTGCCGCAATGGTCGACGCCGCACTCGCCCGGTGGACCGGCCGAACCCGGCGGCGGGCGGGCGACGTGATCCTGGACCTACTCGGGAGACGGTGACACCGGCCAAGTCCGCGGCAAAGTCGGGTTCTAGCTGTTCAGCCGTGTAACCGGTCGGTCGGTCGTGCCGCGCGGAACGAACGGTCGACTGGTCAGGTGCCAGTTACCGCAGAATTGGCATCGGTAGGAGCGTTGTTCTCGCCGCCGGCTGTTGTTTCGATCCATGCTCGCCAAGTACGCCTCAGCGGTGTCTCGATCGGGATAACCGAGCTTGCCGGTGGTGCAGGCCGTGATGTTTCGCGGCGGCGGCAGCCCGGCCAGATCGTCGCTGACGTCCGCGGCGACCGTCCGCGGCTTGCTCACGGTCTCGTCCGTTCGGCTGGTCACGCTACGCGGCGCTGGTCGTCGCCGCTCGGGGCAGCGGTGTCGTCGGTGATCGCGGCGGTCGCCTCAGCGAGCAGCCGATGAATCCCGGCATGAATTCCACTGCAAGAACTTTCGATCTTCGTTGCACTCTTCTGGATAGCGCCCGCCGCCTTCTTCACCTCGTCGAGTTTGTCGACCTCGTCGAGCGCCAGCGCGATCTTCTCTTCGGCTGCTGCGAGCTGCCCGCCGGTGCGCACGCTCGCGGCGAGCGCGGCCGTCCGAAGCAGCAGGATCAGGGTGCGGAGCAGTTCGGGATCGTCGTGGTCGGGATCGAACGCCGCCACGAATCGGCGGGCGCCGATCGTCCGAACGGTGTGCCCGTCGTTCTGCGCGACGGTCCGCACCAGGCCGAGAGACGCTGCCGCGCCGCGGTTCCGTCAGCCATCCGGAGCACGCCGTGACCCTTCTTGCACCGAGCGATGCGGCCGGGGGAGCAAGGCCGTAAGACCGGCATCAAGCGGCATTGCGGTCTGCCCTCACATTGTCGCGTAAAGACAAGGCTTTGTCGCGTGAGGACAAGATGGTGCGTGCGGTTCGACGAACACTGGAGGCAAGATCGTCCCCGACACCAGGAGCATTCCATGCGCACCGTGACTTTTGTCGGCCCCCGCGAATTGCGGTTCGACGAAGTCGACGCACCCACCATGGTCGACCCCACTGACGCTCTGGTGCGTCCCATCGCGGCCACCATTTGCGACCTGGATCAGTGGACGATCCAGGAGAAGGTGCCCCTGTCGATGCTGGGCCCGTTCCGGATCGGCCACGAGTGCGTTGCCCGTGTCGTCGAAGTCGGCGCCGAGTGCACCCTCGAGGTCGGCGATGTCGTGTCGGTAGCGTGGCACATCGCATGCGATACCTGTGAGCGTTGTAGGGCCGGGCTCCCGTCGAACTGCAAGAACCACTCAGGCTCCCAGTACGGCCTGCCGATCCGCCCTGCCAGATGCGTGAGCTGACCTTCGTACGGACAGGTCGTCTGCAGTGGGTCGAGCGACCCGCGCCGACCCTGCGGGCGAGCTCGGACGCCCTCGTGCGTCCGTTCGTCGCAAGCCGCTGCGATGGCGACACCTTGCCATTGCATCGACCGGTATCCCGGCCGATGCAAGCCGGACTCAAACTGGGTCTCATCGATCCCGTCATCGGCCACATCGCCGGACCTCAACCGTTCCAAGGCCCGTTCGGGATTGGGCACGAATGCGTCGCCCAAGTCATCGCCACGGGAAGCGACGTCACGAATCTCGCGGTCGGCGACGTTGTGGTCGTTCCGTGGGCCCTGTCTTGCGGCACCTGCCCACGGTGCCGGCAGGGCTTGACAGCCAAGTGCTCCACGATGTCTGCAAGCAGTCCGGGTAAAGTGTTGGCCGCGTTCGGGTTTGGTCCCCAATGCGGAGCGTGGGGTGGCATGGTCACTGATACGCTCCGTATTCCGAACGCCGACCACATGCTCGTCAGACTGCCGGCCGGGGTCGACCCGATACGGGTGGCCGCCGCAAGTGACAATCTCTCTGATGCGTGGCGCACCGTGGTCCCCGCCCTCGAGCAACGGCCCGGCGGTCAGGTGCTCGTGCTCGGTGGCGGCGCCAAGAGCATCGGGCTCTACGCCGCTGGTCTCGCCGTCGCTCACGGGGCCGAGGTCGACTACACCGACGACGACCACGACCGCCTCGCCATCGCCGCCGGCTTCGGCGCCCGCGTCCACGCGGTAAGCAAACGCGGTTCCGCGAACGGACAATCGGGGTACGACGTTGTCGTCGAAGCAGCCTCCAGCGCCAGAGGCCTTCGCGAGGGGCTCCGCGCTCTCGCACCCGGCGGGGTGTGTGTCGGCACGGGCTATTACGTCCGCACCAACACAAAACTGCCCGTGATGAACATGTACGCCACCTCCGCGACCCTGCAGGTTGGCGTCTCGCACGTACGCCCAGTGCTCCCCGAACTACTCGACTTCATCGCACGTACGGGTTTCGAAGCCGAACGCGTCACCACCTTGCTCGCCGACTGGGACGACGCCCCCGCCGCCTACCAGGAACGCACCACCAAGGTCGTTCTGCACCGAACTCCACTCAACCTCAACTAGCACCAAACAACAAAGGAGACAAAGAAAATGCCGCAGATCCAGCTGACAGTCCCCGCCGGCAGCCTCACCGAAGAAGGCCGCGCCACCATCCAACAAGACCTGGCCCGCACCCTACTCGAGTGGGAAGGCGCCCCCGACAACGACTTCTTCAAAGCCCTGGGCTGGTCCTACCTCCACGAACTGCCGGCAGGCGCACAGGTAACCGCCGCCGACACCGAACCCCGATTCCGCGTCGACGTGACCGTGCCCCAGTTCGCGCTCAACGACGAACGCAAGGCCGGGCTGGCAAAAGAAGTCACCACTCTCGTCCTCGCTGCCGCCGGGCTCGGACCAGAACAAGCACTGCGAGTGTGGGTCCTCATCAACGAACAAAGCGACGGCACCTGGGCCGTGGGAGGGCAGATCTTCCGACACGCTGACCTGGTCACCATGGCGAAGAGCGGCTAGTGTCCGCGTCGGTGAGGTGCCCGCCGGAAAGTTCATCGCCTCGGCGACGAACAGCCACGCTTGCGCATCGATGTCGCAGTCCCCGAGGGGCGCTGTCCCCGCGCCGCACTGAAAGCGCTGGCGGCCTCGGCGTGCGCGGCCACGTCGTGACCACCTCGTCGGCCGGCCGGCCGGCCGATGAAGCGATGGAGGATGTTCGTGCGCAGCTGGAACTGCCGGCCATCGTTACCGACGCTGATCCATGCTGGGTCGGGACCGGCGCCGGGCCGATTCACCGGCCCCGGACCGGTGGCCGAGGTACTACGCCGCCACCCGAACCTCCGGATACCACGATGGTCTTCACCGACTTCACCGAACAACTCCACCCGTTCCCGCCCGTGCAGCGTGACGACCTCCTGGCTTTGGGAGACAAGATCCTCTTCGGCAGCGTTACCCCGACATCCCTATCCGTATAGTCACGCGGTCGAGTCGGTCATCGCTCTTGGTCTGGGACCACGGTGGTGTCGAAAAGTGCTGCACGACAACGCTGTACAACTCTTCGATCTCATTCCCCGCACCAACTCCTGCCCTCCTGATGTCCGGAAGGTTCCGGGTCAAGGCCGCCGAGGCGGTGGTGAGCGATGTCGTCTGACCGAACCGGTGTCGTCTCGGCTGGCCGGCCTACGCGTTATTCGGGCGGGGTTGAGGTCTGTGCCGGCGGCCGCTCCGACCAGGATCGACGTGCAGCATCGGCGTCGAAACGACGCACGTGTCGGAGCTGCGCGATCAGCGATCGAGTTCCTGCTCGGCGGGGCTTGACCTCGATTCCTTCCGCCAGCAGGTCGAGGCGTTCTCCGGCGAGGTCGGTTCGCTTCTTCGGGACGTATTCGGTCCTGCGCGAGTCGTCGAGTTCTCGCACGATGCTGAGCCTGCCGCTCGATCGGTGGTGGACGCCCGATTCCGGACGAGATCCGACGGACGGCCTCACCAAGCCGTCGCTGGCCGATCTCGATCCGGACTTCGCGACCAAGGCGACCCGGGCGAAGCATCCGCACCTTGCCATCGAGGCGCTGCGCGCCCGGTTGGCCGAGGAGTCGGCGAAGGCAACCCGGAACAACCTGGCCCGCGAGGTCGGGGCAGAGGGAAACCGGGGAGACCGGTTCACGCCGCCGCTGAACCAGGACGAGCCGGCCTTCTACGATGCGGTTGCCACGAACGAGTCGGCGGTTCGACTGCAGGGTGACGACGTGCTATCGCAAATCGCGCGCGAGCTGGTGCAATTGTTGCGCCGCGACACCCGCACCGACTGGACCGTGCGTGACGACATGCGCGCCAAGATGCGGTCGTCGATCAAGCGTCTGTTGGTCAAGTACAAGTACCCGCAGGACAAGCAGCCTGCGGCGATCAAGCTGGTGATCGAGCAGATGGAGGCGATGGCGCCGCGGTTCGCCGAGCAGCCGGCGCCCTGACTCATCAGGCCTTGCGCATGAACAGCTTGACCGTGATCGGGGCGAGCACCGCGATCAGCACCACGGAGCCGAGCAGCGACCAGCCGACATCGGCGCCGACGGTGCCGTGATTCATCAGTTCCCGGCAGGCGTACACCACGTGGGTGACCGGGTTGACGTTCACGAATGCCTGCATCCAGCCGGGCATGGTCTCGACCGGGACGAACGCGCTGGACATGAAGGTCAGCGGGAACAGCACCAGCATCGAGTAGCCCTGCACGGCCGAGGCCTTGTTCGCCAGGACGCCGAGCAGGGCCCAGATCCAGCTGGTGGCGAACGAGCAGAAGATGACCAGCAGGCCGGCCAGCAGCACGCCCCGCACGCCACCGCCGGGCCGGTAGCCCATGATCAGGCCCATCATCACGGTCAGCGTGGTGGCGATGACGTACCGCACCGAGTCGGCCAGCAGCGCGCCGGCCAGGGGCGCGATCCGGGCGATCGGCAGCGACCGGAACCGGTCGAAGACGCCCTTGTCCATGTCCTCGCGCAGCTGGGTACCGGTGACCATCGAGGTGGTGATCACTGTCTGCACCAGAATGCCGGGGATGATCACCGGAAGGTAGGCGGCCACGTTTCCGGAGATGGCGCCGCCGAAGATGTAGGTGAACATCAGGGTGAACAGGATCGGCTGGATCGTGACGTCGAACAGCTGTTCCGGGTTGTGTTTGACCTTGAGCAGTCCGCGGTAAGCCATCGTCAGCGAGTTCGCGACGGTCTGGCGCAACCCCGGCCGGTCGAGCGCCTGCGGGGTGCTGGGGCGGGGCGTGGTGGCGGCCGGCACCGGGGTGGTCGTCGTGGTGGTCATGCAGCGCTCCGTTCTTCGTCGGTCGGCCGGCCGGTGATCGTGAGGAAGACCTCGTCCAGGCTGGGCTTGCTCACGTTGAGCTCCTCGATGCCGATTCCGCTGTCGCGCAGTCGGATCAGGATCTCCGGGGTGATTGCCGGGTCGGTGAGCGGGACGGTGATCCGGGCCGCTTCGGGGGTGACGGCCGGCTCGGCGCGCAGCGTGTCGGCGACGATCCGGCGGGCGTCCTCGATCCGGGCCCGGTCGGCGAGGGTGAGATGCAGCGACGAGCGGCCGACCGAGGCCTTGAGCTCGTCGGCGGTGCCGTCGGCGATCACCCGGCCGTGGTCGATCACCGCGATCCGGTCGGCGAGTTGATCGGCCTCGTCCAGGTACTGGGTGGTGAGCAGCACCGTCGTCCCGCCGCGGACCAGCCGGCGGATCGTGTCCCACATCTGGGCACGGGTGCGCGGGTCCAAGCCGGTGGTCGGTTCGTCGAGGAACAGCAGTGGCGGCGTGGCGATCAGGCTTGCGGCGAGGTCGAGCCGGCGGCGCATACCGCCGGAGAACTGCTTGAGCGGCTTGTCGGCCGCTGCGATCAGGTCGAACTCGTCGAGCAGGTCGGTGGTGCGGCGGCGGGCATCGGCCCGGGACAAGCCCAACAGCCGGGCGAACACGGTCAGGTTCTCGGTGGCGCTCAGATCCTCGTCGACCGAGGCGTATTGGCCGGTGACCCCGACCAGCGAGCGCACCGCGGCGGGTTTCGCGGCGACGTCGTAGCCGAAGATGCGAGCCTGGCCGGCATCCGGGCGGAGCAGGGTGGCGAGCATCCGGATGGTGGTGGTCTTCCCGGCGCCGTTGGGGCCGAGTACGCCGTACACCGCGCCCTGCGGCACGGTGAGACTGACCCCGTCGACCGCACGCTGGTGGCCGAAGGTCTTCACCAGGTTGTCGGCCTCGACAGCCGGAGTTGCGGAAAAGTTCATGCCTGACCCTGTTCCACCCGGCTTGCGTCGCGCTTGCACGCCGCTGATCGGCGACGAAAGAGTCCGGCTCCGCCCGCGCTCCCTATCCGCCGAACCGCGGTGCGTGGCGGGTCGCCGCGGGTATAGTTCGCCGAACTGCGTTGAGTTTTTGGAGCAATTGTGAACGTACTCGCCGCCGGTCCGTTCATCGACTGGGAAGAACTGACCGGACAGTCGAAATTCGTCGTGGATATCGTCAGTATCCCGATATTCAGCGCAATTGCCGGTTTGATCACCAACTGGACCGGTGTCATCATGTTGTTTGCACCGGTTCGGTTCACCGGTTTCTACGTTCCCGGGCTCAAGTCGGTTTTCCCATATCTGCCGCGTAAGGTGCAGATTCTGCCGATCTTCGCTCCGGACGGCGTCCTCGGCTTCCAGGGATTCATCCCGTGTCGAGCGGAGAAGATGGCCAGCTTGATCGTGGACAAGTCGATCGCCCGCATCGGCGGAATCGGTGACTTCTATCTCGAATTGAATCCCGACAAACTGGCCGAGCGGCTGGCCGACGCCGCCCGTCCGCAGATTCGGCAGCTGACCACCGAGGTGATCGAGAGTGAGCATCCGCAGCTGTGGAGCTCGCTGCCGGGCAGCGTCCGGGAGAGCGTGTTGCGCACGGTCGATGCCGAATTACCGCAGATCTCCCGGAAAGCATTCGCAAAGATCGGGGAGAATATCGACGACCTGCTCGACGTGAAGCTGATGACGATAAATCACCTGCGCAACAATCCGGAGGTGCTGCGCGACATCATTCAGGGAATGGCGGTGCCGGAGCTGAAGTTCATGGTGCGAATCGGTGCCCTGGGCTTTTTGTTCGGTATTCCGCTGGCGCTGTATCTGAGCTGGGTGCACACTGCGCACCCGCCGATTCTGAGCGCGATTCCCGGCTGGCTGACCGTGCTCGTCGGCGCCGCGATGATCGGCGTGCTGGTGAATATCATCGCGATCAAGGTGGTGTTCGAGCCGGGCGAACCCCGTCCCCGCTGGCGTTACCTCTGGAAGCAGGGCTTGTTTCCGAAACGGCAATACGAGGCGTCCGCGCAGCTGGCTCAGATGCTTTCGGTCGAGGTGCTCACCGTCGCCAACTTCTCCCACGAGCTGCTGCACGGTGCCAGCGGCGACAAGACTCTGGCGTTCATCCAGGAGGCCGTGGCCGAGGAGGCCCGACGCATTCTCGGCCCGGTGGCGACGTCGGTCGGCCGAAATCTCGGCGTGGTGCATTTCGACGTGCTGGAGCGCAAGGCCGGCGTCGCCGTGGTCGACTTCGCCCCGGCGGTGTTCGAGGACGCGAAGTTCAACAAGAAGAAGGCGAAGAAGATCGAGAAGTTCGCCACCGAGAAGTTCCGGGAGCTGCCGCCGGAGGAGTTCGGCGAGATGTTGTACGCCGCGATCGAGCAGGACGCCTGGCTGCTCTACGCACACGGGGGCGCCCTCGGCCTGTTGGTCGGCGGCCTGCACATCCTGATCTTCGGCGCCTGATCGGAGTATGGCGATGACCGACGAAACGATCGATCCGTCCGAGCCGGCCGGGGACGACAGCCTGTGGCGCGCAGCGCGGATCGCCCGGGATGCGGCCGGGAATGCAACGGTGGCCGCGTCGTTGGTGCGCAGTGTCGGCGCCGATCTGTGGCGGGCGCTCTCGGTGTTGGGGAACGCGCCGCTGGACGCCACCGAGAGCGTGGTCCAGCGCGTACCGGGGACCGACTCGGCGAGTCAGCTGATGACCGACGGGGTGCGCACGGTCAAGCAGTTGGTCGTACCCGTGCTCGGCGGGGACGACGACGACACCGACCAGCCGGAGCCGGCACCCGGCGCGTCGGAGACTGCCGAACTACGCGCGAGCGGTGCCGCCCTGATCGCCGCCTCCCACCGCCCGGACGACCAGGCCGGCGGCGTGCATCGTGCGTTCGCCCGGATCCTGGACGAGCTGGTCCCGGACGAGGCGCGGATCGTCCGGTTTCTCGCCGTGGCCGGCCCGCAACCGTCGATCGATGTGCGCACCAAGTCGCTGTTCCAGATCGGCTCCCGGCGGCTGGTCAGCGGGGTCAGCCTGGTCGCCGAAATGGCCGGTTGCCGCGAGGGTGAGCGCGACCGTTACTACCTGGCCAACCTGCACCGGCTCGGGCTGGTCACGTTCTCGGCCGAGCCGGTGGACGATTTCCGCCGCTACGCTCTGCTCGAGGTGCAGGAAGAAGCGTTGCATGTGCTGGAGACGACCAAATCGATCTCGGTGTACCGCAGCATCTGCCTGTCCGCTTTCGGTCTCGAGTTCGCCGCGGTGTGCTTCGACACGGCCGGTTACGACGCGGGTGGCTGGCAGACCTACAACCGCGGCGACAAGATGATCGGTAAGGGCCCGCCCGGTCGGTACGATTCGGGGACCTCTACCGACTCGACAGGGGCGTAGGTGCCTGGCCGGGGTGTGGGCTTGCCGCGATTGGCGGGTGCAGGCCCACCGTACGCGGCGGCGTTGACGACCTGCGTTACCGCTTCAACGCCGAGCGGGCTCTGGTGGCGGCAAACCCCGAGAGTCGAACGCCATCAGTGCCCGCTCGGCGCACATGACAACGCATCCGATCAGTCGACGTCGACGCCATAGTCCCGCGCGATCCCGGCCAGGCCGGACGCATACCCCTGGCCGACCGCCCGGAACTTCCACTCCGAGCCGCGACGATAGAGCTCACCGAACACCATCGCAGTCTCGGTCGATGCGTCTTCGGACAGGTCGTAGCGGGTCAGCTCGGCGCCGGTCGCCCGGTCGACCACCCGGATGAACGCGTTCTGCACCTGACCGAACGATTGCCCTCGGCCCTCCGCATCGTAGATCGACACGGGGAAGAAGATGTTGGTGACCTCGGCCGACACTGCGGCGAGATCCACCTCGATCACCTCGTCGTCGCCGTCCCCATCGCCGGTGAGGTTGTCGCCGGTGTGCACGATCGCACCGTCCGGGGAACGCAGGTTGTTGAAGAAGACGAAGTATTTGTCGGACAGGACCCGCCGGTCGGCCCCGGTGGCGATCGCACTGGCGTCGAGGTCGAACTCCGCTCCCGAGGTGGTGCGCACGTCCCAGCCGAGACCGACCGCGACCGAACGCAAGCCGGGTGCCTGCTGGTTGAGCGACACGTTGCCGCCCTTGGTGAGCGACGGGCCGCCGCTCTGCCGCCGGGGTGGTACCGTCGCCGCTGGCCGAGCGCTCGCCGGCGATGCGGCGGCCGGCACCGAGATCACCGTCGGGGGCGGCGGAGTGGCGGTATCGATAGCCTCCGCGCACTCGGCAATCGCAAACGCTTCGCTGCGAATCACGTCGTAGGTCAGGCTCGCAGCGCCAGGGATTCGGGTCACGACCATGGCGTTGTGCTCAACGACCACGACCTCGTACCGGTCTGAGTAGTCCGCCCCGGGGGCGACATCGGCTATCTTGCATGCAAGAGTCGAATACTCGGCCTCTGGCAGCAACGAAATGAATCGACTGCGCGACCCCCCCAGCGGAGCGTTGACTCCATAGAAGCCGCCGTCCGGTCGCCAGCCATCCCGGGTCATGTCATCGACGACGACTTGCGGGAGTCCGGGACCGGCTGTACCCGCGGACGCAGGCTCGACCGAACCGGTCGGCCGGAGGTGGCCGAGTCCGGGCAAGGTATACAGCGGTACGGATTCGGCGCTTCTGAAGATATCGGCGTATCCCGCGGGGACGCTGGCGTTGCGCGTACCGATGCCGAGCCACCAGGGTTCCGGTACCCAGCGGAGCTGCATCGCAATCTGACCATTGACGAAGTCACTATCGCTGCCGCGAAAGGTGTTGACGGATATGGCAGATCCGCGGGGTCCGGAGATCGCTGTCCACCACACGCTCGCGCCATGCCCGTCGAAGACGCCCACGAACGGAATCTCCTCACGGAGGAGGGCCGCCGATCTGAACGCCGGAACAAGGCCGCTCGCGGCCGCGAAGCACGACTCGATGTCGCCGGGTCCGTACACTACGAAGCTCAGGCCGGCAGACTTCAAGCCTTCGTAGACCAGTTGTCGCGGGTTCCCAGCGACGTTCGGATCGGCGAGCGTCACATCTCCATCTTCGGACATTCTGACCTGACGCTGCGGCTCCTGCCGCCCACCGCCGAAGATACCCACGACTCACCTGCCTTGATAGGTCTGCAAGATCTGGATCTTCTTGTCCAGATACGCTTTCAACTGATTCGCGTTGGCGTCGAAGGCGGCGACCGACTTCAGGACCTGTTCCATGTCCTTCTCGAACTTGTCCTTCACGCTGTCGCGCCAGTCCGTGCCCTTGAGCGAGGACCGGACCCGGGAGATCGCGCCGTTGATCTCGCGTTGCGAACGGTCGATGTCGCTCTTCAGCTTCTTCAGCGAATCCGGATTCGCCTGTACGGATCCCATGGCTGTCCCTTCGATCTACCGATGTTTGTCCAGTTCGCGCAGCGCCTGTGCGATTCCGACGTCGTAGCGGGCGAGCGCCTGCAGGAAGGACCGTTCCTCGTCTGCGAGCGGCTGCAGCTTGCGGTCTTTCAGCCGTTTCGACACCACGTCGCGCCACGCCGTCCCGGCCTTCTGTTCGGCAGACCGGAGCGCTCGGGCGTTCGCCTCGAATATCCCGGTCGCCTTGTGCAGCTCGGTCATCCGCGGATCACCAGCGCCGGAATGTCGGTCAGCCCCATTCGCTGGGCGACCCAGATTCGGTGGTAACCGTTCGCGACCCCGAATGTCCCATCGGGTCGCCGCTCCAGCACGACTGCGTTGTTGTTGTCGAAGAATCCCACGTAGGTGTCGGCGTAACTGCGCGCGCCGAACCGTCCACCCTCGTTCTGGTCTCGTTCCCGGAAGTAGTCGAGCCCTTTACCGCGCCGTAGGGCAGGCCGGACGACCTCCTCGAACGCGTTGAACGCCCACTCCAGGTCCGCCGGGGATACGTCCGGCTTCGTGAACGACTCGGGTCCGGTGACCGTACTGTCCGACAGGTCCACCGACGAAAGGTTCACCATCGCGTAGCCCGGCGGAAACCCCGGACCGGCGGTGACCGCCGACGCTACGGCGGTGCTGCCGAGCCCGCTCACCGCGGCAGCGCGCCCATCTGCGGCCACCGCGATCGCGGCGCCGCCGAGGTCGCGCGCGATCGCCGCGGACCCCCGGTTGTACTGATCCAGATCGCGCCGGATCGCGCCGAGCAGGCGGTTCGTCTCCGTGACGAGTTCATGCCGCACCCGCTTGAATCTCACACTGCCCGGCTCGAACTCGGCGCCTGCTTCGTTGAACATCCGATGCGCGCGAAGCGCGGCCGCCCAGGCATCGGTCGCCCGGTCGAGGGCCCGCTGCAGCGGTGAGCAGTCGGCGTCGGGATTCCCGCAGCATTGCTCGTAAGCCCGCCGCGCGGCGTCCATCACACCGCGCCGCCGGCTGGTCTCCTGGATGATCCTGGCCTCGACCCGCTGCACCGCCGACTCGACCGCCGCATCTGCGGTGTCGGCCTCACGCAGGTACCGCTGCAGATCCTGGGCGAGCCGAGCGACCACCTCCGGATCGTTGCGGGCAGTGTCAGCCATCGCTGGTTCCGCTCAACAACCCGTCCACCCACTCGGTGTCCGGGGCGGCGAACCGGCGCACGAGATCGGTTCGGGCATTGTCGTAGTCGTCGACGGCGAACTGGTTCGTGGTCAACTTCGCCGCGACCTCGGAGTCGATCAGCGTGCGCGAATCGTCCTCGCTGCACGGGCCGAGCACCTTGAACCCGAACTGGCGGAAGCCGTCGTGATCGAATCGTCGTTGCAGCGAGGCGTACCGATCGCCCCAGGCAACCACGTGCACGCCGACCTCCGGGCCCTGCCGCAGCACCTCGGCGAGCCGACCACTCTCGGTCTCGGCGTCGTAGGTATCCGGCGTCAGTTCTCGCGCCCGATGCACCCCGACCAGGAACAACACCCGCGCACGTGCGGTGTAGTCGTCGAGCTCGGTCCGCTCGGCGATCTCGGCGACGAGCGAATCAAGCACGTCACCGAGCTTGCGCCGGTGGTAGGCCTGCGCGCCCGCGGCGCGCAGCCGACCGAACAGGTCCTCCTGCGACGGATCGATCGCGGCGAAATCGACATACTCCACCTGCACGTCCGCCGCCCGCAGCGCCAGCATGTGCAGGGCCAGCGCGGTCAGCGCGGACGGATCGACGATCAGCAGATTGTTGCCGGGCTGGCGTTCCAACCGAATCGACAGCGGCGGTGCCAGCGACATCGGCGCCCCGATCGGTAGCAGCAGCGTGCCGTTGCGGCTCGATCCGGTGAAGATCGCCGGATCGTGCTCGCTCGGCACGATCGCGACGTCGCCCTCGAAGACCACCGGCCGGTGACCGACCTGCTGCGCGTCCGCCTGCTTTCGCATCTGCTCGACGAGCCGGGTGCGCAGTTCCGGCGGCCAGAACGCACACTGGAAGCGATTGTTCGCGTCTTTGAGTCCGCCGCTGGTATTGATGATGCCCTCACCGGGCTTGGACAGCAGCTGCGCGTCCGCGTTACCTTCCGCGAGCAACTGCTCCGAATCCTGGTTGGAGCTGGCCAGCACCAGCCGGTTCGGGATCTGATTGAGCGCCGTGCGGATCTTCTGCCCGCCACCGGACACCGACTGCGACGCGAGAATCGTGTGCACCCCGAATGCCCGCCCCTGCCGGATGATTCGGTCGATCAGTTCGGCACCGCGGGTCGCGATCGCGTCGTCCTGTTCGAGCAACATGTGGAACTCGTCCATCACCAGCACGATCCGCGGGAGCCGTTCGCCGGTGGCCTGCCGGTACCGGCCGATATCCTGCATCTGCTGCTGCCCGCTCTTGAACAGAACTCCGCGCCTGGAGATCTCGGCATCGAGACTCTCCAGCACGCTGATCCCGAAGTCGCGATTGGTCTCGATCGCGACCACCCGAGCATGCGGCAGCTGATGCTCGGCATACGGCTTGAACTCCACACCCTCCTTGAAGTCGACCAGGTAGAACTCCAGATCGGCCGGCGAATACTGCATCGCCAGGCCGAGGACGATCGAGTGCAGCAGCACCGACTTGCCCGACCCGGTCCGCCCGCCGACCAGAGCACTCGACGCGCCGCCCGAATCCAGCCGCAGCTCGGCCACATCCGAGGCGCCCATCCGGCCGAACCGGGCGACGATCCGCTCATCGACGTCGGCCTGCCACCAGCTACCGGGCTCGTGCGGATCGGCAATCACCGCCGGCGCCTGCGTACCCTTCGCGACCGCCCGCGCAGCCGCGCGAGAGGCCAGTTCATGCACCCGAGCGGGGTCGACCTGAGTCCCGGACGACTGCCCCAAGGTCCGCTCGATGTGAGCCAGCACCTCGGTACGGGTCGCATCGTCCGGGACCGGATGCGGCGCGAGCTGCCATTCCAGCATGCACGACGGTACGAAGTCACCGCCGCTCACCGCCCGCGGGAGGCCGAGGTAGTCCACCAGCGCGCCGTCCTCGAATCCGGTGTACGCCGTGGCCAATGCTTCCAGCGACCGGTTGGTCGAGTCGGTCGTCGCGGCGATCAGCACTCCCGCGCGGCGGCCGACCGTCGCGAGCCGTTCCAGCCGCTTCAGCGACTCGTCGTCGAACGTCCGGCCGTCCCGGGTGAAGGCGTGGGGATGGTCGAACAACAGCAGCAGTCGATACGGTTCGGCGACCTCGCCGGCCGCCCGGTTGTATGCGGTCAGCGAATCGTGCGTGCCCTGTAGGTATTTCTGCGTCACGAACGCGACGTGGTTCTCCAGTTCGGTGAGCAGCTCCGCGACGTTGTGCGAGCCCCAGACCTTCTGCCCGTAGATCTTCTCCCCGGCCTCGCCGAGGCCGTAGAGAAAGTTCATCGAGGCACCCACCTTGGCCGGATCGACGACGTCGATCTTCAACCGGCCCGCGGGCAGCGCGGCGAGCATATCCAGGGTCAGGTTCTGCACGACGGCCGTGGAGTTGGTGACGATCCCGCCGGTCTCGTCCAGGTCGAGCAGCGCCGGGACCGGCGGGGTGGACTCGGCGAGTGGCAGGGCGAACCGGTGCGTGTGCTCGCCACCGGGCGGGTCGGGCACCGCCAGGCGGGTGTCCAACCGCGCCTCGCTCAGGCAGAGCTCCCCGACCGGAAAGACCAGCCGGGTCGGCGGCGACGGCGCGATGTCCTCGACCGACGCGACCGCCTGCCACACCGGGCCGGCCTCGGCCGGGGCGGGCTCGATCAGATCGAGTTCGGTATATGCATAGTTGCCGACCGTCCGCGGTAACGCATCGGACATCCGGCGGCGGAAATCGGCGAACGTGTCGGTGAACAGGCGGGTGATCTTGCCTTCGGCGGCGAGTTCTGCGTCGCGGACCGCGCCGTCGTAGCCGTTCAGCACCCTTTCCACCGCGGCCGTGAGCTCTCGGCGCTGCTGGGCGCGGCCGGCCGAGGTCATCCGCAGCCCGGCGGTGTGCACGGAGTTCGCGACGGTGCCCGCCGCCTGCATCCAAGCGGCGGCGTCCCGGGAGGAGGTGCTGATGTAGGACGCTCGCGACTCGACCTGGCGGGCCCGCCAGGTCGCCGGAAGCCCTTCGCTGAACACGCCGCTGTATCGCTGGATCAGCGCGTTGCGGGTGTCCTCGTAGGCATGCCAGATGGCTTCGCGTCGCTCGGTCAGCTCGCCCGCGATCCGCTGCTCCGCTGCCCGCGTCGACGGCATGCTGGCCGCGCCGTCGGCGACACACCGAGCCGCCAGGGAGACCACCGATGCCGCGATCGTCCGCCGCTGTCGGTCGATGAGATCGAGCAGGTCCGTGCGCCGCGCGAGCACGGGCACACCGGCCGGCTCGGGCCGGCGCGGCGCGCCGGGCGACCGACTCGGCCGGGGCACCGCGGTCGGTGGCGGCGGCGCCACAGGTGGGGGCGTCACGGGTGGGGGCGCAACAGGTCGCGCCACGACCGGCGGCGAAGCAGGGGCAGACGCGGACGCCGATGCGACGAGGCCCCGGTTGCCCCGATCACGACGCGGCCGCGGCACCGATACCGGAGGAGCCGGGGCCGCGACCGACGCGGCCGTGCTGCCGCTCGGTACGGCGAACCCGAAATCTCTTGCAGCAGAATATAAGCCGTCTCGATAACCCTGGCCGACCGCGCGGATCTTCCACTGGCCGGCCCGCCGATACACCTCGCAGACGATCAGCGCCGTGTCGCCGCCCGGCGGTATCCCGAAACCGGCCAGACCACCGCCGTTGCCGTCGGTGACGGCGAGGTCGAGGTGCGGCAACGGGCTACCCCCGGCACTTGCCGCGAGAACGACCACCCGCTGGACATCGGATTCGACGAGGCCGGTGTCGGCGACCACCTGGTCACCGGCCAGGGACACCGCTCCGGACGGATGGGCTTCGGCACCGTGGTGGACCAGGTCGGCCGGCGAGCGGGTGCGATCGTCGGACCCGAGCAGCGCCACGTACAGCGGCGGCCCTCCGCTGTCTCCGCGGACCGTCAACCGAACGACGGTGGCCCCGAGCGGGATGTTCTGCCCCTTCGCCAGCTGCACAATTCGCTCCCTCCGGCGCCGTCGATGCAATTGTGGCCGCCAACCGCCGTCCTGTATGTCGGACGAACAGCCGACAACGGCGGGTAGCGCGACGTGCGCCGGCCGAATCTGCTCGGACCAGCACGGTGCGCCCGACCCGGTACCCGGGCCGGGCGGGCAGTTGTGCCAGTGATGCCGTGGTCAGGCGGCCCGTTGGGCGGCTTCCGCCGGTGCCAGCGCGGCTGCCACCAGGTCGGCGACGTCGATGCTGGGCACCACCTCGAGCCGGTCCCGGATCTCGGCGGGCACGTCGTCGAGGTCCGGCTCGTTGCGGATCGGGACGAACACCGTGCGCAGCCCGGCTTGTTGCGCGGCGAGCAGCTTCTGCTTCACCCCGCCGATCGGCAGGACCCGGCCGTTCAGGGTGACCTCACCGGTCATCCCGACGTCGGCGCGCACCGGCCGCCCGGTTGCCATCGACACCAGCGCGGTGACCATGGTGACCCCGGCCGACGGACCGTCCTTGGGCACGGCCCCGGCGGGCACGTGCACGTGGATGTGGCGGTCCAGCACGGTCGGGTCGGTGATGCCGAGCTGTACCGCATGTGCCCGCACGTAGGTCAGGGCGATCCGCGCGGACTCCTTCATCACCTCACCCAGCTGCCCGGTGAGCGTGAGCTGCGGCTCGCCGTCGCCGGCCGAGGCCTCGACGAACAGCACCTCGCCGCCCATCCCGGTGACCGCCAGCCCGGTCGCCACCCCCGGCACCGCGGTCCGTTCCGCCGACTCCGGGGTGAACCGGGCCCGGCCGACGAACGTGCGCAGATCCGGCTCGTCGACGATCACCGGCTCGGACCGCTCGGCCAGCTTGACCGCGGCTTTGCGTAAGGCCTTGGCCAGCAACCGTTCCAGCTGCCGCACCCCCGGTTCACGGGTGTGATCGGCGGCCAGTCGGCGGATCGCCGCCTCGGTCACCGTCACCTCCGCGGGCGACAACGCGGCCCGTTCCAGCTGCCGGGGCAGCAGGAAGTTCTGCGCGATCTGCACCTTCTCGTCGGCGGTGTACCCGTCCAGGGTGACCAGTTCCATCCGGTCCAGCAGAGCCTGCGGGATCGTCTCGACCACGTTGGCGGTGGCCAGGAACAGCACGTCGGACAGATCCAGATCCAGATCCAGATAGTGATCGCGGAAGGTGTGGTTCTGCGCCGGGTCGAGCACCTCGAGCAGGGCGGCTGCCGGGTCGCCCCGGTAGTCCGAACCCACCTTGTCGATCTCGTCCAGCAGCATTACCGGGTTCATCGAACCGGCCTCGCCGAGCGCCCGGACGATCCGGCCGGGCAGGGCGCCGACGTAGGTCCGCCGGTGACCGCGAATCTCGGCCTCGTCCCGGACCCCGCCCAGCGCCACTCGGACGAAGTTGCGGCCCAACGCCCGGGCCACACTTTCGCCCAACGAGGTTTTGCCGACGCCGGGCGGGCCGACCAGCACCAGCACCGCGCCGGAGCCGCGGCCGCCGACCACGCCGAGATTGCGCTCGGCGCGCCGGGCGCGGACCGCCAGGTACTCCACGATCCGGTCCTTCACCTCGTCCAGCCCGTAGTGGTCGGCGTCGAGCACGGCGCGCGCCGCCGCGATGTCGGTGGTGTCGCTGGTGTTGGTGCCGAACGGCAGCTCCAGCACAGTGTCCAACCAGGTCCGTAGGTAGCCGGTCTCGGGGTTGTTCTCGCTCGCCCGCTCCAGCTTGCCCGCCTCGCGCAGCGCCGCGGCGCGAACCTTGTCCGGCAGGTCGGCAGCATCGATCCGGCTGCGGTAATCGGCGGCGCCGTCCGGTTCGTCCTCGCCGAGTTCCTTGCGGATGGCGGCGAGCTGCTGGCGCAACAGGTAGTCGCGCTGACTTTTCTCCATGCCTTCCCGCACATCACCGGCGATCTTGTCGGCGACCTCGGACTCGGCGATGTGTTCGCGCAGCCAGCCGACCAGGGTGGTCAGCCGCTCGACGACGCTCGGGGTCTCGAGCAGCTGTCGGCGCTGGGAGTCGGTGAGATACGGCGCGTAGCCGGCCAGGTCGGCCAGAGCACCGGGATCGGTCACCTGATCGATCATGTCGATCACCTGCCAGGCCTCGCGGCGTTGCAGGTCGCTGCTCACCAGGGCGCGGAATTCGGTTGCGAGTTCCTTGACGTTCTCCGCGGTGGTGTCGCCGACCTCGTCGGCGGGCACATCGTGGGCCTCCACCCACAATGCGGTACCCGGGCCGGACACGCCGTGGCCGATCCGAACGCGCTCCTGCGCGCGTAGCACCGCCGCGGGTTTGCCGCCGGGCAGCCGGCCGATCTGGACGATCTCGGCGATCACGCCGTACGACGGGTAGCGGTCCTTCAAGCGGGGGGCGACGGTCAGTCGGCCGTCGGTGTGGGTGCGGGCGGCGTCCACCACGGCCCGCGTCTGGTCGTCGAGCTCCACCGGCACGACCATGCCCGGCAGCACAACCTGGTCGTTCAGGAACAGAACAGGAAGTTCTCGGGATGTGGGCGGTAGTTCTCGGGATGTGGACATTGTGCCTCCATCGGGTCGAGTCCTACTCACTCAATGCGGCGGTGGCCGGGTTTGTTCCCGCGAACCTGGTGGGCCGCAGCAGTACCCCGGCGACGCACGGCGGCAGCGCGGCCGCCGCGCGGTGTGGTCGCGCCCGGTACTCGCTCGGCGTCTCGCCGACGATCGCGGTGAACGTCGAGCTGAACGAGCCGAGCGAGTGGGCCCCGACTGCGGTGCAGGCGTCGGTCACGCTGGACCCGTTACGCAGCAGCATCATCGCCCGCTCGATCCGCCGGGTCTGCAGGTAGGAGTACGGTGTCTCGCCGTAGGCGACCTTGAACTCCCGGGAGAAGTGCGCCGGCGACATCAGTGCTCGCGCCGCCATCGTCGGCACATCCAGCGGCCGCGCGTACTCCCGATCGATCAGGTCTCTGGCCCGCCGCAGGTGGGCCAGGGTCCGCGGCGATTGCGGTGTCGAGCGCACGTCGACACGGTAGCGATCGAGCAGGATCGGAGAAGCGAACGGTCGAGCCGGCGTTCTAGCGTGGCCCCATGACAACCGCATTGCGTTCCTGCCCGATCACCGTCGACGATGTCGATGCCGCCATCGCCTTCTACACCGAGCTCGGACTGACCGTGACGATGGATGTGCCCAACGGCGAGTTTCGTTGGGTGACGATGAGTTCCCCGGGCGGAGCGGGAGCCGATCTGGTGCTGTCCGCGCCGGACGCCGGGCGGTCACCGGAGGACGGCGAGGCGTTGCACCGGCTGCTGGCGAAGGGGTCGCTGCCCGGACCGATCATCTTCGGCTCCGACGACCTCGACGCGACGTTCGAGCGAGTTCGGGCGAGCGGCGCCGAGGTGCTGCAGGAGCCGGCGGATCAGCCGTGGGGAGTCCGCGACTGCGCGTTCCGGGATCCGGCCGGCAACCATATCCGGATCAACCAGATCTGAATCGGCGGCGCGGCGGTTTCGCTGTGCGGACAACGGGAGTAGTCAACAATCGAGGCTGCCGGGTTACCGATCGATCCCAGGGAGGCGACGGCCGTGAATCTCTCCGCCGAACAACGCAGAATTCTCGGCCTCATCTGCGACACGGTCACCCCCGGCGACGGAGGTGACCTGCCGTCGGCCACCGAGCTGGGCGCCGACGAGACCCTGCTGACGTTGCTCGACCGCAACCCCGACGAGAAGGGCAAGCAGGCGGTCGCCGCGGTGTTGCGGGTGTGGAACAGCCGGGCGTTCGGGTTGGCCACCGGATTCGGGCCACGGCGGTTCGACCGACTGAGCCGGGCCGACCGGGAGCGGTTGCTGCTGCGGCTGTCCGGGTCGCCGATACCGCAGGTGCGCACGGCGATCCGTGGGCTGACCCAGGCGGCGATGGCTGCCTACTACGCCACCCCGGGCCCGACCGGTGTGCACCCGTTCTGGACCGCGATCGGCTATCCGACGCCGCCCGGTCCGCGCTCGGACGCGCCGGCCTCGGCGTTGACCCCGATCCGGCCGAGCGGACCCACCGAGCTCGACTGCGACGTGGTGATCGTCGGATCGGGGGCCGGCGGTGGTACCGCGGCGGCGGTGCTGGCAAAAGCCGGACTGTCGGTGATCGTGGTCGAGCGTGGCGAGTACTACGACGACGCGAACTTCGGCTGGAGCGAGCTGGACGGCCTGCTGCACCTCTACGCGCCGGGGCCGGCGATCACGGCGGAGGGTCAGCTCGGCCTGGTTGCCGGGAGCTGCCTCGGCGGCGGCACCGTGGTCAACTGGACCACCTCGCTGCGCACCCCGGACGATGTTCGCGCCGAATGGGCGGCGTTGGGGGCACGCCAGTTCGCCACCGACGAGTACACCGCGGCGATGGACGTGGTCGGCGAACGGATCGGGGTCACCGTGGACCGTTCGCCGCTTTCCGCTCGGGACGCGTTGTTGGAGCGGGGTTTACAGCAGTTGGGCTGGCACGTCGACGTGCTGCCGCGCAATGTGGCGCCGACCTGCGATGCCGGCGTCGAGTGCGGGCGGTGCGGATCGGGGTGTCGAGTGGGTGCCAAACAGTCGGCGACCAAGACCTGGCTGGCCGACGCGGCCGAGCACGGCGCCACGCTGCTGGTCGGCACCGATGTGCGGACGATCGACATCGCCGGTGGCCGGGCGACCGGGGTGCACGCGGTGGCCGCCGGCGGTTGTCCGGTGCACATCCGGGCCCGGGCGGTGGTGGCCGCCGCCGGCGCGATCCAGACCCCGGCCCTGTTGCGCCGGTCCGGCCTGACCGACAAGCCGATCGGCGACTATCTCCGGTTGCATCCGGCGACTGCGGTGCAGGCGGTGTTCGACGAGGAAGTTCTGGGCTGGCAGGGCGGCCTGCAGGCGCGCTATTCGGCCGAGCATCGGGATCTGGACGGTGCGGGCTACGGCGTGGTGTACGAGACGGGTCCGCTGACCCCGGCGATGACGGTCGGTTTCACCAGCTGGGCGGGCGCGGCGCGGCATCGGCAGCAGATGCTGGACCTGCCGCGCACCGGCGTGGTCGGCATCATCACCCGTGATCGTGACCACGGCTCGGTCGGGATCGACTCGGCCGGGAATCCGGTGGTGCGGTACCGGCTGTCGGAGCGGGACGCCGGGCACCTGCGGGTCGGGGTGGACGGCGCCGCGCGGATTCTGGAAGCGGCCGGCGCGCAGCGGATCCGGACCGCGCACCAGTCGCCGGCCGAGTACATCCGCGGCGGTTCGACCAGCCTGGACGGCTACCTGGCCGCAAGTCACAAGATCGGCTACGGGCCCGGGCGGTGCTCGATCGCCGCGCTGCACATCATGGGCTCGGCACGGATGGGCGGCTCCCGGGAGATGTCCGCGACGAATCCGGACGGTGCGGTCTGGTCGGTGCCCAACCTGGTCGTCGCCGACGGCTCGTGTTTCCCCACGGCGTCCGGGGTGAACCCGATGCTGTCGATCGAGGCGATCGGTTACATGAACGCGACCCGGTTGGCCGGCCGGCTCGGCTGACGCCGGGCCGGCCGGCCGGTCGGGATCTATTCGGCCGCGGTCTCGGCGGCGGCGGTCTCGGCGGCGGCGAGGATCATGGTGGTCACCTCGGCCGGCTGCGACGCCAGCGAGGCATGGCTCGCGGCCAGCTCGAGCACCGACACCGGCGACATCCGCTCGGCGAACATCCGCTGGTTGTCCGGGTTGATCATCCGGTCCTCGGTGGAGATCTGGTACCAGGTGGGCTTGACCCGCCAGGCCGGTGCGGTGATCTCGTCGCCGAAAGTGCCGGCCAGCGGCGCCTTCTGCGTCACATCCAGAACGAAGGCGTCCTCCTCGGTCAGGTCCTGGCAGAAGCTCTCGTGGTAGTTCTGGACCCAGAGGTAGCCGTCGGAGTCGGGCACGACATTCGCCAGTGCCGCCGGTGGACGTTGCTGGCTCAAGCCGCCCGGACTTTCACCCGTATCGGGAGCGAACGCCGCAATGTATACCAGGCCCTGCACATTCGGCAGATCGCCGGCCTCGGTGATCACCGCCCCGCCGTAGGAGTGGCCCACCAGCAGAACCGGTCCGTCGACCTGGTTGACGTACTGCTGGGTGCGGGCGACGTCGTCGGCCAACGAGGTCAGCGGGTTCTCCACTGCTTTGATCTTGGTGTGGCCACGCGCGGCGAGCTCGCGGATCACCCCGCTCCAATGCGCCGCGCCACCCCAAAACCCATGAACCAGAATGATTGTCGTATCCGTTGCCGAAGCCATCGGAAACCCTTCTTGATCCTACTTCGTCCCCGTGCCGGCGTTTCCGGCCCGTATCGTCGACCGTACCGGTGGACCTGCACTCGCCGCGCTGCTATGCGACGAACGGGTCGGGGAGCTCGCCGGTTCGGATCGGGCACCGGGTGCGGGTGTAGATCGTCGGCATGCACTGATTGCAGTGCACGCAACGCGATCGGTGCCCGGCGTCGGCGGCGATCAGGTTCGGCAGGTCGGGTTCGCGCAGTAGGGCGCGGCCGAGTGCGACGAAATCGAACCCGTCGGCCGAAGCGGCGTCGATCGAGGCGCGATCGGTGATGCCGCCCAACAGGATCAGCGGCATCGATACCGCGGCGCGCAGCTGCCGGGCCAGCGGTTGCAGGTAACCGGGACGGTAGGGGTAGTGCCGGAGGAACACCGGTCCGGCGATGCGTAACCCCAGCCGCATCGGGTTGTCGAACACCGCGGCGAATTCCCGCCGGGGCGGGGTTCCGTGGAACAGGTACATCGGGTTGAGCAGCGAGCTGCCGACCGTCGGCTCCAGCGCGTCCAGGTGGCCATCGGATTCCAGATACTGCGCCACGCGGCAGGATTCGTCGATATCGAATCCGCCGGGGACACCGTCGCGCAGATTGAGTTTCGCCCACAGCGCGGTGTCCGGCCCGACCTCGTCACGGACCGTCGCGGCGATCTCGCGACACAGCCGGGCCCGGTTGGCCAGCGACCCGCCGTAGCCGTCGCGGCGGCGGTTGAGCAGTGGTGAGAGGAAGCTGCTGGGCAGATAGTTGTGCCCGAAATGTAGCTCCAGCGCGTCGAATCCGGCGTCCACCGCGAGCCGCGCGGCTCGTCGGTAGTTCGCCAGCAGCGTCGCGATGTCCGCGACGGTCATCTTCCGCGTGGTGGTGCCGCCCAGCGGTGCCGGATTCCGGGACGGGCCGAGCGCCCGGGCCCGGTTGGACGCGCCGTTGGCCACCGGGCCGGCGTGGCCGAGTTGGGCCGCGGCCTTGGCTCCCTCGCCGTGGATGGCATCGGTCAGCGCGGTGAGGTCGTCGGCAATCTCCGGTCGGAGCCAGAGGGCGTTGCGGTCGGTCCGGCCTTCCGGAGACACCGCGCAGTAGGCGACCGTGCAGATACCGACGCCGCCCGCGGCGATCTCGCGGTGGAAGGCGATCAGGTCCGGGCTGACCTGGCTGTCGCGGGTGCGCCCCTCGAAGGTCGCGGCCTTGATCAGCCGATTGCGCACGGTGAGCGGGCCGAGCCGGGCCGGGGCGAACGGCGAAACTGACACGTGTTTCAGTCTAGGTGCTGACGCAGCGGCGGTCACGCGCCGGGGTGGCGGGCGGCGACGTCGGCGTCCGAGCAGAAGCCGCGACCGGTCCGCTTCAACGCCAGCAGCCCCAGCAGCGCGCCGGAACCGTCCACCACGGCGAGTCGTCGTCGCTGCTCGACCAGCATCCGTGCCCGGGTGGCGACCACGTCGGCCTCGGGTGCGACGGTGCGCCCGGCGAGTCGGCCCAGGTCGGCCGCCGGACCCGAGGACGCGGGGAGATCGGTCAGGTCTGCCCGCTCGATCGCCGTGAGCAGCCGGCCCCGGTCGTCGACGATCAACGCGACGTGCACGTGCGGATCGTCGAAGTAGTCGCGCAGGTCGACGAGCGTGACGTCCGGCCGGTGCAGCCGTGGTTCGCGCAGCATCGCGGCGGCAACCGACGTGTCACCGAACTCCCCGCTCACTGCAGCGCTTCCACCCGCGCCGGAACGTACTTGTGCCACGGCGTCCCGGCGATCGGGTCCCGGTACCGGGTGGTGGTGAGATCGTTCGGCGCCACCCCGGTGCGCTGCCGTCGCCCGTTCGCGTCCGGGGCGTCCACGCCGAGACCGTTCGGCAGCGAGATATGGCCGGTCTGCATCAGCTCGCTGACCTCCACCGCGGTTTCCGCGGCCCCGGTTTCGGTGACCACCCGCACCCGGTCGCCGGAACCGACGCCGAGCTGCTGCGCGTCCTGGGGCGAGATCCGTAACGCCCCCTCCTGGTCGCGACGGCGCCAGCCCGGGTCGCGGATGATGGTGTTCGCGGTGAACGCGCGGCGCTCGCCGGCGGACAGCACGAGCGGGAACTCGTCGGTGGTCCAGGTGGACCTGGCGTCGCCCAACCCGCGCAGTTCGGTGAGCAGTTCGTCGATCGCGACGGTGAACCGGCGGTCGGGGCGGCGGACGTAGCGCCAGACGTCCGACCATTCGTCGACGGTGAACTCGACTCCGGAGCGCCGGTTCAGGATCGCGTCGAACAGCTTGCGGCCGGGCTCGAACCCGGTGCCGTCGAAACCGGCCCGGGCCACCGACTCCGCGTTGGCCGCAGCGCACAGCTGGGCGGTGCCCCACAGCACGGCGGCCGATCGCGCGTCGTTCGGCAGGGTCGGGCCCAACGTCTCGTACAGGACGTAGCCGGCCAGCGGCATGATCGTCGGATCGGCAGCTGCGGCGGCGAAGAAGGCCGACTCGAACGCTGCCGCGCCCTCCTCGGCGGCCGCGCGCAGGGTGGTCAGCACGGTCTCGTCCACCGGACCCAGCGCGCGCAGCACCCGCGCATAGATCTCCGGCTCCGGCAGCGTGCCGGGCGCGGGCTCGAGCAGCGGGCCGCGCAGCTGGAACACGTTGCGCGGGAACTCGAAGTTGAAGAACGTGGCCTCCCACTTCTCGTACTGGGTGGCGGCGGGCAGAACGTAGTCCGCCTGGCGCGCGGTCTCGGTGAACGCGACGTCGATCACCACGCTCAGTTCCAACGCGCGCATGGCTTCGCCGAACCGCGCCGAATCAGCAAGCGAATGAGCGGGATTGGCCCCGTCGACCCACATTGCGCGCAGCCGGCCGGGGTGGTCGGTGAGGATTTCGTCGGCGATCGAATTGCACGGGATCAGCCCGCCGATGATCCGGGCGCCGGTCACCGGAGTGAGCCGGGCGCCCTTGCCGCTGCCGGATCCGCCGCTGATCGCGGTCAGCGACGAGTGGAGATACATCGTGCCGGGCCGGCCGAAGTTCCCGGTGAGGATCCACAGCAGTTTGTGCAGATAGGAGCACAGGGTGCTGTTCGGTGCCTGCTGCACCCCGAGATCCTCGTAGCTGGCGGCGGTTTCGGCAGTCGCGAACCGTCGGGTCGCCGCGCGGAGCAGGTCCTCGTCGACGCCGCACCGGGCCGCGTAGTCGCCGACCGGCACCTCGGCGAGCGCGGCAGACACCGCCTCGGCACCGCGCGTGTGTACGGCGACGAACTCGTGGTCCAGCAGGTCTTCCTGCACCAACACCCCGAGCATCGCGGCCAGACACCAGGCGTCGGTCCCGGGCCGAACCTGCAGGTGGAACTCGGCGAGCTCGGCGGTCTCGCTACGCCGCGGGTCGATCACGATCATCGTTCGGGCGGGATCGCGGGCGATCTCCCGTAGTACCGGCCGAGCCCGCGGGAAGCTGTGCGATTGCCACGGGTTCTTGCCGAGGAACAGCACCACTTCGGCATGCTCGAAATCGCCTTTGCTGTGCCCGCCGGAGAGTCGGCCGTCGACCCACATCTCACCGGTCTTCTCCTGCGCCAAGGCGTTCGAGTAGTACCGGCTACCGAGCGCGGCGCGCAACGACTGCCCGTAGGCGATCGGCAGATGGTTGCCCTGCCCGCCGCCGCCGTAGAAGAAGATCGATTCGCCGCCGTGGGTATCGCGGATCGCGGTCAGCCGTTCGGTGATCTCGGCGACGGCGGTGTCCCAGTCGATCTCGGTATAGCTGCCGTCCGGCTCCCGGCGCAGCGGACTGGTCAGTCGGTCGCGGCCGTTCTGATAGTGGTCGAGTCGTAGCGGCTTCTCGCAGGCGTATCCGGCGGACGTGGGGTGCGCTTCGTCGCCGCGGATCCGGGCCAGCCGCCGCCCGTCCAGCTGGATCCACAAGCCGCAGTTGCATTCGCAGAGGATGCAGGCGGTGGTGTGCCATTCGCCGGGAGCGCCGGTTGCGGTCATGACCCCGAGTATGGGGTAGGTCATAATATGAAACAAGTGTGACGAGGAGGCGGCGTGGGTCGCGCGGATACCAAACAGCGAATGATCGCCGGCGCGGTCGCGCTGCTGCGCGAGCAGGGGGTGTCCGGGGTGACCATCGACGCCGTCCTGGCCCGGAGCGGAGCTCCGCGCGGATCGGTCTACCACCACTTCCCGGGCGGCCGGGACGAACTGGTGCGGACGGCCGGACAGGCCGCCGCCGAGTACATCACCGATACCATTCGCGACCTGGCCGCTGCGTCCGGTCCGACCGCGGTGCTCACCCGATTCGCCGAGTTCTGGCTGACCGCGCTGGAGACCACCGACTACCGCGCCGGCTGCCCGGTGGTGGCGCTCACCCTCGGCGAACGACCCGAGCTGGACGGGGTCGCCGAGCTGGTCCGGACGACGTTTGCCGAGTGGCGGACCCAGCTGGTCGAGGTCTTGGTATCGCACGGCACACCGGCGCCGGCCGCCGCCGCGCGGGCCACCGTTGCGGTGGCCGCGTTCGAGGGCGCGCTGATCCTGTGCCGGGCCGAGCGCAGCGGTGAACCGCTGCGCCAGGTGACCGACTATCTGATCGAGTTGTTCGGGACGCCATGAGGTTCCGGTCGTGCGCCGGTTATCGGCCGACCCCGGTGGGGGCGAGCGCGCGGGCCGGTTCGACCAGGTGATGCGGTGCGTTCGGCCCGGCTGCGACCAGCGTGCGATGGGTCGGCGGGTCGCTCGGCACGTGCGCCGGCCGCCGCCGCTCGAACTCCTTGCGGAGCACCGGAACCACCTCGCGGCCGAGGATCTCGAGCTGCTCCTCCACGACCTCGATCGGTAGGCCGGCATGGTCGAGCAGGAACAGCTGCCGTTGGTAGTCGCCGGCGTAGTCGGCGAAGCCGAGCGTCCGCTCGATCACCTGGTCCGGCGTACCGACGGTCAGCGGGGTCGACTCGGTGAACTCCTCCAGCGACGGTCCGTGCCCGTACACCGGTGCATTGTCGAAGTACGGCCGGAAGAACCGTTTGGCCGCGGCTTCGGTTTCGGCCATGAACACCTGGCCGCCGAGCCCGACGATCGCCTGGTCGGCTCCGCCGTGTCCGTAGTGCTCGAACCGCTCGCGGTACCGCCGCACCATCTGTTCGGTGTGCTCGATGTTCCAGAAGATGTTGTTGTGGAAGAACCCGTCGCCGTAGTACCCCGCCTGCTCGGCGATCTCCGGCGAGCGGATCGAGCCGTGCCAGACGAACGGCGGGGTGCCGTCCAGCGGCGCCGGTGTCGCGGTGAAGCCCTGCAACGGAGTGCGATACCGGCCGCTCCAGTCGACGACCGGTTCCCGCCAGAGCCGGCGCAACAGGTGGTAGTTCTCCACGGCGAGCGGCAGTCCTTCTCGGGCGTCCTTGCCGAACCACGGATACACCGGGCCGGTGTTGCCGCGGCCCAGCATCAGATCGACCCGGCCACCGGACAGATGCTGCAGCGTCGCGTAGTCCTCGGCGATCTTCACCGGGTCGTTGGTGGTGATCAGGGTGGTCGCGGTGGACAGCTGCAGCTTCTCGGTGCGGGCGGCGATCCAGCCGAGCAGGGTGGTCGGTGAGGACGGCACGAACGGTGGATTGTGGTGTTCGCCGGTAGCGAACACGTCCAGGCCGACTTCCTCGGCTTTGAGCGCGATTCGCAGCATCGCCCGGAGCCGTTCGGCCTCGGTGGGAGCGGTCGCAGTGGTCGGGTCGACGGTAACGTCGCCCACGGTGAATACGCCGAACTGCATGATCTTTCATCTCCCGTTGGTCGGTATTTGAACTTTCAATCAACGACAACAGGTATGCGTGTCCGACTGTTCCCGGCCGGTTCGGTGGCGGCGCCGGTCGGTGGGGTGCGGTAGCGTCGCGCCGAACCAATTGCCCGGATCGCGTGCCCCGAATCGATGTCGGATGCGACGATCATGCTTCAGTCGAAAACGGAGACTGCATGATGCGTTCCCCCGTACCCTCCCGGTGGTTGTCCGCTGCGCTGGTCGGCTTTGCGGTCGCGCTGGTCCCGACGGCGGCCGCCGCCACGACCCCGGCCGATTCCTCGGTCACCTTCGCGCTGCGGGCCAGCGGTGCGCCGGTGGTGGTGATCGACGGCAAGCTGTTCGCCGATCCGACCGGCACGCGAGAACCCGCGACGTTCCAGTTCGCCACCGTCGCCACCGGAACGCAGCTGCGCAGTCCGGACACCGGTCAAGCGGTATGTCCCGGAGCAAATGACCAACTTCAGCTGTGTCCGGTCGGCAACGCTAAGACCGTGTGGGATGTCAGCCGCTCGGAGGCCAACGGCGGGCGCGAACCCGGCGTCGCGTTGCGGCTGCAGGGGACACCGCAGTTCGCCGGACGTGCCCTGGTCGAGGATCGCAGCCTGCTGCCGAAGCCGATCGTGCTCCGCGGTCCGGTGATGCCGGGTCAGTTGTTCGAGCTGCGCGCAGCCGACTGATAGAATCGGGCGCGCAACGCCGCTCGGTCGACCTTGCCGGGCCCGCGCAGCGGCAGCTCGTCGAGCAGGAACACTTCGCGGGGTGCAGCGGTCGGGCCCAGCGCGGCGGCCACATGTGCGCGAACCGCCGGGAGATCGGCCGGACCGTGCGGTACCACTGCGGTCACATCGTGCGGTACCACCGCGGTCACATCCTGCGGTACCACCGCAGCTACCACCCGCTCGCCCAGCCGGTCGTCGGGTAGGCCGAAGACGGCACATTCCCGGACCGCCGGATGCAGCATCAGCACCGCTTCCACCACGTGCGGTAGCACGGTGAGCCCGCCGGTGGAGACGGCTTCGTCGAGGCGACCGAGTACCTGCAGGATCCCGTCGTCGATCCGGCCCAGATCGTCGGTGCGGTACCAGCCCGGCTCGGCGAAGGCCGGATGTCCCGGCCGGCCCCGGTAACCCAGCGCGACCGTGGCGCCGCCGAGCACGACCCGGCCGTCGTCGATCCGTACCTGTACCCCGTCCAGCGGCACGCCGTCGTAGACGCAGCCGCCACAGGTCTCGCTCATTCCGTAGGTCCGGACCACCGCGACCTCGGCGGCGAGCGCCCGTTCCAGCAGTGGACGCGGCGTGGCTGCGCCGCCGACCAGCACGGCATCCAACCCGGCGAGCGCGGCCCGGGCAGCGGGATGGTTCAGCGCCTTGATCAGCTGGGTGGGCACCAGCGAGGTGTATCGCCGCGGTCCGGGCATCTGCGATACCGCGGTGGCGAACGCGGCCGGGTCGAAGCCCGCGGCAACATCCAGCACGGTCGGGGTGGTTCCGGCGGCCAGGCTGCGGAGGAGTACCTGCAGGCCGGCGATGTGGTGCGCGGGGAGTGCGAGCAGCCAGTGGCCCGATCCGCCCAGTCGGGCGTGCGTGGCGGCCGCGCCGGCGCGTAGTCCGGCCGCGGTGAGCAGTGCGCCTTTCGGCGTGCCGGTGGTGCCCGAGGTGGCGACCACCAACGCCACCCGGTCGTCGATCGGTTTCCCCGGATCCAGCGTGTCGAGCAGCAGGTTGCGGGCGCGGGGATCGTCCGCCGGAACCGGCAACAACGCGGGCCCCGCCCCGGCCAGCGCGGCCGCCAGCGCGGGCAGGATCGAATGCACGGCCGGCCCGGTCGGGATCGGGAGGGGCTGCAGGGTGCGGGGCCCGGTCACCCCGCGGCCGGATCGACGGTGTCTTCGGGACCGGTGTCCTCCGGAACCCAGCCGACCGCGATCAGCCGCTCCCGGACCCGTTGCATGTCCCCTTCCAGCGGCATGTCGTCGAGCACCTTGGTGATCAGCACGCCGATGTCGGCCTTTTCGACCGGCAGCACCCCATCGTCGACCAGGTCGGCGGCAACCTGGCGAACTTCGTCCTCGGTGAGCCGTCGACGCAGCAGGGCCAGCAACGGTATGTAGTCGTTGGTCGGCACCCCGTTCGGGTAGCCGGCTCGCAGCCAACCGACGATGCTGCTCAAGAACCCTGGAACTGCCATTCGGCTGATTATCCTCCAGATGGGCGGATGGCGGGCAGGCGATCGCCGTCCCGGCGGACGCTCGTAACGGTGCGCTCGGTCAGCCGTCGACCAGGTTCGCCAGTGGCCAACCGCCGGCCGCGAGCCGCGACGCAACCCGCCGCACGTCGTCGTCCCCGGGCCGCTCGCGGGCGAGATCGTGGATCGCTTGTTCGATGTCGCTGCGGTCGATGCCGGTGCCCCGGCCGGTCGCCTCGGTCATCAGCTGCTCGGTGATCCGGTCGACCTCGGTCTCGGTGAGCCGGCGGTGCAATACCGCGTACAACGCGACGTGATCTTCGCGCGGAATGCCCTGGGGATAGCCGGCGCGTAGCCAGTCGAGCACTGATTCGAGGATGGACTTGTTCGATGCTGCAGTCACGGGAAACCTTTCAGGCGCCGAAGATATGGATGCCCAGCCGCGAGGCGAGGAAGCCCTTCGCGATGAAGAGGATGCCCACGACGACGGAGCCGACGACGAGTGCGAAGCAGAGGTACGCCGCAGCCGTTGCGGCCAGGTTGCGTTCCGCGGTCCGGGTACCGTCCGGCGCGATCGCGTACTCCTCCGACCAGAACCGGATGCCGAAGGCGAAGATCGCCGGGAGGCCGGCGCCGAGGACGAGGCCGGCCAGGGTGACCTTCCAGAGCCCGGACAGATTGGCGACGAGGGTGTGCACAAGATCTCCTAGACGCTGCTTGCGGTCGGGCTGGACTTCCGGTCGGATGCCGGCGCCAGGCCGTCGTCCCAGTCGTCGTTGACGTTGTCGTGGTCGATCGGCGTCCGCCGCGAGTGCAGGTACATGTAGCCGGCGAGCGCGATCAGGATCGCGAACACCACCAGCACGCCGGCCAAGCCGCCGATCGCGTGGGCCAGTGCCCAGCAGACGGCGCCGACGATGCCGGCCAGTGGCAGGGTGAGCAGCCAGGCGACGGCCATCCGGCCCATGACGCCCCAGCGCACCTCGGCGCCGGGTCGGCCGATGCCGGCGCCGAGGATCGAGCCGGTCGCGGTCTGCGTGGTCGACAGCGGCAGGCCGAAGTGTGCGGAGGTCAGGATGATCGCAGCGGACGACGATTCGGCGGCGAAGCCCTGCGGGGATTCGATCTCCACCAGGCCCTTGCCCATGGTCCGGATGATCCGCCAGCCGCCGAGGTAGGTGCCGGCCGCGATCGCGATCGCGCAGGCCAGCATCACCCAGAACGGCATTTCGGTGTCCTTGCCCAGGCTGCCGTAGGCGACCAGGGACAGGAAGATGATCCCCATCGTCTTCTGCGCATCGTTGGTGCCGTGAGCGAGCGAGACCAACGACGCCGAACCGATCTGGCCCCAACGGAATCCGGTGGTGACCTGCTGATGGCGGGCGCGTCGGGTGATTCGGTACACCAGCCAGGTGCCCAGGGCCGCGACCAGGCCGGCGACCACCGGCGCCAGCACCGCCGGCACGATGATCTTGTTGACCACGCCGCTGCTGCCGTCGGCCCAGATCACCCCGCTCCAGCCCAGAGCTGCGATGGTGGCGCCGATCAGGCCGCCGAACAACGCGTGCGACGAGCTGGACGGAAGACCGAACAGCCAGGTCAGCAGATTCCACAGGATGCCGCCGACCAGTCCGGCGAATACGATGACCAGCAGATCCTGTCCCGCCACCTTGTCCAGGTGGACGATGCCCTTCGCGACCGTGGCGGCGACCTCGACCGAGAGAAACGCGCCGAGCAGGTTGAGGATGGCGGACAGCCCTACCGCGACCTTCGGCTTGAGGGCGCCGGTAGCGATGGAGGTGGCCATCGCATTCGCGGTGTCGTGGAAGCCGTTGGTGAAGTCGAACGCCAAGGCGGTGACGATGACGATCAGAAGAACGAGAAATTCAGCGCTCACGCCCTCAGTGTGGGTGTCGAGGTCGGCGAACGCTAGTGGCGGAAACAATATTTGGCCCAGCGTGCGGAAGGTACGGCAGCCGTTGGTCAAACGTTCATCTGCTGGTTACCCGGCCGAGTCCGGTGGCCGGTTATCGCACCGCATCGGATGGTCTGCCGGTACGTCGACGAGCACGATCGGCGTGCCGTCCGGATCGGTCAACCACATCTCGCGCAGCCCCCACGGCTCGGTCCGCGGCGGGCGGTCGATCGCCACCCCGCGGGCGGCCAACTCGGCGGCAGCGGCGATCACGTCACGCACCTGCAGCCAGAGCGCTCCGGCGAACGGGGTCGCCGGCTCGGCTCGGGTCCCGTGCTCGGTCACCTCGATCAGCGACTGGCCGGCGAAGAATACGGTGCCGCCGGGGTATTCGCGGGCGATCGCCAGGCCGAGCAGGTCCCGATAGAAGCCGAGCGTGCAGACATAGTCGTTGGGGCGCAATATGATTCGGCTCGCGAGAACGTCCATGTCGGCTTTCGGTGGTCGGGTCGGCAGTACCAGCTCAGTAGTACCAGGGATAGGGCGACCAGTCCGGCGGCCGCTTCTCCAGGAACGCGTCGCGACCTTCCACCGCCTCGTCGGTCATGTACGCCAGCCGGGTTGCCTCACCGGCGAACAACTGCTGGCCGACCAGGCCGTCGTCGGGGAGGTTGAACGCGTACTTGAGCATTCGTTGGGCCTGCGGCGACTTCGCGTTGATGTCGGCCGCCCAGCGCAGCGCCTCGTTCTCCAGCTCGTCGTGATCGACCACCGCGTTCACCGCGCCCATCCGGTGCATGTCCTCGGCGGTGTAGGTCCGCCCGAGGAAGAAGATCTCCCGGGCAAACTTCTGGCCCACCAGCTTTGCCAGATAAGCGCTGCCGTAGCCGCCGTCGAAACTGCCCACGTCGGCGTCGGTCTGTTTGAACCGGGCGTGCTGCCGGCTGGCCAGGGTCAGATCGCACACCACGTGCAGGCTGTGCCCGCCGCCCGCGGCCCATCCGTTGACCAGACAGATGACCACCTTCGGCATGAACCGGATCAGGCGCTGCACTTCCAGGATGTGCAGCCGGCCGGCGCGCGCGCGATCCACCGTCTCGGCGGTCTCGCCGCTGGCGTACTGGTAGCCGCTGCGACCGCGGATGCGTTGGTCACCGCCGGAGCAGAAGGCCCAACCGCCGTCTTTCGGGCTCGGTCCGTTACCGGTCAGCAGGACCGCCCCGACGGAGGGGGTCTGCCGGGCGTGATCGAGCACCCGGTACAGCTCGTCGACGGTGTGCGGCCGGAAGGCATTGCGCACCTCCGGCCGATCGAAGGCGACGCGGACGGTGCCCGGTGCCGAGTTGTCGGCGACCTGCCGGTGATAGGTGAGGTCGGTGAGGTCGTCGAAACCGGGAACGGTCTGCCAGCGCTGCGGATCGAAGGTCACCCGCTGCACCCTACGCAGACCCGGGGCGACCCCACGCCGACCCGGCGCGCCGGGGGCCGCGACGCGATCTGTTCTGACGCCGTACATCGACGCGATAGTGTGCGGGCATGACGGATCAGGTCGACGACGACCTCGACTCGGCGGCCGTAACCGGTTCGTCGGCTGTCGGGCGCCGGGGTGGCTTCCCCAAACTGCGGATGCAGGCCGCCGATACCGGACCCGACTTCGGCCCGTTCATCGAGGCGATGCGCACCCTGCAAGACCTGGCGGTGTCGGTGGATGCGCCGGATGAGGTCTACGGCGCGGCCCTGTCGCACGCGCAGGCGATGATCGATCTGCTCGATCCCTACCGCGCACCGGAGGGTGAGTCGCCCGCCGGGCGGGTGCTCGACCTTCCCGGCCGCGGCAGCTTGCTGATGGTGCCGTGGCAGGTCGAGTATTTCGGGCCCGATCTGGTGCGCAGCCGGGGCAGCTTCCGGCGTTATCACGTCGGCGGCAACAATGCGGTGCACGGTGGGGTGATCCCGCTGCTCTTCGACGAGATGTTCGGCTTCACCAGTTTCATGGCGAAGCGGAGCGTCAGCCGGACCGGCTACCTGCACGTGAATTACCGCAAGGTCACACCGATCGACACTCCTCTGGTCGTCGAGTCCCGGGTCGACCGGATCGAGGGCCGCAAGACATTCGTGGTCGCCGAACTGCGGGACGAGGACGGAACGTTGCTGGCCGACGCCGAAGGGCTGATGATCAAGCTGCTGCCCGGACAACCCTGAGCAACCGGCAGGATCAGCAGGATGAGTGCGGTGCTGCCCGATCCGGCCGATCTGCTCGCCGCCCTGCACGTGGTCCGGCTGCCGATGCGGGTGCGGTTCCGGGGTATCACCGAACGGGAGGTGGCCCTGCTGCACGGACCGGCCGGCTGGGGCGAATTCGGGGCCTTTCCGGAGTACCCCGACGCCGAAGCGGCGCACTGGCTCGCCGGTGCGATCGAAGCGGCCTGGATCGGGCCGCCGCCGGCGGTGCGGGCGCGGATCCCGGTGAATGCGACCGTGCCGGCCGTGCCCGCCGAGCAGGTACCGCAGATCCTGGCGCGATTCCCGGGGGTGGACACGGCGAAGGTGAAGGTTGCCGAGCCGGGGCAGGGTCTGGCCGACGACATCGCCCGGGTCGCCGCGGTGCGGGCTCGGGTACCGCACGTGCGGGTCGATGCCAACGGTGGCTGGTCGGTGTCGGCCGCGGCCGCGGCCTTGCGCGAGTTCGGCCCGCTGCAGTACGCCGAGCAACCGTGTCGCACGGTCGAGGAACTGGTCGCGCTGCGGCGGCAGGTGCCGGACGTGCCGATCGCCGCAGACGAGTCGATCCGGCGCGCCGAGGACCCGCTGCGCGTCGCCCGGGCCGGGGGACTGGACGTCGCGGTGGTGAAGGTGCCGCCGCTGGGTGGGATGCGGCAGACGCTGCGAATTGCCGAGCAGCTGAGCGGGTTCGGCGTGCCGATCGTGGTGTCCAGCGCACTGGACACCGCGGTCGGGATGAACGCCGCGCTGGCCGCGGCGGCCGCGCTGCCGGAGTTGCCGCTGGCTTGTGGATTGGCCACCGGGGAGTTCTTCGTCGACGATCTGGTGACCGGGCGGGAGCTGCGCGACGGCGCGCTGGCCGGCGCTGCGCTCGAACCGGAACCCGACCGGCTCGCGCGGTTCGCCGCGCCGCCGGGCCGAGTGGCGTGGTGGCGGGATCGGGTCGTCCGGTGTACGGCACTGCTGGGGTGATCGAGTCGGGATCGGGCGCGCGGTGGGCAGTGGTCGGTGCGGCTGGCTAGAGTGGCCCGCTGTGACCGCACAATTGACCGATACCCTGCTCGATTCCACTCACAAACCGGCGTTCGTCGCGGATGCCCAGAGCGTGCTCGATGGAGAGGTGGCAGCCAAGAAGGGCGCTTCCGGCCTCGCGGTGAAGGGTGGCTACGCCGCCATGAAGAAGGTGAGCCCGACCATCGTCGGCGACGCCCTCGACTCCCTGCTGCCGCAGTTCCTCCAGCAGTTGCAGCCGTTCTGGCAGGACTACCAGGCCGGCGGTGCCGGCAGCTTCGCCGACGCGCTGACCGCGCGCAGCGACGAGGCGGCGGAGGCGCTGCTCAGCGTGACCGATGCCCGGGCCGAGCGCTCGTCCCGGCCGTCCATGACCAAGATCTACTCGTCGATGCGTGGTGCCGCCAAGAAGCATGTCATCGAGGCTCTGCCGCAGGTCGGTGCACTGGTACAACGGCACGCCGGCTGAACGTAGGTCCGCGATGATCGGACCGGTTCGAGTCTGACAGGCTGAGGGTGTGAACCCGTCCACTGCGCAGGCGAACGTGGTCGTGGACGAGTTGATCCGCGGTGGTGTCCGCGAGGTCGTGCTCTGTCCGGGGTCGCGCAACGCCCCGCTCGCGTTCGCCCTGCAGGCTGCCGATGCCGCCGGCCGGCTCCGGTTGCACCTGCGGATCGACGAGCGCACCGCCGGGTTCCTGGCGATCGGTCTGGCGATAGCCGGCGACTGCCCGGTGCCGGTGGTGATGACCTCGGGCACCGCGGTGGCCAATCTCGGCCCCGCGGTGCTGGAGGCGAACTACGCCCGGGTTCCGCTGATCGTCTTGAGCGCGAACCGGCCGTACGAGATGCTCGGCACCGGTGCGAACCAGACCGTCGAGCAGTTCGGCCTGTTCGGCACCCAGGTGCGTGCCTCGATCAGCCTCGGGCTGGCCGAGCCGGCCCCGTTCCCGAACAGTCAGTGGCGCTCGGCGGTATGCCGGGTACTCGCCGCGGCCCGCGGGACCCGATCCGGCAACGCGGGCCCGGTGCACTTCGATATCCCGCTGCGGGAACCGTTGGTGCCCGGTCCGGCAAGCCTGCTCGACGCTCCGGCCGGCCGGCCCGACGGCGGCCCGTGGACGGTGACCCGGCACGGCACTCTCGACGTCCCGGTGGAGATCGATCTGGGTCCGGACACGGTGGTCGTGTCCGGACACGGGTCGGCCCGGCGGCCGGAACTGACCGGGGTGCCGACCGTGGCCGAACCGACCGCTCCGTTACACGGCCCGCCGCTGCATCCCTTGGCCCTGGCCCGGCTGCAGCCCCGACAAGCCGTCATCACCGGCCGCCCCACCTTGCATCGCGAGGTGGCGCGCCTGCTCGCCGACCCGCAGGTGCGGGTGTATGCGCTGACCACCGGCCCGCGCTGGCCGGACGTTTCCGGCAATGTCGTCGCCACCGGCACCCGGGCCGTGGTGTCCGGGACGCCCCGGGCCGGCTGGTTGACGCACTGCCGCGCCGCGACCGGGCGGGCCGACGACGCGGTGCGTGCCGCGCTCGCCGATCGGACTGCGGCAACCGGCCTGCAGGTCGCTGCGGTGGTGCTCGACGCGCTCACCGACGGTGATCTGCTGCTGCTCGGTGCGTCGAACCCGGTGCGGGATGCGGCGTTGGTCGGCTACCCGCGTCCCGGGGTGACGGTGCTGGCGAATCGAGGTGTCGCCGGTATCGACGGCACCGTGTCCACCGCGGTCGGTGCGGCCCTGCATCACCGCGGCCGGACCATCGCCCTGATCGGCGACCTGACGTTCCTGCACGACGCTGCGGGCCTGTTGATCGGGCGCGACGAGCCGCGGCCGGACGATCTGACCATCGTGGTCGCCAACGACGACGGGGGCGGCATCTTCGAGCTGCTCGAACAAGGCGACCCGCAGTACGCGGGGGTGTTCGAGCGAGTTTTCGGGACCCCGCACGGGATGAACTTGGCGGCGTTGTGCGCGGCATACCGGATCCCGCACCAGCTGGTCGACCCGGCGAAGCTGGCTGCGTTGCTCGACGCGCCGGGCGACGGAATCCGGGTACTGGAGGTGACCACCGACCGGGCCGGGCTACGCGAGTTGCACGCCGCAGTCCGGGCGGGCCTGTGAGCCGCCGCGCGACTCGACCCCGCCGATACCGCCGACTGGGCCGGTTCGCTTTGCTGACCGCCACGTTCTTTTCCTTGTTGGCGGTACTGCTGGTACTCGGGGCGGTGCACAACGACCTCGAGATCGACGGTGACAAGGGGGTCGCGACCGCGGAGGTACTGTCGGCCGGCCGGCTGCGGTCGGCGGTGAGCTTCGTCACCCCGGACGGAAATATCCGGAACCCGAAACTGGGGGTGCTGTATCCGACGAACTTGATCGTCGGGCAGCGAATCGACGTCGAATATGCCCGGTCCGACCCCGAGCTGGTCCGGGTGGCGGGCCGGGACGCACGGGTCGCGCTCCTGCCCGCCGGGTCGGTGATCGCCGTTGCCTGGGCGCTGGCGCTTCCGGCGTGGTGGTGGTGTCGGCGGGCGCAACGCCGGCGGCCCGACGTCGCTTCGCCGAGTGGCCGGGTCCCGGCGCAGCTGGATCAGCATCATCTCGCCGGGTGAAGTCAGGCGATAGGGTCGAAACGTGACCTCTGCACCCGGACGCGCCTCGCTGGCCAAGGATCCCCACGATGTCGCGTCGATGTTCGACGGCGTGGCCGGTCGGTACGACCTCACCAACACGGTGTTGTCCGGCGGTCTGGATCGTTACTGGCGGACGGCCACCCGGCGGGAGCTGCAGCTACGGTCCGGCGAACGAGTGTTGGACCTGGCTGCCGGGACCGGGGTTTCGACGGTCGAGCTGGCCAAGTCGGGCGCCTGGTGTGTGGCCACCGACTTCTCCAAGGGCATGCTGTCGGCCGGGCGGCAGCGCCGGGTGCCCAAGGTGGCCGGCGACGCGACCGCCCTGCCGTACGCGGACGCCGCCTTCGACGCGGCGACGATTTCGTTCGGCTTGCGCAATGTGGTGGACCCGACAGCGGCGCTGCGCGAGCTGGCGCGGGTGACCCGACCGGGCGGCCGGCTGGTGGTGTGCGAATTCTCCACACCGGTGTGGCGTCCGTTTCAGGTGGTGTACCTGGAGTACCTGATGCGGGCCCTGCCCTGGGTGGCCCAGCGGGTCAGCAGCAATCCGGCAGCGTATGTGTACCTGGCGGAATCGATCCGCGCCTGGCCGGCGCAGGCCGCGCTCGCGGACATCCTCGGTGCGGCCGGCTGGGCCGAGGTGACGTGGCGAAACCTGACCGGTGGCATCGTCGCGCTGCACCACGGGATCCGGGCCTGAGGCCGGCTTCGGGTTTTTCGCGCCAGGGCGCCCGCGACAGCGCCGGCTGCACCCCGGCACCGGCGGAAACCGGATCGATATCGAGCCCGCGGATAATAGCGGGGTGCAGTCATCTTCCGGTCCACCTATCCGAACCATGTGCAGCTATTGCGGGGTGGGTTGCGGTCTGGTCGTGCACACGGCGCCGGGACCGGACGGAACCCCGATCGTGGCAAAGGTCGTCGGTGATCGGCTGCACCCGGCCAACTCGGGTCGGCTGTGTACGAAGGGGAGAACCCACTCCGAGCTGATGGCGGCGCCGGGCCGGATGACCACGGCATATCGGCGCACCGATGGAAAGCTGGAGCCGGTCGGCACCGACGTGGCGGTCGCCGACGTGGCCCACCGGCTGACCGCGATCCGCGACGAGTACGGCCCGGATGCGATCGCGGTATACGTGTCCGGTCAGTTGTCGATCGAGGCACAGTACCTGGCGAACAAGCTGGCCAAGGGCTATCTGCGGACGATGCACATCGAGTCCAATTCGCGGCTGTGTATGGCCGGCGCGAGTTCCGGTTACAAGCTCTCGTTCGGCGCCGACGGACCGCCCGGCTCCTATACCGACATCGACGCCGCCGACCTGTTTTTCGTCATCGGATCGAATCTGGCCGACTGTCATCCGATCTTGTTTTTTCGCCTGACCGACCGATTGCGAGCGGGTGCACGACTGATCGTCGTCGATCCGCGACGTACCGCTACCGCGGACAAGGCGGATCTGTTCCTGCAGATCCGGCCCGGCACCGACCTGGCGTTGCTCAACGGTCTGCTCCACCTGCTGGTTGCCGCCGGCGACATCGATCAGTCGTTCATCGCCGAACACACCGAGGGCTGGGCCGCGATGGGCCCGTTGCTGGCCGATTACCCCCCGGCGCGGGTGGCCGCGCTGACAGGTCTGGCGGAGGCCGACATCCGGACCGCGGCACGCTGGATCGGCGCGGCGGGGGAGTGGGTGAGTTTATGGACGATGGGGCTGAACCAGTCCACCCGCGGTACCTGGAATACCAACGCGATCTGCAATCTGCATCTCGCCACCGGTGCAATCTGTCGGCCGGGCAGCGGTCCGCTGTCGCTCACCGGTCAGCCCAACGCGATGGGCGGCCGGGAGATGGGGTACCTGGGGCCGGGGCTGCCCGGGCAGCGGTCGCTCCTGGATCCGGCGGACCGCACGTTCGTCGAGGCAGCCTGGGGGCTGGTCCCGGGCACGCTGCGGACCGAGGCCGGGCCGGGCGCGATCGAGCTGTTTCGGCGGCTGGGTACCGGTGAGATCAAGGCGTGCTGGATCATCTGCACGAACCCGGTGGCCAGCGTCGCGAATCGGGCGACCGTGCTCGCCGGCCTGGCTGCGGCCGACCTGGTGATCGTGCAGGACACCTATACCGAAACCGCCACTGCGGAGCACGCCGACATCCTGCTGCCCGCGGCGCTGTGGGCCGAGGCCGACGGTGTCCAGGTCAACTCGGAGCGGACGGTCACGTTGGCGGCGCGCGCGGTCGATCCGATCGGCGACGCCCGCCCGGACTGGCAGCTGATCGCCCAGGTTGCATCCGCGATGGGTTTCGCGGGATTCGAGTACGGGTCCAGCGCGGAGGTGTTCGACGAGATCCGCCGGTTCTGGAACCCGCAGACCGGGTGGGACCTGCGCGGGATCGACTATCGGCGGCTCCGGTCCGGCCCGGTGCAGTGGCCGGCACCGCCGAACGATCCGGCGTCGCGGCATCCGATCCGGTACCGCAACGACGGGATCTCGCAGAGCCGGCACGTCGCCGCAGATGGGACGGTGCCCCGACTGGCGTTCGCCACGCCGAGTCGGCGAGCGGTGTTCTGGCCGCGGCCGCACCTGGACCCGGCCGAGCTGCCGGACACCGATTACCCGTTCCTGCTGAACACCGGGCGATTGCCGCACCACTGGCACACGCTGACCAAGACCGGCAAGATCGGCGTGCTGAATCGGCTGCATCCGACGCCGTTCGTCGAGTTGCATCCGGATGACGCGGCGCGGCTGGGGATCGCCGACGGTGACCGGGTGGAAGTGGCGTCGCGACGCGGGCGGGCGGTGCTGGCCGCGGTGTCGACCGACCGAGTGCAACCGGGCGGTTGTTTCGCGCCGTTCCACTGGAACGATGTGCACGGCCCGGACCTCGCGATCAACGCGGTGACCAGCGACGCCGTCGATCCGGTGTCGCTGCAGCCGGAGTACAAGGTGGCGGCGGTGGCGTTGCGCCGGGTGGCCGGCCCGGTACGGACCGCGGCGACCGATCCCCGGGCGCTCCGGCAGCCGCAGCCGAGGGCGTCGCGAGCCGGCCGGCCGATCCGGCTCGTCTGGGGCTCGCAGACCGGCAACGCTGAACGGCTCGCGGTCGGCACGGCGGATCGACTCGTCCGGGCCGGGTTCGCGCCGGCGGTCGTCCCGCTCGACGATTGCCGGCTCGCCGATCTGACCGGCGATCTGCTGATCGTAACCAGTACTTTCGGCGACGGCGGGCCACCGGACAACGCGCTCGGGTTCACCGCCCGACTGAGCGAAACTCGGCGGCTGGACGGGTTGCGGTTCGCCGTGCTCGCCCTCGGCGACTCCAGCTACCGGGATTTCTGCGGTTACGGTCGGCGGCTGGACGAGACCTTGGCCCGCCTCGGCGCGACTCGACTGCTGGCCCGGGTCGATTGCGAGCCGGATTACGACGAGCCCGCGCAGCGCTGGCTGGCGAACGTGACGGCGGTGCTCGGCGGCCGCGCGGTGACTCGGGCCGGCTCGCCGGCGGTGACTCGGGCCGGCTCGCCGGCGGTGACTCGGGCCGGCTCGCCGGCGGTAACCCCGCCGGTGTCGGTGCCGGCCCGGATCCTCCGGAACGAGCCGTTGTCCCGGCCGGGTGCGAGCAAAGAGGTGCGGTGCATCGGGTTCGAGCCGGCCGCCGGGAGCTACGCGGCCGGCGATCTGCTCGGCGTCCAACCGGTGAACGATCCGGCCTTGGTCGCCGAGTGGTTGGCGGTGACCGGCGCCGATGCCGATCCGGCGGCATTGACCGACCACCTGGACATCGCCGAGATCACCGATCCGCTGCTGGCGTTGGTATCGGCCGAGCATCCGGATTCGGCGCCGGCTCGACTGCTGGCCGGCGCCGACCGGGCCGGGCTGGACCGGTATCGGCGGGGCCGCCAAGCCGTCGACGTGCTGCGGGAGTTCCCGGTCCGGGCGGATTGGTCGGAGTGGCAGCGGGTGCTGCGGCCGTTGCGGGCGCGGCGGTACTCGATCTCGTCCAGCCCGCTGGTCGCACCGGAGGAGGTGCAGGTCACCGTCGGCGCGGTCCGCTACCCCAGCGCGGTCCGCCGCGGCGTGGTGCGTGGCGGGGTCTGCTCGACGTTCCTCGCCGACCGCGCCCGGTCGGCCCGGGTCCACGTGCAGCGGGCGCCGCACTTCCGGGTACCCGCGGATCCCGCGGCGCCGATGGTCATGATCGGCCCCGGTACCGGGATCGCGCCGTTTCGTGCGTTTCTGCAACAGCGCCGAGCTCAGGGCAGTCCGGGACGGAACTGGTTGTTCTTCGGTGATCGGCATGCGGCCGACAACTTCTACTATCGCGCCGAGCTCACCGCGATGTGCCGAACCGGGCTGTTGGATCGACTGGACCTGGCGTTCTCCCGGGATCAGCCGGAGCGGATCTACGTGCAGCACCGAATGGTGGAGCAGGGCGCGCGATTGTGGGCGTGGCTGACCGCCGGTGCGTACCTCTATGTCTGCGGTGACGCCACCCGGATGGCGCCGGACGTGGACGCAGCGTTGCTCCGGATCGTCCGGGAACACGGTCGGCTCGATCACGACGGTGCCCTGGCATTCCGGCACCGGTTGGTCGCCGAGCAGCGGTATCAGCGGGACATCTACTGACCGGATGCGCTGCGCTGCCGGGTTCAGGCGAACGGCACCCGGTCGTCGAATCGCAGCGACGCCCCGCCGGCTCGCCGCCAGGCGCGGGCCACCAGATCGGTGTCCTCGTCGGTGACCAGGTTGCCCATCACCCGGACCGCGACCTTCATCAGCGCTGTGGAGCGCAGGGTCGGCGGGCCGCCCAGCGGGACCGTGCGAGGGTGCGTGGCCAGGCCGGCGACCCGGCGGGCGATCGAGAACGCCCGGCCGTACTTCGCCCGCAGTACGTCCGGCCACACGTCGGACAGGTCCGGCTCGTCGAGCAGCTCCGCGAGCAGCCGGCCGCCCTCCAGGCCGTAGTCGATCCCTTCGCCGTTGAGTGGATTGATGCAGCCGGCAGCGTCGCCGACCAGTGCCCAGTTCGGCCCGGCGACCCCGGACACCGCACCGCCCATCGGCAACAGCGCCGAAGCCACCGCCCGCGGCGCCCCGTCGAACGCCCACTCCGCGCGACGCTGCTCGGTATAGAACTCGAGCAGCGGCTTCAGCGATACGTGCGCCGGGCGCGCCGCCGTCGCCAGATAGCCGACGCCGATGTTGACCTCGCCGGTGGCGAGCGGGAACACCCAGCCATAGCCGGGTTGCAGGGTGCCGGACCGGTCGCGCAACTCCAGATGTGAGGTGATCCACTCGTCGTCGCTGCGACCGGAGCGGATGTAGGCGCGCGCGGCCACCCCGTAGGCATGGTCCCGGTGCCAGATCCGGCCGAGTTGCTTGCCGATCGGCGAGCGCACCCCGTCCGCGACGATCAGGGTTTGGCAGCCGACGGTGCGTGGGCCGTCCGGGGTGGTGAACCGGACTGCGGCCACCCGACTGCCGACCCGGACCACCTCCATCGCGCGGCTGCCCTGCAGCATCCGGGCGCCGCATTCGACGGCACGCAGCCGAATCCGGTCGTCCAGCTCGGTCCGCGGAACCGCACTCCCGGAGCCCGGATAGGCACAATCGGGCCAGGCCAAGGTCGCTTCACGGCCGAATCCGGCCAGGCGGAGCCCCCGGTTCACCGCGCGCGCACGCACCCAATCGCCCAGACCGAGCCGGTCCAGCTCGGCGAGCGCCCGCGGGGTCAGGCCGTCACCGCAGGTCTTGTCCCGGGGGAACACGGCGGCATCGGTGAGCAGCACCTCACGGCCGCCCTGGGCGGCCCAGGCGGCCGCGGACGCACCCGCCGGGCCGGCGCCGACGACGACGACCTCGACGTGGTCGTCGACCATGATTCCGGCGTTTTCTCCACCCATGTCGCCATCATCGCAGCCGGGTCCGGGTGCCGATGCTGCGCCGGGGCACTAAGTTGCATAGGCGTGGGTGCACATGCGTGGCCGCCAGCCGGAACCGACACCGTGAGCGTGCGCGACGCCGATACCGTGGCCGGGGGTCTGGATCTCGGTAATGCCGAGATCGCAGAAACCGTCCGGGTCGGCCTCGGTGCGGTGGAGGAGCTACTCGTCGCGGAACTGTCCGACGGCGAGGCCTTCCTCACCGATGCCGCGCTGCACCTGACCCGGGCCGGCGGCAAGCGGTTCCGGCCGTTGTTCACCATCCTGACCGGCCGGCTGGGCCCGCGGCCGGACGACCCGGCGATCATCACCGCGGCCACCGTGGTGGAGTTGGTGCATCTGGCCACCTTGTATCACGACGATGTGATGGACGAGGCCAGCCTGCGCCGGGGGGCGCCGTCGGCCAACTCCCGGTGGGGCAACAGTGTGGCGATCCTGGCCGGCGACTACTTGTTCGCGCACGCCTCGCGGCTGGTCTCGACGCTGGGTCCGGATGCGGTGCGGATCATTGCCGAAACCTTCGCCGAGCTGGTCACCGGGCAGATGCGGGAGACCATCGGAGCGACCGACGCGCTCGACCCGGTATCGCACTATCTGAAGGTGATCTGGGAGAAGACCGGCTCGCTGATCGCGACGTCCGGCCGGTTCGGCGGCACCTTCTCCGGTGCCGGTTCGGCGGACGTGGAGCGGCTGGCCCGACTCGGCGACGTGGTCGGCACGGCGTTTCAGATCTCCGACGACATCATCGACATCTCGTCGGAATCGGCCCAGTCGGGCAAGACGCCGGGCACCGATCTCCGCGAGGGGGTGCACACCTTGCCGGTGCTGTACGCACTGCGTGAGCCGGGCCCGGAAGGTGACCGGCTGCGCGAGCTGCTGGCCGGGCCGGTCACCTCGGACGCGGCGGTCGCGGAGGCGCTGACGCTGCTCGGCCGCTCACCCGGGATGACGCTGGCGAAGCGGAAGCTGGCCGGCTATGCCGATCTCGCCCGGGGCGAGTTGGCCGAGCTGCCGACCGGCCCGGCCAACGACGCGCTGGGCCGGTTGGTCGACTACACGATCGAGCGGGTCGGGTAGCGCGCCGGGAACCCGACACCCGCGTCGGTTCGTTTCCGGTGCGAAGCGCGCCGAACAGGAGGTCGGAATGGGCGGACACGGGTATGCGAACGGGGTGAAGACCGCGGCGCTGCTGATCGGGATGTCGGCGTTGATCGTGTTCATCGGCGCGTTGTTTCGCAGCCCGCTGATCCTCGGCATCTCGGTGTTGTTCGCGGTCGGGATGAACGCCTACGCCTACTTCAACAGCGACAAGTTGGCCCTGCGCGCGATGCACGCGCAGCCGGTGACCGAGCTCGAAGCCCCGGTGATGTATCGAATCGTCCGCGAGCTGGCCACCACCGCCCGGCAGCCGATGCCGCGGCTTTACGTCAGCCCGACCAACGCGCCGAATGCGTTCGCCACCGGACGTAATCCGCGGCACGCCGCGGTCTGCTGTACCAGCGGCATTCTGTCGATCCTGGACGAGCGGGAGTTGCGCGCGGTGCTCGGCCACGAGCTGTCCCACGTCTACAACCGGGACATCCTGATCTCGTCGGTCGCCGGGGCGTTGGCGTCGGTCATCTCCGGCCTGGCGAATATGGCGTACGCCGCGTCGATGTTCGGCGGCAACCGCGACGGCAACGGGCCCGGGGTGCTCGGGGTGCTGTTGGTGAGCCTGCTGGGCCCGATCGCGGCCACCCTGGTCAAGTTGGCCGTGTCCCGGTCCCGGGAGTACCAGGCCGACCAGTCCGGCGCCGAGCTGACCGGGGACCCGCTGGCGCTTGCCGCCGCACTGCGCAAGCTGGAGCGGGGTGTCGCGGTCGCGCCGCTGCCGCCGGAACCGAAGCTGACCGCGCAATCGCACCTGATGATCGCCAATCCGTTCCGGGCCGGCGACCGGCTCGCAGCGATGTTCTCCACCCACCCGCCGATGGCCGAGCGGATCGCCCGACTGGAACGGTTGGCCGGATACCGGTAACCCGGCGCCCCTGAATTCGGGGCACCTAGCGGTAGTTCACGAACTGCAACGCGACGTCGAAATCGGCGCCCTTCAGCAACGCGATCACCGCCTGCAGATCGTCCCGCTTCTTGCTGCTGACCCGCAGCTCGTCACCTTGGATCTGGGCCTTGACGCCTTTGGGCCCCTCGTCCCGGATCTTCTTGGCGATCTTCTTGGCGTTCTCCGTCGAGATACCCTGCACAAGACTGCCGGTGATCTTGTAAATCTTGCCGGACTGCACCGGTTTGCCGGCGTCGAACGCCTTCAGCGAGATGTCGCGGCGGATCAGCTTTTCCCGGAACACGTCGAGCGCCGCTTCGGCCCGTTCTTCGGCTTCGGCGGTGATCAGGATCGAGGCGGTTTCACCGGAACCGGTCCACTCGATCTGAGCGCCCGTGCCACGAAAATCGTAGCGGGTGGCGAGCTCCTTGGCTGCCTGGTGCAGCGCGTTGTCCACCTCCTGCCGATCGACCTTGCTGACCACATCGAACGACGAATCGGCCACCGCGCGCTCCTCACACTCGACCCGGGGAAGTGTCCGGGGTCGACGCTAGCCGCAATGCCGATCGGTTTGCCAACTCGATCGGTTTGCCAATCCGGTGTGGGTTCGTTGTATCCTGCTTCGCGGTAATCGACTCGGCGGGAACACCGAGCACGAACCAGTTCCAGGCAGGTTGCCCGAGCGGCCAATGGGAGCAGACTGTAAATCTGTCGGTGAAAGCCTACGTAGGTTCGAATCCTACACCTGCCACAACACGCAACCCTGGGTCCGAAAGGCCCGGGGTTGCGTGCGTTACCAGCGCGTTTACCCCCTCTGGCCGGCCGGTTTGGCGCTGGCGGGTTCTGGTGTGTAACCTCGTTGAGGCTTTCGGATGGCGATCTCCTCGGAGTCGCAAGCTGGTTGCTTGCCCCCTTAGCTCAGTCGGCAGAGCGTTTCCATGGTAAGGAAAAGGTCAACGGTTCGATTCCGTTAGGGGGCTCGCCGAGACCGAGGCGGTGTAGCTCAGTCGGTAGAGCAAGCGACTCATAATCGCTGTGTCGCCGGTTCAAGTCCGGCCATCGCTACCCCTTGGTCGGGGGCGGAGACGCCCCCGACCGAACCGATTGCATACGAGCGGAAAGAGAGTGCGTCGTGGCCGCGAAGTCCACCGATGTCCGGCCGAAGATCACCTTGGCCTGCGAGACCTGCAAGCATCGCAACTACATCACCAAGAAGAATCGGCGTAACGACCCGGATCGGCTGGAGCTGAAGAAGTTCTGCCCGAACTGTGGAACGCACCGGGCGCACCGCGAATCACGCTGACGGCGTCGGCGGGTGTGCCCGCCGATCTTGCCGATAGGCTCGGAAGCTACATTCCCCAGGTGCACATCGAGGAAAGTGTCAGCTCCGCACCGCTCGCCGCGGAACCCGCCGAGAACTCCGCTGCGGCGTCTGTGGGTCATTTCTATCGAGTATCCGACTACTACGATGTCGGTCGCGAAAAAGTGCGTGAGTATGCCCGGGCGGTCCAGGACTACCACCCGGTGCACTGGGACGAGGGCGTCGCCGCGGAGTACGGCTATGCCGGTCTGCTCGCCCCGCTGACCTTCATCTCGTTGGTCGGCATTCTCGCCCAGAGCAAGATGAACGCGCAGATTCTGGCCGGCTACGAGATGATCGTGCAGGCCGACCAGGTGCTCGAGTTCCACCGGCCGATCCTGGTCGGCGATCGACTGGTCTGCGACGTGTCGCTGGACTCGTTCCGATCTGCTCCCGGCGCCGACCTACTGGTCACCAAGAACGTCGTCTCGTCGTCCGACGAGTTGGTCATGGTCACCTACACCACCATCGCGGCCCAGCGTGGGGGGGCGAATGCGAGCCTGCTGGACGCGGTCCGGGATGTCTCTATGCACGGTCTGAGCGGTGATGATCCGACCCGGTTGCCGCCTCCGCACCGCCCGCTCGGCGGGATGTCGACCGCCGCTCCGGTGCCGGGTCCGCCGCGGCCGCGCAGTACGCGGACCCGGTCGTTCGACTCGGTCGCGGTCGGTGATCGGCTGCCGCCGCGCACGGTCGGGCTGAGTCGAGGCGACCTGGTGAACTATGCCGGCGTCTCGGGCGACGCGAACCCGATCCATTTCAGTCCGGAGGTGGCGCAACAAGCCGGACTGGACACGGTGATCGCCCACGGCATGCTCACGATGGGCTTGGGGGCCGGCTACCTGACGTCCTGGCTGGGCGATCCGGGCTCGGTGCTCGACTACAACGTGCGGTTCTCCAGCATGGTGTACGTGCCGGAGTCGGCCGGAGCGGAGATCGAGTTCAGTGGCCGGATCAAGTCGGTGGACGAGGCGGCACGCACCGCGGTACTGGCACTCACCGGAACCTGCGCGGGTAAACGGATCTTCGGTCGTGCGACGGCCACGGTGCAGTTGGGATGAATTGGGCAGCCGGGATGAACCGATTCGGCTCGGCGCCGAACGTGGCGTACACTCATGTTTCTGGGGTCGTTCGGCGCTCAGCGCTGCCTGTTGTGCTGCCCGCAATGCGGCGCAAATGTCAGGTCGTGTGGCCGAATGATCCCGGGGAGCGGCCGACGCCGCCACCGAAGTAGATTCGGGGGCGGTCGTGCTTTCGGCCAAAGGGGCGTAGCTCAACTGGCAGAGCAGCGGTCTCCAAAACCGCAGGTTGCAGGTTCAAGTCCTGTCGCCCCTGCCCCCTGGAGATGCCAGCAACGGAGAGGATCGACGTGAGCGACCGCGACGGCGATGCGGCGGACGCGACCGGACCGTCGGACCCGGTGAGTCGGCCCACGGGCAAGCGCTCCGGTCGACGCGCGGCCTCCGCTTCGGCGGCGGCCGGGGATTCGAGCTCCGCAGCAGGTGGCGTGACGACGGTTGTTCGCGCCCGGCCGGAGTCGGGGAGCTCGCGCAGAGCTGTGGAGAAGCCGGGCCGGCAGAATCCGTTCAAGCGGTTGCGCCGGTTCCTGCGTGAGGTTGTTGCCGAACTGCGCAAGGTCATCTGGCCGAACCGCAAGCAGATGGTCACCTACACGACGGTCGTGCTGGTGTTCGTGATTTTCATGGTCAGCTACATCGGCCTGCTCGACCTGGCGTTCATCAAGGGCGTCAGCTGGCTGTTCGGCTAGCTCGCGCTTTCCAGCGCGCCCGGATTCCAGCGGCCCCAGATCCACCTGACGACACACCGAAAGCGAGTGCCCAGTGAGTAGCCCGGAGAACGGCGTCAGAGACGAGGTCGTCGACACGGTGTCCGAGGTGCCGGCCGAGGCCGAGGCGATCGTGGACACCGAGGATCCGGCCGACGCGGTACTCGAGGCAGATGACGCGCTCGACTCGGATGATGCGCTCGATACGGACGACGAGGCCGAGGCCGCGCCAGAACCCGAGCCCGCGCCGGAACCCGAACCGGAACCGGTGGCCGCCGAGCCCGAAGACCCGGCTGCAGAGATGCGAGCGGCGCTCAAGCGCGCCCCGGGGGAGTGGTACGTGGTGCACTCCTACGCCGGTTACGAGAACAAGGTGAAGACCAACCTGGAGACCCGGGTGCAGAACCTTGATCTCAGCGAGTACATCTTCCAGGTCGAGGTGCCCACCGAAGAGGTCACCGAGATCAAGAACGGCCAGCGCAAGCAGGTCAACCGCAAGGTGCTGCCGGGCTACATCCTGGTCCGGATGGACCTCAACGACGAGTCGTGGGGCGCCGTGCGCAATACCCCCGGCGTCACCGGGTTCGTCGGGGCGACGTCGCGGCCGTCGCCGTTGTCGATCGACGATGTGGTGAAGTTTCTGCTGCCGGCCACCAGCCGGAAGAAGCCTGCGGCGGCGGCGACTCCGGCCGCCGGAGAGTCGGTGGCCGAGGCTGCGGCCAAGCCGGTGGTCGAGGTGGACTTCGAGGTCGGCGAATCGGTGACGGTGATGGACGGCCCGTTCGCGACGCTGCCGGCCAGCATCAGCGAGGTCAATGCCGAGCAGCAGAAGCTGAAGGTGCTGGTGTCCATCTTCGGTCGCGAGACTCCGGTCGAACTCGGCTTCGGCCAGGTCGCGAAGCTCTGACTTTCCTGCCTCTGCTCACACTCGCCTCTATCCCAACCAAGGAATCAGCATGCCCCCCAAGAAGAAGAAACTAGCCGGGATCGTCAAGTTGCAGATCCAAGCCGGTCAGGCGAACCCGGCGCCCCCGGTCGGCCCGGCGCTCGGCCAGCACGGCGTCAATATCATGGAGTTCTGCAAGGCCTACAACGCTGCCACCGAGTCGCAGCGCGGCAACGTGGTGCCGGTGGAGATCTCGGTCTACGAGGACCGCTCGTTCAGCTTCAAGCTGAAGACCCCGCCCGCGGCCCGGCTCTTGCTCAAGGCCGCCGGAGTGCAGAAGGGTTCGGGTGAGCCGCACAAGACCAAGGTGGCCAAGGTCACCATGGATCAGGTGCGAGAGATCGCCAAAACCAAGCAGGAAGATCTCAACGCCAACGATCTGGACGCTGCCGCGAAGATCATCGCAGGTACGGCGCGTTCGATGGGCATCACCGTAGAAGGCTGATCGGCCGGCCTCGGAAATCTCGGGGGCCTGTCGAATCATGTGGGAGAGCCGGCCAGGCTCGCGCACCACGACTGAACGCAGACTGACGAAACGCAGACGAAGGACAGAACAACATGGCAAAACGAAGCAAGGCCTACCGCGCGGCTGCCGAGAAGATCGACCGGGATGCGCTGTACACCCCGTTGCAGGCGGCCCGGTTGGCCAAGGAGACCTCGTCGAGCAATTCCGACTCGACGGTAGAAGTTGCGATGCGGCTCGGGGTCGACCCGCGCAAGGCCGACCAGATGGTTCGCGGCACGGTGAACCTGCCCAACGGGACCGGCAAGACCGCTCGGGTGATCGTCTTCGCCGCCGGTGAGAAGGCAGCCGAGGCCGAGGCTGCCGGTGCCGACGCGGTGGGCGCCGAGGATCTGATCGAGCGGATCCAGGGTGGCTGGCTCGATTTCGACGCTGCGATCGCGACTCCGGACCAGATGGCCAAGGTGGGCCGGATCGCCCGCATCCTGGGCCCGCGTGGTCTGATGCCGAACCCGAAGACCGGCACGGTGACGATGGATGTCACCAAGGGCGTGCAGGACATCAAGGGCGGCAAGATCAACTTTCGGGTGGACAAGCAAGCGAACCTGCATTTCGTGATCGGCAAGGCCTCGTTCGGCGAGCAGCAGCTGGTGGAGAACTACAGCGCCGCGCTGGACGAGGTCCTGCGGGCGAAGCCGTCCACCGCCAAGGGCCGGTATCTGAAGAAGGTCACCGTGTCGACCACCACCGGACCGGGCATCCCGGTGGATCCGAACCAGACCCGCAACCTGCTCGACGACAGCGGCGCATAGCGCCCAGGTCGGGGTCGCCGGCAAGAGTAGACATTGACGAGTATCGAACGCATGTTCGATACTCGTGGGTGTGGCAGGCGATGCAGGTACCTCGGATGGCCCGATAGCCGGTCTCGGCGGCAGGTTTCCCCACGATCGCATCGGTGATCTGCGCGCCCGGGTGCGCAGTGCGCAGGGTCGTGAGCGGGTCCGCGCGCCGCTCCGGACGCTCTCGGCGCTCGCCGACGTCGTCCCGGGCGGTTTGCGCACCGGGGTGTCGTACACCGTCCGCGGTTCGACCACCCTCGCGCTTGCGTTGTTGGCCGGCCCGTCGGCCCACGGCCTGTGGTGCGGCGTGGTCGGGATGCCGACGTTCGGCGCCGAAGCCGCGCAGGCGCTCGGTGTCGATCTGAGCCGGGTCGTCCTGATCCCGGCACCGGGAGCCGACTGGATGGTTGCGACGGCGGCGTTGGTCGACGTGCTGCCGCTCGTTCTGTTATCGGCACCCCGCACGGTGGCCGACGGTGATGTCGGCCGGCTCGTCGCCCGGTTGCGACAGCGCTCCGCCACGCTCCTCGTCCTCGACGACCGGGATGCCTGGCCGCGACCCGAAGCCCGGCTCGCCGTGGTGCAGAGCAGCTGGTCCGGGTTGGGTGCGGGTCACGGCCATCTCACCGGGCAGGAACTCGTCGTTGCGGCATACGGCAAATGGGGGGCGCCGCGGCTGACTCGGCTCATCCTCGATGCCACCGGTGCCGTCCGGCTCGCCCCCGAATCCGCGGCTCGGCCTGGTCGGGAGTTCCGCCGAGCTGCCGAGCAGGCGAGCTGAGCGGGAGCGTCGAGTAGTGCGTACGCTCATCGCCTGGTGTCCGGATTGGCCGGTCCGGACGGCCCGGCGGGTCGGGATCGGGGAGCCCGGCCGACCCGTCGCCGTTTCCGCCCAGGGGGTCGTCCATGCCTGCTCACCGGAGGCGCGGGCCGACGGGGTCCGGCGCGGTCAACGACTTCGCGATGCCCAGGCCCGCTGTCCCGGCCTGATCGTCGCGACCCACGACCCGGATCTGGAGGTCCGCAGCTACGAGCCGGTGCTCGCGGCCGTCGAGGAACGCCATCCCGGTGTCCAGCTGATCCGGCCCGGTACCTGCGCGATCCGGGTCGATCGCGGCAGCCGGTTCTACGGTGGTGAAGAGCACGTCGGCGCGGTTCTCGCCGAGGCGTTGGTCGGCCTGGGGATCGCCGACTGTCGGTTCGGGATCGCCGACGGGCCGTTCGCGGCGGAGCAGGCGGCTCGCCGGGCGGCGCCACAGGAGAGCCTGATCATCGAGCCGGGAGCTGCGGCGGCTTTCCTGGCGCCGTTGCCGATCCAGGTGCTCGGGGTCGCCGAACTCACCGGTCTGCTGCCCCGGCTGGGGCTTCGAACGCTCGGTTCCTTTGCCGCGCTGTCCCCGCGCGATGTGCTCGGCCGATTCGGGCATACCGGACTGCTCGCCCATCGGCTCGCCCGGGGCCACGACGGTCGGCTGCACACAGGCCGCCCGGAACCGGAGTACGAACGCTCGCAGGTGTTCGAGCCGCCGCTGGATCGGGTCGAACCGCTCGCCTTCAGCATGCGCCGGACCGCCGAAGAGTTCGTCACCGGGCTGGCCGACCGGCAGCTGGTCTGCACGACGGTCTGGATCGAAGTGCACGCCGCCGACGGCGGGGTGCACGAACGGACCTGGATGCACTCGCGTTGGTTCGACAGCGCGGATCTGATCGACCGGCTGCGCTGGCAGTTGGCCGGGACCCCGGGTGAGCGCGGCGGAGTCGCTGCGCCGGTCACCGAGGTCCGGTTCCTTCCGCAGGTCGTCGTCCCGCTCGTCGACCATGCCGAAAGCCTGTACGGCGATGGTGCCGACGACCGGATCGATCGGGTCGCCGCGAAGATCCAGAGCCTGCTCGGCCGTGACGCGGTGGTGTCGGTGGTCCTCGGCGGGGGGCGGGGCCCGGCCGACCGGCAAACCCTGGTGCCCTGGGGCGATCCGCGCCGGCCGCCGCGCCCGCGGGACCGGCCGTGGCCCGGCACCATGCCGCTACCCGCGCCGGCGACCGTATTCGCCGAGCCGCTGCCGGTCCGGGTCGTCGATGCCGGCGGGGTGGATGTCGGCGTTACCGCGCGCGGTGTGGTGACCGCCGAACCGGTTCGCTTCACCCCGCCCGGTGCAGCTCGCTCGTTCGCCGTGCGGTCCTGGGCCGGTCCGTGGCCGATCGACGAGAGGTGGTGGGACACCGAGAGCGCACGTCGGGTCGCCCGATTCCAGCTGGTCGGTGCCGACGACAGCGCGTGGCTGCTGCTCGTCGCCGGGGGCCGGTGGTGGGCCGAAGCCCGATACGACTGAATCCGGGACGAGAAAGAGGTGCGATGTGGGGTATCACAATCCGGACATCCCCTGGTCCGAGCTGGAACGGATGCTTTCGGGCCGGCCGAGCGAGCCGGACGGCGGCGACGGTCCGGCGTGGTCGCGGAAACGTGCCTCCTATGCGGCCCGCTCGACCGGCCCGATCGCCGGTCCCACCGATGTCGTCCCCTATGCCGAACTGCACTGTCACTCCAACTTCAGTTTCCTGGACGGGGTCAGCGCTCCGGAGGAGCTCGTTCGGCAAGCCGTCCGGTTGGGCCTGACCGGGCTCGCGCTCACCGACCACGACGGGTTCTACGGCGTGGTGCGGATGGCCGAAGCGGCCGACGAGCACGGCCTGCCCACGATGTACGGCGCCGAGCTCTCGCTGGGGCTGGCTCGGCCGCAGAACGGCGTCGCCGATCCGGAAGGCAGCCATCTCCTCGTGCTGGCCCGGGGCGAGACCGGCTATCACGCGCTCGCCGAGGCGCTGACGACCGCGCACCTGACCGGCGGCGAGAAGGGCCGCCCGGTCTACGATCTCGATACGCTGACCGAGTCGTTGGCGGGCCGGGTGGTCGTGCTCACCGGCTGCCGCAAGGGTGCCGTCCGCCAGGCCCTGACCCGGTCCGATGTCACCGCGGCAACTCGCGAATTGACCGCACTGACCGAGCGATTCGGGCGGGACAACGTGTTTGCCGAGGTTTACGACCACGGCTATCCGCTCGACGCGGCGGCCAACGATGCGGTCGCGGCGGTGGCGTCGGCCGGTGGTGTCGGTGTCGTCGCCACCGGCAACGTCCACTACGCCCACCCGCGGGACCGGCGACTGGCGCATGCCGTCGCGGCGGTGCGGGCCCGCCGTGGCCTCGACGAGATGGACGGTTGGCTGCCGGCCTCCGGTGCGGCGTTCCTGCGCTCGGGAGCGGAGATGGCGGCTCGGTTCGCGCGGTTCCCCGGTGCGGTCGCCCGGACCGCCGACCTCGCTGCCGATCTTGCGTTTCCCTTGCGCAAGGCGCGACCACGGCTGCCGCGGCAGGCGGTGCCCGACGGGCACACCTCGATGTCCTGGTTGCGCGAGCTCGTCCGGCGGGGGTGCGCGACGCACTACCCCGATGCCGGTACGGACGTCCGGGCCCGGCTCGAGCGTGAGCTCACCGTCATCGAGCGGCTCGACTTCCCCGGGTACTTCCTGATCGTGCACGACATCGTCGCCTTTGCCCGCAGCCGCGGAATCCTCTGTCAGGGGCGTGGTTCGGCGGCGAACTCGGCTGTCTGTTATGTCCTCGGGATCACCGCCGTCGACCCGGTGAAGTTCGACCTGCCGTTCGAGCGGTTCCTTTCGACCACCCGTGACGAGGAGCCGGACATCGACGTCGACTTCGATTCCGACCGCCGCGAAGAGGTCATCCAGTGGGTCTATGCGAAGTACGGTCGGCGCAACGCAGCCCAGGTGTGCAACGTGGTCTCCTACCGGCCTCGCTCCGCCGTCCGCGACATGGCCAAGGCGCTCGGCTATTCGAGCGGGCAGCAGGACGCGTGGTCCAAGTCGGTCGATGTGTGGGGCGGCCCGGTCGCGGACCACGACATCCCGGGGCCGGTGCTCGAGCTCGCGAACGAGCTGCTCCGGGCGCCGCGGCAGTTGGGAATCCATTCCGGCGGAATCGTGCTCACCGACCGTCCGATCGGCGAGGTATGTCCGATCGAGCCGGCGCGGATGGTCGATCGCACGGTCCTGCAGTGGGACAAGGACGACTGTGCGTGGATGGGGTTGGTCAAGTTCGACCTGCTCGGCCTGGGGATGCTCGGCGCGGTGCAGCACACGTTGGACGTGGCGCGGGAGCGGGTGGGCGAGGCCTGGACGTTGGCGTCGATCCCCAAGGAGGAGCCCGGGGTCTACGACCAGCTGTGCCGGGCCGACGCGATCGGGGTGTTCCAGGTCGAGAGCCGGGCGCAGCTGGGCACGCTGCCGCGGCTGCGGCCGCGCTGCTTCTACGACCTGGTCACCGAGATCGCGCTGATCCGACCCGGTCCAATCCAGGGCGGAGCGGTGCACCCGTATATCCGCCGACGCACCGGTGCCGAGCCGATCACCTACCCGCATCCGCTGCTCGAGCCGGTGCTCGAACGGACTCTCGGGGTTCCGTTGTTCCAGGAACAGCTGATGCAGATCGCCATGACGGTCGGCGGCTGCAGCGGTGACGATGCGGACCTGTTGCGCCGGGCGATGGGGTCCAAGCGTGGCATCGAGCGGATCGGCCGGCTGCGCGAGCAGTTGTTCGCGGGGATGGCGGCCAACGGAGTCACCGGTGCGGCGGCCCGAGACATCTACCAACGGATCGAGGCGTTCGCGAACTTCGGTTTCGCCGAGAGCCATTCGATCAGTTTTGCGTTGATCGTGTACGCCAGCACGTGGCTTCGGCTGCACTATCCAGGGGCATTCTTGTGTGGGTTGTTGCGTGCCCAGCCGATGGGCTTCTATTCACCGCAGAGCCTGGTCGCCGATGCCCGTCGGCACGGCGTCGTGACTCGGCGGCCGTGCATCCTGCATTCCGGGGTGCACCCCGATCTCGAACTCCTGCCGGAATCGGAGCAGGGAGCGCCGGGACGGGGCGGGTGTCTGGAGCGTGACCAGCCGGAGGTCGGACCGTTCGATCCCGACGAGCCGTTCGACCACGCGGTGCACCGGCGGGACGGCCGCTTCGCCGTTCGGCTGGGGTTGGCGAGTGTGACCGGGATCGGGGTCGAGTTGGCGGAGCGGCTGACCGCCGAGCGCGCGGCCGGCGGACCGTATCGGGACCTGGCCGACCTGGTCCGGCGGGTCGAGCCGACCGGAGTGCAGCTCGAGGCATTGGCGACCGCGGGGGCCTTCGATGTCTTCGGTCTCAGTCGGCGGCAAGCGTTGTGGAGCGCCGGGATCGTCGCCGGTGCGGGCCCCGGCACGATCGCCGGAACCTCGCTGCCCGGGCCGCCGCCTACGTTGCCGAACATGGCGTCGGCCGAAGCGACCATGGCGGATCTGTGGGCGACGACGATCTCGCCGGAGAGCCATCCCATGCAGTACCTACGCGACCGGCTGGCCGCTCGGGGGGTGCTCCGAGCTGGTGATCTGGCCGGCGCCGAGCCCGATCGGCGGGTTTTGGTCGCCGGCGTGGTCACCCATCGTCAGCGACCTGCGACGGCGAGCGGGGTGACGTTCCTCAACCTGGAAGACGAGACCGGGATGATCAACGTCATCTGCACGATCGGGGTGTGGAACAGACACCGCAGCGTCGGCCGTAATGCGAGTGCGATGATCGTCCGGGGCACGTTGGAATGCCGGGACGGCGCGGTGAACGTGCTCGCCGATCGGCTCGAACGCCTCGCCCTCACCTTCCGGACGACCTCGCGCGACTTCCGGTGACGATCGATGCCGTCGACGCTCGGCCGAACCGGGATGGCTATCCGGTCCGCACCTGGCGGAAGTTCTCGATCAGCAACCCGGTGACTTGCTCCTCCAGTTGCGCCGGCAGATCATGCCCCATCCCGGCGATCAGGTGCAGCCGAGCTGCCGGGATCGCCCGGGCCACCGCCTTTCCGCCGGATGGGCGGACCAGCGGGTCGGCAGTGCCGTGGATCACCGCGGTCGGCGCGGTGATCTGTTCGGTCCAGCGCAGCAGACTGCCGGTGCCGGTGACCGCACCGAACTGGCGGACGAGACCGGCCGGGTAGTAGCAGCGGTCGTAGTCGGCCGCAATCCGGTCCCGAAGCTCGGCTTCCGGTTGCGGGTAGGCCGAACCGGCGAACAGCTTCGCTGCCGCCAGGGTGTGCTGTATCACCTGCTCCCGGGTCGGGTTCGTGCCGGGGCCGGCGGTCAGGGCGCGCAACGCCGCCGGATGCGGCGGTGGGAGGAAAGCCTGATTGGTGGTGGAGAAGATGATGCCCAGGCTGCGCACCCGATCCGGGTGTTGCCCGGCGAACACCTGGGCGATCATCCCGCCCATCGAGGCGCCGACCAGGTGCACGGAGTCCAGGCTCAGGTGGTTCAGCAGCCGGGTGACGTCGTCACTCATCTCGACCAGGGTGTACGGCACCGGACTGGCCAGGCCGAGCTGGTAGCGGGCGAGGCGAGCCAGTTGCGAGCCGCCGACGCGGGTACCGGACAGTTTCGTCGACAACCCGATGTCCCGGTTGTCGAACCGGATCACCCGGTAACCGGCGTCGACCAGCCGCGCGCAGAACGAATCCGGCCAGCGGGTGAGTTGGCTGGCGAACCCCATGATCAGCACGACCGGTTCCCCATCGGTCGGGCCGAGGTCCTCGTAGGCGAGTTGCACGGCGCCGTCGGTACGGCCGGTAGCGATCTTCATCCTCTCAGTACTACCCGGGAGTAGCCCCGGCTGCTCGGGTTTGGTGTCGGCGAGACCGGCGCGTACGCTGTAGGACGGCTTTCGGCCAGTTCGATCGCCATCCGACACCACAGTTCACCGAAGACCGTTGGTCGCCGTGCTCTCCGCACGGTCGAAGGTCCGGCCACGACGCCGACGACCCACGCAGGCGAGCAGAGTCGTCGGCCCCGGGTATCCGTTCGGGCCGGCCGGCCCCGCGTGCCCTGCACCGGGGCGTTTGTCGTTTCCGGGCCCCGATGCGGCCTACTCGGTGAACCCGACACCACCGAGAGGAGGCGAAGCATGGCAAAGTCCGAAAAGGTGGCCGCGGTCGCGGAGATCGCCGACCAGTTCCGGGGCGCGAGCGCTGCGGTGATCACCGAGTACCGCGGTCTGTCGGTCGGCAATCTGACCTCGTTGCGGCGGGCGCTGGGCACCGGCGCGACCTACTCCGTCGCGAAGAACACGCTGGTCAAACGCGCTGCTGCCGCGGCCGGCGTCGACGGTCTGGACGACCTGTTCGTCGGTCCGACCGCGATCGCGTTCATCTCCGGCGAGCCGGTCGACGCCGCCAAGGCGCTGAAGACCTTCGCCAAGGAGAACAAGGCCCTGATCATCAAGGGCGGCTACATGGATGGCCGCCCGCTCACGGTCGAAGAAGTCGACCGGATCGCGGATCTCGATTCCCGCGAAGTCCTGCTGGCCAAGCTGGCCGGCGCGATGAAGGCCAACCTGAGTCAGGCCGCCGCGTTGTTCGCGGCGCCGGCCGTTCAGGTCGCCCGGCTCGCGGCCGCGCTGGAAGAGAAGCGGGCGGCGGAGGCGGGTAGCGCTGCTACCGAAACCGACGCCACCGAAACCGCTGCTGCGGAATCCGACACCGCGGAATCCGGCGCTGCACCCGCTGACGCGGCCGAGGCAACCGAAGAATCCTGATCCGCGTTCGCGGATCGACCAGACATCGAAAGGAAACCCGTCATGGCAAAGCTGAGCACCGACGACCTGCTCGAGGCGTTCAAGGAACTGACCCTGCTCGAGCTCTCGGAGTTCGTCAAGAAGTTCGAGGAGACCTTCGAGGTCACCGCCGCCGCTCCGGTTGCAGTCGCGGCGGCGGCCGCCCCGGCTGCGGCGGCCGAGGCTGCCGTCGAGCAGGACGAGTTCGACGTCGTCCTGGAGGGCGCCGGCGACAAGAAGATCCAGGTGATCAAGGTGGTCCGGGAACTCGTTCCCGGCCTGGGCTTGAAGGAGGCCAAGGACCTCGTGGAGAGCGCCCCGAAGGCGATCCTGGAGAAGGTCAACAAGGAGGCCGCCGAAGCGGCCAAGGACAAGCTGGCTGCGGCCGGCGCGCAGGTCGCCGTCAAGTAGGTGGATCGCTCCTGATCCTGCGCCGAGCGGGTGTCCCCAGCAAGGGACGCCCGCTCGGCGCGTTCCGGTCGAGCGGGCGTGCGCGAGTTGCCGATCTTTTGGTCGGTATCAGGGTGCGCACTCGCGGGTAAGGTTAAAGTGGCGTGATCCACACCCGTTTCGGGGTGTGTGGCGTGTCATGTAGTCGTGGAGGTGGACGTGGGCGTCGAGGTGCGGACCGAAGGAATTACGAAGTCCTTCGGACGACAGAACATCTGGCAGGATGTGACGCTTACCCTGCCGCCGGGCGAGATCAGCCTGATGGTCGGCCCTTCGGGTACCGGTAAGTCGGTGTTCCTGAAGTCGTTGATCGGGTTGCTGAAGCCGGAGCAGGGCCATATCTATATCGATGGTACGGATATCACCACCTGTTCGAACAAGGACTTGTACGACATCCGGAAGCTGTTCGGGGTGCTGTTCCAGGACGGCGCGCTCTTCGGCTCGATGGATCTGTTCGACAACACCGCGTTCCCACTGCGTGAGCACACGAAGAAGTCCGAGTCGGACATTCGCAAGATCGTGATGGAGAAGCTTGATCTGGTGGGTCTCGGCGGCGCCGAGAACAAGCTGCCCGGCGAGATCTCCGGCGGTATGCGCAAGCGTGCTGGGCTGGCCCGAGCCCTGGTGCTGGACCCGCAGATCATCCTGGTCGACGAGCCGGACTCCGGCCTCGACCCGGTCCGCACGACCTACATCAGCCAGCTCTTCCTCGACATCAACGCGCAGATCGACGCCACGTTCCTGATCGTGTCGCACAACATCAACCTGGCCCGCACCGTGCCGGACAACATCGGCATGCTGTTCCGGCGCCATCTGGTGATGTTCGGTCCCCGCGAGGTGTTGCTGACCAGCGAGGAGCCGGTGGTCAAGCAGTTCCTGAACGGTCGGATGATCGGCCCGATCGGCATGTCCGAGGAGAAGGACGAAGCCCAGATGGCGCAGGAGCAGGCGTTGGCCGATGCCGGCCACAACGTCGGTGGCGTCGAAGAGGTCGAGGGCATCGTCCCGCAGATGCAGGCGACCCCCGGTATGCCGTACCGGGAAGCGATCACCCGCCGGCAGAACCGGGTCCGGGAGATCCTGCACACCCTGCCGCCGGCGGCCCAGGCGGCGATCATCAAGGACATGGAAGACGTCGACGCCACGCAGCAGATCCCGGTGACTGCCGGTGCCGGCGGGAACTACGACACGTCTTACGAGCACAGCGCGGGCTACGAGTACGACCAGAACTACGCCCGATACGACCAGCCGCAGCACTACGACAACTCGTCGGCCCACGAGGGCGCGGCCGCAGATCGGTTCGAGGAGCCGCCGACGGCTCCCTACGAGCCGCAGCAGCGATACGAGGATCCGGACACCGGCCAGCATCGCCGGAACTGAGGTCGGTTCGGCCGCCGTTTCCCCGGGCTTGCTTGGAAAGCTCGGGGAAACGCGGCTCCGAAGCCTTGACGTGGCCGGGTCGACACGTCACCCTGAAGTAGACATGCGAGTTCGTGAGCAGCCAGAACGCCGTAGCGCGCCAGCCAGCGACGCTTCCGCGGGCCGATCGCGCCGGAGTCGATGATTCCTCCGGCGGAGATCTTTTTCGGCTTCTTACTTGACGGCGTCCATTCCGTCATGTAATTTTAGACTTTGCGCTGGCTGCATCCTGTCCATCTCTCGATCACACCGTCGGACCTGCACTTTCTCCCAAAGGTGCCTGCTGTTCGTAGTGCTCGGGTTTCGTTCCGGTCGTGACCAGCGGCAAGTCGAAGACTCTGAAGCAGGACAGCTGGCCGCGCGCCCAGTGTGGCCGGCGTGAGGTGCTGGAAGGACGCATCTTGGCAGTCTCCACCCAGACAAACGCCACCGACCGTAAGTCCGGGATTCCCGGAGCCCCCAGGCGGGTCTCGTTCGCAAAGATCCGCGAACCGTTGGAAGTCCCCGGACTTCTGGATCTGCAAACCGATTCCTTCGAGTGGCTGGTCGGAACGCCCCAGTGGCGGGAACGGGCCGCAGCCCGGGGGGAGACCGAGGTGATCGGCGGCCTGGAGGAGATCCTGGCCGAGCTGTCGCCGATCGAGGACTTCTCCGGCTCGATGTCGCTGTCGTTTTCCGATCCACGCTTCGACGAGGTCAAGGCCTCGGTCGAGGAGTGCAAGGACAAGGACATGACCTACGCGGCGCCGCTGTTCGTCACCGCGGAGTTCATCAACAACAACACCGGCGAGATCAAGAGCCAGACGGTCTTCATGGGTGACTTCCCGATGATGACCGACAAGGGCACCTTCATCATCAACGGCACCGAGCGGGTCGTGGTATCACAGCTGGTCCGCTCGCCCGGCGTGTATTTCGACCACTCGGTCGACAAGACCACCGAAAAGGACCTGCACAGCGTCAAGGTGATCCCGGGCCGGGGCGCCTGGCTGGAGTTCGACGTCGACAAGCGGGACACGGTCGGCGTCCGGATCGACCGCAAACGGCGGCAGCCGGTCACCGTGCTGCTCAAGGCGCTCGGCTGGAGCACCGAGCAGATCACCGAGCGGTTCGGCTTCTCCGAGATCATGATGACCACGCTGGAGAAGGACAACGCCGCCGGTACCGACGAGGCGCTGCTGGACATCTACCGCAAGCTGCGGCCGGGGGAGCCGCCGACCAAGGAGTCGGCCCAGACCCTGCTGGAGAACCTGTTCTTCAAGGAGAAGCGGTACGACCTGGCTCGGGTCGGCCGATACAAGATCAATAAGAAGCTCGGCCTGCACGTCGGCGAGCCGATCACCTCCTCGGTGCTCACCGAAGAGGACATCGTCGCGACCATCGAGTACCTGGTGCGATTGCATGCCGGCGAGCGGGCGATGACCGCGCCGGGCGGGACCGAGGTGCCGGTCGAGGTCGACGACATCGACCACTTCGGCAACCGCCGGCTGCGCACGGTCGGCGAACTGATTCAGAACCAGCTGCGGGTCGGTCTTTCCCGGATGGAGCGCGTGGTCCGGGAACGGATGACCACCCAGGACGTCGAGGCGATCACCCCGCAGACCCTGATCAACATCCGCCCGATCACGGCGGCGATCCGGGAGTTCTTCGGCACCTCGCAGCTGTCGCAGTTCATGGACCAGAACAACCCGTTGTCCGGCCTCACGCACAAGCGGCGGCTGTCGGCGTTGGGTCCGGGCGGTCTGTCCCGGGAGCGGGCCGGGCTCGAGGTGCGCGACGTGCACCACAGCCACTACGGCCGGATGTGCCCGATCGAGACGCCGGAAGGCCCGAACATCGGGCTGATCGGGTCGCTGTCGGTGTACGCCCGGGTGAATCCGTTCGGTTTCATCGAGACCCCGTATCGCAAGGTCGAGGCCGGTCGGGTGACCGACCAGGTGGATTATCTGACTGCCGACGAAGAGGATCGTTTCGTCGTCGCGCAGGCCAATTCGGTGGTCGATGCCGAGGGCAACTTCACCGACGCCCGGGTGCTGGTCCGACGCAAGGGCGGCGACGCCGAGCTGGTGCCGGCAAGCGAGGTCGACTACATCGACGTGTCGCCGCGGCAGATGGTCTCGGTGGCCACCGCGATGATCCCGTTCCTCGAGCACGACGACGCCAACCGCGCCCTGATGGGCGCGAACATGCAGCGTCAGGCGGTGCCGCTGGTTCGCTCGGAGGCCCCGCTGGTGGGTACCGGGATGGAGCTGCGGGCCGCGGTGGACGCCGGCGACGTGGTGGTCAATCACAAGGCCGGCGTGGTCGAGGAGGTCTCGGCCGACTACGTCACCGTGATGGCCGACGACGGCACCCGGGAGAGCTACCGGATGCGCAAGTTCGCCCGGTCCAACCAGGGCACCTGCGCGAACCAGCGGCCGATCGTGGACGAGGGGCAGCGGGTCGAGACGGGTCAGGTGCTCGCCGACGGGCCGTGTACCGAGAACGGCGAGATGGCGCTCGGCAAGAACTTGCTGGTTGCGATCATGCCGTGGGAGGGCCACAACTACGAGGACGCGATCATCCTCTCCCAGCGGTTGGTCGAGGAGGACGTGCTCACCTCGATCCACATCGAGGAGCACGAGATCGATGCGCGCGACACCAAGCTGGGCGCCGAGGAGATCACCCGGGACATCCCGAACGTCTCCGACGAGGTTCTCGCCGACCTGGACGAGCGCGGCATCGTCCGGATCGGGGCCGAGGTTCGTGACGGCGACGTGCTGGTCGGCAAGGTCACCCCGAAGGGCGAGACCGAGCTGACTCCGGAGGAGCGGCTGCTGCGCGCGATCTTCGGGGAGAAGGCCCGCGAGGTCCGCGACACGTCGTTGAAGGTGCCGCACGGTGAGTCCGGCAAGGTGATCGGCATCCGGGTGTTCTCCCGCGACGACGACGACGATCTGTCGCCCGGGGTGAACGAGCTGGTCCGGGTGTACGTGGCGCAGAAGCGCAAGATCCAGGACGGCGATAAGCTGGCCGGTCGGCACGGCAACAAGGGCGTTATCGGCAAGATCCTCCCGCAGGAGGACATGCCGTTCATGCCCGACGGCACGCCGGTCGACATCATCCTGAACACCCACGGTGTGCCGCGCCGAATGAACATCGGCCAGATCCTGGAGACCCACCTGGGCTGGATCGGCAAGGCCGGCTGGCAGGTTCCCGACGCGGACGGTCTGCCGGACTGGGCGGCGAACCTGCCGGAGGAGATGCTGGCGGCGCCGCCGGACAGCAACATCGCCACCCCGGTGTTCGACGGTGCCCGGGAGGAGGAGTTGACCGGTCTGCTCGGGTCGACCCTGCCCAACCGGGACGGCGAGGTAATGGTCGGCGCCGACGGTAAGGCAACGCTGTTCGACGGGCGTTCCGGAGAGCCGTTCCCGTACCCGGTCTCGGTCGGCTACATGTACATCATCAAGCTGCACCACCTGGTGGACGACAAGATCCACGCTCGCTCCACCGGGCCGTACTCGATGATCACCCAGCAGCCGCTCGGCGGTAAGGCACAGTTCGGTGGTCAGCGGTTCGGTGAGATGGAGTGCTGGGCGATGCAGGCCTACGGCGCTGCGTACACCCTGCAGGAGCTGCTCACCATCAAGTCCGACGACGTGGTCGGCCGGGTGAAGGTGTACGAGGCGATCGTCAAGGGCGAGAACATCCCGGAGCCGGGAATTCCGGAGTCGTTCAAGGTGTTGCTGAAGGAACTGCAATCGCTGTGCCTCAATGTCGAGGTGTTGTCCTCGGACGGCGCAGCGATCGAGCTGCGCGAAGGCGAGGACGAAGACCTCGAGCGCGCAGCGGCCAACCTCGGCATCAATCTCTCCCGCAACGAATCCGCGACCGTCGACGACCTGTCCGGTTAGCCGTGGCGGGTCCGGGCACGGGTTTCCGTGCCCGGACCCGGCCGCACACGTGATCAGCTTGCAAGACCAACCCATATGGGAAAGGAAGTTACGACGTGCTGGACGTCAACTTCTTCGATGAGCTCCGGATCGGCCTGGCCACTGCGGAGGACATTCGCCAGTGGTCGTACGGCGAAGTGAAGAAGCCGGAGACCATCAACTACCGCACGCTCAAGCCGGAGAAGGACGGCTTGTTCTGCGAGAAGATCTTCGGTCCCACCCGGGACTGGGAATGTTACTGCGGCAAGTACAAGCGCGTCCGCTTCAAGGGCATCATCTGCGAACGGTGTGGCGTCGAGGTGACGCGCGCCAAGGTGCGCCGGGAGCGGATGGGCCACATCGAGCTGGCCGCGCCGGTCACCCACATCTGGTACTTCAAGGGTGTCCCGAGCCGGCTCGGCTACCTGTTGGACCTGGCGCCGAAGGATCTCGAGAAGATCATCTACTTCGCTGCCTACGTGATCACGGCGGTCGACGACGAGCAGCGGCACAACGAGCTGTCCACGCTCGAGGCCGAGATGGGCGTCGAGAAGAAGGGCGTCGCCGACCAGCGCGACGCCGATCTGGAAGCCCGGGCACAGAAGCTCGAGGCCGATCTGGCCGAGCTGGAGGCCGAGGGCGCCAAGTCCGACGTCCGGCGCAAGGTCAAGGACGGCGGCGAGCGCGAGATGCGTCAGCTGCGCGACCGGGCGCAGCGTGAGCTGGACCGGCTCGACGAGATCTGGACCACCTTCACCAAGCTCGCGCCGAAGCAGTTGATCGTGGACGAGATGCTGTACCGCGAACTGCAGGACCGCTACGGCGAGTACTTCACCGGCGCGATGGGCGCCGAGGCGATCCAGAAGCTGATGCAGAGCTTCGACATCGACGCCGAGGCCGAGATCCTGCGCGAGACCATCCGCAGCGGCAAGGGGCAGAAGAAGCTGCGCGCGCTGAAGCGACTGAAGGTCGTCGCGGCGTTCCAGCAGTCCGGTAACTCGCCGATGGGCATGGTCCTCGACGCGGTCCCGGTGATCCCGCCGGAACTGCGGCCGATGGTGCAGCTCGACGGCGGTCGGTTCGCCACCTCGGACCTCAACGACCTGTACCGCCGGGTGATCAACCGGAACAACCGGCTGAAGCGGCTGATCGATCTCGGTGCGCCCGAGATCATCGTGAACAACGAGAAGCGCATGCTGCAGGAGTCGGTGGACGCGCTGTTCGACAACGGCAGGCGTGGCCGTCCGGTGACCGGTCCCGGCAATCGTCCGCTCAAGTCGCTGTCCGATCTGCTCAAGGGCAAGCAGGGCCGGTTCCGGCAGAACCTGCTCGGCAAGCGGGTCGACTACTCCGGTCGTTCGGTCATCGTGGTCGGTCCGCAGCTGAAGCTGCATCAGTGTGGTCTGCCCAAGCTGATGGCGCTGGAGCTGTTCAAACCGTTCGTGATGAAGCGGCTGGTCGATCTGAACCACGCCCAGAACATCAAATCCGCCAAGCGGATGGTCGAGCGGCAACGCCCGCAGGTGTGGGACGTGCTGGAAGAGGTCATCGCCGAGCATCCGGTGTTGCTGAACCGGGCGCCGACGCTGCACCGCCTCGGCATCCAGGCATTCGAGCCGCAGCTGGTCGAGGGTAAGGCGATCCAGCTGCACCCGCTGGTCTGCGAGGCGTTCAACGCCGACTTCGACGGTGACCAGATGGCGGTGCACCTGCCGCTGTCGGCCGAGGCCCAGGCCGAGGCCCGGGTGTTGATGCTGTCGTCGAACAACATCCTGTCCCCGGCGTCGGGTCGGCCGTTGGCCATGCCCCGCCTGGACATGGTGACCGGCCTGTATCACCTGACCCGGTTGGAAGAGAACGCCGCCGGGGCCTACCAGGCAGCGGACGGGGAGTCGCCCGAACGCGGGGTGTACTCCTCGACGGCCGAAGCGATCATGGCGGCGGATCGGGGTGCGCTGTCGGTCCGGGCACCGATCAAGATCCGGCTCACCGAGCAGCGGCCGCCGCGCGAGCTGGAGGAGGAGCTGTTCCCGGACGGCTGGTTGCGCGGCGACGCCTGGATCACCGCGACGACGCTCGGTCGGGTGCTGTTCAACGAGCTGCTGCCGGCGGACTACCCGTACGTCAACGAGCAGATGCCGAAGAAGCGGCAGGCCACCATCGTCAACGATCTGGCCGAGCGGTACCCGATGATCGTGGTAGCGCAGACCGTCGACAAGCTGAAGGACGCCGGCTTCTACTGGGCGACCCGATCCGGCGTGACGGTCTCGATGTCCGACGTGCTGGTGCCGCCGGAGAAGGCCGAGATCATGGAGCGCTACGAGGCGCAGTCCGACCAGATCGAGAAGAAGTACCAGCGTGGTGCGCTCGATCACCAGGAGCGCAACAACGCGCTGGTGAAGATCTGGCAGGAAGCGACCGAAGAGGTCGGCCGAGCGCTGCGGGCGCACTACCCGCCGGAGAACCCGATCATCACGATCGTCGATTCGGGTGCGACCGGTAACTTCACCCAGACCCGCACGCTGGCCGGGATGAAGGGGCTGGTGACCAACCCGAAGGGTGAGTTCATCCCGCGGCCGATCAAGTCGTCGTTCCGCGAAGGCCTGACGGTGTTGGAGTACTTCATCAACACCCACGGTGCCCGGAAGGGTTTGGCCGACACCGCGCTGCGGACCGCCGACTCGGGTTACCTGACCCGACGACTGGTCGACGTCTCGCAGGACGTGATCGTGCGCGAGCACGACTGCGGTACCGAGCGCGGGATCACGACGCATATCGCGGAGCGGCAGCCGGACGGCACGCTGATTCGCGACCCGCACGTGGAGACCAGCACCTACGCCCGCACGCTGGCGGCCGACGCGCTCGACGCCGCCGGCAACGTGGTGGTACCGCGGGGCGCCGACCTGGGTGATCCGGCGATCGATGCGTTGCTCGCGGCGGGGATCACCGAGGTCAAGGTCCGGTCGGTGCTCACCTGCGTCACCGGCACCGGGGTCTGCGCTACCTGCTACGGCCGCTCGATGGCCACCGGCAAGCTGGTGGACATCGGTGAGGCGGTCGGCATCGTGGCCGCGCAGTCGATCGGCGAGCCGGGTACCCAGCTGACCATGCGTACCTTCCACCAGGGTGGTGTGGCCGGCGACGACATCACCGGCGGTCTGCCCCGGGTGCAGGAGCTCTTCGAGGCTCGGGTGCCGAAGGGCAAGGCGCCGATCGCGGACGTGTCGGGTCGGGTCCGGCTGGAGGACGACGACCGGTTCTACAAGATCACCATCATTCCGGACGACGGCGGTGAGGAGGTCGTGTACGACAAGCTCTCCAAGCGGCAGCGGTTGCGCGTGTTCAAGCACGACGACGGCACCGAACGACTGCTGTCCGACGGCGATCATGTCGAGGTGGGTCAGCAGCTGCTGGAAGGCTCGGCCGACCCGCACGAGGTGTTGCGCGTGATGGGGCCGCGACAGGTGCAGGTGCATCTGGTCAACGAGGTGCAGGAGGTGTACCGCAGCCAGGGTGTGTCGATCCACGACAAGCACATCGAGGTGATCGTGCGCCAGATGCTGCGTCGGGTCACGATCATCGATTCGGGTTCGACCGAGTTCCTGCCCGGTTCGCTGACCGAGCGTTCCGAGTTCGAGGCGGCCAACCGTCGAGTCGTTGCCGAGGGCGGCGAGCCGGCGGCCGGACGTCCGGTGCTGATGGGTATCACCAAGGCCAGCTTGGCGACCGATTCGTGGCTGTCTGCGGCGTCGTTCCAGGAGACCACCCGGGTGCTGACCGATGCGGCGATCAACTGCCGCAGCGACAAGCTGGTCGGACTCAAGGAAAACGTGATCATCGGAAAGTTGATCCCGGCCGGCACCGGGATCAACCGGTATCGCAATATCCAGGTGAATCCGACAGAGGAGGCGCGGGCCGCGGCTTATGCGGTGCCGGCCTACGACGATCAGTACTACACGCCGGACGGCTTCGGTCAGGGCACCGGCGCGGCGGTTCCGTTGGACGATTACGGGTTCAGCGAGTTCCGGTAGCCGGCGACCGGTATCGGGCCACCCACCGGTGGGTGGCCCGATACCGCCGTAGCGGATGTGGTGGCCTCGACGGGGTCGAGGACGAGTTTCGAGGGATGAATACAGTGGTGACTGTGGCAGAGACATGGGAGACGGGGCGGATCGTTCGATTCGACCACGAGCGGGGATACGGATTCATCGCGCCGGAGTCCGGCGGTGAGGATCTGTTCGTCCACACCAACGATTTGTTGTTCGAGAAGGCGCTGGCCCGGCCGGGGATCGAGGTGCGGTTCCGCGCCGAGGATTCCGATCGGGGCGGGAAAGCCACCGACGTGGAGCTACGGGTGCGCGACGCGGCACCCCGTGAAGCGATCCGGATGGCGCCCGCGGCGCCGGTGGCTGCGGTGTCACCGGCGGCCGTGTCCGCCGGTGACGGCGCATCGGACATCCTGACCGAGCCGGAGTTCCTCGCGGAGGTGACCGAAGTGCTGCTGAACAGCTCGAGCGAGCTGCGGGCGGGTCAGATGCTGGAGATTCGGACCCGGCTGCTGCGGCTCGCCGACGAGCACGGCTGGATCGGCGACTGACCGGTCGGGTCAGCGCGGTACGTGGAAGTCGGTCAGCGTGCCCAGGCCGGTATCGACATCGGCCCAGGCGCAGTCGAAGCTGAGTACGGCCAGCGCCGACGTCGGAAACTTGGCCTGGATCGCCGTCGCCGCCGACGAATCGCGGTTGTAGCTGAGTTCGGCCGCCGTCCACGGCATGCCGGGGGCGTGGCCGACGATCAGCAGCGTGGTGACGTCGGCGTCGGCGGCGCGGATCAGCTCGATCAGATCCGTCGGCGACGCCTCGTAGATCCGGTTCTCGTAGTCGACCGACGCATCGATACCGGTGGCGGCGAGCGTTTCCCGGGTGCGGGTCGCGGTGGAGCAGAGCACTGCGTCGACCGGCGGACGGCTGTCCTGCAGCCAGGCGCCGGCCAGCGCGGCTTCCCGCCGGCCGCGCTCCGAAAGCGGGCGTTCGTGATCGGCAACTCCAGGTGGATACGCAGATTTGCCGTGTCGCATGAGGATCAGAGTCCGTCCGGGCACAATCCGAGAGTAACGGCGTGCTGCCGAGCTGGCAGCCGACTGGATCGGAACACGTTCTATTCTTAGCCGGTTACCTCTCAGGTCGTCGAATGTGCGAGGCGGAGCAATGGCGTATGTGATCACCCAGCGGTGCTGCAACGATGCGAGCTGCATTGCCGAGTGCCCGGTCGACTGCATCCGGCCCTCGCCCGGCCAGCCGGAGTTCGCCACCGCGGAGATGTTGCATATCGATCCGGACACCTGTATCGATTGCGGCGCCTGCGTGGACGCGTGCCCGGTGGAGGCGATCTTCTCCGAGGACGATCTGACTGCCTCGCTGGCGCGGTTCCGCGATATCAATGCGGCCTGGTTCGAGCGGCATCCGTTGGAGCCGGATCTGGCACCGTTGCGGCTTCCGCCGCGTCCGCCGAAGTCGCTCGGCACGCTTCGGGTGGCGATCGTCGGCGCCGGTCCGGCGGCCTGCTACGCGGCCGAGGAGCTGCTGTCCCGGGCCGACGTCGAGATCGAGATGCTGGATCGACTGCCGACGCCCTGGGGGCTGATCCGGGCGGGTGTGGCGCCCGATCATGCCGGGACCAAAGGGGTCGCGAACATGTTCGAATCGGTGTTCCGGCGGGACAACCTGCAGTTCTATCTCAACGTCCGGGTCGGCGAGCACGTATCGCACCAGGAGCTGATGGCTCACCACCACGCGGTGATCTACGCGGTCGGCGCCACCGCCGATCGCCGGCTCGACGTGCCGGGCGAAGATCTGCCCGGATCGGTGTCCGCGACCGAGTTCGTCGCCTGGTACAACGGTCACCCCGATTTCGCCGAGCGCACCTTCGACCTGTCCGGCGAACGCGCGGTGATCGTCGGCAACGGCAACGTCGCCCTCGACGTCGCCCGAATCCTGGTCGCCGACCCGGATCAGCTGGCAACGACCGACATCGCCGACCACGCCCTGGCCGCGCTGCGGGAAAGCACCATCCGTGAGGTCGTGGTGCTCGGCCGGCGCGGACCGGCGCAGGCGGCGTATTCGTCGTCGGAGTTTCTGGCGCTCGGTCATCTGCCCGGGATCGATGTCGTGGTGGACCCGGCCGATGTGGTGTTGGACCCGGCGAGCGCGGCCGCCCTGGAAGATCCGGACATCGAGCCCGCGCTTCGGCTGAAGATGAACCTCGCTCGCGAGTATGCCGAACGGGGCACCTCGGGCGACGCGTCGCGAAAGCGGATCGTGTTCCGCTATCGGGTCTCGCCGACCGAACTGCAGGGGACCGATCGGGTGACCGCGATCGAGTTGAGTCACAACGAGCTGCTGGCAGCGGACGGCGCGATCGTGGCCCGGCCGACCGGGCAGACCGAGACGCTGACGACCGGTCTGGTGCTGCGGTCGGTCGGCTACCACGGTCGGGCGCTGCCGGACCTGCCGTTCGACGAGCGCCGTGGTGTCGTGCCGAACGAGGCGGGCCGGGTGGTCGGTCCGGACGGTGCACCGGTGCCCGGGGTGTACGTATCCGGCTGGATCAAGCGCGGCCCGCGGGGCGTGATCGGTTCGAACAAGGTCGACGCGAAGGAGACGGTCGAGCTGCTGCTGGCCGACTTCCAGTCCGGGATGCTGACGGCGCAGCCCGCGACCCGGTCCGATCTGGGCAAGCTGCTCGCCGCACGGCAACCCGATCTGATCGACCGGGAAGGCTGGCGGGCGATCGACGCGGCGGAGAAGCAGGCCGGCAAGCTCGCCGGACGACCCCGGGTGAAGTTCACCGACGTCGCCGCCGCGGTCGCCGCCGCGCGCCGCTGACGAAACAAGCCCGAGCGGTTCGTGGGCTCAGTTGGTTTTGGATGGAGTGTGAGCGCCGATGCGCGCAGTACAGGTCAACAAGCTGGACGGACCGGACGCGGTCGAACTCGTCGAGATCGACGAGCCGGCCTCCTACGACAGCCTGGTACTGGTCGATGTGTATGCGGCGGGGGTGGCGTTCCCGGACGCGTTGCTCACCCGCGGCCGGTACCAGATCAAGCCGGAGATCCCGTTCGTCCCGGGCAGTGAGGTTGCCGGGGTGGTCCGGTGGGCGCCGCCCGACGCCGGCGTGGCGGCGGGCGACCGGGTGGCCGGGCTGGCCGTGCTCGGCGGCGGGATGGCCGAGGTCGCCGCGCTGGTCCCCGGCACGGTCTTCCGGCTCCCCGACTCGGTCTCGTTGACGGCCGGCGCCGGGCTGCTGTTCAACGATCTGACCGTGCAGTTCGCCCTCGCCGACCGGGGCCGGTTGGCCGCCGGCGAGACGGTTCTGGTGCACGGCGCGGCCGGCGGGATCGGTACCGCCACGTTGCGGCTGGCTCCGGCGTTGGGGGCGGCTCGGACGATCGCGGTGGTGAGCACCGAGGCGAAGGCGGAGATCGCTCGCGCCGCCGGCGCCACCGACGTCGTGTTGTCCGACGGCTGGTTGACCGCCGTCAAGGAACTGACCGCGGGTAAGGGCGTCGACATCGTGCTCGACCCGGTCGGCGGCGACCGGTTCACCGACAGCATCCGTTCCCTGGCGCCGGCCGGCCGGTTGCTGGTGGTCGGCTTCACCGGCGGTGAGATTCCGACGGTACGGGTGAACCGGCTGCTGCTGCGCAACGTCGAGGTGGTCGGCGTCGGTTGGGGTGAGTGGGCGCGGACTCACCCGGACTACCTCGCGCGGCAGTGGGCCGCGTACGAGCCGTTGCTGGCCTCGGGTGCGATCTCCGCGCCGGAGCCGGTCACCTATCCGTTGGCCGAGGCCGGCGCGGCCATCGCGTCGCTGGAGAACCGGACCGCCGCCGGCAAGGTCGTGCTCGTCGTGCGCGACGAATAGCGCGCCGCGCGCGGATATCCGCGCGCGGCGTGTCATTTCGCGCGCAACGCACAGGCGACAATCCGTCCACAACCGGGGATCTCGGCCGGCGGCGCGGGGACGTGCGTCGCCGACGATGGAGCGATGACCGCCGAACCGTTACACCGCCGGACCGCGCTCGCCGCCGGTTACACCGACGCCGAGCTGCGCCGTTGTTACCGGTCGCCGGGCTGGACGCGGTTGCGTGCGGGCAGTTACCTGCCACCCGGCGATATCGACGCGGAGCGGCGGCACCGCCTGCTGGCTGCCGCGACGCTGCCCGGGTTGGCGGCCGGATCGGTGCTCAGCCATCAGTCCGCGCTGATCTGGCACGGCCTGCCGACCTGGAATGTCCCGCTCGATCGAGTGCACGTCACTCGGGATCAGGCGGCGGGCGGCCGGCGAACCCGTCTGCTGCACGTGCATTGCGCGCCGCTGCCCGCCGCCGCGGTGATCGCCGGGGCCGATCCGGCGGTCTGCACGCCGGCGCGGGCGGTGGCCGATCTGGCACGCACCGTCGATTTCGAGCAAGCGGTGGTGACCGGCGACGCCACGTTGCGCGCCCGTTTGTGCGATTCCCCGGACTTGCGCACCGCGGCCGCCTACGCCACCAACCGCCCTGGTCATCGAGCGGCGCTGCGCGTGTTCGAGTTTCTCGACCCGCGCAGCGAGAGCGTGGGGGAGTCGCGCAGTCGAGTGTTGCTGCATCGACTCGACGTTCCTCCGCCACAGCTCCAGTCCGAGATCCGGGACGAGCACGGCCGATTGGTGGGTCGGGTCGATTTCTGCTGGGCCGGTTCGGGGGTCGTCGGCGAGTTCGACGGCCGGGTCAAGTACGGCCGGCTGTCGCGACCGGGACAGACCGCCGGCGACGTGGTCTTCCAGGAGAAGGTCCGCGAGGATCGGCTGCGCGACCTGGGTTGGGTCGTGGTCCGCTGGACCTGGGCCGACCTCGACCGACCAGAGGCGGTACGCGAGCGACTGCACCGTGCGTTCGCGAGGCCGCACCCCACCCGGGGCACGGTGCTGCGCGCGGAATTGCCTGCCGCGCGCGGCGTAACGCGCGCGGGAGACGAGAAACCGCGCGGGGGCCTACGGCAAACAAGCAAGCGTGCTTGATTTTTCTGGCGGGCGATGTGATGCTGGCGATATGGCCGATCTTGCTGCGGTGCTCGCCGACCTGACCGCCGAGGGGGACGACCTGGACGGCCTGATCGCGGACCTCGGTTCGGCCGACTGGCGTCGAGACACCCCGGCGCCGGGTTGGCCGATATCGCATCAGATATCGCATCTGACGTGGACCGACGAGGCATCGCTGCTCGCGATCGAGAACCCGGACGCCTTCGCCGGCCGAGTGTCGGCGGCGTTGGCCGACCCGGCCGGATTCGTCGACGCGGGCGCCGCCGAACTCGCCCTGGTACCGCAGGCCGAGTTGCTGGATCGCTGGCGGACCGGGCGGCGTCGGCTGGTCGAGGCGCTGGCCGCGGTTCCGGCCGGGGCGAAGATCGCCTGGTTCGGGCCGCCGATGGGCGCGGTGTCGATGGCCACCGCGCGGATCATGGAGACCTGGGCGCACGGCGAGGACGTCGCCGATGCGTTGGATGTGACCCGGACGCCGACCGACCGGCTCCGCAACATCGCCCACCTGGGGGTGCGCACCCGCGACTTCGCCTTTGCGGTCCACCGCCGGCCGCCGCCGGCCGAAGAGTTCCGGGTGGAACTGACCGGGCCCGCGGGCGACCGGTGGACCTGGGGTCCGGTGGACGCCGATCAGCGGCTCAGTGGTCCGGCACTGGACTTCTGCCGGCTGGTCACCCAACGCTCGCACCCCGACGACCTCGCGCTGGTACCGCACGGTGCCGACGTCACCGATTGGCTGACGATCGCGCAGGCGTTCGCCGGGCTGCCCGGCGCCGGCCGCAAGCCGAAAGGACAGCAATGACGGTGACATCGGTCCGGATCGGTAACTGCTCCGGCTTCTACGGCGACCGGTTCGCCGCGATGCGCGAGATGCTCGACGGCGGTGAACTCGACTACCTCACCGGTGACTACCTCGCCGAACTGACCATGCTGATCCTCGGCCGAGACCGGACGAAAGATCCGCAACTCGGGTACGCGAAGACGTTCCTGCGCCAGTTGGAGGAGTCGCTCGGCCTCGCGATCGATCGCGGGGTGCGGATCGTCGCGAACGCCGGCGGGCTCAACCCGGCCGGCCTCGCGGAACGGATTCGCGAACTGGCCGACCGTCTCGGACTGACCGTCGCGGTCGGCCATGTCGAGGGGGACGACCTGATCGGTCGCGCCGCGGAGCTGGATCTGGGTACTCCGCTGACCGCCAACGCCTACCTCGGCGCCTGGGGCATCGTCGAATGCCTGAACGCGGGCGCCGACGTCGTGGTCACCGGCCGGGTCACCGACGCATCGGTGATCGTCGGCCCGGCCGCCGCCCACTTCGGCTGGGCGCGCACCGACTACGACCGACTGGCCGGTGCGGTCGTCGCCGGGCATGTGATCGAGTGCGGCACCCAGGCCACCGGCGGCAACTACAGCTTCTTCACCGAGATCGCCGATCCGGTCCGCCTCGGGTTTCCGATCGCCGAGATCGCCGCGGACGGATCGTCGGTGATCACCAAACATCCCGGCACCGGCGGTGCGGTCGGCGTCGGCACGGTGACCGCCCAGCTGCTCTACGAGATCACCGGCGGCCGCTACGCCGGACCCGACGTGACCGCCCGGATCGACACCGTCGAGCTCGCCCCGGCGGGCCCCGACCGGGTGCAGATCAGCGGAGTGCGTGGCGAACCGCCGCCGCCGACCTCGAAGGTGTCGCTGAACTCGCTGGGCGGGTTTCGCAATGTGGTCGAGGTGATCCTCACCGGCCTGGACATCGACGCCAAGGCGCGGCTGTTCCGCACCCAGCTGGAGGCCGAACTGACCCGCAAGCCGGCCGAGCTGAACTGGGAGCTGGCCCGCACCGACCATGCCGATGCGGACACCGAGGAGGCGGCGAGTGCGACTCTGCGCTGCACCGTGCGCGACCCCGACCCGGCGGTGGTGGGCCGCGGGTTCAGCGCGGCCGCGGTCGAGCTGGCGCTGGCGAGCTATCCCGGCTTCACGCTGACCGCGCCGCCCGGCAACGGCCAGCCGTACGGCGTCTTCACGGCGGGGTATGTCGCCGCCGAGCTGATACCGCACACCGCGGTGCTGCCGGACGGTGCGCGGGTTGCGATCCCGCCGGCCGCCGATTCGCTCGTGCCGGCGCCGCTCCCGGAGCCGGCGGTACCCGATCCGCCGCCGGCCGGGGAAACCCGTCGGGTTCCGCTCGGCACGATCGCCGGCGCGCGCAGCGGGGACAAAGGCGGCTCGGCGAATGTCGGCGTGTGGGTGCACGGCGACGCCGAATTCGCCTGGCTGGTACATACGCTCACCGTCGAGGAGCTGCGCCGGCTGCTGCCGGAGACGGCCGATCTGCCGGTGACCCGGTATGTGCTGCCCCGGCTGCGGGCGGTCAACTTCGTGATCGACGGCATCCTCGGCCAGGGGGTCGCGTCGGCCGCCCGGTTCGATCCGCAAGCCAAGGGGCTCGGCGAGTGGCTGCGATCCCGGCACGTCGAGATCCCGGTCTCGTTATCGGAAGGAGCAGGCAGATGACCGTCTTGTCCTCGGTTCTCGATCCGACGTCGGCGGACTACGCCGCGGCCGGCGAGGCGATGATCGGAAAGCTCGCCGAACTCGACGCCGAACAGGCCAAAGCGGTCGCCGGCGGCGGTCCGCGCTACGTCGAGCGCCATCACCGCCGAGACAAGCTGCTGGCCCGGGAACGGATCGAGCTGCTGATCGACCCGGACTCGCCGTTTCTGGAGCTGTCCCCACTGGCGGGTTGGGGCAGCCAATTCCACGTCGGCGCTTCCACCGTGACCGGGATCGGCGTGGTGTGCGGGGTCGAATGCCTGATCATCGCCAGCGACCCGACCGTCAAGGGCGGCACCAGCAATCCGTGGACCTTGCGTAAAACCTTGCGGGCCAACGAGATAGCCAAGTCGAATCGGCTGCCGATCATCGGCTTGATCGAGTCCGGCGGCGCGGATCTGCCGACGCAGAAGGAAGTCTTCATTCCCGGTGGCGCGATGTTCCGCGACCTCACCCAGGCGTCGGCGGCCGGTATCCCGACGATCGCGTTGGTGTTCGGTAATTCCACCGCGGGCGGCGCCTACGTCCCCGGGATGTCCGACCACGTGGTGATGATCAAGGAACGGTCGAAGGTGTTCCTGGCCGGACCCCCGCTGGTCAAGATGGCCACCGGCGAAGAGTCCGACGACGAGTCGCTGGGCGGCGCAGACATGCATGCTCGACGGTCCGGGCTGGCCGACTACTACGCGCTGGACGAGCAGGATGCGATCCGGATCGGCCGACAGATCGTGGCCCGGCTGAACTGGCGCAAGCAGGGCCCGGCCCCACGCGCCGAGGTACGGCCACCCCGGTACGCCGCCGAGGAGTTGCTCGGGATCGTGCCCGCCGACCTGAAGGTCCCGTTCGACCCGCGTGAGGTGATCGCCCGGATCGTGGACGGCTCGGAGTTCGACGAGTTCAAAGCGCGCTACGGGTCCAGCCTGGTCACCGGCTGGGCCGAGCTGCACGGCTACCCGATCGGCATCCTGGCCAACGCCCGCGGGGTGCTGTTCAGCGCGGAGGCGCAGAAGGCGACCCAGTTCATCCAGCTGGCCAACCGGTCGAACACGCCGCTGTTGTTCCTGCACAACACGACCGGCTACATGGTCGGCCGGGAGTACGAGGAAGGCGGAATGATCAAGCACGGCGCGATGATGATCAACGCTGTGGCCAATTCCACCGTCCCGCACATCTCCGTGCTCGTCGGCGCCTCCTACGGGGCCGGGCACTACGGAATGTGCGGTCGGGCCTTCAATCCGCGGTTCCTGTTCGCTTGGCCGAGCGCCAAATCCGCGGTGATGGGCGGCGCCCAGCTGGCCGGGGTGATCTCGATCGTCGCCAAAGCCGCCGCGGAGGCGCGTGGGCAGGCGTTCGACGAACAGGCCGACGCCGGCATGCGGGCGATGGTGGAGAACCAGATCGAGGCCGAATCGGTGCCGATGTTCCTGTCCGGGATGCTCTACGACGACGGCATCATCGACCCGCGCGACACCCGTACCGTGCTCGGCCTGTGTCTGTCCGCGATCGCCAACGCCCCGGTCGAGGGTACCGACCGCTTCGGCGTCTTCCGGATGTGAGGAACCGATGACCCAGATCACCTCGGCACCTGTCACCTCGGTGCTCGTGGCCAACCGGGGCGAGATCGCCCGCCGGGTATTCGCCACCTGCCGCCGGCTCGGCATCGGTACCGTCGCCGTCTTCTCCGACGCCGACGCCGACTCCCCGCATGTGGCCGAGGCCGACGCCGCGGTCCGGTTGCCCGGTGCCGCCCCCGCCGAGACCTATCTGCGTGGCGACCTGGTCGTTGCCGCCGCGCTGGCGGCCGGCGCCGACGCGATCCATCCGGGGTACGGGTTCCTCTCCGAGAACGCCGCGTTCGCCGAGCAGGTGCGGGCAGCCGGGCTCACCTGGATCGGTCCGCCGCCCGAGTCGATCGCGATGATGGGCTCCAAGGTCGAGTCGAAGAAGCTGATGGATGCGGCCGGGGTGCCGGTCCTGGCCGAACTCGACCCGGCCGCGGTGAGCGAGGCCGACCTGCCGGTGTTGGTGAAGGCCTCGGCCGGCGGCGGCGGCCGCGGGATGCGGATCGTCGAGCAGCTCGACCGGCTGACCGACGAGGTGGCGGCGGCACAACGCGAGGCAGCGTCGGCGTTCGGTGACCCGACGGTGTTCTGCGAGCGCTACCTGCCGACCGGCCGGCACATCGAGGTGCAGGTGATGGCGGACCGGCACGGCACGGTGTGGGCGGTCGGCGAGCGGGAGTGCTCGATCCAGCGGCGCCATCAGAAAGTGGTCGAGGAAGCGCCGTCTCCGCTGGTCGAGCGGGTGCCGGGAATGCGGGAGCGACTCTTCGAAGCGGCCCGACTGGCCACCACCGCCATCGCCTACGAGGGCGCGGGCACGGTCGAGTTTCTTGCCGACGACCGGGGTGGCTTCTACTTCCTCGAGATGAACACCCGGCTGCAGGTGGAGCATCCGGTCACCGAGAACACCACCGGCCTCGACCTGGTGGAGCTGCAGCTGCAGGTCGCGGCCGGCGGGGTATTGCCGGCCGAACCGCCTGCGTCGCAGGGGTACTCGATCGAGGTGCGGCTCTACGCCGAGGACCCGGCGCACGACTGGCGACCGCAGAGCGGCCCGGTGCACCACATCGCGGTGCCGGGCGCGGTCGAGTTCGATGTGCTCACCCGGGCCGGGCTGCGGCTCGATTCGGGGGTGGTGGACGGCTCGGTCGTCACCACCTACTACGACCCGATGCTGGCCAAGGTCATCTCGTTCGCGCCGACCCGGGACCAGGCCGCACAGATTCTCGCGACCGCGTTGCAGCGTGCCGAGATCCACGGCATCCGGACGAACCGGGACCTGCTGGTGCGGGTGCTGCGGCATCCGGCCTTCCGCGCCGGCGAGACCGATACCTCGTTCTTCGACCGACACGGCCTGGCCGAGTTGTCCGCGCCGATCGCCACCCCGCGAACCGAGGAACTGTCCGCGCTCGCCGCCGCGCTCGCCGACGCCGCGGCGAACCGGGCCGCCGCGGTGGTGGACCACGGTCTGCCCAGCGGTTGGCGCAACGTGGTATCGGCGCCGATCCGCAAGCGATACAGCGGTGCCGCCGAGCACACGATCGAGTACCGGCTCACCCGGAACGGGTCGTTGGTGGCCGAGCAGTTCCCGGACGTGCTGCTGGTCGAATCGACACCTGCGGCGGTCGTGCTGGAGCGCGACGGCGTACGGACACGATTCGCGGTCCGCCGGTACGACGACCGGGTCGAGGTGGATTCGTCGGCGGGGCCGGTGACCCTGATCGCCGCGCCGCGGTTCGTCGATCCGGCCACGGCGGTTGCCGAAGGGTCGCTGCTGGCGCCGATGCCGGGCTCGATCATCCGCGTCGGTGCGGCGGTCGGCGACACGGTGCGTAAGGGCCGGCCGATCCTGTGGCTGGAGGCGATGAAGATGGAACACGCGGTCGCGGCACCCGTCGACGGTGTGGTGGTCGAGCTACCGGTACGTGCCGGTCAGCAGGTCGATGTCGGAGCGGTACTGGCGGTGGTCGAGGCCGTCGACGTGCCGCCGACGGATGAGGAGGCGCCGGAGTGAACCGGGAATGGCAGGTCAGTGACTCGGTGGTGGTGGTGGGGGTGGACCCGCTGACCGCCTACGAGAACATCAGCGACGTCACTCGGATGGCGCGATGGAGCCCGGAGAACACCGGGGCGACCGTGCCGGAGCCGGGCGCCCCGGCGGTGGTCGGGATGCGCTTCACCGGCACCAACCGGCGTGGCCCGGTGCTGCGCTGGGTGACCGAATCTGTGGTGACCGCGGCCGATCCGGGGGAGCGGTTTGCCTGGGCGGTACGCCGATACGGGTTCGGCCGACCGCTGGTCCCGGTCGCGATCGCGAGCTGGGAGTATCGGTTCGAGGCGGTGCCCGGCGGCACCCGGATCACCGAGATCTGGACCGACGACCGGCGGAGCTGGCCGGACCCGGTTGCTGCGGTGTTCGATCGGATCGCCACGCGCCGAAGCGGATTCGCCGAGTTCCAGCGCGGCAACATCCGACGCACGCTGGACCGGTTGCACGCAGATCTGGGGCGGTGACAGTCATGATCGAGAGCGGTTTCATCGAAAGCGACGAGCGCAAGCAGCTCCGCACGGCTGTGGCCGAGCTCGCGGCCGGTTACGGACCGGATTACGTTCGCCAGCAGGTGAAAGCGGGTCAGCCGCTGCGCGAGCTGTGGGCCGAAGCCGGCCGGCTCGGCTTCATCGGGGTGAACATCCCGGAGGAGTACGGCGGCGGCGGCGCCGGCATCTACGAGTTGTCGCTGGTGATGGAGGAATTCTCGGCGCAGAGCGCCGGGATGCTGATGATGGTGGTGTCGCCGGCAATCGTCGGCACGATCGTCAGCCGGTTCGGTACCGACGAGCAGAAGCGGCGCTGGCTGCCCGGGATCGCCGACGGCAGTGCGTCGATCGCGTTCGGGATCACCGAGCCGGACGCCGGTTCCAACTCGCACCGGATCACCACCACCGCACGCCGCGACGGTGGCGACTGGATTCTGAACGGCCGCAAGGTGTACATCTCGGCGGTCGACGAGGCCGCGGCGGTGCTCGTCGTGGGCCGCACCGAAGATGCGAAGACCGGCAAGCTGAAACCCGCGCTGTTCGTCGTCCCGACCGACACGCCCGGCTTCGAGTATGTGCCGATCGAGATGGATCTGCAGATCCCGGACAAGCAGTTCTCGCTGTTCATCGACGATGTTCGGCTGCCGGGCGACGCGCTCGTCGGAGCCGAGGCGAGCGAAGCGACGGGGGACGGGGCGCTGCTGCAGCTGTTCGCCGGGCTCAATCCGGAGCGGATCATGGGGGCGGCTTCGGCGGTCGGAATGGGCCGGTACGCCCTGCGCCGGGCGGCGGAATACGCCAAGCAGCGCACGGTCTGGAAGACACCGATCGGCGCCCATCAAGGCATCGCGCACCCGCTGGCGAAGAACCGGATCGAGCTCGAGCTGGCCAAGCTGATGATGCAGAAAGCGGCGACGCTCTACGACACCGGCGACGACTGGGGTGCTGCCGAGTCGGCAAACATGGCCAAGTACGCCGCCGGCGAGGCTGCGGTCAGCGCCGTGGACAACGCCGTGCACACGCTCGGCGGCAACGGGCTGACCGCCGAGTACGGGCTGGCGCCGCTGCTGAACGCCTCCCGGATCGCCCGGGTCGCGCCGGTCAGCCGGGAGATGATCCTCAATTTCGTCGCACAGGCCGGACTCGGTCTGCCGAAGTCGTACTGAGGGCGGATCGCTGATGGCTGAGCAATTGGTCCGTTACGCCACCGATGCGGGTTTCGCGACGGTCACGCTGGACTCGCCGAAAAACCGGAACGCGATCTCGCTGCAGTTGCTCGCCGAGTTGCGTGCGGCGCTGGCCGCTGCCGCCGCCGATCCGGACGTACGGGCGGTGGTGCTGACCCACACCGGCACCACCTTCAGCGCCGGGGCCGACCTGTCCGAGGCCGGCCGGACCGGCACCGACCCGGCTGAACTGCTGGCCCGCAGTGCCCGGGACATGGCCGCGTTGTTGCGGGAGATCGTCGCGCACCCGAAGCCGATCGTGGCCGAGGTGAACGGCAACGTCCGGGCCGGCGGGATGGGCATCGTGGCCGCCTGCGACATTGCGGTCGCCGGGCCGACCAGCACGTTCGGCCTGACCGAAGCCCGGCTGGGCGTGGCCATCGCGATCATCTCGCTGACCGTGCTGCACCGGATGGATGCCCGCGCAGCCGGTCGGTACGTGCTGACCAGCGAGATCTTCGGCCCGGCCGAAGCGCAGGCGACCGGTCTGATCACGATGGTCGCCGAGCACCCGGAGAGCGCGGTTCGGGCGCTGCTGGCCGAGCTCGGCAAGCAGTCACCGCAGGGGCTGGCCGAGTCGAAACGGGTGTTGGCCCGCGACCTGCTCGACGCGTTCGATCGGCACGCGGACGAGCTTTGCGATACCTCGGCCCGGCTGTTCGCCACCGACGAAGCGCGCGAGGGGATCACCGCGATGTTCCAGCGCCGCCCGGCCCGCTGGGTGCTGTCGGGGTGAACGAGCCCAAGCAGGACCGGAGCCGGGCCACCCGGTTGCGGCTGCTGGCGGCGGCGATCGACACCCTCGCCGAGCAGGGCTGGACGGCCACGACGGTGGGCCTGGTCGCGACCCGCGCCGGGGTATCGCGCGGTGCCGCGCAGCATCACTTCCCGACCCGGGAAGAGCTGATCACCGCTGCGCTGGACCACATGTTCGACCGGCGGATGGCCGAGGTCCGCGAGCAGGCGGGCCGGACCGGGCCGTTGTCCACCGAGCAGGTGGTCGAACGGATCGTCGACTGCTATACCGGCACGATGTTCAAGGCGGCCCTGCAGGTCTGGACGGCCGCGGCCGCCGATCCCGAGCTGCGGGCACGCATCCTGCCGCTGGAGGAGCGGTTCGGCCGTACGGCGCACCGGGTGGTGGTCGAGCAGTTGGGCGTGGACGACGCCGATCTGCGGGTGCGCGGCTTGGTGCAGGCCACCCTGGATCTGGCGCGCGGACTGGGCCTGGCGGATGTGTTGCACGACGATTCGAAGCGACGCCGGGCGGTGGTCGCGGCTTGGGCGGCGCAGTTGGAGGCGGCGCTTCGGTAGAGTTCGGCGTGTGCGATGCAAGCGCAACCGGCTGCGACGAACGTGGGTCGCCATGACCCTCGTTGCACTCACCGTGACCGCCGCGCTCGCCGGCGGCTGCAGCCGCAGCGACGAGGGCGGCGACGATCCGGCGTCCAGCGCGGCTGCCGGGCCGAGTTCGCCGGCGCCGCTCGGCCCGTTCTTCGGCGAGTGCGGGTCGGTCAGCGACGACGAGGTGCGGTCCGCGTTCGCCGTGTCCGCTCTGCCGATGGTCTGGCGAAATTCGGTCGGGTGCGTTTGGGAGGCGGCCGGCCCGACCGGGCCGAGCGTGTCGTTCTCCTGGTATCGCGGGAGCCCGATCGGCCGGGAGGCGGCGGGCTCGGGGTTGATCGGGCGGCCGGCGGAGCAGATCGAGATAGCCGGGCATTCCGGATTCATGGGCCAGGCCGATGGCTTGTGTGAGATCGGCGTCCAGTACGACCAGGACTTCTTTCACTGGTCGGTCACCTACGGGGCCCTTCCGTCGCTCGCGCCGCCGTGCGATGTGGCCCGTAAGCTGGCCGAACTGACCGCATCGAGGACCAAGTGACATCGAGGACCGAATGAACCGGCGGATGGTCGTGGCTGCTGCTGGTGCCGTCGGACTGCTGGCGGTGTCGAGCGGGTGCGGCAAGACCGTGACCGGCACCGCCCTGCCGATCGGTGGGTCGGCGACCGGGATCGGGGACGACTTTCGCAACCTGCTCACCGAGTGCGACACGGTCACCGAAGATCAGATCGCCAAGGTAGTGGGTGGGGAAGGAATCGAGCGTGGTTTCTTCGGCGCGATCTGCCGCTGGGATATCACGGGTTCGAGCGGAAATATCAAGGTCACGTTCAATTGGTTCGAGTCCGGCTCGCTCGACGTGGAGCGGCAAACCCTCGCGAAGCTGAAGTACGAGGCGACCGACATCACCGTGCAGGGGCGCAAAGCGATCCAGGAGCGGCGGCCGAACGATCCGGACTCGTGCGGCGTGACGGTCGGTGCGCTGGACACCGGGATCGTCGGCTGGTGGGTGCAATATCGCCCGGGAGCTCACCCCGATGCGTGCGAAGCAGCGAGCAAGCTCACCGATCTCACGCTCAATCTCAGTCGGTAACCCGACCTTCGCTATCAGCCGCTCCAGTCGGAATACCCCGAGGTCGGCGGCCGTTGAATCGACCGCTGGTGGCCCCTGCCGGACGGCGGAATTGGGCTCGTCCTCGGCGTGGGTGTATCGTGGGCCGCTGTGCTCGGACCAATCGGGCATGTTCGTGTGCAGTAGGTAGGCCAGCGAGAGCGGCTGAGGGTGTTGTCATGCCCCGGTTCCGGGCCGATACCGCACGCGACACGCCCGACCTCGGGTGCACGATCGAGCCTTTCGCTCGGCCGGGCCGTAGACGATCGGGCGACCACGGACAGAACCTGATAGATCACCCAGAGACGAGAAAGCCGGTATATGCCAACCATCCAGCAGCTGGTCCGCAAGGGCCGCCGGGACAAGGTCGCTAAGACGAAGACCGCGGCTCTGCGGGGAAGTCCGCAGCGGCGTGGCGTGTGCACCCGCGTGTACACGACGACCCCGAAGAAGCCGAACTCGGCGCTGCGCAAGGTTGCGCGTGTCCGGCTGACCAGCCAGGTGGAGGTCACCGCCTACATCCCCGGCGAGGGTCACAACCTGCAGGAGCACTCGATGGTGCTCGTGCGTGGCGGCCGGGTGAAGGACCTGCCCGGTGTTCGCTACAAGATCATTCGCGGTTCCTTGGACACCCAGGGTGTGAAGAACCGCAAGCAGGCCCGCAGTCGCTACGGCGCGAAGAAGGAGAAGAGCTGATATGCCGCGCAAGGGCCCCGCTCCCAAGCGTCCGTTGGTGAACGACCCGGTCTACGGGTCCCCGCTGGTCACCCAGCTGGTGAACAAGATCTTGCTGGACGGCAAGAAGTCGACCGCCGAGCGAATCGTCTACGGCGCGCTGGAGCAGGCGCGGGAGAAGACCGGCACCGATCCGGTGGTGACGCTCAAGCGCGCACTGGACAACGTGAAGCCGGCGCTCGAGGTGAAGAGTCGCCGGGTCGGTGGCGCCACCTACCAGGTGCCGGTCGAGGTTCGGCCGGGCCGGGCGAACACGCTGGCGCTGCGCTGGCTGGTCAGCTTCTCCCGGCAACGGCGGGAGAAGACGATGGTCGAGCGACTGGCCAACGAGCTGCTCGATGCCAGCAACGGCCTCGGCGCGTCGGTGAAGCGGCGCGAGGACACCCACAAGATGGCCGACGCCAACCGGGCCTTCGCGCATTACCGCTGGTGACCGGCCGAGCTCGGCTCGACGACAAGACATTTTGAGTCCGACCAATTCCCGGAGGGAATGATGGCACAGGACGTGCTCACGGACCTGAACAAGGTTCGCAATATCGGCATCATGGCGCACATCGATGCCGGCAAGACCACCACAACCGAACGCATCCTCTACTACACCGGTATCACCTACAAGATCGGTGAGGTCCACGACGGCGCAGCCACGATGGACTGGATGGAGCAGGAGCAGGAACGTGGCATCACGATCACCTCGGCTGCCACCACCTGTTTCTGGAACGACCACCAGATCAACCTGATCGACACCCCCGGGCACGTGGACTTCACCGTCGAGGTGGAGCGCAACCTGCGGGTGCTCGACGGTGCGGTGGCCGTGTTCGACGGGAAAGAGGGCGTCGAGCCACAGTCCGAGCAGGTCTGGCGGCAGGCCGACCGCTACGACGTGCCGCGCATCTGTTTCGTCAACAAGATGGACAAGCTCGGGGCCGACTTCTACTTCACCGTGCGGACGATCAAGGAGCGGCTCGGCGCGAAGCCGCTGGTGATCCAGCTGCCGATCGGCGCCGAGAACGATTTCGAGGGCGTCGTCGACCTGGTCGAGATGAAGGCCAAGGTCTGGTCCGGCGAGACCAAGCTCGGCGAGAAGTACGAGGTGCGCGACATCCCGGCCGATCTGGTCGAGCAGGCCGAGCAGTACCGCCAGGAGCTGCTGGAGACGGTCGCCGAGTCGGATGAGGAGCTGCTGGAGAAGTTCTTCGGCGGTGAGGAACTCAGCGTCGACGAGGTCAAAGGCGCGATCCGCAAGCTGACCGTCAACTCCGAGCTCTATCCGGTGCTGTGCGGTTCGGCGTTCAAGAACAAGGGGGTGCAGCCGCTGCTCGACGCGATCGTCGACTACCTGCCGTCCCCGCTGGACGTCGAGTCGGTGGAGGGTCATGTCCCGGGCAACGAGGACGAGAGCATCTCGCGCAAGCCGAGCGCGGACGAGCCGTTCGCGGCGCTGGCATTCAAGATTGCCACGCATCCGTTCTTCGGCAAGCTGACCTATATCCGGGTGTACTCGGGCAAGGTCGATTCGGGTGCCCAGGTGGTGAATGCCACCAAAGGCAAGAAGGAGCGGCTCGGCAAGCTGTTCCAGATGCACTCCAACAAGGAGAACCCGGTCGGCAGTGCGAGTGCCGGGCACATATACGCGGCGATCGGGCTCAAGGACACGACCACCGGTGACACGTTGGCCGATCCGAACAAGCAGATCGTGCTGGAGTCGATGACCTTCCCGGACCCGGTCATCGAGGTCTCGATCGAGCCGAAGACCAAGTCCGACCAGGAGAAGCTGGGCACGGCGATCCAGAAGCTGGCCGAGGAGGATCCGACCTTCTCGGTGAAGCTGGACGACGAGACCGGTCAGACCGTCATCGGCGGGATGGGCGAGCTGCACCTGGACATCCTGGTCGACCGGATGAAGCGAGAGTTCAAGGTCGAGGCCAACGTGGGCAAGCCCCAGGTGGCCTACCGGGAGACGATCACCAAGCCGGTCGACAGCCTCACCTACGTGCACAAGAAGCAGACCGGTGGTTCCGGTCAGTTCGCCAAGGTCATCATCGGCTTGGAACCGTTCAAGGGTGAGGACGGCGCGCACTACGAGTTCGAGAACAAGGTCACCGGCGGTCGGGTGCCGAAGGAGTACATCCCTTCGGTGGATGCGGGCGCTCAGGATGCCATGCAGTACGGCGTGCTGGCCGGCTACCCGTTGACCGACCTGAAGCTGACGCTGCTCGACGGTGCATATCACGACGTCGACTCGTCCGAAATGGCATTCAAAATTGCCGGCTCGGCCGCGTTGAAGGAAGCTGCACGCAAGGCGGGTCCGGTGATCCTGGAGCCGCTGATGGCGGTCGAGGTCACGACGCCCGAGGATTACATGGGTGACGTGATCGGCGACCTGAACTCGCGCCGTGGCCAGATCCAGGCCATGGAGGAGCGCAGTGGTGCCCGTGTCGTGAAGGCGCTGGTTCCGCTCTCGGAGATGTTCGGCTACATCGGTGACCTGCGGTCGAAGACCCAGGGCCGGGCGAACTACTCCATGGTGTTCGATTCCTACGCCGAGGTTCCGACCAACGTGGCGAAGGAGATCATCGCCAAGGCGACCGGGGAGTGAGCTGCGGCTCACCCGTCGGGGGCGCACGCCGCGCCGATCGACCGAAGTAACAAACAACCCAGCTGCTACACCCAGCACAACAGTCCACAGGAGGACACCACAGTGGCGAAGGCGAAGTTCGAGCGGACGAAGCCGCACGTCAACATCGGGACCATCGGTCACGTTGACCACGGCAAGACCACGCTCACCGCAGCGATCACCAAGGTTCTGCACGACAAGTACCCCGATTTGAACGAGAGCTTCGCGTTCGATCAGATCGACAAGGCGCCGGAAGAGAAGGCGCGCGGCATCACGATCAACATCTCGCACGTCGAGTACCAGACCGACAAGCGGCACTACGCCCACGTCGATGCGCCGGGTCACGCCGACTACATCAAGAACATGATCACCGGTGCCGCGCAGATGGACGGGGCCATCCTCGTCGTCGCCGCGACCGACGGCCCGATGCCGCAGACCCGCGAGCACGTGCTGCTCGCGCGTCAGGTCGGCGTGCCGTACATCCTCGTCGCGTTGAACAAGGCCGACATGGTCGACGACGAGGAGATCATCGAGCTGGTCGAGATGGAGGTCCGCGAGCTGCTGGCGGCTCAGGAGTTCGACGAGGACGCCCCGGTGGTGAAGGTCTCCGCGCTCAAGGCGCTGGAGGGTGACCCGGAGTGGACCAAGTCGGTCGAGGAGCTCATGCAGGCCGTTGACGACTCGATCCCGGATCCGGTCCGCGAGACCGACAAGCCGTTCCTGATGCCGATCGAGGACGTGTTCACCATCACCGGTCGTGGCACGGTCGTCACCGGCCGGGTCGAGCGTGGCTCGATCAACGTGAACGAGGAAGTCGAGATCGTCGGCATCCGTCCGGACAAGACCAAGACCACGGTCACCGGTATCGAGATGTTCCGCAAGCTGCTCGATTCCGGCCAGGCGGGCGACAACGTCGGTCTGCTGGTACGTGGCATCAAGCGCGAGGACGTCGAGCGGGGCCAGGTCGTCGTGAAGCCGGGCACCACCACCCCGCACACCGACTTCGAGGGCCAGGCCTACATCCTGTCCAAGGACGAGGGTGGCCGGCACACGCCGTTCTTCAACAACTACCGTCCGCAGTTCTACTTCCGGACCACGGACGTGACCGGTGTGGTGACCCTGCCCGAGGGCACCGAGATGGTCATGCCGGGTGACAACACCGAGATGACGGTGGCGCTCATCCAGCCGGTGGCGATGGACGAGGGCCTGCGGTTCGCCATCCGTGAGGGTGGCCGCACCGTCGGTGCCGGTCGGGTCACGAAGATCATCAAGTGACCGCCTAGCCCTACCCGCAACTGCCCCCGACCGGACCCCGGTCGGGGGCAGTTGCGTTTCGCTACGCGGGACTGGTCAGGCGACGTGACCGGCTTGTGCGGCGTGCGCGATCGCTCGCCGGACTGCGGCCAGGGAGATCTGTCGATCGGACTCCGCTTCGGCAAGGCCGAGTTCGATCCATTCGCGGATCAACGAGGTCGTCGATGACGTCGCCTCGATAGCCGACCGCACTTCAGAAGACGCCCCAGAATGGGTCGTCGCGGGGCGGCTCGCTCTGGCCGAGGTTGATGACGCCGCTCCAGCAGTCCTTGCACTGACGAACCAGGAAGACGGAGTCCTCGTCCGGATCGATGATCGCGGCGATCGTGTCGCGTAGCACGCCGAGCTGATCGTCCTCGATGGTGCACAGGAAGACCGACAGTTGGATTCGGTCGCCCCAGGACTGCAGGAGCGCGGCAAGCCGGGCGCGACGTCGGTCGACGGGGATGTCGTAGGCAGCGAGCACCGTCAGGGCCATGACATCACCGCCATGACATGCCGGTCCACGGCACGGCCGGGTCCCGCATGGCCCGAGCGAGCAGCTTGGCCTGCCGGTAGAGGTGGCGGCGCAGCGTTCCGGTGAACTCGGGGATGGCTCCGGACGTTACTTGGAGCATGCGTCGCTCGTAGCCGCGGACCAGAATCTCCTTACCCGACTTGGTGAGATGCACCCCGGGCTCCCCGGTCACCGGCTGTCCGTGCGCCGGGGTGAGCGTGCCCTTCCGCGCGGCGGCCGACACCACTTGATCGATGATCATCGGCCGCCATTCCTCCATCAGATCCAATGCGAGACCGGGTCGTTTGCCCGATGCTTCGTGCAGCACGCCGATGTTCGGGTCGAGACCGGCGGCGACCAACGCCGCGACGCACTCCGCCAGCAGCACGGCGTAGCCGTAGCCGAGCGCCGAATTGATCACATCGAGCGGGGGCCGGCGTGACCGTGTCTCGAACCGCAGCTCCGCCGGCACCAACACACCGAGCACCGGAAAGTAGGCGGCGGCCGCCGCGCCCTCCAACCCGAGGAGCTGATCCCGATCGGTCGCGTCGGGGATCATCGCGCGTGAACGGTTCATCGTGCGGATCGCGTCGGCGACCGGTTCGGCGCAGGCCCGGCTGGTCAGCCGCCGCAACAGCGTGATCTGATGTGCGACCTTCGCGTCGATCATCGCCCGGGCCAACCCAAGGGCCCGCGCCGGGTCGTCGGCCACCGCGATCTGGGTCCGCAGCCGTTCCACCCGGGTGCCGTTCGCGGCGGAAAGATGCTGGCCCTGGTAGTTCCCCCGCCGGGATAGAAAGACGACGTCGATCCCGTTCTCCAACGCCCAGGAGCGGGTCCCCGCCGCGACCGAGGCGGAGCCGAACAGGACGATTCGGGATACCAGATTCTTCGGAACGGACAGCAGTTCCTCGTCGCTCTTCGATTCGACGATCACCCGGCCCTGCCGGGTGAAGATCCGACAGCCCTGTCGGGCCACGTAGAGGATGCGGCGCAACGGCTCGGATTGGCGATGTTCGTGCATGGCCGGCGGGTATCGGGGACCGAAATCCTCACCGAGGAAGTGGAATCCCTCGTCGAAGCTCATCACCTCGGTCTTGTCGGCGCCCAGCTGCATCCCCATCGGTTCGAGTGTCTCGGTCGCCACGCGCTTCGCCTCCCAAGCGTCGTCGAGGGATTCGGTCGGCACCACGAAATCGTCGGCATACCGGATCATCGGAAAACCGCGGTCGGTGATCGCCTCGTCGAGCGCGGTAAGCACGATGTTCGCCAGCAGTGGCGACAGCGCGGTGCCCTGCGGCACGCCGGTGGTTGCGGTCAGGCCGCGCCGGGTGCTCACCGGCCGTTCCACCATGCGCCGGATCAACGCGTCCAGGCTCGGGTCGGGCAGCATCGCGAGCAGCGAGCGCAATGCCTGTTCGCGGGGGATCGAGTCGAAGCAGTCGGCGACGTCGGCGCGCAACACCCAACCGGCTCCGGCGTCTCGGTGCGCGGCAACGGCGGTGATCGCGTCGATGACGCCGATGCCTTCGCGGTAGGCGTACGACGACGGGCCGAGCCGGCGATCGGCGAACGGTGTGACTGCCATCAGGATGCTGCGCTCCACCACGCGGTCGGCGACGGCCGGCACGGCCAGTTCGCGTTCCGAGCCGTCATCCTTGGGAATCGCGATTCGTGTCAGCGGCTTCGGCGAGTACTGGTGCTCGGCCAGTTCGATCGAGAGTCGGGTCAACCGCTCCGGTGCCGACTGCGCGAATCGCCGAACCGCGTCGGAGGGGATGTCGCGGTCCGCGTCCCGAGCGAGAAGGTGGCGCCACGCCGCATCGAGCGAGTCCGGATGCGATACCCGCTCGTACAACGTCGCCGCAGAGATGTCAGCCACCGCCGCCGACGCTACCGCGCCCGGTCCGGCAGCGCTGTCCCCTGTTCGCCCGACATCCGAGTTCAGGCCGGCGCGATATCATTCCGGATCACGCGCGACGTGTTTGCGCGGGTCGGCGGGGCGAATCGGAGGTGGTTCATGACGCGTAGCCACCCCCCGATCGTGTGCAAGGCGCCTGAGCTGCGAAAACGGCACCTCGGCCGATCGTGCGACCGGTCGCCCCGGCTCGTTCCGGGCGATGGTGTGCAGGGAGCTTGCATCGTCGCAGGTACGAGGCTACGTTTTGGGCGAGGGGTCCGAAGGTGAGTCTCGCTAAAAAGCGAATTGAAACGAGCTGTGACCGTTGTGGCCGAGGTGGGCGTGCAGTCCGAAGGTGAGTCTCGCTAAAAAGCGAATTGAAACCCTCGTTGTTGACCTGCGGGACGATCTCTCGCGTCCGAAGGTGAGTCTCGCTAAAAAGCGAATTGAAACTGGCAGATCGCCCACTGTACATCAGCCAACGAGCGGTCCGAAGGTGAGTCTCGCTAAAAAGCGAATTGAAACCCGATGATGGCCAGCTGGAAGGCTGCAATGACGTTAGTCCGAAGGTGAGTCTCGCTAAAAAGCGAATTGAAACAAATGGGGTCGTCCTTCTCCTTGGCCGCCATCGCTTCGTCCGAAGGTGAGTCTCGCTAAAAAGCGAATTGAAACAAATTCCTCTGCTAGGGCCATGTAGTCGCCTGTCCGAAGGTGAGTCTCGCTAAAAAGCGAATTGAAACCGTACACCATCAGTCCTAAAAGGACTGCCGCTACGAGGTCCGAAGGTGAGTCTCGCTAAAAAGCGAATTGAAACGGTGTCCAGAGTCTAAGTCCTGAGCGTTGGTAGAATTCGTCCGAAGGTGAGTCTCGCTAAAAAGCGAATTGAAACCTCGTCGGTGAGCATGTTGTCACCGACTACCAAGGTCCGAAGGTGAGTCTCGCTAAAAAGCGAATTGAAACGACACCGACGGCGATGACACCGACGGCGATGACACCGGCGGTGATGCCGACGGTCCGAAGGTGAGTCTCGCTAAAAAGCGAATTGAAACCAGTGGCGGGGCATGTGGCGTTGGCGGCGAGTCCGAAGGTGAGTCTCGCTAAAAAGCGAATTGAAACCGCAGTCGAACCCGGCGAACCGGGTGACGAAGTCGTCGTCGGGTCCGAAGGTGAGTCTCGCTAAAAAGCGAATTGAAACTCTCGTGTCCCTCTCCATACTTGTGTTCGTGCTCGTCCGAAGGTGAGTCTCGCTAAAAAGCGAATTGAAACACCCATCCCCACTTTACTAACAATCTTGCTACCCGTCCGAAGGTGAGTCTCGCTAAAAAGCGAATTGAAACAGTTTGATCCGTCGACAACCAACAACACACCACACACCCCCGTCCGAAGGTGAGTCTCGCTAAAAAGCGAATTGAAACACGCAGTGCCCGAATCACGTCCGGGTCCTCGGTGTCCGAAGGTGAGTCTCGCTAAAAAGCGAATTGAAACGACTTAGACCAGCGGACATCGGCGGCACGATTACATATTGTCCGAAGGTGAGTCTCGCTAAAAAGCGAATTGAAACGTAGAGCTACCGTAGCTCACTACATCACATCGTGCGGTCCGAAGGTGAGTCTCGCTAAAAAGCGAATTGAAACCGGTGATGATCGACACCACCAACCAGACGCCCTGTCCGAAGGTGAGTCTCGCTAAAAAGCGAATTGAAACTGTCTCGGCGGAACGTTCACTCGTGTCGATGTAGACCGGTCCGAAGGTGAGTCTCGCTAAAAAGCGAATTGAAACCCTCTTCGAGCCATCCTTGGTGTTTGTCTCTGTCCGCCTGTCCGAAGGTGAGTCTCGCTAAAAAGCGAATTGAAACCCGCCGCGGAGGTGGAACGCCGTGATGCCGGCCTGTCCGAAGGTGAGTCTCGCTAAAAAGCGAATTGAAACCGTCTACCGGCGTATCTGCCGGTACCCAGAGCAGCAAGTCCGAAGGTGGGTCTCGCTAAAAAGCGAATTGAAACGTGTCGGACCATGTCGCCTCGTCGTCGGGGTGCAGTGTCCGAAGGTGAGTCTCGCTAAAAAGGCTCTTCACAATCGAGGGTGTAGTCGGGGTCTGAAGCCTCCGGTCTCGAGTAGTGATCGGGCGATGTAGTTGGTGAGGTTGCGGAAGCCGAGGGCGGAGCCGCGGAGGTGTTCGAGGCGGCCGTTGATCGCCTCGGTCGGGCCGTTGCTGGTGCCGGGCCGGTCGAAGTAGGCCAGGATGTCGTCGGCGCGACGAGTCAGGGTCCGGGCGAGTGTGCGGATCTCGGTCAGGGCTTTCGGGACGCCGTCGCTGACCGAGTTGATCAGCTCGGTCATCAGTTCACGGCCGCGCCTGCGGTCGGGTTCGCGGTAGGCGGCGACCATCCGTTGGTAGATCTCCCAGGTCGCTTCGACCTGGGCGTGGGCGTCGTCGGCGAACAGCTGCTCGAGTCGTTCGCGTTGCCGGTCGGTGAGCAGATCGGCGCCGGTGTGCAGGGTGCGCCGGGCCCGGTAGAGCGGATCACCAGCGCGGCCGCGGTGTCCGATGGTGTCGTGCTGGACCCGGCGTCGGCACCGGTCGAGGGCGTCGCCGGCGAGTCTCGCGACATGGAAGGGGTCCATGACCGCGGTCGCGGCGGGCAGTTCCTCGGCGGCCGCGGTCTTGAACCCGGTGAATCCGTCCATCGCGACGACCTCCACCGCGTCGCGCCACGATGGTGGGCGTTCGGCGAGCCAGGTCTTGAATGCCTGTTTGGAGCGGTCTTCGACCATGTCCAACAACCGGGCGGGGCCGGTTCGGTCGCGGATCGGGGTGAGGTCGATGATCACCGTGACGTACTTGTCGCCCTTGCGGGTGTGCCGCCACACGTGCTCGTCGACGCCGATGACCGTGACCCCGTCCCATCGGTGCGGATCACTGATGAGGACCCGCTTGCCTTCGGCGAGGACGGCGGTGTTCCACGAGACCGCGAGTCCTTCGGCGATCCGAGCGATCGTGAGGTGCTGGCAGACAAGACCTTCCAGTGCCCAGCGCAGCGCCCGGCGGGTGAGCCCAGCTCTGGGTTCGGCCGCGATTTCAGTGTTTTGGCGCCACACATGCCCGCAGCCGGTACAGCGGTAGCGGCGGATAGTGACCAGCAGTGTGGTGGGTCGCCAGCCGAGTGGTTCGTGCGCCAACCGGCGCACGACGGTGTCGCGGGAACGGCCTTCGCAGCCGCAGCGGCGGCACCAGCGATCGGGTTCGGCGACCCGGCAGGCCAGCACCGCCCGATCCGGTTCGACCCGCTGGCCGGTGACTTCGAGACCGAGCTCGTCCAAACCGATGAACGTGTCCAGATCCGGGCGGGCGAAAGTAGTAGCGTCGAGCACGTCGAGGTCTTCCAGATGAGGCGTGTGAGAACCTTCATCTTCGGGAGACCTCGACACCTATCCGGTACCGACGCGCCGACACCTACACCCTCATCTGCGATGAGCCGCTAAAAAGCGAATTGAAACGCCTCGTTGGCGAGGTCGCGGCTGGCGAACAGGTGTCCGAAGGTGAGTCTCGCTAAAAAGCGAATTGAAACTCGATTGCGGCGTAGCGGGCGTCAGTTTCGTGTCCGAAGGTGAGTCTCGCTAAAAAGCGAATTGAAACTTGTCGAGCCAGACTTATTCGTCGCGGAAGATCATGGTCCGAAGGTGAGTCTCGCTAAAAAGCGAATTGAAACTTCGCAGCGCAGCGTCCAGATAGGTGTACGAGTCCGAAGGTGAGTCTCGCTAAAAAGCGAATTGAAACGTCCGCCACACCGATCGAGATCAGCTTGGTTTCCAGTCCGAAGGTGAGTCTCGCTAAAAAGCGAATTGAAACTCTCGATCATGAGGTACTGGAGCAGCCCGAGCTGTCCGAAGGCGGATCTCGCTAGAAAGCGAGTTGATCATCCTGCTGGTCGAACCAGGCCGCGACCCATGGATGCCGGCCGTGCGCACCCCACACGGGCCCCGCCCAAACACCGATATCCAGCAGGATCACGCGCGGCCGTATCGTTCGCCCTCATCCGCGGCGAGCGGGCCCTCGAGATCATCGTTGGTCAGCTCGATACGCGTTGCGCGGATCCGATCAACGGCAGGCGAACCGGTCGCGTAGCCCGGGCGCGGACGATCCGATCTCACGCTCGAACAGGTCCTCGAGCGGCCGCTCTCGCTGGCCGCCGACGTCCCACGTTTGAAGGACATCACTGGTTACTGGTTGCCAAGCGGACTACGGTCGTGAACGGTGTCGGGGTCGGGCGAAGGGGGATTGCGGTGGCTCGGCGGTGGGTTGTCATCGAGACGGGGTCCAACCAGCAGCTGGTCTTCCAGACCAACAAGCAGCGACTCAATGTTGCTGCGTCACGGTTGATCTGGCGCGTCGGGTTCGAGTGGATCCCCGAGGCGATCGAGCAGGTCGGAGGGAAGCTCGAGGTCGAGATCCGAAATGTCGTCCGGGCGTCCGGTCTCGGCACGATGATCACTACCCCGGAGGCCGGGCGGGCGATCATCGAAGTCGTCACCACGCGCGCGGCACTGGAGGCTCCCGACCTGGACATCTGGGGCGTAGTCGGAGAAACCGATCTCGCCGAAGATCTTTCGAATGCGGGCCCAACCCTCGGGCAAGCGCAGCGTCAGCTGGCGCGGTGGCGGGCCGACCGGCCGAGCCCGATCACCCGAGACCCGAACCTGCCCTACACCCAGTTCTGCGCGTTCACCGGACGGCCTGCGAGTGGTGATGTTTCCGAAGGGACCCACACCTCTCGTGTTCATTACCCGGCGGCGCCCGGAGTTGCGGCGTTGTGGGATCGGTCGATGAACGATCGGGACAGTCTGGTCGCGAAACTGGGCGGCGGCGAGGTCGTCGAACGAGCCGTTGTCGGCAGGAAAGAGCTGGAATCCGGCGACGGGGTGGCCAACAACGGCTGGGTCGGGGTCCTGCACGCGGACGGCAACGGCATCGGCGACATCTTTACCAACCTGCGGCGCGTCTATGACGACACGGAGTTGATCGAACGGCTGGAGACGATCAGCCGCACCCTGGAGGACTGCGCCTGGCGGGCTGTCACGAACGCAGTATCCACTATCCAGCAGAAGGCCGATGAGGACGCCGGTGAGAACGGCACACGCCCGAAGAATTGGATTCTGCCCATCCTGGTCGGCGGCGACGACATCACGGTGTTGTTGGACGGCCGCCACGCATTCGAGTTCACCTGCGCATTGGCGGCCGAGTTCGAGCGGCTGATCAACGAACCCGCACCCGATGGGAGCGACAACCCGGTGATCGAATCACTCCAGTGGGTTGCCGCGAACCAAGACGAGTGGGTCGATGACGGATTTCTGACCAGTGCTACAGCGCCGGAACGGATCACCCTCGCCTGCGGGCTGGTCTACGTCAAACCACACCACCCGTTCAGTCACGCAGTGGCCTTCGCCGAAGAGCTGACCACATCGGCCAAAACAGTCAAGGGCGACGGCCTCAGCGCGCTGGATGTCCATGTGCTGAACGAGAGCGCGGTTCGCGAGTTGGCGAAGGTCCGCGAACCGCTGGCCTTCGGCGGGCGCAAGCTATGGGCCGGGCCGATCGTGCTGGGCGGTGACCAACACGTTCGGGACAACGACAAGCGACACCTGAACCATCTGCAAGAGGCTATGGACCTGATACGACCCGTCGCATCCGACGAACCGGGAGAAGAGATACCGCTAGTCCCGTCCGGTGTCCTGCACGCTCTGCGAGAGGCGCTCACCACCGGGGGCGAAGCAAACCTGGATGCGGTGGCCCGCCGGGCCAAGGAGGTCGCCGCCGGGTACCCGTACGCGGATTCGCTCACCGCGCTACTGGACCAGCATCTGGAACCCGACGGCGTCGACTTCTCCCGATTGCTCACCGCGATGGAACTGCTCGACGTCAGTACCGGCACGGTGGCCGGGGGTCGTGATGCCTGACCTGACCTTCGATATCACGATCACCTTCCGCTCGGACTGGCACATCGGCACCGGGACCGGGCAGCACGGCTCGGTAGATCGGGTGATCGTGACCGACGAGATCGGGCTGCCCTACGTCCCGGCCAAGACTGCGGTCGGCATGCTCCGCGACGGCGCTGAGATCGCCGCCAGCGCACTCGACAACAGTCGACCCGTCAACACACAGCCCGGGATCTGGGCGCGTTGGGTGCGGGCGATCTTCGGCGATCAACCGTCGATTGCCGAGCCCGACGGCGCCCCGCGACCGGCCACCCTCGTAGCGGCGCCGTTGCGGCTCGTGGGCCGGGGCCCGATCGCAGCGGCGGCCGAAACACCAGCGGCAGGCGCGGTCCTGCGCCGCGCCGACCTGGTCGCCGCAACCAAGACGCTGCGGGCCGGGGTCCGGATCGACCCCGCGTCGGGTGTCGCGAAGGAAGACATGTTCCGGATCGAGGAACGGGCTCGTGCCGGGCTCGCGGTGCGCGCCGCTTGGCGCGTCGAGCACCCCGACGGTGCGGAAACTTGGCCGGCCGAATTGCTCCTGCTCGCCGCCGCGACGATCACCCGGCAGATCGGTGGCAAACGCCGCCGCGGGGCGGGGCGGGGCGATATCGAGTTGACCGGCATGGCCGATCTCGCCGAACTCACCGTGAAAGCCACCGGTGCCGTGCCGAAACCGTGGCCTGCGACAACACCCGACCCTGCCGCGCTCACCCGCGGCGGCTCTGCGAGCTCCCGACCGTTGCGGCACGCACACGATCTGATCGTCACGGTGCGGCGTCCGCTGATCATCGACAACGGACAGCGCGGCAACGTAGTCGAGACCGCGACGTCGGTGCCCGGCACGATGCTGCTCGCCCAGCTGCGTCCGGACCTGCCCAACCTGGCCGACCTGATCCGCGCCGGCGAGGTCGTCGTCACCGACGCCACCATCGACATCGACGGAGTCCGGGGGTTGCCGTGGCCTCGGGCGCTGGCGATTACCAAGGACGCGCCCGCCCCGGCGGAACCCGGCGATCCGATCGACTACGTGAATGTAGTTCTGCCGCATCGAGAGAACCCCCGGCTGAAGCCGAAACCGAAGCGCTACCTCGACCCGACCTGTACCCGTTGGCGCACGGTCGACGTCGTCCAAGGTGTTCACGCGTCGATCGACGACACCCGGCAGCGCCCGACCGAACAGACCGGCGGGCTGTTCGTCTACAGCGGTATCGCGGCCGGCACTGTGTTACGCGCCCAGGTCTACCTTCCCGACGGTGTGACCCTGGAGCCCGCAAGCCGCGAGGTTCGGCTCGGGCGTTCGTCGAAGGACGATTACGGCCGCGCCACTGTCGAAATCGCTTCTCCCGCAACAGGAACCACTCCGAAGCGGATTGATGCGAATACCAAGTTCGCGGTGTGGCTGACCGCCGACCTGCTCCTGCGCGACGAGCGTGGCGCGCCCGATACCCGGGCCAGCGCGTTCGTCGCGTCGCTTGCCCAGGCGCTCGGTGTGCCCGGTCGGCTCCGGCTCGCAGACACCACCGATCGGCAGGCGCCCGGCGAACCGTTCGCCGACGTCAGCGACAACGCGGTGACCGGACTCGCCCGGCGACAAGGATGGCAGCGCGGATGGGGGCTGCCCCGCCCATCGCTCACCGGTATGGGTGCGGGCAGTGTCGTCCGCGTCGTCACCGAGGTCGACCTCACCCCGGCGATGATCAGCAGCGTCGAGCGGTCCGGTATCGGCGACCGGACCGCCGAAGGGTTCGGCCGACTCTGGTTGGCACCTCCCGCGTTGGGCAACGCAATCGTCTCGATCGGCGAATACCAGCCGCCACCGCCGAGCACAGCACCGACCAACTTCCCGGTCGACACCGCACTGCGGCGGGCAGCCTGGCGAAAGACAATCGAACGGACAGCAGTGCACGCCGCCGCTGCGACAGACCCCAAAACCTACTTCGGATCTACGGTCACTCGAACCCAGCGGGGCAATCTGCGCGGAGTACTCAACCGGATCGACGACCGGGATGGGGTGCGCGCCTGGCTGGCTGGTCCGAAACGGGCGTCGGTGTGGGGTGGGGACCAGTTGACCCGGCTCGGTAGGCTGCTCGACACCGAGCCGACAAACCCGGAGCACCCGGTCTGGCCGATACTGTTCGGCCCGGTCCCGACCGACCTGGACGACGCCATCCGCACCCACTTGGCGCACTATGCGGTCCAGCTGTACCTGACGGAGGTCATCCGGATCGCGAACCTGCGAGAGGCGAACTCCTGATGCGTCGACTCCATGCTCGGTACCGCCTCACCGGCAATCTGACCGCATTGTCTGCGGTCCACGTCGGTGGCCTCGGACCCGACGGAACCGTCGATCTCGGGCAGGTCCGGGACGGTCAGGATCGGGTGATCCTGCCCGGCTCGTCGCTCGCCGGGGTGATCCGGGCCGCGCTCGGCGATGACCTCACGAAGTGGTGGGGCCACGACCTGACCGGTAACCCGGACGAGGATCGCAACGCACACGCCTCGCGGATCGTGGTGGCGGACGCCCCGGCGGTCGGCCCGGTCCAGCTGGAAATCCGGGACGGCGTGTCGATCGATCGGGTGACCGGCGCGGCCGCGGAGAGGCACCTCTACACCCGCTACGTGGTGCCGCCGGGCACAGCGTTCGAGTTCGACCTGGCGATCGATGTGCCCGACGAAGCCGACAACCAGACAGCTCATGACCTGGTACGACAGATAGGCGCCCAGCTGGCCGGTCCCGGCCTTTCCGTCGGGGCAGCGACAACCCGTGGTCTCGGCCGGATGCGGCTGCTCCGGCCGGAGCTGCGCCGCGACGACCTGGCCAGCCGGGTCGGGCTGCTCGCGCTGCTCGGCGGGAGGTCGGAGCAGATCGACGTGACGCCGTCGCAGGATGGCCCGCCGGCGGGAACGCTGCGGATCACCGTGCCGTGGCGAGCCCTCGGCCCGGTGCTGTCCAAGGTTGCCGACGACGGCGTCTCCGACTCGTTTCCGGCGACCGCCCGCGACGGCACCCAGCTACGGCTGCTGATTCCGGGGTCCTCGATCAAAGGCACACTGCGCAGCCACGCCGAACGCATAGTGCGCACGCTGACCGGTGAAACAGTCACCGCCGAAGCCGGTTTCGTCGATCAGTTGGCCGCGGCCGCCGGACTGCCGACGATCGGCGACCTCTTCGGCGAAGCGACCGACCACCAGCGCGAGGCCGGCCGGCGGGGCCTGCTCGCCGTACACGACGTGACCAGCCGGGTATCGGTCCCGACCGATCTTTGGCAGGTGGTGCGCGCGAACGGCGGCAACGGGGAAGGCGATGTCGAGCAGCGACGGCGCGCCTTCGCTGACGCGGTCGAAGCGCTGAACACCGCGACCGAACCCGCCGGGCTCTGGTTCGACATCGCATCCCGCAACGCAATCGACCGCTGGTCCGGCGCCGCTGCGGACAAGCTGCTCTACACCGCGCTCGAGCCCTACGTGGTCGGCGACGATGTCTGGTCGGATCTGGTCCTCGATCTCGATGTCGGGCGAGCCCGTGAGGGTACGGGTGCCTCGGTCGACGCACTGCTGGCGTTGCTGATGTTCGTGCTGCGGGACTTCGCCGAGGGCTGGCTGCCGATCGGCTTCGGGACCACCCGTGGCCTCGGTTCGGTGACCGCCGATCCCACCGAGATCCGATTCACCTTCCACGGGCAATCCGGGGCCGACCATGCGGCCGAACTGCACGACAGACGCCTGCACGACGTGTTGGCGGACCGAGAGCTCACCGACGATCTGGAGACGGCATGGGCGAGAACGATTCCAGCGGCGGCAGACCGGTGACGGCAAGTGCTGACGGCAACGGGGCGGTCGACTATGCCGTCACCTTGACCGCGCATGAACTCGGTACCGAGATCAGTCCGACCGCGGCGCTGGAGAAGTTTGCCGTGAGCTGTCCGGACGCCGTGGGTTTCGTCTATACGCCCAGCGCCGCGCCGTGGTTCCGGATGACCGATGGCCGAGCGAAACAACGCGACGGCTCGACGATCCCAGAAGACGCTTTCGAGCTGCGGGCGTTCGCCGCCGACCGAGAACTGCGCTGGTACCGCACCTCCGACTTCGACCTGGGCCGCGCGGTCGTACTGACCGAGGAACCGACCTCGGGGGCGCCGACCGCCGACAGCGCTCATCCGTTGCGGCCGAAACAAACCCGGTCCCTGCTGCTGTGGGGCGCCGCGACCGGCAAGTACAACGACGGCTGGGCACAAGTCCGCACCGGCCGGATCGGACACCTCTGGTTCCCGCTCGCAACCCAACCCGAGAAGGGTAGTCAGCTAGCGCTGGCAGTAATCGACTATGTCACAAGAGACCACCACGGCAACGTCGGTGTTGTCGACCAACGGCTGACCGGAGTGGAGGCGCGATGACCGTCCAGGTTCCGAACGATCCCAACCGTCCACAGGGCCCCAGAACGGCCGCTGGCGTCGATCAGTTCATCAATCCGTACAACTTCGTCTCCACCCCGAGCCGGCCCAAGAAAGACCCGACCGGACTCGGCAACGGCACCCCGGCCGGACACGCCGCGTTCGTCGACGGGACCTACACCGGCACGATCCCGATCACTATCACCACGCGGACCCCACTTCTTCTGCCCGATCAGAGTTATGCGACGCCCGCCAGCGACGAGCATCCGCGCGAGGTCGGCACCCGTACCCGCGGCCGGCACGGCGAAGCGCGAACGAAAGCTCCGTTGCTGACCGGCTCCTCGGTCAAGGGGATGCTCCGCTCGGCGTACGAGGCGATCACCAACTCGACCTATGGCGTGGTCAGCGAGACCCACAACCAGCGGGGTTCGATCCGAATGATTCCGAAGGAGGCACTGGGCTTGCACCCCGGCGTGATCGAGGATGACCCGAACCGGCCGGGGCAATACGTCGTCAAGTACGTGAAACACCTGCGGCCCAAGGGCTGGCGCGGAAGCGATCCGCTACCCGCCCCGCATGTGCCGACTACCGATCAGGCCCGCTTCGCCAAGATACTCGGCGTTGCTGCCGAGAATCTCGACATGCAGGAGGTGCTGGCCTGGATCCAGCTGTTGAAGCACACCGTTTACACCCCCAGCGGAAAGCCGCTGACCTACCACTTCTGGCGAGTGTCCGACATCGCTCCGGCCAGCGGCGCGTTGCCCGCAACAGCGAGCAACCTGAGCCCGGGCGGCCGCGTCAGCATTCCAGCGAGTCCCTGTGCGTTACGCGTCCGCGGTCGACTGCACTGGACATACGCACCCTTCGCCGGGAAGCACGATGAACGACTCTGCGTTACCGAATTGCCCGACCCTTCCGACCGTGGCACCAAGGTCGACTTCGATACCGACTTGTTGCGGGTCGGTGATGACCATCGCGACAGTTGGAACCGAATTCTCGCTGCCTACCTGAACGAACACGACACTGAGTCGGCCGCGATTCGGGCCAGCAGTTACGGCACATATGCGCAGTCCGCGACCAGCGCGCAGAAATGGGCTTGGCGTCCGGGCCGGACCCTGCACGTCGGATTCGACGAAACCAAGGACAAGACCGGGACAAAGACGATAAAGACACCGTGGTTCACAGCTGCGATGGTCGGTCGCCGAGAATTCGCAGTCGCCGCTGGCACGTCGATCCCATCACGCAATCGGCCGACAACCGAGTACACCGCTCTGTCGCCGGCCGACCGAGTCTTCGGGTGGGTTCGGCAGGAACAAAAGCAAGACGAACAAGAAGGAAAGAGAGACGACGACGTCAAAGGGCCCCGCGCCTATCGGGGTCAGCTCCGAGTCGGAGCGCCGACGCTCGACCTCGCCGCCGGCGGCGTACCGGCGGTCGAGCACTTCGCTCAAGCTGTTCGCCTCGGCATTCTGAATTCGCCGAAGCCCACCCAGTATCGGTTCTACGGCGGGGACGGACAGCAGCGTCCGCGAAACAACGGACGAGAACGCAACGTCGCTGACGGCTATGCCGGGTCCAACAGTCGGCTGCGCGGCCGCAAGTTCTACCTGCCACAGCCGGAGGTGTTCGACGGCCGGTCCGGCGCCTCCGACTATTGGGACCCGTCTTTCCACGACACCGGCAACACGATCGACGTCGAAAGCGGCCGGCGCTATCGCGAATACCTGGGCGTCACTCCGGCCGCCGACGACAATCAGCTGAACAAGGTTGCGGTTGCTGCCAAGAGCTGGGTGCGACCAGGGATCACCTTCCGAACCACCTTGTTCGTCCAGAACCTGACCGCGGTCGAGCTCGGTGCGTTGCTCTGGCTCCTGGCTCTGCCGGACGAAGCGTCGATGACGATGGGTTTAGGGAAGCCGCTCGGCTTCGGCGCAGTGCGCGTGACGGCCGATTGGCCGGAGGTAAAGCTATTTACGGCTGCTGATCTCGGCCGGCGATACCGCTCGCTGTCGGATACGCCGCATCCGTGTGCTGAGCCAGTTCTGCAGGAACTGGTGACCGACTACGACAAGACGCTGCGCGGCAATGCCGAGCTGGCCAGGATTCGCCGCGAGTACCTCGACATCGCCTTCGGCTTTGTCGGGGTGCCGGTGCACTATCCACGCCATCGTCCGATCGGCCAATACAGCGGCCGGTCGGCGCCGCAGTCAGAGCTGTTCAAGTGGTGGGTGGCCAACGAGCAGGACAAGAATTACCGTTACTGGCTTCCCGAGGTCGGGACCGATGTGCCACCGACTCTCCCCTACCTGGACGAGTGGCGGCCTCGATGAGGGCATTTCCGCGGTCACTCTGGCAGCGACTGCTGAGAATCCCATGCTCGCTCGTCGCCATCGCGTTTTCGTTCACGCTCGTCGTCGCGACCGCACTGCTCGGCCTTGTGCTCGAAGACCTACGAGATCAGTTCCTCGACGCCGCGCTCGGCTTCGACGGCGCACCGGTGCACTATCCGCGCCCTGCGGACGACGCAGGCGACCCGTCGGCCCCCCGAGACAAGCTTTACGAGTGGTTCGTGGCCAACGAGCGCGGCAAGCATTTCCGATCGCTGCCAGCATCGGGCGCTGATTCCCCGCCCACTCTGCCCTACTTGAAGAAGTGAGCATGATCTGGAGCGCGCTGGGCCGGGTTGGACGGTTCCTGCAGGCGCAATGGGGGCGCTTCCGGCGGCAGTTCATCGCCGTGACGCTGGCGTCGCTGCTGGTCGTTACAACCGCAGTGGTCGGTCTCGTCGTGGAAGACTGGCTGCCGAACGCTTCTGATAAACCGCTGTTCGACACACTGAACTCGACTCACTATCGGGTGCGCCTCGCCTTCGGTCTCATCCTTGCGGTGGTGGCGTTCACTGCGATCGCGGCCGTGCTGCGACGCAGCAACGGCACGCTCTACTACGTGCGCATTCTCGACGAGCGAGCACCGGATCTGCACGCCGCGGCGAACGGCCACGCACAGCAACGAGCGCTGGACTACCGCAGCGTCGTCCATTCGCTTGATCTCGGCACCGAGCGGTCGGTCGACGTGGCGTCGTTCGTCGCCCAGGCGCGGGCCCAGCTGCAGATCGCCGGGATCACGGACGACACTTCGTCCTCATTCGAGGTTGCGCCGAACTCGCATTGGCCGATCGCGTTCGCGCTCGGCTACGACTGGCCGTTGCCGGAGAATGCAAAGCTGATCGAGTTCAATGGCGACAACCCTGTCCCCGGTTTTACGGTATCCGCCCAGCCGATCGACCACTCAGTTCCACGCTCCCCTACCACCCGCGATTCGCGCGTTCAGCTGGTTCGCATCGATTTCCACCTGACCATCGGTCGCCTGGTGACCGAGAACGATCGGCGCGCAGCCGACCAAGAAGTGTTCGGTCGCGCGGCGGATATCTCGATGGCATATGGCCGGTCGGGCATATGCACCGATCCGGATGGACGACCTGGTGTCCGCGTCGGAAGGAAGTCGTGGCGGCACCGGTCTGCCGACATGACGCCCGAAGACGCCGCCCGAATGGTGGCCCTCGCCATTCTGCGGGCGCTGGAGCAATATCCCAACGCAGTCGTCGCCGTCTCGGCGAGCGTCCCCAAGGTCGTCGGTGTGCTCGCCGGGCGCCAGTTCGCCGCATATCTCCAACTTCGCAACTCCGGCGTGCAGTCACGAAATTGGATCAGCCCGTGGCGGCGGCTATCTCTGCTCTCGCCGAGCACGACCAACCACGATGCCGGGGCGAGCGGCAGCGTGCAGATCATGCGAGTGCACCCCAGCCAGCCGGCCACGCCGCCCTATTGGCCACCCGTCCCGGTCGCGGGCACGATCGTCAACCTCCTGCCGCACGATCTCCGGGTCTTCGACGGTGAATCGATCGTCTTGCAGGCGGATCGCTCATCGACCCCGGCCCGTATCGGCGAGACACGCGGCACACCCCATCAGGTGAGCCTGAACGGCATCACCACGCCAGTGGTCGACCTGAGTTACGCCGACACGGTGACCGGCTTGCCCGAACCGGTGGACGGCACCTGGTACGTCGTCTCCAGGATCACCGCGCAGGCCCTGCAGCATCGTTTCGATCTGCTGTTTCCCGTGGACGAGGTGCGTAACGACCAGGCGCAGATCATCGGATGCCGGAGTCTCGGTCGGTTCGTGAACCAGGCGGAGGTGTAGCCGTGCCCACCCGCTGGGCCATCCCCCTCACCGGCATCGATCCCGGCCGGGTCAAGCTCGACCACCTGCACGCCGTCGCCAGCGGCTGGGTGGACGACGCGCACTGGACGTCGCCGAAGCCGTGGTCGGTGCGGCCGATGCGGGTGGTGGACGGGGTCGGGGTGGTGGAGGTAGCGACGCTGACCCCGGGAGCTCGGGACTGCCTGCACGCCGGCGTCGCGGAGGGCAGGGCGGTTCGGCTCGGCGGCCAGCACGGTCGCGTCGTGACCGGTCCGCAGCCGATGGCGAGCATCGACTGGGCCGAGCTAGCCGAGCCGACCGGCGCGACGGCCTGGGATGTCCATTACCTGACCCCGACCGCGTTCGGCAACGGCAGCCGCTTCTCCCCGTGGCCGGACCCGTTCCCGGTGGCCCGCTCGCTGCTCCAGCGCTGGAACGCGGTGCACCCCGACGGTGCGATCGAGGTCGAGCCGACCGGGTGGAGCAAGGTCTGGATCAGCGATGTGGACGGCCGCAGCCAGATGCTGCCGCTGGCCGGGCTCACCGTGTCCGGTTTCCTCGGCCGGGTCCGCTACGTCTGCCCGGATCCGGTCGTGGCCGAGCTGTTCGACCGGTTGCTCCGGTTCGCCGAGTACGCCGGGATCGGCCGCTACACCACCCGTGGGCTGGGCGTGATCCGGTTGGAACCGACGTGGCCCGGGGACCGGAAGCCGGCAACCCGGCGGTGACGGTGGCGTGACCGGATCAGGCGGTGTTCAGCGCGGGGTCAGCACGACGATCGGAATCGTCCGCGCGGTGCGCTTCTGGTAGCCGCGGTACCGGTTCTGGTTGTTCCGGTTGACCACCTGCCAGAGCCGGGCGTACTCGGGATCGTCGGCGTTCGACAGCACCGTCGCCGTGACCGGGAATCGCTTGGGCCCGACGTTGACCTCGACCTGAGGATGTGCCCGGAGGTTGTAGTACCAGCCGGGCGATCGGTCCTGGCCGCCGTTCGACGCCACGATCAGGTAGGAGCCGTTGTCGCTTGCATAGGTCAGCGACGTGGTTCGGGCCTGGCCGGTCTTGGCGCCGACGGTGTGCAGCAGCAGGCTGGGCGGCATGGCCGGGAAGCGGTGCCCGATCCGGCCGTTCGTCTTCTGATACACCGCATCGTGCAGGCGCAGCAGCGGTACGCCGAGATACCGCTCGATCAGCGGAGCGTTGCTCATCGGGCGATTATGCCCGGCCGCGCCTTCGGGTCAGGCCAGCGCCAGGAACAACTTTTCCAGCTCGGCCTCGGTCATCGGCGCCTCCGATCCGTCCGCCGCACCGGCCAGGCACTCACGCAACCCGGTCGCCACGATCTTGAATCCGGCCCGGTCCAACGCCCGGCTCACCGCGGCCAGCTGGGTGATCACGTCCTTGCAGTCGCGGCCCTGCTCGATCATCGCGATCACGCCGGCGAGCTGACCGTGCGCCCGGCGCAATCGATTGAGCACCGAATCGATGGATTCCTGATCGCCGATCATCGCTGACTCTTTTCCCACATCACCGGCTTCTTTCCGCAGACTGGGTGGATTCGACCCACGCGTTGTATCCGCCGACGATATCGCTCACGTCGGCGAAACCGCGCTGCCGCAGCAGACTGGCCGCTACCGACGACCGATAACCGCCCGCGCAGTAGACCACCGTCGGTGCGGCCGGGTCCAGCTCGGCGAGCCGATCGGGCAGCCGGCCCACCGGGATGTTCACCGCGGCCGGGATCATGCCGGCGTCGGCCTCACCCGGATTGCGCACGTCGACGATCTGCAGCCCGGAAACCTCGTCGACCCGCCGGCCGAACGCCCGGGCGGTGAGCCGGGACGCCTGCCCGACCTCGTCCCGATGTTCCACCATCGTCGCGAACGGGTCGGCGACGAAGCCGATCACCCGGTCGAAGCCGATCCGGCCGAGCCGGTTCTTCGCTTCCATCTCCTGCCCGGGTTCGGTGCACAGCACGATGTCCACGTCGGTCGGCAGGATCGAGCCGGCGAACTCGGCGTACCGGCCGTCCAGCCCGACGTTGATCGCGCCGTGCAGGTGCCCCTGGGCGAACCCCTCCGGGCTGCGGCCGTCGACCAGCATCGCCCCGGCCGCCATGGCGGCGGTGACCTGCTGATACGTCAGCGGCTCCGGCGGCTTGTTCTCGTCGAGCAGCTCGTGCGCGGTCCGGTTGACCACGGCGTCGTAGCCGAAATAGCCGGGCGCCGGCGGCTGGCCTTGGGTGACGAGCTCCATGAACGTCGGCTTGTCCGGCGCCCGCAGCGCGTAGTTGGTCTCCTTCTGCTCGCCGATGGTCGACCACCGCTCGGTGGACAGGTTCTTCCCGCAGGCCGAACCGGCGCCGTGCGCGGGATAGACCCGGGTCGCATCCGGCAACGTCATCAGCTTGGTGTGTAGCGAGTCGTAGAGCTGATCGGCAAGCTCTTCCCGGGTGACGCCGACCGAGGAGAGCAGGTCGGGCCGGCCCACGTCGCCGATGAACAGGGCGTCGCCGGTCAGCACGCCGTACGGAACGGTGTCGTCGGCATGCTCGAACACCACGACGCTCAGCGACTCGGGGGTGTGGCCCGGGGTGTGCCGGAACTCCAGCGTCACCTCGCCGAGCGAGTACCGTTCGCCGTCGGCGACGCCCATGAACTCGAACTCGGTGTCGGCCACCGCGGAGAAGACGATCGTGGCGCCGGTGGCTTCCGCCAGCTCCAGGTGTCCGGAGACGAAATCGGCGTGGAAATGCGTCTCGATCACCAGCTCGATCGTGAAGCCGAGTTCCTCGGCGTCGTCGAGGTATTGCGAGACATCCCGTTGCGGGTCGACCACGACGGCCCGCCCGGTGCTCTCGTCGCCGATCAGGTACGAGGCGTGGGACAGGCAATCCAGGTAGTACTGGATGAACTTCACGGCCTCAGCCCTTCCGCCGGAACATATTCCAGCGGGACCCGGCCGCGCCGGACGACCCCGCGCCGGTCGAACCCGCCACGCCCGCGGGGGTATGCCCACCGCACCATTGCTCCGGCCGCACCCCGCGCTTCACTTCGTCGATGTGCATACCACAGCCGGTCCAGGTGGTCTTTCCGCATTCACGGCATCGGACAGCGCGGCACATGTGCGCCCCTTTCTGATAGCGAGTCGATCTCGGCGGTGCCACCGTAGCATACCCCTGGGGGTATGTATCCGGCGGAGATTGCCGGTTGTGCGACGATGGCAGGCGTGAGTGATCAGCAGGGCGGCGACGTCGCCGAGAGCATCGTCATCGTCGGTGCCGGCCTGGCCGGGATGCGAACCGCGGAGGAACTGCGCCGGTCCGGCTTCGAAGGAAAGATCGTCCTGGTCGGGGCAGAGGATCACCCGCCCTACGATCGCCCGCCGTTGTCCAAGGACGTGCTCCGGGGTGAACGCGACGACACCGCGCTCAAGCCCGCCGACTTCTATGCCGAACAGCGGATCGAGCTGGCGCTCGGCGTGCCGGCGATCGGCGTCGACCCGACCGCGCAGACCGTGAAGCTGGCCGACGGCTCGACGCTCGACTACGACGAGCTGGTCATCGCCACCGGACTGACCCCGCGCCGCATCCCGGATCTGCCCGATCTGGCCGGCGTGCACGTGCTCCGGACCCTCGACGACGCGTGGGCGGTCCGTGCCGATGCCGCGACCGCGCGCCGGGCGCTGGTGGTCGGGGCGGGGTTCATCGGCTGCGAGGTCGCCGCCAGCCTGCGTGAGCGGGGGCTGGAGGTGGTGCTGGTCGAGCCGCAGCCGGCCCCGCTGGCCTCGGTGCTCGGCGCTCGGATAGGGATGCTGGTCGGCCGGCTGCAGCAGGCCGAGGGGGTCGATCTGCGCTGCGGTGTCGGGCTGGCCGCGTTGTCCGGGGCCGGGCGGGTGGCCGCGGCGGAGCTGACCGACGGCAGCGCGCTCGACGTCGACCTGGTGGTGATCGGGATCGGATCGGTGCCGCTGACCGACTGGCTGGCCGATTCCGGGATCGAGCTGGTGCCGGCGGACACCGGCGGCGGAGTGCGTGCCGACGCCGTGGGGCGGACCGGCACCGAGCACGTCTGGACGGTCGGCGACGTCGCCGCCTGGACCCGCGACGATCGCACCCGCCGGGTCGAGCACTGGTCCAACGCCGGTGACCAGGCGAAGGTGCTGGCCCGGGCGCTGATCGGGGCGGAGTTGCCGGCGGCGAAAGCGGTGCCGTATTTCTGGAGCGACCAATACGACATCAAGCTCCAGGCGCTCGGCACGCCGCGGCCGGACGACGACGTGCAGGTGGTGACCGACGACGGTCGTCGCTTCCTTGCCTATTACGCCAAGGACGGCAAGCTGACCGGGGTCGTCGGTGCCGGGCTGCCGGCGAAGGTGATGAAGCTGCGCACGCAGGTGGCGGCCGGTACCCCGGTCGACGAGCTGCCGACAGGGCCGTGATCGTCGCCCTGATCGATTCCGGGCTCGGTCTGCTGCCGACCGCTGCCTGGTTGCGCAAGCTGCGCCCGGAGCTGGACCTGATGCTCTGCCTGGATCCGGATCATGCTCCGTGGGGGCCCAAGCCGCAGGAGTGGTTGGTGCAGCGGGTGGTCGGCACGGCCGCGGCGGCGGTCGGGCGCGGCGCCGACGTCGTGGTGATTCCCTGCAATACGGCGAGCGTGGTTGCGCTGGAACAGGTTCGAGAAGCGGTCGGGCCCGAGATCCCGGTGATCGGCACCGTGCCGGCGATCAAGCCGGCCGCCGCGGCAGCGGCCGACGTCGCGATCTGGGCGACGGCGGCAACCACCGCCAGCCGGTACCAGGCCGACCTGATCGCCCGGTTCGCCGGCGATGCCCGGGTGACCGGTGTGGCCTGTCACGGGCTGGCCGAGTCGATCGACCGCGGTGACCTGGCCGGGATCGCCGCCGCGATCGACGCCGCAGTCGCCCGGACCCCGACCGAGGTCGAGGCGGTCGTGCTGGGCTGCACCCACTACCCGCTGGTCGTCGACGACATCACCGGCCGGTTGCCGGTGCGGGTGCAGCTCTTCGACAGCGCGGAGGCGGTTGCCGCGCAAACCCTGCGCCGGGTCGACGGACTGGATCGGCCGGTCACCGGGTCGGGTCGGGTCGAGGTCTGGTGCAGCGGCCGGCCCGGCGCATTGCCGACCAGTGCGGCCCGGTTCGATTCGGGGCGCGAACTCGGCGCCGCATGACCCGGTCGGCGGTCGGGGTGCGCGCCGAACTGGCGACGCTGGCCGACCCGGCCGATGTGCCGAACCTGCAGCGGTTCTTCAAGACCGGGCCCGGCGAGTACGGTGCGGGCGACGTGTTCGTCGGTGTCCGGGTGCCGGCCCAGCGCCGGGTTGCCAAGCGATTCGCCGATCTGCCGCTGGATCAGATCGACGAGCTGTTGGACAGCGCGGTGCACGAACATCGGCTGACCGGGCTGCTGATCCTGGTCGGCCAGGCCGGCCGGGCGTTCTCGCTGCGCCGACCCGACGAGGCGGCGCAGCAGCGCATCGTCGATCGCTACCTGGCGGCGCTGCGCCGCGGCCGGGTGAACAACTGGGACCTGGTCGACGCCTCGGCCGAACACATCCTCGGACCGTGGTTGCTCGATCGGCCGCGCGAGCTGCTGGTCGAGCTGGCCGGCAGCGAATCGTTGTGGGAGCGCCGGGTCGCGCTGCTGTCGACCTTCGCGTTCATCAAAGCCGGTGACGCCTCGACGACGTTCGCGCTGTCGGAGCGGTTGCTCGACGATCGGGCCGACCTGATCCAGAAGGCGCTCGGCTGGATGCTGCGCGAGGTCGGCAAGCGGATCGACCGCGATCTGTTGGTCGGCTTTCTCGACGAGCACGCAGCTGGGATGGGCCGCACCGCATTGAGTTACGCCACCGAACACCTGGACCCGGCCGAGCGCGCACGATTACGCAAGCTGTGACGCGTCGCGTGCGGGCGAGGGCGCCGCCGTCAGAACGTGATCCGCACCGTGTCGGTGATCGGATGCGCCTGGCAGCCCAGGATGTAACCGTCGGCGACGTCCTCCGGGTCGAGGATCTCGCTGTTGTCCATCTCCACCTCGCCGTCGACCAACGTGCAGGCGCAGGAGCCGCATTCGCCCTCTTGGCAGGAGTACGGCACGTCGATCCCGGCGTCCAGCATGATGTCGACCAGCGTTCGTTTCCGCGGCCAGGCCAACGTGTGCACCTCGCCGTCCAGTTCCACCTCGACGGTGGCCGCGTCCGCCGCTTCGGCGTCGCTGACCTCGGCGACCTCGCGATCGGCGAACGGGTCGCCGGCCAGCGAGTTGAACACCTCGGCGTGCACATTGGTCCGCGGTACCTGCAGCCGGGCCAGCGCGTCGTGCACGGCGGCCATGAACGGCCCGGGGCCGCACATGAATGCCTGACGCTCGGTGAACGGTGCCGCCACGGCGGCCAGCTGTGCGGCGTCCGGCAGGCCCTGCACCGATTCGAGCCAGTGCACGACGGCGAGCCGATCGGCGTGCCGGGTGGCCAACTCGCGGAGCTCCGCGGCGAAGATCACCGACCCCTCGTCCCGGTTCGCGTAGATCAGCGTGACCTTGCCGGTGCCCTCGGCGAGCGCCGACTTCAGGATCGACACCACCGGGGTGATCCCGCTGCCGGCGGCGAACAGCAACAGATCGGCGTTCAGATCCTTCGGGCTGAAGACCCCGGACGGCGGCAGCACCTCCAGCTGGTCGCCGGCGCGGACGGTGTCGCAGATCCAGTTGGAGCCGTAGCCGTCGACGGTGCGTTTGACGGTCACCTTCGGCGCCTGATCGGTGTGCGGCGAGCTGGCCAGCGAGTAGCAGCGGGCGACCGAGCCGGTCCGCTCGCTGGGGATGCGCAGGGTGAGGAACTGGCCCGGCCGGTAGGCGAAGGCGTCGCGCAGCTGGTCGGGAACCGCGAAGACGAGCGAGCACGTGTCGGCGGTCTCGGCGATCACCTCGGATACCGTGAGCACGACCGACCGCGAGCCGTGTGGCACCTCGACGGTCGTCACCAGGGCAACATCCTCTCCGAAAATTAGAACGCGTTTCACTTTCTCTGGATGCTACGGCGCCCGATCAGGCCCGGCAAGCTCGGCATTCTGCCGCGCGAGCTGCGCTTCCAGCCCGGCGAGGACGGTGTCGACGCCGAAGTCGTACAGGTAACGTCCACGCAGATCCCCGCTGTGCGATATCGCCTGGCGGACCACCGGCGGCAGACTCAGATCGGGCGCGGCGGTCCCGGTCGCCGCGTTGAGCGGCTCGCGGCCGAACAGATAGGTATGCAGCACGGCGTAGGCCGAGAGGATGTTGCGCGAGGTGAAGCCGGCATCGGCCAGGATGCCCATCACCGCAGCGATCAGGTCGACCTGCTTCTGCAGCATCTGCTCGATCAGCAGCGAACTCAGGCCGGGATGGCGACGCAGTTTCGCGTCGATCTGATCCACCAGATCCCGCAACCGCTGTTGCCAGGTCCCGGAATCGGCCGCCGGCACCCGGATGCCGTCGAGCGCGGCCGTGGCGACCAGGTCGAGCAATTCGCCCTTGTCGGCCACATAGTAATAGGGCGCCATCGGCGATACCCCGAGCTCGCGGGACAACCGCCGCATGGACAGTTTCTGCACCCCGTCGGTGCGGACCACATGCAGCGCGGCGGCCACGATCTCCGACTCGGACAATCCACCGCTGGTGCGAGGCTCGGGGCGGGCCGGCCCGTCGAGCTCGGCCGGCTCCGCCAAGGTCCCCGTCCGCGGTTCGGTCATGCTGGTCCAGCTCCGTCGTCCTCGTGGGGCTCCGCGCGCCCGGCGATCCGTCGCGGCGAGTCTACGATGAGCCGATGACAGAGTTGGCGGGCCGGGTCGCGTTCATCACCGGTGCGGCGCGCGGGCAGGGCCGTAACCATGCGGTACGGCTGGCCCGGGCCGGGGCGGACATCGTGGCGGTGGACGTCTGCGGGCCGGTTTCCGCCGACAACGGATACCCGGCGCCGGGTCCGGCGGACCTGGCAGAGACGGCCCGGCTGGTCGAGGCCGAGGGCCGTGCGGTGGTGACTTGTCAAGCGGACGTGCGTGATTCAGCTGTTCTGGCCGCCGCGGTCGCGGCCGGGATGGAGCGTTTCGGCCGGCTCGACGTGGTGCTCGCCAACGCCGCCATCTGCAACTGGAACCGGTTCTGGGAGATGCCCGACGAGCAGTGGCAGACCCTCGTCGACACCAACCTGGGCGGCGTGTTCAAGACGCTCAAGGCCACCGTGCCGGCCGTGATCGCCGGCGGCCGAGGTGGTTCGGTGATCGTGATCAGTTCGGTGGCCGGGCTGAAATCGCTTCCTGGGCAAGCGCATTACAGCGCGGCCAAGCACGGCCTGGTCGGGCTCACCAAGTCGGCGGCGATCGAGTTGGGCGAGTACGGGATTCGGGTCAACTCGATCCATCCCTATGCGGTGGATACGCCGATGGGCACCGATCCGGCGTCGTTGGTGATGCTGGAACGACATCCGCGCTACCTCGGTAGTTTCGGTGCGATCCTGACCGACCAGCCGATGGCCACGCTCGACGACATCTCCGATCTGGTGCTCTATCTGGCCGGCGACGGTTCGCGCACGATGACCGGGGCTCAGCTGTCCATCGACATGGGCGCCAGCAAGGTGTGACCGGCGACCGTCGCGCGCCGCAGCTGGCCGATCTCACCTGGCCGGAGATCGCCGGCCGGCCGACTGTGGCGGTGCCGCTCGGGTCGGTCGAGCAGCACGGACCACATCTGCCGCTGGATACCGATACCGCGATCGCGACGGCGGTTGCGCGGGAGTTGCCCGACACCGTGACCGCCCCGGCGATCGGGTACGGATCGAGCGGTGAGCATCAAGGATTTCCCGGCACGGTGTCGATCGGTGCCGAGGCGCTCACCGCGGTCCTGCTCGAATACGGTCGGTCGATCTTCCACTGGGCGGGCCGGGTGGTGTTCGTGAACGGGCACGGCGGCAATCTGGCGCCGCTGGCCGCAGCGGTCGGCCGGTTGCGCGCGGAGGGCCGCGACGCCGGTTGGCTGCCGTGCGCGGTCGCCGGCGCCGATGCGCATGCCGGGCACACCGAGACCGCGATCATGCTGCACCTCGCACCGGACCGGGTCCACGCGGACCGGCTGGAACAAGGCAATCTCGCAGCGATCGAGACGCTGCTACCGCGGCTCCGCGTCGCAGGCGTCGCGGCGGTCTCGGCCAACGGGGTGCTGGGCGATCCGCGATCGGCCGGCGCGGCGGCGGGGGCGCGGCTGTTCCACGAGATGGTGGCCGCCGCGGCCGCCGCAGTCGAGGTCTGGGCCCCCCGCGCGGACGGATTGCTGCAGGTCCCGCCGGTGTCCGCACCCGACTGACCGACCGGGACAGGGGGTGTCGGGGATTGGGGCTGTACCTGCCCCGGACCGCCGAACTAGGATCCGGGAATGCAACAGGGACGCTTGCCGGATGGCTTCGGTGTCCGGATCGACCCGACCATCCGGTCGTATTCCGGTGGTCGGGTGCTACTCGGTGGTTCGCCGGCGCGCGTGTTGCGGCTCCCGGAGTCGGCGGTCGAGTTGATCGGCGACGGTTTCCTGGAGGTGACCGACTCGCGGTCCGCCGGCGTTGCCAGAAGGCTGCTGGATTCCGGAGTGGGCAACCCGCGCCCGCGACTGCTGCCGTCGACCGACGCGGTGACGATCGTCGTTCCGCTGCGTAACAATCGGGCCGGACTGGACCGGCTGCTCGCCGGTCTGCGGGGTCACCACGTCGTCGTGGTCGACGACGGCAGCGACACCCCGGTGGCGCTGCCCGCGTGCACCCCGAGCGGTTGCCGGGTAACGGTGTTGCGACTGGATCGCCCGGTCGGTCCGGCGGCGGCGCGCAACGCCGGCCTCCGTCTCGCGCCGACCGAGTTCGTGGCGTTTCTGGATGCCGACGTGGCGCCGCGGCACGGCTGGCTGGAGATCATGCTCGGGCATTTCAGCGATCCCTCGGTGGCTCTGGTCGCGCCCCGGATCGTGGTCCGCGCGCTGGAGACGAGCGCACTCGCCCGGTACGAGCACTCCCGGTCCCCGCTGGATCTGGGCCGGCACGAGGCCGCGGTCCGCGCGGGCGGGCGGGTTTCCCATGCGCCGGGCGAAGCGATTCTGGTGCGGCGGCGCGCGTTGCTGGAGATCGGCGGCTTCGACGAGTCGCTGCGGGTCGCCGCGGACATCGACCTGAGCTGGCGGCTGGACGCCGCCGGCTGGATTCTGCGGTACGAGCCCGCAGCGCAGGTGGCGTACAACCGCCGCGTCGGCTTCGTCGGCTGGCTCGGCCGGATCCGCGACGACGGCACGGGGGCGGCGCCGCTGGGCATCCGGCATCCCGGCGCGGTACGACCGTTGGTGATGTCGCGGTGGGCGATCGCCGGCGCCATCCTGCTGGCGACGCTGTCCCGGTTCGGCGTGGTCGGTGCGCTCGGCACCTTCGTGGTAACCGTAATCCGGATGCGGGCGGCGCTGGCCGAGGTGGACCGCTCCACCCGGATTGCGGCGCTCTACGCGGCCCACGGGTTCGGCGTCGGGCTCTGGCAACTCGCCTCGGTGCTGTGCCGGCACTATTGGCCGGTGACCTTGCTCGCGATGCTCTGCAGCGCGCGGGTCCGGCAGCTGATGTTCGTGGTTGCGGCGGTGGCGGGCGGCGCGGATTGGTACGCGCACCGAGAACCCGGTGGCCTGGGCGCGGTCCGGTACGTCGCGCTCAAGCGGCTCGACGACGTCGCCTACGGTGCCGGGTTGTGGGACGGCGTGATTCGGGCGCGCAGTCTCGAGGCGCTCAAACCGGCAATCGGTGAGTGACCGGCCGGCGAGATGGCGATCGGTGCGATGACGGTCGGTGTGATGACGATCGGTGAGATGACACGGCCGTGACCGAAGTGATCGACGACCTGGTGGTCGGCGCCGGATCGTGCGGCAGCGTGCTCGCCGCGCGGCTCAGCGACGACGCCGAACGATCGGTGACCCTGCTCGACGCCGGCGGGCCGGCGACCCACGGGTCGCTGCGCAACGCGGCCGTGGTGCCGGTCGGCCCCGACGCGACCTGGGTGGATCGATATCAGGTGACGCTTGCCCCGGGCCGCTCGGTGAGCGCCCCGCGGGGCCGGGTGGTCGGCGGTTCCGGCGCGGTCAACGGCTGCTACTTCGTCCGGGCGACGCCGGCCGACCTGGACGGTTGGAATCTGCCGGAGTGGACCTACGCGGCGACGCTGCCCTACTTCCGGGCCGGCGAGACCGACCTCGACTTCGACGGCCCGGATCACGGCCGAGCGGGACCGTTGCCGATCCGCCGGCCCGCGCGACCCACCGAGTTCTCCGCCGCGTTCACCGCCGCCTGCCGGGATGCCGGCCTGACGGCGGTGGACGATCTGAACTCGGCGACCGCCGGCGACGGAGTCGGGCCGGTCCCGGTGAACGTCGGTACCGGGCACCGGGTCAGCCCGGCCGAGGCGTACCTGTCGCCCCGGGCGCAGCAGCCCAACCTGCGGTTGCTCACCGAGACCAGGGTGCGCCGGGTGCTCTTCGCCGGTACCCGCGCGATCGGCGTCGAGGCCGAACGCGGCGGTCGCGGGTTCTATCTGCGGGCGCAGCGGGTCACCCTGTGTGCCGGCGCCATCGAATCGGCCGTGATCCTGCTCCGATCCGGGGTCGGGCCGCCGGAGCAGGTGCGGCTGCTCGGCGGCCGAGTGGTCAGCCCGCTGACCGGAGTCGGTTCGGGTTGCTTCGACCATCCGGAGATCGGCTTGCCGGTCGGCGGGTACGCGGAGGAGGTCGCGCTCCCGTTGGAGGTGGTCGCGCATCACCGCGGATGCGAGATCCGGCCGTACACCCGCTCGCTCGCCCGGCTCACCGGCGCCCCGGGGTGTGGCCCCTGGATGGTCGGAATTGCGTTGATGGACAACGAGTCGCGTGGCCGGCTGGAGTTCTGCCGGCCGGGGGTGCACGCGCCGCGGATCGATTACCGGTACCTGCGCAGCGGCGCGGATCGGGACCGGCTGCGGGCCGGCGTCGCGCTCGCGCGGGAGCTGTTGCGCTCGGTGGGCGCCCGGGTTGCGGCCGACGAACCGACCGATGCCTGGCTCACCGCCCATCTGGGCACCTCGCAGCATCTCGCCGGAACCTGCCGGATCGGCACGGACGGCGACCCGGATGCGGTCGCCGACCAGCGCGGTGCGGTGCGCGGTGTGGACGGGCTGTTCGTCGCGGATGCGGCGGCCCTGCCCGGTCCGATCAGTCGGGGCCCGCATGCCACCCTGGTCATGCTGGCCGAACGGATCGCCGACGGGCTGCGCGGGCGGGTTACAGTCGAGGGAGCGCGGAAGTGAGTTCGCATGCCCCGAGCACGCCCGGCCGATACCCGTTCCTCCGGGGGTAACAGCCCCTGGATGGCGCTGCGCCCGGACGACGATGTCGCTCGGGTTGCGCGCCGGGTGGAGTCGGCGCACCAATCGTTCGTCGAGCGTGCCGACGGCGCGGACGTCCGCGGGGTGGTGTTCGATTCGTGGTTGCGCAGCCGGGATTCCGGGGTGGACCCGAACCGGGTGGTGCCGGCGGTGCCGGTGAACTCGTCGGAGCTGCGCCGGTACCGGGCGGCCCATCCGATGGCGCTGATCCGGCCGGTGATCGAGCGACTGTTGGTCGCCGATGCCGCCGACACCGGTCTGATCGTCGCGTCGACCGACGAATGCGGTCGCTTGCTCTGGGTCGAGGGGGACACCGCCGCCCGGGACCGCGCGGCCGCGATGAACTTCGCCGAGGGTGCCGACTGGAGCGAACGCAGCGCCGGGACCAACGCCCCGGGCACCGCGCTGGCGGTCGACCATGCGGTGCAGATCTTCGGCGCCGAACACTTCGTCCGACCGGCGCATCATTGGAGCTGCACCGCCGCGCCGGTGCACGATCCGCACAGCGGTGCGATCATCGGCGCGATCGATCTCACCGGCGGTCCGCGGGTTGCCGCGCCCGAGGTGCTCGCCTTGGTCCGCGCGACGGTCGCGGCCGCCGAAGCGGAGCTCCGCTGGCAGCTGCCGCCGCGGCCGCCGGAACCGGCGCAGGCCGCCGTGGACGTGCTCGGGGTGGTCCGACCGGTGCTGGTACGCAACGGGTCCGAGCTTCCGCTCTGGCGCCGGCACGCGGAGATCCTGGTGCTGTTGGGGGAGTACCCGCAAGGTCTCAGTGGTGATCGGCTGGGTGTCCTGTTGGACGAGGCGGACCTGGACACGGTGACCGTGCGCGCGGCGATGTCCCGGTTGCGCAAGGTGTCCGGGGACGGCCTGATCGGCTCCCGGCCGTACCGGCTGGTGGCCCCGCTGGACACCGATGTCGGCCGGGTCCGCGCCGCCCTGGACCGCGGCGACGTGCACGGTGCGCTGGACGCCTACGCCGGTCCGGTGCTGCCGACGTCGATGGCGCCGGGTGTGCTCGACCTGCGCGAACAGCTGCATGCGCGGGTGCGCGCCGCGGTGCTCGGTGCGGCCGACCAGCGCGCGCTGGCCCGGTGGACCGCCGGGCCCCAGGGACGCGACGACATGGTCGCGTGGGTGGCCTATCTGTCTGCGCTCGATCCCGATTCGCCGATGTATGCCCAGGTCCGAGCTCAGGTCGAGTTGATCGATCGGCGACTGGGCTAGCCGCCGACGCCGGCGCGCAACATCCGGGCGGTGCGCTCGTCGGCCGGATAGAACGCCTCGATATGGAGCTCGTCGATGGTGACGTCGGTAGCCGAGAGCACCGACGCGGCGATCCCGAACACCGACAACGTCTGCGCACCGATCCGCAGCCGCATGGGGACGACCACATCGGCCGCGTCGGCGACGCCGTCTTCGGCGCCGGGATAGCCGCTGAGCTCGCGGTACAGCTCGCGCAGTCGCGGATCGTCGGTGCGGTCGATCCGGGCGCGAAGCTGGGACAACAAATGGCGGCGCCACTGGCCGAGGTTGTCGATCCGCGGGGCGAGACCCTGCGGGTGCAGCGTGAGCCGCAGCGCATTCACCGGCGGCTCCAACAGATGTTCGGCGCAGCCGTCGAGCAGGATGTCGGTGGCGCGGTTGCGGTCCAGCACGTCCCACCAACGATCCAGCACCAAGGCCGGGTACGGCAGGTGCGCGTCGAGCAGCGTCCGGAACGCATCGCTGACCGCGCGCAGTGCGGGAGCGTCCAGCGGGTGCTCGCCGTAGTGCGGGGCGTAGCCGGCCGCCAGCAGCAACTGGTTGCGTTCGCGCAGCGGTACGTCGAGATGGACCGCCAGCCGTTCGATCATCGCCGGGGTGGGTGTGGCGCGGCCGGTCTCCACGAAGCTCACGTGCCGGGCGGATACCGCAGCGTCCAGGGACAACTGGAGTTGGCTGAGTCCGCGTCGTTCCCGCCAGGCACGCAGCAACGATCCGACGGTCGGCCGCGTCGTCGTACCGGTCATGGCTTCGAGCGTAGGCCGGTGGGGAATTCCGGCCATTACCTCGCAGGTCATGGATTACCTGCCGGGTAGTCGACCATCCCGACGGCGTTCCCGAAGGTGGGACCAGCTACCACCGACCCGAAGGGACCGACCATGACCACCATGCCGACCGCCGCGGTAGCGGCCTACCTCGACACCTGGAACGCCACCGATCCGGCCGTGCGTGCGGCACTGCTCGCCGACCACTGGACCGAGGACGCCGCCTATACCGATCCGCTTGCGGAGGTGACCGGTCGGGCACAGATCGGTGCCGCGATCGCGGGAGTGCACGAGCAGTTCCCCGGGTTCGTGTTCACGGCGGTGGGCGAGCCGGACGCGCATCACCGCCAGGTGCGGTTCCGCTGGGGGCTGGGACCGGCCGGCGTGGAACCGCCGATCGTCGGGTTCGACGTGCTGGTCACCGACGGCGCGGGCCGGATCTGCACGGTGCTGGGGTTCCTGGACCGGGTACCGGATTGATCTCGGCGCAGCCGGCAGCGGCCGTGCGCAACGTGCACGCAACGTAGCGCGGCCTAATGTGACGGTTACCACACCAGCAGGTAGATACCAGGAGTGCCGATGACCGTCTTCGCCCGCCCCGGAGCCCCCGACGCGCTGATGTCGTTCCAGTCGCGCTACGACAACTGGATCGGCGGTGAGTGGGTGCCGCCGGTCCAGGGGCAGTATTTCGAGAACCCCACCCCGGTGACCGGCCAGGTGTTCTGCGAGGTGGCCCGGTCCACCGCCGAGGACGTCGAGCTGGCGTTGGATGCAGCGCATGCCGCCGCTCCGGGGTGGGCCCGTACCTCGGTCGCGGATCGCGCGGTGATCCTGAACAAGATCGCAGATCGGATCGAGGAGAACCTGCAGTCGATCGCGGTCGCCGAGTCCTGGGACAACGGCAAGCCGGTACGGGAGACGCTGGCCGCCGACATCCCGCTGGCCGTGGACCATTTCCGCTACTTCGCCGGCGCGATCCGGGCGCAGGAGGGGTCGTTGTCGGAGATCGACCACGACACCGTCGCCTACCACTTCCATGAGCCGCTGGGCGTGGTCGGGCAGATCATCCCGTGGAACTTCCCGATCCTGATGGCCACCTGGAAGCTGGCGCCGGCGCTGGCCGCCGGCAACGCGGTGGTGCTCAAGCCCGCCGAGCAGACCCCGGCGTCGATCCTCTACCTGTGGAGCCTGATCGGTGATCTGCTTCCGCCGGGCGTGGTGAACATCGTCAACGGGTTCGGGGTCGAGGCCGGCAAGCCGCTGGCGTCGAGCAACCGGATCGCCAAGATCGCGTTCACCGGCGAGACCACCACCGGCCGGCTGATCATGCAGTACGCCTCGCAGAACCTGATTCCGGTGACGCTGGAGCTGGGCGGCAAGAGCCCGAACATCTTCTTCTCCGACGTGCTCGCGGCTGACGACAGCTTCCAGGACAAGGCCCTGGAAGGCTTCACCATGTTTGCGCTGAACCAGGGCGAGGTGTGCACCTGCCCGTCCCGGTCGCTGATCCAGTCCGACATCTACGACGAGTTCCTGGCGATGGCGGCGATCCGGACCAAGGCGGTGCGCCAAGGCGATCCGCTGGATTCGGAGACGATGATCGGCGCCCAGGCCTCCAACGACCAGCTGGAGAAGATCCTGTCCTACATCGAGATCGGCAAGGGCGAGGGCGCGCAGCTGGTCACCGGTGGTGAGCGCGCCCAGCTGGGCGGCGACCTGAACGGCGGCTACTACGTGCAGCCGACCATCTTCGCCGGCGACAACAGCATGCGGATCTTCCAGGAGGAGATCTTCGGCCCGGTGGTATCGGTGACCTCGTTCAGCGACTACGACGACGCGATCGCCAAGGCGAACGACACGTTGTACGGGTTGGGTGCGGGCGTCTGGTCGCGCGACGGCAGCGTCGCCTACCGGGCCGGCCGCGATATCAAGGCCGGTCGGGTCTGGACCAACTGCTACCACCAGTATCCGGCGCATGCGGCATTCGGTGGTTACAAGCAGTCCGGGATCGGCCGGGAGAATCACAAGATGATGCTCGACCATTACCAGCAGACCAAGAACCTGCTGGTGTCCTACTCACCGAACGCGATGGGCTTCTTCTGATCCGAGCACACGCCGCACCACTTTTCGGTTTCCGCATCGGAATTCGGGACCGAAAAGTGGTGTGATAACCCAGAAAGGATGCGGCTATGTCGGTTCCACCGCGGTTGTTGGCGACCGCGCACGCTGCGGAGCTGTTGCGACGGCTGCGCGAGCGACACGGCGCGTTGATGATCCATCAGTCCGGTGGGTGCTGTGACGGGTCGTCGCCGATGTGTTATCCGGCCGGCGAGTTCATCGTCGGCGACCGGGACGTGTTGCTCGGCGTGCTCGATCCGGACCTGGCCGCAGAACAGCTACCGACTGTCCTGCCGGATGCGGAAAACGCTGTGCCGGTATGGATCTCCGGGCCACAGTTCGACGCCTGGAAACACACCCAGCTGATCCTCGACGTCGTGCCCGGGCGGGGTTCGGGATTCAGTGTCGAGGCCCCGGAAGGGGTGCGGTTCCTCAGTCGGGGCCGGGCGTTCACCGACGTCGAGCTGGCGGCGCTCGCCGGCGTCACCCCGCTCACCGGATCGGCGTGGGAGCAGGGCGAACGGCCGCCGCTGCCGGCGCAGGCGCAGGTGGTGGCCGCGGCGGCGGACGCGTGTCCGGTGCCGTTGCGCGGTTGATCCCGGCCGAATCAGGCGGGGGTCAGCATCGCGTGCGCCATCGCGCGCAGAATCGTCCGAACGCGCTCGGGCGGGCTGCCGTTGGCGCTGTGCGGGGTGGAGTTGAGCAGCCCGAAGGTGGCGTGCGACCGCACCCGGGCATCCGGTTCGGACAGCTCGGGATCGAGCGCGCGCAGGGCGTCGACCCAGACCTCGACGTAGCGACGCTGATAGCTGCGGACCTGCCGGCGCGCGGCCGCCGGCAGGTTGGCCAGGTCCTGGTCCTGGATGCGGATCAGGTCGGGTTCACCGAGTGCGAAATCCAACTGGAACTCGATCAGTCCGGCGAGTGCGCCGGTCGGTGATTCGGCGGCGGCAACCACGGCGCGACCGCCGTCGAGCAGCCGTTCGCTCACCCCTACCAGCAGCTCGACGAGCAACGCCTCCTTGCCGGAGAAGTGCCGGTACACCGCCGGACCGCTGACCCCGACGGCGGCGCCGAGATCTTCCAGCCGCACTCCGAGGAAGCCGCGATCGGCGATCAGGCGCGCGCCTTCGGTCAACAGTTGGCGACGGCGGTCGGCCTTGAGCTGCTCGCGTCGGGTGAGCGGGGCGTTCATGCCACCTCCCGTGGGCCCGGAACGGGCGGTGTGGACAACACGGTTGGTCGAGATTATCCTATGAATTCAGTTATTCGCGATTAACTGTAAGGGTGGCGATGGCTCCGACCGGCGTGGTGACTACCCGACGCGACGGTCACGTCGCGTTGGTCGCAGAACTTCGGGACAAGCTGGCCCGCACGGCCCTCGGCGGTCCGGAACGCGCCCGGCGGCGGCACGAAGATCGCGGGAAATTGCTGCCGCGGGAACGGGTTCGGCAGCTTTTGGACACCGGTAGCCCGTTCCTGGAGCTGTCCGCGCTGGCCGCGTCCGGCATGTACGACGACGAGTGTCCCGGCGCCGGGATGATCTCCGGGATCGGCCGGGTATCCGGGCGCGAATGCGTGATCGTGGCCAACGACGCCACCGTCAAGGGCGGCACCTACTACCCGATGACGGTGAAGAAGCATCTGCGCGCGCAGGAGATTGCGGTGCAGAACCGGCTGCCGTGCCTCTATCTGGTCGATTCCGGCGGTGCCTTTCTACCCCGCCAGGACGAGATCTTCCCGGACCGGGAGCACTTCGGCCGGATCTTCTACAACCAGGCGACGATGAGCGCCAAAGGAATTCCGCAGATCGCGGCCGTGCTGGGCTCGTGCACGGCGGGTGGCGCGTACGTGCCGGCGATGAGCGACGAGGCGGTGATCGTCCGCAATCAGGGGACCATCTTCCTCGGCGGGCCGCCGCTGGTGCAGGCGGCCACCGGTGAGGTGGTGACCGCCGAGGAGCTGGGTGGCGGCGACCTGCATTCGAAGGTGTCCGGGGTGACCGATCACCTGGCCGCCGACGACGCGGACGCGCTGCGGATCGTGCGACGGATCGTCGGCACCTTCGGGCCCCGGGCGGATACGCCGTGGCAGCCGGCGCCGCCGCGCGATCCGATCGCCGACCAGACCGAGTTGTACGACGTGGTGCCCACCGATCTGCGCACGCCCTACGACGTCCGCGAAGTGATCACCCGGCTGGTCGATGCCGGGGAGTTCGACGAGTTCAAGGCCGAGTACGGCAAGACCCTGGTCACCGGGTTCGCCCGGATCCACGGCCACCCGGTCGGCATCGTGGCGAACAACGGCGTGCTGTTCGGTGAGTCGGCGCTGAAGGGCGCGCACTTCATCGAGCTGTGCGACAAACGCGTGGTGCCGCTGCTGTTCCTGCAGAACATCACCGGTTTCATGGTCGGCCGCGACTACGAGGCCGGGGGGATCGCCAAACACGGCGCCAAGATGGTGACCGCCGTCGCCTGCGCGCGGGTACCGAAGCTCACCGTGGTGATCGGCGGCTCGTACGGTGCCGGCAACTACTCGATGTGCGGGCGCGCGTATTCGCCACGCTTCCTGTGGTTGTGGCCGAACGCGCGGATCTCGGTGATGGGTGGCGAGCAGGCGGCATCGGTGCTGGCCACCGTCCGTTCCGATCTGGCGACCGACGAGCAGGTCGAGCAGTTCAAGGCGCCGATTCGGGCGCAATACGAGCACCAGGGCAGCCCGTACTACTCGACCGCCCGGCTCTGGGACGACGGGGTGATCGACCCGGCCGATACCCGCACGGTGCTCGGGCTCTCCCTGGCCGTGTGCGCCCAGGCGCCGCTGGAACCGGTCTCCTACGGCGTTTTCCGGATGTGAGTGCGATGACCTCGTTTCATGACGCCGATGCGGCCGGCTCCGGCGCCCTCTTCGATACCGTGCTGGTGGCCAACCGGGGGGAGATCGCGGTCCGGGTGATCCGCACGCTGCGGGCGATGGGTATCCGTTCGGTCGCGGTGTACAGCGCCGCGGACGTCGATGCCCGACACGTGCACGAGGCGGACGAGGCGGTGCTGCTCGGTCCGGCACCGGCCCGGGAGAGCTACCTCGACATCGGCAAGGTGCTCGCCGCCGCTCGCGCGACGGGCGCGCAGGCCGTCCATCCGGGGTACGGATTCCTCTCGGAGAATGCGGCTTTCGCCGCGGCACTGGCGGCGGCCGGAATCGCGTTCCTCGGCCCGTCGGTGCACGCGATCGAGGTGATGGGCGACAAGATCGCAGCCAAGCAGGCGGTGGCGAAGTTCGACGTCCCGGTGGTGCCAGGGATCGCCGAGCCCGGACTGACCGACGCGGAGCTGATCGCCGCGGCGGCCGAGGTGGGGTATCCGGTCCTGGTCAAGCCGTCGGCCGGGGGCGGCGGCAAGGGCATGCGTCGGGTGGACGAGCCGGCCCGGTTGCCGGCGGCGCTGGCCGGGGCGCGCCGGGAGGCAGCCGCGGCGTTCGGTGACGACACGTTGTTCCTGGAGCGGTTCGTGCTGGCGCCCCGGCATATCGAGGTGCAGATCCTGGCCGACCGGCACGGCAACGTGATCCACCTCGGTGAGCGCGAATGCAGCTTGCAGCGCCGGCATCAGAAGGTGATCGAGGAGGCGCCGTCGCCGCTGCTGGATGCCGATACCCGGGCCCGGATCGGTGCCGCGGCCTGCAGCACGGCGCGCAGCGTCGACTACACCGGCGCCGGGACGGTCGAGTTCATCGTGAGCGCGGACCGCCCGGACCAGTTCTTCTTCATGGAGATGAACACCCGGCTGCAGGTCGAGCACCCGGTCACCGAGCTGATCACCGGGATCGACCTGGTCGAGTGGCAGGTTCGGATCGCGGCCGGCGAACCGCTGCCGTTCGGCCAGGCCGACGTGCAGCTCGCCGGACACGCGATCGAGGCACGGGTCTACGCCGAGGATCCGGGCCGGGATTTCCTCCCGACCGGCGGGACGGTGCTCGGCCTGACCGAACCGGCCGGCCCCGGGGTCCGGGTGGATTCCGGACTGCGGGTGGGCGCGGTGATCGGCAGCGATTACGACCCGATGCTGGCCAAGGTGATCACCCATGCAGCAGACCGGGCGGGCGCCATACGCCGGCTGGACCGGGCGTTGACCCAGACTGCCGTCCTGGGCGTGGTCACCAACATCGACTTTGCCAGATTTCTCCTCGCCGACCCGGATGTGATAGCCGGACAGCTCGATACCGGACTGCTCGATCGGCGAGCGGTCGATTACACGGCGCCGGCCGGCACCGACCGGGACCTGGTCGCGGCCGCCGCACTGCGCTGGTTGCGAGCGTGGAGTGCTGCCGGCGCGGACCTGTGGGCGCGGCCCACCGGGTGGCGGTCCGGGGTGCCGGCGACGATCGATTACCGGCTGGGCGTCGGTGGTCGGACCGAGTCGGTGCGGCTGACCGGGCGACCGGACGCGGGTACGGCACAGGTCGGCGCCGGACCGGTGCGCGCGCTGGCCGCGGCGGTGGCCGGCGACCGGCTGAGTCTGACCCTGGACGGGGTCCGCACGGGTTACCGGGCGGCCGTCGATGCGGACCGCATCTGGCTGACCGGTCCGGGTGGCACGGTGATCGTGGACGAGGTACGCCCGGTGGTCGGCGGTGCGGCGGCGGCCGGTGGTGCCGACCGCGAGATCACCAGCCCGATGCCCGGATCGGTGATCGAGGTGCTGGTCACCGATGGCGCCGAGGTGTCGGCGGGCACCCCGATCGTCGTGGTCGAGGCGATGAAGATGGAACACACGTTGGCGGCACCGGCCGACGGTGTGGTGGAACTGCTGGTCGCCACCGGTGACCAGGTACGGGTCGATCAACTGCTAGCTCGGGTCGGGGCCGGCGGACAAGGAAGTGCCGGATGAGTGAATTCTTGTGTACCACTGGACTCCCGGAGGAGTATCAGCAACTGACCAAGTCGGTTCGGGACTTCACCCGAGCCGTGGTGGCGCCGGTGGCGGCGCAGCACGACGCCGACCACACCTTCCCCTACGACGTGGTCGCCGGAATGGGCGAGTTGGGCCTGTTCGGGCTGCCGTTTCCGGAGGAGTACGGCGGGATGGGCGGGGACTACTTCGCACTCTGCCTGGCGCTGGAAGAACTGGCGAAGGTAGATCAGAGCGTGGCGGTCACATTGGAAGCCGGGGTGTCGCTCGGCGCGATGCCGATCTACCGGTTCGGTACCGAGGCGCAGAAACAGCAGTGGTTGCCGGATCTGACCGCGGGCCGCGCGCTGATCGGGTTCGGCCTCACCGAGCCGGGTGGCGGCAGCGACGCGGGGGCCACCGCGACCACCGCCGTGCTGGACGGATCGAGCTGGGTGATCAACGGCAGCAAACAGTTCATCACCAACTCGGGGACCGACATCACCGCGGCGGTGACGGTCACCGCGGTGACCGGACGAGATGCGTCCGGCCGCAAGGAGATCTCGTCGATCATCGTCCCGGCCGGTACGCCGGGTTTCGAGGTCGGGCCGGCCTACGACAAGGTCGGCTGGAATGCTTCCGACACCCATCCGCTGAGCTTCGCGGACGTGCGGGTGCCGGCCGACAACCTGCTCGGCCGGCGGGGTCGGGGGTATGCCAACTTCCTGCGCATCCTGGACGAGGGTCGGATCGCGATCGCGGCGCTGAGCACCGGTGCGGCGCAGGGCTGCGTCGACGAATGTGTGCGGTACGCCAAGGAACGGGAGGCGTTCGGCACCCGGATCGGCCGCAACCAGGCGATCGCCTTCAAGATCGCCCGGATGGCGGCCCGCGCGCAGACCGCGCGCACCGCCTACTACGACGCGGCCGCGTCGATGCTCGCCGGTAAGCCGTTCAAACAACAGGCGGCAATCGCCAAGCTGGTGGCCGGCGAAGCGGCGATGGACAACGCGCGGGACGCGACGCAGGTGTTCGGCGGCTACGGTTTCATCAACGAATTCCCGGTCGCCCGGCATTATCGGGACAGCAAGATCCTGGAGATCGGCGAGGGGACGACGGAGGTTCAGTTGATGTTGATCGCGCGGGAGCTGGGGTTGTGAGCGAGGGCGCGGATCCGCCGCTGCGCGAGATCGTGCAACGTGGACTCTGGTTCGACGAACTCGAGCCGGGGGTCTGTTACAAGCATCGTCCGGGGCGGACGATCACCGAGGCGGACAACGTGTGGTTTAGCGCGATCACGATGAATCCGCAAGCACTGCATCTGGATGCGGCATTCAGCGCCGAGAATCCGCCGTATCACCGGATGCTGGTGAACTCGATGTTCACTCTGGCCACGCTGGTCGGCCTCTCGGTCGGCCAGCTCACCCAGGGGACCACCGTCGGCAACCTCGGCTTCGCCGAGATCGCCTTTCCGGCACCGATGTTCCACGGCGACACGCTCTATGCCGAGACCGTGGTGCTGGACAAACGAGAGTCGCGGTCCCGGCCGGGCGAGGGTGTGGTGACCTTCCGGCACACCGGCCGCAATCAGGATGGGGTGGTCGTGGCCACCGCGGTGCGTTCCGCTCTGGTCCGAAAGCAGCCGGCATGACCATCGACCCGGTGTGGCTGTTCTGCCCGGCCGACCGGCCGGAGCGATACGCCAAGGCAGCGGCCGCGGCGGACGTGGTGATCCTCGATCTGGAGGATGCGGTCGCCCCGGCGGACAAGGCGGCGGCGCGGCGCGCGCTGATCGACAATCCGCTCGACCCGGCGCGCACCGTGATTCGGGTGAACGGGGCCGGCACTGCCGCCCATGCGCTGGATCTGACCGCCCTGGCGGACACCGGGTATCAGCGGGTCATGTTGCCCAAGTGCGAGTCTCGCACCCAGGTGGAAACTCTCGCGCCGCGCGAGGTGGTGTTGCTGATCGAGACCCCGCTCGGCCTGGTCACCGTGGTCGACGCGGTGGCGGCGCCGAACGCGGTCGGCGTGATGTGGGGCGCCGAGGACCTGGTCGCCGGTCTGGGCGGCACGGCCAGCCGGCGACCGGACGGCTCGTACCGCGACATCGCCCGGTACCTGCGGTCCACCACGCTGGTGGCGGCGAAGGCGGCGGGCCGGTTTGCGCTCGACGGGGTCTATCTCGATCTGGACGATCCGGCCGGTCTCGCCGACGAGGCCGCCGACGCGGTGGCGAGCGGCTTCGACGCCAAGGTCTGCCTGCACCCCCGGCAGGTGCCGATCGTGCGCGCCGCCTATCGGCCGACCGATGCCGAGATCGACTGGGCTCGCAGAGTGCTCGCCGAAGTGCCGAATCAGGGCGGGGTGTTCGCGTTCGACGGCCGGATGGTCGATGCGCCGGTGATTCGGCACGCCGAGCAGATCGTGCGGCGGGCCGCGGAATGACCGCGCCGCAGTGGACGCCGAGTACGGCCGAGGCGGCCGCGGCGCAGATCACCGACTTCGCCCGGTTCGCCGGCCGGCCCGATGCGAGCTATCACGAGTTGTGGCAGTGGTCGGTGGCCGATCTCGACGGATTCTGGCGGGCGATCTGGTCCTACTTCGAGCTCGGACCGGCACCGGCGCGCGCGCTCGCCGACCCGGCGCTGCCCGGCGCTCGGTGGTTCCCCGAGGTGCGGTCGAACTACGTGGACCGGCTGCTTCAGCTGCCGCCGGCGGGCGGGCAGCGGCCGGCAATCGTCTATACCGACGAAACCAGTGCCGATCGGGAGCTGAGCCGATCGGAGCTGCTCGCCCGAGTCGCCGCGCTGGCCGCGTGGCTGCGGAGCCACGGGGTCGAGCCGGGCGACCGGGTGGTCGGTTATCTGCCGAACATCCCGGAAGCGGTGATCGGGTTTCTCGCCACCGTCTCGATCGGCGCGGTGTGGAGCTCGTGCGGCCAGGATTACTCGGCGAAGGCGGCGCTGGATCGGTTGGGCCAGCTCGATCCGGTGGTGCTGATCACCGCCGACGGCTACCGGTTCGGTGGTCGGGTGCACCAGCGGTCGGCCGAGGTCGCGGCGATCCGGTCCGGTATCGGCTCGGTGCGCGCCACGGTGGTGGTGACCCGGTTCGGCGAGCGGCCGGCCGGCACCGTCGATTGGGTCGAGGTCGTCGACCGGCCCGCGGTCGCCGCGCCCGAGTTGCTGCCGGCGCCGGTGCCGCTGCCGTTCGACCACCCGCTCTGGGTGGTGTTCTCCTCCGGCACCACCGGCCTGCCCAAGGGGATCGTGCACGGGCACGGCGGGGTGCTGCTGGAACACCTCAAGGTGCTGGCGCTGCACGCCGACCTGGGACCGGACGACACCTTCTTCTGGTACACCAGCCCGAGCTGGATGATGTGGAATTACCAGGTCGCCGGGCTGCTGGTCGGGGCGACCATCGTCTGCTACGACGGCAGTCCGGCGTATCCCGGGCCGGACGCGCTGTGGGCGCTCGCGGGCCGACTCCGGGTCACCCAACTCGGTGCCAGCCCCGGCTACGTGCTCGGTTGCATCAAGGCCGGGATCGCGCCGCGCCGCGGGCACGATCTGTCGGCCTTGCGCTCGGTCGGAATCACCGGTTCGACCTTGCCGCCGTCGTCGTCGCAATGGTTGCAGGATGCCGTCGGGGTGCGGGTGTCCTCGATCAGCGGCGGTACCGACGTGGTGACCGCGTTTGCCGGTGGCACGCCGGTCGTGCCGGTCTGGCCCGGCGAGCTGTCGTCGCCCTATCTCGGCGTCGCGCTGGATGCCTACGACAGCGCGGGCGAGTCCGTGCGCGGCGTGGTGGGGGAGCTGGTGGTGACCGCGCCGATGCCGTCCATGCCGATCGGCTTCTGGCGCGATCCGGACGGCAGCCGGTACCGGGCGGCGTACTTCGACAGCTATCCCGGGGTGTGGCGGCACGGCGACTGGATCACGATCACCGGCCACGGTTCGGTGATCGTGCACGGCCGCTCCGACTCGACGCTGAATCGGAACGGGATCCGGATGGGCAGCGCGGACATCTACCAGGCGGTGGAACGCCTGCCGGAGGTGGCCGAGGCCCTGATCATCGGCGCCGAGCAGCCGGACGGCGGCTATTGGATGCCGCTGTTCGTCGTGCTCGCCCCCGACGCCGAGCTCACCGCCGAGGTGATCGAACGGATTCGTGCGGTGATCCGCTCGGAGGCGTCACCCCGACACCTCCCGGACGAGATCGTCGCCGCTCCCGGGGTGCCGCACACCCGAACCGGAAAGAAGCTCGAGGTGCCGATCAAGCGGATCTTCCAGGGGGCGGACCCGGCGACCGCGGTGGATCCCAGCGCGGTGGACGCACCCGAGCTGATCGACTGGTACGTCGGATTCGGGGCACGCCGCGGAGCGCGACCCGACGCGTAGACTGCCCCGAATGGCCGACCTGAACGATCCCGCGGTGCGCGAGTTCCTGATGACCGGCACCCGGACCGGTGCGGTCGCGTTCACGGCGACGGACGGCCGCCCACTGGTCGCACCGGTCTGGTTCGTGGTCGAGGGTGCGGAGATCGTGTTCAACACCGGCGTAGACACCGCAAAAGGGCGTTCGCTGCGGCGTGATCCGCGGATCGCGCTGTCGGTGGATCGGCCGGCTCCGCCCTACGCCTTCGTCCAGATCCAGGGGGTGGCCACCCTGTCGGAGGACCCGGACGAGCTGATACGTACCGCGACCATGATCGGTGGCCGGTATATGGGCGCGGACCGGGCAGACGAGTTCGGCAGGCGCAACGGGGTACCCGGCGAGTTGGTGGTGCGAATCCGGCCGACGAAGATGATCGTGCAGCTCGACGCGACTGCCTGAGCCGGCCCGATCAGGTCTTCGGGCCGCGGCCGACGAAGACCCGGACCGACCGGGGCGGAACATATGGCCCGGCCCGACCGAAGTATCTTTGTGGACTGGCTACGCTCGTCGAACAGCGACGATCGGGGCCGGCGCGAAGCCGACGTCCCACGTCCGGACTCGAACGCAGGTAGTGAAGGAAGAGGTGTCGGTTGGACCCGCGAGACAATCTTGGGGTCGGCGGCGACGGCCAGGATGCCGGGGAGTACGAGCCTTTTCCCCTTTCCGCGGCCCAGCTCGGAATCTGGTACGCCCAGCACGGCACACCGGATGTACCGATCACGATCTCGCAGTACATCGATCTTCGTGGCGATCTCGACTGCGACGTGCTCGCGGAGGCGAGTCGCCGCGCCGGCCTGGAACTGAAGTCGGGCTTCCTGCGGATCTTCGAGTCCGGCGGAACGCCGCTGCAGCTCGTCGACCCGGACCTGTCGGCCGACCAGGAGCGGGTCGACCTGCGGTCCCACCCGGACCCCGAGGCCGCCGCGCTGGACTGGATGCGCCGGCGCTACAGCGCCCCGTTCGACATCCTGAACGACCGGTTGATCTCGGCTGCCGTCCTCCGCTTGGCCGACGATCGGTACTACTGGTTCGCCTTGGTCCATCACGTCGCCCTGGACGGCTGGGGCTCGATGAACTTCATGGTTCGGGTGGCCGAGATCTACACCGCGATGATCGCCGGCACCGAGCCACCCGCCGTGCGCGACGTGTCGCTGGTCGACCTGCTCGATGCCGAAGTTCGTTATCGCGGTAGTTCTCGGTTCGAGAAGGACGGCGAGTACTGGCTCGAACAGATCGCCGGTCTGGACGTGCCGACCAGTTTGAGCCTGCGGGTCGCCGGTCCGGCGCCGATGAAAGAGGTCGCCTCGGCGACCCTGCCGACCGACGTCACCGCCGACATCGACGCGTTGGGCGCCCGCTCGGCGGTGGTGATCGCGGCCTTCGCGGCCTATCTAGCCCGGATGACCGATCGCCGCGACATCGTGATCAGCCTGCCGGTGACCGCCCGGACCACGGCGTCCGCGCGCAGCGGCGGCGGCATGCTGTCCAACATCGTCCCGCTGCGGCTGCGGATCGACGCCGACACCACGATCGCGTCGTTGCTGGGCGAGGTCCAATTACGGCTGACCGGTGCGCTGCGGCACCAGCTGTACCGGCACGAGGACATCCGGCGCGACTCGGCCAGCCCGGACGCCGGTCTGTTCGGGCCGAGCGTGAACGTGATGCTGTTCCACGGCGCGATTCCGTTCGGCTCGATCATCGGCGAGCTGAACGTGCTCTCCACCGGCGCGATCGAGGATCTGGGCGTCAACCTGTACCAGAACATCGAGGGTTCGCGCCTCAACCTGGATTTCGAGGGCAATCCGAATCGGTACACGGCCGCCGAGCTCGACGCGTTGCACCGACGTTTCGTCGAATACCTGGGCCGGTTCGCGGCGGGCGAACCCGACCGCCCGGTGGTCGGGGTGCCGCTGATCTCGGCACCGGAGCGGGCGCTCGCCCTGACCGGATGGTCGACTCCGGGGTTGCCGATCAGCCCGAGCGTGACCTTGGCCGGCTGGTTCGCCGACTCGGTTCGCGCCTGGCCGGACCGCCCGGCCGTGTCGGTCGACGGGCCGGCGTGGTCGTACGCCGAACTGGGTGATTTCGCGTTCCGGCTGGCCCGCCTGCTGATCGAACGCGGCGCGCGGCCGGGGACCTTGGTGGCGGTTGCGATGCCGCGCAGCGAGGCGCTGATCGGCGTGCTCGCCGCGGTGGTGTCCACCGGCGCGGGCTACCTACCGGTCGATCCCGGCTATCCGGCCGATCGCATCGAATACATCCTCGGCAGCGGCGACCCGGTGGTCGTGGTGACCACGGCGGCCGGGCGAGACGTGGTGTCCCGGCACGACGTGGACGTCCTGGTCGTCGACGACCTGGATCTGTCCGGCTACTCGGGCGCGCCGGTGACCGACGCCGACCGCGCCGCGCCGCTGGTCGGCTCCGACCTCGCCTACGTGATCTATACCTCCGGCTCCACCGGACTGCCCAAGGGCGTCGCGATCGAGCATCGCAACGTGGTGTCCCTGTTGACCAACACCGCCGACCTGTTCGACTTCGACGAGCGCGACGTGTGGACGATGTTCCACTCCTACTCGTTCGACTTCTCGGTGTGGGAGCTGTGGGGGGCGCTGCGATACGGTGCCGAGTTGGTGGTCGTCGACCCGCTGACCGCCCGCTCGCCGGAGCTGTTCCATCAGCTCGTCGCGCGCCGCGGGGTCACGGTGCTGAATCAGACCCCGTCGGCGTTCTACCAGTTCGCCGAGGCGGACCGGCTCGCCGGAAGTCCGCTCACCGCGCTCCGCCAGGTGATCTTCGCCGGGGAGGCGCTGGAGCCGCCGAAGCTGCGCGAGTGGTTCGCCCGGTACGCCGGCACCGGCCCGCGTCTGGTGAACATGTACGGCATCACCGAGACGACCGTGCACTCGTCGTTCGGTGTGGTCACCCCGGAGATCGTCGCGGCCGATGCGAGTGACATCGGCCGGGCGCTGCCCGGTCTGCACCTGTACGTACTCAACGAGCGGCTGGAGCCCGCGCCGATCGGGATGGTCGGCGAGATCTACGTCTCGGGCGGCCAGCTCGCCCGCGCATACCAGGGTCGGCGGGATCTGACCTCGACCCGATTCGTCGCCGATCCGTTCGCCGGGTCGGGCGAGCGGATGTACCGCAGCGGCGACCTCGCCCGCTGGACGGCCGGTGGCGCCCTGGAGTACCTGGGCCGATCCGACCTGCAGGTGCAACTGCGCGGGTATCGGATCGAGCTCGGCGAGGTGGAAACCGGGTTGGTCCGATGTGCCGGGGTGGCGAATGCCGCGGCCGCGATCCGGACCGATCGATTGGCCGACCGATTGGTCGGTTATGTCGTTCCGCAGGCGGGGGTGACCCTGGACCCGAGCGATGTGCGGCGTGCGGTCGGCGCCGTGCTGCCGGGCTACATGGTGCCGGACGCGGTCATGGTGCTGCCCGAGCTGCCGCTGACCGCGAACGGCAAGCTGGATCGGAAGGGCTTGCCGGAGCCGGTTTTCGAGCTACGCGAGTATCGCGCGCCGAGCAACCCGCTGGAGCAGACCATCGCCGCGGTGTTCGCCGACGTGCTCGGCGTGTCGCAGGTGGGCGCGGACGACGACTTCTTCGGCCTGGGCGGCAATTCGCTGATCGCGGCAAAGGCGGCCCGGCAACTGTCCAACACGCTCGGGGTTTCGGTACCGGTGCGGACCTTCTTCGCCTCGTCGTCGGTGGCGGAGCTGGCGGCACAGCTGTCCGACGGACCGGCGGACGACGACAACCGGGTGCCGGTGCGCCGGTACGAGCGGCCGGCCGATATGCCGCTGTCGCTGGCGCAGCAACGGATCTGGTTCCTGAATCGGATGGATCCGGAGTCGGCGACCTACAACGTGCCGGTCGTATTGCGGCTCGAGGGCAACGTGGACGTGCCGGCGTTGGTCGGGGCCGTGCACGACGTGGTTTCCCGGCACGAGTCGCTGCGGACCGTTTTTCCCGAGGACGCCGGCGCTTTCCAGCAGATCCTGACCCCGGACGAGGTCGAGTTCGAGGTCGATGTCGTCGACGTGGCCGAGGCCGAGCTGACCGCCGCGCTGGCCGAGTTCGCCGGTCGCGGTTTCGATCTGACCCGGGAGATCCCGATCCGATCGCGGATCCTGCGAGTGGCTCCGAACGACGTGGCGATGGTCTTCGTCGTCCATCACATCGCCTCCGACGGTCTGTCGTTGCGCCCGTTGTCGAACGACCTGACCGAGGCGTACTCGGCGCGCGTCGCCGGGTTGGCGCCGAACTGGCAGCCGCTACCGGTCCAGTACGCCGACTACACGCTGTGGCAGCGCGACGTGCTGGGTGACGAGGCCGACCCGGAGTCGGTCGCGGCGCGTCAGATCGCCTACTGGAAAAAGGCTTTGGCCGGAATTCCGGAGGAGCTGGAGCTGCCGCTGGATCGGCCGCGGCCGCCGGTCCAGTCGTTCGTCGGTCACCGGGTCGGGTTCGATATCGATCGCGAGGTGTATGCCGGGCTGGTCGAACTGGCGCGGACCCGCAAGGTGTCGTTGTTCATGGTCGTGCACGCGGCGTTCGCGGTGCTGCTGGATCGGCTCTCGGCCACGCGGGACATCGTGATCGGGACGGCTCAGGCGGGCCGTGCCGACGCCGCGTTCGACGACTTGATCGGGATGTTCGTCAACACCTTGGTGCTGCGCACCGAGCTGGACAACGCGACGTCGTTCGGCGATCTGCTGATCCAGGTACGTGAGGTGGACCTGGCGGCGTTCGCGAACGCCGACGTGCCGCTGGAGCGGTTGGTCGAGGTGCTGAACCCGGTTCGGTCGCAGGCCCGGCATCCCCTGTTCCAGGTGTTCCTGGCGTTCCAGAACATGCACGAAGCCGGGATGGAGTTGCCCGAGCTGACGGTCGAGGCACGCGAGGTCGACGTCGACGTGGCGAAGTTCGACCTGCAGTTGATGATCTACGAACGGCCGGGCGGCGCGGCCGACGGCGCTGGTCTGCGCGCCGAGTTCGTCTATGCGACAGATCTTTTCGATGAGTCGACGATCCATGGGTTCATCGAGCGACTGCACCGCATCCTGGCCGGGGTGGTTGCGGACCCGCGGCGGGCGATCGGTGATCTGGCGATTCTGGCCGACGGGGAGCGCGCGGAGCTGGTCTCGCGGACCGGCGCACCGTGGTCGGGGCGGCCGCGCACGCTGGCGACGATCATCGCCGATGCGGTGTCGGTCGATCCGGACGGTGTGGCCGTCGTCGAGGGCGACGAGGTGCGCACCTACCGGCAGCTGGACCGGGAGTCCGATCAGCTGGCGCGGCTGTTGATCGCTTCCGGAGCGGGGCCGGAATCGTTTGTTGCGGTGGCGATTCCGCGGGGGATCGGGTCCGTGCTGGCGGTCTGGGCGGTGGCCAAGGCCGGCGCCGCGTTCCTGCCGGTCGACCCGGGCTATCCGATCGAGCGAATCGCGCACATGGTGCGCGACTCGGCGGCGGTGCTGGGCTTGACCGGGATCGAGCACCGGGCGAAGCTGCCCGACGACCTGCATTGGATCGTGCTGGACGACGGCCTGACCCGGCGGCGGTACTCGGCGCTGTCGACGGAGCCGGTGACCGACGCCGACCGGCTCGCGCGGTTGTCGGTCGATCACCCGGCGTACCTGATCTACACGTCGGGTTCGACCGGTCGGCCCAAGGGCGTGGTGGTATTGCACGCCGGTCTGGCACCGTTCGGTGCCGAGATGCGGTACCGGTTCGGTGTCGACAGTGCGTCGCGGACCCTGCATTTTGCTTCGCCGAGCTTCGATGCCTCGGTCCTCGAGCTGCTGTTGGCGCTCGACGCCGCGGCGACGATGGTGATCGCGCCGCCGAGTATCTACGGTGGCGCCGAACTCGCGGATCTGCTTCGGGCGCAGCACGTCACCCACGCCTTCGTGACCCCGGCGGCGCTCGCCTCGGTCGATCCGGCGGGTCTGCCGGAGCTGCGCACCGTGGCGGTCGGCGGCGAGGCCTGTCCGACCGATCTGGTCGCACGCTGGTCGATCCATGTCGATCTCTTCAACGCCTACGGTCCCACCGAGGCCACGGTGGCGACCAGCATCTCCGATCCGCTGCGGCCGGACGAGCCGGTGACGATCGGCGGACCGATCCGGGCGGCGGCGAACTACGTGCTCGACGACCGGCTGCACCCGGTGCCGGACGGGATTCTCGGTGAGCTCTATGTCGCCGGGATCGGTGTGGCCCGCGGGTATCACAACCGGCCGGGGCTGACCGCGAGCCGCTTCGTCGCCGATCCGTTCGGCGCACCGGGCAGCCGCGCCTATCGCACCGGCGACCTGGTCCGGTGGTCCCGACGGTTTGCCACTCCGGCGCTGATCTACCTGGGGCGTAACGACTTCCAGGTGAAAGTGCGCGGTTTCCGGATCGAGCTCGGGGAGATCGACGCGGCGCTCGCGGCGCATCCGGAGGTGGATTTCGCGGTCACCATGGGCCGGACCGGTCCGGTCGGGATGCCGCAACTCGTCGGTTACGTGCACCCGGTCGCCGGCGCCGAGCCGACGCCCGCGGAGTTGGCCGATTTCGTCGGGCAGCGACTGCCCGCACACATGGTGCCCACCGCGATCATCGTGCTGGACGCGGTGCCGCTGACCCCGCAGGGCAAGCTGGACCGGAAGGCGTTGCCGGCGCCCGAGTTCGTCAGCAAACTGTTCCGGCCGCCGGTCACGGTGGTCGAGGAGATCGTGGCCGGCATCTTCGGCGAGGTGCTCGCGGTACCGCGGGTCGGTGCGGACGACGACTTCTTCGAGCTCGGCGGCAACTCGCTGATCGCGACCCAGGTGGTCTCCCGGCTCGGTGCCGCGCTGCGCACCACGGTGCCGGTGCGGGTGCTGTTCGAGGCCACCACCGTGGAGGCGCTGGCGGCTCGGGTGGAGCAACATGCCGGCGCCGGCGGCCGGCAACCCCTGGTCGCCGCGGCCCGGCCGGCGCGGATTCCGCTGTCGCTGGCCCAGCAGCGGATGTGGTTCCTCAATCGCTTCGACGGCGATTCCGCGGTGAGCAACATTCCGGTGGCCATCCAGTTGCTCGGCGAGCTGGACGTGCCGGCGCTGCAGGTCGCGATCATCGACGTCGCGGATCGGCACGAGTCGCTGCGGACGGTATTTCCGGATTCCTCGGTGGGCCCGCGGCAGGTCGTGCTCGACGCCGCGCAAACCGTTCCGGACCTGACCCCGGTCCCGGTGACCGTGGACGAGCTGCCGGCGCGGCTGGCCGAGCTGGCCTCGATCGGTTTCGACGTCTGCACCGAGGTTCCGCTGCATGCCAGGCTGTTCGAGCTCGGCGAGCGGGACTACGTGCTGGGCTTGGTGGTGCACCACATCTCGGCGGACGGTTGGTCGATGAGCCCGCTCGCGCGGGATGTGATGGTGGCGTATTCCGCGCGTTCGGTCTGGGACGCTCCGGCGTGGGCGCCGCTGCCGGTGCAGTACGTCGACTTCGCGCTCTGGCAGCGGGAGGTGCTCGGCGCCGAGTCGGACCCGGACTCGCTGATCGCCCGCCAACTGCGGTACTGGTCGACCAACCTGGCCGACCTGCCGGATCAGCTCGATCTGCCCAGCGACCGGCCGCGGCCGGCGATCGCCTCGTTCCGCGGCGACACGGTCCGATTCGAGATCGACGCGCAGCTGCATGCGGCGCTCAACAACTTTGCCCGGGCGCGCGGGGCGACCTTGTTCATGGTCGTGCACGCAAGCCTGGTGTTGCTGCTGTCGAAACTGTCCGGCAGCCACGACATCGCCGTCGGCACCCCGGTCGCCGGCCGGGGTGATCCCGCGCTCGACGATCTGGTCGGGATGTTCGTCAACACGTTGGTGTTGCGGACGCAGGTCGACGACACCGGCTCGATCGCCGATCTGCTGGTCCGGGTGCGCGAAGGCGACCTGGCCGCGTTCGGGCACACCGACGTGCCGTTCGAGCGGCTGGTCGAGGTGCTGAATCCGGCGCGGTCACGGGCCCGGCATCCGCTGTTCCAGGTCATGCTGGCGTTCCAGAACCTGGCTCGGACCGAGCTGGAGCTGCCCGGGTTGTCGGTCAGCGAGGTGGCGTTCGACACCCCGACAGCGCGATTCGATCTGCAGCTGACGCTCAGCGACCATGTCGGCCGGCACGGCGAGCCGGCCGGGATCTCGGCCGAGCTCAGCTATGCGACGGATCTGTTCGACCAGTCGTCGATGTATGTGTTCGCCGAACGCTTCGTCCGGGTCCTGCGCGCCGTGGTGGCCGAGCCGGACGCGGCGGTACGGGCGGTGTCGGTGCTCGGCGAGGACGAGCGGTCGCGGGTCCTGACCGGTCCGGCGTTGGGGCTGTCCGAGGTGTTGCCGGCAGACACGCTGGCATCGGCGTTCGCCGGCCAGGTAGAACGTTCGCCGGAGGCGCCGGCGGTCGTGTTCGCCGGGGATACGCTCGACTACGCCGAGTTCTCCGCCCGGGTGAACCGCTTGGCGCGCGGGCTGATCGAGCTCGGGGTCGGGCCCGAATCGTTGGTCGCCGTAGCGATTCCACGGTCGATCGAGATGCTCACCGCGATCTACGCGGTGACCGTCGCCGGCGGCGGGTACGTCCCGGTCGATCCGGACCAGCCGGCCGAACGGGTGCGGTACGTGTTGGCGTCGGCCGCCCCGGTGGTGGTGCTGACCGCGGGTGGATCGGTCGGGGCCGTCCCCGGACTGGTGCGCGACGTACGGACCTGGGAGGTATCCGGGTACGCCGATGCGCCGGTGACCGACGCCGAGCGCTCGGCCCCGGTGCGACCGGAGAACACGGCCTACGTGATCTTCACGTCGGGTTCGACCGGCCGGCCGAAAGGTGTGGCCGTATCGCACCGCGCGGTGCTGAACCGGCTGCGTTGGATGCAGGCGGAGTACCAGCTCCGCGCCGACGAAGCGGTGCTGCAGAAGACGCCGGTCACCTTCGACGTCTCGGTCTGGGAGTTGTTCTGGCCGTTGCAGGTCGGGGCTCGCCTGGTGATCGCCCGACCGGACGGACATCGCGATCCGCACTATCTGGTCACCGTGATCGCCGCGGAGCAGGTCTCGATGCTGCACTTCGTGCCGTCGATGCTGAGCGTGTTCCTGGCCGAGGGGGCGGTCCGGCCGTGCAGCTCGCTGCGCGCGGTGTTCGCCTCCGGTGAAGCGTTGCCGGTGTCGGTTGCCCGGCGGTTCCGGGAGCTGCTGCCCGACGTCGCGTTGCACAACCTGTACGGCCCGACCGAGGCTGCGGTCGATGTGACCTTCCACCCGGTGTCGGTCGCGGACGGATTCTCCGTGCCGATCGGCCGCCCGGTGTGGAACACCCGGGTGTATGTGCTGGATCCATGGCTGACGCCGGTCCCGGTCGGGGTGGTCGGCGAGCTCTACCTGGGTGGCGCGCAGCTGGCGCGCGGATATCTGGGCCGACCGGATCTCACCGCCGACCGGTTCGTCGCCGATCCGTTCGATCCGGACCCGGCGGGTGGCGCCCGGCTGTACCGGACCGGTGATCTGGTCTCCTGGAACAGCTCCGGCGAACTCGAATACGTCGGTCGGGCGGATTTCCAGGTGAAGCTGCGCGGGCAGCGGATCGAGCTCGGCGAGATCGAAGCGGTGCTCGCCGACGTGGCCGGGGTGGGCCAGGTCGTGGTCACCGTGATGGACGGCGAACTGGGCCAGCAGCTGGTCGCCTACCTGGTACCGGCCGATCCGGTGCCCGGGGTGGACGCGGACCGGGTGCGGGTGGCCGCGGCGGATCGGTTACCGGTGTACATGGTGCCGAGCGCGTTCGTGGTGTTGCCCGAGCTGCCGCTGAATTCGGCCGGCAAGCTGGACCGGCGCGCCCTGCCGGCGCCTCAGGTGCAAGTCCGGGAGTTCCGGCCGCCGTCCACGCTGGTGGAGGAGATCGTCGCCGGCGTGTTCGCCGATGTGCTCGGGCTGGACCGGGTGGGCGTGGACGACGACTTCTTCGAGCTCGGCGGCAACTCGTTGGTGGCGACGCAGGTCGTGGCGCGACTCGGCGAGGCGCTGAATGCCGTGGTGCCGCTGCGCACCCTGTTCGAGGTCGCGTCGGTGGCCGGCCTCGCGGCCCGGATCGAGTCGCATGTCGACTCCGGGCGGATTCCGCTGACCGCGTGGGCTCGCCCGGATCGGGTTCCGTTGTCGTTGGCCCAGTCCCGGATGTGGTTCCTGAACCGGTTCGACCCGGACTCGGCGGCGTACAACGTCCCGTTCGCCGTGCGCTTGACCGGCATGTTGGACGTGGCGGCGCTGCGCGCGGCACTGGCCGATGTGGTCGCTCGGCACGAGGTGCTGCGGACGGTCTACCCGGAATACGACGGGATCGGGTACCAGCAGATCCTGGACCCGGCCGACGCCGGGATCGAACTGGAACTCGGCGAACGGGTGACCGCCGGCGGAGTCGCGGCTGCCGTGGCCGAATTCATGGTCGGCCGGTTCGATGTGACCGCCCGGGTGCCGGTTCGGGCCCGGCTGTGGCCGATCGCCGACGGACCGGCGGCGGACAACGGGTCGGGGCCGGGCGGCGCGCGGGAGACGTTCGTGCTCGCGGTGGTCGTGCACCACATCAGTGGCGACGGCTTCTCGGTCGGTCCGCTGGTGCGCGATGTGATGGCCGCTTACACCGCGCGGGCGCGCGGCCAGGAACCCGGTTGGGCGCCGCTCGCGGTGCAATACGCCGACTATGCGTTGTGGCAACGGGACGTGCTCGGCGACGAGACCGATCCGACCTCGTTGATCGCACACCGGATCGACTACTGGCGGCGCAAACTGGCCGGCCTGCCGGACGAGCTGGGCCTGCCGTTGGACCGGCCCCGGCCGGCGACCGCCAGTTTCCGGGGCGGTTCGCATCGGGTGCGGCTGGGCGCCGGCGCGGTGACCGATATCGCGGCGTTCGCCCGGGCCCAGGGCGTGACGACGTTCATGGTCGTGCATGCCGCGCTGGCCGTGTTGCTGGCCCGGCTGTCCGGTCAGCCGGATATCGCGATCGGTACCCCGGTTGCCGGCCGTGGCGAGGCTGCGCTCGACGATCTGGTCGGGATGTTCGTCAACACCCTGGTGTTGCGCACCGAGGTCGACCCGGCGGACAGCTTCACCGAACTGCTCGGCCGGGTCCGGGAGATCGATCTGGACGCCTTCGGCAACGCCGACGTGCCGTTCGAGCGGTTGGTGGAAGTGCTCGATCCGCCGCGGTCGCAGGCGCGGCATCCGTTGTTCCAGGTGGCGCTCGCGTTCCAGAACCTGGGCGACACCCAGTTCGAGCTGCCCGGCCTGGTCGCGTCCGGGGTCGAGGTCGAGGCGGCGGCCACCCTGGCGAAGTTCGACCTCCAGGTCACCGTGTTGCCGGACACCGACGGTGCCGGGATGTGCTCGGGCACGGGCGGTTGGTCGGTGGACTGGGCCTTCGCGCGCGACATCCTCGACGAGGCCTCGGTGGCCGGGTTCGCCGACCGGTTCGTCCGGCTGCTGGCCGCGGTCACCGCCGATCCGGCGGCGCCGGTAGGGGATGCGGCGTGGTGGTCGGCCGGGGAACGGGATCGCCTGCTGGCGTTGGGTTCCGGGCGGCCGGCCGAGCCGGCGATGTCGGCTGAGTCGGCCGAGCCGGCGATGTCGGCCGAGCCGGCGATGCCGGCCGAGCCGGCGGACACGACGCTGGGCACGATGTTCACCGCTGCGGTCGCGCGATGGTCGGACCGGCCCGCGGTGTCGACCGGAGCGGTCGAGTGGTCCTACGCGGAGCTGGGTGCCCAGGCATTCCGCTGGGCCCGCTTGCTGATCGGGCTCGGCGTCGGCCCCGGCGCCTTGGTGGGCGTGGTGTTGCCCCGCGACGAGCGGTTGGTCGCAGTGTTGGCGGCGATCACGGTGACCGGCGGCGGGTACGTGCCGATCGACCCGGCGGCGCCGGCGGAACGCATCGGCTGGATCCTGGCCGACTCCGCGCCGGCGGTGGTGCTGGTGTCGGCGGCGGATCGGGAGTTGGTCGCCGGCACCGCCGCTCGGGTCGTGGCCGTCGACGAGGTGGACTTGACCGGCTGGTCGGCCGCGCCGGTGCGCGACGCCGAGCGACCCGTCCGGCCGTCGGGGTCGGACGTGGCCTATGTGATCTACACCTCGGGTTCGACCGGTCGGCCCAAGGGCGTGCTGGTGGAACACCGGAACGTGGTCACCCTGCTGGCGAACACGCAGGGGCTGTTCGGGTTCGACGAGTCCGACGTGTGGACGATGTTCCATTCGTACGCATTCGACTTCTCGGTATGGGAGATGTGGGGTGCGTTGGTGCACGGTGGTGCGGTGGTCGTGGTCGACTACTTCACCGCGCGCTCACCGGAAGCGTTCCGCGAGTTGGTGGTCGAGCGCGGCGTGACGGTGCTGAGCCAGACGCCGCTCGCGTTCTACCAGTTCGCCGAGGCGGACCGGGTCGCCGGCGGGGACGGTCTGGCGCTGCGCCAGGTGATCTTCGGTGGCGACGCACTCGACGTGCCGAAGCTGGCCGGCTGGTTCGACCGGCATCCGGCCGGGCCACGGCTGGTGAACATGTACGGGATCACCGAAACGACCGTGCACGTGTCGTTCTCGGTGGTAGCCCCGGCGGCCGGCGGTGCCGGTTCGGCCGGCACCGCCGGCGGTGTTGTTCCCGCCGGCACCGCCGGCACCGCCGGGAGTGTGATCGGTCGCGGGTTGCCCGGGTTGCGGTTGTACGTGCTCGACGCGCGGCTGCACCCGGTCCCGGTCGGGGTCGTCGGCGAGCTGTATGTCGCCGGTGCGCAACTCTCCCGCGGCTACCTGGGCCGTGGTGAGCTCACCGCCGGTCGGTTCGTGGCCGATCCGTTCGATCCGCTCGGCGGGCGGCTGTACCGGACCGGCGACGTGGTGCGGTGGGCCCGGAACGGCGAGCTGGAATATGTCGGTCGTTCGGACGCGCAGGTGCAGTTGCGCGGGTTCCGGATCGAGCCGGGGGAGATCGAGGCCGCGATCACCGCGGACCCCGGGGTATCGCAGGCGCTGGTGCTGGTCCGCGACAGCGAGCTCGGACAGCAGTTGGTGGCCTACCTGGTGGTCGCGCCCGATGCGGCGGTCGATCCGGACGCGCTCCGGCTCCGGATCGGGCAGCAGTTGCCGGAATACATGATTCCGACTGCCTTCGTCACGCTCGATGCGATCCCGCTGACCGTCAACGGCAAGCTCGACCGGCCCGCGCTGCCGGAGCCGGCGATCCGGTCGAGTACCTACCGGGCGCCGTCGTCGCCGATCGAGGAGATCGTCGCCGCAACGTTCGCCGAGGTGCTGGAGGTGCCGCTGGTCGGCGCCGACGACGATTTCTTCGGCCTCGGTGGTAACTCGCTGGTCGCCACGCAGGTGGTGGCCCGGTTGAGCCGAGCGCTGGATACCCGGGTCGCGGTACGTGAGCTGTTCGAGGCGTCGACGGTGGCCGGACTGGCGCTCCGGCTCGAATCGGCGGTCGGTGCCGGCGGCCGGATCGAGCTGACCGCACAGCCGCGGCCGGAGCGGGTACCGCTGTCGCTGGCCCAGTCCCGGATGTGGTTCCTGAACCGGTTCGATCCGGATTCGGCGGCATACAACATCCCGGTTGCGGTGGAGTTGGCCGGGGCGGTCGATCAACTGGCACTGCGTGCTGCGGTCGCCGACGTGATTTCCCGGCACGAGATCCTGCGCACCGTGTACCCGGCGACCGACGACGGTCCGGCGCAGGTGGTCGTGCCGGCCGGGGACGAGATTCCGGAGCTGGTCACCGTCGTCACCACCGCCGAGCAACTGCCCGGTCAACTGGCGGAGTTCGCCGCCCGGCCGTTCGACGTGACGGCCGCCGTCCCGGTGCGGGTGCGGCTGTTCGCGATTCCCGGTGGGCGGCATGTGCTGGTGCTCGCGGCGCAACACATCGCCATCGACGGCTACTCGCTGAATCCGTTTGCTCGCGATCTGGCGGTGGCGTACCTCGCGCGCAGCCGGCACGAGGCGCCGGACTGGAGCCCGCTGCCGGTGCAGTACGCCGACTACGCACTGTGGCAGCGGGCGGTGCTCGGGGACGAGGCCGATCCCGACTCGGTGCTCGCCCGGCAGCTCGACTACTGGCGAAATCAGTTGGCCGGCTTGCCGGATCAGCTCGAACTACCGACCGACCGGCCGCGGCCGGCACTGCAGTCGTTCGCCGGCGGACGGGTGGCGTTCCCGATCGACGCGACGTTGCACGCGCTGCTGCGCGAGCTGGCCCGAGCGGCCGGCGCCAGCCTGTTCATGGTGGTGCACGCCGCCTTCGCACTGCTGTTGGCGCGGCTGTCCGGCACTACCGACATCGCGGTCGGCACGCCGATCGCCGGCCGCGGCGAACCGGCGACCGACGACCTGGTCGGAATGTTCGTCAACACGTTGGTGTTGCGGACCGAGGTCGGCGGCGAGCGGTCCTTCGGGGAGCTGCTCGAGCACGTACGCGAACGCGACCTGAACGCGTTCGCACACGCCGACATTCCGTTCGAACGACTGGTCGAGGTGCTGAACCCGCAGCGCTCCACTGCCCGCCACCCGCTGTTCCAGGTCGGCTTCTCGTTCCAGAACAACGCCCGGACAGCTCTGGAGCTGCCCGGACTGGAGCTGATCGAACACGAATTGGACGCCGGGGTGGCCCAGTTCGACCTGCAGTTGATCGTGACCGACCGGTACGACGCGGCCGGTGCGCCGGGCGGGCTCGATGCGGTGTTCAGTTACGCCACCGAGTTGTTCGACGAGCAGACCGTGCGCGAGTTTGCCGACCGGTTCCAGCGGCTGCTCACCGCGATCCTCACCGATCCGACCCGACCGGTCGGCGACATCGACCTGTTGGCGCCGGACGAACGAACCCGGTTGTTGAACGCGTTCAACGACACCGCGCATTCCGTTGCCGGACCGGCCACCCTGGCCGAGCTGCTCGCCGACCGGCTCACGGCCGACCCCGATGCGGTCGCGCTGGAATTCGACGGCCGCGTCGTCCGGTACGGCGAGCTCGGCCGGCGGGTGAATCGATTGGCCCGGCAGCTGATCGGGATCGGCGTCGGCCCGGAGTCGCGAGTGGCGCTCGCCCTGCGCAGGTCGGTCGAGCTGGTGGTCGGCATGTATGCGGTGACCGCGGCCGGCGGCACGTATGTGCCGGTCGACCCGGATCAGCCGACCGACCGGACGGTGGCGATCCTGGCGACGGCGCAGCCGACCGTGGTGCTGGCTGCGGACGCCGGTTCGATCGACCGCGCGGCGCTGGGGCTCGACCCGTCCGTGCCGATCGTGTGGGTCGACGACGAAGCCGACCGGGCGAGCCTGTCGGCCGATCCGGTGCGATCCGCGGAACGGCGGGCACCGCTGCGCGACACGGCTGCGGCATACGTGATCTTCACCTCCGGATCGACCGGGAAGCCGAAGGGCGTCGTCGTGCCACATGCCGCGGTGATGAACCAATTGGCGTGGAAGGTCGAGGCATTCGGTCTGGACCGGACCGACGCCGTGGTGTTGAAGACCGCGGCCACGTTCGATCTGTCGGTGTGGGAGTTCTGGTCGGCCATCGCCTGCGGCGGCCGGCTGGTGATCGCCGAACCGGGCGGTCAGAACGAGCCGAGTTACCTTGCGGCACTGATGAGCTCGACCGGCGTGACCACGCTGCACGCGGTGCCGTCGATGGTCGAGGCGTTGCTCGCCGTCGACGACGGTCGGTTACCGGCGACGTTGCGCCGGGTGCTGGCGATCGGTGAGGCCTTCCCCGGCTCGGTCGCCCAGGCGGTTCGGGCCGGCAATCCCGGACTCGCGCTGTACAACCTGTACGGCCCGACCGAGGCGGCGGTGTCGGTGACGTACCACGCGGTCGGCGATGCGGATCGGACCGACGTCAGTATCGGTGGGCCGGAATGGAACACCCGGCTCTACGTGCTCGACGAGCGACTCCATCCGGTGCCGGCCGGGGTGGTGGGTGAGCTGTACCTGGGCGGCGCCCAGCTGGCCCGGGGATACCTGGACCAGCCCGCCCTGACCGCAGAACGGTTCGTCGCCGACCCGTTCGGTCCGGCAGCCGGGCGGTTGTACCGGACCGGAGACCTGGTCGCCTGGAATTCGGCCGGCGAGCTGGATTACGCCGGGCGGAGCGACTTCCAGGTCAAGGTGCGTGGTTTCCGGATCGAGTTGGGTGAGATCGAGGCAGCCCTGCGCGACACCGGGCTGGTCCGCAGTGCCGCGGTCGCCGCCCGGCACGACCCGATCCGGGGGACCGACCTGGTCGGATATGTGGTGCCGTCCGACGATGTGGCGCTCGATCTCGACCGGCTGCGGGCGGCGCTGGCCCAGCGGCTGCCGTCGTACATGCTGCCTGCGGCGTTCGTCGAACTGGACCGGCTGCCGTTGAACATCAACGGCAAGATCGATCGAGCGGCGTTGCCGGAGCCGGCGTTCACGGCGCGGGCGTACCGACCGCCGAGTACCCCGATGGAAGCGGTCGTGGCCGGGACCATCGCGGAGGTGCTCGGGCTCGATCAGGTCGGCCTCGACGACAATTTCTTCGCCCTCGGCGGAAACTCGTTGTCGGCGACGCAGGTCGCGGCGCGATTGGGCCGGACGCTGGACCGGACTGTTCCGGTTCGGGTGTTCTTCGAGGCACCCACGGTGGCCGCGTTGGCGGCGGCGGTCGCCGCCCGCCCCGCGGTGGCCGACCGGCGACCGGCGCTGACCGCGCGGCCGCGGCCGGATCAGGTACCGCTGTCGACGGCACAACAGCGGATGTGGCTGCTGAACCGGATCGACCCCACGTCGGCGGCCTACAACATCCCGGTGGTGCTCCGGCTGTCCGGGCTGCTCGATGTGCCGGCGCTGGAAGCGTCGGTGTGGGATGTGATCGAGCGGCACGAGATCTTGCGGACCCGGTACCCCGATACGCCGGCCGGCCCGGTCCAGGAACTGGTGCCGATCAGCGAGGCGATGCCGCCGCTCGTCCCGATCCGGGTCGCCGAAGCTGCCTTGCCGGCCGCGGTCCGCGACCTGATCGGCACCGGATTCGACGTGACGGTGGCCGCCCCGGTGCGGGGCAGTCTGTTCGAGGTCAGCCCCACCGAGCATGTGCTCGCGGTGGTCGTGCACCACATCAGCGGCGACGGATTCTCCATGGTGCCGTTCACCCGGGACGTGATGACCGCCTACCAGGCCCGGGTGGAAAGTGTGAGCCCGGCGTGGGCTCCGCTGCCGGTGCAGTACGCCGACTACGCGTTGTGGCAGCACGAGGTACTCGGCGCCGCGTCCGACCCGGACTCGTTGATGGCCCGCCAACTCGGCTTCTGGCGGCGCGAGCTCGCCGGCCTGCCCGAACTGCTCGATCTACCGACCGACCGCCCGCGGCCACCGGTGCCGTCCGGCGCCGGCGCCGAGATCGAGCTGCGCCTGGACAGCGCGATCGCCGAGCGGCTCGGCAAGGTCGCCGGGGAACACCAGGCGACGGCGTTCATGGTGGTGCACGCGGCGTTCGCGCTCCTGCTGGGCCGGCTCACCGGCAGCACCGATGTCGCCATCGGTGCGCCGATCGCCGGGCGCGGCGAACCGGCGTTGGACGCGATGATCGGAATGTTCGTCAACACCCTGGTCCTGCGCACCCGGATCGACGCCACCGGCACGTTCGCCGACTTCCTCGGCGAGGTCCGGCGGCGCGACCTGGACGCGTTCGGCAACGCGGACGTGCCGTTCGATTCGATCGTCGACGAGCTCGGCGTCGGTCGGTCGCGGGCGTATTCACCGCTGGTCCAGGTGCTCCTCGCGTTCCAGAACATCGGCACCACCGAGCTGCGGCTGCCCGGCCTGGAGATCGCGTTGTCGGACGGGATCACCGAGCACGCTCGCTTCGACCTGCAGCTGACCTGCGCCGAGATCGTCGGCGAGGACGGCCTGCTCGACGGGATGCGGCTCCTGTTCACCTACCGCACCGACCTGTTCACCGAGCAGTCGGTGCAGCGGATCGCCCGGCGACTGATCCGAGTTCTCGATATCGTCACCGACACCCCGGACGTGGTGTTGCGCGAGATCGACATCGCGGACCCGGACGAAGCTGCGGATGTCGTCCGTACCGTGGCCGACCTGCCCGAGTTGGTAGCCGCCGCCGCGGCTGCCGACCCGGATGCAGTGGCCTTCGAGTACGCCGGCAGCGTCGTCCGGTTCGGCGGGTTGCACGAGACGATGGCGGCGGTGTCGGCCACGATGGGGGTCGCATTGACCCCGGAGGCGCAGATTCCGGTCGCGTTGACCCGGTTGGTTCCCGGGATGTTGCCGGCGCTGGGCGCGGATGGGTATGCCGCGATGATCGATTCGTTGCTCGAGGTCGCCGACCGGGTGGGCCGCGGCCTGCGGTGACCGTCCATTTCATCGGCGCCGGCCCCGGGGCCGCGGACCTGCTCACCCTGCGAGCGGTCCGCTTGCTCGGGGCTGCGGACGTCTGCCTGTACGCCGGCACCTATCTCGATCGGGCGGTGCTATCGCACTGCCGGACCGACGCCGAACTGGTCGACACCCAGTACCTCGACCTGGACGCGATCGTCGACGAACTGGTCCGAGCCGACGCGCGCGGCGCTACCGTGGCCCGGCTCTGCTCCGGCGACCCGTCGCTGTACTCGGCGTTGACCGAGCAGACCCGACGGCTGGACGAGCGCGGCATCCGGTGGGATGTGACGCCCGGCGTGCCGGCCTACGCCGCTGCGGCGGCATTGCTGGGGACCGAGCTGACCGTGCCGGAGTCGACCCAGTCGGTCGTGTTGACCCGAGTGGCCGGCACCACCCGGATGCCGGCCACGGAGGCGCTGGCCGGCTTCGCCCGCACCCGCGCGACGTTGGCGCTGCACCTGGCGATCCGCCGGACGCGCGAGCTCGCTGCCGAGCTGACCGCCGAGTACGGCCCGGACTGCCCGGTGGTGGTGGTCTATCGAGCCACCCGGCCGGAGCAGCTGATCATCCGCGGCAGTTTGGCCGATATCGCCGACCGGGTGGAACGGGCCGGCCTCCGCCAAGCGGCGATCATCCTGGTCGGCCCGGTGCTCGCGGCTACCGACTGCGCCGAGTCGCACCTCTATGATCCCGCCCGGCAGCGCCCCGGCCGGCCGGGGCCGACCGAGGCCGGTACCCGGTAGACGGTAGATTTCGACCGGCGAAGGAGACATCCATGACCACCGGCCACGCCGACCCGACGCGGCTGACGATCGACGACCTGCCCCGGCTGGTCGCGGCGGCTGCAGCTACCGAACCCGACCGCACCGCGTTCACCGACGGCGATTCGGCCCCGGTGAGTTACGCCGACCTGCACCGACAGCTGACCGAGCTGGACACGGCGATGGGCGGCGTACTCGGCCCGGCCGAGCTGTTACCGGTGGTGTTGACCGGCCTCATCCCGGAGCGGCTCGCCGATCCGGCCGGCGGCGGCCTGGACGGGGTCGTCACCGCCCTGCTGGCCGATCTCGTCGAGTTGCTCGATCCGACGGGTAGCGGTCTCGATGCCGGCGATACGCTCGCCGCGTTGTTCGCCGAGCAGGTTCACCGGACCCCGGCGGCCGTCGCGGTGGAGTTCGCCGGCGCGACGTGGACCTATGCCGAATTCGACGCCGCCGCGAACCGGTTGGCGCGTTATCTCGTCGCGCTCGGGGTCGGCCCCGAGCGCACCGTCGGTCTGGCCCTGCCGCGCTCGGTCGAGCTGCTGATCGCGATGTACGCGGTGATCAAGGCCGGCGGCGCGTATGTGCCCATCGACTCGAGCCATCCGGCCGAGCGGATCGGTCACGTGCTGGACACCGCCCGGCCGGTGGTGATCCTCACCGTCGCCGCGGTGGCCCCCGGGCTGCCGGTCGGCTACCCGGTCCGGCTGGTGGACCAGCTGGACCTGGCGTCGTACGACCCGAGCCCGGTCGGCGATGCCGACCGGTTACTCCCGCTGCGGCCCGAGCACCCGGCGTATCTGATCTTCACCTCGGGATCCACCGGCCGCCCGAAGGGGGTGCTGGTACCGCACCGCGCGATCGTGACCAACCTGCGCTGGCGGCAACGTGAGTACGGGCTGACCGACCGCGACGTGGTGTTGCAGAAGACCCCGTTCACCTTCGACGTGTCGGTGTGGGAGTTCTTCTGGCCGCTCCAGGTCGGGGCCCGATTGGTGATCGCCGCGCCGGACGGTCATCGTGATCCGGCCTACCTGGCTCGCACGATCGCCGAAACCGGCGTCACCGTAGCCCATTTCGTTCCGTCGATGTTGGCGATCTTCCTGGCGGAACCGGCGCTCGCCGGCATCGATTCGTTGCGGTACGTGTTCGCGTCCGGTGAGGCGCTGCCGGCCGCCACGGTCGCGCGGTTCGCCGAGGTGAGCTCCGCCGAGCTGCACAACCTCTACGGGCCGACCGAGGCCGCGATCGACGTGACCCATTACCGGACCCGGCCCGACGACGAGACCGTGCCGATCGGCGTCGCCATCGCCGATACCGAACTCCTGGTGCTCGACGACGCACTGCGGCCGGCGCCGCTCGGCGTGGCCGGCGAGCTCTACTTGGCGGGAACACAGCTCGCCCGCGACTACCTGGGACGTCCCGACCTCACTGCGGAGCGGTTCGTCGCCCGGCGAGGTGGCACCGGGCGGATGTACCGGACCGGCGACCTGGTCCGGCGGCGAGCCGACGGACTGTTGGAATACCTGGGCCGGAGCGACTTCCAGGTGAAGGTCCGTGGCCAGCGGATCGAGTTGGGCGAGATCGAGTCCGTGCTGTTGCGCTATCCCGGCGTCCGGTCGGCGGCCGTGGTGAAGTATTCCGACGAACGGGTAGGCGACCACCTGGTCGGGTATCTGGTGACCGACGAAGCGATCGAGGGATTCGATCCGACGGCGATCACGGCGGTCGCACGAGCGAGTTTGCCCGACTACATGGTTCCGGACCGGTTCGTGGCGCTGGCCGACTTCCCGTTGACCGCCTCCGGCAAGCTGGACCGAAAGGCGCTGCCGGCGCCGGATTTTGCCGCCGTGCACGAGTTCCGGGAACCGGTGACGCCGACCGAAGTGACGGTCGCCGGAGTGTTCGCGGAGCTGCTGGGCCTGGAGCGGGTGGGCCTGGACGACGACTTCTTCGTCCTGGGCGGGAATTCGCTGATCGCTACCCGGGCGATCGCGCGGGTCAATGTCGCGTGCGCGGTCGAGGTGCAGATCGGGCAGTTCTTCGGCAGCTCGACGGTGGCGGATCTGGCTCGGCTGGTGGATGAATCACCCACGACGCAGGTGCGTCCGGCTTTGGTTGCGCGGCCGCGGCCGGAGCGGGTGCCGTTGTCGTTGGCGCAGTCGCGGATGTGGTTTCTGAACCGGTTCGATCCGGAGTCGGTCGCGTACAACGTCCCGTTCGTGGTTCGGCTCACGGGCGCGCTGGACGTGGTTGCGCTGCAGGCGGCGGTGGCCGATGTGGTGTCGCGGCACGAGGTGTTGCGCACCGTGTACCCGGAGTTCGACGGCGCCGGTTGGCAGGTGGTGCTGGAGCCGGCCGCCGCCGGGGTCGAACTGACTGTCGGCGAGCTGATCAGCGAGGCCGACCTGCTGCCGGTGATCGGCGACTTCGTCACGACCCGGTTCGACGTGACGCGGCAGGTCCCGGTCCGGGCGCGGATCTGGCCGGTCCGGTTCGACACCGAGGCATCCGACGGAAACGAGTTCGTGCTGGCCGTGGTGGCCCAGCACATCGCGGTCGACGGGTATTCGGCGACCCCGTTCATGCGGGACATGATGGTGGCGTACGAGTCTCGGTTGCGGGGTGGGGTGCCGGGGTGGGCGCCGTTGGGGGTGCAGTATGCGGATTACAGCGTGTGGCAGCGGGAGGTGTTGGGGGCGGAGTCGGATCCGGGGTCGGTGATGGCGCGGCAGTTGGGTTTTTGGCGTGGGGTGTTGGCGGGGGTGCCGGTGGAGTTGGGGTTGCCGTTGGATCGGCCGCGGCCGGTGGTGGCCAGTGGTCGGGGTGGTGTGGTGGGTTTCGGGTTGTCGGAGGTGCAGTGGGCGGGGTTGGAGCGGGTGGGGCGGGAGTTGGGGGCGACGCCGTTTGTTGTTTTTCATGCGGTGTTGGTGGTGGTGTTGGCGCGGTTGTCGGGTGAGTGGGATGTGGTGGTGGGGGCGCCGGTGGCGGGTCGGGGTGAGGCGGAGCTCGACGAGTTGGTGGGGATGTTTGTGAATACGTTGGTGTTGCGGACGCGGGTGGATCCGGGGATGTCGTTTGCGGAGTTGGTGGTTCGGGTTCGGGGTGGGGATGTGGCGGCGTTGGGGAATGCGGATGTGCCGTTCGAGCGGTTGGTGGAGGTGTTGGATCCGCCGCGGTCGCAGGCGCGGCATCCGTTGTTCCAGGTCGCGCTGTTCTTCCAGAACGTCGATCGCGTGGACCTGGGCGCGGCCGGGGCCGGGGTGGCGCCGGTGGAGATCGAGTCCGGCGTGTCGCGGTTTGATCTGCAGTGGTCGGTGCAGGAGGGGTTTGATGGTGTGGGTGTGCGGGAGGGGTTGGTGGGGAGTGTGGAGTATGCGGTGGAGTTGTTCGATGAGGTGACGGTGGTGGGGTTTGTGGAGCGGTTGGTGCGGGTGGTGGATGTGGTGGTGGGGGATGTGGGGGTTGTGGTGGGGGATGTGGATGTGTTGGGGGTGCGGGAGCGAGGGCTGTTGTTGCGGGGGTGGAATGCGACGGATCGGGTGGTGTCGGCGGGGGGGTTGTTGGCGGGGTTCGATGCGTCGGTGCGGGTGGATCCGGATGCGGTGGCGGTGGTGTTCGAGGGTGTGGTGGTGACGTATGGGGAGTTGGATGTGCGGGTGAATCGGTTGGCGCGGTTGTTGATCGACGTGGGTGTGGGTCCGGAGGTGTTGGTGGGGTTGGTGTTGCGGCGTTCGGTGGAGTTGGTGGTGGGGATGTATGCGGTGTTGCGGGCGGGTGGGGGGTTTGTGCCGGTGGATCCGGATCATCCGGCGGAGCGGGTGTCGTATGTGTTGGGTGTGGCGGATCCGTTGTGTGTGTTGAGTGTTCGGGGTGATGGGGGGGTGGTGCCGGGGGGTTGTTCGGTGGTGTGGTTGGACGAGGTGGATCTTTCTGCGGGGTCGGTGTGGTCGGGGGCGCCGGTGTCGGTGGGGGAGCGTCGGGGTGTGGTACGTCCGGGGAATACCGCGTATGTGTTGTTCACGTCGGGGTCGACGGGGCGGCCGAAGGGGGTGGTGGTACCGCATGCGGCGGTGGTGAATCAGATGGTGTGGTTGGTGGCGGAGTACGGGTTCGACGGTTCGGTGGTGTGGTTGCAGAAGACGGCGACGACGTTCGATGTGTCGTTGTGGGGGTTTTTCGCGCCGTTGTGGGTGGGGGGGCGGGTGGTGTTGGCGGTGCCGGGGGGGCAGCGGGATGTGGGGTATGTGGCGGGGTTGATCGCGGAGTATGCGGTGACGGTGACCGATTTCGTGCCGTCGATGTTGGGGGTGTTCGCGGGGTTTGTCGAGGGGGGGTTGTTGGGGTCGTTGCGGGATGTGTTGGTGATCGGGGAGGCGTTGCCGACGTCGGTGGTGCGGGCGTTCGCGGGGGTGGCGCCGGGGGCGCGGGTGCACAATTTGTACGGGCCGACCGAGGCTGCGGTGTCGATCACGTATCGGCAGGCGGGGGTGTCGGATGGGGGGGTGTCGGTGCCGATCGGGGTGCCGGTGTGGAATTCGCGGGTGTATGTGTTGGACGGCCGGTTGGGGTTGGTGCCGGTGGGGGTGGCGGGTGAGTTGTATCTGGGTGGGGTGCAGGTGGCGCGGGGGTATGCGGGTCGTCCGGATTTGACGGCGGAGCGGTTTGTGGCCGATCCGTTCGATGTGGTGGGTGGGGGCCGGTTGTATCGGACGGGGGATGTGGTGGTGTGGGACGCGGCGGGTGAGTTGGTGTATGTGGGGCGGTCGGATTTTCAGGTGAAGTTCCGGGGGCAGCGGATCGAGTTGGGGGAGATCGAGGCGGTGTTCGCGGGGGTGGCGGGGGTGGGTCAGGTGGTGGTGACGGTGTTCGAGGGGGGTCAGGGGCAGCAGTTGGTGGCGTATGTGGTGGCGGCGGATCCGGTGGTGGGGGTGGATCCGGACGGGTTACGGGTGCTGGTGGGGCGGGAGTTGCCGGTGTATATGGTGCCGGACGCGGTGGTGGTGCTCGAGGAGTTGCCGGTGAACGCGGCGGGGAAGTTGGACCGGGCGGCGTTGCCGGCGCCGCAGGCGCGGGTGGAGGTGTTCCGGGCGCCGTCGACGCCGGTGGAGGAGATTGTGGCGGGGGTGTTCGGGCAGGTGTTGGGGGTGGCGCGGGTGGGTGCCGATGACGACTTTTTCGCGTTGGGGGGTAATTCGCTGGTCGCGACGCAGGTGGTGGCGCGGTTGGGGGCGGCGTTGGATGCGCGGGTGCCGTTGCGGGTGTTGTTCGAGGTGTCGTCGGTGGCGGGGTTGGCGGCGCGGTTGGAGTCGCATGCCGATACCGGGCGGGTGGGGTTGCGGGTGTGGGACCGGCCGGCGCGGGTGCCGTTGTCGTTGGCGCAGTCACGGATGTGGTTTCTGAACAGGTTCGATCCGGGGTCGGGGATCTACAACCTGCCGTTCGTGGTGCGGTTGTCCGGGGTGGTGGATGTGGACGCGGTGCGGGCGGCGTGGGCGGATGTGGTGGCCCGCCACGAGGTGTTACGCACGGTGTATCCCGAACACGACGGGGTCGGGTTCCAGGATGTGCTGGACCCGGCCCGGGCCGGGGTCGAGCTCGAGGTGGTGGCTGCGGTCACCGAGGACGCGGTGCCCGCGTTGGTCGCCGAGTTCGTGGGTGCGGGTTTCGATGTCACGACCGGGGTCCCGGTCCGGGCCCGACTCTGGCCCCTCACCACCACCACTACCGACACCGACACTGATGCTGTCGAGACTGGTGTGGTGGGTGTGGTTTTGGGTGTGGTGGTGCATCATATTTCGGCGGATGGGTTTTCGGTGGGTCCGTTGGTGCGGGATGTGGTGGCGGCGTATGCGGCGCGGGTGGGGGGTGGGGTGCCGGGGTGGGCGGCGTTGCCGGTGCAGTACGCGGATTACAGCTTGTGGCAGCGGGCGGTGTTGGGGGCGGAGGAGGATCCGGGGTCGTTGTTGGCGGAGCAGGTGGGGTTTTGGCGGGGGCAGTTGGCGGGGTTGCCGGAGGAGGTGGGGTTGCCGGTGGATCGGCCGCGGCCGGTGGTGGCCAGTGGTCGGGGTGGGGTGTATCGGTCGGTGTGGGATGCGGGTGTGATGGCGGGGGTGGCGGGGGTGGCGCGGGGGTGTGACGCGACGCCGTTCATGGTGGTGCATGCGGTGGTGGCGGTGTTGCTGGCGCGGTTGTCGGGGGGGTCCGATATTGCGGTGGGGACGCCGGTGGCGGGGCGGGGTGAGGCCGAGCTCGACGAGTTGGTGGGGATGTTCGTGAACACGTTGGTGTTGCGGACGTGGGTGGATCCGGGGGCGCGGTTTGTCGATGTGGTGGAGCAGGTGCGGCGGGTGGATGTGGCGGCGTTCGGGCATGCGGATGTGCCGTTCGAGCGGTTGGTGGAGGTGTTGGATCCGCCGCGGTCGGCGGCGCGGCATCCGTTGTTCCAGGTGATGGTGGCGTTCCAGAACCTGAACGCGGCGGCGGAGCCGGTGGAAGTGGCGGGTGTGGCGGTCTCAGGGGTCGAGTTGCCGGTGGTGACGGTGAAGTTCGATCTGCAGGTGACGTTCGTGCCGCAGCCCGATGGGGGGCAGCTGGTCGAGTGGGCGTACGCGACGGATTTGTTCGATGCGGACACGATCGCGGGGTACGCCGATCGGTGTGCCCGGTTGGTGGCGGCGGTGGTGGCCGATCCCGAGGCGGTGGTGGGGGATCTGGTGTGGTCGACCGGGGCGGAGACGGCGGCGTTGCTGGCGGTGGGCCGGTCGCCGGCGGTGGGGCGGGCTGTGGCGGGGGCGGACACGTTGGCGGGGTTGTTCGCGGCGGCGGCGGCAGCGCATCCGGGGCGGGTGGCGGTGTCGGCGGGCGCGGCGCGGGTCACGTATGCGCAGTTGTCCGGGCTGGTGGGGCGGTGGGCGCGGTTGTTGATCGATGCCGGGGTCGGGCCGGGGGTGTTGGTCGGGGTGGTGTTACCGCGGGATGAGCGGTTGGTCGCGGTGTTGGTGGCGGTGTTGACCGCGGGGGGTGGGTATGTGCCGGTCGATCCGGGTGCTCCGGCGGAGCGGATCGCGGTCGTGCTCGCCGATGCTGCACCGACGGTGGTGATCGTCACGGCGGCGGATCGGGGGCGGGTCGCGGGGAGCGGGGCGCGGGTCGTGGTGGCCGACGAGGTCGAGGTGTCGGGGTATTCCGATGCGCCGGTCACCGATGCCGACCGGACCCGCCCGCTACGCGGTTCGGATGTGGCGTATGTGATTTTCACCTCGGGGTCGACCGGACGCCCGAAAGGGGTGCTGGTCGAGCACCGTAACGTGGTCGAGTTGCTGGTCAACACGCAGGGATTGTTCGGGTTCGACGAAACCGATGTGTGGACGTTGTTCCACTCGTACGCGTTCGATTTCTCGGTGTGGGAGATCTGGGGTGCCCTCGCTCACGGCGGGGAAGTGGTGGTGGTCGACTACTACACCGCCCGGTCTCCGCACGCGGTGCACGAGTTGGTGACCACGCGGGGAGTGACGGTCCTCAACCAGACACCGTTGGCGTTCTACCAGTTCGCCGAGGCCGACCGCACCATCGAACCCGCCGCCGGGGGTCCGGGGTTGGTGTTACGGCACGTCATCTTCGGTGGTGACGCGTTGGAACCGGGGAAGCTGACCGGCTGGTTCGACCGCCACCACGACACGGTCCGGTTGACCAACATGTTCGGGATCACCGAAACCACCGTCCACGTCTCCGCCACGACCGTCACCGCGGAGCTGGCCGCCGCGGCCGGGCCGAGCGTGATCGGTCGGGGTATCCCCGGGTTCCGGCTTTACGTCCTCGACTCCCGGCTGCACCCGGTCCCGGTCGGGGTGGCCGGGGAGTTGTACGTCGCGGGCCGGCAGGTCACCCGCGGCTACCTCGACCGGCCCGCCCTGACCGCGTCGCGTTTCCTCGCCGACCCGTTCGCCCCCACCAGCCACCCGGACCGGTTGTACCGGACCGGGGACGTGGTCCGCTGGAACAACCACAACGAACTGGAATACCTCGGCCGCGCCGACAACCAAATCCAGCTCCGCGGGTTCCGCATCGAACTCGGCGAAATCGAAGCCGTCCTCACCACCTCCCCCCACATCGCCCACGCCGTGGTCACCCTCGACCACGACACCGACCGCGGTATCGACCGACTCATCGCCTACATCGTCCCCACCACCCCCGCCACCCCACCCGACCCCACCACCCTGCGCGAGCACACCAGCCACCACCTCCCCGACTACATGATCCCCACCACCTTCATCACCCTCGACACCATCCCCCTCACCATCAACGGCAAACTCGACCACACCGCCCTACCCACACCGGAGCTGCCGGAGCGGGAGCACCGGGCACCGGTGACCGCCGCCGAGACAGCGGTGGCGGAGGTGTTCGCCGAGGTCCTCGGCGTCGACCAGGTGGGTCTGGACGACGACTTCTTCGCGCTCGGCGGGAACTCGCTGATCGCGTCGCGGGTGGTGGCCCGGATCGGGGTGGCACTGGACACCGTGGTGCCGATACGGGTGCTGTTCGAGGCCCCCGATGTGGCCGGCCTGGCCGAGCGGGCGGCGGCGCTGCGCGGCGCGGAACGGACACCGCTGACCGCGCGGGAGCGTCCGGTGCACGTGCCGTTGTCGTTCGCCCAGTCGCGAATGTGGTTGCTGAATCGGATCGCCCCCGACTCGATCGCGTACAACATCCCGTTTGTGATTCGGCTGAGCGGACCGGTCGATGTATCGGCGTTACGCGCCGCGCTGACCGACGTCGTCGCCCGGCACGAGGTTCTGCGGACCGTCTACCCGGAGTACGGCGGCACCGGCTACCAGCGGATTCTCGACCCGGCGACCGCCGGCGTCGAACTGGCCGTAGTCGACCCGATCGGTCCGGAGCAGGCGCAGGAGGCCGTCGCCGAGGTCGTCGGCTCGGGGTTCGATGTGACGGAGTCGGTCCCGGTGCGGGCTCGGCTCTGGCCACTCGGCGATCGGGCGGAGTTCCTGCTGGCCGTGGTCGTGCACCACATCAGCGCCGATGGATTTTCGATGGGCCCATTGGTCCGGGACGTGATAACCGCGTATACGGCCCGGCTTTCCGGCTCGGCACCGGATTGGCCGATGCTGCCGGTGCAGTACGCCGACTACGCGCTGTGGCAACGGGAGGTGCTCGGCGACGAGGCGGACCCGAGTTCGGCGATTTCGACTCAGCTCGATTATTGGCGGGAACAACTGGCCGGTATCCCGGATGAAATCGGACTCCCGCTGGACGGCCTGCGCCGAGAAACGACCGAGGCTGCCGGATATCACCGATTTACTCTTTCCGGGGAACTGCGCCGCGGGATGGCCGAGATTGCTCGAGCCGACAACGCGACGATGTTCATGGTGGTGCATGCCGCGTTGGCGGTAACCCTCGCCCGGACCACGGGTGGGACCGATATCGTGATCGGCACCGGGACCGCCGGGCGGGGCGAAGCGGCGCTCGACGACCTGGTCGGGATGTTTGTCAACACCCTGGTCTTGCGTACTCCGATCGATCTCGGTGCCCGATTCGATGCGTTACTCGCCCAGGTGCGGGAAACCGACGTGGCTGCGTTCGGGAATTCGGATGTGCCGTTCGAGCGGTTGATCGATGTGCTCAATCCGCCACGGTCGCCGGGACGAAATCCACTGTTTCAGGTGATGTTGGCGTTCCAGAACCTGGACGCGGCCGGCCTCGAGTTGCCCGGACTGACCGTCACCGCGATGGATGACGCGGCGGAGATCGCGCGGTTCGATCTGCAGCTGACCGTCTACCCGGACGAACCGGGCACCGACGAACTGGTTCTGGGCATGACCTATCCCGAGGCATTGTTCGAGGCCGCGACGGTGCGCAACCTGGCCGGTCGGTTGCGCCGGGTCGTCGAGGCGTTGGTGGCCGACCCGCAGGTAATCGTCGGGGATATCGACATCCTGGACGCCCGCGAGCGCGAGCAACTTGCGGCTTCACCGATTGCCACCGAGATCGTCGACGACAACCGAGTCCTCCCACAGGTGCTGGCGGCGACCGTCGAAGCAGATCCCGAAGCTCCGGCCTACCTGACCGATGGTCCGGAGATCAGTTTTGCCGAACTCGACGCGGACTCGTCCCGACTGGCTCGGCTGTTGATCGCGCGGGGAGTCGGAGCGGGCACCGCCGTGGCGATCAGCCGCACCGGGCCGGCCGCCCTGATCTCGCTCTGGGCGGTCTGGAAAGCCGGCGCAGTCGTCGTCGCGCTCGAGTCGACCGCCGATGCGGTACCTGCCGGCGCCGGCTTCGTCCTGGCCGATCACCGGTACACACCCGCTCACGGCGCCGACACCGAGCTGGTCATCTGCGACACGGATTCGGTGAACACCGAACTGTCCGGCTACTCCGCACGACCGGTCACCTACCAAGATCTGGCTCGGCCGATCCGCGCGGACGATCCGGCACTGATCCTGCCCGGAGCGGACCGGGCGATCGGTCACGGACAGTTGGCGGTCGCGATCGATCGGTTGGCCGAGCGACACGGTATCGACTACGAGTCGTGCCTGTTGTTGGCGGCTCCGCTGACGTCGCGAGTCGGCCTTGCCGGGGTGTTGCTGGGTGCTGTCGCCGGGCCTGTGTCGGTCCTGGCCGACGAGTCGGCGACGGTCGCGGACCTGGTCGAGCTGGTCGAGCAGGAGGAGGTATCGCATGCGTTCGTCGGTGCGCAGCGGACCGGCGAACTCGGGGCCGACAGCGCTCGCCTCGGCGAGGTTCTGCGCGATACCGCGGTGCGGGTGATCGACGCCGAGTCGCTGGAGCGTTGGTGACTATTCAGCTGGTGCCGGCGGCGCGGCGGAAGCCGCGGATTGCCGGGAGCACACAGATCGCCAGTGTGCCCAGCGACCACGCGATCGTCTGCAGCAGCGGCCCGGCTACCGGGCCGCCGAGCGACAGGCCCTTCATCGCATCGATGGCGCAGGACATCGGCTGATGCGCGACGACCGCCTGGAGCCACGGGGGATAGGCGGCCAGCGGGACGAATCCGGTGTTGAAGAACATCAGCAGCATGGTCAGCGCCGCGATGATCTGCACCATCTGCATCCCGTCCGAGTCGGACGTATTGGTCGTCACCGCGGCGACGAACAGCGCGAACCCGACGCCGAACAATATCGGTATGCAGAACAAGCCGATCGCGGCAAGCGGACCCTGGTGAAACCGGAACCCGAGCAGCAGGCCCACCGCCGCGATCACCAGCGACGTGACCAGGACCCGGACCATCTCGGCCAATACCCGGCCGAGCAATACCGACGCCCGATGGATCGGCAGCGTCCACATCCGGCTCAGTAGGCCACTGATCCGATCGCCGCCGATGCTCAGCGCGCTGACCGTGGCACCGGACATCGCCCCGACGATCATGATCATCGGGACCGTGCCGTAGACGCTCGACTGACCGGTTGCTGCCGAGATCGAGTCACCGAGCACGACGCGCAGCATGAGCAGCATGACCGCCGGGTACACGGTCGACTGGATGATCGTGGTCGGGTCACGGAACCACTTGAGCAGTAGCCGCAGGCCCTCCAACCAGCTGCATCGAATCAGACTGGCGAAGCCGCGTTCGGGGTAGACGATGTCCGGTTCGGGAAGCTGGAACCGCGGCGTCGACGAGGTGAGGGCGGTCATCCACGCCTCCGGCTGGCCCAGGCCGCGAGCGGCAGGAAAATCACGAACATCCCGATCAACCAGGCCAACGGTGGCCCGAGCAGGCCCGGGGTGATCCCCGGATCGGCGAGATCGCGGAGGGCGAAGGAGAACTGCGACACCGGTTGGTTACGCACGAACGGGCGGATCCACGCCGGGAAGCCGGTTTCCGGGACGAAGCCGCAGGACAGCATGCCGAAGATCAGCGTCGGCAAGGTAAGCGCCTGGGTGACCGAGGCGGGGTTCTTGGCGGACAATCCGAGCACGTCTGCTCCCAGGGCCAACGCGGTTGCCACCCCGAGCGCAAACAGGCAGAAGAGCGCGGTCTGTGCGGGCCCGCCGTAAACTCGGAAACCGATCAGATACCCGAAGCCGAGCGCGGCGATCAGGGAGAGGGTGGATCTGATCAAGGCGCCGGTGACTCGCGCCGCAACCGGGACCAGCGGCGCGATCGGCATGGTCTGCATCCGCTCGACGAAGCCGCTCATCGCTTCCACCGCGGAGTAGGCCGCTGCCGAGGTCATCGTGAACGACATCGCCTGCAGCACGATGATGGCCATCACGAACTGGGCGTAGTCGATGCCCTGGACCTGCATGACGTACTTGAGCGGTAGGTAGAACCCGATGGTGAAAATCAGCGGGGCCAGGACCGCGATGATGAACTCGCCTTTGACCCGCATCATCCGAACGGTCCGCTTGGTCAATGCCAGCCATTGGATGAAACTGCTCGGCTGAGCCCGGATATGCCGGTTCACCAAGGTGGTCATCGAGGACCGTTTCCGGAATCGTCGTTGCTCACGGGGCGCTCGGCGCCGCAGGCCCGGTGATGTTCAGGAAGACATCGTCCAGGGATGGTCGCCGCAGGCCGATGTCGGTCAGCGCGATCCCGGCGGCGTCCAGCCGCCGCAGCGCCTCGGCCAGCGTGGCCGGCCCGTACGGGGCCGGAATCGAGATATGGTCGCGGCTTTCCGAGCCGAGCACCTCGGCGCTCACCGACGCAGGCACCAGATCGCCGAGTGCGGCAACGGTGCGGGCGAGTTCCTGCGGATGAAGCGGCACCACATCACAGTAACTGCCACCGATCATCGCCTTGAGCTGGTCTGCGCTGCCCTCCGCGATCACCGTGCCGTGATCGATCACGATGATGTTGTCCGACAAGAGGTCGGCCTCTTCGAGGTACTGGGTGGTCAGCAGCACCGTGATGCGCTGCTCGCGCAAATTTGCCACCAGGTTCCAGATCGTCTGGCGGCTGCGCGGATCCAGGCCGGTGGTCGGCTCGTCCAAGAACACCACCTCGGGCCGAACCACCAAACCGCAGGCCAGATCGACCCGGCGGCGCATCCCGCCGGAATATTCCTTGATGCTGCGATCGCTGGCCTCGACCAGATCGAACTGCTCCAGCAGCTCGTCCGCGCGCCGTCGCGCGTGCCGTTTGCCCAAGCCCATCAACCGGCCGAACAGCACGATATTTTCTCGGCCGGTCATAGTAACGTCGACCGCGGCGTACTGGCCGGTCATCATGATCGATCGACGTACGTCGGCGGCGTGCCGGATCACGTCGTGGCCGGCGACGGTCGCGGTTCCGGAGTCGGGCCGCAGGAGCGTCGACAGAATCTTCACGGTGGTGGTCTTGCCGGCACCGTTGGGGCCGAGAATGCCCAGGACGGTGCCGCGGTCCGCCTGAAAACTGATCCCGCGCAGCGCCTCTACCTTGCCGAAGGTCTTGCGGACCCCACTGACGTAGACGGCGGTTTCGCGCCTACTTGGCATGGGCTCCCACTGTCTGGTCGGATCGTTGTTACGGTGCAATGCTACCGGGGTTGAAACTCGGACCGGTCGACGGTGTCGGACGAAACCGGCACGGGGTATGCTTCGCCGTGTCCTAAACGTTACCTGCTGGTTGCACGAATGGGGTCTCATGCCTATGCAACACACGATGGTCCGCGTGGCAATCGGCGCGATAGCGGCGCTGATCTCGACGTCGGTGGCGATTCCGGTCGGCTCGGCAGCGCCGGTCGATCCCATCGTCACCGGCAATTCGTTGTTGCACGCGGTCACCGCACCGAACGGTTCGTATGTGGAGAAAGCCACTCTCGAAGACGATCGGCACCTCACCATCTATGTGCATTCGGCATCGATGAACAAGACGGTGCCGCTGCAGGTGCAGCGTCCGGCCGACACCAGCGTGCCACGGCCGGTGCTGTACCTGCTCAACGGTGCCGGCGGTGGGGAGGACAGCGCGACCTGGGAGGCGAAGTCGGACGCGCTCGAGTTCTTGGCCGACAAGAACGTCAACGTGGTGTCCCCGGTCGGTGGCAAGTGGTCGTACTACGCGGACTGGCGGGCGCCCGATCCCGAGCTCGGGGTGAACAAGTGGCAGACCTTCCTACTGGACGAGATTCCGCCGCTGGTCGATGCGGCGCTGGGCAGCAGCGGACTGAATGCGTTGGCCGGTATCTCCACCTCCGGGACGACGGTGCTCGCGCTCGCCGAAGCGCGGCCCGGAATGTACAAAAGCGTCGCGGCGTACTCGGGTTGTGCGCAGATCAGCGACCCGATCGGATATCAGTTCGTCAAGGTGACGGTCAATGTCTGGGGCGGCGGCAATGTCGACAACATGTACGGCCCCCAGGGTGATCCGATGTGGGCCGAGCATGATCCGGTCCTGCATGCCGAGAAGCTCCGGGGGACGACGCTGTACGTGTCGAGCGGCAACGGGTTGCCCGGTTCGCACGACACGCTGACCGATTCGCACCTGCAGGCGCAGGGTCCCGGTGGCCTGGCCAATCAGATGGTGGTCGGCGGCGCGATCGAGGTCGGCACCAACTTCTGCTCGCACAACCTGGCCAACAAGCTGAGCGAGTTGCAGATCCCGGCGACGTTCAATTTCCGGCCCAACGGCACCCACTCGTGGGGCTATTGGGAGGACGACTTCAAGGCCTCGTGGCCGGTGATCGCCCCGCCGATCGGGCTCTGACCTCCGGACGTTGTCGGCTCTCGTGGCGGCGCACTAGTGTTGGTCCGGTGCGCCGGCAAATAGCGGACGCCGCGGTGGGAGGAGTTCGATGTCGGATTCGGTTTCAGGCGAGTCCGACGTAGCTGCCGAGTCGGTCGAGCAGGTGAGTTCGGAGGTCCCGGCCGGTTCGGACGCGAAAGTCGAGTTGGAAAAATCGGCGGCCGAGGTGCCGCTCGACCCGGCCGGAACCCGCGTGCTCAGCATTTCCGATCCGCGAACCGGCGAGTCGGTGGGAACGTACGCGGTGATGGGTTCGGCCGACGTCGCCCGGATTCTGCTGGAGGCCCGTTCGGCGGCGCGATGGTGGACCGGTCTGGAGGTCGCCGATCGGAAACGCTGGCTGTTGGCGTGGAAGCGCGCCATCGCCCGTCGGGCCGACGACCTCGCTGCGGTGATCGCCGAAGAGACCGGCAAGCCGGGCAACGATGCGTTGATCGAGGTGATGCTGGCGGTCGAGCACCTGGACTGGGCGGCACGGCACGCCGGCAAGGTGCTCGGCAGTCATCGGATCAGCACGGCACCGCTGGCGCGGCACCTGTCCGGCACCGTGCGTTATGTGCCGTACGGGGTGGTCGGGGTGCTCGGCTCGTGGGCCTACCCGCTGCTCGGTCCGATGAGTTCGATCGCCTACGCGATGGCGGCGGGCAACGCGGTCGTGCTCAAACCGCACGAGCTCACTCCCGGCGTCGGGGTGTGGCTCGCCGAGAGTTGGCGTCGGGTGGTACCGGATCAGCCGGTACTGGCCGTGCTGACCGGAGACGAGTCGACCGGTCAGGCGCTGTGTCGGGGACGGGTGGACAAGATCTCCTTCACCGGGTCCGCGGCAGGTGCGCGCGCCGTGCTCGCGGTCTGTGCGCAGAACCTGACCCCGGTGCTGGTCCAGGGCGGTGGTAACGACGCCATGGTGGTCGGGGTGGATGCGCGGGTGGACACGGCGGCCGAGGCGGCCGTGTTCGGTGGGATGACCAACGCCGGCCAGGCCCGGGCCGCGATCGAACGGGTGTATGTCCCGGACTCGATCTTCGACTCGTTCGTCGCGGAGGTGGCGGCCCGGGTCCGCCGGCTCCGGCCGGGCCCCGATCGGGATGCGTCCTACGGGCCGATGACCGATCCGGCGCAGCTCGACGTGGTCCGCCGCCAGGTACGGGATGCCCTTGCCAAGGGGGGGACTGCGGTGGTCGGTGGCCTGGACTCGTTCCGGGAGCCGTACATCGAGCCGATCGTTCTGACCGATGTGCCCGAAGACGCCGCCATCATGATCGAAGAGACGTGCGCGCCGGTTCTCGTGATCAACCGGATCGCCACCGACGAAGGCAGCTTTCGGGGGGTGCTGTCCCACCTGAACGCGGGCTCCTACGGGCTCGGCGCGGCGATCTACGCCCGGGATGTCAAGGAAGCGCTGGCCAACGCCGAGCGGATGCGGGTCGGGGTGGTCTGCGTCAATACCGTCCTCGGGTTCATCGCGTTGCCGGAACTACCGTTCGGTGGGGTCGGTGAGTCCGGATACGGCCGCACCCACGGTGCGGAGGGGTTGCGCGAGTTCAGCTGGGCACTGTCGATCGTGCGTGGGCGGCGGGCACCGGGTCTGCGCCTGCAGACCTTCGACCGGCCGCCGCGGCACATGCGATTGGTACGGGCGGTGTTCCGGCTACGGCACACCCGGCGGCGGGGCGAGGAGCCGAGCCCGCCGGTCAGTTGAGGGTCAGGTAGGCGCAGCCGAACGGATCGTCGGCGAACGGTAGGTGACCCGCTCCGTTGAGGGTCACATGTCGGGCCTGCGGCAGCGCGACCCGGGCCCGACGGGACTGGGTCCGGTAGGGCAAAACGACGTCCCGGGAACCCCACACCACGGTGACCGGGACCGAATCCAACTCGGCAGCATCGCGAAACTCGTAGTCGGCGAACGACGCCGCCGCGTCGTCGAAGCCGGTGCTGTTCGCCAAGCCGGCGAAGTCACCTCGACGTTGTTCCGGTGGGGTAAGGCCGGGCTTGCCGTAGAAGGCGGCGAACAGCGGCAGCAGCGCAACCGAGCCGGCGTGGGCTTGCAGTCGCTCCCCACCCAGCCGACCGAGCCCCCGACTCGTGGCCAGCAGTCGTTGGGTCCAGATCCGCTCCGCCTTCGACCAGAAGCCGACCGGGGCGAACGCGGTCACCCGGTCGGCCCGGCCCCGGCGGGCCAGCTCGAGGGCGATGCCACCGCCCATCGAGCTGCCTGCCAGCTGCACTCGAGCCAGGCCCTGCTGATCCAGGAAAGCCTCGACCGCGCCGATCAGCGATCCCATATCGGTCCGGTTGGTCGGTGGGCTCGCGCCGAAGCCGGGCAGGTCGACTGCGAACACCTCGCGCCGGGCCGCGAGCGTGTCGAGCACCGGCTGCCACACCTCCTTACGGCTGCCCAGCCCGTGCAATAGCACGAGCGGGGCGCCGCTACCCCGGCGGATATGGGATAACATCAGGCGTGGCGTCCGTGCCGCAACCGCACGATCTGCTTGATCATCGCGACGGTGGACGACTTTCGGCTGAACGACAACAACGCCATTCCCGGGATCACGAACCGCTGCCGAGCGATCGAATGCGTCCGGGTGAATTCGCGCAGGCCGTCCGCCCCGTGGATCCGGCCGATCCCGGATGCGCCGACTCCGCCGAACGGCAGGGCCGAGATCGCGGCGAACGACAGTGGGGCATTTATCGAGGTGGCGCCGGCCCGCAACCGGCGGGCGATCGCCATCCCGTGCTGGCGGGAGAAGACCGTCGAGGCGAGGCCGAACTCGGTGCCGTTGGCCAGTTCGACCGCCTCGTCGATGCCGGCGACCGACCGCACGGTAACCGTCGGCCCGAACGTCTCTTCCTGCACCGCACGGGAGCTTTCCGGGGTATCGACCAGCACGACCGGTCCGATGAACGGCGCCCGCACCGAATCCGGGCCGCCGACCACGGCCCGGCCCCCCTGGGCCAGGGCGTCTTCGATATGCGACCGAACGATGTCGAGCTGGGCCGGCATGGTCATCGGACCATAGGACGCCCGTTCGTCGGATCCGGGCTCGATGCCCTGCAGCTTGTTCTGCAGCTCGGCGAGAAATTGCTGGTAGACCCGCTCGTCGACATATACCCGTTCGGTGCCGACGCAGGTCTGGCCGCTGTTCGCCATCGCCGACCAGGCGACCGCGTCCGCGGCGGCCGGTATGTCGGCGTCGTCGGCGATGATGAACGCGTCCTTGCCGCCGCATTCGAGCAGCACGGGGGTGAGCGTTGCGGCGGCGGCCGCCATGATCTTCTTCCCGGTCGGGGTCGAGCCGGTGAACGCGATCTTGTCCACACCGGACTCGACCAGCGCGGCGCCGGTGGCGCCGTAGCCGTTCACCACCGTCAGGACCCCCGGCGGCAGCTCGGGGTTGGCCGCGGCGAATGCGTCGGCGTAGTAATGCCCGATCGCCGGGGTGTACTCGCTGGGCTTGAAGACCACGGCGTTGCCCGCCGCCAAGGCGTACGCGATCGACCCGTTCGGGGTGTATACCGGGTAGTTCCACGGGCCGATCACGCCGACCACCCCCAGCGGGGGACGCTCGATGACCGCCTCGTGATTTGCCATGAACATGCCGGGCGCGACCTTCTCCGGCGCCAGCGCCTTCTCGGCGTTCCGGGCGGCCCAGTCGATGTGTTCGAGTGCGAGCAGGAGCTCGAGGTAGGCGTCCTCGAGCGGCTTGCCGTTCTCCCGATGGATCAACGCGGTGAACTCGTCGGCGTCGGCGACGAGCCGGCTGTTCCAGCGCAGCAGCGCCTTTTTGCGGCCGGCGAAGCCGAGTTCGCGCCAGCCTTCGGCCGCGATCCGGGCCTGCTCGACCGCCGCGCGGACGGTGTCGGCGTTGTCGACCGGCCATTCGCCGACCACCGCGCCGGTGACCGGGTCGAGCGAGCGCAGCACCTCGGTCTGGGTGGGCTCGGCCGGCGTGGGCTCGGTCTGGGTGGGCTCGGCCGGCGTCTGCTTCGTCTGGGTGGGCTCGGTCCGGGTGGGCTCGGTTGCGTCGGTGGCCTGTGTCTCGGTCATGTGCGGTCTCCTTCTCGGGTGGTGGGCTCGTCCGGGCTGGCGGCGAACAGCAGCGTCGTCATCAGCTCGGTCACCCGCCGCAGCTGCGCCGGCCGGGTGTCGAAGTGAACCAGGCGTCCGATATCGACCACCAGACCGAGCGCGGCGTGCACGCGGATGCGGGCCCCGGCAGGGTCGGCTGGTCGCAGTTGCTCCAGCAGATGTACCCACTCTCCTACATTCTGCCGCTGCAAGGACCGCAACTCATCTTGTTGCGGTGTCGGCAGGTTCCCGAACTCGGCGAAGTACACCGACACCAGATGGGGATGGGCGAAGGTCAGCGCGGCGTAGCGGGCGGCGATGTTGGCGGCGGCCTCGGCCGGGCTCCCGGACTCGGCCAAGGCGTCGGTGATCACCTGGCGCACCCGGTCGTTGCTGCGATAGAACGCCGCGGCCAACAGTGCGGACTTGCTCGGGTAGTACCGGTACACGCTGGAGGCGTTGACGCCGGCCGCCTCGCCGATCTCCTCCATGCTGGCGTCGTAGTAGCCGCGCTGTCCGAACACCCGGATCGCTTCGACCAGTACCCGCTCTTGTTTCGCGGTCACCGCCAGTCCGGGCGGTCCGGTGCAGCTCGCGGGTTCGGTCGGGGCGGGCGAGAGCCGGGTTCGCAGCACGGCGTGACACAGGTCGGCGAGCAGCTGCTGCATCCGGCTCGTCGGCAGGTTGGTCCGGTGCCCGGAGATGCTGCCGATCGTGCTCAGTGCCGCAGCCGCCAGCATGACGACATCGGCGTCGGCGAGGTCCGGGCGCAGCTGCCGCAACGGTTCGGCCACCACCTCGTTCAGCTGGTCGTAGACCTCGCGGATCCGATTGCGGTCGGCCGGCTCCAGGTAGCGCCGTTCCCAGCGGTAGAGCGCGCCGACCCGGCGGTTTTCGATCGTGATAGCGACCAAGGCGTCGACGATCGCGGCGAGCCGCAGGTCCGGCGGCCGGGTCGGATCGTCGCCGGCGCGGGCGGCGTCGACCAGGGTCTGGGCGCTGGATTCGGCTGCAGCCACGAACAGCGCGTACTTGTTGGCGAAGTGTCGGTACAGCGCGGGGCCGGAGATGCCCACCTCGGCCGCGATCTCGTCCACGCCGACCGGGTGATACCCGCGCTCGCTGAAGGCCCGCGCGGCGACTCGCAAGATCTGGCCTTTGCGGTCTTTCGGTCGTCGTCGTAATTCCGGCGAGTTCGCCGACATCCACCCCACCTCCTACCGAACCGCCGCGCGGCGGCGTGCCATCGTTGTTGACAGTTGCACCCTATCGCAATAAGTTAACCGCTATTCTGGTCCGGTAAGTTAACCAGAATTCGCGTCGCCGTCGTCGCTGTAACGAGTGAGGAACTATGTTGCGTACCCGGTTCACCGAGGAATTCGGGATCGAGCACCCGATCGTCCAGGGCGGAATGATGTGGGTCGGCCGCGCCGAACTCGTCGCCGCCGTCGCCAACGCCGGAGCGCTCGGTTTCATCACCGCGCTCACCCAACCGACGCCGGACGACCTGCGCGCGGAAGTGGCCCGCACCCGGGAGCTCACCGACCGTCCGTTCGGGGTGAACCTGACGATTTTGCCGTCGATCACGCCGCCGCCGTACGAGGAGTACCGGCAGGCGATCATCGACAGCGGCGTCACGATCGTCGAGATCGCCGGGGCCAACCCGGCCGTGCATACCGCGCACCTGAAGGAACACGGAATCAAGGTGATCCACAAGGCGACCAGCGTGAAGCACGCGCTGAAAGCGCAACAGGTCGGAGTCGACGCGGTCAGCATCGACGGTTTCGAATGCGCCGGCCACCCGGGGGAGCAGGACATTCCCGGGTTGGTGCTGATCCCGGCGGCGGCCCGGGTGCTCGACATCCCGGTGCTCGCCTCCGGCGGTATCGCCGACGGCCGGGGACTGGCCGCCGCGCTCGCGCTGGGCGCCGACGGCGTGAACATGGGGACCCGCTTCCTCTGCACCCAGGAGTCGTCGATCCATCACGCGGTGAAGGAGAAGATCGTGGCGAACAGCGAGCTCGAAACGCAGCTGATCTTCCGCACCCTGGGCAATACGGCTCGGGTCGCCGACAACGAGGTGAGCCGCAAGGTGGTGGAGATCGAGCGGGCCGGCGGCACCTTCGCCGACATCGCGGATCTGGTCTCCGGCCGGCGGGGCCGCAAGGTCTTCGAGAACGGCGACCTGGACGCCGGCATCTGGAGCGCCGGGTTGTGCCAGGGGCTGATCGACGACATCCCGACCGTCGCCGAGTTGGTCGACCGGATGGTCGCCGAGGCGACCGAGATCATCACCCACCGGCTGGCCGAGCTGGTCGCCGCTCCGGTATCGGCGGATCGGGCATGACCGAAACCACCGCGACCGAAACCACCGCGACGGTGGCGAGCGGATTCAGCGTCGTCACCGCGGACCGGATCTGCCGGATCACCATCACCAAGCCGAAGCGGCTCAACGCCATCGACTACGACGCGATGGTCGGCCTGGGGGATGCGTTCGCAGCGGCCGGCGCCGACCCGTCCGTCCGGGCGGTCGTGCTGACCGGCGAGGGCAACGCCTTCTGTACCGGCGCGGACCTGTCCGGGGTCGCGGCCGCGGCCGCACGCGGTATCACGCCGGAGATGACGATGGATGCGGCGAACCGGCTGACCAAGTCGATCGTCGACTGCCCGGTGCCGGTGATCGCCCGGATCAACGGTCCGGCGGCTGGTATCGGAGTCGCGCTTGCGCTGGCGGCCGACCTGACCTACGCGAGCCGGGATTCCTACCTCCTGCTCGCCTTCATCAACATCGGTCTGATGCCGGACGGTGGTGCGGCGGCGCTGGTCGCGGCTGCGGCCGGGCGGCCGTTGGCGAACGAACTCGCATTGCTCGGCGGCCGGCTACCGGCGGCCGACGCCGTGGCCGCCAACCTGATCACCGCCGCGCTCCCGGACGACGAGCTGGACGCCCGCGTCGACGCGGCCGCGACCAAGCTGGCCAACGGCCCGCGGCGGGCCCAGGAACTGACCAAACGGGCGCTCAACCGGGCGACGCTGACCGCACTGGACGGTGCACTCGCCGACGAACACGCAGGCCAGGTCGAACTGCTGGCGTCGGCCGACTTCGCCGAGGGCGCGATGGCCATGTTGCAGAAGCGGCCGGCGAAGTTCGCCGACTAGCGGTCCGATCGGCCCCAGACCTCGTATAGGAGACACAGAACGTGACGGACCAACCGCTTCGGGCGCGCCGTAACCATTGGAACAACCAGGTCGCCATCCATGCCGAGATGCAGCCGGACGCGGTTGCGTTCCGCTTCCGCGGCATCGATACCACCTGGCGGCAACTGCACGAGCGCAGCGAGAAGGTGGCGGACGCGCTGGCGCGGCGGGGCGTCGGCTTCGGCGACCGGGTGCTCATCGTGATGCTCAACTACACCGAGTACATCGAATCGGTATTGGCGATCAATGCGCTCGGTGCGATCGCGGTGCCGGTGAACTTCCGGCTCACCCCGCCGGAGATCGGCTACCTGGTCGCCGACAGTGGCGCGAAGGGGGCGATCACCGACGGCATGCTCGCGCCGCTGGTCGCTGCGGTTCGCGCGCAGGTGCCCGGCCTGGACTTCGCCGTCGTGCTCGGCGACGCTGCGGTGGGCGACGCTCCGGTGGGTGACGCAGAATCCTACGAGGCGCTGCTCGCCGAGCCGGGCGATCCGCACCCGGCGGTCGACATCCCGGAGGACACCCCGGCGCTGATCATGTACACCTCGGGCACCACCGGACAGCCCAAGGGGGCGATCCTGTCGCACGCGAATATGGCGGCCCAATCGCTCACCTGCATCCGCGCGCTGCAGACGCACGCGGCGAGTGTCTATTTCTGCGCCGCGCCGCTGTTCCACATCGCCGGCCTGGGCAGCATCGCGCCGAATCTGGTGCTCGGGGTCACGACGGTGATCCACCCGCTCGGTGCGTTCAGCGGGACCGAGACCCTCGACGCGTGGGAGCGGGAACGGGCCACGTCGGTGTTCCTCGTTCCGGCGCAGTGGCAGATCGTCTGCGCCGATCCGACCGTCCGGGACCGTGATCTGGCGCTGGAGGTGATCAGTTGGGGCGCCGCGCCGGCGTCGGACACCGTGCTCCAGGCGATGGCCGAAACCTTCCCGGACGCGCTGAACGTAGCGGTCTTCGGGCAGACCGAGATGTCGCCGATCACCTGCGTGTTGGAGGGCAAGGACGCATTGCGCAAGCTCGGGTCGGTCGGTCAGCCGATCCCCACGATCTCCACCCGGGTGGTCGACGACGAGATGAACGACGTCGCGCCCGGTGAGATCGGTGAGATCGTCTATCGCGGGCCCACGATGATGTCGGGCTACTGGAACAAGCCGGAAGCGACTGCCGAGGCGTTCGACGGCGGCTGGTTCCATTCCGGCGACCTGGTGCGCCGAGACGAGGAGGGCTTCGTCTACGTCGTCGACCGGAAGAAGGACATGATCATCTCCGGCGGCGAGAACATCTACTGCGCCGAGGTGGAGAACGTGCTCTTCGCCCACCCCAAGGTCCGGGAGGCGGCGGTGATCGGTCGAGCACACGACAAGTGGGGCGAAGTGCCGGTCGCCATCGTCGCCGGCGACGAGTCGTTGACCCTGGAAGAACTGGAACCGTTCCTCAACGAGCGGCTGGCGCGCTACAAGCACCCGAAGGACCTGGTGCTGGTCGAGGAGTTGCCGCGGAACGCCAGCGGCAAGGTGGTCAAACAGCGGTTGCGGGACGACCACGCGCCAGTCGACGTCGCGGCGAAGGCATAGGCGCGATGGACCTGAACTGGTCAGCCGAAGACCTCGCCTTCCGGGACGAGGTGCGGGCGTTCCTCGACGACAAGCTCACTCCGGAGATCCGGCGCGCGGGCCGCCTGATGACCAGCGTGTACCCCGATCACGAGGCCAGCATGGCCTGGCAGGCGATCCTGCACGAGCGGGGTTGGGCGGCGCCGGCCTGGCCGGTCGCCTACGGCGGTTGCGACTGGTCGCTCGCCCAGCACTACCTGTTCGGTCGGGAGTCGACGCTTGCCGGTGCGCCGTTGCTGTCGCCGATGGGAATCCGGATGGTCGCCCACGCGATTCTCGGGTTCGGCACCGACGAGCAGAAAGACTGGTTCCTGCCGCGGATCTTGACCGGCGAGGTGTTCTTCTGCCAAGGCTATTCCGAGCCGGAGTCCGGTTCGGACCTGGCGTCGTTGTCGATGGCCGCGGTCGACGACGGCGACGATCTGGTCTGCACCGGCAGCAAGATCTGGACCACCCACGCCACCGAGGCGAACTGGATCTTCAGTCTGGTGCGCACCTCGCGGACCGGGAAGAAGCAGGAGGGCATCACGTTCCTGCTGATGCCGATGGATCTGCCCGGCATCGAGATCCGGCCGCTGGTGATGACCTCCGGCGAAGAGGTGCAGAACCAGGTCTTCTTCGACGAGGTCCGGGTGCCGAAGCGCAACGTGCTCGGCCGGATCGACGAGGGCTGGACCGTGGCGAAGTACCTGCTCAACTTCGAGCGCGGCGGTGCGTTGGCGCCGGCGCTGCAGGTCTGGGCCGACGAACTGGGCGAAGCCGCGGCGGCGCAGCCCGGCCCGGGCGGTCGGCCGTTGGCACAGGACCCGGCGTTCGCCGCAAAGCTGGCCGATATCCGGATCCGGACCGACGTGCTGGAGATCCTGGAGTTCCGGACGATCGCGGCGATCGCGCAAGGTCGTAACCCGGGCCCGGCGGCGTCGATGCTCAAGGTGCTCGGCACCGAGCTGAGCCAGGCGCTGACCGAGCTCGCCCAGGAGGCCGCCGGTCCGCGCGGCCGGGTGTACCAGCCGCACGCGACGATGCCGGGCGGGCCGATCGCCGAGTTCTCCCCGCCCGCCGACGGTTATGTGAGCGGCCTGGACTGGCAGGCGGTCGCACCGCTGCGGTACTTCAACGACCGAGCCGGTTCGATCTATGCCGGCAGCAACGAGATTCAGCGCAACATCCTGGCCAAAGCAGCCCTCGGACTGTGACCGCCCCAGCGCTGTGACGGCCCTGAACTGTGACGGCCCTGAACTGTGACGACCCTGGAACTGCGACGACGTCGTAAGGACTCGAGATGGACTTTTCCCTCACCGAGGAGCAGGAGATGCTGCGCGACACCGTCGCCAAGTTCCTGGCCTCGCGATACAACCTGGCGGACAGCCGAGCGGCGGCCAAGACCGGACCCGGCTGGCAGCCGGAGATCTGGCGGGGTTTCGCCGAGGAGCTGGGCATCCTCGGCGCTACCTTTCCCGAGAAGGTCGGTGGCCTCGACGGCGGTCCGGCCGAGCTGTTGGTGATCACCGAGGCGCTCGGCTACGCGTTGGTCATCGAGCCGTACGTCGAGACCGTGGTGCTGGCCGGCGGCCTGCTGCAGCGGGCCGGCGGCGAACGGGCCGATGCGTTGTCGGAAGCGATCGTGGTCGGTGACGCCGTCGTGGCACTCGCCGCCGAGGAGCCCACCTCGGCCGGCGACTGGCGCGACGTGCGCACGACCGCCCGGCGCGACGGCGCCGAATGGGTGCTCGACGGCACCAAGATCGTGGTGTCGGCGGCGCCGATTGCCAATCAATTGCTGATTACCGCGCGGACCGCCGGTGGCGAGCGCGATACCGAGGGCATCTCGCTGTTCCTGCTCGATTTCGACGCGAGCGCACCCCCGGCCGGGGTGACCGTACACAGCTACCGGACGATCGACGACCGCCGCGCCGCCGACCTGAGTTTCGACGGGCTGCGGCTGCCGGCCGACGCGTTGCTCGGCGCCGCGGGCGCCGCGTGGGAGTCGCTGGACCGCGGTATCGACGAGGCGACCGCCGCGGTGGTGTCCGAAGGGGTCGGCTGTCTGCGTCGAGTACTCGCCGACACCGTCGAATACGCCAAGCAGCGCAAGCAGTTCGGTGTGCCGATCGGTTCGTTCCAGGCGTTGCAGCATCGCATGGTGGACATGTTCATGGAGGTCGAACAGGCCGTTGCGGCGCAGTACTTGGCGTTGCTGTCGCTGGATGCCGAGCCGGCCCGGCGGGCCCGAGCGGTATCCGCGGCCAAGGTCACCCTGGCTCGGGCGGCCCGGTTCGTCGGCCAGAACGCGGTGCAGCTGCACGGTGCGATGGGGATGACCGAGGAACTGGCGGTGGGCCACTACTTCAAGCGGCTGACCGCGCTGGAGCAGGAGTTCGGCTCGGCCGATCAACACCGGGCCCGATACGTGGCGCTCGCCGGATAGCGGCCGACGACTAGTCGTCGGCCGTGGTCGCCGTTGCCGCGCCGGCCCACCGCTTCCGGTTGCGCCAGCCGACCAGGTCGTAGCGCCAATCGAACGGCCAGGTGCGGGCGACCGTGTTGACCAGTGCGACGCCGAGCGCGGAGGGGTCCGCCGGGTCGGACAGCAGCGCCCGCTGCTGGCGTGGGCCGGCCCGGAAGAAGCTGTCGAACATCGCGGCACTCTGTTCCCGGGTGAGTCGACCCATCCCCGCCAGACCGCGGCGACGCATCCAATAGACGGTGCGCGCCGGGGTGGGCCACAGCGCGGCGACCGGATCGGTGCCGGCGACGAGGGCGGCGACCGCGGTATCCACCCGGGCCAGCGAATCGGCGACACTGTAGCCGGTGCACGGGTGCATCATCCCGCCGCGCGAGCCGAACGGGATCGGCCCCCGCAACGGCCGGAATCGGCGGGGTGGTGGCTGATCCAGCGGATAGTGGCAGGCCTCGTCGGTTTCCGTGCCGGCGAGTTCCACCCCGTGGTGGGCCAGCCGGTTCAGCACCCGCCGCCGCAGCTCGGCTTTCGGCAGACCGCCGGGTACCCCCAGGGTGGTCTCCTCGAAGATCACCGTTCCGTCGCCGATCGGCACGGAATAGAGGAACGACGGCGGGTCGTCCTCGCCGGCCCCGTTCTCCGGACGCCAGTCCAGGAGCAACGCCTCGCCCGGCGGCACCAGCGCCGCGGCCCGGCCGGCGTCGACGAACACGCCGTACGCGCTGGCCGCGGGCCGGCTGCGCACGGGGGGAAGTCCCCGAGCGTCGAACACCACCGTTGCGGCGAGCGCGCGGCCATCGGCCAGCACCACCCGATGCTGGGTCAAACCGGTCGCCCGCTGCGCCTCGACGTGTGCGGTTTCGATCGGCAACGCGCGGCGAAGTTCGTGCTTGGCCAGCACGACGTACGGTCGAACGATCTTGTGCTCGGTGGTGGCCCAGACCGTCGGCGCTTCGACGCGGGTGGCGACGACCGTCGGGGGCAGCCATTCGGGCAGTTCGTCGAGCCAGGCCGAATACGTCGGCCGCCAGATTCGATCCGGTCGCGGGTCCACCACCGCAACCGAAAGACCGGCGGCCAGGCATCGGGACGCGAGCCCACGCCCGGTCGGGCCGAGACCGACGACGCAGACGTCATAGTGCATGTTGCCCATTCAACCGGGCTTCGGGCTATTTCGGGGTGATCCAGGCGGTGATATCCGCGTGTACTACCTCGATTCCGGCCCGATCGTCGATCGCTACCGGGATCAGCAGGTCGGTGCCGGTGGTGATCGCGGAAAAATCGGGGATCGAGTCCAGCTTTGCTGTCGCGCGCAGGCCGGACTCGGCCTTGTGCAGGTACCGCACGCTCATCGCCTTGGGAATCCACCGGTGCGTGTCGGGCACGGTCGCTTCGGCCAGCATGCCCATCGCGATCTCGGCCAGGTTGCACGCAGCGATCGCATGAAAGGTGCCCAAATGGTTGTGGATACCGATCCACTTCGGTGCGGTCACTTCACAGTGCCCGGGCTCGAGCACCCGAACCGTCGGAAGCACGGTGCCGAAGTACGGCACCCTGGTGACCATGCCCAACGAGAACAGCGCCTGCCCCAGCCGATTGTCGGGCAGTTTCTTCCAGCCGCGATAGGTTGCGGATTCGGTCGTCACGGGTCGACTTTATGCCCGGTCGGTGGGGTGTGGGTCGGCCGGCGCAAATCGCTCGTAGGCGGCGAGGGCCAGGCGACGATGCGTGGCGTCCATCAACGGGACATGCCAGCCGGAGGAGATCGGTTCCAGATATCCGATCTCACCGTCCGCGCTCAGGTACCCGTACTCGGTGAGGTAATGGTGAAGTATGGGGCTCTGCGCGCGCATCTCTGCCACATCGACGGTGAAGATGCAGAAGCCGACGTAGAACTGCTCGCGAGCGACACCGAATCGGCAGCGGTCCAGATCGACGTCGGCGGGAACGCCGTGCCGGATGAGCAATGCTCGGTAGCGCTCCACGGTTGCCGTGCGGTTGGGCATTTCCGGCGAAAGCACGAACCGATAGGTACCCCCCCGGGCGAGATTCTGTGCGATCACCGCGAGGAACCCGCTCGCGAAGAATCCTTCCTCGACGCCGTTCTCTATTTCGAGAATATCGTCGGTCAGGTTCATGGTCACGATCGTGCTCGCCGTGCTGAACCGCTCGAGTTCGAGGGATTGCTGGTAGTCGAGCATCCCTTCCGGGGCGGTCGGGCGCTTGGCGACGGCCATCGCTGCGTTGGCGACCTGCGCGGAGAGAATCGACCCGATTTTGGTCACATACGCGGATTGGTTGGCGATGTCGGTGCGCACATTCGCCATGTTCAACTCGAACAAGCGGGCCAGCGGGCCGTAGTCGAGCGCTCCGCCCGGTCCACCGATAGCGTCTTCGCCGAAGATCAGATAGTCGAGCGACACCTTGAACAAATCGGCGAACGCGACCAGCTTGTCGAGGCTCGGGGTGGTGTGTCCGTTGATGTACTGCGATAGCGCGGCCGGCGTAACGCCGAGCTCGTCGCACACTCGTCGCCGCCCACCTTTGTACTCTCCTTGATCGACGAGCGAACGAAGTACTTCGGGAAACTTTATCTCTTGCATGGGTCGATTTCCTCGGTATATGGGCATCGACATGTTCTTATGTCGCCGCAAATCGCTGAGGAGTGGTTAAGAAAAGCTAAATTTTCTGACAAGCGACGTTCAGTACTACTTGACGTTAGCCCGCGGCCGACCGATCATCAAGTTTGTCGGCAGAAATCCGTTCTCCGGTTCCCGAAAACCCCGGTTGTCCGGGGATGGCTTCTCGGCTCGGCAGTGCCCGAGCCGCGTGCGGAGGGAGTGGGTGGTGGGCGACAACGATCAACTGATACCGAACAGCGACGACTTGCCGGGGCGGCGGGTGAGTGAACCGAGGTCGCTGCACCTCTGGTGCCGGGGATCGGTGTCGCCGCCGATCGGGCAGACGAGTCTCGACCCGGATCCCGAGCACGTACGTGGGGCGCATCTGCAATCGCTGAATTGCGAGACGATCCGGTGCTTGGACGGCCTTGCCGGCCGAAAGCTGGAGTGGTGGGCGTGCCGTGATCGGGCCGGGCAGGTGACCGCGACCTTCTACGGTTCCGGCGGACTGGCGGTCAGTGTTCCGCTGGTCACCTCGGGCGCCGAACTCATCGACTACGTCCGATGCGATGTGCTCGGTCGTCCGCTGGACCACGAGGAGATCGAACACCGGCCGCGGGCCGGGGCGGGTCGGCGACGTACTACGCCACTCGACGTCACGGCGGCGGAGATCGGGCTCGATCGGCGGGCGCGTGGCGTGCTGGCGAACCTGCCGAACTCTGCGCGCCGCGGTCTGCTCCATCCGCTGTACACCCGGGGTGAGCGGGTCCGGCGCTGCGATTGGCACTACGAAGGTGTCCCGGCGGAGCTCTCGATGTTTCTGCTGTATCTGGTCGGCGACAACCATCTGACGGTGGCGTACGGTCGCCGGACGATTCCGGTCGGGCACACCACCGCCACCGCACACTGGTCGTTGCTCGTCGAGTGTCGGCCTGTGGTCGAGCAGCGCGTCGCCGTCCTCCGGTACCCGGGAACCCGCTAGCGGCAGCGCCGGGCACGCCGAATCGGCTGATCCGGGCCTGATTTGGAACCGTCCGAACGGCTGGGGCATACTGTTCGGGTTGCCCGGAGCCGGTCGGCACATTTTGTGCGGCTCGGACCCGGCGATGAGGACGAAGCAGTATCCTGCGCTCGCGAGAGCGCGACCGGCTCCATCTCTCCAGCCCAGCTCATCCAGGCAAGGTCGGAGAATGAGCGGCGCGGCGACACGCCCGACCGCGGGGGTCGGGGAACCACGACAGGTGAACAGCGGCAGCGGATCGATCGGGCGATGTCCCGTCTCGGTCGGGTGTGCTGGGGGCCGGTCGGCCGGGGTATTGCGCTCGAAACCGACGAGACCAGCGACTCGACGAAGGACAGGGACTCAGCGTGGCGGGACAGAAGATCCGCATCAGGCTCAAGGCCTATGACCACGAGGCGATCGACGCGTCCGCGCGCAAGATCGTCGAGACGGTGACCCGGACCGGGGCGCGTGTGGTCGGCCCGGTGCCGTTGCCGACCGAGAAGAACGTGTACTGCGTCATACGTTCGCCGCACAAGTACAAGGATTCGCGTGAGCACTTCGAGATGCGCACGCACAAGCGGCTGATCGACATCCTCGACCCGACGCCGAAGACGGTGGATGCGTTGATGCGCATCGACCTGCCGGCGAGTGTCGACGTGAATATCCAGTGAGGCGCGCAGATCCGATGGCGGCAAACTCCAACACATCAGATACGTCCGCGAAGGCGCGGCCGGCGACCGGAATCCTCGGCACCAAGCTCGGGATGACGCAGGTCTTCGACGACAAGAACCGGGTGGTTCCGGTCACCGTCGTCAAGGCCGGTCCGGCCGTGGTGACCCAGATCCGCACCGAAGAGCGGGATGGCTACAGCGCGGTGCAGATCGCGTTCGGCGCCGTCGATCCGCGCCGGGTGAACAAGCCGGAGACCGGCCACTTCGCCAAGGCCGGCGTGACCCCGCGACGGCACGTCGTGGAGATCCGGGTCGCCGACGCCGGACAGTTCGAGGTCGGTCAGGAGCTGACCGCCGAGGTGTTCAGCGACGGCGCATTCGTCGACGTCACCGGCACCAGCAAAGGCAAGGGTTTCGCCGGCACGATGAAGCGGCACGGCTTCCGCGGCCAGGGCGCCAGCCATGGTGCGCAGGCCGTGCACCGGCGGCCGGGTTCGATCGGCGGCTGCGCTACTCCGGGCCGGGTGTTCAAGGGCATGCGGATGTCCGGCCGGATGGGCAACGACCGGGTGACCACACAGAATCTGACCGTGCACAAGGTGGACGCGGAGAACGGCCTGCTGCTGATCAAGGGCGCGATCCCGGGTCGTAACGGCGGCGTCGTGATCGTCAAGAGCGCTGTGAAGGGTGGTGCTCGGGCATGACCAGCCTCGAGAAGAAGACGGGTGCGAACCTGACGCTCACCGTGAAGGTGCCGGGCGGGGGCAGCGACGGAACGGTCGACCTGCCGGCGGAGATCTTCGATGTGGAGCCGAACATCCCGCTGATGCACCAGGTCGTGGTCGCGCAGCTGGCGGCCGGCCGGCAGGGCACCCATGCGACCAAGACCCGCGGCGAGGTCCGCGGTGGTGGCCGCAAACCGTACCGGCAGAAGGGCACCGGCCGCGCGCGGCAGGGCTCGACCCGGGCGCCGCAGTTCACCGGCGGCGGCACGGTGCACGGTCCGCAGCCACGCGACTACAGCCAGCGCACCCCGAAGAAGATGAAGGCGGCCGCGCTACGCAGCGCCTTGTCCGACCGGGCGCGCAACGACCGGATCCACGTGATCAGCCGGCTGGTGACCGGGGAGAGCCCGTCGACGAAGGGCGCCAACGCGTTCCTCACCGAGCTGTCCGATCGCCGAAAGTTCCTGTTGGTGGTCGGTCGGACGGACGAGACGGCCTGGCTGTCGGCGCGCAACCTGCCGACCGTGCATCTGCTCTCGCCGGATCAGTTGAATACCTACGATGTGCTGGACAGCGACGACATCGTGTTCAGTGTCGATGCGCTGCGCAGCTTTCTGGACAGCCGTACCTCGAGCGCTACCGGGACCGGCACCACTGTGGAGGCAGTCGAATGACCACGATCGCCGACCCGCGTGACATCCTGCTCGCGCCGGTCATCTCGGAGAAGTCCTACGGGCTGATCGAGGAAGGCACCTACACCTTCCTGGTGCACCCGGACTCGAACAAGACGCAGATCAAGATCGCCGTGGAGAAGGTCTTCGGGGTGACGGTGACCAGCGTCAACACCGCGAATCGGCAGGGTAAACGGAAGCGGACCCGGTTCGGTTACGGCAAGCGCAAGGCCACCAAGCGCGCACTGGTGACGCTTTCGGCCGACAGCAAGCCCATCGAGATCTTCGGAGGACCGGTCGCATAATGGCTATCCGCAAGTACAAGCCGACCACTCCCGGTCGCCGCGGCTCGTCGGTTTCCGACTTCGCCGAGATCACCCGGTCCACGCCGGAGAAGTCGCTGGTCCGCCCGTTGCACGGAAAGGGCGGGCGGAACGCGCACGGCCGGATCACCACCCGGCACAAGGGCGGCGGACACAAGCGCGCGTACCGGCTGATCGACTTCCGGCGCAACGACAAGGACGGGGTGCCGGCCAAGGTCGCGCACATCGAATACGACCCCAACCGGACCGCGCATATCGCACTGCTGCACTACGCCGACGGCGAGAAGCGGTACATCATCGCGCCGAAGGGGGTCAAGCAGGGCACCCGGATCGACGCCGGTGCCAACGCCGACATCAAGCCGGGCAACAACCTGCCGCTGCGGTCGATCCCGACCGGCACCACGGTGCACGCGGTGGAGCTGCGGCCGGGCGGTGGCGCCAAGCTGGCCCGATCCGCCGGGATGAGCATCCAGCTGCTCGGTAAAGAAGGCAGCTACGCGGTGCTCCGGATGCCGTCCGGCGAGATCCGGCGGGTCGACGTGCGGTGCCGCGCCACCATCGGCGAGGTCGGCAACGCCGAGCAGTCCAACATCAACTGGGGCAAGGCCGGCCGGATGCGGTGGAAGGGCAAGCGCCCGACCGTGCGCGGTGTCGTGATGAACCCGGTCGACCATCCGCACGGCGGTGGCGAGGGTAAAACCTCCGGCGGCCGGCACCCGGTCAGCCCGTGGGGGCAGCCGGAAGGCCGTACCCGCAAGCCGAACCGTCCCAGTGACAAACTCATCGTCCGCCGCCGGCGTACCGGCAAGAAGCGCTGAAGGAGGAGGTAACCAATGCCACGCAGCCTCAAGAAAGGCCCGTTCGTCGACGACCACCTCCTGGCGAAGGTGGACGTACAGAACGAGCGGAACACCAAGCAGGTCATCAAGACCTGGTCACGCCGTTCCACCATCATCCCGGACTTCATCGGGCACACCTTCGCCGTCCATGACGGTCGCAAGCATGTGCCGGTGTTCGTCTCGGAGAACATGGTCGGGCACAAGCTCGGCGAGTTCGCGCCGACCCGCACGTTCAAGGGCCACATCAAGGACGACCGGAAGAGCAAGCGGCGATGAGCGACACGAGTACCGCGCCGGTCACCGCACGGGCGACCGCCAAGCATGTCCGGGTCACGCCGATGAAGGCGCGCCGGGTGGTCGATCTGGTTCGCGGCCGGTCGGTCGCCGACGCCCTGGCGATCCTGCGGTTCGCGCCGCAGTCGGCGAGCGAGCCGGTGGCGAAGGTGGTCGCGAGCGCGGCGGCCAATGCCGAGAACAACCTGGGCCTGAATCCGGCCACCCTGGTCATCTCGAAGGCCTACGTGGACGAGGGCGCCACGCTGAAGCGGTTCCAGCCCCGCGCGCAGGGCCGGGCGTTCCGGATCCGCAAGCGGTCCAGCCACATCACCATCGAGGTCGAGTCGATTCCGACCGTCGGTGGATCTCGCCGCCGGAAGGGAGGGGCGAAGTAAATGGGACAGAAGATCAATCCGCACGGCTTCCGTCTCGGCATCACCACCGACTGGAAGTCCCGGTGGTACGCCGACAAGCAGTACGCCGAGTACGTCAAGGAAGACGTCGCGATTCGCAAGTTGCTCGCGACCGGTATGGAACGTGCCGGCATCGCGAAGGTCGAGATCGAACGCACCCGCGACCGGGTTCGCGTGGATATCCACACCGCTCGGCCGGGCATCGTGATCGGACGGCGTGGTGCCGAGGCCGACCGGATTCGGGCCGAACTGGAGAAGCTCACCGGTAAGCAGGTGCAGCTGAACATTCTCGAGGTGCGCAACGCCGAGTCCGAGGCGCAGCTGGTGGCCCAGGGGGTTGCCGAGCAGCTGTCGAACCGGGTGGCGTTCCGCCGGGCGATGCGTAAGGCGATCCAATCCGCGATGCGGCAGCCGAACGTGAAGGGCATCCGGGTGCAGTGCTCGGGCCGGCTCGGCGGCGCCGAGATGTCCCGGTCGGAGTTCTACCGGGAGGGTCGGGTGCCGCTGCACACGCTGCGTGCCGACATCGATTACGGCCTGTACGAGGCGAAGACCACGTTCGGTCGGATCGGCGTGAAGGTCTGGATCTACAAGGGCGACATCGTCGGTGGCAAGCGCGAGCTGGCCGCGCCGGCGGCGCCGTCGGGTGATCGGCCGCGTCGGGAACGGCCCAGCCGGCCGCGTCGTTCGGGGTCCGCCGGTACCACCGCGACCAGCACCGACGCCGGGCGAGCGGCGACCGCCACCGCCGACGAAGCGCCGGCGGCGCAGACTCAGGAGGGCTGACCCATGCTGATGCCACGGCGGGTCAAGCACCGCAAGCAGCATCACCCGCGCCGCAGCGGCGGCGCCAAGGGCGGCACCGCGGTCGCGTTCGGGGATTACGGAATCCAGGCGCTGGAGCCGGCGTACATCACCAACCGGCAGATCGAGTCGGCGCGTATTGCGATGACCCGGCACATCAAGCGTGGCGGCAAGATCTGGATCAACATCTATCCGGATCGGCCGTTGACCAAGAAGCCGGCCGAGACCCGGATGGGTTCGGGTAAGGGCTCGCCGGAGTGGTGGGTGGCGAACGTGAAGCCCGGCCGGGTGCTGTTCGAGATGAGTTACCCGAACGAGGAGACCGCGCGGGAGGCCTTGCGCCGCGCGATCCACAAGCTGCCGGTCAAGTGCCGGATCGTGACCCGGGAGGAGCAGTTCTGATGGCTACCGGAACCCCGGCCGCCGAGCTGCGCGAGCTCACCGCGGACGAACTGGTGACACGGCTGCGCGAGTCGAAGGAGGAGCTGTTCAATCTGCGGTTCCAGACGGCGACCGGGCAGCTCGACAACAACCGCCGGCTACGGGTCGTGCGGCACGAGATCGCGCGGATCTACACGATCATGCGCGAGCGTGAACTGGGCCTGGCCAGCGGTCCGGCGAGCGACGGAGATGCGGCATGAGTGAGGACGGCGTGACCGAGAAGGCAACCGAGGAGCGGGGCCGGCGCAAGGTTCGCGTCGGCTATGTGGTGTCGGACAAGATGAACAAGACCATCGTGGTCGAGCTGGAGGATCGGGTGAAGCACCCGCTCTACGGCAAGATCATCCGCACCACCACCAAGGTGAAGGCGCACGACGAGCAGGAGACCGCCGGGATCGGCGATCGGGTGCAGCTGATGGAGACCCGACCGCTGTCCGCGACCAAGCGGTGGCGGCTGGTCGAGGTGCTGGAGAAGGCCAAGTAGCCGACTCCCCGAGGTCTGCGACGGCCCGCTACCCCGAATCGGGTGGCGGGCCGTTGTGCTGAGCGCGCTCGGGCCGCCGCCCGTCTCCCGCGAACGGCGAGTTGGTGATCGCGGACTGCGTCGGCCCGGCGTGCGATGACCAAGGCCGTCGCGTCTGGTCGGTGTGGTATCAATAGCGGTATCATTCCGGGCATGGCATGGCATGGCATGGACTATGCGGCTGCCGGAGGATGAAGAGAGCCAGCTCGATGCCCAGGCGGTAGCCGAGGGACGCTCGAAGAGCGAGGTCGCTCGCGACGCCGTACGCGAGTACGTTCAGCGACACCGTAAGTGGTCCGAACCATTGTTGACCGATGACGAGACGGTGGACCTCGGTGGTCCGATCACGCGGCACGAGATCCGGAAGGTGATGGACGGCGTCGCTCGGTGATCGTGGTCGCGGATACATCGGGCCTTCTTGCGCTGTTCAACAAGAGCGATCCCAGCCACTTCGCCGCGCGGCGCGCAGCCGACACCGCGAGCAGTCTCGTGGTAACCCCATTGGCGCTGACCGAGGTGCATCCCGCCGCAAGTACGATCGGCTCGATCTAGATCTTGTCGACGCAGTATGCGTGGTCGTCGCCGATCGGGTCGACACGGACGCCATCCTGACCCTCGACCGTCGAGATTTTCGGGTTCTCCGGCCGCAGTCGAGACACTCGGCGTTTCGACTGCTGCCCGACGACGACGTGTCGTGAGGACTAGCGACTCGCGTCGCCGAATCCGACACGGTACGGCTGGCTGGTCAGGTGCCAGCCCCCGCAGAACGGGCATTTGTAGACGCGCTGCTCTCGGCGCCGCTGGTCGCGGCGATCCATGCTCGCGAGCGTTGCCTCGGCGGTATCTCGATCGGCATAGGCGAGCTTGCCGGTGGTGCACGCTGCGATTCGGGGCAGCGGCGGTAGCCCAGCGAGGTCGTCGCCGCATCGCAGCTCCAGCGGGGTGTGTCGTCGCGGGTTGACGTACTGCCGCCGGCGTCCGCAGCGTCGGTTCCGCGGCTTGCTCATGGTGTCGTCCGTTCGGGTACTCACGCCACGCCGCGCTGCTCGTCGCCGGTCGAGCTGTCGGCGCTCGCGTCGGTGATCGCGGCAGCAGCCTCGGCGAGCAGCCGATGGATGCCGGAGTGAATTCCGCTGCAGGAACTTTCGATCTTCGTGGCGCTCTTCTGGATAGCGCCGGCCGCCTTCTTCACCTCGTCGAGTTGTCTACCTGTTCGAGCGCCAGGGCGATCTTCTCCTCGGCAGCGGCGACGTGCCGCCCGCCGGTGCGCACGTTCGCGGCGAGCGCGGATGTCCGGAGCAGGAGAATCAGCGTGCGGAGTAGCGCGGGATCGTCGCGTTCGGGATCGAACGCGGCGACGAACCGCCGCGCGCCGATCGTCCGGATGCTGTGCCCGTCGTTCTGCGCGGCATTGCGCACCAGGCCGAGCGCCGCCACCGCGCCGCGGTTCCGCTCGGCCTCGTCGAGGTAGTCGCCCCAACCACGCCGGGCGGAGTCGGTCATCTCGATGACCAGGTGTGCCGTTCCGTCGGCCATCCGGAGTACGCCGTCGCCCTTCTTGCAGCGGGCGATCCGGCCGGCGCAGTCGCTGGTGTCGACGTACTCGTCGCCGAGGCCCACGGCGATGTCGTCGAGCAACGCGTGCATGCGCGCCGCATAGGAGTCGCCCTTGATCGGGGTGACCTTCGCCAGCTTGGTCGTCGCTTGCTGCACTCGCACTTCGGTAGTGAGTTCGGCGAGCTTGGTCGAGACATCGGCGTTCTGCTTCGTGATCAGGTCGGCCAACGCTTGCTGTTGGGCGTCGAGCGCACGGGCATGCGCTGCCATCGGCGAGGTCGGATCGCTCATGTCGAACTGTCTGACCGCCTTCGCGATCACCTCGCTGGTCGCGGTGGATGCGCGGACGTCCAGGTCGGCGGCGAACCTGGCCAGCAGTGGCTGCAGCCGGTCGAGCAACTCCGGATTGTCGCCGCCGACGAGGCGTCGCATCTCGGCGTTCATCGACGCCGACGCTTCGGTCAGCGTCGCGGAGAGCTGCTTTCGGGTGGCGGCGTCGGCTTCGGTGATCGCACACCGTGCCTCGGCAGCGGCCGCGGCGACAACCTCGGCGGCGGCCTTCGCCGCCCGGCCGGTTGCTTCGGTCGCCGTCGTGGTCGCCTCGGCGGCCCGGTCTCCCGCATCTCGGACCAAGCGCTCGAGCACCCGCGCTTCCTGCGCCTGACCGGTGGCCGACAATGCCAGCGCGCCGATCTTGACTGCCTCACTGATGAAGGTAGTGAGGTCGGCACCGGCGAGCGTGTCGACGTTCTCGACCACCGGCCCGCGTTCGCCGGTGGTCCAGCGCTGCGCCTCGCGCGTGATGTCTTTGTCACGCAGCGTGATTCCGGCGATCTCGACCGCGGTCGCGGTGTCGTCGAAACGGGCTCCTGCATCGATGGCGTTCACGGCACTCCTGTTCGTTTGCTCCTGCAGTCGCTTGTTCGACTGCGTGGTGCCGAGCGTCGTCCCGGTGTCTATAAAGATCAATGTGAGGCCGTGATAAACCCCCTTATCAGTGACCATCAACCGTGATGAGAGCAATCTTGTTACTGTTCGGGTCGGAGTCGGGAAGGAGGCATCACGTGGGCACTCTCACAATGCAGGACGTCGCCGACCTGGCGAAAGTGCGCCGACCGGTCGTCAGCATGTGGCGCAAGCGTCCGGTCGTCCGCGGCGTCTCGATGCCGTTCCCGGATGCGACCGAAGTGGTGGCCGGGGTGGAGCGATTCGATGCGGTCGCGGTCACCGAGTGGCTGGAGCGCACCGGGCGGGGCAACAATGCCGGTGCTGCGCTCGACGTGGCCGCGGTCGCGGCGCCCAGCGGAGCCACCGTCGAGGACGTGCTGACGTTGCTGTGCTGGCAGGTGCTGACCGGCGCGGACCTCGGCGGGACGACCTGGGACGAGCGGGTCGCCGCAGCCCGCGCGTTCGATCCCGATGACACGCTGCTACTCCGGGAGATGCAGGGACTGCGGCCCGACGACGCGGTGCTCGACTTCGTCGACGACCTGATCGGTGCGTCGTTGGGCTCTGCGGACGCGCTGTCCCGGCTCGACCGAGGACGGTTGACCCGTGAACTCGGGGTCCGCGACCTCACCCCGGCGGCGATCGGTCTGGTGCGGTGCGTGGCCCGGGCCGCGGTCGCGTACCTGGGCGAGGGTACGGCGCTGGTCGGCGACGACCCGCTCGCGTTGGCGGTCGCGGACGGATTCGAGCAGATCGTCATACCGAGCGATCGATCGTTGCGCCGCCGCGCCGTGGTGATAGGTGTGTCGGTAAGCGACGTGGTTCCGCGGTCGCGGGTCGTGGTGAGGTCGCTGGCCGGCCTCGATCCGGCAGCGGCGCTCGATCGGGCCGACGAGGCCCTCCTCGGGCTGGAACGAGACGACATCGCCGTTCTGCTGGGCCCGGCTTCTGCGCTGTGTGACGACCTGGCCGGGCCGCTGCAGTCGCGCCGTGCGGGAACTTTGCGCGTGCGGAATCTGATTGCTGCGCTGCGACTCCCACGGGGGATGTGGCGCGCCGCGCACCGCCAGAGTCTCGGCGTCTGGGTCTGCCGTGGCGGTGCGGCCGAACCGTCGCCCTGGGTCGCGGACCTGGCAGCCGGGCGCCTCGTGCTCGATGATCTCGAGGCGGATGTGGCGGGTGCGCTGGCCCGGTCGGGAAACCGTGCCTACCGCTATGCCCGCCGGATCGACGTGGCGCGGGTGCTCGCCGCCGGTGCGCTCGTCCCGCGCGGAACGCGTGCTTTGCGGATACGCGGCCTGGATGCACCCGCCCACCTGGATCGGGTGCACCGCGCGACCGAGCTGACCGCGACGACGCCGGACCCGCTCGACGTGCTGGTGGCCCCGGCGCCCGGCCGAGTCGAGTTGCGGCGCCGCTCACTCGGGGAACTGCAGGCCGACGGGCTGGTAGCGGTGAAGCGGGGGAGCCGGATCGATGCCGCGCATGCGTCGGCGGACGGCACCGTCGTCGTCCTGCCGGAGGCGACGCTGCGCCTGGACCCGTTCGACGCGGCGCGGCACTACCCGCGAGCCACCCGGACCGAACCGGGCGACGTGATCGTCGTCGAGAAGCCGGTGCCGCGGGCCTGGGTCGACCCGGTCGGTGGTGCGCTGGTGGCCTCGCCTGCCCGGATTCTGCGGATCGATCCGCGGGCGGTGTGCGGGCCACATCTGCTGGCCGCCGTGATCAACGAGACCGCCGAGGCCGGCAGCGAGTGGCCGACCTGGAGCGTGCCCGAGATGAGCCCGGACGAGGCGAATCGGCTCGAGGTCGTGCTGCTCGCGATCGACCGCTACGAGCGCGACCTGCGTCGGCGCTCGGACGCGGTGCACGACCTACGACAGGCCTTGATCGACGGGGTCGCCGCCGGCGCTCTGACCCTCGACGCACAACCCACCACGCCCGGCATCGCCGGGTCGACTCGATAGGAGCAGGCGATGCCGCCACGCACACGCAAGAACGCCGCGCCGGAAGCGCCGTCGACGATGAAGGAACTCAAGGACACGCTGTGGAAGGCCGCGGACAAGCTGCGCGGGTCGCTGTCGGCCAGCCAGTACAAGGACGTCATCCTCGGGCTGGTGTTCCTCAAGTACGTCTCCGATGCCTACGACGAGCGCCGCGCGGCGATCCGCGCCGAGCTCGAGGCGGACGGGATGGACGAATCGCAGATCGGCGACCTGATCGACGATCCGGAGGAGTACCAGGGCTACGGGGTGTTCCTGGTGCCACCCGCGGCGCGCTGGACGTTCCTGGCGGAGAACGCGAAAGGGTTGCCCGCGGCCGGTGAGGCGGCGGCGAAGTCGGTCGGTCAGCTGATCGACGAGGCGATGGATGCGGTGATGACGGCGAACCCGTCCCTGGCGGGCACGCTACCGCGACTGTACAACCGGGACAACATCGATCAGCGCCGGCTCGGCGAGCTGATCGATCTGTTCAACAGTGCACGGTTCAGCCGGCAGGGCGAGCACCGGGCGCGCGATCTGATGGGCGAGGTGTACGAGTACTTCCTGGGCAATTTCGCCCGCGCCGAAGGCAAGCGGGGCGGCGAGTTCTTCACCCCGCCCAGCGTGGTGAAGGTGCTGGTGGAGGTGCTCGAGCCCACTCGCGGCCGGGTGTACGACCCGTGTTGTGGGTCGGGCGGCATGTTCGTACAGACCGAGAAGTTTATCTACGACCATGATGGCGACCCGAAAGATGTTGCGGTCTATGGCCAGGAGAGCATCGAGGAGACCTGGCGGATGGCGAAGATGAACCTCGCCATCCACGGCATCGACAACAGCGGGCTCGGTGCGCGCTGGGGGGATACGTTCGCTCGTGACCAGCACGGCGACGTGCGGATGGACTACGTGCTGGCGAACCCGCCGTTCAACATCAAGGTATGGACCCGCAACACCGACGACCCGCGCTGGCGCTACGGTGTGCCGCCCGCGAACAACGCCAACTACGCTTGGATACAGCACATCCTGTCGAAGCTGGCACCGGGCGGCAAGGCCGGGGTGGTGATGGCGAACGGCTCGATGTCGTCGAACTCCAACGGCGAGGGCGATATCCGGGCCCAGATCGTCGAGGCCGACCTGGTGAGTTGCATGATCGCGCTGCCGACCCAACTGTTCCGCAGCACCGGTATTCCGGTGTGCCTGTGGTTCTTCGCCAAGGACAAGGGTGCGGGACCGCAGGGGTCGATCGACCGCAGCGGCGAGGTGCTCTTCATCGACGCCCGCGAACTCGGCTACATGGTCGATCGCGCCGAGCGGGCGTTGAGCGAGGAGGAGATCGTCCGCATCGGCGATACCTACCACGCCTGGCGCGGGTCGGCGTCAGCCGCGACGAAGGGAGTCGAGTACGCCGACATTCCAGGTTTCTGCAAATCGGCGACCTTGGCGGACATCAAAGGAGCGGACTACGCGCTGACGCCGGGGAGGTACGTCGGGTCTCCCGAGGTGGAGGACGACGGGGAGCCGCTGGATCAGAAGATCGCCCGATTGAGAGCGGAGTTGCTCGCGGCTTTCGACGAGTCGGCCCGGTTGGAGAAGGTTGTGCGGGAGCAGTTGGAGCGGGTCGGTGGGTGAGTGGCGAACCGTGCGTCTCGGCGACGTTGCAGCCGAGGTCACTGTCGGACATGTCGGTCGCATGGCCGATCAGTATCAGCGATTGGGGGTCCCGTTTCTCCGATCCCAGAATGTCCGGCCGCATCGGATCGATACCACTGATCTGGAGTACATCGACGATGCGTTTCACGCGAGCCTGAAAAAGTCTGCTCTCCGAGCCGGCGATGTCGTAACTGTCCGAACGGGAAGTCCGGGCCAGTCCGCCGTAGTTCCAGGTTGGCTCGATGAGGCGAATTGCTCCGATCTCGTCATTACTCGTCCCGGCCCGCTGTTGGACGCGCGTTGGTTAAGCTACCAACTCAACTGGCTAACGAGTACCCACATCGCATCGCGACTCGTGGGCGCAGTCCAGCAACACTTCAACGTTCGGGCCGCAAAAGAGCTTGAGCTGTGCATGCCTGGCGTCGATGAACAACGGGCGATTGCGGAGGTGCTGGGCGCCCTCGACGACAAGATCGCCGCCAACACGAATTCACAACGGTTGTCAGCGACGTTGACCACGTCGCTCTACAGGCACGCTGTAGACGCCGACTCGTTGTCGGTGCCATTCTTTCGGATCCTGAATGTCGACTTCGGCGAAGCGTTTAAGGGTGATCAGTTCGCATCAACTGGTGAAGGTCGACCCCTTATCAGAATCCGCGATCTGACCTCCTTCGAGCCACAGGTTTGGACAGTGGAACGGCGGCCCGCGGAAGTCACGGTTGCCCCCGGAGATGTCGTCGTGGGGATGGACGGAGAGTTCCGCGCCACGTGGTGGTTGGGTGATCCCGGGTTGCTGAACCAGCGGGTATGTCGGGTGCATTCGAGCATTGCTGGGGGTGCTTTCGTGGCAGAAGCCATCCGTGGCCCGCTCGCGCAGATAGAACGGGAAAAAACGGCGACCACAGTTATCCACCTGAACAAATCGGATCTAGAGCGCTCCAGCGTGCGTGTTCCGGCGCCGACCAAGCTGACTTGGTTTGAGGGCTGCGCCGAGCCTGTGGTAGCCGCGTTGGTTTCGGCGGCGCGGGAAAATCGAGTCTTGGCTCGCACCCGCGACGAACTCCTCTCCCTCCTGTTGTCCGGCAAGCTCCGGGTCAAGGACGCCGCGGCGGTGGTGAGCGATGTCGTCTGACCGCGAGGCCGCCGGTGCGGCGCGCACACATGTTGACGCGATAACGTGCGTGTGTGGGAGGTGGCGAGGTGATCAACGTGCGGACCTACTCGGCCGAGGAACTGGTCGCTCGCCGGCGGGGCATCCTGGACCAATTCGGGATGACCCTCGATGAGTTCCGGCAACGAGCAGAGACCTACTCGCTCCGCGGACGCGAGTATGACGCCTGGGACGACCTCAGCGACATCGAGTTCCTCCTCGGCGAGTCCTGACCTCGGCGAGCGCTACGCTTTCGCGATTCCTGACTGGTACCCCGAGCTGCTCGACGCCGTCGCAGATCGGGCGCGGTTTGGTCGCCAGCGTGCGCTCGCGGCGGCCAACCAGCGGCTGGTGCAGACCTACTGGGCGGTCGGCAACGAGGTCCTGGCTCGCCAGTCCGCCGAGGGTTGGGGTGCGCGGGTCATCGATCGACTATCCGCTGACCTGCGGAAACGCTTCCCGGACGCCACCGGCTTCTCGCCGCGCAACCTCAAATACATGCGCGCGTTCGCCGAGGCCTGGCCGGACGAGGCAATTGTGCAGCGCAGCGCTGCACAATTGCCGTGGCGGCACAACATGGCGCTCCTCGACAAGCTCGATGCGACCGACGTCCGACTCTGGTATTGCCGTGCAGCCGTCGAGCACGGGTGGAGCCGCGACGTGCTGGTCCACCACATCGAGAGCAGATTCCACGAGCGCGCGGGCAAGGCGATCACCAACTTCGATCGTTCGTTGCCCCCGCCGGACTCCGATCTTGCCCAGCAGGCGACCCGCGACCCGTACCTGTTCGATTTCGTCGGCATCGCCGACCTCCGGCGCGAGCGCGCCCTAGTAATGCACTCGAGTGACACCGCGCCGATCGGGGTCGCCGAATGGACCACAGCGATCACTGCGAGCCTGCCGGCGGAACTCGAATCGAGCCTGCCGACGGTCGCAGAGCTCGAAGCCGAACTGGCAGAAACTAACTCACCGGTCGGGGGCGAACTGGAGCAGACAGATGATCAGTGAAGCCGAATGGGAGCAGCACGCGCTGGATGCGCTGGGGGAGTGGGCCTGGCAGCCGGCGACGGGCAGCGCGATCGCTCCCGGCGCCAGCCGCGGCCGGACGGCGTGGGACGAGCTGGTCCTGCCGGAGCGTCTGCTCGATCGGATGCGGACGCTGAATCCACAGGTACCGCCCGAATACCTCGAACAGGCACGGGCCGCGATCCTCGCGCCGCAGTCGCAGGACCCGATTGCCGAGAACTTCCGGCTGCACCAGGTGCTCGTCGACGGCTACCGCGGAATCAGCTACATCGACAACGACGGGATCGAGCAGAACCCGACGATCCGCCTCGTCGGCCATCGGCCGGACGACAACGAATACCTGGCTGTGCAGCAGGTCACGATCCGGACCTCGGAACACCAGCGCCGGTTCGACATCGTGCTCTACCTGAACGGACTGCCGGTCGCCGTCATCGAGCTCAAGCGGGCCGGCGACGGCCACGCCGACCTGCCCGCCGCCCGGGCGCAGCTCGACACCTACCTGCGGGAATTCCCGATGGCGTTCCGGTTCGCCGTGCTGGTGGTGATCAGCGACGGGATCACCGCGCGCTACGGCACCCCATTCACCCCGTTCGAGCACTTCGCGCTCTGGAATGTCGACGACGACGGAGAGCCGATCGCGCCAAGCGATCCAGCTGATGACCGAGCCCGGACACCGCTCAGGGACCTGATGGACGGCGTGTTCAACTCCGAGCGGTTCCTGCAGCTGATGCGGAACTTCACCGCCTTCGACGCCGAAGGCGACCGGCTGGTGAAGCGGATCGCCAAGCCGCACCAATACTTTGCGGTCACCAAGGCGGTCGGCTCGACCGTCGCGGCCGCCGAAAGCAACGGCAAGGCCGGCGTGGTCTGGCACACCCAGGGCTCCGGCAAGTCCATGGAGATGGAGCTCTACACCCACCTGGTCGCGCAGCAGCCCAAGCTCAAGAATCCGACCATCGTCGTCGTCACCGACCGGCGCGACCTGGACGGGCAGCTGTACGAGACCTTCGCCAAATCGCAACTGCTCCGGGAAAAGCCCGTGATCGTCACCAGCCGGGATCAGCTGCGGGACGAGCTGAGCCACCGGACGACCGGTGGGATCTACTTCACCACGCTGCAGAAATTCGGCCGCACCGAGACGGAGCGTAAGTCGGGCGCGGACCATCCGCTGCTCACCGAACGTCGCAACGTCATCGTCATCGTCGACGAAGCACACCGCAGCCATTACGACTCGATCGACGGCTTCGCCCGGCACATCCGCGACGCGCTGCCCAACGCGGTGTTCATCGCTTTCACCGGCACGCCGATCTCGTTCGCCGACCGCAACACCCGGCAGGTGTTCGGTCCGGTGATCGACACCTACGACCTCACCCGCGCGGTCGAGGACAACGCGACCGTGCCGGTGTACTTCGAGCCGCGCCTGATCCGGGTCACGCTCGCAGACGGCGTCAGCGAGGACGATCTGGACCGTGCGGCCGACGAAGCGACGCTCGGCCTCGACGATGTGGAGCGCGCCCGGATCGAGCAATCGGTGGCCGTGATCAACGCCGTCTACGGGGCTCCGGAGCGGCTCGCCGCGCTGGCCCGCGACATCGTGGAGCACTGGTCGGTTCGGTCCGCAGAGATGTACAAGTTCATCGAGTCCCCGGGCAAGGCACTGATTGTCGGCGGCACTCGGGAGATCTGCGCCGACCTGTACGACGAGATCGTGCGGCTGCGGCCGGACTGGCACGACGACGCCCCGGACAAAGGGGTGATCAAGGTCGTCTACTCGGGGTCGCCGCAGGACCAGGGCAACGTCGCCCGGCATGTTCGTAACGGCAGCCAGAACAAGGTGATCCAGCAGCGACTGAAGGACGCGGACGACGACCTCGAGCTGGTCATCGTGCAGAACATGCTGCTCACCGGGTTCGACGCACCGCCGCTGCACACGCTCTACCTGGACCGGCCGCTGAAGGGGGCGTCGCTGATGCAGACCCTGGCCCGGGTGAACCGGACGTTTCGCGGCAAACCGGCGGGTCTGCTCGTCGCCTACGCGCCGCTGGCCGAGAACCTCAACCTGGCCCTGGCCGAATACACCGACACCGATCGTGCGAACAAGCCGGTGGGGCGGAACATCGACGAAGCGGTCGACCTCACCATCGGACTCGTCGCCCGGCTCGACACGTTGTGTGTCGGCTTCCCCTGGGAATCAGTGCTGCGCCGGCCCAGGGGTGGGCGGATCGCCGCCGCGGCCGGACTCACCGAATATCTGCGATCGCCCGCCAGCGCCGGCAACGAGCCGGGTGAGGAGAGCCTGGGGGAGCGCTTCCGCAAGTTGGCCAACGAACTCGGGCGCGCCTGGGCGCTGTGTGCCGAAGCGCAGACCCTCGAGGCCGCGCAGCGAGAGACGTTGCGTGCCAAAGTGCGGTTCTACGAAGAAGTCCGGGTGTGGATGAACAAGCTCGACGCCCAGCAGCGCCAGGCTGAAGGACGGCCGATCCCGGACGACATTCGGCGGACGCTGTCCGCCCTGGTTGCCGGCTCGACGGTGTCCGGCGACATCGTGGACATCTATGCTGCGGCCGGTCTGCCGAAGCCCTCGTTGGCCGATCTCGACGCCGACTTCGCTACCAAGGCAACTCGGGCCAGGCATCCGCACCTCGCGATCGAGGCGCTGCGGGCACTGTTGGCAGAGGAGTCGGCGACGGCGACCCGGAACAATCTGGCTCGCGAACGCGCGTTCTCCGAGCGGATCACCGAGCTGATGCGCAGGTACACCAATCAGCAGCTCACCTCGGCGGAGGTGATCGCCGAACTGATTTCGCTGGCCAAAGAGGTGGCTGCGGAGGGTAATCGAGGAGAACGGTTCACCCCGCCGCTGAATCAGGACGAGCTGGCCTTCTACGACGCGGTCGCGACAAACGAATCGGCGGTTCGGCTGCAGGGCGACGACGTGCTCGCGCAGATCGCGCGAGAGTTGTTGGAACTGCTGCGGCGCGACACCAAGACCGACTGGACCGTCCGCGACGACATGCGCGCGAAGATGCGGTCGCTGATCAAGCGGCTACTCGTCAAGTACAAGTATCCGCCGGACAAGCAGCCCGCGGCGATCAAGCTGGTGATCGAGCAGATGGAGGCGATGGCGCCGCGATTCGCCGCGTAGGCGACGACATCAGCTGTCCACGGCTTCCACCAGGTAATCCTTCAGCAAGACCTCGCCGGGCTCCAGCGGTGGGAACTCCCGGTCGGCGGAGCCACTGCGAAAGCTGATCGCCATGACGGTATCCGGGCTGAGGTGGGCGAACGAAGCCAACGAGAATCGTTGCTTGGTCCCGAACTCGTCCATCAGCTCGTACTCGTCCGGCCCGACTCCGCACCGCTCGCGCAGGTAGGCCAGGGTGGTCGGACCGACCTGACCGAGGTTGTCCGGAATCAAGTGTGTGAAGCGCGATGACTCGCGTGCCTCGGCGATGATCTGCACCCGCGTGACCGGCATCTTTGCTCCTTATCGGTCGTCAACGGCCGGACTTTCAACCGATCTCGCGGAAGCCCATGAATTCTCGCCGCATCAATCCCTGACAATCCTCGACTGCCCACACGCTTCCATCAGACCAGATGTCGATGCCTATCGGTACGCAGTCCATGTGGATGCCGCCGGTCGACCGGTTCGCCGTGCCCGGATCGGCCCATGCTGTCACTGGGCCGCCGAGTATCCCCAGCGCGATCGTCACTGCGGCCGTCAACTTCATTCCGATCATGAACACCGATCCCCCAACCCGTTTCTGTTACAGGTTCAGACGCGATCTGTCGGCGATGGTTCTCAATCGATACCCGGCAGCCAGAACCAGACACTTGTTGCCTACGGATAACCGCCCTCCGGTGCCACCATCTCCCCCCTAACCCCTAGCAGCCGTACCGGCCGGTCGTCGTCGAGCTTGCGGTAGAGCGCCTCGGCGGTGCCGGCGATGACGGCGACGTCGTAGGTCGGCTCGGCGAGTTTGCGTACGCGCGTGACGGTGAAGAACGGGGCGAAACGCACCTTGAGGTGGACCCGTTGGCAGGCGCGCTCCTCCTTGTGCAGGTCTGCCACCACCTGTTCGGCGAGGACGGTCAGTGCCGCCCGGACCTGCTCCGCGGTGGTGAGGTTCTCCTGGTAGGTCGTCTCGTGGCCGTGTGCCCGTGCCACCCAGGGCGTGTCGTCCACGCGGTCCGCTCCCTCGCCGCGCCCCAGCCGCCCGATGTAGGGACCGGTGTTCGGCCCGAACTCCGCGGCGAGCCGATCGTCCGCGGCCGCAGCTAGTTCTCCGACCGTGTGAATCCCCAACGACGCCAGGCGATCCGAGATGCGGGCGCCGATTCCCCACAGTTCACGGGTTGGCCGCTCGCCCATGACGTCGAGCCAGTTGTCTCGGGTGAGCCGGAATGTGCCGCGCGGCTTGCCGAAGTCGGTGGCGTTCTTCGCGCGCACCGTCGTGTCGCCGATGCCGATCGAGCAGTGCAGACCGGTCGAGGTGAGTACGGCAGCCTGGATCGCCTCCGCCATCGCCTGCGGATCCTCGGTCTCGAACCCGACGAAGGCCTCGTCCCACCCGAGCAGTTGCACCGTCGCGCCGGGAAATGCCCGCAACGTCGCCATGACCCGGGCAGACGCCGCCTCGTAGACCGGGAAATCCACGGGGAGGAACACCGCCTCGGGACAGCGCTTCTTAGCCAGCTTCAGCGCCATACCGGAACGAATCCCGAACTCGCGGGCCTCGTAGGAGGCGGTCGATACCACGGCGCGCTCGGTCGGATCGCCCCGCCCGCCGACCACGACGGGCAGGCCGACGAGGTCGGGCCGGCGCAGCAATTCGACCGCCGCGAGGAACTGGTCCATATCGATATGCAGCACCCAGGCGGTCACGAGACAAGTGTGGATGCCCGATGAACTTGGTCACGTCCCATGGGTTAGTGCCATGTTTCACTTATATAAGTGAAACATGGTATAATCTGCTGTGCACGCCTTCGATGTCCTCGGTGACCCGGTGCGCCGACGCATTCTGGAACTGCTCGCCGACGGCGAACAGACCTCTGGCGCGGTCACGGACGTGATCCGGGTCGAGTTCGAACTGTCACAACCGGCCGTTTCCCAGCATCTGCGCGTGCTGCGGGAGAACGGGTTCGCGTCCGTCCGGGCCGAAGGGACTCGCCGGTTCTACACCGTCGAGGGCGGGCCGCTGGGTGAGGTCGACGCATGGTTGAACCGGTTTCGCAGGTACTGGGATCAGCGACTCGACGCATTGGAGACCGAGCTGGCCCGAGGTAGGCGGCTAACCAAACCCAGCGAAGAAGCGTAGGCCCGAGGAACTTCCGACCGATAAGGAGCTTTGACGATGAAGGACGTACTCGACGAACTGGCCGCCGCCCACCGGAAGATGGGCTCCGCGACCCTGCCTGCCGGTGCGGCCTACACCATGGAGTTGAGGCGTCGCTACGACGCGCATATCGACGACGTGTGGGACGCCATCACCAGCCCCGAGCGACTGAGCCGGTGGATGAAGCCGGTCACCGGTGACCTGCGCCTCGGCGGGGCATTCGAGCTGGAGGGCGGCGAGCACGGCGAGATCCTCCGCTGCGAGCCGCCGCGCCTGCTGCGGGTGTCCTGGATGTTCGGGCCGGAGGCCGACGAGTGGCCCGGCACCAGCGAGGTCGAGGTGCGCCTGTCTCCTGGCCCGGCCGGGGACACCGAGTTCGAGCTGGTCCACGCCGCTGCGGTGGGCGAGCCCATGTTCCCCACCTACGGTCCCGGTGCCGGCGGCGTCGGCTGGGACCTGCACCTGCTCACCCTCGCCGGGTTCCTGGTCGACAGCGATGTTCTCGACCATGCGGAGTTCCGCGTCTCGCCTGCCGGGTCCGAGTTCATCCGGCGTAGCGCCGCCGCCTGGGGCGAGGCCCACCTGGCCGGTGGCGGCGAACCGGACCGTGTCGCGGCCGCGGTCGAGGCCACCACTGCGTTCTATCTGCCCGCCGGGTAGGCCTTGATGAAGCAACGGTGTCGGGCCAGGTCACCATCCCGCAAGACATACGCCGACGTCTCGGGATCGAGAGCGGCAGCGAGGTCGACTTCGTCGTCGATGGCGACGCAGTCCGGCTGGTGCGGTGCGTGGAAGGCAAGGGCAAGGACCCGGTCGAGCACATGCGTGGCCGGTGCCTGTCGATGACCACCGACGAGATCATGGCCTTGACCCGAAGCGAAGCCTGAGCCCGTGGCGCTGGGAACGCTGGTGGATTCCAATGTGCTGCTCGACGTCTTTACCGATGACCGGCGCTGGGGCACGTGGTCGGCCGACCACGTGGCGGCCGCGTTCGATGCGGGATCGGTCGCGATCAACCCGTTGATCTTCGCTGAACTGTCGATCGGGTTCGATCGCGTCGAGGACCTCGATGCGGCACTTCCCGACCGGCTCGAGCGCGAGGATCTCCCCTGGGAAGGAGCCTACCCGGCCGGCCGCTGCTTCCTGCAGTACCGCCGCAGCGGCGGTACGCGTCGCTCACCGCTGCCCGACTTCTACATCGCGGCACATGCTGCCGTCAGCGGGCGCGCCCTGCTCACGCGCGATCGACCGCGCTACCTGCACCTGTTGCCGGCGCTCGAGGTCGTCGCGCCCGAACAGGCCGCCGCGTGCTGCGCACCGCTACTGCAGCCAGGCGTGCAAAGGCAATTGCGGCCGGATGCGCAGTAAGGTTGCCGGGTTCGTTCTCTACCCTGGACAGGGTTCCTTGCCGTTCGGTGATCGCCTGCGGGCGCTACCTCTCGACGTGCTCCGCCGCGCCGCGCCGGCGGCCGCCGGGTGACGATCCGGCCTGCCGCTTCTGGATGTTGGCCCACTCGTCGCGCAGCCCGACGGTGCGGTGGAACACCGTCGGATCGTCGAGATCGGCGGCAAAGTAGCCCAGCCGCTCGAATTGCACCACCTCGCCGGGCGTCACCTCGGCCAGGATCGGCTCCAGCCGGACGCCGGTGAGCGTCTCCCGAGACGCAGGGTTCAAGCTCTCCAGCGGGTCGCGCCCGTCGGCCCCCGGCCACGGGTCGGTGAAGAGCCGGTCGTAGAGGTGCACGGTTCCGCCGATCGCGGTCGCCGCCGACACCCAGTGGATGGTGGAGCGGACCTTGCGCCCGTCCGGGGTGGAGCCGCCGGCGCTGGCCGGGTCGTAGGTGCAGAACACCTCGGTGACGGCCCCGGCGGAGTCGGTGGCGACATCGGTGGCGGTGACGTAGTACCCGGCCCGCAGCCGCACCTCGCGCCCGGGGGCCAGCCGGTAGTACTTCGGTGCTGGCTCGAGCATGAAGTCGTCGGCCTCGATCCACAGGTCGGCCCCGAACGGGACGCGGCGGGTGCCCGCGGTGAGATCCTCCGGATTGTTGATGGCCTCGACGGTGACCCCGTCGCCTTCCGCCCAGTTAGTGATCGTGAGCTTCAACGGCCGCAACACCGCCATCCGCCGCAGCGCGGCGCGGTTGAGTGCGGTGCGCACGAACGACTCCAGCAGCTCGATCTCGACCACACTGTTGGTCCGCGCCACCCCGATGTGGTCGACGAAGGCCAGGATCGCCTCCGGCGGATAGCCGCGGCGCCGCAGCCCCCGCAGCGTGGGCATCCGGGGATCGTCCCAGCCGTCGAGTTGCCCGTCGGTCACCAGCTCGCGCAGCTTTCGCTTCGAGGTGACGGTGTGGGTGAGTTCCAGCCGCGCGAACTCGGTCTGCTCCGGCCGGTCGCGGGGCAGCGGCAGCTGGTCGAGGAACCAGTCGTAGAGCGGGCGGTGGTCGCTGAACTCCAGCGTGCACAGCGAGTGGGTGACGCCTTCGATCGCGTCGGACTGCCCGTGCGCCCAGTCGTAGGTCGGGTAGATGACCCAGTCGTTGCCGGTCCGCAGGTGGGTTGCCCGACGGATGCGGTACAGCACCGGGTCGCGCAGCTGCATGTTCTCGTGCTGCATGTCGATCTTGGCCCGTAGCACCCGGGCGCCGTCCGCGAACTCACCGGCCCGCATGCGCCGGAACAGGTCGAGGTTCTCCACGACCGGACGGTTGCGGAACGGGCTCTCGATGCCGGGCCGCCCGTACCCGCCGCGCTGCGCGGAGATGGTGTCGTGGTCCTGGTCGTCGACGTAGGCCACGCCCCGCTCGATGAGGTGTTCGGCCCAGGCATAGATCTGCTCGAAGTAGTCCGAGGCGTACTTTGCCGGTCCGGGCGGCGGGCAACCGAGCCAGGCCAGGTCGGCCTCGATGGCCGCGGCGTACTCGGTTTCCTCGGTCTCCGGGTTGGTGTCGTCGAAGCGAAGGTTGAACTCGCCGTCGAATTCCCGCGCCAGGGCATGGTTGAGCGCGACCGCCTTGGCGTGGCCGATGTGCAGGTAGCCGTTGGGCTCGGGCGGAAAGCGGGTCTGGACCCGGTCGAAACGGCCTGCCGCCAGATCGTCCCGGATCTTCGCCCGGACGAAGTCGACCGGACCGCCGCCACCTGCTTCGCTACCCATCCCCAGAACGTAGCCGGTCGGCCGGCTGCCTCGGTTACCGGTCGCCGGCGCCACTACGGGACTGCGTCGAGAACACTCGGTGCGACGTAGGCCGCGGCCGGTGGGCAGAGATACTTGACGCTGGCGACCACTTCCATCGCGTGGAAGTCGTCCGGCCTGGTGTTCGGCAACGCGCCGCTGGTCCGCCCAGCTGAATACCGATGCCGAGGGTGAGTGCGGCCGTCACCGCCGTCGTCAGATGTCGCATTGCCATCGGAGCGCTCCTTTATGTAGTCAGGCCGGGATCAGCGGGATCCCGTACGCGGTGAAACGAGGGTCGGCCGTGACGACGGTCAGGTGTTCGGTGATCGCCTGAGCGATGATCAGGCGGTCGAACGGATCCCGATGGCCGATCTCCGCGAAAGACACGACGCTGAACAGCAGTTCGTCGGCCGCTGTTGTCGCGATGGTTGGCCAGCATCTCAGCCGATCCGCCCGCCGACCAGGACTGCCTCATCGGCGGTTGCGCGCCCTTCGAGACGGCCTGCCGGGTCGTAGCCGCCACGCACTCCGGTCGAGGTGAGGGAGTCACCGAACAGTTCGTCCAGGTACTCCTCGACCGTGTCCTCCGGTTGCGCAACACCGGCAGGGCACGGGCATCCGCCTCGGCGGCGACCTGCGCGTTCGCCGCCTCGAGGCGCTCGCCGATCCGGGTGGCGTAGCCGAGATAGAACGACGACCGGAACCGGCTGCTGCGGTCGCGCCGGCCAGCCGCTCCCGTACCCGCATGCGCCAGCGCCTTCTGCGCCTGCACCAGTAGCGAGGTGAACAGCAACTCGACCGCGCCGAGATCCTCGGTGAAGCCGAGCCGGGACCTCCGACAGCAATCGGCGCCTCGATCGCGGGCTCGACGAACGGCGGCGGTGGCATGATCGGCAGTAGACTTGCCGCCCGCGACGGATCGGTTCGCCCATGAAGGTTCCGAGCTCATGAAGTTTCTCAGCGCCGTGGACCAGATGATGCTGCGCATGGAGTCGCCGCGGACACCGATGCATATCGGCGCGCTCGCGATCTTCCGCCGGCCCGCGGGAGCCGGCCCGGGCTATGCACGCCGGGTCTACCAGGCTTTCAAGGAGGCGGCGTTTCTGCCGTTTCCGTTCGACAGCGTCGTCGCCGACCGGCTGGGGGTAGCCGGCGTGGCGTGGTGGCAGGAGGTACGGCCCGACCTCGACTACCACATCCGGCTGTCGGCGGTTCCCGCGCCGGGTACCGACCGGGAACTCGGGCTGCTGATCGAGCGGCTGCACTCGACCGCGCTCGACCTGTCCAAGCCGCTGTGGGAAGCGCACATCATCGAGGGTCTCGCCGACGGCCGGTTCGCGTTCTACTTCAAGGCCCACCATGCGGCGGTCGACGGCATGGGTGCGGTCAACCTGATCAGGGCATGGCTGAGCACCGAACCCGGCGTCCCGCAGGTGCCCGAGACCGAACCGGAGCCCGATCCGGACAACCTCACGCTGCTGCGCCGAATCTTCGAGACCGGCCTGCGCGGCTTGGGCCGCGGGGTCGTCGGCACCGGCGAGGTCGCGGGCCGGCTGGTCGGGATGGCCGCGGGCGCGAACAGCTCGATCTCCGCTGCGGTGCACACTCCGGCGACGCCGTTCAACGGCCGGGTCAACCGGCATCGCCGGGTCGCGGTCGGGCATCTACGTCTCGACACCCTCAAGGCCGTGGCGGCGGCCACCGGCGCGACCGTCAACGACGCCGTGCTGGCCAGCGTCGGCGCCGGCGTCCGCCGGTATCTGACGGAACGGGATGCGCTGCCGAGTCGGAGCGTGATGGCCTCGGTGCCGGTCGGATTCGAGCGCGACCCGGACACGCTGAACGCGGCGACGGGGTTCGTCTGCCCGCTCGGCACCGACATCGAGGATCCCGTCGAGCGGCTGGCGACGATCAGCGCCGGCACCACCCGCGGTAAGGCCGAGTTGCTCGCGATGTCGCCGAATGCGCAGACCTCCTACACCGTGCTGGGCCTGGTCCCGCTGTTGATCGGGCAGAAGACCGGTCTGCTGGCGAAGGTGCCGGCGTTGTTCAATTTCACCGTGTCCAGCGTGGTGCTCGGCGCGGAGCGGCTCTACCTCGGCGACGCCGAGTTGGAGCTGATGGTCCCGATCTCGTTCTTGGTCGACGGCTACGGACTCAACCTGACATTGATCGGCTATGCCGGGGATGTCGCCCTCGGTTTCGTCGGTTGCCGCGACTCGATCCCACACGTGCAACGTCTCGCCACCTACACCGAGGCGGGTCTTACCGAACTGGCCGCTGCGGTGTCGCCGGACAGCTCGGCTACCTAGTCGTCCAGCTGTCCGGGTCGGTCCACGCACTCAGGGTTCGGTTCGAGTCGAACCGGCGTGGCTCGCCGGTGATCGGATCGGCGAAGGCCAAGGTGCGGGCCAACAGTTGCAACGGTCGGGTGAAGTCGTCGAGTGGGCGGTCGGTCACGGTGGGGTACAGGTCGTCGCCGAGGATCGGGATGCCGAGTGATTCGAGGTGCAGGCGGAGCTGGTGGGTCCGGCCGGTGGTGGGGGTCAGTCGATAGCGGCCGACACCGTCGCGATGGGAGTGCAACTCGACCAGGGTTTCGCTGTTCGGTTCCCCAGGTTCTTCGAAGGCCGCGACCACCTGGCGCAGTTTGACGATCCGGCTGCGTACGGTGCGGGGTAAGTCGAGATCCGGGCGGTACGCAGCGATCGCCTCGTACACCTTGTGTACCCGTCGGTGGGCAAAGAGTTGCTGGTAGGCGCCGCGGACGGCGGGGTCGACCACGAACAAGAGCACGCCCGCGGTCGCCCGGTCGAGCCGATGTGCCGGCACCAGCCGGGGTAGGTCGAGTTCGTGGCGCAGCCGGACCAAGGCGGTTTCGAGCACATGCCGGCCGCGCGGGATGGTCGCCAGGAAGTGTGGCTTGTCCACCACCAGCACCGCCTCGTCCCGGTGCAGGACATCGATCGAGAACGGCACCGGCGGCTCGTCGGGCAGGTCGCGGTGGAACCAGATCGCGTCGCCCGGCCGATAGGGCGTGTCCGCGGCGACCGGGCCGGCGAGATCGACGATCTCGCCGGCAGCGAACATTTCGTCGATCCGTTCGTCGCGTACCCGCCCGTCGAACCGCGCGACCAGGTAGGCGTGGATCGTCGGCCACGTCCCGTCGGTGGGCATCCGCAGTCGTGCGGGCTCCAATCCGTGCCGGGGCGGCAAGGGCGGCTGCTGGCGGCGACGCACGTGGATGCGGTCGTCGATCAGCGCGGATCGAGGTCGGTCAGCCGGTCGAGCTCGGTGCAGATCGCCTCACGGACCCGATCGTGTTCCGGGCCGGGCAATTGTTCCGGCGCAGACCAGCGGTCGGGCGGATAGAACCAGACCGGTCCGGGTTGGTACTCGGCCGGTTCCCAGTGGTAGCGGGGCCAGAGGTGGGCGTGCAGGAACTCGTCGGTGTTGCCGAGGATCTCCAGGTTCATCCGGCGGAAGTTGCCGACTACCGCACGGCATGCCGTCTCGATCGCGGTGGCGAGCAGATCCATGCTGGTCAGAAACGCCATTCGCTCGGTGCGGTCGAGGTCGGCCAGGGCGCCGATGCCCGGTCGGTCGGTGAGCAATACGCAGTAGCCGGGCAGGAACTGGCTGAAACCGAACGCCGCGAAGCTGCCCGGTAGCCGGCGCAGCACGGTCGGGTTGGTACCGCGCAGAGCAGTGCCGACCGGATCTCGGCGGAAATCGGTGTCTGGTTCGGTCACGACAACCTCCTCTGTAGTGCCCAGCCAGGTGCAGTGCCCAGCCAGGTGCAGTGCCCAGCCAGGATAGCCAGGGCGCCGCGGCACCGATTGGACCGTGACCTGCCAACTCGCTAGAGTGGCGTGGTTGCCTGTGGATGTGTTATGTCCACGATCCGGCACACGAACCCTCAGACGGTGGCAAGGCCGCTGGCAGGCGTGTGTCGGTGGCGGCACGACCATGTCCGCCCGGGTCGGTATCCGGCGGGCGTCAGCGCCAGGTCAGGAGAGAGAGTGATTCAGCAGGAGTCGCGACTGCGGGTCGCCGACAACACCGGGGCGAAGGAGATCCTTTGCATCCGGGTGCTCGGTGGGTCGTCGCGTCGCTACGCCGGGATCGGCGACGTCATCGTCGCCACCGTCAAGGACGCGATCCCCGGCGGCAACGTCAAGCGCGGCGACGTCGTGAAGGCCGTCGTCGTACGCACCAAGAAGGAACGGCGGCGGCCGGACGGGAGCTACATCCGGTTCGACGAGAACGCCGCGGTTCTGATCAAGCCGGACAACGATCCGCGCGGTACCCGCATCTTCGGCCCGGTCGGGCGCGAACTGCGGGAAAAGAAGTTCATGAAGATCGTTTCGCTCGCCCCGGAGGTGCTGTAGCGATGAAGGTGCACAAGGGCGACACGGTGCTCGTCATCTCGGGTAAAGACAAGGGCGCCAAGGGCAAGGTCATCCAGGCCTATCCCAAGGACGAGCGGGTGCTCGTCGAAGGGGTGAACCGGATCAAGAAGCACACTGCGCAGTCGGCGAATCAGCGCGGCGCGTCCTCGGGCGGCATCGTGACCCAGGAGGCCCCGATTCATGTGTCGAACGTGATGGTGGTCGACTCCGACGGCAAGCCGACCCGTGTGGGATACCGCACCGACGAGAACGGCAAGCGGGTCCGCATCTCCCGGCGCAACGGGAAGGACATCTGATGACGACGACCGAGCGTGTGCAGCCGCGACTGAAGCTGCGGTACCGCGAAGAGATCAAGGACGCGCTGAACGGCGAGTTCAGCTACGCCAACGTGATGCAGATCCCGGGCGTGGTGAAGGTCGTGGTGAACATGGGCGTCGGCGACGCCGCCCGTGACGCCAAGCTGATCAACGGTGCGGTGGCCGATCTGGCGCTGATCACCGGGCAGAAGCCGGAGATCCGCAAGGCGCGCAAGTCGATCGCGCAGTTCAAGCTGCGCGAAGGCATGCCGATCGGTGCCCGGGTGACCCTGCGTGGCGACCGGATGTGGGAGTTCCTCGATCGGCTGGTGTCGATCGCGCTGCCGCGTATCCGCGACTTCCGTGGGTTGTCGCCGAAGCAGTTCGACGGCAACGGCAACTACACCTTCGGGCTGAACGAGCAGTCGATGTTCCATGAGATCGACGTGGACAAGATCGATCGTCCGCGCGGCATGGATATCACCATCGTGACCTCCGCCACCAACGACGAGGAAGGCCGTGCACTGCTCCGGCACCTCGGTTTCCCGTTCAAGGAGAACTGACCATATGGCCAAGAAAGCTCTGATCAACAAGGCCGCCAAGAAGCCGAAGTTCGCGGTGCGCGCCTACACCCGGTGCCAGCGTTGCGGCCGGCCGCACGCGGTGTACCGCAAGTTCGGTCTCTGCCGGGTCTGCGTCCGGGAAATGGCGCATCGCGGCGAGCTGCCGGGCGTGCACAAGAGCAGCTGGTAACTGCGCGCAGCTGAACAAAGGCGTGGCCCACCGATGGTGGACCACGCCTTTGCTGTCGGTCGTCCCGACCGTTCAATCGTCTCGATCGTCGATGAGCCGATCGAGCAGACCGACGATCTGCTGCTGCCCCGCTGCCAGGGTGTCGAACTTGGTGCGTACTTCCACGCCGAGCGCCTGTAGTCCCTCGCCGAAACGGGCCTGTTCGGCACGGATATCGGCGATGTCGGCTCGTGTGGCGTTGTGTAGCCGGAGATTGCGCTCGTAATCTGCGCGGACGTCGCTGCGCAGCTCGCGGACGTCGCCGCGTAGGTCGCCGACTTCGCCGCGCAGGCCGTTCACCTCGATCCGCAGTTCGCGGACCTCTGCGCGCCCTTCGCGGAACTCGATGCGGATATCGCGGAACTCGGCTCTGACCTCCGCTATTCGGAGCTTCTTCTTCATGTTCACAGCTTCGGCCTCGAGTGCTTCGACCCGAGCTTCCAGCTCCCCCTCGTCGTTCATGGAACGAGCGTAGCGCCGGGCCCCGACAGGGTGCACCGCAACGATTCAGGGTGATCATTCTGCGGTTCCGCCGCGGATTTGTCCGGATCGGCGCAGGCTGAGGCAACGGTTCGATTCAGGGGGTTGGTTATGGCGCACACCGATCAGTCGACGTCGAACGAGTCGCCGACCGAACTCAAACGGGTACTCGGGCCCGGTTTGCTGCTGTTGTTCATCGTCGGCGACATTCTCGGCGCCGGTGTCTACGCGGTGACCGGGCAGATGATCTCCTACGTCGGCGGCATGGCGTGGTTGCCGTTCGCGCTCGCCTTCATCGTCGCGACGTTGACGGCGTTCTCCTACTTGGAGTTGGTCACCAAGTACCCGCAGGCGGCCGGCGCAGCGCTCTACGCGCACAAGGCATTCGGCATCCACTTCGTCACCTTCCTGGTCGCGTTCGCGGTCATCTGTTCCGGGATCACCAGCGCGGCGACCTCGTCGAATGTCGTCGCCGGGAACCTGCTGGTCGGACTCCACGAGACGTTCGGCGCGGGCGACGGCCTCGGCTGGTTCGAGGTTCCCGAGGGCCGCACGGCGCAGTTGGTGGTCGCCCTGGCCTTCATGGTTCTCCTGGCGCTGGTCAATCTGCGTGGCGTCGGCGAGTCGGTGAAGTTCAACGTGATTCTGACGCTGCTCGAGATGGCCGCGTTGGCGATCGTGATCACCATCGGGTTCGTCGCCGCCGCACGCGGTACCGGTGAGGGCGACGTCGCCAACCTGCTGGTTTTCGAGGATCCCAACGAGAAGGGGTGGTTTCTCGCGGTCACCATCGCGACCACGATCGCCTTCTTCGCCATGGTGGGTTTCGAGGACTCGGTGAACATGGTCGAGGAGACCAAGAACCCGGAAAAGATCTTCCCCAGGATGATGCTGACCGGCCTCGGCATCGCCTGCCTCATCTACATTCTGGTGGTCGTGGCGGTGGTCGCCGTGCTGCCGCTGGACTACAACTCCGGCGACGAGGGCATCCTGCTGCACGTTGTGCGGCTCGGCGCGCCGTCGATTCCGATCGACGAGATATTTCCCTACCTCACGGTGTTCGCAGTGGCGAACACCGCGCTGATCAATATGTTGATGGCCAGTCGACTGCTCTACGGGATGGCCTGTCAAGGGGTGCTGCCCCGGCCGTTGGGTGCGGTGTTGCCCGGTCGCCGCTCGCCGTGGCTGGCCATTCTCTTCTCGACCGCGTTGGCCTTGATCCTCATCCTGGTGGTCAACCAGTTGTCCGGGAACTCGGTGGTCGGTGCGCTGTCCGGAACCACCGGCTTGCTGCTGTTGTGTGTCTTCGCGGTGGTCAACGTCGCGTGCCTGGTGCTCAAGCGCCGCGCGGACAAAGTTTTCTTCCGGGCACCGGTGTGGGTTCCGGTCAGCGGGGCGATCCTCTGCTTGTTCCTGGCCGGCCCCTGGGCGCGAACCTCGACGCAGCTGATCCAGTACAAGATCGCCGGGGCGATGATCGGACTCGGGGTGGTGCTGTGGGCGATCACCTACATATTCCACAAGCGATCCGGGGCCGGAACCGGCTTCAGCGACATCGATCATCTTGCTGCGGACGAGGATCCGGCGAACCGGCGGGATTGACCGGCAGTCGTGCGCCGCCGCTCGACAACAGGGCCGTCGATCCGGCTACCGCAGTCTCGACGATGTCCCGGGGATCGGCACCATCCTCGACCGTCAACGCGCTCAGCTCACGTAGGCCGCCGAACAGCAGGATCGCCGTCCGGCGATCGATCGGCGCGATCCCGGCCCGAGAAAAGCCCGGGCTGGAACTCAGCTCGACGAACATCTCGACGAACGCCATCATTCCCCAACGCTGGACCGTACGGACGTCGCGCTCCAGTCCGGGGAGCTCGCGAATCCAACTCAGCGTGATCGCCGGTCGGGTTGCCAGGTCGTCCACCCACACCTCGATCGCCTGCCGGACCTGAACCTGCCAGTCTGCGTCGGGATCGACTGCGGCCCGGATTCGGGCGACCAACTCCTGATTGCTGACGGTCAGGAGCTCGACGAAGCACTCCTGCTTGCCGGCGAACACGTCGTAGAAGGTGCGTTTGGACGTACGCGCATGGCGCACGATGTCGGCGACGGTGGTGGCGCGATAGCCCCGTTCTCCGATCGAAGCGGCCAAACCGTCGAGCAGCCGAGCTCGGAACGCGCTGCCGACGCCTGCGGTCGGGCCCGCACCCGGCAGCTCGACCGGTGTATCCGCCATGCTGGCCTCCGCGGTCACGCTGTTGCTGGGCAACTCATGGTACTGCGGAGTACCGTAGAGCTACGGAGCGCGGTACGCAGTAGTACCGCTGGTCGGACGGAGTGGTGCGGCATGACCGAAACGGTCGCAGTCGGTGCGCAAGGTGCTACGTCGGGCCCCGGGCGGCGCCCGCCGCGCCCGCCGCTGCCGATGCTCGTGCAGGGGTTCATGTTCGCCGGCTTTCGTCGCCGCACGCTGCGCCGGTTGCGTGATCGATACGGTCCGGTGTACGCGCTGAACCTCCCGGTCTTCGGCTCCACCGTGGTGATGTCCGACCCGGAGCTGGTGCGTGCGGTATTCACCGCCGACGCCGAGGACCTGGTCAACATCCGGCCGAGCTTGAGTCGCCTTTTCGGACCCGGTTCCGTGTTCGCCCTCGACGGACGTGCGCATCGCGAGCGCCGCAAGCTGCTGGGTCCGCCGTTCCACGGTCGTAGCATCAAGAACTACGAGCAGGTCATCGAGGAAGAGACGGTGCGTGAGTCGGCCGGCTGGGTGGACGGGACCGAGCTCCGAACGTTGGAGCCGATGAACCGGATCACGCTGAACGTGATCCTGCGAACCGTGTTCGGGGCCGACGGTGCCGAACTCGACGAGTTGCGTCGGATCATTCCGCCTTGGGTCACGCTCGGTTCACGGGTAGCGACGCTGCCCGAACCACCGTTCCCGACCAGCCGTTTTTCCCCGTGGGGCCGGTTGGCGGAGTTCCGCCAGACCTTCGACCGGGTGGTCGATGCGTTGATCGACAAGGCGCAGGCCGATCCCGAGCTCGACGAGCGCACCGACATCCTCGCCTTGCTGTTACGCAGCCGCTACGACGACGGTTCGACGATGTCGCGCCGGGATGTCGCCGACGAGCTGCTGACCTTGCTCGGCGCCGGGCATGAGACGACGGCGTCGTCCCTGAGTTGGGCATTCGAGCGACTTCGCCGGCACCCCGCAGTTCTTGCCGAACTGGTCGCCGAGGTCGACGCCGGTGGCCGGGACTTCCGGCAGGCGACGATTCTGGAACTGCAGCGGGCGCGGACAGTGATCGACTTCGCCGGTCGCCATGTGGCGGCGACACATTTCGACCTGGGGGAGTGGCGGATTCCGCACGGCAGTTCGATCATCGTCAGCATCGCCGACCTGCACGAGAACGCCGATATCTTTCCGAATCCCGAGCGGTTCGATCCGCATCGGTTCGTCGACAGCAAGCCGCCGACCTTCGCGTGGGTTCCGTTCGGTGGCGGCACCCGCCGCTGCATCGGTGCGGCGTTCGCGAACACCGAGATGGACGTCGTGCTGCGCACCGTTTTGCAGCGCTTCCACCTGGAGACCGATACCGCACCGGACGAGAAGGTGCACAGTCGCGGCGTCGCCTACGTCCCCGGGGACGGCGGGCGGGTAGTGCTGCACCGGCGGAAGGTCTGATCAGCGGCCGAGGATCCCGCCCAGGGCACTGCCGCCGACGCCCGCCTGCTGGCCCGCACCCGCACCGGCGATCAGGCCGCCGGGTGGCTGCTCGGACGGCTGCACGATGACGAAGCCGCGGCCGGAAAACGACAGGGTGAACCGTTCGCCGGTGCTGCGGCCCATGAGCGTCCCCAGATTGAACGAGTCGTTGGCTTTCCGGCCTACCTGCAGGCTGGACGACCACGCCACCGCGGCCTGCGGGTCGGCATAGGTCGGTTGGTCGACGTTCAGCACGACCGGGGCGCCTTCGGTGGTGATCGCGATCCGGCCGCGGCCGGTGAAGACACAGTTGAACAGACCCGCGTTGCCCGCTGCAGCGGCGCCGCGGACCCGGCCGATCTCGTAGGACAGGGTCGGCTCGAAGCAGAGCACGTTGGCGCCGTTGATCGTCAGCCCGTCGCTGCCGTCCAGATCGATCAGATGCACCTCGGCGGCCGCGTTGGCGACGAACAGGTCGCCGTGCCCGCTCACCTTCATCAGCGGCACCCCCTCGCCGGACAGGTGTTGCCGGATGGCGCGGCCGATGCCGCCGGCGCCGAGCGCCTGGAACCGCATCTCGCCCTGGTAGGCGACCATCGAGCCGGCTCGGACGAGGACCTCGCCCTGCAACCCGACGCGGGCCATCTTGCTGCCCTGCTTCTGGATGCCGAGGCCGGCTACTTCTGCGTGGGTCGGGCTGAACAGGTCACTGTGCATCGCACTGGCTCCTCCGGTCGGTGGCGGCGGTGGCGGTACCACCGGGGTGACGCCCGGCGGTGGACCCACCGGCGCTGGTGACGGTTCCGGCTCGGCGTCGACGTCGATGCCGAAAGCGGTGGCGATCCCGGCCAGGCCGTCGTCGAAACCCTGGCCGACCGCGCGCACCTTCCAGGCCGCGTCCCGCCGGTAGATTTCGACGCACACCACCGCCGACTCGCTGGTCAGCCCGGTGATCTCGAAGCTCAGCGGGCCGACCGTGGCGACCAGTGCGCCGGCGTTCGCGAAGGTAGGCGGTCCCGATCCGTCCAGGCTGGCGGTCACCGCGACGGTATCGACGTCGGCCGGGATCGCTCGGGTGTCGATCTCGACGACGTCGCCCTGCCCCCGCCCGTGGTGGTAGGAGACGCCGGGACCGACCGGGTTGTTGAAGAACACGAGATCGGTGTCGGAACGGACCCGCCCGTCCCGACCGAGCAGCAGCGCGGACACATCCAGCGGGGCCGCGCATCGCACACCGACCGTCAGCTGTTCGCTCGGTGCCGGACAGTTCTCCCCACGGGCCAGGCTGCGCACTCCTCCAGTCTGCCAGCCGATCGTGCTCGCCCGGCCGGCCGGCGCGTGCCACGGGCCGGCGCAACGTGCCGTCGTGCAGCTCGGGCGTTCAGGTCCGGCGGCCGTACAACCGCATGGTCAGCGGGGCGAACACGATGACCAGACCGGCGCTCCACCCGAGCACGATCGCCAGCTGATCGAGTTCCAGGGTGTTCTGCATCAGGCCGCGGGTTGCCGTCGCCAGATGGCTGACCGGGTTGACCTCGGCGGCGGTCCGCAACCAGCCCGGCATGGTCTGTGGCTCGACCAGGATATTGCTGGTGAAGGCGAGGGGGAACATGATCAGCATGCTGGTCCCGAGCACCGCCTGCTCGGTGCGCATCAGCATCCCGATCGTGGTCCACACCCAGGACAGGCTGAATGCGAATACCATCACCAGCAGTGCTCCTGCCACGACTCCGAGCAGGCCGCCGTGTGGCCGGAATCCGACGAGCAGCCCGACCGCTACGGTCACCACGAGGGCGATGGTGTACCGGCACAGATCGCCGACCAAGGCGCCGACCATCGGGGCCGCGCGCCAGATCGGCAGCGATCGGAACCGATCGAACACCCCTTTGCTCATGTCCTTGTTCAACGTTATCCCGGCGTACATCGACATCATCACCATCGTCTGGGTGAGGATGCCCGGAAGCAGGTACTGCACGTAGTCGGTCGGCGACCCGGCGATGGCACCGCCGAAGAGGTAGGTGAATACCAGGGTGAAGCTGATCGGAGTCAGAGTGACGTCGAGCAATTGCTCCGGCACGTGTTTGATCTTGAGTAGCGCTCGCCAGGTGAAGGTCAGCGAGGCCGACCACGCGGACGGTGGCCGGGGCCGCGCCTCGTTGTGCCGCAGCACGTCGGCAATCGTCGACGGCGCGATCGGCCGATCCGCGGTCGCGGTCACCGGGTGCTCGGCTCGGTGTCGTCGGCGGTGGGCCGGCCGGTCAACGCCAGGAAGACCTCGTCGAGGCTGGGCCGGCCCAGGGCGAAGCTGGTCACCGCGATCTGGGCGGTATTCAGCGCCGGTAACGCCCGCGCTGCCACGGTCAGATCGTCGAGTCGAGCGGTCATCGCCGCGGGGTCCGATTCGGGCATCACCGGGATGCCCAGCGCCCGCGACAACACGTTCATCGCGGTCTCCCGCTGGTCCGGATCGGCCACGCGGACGTGCAGCGCCCCGGCGCCGACCGATGCCTTGAGCTCCCCGGGCGTCCCCTCGGCGATCACCCGGCCGTGGTCGATCACTGCGATTCGAGCCGCCAGCTGATCCGCTTCGTCCAGATACTGTGTGGTCAGCAGCACGGTCGTGCCGTTGGCGACCAGTGCGCGCACGATCTCCCAGACCTGATTGCGGCTGCGTGGATCCAGTCCGGTCGTCGGTTCGTCCAAAAAGATCAGTTCCGGAGTGACGACGATGCTGGCGGCGATGTCCATTCGCCGGCGCATCCCACCGGAGTAGTTCTTGACGTAGCGGTTGCCGGCGTCGGTCAGGTCGAACGCGGTCAGCAGGTGGGCCGCTCGGGTCCGCGCTGCCGCCCAGGAGTATCCGTTGAGCCGGGCCAGCAGGACCAGGTTCTCGGTTCCGGTCAGGTCCTCGTCCAGCGAGGCGAACTGACCGGTGAGCGCCACCTTCGCCCGAACGGCGGCGGCGTCGACGGCGACGTCGTGGCCGAGGACGCGCGCGTACCCCCCGTCGATCGGCAGCAGGGTTGCCAGCATCCGAATGGTCGTCGTCTTGCCGGCGCCGTTCGGCCCGAGCAGGCCGTACACGCATCCCGCCGGGACCTGGAGATCGACGCCGTCCACCGCGACGTGGCGGCCGAAGCGCTTTACCAGGCCGTTGGTTTCGATGGCGAGCATCCGCCTGCCCTTCAGAACCGGATTCGTGGAACCAGGTAGGTAGCTCTTCGTCGTGGACGTCGGCGACTGTATCGGAGCTGCTTGCCGACCGGTCGGTGTCCGGCCCGGTCGTGATCACAACGTTGGAATTCCGCGCCGGACGATTCGGTCGGCGGACCGAGCCGCGCGCATATTTTCCGACCGGGACCGGTCGTTCGGGATGCGCGCGGGGGCCACGTTCGATAAGCATGGACCCATGACTTCAACGACCGCGCAGGACCGTATCCAGGATCGTCGGGAACTGACCGCCGTGCTCGTTCGAGCGCTGGAGCGCCGGCACGAGGTACTCGACGCGATCGTCGACGCGGCCGACCGGGACGAGGCGACCGCCGCGATCGCGACATTGCTCGACGCCGACCCCGACCACGCCCAGGCGGTGCTCGGCATGACCTTCGGTCGGCTCACCAAGGACGAGCGGCGCAAGACGCAGGCCGAACTGGACGATCTGGATCAGCGCCTGGAGTGGACCGCCCGGGACCGCCCGGCCAGCACCGGACGCACCGTAGAGCTGCGGGTGTTCACCGCCGACGACCGTGACGTGTTCGGCCGGCGGTGCGCCGACCAGTACCCGGACTGGGATGCCGATCGGGTGGCGGCCGAGCGGGCCCAGGTGTTGTCCCGGATCGAGGAAGAGACGGCGGCGTGGTTCGTCGCGGAGGAAACGTCCGGTTCGACAGTCGGGCTGGTCTTCGGTGAGATCGGCAGTGGCGAGGTCGACGTCGCGATCTGGATCGACCCGGAGCGGCGTAAGCAGGGCTTCGGCACCGCGGTGATCAAACACGCTCGCGACGAGTTCGCCCGGGAGTTCCCCGGGACCGTGCTGGTGGTTCGCTCGCCCTCCTGAGCCGGACCGTCGTCGCACCCACGTTCGGGACCGGAGCTTTACCCTGCTCGCATGCCCGGCCATGTGATCGTTTCCGGTGACGACGCGCTGGCGCAGCGGATCGCCGAGGAGTTGCTGGCCAGCGGCACCGAGGTGGTCCGGATCGACGCCAGCGCCGAGCTGAGCGTCGCGGGGATCGCCTCGGCCGGCGCGGTGGTGTGCGCCGGTCCCGACGATGCGGTGAACCTGGAGATCTCGCTGCTCGCCCGGGAACACAACGCCCGGGTACGGGTGGTGTGCCGGCTGGCGAACGAGGTGCTGCGCAAGGCGGTTGCGGCCGGCAACGGGCCGGGGGCGGTGCTCGACGTCGCGGAACTGGTCGCACCGCTGGTGGTCGAGGCCTGCCTGGCGCGGACCGCGCACCCGATCCGGGCGGCCGGGATGCAGTTCGTGGTCGCCGGCGCCGACGCCCCGCGCGCCGCGACGTTGCGCGCGGTCTACGGCGACCTCGCGCCGGTTGCCGTGGTGCAGGGTCCGGGGTCGGCGACACCGGGCGTGGTCACCATCTGCCCGGGTCGGGACCAGCGGGTCCAGCCGGGCGACCGGGTCGCGATGATCGGCGGGCCGGACGAGTTGCGGGCGCGGGGCATCGCGGTCGACCCGGCGCCGCGGCCGGGCGGCGCGGCTCGCGCACCGCTGCGCCGGCGGCTGTCGGACGGACTGCGCGGGATCAAAGCCGACATCAACCCGACCTTCTACAAGGCGATGGCGGTGTCGCTGGCCCTGCTGATCTTCGCGACGGTGCTGTTGCGGGTCGCGTACCACAAGCCGGGGATGAGCATCGTCGATGCGTTGTACTTCTCCACCGAGACCATCGCGACGGTCGGCTACGGCGACTTCAGCTTTGCCGATCAACCCACCTGGCTGCGGCTGTTCTCGATCGGGCTGATGTTTGCCGGGGTGACGACGACCGCGGTGTTGATGGCGTTCGTCGCCGACCTGCTGCTGTCCCGCCGACTGGCGGAATCGGCGGCGCGACGGCAGGTGCGGTACCTGTCCGGCCATGTGATCGTGGTCGGCCTGGGTTCGTTCGGGATTCGGGTGATCGCCGATCTACGCGCGGCCGGTCACCAGGTGGTGGCCGTCGAGCGCGACCCCGACAACCGGTTCCGGTCGTCGGCCGCCGAGCTCGGCGTTCCGGTGATCGTCGGCGACGCGACCTTGCGCCGCACCCTGGACGACGCTCGGGTCGGCAGCGCGAGCGCAGTGGCGGTGCTGACCCAGCACGACATGGTGAACATCGAGATCGGCATCGTGCTGCGCGAAACGCTGGGGGCGCGCTGGGCCCGGTCGGCCGAATCTCCCGGTGTGCCGGTGGTGCTGCGGATCTTCGATCGGACCCTGGGCGCGGCGGTCGCGGCGCGGTTCGGCTTCGAGAACGTGCGATCCACCGTGGAGCTGGCCGCGCCCTGGTTCATCGGTGCGGCGCTCGGGCTGCAGGTATTCGGCACCTTCTCGGTCGGGCAGCGCTCCTTCATGGTGGGCGGGGTGCGGGTCGAGCCGGGCAGCGAGCTGGCCGGAATCCGAATGCTCGACCTGGCCACCCGCACCCGGGTGATCGCGATCGCCCGGAGCGACGGCGCCATCGATCTCCATCCGCGGCGGGATACCGCGCTCGCGGCCGGGGACACCGCCTACCTGGTCGGGCCGTACCGCGAACTGCTCGCGACGTTGCGACAAGGGCAGGCGCCGGCCGCGGTCGAGCGCGGTACCTGACAGCGATACACGATCCGGCGCCACAGCTCCGGTAGATCCAGGACGGATCGTGATCCGTGCGGACCGTAGCCGGTGGATTCGTTCGTTCGGCCGAGTGGGCGATTTGGCCGATCCGATGCCGATGCCTAGACTATGGCGGTTGCCCGAGGGTCTGCTGTGCTTGCAGTTCTGCATGCCCGGGTGACGCGAACTCATGCCGTCCGGCGTCAGCCGGGCGGACCAGCCGAATTGCTGTAGGCCCACCATCGCTGCCGTCGAGGCGGGGTGCTGCATGGGAACCGCGGCGAGAAAGGTGTCGAGGTCGACCTATGACCATGACCGATCCGATTGCGGACTTCTTGACTCGTCTGCGCAACGCCAACTCGGCGTACCACGACGAGGTGAAGCTGCCGCACAGCAAGCTGAAGGCGAATATCGCCGAGATCCTCAAGCGCGAGGGCTACATCGCCAGCTACCGCACCGAGGATGCCGAAGTCGGCAAGACTCTCATCGTCGATCTGAAGTACGGCCCCAGCCGCGAGCGCAGCCTCGCCGGCGTCCGCCGGGTGTCCAAGCCCGGCCTGCGGGTGTACGCGAAGTCGACCAACCTTCCCAAGGTCCTGGGTGGCCTGGGCGTGGCGATCATCTCCACGTCCCAGGGCCTGCTCACCGACCGGCAGGCCAAGCAGAAGGGCGTAGGCGGGGAAGTCCTCGCCTACGTCTGGTGAGGGAGGACCGACATGTCGCGCATCGGTAAGAAACCGATCACCGTTCCGGCTGGCGTCGACGTTGCCATCGACGGGCAGGACATCACCGTGAAGGGCCCCAAGGGCACTCTCGGGCTGACCGTCGCCGAGCCGATCACGATCGCCCGGGACGAGGACGGCACGCTGGTCGTGTCCCGGCCGGACGACGAGCGGCGCAACCGCTCGCTGCACGGGCTCACCCGGACTCTGGTGCAGAACCAGATCATCGGGGTCACCGAGGGCTACACCACCAAGATGGAGATCTACGGCGTCGGCTACCGCGTCGCGCTCAAGGGGCAAAACCTCGAGTTCGCGCTCGGCTACAGCCACCCGGTCCCGATCGAGGCGCCCGAAGGCATCACTTTCCAGGTCGAGTCGCCGACCAAGTTCTCCGTCTCCGGCATCGACAAGCAGCAGGTCGGGCAGATTTCGGCGAACATCCGCCGGCTGCGCCGCCCGGACCCGTACAAGGGCAAGGGCGTGCGGTACGCGGGCGAGCAGATCCGCCGCAAGGTCGGAAAGACGGGTAAGTAGGCCATGGCTGAGAAATCGACTCGGACCGAGAATCAGAAGGCCAAGCGGATTCCGCTGGGCACCGACGCCTCCACCGCCCGCCGGCGCGCCAAGACGCGTCGGCACCTGCGGCTGCGCAAGAAGGTGTCCGGCACCGCGCAGCGGCCCCGCCTGGTGGTGAACCGCTCGGCGCGGCACATCCACGTGCAGCTGATCGACGACCTGGCCGGGCACACCCTGGCGGCCGCCTCCACGATCGAGGCCGACCTGCGCGGCGCGGACGGCGACAAGAAGTCGCTGAGCGCCAAGGTGGGCACCCGGATCGCCGAGCGGGCCAAGGCCGCCGGGGTGGACACCGTGGTGTTCGACCACGGCGGGCACGGCTATCACGGCCGAATCGCCGCGTTGGCCGATGCCGCTCGCGAAGGTGGGCTGAAGTTCTGATGAGTGCAGCCCGCGGAGCGAAAATTCAATACAGGGTCAGCTTCAACGGAAGGAACGTTTGATGCCGGGACGTCAACGGCGTGACGGCGGCAACGGACCCGCCGGAGCGAATGGACAGAGCAACGACGGCCGCGGCGGTCGCGACGGGCGTAACAACGACCGGCGCGATTCGCGTGGTGGTGGTCGCGACCAGGAGAAGAACCAGCTGGAGCGGGTCGTCGCGATCAACCGCGTCTCCAAGGTGGTCAAGGGCGGTCGGCGATTCAGCTTCACCGCCCTGGTGATCGTCGGCGACGGCAACGGGATGGTCGGGGTCGGCTACGGCAAGGCCAAGGAAGTTCCGGCGGCCATCCAGAAGGGTGTGGAAGAGGCGCGCAAGGCGTTCTTCCGGGTGCCGATGATCGGCTCCACCATCACCCACCCGGTGCAGGGCGAGGCAGCGGCCGGTGTGGTCATGCTGCGTCCGGCGTCGCCGGGTACCGGCGTGATCGCCGGTGGTGCCGCCCGCGCGGTGCTGGAATGCGCCGGGATCCACGACATCCTGGCCAAGTCGCTGGGCAGCGACAACGCGATCAACGTGGTGCACGCCACGGTCGCCGCGCTGAAGATGCTGCAGCGGCCGGAAGAGGTCGCGGCCCGCCGCGGCCTGCCGATCGAGGACGTGGCTCCGGCCGCGATGCTGCGTGCCCGGGCCGACAGCGCCTACGCACGGAACGGAGTCTGATCATGGCGCAACTCAAGGTGACCCAGATCAAGAGCACCATCGGTGCCAAGCAGAATCAGCGCGCGAGCCTGCGCACGCTCGGCTTGCGCAAGATCCGGCAGTCGGTGGTCCGGGAGGACACTGCGGACAATCGTGGTCTGATCAACGCGGTCCGCCACCTCGTCACGGTCGAGCCGGTCCAGACGAAGGAAGCCGCACAATGACGATCAAGCTGCATCACCTGCGCCCGGCTCCGGGCGCGAAGACCGAGAAGACTCGCGTCGGTCGCGGTGAGGGGTCCAAGGGCAAGACCGCGGGTCGCGGCACCAAGGGCACCAAGGCGCGCAAGAACGTGCCGGCCGCCTTCGAGGGTGGGCAGATGCCGCTGCACATGCGGCTGCCCAAGCTGAAGGGCTTCAACAACCGGTTCCGCACCGAGTACCAGGTGGTCAACGTCGGTGCGATCGCCGAGCTGTTCCCGGAGGGGGGCACGATCGGCGTTGCCGATCTGGTCGCCAAGGGTGCAGTGCGCAAGAACCAGCTGGTGAAGGTGCTCGGTGAAGGCAAGATCGGGGTCGCTGTACAGGTGACCGCGGACAAGTTCTCCGGCTCGGCCAAGGAGAAGATTGCCGCTGCCGGTGGGACCGTCACGCTCACCTCGGCCGAAACCTCGAAGTCGGCCTGACTCGATCGGCTGTGCCGGGCATCACGGGTTGCCCGGCACGGTCGGCTCGAGCGCCGCTGTTAAAGTGCTGAAGTTGTTCGCCGTACGTACCGCTGAACCGCGGGTGGGGGTTATGACCGCGTCCGCCCGTCAGGAGGATTAGTGCTTTCCGCCTTCGTGTCGGCCCTGCGGACCCCCGATCTGCGGCGGAAGATCCTCATCGCCCTCGGGCTGATCGCGCTGTATCGGATGGGCGCCACGCTGCCCTCGCCGGGTGTCGACTACGGAAACGTCAAATACTGCATCGATCAGGTCTCCGGTGGCGACTCGGCCGGTATCTACCAGCTGATCAACCTGTTCTCCGGCGGCGCGCTGCTGCAGTTGTCGGTGTTCGCGATCGGCATCATGCCGTACATCACCGCGAGCATCATCGTGCAGCTGCTCACCGTGGTGATTCCACGGTTCGAGGAGCTGCGTAAAGAAGGCCAATCCGGCCAGACCAAGATGACGCAGTACACCCGCTACCTGTCGGTGGCGCTGTCGGTGTTGCAGGCGACCGGTCTGGTCGCGCTGGCGTCCCGTGGTCAGCTGCTACGCGGCTGCGACCGCGACATCATCGCCGACAACAGCGTGTTCGGCATGGTGATCATCGTGCTGGTGATGACCGCCGGCGCCGCATTGGTGATGTGGTTCGGCGAGCTGATCACCGAGCGCGGCGTCGGCAACGGCATGTCGCTGCTGATCTTCGCCGGTATCGCGGCACGCATCCCCGGCGAAGGTAAGGCGATCCTGGACAGTCGGGGCCCGCTGGTGTTCGCCATGGTCTGCGGCGCCGCGTTCCTGATCGTCGTCTTCGTGGTGTTCGTCGAGCAAGGTCAGCGCCGCATTCCGGTGCAATATGCCAAGCGGGTCGTCGGCCGCAAGATGTACGGCGGCTCGTCGACCTACCTGCCGCTGAAGGTGAACCAAGCCGGCGTCATCCCGGTCATCTTCGCGTCCTCGCTGCTGTACCTGCCCAATCTGATCGTCCAACTGACGTCGTCCAGCAACGCCGTGGACCCCAGCTGGTGGCAGAAGATCGTCCAGCAGTACCTGGTGAACCCTGGTAATCCGGTCTACATCGCGATCTACTTCGGGCTCATCGTCTTCTTCACCTACTTCTACGTCGCGATCTCGTTCAACCCTGAAGAACGAGCCGACGAGATGAAGAAATACGGCGGGTTCATCCCCGGCTACCGGCCGGGTCGACCCACTGCCGACTATCTGAGTTACGTATTGAGCCGGATCACCCTGCCCGGCTCGATCTATCTCGGTGCGGTGGCCGTCCTGCCCAACCTGTTCCTCGACCTCGGTGCCTCCGGTGGAGCGCAAAATCTGCCGTTCGGTGGTACCGCGGTCTTGATCATGGTGAGCGTCGGCCTCGATACGGTGAAGGCGATCGAGAGCCAATTGATGAACCGAAACTACGAAGGGTTCTTGAAATGAGGATCGTCCTCCTCGGACCGCCCGGTGCCGGCAAGGGGACCCAGGCTGTTCTGCTCGCCGAGCGGCTGGGGGTGCCGCACATCTCGACCGGCGATCTGTTCCGGGCGAACATTTCGCAGCAGACCGACCTGGGTGTCGAAGCGCAGAAGTACACCGATGCCGGCGACCTGGTACCCAGTGAGCTGACCAATCGGATGGTCGAGGCGCGGGTGAACGAGACGGATGCGGGCGACGGGTTCGTGCTCGACGGTTACCCGCGCACCGTGGATCAGGCCGAAGCGCTGGAGCGGATGCTCGCCGAGGACCTGAACGCGAAACTCGATGTCGTGCTCTGCTTCGTCGTCGCCGAAGAGGTGGTGGTGCAGCGGATGCTGAGTCGTGGCCGGGTCGACGACAACGAAGAGGTCATCCGGAACCGGCTCAAGGTGTACCGCGACGAGACCGAGCCGCTGCTCGATCATTACGACGGCCTGGTGGTCACGGTCGACGGGGTCGGCTCGGTCGACGAGGTCAGCGAGCGCGCGATGCGGGCGCTCGGACGCTGACCGGGCGAAAGGCGATGCGAACCATGCAGGCGTTCCGGCGGCGACGCAAGGTAGTGCCGTTTCGGACCGCCGGTGAGCTCGACGCGATGGCCGCCGCCGGGGCGATCGTCGGGCGGGCGCTGGTCGCCACCCGAGAGCTGGCCCGGCCCGGAATGTCGACGCTCGACTTGGATCGGATCGCCGAGCAGGTGATCCGGGATGCCGGGGCGGTGCCGTCGTTCAAGGGATACCACGGGTTTCCCGCGTCGATCTGCGCCTCGGTGAACGACCGGGTGGTACACGGCATCCCGACCGCAGCCGAGGTGCTGCAGGAAGGGGATCTGCTCTCGGTGGATTGCGGCGCCATCCTCGACGGTTGGCACGGCGATTCGGCGTGGACCTTCGGGATCGGTGCGATCACCGAAGCGGACACCCTGCTCAGCGCGGCCACCCGGGGCTCGATGGAGTCCGGTATTGCAGCGATGGTGCCGGGGAACCGGCTCGGCGACGTGTCGCACGCGATCGAGCAGGGCACCCGTGCGGCGGAACGCGAGCACGGTCGTAGTTACGGGATCGTGGAGGGCTACGGCGGGCACGGGATCGGCCGGGAGATGCATCTGGAGCCGTACCTGGCCAACGAAGGTGCGCCCGGCCGTGGGCAGCAGTTGGTGGTGGGCTCGGTGCTGGCGATCGAGCCGATGCTGACCCACGGCTCCACGAAGACCGAGATTCTCGCCGACGAATGGACGGTCGTCACCGCGGACGGTAGCCGGGCCGCGCATTGGGAACACACCGTGGCGGTGACCGCCGACGGGCCGCGGATACTCACCGCCCGGCCGGCGGATTGAGCGCTCGCTATCGGAGCTTGGCGTAGCGGGACAGACCGGCGGTGAAGTCGTCGGCGATCGTTGCCGCCAGTTCCAGGTAGGCGCGCCGGGTCCGCGGATGCATCGCCACCGGATCGATGCCGTCGCCGACGCACAGGTGCCAGTCGAACGGGATCACGTGCACCGCGCGACAGCGGCCGAGGAAGTAGCGCCGTAGTTGCTCGATATGGATGTTCGGGTTACCCGGGCGAGCCGAGCTGATCACCACCACGGCATGTCGGATCAGGTGCGCGTAGCCGTGCAGCTCCAACCAATCCAGGGTGGCTGCCGCGCTGCGGGCACCGTCGAGGGCCGGCGACGACACCAGCACCAGCGTGTGCGATACCCCGAGCGTGCCGCGCATCGCGGAGTGCATCAGGCCGGTCCCGCAGTCGGTCAGGATGATGTTGTAGAACCGCTGCAGCAGCCCGATCACATCGCGATATTCGGTCTCGTCGAACGCTTCGGAGATGGCCGGGTCGCGTTCGCCGCCGAGCACTTCCAGGCCGGTCGCCGCCTGCGCGGTGTAGGCCCGGACCTGGGAATAGTACTGGTAAGGCCCGCCGCGGAGCAGGTCGCGGACGGTCGATCCGGTGCGGGCCGGAATCCGCTGGGTCAGCGTGCCCAGATCGGGGTTGGCGTCCACCGCGATCACCCGGTCGTCGCGCTCGGCGGCGAACGCCGACCCCAGCCCGACCGTCGTCGTGGTCTTGCCGACCCCACCCTTGAGCGAGAGCACCGCGATCCGATAGTCGCTGCCGAGCGGTTGCCGGATCCGGTCCAGCAAGGACTCGTGATAGAGATCGTCGGTCGATCGGCCTGGGTCGATCGCGCCCGCGGACATGTGATGCACCGCCCGCCGCCACCCGGTGTACGGCGGTCGCCGGGCGACGTGGGGGGTATGCACCGGGTCCGGGGTGGTCCCCGGGACAGGCATAGCGGCGGGTTCGCCGACAGGCTGCGGGTGGGCGATCGTGGGTATCCTGGTCGGGATCATCGGATCGGTCGCCATCCGCTCCAGCGATCCGGTCGACTCGTCCCGGCGGATCTTCTCGATGAACGCCGGAGCCGGCTGCCGCGGCGGTATCGACGGAGCCGGCTGCCGCGGCGGTACCGATATGCCGCTCCGATCGCGGTCCATCCAACCCCCTCAGCGCCCGCGCAGGACTTGACCGGTCAGTCTAGCCGGAGGCCGCGCCGATCGGTTGTGCTCAGGCCTCCAGCACGAGGGTGACCGGCCCGTCGTTGATCAGCTGCACCCGCATGTGCGCGCCGAAGCTCCCGGTGGCCACCGTTGCACCGAGGTCGCGCAGCGCGGCGACGAAGGCAGCGAGGAGCGGTTCGGCAACCGAGCCCGGAGCGGCGTCCTGCCAGGACGGTCGTCGACCCTTGCGGGTGTCGGCATACAAGGTGAACTGGCTGACTACCAGGATCGGGGCATCGAGGTCGGCCGCCGACCGCTCGCCGTCCAGGATGCGCATGGTCCACAACTTGCGGGCGAGCCGCGCGGCGATCGCGGCATCGTCGCTGTGGGTGACGCCGACGAGGGCGAGCAGGCCCTGCCCGGCCGGATCGATCCGGCCGACCGTCACGCCGGCTACCTCGACCGATGCGCTGCTGACTCGTTGGACCACAATCCGCATTCGGCACACTCTGCCGGATCTGCGGCGTGAGTTGGTCCGCAGCGGTATCGGAGAGTAAAGTAGGGTGGCGGTGCGTTCGGCGTGCCGGTTGTCGGCGTGCCTGCGAGTGCGCGCCGGTCTCATCCAGGCAGTAAGGCAAGTATCAAACCAGGTCGGTGACGACCGGGATCGCGGAGGATATGGCGAAGAAGGACGGGGCCATCGAGGTCGAGGGCCGAGTGGTCGAACCCCTGCCGAATGCGATGTTCCGCATCGAGCTGGAGAACGGACACAAGGTGTTAGCGCACATCAGCGGCAAGATGCGTCAGCACTACATCCGTATCCTTCCCGAAGACCGGGTGGTCGTGGAGCTGTCGCCGTACGACCTGTCCCGTGGCCGGATCGTCTACCGCTACAAGTAGGCCCTCGGGAGCTGTGCCCCGAGACCCAGAAGATCAACAGCGTGGACCGCGCCTGGCGTGGGCCGCATCGACACCCGAGCCCTCCTGAAGGGGGGCTCCGCCCCGGGAGGGCTCGTGAAGGTCAACCCATCGGTCAAGCCGATCTGTGAGAAGTGCAAGGTGATCCGCCGCAACGGGCGGGTCATGGTGATCTGCGAGAACCTGCGGCACAAGCAGCGGCAGGGCTGATCGCGCCCGCCGTGCGGGTGCGAACGAGACACGACAACTGAATCGCTCGGCCGGACCGAGCAGAAAACCTCCTGAGACCAGCCGGGTGATTCGCACCCGACACACCCCCGGACCGGAGGCCGGGGCCCCACACGGGGGACGGGCCAGGAGCAGACCTCCGACAACCGATAAGGACATCGCCAGATGGCACGTCTCATGGGTGTCGATCTTCCGCGCGAAAAGCGCATGGAGATCGCGCTGACCTATATCTACGGCATCGGCCGTACCCGGGCTACCGAGATCCTCGGCGCCACCGGCGTGAGCCCGGATCTGCGCTCCAAGGATCTTTCCGACGACGATCTGACCAAGCTTCGCGACTACATCGAGGGCTCGGATCTCAAGGTCGAGGGTGACCTGCGTCGCGAGGTGCAGGCGGACATCCGCCGCAAGATCGAGATCGGCTGCTACCAGGGTCTGCGGCATCGTCGCGGGCTGCCGGTGCGCGGCCAGCGCACGAAGACCAACGCGCGTACCCGCAAGGGCCCCAAGCGCACCGTCGCCGGAAAGAAGAAGTAACCCATGCCGCCGAAGTCGCGGGCCTCGGGCCCGAAGAAGTCCGTCAAGTCGCGTCGCCGGGACAAGAAGAACGTTCCGCACGGCAACGCGCACATCAAGAGCACGTTCAACAACACGATCGTGTCGATCACCGATCCGGCCGGCAACGTCATCTCCTGGGCGTCGTCGGGCCACGTCGGTTTCAAGGGGTCGCGCAAGTCGACCCCGTTCGCCGCGCAGCTCGCCGCCGAGAACGCCGCGCGCAAGGCGCAGGAGCACGGGGTGAAGAAGGTCGACGTGTTCGTCAAGGGCCCGGGCTCCGGCCGGGAAACCGCGATCCGGTCGCTGCAGGCCGCCGGCCTCGAGGTCGGCACGATCTCCGATGTCACGCCCCAGCCGCACAACGGCTGCCGTCCGCCGAAGCGGCGCCGGGTCTAGGGGAGGGAAGAGAAGACATGGCTCGTTACACCGGACCCATCACCCGCAAGTCGCGGCGGCTGCGCGTCGACCTGGTCGGCGGCGACTCCGCCTTCGAGCGGCGCCCCTACCCCCCCGGTCAGCATGGCCGGGCGCGGATCAAGGAGAGCGAATACCTGCTGCAGCTGCAGGAGAAGCAGAAGGCTCGCTTCACCTACGGCGTCATGGAGAAGCAGTTCAGCCGGTACTACCAGGAGGCGAACCGGCAGAAGGGCAAGACCGGCGAGAACCTGCTGCGGCTGCTCGAGTCGCGGCTGGACAACGTCGTCTACCGGGCCGGTCTGGCCCGGACCCGGCGACAGGCCCGCCAGCTGGTCAGCCACGGCCACTTCACCGTGAACGGGGTGAAGGTGGACGTGCCCAGCTATCGGGTTTCCCAGTACGACATCGTCGATGTCCGGGACAAGTCGCTGGCCACGCTGCCGTTCCAGATCGCCCGGGAGACCCAGGGCGACCGGCCGGTGCCGGGCTGGTTGCAGGTCGTGCCGGGCCGGCTGCGGATCCTGGTGCACCAGCTGCCGGAACGGGCGCAGATCGACGTGCCGCTGCAGGAGCAGCTGATCGTGGAGTACTACAGCAAGTAGTCCGCCCTCGGGGCGTCGTCCCGAGTAGCCCCGAAGACGTCAAATAGTGGGCGTCGAAAGGAAGTAGAAACACATGCTGATTTCTCAGCGGCCGACCCTCGGCGAAGAGGTGCTGGCGGAGAATCGTTCGAAGTTCACCATCGAGCCGTTGGAGCCGGGCTTCGGTTACACGCTCGGCAATTCGCTGCGGCGGACCTTGTTGTCGTCCATTCCGGGCGCGGCGGTCACCAGCATCCGGATCGACGGGGTCTTGCACGAGTTCACCACCGTGCCGGGGGTCAAGGAGGATGTCACCGACATCATCCTGAACCTGAAGAGCCTGGTCGTGAGCTCGGACGAGGACGAGCCGGTGACCATGTACGTCCGTAAGCAGGGGCCGGGTTCGGTCACCGCGGGCGACATCGTGCCGCCGGCCGGGGTCACCGTGCACAATCCCGGCCTGCACATCGCGACCCTGAACGACAAGGGCAAGCTGGAGATCGAGCTCGTCGTCGAGCGCGGTCGTGGCTACGTGCCGGCGGTGCAGAACAAGGCGTCCGGCGCCGAGATCGGTCGGATTCCGGTGGATTCGATCTACTCGCCGGTGCTGAAGGTGACCTACAAGGTGGAGGCCACCCGTGTCGAGCAGCGGACCGACTTCGACCGGCTGATCCTCGATGTCGAAACCAAGAATTCGATCACCGCGCGGGACGCGCTGGCCTCGGCCGGCAAGACCCTGGTGGAGCTGTTCGGGCTGGCCCGGGAGCTGAACATCGAAGCCGAGGGAATCGAGATCGGGCCGTCGCCGGCCGAGGCAGACCACATCGCCGCGTTCGCGCTGCCGATCGAGGATCTCGACCTCACCGTGCGGTCGTACAACTGCCTCAAGCGGGAAGGTGTGCACACCGTCGGCGAGCTGGTCGGTCGCACCGAGTCGGACCTGTTGGACATCCGCAACTTCGGCCAGAAATCGATCGACGAGGTCAAGGTCAAATTGCATTCGCTGGGCCTGTCGCTGAAGGACAGCCCGGCGTCGTTCGATCCGTCGTTCGTGGTCGGCTACGACTCGGCCACCGGCACCTGGAACGACGATGCCGCGGGGTCGTTCGGCGACTCCGACAACAACGACCAGGATTTCGCCGAGACCGAGCAGCTCTAGTCCCGTCGCAACCGGAAAACATGGAGTAGGAACAATGCCCAAGCCCAAGAAGGGGGCCCGTCTCGGCGGGTCGGCGTCGCACCAGAAGGCGATTCTCGCCAACCTGGCGACGGCGCTGTTCTCCCACGAGCGCATCACGACCACCGAGACCAAGGCGAAGATCCTGCGTCCGTACGCGGAGAAGCTGGTCACCCACGCCAAGGCGGGCACCCTCGCGCATCGGCGTGAGGTGCTCAAGGTGATCCGGGACAAGGACGTGGTGCACAAGCTGTTCGCCGAGATCGGGCCCGGCTTCGCCGATCGGCAGGGCGGGTACACCCGAATCCTCAAGACGGTCCCGCGCAAGGGCGACAACGCCCCGATGGCGATCATCGAGCTGGTGCAGGAGCCGACGGTCTCCAGCGACGCGAGCCGGGCCACCCGCGCCGCAGCGTCGAAGCGGAAGGCGGCCGAGCAGCAGCCGGTGGATCCGCCGCAGGCGGACGAGGCTGCGGTGCCGGAGCGGGCTACCGAGGCGGATGCCCCGGCCGGTGATCCCGCCGACAAGTAGGCCGGCACCCACCTTGTCGCCGTCGCCCAGCGGTTACCCCCGCCGGGCGGCGGCGTCGGTGTCGGTGCGGCCGGCAGCATGACCCGGTTACGGTTCGACATCGCCTACGACGGCACCGACTTCCGGGGCTGGGCAACCCAGCCCGGGTTGCGCACGGTGCAGGGCGTGTTGGAGCAGAACCTGAGTCTGGTACTGCGCGAGCCGGTGCAGCTGACCGTCGCCGGGCGCACCGACGCCGGAGTGCATGCCGAGGGTCAGGTGGCCCATGCCGAGGTCGCAGCGTTCGACGACCCGGCCGGTCTGCTCCGCCGACTGTCCCGATTGCTGCCCGGCGATGTCCGGGTCACGGCGATCACGTTCGCGCCGGCGGAGTTCGACGCCCGCTTCTCCGCGCTGCGCCGGCACTACGTCTACCGGCTGACCACCGCCGTCCACGGCGCCGACCCGTTCGAGCGCCGGCACGTGGTCGGCGTTCGGCCCGGCCCGGACCTGGCCGCGATGCGCGCCGCGTCGACCGGACTGCTGGGCCTGCACGACTTCGCCGCGTTCTGTCGGCACCGCGAGGGCGCCAGCACGGTCCGCGAGCTCCAACGCTTCGACTGGCGAGCCGACGGCGCCCGGCTGACCGCCGCAGTATCCGCCGATGCGTTCTGTTGGTCGATGGTGCGCAGCCTGGTCGGCGCGGTACTCGCCGTCGGGTACGGCCGGCGCACCCCGGATTGGCCGGCCGGCCTGTTGACCGAGCGCAGCCGATCCAGTGCGGTGACCGTCGCCGCCGCGCACGGGCTCAGTCTGGTCGGGGTGGATTACCCCGAGCCGGCGGAGCTGGCCGCTCGCAACCGCACCACCCGCGCCGTGCGGGTGGCGGCCGCCGACGGCTGCTGCGGGACCTGAGTTTCGGTCGAGTTCCGGGTCAGCGGAAGGCGATCATCGCCGTGTCGCGGTCGGCGACCGCCGCGATACACACCCGCAGGGCCCAATGCGCGGTCGCCGGGGTATGCCCGGGTGGGACGGTCCGGACGCCGTAGGCGACGGTGACCCGCTCGGCATCGGCCAGGTGCACCATGAACATCCGGCAGGCCTCGCCCACATCCTCGAAGTGCCACTGGCACCGGTGCACCGACGCATCGACGAACGGCCGCTGCAGCAGGTATCCCGCCTGGGTCGGGAGCTGCGCCAGCAACTCCTGATGGGTCGGGACGAGCCCGATGAACGGCGCGTACCGCATCGGCTCCGGTGCGGTATCCGGTTCCGGCCGGTGCGTTATGTCGTGGGAAACCGCCTCGGCCAGTCGATAACAGGTCAACGTGTAGGCCAGGGCCGCCGGATCGAATCCGATCGGGTCGGCGACCGCCAGGCCACGGCGTCCGAGCATCGCCGCGTGCGGGTAGCCGGTGACCGATCCGGGGTTGCGGTCGGCCCACCATTCGACGGTCGGTCCGGCGAGCCGGCACAGCCGTGCCCACACCTGCGGCGGCAGGGCCAGGCGACAGTTGGCCCGCAGCCGTGCCGGAGCGAGGCCGGTGGGCGAGGGCCCGGTCCGCGCGGGCCCGGCCGGACGTAACCGGGGCCGGGTCTGACAGCGGGTCGACGACAGACCCGGAGACGGGACGACCGGTGGTGTTCGGGTGCTCATCGCGGCCTCCTCGGGCGGATACGAGCAAAATGTGACTGTTATCACTGTCGAACATGGTCGATCCGCTGTCAGATTTTCGACGTCCAGTTCCGCGTAAGTTCCGGGTCGTGCCGGGTTTGGTCCGAGGTGACCGCTCACCGGTCGTCGAGCCAGAAGCGGAGTTCGGCGAGCGTGCTCGCACCGCCGAGCCGGTATATCTCCTCGGCCTGGGCGTAGGTCACCTGCCATTCGGGTAGGCCCATGGCCCGTTCGATGGTGGCCCGGGTGGCCAGTGCCCGGGCCCGCCACAAGCCGCGGGGGAGTTCGGTGAGCAACGTTTCGCATGCGTCGATCGCCGCCAGGGCCGCAACGTAATGGCCGCGGTCGCGCTCCAGCAGCGCGCGATAACGGTGCAGCCGGGCCATTCCGGCCCGGCTGCCCAGGCGGCGGTAGATCTCCTCGGCGTGCGACAGCTGGGCGTCGGCCAGCGCCCAGTCGGTGCGCCGGCGAGCGACATCGGCCAGTCGCACCCGGGTGCGCGCCTGCGCATGCCGGTCACCGATATCGACGAACCGGGCCAGCGCCTCGGCCAACGCATCCTGGGCCTCGTCCGGGTTGCCGGCGTAGCGGTGGGTGTCGCCGATGTCGCGCAGCACGATTGCGACACCGCGTGGGTGGGCCAGTTCGGCCATCAGCTCCAGGCTGTCGGCGAGGTGATCCAGCGCCTCGTCGTAGCGGCCGACGTTGCGGGCCACGATGCCCAGGTGGCGTAACGCGTTCGCTTCCCACCGGCGGTCGCCGAGCTTGCGCAGGACGATCAGCGCGTGGTTGAACAAGCGCTTGGCCTCGGCCTCCCGCGCCTGGTCACGACGGACGCAGCCGAGCCGGACGATCGCCCGGGCGATCTGCTGCTGATCGCCCAGCCGCTCGTACAACCTGATCCCGCGGTCGAGATGATCGACCGCCTCGGCCCAACGGCCCATCCCGCGGTAGGTGTCGCCGATTCCGTTCAACGTCGCCGCAACCATCCGCACGTTGCCGATGTGCTCGAATACCGCCAGTGCGGTGGAGTAGTGCAGTTGCGCCTGGTCGAGTAGGCCGGTGCGGCGATAGGTTTCGCCCAGTTGACGTTCGGCGAGCGCGGTCCGGAATCCGTCGCCGATCTCGGTGAAGATCGCGATGCTGAACCGCAGCTCGGTCTCGGCTTGTTCGTAGCGGGCCTGGGCGTGGTCGAGCACACCCAGGCTGTACCGGATCCGGGCCTCGCCGATCTTGCTGCCGGAGACCTGGGCGGCGTCGAGGCCCAGCCGGCCGGATCGCAGCTGGATCAGGCCGCTGCCGACGTTGCCCCAGGCCGCAGGCAGCAGTTCGGCCAGCTGCCAGCACAGCTCCCAGAGCCCGGCTGCGTGCGCCTGGCCGACGCCACGGACGAACGCCGCACGCTCGGTCTGCAGCCAGCCCAGCGGGTCGGCCTCCACCTCGGCCAACGCCGGAGCGAAGGCCGGCAGCGGCTCGAACTCGCCGCTCGGTTCGATCCGGGCGACCGCGGTGGTGCCCAGGGCGACGTACTCGGCGAGCAGCCGTTCCGCCAGCGCGCGACGGTCGGCCGCGCCGTCCTCCAGGTCCAGTCGCTCCCGGGCGAACACCCGCAGCAGGTCGTGCAGGCGGTAGCGGGCGGGCCCACCGTGCGCCGCGCCGACGACCTCCAACAGCCGCGCGTCCACCAGATACTCGAGCTGCTGCAGCGCCTGCGGTAGCTCGATGTCGGCGAGCAGCGCCAGCGTCCAGGCGGCGAAGTCGACCGATTCGATCACCCCGAGCATCCGGAAGGCCCGCCGCGTCGGTTCGGCGCAACTGGTGTAGCTCAGCTCGAAGCTGGCTCGCACCGCCAAGTCGCCGGCTTCCAGCATGTCGAGTTGGCCTTGCTCGTCGCTGAGCCGCTGGGCATACGCCGCCAGCGGGAGCGTCGCCCGGTCGGCGATCCGACCGCCGGCGATCCGCAAGGCCAGCGGCAACCGACCGCACAGCCGGGCGACATCAGCCGTGGCATCCGGTGCGCTGCGGGCCCGTTCGACGCCGATGATCCGACCCAGCAGCTCCACGCTTTCGTCCGGAGTCAGCACATCCAGCTGGCGATGCTCGGCGCCCTCCAGGGCGATCAGCGCCTTCCGGCTGGTGACCAGCACCGCGCAATCGGCGTTGCCCGGGACGAGCGGACGCACCTGCCGCGCGTCGCAGGCGTTGTCCAGCATCACCAGCATCCGGCGATGACCGAGTGCGCTGCGCAGCAGTCGAGCGCGGTCGTCGATCTGATCGGGGATGCTGCCCGCGTCCAGGCCGAGGTCGGTGAGAAACCGGCCGAGAACCTCGGTCGTCGGCGCCGGCGCGGGTTCGGTGCCGCGCAATTCGGCGTAGAGCTGGCCGTCCGGGAAATGGGCGCGCACCGCATGCGCTACGTGCAGCGCCAGCGCCGATTTGCCCACTCCGGCTGCGCCGGAGATCGCCACGATGTTCACCGCCCGCGCGGTGTGTCGGGTCAGCGCCCGGATCAGCCGGTCCACCACCGCAGTTCGGCCGACGAAATCGGAGATTCCGGGCGGCAGCTGGAACAGCAGTCGGCCGCTGTCGGACATGTTCGCGTCGGCCGCGGCGGGTTGGTCGGCAAACCCCAGCTCGATGTCGCCGACGCCGAAGACGATCCGGAATGCGGCCAGATAGATCTGCCGCGGGCGCCGGATCAGGCCCCGCTCCAGCCGCGACACGTAATCGGCGTTGATCGCGACGACCTGCGCGGTGTCCCGGTGGATCACCGCCGCGACCCGACGCGCCACCTCCCCCTGCGTCCAGCCGCGCTCCCGGCGCCGATCGACCAGGCGCTCGTTCGGCCGCTGGTCCTCTGTCGTCATCGCCGATTCGGCTTCAGCGGCGGCGGGCGGAAAAGCGGGAGTCCATCAGCGATCCCCCGATACGGTGAAAGGTGACAATTCCATGGTAGCGAGCGTGCGGCGGGCGGACAGTCGGTTGCGCGACAGACAGACGGTCCACGTGGACAGGCAGTGGGTGATCGATAGTGGGTGATCGGATGGATACCGTCGATACGAGCAGCGGTCCGGTTCGTGGTCGGGCAGTGCCCGGCGGCTGGGCGTTTCGGGGCATTCCCTACGCGGCCGCACCGACCGGCGCCGCCCAGTTCGCCGCGCCCGGCCCGGCGCCGGTCTGGTCGGATGTGCGCGACGCCGCCGCGCCCGGCCCGACCTGTCCGCAGACGCCGTATCCGCCCGCGATTGCCGCGTTGATCGGCACCCACATCCAGCCGGGTGCGGACTGTCTCAACGTCGATGTGTGGACTCCGGACCCGGGCGCATCCGGACTGCCCGTGCTGGTCTGGATTCACGGTGGGGCGTTCACCCGGGGCGCCAACTCGATCCCGGTCTACGACGGTTCGGCGTTCGCTCGCGACGGGGTGGTGTTGGTGGCGGTGAACTATCGGCTCGGCGTCTGGGGATTCAGTCCGTTTCCGGACGCGCCGGACAACCGGGGCCTGCTCGACCAGCTCGCCGCGTTGCGGTGGGTGCAACGCAACGTCGCTGCGTTCGGCGGCGACCCGGACCTGGTCACGGTATTCGGCGAGTCGGCGGGCGGGATGAGCATCGCGGACCTGCTCGGTTCGCCGGCCGCAGCCGGATTGTTCCGCCGGGCAATCGTGCAGAGCGGGCACTCCCAGCTGGTGGCCGAGCGTGCCGACGCCGTCCGGGTGACCGGCGAGATTGCGGCGCGACTCGGCGTCGCCCCCACGGCGGCGGCATTCGCCGACGTCGATCCGGCCGACATCCTGGCCGCGCAGGACCAGATCGGGCTGGAGGTGGCCACCGACCCGGATCCGGCGCGGTGGGGTTCGTCGGTGATCGAGCAGGGTTTCGGTGTCGTCCACATCCTGCCCACCGTCGGCGATGCCGTGCTCCCGGTCCGGCCGTCCTGCGCCGACGCGCCCGCGGTGGATCTGCTGATCGGCACCACGGCCGAGGAGTTCCGCTTCTTCGTGGTCCCGCACGGCCTGTCGGCCGCGATCAGCGCCGAGCTGCTACCGCTGTTGCTGCAGCGCTACGGGGTCGAGCCGGGCGTGATCGAGGTGTTCGCCGCGGACCGGCCCGACGATTCGCCGGGCGACATCTTCGCCGCGGTGCTCAGCGAACTGGGCTTCCGAGCGCCCGCACTACAGGACGCCCAGGCTCATACGGCAGCCGGTGGGGCCACCTACGTCTACGAGTTCGACTGGCCGTCCGGAGTCGACGGGCTGGGGGCCTGTCACGCGCTGGAGGTGCCGTTCGTGTTCGACACGCTGGATCACGCCGGAACGTTGACCGGCCCGACGCCGCCGCAGTCGCTGGCCGACGACATGCACCGGGCGTGGATCCGGTTCGCCGCGACCGGCGACCCGGGGTGGCCGCGCTACGCCGCCGACGGCGCGGTGCAGCAGTTCCGCGCCACCGGCCCGCAGGTGGTATTGCACCCGCGCGCGGCCGAACTCGCCGCGGTGACGCGCGACGACAAGGTCAGTGGGCCACCACGATGATCTCGTCCACCACCGGGCGGGCGCGGTCGGCGTCTGCGGCGATCAAGCCGAGCCGGGTGCGCCGGTCGAGGGCGTCGGATGCGGACAGCGCTCCCTCGTGGGTGAAGGCGTAGGCGATCTCGGCTCGGGAGATGTCGATGCCGTCGCCGACCGGGGCGAGCGGATCTTCGACGCCGGCGGCGGCGACCTCGGCCGCGATCCCGCCGTAGCGGGCGACCAGGGAGTGGGGTAGGCCGTCGATGCCGGTGCTCGCCGGGTGACCGGGGGCGCCGAGCAGCGGCAGGTTGCGCGTGACACACGGACCGCCGTCGAGGTTGTTCGCCCCGACGGCCCGGTCCACCGCGTCCTGGGCCATCTTCCGGTATGTGGTGAGTTTGCCGCCGACCACCGTGATCAGCCCGGTGTCCGAGGTCAGCACCGCGTGTTTGCGGGAGATATCCGCGGTCGAGCCGCCGGTGTCCAGCAGCGGCCGCAGGCCGGCGAACTGCCCGCGGATGTCCTCGCGGTCGAGCGCGCCGTGCAGGGCGAGGTTGATCGTGTCGAGCAGGAAGTCGATCTCGGCGTCGGTCGGCTGTGGCTCGTCCGGGATCGGCCCGGGCGCGTCCTCGTCGGTGATGCCGAGATACACCCGCCCGTCCTGCTGCGGTAGGGCGAAGACGAACCGGCCGAACTCCCCGGGCACCGGCAGCGTCAGCGCGCCGATCGGGTTGCCGAACGCCGCGCCGTCGAACACCAGGTGGGTACCGCGGCTGGGGCGCAACCGAATGGACGGGTCGACCGTGTCGGCCCACACGCCGGTCGCGTTCACCACAGCCCGGGCGGTAACCCGCAGCGATTCGCCGGTCAGTGTGTTGACCAGGGTCGCGCCGGTGCCGTCGGCTTGCTCGGCGCGGACCCGGGTGAGGATCGTCGCGCCGTGCTCGGCGGCGGTCCGGGCGATCGTGACCACGAGTCGGGCGTCGTCGATCAACTGGCCGTCGTAGGCGATCAGGCTGCCGTCGAGGCCGTCGGTGCGCAGCCCCGGGACCATCGCGGTGGTCTCCGCGACATCGGCCTGGCGGGAGCGGGGGAGCAGGTTTGCCGGGGTGCGGACCGCGGCGCGCAGGGTGTCGCCGGCGGCGAAGCCGGTGCGGATCAGCCGTCGCTCCCGGCGGCCGACCTGCGGCAGCAACGGCACCACCTGCGGCATCGGTCGCACCAGGTGCGGCGCGGTCCGGGTCATCAGGATGCCGCGCTCCACCGCGCTTTCCCGGGCCACCCCGACCCGGCCCGAGGCGAGGTACCGCAGCCCGCCGTGGGCCAGCTTGGAACTCCATCGGCTGGTGCCGAACGCCAGGTCCTGGCCCTCCACCAACACCGTACGTAGCCCGCGGGTAGCTGCATCCAGCGCGATCCCGACGCCGGTGACCCCGCCACCGATCACCAGCAGGTCGAGCTGGGCGCGATCGCCGAGCCGGGCGAGGTCGCGGGCCCGCCGGGCCGCGTTGAGCCGACTCGGCTCCGGCGACAGGTCACGTCTGTCGTTGCGCACTGGCGCCTCCATTGCTCCCGACTATTCTGCCGGCGAGTTGCCGCAGGTTTCCCGTTCCGGGTCAGGACGACGGTACGCCGGGGCTCAGCGGGCCAGGCTGCGGGCGATCACCAGTCGCTGGATCTGGTTGGTGCCCTCGAAGATCTGGGTGATCTTGGCCTCGCGCATGTACCGTTCGACCGGGAAGTCCTGGGTGTAGCCGTACCCACCGAACACCTGTACCGCGTCGGTGGTCACCCGCATCGCCGTGTCGGTCGCGGTGAGTTTCGCGACGCTGGCCTGGCGGGAGTAGGGCCGCCCGGCGTCGCGCCGGCGGGCCGCGTCGAGGTAGGTGGCGCGTGCCGCGTCCACCCCGGCGGCCATGTCCGCCAGGACGAAGCCGAGGCCCTGATGGTCGATGATCGGCTTGCCGAACGTGGTGCGTTGCTTGGCATATGCCACGGCGTCGGTGAGCGCGCGTTGCGCGATGCCGGTGGCGATTGCCGCGATACCGAGCCGGCCCGAGTCGAGTGCGGCGAACGCGATGCCCAGACCCGCGCCCTCGGCGCCGATCCGGCGCTCGGCCGGGACGAACGCATCCTCGTAGGTGGCAGTGGTGGTCGGCACCGCACGCAGGCCCATCTTCTCCTCCGGCCGACCGAAACTCAGCCCGGGCGTGTCCGCCGGTACCAGAAAGCAGGACACCCCCGATCCGGAACCGTCGGTGCGGGCAAACAACGTGTAGAAATCCGCCTTGCCGCCGTTGGTGATCCAGGCTTTGGTGCCGGTCACCCGATAGCCGTCGTCGGTCGCAACCGCCCGGCAGCTCAGCGCCGCCGCGTCCGAGCCGGCCTGCGGCTCGGACAGGCTGTACGCGCCGATCATGTTGCCGCTCAGCATCTCCGGAAGCCAGCGCTGCTGCTGCTCGGCGGCGCCGTAACCGAACAACGGGAAGCAGGACAGACTGTGCACGCTGACCGCCACCGCGACGGCGGCCCAGCGGGCGGCGAGCTCCTCGAGCACCTGCAGATAGACCTCGTAGGGCTGTGCCCCGCCGCCGAACTCCTCCGGATAGGGCAGGCTGAGCAGGCCGGCTTCGCCGAGCGCCGCGAATGCCCGGTCCGGGTAGCGTTCCTCCTTCTCGTAGGAGACCACGTCCGGTTCCAGGGTTTTGTCCGCGATATCCCGGGTCAGCGCGATCAGATCGCGGGCGTCGTCGGTGGGGAGCAGGCGATCGACAGGCATCGATCGAGTCTAGGAAGCGTCGACCGGCAGCTCGTGACCGGCGTCCGGCGCGGCCGCCGGACGGCGCAGGATCGCCGCTTCCCGGGGGGTGGTGACGAGGGCGAGCTCGATCCGGCTCGGCCCGGTCTCCAGCACCACGCGGTGGCTGCTGCCGTCGGGTTGGCGGATCGTCACGTCCGGCCGGGTGCTCGGCCGGACGGCCGGATCGCTGTCGACCCGGATCACGGTCAGTCCGGCGTGCGGCTCCGGCGACGGGACCCCGTCGACCACCAGCGCGGTGCGGCCGGTCGTGCGCTGGCCGGCGCTGCCGGCGACGGCGAGTCGATCCGGATTGCCGATCGCGCCGATCAGGTTCGCCCAGGCGTGCGGCCGGTCGGTCCGGACCAGCACCCGGGCCCCGGTGGCCACTGCGCGGAACACCACCTGCTGGGACAGGCCGACGTCGCCGGCGATCAGCACGGTACCGACGCCGGCGCCCACCACCCGGGCGGCGACGGCGCGGCCGTCGGCGGCGGCCCCGATCAACTGTCCACATTCGGCCGCCGGTAGGCGCAGCCGGGCGACGTCGGCGATCGGGTACTCGCCGGTGGGAATGCCGGCCGCCGACCTGGCCGGAGCGATCGGTAGCAGCGACAACAGCGCGTCGCGGTGCCGCCCGTGCGTCGACACGCTGTGTCGGACGAGCACCCGCGGCGTGGCCGGTAGCCGATCGGTCGCCGGGGCCGCGGCCAGCTGCCATGCGGCACCGACCCGCACGGTGTTCTCGGTCCGACCGGGCCGTAACCGCAGCAAGACGGCCGTGCCGGCCGTCGGTGTCGTCCAGAGTGCAGACAGTAGTTCGGAGCTGATCGCGTCCGGGTGACATGCTCCGCCGCCGATGATCCGGTCGCCGAGCACGGCGTGCCGCCAGCGCCGGCCGATTCCGCGTGGATCGGTACCGGCAGTGATCTGCAGTACGGCGCCGCGGATCTCGTCGGCGGTGAGCAGCCGGGCGGGGTAACCCCGCTGCGCCAGCAGCCGCACGATCCGGCGGGCGGCGACCGTCACCGCCCGGGACGCGCCTTCTTTGCCGCCGCCGCGGCGGGCCACCGCGTCCGGACACTGCGCCGGCCGGAACACCACCGCGAGCCGGACGGTCCCGATCGACACCGCCGGTAGCGGGCCGAGTAGCTCCTCGTAGACCGGGCCGGCCGCCGTTTCCGCTCGGCTGCGCCGGCCGTGCGTGACGATGTTCAGCTCGCTCAAGGCGATGTCGTGCTGGGTCAGCGCCCGCGCCAACGCGCCGAGCGGAAGTCGTTCGGCCACATCGGAGTCGGCCGGGGGAAGAGCGGTCCGCGTGCCGGGTGGTGCGGTCAACTCGATTACCGCGACGACCCGGTCGGTATCCCAGTGCAGGCCGACAGCGCCCTCCCCGGAACCGCGAAAATCCACCGTCGGTCCCAGCCGGTAACCATTCCGGCACCGGTACCGGGTCATGGTCGTGACCCAGTCGAGCAGCGATCGCCGGCCGACCCGGACCAGCAGCAACAGCGCCGACCCGCCGGCAATCCCGGCCGCCGGCAGCGGCGCCAGCCCGGCCAGCCGGAGCCCGGCGAGCGTTGCCAGGCCGAATACCTGGGCCGTCAGCAGATCTCGAAGTGCCAGCACCCGATGTCTCCCCCCGCGAGTCACATCGCCCCACGAGCAGCACCGACCGTGGGTTCGGGTCGAACTGTACTGTGACACCTCGTCGGGGATCGGGGGCACCTCGACGGGGGATCGGGGGAGGATCATGCCGGCGCAGCCGACGACACGGTCGCAGGTCAGTGGCTATCGATTTCTGGTGCGGCGGATGGAGCATGCGCTGGTCCGGCGAGACGTCCGGATGCTCAGCGACCCGTTGCGGGCGCAGTCCCGGGCGCTGATCGTGGGGGCGATCTTTGCGGCGCTCGCCCTGGCCGGTTGTGCGGTGCTGGCGTTGCTGCGTCCGGTGGATCGGGCCGGCGACGCAAAAATACTGGTGCAGAAGGATTCCGGGGCTATGTTCGTGGTGCTCGGGGCCACTGTGCACCCGGTGCTGAACCTGGCGTCGGCGCGCCTGATCATCGGTGCGGCCGACGATCCGGTGCTGGTCGGTGCCGCCGAAGCGGCGGCTCGGCCGCGGGGGGCGCTGGTCGGGATTCCGGGGGCGCCGTCGGCGTTGCCGGATCGGCGGGCCGAGCCCGGTCGGGTGTGGACGGTGTGCGATCGCGTCGGTGCCGACGCTGCGGTGACCACGTCGGTGCTGGTCGGTGACCTCGAGCGCACCGACACGGCCGCCGACCTGCGGCGGGACCAGGCTTTGCTGTTGCGTGGCCGGGACCGCAGCTACCTGGTCTACGACGGCAAACGCGCGGCGGTGGACCCCTACAGTGCGCCGGTGGCGACGGCTTTCGGGCTGTCGGCAGCCGATGCCCGGCCGGTCAGCGATGCGTTGCTGAACGCGATCCCGGAGGTACCGGCGATCGTGCCGCCGCGGATTCCGGGTTCGGGTGGGAGTCCGACGGGTTTCTCGATACCCGGGCAGGTGGTCGGATCGGTAGTGCAGGTCGCCCAGGGCGATTCGCGGCAGTACTACGTGGTGTTACGGGACGGGTTACAGCAGGTGGGCGCCGCGACGGCCTACCTGATCCGGTCGGCCGACTCGAAAGGTTCGGCCGAGGTCGCGACGGTTCCGCCGGATCTGGTGACGCGGGTGCCGGTGTCCACCGCCCTGGACGTGGCCACGTTCCCGGAGTCGGCGCCCACCGTCCTGTCGGGTGCCGACGACCCGGTGGCCTGCCTGTCTTGGCGACCGCTGGAGCTGCCGACCACCGATTCACTCACCGCGCCCGCTGCCGAGATACGGGTGCTTACCGGTCGGGAGCTGCCCATCGGTGCGGCCGCCCGCCCGGTCACGTTGGCCCGGGCCGACGGACCGGGCCCGAATGCCGACGCGGCCTACCTGGCTCCCGGGGACGGGGCGTTCGTCCGGTTCACCGGCATCGCGCCGGACAGTCGCGGACGAGACGGGTTGTGCTTCGTTGCCGATACCGGTGTGCGGTTCGGTCTGCCGGATCTGGACACCGCCGAAGTTCTGGGGTTGACCGGCCCACCGGAACCAGCGCCCTGGCAGATCGTCTCGTTGCTGGCGCCGGGGCCGGCGTTGTCCCGGACCGCGGCGTTGGTATCGCACGACGGGGTGGCTGCCGACCCGGCCGGCGGTGCCCTGCCCGACGCGACAGCTGCGCCGCGCTGAGTTCAGTTCCCGGTACCCAGGGGCAGGGTGAAGACGGTGGCCTCGCTGTCCGCGTGGAGTACCCCACCGTGCGTGCGGGCCACCTTTCGCACGATGGCCATGCCCAGTCCGGTGCTCGCCGCGGCAGCTCCGTGGTCGGCGACCACCACGTCCGCCCGGTCCGGTGCCTGCACCACCCGGACGGTGATCGGGTCGTCGGTCGCCGCTCGGGTCGCCGCGGTTTCCAGCAGATAGCCCAGAGCCCGGTTCAGCGCGGTCTCGTCGGCCCGAACGGTCAGCGCGGGCGGGGCCTGGACTTCGAATCGGCCGGTGTCGGTGGCCGCCGCACGCCGGACCAGTTCGGTCAGTTCGACGTCGTCGGTGACTCGTTGCGGATCGTCGTCGCGGGCCAGCTCGACCAGGTTGTTCACCATCGTCGACAGCTCGCCCATCCGGGCGAGCACGTCGGCAAAGATCTCCTCGCGTTCGTCCCGGTCGAGTTGGGCTGCGCCGGGCTCGGCGGACGAGATCAACAGCTCGAGATTGGTTCGCAGTGAGGTCAGCGGGGTGGATAGCTCGGCACCCGCGGCGGCGATCAGCTGGCGTTGCCGGCCGCGGGATTCGCGGACCGCGAACAGCATCGTGTTGAAGCTGCGCGACAGATCGGCCAGCTCGTCGTCGCCGACCACTTCGATCGGGCGTAACGCGCCGGTTCGGGCGACCTCCTCGGTCGCATTGCGCAGCCGGGTGACCGGGCGTAGACCGGTTCGGGCCACGGCGAAACCGGCCGCGGCGGCGAAGCAGATCAGGATGGAACCGACCACCAGCAGTACCGCGCCGAGCCGCCGCAGAATGTGCTGCTCTCGGGTCAAGGGCTGTGCGAGCACCACGGCCACCCCGGATTGCGAACGAGCCGCCGCGACCCGGTAGCCGTCGGTGGTCCGGATCGAGTCGATCTGCTCGCCGTCGGCGACTGCGCGCTCGGGCTCGCCGACCGGAATTGCCGGGCCGTAGGAGAATTGGCGCCGGTCCGGCAACACCAGCGCGACGCGGAGATCGTCCCGGCCGAGGCTGGACAGGGCGTAGAGATCGGTCGGATTCAATGCTTCGACCGCACCGGAGTCGGCGATGGTATGAACCCGGGTACGGAGCTGATCGTCCAGGTCGTGGCTGAGATAGCGACTGATCACCAGGTACACCGAGAGGGCCGCCAGGACCACCACCATCGCCACCGCCGCGGCGGCGAACGCGGCGACTCGCTGCTGCAGCGAGGGGCTGTACCTGCTCAGAACGCGGAGATAGGAACGAGACACCTCGCGCCTACCGGCTCGGCGGGGTATGGGGACGGTGGGGTCGGCACGTGGTTCATCCTATTCCGCCGAGTATCAGGGCTGATTCGCCGCGCATGCCGGTGGCCCCGCCGGGTGGGGCGAGGTGCCGGTGTCGGGCTGATTCAGAAGGGTGGGGGTTCGTCGTCCGGGGGTGGTTGCCCTGAGGGTTCGCTCATTGCGGGTCGACCGGGTGGGGTGAGGTCGATGGTGCCGGTGCCGTCGTGCAGGTAGATCCCGCCGGCGGGCGTGGCCCACAGGTAAGCACCGGGGGTCAGGCGCCGGTAGCGCCAACCACGGTTTCCTTTGAGCTGGTGGTGTTGTCGGCAGAGCGGGGCGAGGTTGCCGCTGCTGGTCGGCCCGCCCTGGTCATGCGGGTGGATATGGCGAGATCGCAGCCACGGGCGGGGCGGTTGCAGTACGGGAACACACACGTGCTGCTGGTCTGCACGACCTGTTCGCGGAGCCGGTCCGGAATTTGATATGCGTCGGTCTGGAGGTGTTCGGCCAGGTCCAGCACCGGGCGGACGGTCACGTTCGTGTCCGGGTTGCCGCACCAGGCGCGGATCGCGTCGATGCTGACTGGTGTCGGTGACGACGCGTCGACCCGGCCCAGGGGGCCACCGGTCCCGGTGAGCTGGTCGGCGCTGATATGTACATGCAGCTGGATGTCGCGCGGCGTGCGGCGGTGCAACGCGGGCGGTGTGGGTTCTGGTGCGTCGAACGGCAATCCGGGTTGCCGGCGGGCGAGTTCACCCAGCGCGGTCGAGCGCCGCGCATCCAGCGAATCGGTGCTGCCACAGGCGGCGAGATCCTCGGCGATATCGGACAACGCGTGGTTCAGGTCGACGGCGTCGAGCAGGTCGAGTTCACCTTCGATCCGGACCGTGCCGGTCAGACTCACGGTGCGGGTGTCGATCTCCACCTTGCGGGTATCGGTGGCGAGTTCTTCTTTCGCGGCGTCCGGATCGGCGAGGATGCGGGCTTCCGCGACCAACCGATCCAGCTGCGCCCACGACACCGTCCCCGCGTACGCCGCGAGACGTTCGTCGACGAACGCGGCCGCTTCCGGCGACAAGCCGATAGTGGTGTCGGCGATCCGCCGGGCCCGCCACCACGGTGTCTGCCCGTTCCGGACTCGTTCCCAGAGACGGGGCAACCGGTAGCAGACTTCGAGCACCGCCCCGACATACGACATTCCCGAGTCGGTCGAATACCGCAACGCGACCGCCAACTCCGCGACCGCCGCCTCGTCCACCTCCGGCGAACCCGCACCACCCGGGGTGACCCACCCGACCCCGAACCGATCCACGTCGGTGTCACCCGCCGGGGCATGCCAACGACACCACGCCACGGTCAGCTCGGCCCGCTGCACCGCGACCCGCTCGGCCGCCGCCCGGTTGGCCCGCAACCCCGCGATCACCGACCGCGCAGAACCAGCACCACCCCCGGTTCCAGGAGTAAAAGCACTGACTGTGGTCATAAATCTAGTTCATCACGACCCACCGACAGGTTTCCGGCTGAAAGATCTGTCGGAGTAGCGATCCCGCCGAACCGATATCGGACCCCTATTCCGTCGGCGCCGCCGGCTCGTCGGGTTCGCCCCGGGCGGCCGCTGCGCGGGCACGCCGGCGCAGCGGAAACCAGGCCAGAAAGCCGAGCACCAGTCCTACGCCGAGTACGGCGGTTCCGATCAGTGCGACGGTCGCGCCGTGTCGGTCCGGCGACGCCGGGGCGGTCGGCGTAGCCAGCGTGGTCGATGCGGGTGCGTTCGGTTGTGCGGCGGGAGACACGTCCGGTGGTTGGACGGTGACGGCGGCATACGGATCGATCGAGCCGTGCCCGACGTACGGGTTGATTCCCTCCGGCGGGGTATGCGCGGTTGCTTCGATGCGGGCCATCACCTGTCGAGCGCGCAGTTCGGGGAAACGAGCGCGGACCAGCGCCACCGTCCCGGCGACATAGGGCGCGGCGAAGCTGGTTCCTTGGAACGTGGCGCTGGTGCCCTTGTCGTCCAGCTTGGCGTCGGTGAGACCACTGCTCCGTGGGTCCAGCGAGACGATGCCCTCGCCGGGTGCGGCGACATCCACCCACGGGCCCGGCACGGTGAACCGCGACGGCGCGCCGTTCGCGTCGACCGACCCCACGGTGAGCACGTAGTCGTCGTACCACGCCGGGGTGACGATCGTGTCGACCCGCTGCCACGGATCGGCGGTCGGGCGCCGCGGGTCGCTGTCCGGGTTCCCGCTGCCGCACCGGCCGTCCTTGTTTCCGGCGGCGGCCACGACGACGGCATCGCGCTCCACCATCGCGTACTGTACGGCTGCGCCGAGCGCGCGATCGTCGATCGTCGCGGTGGAACAGGCGACCTCGGAAATGTTGATCACTGTCGCGCCGCGGTCGGCGGCCAAGCGGACGGCGGCCGCCATGGTTGCCACGTCGCCGTAGCCGTCGGCATTGTCCTCGGGACGCTGCTGCTGTGCCCGTCCCGCGACCTGCCAGAGGTTGCTGGACTGCCGGATGGTCATGATCCGGGCGTCGGGCGCGACGCCGGCGAAGCCCTGGCCGGGCACGCCGGCCGCTGCGATCAGCCCGGCGACCACGGTGCCGTGCACATCGCAGTCGTCGGTGCCGTCCCCGGTCCCGACGTAGTCGCCGGCCGGGATCAGGCCGGACAGTCGCGGGTGGCGGGCGACCCCGGTATCGATCACCGCAATCGTCTGGCCTGCGCCGCGGGTCAGCGGCCAGGCGGCTCGGAAGCCCAGTGCGCGTTGTGCCGGCGGCTCCTGCGGTCCCGCCGGCACGGGTCGCGTGGCAAAGCACTGGTTCTTCTGTTCGGTGGGTTGGGTCGGGGCGGCCGGTGCCGCTGCCGGCAGCTGTCCCGGGTCGACCGGCGGTGGCGGTGCGGCCGCTGCGGGTCCGACTGCTGCCCCGACGGTCACCGATGCGACCAGGACCGACAGCAGCCGGCTCCGGATGCGGTAATTCATCGCGCTGCGGCGCATCGACTACAGGCCCCGGATCAGTTGAAACAAGCCGGCGACCCAGCAGGTCAACGGGAGTACCGCGGCCACGCAGGCATATTCGATCAGTTCACCGGCTCGACGCAACGGCGGTGACAGGTCGGTGCGTGGTCCGAGAATTCCGAGCGCCGAGGCGCCCAGTGCAAACGTCGATGCAGCGGCGTAGACCGCCAGCGGAGCGCGTTGGGCTACCGCCGCGCCGAGCAGCAGGCCGAGCACGATGCCGGCGCCGGCCGCGATGAGCCAACCGGCTTGTTCGGCGTCGACGTAGGTGCGGCCGCGAAATGCCAAGACGGCGGCCACGACACCGGCCAGCGCGATCCCGGGCCAGGTCGGCGCGTTCGCAGGTGCGGTTATCAGCGTCGATGCGGTGACCACCAGGGCCGAACCGGCTACCTGACCGGTCAGGTACTGCCCGGCGCGCGCGCTCGATTCCGCCACTCGCGCGGGATCCGATCCGTCCGGTCGGTCAGGCCCCGGGGAAAGGTCGTCGGCCGGTTCGATCGGGCTGTCCGGTGCCGGGACGGTGGGTAGCGGTAGTCGGGCCAGTAGCAGCGCGATTCGGGGAGCCAGCGCCAGCCCGGCCAGCCCGGCTGCGATCAGCGCCGCCACGATCGATCGGGTCGGGACCGGGGTGAGCAACGCTGTTGCGGCGCCGATCGTCGTATAGCCGGCGATTGTCGTGACGGCGGTGAAAGCCGTCTGCCCGGTCCCGGTGGCGCGAATCGTGATCATCGCGAGTGCGCCGGCCGCCGCCGCGCTCAGCAGTAGGTCGGCCGTTCCGAGCGGACCCGGGACCAGCAGAATCCCGGCGGCCGCCCCGGCCGGCAATGCGCAACCGCAGAGCACCTGTGCGGCGGCGGGGTCGGCGTAGATCCGGCTTGCGACGACTCCGGCGATCAGCAGGATCACCGCTGTGGTCGCAGCGCCGAACGCGCCGATCAGGTCGGTCCCGGATCCGCCGGCGTCGACCAACCCGACGCAGCCGATGGTGATCGATGCCAGCGCGACGATCGAGCCGAGCAGCCGGGCCGTCGCCGGGGTCCAACGCCGGCTCCGGCTCGTCGCGGTCGCCACCGCGTCCATGACGTCGTCGAACAGTGGCGGTGGCGCGGCTTGTCCCGCTTCTGCCAGAGCGAGTAGCTCGCCGTCCCGGATACCCAGCTCGGCCAGCGTCGCCGTGGTCGCCAACGGCGGCCGGCCGATCCGTGCGAGGACCCATTGCCGTGGTTCCAGCCGGTCGTTCGCGGGGCTGTCGTCGAACCGGTTGTACCGCCGGTGCTCGTCGATCAGGTCGGCAATGCCCGGGATCAGCAAAGCCAGCGGCACGGCGGCCGGTAGTGCGAGATCCACCTGGGTGTGCCGGGCCAACACGGTGACCCGGCACAGATCCGGTGGGTCCGGCGGTGCTGCGTCTGACGTCGAACCGGACGTGGGCGCCGAAATGGTGGACACGGAACGCTCCCCCCAACTCACTGTCGGGTGAGGTTCCCCGACCCCCGGGACCCGGCCCGACCATGTCGGACGAAGCCTACGACACCGCCACGACAGTCCGGCCAGGGTGGAAAGTCGGCCGCGCTCCGGGTCGAACCGGCCGAATTCCCGGTCGACTGCCGACCGAGAACCGGGGGCCGGCGCCGGATGACGAGTCGGTGCCGAGGGTTACAGTGGTCGGCAACGCGTACCCGAGGTCGGTCGACAGTGAGATCGGGTACGCGGGATCGAGGATTCGGGGGGATTCTGGATGGATAGTTCGTATTCCGATGCGGCTGTGCCGAACGGTGGGGTCGGCTCGAGCACGGTGTTGTTCCACCGTGCCAGCCGGCCCGAGGTGCCGCGCGCACCGGGTGGCGAGCTTGCGGTACAGCCACCGCCCGAGGTTCCGCGCGCGATCCCGGGCAACCTTCTTTTGAAGCTGATGCCGGTGGTCATGCTCGTGGCGATGGCCGGAATGATGTTGTTGCTCTTCACTTCTGGCGGAGTAGGGGCAAATCCTGCGACGTTGATCTTCCCGCTGATGATGGCCGTCTCGATGCTGGCGATGTTCGTCGGTCAGACCGGCCGATCCGGCCGCACCGCCGAGGCGGACGAGGAGCGCAAGGACTACCTGCGTTACCTGGGTCGGCTGCGGCGCGACGTCGTCGATACCGCCGCGCAGCAACGTGCCGCGCTCGCCTGGTGCCATCCGGACCCCGCGATGATCTGGACCCTGGCCGGCACGTACCGGATGTGGGAGCGACGCACCACCGATCCAGACTACGGGCACGTCCGGGTCGGGCTGGGCGATCAGCGGCTGGCCACTCGGTTGATCGCGCCGGAGACCGGCCCGGTCGAAGAGTTGGAGCCGATCGCTGCCGTGTCGCTGCGCAGGTTCGTGCGGACCCACTCGGTCGTGCACCGGCTACCGACCGCGGTAGCGTTGCGCGGTTTCGCCACTATCACGATCGGCGGTGACCGAATCGCAGCGCGGGCGTTGGCCAGATCGATGCTGTTGCAGCTGTGCATGTTTCACGGACCTGATCAGCTGTCGGTCGCGGTCGTCTGCGGGCCGGACACGGCGCCCGAATGGGAGTGGATCAAGTGGTTGCCGCACGCGCAGCACGCGACCGTCCGGGACGCCGCCGGCAGCGGCCGGATGTACTTCGGTTCCATGCGGGAGTCGGCCGATGCGCTGGCGGCCGAGCTGGCCGGCCGCGGTCGGTTCGCTCGGGATACATCGGCTCGGCCCGACCTACCGCAGATCGTGGTGGTCGTCGACGGTGGGTTGTTCGGTGGTGCCGAGTTCGTCGGGGCGGCCGGAATGGAGTCGGTCACGGTGCTCGATCTGTGTGGTTACGCGATCACGGACGGCACGCCGAGTTTGTCGCTGGTGGTCGAGGGCGGTTCGGTCGGCGCCCGTAGCGAGGCCGGTCTGGAGATGTTCGCTGTCGCGGACGCGATCAGCACCCGTCAGGCCGAACAGGTGGCGCGCCGGTTGGCCCCGTTTCGCCTTCCCGCCCGCCCGGCCGGCGGTTCCGGACCGGTGGCCGAGGAGCAGGCCGATTGGGCGCGGTTGATCGGCCTCGGTGATCTCGGTGCGTTCGATCCGAATCTGGCCTGGTCGCCGCGGCTCGGCCGGGATCGGTTACGCGTGCCCTTCGGTCGGACAACGGATGGTGCAGTAGTGGAGCTCGACCTGAAAGAGGCCGCCGAGAACGGGATGGGCCCGCACGGGTTGTGCATCGGCGCTACCGGTTCCGGCAAGTCGGAGTTTCTCCGCACTCTGGTCCTGGGCTTGTTGGCAACGCACTCGCCGGATCAGCTGAACCTGGTACTGGTCGATTTCAAGGGTGGTGCGACCTTCCTCGGGCTGGACGGGATACCGCATGTCGCGGCCGTGATCACCAACCTGGCCGAGGAGGTGACTCTGGTCGACCGGATGCGGGATGCTTTGGCCGGCGAGATCAATCGCCGGCAGGAGTTGTTGCGGTCGGCGGGAAATTTCGCCAATGTCGGGGATTACGAGCAGGCACGTGCGGCCGGCGCCGAGCTGGCTCCGTTGCCGGCGCTCTTCATCGTCATCGACGAGTTCTCCGAGTTGCTCAGTCAGCAGCCGGACTTCGCCGATCTGTTCGTGGCGATCGGTCGGCTGGGGCGCTCCCTGCACATCCATCTGCTCTTGGCCAGTCAGCGACTCGACGAAGGCCGGCTGCGCGGGCTGGACAGTCATCTTTCCTATCGCATCGGACTGAAAACGTTCTCCGCGAACGAGTCCCGGGTCGTGCTCGGGGTACCGGATGCGTATCACCTACCCGGCAGCCCCGGTTCGGGCTATCTGCGGGCGGACGCGACCGAGATTCGACGGTTCCGCTCTGCGTATGTCTCCGGGCCGTATCGCAATCAGGCCGGTCGATCGCCTCGGCCGCCCGTCCCGGGCGGGGTTCGGGCCGGCACGGTGCGCCTTTTCACGGCGGCGCCGGTCGTTGCGGACCCGCCGGCCCCGGCCGCCGAGCCGGCTGTGCCGCCGAGTACCGAGATGCCGCCGAGTACCGATACGCCGCCCAGTACCGAGACGCCGCCGAGTACCGCTACCGCACTGAGCGTCCTGGTGGAGCGGATCCGCGGCTACCGCGGGCGGCGGGCACACGAGATCTGGCTGCCGCCGTTGACGGCATCGCCGACGCTGGATCAGCTCGTCGCGGAGCGGTCATCGGACGCCGGACCGCCGCTGCGGGTTCCGATCGGCGTGTTGGACCGACCGTTCGAGCAGCGGCGCGACCAACTGGTGCTGGACTTGTCCGGCGCTGCCGGGCACGTGGCGATCGTCGGTGGCCCGCAGGCCGGCAAGTCCACGGCGGCACGTACTTTGATCATGTCGCTGTGTTCCTTGCACACCCCGGAACAGGTCCAGCTCTACTGCCTGGATTTCGGCGGCGGCACGCTCGCCGGTGTGTCGGGTCTGCCGCATGTCGGATCGGTAGCGAGCCGACTGGACCAGGCGCGGGTGCGGCGTACGGTCGCCGAGCTGACCGGCCTGATCCGGCGTCGGGAGCGCACCTTCGCCGAGCGCGGCATCGAGTCGATGGCCCAGTTCCGTGGACTGCGGGCAGCCGATGCCGCCGTCGATCCGTTCGGCGACGTCTTTCTGGTGATCGACGGATTCAGTGGTTTCCGAAGAGATTTCGAGGCCTTGGAACCGGTGATCGGCACGCTTGCGGCCGAGGGGCTGTCGTTCGGGTTGCACCTGGTCCTCACGCTGTCGCGATGGGCAGATGCTCGTCCGGCACTGAAGGACCAGCTCGGCACCCGACTGGAGTTGCGCCTCGGTGATCCGGCCGATTCCGAGTTGGGTCGCCGGGTGGCGACGCTGGTACCGGAAGGTCGCCCCGGCCGTGGCATCACCGGCAGCGGCTTGCATTTTCTGGTCGGACTTCCGCGAACCGACGGTGATCGTGACCCTGCGACGCTGAGTGTCGGGGTGGCAGCCGCGGTTCGCGATATCGCCGCCGGCGCCGGCGGCCGGCACGCTCCGCCGGTGCGGTTGCTTCCGGATCGGCTGAGTCGCACGGAGTTGCTGGCCGCCGTAGGCGAGCGGTCGGTGCCGACCGACTCGGCGGTGCGGGCACCTCGTGTGCCGCTGGGGCTGAACGAGGCCGAGCTGACGCCGGTATTTCTCGAGTTCGAGGAACAGCAGCATTTCCTGGTGTTCGGTGATGTCGAATGTGGCAAGACGACGCTGTTGCGCGGGATCTGCGCCGGCATCGTCGCCGCGAACGAACCGAATCGGGCACGGATTCTGCTGGTCGACTACCGCCGGACGATGCTCGGTGCGGTGCCCGAGGAGTATCTGGCCGGATACAGCTCGGATGCGACGACGCTCGAACGGCACGTCGGTGAGCTCGCCGCGCACCTGCACGGTCGCCGGCCGCCCACCGACGTCACGCCCCGGCAGCTGCGGGACCGGGAATGGCTGACCGATCGACCGGAGCTCTATCTGGTAGTCGACGACTACGACCTGGTGGTGACCGGGGCCGGGAATCCACTGGCACCGTTGATCGAGTTCCTACCGCAGGCCAGAGATGTCGGCATGCACCTGATCGTGGCACGACGATCCGGTGGGGCGGGGCGCGCGCTCTACGAGCCGCTGATTGCGCGGATGCGAGACCTGGCCGCGGCCGGGTTGGTGATGAGCGGCAGCCGGGACGAGGGCAACCTGATCGGGACCGTCCGCGCGGCGGCGATGCCCCCGGGGCGGGGAATCTTCGTCGGCCGGCGAGCGACCGGCGTCATCCAGTCGGCCTGGTTGCCGCCGCTATGACCGGCGGTGCGGCCGATCTGGCGCTCTATCTCGGACCGTCCATGTGGCACGCCGCAAGTGGCGACAAGACCTGGTCCGGCGTCCCCGAGATGTCTGCCGACGGGGAGCCGAGTCCGGCTCCGGTGGAGATCCAGCGGTTCCTCGGCGGCGACTGGATCGCGGGCGACGCTCGAATGGTGCCGGTCGGCGACGCGTTGGCCGGCGTCCTGGACGAGGTACTGCGGTGCGTCGGCCTGACCCCGCCGGTCGGACGGGTTGTGGTTGCCTACCCGACCAGATGGGGACGGCCGACCCGCGCCGTCGTCGAGGCCGCGGTGCGTGCCCGAGCGGTGGACACTCGTCTGACGCCGGTCGCGGTTGCTGCGGCCGGGGCGTATGCGGCGCGCGCCGACGTCGGTGCTGGGTTCCATCGGGTCGCGGTGTTGGAGGTCGATGCCCTGGACGTGACCGCGACGGTGCTGGACGGCGTCGTTCCGGGCACGTGGCGAATCGACGGTTGCACGCACGAGCCGGCGGTCGGGCTCGCCGACGACGACTTTGCCGACAACGCCTGCCGTCTCGTCCGGGAACTGGTCGGAGCGCGGGCCGTGGACGCGGTGTTGGTGGTCGGCCGGTTGGGTTCTGGACTCGCCGAGCGGCTGGTCGGCGGGCGAACAGACCCGCTTCCCGGGCCACTGCGGGAGCTCGACGGGCCGGAGCTGGTCGCCGCTCTGCCCGGCATCGGCGGCGTGGAAGTCGCCGAGCCGACACCACCCCCGCCGCCGGTGACCCGGTTGGCCCCGGCGCGCTGGCTCGATGCCGACCCGGCGGCGCCGCTGGGTCGCGATCGGTCTCGTCGGCTCCCGGCGCTGGGCCTGGCCGCCGCGGTCCTGGCCGTAACTGCAGCCGGCGTGCTGTGGCTGCGGTCCGGTGCCGAACCTGATCGCACGCCGGGTCCGGAGCCGGCCGGACCCGCGGCCTCGACGGTGGCGCTACCGACCGAGTCGGACTCGTCGAATGCCGGTATCAGCGGTCTTCCCCCTTCGGCCGGTGGCGTGCCATCGAGTACCACGCCGGCGAGTACCGCGCCGGCGCCGGGCAGCTCGCTCACGACGGGTGGGTTGCGGTTGCAGCTACCGTCGGGTTGGCGGCGTCGTGACGATGCGGTCGGCGGCCGGCTGGAGCTGGTGCCGCTCGACGGCGTGGGCCGGCGGATCGTCCTGGTGCGCAAGGAGCTCACTCCCGGTGCGGGGATCGACCAGGTCGCGGCACAGCTGGCCGACCGGATCGCGGCCGCGGGCGATCGCCGCACGATTGGTGGCCTGCGCCGTGACGCGGAATTCGGTGGCCGGATGTCGCTGGCCTACTCGGAGTTTCCCGACGACGAATCGCAGGTCGACTGGCATGTGCTGGTCGATCGGGATGTCCAGGTCAGCGTGGGGTGCCAATATCTGCCCGGCGATGCCGGCACGCTGGCCGCCGACTGCGCCCGGATCGTGGGGACGGTCGAAGTCGTGCCGTGACCGGCGAGATTCGACCGTGATCGACTGGAACCGATCGCCCGTGGGTGCGCGTCCAAATTTATGTAGTCCAACTACAGGTCAGGGCGGATCGGCGGAGTCGGATCGGCTCGCCGTCGCACCGGGGAGAAACGGAGACATGATGGCAGGGGTTGTTACCGATGTCGCGGCAATGCAGGCCGCGGCGAATCATGTGGAATCGGTGAACGGGGAGCTTCATCAGCTCCTCGGCGGGCTACGTAACGAGGTCGAGGGATCGCGGGTCTCCTGGGAGGGGGAGGCTCAGGCGTCCTTTCAGGCGCTGATGCTGCGCTATGACGACGCGTCCCGGCGGTTGCACGAGAGGCTCGGCAATATCGCCGAGCTGATCCGGCAGAACGGTCGGGGTTACGACACCACCAATCAAGACTTCACCAGCACGCTCGGCGGCGTCGATGTCGGCGGTGGCTCGCTCAATCTCGGCTGACCCGATCCGCAGCACACCGACCCAGTATCAGGAGGGCAGATGAAGTACGAGTTCGGTCAGATGATGCAGCTTGCTGCAGATATCCAGACCACGTCCGGAAGGCTGACCAGCAGTCACGATCAGCTGACCCGCTATGTGGAGGGTTTGGTCGCGCAATGGGAAAGCTCGGCTCGAGATGCATATCGAGGCGTGCAGCAGCAGTGGGATCTCGCGCACAACGATCTGATCACCACCCTCGCGCGGATCTCCCGGGTGGTCGCTCAGGGGACGTCGGATATGCAGGCGACGGAGGCGCGCAACGCCGCTTCGTGGGGCTGAGCGAGTCGGGCGCCGGACCGGTCGTCGAGCAGTTGGCGAGGTCGCCGGAGTAACCGTGTCCGGTGGCCGTCGCGCGCTGGTCCCGAGTCGGGCAAGATAACAGTTGTGTCACATGTCGGGGCAGTTCATTTGAATTGGGACGTGGTAGCCGTCGCCGCCGGCGGGGGCGGGCTGCCGATTCGACCGCTGACCGTCGAAGGGTCGTACACGACGCCGGCTTATCTGTTGGCGGACGCTTCGGGTGGTCTCCATACCAAAGGAGTCGGACAGGGAAGGGGTGATCTCGGGCTTGCGATAGCCGATGTCCGGGAGATCTTGGGCTATCGAGAGATCGTCGTGGCCGGGGCGACCTGGCCGGTCGATGCGGTCTACCGTGCTCGGCTGTTCAACCCGTTGGGCGAGATTGCGGCCTATGTCGGACGGCCGGATCTGGTCGCGCTGCCGTATCCGGACGGCTGGCCGAGCTACCGGGTGGACCAGCTCGGCGCGTTGGTCGAGGCCCAGGGGGTGTTGGTCGAGATGATTCCGGAGTCGATCGCGCTGGCCGGCTACGTCCGGGCGGGCGGGTTGCTCGAGCCCGGTTGTACCGGCGTCACCGTCGTCTACTGCGACGGCCGGCGGGTGTTGGTGGTCGGGGTGCACCTCGACGACTATCGGCCGACCGAATCGATCGGCGTCCCGTTTCCGCCGGCCGCAACGACGGTCACCGAGGTCGCCGATCGTCTGGTCTACGAGGTGAGCGGGGCGGCCCGGGCGATCCAAGCGGATACCTCACGCGTGCTGCTGGTGGGCAACGCCTGCTTCGACACGGTGCTGCGGAATGCGTTTCGCAATCATCTCGGGCCCCGCCTGCGGATCGTCGAGCAACCGCTGCATGCGGTAGCGCTCGGCGCGGCCGGTGTGATCGTTGCCGAGTTGGAGGCGGGGCTGCGTTATGCGACGCCGGGCCGACCGGCGGACAACCGGGCCGGCGACGAGCGGGTTCCCACGGCGTGGCCGCGGGATGATCCGATGGCACCGGTCGCGCCGTGGCCGACCGACCCCGGGATGCCGGTCTTCGGCGGATCTCGGCGGCTGCTCGCGCCGGAACAACCCCCGTGGCCGAACAGCGCCGCAGCTGGTCTGGTATCGTGACCGGCTGGCGTTTCGGCCGCTTCGGGTTCCCGCGTCTATACCGGCCGGTGGGTCAGCCCGGGTCGATCTGTCCGGCCGGCACCACCTACGATCAGACAGGGAAGCAACGTGCCTACGTACAGCCCTAAGCCGGGGGATATCACCCGGCAGTGGCATGTCATCGACGCCACCGATGTGGTGTTGGGCCGGCTGGCCGTGCAAGCAGCCAATCTGCTGCGCGGCAAGAACAAGCCGACCTTCGCGCCGAACGTCGACGGCGGCGACTACGTGATCATCGTCAACGCGGAGAAGGTCGCGATCAGCGGCAACAAGCGGGACGACAAGTTGATCCATCATCACTCGGGACACCCGGGCGGCCTCAAATCGCGCACGGTCGGTCAGGTGCTTGCCACCAAGCCGGAGCGGTTGGTCGAGAAGGCCGTCGTCGGCATGCTGCCCAAGAACAAGCTGGGCCGCGCCATCAGCGGCAAGCTCAAGGTCTATGCCGGTCCGGAGCACCCGCACCGAGCCCAGCAGCCCGTCCCCTTCGAAATCAAGCAGGTGGCCCAGTGACCGAGTTCGATGTGACCGTCCCGGACGAGTCGGTAGAGGTCGTGGAGGAGTACGCGTACGACGAGGAGCCGATCGAGGCCGAGTTCGCCCCGGTGTTCGTCGAACGTCCGGTGCAAACGGTCGGCCGGCGTAAGGAAGCCGTGGTTCGGGTGCGGCTGATGCCCGGCACCGGCCAGTTCTCGTTGAACGGCCGCACGCTGGAGTCGTACTTCCCGAACAAGGTGCACCAACAGCTGATCAAAGCTCCGCTGGTCACCGTCGAGCGGACCGAGAGCTTCGATGTGTTCGCGCGGCTCACCGGTGGTGGTCCGTCCGGGCAGGCCGGCGCGCTCCGGCTGGCGATCGCCCGCGCGCTGATCGAAGTCACCCCGGAAGACCGCCCGGCACTCAAGCGGGCCGGTTTCCTGACCCGCGACCCGCGGGCGACCGAACGGAAGAAGTACGGTCTGAAGAAGGCCCGGAAGGCGCCGCAGTACAGCAAGCGCTGAGCTGTTGTCTGCAAGGGCGGGCATCCGTCGTATCGGATGCCTGCCCTCCGTCGTTCCAGCCCAACCGGCGTGGGTCGGTGGTGGCTAGTGAGGGGATTGGGTGATGGGTCGGATGTTCGGCACCGACGGGGTGCGCGGCTTGGCAAATGCGAACCTCGGCCCCGAGCTGGCGCTCCAACTGGCCGGTGCAGCCGCTCAGGAGCTCGGTCGGGCGACCGGAGCATCGTCGTCGCCACGCCCGCTGGCCGTGATCGGTCGTGACCCGCGGGCCAGCGGGGAGATGCTCGAGGCGGCGGTCACCGCGGGTCTGACCGCGTCCGGCGTCGATGTGCTTTCGGTCGGGGTGTTGCCTACGCCGGCGGTTGCCTACCTCACCGCGTACTACGACGCCTGCATGGGTGTGATGATCTCGGCGTCGCACAACCCGATGCCGGACAACGGGATCAAGATCTTCGCGGCCGGCGGCCGGAAATTGGACGATGCCACGGAGTGCCGGATCGAGGCCCGAGTGCACGCCGGGGAGGTGCGCCGGCCGACCGGAGCCGGAATCGGTCGGGTACAGGTCGCTGTGGATCCGGCGAGCCGGTATCTCGCCCATCTGGTCGGTGTGTTGCCCGGCCGAATCACGGGGCTGACGGTCGTGGTCGATTGCGCCCACGGCGCCGCGTCGGCTACCGCGCCTGCTGCCTACGCTGCCGCCGGCGCCCGAGTGATCACGATCAACGCCGAGCCGGACGGGCTGAACATCAACGACGGCTGTGGCTCGACTCATCTCGAGCAGCTGCAGAAAGCGGTCGTCGAGCACGGCGCGGATATCGGCATCGCACATGACGGCGACGCCGACCGCTGTCTGGCCGTGGACGCCGCCGGTGCGGTCGTCGACGGGGATGCGATCATGGCGGTGCTGGCGCTGGCGCTGCACGACGCGGGGCGACTCGTGGACGACACCTTGGTCACGACCGTGATGAGCAATCTAGGCCTGCGGATCGCGATGCGCGAGCAGGGGATCGCGATGGTGACCACCGCAGTCGGTGATCGGTATGTGCTCGAAGAACTGGAGCGCGGTGGTTACAGCCTGGGTGGCGAGCAGTCCGGACACGTGGTGATTCCGGCGCACAGCAGTACCGGTGACGGCATCTTGACGGCTTTGCTGGTACTGGGCCGGATGGCCGAGACCGGCCGCTCGTTGGCCGAGTTGGCCGGCGTGATGACCCAGTTGCCGCAGGTTTTGATCAACGTGCCGGTAGCCGACCGTGCTGCGGCGGTTCGGTCCGCGCGGGTGGCTGCCGCAGTGCACCGAGTCGAACAGGAGTTGGGGGATACCGGTCGGGTCTTGTTGCGGCCCAGCGGCACCGAGCAGTTGGTCCGGGTGATGATCGAGGCCGAGCGAGTCGACGTGGCCGAACGGCTGGCGCGCGACTTGGCTGCTGTGGTCGCTGCGGCCTGATTCTGCTCGCCGTTACTCGCTTTCGGTCACTTTCCCGTCCGCGACCGCCCAACGTCGCGTAGCGCGGACCGCCTCCAGCATCCGTCGGTCGTGGGTCACCAGCAGCAGCGTCCCGTCGAACGCCTCGACCGCCTGCTCCAACTGCTCGATCGCCGGCAGGTCCAGATGGTTGGTCGGTTCGTCGAGGACCAGCAGGTTCACTCCGCGGGCCTGGAGCAGAGCCAGTCCCGCGCGGGTACGTTCGCCGGGCGAAAGGGTCGCGGCCGGCCGCATGACGTGGTCACCACGCAGGCCGAACTTGGCCAGCAACGTCCGCACGTCCGCTACCGCCTGGTCCGGTACCTCGGCGGCGAAGACCTCGGCGAGCGGTGCAGTACCGCGAAACAGGCCGCGCGCCTGATCGATCTCCCCGATCTGTACGCCGGCGCCCAACGTCGCGGTTCCGGCCGCCGGGCGAATCCGGCCGAGCAGCAGCGACAGGAGGGTCGACTTGCCCGCGCCGTTCGCTCCGGTGATGACGATTCGGTCGGACCGATCGACGTGCAGGTCCACTGGCCCCAGGGTGAACCCGGCGCGGGTCACCATGGCTCCGGACAGCGTCGCCACCACCGTGCCACTCCGCGCCGCGGACGCGATGTTCATCCGCAGTTCCCACTCCTTGCGAGGTTCCTCGACCACGTCGAGCCGCTCGATTCGGCGTTGGGTCTGGCGTGCCTTCGCCGCCTGCTTCTCGGTCGACTCGGCCCGGAATTTTCGGCCGATCTTGTCGTTGTCGGTCGACTTGCGGCGGGCGTTTCGTACCCCGTGCTCGAGCCAGTTCCGCTGCATCCGGGCCCGGTCCTGCAGTGTCGAAAGGTTCTCGGCGTATTCGTCATAGGCGTCTCGCGCGTGTTGGCGGGCGATCGCCCGTTCCGCCAGATACGCATCGTAACCGCCGTCGTAGATCGCCACTCGGTGCTGGGCGAGATCAAGCTCGACGATCCGATTCACGGTGCGCGCGAGGAACTCCCGATCGTGGCTGACCACCATCAGCGGCGTGTGCACCGTCTCGACGAAGCGCTCGAGCCGCGTCAGCCCGGCCAGATCGAGGTCGTTGGTCGGTTCGTCGAGGAGCAGCACGTCGTACCGGGACAGCAGCACGGCGGCCAACCCGGCGCGGGCCGCCTGGCCGCCGGAGAGCCCGGTCATCGGCGCCGTCAACGCCGAAGCCAGGCCGAGCTCCGCGGCGATCTGGGCGGCACGCTCGTCCAAGTCGGCGCCGCCGAGTGCCAGCCACCGTTCGAGTGCGGGCGAGTAGGTGTCGTCGGCGCCGTCGGCGAGCGCCGCTGCGGCTGCCTCCATCGCTGCCTCGGCCGGCGACACGCCGGTGCGCCGCGCCAGGAACTGCAGGACCGTCTCGCCGGGTCGTCGCTCCGGTTCTTGTGCGAGGTAACCGACGCTCGCATCCGGCGGGCTGGCGGTGACCCCGGGCCCACCCGCAGCCAGCAACCGGAGCAGAGTCGACTTACCGGCGCCGTTCGCGCCGACCAGGCCGATCACATCGCCGGGTGCCAGGGTCAGGTCGAAATCGCTGAACAGTTGCCGATTTCCATGTGCTGCGGCCAAACCGCGCGCCTGCAACGTCGCGTTCACCGGTGCATCGTGGCACGTGGTCGGGCACCACAACGCAGTGGCTGGCCGCGCCCGCAGGCACGACCAGCCACGTGATGCTTCGAGGTGATCAGGTGGTCGACACCAGCGACGAGTAGACCACCACATTCGACTTGTAACTGCGTGCGGCGGCATCGAAATCACCGCCACAGGTGACCAGCTGCAGCTGACTCTGGTCCCGGCCGCCGAACACCTGCTGGTTCGGGAAGTCGGTCTTGAGGTAGCTCTGTATGTCGGTCACCGCGAAGTGTGCGGTCTTTCCGTCGGCTCGTTTGACGTCGACGGTGTCCCCTTTCTTCAGCTTCTTCAGATCGATGAACACGCCGGGCCCGGCGACGTTGTCGACGTGACCGAGGATGACCGCCGACCCCTTTTCCCCGGGTGCCGGCCCCGGCTGATACCACGAGGCTTGTTTGTAGTCGGCCGGCACTTGCACCCGGCCGTCGTTGGTCATTCCGGTCGCGATCAGCGAGCCTGACATGTTGATCGCCGGGATCGCCAGCGATACCGGCGTCGAGCGGCTGATCGGCGGCGCCGATACCACCGCGTCCGAGTTCGTCGAATCCTTGGCGCAGCCGCCGATCGCCAGCCCGACGAGCGCGAGCAGTGCGACGAGGCAGCGGACCGCGCGCGTCGGGACGGCGGTCACGAGACGGCGAGCTGAACGGTCCGGGACCGCCGCCGAATGGTCGGCAGTGCGGCAGACCCGAGCAGGAGCGCCCCGGCAACGCCGAGCAAACCGGGATCGACCGGGGCCGTGCCGCCGCCGCCGGCTTCCGGGCCGGTGCCGGTGGGCACGACGTAGCCGCCGGGCGGCATCAGATCGGTGCGTGCGGTGCCGCCGGCCATACCGGTCGACGCGAGCTGGGCCGGGATGACCATTCCGCTGGTGGTCGAGCCACCGTTCGCGCCGGCAGCCCCGCCGCCGGCAGCCCCGCCGGCCGCGTTGTTCAATCCGCCGGCGAGCAGACCGGCGCCGACCCCGGCCGCTGCGCCGGCGATCAGACCCGCGCCGACCCCGGCGGCGATCCCGGCGGCAGCGCCGAGGTCGACCCCGGCGCTGGCTCCGGTGCTGGCGTTGGCCGAGCCGGCGACACTGCCGACCGCGTCGGTTGCCGTGTCGACGACGCCGTCGACCGCGCCGGTGGCGGTGCCGGCGACATTGTCGAGTGCGCCGGTGGCGGTGCCGGCGACATTGTCGAGTGCGCCGGTGGCGGTGCCGGCCACGCCGTCGACCGCGCCGGTGGCGGTGCCGGCGACATTGTCGAGTGCGCCGGTGGCGGTGCCGGCGACATTGTCGAGTGCGCCGGTGGCGGTGCCGGCGACATTGTCGAGTGCGCCGGTGGCGGTGCCGGCGACATTGCCGGCTGCACCGGCTGCCCCGTCGACCGCGCCGGTGGCGGTGCCGGCGACATTGCCGGCTGCACCGGCTGCCCCGTCGAGTGCGCCGGTGGCGGTGCCGGCGACCCCGGCCGCGCCGTCGAGCGCGCCGTCGAGTGCGCCGCTGCCCGCCCCGCCGGCGGTGATGCCGGGAGTGGTCACGCTGGGAACGGTGACGCTGGGAACGTTGACGGCGCCGCCGCCACCACCGCCGAGGCCGATGCCGATCTGGGCGGTTGCCAACGGAGCAGTTGCGACCATCGCGCTGGCGCCGACTGCGAGTGCGGCTGCGCGGAGCCAAGCCCGTCGCATGGTGTGGATTCGAGTGCTGTTACCTGCAGTCATCTTTCCTCAGTTCGTGCCTCTTTGCCCGACCGTTGCTGTGCTGTCGTGATCTACCCGTGATTCGTTACTAGAGTCGGTGAAATCCGTTACTCGAACACCCAGCGCTCGGTCCTGCGTGGTGTGCCGTCCGCCAGGTCGCTGGCTATCGTGACTGCCGGACCGGGAACCCGGTGTGTGTTCGCCGCGTCTCACAGTTCGGGTCCGTACGGAGGGGGAAGCATGGACGTGGATGCGGCGGCGATCGACGAGATTGCCCACAGCCTGTGCGCGTCGGCGGGGGTGCTTGCCGAGTGCGCAGCCCGGGTCGGTGCGATCGAGTTCGGTCCGGCGCAGGCCGGGCGGGCCCACGCCGCGGCCGGCCAGGCATTACAGGCCGGGTTCGCCCATCTCGGGCAGGCGCTGATCCGATGCAGTGCCAACGCATCTCGATCCGGTACCCTGCTCCGGTCGAACAGTTCCGCGGTCGTGGCCGGTGATCACGCATTCGCGCGCCGGTTGGCCGGGGCGGATCGGTGAGACTTCCGGATCGGTCGATCGACGCGGTACTGGATATCGGCGCGCCCGGCTTGACCTACTTCGACCGATACGTCCCGTTGTTCGAGGACTGGACCGGTGGTCGATTGCCGGGCGAGCTGGACGTCGCGGATCTGCGCGAACTCTACGATCAGCAACGTGGTCTGGACCTGACGCTGCTGGACGCTGCGCGTCGGCAACTCGGGCAGCATCTCGGGGTTGCGGCCGACGAGGTCGACAAACAACGAGGCGGGTTGGCGGCATTGCCCCAGGCGGTCCGGGGGAGCACGGCGGATCGAGCCGGCGCGACCCTCGGCGCGCACCTGGACCGCGCTCAGCGTGACCTGGCAGCGATGCATCGCGTGCAAGCCGCCTTGACCGATGCGATCGAGGTGATCCAACGAGCGGTCCGGGTCAAGTCGGATTACGTCGCGGGACTCGACCCGGTCGGCGCGGCCGGTGACACCGGTCCGAATCAGATCGGCGGGATGATTTACCTGGCCCGGACCGGTCACCGACATCCCATATTCCCGATGTTCGGGATGACCGATGCCGACGCGGCCGAATGGCTCGACACGGTGTTCGTGCCGGAAGTCGTCGGCCGGGTAGCGAGCTTCGTCGAGCAGTGCGAGACGACGACAGCCCTGGTAACCGAGGCCTACCAGACGGTGGCGGCCGCGATGGCCGCGGTCGATGATTCGGTCTATCCGACGCCGGACGCGTCGGTCGGATCGGTGGTGGTCGAGCCGGCGGGCGCAGTACCGGCGGAGCGGGATCCGATTCCGTTGCGTTGGGAGCCCACTGTGCCCGGGTCGACCGCGACCACCGAAGCGGAGCTACCCAGGGGGGACGGAGCAGGTGCGGTGGGGTCGGTTTCGGCGGTGCCCGGTCCGGCGCCGGCCGCGCATGGCGTGGTCGACATTTCCCGGGTACTGGGTGGGCTCGGCGGCGCCGTCGAGGTGGCGGCCGAGGCGGTAGCGAAGGTGATCGAACAGACCGCACCGGTGATTTGCGAGGCCGTTGCCGATGCGGCACGCATAGTCGGCGATGCGCTGGACCCGTCGGCGCCTGACAGTTCGGCGGCGCAACCCTCGCTCGAGGCAACCGGGTGTCCGGACCACATGCCGGGCCCAAACCACACCGCCGACCGGGTTGTCGAGTCGGCGCCGACCGGTCCGCCTCCGGACCAGACCGCCTCGCCGGCTCCGGAAGTTTCAGCGCCCCTGGAAACGGCGGTGCCCCTGGAAACTGCGGCGTCCCCCGAAACGGCGGTGCCGCCGGAAATCTCAGCGCCCCCCGGGCCCGGAAGGCCTGAACCCGTTGTGCCTGAACCCGTCGTGCCCGAACCGGCCGCATGCGCGGTGCCGGGCACTGTTGTCTCCGAACCTGCTGGGCCGGAACCTGCTGGGCCGGAACCTGCTGGGCCCGAACCAGCCGCACCGGAGCTGAGCGCACCGGCGGCAGGCGCCGGCGCAGCGGTAGATGTCGGCGCCGAACTGGCCGAAGCCGGTCCGCTTTAGCCGGCGGCGGCGTGTCCGGGCACGGCGGCCGAGGCGGCCGGATCCGGCGGTGTCGCCGACGGAACGGCCGTCCGCGGGATGGTCGCCGCCGGATCGAGGAACGGCCGGTATTCGGGGTCGCCGGCGATGCTGCCCAGCAGAAAGCCGGCGAGCAGCGCGCGGGTGGTGCGCGCGGTCCGTGGTTCGCTGCGGCCGAAGCCGAGCAAGGCGAGCGTCCGGCGGCCTTCGACGATTCCGTTCGAGCTGGACTTGTCGATCGTCCGCAGCACCGTCGGCCCCTGCCACGCCTGGTTCAGCGCGGCAGCATTCGACTCCAGGCCACCGAGTTCGCCGGGTGCGGCGAGGATCAGCGCCGGGATCTTCAGGCCGGCCGCGACCGACTCGGCGGGCGGTGCGGTCGGGGCCGGAAACAGCGCCCCGACCGCCTGCACGTCCGGCCGCCGGCCGGCCGCCAACACCGCAGCTCCGGCGCCCATCCCGTGTCCGGCCAGGGCCAGCTTCTCCGGATGCACGCTGATCGAGCCGGTACCCAGGCGAATCTTGGTGCAGATGTCGAGCGTGGTGCATAGGTCCGTCGCCAGGCCGGTGTGCGAGGGCACCGGGCCGCGTTCGGTGTCGGGGGCGGCGGCGACGATTCCCCAGGACGCCAGATAATCGAGCAGTTGGGCGTAGTTCGCGGCGCCGGCCAGCCAGCCGTGGCCGAACGCCACGGCGGGTAGGCCGAAGCCCTCGGCGGGCGTGTACACGACCCCCGGCTGGCCGGCCAGCGCCAGGTTTCCGCGCTGAACCCGATGCGGCCCTCGGAGGGATAGCCGCGCCAGCAGCGACTTCACAGACGTCACGGTCACGACCGTAGTCGAGTGCCTCGTTGGGGACGAGGGGCACAGCCCGATCCGCGGGCCGCCGGACGGGCCGCGGCCAGTATGGTGGTTCGGCATGTGCGGAATCGTGGGTTACGTCGGGCATCGGGATGCGCTCGACGTCGTCGTGGAGGCGCTGCGCCGAATGGAGTACCGCGGTTACGATTCGGCCGGGATCGCGATTCTGGACGGAGCGGGTAATACGGCCGTCGAGCGCAAGGCCGGCCGGCTGGCGAATCTGGAGGCCGAGCTCGCCGACGTCGGCGTGGACAAGTTCGGTGGGCACGCCGGTATGGGCCACACCCGCTGGGCGACGCACGGCGGGCCGACCGATCGCAACGCGCACCCACACCGGGACGCGACCGGCAAGGTCGCGGTGGTGCACAACGGCATCATCGAGAATTTCGCGGTGCTGCGGCGCGAGTTGGAGGCCGACGGGGTACGGCTGGCCAGCGACACCGATACCGAGGTCACGGTCCATCTGGTTGCCCGGGCATATGCGAGCGGACCGACCGCGGGCGATTTCGTGGCCAGCGCGCTCGCCGTCGTGCGCCGATTGCACGGTGCGTTCACGCTGGTCTTCGCGCATGCCGATCATCCCGATACGATCGTCGCCGCCCGCCGCTCGACGCCCTTGGTCGTCGGCATCGGCGACGGGGAGACGTTCCTCGGTTCGGACGTCGCGGCGTTCATCGAGCACACGCGCAGCGCGGTGGAACTGGGTCAGGACCAGGTCGTGGTGATCACCGCCGGTGGGCATCGGATCCTCGACTTCGACGGCAACGACGACGAGGACAACTCCCGACATTTCGAGATCGACTGGGACTTGGCCGCCGCCGAGAAGGGCGGCCACGACTTCTTCATGCTGAAGGAGATCGAGGAACAGCCGCAGGCGGTCGCCGAGACGCTGATCGGACATTTCGCCGACGGCCGGATCGTGCTCGACGAGCAGCGGATGTCCGACCAGGATCTGCGCGATATCGACAAGGTGTTCGTCGTCGCCTGCGGTACCGCGTTCTACGCCGGGCTGGTCGCCAAGTACGCGATCGAGCACTGGACCAGGTTGCCGGTCGAGGTGGAGCTGGCCAGCGAGTTTCGATACCGCGACCCCGTGCTGGACCGGTCCACCTTGGTGATCGCCATCTCCCAGTCCGGCGAGACCGCGGATACGCTGGAAGCGGTCCGGCACGCGAAGGAGCAGAAGGCGCGGGTGCTGGCGGTTTGCAACACCAACGGCGCGCAGATCCCGCGGGAGGCCGACGCCGTTCTCTACACCCGCGCCGGACCGGAGATCGGGGTCGCGGCGACCAAGAGCTTCCTGGCCCAGATCACCGCCACCTACCTGGTCGGGCTGGCTATCGCCCAGGCCCGCGGCACCAAGTACCCCGACGAGGTCGCCCGCGAGTATCAAGACCTGGAGGCGATGCCCGAATTGGTGTCCCGGGTACTGGAGTCGGGTGCAGCGATCCGGGCGATCGCGCGGACGTTCGCGCATTCGTCGACCGTGCTGTTCCTCGGTAGGCATGTGGGTTACCCGGTGGCGCTGGAGGGAGCGCTGAAGCTGAAGGAGCTCGCCTACATGCACGCCGAGGGTTTCGCGGCCGGCGAGCTGAAGCACGGCCCGATCGCGTTGATCGAGGACGGGCTGCCGGTGTTCATCGTGATGCCGTCACCCAAGGGCCGAGCAGTGTTACACGCGAAGTTGCTCAGCAACATCCGCGAGATCCAGGCGCGCGGCGCCCGCACGATCGTGATCGCCGAGGAGGGCGACGACACGGTGCGCCCGTTCGCCGACGACCTGATCGAGATCCCGGCTGCGCCGACGCTGCTGCAGCCGCTGTTGTCGACGGTGCCGCTGCAGATCTTCGCCGCCGAGGTTGCCCAGGCTCGTGGTTACGACGTGGACAAGCCGCGCAACCTGGCCAAGAGCGTCACGGTCGAGTAGCGACGGTCAGCTGACCTCGACGGTGCCGCGCATCTCCGGGTGCAGGGAGCAGATGTAGCTGTAGTTGCCGGCGCCGGTGAAGGTGAAGCTGTACTCGCCTTCCTTGAGGATCGGACTGTTGATCCCGAGGGCGTTGTCCCGGACGCCGGCCACTTGGTGCGGGATGCCGTCGTCCTGGAACTTCCAGGTCACGGTCTGGCCGACTTTCACCCGGACCGTCGACGGGGTGAACTTCATGTCGGCGATCGTGACCACCACGTCGGTGTGTGGCGCCGGGCTGGTCGCGGCCGGGCTACCGGACGCGGGTGATGCGGCTGCCGCCGGCGATCCGCTGCCACTCGCCGGGGAATCGGCTGCCGACTCGGTCGAGTTCCCGGTACAGGCCGAAAGCCCTGCGGTGAGAATGATTCCGGCGATCGCGAGGCGGACGGACGGGCGGCGAACAATCATGGGCTGTGAGCGTAGTCTCACCGGACATGCGTGGCTACTACTCTGCCGACCAGGTCCGGGCGGCTGAGGCCGAGCTGTTCCGGCGGGTGCCCGACGGTGATCCGATGCGCCGGGCAGCGCACGGACTGGCCCGGGTCGTCGCCGGCGAACTGGCGGTCCGTACCGGTGGGGTTTCCGGTCGGGCGGTGACATTGTTGGTCGGTTCCGGGGACAACGGCGGGGATGCGCTCTTCGCCGGGGCTGCCCTACGGCGCCGCGGGGTAGCAGTTACCGCGGTGTTGCTGACGCCCGGCAAGGTGCACCGGGCCGGGCTTGCGGCGCTGCGGCGCGCCGGCGGTCGAGTAGCCGCCGAACCAGGCCGGTACGACCTGGTGGTCGATGGCATCGTGGGTATCTCCGGGCGGGGGCCGCTGCGCCCGGCCGCGGCCGCGTTGGTCGCCGAACTGACTGCTCCGGTCGTTGCTGCCGACCTGCCCAGCGGGGTCGATCCGGACACCGGCGCGGTGACCGGACCACACGTGCAGGCAGCGGTGACGGTGACCTTCGGCGCATACAAGCCGGTGCATGTGCTGGCTGCGCCGGTGTGTGGCCGGGTGGAGCTGGTCCCGATCGGGCTGGACTTGGAAACGGCGCCGGCGCCGGTCCTGGCGTCGCCGACCCCCGCCGAGGTCGGTGCCGCGTGGCCGCTGCCCGGCCCTACCGACGACAAGTACAGCCAGGGCGTGACCGGTATCGTCGCCGGCAGCAGTCGATTTCCCGGTGCCGCGGTGCTCTGCACCGGGGCAGCGGTCGCGGCGACCTCCGGCCTGGTCCGCTATGTCGGACCGGCGGTCGGGCCGGTGCTATCGCACCGGCCGGAAGTGGTTGCCGTCGAGCGGTTGAGCGACGCCGGTCGGGCGCAGGCTTGGGTGGTCGGGCCGGGTGCAGGCACCGACGCCGCCGCGCACGACCGGCTGGCCGAGCTGCTGGACACCGACGTGCCGGTGCTCGTCGATGCGGATGGGCTTACCGTGCTGGCCGCCGACCCGGATCTGCTGCGCGGCCGAACGGCGCCGACCCTGCTGACCCCGCACGCCGGCGAGTTCGTCCGGCTGACCGGGACCGAACCCGGCGCCGACCGGGTGAGTGCGGTTCGCCGCGCCGCGGACGATCTCGGTGCCACCGTATTGCTGAAGGGTCGGGCAACGGTGATCGCGGCCCCGGGCGAAAGCCCGGTCCTGGTGAACGAAGCGGGCAGCTCGTGGGCCGCCACCGCCGGTTCCGGCGACGTGCTGTCCGGGCTGGTCGGCGCGTTGCTCGCGGCCGGGATCGAGCCGCCGCGTGCGGCGGCCATGGGTGCGCGCGCGCACGCACTGGCGGCGGCGCTGGCTGCGCGCGGCGACGGACCCGGGTGGGCGCCGATCGGTGCGTCCGCGCTGCTGGCGCAGGTTCCCGCCGCCCTGCGCGTGCTGTGGCAATATCGGCAGGCGTGACCGACCCGCAGCCGTCCGGCCCGGCACCCCAGGTCGAGGCCGTCATCGATCTCGACGCGGTATCGCACAACGTCGGGGTGCTTCGCGCACATGCCGGTGACGCGGCGGTGATGGTGGTGGTCAAGGCCGACGGGTACAACCACGGCGCGGTCGAGGTATCGCGGGCGGCGCTCGCCGCCGGTGCCCGAGAGCTGGGGGTGACGACGGTCGCCGAGGCGATCGAGTTACGCGCCGCAGGCATCACCGCACCGGTGTTGTGCTGGCTGAATACCCCGGACGCCGACTACCCGGCGGCGATCGCAGCTGATATCGAGATCGGTGTACCGTCGGTGCAGCACCTGCGGGCGGTCGCGGCGGCCGCCGCGGGGGTGGGCCGCCCGGCCACAGTGTCGATCAAGGTGGACACCGGCCTGAACCGCAACGGAGCCTCGCCACTCGAATACCCGGCGTTGCTCGACGAACTCGTCGCGGCCACGCGCGCCGGAACGGTGCGGTTGCGCGCGATCTTCTCCCATCTCGCCCACGCCGACCAGCCACACAGCCCGGTGATCGACCGGCAGCGCGACCGGTTCACGGCCGCGGTGGATGCCGCGAAGCAGCGCGGCCTGGCGCCGGAACTGGTCCATCTGGCGAACTCGGCCGCCACGCTGACCCGCCCCGATCTCGCCTTCGACCTGGTCCGGCCGGGTATCGCGGTGTACGGGCTGAACCCGGTTCCCGAGCTGGGCGATTTCGGGCTGCGCCCGGCGATGTCGTTGCAGACCCGAGTTGCGCTGGTGAAACGGGTGGCGGCCGGGGAAGGGGTGTCGTACGGCCACGAATGGATCGCGCCGCGGGACACGGTGGTCGCGCTGCTCCCGATCGGCTACGCGGACGGGGTGCCGCGGGCGCTCGGTGGCCGACTGCAGGTACTGCTCGGCGGGGTCCGGCGGCCGAACGTCGGTCGTATCTGTATGGACCAGCTGGTGGTGGATCTCGGTCCGGAGCACGACGAGGTCGCGGTCGGCGACACCGCGGTGTTGTTCGGCAGCGGTGCGGCCGGTGAGCCGCGCGCGCAGGACTGGGCCGACCTGCTCTCGACGATCCACTACGAGGTGGTCACCGGGGTGCGCGGGCGCGCGGTTCGTCGGCACCGCGACGATCAGGCCGGATGAACGAGCCGGACCACCCCGAGAAGCCGGGCCACCCCGAGGAGCACGGCACCGAAGAGCGCGGCGCCGTGTTGCGGTTGCCGACCACGGCCGATACCGAAGCGTTCGGACGCACTCTGGCAGCCGGCCTGCGCGCCGGTGACCTGGTGATCCTGGACGGCCCGCTCGGCGCCGGCAAGACGGCCCTGACGCGCGGCATCGCCGCCGGACTCGGTGTCACCGGGCGGGTCAGTTCGCCGACCTTCGTCATCGCCCGGACGCACCGGGCGCGGCCGGGTGGGATCGGACTGGTGCACGTCGACGCCTATCGACTCGATCCGGCTTCCGGCACCGGCGTCCTGGACGAGTTGGATGCGCTCGACCTCGACACCGAGCTGACCGACGCAGTCGTCGTCGTCGAGTGGGGGGTCGGGGTGGCCGAACGGTTGGCGGATCGGTATCTGCTGGTGCGACTACGCCGGGAACCGGACTCCGACGTGCGTACCGCCGCTTGGGAATGGGTTGCGCGCTAGCGATGTCGGGACCGCTCGGTATCGTAGGCCCGATCATGCTGGTTCTCGCATTGGACACTGCCACTCCGGCGGTCACCGCAGGCCTGGTCGAGCTGACCGGGCCCGACCGGATTCGGCCGCGTGCGGTGCGGGTTCACCACGACCCGCGCGCGCATGCCGAGCTGCTCACACCGCAGATCGTCGAGTGCCTGCGGGAGGCGGGAGTGACCGCGGCCGAGCTGACCGCCGTGGTCGCCGGGGTCGGCCCGGGCCCGTTCACGGGGCTGCGGGTGGGTTTGGCGACCGCGCTCGCCTACGCGGACGCCCGAGCGATCCCGGTCTACGGTGTGTGCAGCCTGGACGGCATCGCGTCGGTGGTCGCCGAGCGCTCGCTGCTCGGTGCCGGCGAGTTGTTGGTGGTCACCGATGCGCGCCGCCGTGAGGTGTACTGGGCGCGTTATCGATCCGGTACCCGGATTGCAGGTCCTGCGGTTTGCCGGCCGGCCGAGGTGGTGCTCGGGGCTGCCGTTGCGGTGGCGGGTTCGCCGGTGCATGCGAGCCTGTTCGGCTTGCCGGTCGTCGATGTCGCGGCACCGACACCGGTAGGGCTGGTGGCGTGCGCCGCGTCGGCAGTGCTCGCCGGGACGGCGCCGGATCCCTTGGTTCCGCTCTATCTGCGTCGTCCGGATGCTGCGGAGCCGAAAGCGGCGGTCCGATGATCGTCCCGGCGGCCGGCGTGCGAATCGACCCGTTGACCTCCGACGACATCCCGGATTGCGTCGTTCTGGAACGCTTGCTCTTCGCCGGCGACTCGCCGTGGACCGATGCCGCGTTCGCCGGCGAGCTGGCCGGTCGGGATACCCGCTATTTCGCCGCGCGGGCGCCGGACGCCGGTCTGGTCGGCTACGCCGGGATCGCGTTGCTCGGCTCGGCCGACGCACGCGAGTCGGAAATACGCACCATTGCGGTCGACCCCCGGCGCCGGCGCGCCGGGATCGGCACGCGGCTGTTCGACACGCTGTTGGCCGAAGCCGACCGGCACGGCGGCCCGGTGTTTCTCGAGGTGCGCACCGACAACGAGCCGGCGATCGCGCTGTATCGCCGATACCGGTTCGACGTGCTGGGCGTTCGGAAACGGTACTACCAGCCGAGCGGCGCCGACGCGTACACGATGTGTCGGCCGGTCGAGCCGGTCCCGCTGGATGAGCGGTCGGTTTCATGATCGTGCTCGGCATCGAAAGCTCCTGCGACGAGACCGGGGTGGGCGTCGTGCGGTGGCGGGACGACCGCACGTGCGAGCAGCTCGCCGACGAGGTGGCTTCCAGCGTCGCCGAGCACGCCCGGTTCGGTGGGGTGGTTCCGGAGATCGCCTCCCGGGCGCACCTGGAAGCGATCCGACCGACCGTGCGCCGGGCGCTGTCCGCTGCCGGGATCGACCGACCGGATGCGGTTGCGGTCACCGTCGGTCCCGGCCTTGCCGGTGCGCTGCTGGTCGGTGTCGCTGCGGCCAAGGCGTACGCGGCGGCCTGGGACCTGCCGCTGTACGCGGTCAACCACCTGGGCGGGCACGTGGCGGTGGACACGCTCGAGCACGGTCCGATGCCTCCGGCCGTGGCGCTGCTGGTCTCCGGCGGACACACGCATCTGCTTCGGGTCGACGACCTGGCCGAACCGATCGCCGAGTTGGGCAGCACCGTGGACGACGCCGCCGGGGAAGCGTTCGACAAGGTGGCTCGACTGCTCGGCATGGGATATCCGGGCGGACCGGAGATCGACCGGGCGGCGCGCGACGGCGACCCGGCCGCGATTGCTTTTCCGCGAGGCATGACCGGACCGCGCGACGCCCCCTACGACTTTTCGTTCTCCGGGCTCAAGACTGCGGTGGCGCGCTACGTCGAGGCACGGCGGGCCGCCGGTGACCCCATTTCGGTGGCCGACGTCGCCGCGTCCTTTCAAGAGGCGGTGGCCGACGTGCTCACCCGCAAGGCGATGCGGGCGGTCGCCGACTCCGGGATGGACACGCTGGTGCTCGGGGGCGGCGCCACCGCCAACTCCCGAATCCGGGCGTTGGCCGAGCAGCGCTGTGCGGCCGCGGGGATCACGCTGCGGGTGCCGAAGCCCCGACTGTGCACCGACAACGGGGTGATGATCGCCAGCTATGCCGCACATCTGATCGCCGGGGGTGCAATACCGTCCCCGCTGACCGTTGCCGCGGACCCGGCCTTGTCGGTTCGGATCGGTCAGCTTGATTGACCCGGTGTCGTCGCGGGCCGGCGTATCGGCGGGTCAGCCGCCGGTTGGTGGGGTGGGCGGCAGTAGTCCGGGCCACGGTAGATCGGAGAGTCCGGGCCCCGGGCGCAACGTGGGCGGCTCGCTACTGGAGCCGGCGGTCGGTGCGGTGGGGAGCACCGGTTCCCCGCCCGGGCTCGGCCCGGGCAGCTGTGACCGCGGGCTGGGCGTGGTCGGGCCGGGGCTGCTCGTCTCGGACAGGGTCGCCGGCGGCACGCCGGTCGATGTCGGCACCTCGAAGCTCTGCTCGTTGTTCGTCCCGGCCGGCGACACCGAGTTGCTCGGCGCGCGCAATGCCTGGACGCCGTAACCGACGATCAGAGCGGCGGCCAAGAGTGCCCCGGCCACCATTCCGGCCACCTTGGGGAAGGTTTTCGGCGCCTCCGGCGCGAGACTCACGATGGGATAGGTCGGCGACGGCGGCGCGTCCGCAATCAATGCCGCACCCTTCGCGATCACCGCTTCCGGCTCGTCGATCACCACGGTTCGGACGCCGAGCTGATTCGACAACCCCGAACGCAACGCCGGGATGTTGGCGCCGCCGCCGATCAGCACGATCAGCTCCGGTTGGCGCGATGTCCGGTCGCATACCGCTCGGGTGAACCCGGCGGCCTGACGGATCTGATCGGCGATCAGCCACTCGAAGTCGCCCCGGGTCATCTGCAGAGGGCGTCCGGCCACGTGGTCGAGGGTGACCGCGTTATGGGTCGACAGGTGTTCCTTCGCATTGCGAGCACGATCGACCAGATTGCCTCGGGGCTCGCGGATGGACGGGTCGGCGGCGGCGTGGTGGTGCTGCAGCTCTCGGAGCAGCAGCTGATCGATGGCGCCGCCACTGACCAGTTCGGTCCGCTGACACCCCAACACGGCGCCGTCCGAGGGATCGAGTACGGTCACCGTCAGTCCGCTGGCGCCCAGGTCGGCGACGGCGATCGTGCGGTACCGGGAGATATGACCACTCTGCTGCAAGTAGGTGTTCACCGCAGCGGACTCCGGCACCAGCCGGACCTCGCGACGCTGAGTGCTCATCGCCGAGCGGATGCCGTCGGTCTGCTCCTTGGTTCGGTAGGCGATTGCGATGCCGGTCGGTTCGACCGGCGGCCGCGACAACGTGGTCATCATATTGATCGAGGATGCGATCAATGCGCCGAGGTCGGTGGTAGTTTCGTCAGCTACCAGTACCCGGTACTCGCTCGCTCGGTCGCCCCCGCTCGTGGTGGTGAGGAGTGCGGCGCAAACGACCTCGGTTCCCGCCGAGACGCCCAGCGACGTACGCATTTCTCCCACCTCCGTCCTCGACGTCGCCCCCGATTCGGACGTCAGTGATCGGCCACGAAGACATTCTAGTTCTATGGTCGCATACTCCGTTACCTTAACGTTACGGGGTTTTCCGCTGAGCGGTAAGACCGGACCCAGATTCTCGAATGCTGGGAATGTGACGGGTGGCCGCCGTCGGATCGGCGTCGATCCGCCGAGTATGTAGGCCCGTCCTTGAGTGCTGGCACTCTCGGGTATAGAGTGCTAGATGACGCTGAGCTGGTCCCGGCACCCGCGACGACGGGGCTCGGCGCAGGTCGCCAACGCCAGAGAAGAAATACCTATCAGCCAGGGGAATCGGTCTCCTGGCACCAGATCCCAGTGGAGGGCTCAACGTGGCGAGCGTGAACATCAAGCCGCTCGAGGACAAGATCCTCGTCCAGGCCAACGAGGCCGAGACGACGACGGCCTCCGGCCTGGTCATCCCGGACACGGCCAAGGAGAAGCCGCAGGAAGGCACCGTCATCGCCGTCGGCGAGGGGCGGGTTTCCGATTCCGGCGACCGCATCCCGGTCGACGTCAAGGCCGGCGACACGGTCATCTACAGCAAGTACGGCGGCACCGAGATCAAGTACGCCGGTGAGGAGTACCTGATCCTGTCGGCCCGCGACGTCCTCGCCGTGGTGACCAAGTAACCGATCGATTCGTGAAATCGACGCGTCCCGCCCCGGTGTCCGCTGGACCCGGGGCGGGTTGCGTTGCAGACCGACAGGAGTAGGAAAAGTATGGCCAAGCAGATCGAGTACGACGAGAACGCTCGTCGCGCGCTCGAGCGTGGGGTCGACAAGCTCGCCGATGCGGTTCGGGTGACCCTCGGCCCGCGGGGTCGGCACGTGGTGCTCGCCAAGGCGTTCGGTGGGCCGACCGTGACCAACGACGGGGTGACGATCGCGCGCGAGATCGACCTGGAGGATCCGTTCGAAAATCTGGGCGCGCAGCTGGTGAAGAGCGTCGCCACCAAGACCAACGACGTCGCCGGCGATGGCACCACCACCGCGACGGTGCTCGCGCAGGCGATGGTCAAGGCGGGGTTGCGCAACATCGCCGCCGGCGCGAATCCGATCGCGCTCGGCTCGGGGATGTCCAAGGCCGCCGACCGGGTATCGGAGGAACTGCTCGCGATGGCTACCCCGGTCTCCGGGGAAACCGAGATCGCTCAGGTGGCCACGGTGTCCTCACGGGACGACGAGATCGGCGAGATGGTCGGTCGGGCGTTGACCACGGTCGGGAACGACGGGGTGGTCACGGTGGAGGAGTCGTCCACCCTGAACACCGAGCTCGAGGTCACCGAGGGCGTTCAGTTCGACAAGGGTTTCCTGTCGCTGTACTTCGTCACCGACCTCGACGCGCAGCAGGCGGTGCTCGACGACGCCTACGTGCTGCTCTATCGCGAGAAGATCAGCTCGCTGCCGGACTTCCTGCCGCTGCTGGAGAAGATCGCCGAGTCCGGCAAGCCGGTGCTGATCGTCGCCGAGGACGTCGAGGGCGAGGCGTTGTCGGTGCTGGTCGTCAATGCGATCCGCAAGACGGTCAAGGCGGTTGCGGTGAAGGCGCCGTTCTTCGGCGATCGGCGCAAGGCGTTCCTCGACGATCTGGCGATCGTCACCGGCGGAACCGTGATCAATGCCGATCTCGGGCTCACGTTGCGCGATGCCGGCCTGGACCTGCTCGGTACGGCGCGTCGGGTGGTGGTCACCAAGGACGACACGACGATCGTGGACGGGGGTGGCAGCGCCGAGGCGATCGCCGACCGGGTATCGCAACTGCGGGGCGAGATCGAGCACACCGACTCCGATTGGGATCGGGAAAAGCTGGCCGAGCGGTTGGCCAAGCTGTCCGGTGGGGTCGCCGTGATCAAGGTGGGCGCCGCGACCGAGACGGCGCTCAAGGAGCGTAAGTACCGCGTCGAAGACGCGGTCGCGGCGGCCAAGGCCGCGGTGGAAGAGGGCATCGTTCCCGGCGGCGGAGCTGCGCTGATCGCGGCTGCAGCCCAACTCGGAACGCTGCGCGACTCGCTGTCCGGCGACGAGGCGTTGGGGGTCGAGGTGGTCCGGCGTGGCTTGGCCGCGCCGCTCTACTGGATCGCCGCCAACGCCGGTGCCGACGGTTCGGTCGTGACCGCGCGGGTCACCGAAAATCCGAAGCTGGGCTTCAATGCGGCGACGCTGGAGTACGGCGACCTGCTCGCCGCCGGGGTGGTCGACCCGGTCAAGGTGACCCGCTCCGCGGTGCTCAACGCCACCTCGGTGGCCCGGATGGTGCTGACCACCGAAAGCGCGGTGGTGGACAAGCCGGAGCCCGACGAGGACGACGCGGGCCACCACGGCCACAGCCACTGAGTCGGTCCGAAGCCACGGAGTCGGTCCGATCGCCGGTCCGAATTCGCCACGTACCCCTGTCCCGACGTGTCGGGGCAGGGGTACGTCGGTATCGAGGCTCGGGTCAGCCGGCGAGTCGGCGGCGTAGCCCGCGGGTGTGTAGCTCCCGCTCATTCTCGGACATACCGCCCCAGATGCCGTACGGCTCCGCCACGCGGAGCGCGTGTGCGCGACACTGGGCCATGACCGGGCATTCCCGGCAGATCTGTTTCGCCCGCACCTCACGCTGGGTACGGGCCCGACCGCGTTCGCCGTCCGGATGGAAGAAGACCGACGAATCGACGCCGCGACACGAACCGCGCATCTGCCAGTCCCACACGTCGGCGTTGGGGCCGGGAAGTCGAATCGGCGTAGGCATGACAACTCCTTGACTGGCAAGCTCGTCGGCGCTGTCGAGCAGATGATCCGTTGATCGGGTGGGCACCGGTGCTGCTCCCGACCGCCGGGCCCGCGACACGTTCGGTGCGCGCGGTCGGCGGCGGTGAGTTACGTTAGGGCGGCGGCGGAATTCGCGTCAATAGTCGGGTCCTGCCGAAAATGCGGTGACGAAACATTTCGGGCCGGGCTCCGTCGTGTGCTGCGGCCGTATTCGGCGGCGAATCCGACGATCGGGGCCGGCCGGCCGGAGATGTCCGAATTGGTGCTGTTTATGCAGGTGGACCGGTATTCCAGGTCGCGTCGAGAGCTTGTTCCGGCGGACGGGTGCACGGCCGGTCGTTTCTTTCGGATCACCCTGAGGTAATTATCCGGTGAATTGTTCCGCTCGAACCGTCGGGCGGTCGTCGACGTTCGGCTTCGCGAATTTAACTTTTTCGAAACGAGCGGTCGGCGGGCCCATCGGTTCGGCGAGTGCTGGAGTCGTAGGGTCGTCGGGTGGGATTCGACGGTCCGTGTGCATGCTCTTCGGCACTGGTCGATGCGGCGTTCGGCGCGACGCCGGGTCGGTGGCCGTTGCCACCCCCGGTCGGCGCGGTCGACCGCTGGCACCGCGCGGTGGCCCTGGGCGGGCAGGGGTATTACCGGCGCGCACATGCCGAGCTGCAGGAGGCGCAGCGTTCGCACCCCGGGTCGGAGTTGCGCTCGTTGATCTCCAGTACCGCCGGGTCGTTGCACCGACAGCTGGGTTGGCATGCGGCGGCACGGACGCTGGACGGGCAGGCGCTCGTCGAAGCGGCCCGCGCCGGGTCGGCGTCAGCGGGTGCCGACGCGCTCGTCGGCCTCGCGGCAGACGCCCTCGGCACCGGCCGGCTTGCGCTGTCGGCGCGGCTGCTCGATGCGGGTAGCCGAATGGTTGCTGACTCCTCGGGCTGGCGCTCGGCGACCCGGCTCTCCTGGGTCCGTGCCGAACTCGCACTGGCCCGTGACCGACCGGTCGAAGCGCTCGATGCGGCACGCGCGGCGCTCGCGGCGGCCACCACCGGCCGGTCGGTCCGACACCGGGTCAAGTCCACGTTGCTGATCGCTGCAGCAATGGCGGCGACCGGCTCGGTGGTGCCGGCCGCGGAGTTGGCCAGGACGGTCGTGGCGGACTGTCGACAGCATCGTCTGCTGCCCCTGCAGTGGGCGGCGGCAATGCTGTGTGCGGGGTTGGGCGACCCCGACTCGGCGGCGCTCGCGGATCGGATCGCCGCCGACATCGCCGAGCGTGGCGCCTATTTTCGGCGCGAACACTCGGACGACGTCGATGTTCTCGACTGGCCGCGCGGACCTGCTGGCTATTGTTGAGGCCGATCGACATCAGAACGAATAGCGCGCGTCCCGGGGCGGCGCGGCACTGTCTACGGTAGGAACTTGCGCTGACAATGACTCACTCGAACGAGGAGTTGGACGCAGCGGTGGCTGCTGCCGCCCAGGGCGACCGGTTGGCGCTCAGTCGCGTTTTGGAGATCATCCGGCCGCTCGTCGTCCGATACTGCCGCGGCAAGTTCGGGGCCGGTGAACGCGGCCAACTCTCTGCCGACGACGTCGCGCAGGAAGTTTGCTTGGCGGTGATGACGGCGCTTCCGCGGTACGAAGATCAGGGCCGTCCGTTCATGGCGTTCGTCTACGGAATCGCCTCGCACAAAGTTGCCGATGCGCATCGCAACGTGTCGCGTAACAAGTCCGACCCGACAGCCGAAGTACCAGATGTCATATCCACAGACCACGGGCCGGAGCAACGGGCCCTGGACTCGGAAGCGAGTCGGCAGGTGAGCAGCTTGCTGAGCACGCTTTCGGACAAGCATCGCGAGATTCTGGTTTTGCGGCTTGTGGTGGGTTTGTCGGCCGAGGAGACAGCAGCCGCGGTCGGCAGTACGGCAGGAGCAGTCCGCGTCGCCCAACATCGGGCGATTGCGAAGTTGAAGACTCAAGTGGCGAAGGCGGGTGAAATGTATGGCGAGGGATTGGCGTGAAGTCGGCAGCGACTGGCGTCGCGACGAGCCCTACGCCGATCATTTCGACGACGGCGTTCCAGTCGATATCGCCGCAGTGCGGCGAGACGATGCGCTGATCGATGCGATCGCGGGGGATGGTCCGGTGGCCACCGACGATGACGATGAATATCGTCTCGCGGTGCTGCTCACCGCATGGCGTGCAGATATCGTAACAACACCGTTGCCCGCCGGTCCGGATTTGGACACGGTAGCCGACCTGGTCGAGCAGGAGCTGGCGGCGGTGCGCAGTCGGCGCAGCATCGGCAGTCGGCTCTGGCTGGTTCGACCGATCGCCGGTGCGGCCGCGCTGGTTGCGCTGGCGATGGGTGGGATGACCGCGATCTCCTACAACGCAGAGCCGGGTGACCCGCTCTGGAAAGTCAAGGAAGTCGTATTCGCCGATCAGGCCGATTCGACGGTGGCCCAGGTCGATACCCGATCGGACCTGAATCACGCCGAAGAGCTGTTGTCCACCGGCAATGCGCCGGAAGCGAAGATGTATCTGGACCGGGCCAGTCAGCGTGTCGGCGACGTGGGCGACACCAGAAATCGTGATCAGCTGCTCGATCGTTGGAACGAGCTGATGAACAAGGTCAACACGTTGTCGCAGTCGCCGACGACGCCGGCGGCGCCTGCGGTGGTTGTTCCGACCACGGTCGACCCGGCGTTGACCATTCCCCAGCTGCCGTCCACGGCGGTTCTGGTGCCGACGATGACCGATACGCCGAGCTTTCCCACGGTCCCGGGATTGCCCGGAGTGCAGTTGCCGCCCGAAGCCACATTGCCGACCATCCCGTCGCTTCCGCAATTCGGGGGTGGTACGGCGCCGAAAGTCGAAGTACCGCAGATCGATCCACCGACGGTGGAAGTGCCCAGCGTGAGTGTGCCCACCATGCCGTCGCTTCCGGCGGCAACCGTGCCGGGGTCGATTCCGTCGAATCTGACCGTTCCGTCGGTTCCCTCCGTGCCGACGGTGGAAATCCCGGAACTACCGGCGCCGTTGAACTGATCGATTCGCGCAATCGATATGGCATCGAAATAGGCCCGTCCGCGTCGGACGGGCCTATTTCGATAATGCAGAACCGAGTGCGGCGCCGGGTCAGTTGTCGAAGCCGTCGCCGTGCAGCGCTTCGTTCATCGAGGCGTCGGCGTAGCCGCGACAGTAGTCCCAGGTGACATATGCCTCGGGCATCGGATCGTAAGCCGGTTCGTGGGGTCGAACCGTGCCGTCCACCAGCAGCTGCAGCAGGTTGGCGCGCAGCATGTCCCAGTCGTGGTAGTGGTCGGAGTCGCAGTCTTCGCAGCTCACGACCAGGCCGCGCACACCGCGGTGCCCGAGCAATGCCTCGTATACCGCCAGATCGGCGAGATCTTCCTCGACCGCCAGACGTTCCTGCGGATCGAGCGGTTGCCCAGGCTCGAGCGCGTCCAGCTCGGCCGTCGGGTCGGTGGGGTCACCGGCGAACGGGTCCGGTGGCAGCCCCGGAGGGAAATGGTCTCGCACAGGTCAACGGTACGCAGAAGCGGCCGGTTTGCGCTAGCTGGCCGGTCGGGTCGGCGCAAGTCGCGCCCGGATACCATGGTGCGCGGGTCGGGGAAGCGCAGCTCGACCCGGCACTTCCCCCAGATGGCGTGGCACCTACCGGTTGCTCGCCCCCGACGTTTCTCCAGGAAGGCCCGATCCCGAATGAGTAGTCCCGCCGCCCTGCAGGCTCAGAACCTGGCCCGGGTGCGCACCGGGGGTGACGATCCGAACAAGATCGCCATGCTCGGCCTGACTTTCGACGACGTGCTCTTGCTCCCGGCCGCCTCGGATCTGATCCCGAGCGAAGTGGACACGTCGAGTCAGCTGACTCGGACCATCCGGCTCCGGGTGCCGTTGGTGAGCTCGGCGATGGACACCGTCACCGAGGCGCGGATGGCGATCGCGATGGCCCGCGCGGGCGGCATGGGGGTATTGCATCGCAACCTCGCGGTGTCCGATCAGGCGGCCCAGGTGGAGATGGTGAAGCGGTCCGAGGCGGGCATGGTCACCGACCCGGTCACGTGCCGGCCCACCGACACACTCGCCGATGTGGACGCGATGTGCGCTCGTTTCCGGATCTCCGGACTACCCGTGGTGGACGAGGTCGGTGCACTGGTCGGCATCGTGACCAACCGGGATATGCGGTTCGAGGTCGACCAGAGTCGCAAGGTCGCCGACGTGATGACCAAAGCTCCGCTGATCACCGCTCGCGAGGGGGTGACGGCGGAAGCGGCCCTCGGGGTGCTGCGCCGGCACAAGGTGGAGAAGCTGCCGATCGTGGACGGTCAGGGTCACCTCCGCGGCCTGATCACTGTCAAGGACTTCGTCAAGACCGAGCAGCACCCGGAGGCGACCAAGGACCGCGACGGCCGGCTGCTGGTCGGCGCCGCGGTCGGGGTGGGCCAGGACGCCCGGACCCGGGCGATGGCGTTGGTCGATGCCGGCGTCGACGTGCTGATCGTGGACACCGCGCACGGACATCAGGTGCAGGTGCTGGAGATGGTCAGCAAGTTGCGCGCCGAAGTCGGCGAACGAGTACAGGTGGTCGGCGGCAACGTGGCGACCCGGGCCGGGGCGGCCGCGCTGATCGAGGCGGGTGCCGACGCGGTGAAGGTAGGTGTCGGGCCGGGCTCGATCTGCACCACCCGGGTGGTCGCCGGAGTCGGCGCGCCGCAGATCACCGCCATTCTGGAAGCGGTGGCGGTGTGCCGCGCGGCCGGTGTCCCGGTGATCGCCGACGGTGGGCTGCAGTTCTCCGGGGACATCGCCAAAGCGCTCGCCGCGGGTGCATCCACCGCGATGCTCGGTTCGCTGCTGGCCGGGACGGCCGAGTCGCCCGGCGAGCTGATTCTGGTCGGCGGCAAGCAGTTCAAGAGCTACCGCGGAATGGGTTCGCTCGGTGCGATGCGGGGTCGTGGTGAGGGCGGACCGGCGCAGTCCTACAGCAAGGACCGTTATTTCCAGGACGATGTACTGGCCGAGGATCAGTTGGTCCCCGAGGGTATCGAGGGTCGGGTGCCGTTCCGCGGGCCGCTCCGCCAGGTGATTCACCAGTTGACCGGCGGGCTGCGGGCAGCGATGGGGTACACCGGCTCGACATCGATAGCCGACCTGCAGCGGGCGCAGTTCGTCCAGATCACCGCCGCGGGATTGAAGGAATCGCACCCGCATGACATCACGATGACGGTCGAGGCGCCCAATTACGCGGTTCGCTGAGCGGCACGTCCTGAAGAGCTCGCGCAGCGGCACCCCCTACACTGCCCGCTGAGCGGCGCGGTCACGCGTACGCCGATTTCGCGCGGGGTCGGTCCGGCGCGGGGAGGGAGAAAACGGGGTGCGCGATATGGTCGAGATCGGCTTGGGCCGCACTGCTCGCCGGACCTATCGCCTGGACGACATCGACATCGTGCCGTCGCGGCGCACGCGGTCGTCCAAGCATGTGTCGCTCGGCTGGCAGCTGGATGCATACCGGTTCGACGTGCCGATCCTGGCCCATCCGACCGACGCGCTGGTATCGCCCGATTTTGCGATCGAGCTGGGTCGCCTCGGTGGGCTGGGAGTGCTCAACGGTGAGGGGCTGTGGGCCCGGCACGCCGATGTCGAGGAGAAGTTGGCTCGGCTCGTCGACCTGGCCGAGACCGCGGAGCACCCGGAGATACCGATCGCCGCGCTCCAGGAGTTGCATCGTGCGCCGGTGCAGCCGGAGCTACTGACGGCAGCGGTGGCCACCATCCACGCGGCCGGAGTGACCACGGCGGTCCGGGTCAGCCCGCAGAACGCTCGTGCGTTGACCCCGGCGTTGGTGGCTGCGGGTATCGATCTGCTGGTTGTCCAGGGCACGATCATCTCGGCCGAGCATGTCGGAGCGAAGAGTCCGGAGGGAACGGGCACCGAGCCGCTGAACCTGAAGACCTTCATCGCCGAGCTCGACGTGCCGGTCGTCGCGGGCGGGGTGAGCGATCACCGAACCGCGCTGCACTTGATGCGGACCGGTGCGGCCGGCGTGATCGTCGGCTACGGTTCCGCCGGCGCGGTGACCACGACCGGCGAGGTGCTCGGTATCGGGGTGCCGATGGCCACCGCGATCGCCGATGCCGCTGCGGCCCGGCGCGACTACCTCGACGAAACCGGCGGCCGCTACGTGCACGTCATCGCCGACGGGGGCATCGGTTGCTCGGGCGAGCTGGCCAAGGCCATCGCCTGTGGCGCGGACGCGGCGATGCTCGGTGCTCCGCTGGCGGTCGCGGCCGAGTCGCCGGGCCGTGGCTGGTACTGGCCCGCTGCGGCTGCGCACCCGTCGCTACCGCGCGGGGTACCGCAGTCGGTGGGTCCGGTCGGGCGCCCGACGCTGGCTCAGGTATTGCACGGTCCGTCGCAGGATGCGAGTGGCGCGCTGAACCTGGTCGGTGGCTTGCGCCGGTCGATGGCCAAGTCCGGCTATTCCGATCTCAAGGAGTTCCAGAAGGTCGGTCTCAGCGTGCGGGGCTGACGCTCGGCTCGGTGCCGTCGCTCATCTCCGCCGGGTCGTTCGGCTGTGCCGTATCCCCGTGCCCGGGCCACCACGCCCAGTGCCCGAGCAACGCCGTCAGCGCCGGGGTGAAGAACATCGACATCACGAATGCAGCTATCACGATGCCGAACGACAAGGCAAAGCCCATCGATACCAGCAGCGAGTTCCCGCCCAGCATCAGCGAGGCGAACGTGCCGGCCAGGATGACGCCCGCCGCCGCGATGGTCGGGCCGGCATGCCGGACTGCCTCGGCTGCCGCGGGCCGCGGTTCGCGCCCCGCCCGTGCTTCCTCCCGCAGCCGGGTGATCATCAGGATGTTGTAGTCCGTGCCCAGGGCCGTCACGAACAGGTAGATGTAGATCGGAAGCGTGAAGATCAGCCCGGACTCGTCGCGAACGTGCTGGAACACGATCACCGTCGCGCCCAACGTCGCGCCGAAGCCGAGGCCGACGGCAGCCATCAGGTACAGCGGAGCGACCAGTGCCCGCAGTACCAAGGCCAGGATCACCAGGATCACCAGCCCGGCCAGCGGGAACACCACGGCGTAGTCCCGGGTCATCGCCCGCTGCATGTCGACGAACACCGACGGAGTACCGCCCACGTATGCCGAGGTGCCCGCCGGCGCGGCAGCATGCGCCGCGGTTCGGATCGGGCCCGCGACATCGTCCATCGCCTCGGTCGAGACCGGGTCGGCGGTCAGCACCACCGAGAACGCCGCGGCGGTACCGTCCGGTGACATTCGTGGCGGGAAGACCTGGGCGACACCGTCGGCACCGCGCAGCGCCTCGTTCATCGCGGTCAGCGCGGCGGGGTCGATCTTCCCGTCTTCGTCGGCCTTCAGGATGACCGGAACCGGCTCGGCGGCGCCGGCAGCGAAGTGTTGCCGGAACGTTTGCAGCGCTTCGGTGGATTCGGCCCCGCTGGGCAGGCTGGAGTTGAAATCGAACGAGGGATTGAAGCCGAAGGCGAACACCGCGAGACCGGCCAGCACCAGGCCGGACCCGGTCGCGAAAAGAGCAGGGCGGCGGCCGAGCGCGGTGCCCAGTCGGGCGAACCGAGCTCCGGTCGGCTCGGTGCGCCAGTTGCGGGACGGCCAGAACAGCGCCGGGCCGAGCACGGTGACGATCGCCGGCACCAGCGTGAGCACGGCCAGCATGGTCACCGCGACGGCGATCGCCAGCGCCGGCCCGATCGCCCGGAAGACGCTCAGCGAGCTCAGCAACAGCGCAAGAAACGCCACGATGACGACTCCGCCGGCCGAGGCGATCGCTTCGCCGGCTCGCGCCAACCCGTAACCGACGGCCGGGCGGGTCTCGCTCCCGTGGCGCAGCCGTTCCCGGTACCGGAACAAGAAGAACAGGATGTAGTCGGTGCCGATGCCGTACAGCACGACGATCAGGATCACCTGGATCGACGAGTCCGCCTTCAGATCGAAGAGCTCGTTGGCGAACCCGATCAGGCCGGTGGCAACCGCGGACACCAAGCCGACAACCAAGATCGGCATGAGGCAGATGATCACGCTGCGGAAGATCAGGGCGAGCAGCAGCACGATCAGTCCGACGGTGGCGATCCCCACGACGGTCAGCGCGCTGTCGGTGGACTCCTGGCTGTCCAGCGCTTGGGGCACCGGCCCGGTCGTGCGGGCTCGCAGGTCGGTGTCCGACGCCAGTGCGGCGAGATCGTCGCGTAGCGCCTCGGCGTCCTCGATCGCGTCCGGGGTGTAGCCGGTCGAGCCGTGGGTCAGCCCGATGATGCCGAGCTGCACCATGCCGTCCGCCGATATGTTCGGCTTGCCGTCGGCGGAGGTGGTCGCGACCTGCGGTTGGAACGTGCGGGCGGCCAGCTGCGGGCCGAGTCGGTCGGCGATCCGGGTCACGGCGGAGCGGTCGGCCGAGGTCAGTGGGCTGCCGTCGGCCCGATCGAAGACGATGATCGCGCCCGGGGTGCTGTCCGCGGGGAAGTCCTGCGACTGCAGCTTCCCGGCTTGCACGGACTCGTAGTGTGCGGGCAGAAACTCGGACTCGTCGGTGGTCGTCTGCAACGTCGGCGCGGTAGCGAGCACGATCCCGGTGAGCACAAGCCAGGCAGCGATGACGTACCAGGGGCGACGCGAGACGAAGCGCCCGAGTGTCCGAAACATGGACGGCACCGTACCGCCGAGATCGTCGTCGCGTGCCGTGACCCCGTCGTGTCTTCCCGGAAGCCTCAACTGCGGCGGCTACCGGTCGATATGCTGACAGCATGAGTAACGCGGCGGTTGTCGAGCCGGCGACAGATTTCGACGTGTTGGTTGTCGGTTCGGGTTTCGGTGGCAGCGTGACTGCGCTGCGGCTGGTGGAGAAAGGCTACTCGGTCGGCGTGCTGGAAGTCGGTCGACGGTTCGCCGACCGCGACTTCGCGAAGAACAGCTGGCACCTTCGGGACTACCTCTGGGCGCCGGGCCTCCGCTGTTTCGGTATCCAGCGGATCCATCCGTTGAACAGCGTGCTGGTCGTCGCCGGCGCCGGGGTCGGGGGTGGCTCGCTGAACTATGCGAATACCCTGTACAAACCCCCGATGCCGTTCTTCCATGATCGGCAATGGTCGGAGATCACCGACTGGTTCGACGAGTTGAGCCCGTATTACGAGCAGGCGCGCAAGATGCTGGGTGTGGTGCAGAATCCGCACCTGACGCCGGCCGATCAGGTGCTGAAATCGGTTGCAGCCGATATGGGGGTCGAGGACACATTCGTGGCAACCCCGGTCGGGGTGTTCTTCGGCGAGCCGGGCAAGACGGTCGCGGATCCGTTCTTCGGCGGGGTGGGTCCGGACCGTACCGGGTGCATCGAATGCGGCGAGTGCATGACCGGGTGCCGGCACGGCGCGAAGAACACGCTCCTGAAGAACTATCTCTACCTGGCCGAACGCGGCGGCGCGCAGATTTTCCCGATGACCCGGGTGACCGCGCTGCGGCCGGTTCCGGACGGCAGCTGGGAGGTCGATACGCGGCGGACCGACGGCATGATTCGGCGGAACCCGCGTACGTTCACCGCAAAGCATGTGGTGTTGGCTGCCGGTACCTGGGGCACGCAGAAGCTGCTGTTCGCGATGCGGGACCAGGGAGTTCTGCCGGAGCTGTCCGACCGGTTGGGGATGCAGACCCGGACCAATTCGGAGTCGGTGATGGGTGCAGCGAAGAAGCGGGTCGACCCGAACCTGGATCTGACCCGCGGAGTCGCGATCACCTCGTCGATCCATCCCACGTCGGACACCCACATCGAATCGGTGCGGTACGGCAAGGGCTCCAATTTCATGGGGCTGCTGCAAACCCTGCTCACCGACGGGGGCGGCCGAATCCCGCGCTGGTTGAAGTTCGTGCTGCTGGTGCTGCGCCACCCCTTGCAGCTGCGGTACATGACGCCACGTCGGTGGAGTGAGCGGTCGATGATCGTGCTGGTGATGCAGCACCTGGACAACTCGATCACGACGTTCACCAAGCGAGGTCTGTTCGGTCGCCGGCGGTACACGAGCAAACCCGGACACGGCGAGCCGAGCCCGAGCTGGATACCGGTCGGTAACGAAGCCACCCGGCGGATCGCCGCCAAGATCGACGGAGTGGCCGGCGGCACCTGGGGTGAGTTGGCGAATATCCCGCTCACCGCGCATTATCTCGGTGGCGCAGTGATCGGTGCGGACGCCGAGCAGGGAGTGATAGATCCCTACCACCGGGTATACGGCTATCCGACGTTGAGCGTCGTGGACGGCGCCGCGGTATCGGCGAATCTCGGAGTGAATCCCTCGCTGACCATTGCCGCTCAGGCCGAGCGGGCCGCTGCGTTGTGGCCGAACAAGGGTGAGCTGGACCTGCGACCGGAGCAAGGTGCGGGGTATCGGCGGATCGACCCGGTGCAGCCGCAGCTGCCGATCGTGCCGGCCGATGCGCCGGGGGCCTTGGTATTGCCGATCGTCGGTTTCGGACACCCGGAACGCATCGTCAGCTGAGTTCTCGCGCACCGAACTGTGGTCCGCCTCGCCGGGCTCGGCCGTCACGCGACATCCGGGCTGGTAGGGGCAGGTATTGATCTATGCTATTGCATCCGATACTTTTGGAGCCAGCAGCTTGCTGGTGTCGGGGGATACAACTGCGCACGCCGCAAGGAGTGGTATGGGCCCGAGCAATTCCAGCCTGAAAGTCGTTGTCGTCTAACCAAATAGATCGGTTCAGTTTCGGCTGCTATTCGGAAGTCGGCTGCACGCCGCCGTATATAGAGAGTGCACCCAGTCCTCATGTCCAATTTCTCCGATACCGTACAGCGGTCGGATCAGGTGAGCCCGGCGGTAGTCGACTCGAATCCCATCGAACTGGATTCGGCGCACGAGGAACATTCGGCGCAGGAAGAAGCAACGCACGTGCCGCCGGCAAGTCGGCGCCCGGTAGCGGCCGTCACCGGCTGCACGTCCGGCCTCGGCCGGGCATTTGCCGTCGAACTTGCCACTCGGGGTAACGACATGGTGCTCGTCGGTCGCAACGCTGCCGCCGTCGCGGAGCTCGCCGACGAGTTGCGGCGCAATCACGGTGCGGTGGTCGAGGAACTTGTGGCCGACCTCGAGCAGTCGAACGATCGGGCACGGGTGGTGGCGCGGCTGGAGCAAGGGGTCACCGCGTTGGTCAACAACGCCGGATACGCGACCCCGGGCGACTTCTGGACACTCGACCCCGAGGCGATCGAAGCCGAGCTGGCAGTGAATGTTACTGCTGTGCTGCAGTTTACCCGTGCAGCGTTGCCGTCGATGCTGGCTGCGGCGGACGGCATGATCATCAACGTCGCCAGTATTTCCGGCCTGATCACCGGCGCCACCGGCGCTTACGGTGCCGAAAAGGCTTGGGTGATCAAATTTTCCGAGGGACTGGCCGGCCAGGTGGGGCCGAGTGGGGTTCGGGTGCAGGCGTTGTGCCCGGGTTTCATGGATACCCCATTTCACCAACGGGTCGGTAACAAGCCGGAGGATTTTCCGAAACCGCTGGTGATCAGCGTCGACGACGTGGTCAAGGGCAGCCTCGCCGATATCGAGAAGGGCTGGGCGGTAAGCGTTCCGGGGTGGCGAATCAAGTTCGTCGCGATGCTCAATCGGTTCAGTCCGCGCCGGTGGGTGTGGAAGTTCGACAGTCCCTGATCCGGCCGACGGCCTGACGTCCTCGAGTCGATCGCTCGAGGCGTATCGATCCGCCCTCGGCGGATATCTCTTTGTTGTATGTGCAGCACGATGCTTTACGAACACCACGTTTGTGACACCAACGCTTGCGAAACACGGAGAGTGTGGTCGAGATGTCCAGTTCGGATTCGGAAACCGACGTCGCCCCGGCCCGGCCGGTTGCCCTGGTCACCGGCGCTACCTCGGGATTGGGTAAAGCATTTGCCACGGAGTTGGCCGGCCGGGGCTACGACCTGGTGTTGGTCGGCCGCAATGCCGAGCGGTTGGCCGACGTTGCCGGTGAGTTGGAGCGCAACCACGGGGCGCTGGTCGAGCAGCTGGTCGCCGACCTGGAGCAGGAGTCGAGCCGGGCTCGGGTCGTTGCCCGGTTGTCCCAGGGCGTCACCGCGCTGGTGAACAATGCGGGCTACGGCAATTACGAGCATTTCTGGACGACCGATATCGAGGTCATCCGGGCCGAGATGGCGGTCAATATCACTGCGGTACTGGAGTTCACCCGGGCAGCCGTGCCGCCGATGCTCGCCGCCGACAACGGAATGATCATCAATGTCGCGAGTATCTCCGGCCTCTACACCGGTCCGGCCGGGACGTACGCTGCCGAGAAGGCATGGGTGATTCGGTTGTCCGAGGGCCTGGCTCATCAGTTGCAGTCCACCGGGGTCCGGGTCCAAGCGCTCTGCCCGGGCTTCATGGAGACACCGTTCATCGAGCGGGCCGGGATCGAGGTCGACCGAGTCCCGAAACAACTGCTGATCGGTATCGACGAGGTGGTGAAGACCAGCCTCGGCGACATCGAGAAAGGCTGGGTGGTCAGCGTTCCCGGCCGTCGGATCAAGTTTCTCACCATGCTGAACCGACATTCGCCGCGCCGCCGGGCGTGGAAAATCGGCGTCTGAGACCAGATAGCGAAAAGCCGATCCGGACCGGATCGGCTTTTCGCTGTGACGGGATCGGGACGTCTGCTCAGATTCCCATCGACTTGGCCAGGAGCGGCCAAGCATCATGGAAATCGTCCTGCCAGTAGCCCCAAGAATGAGTACCGGTCTTGCGAATATTCACCGTCGCCGGTATCTGCAGCTCGTTGAGCCGCTTGGCGAGATGATCGGTGCACACCCCGGTCGCCACCTCGATCGGCGCACCGACCACCAGCTGGTCGAACATTGCTGCCCGGCCGTCCCTGAACCGTGGGTTGGCATCGGTATCGTTCGGGGCGGCGGGCACTCCGGTGCCCGAGCTGACGTAGATATCGGTCCCGCGGAGCTTCTCGGCATTCACCTGCGGGTCGTGGGCGACCCAGTCCGGGCCGCCGAGCGGGCCCCACATGTTCTCGACGTTACCGCCGCCCCAGTCGTTGACCGTGATCTTCACGAAGTGCTGGCCGACCGAGTCGGACGACTGGACACAACCGCTGAACGCTGCGATTCCCTTGTACAGGCCGGGATGCTCGATCGCGAGGTTGAACACCGACGTGGACGAGCTGGAGATGGCCGCGATGGATTGTCGTTTGTTCGTCCCCAGCTCGGCGTCGATCAGCGGGGGCAGTTCCTTGCCGAGGAAGGTCGACCACTTGTTCCGGCCGAGGACCGGGTCGTCACGTTGCCAATCGGTGTAGTAGGACGCGCGCCCGGCCATCGGCATGACGACGTTCGCGTTCTTGTCTTTCAAGAAGTCCAGGATGTCGGTCTGGCCGAACCAGTTCGCCGAGTCTTCACCACCGCCGACTCCGTTCAGCAGATAGAGAACCGGCTGCGGTTTGCTCCGGTCTGCCGGCAGCACGACCTGGAGCGGGATCTCCCGATCCATCGCTGCGGAGTAGACCGTGATCTTCTCTTGTCGGTCGTTGATCGGTTCGACCGAAACGATGCGCGCTGCGCCACCGGTGGTGGCCTTCTCGGCTGGTGCTGCCGCGGTGGTACCGCTTACCGCGGTTCCCATGCCTATCGTGAGTGCAGCGGTGACCAGGAGTCGACGCATGGTCGAACTTCGCAAGATGACGCCCCTTTTGTGGTCTTGCGGCCGGCCGGCCTGCGGCCTCCCGCCTCATCGGCTGGCTGACCCTAACATGTGTGTATCGATTGCTCGGACCGGTTCGATACGGTCGATTTTGTCGCCGCTCGCCGACCCGACCGCGGCCGCGCGAGCCGGGCCACCAGAGCAAGGAGACCGTCCAGTACCACTGCCAGCAGCGCGACGAGGATGGCGGCAGCGAGCACCCGGTCGTACTGGCGGACCGCGATGCCGCTGAATATCGGCCGGCCGAGCCCGCCCAGATCGATATATGCGGCGATCGTCGCGGTCGACACCACCTGCAGCGTGGTGCTTCGGAGCCCGCCGAGGATAAGCGGCAAGGCATTCGGGAGTTCGGCCTGGAGCAATACCTGGCGTTCGGTCATCCCCATCGCTCGCGCAGCGTCCACCACCGTCGGATCGACGTTTGCGATGCCGGCATAGGTGCCGGCCAGCAGCGCCGGGATGCCGGCGACGATCAGCGCGACGATCGGCGGCGTCAGACCGATGCTGCCCAGCCAGAGCACCAGAAAAGTGAGGAGGCCGAGCGTGGGCAACGCGCGCAGTGCGTTGACCGCGCCGATCAGCCCGGCCCGCCCGCGCCCGGTGTGCCCGACCGCGAGCCCGATCGGGATCGCGACGACGGCCGCGCCGGTCACCGCCAGCAGCGTGTACCAGAGGTGTTGGCCGGTCAGTTCCAGCAGCGACGGCTCGCCGGACCACCAGTGTTCGCGGAAGTAGGTCCACGCGGCCCCGAACAGGTTCATCGACCGACCAGCTCCTTCCGGGTCCACGGGGTCAGCGCGCGACCAGCTGCGTAGAGCAGCACGTCGAACAGCAACGCCAGGGCGACGACGGCGATGATGCCCGCCACGATCTCGTCCAGGTAGTCGCGTTGATAGCCGTCGGTGAACAGCCGGCCGAGCCCGTGTACCCCGATCAGCGATCCGATCGGCACCAACGAGATGTTGGTTACCGCAACGACCCGGATGCTGGTGATCAGCACCGGGATCGCCAACGGTAGGTCGACCGACAGCACCCGGCGCATGGTGCCGAAGCCCATTGCGGTGGCGGCGTCGGTCACGGTCGTCGGTACCGAGTCCAGTGCCTCCGGTACGGCGCGGACCAGTAGTGCCGTCGAGTAGACGGTCAAGGCGACGACGACCACCAGGGGATCGAGCACCGATATCCCGAGCACCGGCGGCAAGATCACCAGCAGCGCCAACGACGGGATCGTGTACGCGATGCTCGCGACGGCCAGCGTCGTTCGACGCAGCCGACGTTGCCGTCGGATCGCGATGCCGATCGGTACCGCCAGCAACAGGCCGACCAGCAGCGGCAGCAAGGCCAGGTAGAGGTGCATCCGGGTGAGTTGCCAGACTTCGGCCGGATGGTTTAGCAGGTATCTCACGGTGCGGTGCCGGCGGACCGGCCGGATTCGGACTCGGCGAAGAACCGGCGATTGCGCGCCCGGTCTTCGGCGTGCCGTTGCGTCGCGAGCAGCGCCACCACCTCGTCGGGGTCGATCCCGCCCGCTACCGACCCGTCGTCGTGGACGGCCACGCCGATACCCGACGGCGAGGACACCGCCGCGTCCAACGCTTGGCGCAGGTCACCGCCGACCGGAAAAAGCGAGCCGGCGGCCGAGCTGGACTCGGCGACCGATCGGCCCGATCGGATCGCGGCTACCCCGGTCGGGTCGATCCAGCCGCGCGGCCGGCGCAGCTCGTCGATGATCAGGACCCATTCGCCGTGGTCCAGGCGCAGGCCCCGCAGCTCCTCGGGGGTCGCGGTCCGGACGTTGTGCAGTGGGACGGCGTCCGCGGATCGGAAGGACAAGCCGCGATAGCCGCGATCGCGGCCGACGAACTCGGCGACGAAGTCGGTCGCCGGTGCGGAGAGCAGCTGTTCGGGCCGGTCGTACTGCTGCAGTCGGCCGGCCCGGCCGAACACGGCGACCCGGTCGCCGAGCCGTACCGCTTCGTCGATGTCGTGGGTGACGAACACGATCGTCTTACGCAGTTGGGCTTGCAGACGCTGCAGCTCGGCCTGTAACCCGTCGCGGACCACCGGATCGACCGCGCTGAACGGCTCGTCCATCAGCAGCACGGGCGGATCGGCGGCGAGCGCCCGGGCCACGCCGACCCGCTGCTGTTGGCCACCGGAAAGCTGAGCCGGGTACCGGTGCGCCAGTGTCGGGTCCAGCCCGACCCGGTCGAGCAGGCGCAGGGCGGCGGCGCGGGCGGCCGGCCGCGACTCGCCGGACAGCACCGGCACGGTGGCGATGTTGTCCAGCACGGTTCGGTGTGGAAGCAGACCGCCGCTTTGGATCACGTAGCCGATGCCGCGCCGCAGCCGAACCGGGTTCACCGTCGAGACGTCCGTGCCGTCCAGCCGCACCGTGCCCGAGCTGGGCTCCAGCATCCGGTTGATCATCCGCATCGCGGTGGTCTTCCCGCAGCCGGAAGGCCCGACGAACACGGTGCACGACCCGGATTCGATCGTCAGGTCGAGTTGCTGCAACGCGCGGGTGCCGTCGGGATAGGTCTTGCTCACCCCGACGAATTCGATGGTGGACACTCGTTGCCTCAGCCGACGGGTTTGTCCAGGCCGCGCGCCGCAACCCAGGCGTCCGCCGCGGCCTGCGGATCGGTCTTGGTCTCGCCCGACACGGCCTCGTTCAGCGCGACGAGTTCGTCGGTGGTCAGCCGGGCGGAGACGGCGTCGAGCACCTTGATCAGCTTGTCGGTGCGTTTCTTCGCATTGATCAGCGGTACCACGTTCTGCGCCGGAAAGTTGTTCTTCGGGTCGGCCAGCACCACGAAGTCGTTCTTCTTGATCGCGGGCGAGGTGGTGAAGATGTCTGCTGCGGTCACCTGGCCCGATGCCAGCGCCTGCACCGTGGCCGGGCCGCCGCCGTCGCCGATCGGGACGAAGTTCTCCGGCGCGATGTCGAGGTCGTAGTTTCGCTTCAGCCCGGGCAGGCCCACCGGCCGCTCGCGGAACTCCGCCGGCGCCCCGAATTTCACCTCGGCCGAATGCGGTGCGAGGTCGGCGATCGAGGTCAGCTGCCAGGTGTTCGCCGTCTCGCGGGTGACCACCACGGCATCTTTGTCCTCGCCGGGCGCCGGGGTGGCGATCGTCAGGTCGGATCCCAGCGCCTTCTGCAGGTCCCGGTTGACCTCGTCCGGCGCGGTTGCGGTGGCACTCTTGTCCAGATACCGCAACAGGTTTCCGGTGTAGTCCGGGATGAGGCTGATCGAGCCCTCCTGCACGGCCGGAACGTACGCTTCGCGGCTGCCGATGTTCAACTTGGTGCTGATCTGAAAGCCGTTGGCAGCCAATGCCTTCGCGTAGATGTCGGCGACGGTCTCGGACTCCGGGAAATTGGCCGAGCCGATCACGATATGGTTCGGGTCGGTGTCGGCCGGGCTGTCGCCGAACGGATCCGAGTTGCCGCAGGCGGTGGTGGTCGCCAGCAGCGACACCGCCAGCCCGGCGCAGCCGATCCAGCGCAGCACAGCGGAGTTCATAAGCGTCCCTCCCGACGATTGACCGTACCCGGCTACGATAGCCCGGTCGGTCGGCGGAGAGGTGCGTGTGCGGCGGTCGAGCAGGGTTCCGGGCCTGGTCAAGGCGGCCGCGTGGGCGTCCCTGGGGCTCGTCACAATGGTCGCGGCAAGCGGCTGCACGGCACCGGATCCAGCGACCGATCCACGGCTTGCGGCGGTCGTGACGGTCGGTTCGGTCGATTCCCCGGCGGCCGCTCTGGTCGCGGAGATCTATGCTGCTGCGCTCACCCGGACGGGTCGAGCGGCCCGGGTCGCACCGCCGGTCGCCGACCGGGCAGCGTTGTGGGCCGCCCTCGATGCCGGCACGTTGACCCTGGTGCCGGAGCAGACCGGTGATCTGCTCGGCTATCTCGACCCGGCGGCGACCGCGGTCGGCGCCGAGGACGTCTACACCGCGGTCACCCGGGCGTTGCCGCCCGGACTGGCCGACGGTGACTATGCGGCCGCGGCGCCGGGGACACCGACGTCGGTGGTCACCCTGGCAGGACGGCGAACGGTCGGCGAGTACCCGTGTCCGTGGCCGCGGATCGGGTTGGCGGCCGACGCCGACCCGCCGCGCTGCGCCGATGCGGTGCTGGCGCGTTTTCCGGATGCCGACGAACTCGCCGGCGCGTTGGCCGACCGCGAGGTCGCAGCTGTGGTCCCGGCGCGCAACGTGTTCCCGGTCTACCGGGAAGGTGCGCTCGACGACGACGCCCGGCGGGCGCTGAACACGGTGGCCGGTGAGCTCGATACCGCCACGCTGAACGCCCTGGTCGCACGCCGGCAGGCAGGGGAACGGTCAGCCGACCTCGCCGCCGGTTGGCTCGACGATCGTGCCGGATAGCCGCTCACCGAGGAAGGCGGCGATCTCGGCGACCGCTGCCGCGGCCTCCCGCAGCAGTCCCGGTTGCAGTTGCGCGTCGTGCCACATCCGGTCGTCGGTGCTCAGCGTCACCTCGACCCCGGCGTCGCGCAAGATTCCGGCAAGTCGGCGATCTTGGTCGTACAGCGATTCCCGGGTACACACCTGGATCAGCGTTGGGGGCAGTCCGGTCGGGTCGCCGAACACGGGAGAGCAGCCGGGGTCGGCCCAATCGACCGGCCCACAGTAGGCCGCGGCGTTCGCCATCGACCACGCTCGGCTCACCACCAGATCGGTCGGCCGGTCGGTCGGGTCCGCCAGATCCACCCAGGGCGAGATCAGCGCCAATGCCGCCGGCACGACATGATCTTCGTCGCGCAGCCGGTACGTCGCGGCGAGCGCCAGCCCACCGCCGGCCGAGTCGCCGACCAGTCCGATCTGTCCGGCGTCGCCGTAGCGTTGGATCAGTTCCCGGATCGCGGCGACCGCGTCGTCGACTGCGGCGGGGTAGGGATGTTCGGGCGCCAGCCGGTATTCGATCAAGTAGACCGGCCGGCCGGTGTCCCGGGCCAGGTATGCGGCGAGGCCGCGATGGGTACGCGCCGACCCCATCGTGTACCCGCCGCCGTGGAGCAGCAGCACCGCACCGTCGGTGCTGGCGGCCGGTTTGCCCACCGTCAGGCGGGCGGTGGGACGTCCGCCGAGCGTGACCCACTCGATCCGGGTGTCCGCGGGCAGCGGATGCATCGTCGATACGGCGTCGGCCAGCCGTCGTTGCACGCCGACCGGCACGCGCGGATTCAGCAGCAGCCGATGACCCGGGCCGAACACGGCGGCCGCCAGTGGCAACGGCAGGCCGCCCCGGGTACCGCGGCGGATCACGGCAAAAACCGGCCGGAGGTGAGCGCGATCACTCGCTGATAGCCGGAGCCGGTGACCCGGGCCAGCAGATCCAGTGCGTGTGCTTCCCAGCCGATCAACACCCGGCCGCGGCCGCGGCGGACGCCGTCCACGATGGTGCGTGCCGCCATCTCCGGGGAATGGATGGCGAGATACTTGTCGAACAGCTCGGCGACCGACGCTTGGTCGTGGTTGCCGGCGACGGTCGCGTTGCGCGCTACCGCGGTCTTGATCCCGCCCGGGTGGACGCAGGTGACCTTGACCGGACGCTTGCCGACCAGCATCTCTTTGCGCAATGCCTCGGTGAATCCACGAACGGCGAACTTGGCCGCGTTGTAGGCGCTCTGACCCGGCATGGCAATCAAGCCGAAGAGGCTGGAGATGTTGATCACATGCCCGTCGCCGGACTCCTCCAGGTAGGGGAGAAAGGCCTTGGTGCCGTTCACGACGCCCCAGAAGTCGACGTCCATGACCCGCTCGAAGTCCTTGAACGTGGTCTGGTCGACATCGCCGTGATGCGCGATGCCGGCGTTGTTGTAGATCTGGTGGATCACGCCGTAATGGGCATGTACGGCGTCGGCGTAGACCAGCACCGCTTCGCGTTCGGCGACGTTGAGCCGGTCGGTCTTCACTTCGGCGCCGAGGTCGGTGCACAGTTTTGCGGTTTCGGCGAGTCCCTCGGTGTCGACGTCGGACAGGGCCAGCCGGGCGCCGCGGCCGGCCAGCTCTCGGGCCAGCGCGCGGCCGATGCCCGAGCCTGCGCCGGTGATCACGACCACTTTGCCGTCGAATGTGCTCATTTGCTGCTCGCCTTGTCCAGGTTCTCGATCTTCAGGGTGGTGGTGTGGTAGGCGTCGTCGTCGAACGCGCGGGTCTGGTTACGGAACTGGAAGGTGAAGCCGGGCCACAACGTGGTGTTGTTGCCGTGCTTGTCCAGGTACCAGCTGGCGCAACCACCGTTGGTCCACACGCTGTGCGACAACGCCTGCTGCAGGTCACGGTTGTACTTCTCCTGGCGTTCGAGACGCACCTCGACGGTGCGCAAGCCGGCCCGATCCATCGTGCGCACCGCGTCCGCGACGTAGTTGATCTGCGATTCGATCATGTACACCATAGACGTGTGGCCGAGGCCGGTGTTCGGTCCGACCAGGAAGAACATGTTGGGGAAGTTGGCGATGGCGGTGCCCTTGTAGGCCTGCTGGCCGATGTCGCCGAAGACGTCGGCCAGGCTGCGTCCGTCCCGGCCCTTGATCGTCGCGTAGGTGGGCGAATCGGTGACGTGGAAGCCGGTCGCGACGATGATCGCGTCCACCTCGCGGACCGTTCCATCCGCGCTGACCACGGCGTTCTCGGTCACCTCGGCGATCGGATCGGTGACCAGGTCGACGTTGTCGCGGACCAGCGCGGGGTAGTACTCGTTGGAGATCAGCATCCGCTTGCAGCCGATCGCGAAATCGGGCGTCACCTTCTCCCGCAGCTCGGCGTCGCGCACCTCGTAGAACAGCTTGGCGCGGGCGAGCAGCTCCAGCGGCTTCATCGCGATCGGCGCCTTGGCCAGGCCGACGACCTGCGTCTCCCGGGACAGATAGATGCCGGCGCGGTAGAGCTGCTGCATGCCGGGGACGTACTTGAAGGCCAACTTCTCGACCTGGGTATAGGCCCGATCCACCCGTGGTAGCAGCCACGGAGCGGTGCGCTGATAGACGTCGAGCCGGGCCACCTTCGGCGCGATCGCCGGAATGATCTGAATCGCCGAGGCTCCGGTGCCGATGATCGCCACCCGCTTGCCGGTGAGATCCGCGTCGTGGTCCCAGCGGGCCGAATGGAAGATCTGGCCGGCGAAGGTCTCGATGCCCTTGATGTTCGGCAGTGCCGGCTCGCAGAGCGCGCCCACCGCCGATACGAGCACCTTCGCGGTGAACGAACCCTGGGTGCTGTCGATCTCCCACAGGCCGTCGTCGTCGTTCCAGCGGGCGCTGGTGACGTCACAGTCGAACACGTGGCGGTCCAGCACGCCGTACTTGCGCGCCACCTGCTTGATATAGCGCTGGATTTCCGGCTGTCGGGAGAAGGAGCGGGTCCACTCGGGGTTCGGTGCGAACGAGTAGGAGTACAGCTGCGACGGCACATCACAGGCGGCCCCGGGATAGGTGTTGTCGCGCCAGGTGCCGCCGACGTCGGCGCCGCGTTCGAGCACGAGGAAGTCGGTATGCCCATCCTGGGCGAGGCGGATCGCGGTGCCGAGGCCGGCGAAGCCGCTGCCGATGACGATGGTATTCACGTGCCGGTTTCGGACGCCGTTGTCTGTTACCTGGGGACTCATGAATCTCAGCCTAGGATGCTATTGAGTGCGAGTCAATAGCTATTGACCGTCGTTCAATACCATGCTTTGGTTGGGCGGTGAAACGTGTCCGGCTCGATCCTGTCCAGCGCCGCGACCAGCTGATTCGGCTCGGGGTGGAGATGCTGTCGATCGGCGGTCTGGAGCGTATCTCGGTAGAAGAGATCGCGGCCAAAGCGGGAATCTCCAAGGGGCTGCTGTTCCACTACTTCACCTCCAAACAGGGCTATCACCTGGAGATCGTTCGGCAGGCTGCGCAGGATCTGTTGGACGCGATCGACCCGAAGCCGGGCTTACCGCCGATCGACATGTTGCGTGATTCGATCGAGCGGTACGTGGACTATGTCGTGGCAAACCGGGAGGCGTACGTCTCCCAGCTGCGTGGCCCGGCCAGTGCCGACCCCGAGTTCGTGGAGATCTTCGAAGCCAATCGGAGCGAGATCGTCCGTCGGATACTGACCCAGGTGCCGCTCGGCGTCGACGAGGCGACCCGGCCGACCGTTCACCTGGCCGTTCGTGGCTGGATCGCGTTCATCGAGGAGACGACGATCGCCTGGTTGCGGACGCAGCCGATCAGTCGGGCCGATCTGGTCGAGCTGAACGTGCGAGCACTGCCGGCGGTGGCGCTGACCTCCGAGATGGCGGTCACCCTGGAGTGAGCGAGGCCGGGCGGAACCGACTGTCGCGTGGTGCCGGTCATACGGTCCCGCTGGTGACTCGGCGGAGGATCGAGGACAACCACCCGGCAAACCGTCACCCCGGCCACCGGTCGGGTTCTGCAGTAAAAAGCTGAGCATTATCGGGAGAAAAAGAGCTGTGAAAGGTTTCGATCCACCTTTCCGGCTATCGACGATAATCTCGCGCCCGGGTATATCCATTTATCGGCCGGCGATCTGATTCGCGTTTGTCCATTGTTTCCGTCGGCTCCCGTCGAGTCGGCTCGGTCGTCGACGGGTCCGCTGTCATCGGTCACAGTTGGGAACCGCGCCGACGTGGCGATTCTGGAACTGTGCGCGGTGTCTTCGCTGTCCCGGGTGGCGGGCGGATGCCGGGGCAAGCGGTAGGTGAAATCGGCGGATGCCTGAATATGATTGTGCTGGAAAGATTTTCCGAGCCGACTGAGGTAGTCGGGGAGCAGGGAAGCCGGGCCGACGCGATCGGCGATCGGGTGGGTCGCGGTCATTCGTGCTCGATCGGCTAATGCCCTCCGGCAACGTCGAGGAGTCGTGACGGTATCTCGTCGATTTCGGTTATGGAAACAAAAAAGTCGTCTAATTTACGCGCGTTTTACTCGTCGATAGTGCGCTGCTATGGTCTGATGCCAGGTCGGGTTTCCATTCGGAACGGAGAGCACCTCATGAATCTGGTACGACGTGGCTTCATGTTCGGCTTGGTTGTGGCGGGCTCGGCGCTTCTGATGAGCGCTCCGGCCGCGAACGCCGATCCGATCACCGATCTCCTCTGCGGGTCCGGTTCGGCGGGCGGGTCGATGCTGTGCCCGGGTGCGGGGGGCGGTTTGAACAGCGGGTTGGACGACGTGACGGGCGGTGTGGGCGAGACCGTCGGCGACATCACCGACCCGCTGGGGGGCATCGTGGGCGACGTGACCGGTGGTACGGACGACAACGGGGGGATCGGCGACCTGACCGACGGTCTGCTCAATGGTCCACTTGACGGTCTGCTCGGCGGTCTGCTCTAGCCGAGCGAGCTACAGATCTGCCGGTCGAGCGGCCGACAGGGACGAATGCGACGCACGTCGCAGTCGGATAACAGGGAGGCCCGGGCGCTATCGCACCCGGGCCTCCCTGTCGTCCCTTCAGTTGGTCGGCGCGAAGGCCTCGTCGATGATCTCCTGCTGTTCCACCGCGTGTACCTTGCTCGATCCCGACGACGGAGCCGACATCGGCCGCCGCGAGATCCGCTTGATCCCGGACAGCTTCTCCGGCAGCAATTCCGGCAACGCCAATCCGAACATCGGCCAGGCGCCTTGGTTCGCCGGCTCCTCCTGCACCCAGCAGAACTGGGTCGCGTTCGAGTACCCCGCGAGGGCTTCGGTGAGTTCGGCGACCGGAATGGGATAGAGCCGTTCGATCCGGACGATGGCTACATCGTCGCGCTTGTCCTTGCGCTTGCGGGTAGCCAGTTCGTAGTAGAGCTTGCCGCTGGTCAGCAACACTCGCCGGACCGATTTGCGGTCACCGTCGCCGCTTTCGTAGGTGGGTTCTTCGAAGACCGGGAAGAACCCGCGCTCGGTGAAGTCCTTGACATCGCTGACCGCCAACTTGTTGCGCAGCATCGACTTCGGAGTGAAGACGATCAGCGGCCGGCGAATTCCGTCCAACGCGTGCCGACGCAACAGATGGAAGTAGTTGGCTGGGGTCGACGGCACCGCCACCGTCATCGACCCTTCGGCGCAGAGCTGCAGGAAGCGTTCGATCCGGCCTGAAGTGTGATCCGGCCCCTGCCCCTCGTGCCCGTGCGGCAGCAGCAACACCACGTCGGACAGCTGCCCCCACTTCGCCTCGCCGGACGAGATGAACTCGTCGATGATCGACTGGGCGCCGTTGACGAAATCGCCGAACTGGGCTTCCCACAGGACCAGAGCTTCCGGATTGCCCTGCGAGTAGCCGTACTCGAAACCGACCGCGGCGTACTCGGACAGCGCCGAGTCGTGCACCGCGAACCAGCCGGGGTGCTCGCCGCCGATGTTGTGCAACGGCGTGTATTCGGCGGCGGTCTTCCGGTCGATGATCACCGCATGCCGCTGGGTGAAGGTGCCGCGCCGGGAGTCCTGTCCGGTCAGCCGGACCGCCTTCCCCTCGTCGACCAGCGTGCCGAAGGCCAGCAGCTCGGCGAAGGCCCAGTCGACCTTGCCTTCGTAGGCCATCTCCCGCCGCTTGTCCAGGACGGGGCGGACGCGGGGATGCACGGTGAAGCCGTCCGGTACGTTGACGAACGCGTCGCCGATCCGGTGCAACACGGATTTGTCCACAGCGGTGACCAAGGTGTCCGAGGTTTGTTGGTCGGCCTCCACCGATTCGCTCGGCTCCGGAGTGAACTTCTCCAGCTCACGCACCTCGTTGAACACTCGTTCGAGCTGACCTTGGTAGTCGCGGAGGGCGTCCTCGGCTTCCTTCAGCGAGATGTCGCCACGACCGATCAGCGCCTCGGTGTAGGTCTTACGGACGCTGCGCTTGGTGTCGATCACGTCGTACATGTACGGCTGGGTCATCGACGGATCGTCGCCCTCGTTGTGCCCGCGGCGCCGATAGCAGATCATGTCGATCACGACGTCCTTGTGGAACTCCTGGCGGAAGTCCACCGCCAGCCGGGCCGCCCAGTCGCACGCCTCCGGGTCGTCGCCGTTGACGTGCAGGATCGGCGCGCCGATCATCTTCGCGATGTCGGTGCAGTATTCGCTGGAGCGGGAGCTCTCCGGTGAGGTGGTGAAACCGATCTGGTTGTTCACCACGATGTGGATCGTTCCGCCGACCCGGTAGCCGCGTAGCTCGGACATGTTCAGCGTTTCCGCCACGATGCCCTGGCCGGCGAAGGCGGCATCACCGTGCAGCATCAGGGGGACGACCGAGAAGGATTTCACCACGTCGGCGCCGATGCCGTCGATCAGGTCCTGCTTGGCTCGAACCAGCCCCTCGAGCACCGGGTCCACGGCTTCCAGGTGCGACGGATTCGCGGTGAGCGAGACCTCGATGTCGTTGTCCCCGAACATCTGAATGTAGGTGCCCTCGGCGCCCAGGTGGTACTTCACGTCGCCGGAACCGTGCGCCGCCGCCGGGTTCATATTGCCCTCGAACTCGGTGAAGATCTTCGAGTACGGCTTGCCCACAATGTTGGCCAGCACGTTCAGCCGGCCGCGGTGGGGCATCCCGATGACCACTTCGGCCAGGCCGTACTCTGCGCATTGGTCGATCACGGCGTCCATCATCGGGATCACCGCTTCGGCGCCCTCCAGCGAAAACCGCTTCTGCCCGACGTACTTGGTCTGCAAGAACGTCTCGAACGCCTCGGCCGCGTTCAGCTTGCTCATGACGTATTTCTGCTGTGCCAGAGTGGGTTTGACATGCTTCTGCTCCACCCGATCCTGCAGCCAGCGCAGCTGCCGGGGCGACAGGATATGCATGTACTCGACCCCGACGTGCCGGCAGTAGGCATCGCGCAGGATGGACAGCACGTCGCGCAGCTTCATCCGCTCCTGGCCGTGGAAGCCGCCGACGTTGAACTCCCGATCCAGATCCCAGAGGGTGAGCCCGTGCTTGGTCACGTCCAGATCCGGATGCGACCGGAACTTGTCCTTGACCAGGCGTAGCGGATCGGTGTCGGCCATCAGGTGGCCCCGGTTGCGGTAGGCCTCGATGATCTCCAGTACCCGGCTGCTCTTGTCCACCCCACGTTCGCGGATGTCCTTGTGCCAGCGGATCGGCTCGTACGGGACTCCCATCGTATGGAAGACCTCGTCGTAGAACTCGTCGCTGATCAGCAGCTGATGCAGGGTGCGCAGGAAGTCACCGGACTCGGCGCCCTGGATGATCCGATGATCGTAGGTGGACGTCAGCGTCATCAGCTTGCCGACGCCGATATCGGCGATCCGCTCGTCGCTGGCGCCCTGGAACTCTGCCGGATACTCCATCGCGCCGGCGCCGATGATCGCGCCCTGGCCGGGCATCAACCGGGGCACCGAGTGCACGGTGCCGATCGTGCCCGGGTTGGTCAGCGAAATCGTCACCCCGGCGAAGTCCTCCGCGGTGAGCTTGCCGTTGCGGGCGCGCCGGACGATGTCCTCGTAGGCGCTGTGGAACTGCGCGAAGTTCATCGACTCGGTGTTCTTGATCCCGGCCACCACCAGGGAGCGGCTGCCGTCCTTGCCCGGCAGGTCGATCGCCAGGCCCAGGTTGGTGTGTTCCGGGGAGACCGCGTTCGGCTTGCCGTCGATGTCGGCGAAGTGCCGGTTCATGTTCGGGAACGCCTTGATCGCCTGGACGATGGCGTACCCCAGCATGTGGGTGAACGAGATCTTGCCGCCCCGGGTACGGGCCAGGTGATTGTTGACCACCGACCGGTTGTCGATCATCAGCTTGGCCGGGATGGCCCGTACGCTGGTCGCGGTCGGGATGGTGAGTGAGGCCGACATGTTCTTGGCCACTGCCGCCGCGGCGCCACGCAGCACCTTCGGGTCGTCGCCGGCGAGCACCGGTACATTCACGGTCGGCGCGGTAGGTGCCGGGGCCGGCGGTGTTTTCGAGGCCGGCGCTGCCTTCGGGGCTGGTGCGGGCGCTGCCTTCGGGGCCGGTGGCGGGTCGGCCGGTGCGGGCTCGGCGTCGGCGCGCGACGACGGTGTCCGCGCGGTTCCGGTGTCGTCCGGGGTGTAGTCGGTCAGAAATTCGTGCCAGCTCGCGTCGACCGACGACGGGTCGTCCTGGAACCGCTGGTACATCTCGTCGACCAACCATTGGTTCTGGCCGAACTGGGATCCGGAGCCGTTCACGGCCTACTCTCGCCTTCTGTCGTCGATGCCTACTGCTGTGGGGCCTGCTATGAGGCTAGTCCCGGCATCGAAGCCCCGACCAGGTGTGTGGTCCGGGCGTGTCCACGTGCCTACCGCCCATAGTCGGGCATACGGCCCGGCTGCGGTGAGTAATTGGTCATGCGATCCGGACTCGACCACCCGGCCGTTGTCGACGACCACGATGCGGTCGGCGCGGGCTGCGGTGGCCAGGCGGTGCGCGACGATGACGGCGGTCCGACGGCCGGTGACGGTGCGGCTCGCGGTCAGCACGGATGCCTCGGTCGCCGGGTCGAGTGTCGCGGTCGCCTCGTCGAGCAGCAGCAGGTCCGGGTCGACGAGTTCGGCCCGAGCCAACGCCACCAGCTGCCGCTGCCCGGCCGACAGGCCCTGCCCGCGTTCACCGACCGGCTGGGCCAGCCCGGCCGGCAGCCGGGACAGTACGTCGAGCGCGCCGACCGCGGCCGCGGCGGCTTCGATCTGCGCCGGTGTCGCATCCGGTCGGCCGAACGCGATATTGCTCGCCACATCGCCGGTGAACAGGTGCGCTTCCTGCGGTACCACGCCCAGTCGGGCCCGATATTGCGCCAGCGGGAATCGCCGGATGTCGACGTCGTCCACCCGGACGCGGCCGGTGGTCGGGTCGTAGAACCGGGCGAGCAGCTTGACGATGGTCGATTTGCCGGCACCGGTCCGGCCGACCAGAGCCACGGTCGACCCCGCCGGAACATCCAGATCGATACCGGCCAGTGCATCGACAGCCGCACCGGCGTAGCGGAAGTGCACCCGGTCCAGCCGGGCCGCACCGGTCAGCGACCCGGTGACGGTGACCGCATCGGCGGCGTCGACGGCTTCTTCGATCGAGCTGCGGGTGGCGAGCAATTCGGCGATTCGGCGCAGGCCGACCCGGGCTTGTTGGTAACCGTCGAACACCTGGGACAACTGCATCACCGGTCCGAACAGGAGCGTCAGATACAGGATGAAGGCGACCAGGGTGCCCGCACTGGTCGTCCCGCTCGCCACCCGGTAGCCGCCCACCAAGACCACGGCGGCGGCCGCCAGATTGGACAGCAGCGTGACCAGCGGGAAGTAGCCGGCGATCGCACGTTGCGCGCGCATTCGGGCGCGCAGATAGTCCATCGAGCGGGCGGCGAAACCGCGCGCCGCGAACTCCTCCCGCCGGTAGGCCTGCAGCGTACGCAGGCCGGCGACGTTTTCCTGGAAGTCGGCGTTGACGATCGATATCCGCTCCCGCGATGCGGTGTATGCGGCGACCGACACTCGGCGGAACAGCCAGGTGGCGGCTGCCAGCGGAGGGAGGGTGGCCAGCACCACCAGCGCGAGGGTGGCGTCGGTGGCCAGCAACGCTACGCTCACCCCGAGCACGGTCAACGCGCTGATCACGGCCACCGCCAGCCCGGTCTGGATGAACGTGGACAGGGCGTCCACGTCGGTGGTCATCCGGGTCATGATCCGACCGGACAGCTCCCGTTCGTAGTAGTCCAGGCCGAGCCGCTGCAAGTGGGCATAGCTGCGTACCCGCAGCCCGAACAGCACTCGCTCGCCGGTACGGGCGGTGATCACCGTCGATGCTGCGCCGGCCGACCAGTCGACGACGGCCAACCCGAGGCCGAACCCGCCGGCGAGCCACAGCGCGCCGGCATCGCCGGCGAGGACACCCGCGTCCACCGCGTGCCGCGCGATTGTCGGGTACGCAACGCTGATCAGCGCGTTGACCGCGAGGAGGGCGATCGCGCCGACCAGCAGTCCGCGCACCGGTCGGAGCAGTCCACTCGGCCGGAAGACCCGCCGGCCCCGGCGCAGCCGTGCGGTGTCGACCTTCGGTTGCTCGGTCGCAGGTGGCAGCCTCGCGACCCGCGCGGTGATCGTCGGTGTCGGTGCGAGACCGCTCAGCGCCGAGCCCGCCGAGCCCGCCGAGCCCGCCGGGCCGCCGAACCCGATCGCCGCCGGTGCGGTGCGGGTCGGCACGGCGCTCGGTGCGGCCGGCACGGCGTGCTCCGGTCCGGTCAGGCGCACCACCCGGTCGGCCCGGTCGAGCGTGGAGTCGCGATGCGATATCAGAATCGTGGTCGGTGGTGCGGCGCCGGATCGGTCGGCGTCGCTGCGCAACGCGTCGAAGATCGCCGCTTCGGTTTCGGTGTCCAGGGCCGAGGTCGCGTCGTCGAGGACCAGGATGCGCGGCCGCAGCAGCAACGCGCGGGCCAGCGCGATCCGTTGCCGCTGCCCACCGGACAGGGTGAGCCCGCGCTCACCGACCACCGTGTCGAAGCCGTCGGGGAGTTCGGCCACGAATCGGTCGACGGCAGCGATCGCCGCCACCCGGGCGATCTCGTCGGCGCCGGCGTCCGGCCGGCCGAGCGCAATATTCGTGGTGATGGTGTCCGACAGCAGGAACGGGTCGTCGGACACGAACCCGATCGCGCCGCGCAGATCGTCGGCCTGCAGGTCGGCGAGATCGATCCGACGATCGCCGCTGCGCAGGGCGACGGTGCCGGAGTCGGGCCGGTAGAACCGTTCCACCAGCAGTGCGAGCGCCGTCTTGCCGGACCCGGCCGGACCGACCAGGGCCACCGTCTCGCCCGGTGCGACCCGCAGGTCCAGGTCGGTCAGCACCGGCTGGTCCGGGTCGAAACCGAAGCACACCCGGTCGAATTCGACGCCGAGCGGTCCGGCGGGCAGTGGTACCGGCCGGGCCGGGTCGCGGGTCCGGGGTTCGGTGTCGATGACCTGGTAGACCCGCTCGATTCCGGCCCGGGCCAGCTGAGCGGTGATGATCAGGCTGGACAACAGTCGTACCGTGGCGGCCATCGTCGACACGTAGGCGGCGAATGCGACGAAGGTGCCGATGCTGATCGAACCGCGCAGTGCCAATCCGCCGCCGGCGACGATCACCCCGAGCAGGCCCACCATCGGCAACGTGGCCAGGCTGGGCGCGAACCGCGCATTCAGCCGGGCCGCGCGCATCCGCTCGGCGTACAGATCGCGACCGAGGTCCGCCAGCCGGTCGACCATCCGGTCCTCCTGGCCGAAGCCCTTCACCACCCGGACCCCGGTCACGGTCTCCTCGACGTGTTGGGCCAGGTCGGCGGCGCGTTGCTGAGCCGACCAGGTCGCCGCGAACAACCGGGGCCGAACGCGGTACACCACCAGCCCGATCAGGGGCAGCACCAACAGCGCCACCGCGGTGAGCGGTGGCGACAGCACCGTCATCACCACCAGGGCGAGCGCGAATTGCACCGCGGCGCCGCACGCCAGCGGGACCATCGCGAGCAGGCCCTGGACCAGCTGAAGATCGCTGATCGAGCGCGACACCACCTGGCCGGTACGCATCCCGTCCTGTTGCGGGCCGTCCATCCGGTGGACCGCGGCGAGCAACGCCGTTCGCAGATCGTGCTGGACCCGGAGCGAGAGCAGCGCCGCCAGATAGCGGCGACCGAAGGTGAGGCCGAACAGTGCGAGCGCGAGCAGCACCAGCGTCCCGGCGATGCCGGGTAGCAGGTTCGGCGTGCCGCCGGTCGCCGCATCGATCGCCCGCTTGGTCAACAGCGGGCCGGCGGTGTCCAGCAGCGCGATGACCACCGAGACGGCCGCTGCCCCGCACAACGTCGCAGGGTGTCGCCGGCATTGCGCGAACAGTCGGCGGATCCAGCCGGACGGTACGGTGCCGGATCCGCGATCGTCGGGTGCGGGAATGTCGGGTGCCATCGTCGGCCACGGTAGCGCGGGCCACCGACCGAATCGGTCCACGCGGATCCGCCGCTATTCTGGTCGGGTGCGGGACTCCTCCGATCGCTGGCCGCGGTGGGTGTACGGGGTAGGCGAGGAGCCGGATGCGCGATTTTCCCTGGCGAACGAACGGACCTTCCTGGCATGGATTCGTACCGGGCTGGCCCTGATCGGTGCCGGGGTTGCGCTCATCGCGGTCGGTACGTTGTCGGCCGAGCATGAACCCGCCGCCGCGCTCGCCGCCGGGTTGCTGATCGCCGGTGGTATCGGCTGTGGGGTGACCGGATTCGTGCGGTGGGCGGGTAACGAACGCCGGCTACGGCTACGGGCGCCGTTACCGGCGTCGGTGATGATGCCGGTTCTTGTCGCGGTACTCGTGTCGGTCGGCCTCACCGCGCTGTTCTTCGCGCTGCCGGGAGGGTGACCTGGACGGCATCGAACGCCCCGGCGCGGCGCTCGAGCGCACCGAACTGGCTTGGGAAAGAACGGCATTCGCGACAACTGTGCTGACGATCGTGATCCTGCGGCTGCTCGCCTCGCGGCATCCAGCGCTGGCGATCGCATTGTTCGGCTGCGCGGTGCCGATCGGTGGTTGCCTGGTGGCGATAGCGATCGCACGGCGTCGTCGGGCTCGGGCCCGACGATCACGGTGGGCCGACGACGGCCGATTGTTCGCAGCACTGGTGCTGCACCTGGTGGTCGCCGGCGTCGCCGCCGCGGCGTTGGTCGGCGCCCTCGTTCACGGCGCCGGATGACCCATTCAGTTCAGATCACGGCTGCGGTTGCGATACCACGCCGTCGCGACGACGGCGGCGGTCCAGCCGACGACGAGCAGCGGCGCCGCCGGCCAGCCGGGCATCGGCCCGACCTCGTGGACGGTTCCGGCGACGATCGTGCCGAGCGCGGCGAAACAGGGCAGCACCGAACCGAACTCGGTCCAGCCGACGGCCGCGGCCAGCGCGGACGCGGCGAGCTCGCCGAGTGGGCACCAGGTGAGCAGGACGATCACGGCGACCAGCGGTGAACCGAGCAGCAAACCCAGTCCGGTGCCGATCAGACCCCAGCAGGCGGCCGCCGTGGTCCCGGCCAGCGCTACCGCGGCGAGCTGCCAGGAGGGGCCGACGCCGCCGTCGGCGAAACCGAGCAGGACGATCGCACCGAACACTCCGGTCGAGACCCCGTAGACCGCGCCCAACGCCGCGCCGACCAGAAACTTCGCTGCGAGGAGCCGGTCCCGGTCGGGGTCGGCCAGCAGGGTCGAGGTCAGCGTCCCGTATCGGACGTCGCCGCCGGCGAGCGTCGCGGTGACCACTGCTGCGGCCAGGCAAGCACAGCCGAATGCCACGTAATAGCCGAGCGCCGCTCGCCCGAGCAGCAGATTTCCGTTCGGTTCGGTATTCAGCCTGGCCACGACCGTGCCGCCGAAACAGGCCACCGAGCCGACGAGCAGCTGCACGATGAGCAGTCGAACGCCGAGTCGCAACCCGAACAGGCGGACCAGCTCGGCGCGGACGGCGGATTCGGTCAGCATCGGACACCGGACCTGATCAGTCCGCTGCAGACCTGGTCCAGGTCGGTCGGTGCCGGCACCATCGAGTGGAGTGCGACGGCGGCCGATGCAGCGATCACAGCGACCTGTCCCGGTTGCGCGCCGGCGACGGCCAGTCGGCCGTCGGGTGCCACCACCGCATCCGGCAGTGCTTGCGCCGCCAGCGCAGTGGCCAGCCGGGCCGGGTCCGAACTCGCCACCATGATCCGGTCCGGATGGGTCCGGCGGAGCTGGACGATCGGCGCCCGGTACACGCAGATACCGCCGTTCAGCAGTACCAATCGGTCCGGCAGCGGCCCGAGCTCGTGCAGGGTCGAGCCGGTGAGCAGGACCGTTCCCCCGGCTGCGGCGAACTCACGCAGGTGGCCGGTGAGCCAGGCCAACCCGGCCGGATCGAATCGGCGAGCGGGGGAGTCGAGCACCAGCACGCCGGGGTCGCCGAGCAGTGCGGCGGCGAGGTCGAGTCGGGCGGCAAGTTCCGGCGGCAGGTTTCGGGCCGGCCGGTCCGCGACGGCGCCGAGTCCGGTCAGCGTGAGCACATCGCCGATCCGACGTGGGTCGACGCCGCCGGCGGTGGTCAGGATCCGCAGGTGATCGCGGGGGCTGCGGGCCGGGTGGATGCACGGTCGGTCCAGGACCGCACCCACCCGCAGCAACGGGCGATCGAGTTCGTGGTATCGCCGACCGCCGATCTCGGCGGTGCCGGAGGTCGGCTCCACCAGGCCGAGCAGCATCCGCAGAATCGGCGTGCTACCGCAACCGGGTGGGCCGACCAGCGCGGTGACCGCGCCGGGAACGGCGTCGAAGTCGACCCCATCTACCACGGCAGTCGTGCCCGCGTGCTTGGTCAGCCCGCGCACCCGTATCGACAGGCCAGTGTTCACGTCACCGACCCTAGCGTCTCGTGCCGAGCGGGCGGGTGTGGCAGCAAAGGGGCGGTGGTCAGACCTTTCGTGCGGGGTCGAGCTGACCCTGCGGCTCCGCGTCGATCACGACCGGCGCCGACCAGGTGGCCGGTGCCGGACCGAAGGCCTTACGGGCGTTGTTGACCACCTGCTTGCCGATCGCTCGGTTACCGATGCCGCCGATCACGGCGCCGATGCCGGCCGGAATGATCTTGCCGAACATCAGGAGGCTGCGCCGGGTGATGTAGCGGATGACGAAGCGCTTGAGCAGCGAGTCGTTCATCCCGGACAAGCCGGGGATATTGCCGGCCAACATGGTGCTGGCCCAGTTCTTGGAGCTCCGCCCGACCGTGCGCTGCACGATCTGCATCCCGGTATCGCCCAGCGCCACGGCGAGCACCAGTGCGCGCCGCCGTTCGTTGTCGGCCGGGTCGATCCCGTGGACGTGGGCGACCGCGAGCGTCAGCAGGGCGGATGCTTCGAGAAAGAAAATTCCTTCGGCGGCAGCGGCGCCGATCGCGGTCACCGTGCCGATCCCGGGCACCGCGGCGGCGGCACCGACCGCGCCGCCGCTGCCGGTGACGGCGAGCAGAAAGTGGTCTTCCAGGCGTTCGATGAGCTCGGCGGGACTGTCGTCGGGGTTGTCGGCACGGACTTTGTCGACGTACTTGATCACCGCCGGCGCCTGCAATCGGCTGGCGTTGTCCAGTAGCGAGACGATGCCCTTCTCGATCCTGCTGCGCTCCGGCTCGTTACGGCCCGGCATGATTTGGTCCGGCATGAGGCTGCGCCCTTTCGTCTGCTGGCACCAGAACACTATGCCAACGTGCGGTTCGGCCTGGTTTGTTCCGTTGCGCCGGGCTACCGGCACGATCCGGCCCAGCGGCGAGTTTCGGTACCTACGTCGGCGCGCAGTTGTTTCGTCGGGTTGCCGGGCGATCATCTGCGCCGTATGTTCCATCGGGACTCTTCGGCCCGGAAAAGCGTTCCAGGCTGGGCTGATCGAGATCCTGGAACGGCCGGCCGGCGGGTAACCGATCCTCCCGGTCGGGACCGAACCTGGCGTGCCGGACCGGCTGCGCCGCCGACAGCCGAACCGGAAAGGCGTCGCTCGTGAACCCGGGATCGTCCGACTATTCCGCCGAGAACCCGTGGCGTGCCCTCGCAACGCTGTGTCTCGGCTTCTTCATGATCTTGCTGGATCTCACCATCGTCGCGGTCGCCAACCCGGCGATCATGGCTGATCTGCACACCGACATCTCGGGTGTGGTCTGGGTGACCAGCGCCTACCTGCTCACCTTCGCGGTGCCGCTGCTGGTTGCCGGCCGGCTCGGCGACAAGATCGGACCCAAGCGGATCTACCTGACCGGCCTGACGGTGTTCACTCTCGCGTCGCTGTGGTGTGGCCTGTCCGGCAGTATCGGCATGCTGATCGCGGCCCGGGCGGTGCAGGGGCTGGGGGCGGCGATGATGAGTCCGCAGACGATGGCGGTGATCACCCGGATCTTCCCGCCCGCCAAGCGGGGGCAGGCGATGGGCGCCTGGGGCGCGGTCGCCGGGGTGGCCACGTTGGTCGGTCCGCTGGCCGGCGGCGTGTTGGTGGACGGGTTCGGCTGGGAGTGGATCTTCTTCATCAACGTTCCGGTCGGAGTGTTGGCGTTCGTGCTCGCGCTTCGGTTCGTCCCGGAGCTGCCGACTCGCGATCACCGGTTCGACATCCCGGGTGTGGTGATCTCCGCTGTCGGCCTGTTCCTCCTGGTCTTCGGGCTGCAGGAAGGCAACAGATACGATTGGTCGGCCGGTATCTGGACGATGATCGTCGGCGGGCTGGTCGTTCTGGTCGGGTTCGTGGTCTACGAGGCGCGGAGCAGCCACGAGCCGCTGGTGCCGCTCGTGCTGTTCCGGGTGCGGAATTTCTCCCTCGCCAATATCGCGATCATGGCAATGGGTGCCGCGGTGACCGGGCTGATGCTGCCGGGCTTCTTCTATCTGGAGGCGGTGCAGGAGATGTCGCCGACCCGGGCGGCATTGGTGTTCGCCCCGATGGCGGTGATGTCGATGGTGCTGGCCCCGGTGGTCGGCCGGCTGATCGACCAGATGCATCCGCGGTATCTGCCGATGATCGGTTTCGCCTGCTTCTCCGGCGGGCTGTTCTGGCTGTCGGCGATCATGGCGGTCGACACCCCGGTTTGGCAGTTGGTGCTGCCGATCATGCTGATGGGCATCGGCAACGCCTGTGTCTGGCCGTCGCTCGGAGCGACCGCCACGCACGATCTACCGGTCACGGATGCCGGCGCCGGGTCGGGCATCTACAACACGACCCGGCAGGTCGGATCGGTGCTGGGCAGCGCTGCGATCGGCGCCTTGATCACGGCGCGTCTGGCAGCTCATGGACTGTCCGGCGGCGCGAGCGAAGGCCAGGCCGGCCCGCTTCCCGAGTTCGTCCGGAAACCGTTTGCCGAAGCGTTGGCCGAGTCGATGTTGCTGCCGGCGTCGGTGCTGCTGATCGGGTTGGTGGCCTCCGTGCTGTTCGTCCGGCACCGGTCGTCGAGTCGACCGGTCGACCGTCCGTCGTCGCAAGAGGTCGCTGCCGCATCACCTAGGCTGGCCGGATGAGCACGGCGAAACCCACGCGGATCGACGAATCCACCACCGCGCGCGGGGCGCGAGTCGCGACCCTGGTGATAAACCAACCCCCGTTGAACCTGTTCGACGCGGCCATGCTGAACTCGATTGCCGCCGACCTCGCGACGCTCACCGCCGATCCGCCGCGGGCACTGCTACTACGCGCGGAAGGACGGGTCGTATCCGGCGGAGTCGACGTGCACGACTTCGCCGGTGTCACCCCCGATCAGGGCCGGCAGCTCTGGCAGCGATTGTTCGACCAGATCGTCGATCCGATCGAGGCGTTGCCGTGTCCGGTGGTGTTTGCTGCGCACGCGCTCACCTTGACGGCTGCGTTCGAGATCGCGCTGGCTTGCGATCTGATTCTGGCCGCGCCGGAAGCCAAGTTCGGGCTGGTCGAGATCGTGGTCGGACTGACGCCGTCGATGGGCGGTCCGCAGCGCCTGGCGGAGCGCGCGGGCTCCGGCCGAGCGCGCGAGCTGGTGCTGACCGGAGACCTGTACGACGCGGCGACGATGCGCGAGTGGGGGGTGGTCAACGCCATCCACGAGGACGTAGGCGCGGCCGCCGCGGCTCTGGCGCAGCGACTGGCCGACGGTCCGACCCGGGCCCACGATGCGACCAAGCGGATCATCGCGGCCTGGCGATCAGGCGGGGTATCGCACGCCGACTCGATCACTCCGACGGTGTCCGGGGCGTTGTTCGGGACCGACGATCTGCGTGGTGGCGTGGCCAGTTTCCTGCAGGACGGCCCGGGTAAGGCGCGCTACAGCGGCACCTGAGCGGGGCCGACCAGTCGCTGTCTCAGCCGGTCGACCAGGTCGCGGTTCAGCCCGATCCCGCCAAGATAGCCGGCGAAATCGCCGTGCCGGTCGCGAACCGCATCATCTGCGGCGGCGAGATACGCCAACCGAACGCCCAGCATCTCCTCGGGTATGGGGAGATCGGCCGGCGGGACCGCGATCATCTTCACCAGATCCGGCACCGCCGCGTTGCTGCGTAGGTAGTCGGCTTGCACCTCGGGTTCGGTGACGCCCACCGCGCGCAACAACACCGCGGTGAGCCAGCCGGTGCGGTCCTTACCGGCCGCACAGTGCACCAGCACGCCGGCGGAACCATCGGCGACGGCACGGGCGATCCGGACGATCGCCTGGGCGGCCTCGTCGCACACCGCGAACTGGGCGTAGGCCGAGCTCAACTCGGCCACCGCTTGCTCGGCGCTGGTCGGTCGCTCATGCGGTGCGTCGTCGAGATGTCGGGGCTCGAACGGGGTGTTGTGCAACCGAATTCGGTGCGATAGCAGATCTGCGCCCAGCACCTCGATCTCCCGGTTCCGTCGCAGGTCGAAGACGTCGGCGATGCCGAGGACGTCGAGCTCGCGACGCGCCGCGTCGGTCAGACCGCTGAGCTGGGACGAGCGGAACAACACGCCCGGGCGAGTGGTGCCGCCGTCGATCGTGCGTAGCCCGCCGACGTCGCGAAAGTTCCAGGCGCCGTCCAGTCGGTACGGATCGTCCAAGGCCGAGGTCACGTCACCACGGTAGCCCGGGGCCGGCAAGCCGCAGCTGAACGCCGGGGTCGGCCGACCCGAACGCTTCGTTCCGGACAGCCGGTCGGCCTTTCGGTATCACGTCCGCGCGACCGGCGGGCCCGCAGATTCCCGGCGCCGGTCACCGCCCGGTGTGGCGAACAGCACCGATTTGTCACTGCGACCGAACCTCGGGAGCGCCCATTCGCGGATATCGTCGGGAGTGTGATCGACGACGGCGGTGCCACCCACGGGGCCGAGGATATTTCATCGCCATTATGCAGGCCAGCGCGTTAAAACAGTCCGTGGTCCGGATTGCTGCCAGTAAGCTGACGATATGATCAACAAGATCGCGGATGACACGGCCGTCGACCGTGTGATCAACGCTGCTATCGCGATCGCGTCCCGTAATGGCATCGATGCCATTACCGACCGTGCGGTTGCCCACGCCGCCGGGACGACAGTGCGGGACATCTACGGGTTGTTCGAGGATCGGGAATCATTGCTGGCCGCGGTGGGCGACCAGATCGTGTTTCATCTCTACGGCGCGATGCGGGAGGCGGTCATCGCGGCGGCGGGCTCGTTGGACGTGGACGGACTGCGTGCACTGCGGGTGCTCCTGCATGCCGGAATGAGTGCGATCTGGCCGCGGATCGAGTCGACCCCAGCCGAACAGACGTTGACCTACGAGCTGACCATCCATGCGCTGCGCCGGCGTTGGACCACGGCGCCTGCGGCGCAGGACGCGGATCGGGTGGCGCGCGAGCAGTACCGGATGATGGACGCCGAGATGATCGGTTTCCTCAACCATTGTGCGCTCTTGTCCAAGACGATCTGGCTGGAGCCGGTCGAGGCGATCGCGGTATTCGCGCTGTCCCTGCTCCAGGGCATGATCCTGCGCTGGTTGGTCGACGGCAACGACGAGACGATGATCACGATGCTGGACGATCTGGTACTCGCGGTGTCGTTGAAGGCCTGCCAGCGGCCGATTCGCCCGGTGCACTGAGTCGGGCCGACGCCGGGGGCCGACTCATCGCTGCGGCCGTGACGCCCACCGGCTGAAACCGCCGACACGGAGCGGCGCACCCGCCGCAACTTTTAGTCAAGTGTTAGCTTTTCGGGTAGCTCTGCTGTTGCCTGTTTGTTTTCGTTCTGTGATCTGTCTCGAGATTCCAATGAAGGAGAACGCTATGGCCGGAAAGCACCATCGGACCGAGGAGCACGCGGGAAAGCGCGTTCTGCTGACCGGTCTCGCCACCGTCTCGGCGGGCGGCGCGATGCTCGGCGTCGCCGGAACCGCGCAAGCCGATCCGTTGTCCGATCTCGGAATCCGACCGGTTCCGGTCGGTCTGAGTTCGGTCTTCACCGGCAGCGCCGGACCGCAGAAGGCCGCCGCGGCGATCTCGACCGGTAGCGCGCAGGTCGGCACCGGCAGCAGCATGACTCCGCTGCCGTAGCGGCGGCGGAGACCACGGGCCAGGTCAGGGCATCGGTGGGTCGGCGTCGTCGTCGCCGACGAAGTCGACCGCCGAATACTCGCGCAGCTTGGTCAGCCGGTGGTAGGCGTCGATCATCCGCACTGTGCCGGATTTCGAGCGCATCACGATCGAGTGAGTGGCGGCGCCGCCGCCGAAATATCGGGCACCACGCAGCAGGTCACCATCGGTGACACCGGTCGCGCAGAAGAAGACGTTCTCGCCGGACACCAGATCTTCGGTCTGCAGAACCCGATCGAGGTCGTAGCCGGCGTCGAGCGCCTTCGCCCGCTCGGCCGGATCCTTCGGCGCCAGCCGACCCTGCAGCGCACCGCCCATGCAGCGCATGGCCGCGGCCGCGATGATCCCTTCCGGGGTGCCGCCGATTCCGACCAGCATGTCGGTGCCGGAATCCGGGCGTGCGGCGGCGATGGCGCCGGCGACGTCGCCGTCCGAAATCAGTCGGATTCGAGCGCCGGCATTGCGTACCTGCTGAATCAGCTCGTGGTGTCGGGGCCGGTCGAGGATGCAGACGGTCAAGTCGGCGATCGAAGAACGTTTCGCTTTCGCGACGCGGCGCAGATTCTCGCTGATCGGCGCGGCCAGATCGATCGCGTCGGCGGCGTCGGGACCGACGGCGATCTTCTCCATGTAGAACACCGCGGACGGGTCGAACATGGTGCCGCGCTCGGCGACCGCAAGCACCGAGATCGCGCCCGGTGAGCCTTTCGACATCAGCGTTGTCCCGTCGATCGGATCTACTGCGAAGTCGCAGTCCGGGCCGTCGCCGTTGCCCACCTGCTCGCCGTTGTACAGCATGGGCGCTTCGTCCTTCTCACCCTCGCCGATCACCACCACGCCGTTCATCGATACCGAGCTGACCAGCTGCCGCATGGCGTCGACCGCCGCGGCATCGCCACCCTCCTTGTCGCCCCGGCCGACCCAGCGGCCGGCGGCCATCGCGCCGGCCTCGGTGACGCGGACAAGCTCCAGCGCCAGGTTACGGTCGGGTGCCTCGCGGTGGCGCGGGGTCGGTGTGGCCGTCATGCGGGCTGCCTCCTGAGCGTGCGGCGAACTTGTCGCAAATGCGGATGGTCTGATTCTCGCAGAAGAATCCGACCGGGCTGCCCGGCCGGGCAGGTCGACTGCCGCCGGGAACGGCCTGGAATACTCGGGCTCGTGGCCCGCGATCGACCTCGATTCCTGCGTAGTCAGCGTGACATGGTTTTTTCGCTTGCTCCGCTGGTCCTGCTCTGTCTGGCATTCGCCGGGCTGGTCAGTCAGTGTCAGTTCGCGCCCGGCGGCCCGACTCAGGGGCAGATCCCGAACTTCGATGTGCACGCCGCGCTGCGCTCGGACGCCGAGTCGCTGAACTTCCCGATTCGGGATCCGCAGGTGCCGGCGGACTGGCGGTCCAACTCCGGCAGTCAGGGCACCGTGGGCGGCGATCGGATCGCCAGCACGGTCGGTTTCATCACGCCGCCCGGCCATTACCTGCAACTCACCCAGAGCGATGCCGACGCCGACGACCTGGTGTCGTTCGTCGCCGGGCAGCGCAGCGTCACGGGCTCGCGCGAGATTGCCGGCCGCCGCTGGGCGATCTATGCCGAGCCGGGCAGCGAACAGGTCTGGGTCACCGACTTCGGTGCGGCCCGGGTGTTGCTCCGCGGGTCCGCCGACGACGCCGAATACACCACGCTGGCGACCTCCGTCGGCGCGGCTACCCCGCTTGCCCGGTAGGCGTGCCGCGGTCCGATTCGGATCGATCGGGATCCTCGGCGGCGTCGAGTGCGGTCGCGATCCGGCGCCGCGCGCCGGCGAGATGTTCCTCACATCGGTTGGCCAACGCCTCTCCTCGCTCCCAGAGGGCGAGAGAAGCGTCGAGGTCCAGGCCGCCCTGTTCGAGCGCCTTCACCACGTCGACCAGCTCGTCGCGCGCCTGTTCGTAGCCCAAGGTGGCGATCTCGCCGGCTGTCGGGTCCGCGGCCGAACCGTTCCCGGTGGTCATGAATTGTCCCTTTCGAGCTTGTCGCTGCCGAATGTGTCGTTGCCGAGTGTCGCGGCGCGCAACGCGCCGTCGCCGACCCGGATGCGTAGCTGGCTGCCGGGCGGTGCGTCCGTCACCGAGCGAACCACGGCCATGTCGGCCGGGCCGGCAACCCGTTGCACCACCGCGTAACCCCGGGCCAGGGTCGCCGCCGGGCCCAGCGCGGCGACTCGTTCGGACAGGTGAACCACCCGGGTGGCCTCGGTCTCGGTCGCGCGTCGGATGTCCCGTCGAGCCGCTGCCCGGAGCTGGGCGATCTCGTCGTTGCGCTCGTCGATCCGGCGCATCGGCTCGGCCAGCACCGGACGGCTGCGCACATGAGCCAGGGTCGCCGTCTCGCGTTCGACCCAGCCGCGCAGTGCGGCGGCGGACCGGGCACGTAGTTCGATCACCCGAGTCTGCTCGGCAGCCGCGTCGGGTACCACATGTTTCGCGGCATCGGTCGGTGTGGCGGCGCGCAGATCGGCGACGTAGTCGCTCAACGGGTTGTCCGGTTCGTGTCCGATCGCGCTCACCACCGGCGTCCGGCAGGCGGCGATCGCCCGGCACAGCGTCTCGTCGGAGAACGGCAGCAGGTCCTCCACGCTGCCGCCGCCGCGGGCGAGGACGATCACCTCGACAGCCGGGTCCCGGTCCAGATTGGCCAACGCGCCGAGGATCTGTGGAACTGCGGTCGGACCTTGCACCGGAACGTTTCGAATCACGAACTCGACTGCCGGCCAGCGGTTTCGGGACACCGCGAGCACATCGCGTTCGGCGGCGCCGGCCCGGCCGGTGATCAGGCCGACCGCCCGGGGCAAGAACGGCAGCGGTCTTTTGCGCGCCGGATCGAACAGGCCCTCCGCGTTCAGCAGGGCCTTCAGCCGCTCCAGCCGGGCAAGAAGCTCACCGATCCCGACGGCCCGGATCTCGCTGATCCGAAACGACACCTGCCCACGTCCGGTATAGAACGCGAGCTTGCCGTACACGATCACCCGGCTGCCCTCGGTGAGCGGGACCGGCGCCGCGTGCAGCAACTCGGGCGGGCAGCTGACCGACAGGGACATATCGGCTGCCGGATCGCGAAGGACCAGATAGGCCGCACGTGGCCGGATGGTGATCTGGGTCAACTGACCCTCTACCCAGACGCTGCCGAGGCGGTCGATCCACTGGGCGATCTTGATCGCGACGGTTCGGACCGGCCAGGGTTGATCGGCGGAGTTGTCGGTTCGCGTGTCCGGTGCGGCGGCCTCGGTCACGTCGCGGTCGCGGTCGCGATCCGATTCGTCAGCATGGTCACGAACGGTGCCCGAGCCAAGGTCACCTCCTCGTAGGCGAGCAACTCGGCCAGCTCCGGTGCCGAGATGTCGGGGAGCCGAGCACGCAGCTGAGCCAGGGTGAGTGACGCGTAATCGATTCGTTCGGCGACCGCCGGTTCCGCAACCGTGCTGCGGTCCGACCCGTTGACCGGTGCGGTGGCTGCGGTCGGCGGCATCGAATAGAGCGCGAACCGACCCGGCGTGGTGTTCGATGTCGTCGGCTCGTCGTCGTCGAACGTGGCCCACTCGGGTTGTTCGACCGGTTGATCGGTCCATCGGCTCAGCGCGGTATCGCCCTTGATTGCCAGGCTGGTGATGAACTGCTGAAGATGCATCGCGTTCTGTGCCGTGCTGCTGAGCGCGGTCATCGGCAGCTTCACCACCGCACCGGGTAGTTTGCGGGCTTCCTCGGCTGCATAGACCGCAGCTCCGGCAGCGAGTCGGGCCAGGAACGGGGGACGAGCCATGCTCCCAAGCCTGCCCGATGATCCAGACGATGGGTAGCGCGGGGTGGGCCGTATCGTGGGTCGCATGGCGGATCAGGTCACGCTCGATGTCGGTATCGTCCGGACCGCTACCGGCGGAGCCACCGGCAAACGGGTGTTGCTGGCCGAACCGCGCGGTTACTGCGCCGGGGTGGATCGGGCAGTGGAGACCGTGGAGCGGGCGCTGGAAAAGCACGGCGCGCCGATTTACGTACGCAAAGAGATCGTGCACAACCGGCACGTCGTGCAGACCTTGGCCGAGCGCGGAGTGGTGTTCGTCGAGGAGACCGACGAGGTGCCGATCGGCGGGCTGTTGGTGTTTTCGGCGCACGGAGTGTCGCCGGCCGTACATCGCTCGGCCGCCGAACGAGAACTGCGCACGATCGATGCGACCTGCCCGCTGGTGACCAAGGTGCACCAGGAAGCGAAGCGCTTCGCCCGGGACGACTACGACATCCTGCTGATCGGGCACGAGGGGCACGAAGAGGTCGAGGGCACCGCCGGTGAGGCGCCGGACCACGTTCGACTGGTCGACGGTCCGGACGCCGTGGACGCGGTGACCGTGCGGGACGAATCGAAAGTGGTCTGGCTGTCCCAGACCACGCTCAGCGTGGACGAGACCATGGCAACCGTCGCTCGGCTGCGGGAGCGATTTCCGGATCTGCAGGATCCGCCGAGTGACGACATCTGCTACGCGACGCAGAACCGACAGGTGGCGGTGAAGGCGATGGCGGCCGAGTGCGACCTGGTGATCGTGGTCGGTTCGCGTAACTCGTCGAATTCGGTGCGCTTGGTCGAGGTGGCGTTGGGTGCCGGCGCCGGCGCGGCTCATCTGGTGGACTATGCACGCGAGGTGGATCCGGCCTGGCTTGCCGGGGTGGCGACGATCGGCGTCACCTCCGGTGCCTCGGTGCCGGAGATTCTGGTGCGGGGTGTGCTCGACCTGCTCGCCGAGCACGGGTTCGGTTCGGTGCTTCCGGTCACCACCGCCAACGAGACGTTGGTATTCGCGTTGCCCCGCGAGCTGCGGGAAGCTCGCGCGCAGCGCTGACGCCGCGAGTATCAGTAGTCCGAGTAGCGCGCCTGTGCGGTGCGTGGCTCGGCCATCGGTGTTGCGTAATTCTCGGCGGGGTCGAGAGCGCGATCGGCGCGCGCATGTCGGCCCGGCGCGGGATTTCGCACCGGAAGAGCCGCCGAGCGGTAGTCGGTCGACCCGGCGAAGTACTGCTCGGGCCGAGGTGACGTGGTCACCGGCTGGGGTGGAGAGTCGACCGGGAACGGCGCCCACCCGGCGCCCGGGCCTCGCGGTGCCGCTCGTGCAGCGGGATCGACATGACGCTGTCCGCGTCCGCCGCCCGGCCGGGCCACTCGGGATTCGGCTCGGGTCGGTAGGCGATCGGTGGCCGGCGGCCGCTCCGGTTTCCCGTCTCGTCGGCCGGTGGGCTGCTCGCCCGGATAGGTCGAGGTAGCTTGCCGGCCGTTCTTGGTTCGGCTGCGCCGGCCGCTTGTCTGTCCGCCGCCACGAGGTCGGTCGCGTCGCTCGGTGGGCCCTCGGCCACGCGGCCGCCGATCGACGACACGACGGCCCGATCCCGACCGCCCATCGGTGCCGTCCGGACGTTGGTGGACCAGGTAGATCCGCAAGGCCCCGACCGCGACGGCGGCGGTGGTGGCCATCAGCATCATCGGGAATCGGTTGACCAGCGGTATGGCGACATTGAGCGCAATGTTCTTCAACGACGTGGAACCACCCTCGGTGAAATATTGATACGCGAGGGGCACCGCGACGAACAGCAGCAGCGGGGGTTGCACCATCGCCGTGAACAAGGCCCGGTACCGCACGAAGCATGCCGCTACGACACAGCCACCGATGAAGAAGACCTCGAACACCCGGGTCAGGTCGGAGCCGGTCGCCGCGTCGATGAGAAAGCCGACGAGCATGAATGCGACCGCCACCAACACTGCGCCGACGGCCGGCACTCCCGGCACCGAAGGAACGATCGACTGCGCCGCGACGTCGACTCCGGAGCGCGCTCGTCGGGAAACTGCCACAACACGACATTAACTGTTGATCATCGAATTTCATCGTCGGCGCCAGTTGTTGATCTTGAATTGGCCGAGTTGTCGGTGTTGTGCTCAGCTGGCGTGCTCGGGTCCGGTCCGCCGGATACCGGGCGTCGGGTAACCCGTCGGGTCGGCGACACCGGGCTCTCGAACAGCTCGAGACCGGCGAGTTCGCGGGCGGTGGCCAAAACCCGATCGTCGGTGGCGACCACCACGCGATTGAACGCGTCGACCGACTTGCCCAGCTGAGAGCCCAGTCGGTCGAGATCCCGACCGACGACACCGATCCGCTCGTAGAGCTCGCGACCCAGCCGCTGGATGGTCGCCGCGTTCTCCGAGAGGGCCTGTTGTCGCCAGCCGTGTGCGATGGTGCGGAGCAGCGCGATCAGCGTCGTCGGTGTAGCAAGGATCACATTCCGGCCGAAGGCGTGGTCGAGCAGTCCGGCGTCGGTGGACAGCGCCGCGTCGAGGAACGCGTCGCCGGGCAGGAACAGCACCACGAACTCGGGTACCCGATCGAATGCGGCCCAATACCGTTTCGCCGCGAGCTGGTCGACGTGACCGCGCAACGCCTGCGCATGTCGAGCTCGATGCCGGGTCCGCTCGGCCGGTTGTTCGGCTTGGATCGCGTCCAGATATGCATCGAACGGTACTTTGGCATCGACCACGATCCGGCGGTCACCCGACAGCCGGACCACCAGATCCGGGCGGCGACCATCGATCTCGATCTGCGTGTCGAAGTCGCAATACCGGGCCATCCCGGACAACTCGACGACCCGTTCCAGCTGGATCTCACCCCAGCGGCCGCGGGTCTGCGGAGAGCGCAGCGCGGCAACCAGCTGACCGGTCCGTTCCGACAACAGCTCGGAGGTGCGCTGCATCCCCGCGACCTGCTCGCGCAGCCCGGCGTAGGACTGGGTCCGGTTCTGCTCGACCAGGTCGATGTGTTCGGTCAATTCGTCGAGTGCATTCCGCAACGGATCGACCAGCGTGCCGATCCGGCCGCTCAGCTCGTCCTGCCGCCGCCAGACGGTCCGGCCCACGTACTCGCGCAACAGCCAACCCAGCGCGATACCGCAGCCGAGGGTCAGCAGCAGAACCGAGGCGGTCGAAGTCGTCATGGGTCGATGGTGCCGCGCCCCACCGACAGAAACGTCCGCACGGGTGTTCGACGGCGTGGTCGGACGAGTCTGTCGGTGGCTTCCCTTACCGTCGGCGCCATGCGGATCTTGCATACCTCCGATTGGCACATCGGCCGAACGCTGCACGGCGTCGACCTGCTCGCCGACCAAGCCGCGGCGCTGGCCGCCATCGCCGATCTGGTCGGTACGCACGGCGTCGATGTGGTGGTGGTGCCCGGCGACATCTACGACCGCTCGGTGCCCGGAGTCGAGGCGATCACCGTCTGTAACGACGGCTTGGCGGCGATCCGCGCCGCCGGGGCGCACATCGTCGCGACGTCCGGAAATCACGACTCGCCGGCGCGGCTCGGGGCCGGCGCAGCTTTTGCCGCCGCGGGCGGGCTGCATCTGCGTACCCGCGTCGCCGATGTTGCCGATCCGGTCCTGCTCGCCGATGCGGACGGCCCGGTCGCCTTCTACGGCATCCCCTACCTGGAGCCGGACCTCGCTCGCGGCGAGCTCGACGTCCCCGACGCTCGCTCGCACGCAGACATCTTGACGGCGGCGATGGCTCGGATCCATGCCGACCGCGCCGGCCGCCCGGGTATTCGGTCGGTCGTCCTGTCGCATGCCTTCGTGCAGGGCGGTGCGGCCGCGGGGTCCGAGCGGACGATCGCGGTGGGGGGAGTGGAGACGGTGCCGGCCGAGCTGTTCGCGGGGATCGACTACGTCGCGCTCGGTCATCTCCACTCGCCGCAGACCATCGATCCGCGGATCCGCTACTCGGGGTCACCATTGCCGTACTCGTTTGCCGAGGGAGCGCAGGCCAAGGCGGTCTGGATGATCGATCTCGACGAGGTCGGCGCCGTGACCGTCATACGGCACGACCTCCCGGTATCGCGGCAGCTCGCCCGGATCACCGGCGAGCTCGATCAGCTGCTGACCGATTCGGCGCTGTCGCGGTTCGAGGATCATTACGTGTCGGCGGTGCTGACCGACCCGACCCGGCCCGCCGACCCCATGCGCCGGCTGCGTGCCCGCTTCCCCCATGCCGTGCATCTCGAGTGGGAGCGTCCGACGGCGGGTACCCAGTTGTGCTACCGCGAACGGGTGCGGGGCCGGTCCGACCTGGAGATCGCGCGGCGGTTCGTCGCCGACGTGCGGGACCGCGCGACGCCGGGCGAGCTCGACTGGCTGGACCGGGCGCTGACCGCGGCAGCGGTGGAGTCCGAGCATCCGGGCGATGCGACCGAACGGCAGTCGGCGTGAGGCTGCATCGGCTGGAGATGACCGCATTCGGCCCGTTCGCCGGCACGGCGGTGGTGGATTTCGACGAGCTCGGCGCCGACGGGGTGTTCTTGTTACACGGCCAGACCGGCGCCGGGAAGTCGACCGTGCTCGACGCCGTTGCCTTCGCGCTCTTCGGCACGGTGCCCGGCGTCCGGCGGGAAGCGAAGCGGCTGCAGTCCGATCATGCTGCGGCGACGGTCGCACCACAGGTTGCACTCGAGGCGACGCTGGCCGGTCGACGGTTGCGGATCGTCCGGCGGCCGGAATTTCGACGGCCGAAACGGCGTGGTGACGGGGAGCGGGTCGAGCCGGCCCGAGCCACGCTGGAGTGGCTGGACGGGAGCGGGGTGCATCTGAGCCGGATACCCGAGATCGGTGATGCGGTGAACGCTCTGCTCGGGATGAGCGCCGACCAGTTCTTCCAGGTGGTTTTGTTGCCACAGGGGGAGTTCGCGCGATTCTTGCGGGCGGAAAACGAAGACCGCGAAGCATTGTTGGGGCGATTGTTCGCGACCGAGCGGTTTGCCGTGGCCGAGCAATGGCTGGCCGACCACCGGCGGGCGAGTGCGGCCGACCTCGCCGATCGAGGACAGCAGATCGAGCGGCTGGTATCGCAGATCTGCCAGGTCGCGCAGACGGCCGGACCGGACGAACCGGCCGGCGCGGTTCGCTGGGCAGCCAACTGTCTCGACCGAGCCCGGTCTGCAGTGACCGAGGCTCAGCAAGCTCGCATGCGCAGCGACCGGGCGGCGCGGCAAACGTCGGCCGCGTTCGCCGCGACCCAGCGCACCGCCGACGCCCAGCGCCGGGCCGCCGATGCGCGTCGATGTCTGGCCGAGTTGGCTGCGAGTGCGGCCGACCATGTCGGCGTCGCCGACGAGCTGGCGGCCGCCCGACGCGCCGAGCCGGTCGCCACGCACATCGCAGACGCGCACGACGCGCAGGCCGCTGCGGATGCCGCCGCTCGGGCGCAGACCGCGGCCACCGCGGACCTCACGGCAATTCCGGGCGGCGCCGACGCCCTCGACGATCCGGAAACAGCAGCGCACAGGTGGAGCACCGAGCTCGGCGGCCTGGAGGCGCTGGCCGCCGATGCGCGGCGGGCCGACGAGCTGTCGCTGCAGCACGATGAATGGTCGGATCACCATCGCCGATTGTCTCGCCGGCGCGACCAGCTGGTAGCTCGAATCGCCGCGGTGCCGGCCGAGTTGGCCGTCGCCGAGCAGGCCTCCGCCGAGGCCGCCGCGGCAGCGGGGGCGCTGGCCGGCCATCGCGTCGAGGTCGAACGCAGCACCGACGCACTCCACGCGGCGCAGCGGCTGATCCCGCATCGGCAAGCCCGGCAGACGGCCGCGACGCGGGTCGCCGATTGCCGGACCGAGCATGCCGATGCGCGTGAACGGCTACTCGATCTCCGTGAGCGGCGGCTCGCGGGAATGGCCGCCGAACTCGCTGCCGGACTCGCCGACGACTCGCCCTGCGCGGTGTGTGGATCCCGGGTTCATCCGGCCCCCGCCGCGCCGATGGCCGGGTCGGTGCGGGATGCGGACGAACGGGCCGCCGTTCGCGCCGAGGCGGCCGCAGCCGGTGCATTGGCCGCGGCGGTCGCGGCGCTTGCCGAGCTCGATCGAGAGATCGAGGCGCTCGTGGCTCGCTGTGCCGACGCTGACCCAGGACTGCTGGCAGAGGTATCGACCGCCGCCCGGCGCCGGCTTGCCACCGCGTCCGCGGCGGCCGATCGGGTCGACGGGCTGCTGGCCGAGGTTGCCCGACTGCGCGAAGAACAGGCAGGCGGATACGAGCAATGCCGGGCGGTCGAGGCCGAACTCGGCTCGACCGTCGAGCGGATCGAGGCGAACGGCCGGCAGATCGCGGAGATCCGGGCGCGGGTCGTGGCAGCATGTGGCGCTGACGACGGGCTCGACGCCCGGCAACGTCGACTGGGCCGGTTGATCCGGGCGGCCGGTCGGTTGCAGGCAGCCCGTGCCACGGCGGCAACGACCGCGACGGTCGCGGTCCGAGCCGCGGAGCGGGCGGTCGAGCGAGCGCGAGTAGCGGGTTTCGCCGGTTCGGACGACGTTGCGGCCGCGATTCGTCCGGCCGGGCGGGTCGCCGAGTTGGCGGAGTTGCTGGCGGTGGTCGAGCGGCGCCGAACCAGCGCCGAGGCGGTCTTGGCCGAACCGACGGTCGTCGCGGCTGCGGCGGCACCGGAGGCCGATCTCGATCGGTGTGCGGCCGCAGTGGCGGACGCCGAACGGGTTCGGGACACGGCGATCGCGGTCGCCGACCGCGCGGAGCAGTGTGTTCGCCAGCTGGAGGAACTGATCGTTCCGCTGACGGCCGCCGTCGAGGCACTTGCTCCGGTGCAGGCCCGGCATTCCGAGCTGGCCGAGATCGCGGAAGTGGTCGCCGGTCGAGGCAGCAACTCGCGCCGGATGACGCTGCGGTCCTACGTACTGGCCGCCCGCCTGGAGGAGGTCGCCGTGGCGGCCTCGATCCGGTTGCGCAGTATGACCGACGGCCGCTACGAGTTCGTCCACTCCGACGACGCGGGCCCGCGTGGACGCCGTGGCGGATTGGGTCTGCATGTGCGCGACGACTACACCGGAACGATTCGGCCGGCGAAGACGCTCTCCGGCGGCGAGACGTTCATCGCATCTCTTGCGCTGGCACTCGGTCTGGCCGACACCGTGGCCGCGGAATCGGGCGGCCGGGTCTTGGACACGCTGTTCATCGACGAGGGTTTCGGTTCGCTCGACGACACATCGCTCGACGCGGTCATGGGGGTGCTCGACGAGTTGCGTGCCGACGGCCGAGTGGTCGGGATCGTCAGCCATCTCGACGAGCTACGTCAGCGAATCCCGACTCGACTGCATGTCGTCCGGGGGCGCAACGGATCCCGACTCATCGGGCCGAACGATCACTCGGCGGGCGCCGGCGAGGTGGTCACCGATTCTTCCTCACCGAGTTCGTCCTGGCCTGATTCTTCCGCGCCGAACTCGTCGCCGGCCGTGGTCAGGAGATCGACCTGCTCGCCGAGATAGCGGAGCACCACTGCGGCGACGGCGGTGACCGGGACGGCGAGGAAGGCGCCGACGATGCCGTACAACGACCCACCGGCCGTGACCGCGAGCAGCACGACCACCGGATGCAGGTTCATGCTCTTGCTCTGCAACATCGGCTGGAGCACGTTTCCTTCCACCTGCTGAACCACGATGATCAGCACCAGGACGATCAAAGCCGTCGTAAAGCCCTTCGTGACCAGTGCGATCAACACCGCCAACGTGCCGGCGACGAAGGCGCCGACCACCGGAACGAAACCGGCGACGAAGGTGATCACCGCCAAGGCGAGCGCCAGCGGGACGCGCAGGATCATCAAGCCGCCACCGATCAGCACCGCGTCGACGAGGCTGACCACCGCCTGAGTCCGGATGAAGCCGCCGAGGGTGATCCAGGCCCGGCCGAGCACGATCTCCAGATGACGCCCGGTCCGTGGGCCGGCGTGCCGGTTCAGCCAGGGCAGAAACTGTGGCCCGTCCTTCACGAAGAAGAAGCTGAGAACGAGCACCAGGAACAGCGTGATCAGGACCGACGTCGCCGTGCTGACCCCGGTGAACACCCCGGATGCGATCGACGACGCACTCGACTGCACCCGGCTCACGATCGCGTCCACCGCCGAACCCAACTGCTCGTCGCCGATGTTCAACGGCGGGCCTTGAAGCCAGTCCCGGACCTGGTTGACGCCCGTCGTGGCCTGGTCGGCGATCTCCGGGACCTGGCTCACCACCGTCGGAACGATCAGGGCGATCACCCCGACCAGAACACCGATCATCGCCACCAAAGCGAGGCTCGCGGCCGCGGCCGCTGGGAGCCCGACGTTGCGCAGGACTCGGACGACCGGCCAGAGCACCGTGGCGACGATCACCGCCAGGACCACCGGCAGCAGGATGACCCAGAACTCGCCGATCGACCAGGCGAGCACCCACGCCGCCGCGGCGATCACGATCAAGCAGGTCGACGCGAGTGCCAGCTGGACCACCGCGCGACTGACGACATTGGAACGATCCGGCAGGATCGATTCGGTGGACTTCGGCATCTCGGTCGCCTCGGACATCGCACCAGCATGCCACCTCGGGTCGGCGTCGGATCAGGCCTCGTGTGCCGGCAGCCAACGCTTGACCGGCAGACCCCAGCGAAACCCGCCGAGCGCTCCGCCGGTCCGCACCACCCGGTGGCACGGGACGAACAGCGCGGCGGCGTTGCGGGCGCAGGCGTTGGCCGCCCCCCGGGCCGCGGCCGGCCGGCCGGCGAGCGCCGCGAACTCGGCGTAGCTGACCGGTGCTCCGGCGGGCACCGTTCGCAGGACGGCCCAGGCGGTGGTCAGGAACGGTCCGGATACCTGCCGGACCGCAACGGTATCGATGACGGCGAGCTCGCCCTCGTGATACGCCACAACCGCCTCGGTGAGGTTTGCCAGACGGGCGCGCCGGACGTCGGTCGGCCGCAGTGTCGGGTGGATCAGCGGTATCAGCGCGTCGAGTTCGTCGGTCCACCCGGAAGCGAGGACCGCGCCGTCGGCAGCCGTGATCGCGCTGAACGGGCCGCTCGGGGTGTCGACCGTGGTGTATCCGGCGATGTGGTCACCGGTGATGGGCATCATCGTCTCAGCAACACCGAGTCTTCGGGTCGGTCTCGGCGGCGGCGTAGCGCTCCCGCCAGTACCTCCGCTCGTCGAGCACTGCGCTGCCCGGATGGTTGCGGCGCATGTGGTCGAGGTAGGCGGCGTAATCGTGGTCGCCGAGCACCGACGTGAACCACCACGTGAGCCCGCGCAGGGCGGTCCGGATACGCATGATCGGCGCCGGTCAACGAGCCGCGCCGGGTGCCCGGATGGTCCCGGCGGCGATCAGCTCGTCCCATTCGTGCTGCACCGCTCGTTCGGCTGGAGTGGCGACGAATCCGCTCGGCGCAAAGATCCTGGACGGTTCCTCCGGCGCTTCGGTGGTCGGCGCCCCGCCGCTGCGCAGTGCACGCAGACACACCCGGGCGCCGGCCAGCGCAACGATCAACACCAACACCGCGAACAGGATCGACAAGGTGCCCTGGATGAACGTGTTGCGCACGATCTTCTCCACGTCGGCCGGGCTCTTCGCGGTCAGGCAGAGCGTGCCGGCATCTTGTGCGGCCTGGCAGAGGCTGTGCTGCTTCCAGTAGCCCAGGCGCGGATCGGCGGAGAAGATCTTCTGCCAGGACGCCGTCATCGTCACGGTGAGATCCCAGACCAGCGGGATCGCCGGAATCCAGGCCCAGCGCAACATCCCTTTCTTCACCACGATGGTCAGCACGACGGTGAGTGCGATGGCCGCCAGCAACTGGTTGGCGATGCCGAACAACGGGAACAGCGTGTTGATCCCGCCCAGCGGGTCGGACACGCCCATAAGCAGGATGGAGCCCCACGCGGCGACGACGATCGCCGAGCCGATCCAGGCGCCGGTCCGCCAGGAGGGGTCTTTGAACTTCGCCAGCGGACCGCCCAAGTTGCCCAGTGTGTCGGTGAGCATGAACCGGGCGACCCGGGTGCCGGCGTCGATGGTGGTGAGGATGAACAACGCCTCGAACATGATGGCGAAGTGGTACCAGAAGGCCCGCAAGCTCTCGCCGCCGATGAATCGGTGGAAGATCTCCGACATCCCGATCGCAAACGTCGGTGCGCCGCCGGTGCGCGAGATCATCGTTTTCTCGCCGACATCGGTGGCCGCGTCGGCCAGTTCGTCCGCGCTGATCGGGGGCCCGGCCAGGCCGAGTCCGTTCACGTACTGCGCGGCCTTGTCCGGGGTGCCGCCGGTTGCCGCGGCCGGGGCGTTGATCGCGAAGTAGAGGTGCTGATCCAGCACGCACGCAGCGATCAGCGCCATCACCGCGACCAGTGACTCGGTGAGCATCCCGCCGTAGCCGATCATCCGGGCCTGTGACTCCTTGGCCAGCAGTTTCGGCGTCGTCCCCGATGCGATCAGGGCGTGGAAGCCGGACAGGGCACCGCAGGCGATGGTGATGAACAGAAACGGGAAGAGCGAACCGGCGAACACCGGGCCTGCGCCGGACCCGGCGAACGAGGTCACCGCCGGCATGTCCAACACGGGCCGCACAATCAGGATGCCGAGCACCAGCAGCAGGATCGTCCCGACCTTCATGAAGGTGGACAGATAGTCGCGTGGTGCCAGCAAAAGCCACACCGGTAGCACCGAGGCGAGGAAGCCGTAACCCACCAGCAGCAGCGACAGGGTGGTCGGGGTGAGGGTGAACCAGTCCGCGCCCCAGCCTGATTCGCCTACCCACTTGCCGGCCACGATCGCGAACAGCAGCAACACGAAACCGATCAGCGACACCTCCGACACGCGGCCGGGCCGCAGGTACCGCAGGTACACCCCCATGAACAGTGCGATCGGGATCGTCATCGCGATCGAGAACACTCCCCACGGGCTGGTGGCCAGCGCGTTTACCACCACCAGCGCCAGCACGGCGAGCAGGATCATCATGATCACCAGTACCCCGACCAGCGCGGCGACGCCGCCGACCACACCGAGTTCGTCGCGGGCCATCTGGCCGAGGCTGCGCCCGCGCCGGCGGTTCGATGCCCAGAGCACCAGGTAGTCCTGCACCGCGCCGGCGAACACCACGCCGACCACGATCCAGATGACGCCCGGCAGGTACCCCATCTGCGCCGCAAGAACCGGCCCGACCAGCGGTCCGGCGCCCGCCACCGCGGCGAAGTGGTGGCCGAACAGGACCCGACGGTCCATCGGGAGATAGTCCTTGCCGTTTTCCAGCACCTCGGCGGTGGTCGCCCGGTCGTCCCGCGGACGCACCACGCCGTATTCGATCAGCCGGGCGTAGAAGCGGTAGGCGATCACGTAGGTGCAGGTCGCGGCGAGCACGAGCCAGATTGCGTTGACGTGCTCGCCCCGGACGATCGCGATCATCGCCCAGGCCACCGCCCCGACCACGGCGACCCCGGCGAACAGTGCCTTCTTCGCCGGGGTTATCGGGGACCGGTCGATCACCCCGACCGGTGGCAGGTCCGGATCGGTGCGTAGGTACTCGATCGCGTCGGCCGGCCGGTCGGCTCGGACATCGTCGACGGTCATGGTGACCTCCCGGTGGAATTCGCGCTGGATCGAAATGTGCGCTGGATCACTGTAGGGCCGCGGGTCGACGGCGTTCAATGGAGGCATGGCAGGGGGCTATGTAGGAATTCCCGATTGGTTTGCCTGGGAGAACCAGGACTGCGGGATCGCGGTTGCGGACCTCACCGGCGACGGGCGGTCGGATGTCGTGGTCCTGATGGTGGACAACCCGGTCGGGCAGAACGCCGGGCAGTATCGGATCGGCCGCACGCTCGGCGGCGCCGGTGAGGTCGCGTCCTGGACCGCGTGGCGGCCGATCCCGGACTGGTTCGGTTGGGAGAATCAGGGGGCCGGGATCGCGCTGGCGGACCTGGACGGCAGCGGACAGCCGGACCTGATCGTCTTTGTCGTCGACAACCCGCCGCAGCAGAATCAGGGCTACTACCGGATCGGCCGGAATCTGCGGGCGGACGGTTCGGTGGCGTCCTGGACCCCGTGGATCGCCGTCCCGGACTGGTACGGCTGGGAGAACCAGGGCGCGGACATCGCTGTCACTCGGCTCGACGGTGAGCCGACTCTGGTGCTGCTCACCGTCGACAATCCGGGTGGGCAGAACACCGGCCAGTTCCGGCTCGGCAAGGGCCTGCGGGTCGACGGTTCGGTGCGCGCCTGGACCCCGTGGGTCGGTGTGCCGGATTGGTGGGGCTGGGACAACCAAGGTGCCGGGATCGCGGTGACCGATCTGGACGGTGACGGGCGGCCGGAACTCATCGTGCTGGCGGTGGACAACCCCAACGAGCAGAACGCGGGGGTCTACAGCATCGGCTGGGGCCTGGATGGTTCGGGGCACTGCGTCGACGGGTGGGGCGTCTGGTCGCATGTCGACGATTGGTGGGGTTGGGACAATCAGGGCGCTGCGCTCGACGTGGTCGGCGGCGAGCTGGTGCTGCTCGCCGTGGACAACCCGACCGGTCGAAATTCCGGCCTGCTCCGAGTTTTCGCTGTCGAAACGCAGCTCGAGCATGCCGCGCACATGGGGGTGTGGCGACTGCTCGACTTCGACACCGAGATCAACCCGGTGCACGCCGCGTTGCTGCACACCGGCGACGTCCTGTTCTTCGCCGGCTCCGGTAACGACGCCGACAAGCATGCGGCACATATCTTCCGGACTCGGGTATGGCACTATCCGCGGCCCGGTCTGGCGGCGCCGAGCACCCCGATCGACCTGTTCTGCGTCGGGCAGTCGTTCCTCGCCGACGGTCGGTTGCTGGCAGCCGGTGGCACCGAGCGCTACGACCCCTTCTACGGGCTGACCGACGCCCTGATCTTCGATCCGGGCACGCTGGCCTGGACCGCGATATCGGATATGGACTTCGGCCGCTGGTATCCGACGCTGGTGACCATGGGCGACGGGACGGTGCTGGCGGTGTCCGGTCTGGGCGCGGACAATCAGCTCAGCGTCGTCCCGGAATCGTTCGATCCAGCGACCGGGAGGTGGACCCGGCGGCCGGTGCCCGGACCGATCCCGATGTACGCGCACCTGGTCCTGCTCGCCGACGGCCGCCTGTTCTACTCGGGAGCCCAGTACGGCGGCAACAACGGTGTGCGGGCCTCGATCTGGGATCCGGCGACCGGTGCGCTGACCGAAGTTCCCGGACTGGCCGAGCCGGGCTCGCGCAACCAGGCGGCGAGCGTGCTGCTGCCGCCGGCGCAATCCCAGCAGGTGATGATCTTCGGTGGCGGCGGATACGACATGCACAGCCCGGCACCGGCACTCGCCGATACGCGGATCGCCGACCTGACCGCGGCGCCGGCGTATCGGCCGGGCCCGCCGATGGACCACGCCCGAATGCATGTCAGCGCGGTGCTCCTGCCCGACCGGACGGTGCTCGTGACCGGTGGTTCCGGGATGGAGGAGATGGCGCACGACGCACCCGATCACGCGCAGATCTACCATCCGGCCGCGGGTAACTGGACGCATACGGCGAAGTCCCGGGTGCCGCGGCTCTACCACTCGGTCGCGCTGCTCACCCCGGACGGCAAGGTGATCACCGCCGGGTCGAACCCGGTGCGCAAGTCGGAAGAGCTGCGCATCGAGGTGTTCTGGCCGCCGTATCTGTTCGCCGGCCGCCGCCCGACGCTGACGCTGTCTCGCGACCAAGCCCGCTACGGTGACCTCCTTGCGGTAACGATGACCGGCGGGGTGCGCCGGGTCGAGTTGATGCGCCCGGGTGCGTGCACCCACTCCTGCGATACCGAACAACGGTTGGTCGCGCTGGAGATCGTCGGAGGTGCGCTCCGGATGCCGACGAACCCGAATCTTGCTCCGCCCGGCTGGTATCAGGTGTTCGCCGTGAGCGCTGCGGGCGTGCCGTCGGTCGGACGCTGGCTCCATCTGACCTGACCGCGGCTACCTCGATGAGGCTGCCCGGGCCGAGCGCGTAGCTGCCCGGGGCGTAGAGTGCTGCGTCCGTGAGCCTGACCCTCGGCATCGTCGGCCTGCCCAACGTCGGCAAGTCCACCCTGTTCAATGCGTTGACCAACAACGACGTGCTGGCGGCGAACTACCCGTTCGCCACCATCGAGCCGAATGTCGGCGTCGTACCGCTGCCCGACCCGAGGCTGGCGCAGCTGGCGGAGATCTTTTCCGCCGAGCGGATCGTCCCGGCCACCGTGTCGTTCGTCGATATTGCCGGGATTGTCAAGGGCGCCTCCGACGGCGCCGGGCTGGGTAACAAGTTTCTCGCCAACATTCGTGAGGCGGACGCGATCTGCCAGGTGGTGCGGGTGTTCGCCGACGACGACGTGGTGCATGTGGACGGCCGGGTCGATCCGGCCGCCGACATCGAGGTGATCGAGACCGAGTTGATCATCGCCGACCTGCAGACCCTGGAGAAAGCGATCCCACGGCTGGAGAAGGAAGCGAAGGTCCGCAAGGAGCGCAAGCCGGTCGCCGAGGCTGCGGCTGCTGCCCGGGATGTACTGGACAACGGCCGCACGCTGTACGCCGCGCGCGCCGAGTTGGATACCTCGCTGTTGTCCGAGCTGACCCTACTGACCACCAAGCCGTTCTTGTACGTATTCAACTCCGACGAATCGGTCCTCACCGACGAGGCGAAGGTGGCCGCGTTGCGTGCGTCGGTCGCGCCCGCGGACGCCGTGTTCCTCGACGCAAAGGTCGAGGCCGAGTTGCTGGAGCTGGACGCCGAGTCGGCGGCGGAGTTGCTGGAGTCGATCGGCCAGCTGGAGCCGGGTCTGCACGCCCTGGCCCGCGCAGGCTTTCACACCCTGGGTCTGCAGACCTATCTGACTGCGGGGCCCAAGGAAGCCCGGGCCTGGACCATCCACCGCGGTGACACCGCTCCGAAGGCGGCCGGCGTGATCCATACCGACTTCGAGAAGGGCTTCATCAAGGCCGAGGTGGTGTCGTTCACCGACCTGGTCGCGGCCGGTTCGATGGCCGCCGCCAAAGCCGCGGGCAAAGTACGGATGGAGGGTAAGGACTACGTGATGGCCGACGGGGACGTGGTCGAGTTCCGCTTCAACGTGTAGCGGCCGTCCTGATTCGCCGGCCCCGACCGCGTGGTCTCCGAGTCTCCGGGCACCGGAGGGTCAGTTGAGGTAACCCTCGACCTCGTCGGCCGACCGCTCCTCGACACCATCCGGTTCGGCGCCGAACTCTCGTCGGGCGCGACGCCGGCGCAACAGGTCCCACAGCTGATCGAGCTGGGTTTCCAGGGCGTTGAGTCGTTCCTGTTCGGCGGCCGGGTCGATCTCACCGGCCGACAGCCGGGTCCGCAGCTCATGCTCTTCGGCGACGAGCGCGCTGATGTGCTCGTGGATTTCCGGGTCGGTCATGGTCCTTATCCTGCCCTGCCGCCGACGATCAGATCACGTTGGCATCGCGCAGTCGCTGCTGTTCGGCGAGATCGAGCCCGAGCAACGTCGCGTACACCTCGGCATTGTCGTGGCCCGGGGTCGGCGGCCCGGCGTTGCGGACGGTGCCGGGAGTGGCGCTGAACTTCGGCACCACGCCGACGCCGAGCACCGGTCGGCCGATTCGCTCGTCGTGATGGTCGACCAGCATCTCGCGGGCGTGCAGCTGTGGGTCGGCGACGACGTCGGCCACCGTGTTCACCCGCCCGGCGATCACACCGGCCTCGGCGAGCAGCGCGATGATCTCGTCCGCGGTACGGGTGCGCGACCAGTCGCCGATGATCGCGTCGAGTTCGTCCTGGTTGCGCCCGCGCGCTAGATGGTCGACGAACCGTGGGTCGTCGGCGAGCTCGGTTCGGCCGATCGCGGCGGCGAGCCGGGCGAACACGGTGTCCTGGTTCGCCGCGATCAGCACCCAGGTGTCGTCCTCGGTCGGGTAGAGGTTGGACGGCGCAATCCCGTCCAACCTCGTGCCGGACGGCCCGCGGACCACCCCGCCCATCGCGTAGTCCGAGATCGTCGACTCCTGGATGGCCAGACAGGCCTCGGTCAACGCGACGTCGACCACCTGACCTTCACCGGTGACCGACCGTCGATACAGAGCCGCCAGCACGCCCTGCGCGGCGAACATGCCGGCCAGGCTGTCGCCGAGGGACAGCGCCAGCCGGGGCGGTGCTTGGCCCGGATAACCGTTGAGATGCCTTAAGCCGCTGACTGATTCGGCGACGGAGGCGTAGCCGGGTAGATGCGCTTTCGGCCCGGTCTGGCCGTAGCCGGACACCCGGGCCAGGATTATCCCTCGATTGCGTTCGCGCAGTTGCCCATAGCCGAGATTCCAGCGTTCCAGGGTGCCCGGCCGGAAATTCTCGACCACCACGTCGCTGTGCTCGACGAGGTCCAACAGCAGTTCCCGGCCACGCGCGCTGCGGAGGTCCAGTGTGATCGACCGTTTGTTGCGGGCCAACGTGGTCCAGTGGAACCGATTGCCGTCGACTTCGGCCTGGCCCCAGGTGCGCAACGGATCCCCGCCACCACCCGGCGGTTCGACCTTCACGACATCGGCGCCCAGATCACCGAGCAGCCGTGCGCCGAACGGCCCGGCGATCAACGTACCGAGCTCGATCACCCGGACACCGGCCAAGGGGCCGGTGGTCGGTGGATTGTCAGGGGACGGCGGCATGGGTTGCAGGCTACGCGGGGTGCCGGTGGCTGGTTCGGCGCGACGAGCGGGGATAGTCTGCCCGGGCCGATCGATGCCGAGACTCGAGCTGCGGTGGGATCTGCTCGCCGAGTGACCGTCGGCAGCGAAAGGAACATCCGTGACCACAGAGGTGACCGACCTGCTCACCCCGACCTCGATCGGTTCGGTGCGGATACCGAACCGATTCGTGATGGCGCCGATGACTCGGATGTATTCACCGGGCGGTGTGCCCGGTGACGACGTCGCCCGGTACTACGCGCGCCGGGCGGCCGGCGGTGTCGGCCTGATCATCACCGAGGGTTCCTATATCCCCCATCCCGCGGTCGGGCCGAGTCGGCGAGTCCCGCACCTGTGGGGCGACGAGGCCGCGGCCGGCTGGGCCGGCGTCGTCGAGGCGGTGCACGCCGGCGGCGCGAAGATCTTCTCGCAGCTGTGGCATCTGGGGAGTGCTCGTGGCGACCAGCCGAAGTATCGGCCCGAGCAGCTGTCGGTCGGTCCGTCCGGCATCACGCCGAGCGGCGATCGGTCCGGAGTTGCCCTGACCGTCGCCGATATCGAGTTCCTGATCGAATGCTATGCGCACGCTGCCGAATTCGCCCGTGCGGTGGGATTCGACGGGGTGGAGATCCACGGCGCGCACGGCTACTTGATCGATCAGTTCTTCTGGTCGCGGACCAATCGGCGCACCGACGACTACGGGCGGCCGGGGGTGTTCGCCGAGCGGGTCGTTCGTGCGGTGCGCCGGGTAGTGGGCCCGGACTTTCCGATCGTCTTCCGCTACTCGCAGTGGAAAACGGGTGACTACGACGCCCGGATCGCCGAAACTCCGGATCACTTGGCGGCGCTGCTCGGTGCGTTGGTCGATGCCGGCGTCGATGCCCTGCATCCGTCCACTCGCCGGTTCTGGTCTCCGGGGTTCCCCGATCACGACCCGCAGCTCAGCCTGGCGGGGTGGACGCGGAAGCTGACCGGGCTGCCGACCATCGCGGTCGGTTCGGTCGGCCTGGACCGGGTATTCGCCGCCGCGGGTGTCGGTGTCGATGCGGCCGAGGTGACCGGCATCGACGAACTGCTCACCCGGTTCGAGCAGGGTGAATTCGATCTCGTGGCGGTCGGTCGTGCGCTGCTCGCCGACGCCGATTGGGTGGCCAAGCACGCCGCCGGTCGAGTATCGCAGATCCAGGCCTACGACCCGAGTCACATGCTGCGGTTGACCTGACCCCGGTGGGTCATCGAACGATGATGTCCGCCACGGTGGCGGCGGTGAGTCGGATCAGATCGTCGGGCGCGAGTTCGATCTCCAGCCCGCGCCGACCGGCGCTGCACAGCACCCGGTCCCAGGTGGTCGCCGAGCTGTCGATCACCGTCGGCAGCGGGGTTCGCTGACCCAGCGGGGAGATCCCGCCGACCACGTAGCCGGTCCGCCGTTGCGCGTCGCTCGGGTCCGCCAGTGTCGCCTTGCTCGCGCCGAGCGCCGTGGCGGCCGACTTCGGCGAGAGTGTGGTCGGCACCGGAAGTACAGCGACGGCGAGGGCCGGACCGGGCCACGCTCCACCGGAGAGTTGCAGGACCAGGGTCTTGAAGATCTGTGCCGGCACGACCCCGATGGTCGCTGCCAGGGCGTCGACCGCCGCATCGCCGTAGGCGGTCGTTCGTCGCTCGTGCCGGTAGCTGTGTACCCGATGCGCGACGTCGGCCGTCGTCAGTACCTTCGTCGCCGGGGTCGCCGAACCCACCATGGTCGGCGACCATAGCGGCCGGGAACACGAGCGCCGTCAGGTGTGTTCTATCGAGGCGACAACGACGGAGGAGGCAACGTGTCCATGCTCCTGCTCGACCGCCCGGTAGATTCGATCTCGATACCGAGCGAAGGGATCAGCGTGGCCGACACGGATGAGGACGGCACCACGAGCGCGGTGGCGGCGCCGGACGACGGATCGCCGGGCCGGCCGAACACCGATCTGGTGAGTCGGTTCGAGCGCGACGCACTCCCGCTGTTGGACCAGCTCTACGGTGCCGCGCTGCGCATGACCCGGAACCCGGCCGACGCCGAGGATCTGGTGCAGGAGACCTACGTCAAGGCATTCTCTGCGTTCGCCTCCTTCAAGGAAGGCACCAACCTGCGGGCCTGGCTCTACCGCATCCTGACCAACACCTACATCAACTCGTACCGGAAGAAGCAGCGTCAGCCGGCGCAGTATCCGACCGACGAGATCACCGACTGGCAGTTGGCGGCTACGGCCGAGCATTCCTCGACCGGACTGAGGTCGGCCGAGGTGGAGGCGTTGGACGCGCTGCCGGACGACGAGATCAAGGCCGCGTTGCAACAGCTCCCGGAGGACTTCCGGATGGCGGTGTACTACGCCGACGTGGAGGGTTTTCCGTACAAGGAGATCGCCGAGATCATGGGTACGCCGATCGGCACGGTGATGTCGCGGCTGCACCGGGGTCGGCGCCAGCTGCGCGAGCTGCTCGCCGACGTCGCACGAGAGCGTGGCTTCGTCCGGCAGGCTCCGGCGGGCGACGCCGAAGAGCAGTCGGAGGTGGCGCGGTGAGCGTCGACGACGGATACGAACTCGACTGTGCCGGGGTCATCTACGACGTCTGGCGAGTGCTCGACGACGAATGCGACCAGGTCTCCCGGCAGCGGCTGCAGCAGCATCTCGATCATTGCGTCGCGTGCCTCGAGACCTACGGCGTGGAGCAGCAGATCAAGGCCATGTTGAGCCGCAAGTGCGGCGGGGAGCGGGCGCCCGAGGCGCTGCGGCAACGGCTGACCGTGCAGATCCGCCAGACCGTGATCGTCCGTCGGATCGACCCCTCCTGACCGGCTGCCGCACCATCGCCACGTCGGCGGGTCGGTGCGGCAGCCACCGATCAGCTGTTCGGTCGTTTGCCGTGATTGGCGGCATTCTTTTTCCGGCTACGCTTCTTCCGGCCGCGCTTTCCCATGACGAATCGCTCCCTTCTCTCGCGGTCCGCTGTCCGGCTGCGATTGTTTCATGTGTGGTTTGCTGTACCGACCACAGCCCGCCGGGCGGGCCGGAAGAGGAGCACGTATGGCCGAGGATGTTCGGGCAGAGATGGTGTCCACCGTCTTCGAGATCGTCGCCACCGTCGGTGATCAGGTAACCGTAGGCGACACCTTGGTCATCCTGGAGTCGATGAAGATGGAGATACCGGTGCTCGCCGAGACCGCCGGGACCGTTGCGTCGATCGATGTCGCGGCGGGCGACGTGATCCAGCAGGGCGACCTGATCGCCGTTATCGGCTAGGAGGACTCATGTCCACGCTCAGCGAACTGCTCGCCGAGCACACTGATCTGCCGGGCGCCGCGGTCGACCACCTACAGCGGGTGGTGGGTGATTGGCAACTGCTCGCCGATCTGTCGTTCGCGGACCTCCTGCTGTGGGTCGGTGAAGGCCAGCTGGAGGATGGCGCCGACGTGGTGTGCGTCGCGCAGTGCCGGCCGACCACGGCGCCGACCGTGCTGACCACGGACATGGTGGGCAGCTTGGCTTCGCGGACCGCGCACGCTGCGGTGTTCCGGGCGCTCGCCGAAGGGCGCATCGTCCGGGCCGAACTGACCGGCGCCGGGCCCGACGAGCCGGACCGCGAGCTCCAGCTGATCCCGGTTCGCAGCGGCACCGACGTGATTGCGGTGATGTGCCGGGACACCGACGTACAGCGGGTCCGATCGCGGGGCGAGTTGGAACGGGCGTATCTGGCGTGCGCCGACGACCTGTGCCGGATGATCGCCGACGGAACCTTCCCACCCGCCAGCGAGGACCGCTCGGCCACCCATTCCAGTCCGCGCGCGGGCGACGGCTTCGTCCGGCTCGACCAGGACGGCACGGTGGTCTATGCCAGCCCGAATGCGCAGTCTGCGTACCACCGGATGGGGCTGACCGCCGATCTGAAGGGCGAAGACCTGGCGGTCGTCACCAAGTCGCTGATCACCGATCCGTTCGATGCGCAGGAGGTGGTGGCTGATATCCAGGCGGCGTTGGCCGGCCGATCCGGGCGCCGGATGGAGGTGGAGGCACATGGCGCGACGGTGTTGCTGCGCACCCTGGTGCTGTGTCCGCAAGGCAGATTGGACGGTGCCGCGGTCCTCGTTCGCGATGTCACCGAGGTCAAGCGTCGAGATCGGGCCCTACTCAGCAAGGACGCGACGATCCGGGAGATCCATCACCGGGTGAAGAACAACCTGCAGACGGTGGCGGCGCTGCTTCGGCTACAGGCGCGGCGCACCGACAACGAAGAGGCGCGGGTCGCGCTCACCGAGTCGGTCCGCCGGGTCACGTCGATCGCCGCGGTGCACGAGATGTTGTCCATGTCGGTCGATGAACAGGTCGACCTCGACGGCGTGGTCGACGCGCTGCTGCCGATCATGGCAGATGTTGCGACGGTGAATACGGTGCCGATCAAGATTCGCCGAGAGGGTTCGCTGGGCGTGTTCTCCGCGGAGCGCGCCACCCCGTTGGTGATGGTGTTGACCGAGCTCGTACAGAACGCGATCGAGCATGCTTTTGCGCCGGGCGCGACCGGCACCGTGGCGATCCGGTCGCAGCGTTCGGCGCGCTGGCTCGATGTGGTGATCCACGACGACGGTCGTGGCCTGCCGACCGACTTCACGCTCGACTCGTCCGACCGGCTCGGCTTGCAGATCGTCCGCACACTGGTGAACGCCGAGTTGGGCGGCTCGATCGGATTGCATCCGGCGCCCGACGGCGGGACGGACGCTACACTGCGCGTCCCGTTGGGCCGTCGATCCGGTCGTTGACTCCTCGCCGCAGCTGATCCGGCCGATACACAAGAGGCCCGACACCCACCGGGTGCCGGGCCTTGCGTTGCGCTGCGGTGGTCAGACTGCGCTGCGAGTCCGGGTGCGTGCGTTGCGTCGCTTGAGCGCACGCCGCTCGTCCTCGCTCATGCCACCCCAGACACCGGCGTCCTGACCCGACGACAGTGCCCACGACAGGCAGTCCGACGTCACCGGGCACCGGTTGCAGACCAGCTTGGCATCGGCAATCTGCGCGAGCGCCGGGCCGCTGTTTCCTACTGGGAAGAACAGCTCCGGATCTTCGTCGCGACAGATTGCCTTATGGCGCCAGTCCATCCCTCTGCTCCTATCCGGGGCACCCGTAGGCACCCGAGTCGATCGTGGTCGGTTAACATGTGCTTACCCCTTTTGGGGCTCCGCACGGTTGCTTGTGAATGCTTTCACGACCACCGCAGATGTCAATGGTCGTGCACGCACCGTGGCGAAACTCACCCTGCATCCCCAGCCGAGAGTCTGCGCCCTCTTTCATACTCCGTCAACCGTGTTTTTGCGGGGCATCCCGATGATCATCTCGAATCGGCAGCGGGAGCGACGACGTCCAGGGCGGCGGCGAATGCGCGAAAGTCCATTCGTTCCCGAGTTCCGAGGTAGTCGCCGTCCACCTGGACCGGTACCGGTTCGGTCGCGGTAACTCGTACGGACGGGACGTCGTCGAGCCGGAACAGCTTGCGCGACTTGGGCTCTGCGTGAGGTGCCAGCAACTGCCCGGTCATCCGCAAGGTGGGCAGCACGGCCGATGTTCGCATCGCGAACACGCCCAATCCGCCATCGAACGTGGTCCCGGGATTGGTGTGTACCGGCCGGGTGTTCAGGTAGGTCCACGGGCTCGAATTGGAGATGAATACGTAATGCACGCCATTTACCGGATTCGTGTCGCCGACCTGGACGGTCAGTCGTGGTGGGGAGCCGTGTTCGCGGAAGAACTCGCGTACCGCGGTTCGCACATAACGCGAAGGTGTTGCGGTGCGCCCCCGACTGCGCCCGGCATCGACAACTTCGCATACTCGAGCGTCGAGCCCCAGTCCGGCGTTGAAGGTGAACCAGCGGTCGTCGGTGTACCCGAGACCGATCCGGCGATGCGCGCCGACCGAGAGCAACCGGAGCAACTGATTGGTCGCCTCGACCGGATCCGCCGAGATCCCCAGGGAACGGGCGAACACGTTCGCCGATCCGCCCGGTAACACCGCCAACAGCGGCGCCCACTCCTGCCCGTCGGCCAGCTCGGGCGGCGGCAGGAAGCCGTTGATCGTCTCGTTCACCGTGCCGTCACCCCCGTGCACCACGATCAGATCCATCCGATTCGACGCCGCCCATTGGGCAAGTTCGGCGGCATGCCCGCGATGCAATGTGTGCGCTACGGTCAGCTGCATTCGGCTTTCCAGTGCGTGCGATAACAAATCCCGCGCAGCCGGTGTCGTCGAGGTGGCGTTCGGATTGACGATCAGCAGGGCACGCACGGGGGATGAGCGTATCGGCTCCTAGACTCGGTTCCGTGCCCGAGCGAGTTCCCGCCACCACCCAGCCGACGACTGCCCGGATCGCCGGTGCGTTGGTCACGCTGCAGGGTGCGGTCGGACTGACCGTTGCGGTGGTCCTGGTGCTGCGAGCGCTGTTCGGTGCCGACCAGAGCCAGGCCAGTGGATTCGGCACTGCGCTATGGTTCGGGTTGCTCGGCGGTGCGGTCTTCGGCGCGGGGCTGGCGTTGCTCGGCGGTCGCCGAGGAGGTCGATCGGTCGCGGTGGTGGCCCAGATTCTGTTGTTGCCGGTCGCGTGGTCGATGCTCACCGAGTCCCATCAGCCGCTGTTCGGCGTGCTGCTCGGGGTGGTCGTACTGGCCACCATCGGAGCGCTCTTCGCGCCCGCGACCACCCGGTGGATTGCCGGGGCCGATATCGAAGGGGTTTGATCGTTTCGATGACTGGATTGCCGCCGGCCGCCGCCGCACCCGACCCCGACAGTGCGCGTCCGGCCGTGGCCCAGGCGACCGATCTGGTCGTCGTGGCCCAGGCCACCGATCTGGTCGCCGTGGCCCAGGCCACCGATCTGATCAAGGACTATGGCTCCGGTGACACTCGGGTGCGGGCACTCGACGGGGTGAACGTCGAGTTCGCGGCGGGTGAGTTCACCGCGATCATGGGTCCGTCCGGTTCCGGCAAGTCGACGTTGATGCATTGCCTGGCCGGGCTGGATGCGGCGAGCTCGGGTTCGGTCCGGATCGGGGACACCGAACTGACCGCGCTGAACGACGATCAACTGACGGCGTTGCGCCGGGACCGGATCGGTTTCGTCTTCCAGTCGTTCAACCTGGTGCCGACGCTCACCGCGCTGGAGAACATCACCCTGCCGTCCGACATTGCCGGCCGGCAGGCCGACCGGGCCTGGCTGGACCAGGTGGTGCAGCGGCTCGGTCTGGCCGACCGGCTGAACCACCGCCCCGGCGAGTTGTCCGGCGGCCAGCAGCAGCGGGTCGCGTGCGCCCGGGCGCTGGTCGGGCGGCCGGCGATCCTGTTCGGTGACGAGCCCACCGGAAATCTCGACTCGCGCTCGTCCGGCGAGGTTCTGGCGATCTTGCGCGCGGCGGTCGACGAGTTCGGCCAGACCGTGGTGATCGTCACCCACGACCCGCGTGCGGCGGCATGTGCCGATCGGGTGGTTTTCCTGGCCGACGGCCGGATCGTGGACGAGCTGCGCAACCCGACGGCAGATTCGATTCTGGACCGGATGCGTGGGCTGGAGGAATCTCCGGTGGCTCGGTCGTGAGTTCGCCGATGCGCAAGGTGTCGTTGCGCAACCTTGCGGCACACAAGGTGCGGCTCGTGCTCACCGTGCTGTCGGTGGTGTTGGGCACCGCGTTCGTGGCCGGCTCGCTGATCTTCACCGACACCCTGCAGCGGACGTTCGACGGGGTCTTCGGCGACGTCGCAGCGGGCGTCGACGTCCGGGTGGCGGGCCCGGACCAGCGGGCTGCCGGAGTGCCGCTGGCCGACCTGCCGACCATCGCGGACACGCCCGGGGTACGCAGCGTGGCGCCCGCCGAGATCGGTCAGGTCGTATTGCTCACACCGGGCGGCACGGCGGTTCAGGCCGGTGGCGCGCAGAGCGTCGGCGAGGCTTATCTACCACCGGACCAGGCACTCGCCGAATCGCCGGAATTCGTTGTGGGCAGCCCGCCGAGCCGGCCCGGCGAGATCGCGATCAATCGCAGCGCCGCCGATCGGTCCGGGTTGAGCGTCGGCGCGCAAACCAAAGTGTTGGTGCCGGCCGTCGGTCTCCAGGAGGTGACGCTGACCGGGATCTACCGTTCCGACCTGGACACCGGCGGGTATGTCGGCGTCCTGTTTGCGCAGGCGCAGGCGCGGGACTTGTTCACCGATGGCGAGCACGTCGCGTATGTCGATGTGGCGGCCACGCCGGGAACCGATCGGACACAGCTGCGGGATCGGCTGGCCGACCGGTTCCCGGACCTGACGGTTCGCGACGGAGATCAGGTCCGGGCCGAGCTCCAGGGCCGGATCGGCGACGCGTTGCAGTTCGTGAACTACTTTCTGCTGGCTTTCGGGGCGATCGCACTGTTGGTCGGCACGTTCATCATCTACAACACGTTCGCCATGATCGTCGCGCAGCGGCTCGGCGAGCTGGCGTTGCTGCGCGCGATCGGCGCGAGCCGCGGTCAGATCGGCCGATCGGTCGTGGGTGAGGCACTGGTCGTCGGGATCATCGGCAGCCTGCTCGGACTGGCCGGCGGAGTGGGTCTGGCCTATGTTCTGTCCGGGGTGCTCAACGCGTTCGGGGTCGGACTGCCGACCGGAACGTTGCGGCTGCCGCCGTCTGCGGCGGCGGTGACGGTGCTGGTCGGAGTGCTGGTGACCACGCTCAGTGCGTACGGGCCGGCGCGCCGGGCGGCGAAGATTCCGCCCGTGGCAGCGATGCGTGCCGAATTCGCCGGCGGGGACGACTCGCTACGGCAACGCACCGTCGGTGGCATCGTCCTGGCGGTGCTCGGCATCGTGCTCGCCGGCTGGGGTGCCCGGTCGGTCGGCGCGGGCGCGGCGACGACGGTCGGCATCGGCGCGTTGTGCCTGATCGTCGCGGTGTTGCTGGCGGCGCCCGCGCTCGCGCGGCGGGTGCTCGGTGGGCTCGGTGCCGTTCCGGCGCGGCTGTTCGGTGTGGTCGGCCGGCTGGCGCGGGGCAACGCGGTACGCAACCCGCGCCGCTCGGCGGCAACCGCATTTGCGCTCACTCTGGGTCTGATGCTGGTGGCCGCGATCGGTACGTTGGGCGCGTCGGCCAAGGCGAGCGTGGATGCGGCGGTGGACACCGGGGTGCGTGCCGACTACGTACTGACCGGACCGCAGCTGGTGGGACTGCCGCCGGCGGCCGCGGCCTCCGCAGCCCGTGTTCCCGGCGTCGCCGAGGTGGTCGCGATGCATCTGGTGTCGGCGACGACAGGCGACGGCTCGGCAGTCACCGGGGTGGCGTTCCGCGGCCCGCTGGGTGACGTGGTCACCGTTCGGACCGTCGCAGGTTCCGCCGAACTCGGCGACGACGGGATGCTGGTATCGCAGCAGACCTCGACCGCGCGGGGCTGGCGGGTCGGCGACACGGTGACGCTGAACGGCTACGGCGGACAACGCGTCACCCAGCGGGTCACCGGGGTCTACGCGGACACGCCGATCTTGGGCGACTGGGTGGTCCCGGATCAGGTCTACACGGCGATGACTCCGGCAAACCAACGGGTGGACCTGATCGCACTGGTTCGTGCGGCGCCGGGGACCGACCCGGCCGAGTTGCGTGCGCCGCTGGAAGCGGCGACTGGGCCCTACATCGTGGTGCAGGTGCTCGACCGTGAGCAGTACAAAGGTCAGCAGGCCCGGCAGATCGACACCCTGCTCGCCGTGCTCTATGGACTGCTCGCGTTGGCGATCGTGATCGCGATCCTCGGCATCGTGAACACCCTGGCCCTGTCGGTGGTGGAGCGGCGGCGCGAGATCGGGATGCTGCGGGCGGTGGGCACTCGGCGGGTGCAGGTACGGCGGATGATCTATCTGGAGGCGGCATTGATCGCCGTCTTCGGTGCGGTGGTCGGGGTGCTGCTCGGCCTTGGACTCGGTACCGCGTTCATCCGGACACTCCGAGATCAAGGTATCGACCGGATCGCGGTGCCGTGGGGGCAGCTCGTGGCGATGCTGATCGCCGCTGCCGTGGTCGGTGTGGTTGCGGCTTTGGTCCCGGCGATCCGGGCGGCTCGGACACCGCCCCTTGCTGCAATCGCGGACCTCTGAATCAGGACCCGCTGTACCTGCAGCAGGGCTCGGTATACCTATCAGGGCTTACATACCACTGTCCCCCGGCGCCGAGCGGCACTGGGGGACAGAGAGGGTGCCCGAAGATCAGAGCTTGCGAACGCTCTGCGCCTGTGGTCCCTTGGTTCCCTGGCCGAGCTCGTACTCGACCTCCTGATTTTCCTCCAAGGTCCGAAACCCCCGACCCTCGATCTCCGTGTAGTGGACGAAGACGTCAGCGGAACCGTCTGCGGGGGCGATGAAGCCGAAGCCCTTTTCCGCGTTGAACCACTTGACCGTGCCCTGTGCCATGCGAACTTTCTCTTTCTATCTCTTCGGCGGCCGTTGCGGCCGCACTTTGTAGGCTACCAGCGCCCGTAGGCATATACGCATTCAGATATAGAAAAATTTTCCGGAGCTACATGCAGCTATCCGGGAAAAAACAGGAAGATAGTCCGCATTTTTGGTTTTCTGCTGGTGCCGCGGCTGCCGACTCCCCACGTACGCTCGACGCATGGCAGTCAACTCGACCATGCTCGATCTCGGCACCGTCGCCCCCGACTTCACTCTGCCCGATGCGGCCGGCGATGTCGTTCGTTCGATCGACATGTACGGCGTGACCGGGACACTGGTCGCCTTCGTCTGTAATCACTGTCCCTATGTCCGGCACATCGCACCGGTCTTCGCTCGGCGGGCCGAGGAGTGGGCGGCGGCGGGTATCGGCGTCGTGGCGATAAACAGCAACGACGCGGACAGCTATCCCGACGACGCGCCGGCACGAATGGTCACCCAGGCTGCGGAATGGGGCTGGACTTTTCCGTATCTGGTCGACGACGACCAGAAGGTCGCACACGCTTACCGGGCCGCATGCACCCCGGACTTCTATCTGTTCGACGCTGCCCGGCGCCTTGCTTATCGTGGTCGGTTCGATGCAGCGACGCCGAAGAACGCCGAACCGGTCACCGGCGATGCGCTCGACGCGGCGGTCCGCCAGGTGTCGGCCGGAACGTCGGTCGACGTCGAGCAGATACCCAGTATCGGTTGTGGAATCAAGTGGAAGAAGGGTAACGCTCCGGACGCCGGCGGCACCGGAATCATTCGGTTGAGCTGATCGGGTCCGGATCGTTCCGGCTCCACTCGATCCGACCGAGCAGATCTCGCTCCACGGCGGCGAACATCGGGGTGGTCAGGGTGGTGACCGTGCGTGGGCGTGGCAGCGCGACCTCGACGACTCCGGTGACCCGCGCAGGTCTGCGCGACAACACCACGACTCGGTCGGCCAGGAATACCGCTTCCCGGACGTCATGAGTGATCAACAGTACGGTCCAGCGGTAGGTCACCCACATCTGCTGCAGCCAGGTATGGATGTCGGTCCGGGTCAGCGCGTCCAGTGCACCGAACGGTTCGTCCAGCAGGAGGACCTCCCGCCCGGGTAATACGGTGCGCAGCAGTGCCGCGCGCTGCCGCATCCCACCGGACAGCTGGGCGGGTCGAGCCGACTCGAATCCGGCCAGCCCGAAGCGGGCAAACAGGCTGTGGGCGCGATCGCGGGCGACCCGCTTGGGCACGCCCTGCAGTTCCAGGCCGAGGCTGGTGTTCGCCAGCACCGTGCGCCAGGGGAAGAGCAGGTCGCGTTGTGGCAGGTAGCCGCAGTGTGTGCCCGCGGCCGCGGGCTCGCCGCCGATGCTGATCTCGCCGGAGTCCGGCCGGATCAGCCCGGCAGCCAGGTCGAACATGGTGCTCTTGCCGCAGCCGCTCGGCCCGATGACGGCGACGAACTCGCCGGGCGCGACGGTCAGATCGATGCCGTCGAGCACCGGGTCGGGGCCGAACGACTTGTACACGTTCGCCAGCCGGATCTCCTTGCTCATCGCTGCGCACTCCGCGCCCGATCCGCCGCCGCCCAGGGTGCGATCAAGCGTTCGACCAGGTAGGTCGCGGCGTACAGGAGGAGGGTGAGCACCGACGTGACGAGAACCGCGGCCAGCACCAGGTCGGTCCGGAAGATCTGTTTCTGTCGCAGCATGTACACCCCGAGGCCGTGTTCGGCCCCCGCGTACTCGGCGAACACGGCGGCCACGACGGCGTAGGTCACGCCGATCCGCAGCGCGGTGCAAAACCGCGGCATGGCGGCCGGAACACGCAAGTAGCGGAACTGTTGCCAGCGGGACGCACCCATACTCCGGAACAGGGCGGTGGCGTCGCGGCCGGTCGCAGCGAATCCTTCGATCAGCCCGACCGCAATCGGGAAGAACGTCGCGAGCGCAACCAGTAATACCTTGGGCAGCAGGCCGATTCCGAACCAGATGATCATCAACGGCGCGACCGCGATGATCGGCAGAGTCTGCGATACCACCAGGAGGGGGACCAGCGCCCGCCGCATCCAGGGGAGGAAGTCGGCTGTCGTGGCCAGGATCCAGGCCGCGCTCAGCGACAGCGCGAAGCCCACCGCGGTCACCTCGACCGTGGCCAGCGCGTGGGGTGCGATATCGCCGCGATGGGCCCACCCCTGTTCCAGAATCCGGCTCGGCGACGGCAGCACCCGGGGCGAAACTCCGCTCGTCACCACGTAGATCTGCCAGCTCACGAACACCAGGGCGAGCGCCGCGACGGCCGGGATCAGCTCACGGATTCGCGAGGTAGGCATCGGTGAAGTAGGTCGACCAGTCCGGTTCCCGGGTCAGCGGTTGCCCCTCGCCATCGGCGAGCAGGCCGTGTTGGTAGAGCAGCCGGGAGTAGTCGGTCCATCGGGCCAGAGTCTGATTGCCGACCTTCCCGTCGGCGTCCTTCATATATTCGGCAGCAAGGAGGTTCTGGCTGGTGGTGACCAACGCCGGATCGTCGAAACTGTCCGGATTGCTGTCGATCAGATCTTGGGCGGCCTTGGCGGGATCGTCCGCGGCGAGCTGGTAGCCGCGCTGCAACACCTGGACGAACTTTCGCGCTGCATCCGGGTTGTCGGCGAGCCACGCGCGGCTGGCATCGATCACGACCGCGTATTCGTCCGGGATGCCGTAGTCGCTGAACTGGAAGTACTTGAACGGGGTCCCGTTGAGTTGGGCTTCGATCCCTTCCCAGGTGAGGTACGGCACGGTGAAGTCGGCCTGGTCGGAGTACACCATGGCGAAAGCCGAGGTGCCCAGGGTGACGTTGCGGAAGTCGCCGGTACCGCCGTCGTTGCGGATGATCTGGCGCAACACCTCGACCTCGCCGGCATCACCGAACCCGGCATAGGTTTTGCCGTCCAACGATTTCGGGCTGACCAGATCCGCTCGGTCGGCCCGCACCCCGATCGCGGTGGCGCGGTGCTGCAGGGGGGCGAGGACCGAGACCACCTTGGCTCCCGCCGCCTGGGCGAACACCGACGAACTCTGGAAACTGATCCCGAACTCGGCGTTGCCGGAGTCCATCAGGTTGTCCGGTGCGGTCTGGCCGTACGGTACGACCTGGACGTCCAGTCCGGCGTCGGCGAACCAGCCCTGGCGCAATGCCACATAGAGTCCGGAGTGGTTGGTGTTCGGCATCCAGTCCAGGGCGAATCGGATGGTGGTCTTGTCCTGCGGCTGGTCGGTGGCGCACGACGTGACCAGGGCGAGCAGGGCAACGAGAACGATGACGGATCGGCGCACGGTTCAGCCTTCCGGCCAGGGCTGCGAATGCAGCGCAGTGTCCCAGAACAAGAGTTCGTAGCGGGTGGCGTAGCCGAACGCTGCGGCCATCGCGGTGCGTTCGGTCGCGGTCGCCGTCGCGGCCGCCGCCTCGACGGCCGCCCGCGCCCCGGCTACCTCGGCCTGGAACTCGGGCGCGTCGTAGGCCGCGATCCAGCGGGCGTACGGGTGGTCGGGGTTTGCCGCAAGTACCGCGTTCGCCTGAGCGGCCAGCCGCTTGGCCACGTCCGCGTAGATCCAGAAGCAGGGCAGGACCGCCGCGGCAGCGACCGGATACGGTTCGGTGGCCGCGGTCGCGATCAGGTACGAGACGTAGCCCAGACAGGTGGGGGACGGTATCGGCGTTGCCGCGCTGGTGATCTCACCGGAAGCGAGCAGGTCCCGGTGGAGTGCCGCCTCCTCGACCGCGGCCGTTGCAGCGGCTTTCGCCCAGAAGGCGGCCCGGGTCGGATCCGGCGCGCGCGCAGCGAGCAGCGCGAGTGCCTTCGCGTAGCCGGCCAGATACAGCGCGTCCTGTTCGAGGTAATGCCGGAAAACATCGGGCGCGAGGGTGCCGTCGCCCAGTCGGCGGAGAAACTCCAGATCGTCGATGGCTGCCCGCAGCGATTCTGTCTGCGACCACAGTTCGTCCGTGTAACCCGGCACCGGGACATCCCTTTCGTCGGCATCACCACCCCGACGGCATCACCACCCGACGCCGGCCCCACCCGACGCCGGCGCCGCCGCAACGGGCGCATAGACCACGATCAGGATAGCGACGGTCAGAACTGAGTGGCGAACTCGGCGAGCAGCTCGGCGGTGCGCGCCGGCTGTTCGGCCTCGACTGCCAGCCGATCGATCACGCCGAGGTAGACCTCGATGTCCGAACGTTTGTCCAGGTACAGCGCACTGGTCAACTGTTCGGTGTAGACGATGTCGGGCAGATCGGGTTGAGCGAACCGAAGCAGGCTGAACGAGCCGCCGGCCGCAGCGTGGCCGCCCGCCGCATAGGGCAGGATCTGGATGCTGATGTTGGGCCGAAGCGTGAGTTCCTGCAGGTGCCGAATCTGTTCCCGGGTCACGTCGATCCCGCCGACCGGCCGACGCAGGACTGCTTCGTCGACCACCGCCCAGAGTGTCGGCGGCTTGGCTCGGCCGAGCATGCTCTGGCGCTTCATCCGGAGCTCGACCCGTCGTTCGATGTCGGCGGGACGATCCCGGCCGGCGCCGAGGGCGATCACCGCCCGTGCATAGCTGGGTGTTTGCAGAAGGCCGGGTACGAACTGGGTCTCGTAGGTTCGGATCGAGCTGGCAGCTTGTTCCAGTCCGATGTAGGTCTCGAACCAGGCCGGGAGTACGTCACCGAATCGGTGCCACCAGCCGGGGGTGTTCGCCCGGCGAGCCAACTCCAGGAAAACTGACCGCTCGGCCTCGTCCAGGATGCCGTACAGCGTCAGTAGGTCCCGAACGTCGCGCTCCTTGAAGCCAACTCGACCCAGCTCCAAGCGGCTGATCTTGGCGTGCGAAGCGCGGATCGCGTCGCCGGCCGCCTCTCGGGTGATCTCCGCGGCTTCCCGTAGCTGGCGGAGCTGGCCACCCAGCGCAATTCGCAGCACGGTCGGGCCTTCGTCGGTGGTTGCCACCGGCCGACGACCGCGATCTGGTTGCGCGATCATTACCAGCCTCCGCTTCGACACCGAACTCTTGCCCAGTCTGCCACAGCAATCGATCGAGAACTTTCGATGTGGGCCGCAGTGCGGACCGCTGGAGCCGCGGCGGGCCTACCGGTCAGACGATGAGATCGTCGAACTCGCCGGCTTTGGCTCCGTGGAGAAACGCGACCATCTCGGCCCGGGTATAGACCAGCACCTCGCCGTAGGGGTGGCGGGAATTGCGCACGGCCACCGCGCCGCCGGTGAGCCCGGCCAGCTCGACGCAGTTTCCGTTCGGGTTGCTGTAAGAGCTCTTACGCCACCGGAACGAATCGTCGGAAACGCCGATCGGGTCGGGAGCGCCGATGTCGGCGGGAGTATCGGCCGCGTCGGAAACATCGACTCGGCTGGGCTGGTCCGGCATGCGGTACCTCTCAGGCCATGCGTGCCACCCGGCCGACACGCCATACGGTGCAAATGCAATTGCAGCATAGCTTGCGGACAACGCTAACCCCTGCGAAACTCGAACCATCCGGAAGATCGGGTCCGGGGCCGGTGTTCCTGCGCAGCTACGGGACCGTGCGACTCCGCAGCTCGGACTCGCCGGCGGTCGGGCGCGTGATGCGGGGAGGGCGGCACCGCGCAGATATAGAGGGATGCGCGGTGAACGAAGTAGGACTTCTCGTCGGTTTCGGAACCGCTGTACTCGTGGCGGCTTTGTTGGCCAGTCGCTGGCAATGCGGCGAGCTGCAGTTGCGGTTGGCCGTGGCCGAACATGCGGCCCGGACCGATCCGCTGACCGGTGTCGCAAATCGGGCCGGTTTGGCTCATGACCTGGCCGGATTGGTCAAGTCGTCGCGCCGCCCACAGCTACATCTGGCGTTGGTGGTGATCGATCTGGACGGGCTGAAATCGATCAACGACCGGTACGGTCACCATGCCGGAGATGCCGTCCTCGTGGAAGTCGCACGCCGGCTGGAACGTACTCGGTCGAGCGCCGGCTGCGTCGCGCGGATCGGCGGCGACGAGTTCGTCGTGGTCTTGGAGCCGTCGGCCGACCCCCGGCAGGCCCAGCGCGCTGCCACCCAGGAGGCGCAGCATCTCACCGAGCAGATCGCCGGCGTTCGGCTCGACGAGCTGCCGGCGGTGGCGATCAGCGCGAGCGCAGGTGCGGCGACCGCCCCGGTCGGCAGCCTCACCCACCTGATGATCGATGCGGACCGGGCGATGTATCGGGCCAAGGCCGGAGCAGCCAAGCCGACCGGTGTCGGCGGGCCGGAGGCTGCGGATGCGACGCCCGGCGAGTGGCACCCGCGGCCCAGCCCGCCCGATCCGACGGAGGTGGCGATCCGCGACTCGGCGGGGTCGTAGATGATGACGCGGTGACCACCTCGGTATCGGACGACAACGCTGGGCTCGCCCGCGCACACCGCCTACGTCGGATGACCGGCCGCGATCCGGCTGAGGCGCACCGCGCCGCCACACCGCTGGAGCTGCTGTTCGACCTCACCTTCGTCGTCGCGTTCAGTTTCGCCGGAAACGCCGTATCGCACGCGTTCGCCGAGGGGCATTGGCGCAACGGGCTGATCGGCTTCGGTATCGCCGTGTTCGCCATCGTCTGGGCGTGGATCAACTACAGCTGGTTCGCCTCGGCGTTCGACACCGACGACTGGTTGTTCCGGGTGACCACCGGCGTGCAGATGGTGGGGGTGGTGATCTTCGCGTTGGGCATTCCGGCCATGTTCGACTCGCTCGAGCAGGGCGACACCCTGGACAACCGGGTCATGGTCGCCGGCTATGTCGTGATGCGGGTCGCGATGCTCGCCCAATGGCTGCGGGCCGCCCGCCGCTGTTCTGGAGCATTGCGGCGGACCTGTTTGATCTACGCGACCACCCTGGCGGTCGCGCAGCTCGGTTGGGTGTTGCTGATCATCGTGAACTTCTCGATTCCGGTGACGGTCGTGATGGTGCTCGTGATGGTCGGGATCGAGTTGGTCGGGCCGGTGGTAGGCGAGCGCAACGCGCCGACGCCGTGGCACGCCGACCACATCGCGGAACGCTACTCGCTGCTGGCGATCATCGCGCTGGGCGAGGGCATCGTCGGCGGCGCAGTGTCACTGTCGGCGGCGGTCGAGGAGCAGGGCTGGGATTGGCAGACCTGGCTGATCGCGATCACCGGGGTCGGGCTCACCGTGGCCATGTGGTGGGTTTATTTTCTGCTGCCGTCTGCCGAGGTACTCGAGGCGGAGCGGGGCAAGGCGTTCGTCTGGGGTTACGGCCACTATCTCGTCTTCGCCGCAATCGTCGCGGTCGGTGCCGGGCTCCACGTTGTCGCTTACTACCTCGAGCACGAGGCGCACATCAGCGAGCTCGCCGCGGTGCTCACCGTGGCGATCCCGGTAGGGGTATACGTGATCTCGATCGTGCTGCTCACGTCGTACCTGGTCGGCCGGATCTTGCCGATGTATCTCGGTCTGGGGTCGGTTTCGTTGCTCGTACTGGTGATCGCGGCAGTCGCCGCGGCGATGCATGCACCGGTGGCGATCTGTCTGGTGATCGTGGCGTTGGCCCCGGTAGTTGCGGTCGTCGGTTACGAGGCGCGCGGCTACCGGCTGCACGCCGCAGCGTTGGTCGATCGCGCCGGCTGAGCGAGCGCCGCTCAGCCGGCCGGTTCGGCGTACTCGGGGTGCTCGGCGATGAATTTCACCACGTACGGGCAGGTCGCCACGATGGTGTAGCCATCGGTCCGGGAACTGTCGAGGGCGTACCGGACCACCTGCTCGGCCAGGCCTTGTCCGCGAAACTGTGGGTAGGTGACCGTGTGGTTGAAGTCCCGGGTGCGGTCGTGCTCGGCGTACTGGGCAAAGCCGCCGAGTTCGCCGTCGACGTGGATCTCGAACCGGTGTTGTGCGGGATTGTGCTCGATGGAAGTCGACATGTCTGCTGCAACCTGGCCGGGTGCGCGACGTCCGCGGCCGGTGTCGGGGTCAGAGGATCGCGCCGGGGTTGAGGATACCGTCCGGGTCGAGCGCTCGTTTGATCCGCTCGGTCAGGGCCATCACCTCCGGGCCGAGTTGGTCGGGCAGCCACGGCTTCTTCAACCGGCCGACGCCGTGCTCGCCGGTGATGGTGCCGCCGAGCGCGATCGCGAGCTCCATGATCTCGCCGAACGCGGACTGTGCTCGTTCGGTCTGGGCGGCGTCCGCGGGGTTGTAGACGATCAGCGGGTGGGTGTTGCCGTCCCCGGCATGGGCGATCACCGACACGGTGACATTGCGGTGCCGGGCGATCCGCGCGATGCCGGTGACCAGATCCGGCAGCTTGGGGAGCGGCACCCCGACGTCCTCGAGCAGCAGGTCACCGAGTCGTTCCACGGCCGGGATGGCGAATCGGCGCGCCGCGGTGAAGGCTTCGCCCTCGGCGGCATCGTCGGTGTGGAACGCCTCGACCGCGCCGGCCTCGGTGCAGGCTTGCAGCATCAGCTCGGCTTCCCGCCCGGCGTAGCTGCCGGGCGCGTCGGACCGGGCGATGAGCAATGCTTCGGCGTTCCGGTCCAGACCCATGTTCAGCGCGTCCTCGACGGCGTTGATCGCCACGCGGTCCATGAACTCCAGCATCGCCGGACGAAGTTCCCGGGTGATCGCCAGGATCGCGGCAGATGCGGCGTCCAGGGTGGCGAACGACGCCACCACCGTGCTCTGTGCCGGCTGCGCCGGAATCAGCCGGAGGGTGAGTTCGGTGATCACGCCGAGGGTGCCTTCGCTACCGACGAACAGCTTGGTCAGCGAGAGTCCGGCGGAGTCCTTCAGCCGCGGGCCGCCCAGCCGAACCGCGCTGCCGTCGGCCAGGACGACCTCCATTCCCAGCACGTAGTCGCTGGTCACGCCGTACTTGACGCAGCACAGGCCACCGGCATTGGTCGCGGCGTTGCCGCCGATCGAGCAGATCTCGAACGAGGACGGGTCCGGCGGGTACCAGAGGCCGTGTGCGGCGACGGCGCGCTTCACTTCGGCGTTGAGCAGGCCGGGCTGGGCTACCGCGGTACGGGTCACCGGATCGACGGTGATCGCGCGCATCCGCTCGGTGGTCAACACGATCCCGCCGGCCACTGCGGTCGCCCCGCCGGACAGGCCCGAGCCGGCGCCGCGCGGTACCACCGGAACGCGATGTGTGGTCGCCCATCGCAGCACGGTCTGCACATCGGCGGTGCTGGTTGCCCGCACCACCGCCAGTGGTTCGACGGCTGCCGGATCGCGGGCCCAGTCCTGCCGGTATCGCTCGGTGAGGTCGGGGTCGGTCAGGACGGCACCGTCCGGAAGATCGCGGATCAACTCGCTCAGGTCCACATCCGGAAACGGTACGGTAGCCCGCGGCGTGTCGAAAATAGACCGACTATCTCTTTACGGCCTCCGTTACCTGATTGTTTGCCAGGGGCGATGCCAACGTGCCTGTTCGATCACTACCGTTCCGGCTCATTCGATCGCTGCCTCGCTACGGAGGGATTGCGGAAATGAAGCAAAAGGAGTCGTTCGGGGCGGAGGCGGTGTCGGCGATGCTTTCGGCCCGTTTCCTCGACGGTGGTGTGCGGTACGACGCCATCGAACAGATCCACCGCGGTGAGGTGGATGAATGGGTCGCCGAGCTGGAGCGATCGGGCATGGTCGCGGCGGCCGAGTTGGACGACCTCGGCGAGCGGTGGCAGAACAGCCCCCGGCAGTTGCTCGACGCGGTCTTGACCAGCGCGGATGCGGTTACCCGACGTCGTTGCACGACCACGTGGGCGGCGCTCGATCGGATGGCGCCGCTGGTGCAGTTCGGCTGATCGGTCTCGATCCGCGGTTCGGGCGCAGCCCGGGACGGCCGGGCCCGATTCAGTGCAGCACCGTGCCGGCGTCGCCGTCCACCACCAGCACCTCGTCGTCGGTCAACGGCAGATGCGTTATGTCCGCGGCGCGGTAGCGAGCGATCAGCCGCTCCGCGCCGCCGTCGATGTCCAGCGGCGAGCGATGGTGCGGCACGATCGAGGCGGCGATCAGCCCGAGCCCGTCCCAGCGGAGCTCCGGCCCGGCGTCGGCCGGGTCGTCGAGCAGTTCGAGTCCGGTCAACGACGGTGCGAGCAGGCATGCGCCGGCGCTGTATCCGGCGTACACCAGCGCGTTCTGCCGGATCAGATCGACGGCCACCGTGTCGGCGTTGCTCCGCGCGAACGCTGCGCGGAGCACGAAGGTGTTCCCGCCGCGTACCCACACCACCGGGAAATCGGCCAGCGCCGTTGCCGGGTCCCGCCGGAGATCGATCTCCCGTGCGGTGAAGCCGAGCGATCGCAGCGGGCCCAGGTCGCCGGCCACCGCGGCGGACCGGGCCGCGGGCGGCCACGCATCGCAGGCATTCGCCACCACGGCCACCGGGCCGGACCCGCCGGCAAGGGCGACGAACCGGTCTCGGTGCGCGCCGAACCGGTAGCCGGCCAGAAACAGCCGCACCGGCTCAGATGGTGAACGCCAGCCGCCGGACGAGGTGTTCGCCCAACGCGGTGTCGCCGGCGAACTCGATCTCGTCCGGATGCCGGTCGGCATCGGTCCGGCCACCCGCGAGCCGGGTGAACAGCCGCGAATCCAACCGAATCGTCGTCGTGGCCGGCCCGTCCAGCGCGTCGACGATCCGTGCCCGGCCCTCGACGGCGACGTGATACGTGCGCTCCACCGGTCCGGTGAGCTCGAGCGTGACTCGCGCCCCGTCCGGTGCCTTGCCGCGCTTACCGATCAGGTACGCCAGCGCATCGGTGATCTCGTCGATCGCGAGTTCACCGCGTCGTCCGCCCTCGTCGACGGTCCAGCCGACCGCGTCGGCGATGTCGTGCTCGTGCATCCAACAGTCGAACAACCGAATCCGCATGAAACGGCCGTAGCTGGTCTCGCCGATCGGCGACGGGGTCGGTGCGGCCCACGCGGCGGCGTCCAGCCCGGTGAGGAACTCGCGGCGGCGCCCGGTGATCGTACGGAACCTGCTCGTCAGCTCGGCTGCGGTCAGCTCGCGAAGTGCCGACACCCAGTACTCGTTGAGCACCGCGATCTCGTTGCGTACGTGGTCGAGACTGCGGACGTCGATGTCGCAGGCCGGCAGGGGCGCACCGGACAGCATCGACTCCGTGCCGACGATGTGGCTTACCACGTCGTGCACACTCCAGCCGGGTAGGGCCGTCGGCGTCCGCCAGTCCGCGGCCGGCAACGCGGTGAGTCGGGTGTCCAGGGTGTCCCAGGTCTCCAGCAACGCATCGGTGACAGCTGCCTGGTTGTCGGTCACGCGGGTTCTCCGCTCTCGCTTCGGTCGGTGTCGGTGATCGGGGAGCTGCCGGCGGTGCGACGCAGTCCGGCCCGGATCGCCGCGCCGGTGCCCACCGGGTCGGTGTTGCGCCGAAGCACCAGCCCGGTGATGAAACCGCGCAGGTCACCGGTGCGCCGTGGGATCACGTGCAGGTGGACGTGGCCCACGGTCTGGAACGCGGCCCGGCCGTCGTTGAGCACCAGGTTGGTGCCGTCCGAGCGGAGGTCGCTACCGCGCATCGCAGCCGCGAGCAGTTGTCCGGCACGCAACATCGCGGCTCCGGTGTCCGGCGGCAGTTCGGCCAGGTCGGTCGCGTGTCGCTTCGGGATCACCAGCGTGTGCCCGCGAGTGATCGGCCGGATGTCCAGAAATGCCAGCAGCTCGTCGTCCTCGTAGACGATCGTCGCCGGCGCCTGCCCGCGTACGATTCCGCAGAAGATGCAGGGTGTCACCGGCCAACTGTATGGCGTCCAACACAGTTGCCGGGCCGGAACCCGTTCTCGGCGATGCGGCGGCGCGATTCGGATAGGCTCCCTTGGCCTGAACGCACGGCATAACTTACTCTCGAGTCAGTTCGGGGTAACGGACGAGAGGGAAGTCGGACAGTGGACACATCGGACGCTTCGCCGAGCGAGCGCTCGTCGGATCCCGCCGCCGGGCCGGTGCGCATCGGCGTCGTTCGCGAGTCGAACGACGGTGAGCGGCGGGTAGCGCTCGTTCCCAAGATCATTCCGTCCCTGGTCAAGCATGGGGCGGTCGTGGTGGTGGAATCGGGTGCCGGAGCCGAGGCGCTGATTCCGGACGCGCTGTACACCGAGGCGGGTGCCACCATCGGTGATGCGTGGTCGGCGGACGTCGTGGTGAAGGTTGCACCACCGTCGCCGGCCGAGGTGGATCGGCTGAGCAAGGGCCAGTCGCTGATCGGCTTTCTGGCGCCGCGCAATGCGGTCAATGCGATCGGCCGGCTGCGCGACGCGGGAGTGCAGGCTTTCGCGGTCGAGGCGATTCCGCGCATCTCGCGTGCTCAGGTCATGGACGCGCTGTCGTCGCAGGCCAACGTCGCCGGCTACAAGGCGGTACTGCTCGCCGCGTCCGAATCCACTCGCTTCTTCCCGATGCTGACCACCGCGGCCGGCACGGTCAAACCGGCCACCGTGCTGGTGCTCGGGGTTGGGGTGGCCGGCCTGCAGGCGCTGGCTACCGCGAAACGCCTGGGCGGCCGCACCACCGGGTACGACGTGCGGCCCGAGGTCGCCGATCAGGTCCGGTCGGTCGGCGCGCAATGGCTCGATCTGGGAATCGACGCCGCCGGCGAGGGCGGTTATGCCCGGGAACTGACCGATGCGGAGAAAGCGCAGCAGCAGCAGGCCCTGGAAGACGCGATCAAGGGTTTCGACGTGGTGATCACCACTGCCCTGGTGCCCGGACGGCCGGCGCCTCGGCTGGTCACCGCGGCGGCGGTGGCCGGGATGAAGCCGGGATCGGTGATCGTCGATCTGGCCGGCGAAACCGGCGGCAACTGCGAGCTGACCGTGCCCGGGGAAACCGTGGTTCGGCACGACGTGACCATCTGCTCGCCGTTGAACCTGCCGGCCACCATGCCCGAGCATGCGTCCGAGCTGTACGCCAAGAACATTGCGGCGCTGCTGGAGCTGATGCTCGTCGACGGTCGGCTCGAACCGGATTTCTCCGATCAGGTGCTCGCCGATTCCTGCGTGACTCGTGAGGTGAAGTAACGCACATGTACACCGAACTTCTCGCCGATATCGCGATCCTGGTGCTGTCCGGGTTCGTCGGCTTCGCGGTCATCTCCAAGGTGCCCAACACCCTGCACACCCCGTTGATGTCGGGCACGAACGCCATTCACGGCATCGTCGTGCTCGGTGCGCTGGTGACCCTCGGCCGGGTCGAGCACCCGTCGGTCGCCATCCAGATCATCCTGTTCGTCGCTGTGGTGTTCGGCACGCTCAACGTGATCGGTGGATTCGTGGTGACCGATCGAATGCTGGGCATGTTCAAGGGCAAGAAGGCCCCGGCGAAGGTGAGCGAGTAGACCCGATGGACAACCTCGTCAGCATTCTCTACATCGTCGCGTTCGCGCTGTTCATCTACGGCCTGATGGGCCTGACCGGGCCGCGGACCGCGGTGCGGGGCAATCAGATCGCCGCAGTCGGGATGGCCCTCGCGGTGGTCGCGACCCTGATCTCGATCCGGGACACCGCCAACTGGATTCTCATCGTCGCCGGCCTGGCTGTCGGTATCGCGCTCGGCGTCCCGCCTGCGCGGTTCACCAAGATGACGGCGATGCCGCAGCTGGTCGCCGCGTTCAACGGGGTCGGTGGCGGCACCGTGGCGTTGATCGCCTGGGCCGAGTTCCTCGATACCAGCGGTTTCTCGCAGTTCCAGCACGGTGAGGAACCCACCGCGCCGATCATCGTCGGCTCGCTGTTCGCCGCGATTATCGGGTCGATCTCGTTCTGGGGCTCGTTGATCGCGTTCGGCAAGTTGCAGGAGATCCTGCCCGGCCGGCCGATCGGGCTGGGCCGGTTGCAGCAGCCGGTCAACCTGCTGCTGTTGATCGCTGCAGTGGGTGCTGCGGTGGTGATCGGGGTCCGCGCGTCCGGCGACGGTGCGTCGCAGTGGTGGATGATCGGGCTGCTGGTGGCGGCCGGCGTGCTCGGGCTGATGGTGGTGTTGCCGATCGGCGGTGCCGATATGCCGGTGGTGATCTCGCTGCTCAACGCGTTGACCGGGTTGTCGGCTGCGGCAGCCGGTTTGGCACTGAACAACACCGCGATGATCGTGGCCGGGATGATCGTCGGCGCGTCCGGCACCATCCTGACCAACCTGATGGCCAAAGCGATGAACCGATCCATTCCGGCGATCGTGGCCGGCGGATTCGGCGGTGGTACCACCGCGGCTGCCCTGGCCGCGGGTGGCGAGCAGAAGCAGGCCAAGGCGACCAGCGCGGCGGACGCGGCGATCCAGATGGCGTACGCCAACCGGGTCATCGTGGTTCCCGGCTACGGCATGGCAGTGGCGCAGGCGCAGCACGCGGTCAAGGAGATGGCGTCGCTGCTGGAGGCCAAGGGAGTCGAGGTGGAATACGCGATCCACCCCGTCGCTGGCCGGATGCCCGGGCACATGAACGTGCTGCTGGCCGAGGCCGAGGTGCCCTACGACTCGATGAAGGAGATGGACGACGTCAACGGCGAGTTCGCCCGCACCGATGTCGCATTGGTCATCGGCGCCAACGATGTGACCAATCCGGCCGCGCGCGAGGACGCCGCCAGTCCGATCTACGGCATGCCGGTTCTCAACGTCGACCAGGCCAAGTCGGTGATCGTGCTCAAGCGGTCGATGAACTCCGGCTTCGCCGGAATCGACAACCCGCTCTTCTACGCCGACCAGACCTCGATGTTGTTCGGTGACGCGAAGAAGAGCGTCGGCGGTGTGGTCGAGGAGCTGAAAGCGCTTTGAGCTATACCAGCGCTTCGTCCAGCAGCGAATCGTGCACGCGCCGGCAGGCCATCGTTCGGGGATGGTCGTAGCCGAGTTCGGCGTCGAAGATGGTCAGGGCGCGCTGTAGGTGCGATAGCGCGCCAGCGGTGTTCCCGCGCTGGATCTGTAGTACGCCCAGGTTGTGCACGGTCAAGGCGACCTCGGGATGTTCTGGGCCGAAAGAGTTTTCCTTGATCTCCAGGGCTCGGCGGTAGGTCTGCTCGGCCGCCTCGAACTGTCCGCGGCTGGCCTGCAGCGCGGCGAGATTGTTCAGGTTCACGCTTACTTCGTAGTGCTCGGGTCCGTGCAGCCGTTCGTAGCCGGCGACCGCCTCGCGGTAGAACTCTTCGGCCTCGGTGAATCGGCCTTGACCGTGCAGGACCGCCGCGAGCAGCGCGGTGTCCTGGACGAACTGTTCGGTGTCGGGTCCGCCGGTGTCCAGTCGGATGTCCCGCGCTCGGCGAAGGTAGGCCTCGGCTTCGCCGAATTGTCCACGGGCTCGGGCGATCTCACCCAGCTCTTCGCATACCCCGGCGATCCCCGGTGGGTCCTGGTCGCGAGCGAGCTCGTAGGCGTGTAATGCCCGTCGGCCGCCGGCGTCCGCCTCGCCGATTCGGCCGGCGTACCGATGGGTGACCGCCAGTCCGTGCAACAGTTCGGCGAACTTGCTGTCGTCGTCGTCGAAAGCGCTCTTGGCCACGGCGATCGCGGCCAGGTACTCGTGTTCGGACGCGTCGTACTCGCCTCGGATCCGGTGCAACCGGGCCAGGGCCGCCATGGTGTGCAGCTGTAGTTCGACGAAGGTGTCTTCGAACTCGATCTGCCGGACCACTTCGGCGGAGCCGGTGAATGCGTCGAGCGCTCCGGCGTAGTCGCCGAGTTGTTCGCGGATGGCACCGAGGGTGCCCAGCCATCGGGCCATCTCGGCCGAGCACGCACCGCCGTCCGCCCGCAGCAACTCGATCGCCTCGGCGCAGGCGGGTAGCGCGTCGCCGGGCCGTCCCGCCGCGAGCCGTCCGGCCGCCAGTTCGTGTAGGTGGGCTGCTCGCCGGAACTCGGCGGTCACAGTGACCGTCCCGCATCGTCAATCATCGGCGTCCTCGTGACTGCCCGTGGTTTGCGGCGAGTCGCTTGCCGGTACCGGGCCTAGCATGGTTCGCGGCAAGTTTATCGTGGGCGTGTCGCATTTTCGGGGAGCAACGCGCGGGTCGACGACGGCCGTTGGGGATACTGCGGGGATGAGCACCTTGGACTCCACCGACGCCCGCATGCTGCTCGCGTTGCAGGCGAACCCGCGCGCGACCGGGGTGGAACTGGCCCACCGGTTGGGCTTGTCGCGGAATACGGTGCAGGCCCGGCTGACCCGGTGGGAGGTTGCCGGAGCTTTGGGTGATGTGGGCCGCCGGGTCGACCCGCGCGCGCTGGGCTACCCGCTGTCGGCGTTCGTCGAGACGGTGGTCGACCAGCACCAACTCGACTCCGTGGTCACCCAGCTGGCCGATATCCCGGAGGTCGTCGAGGTCTGCGGGACGACCGGCGATGTCGATCTGATGATTCGGGTGGTCGCCACCGACGCCGACGACCTCTACCGGATTGCCGGTCGGATCTTGCGGATCGCCGGAGTGGAGCGGACGAACATGGCCTTGGTCATGCGTGAGCTGGTCGGCCCCCGGCTGACGCCGTTGCTGCGACGACTCGCCGGTGACGACCGATGACGGCCCCGCGTCGTGCGCGGGTGACCGCCCGGGCACATGTGTTACTCGCATCGGCGCGCGACGTCGATCAGCGTCGCCCGGTCCGCGTTGGTGATCGGCAACCCGTAGGTGCGCGCGGCGGTCAGGAACTTGCCGGCGTAGTAGCAGTGGTAGGCCGGATTCGGCGGCAGCCACTGCGCCGGGGTCGAATCACCTTTGGCCTGATTCTCCGCGCCGCCGACCGCGAGCAGGTTGGTGTCGACGTCGTTGGCGAATCGGATTCGCCGTTCGCTCGTCCACTGTGCCGCGCCCATGTCCCATGCGGCCGCCAACGGGTAGACATGGTCGATCTGCACGGCCTTCGCGTCGCTACGGCGAAACTGCCGGGTCTCCCCGGTGTACGGGTCGACCAAGGTTCCGGACTGCACCACGCAGTCGTTCGACCCGGGGCGGAAGGAGACGGCGGTGAGCTGGAGTGCGAGGACGTTGTTGCGGGTATCGCAGCCGTCCCGCCCCCGTGGCGCGTCGGTGTCGTCGGTCCAGGCCGGGCCGAACACGCAGCCGTGGCCGGATCGGCAGCTGCGGTCGTACCCGCCGGGGAACGGTCGTCGGTACACCGTCGGGATGTCGGTGAGCAGCAGCTCCAGCTGAGCCCGGGTCGGGCTGCCCGCCGCCGGGGGGACCCTGGCGGGACGCACCAGGTCGCAGGCGGTGACCGCCATCAGCAGCGACAGCACCAGCGCACCGAGGACGAGCAGCCGACCGAACACGGGTGCGATTGTGCCGCCCGGCACCGACACGAAAGTTCGCGGCGGCCGAACGTAGGGTCGACAGATGCTGCACGGGATCTGGTCACCGGGGGCGGGGCTGCTGCTGTGGCGCGCCGAACCGGCCGGTCCGCCGGCGCCGGAACCCTTCGCCGCGATCGTGGCCACCGCGCGATTCCGGCGCACCTTGACGGTCCCGGTGCCGGTCCCGCACCAGGTGCGCGCACATGCGCTGGCGCCCGAGACGGCCGCTGCGGCGCTGCGCGCGGTGCGGCCGGACGCCGTGGACGGACTGGCGGGCGACCTCCGATACCTGGTGCACGTCACCCGTGGGATCGAGCGCTGGGTGCGGGCCGGCCGGGTGGTGCCGGAGGTGTATCGGGCCGACGGTGCGTGGTGGACCCGCTGGCGGTTGGTCGGCGGGGAAAGTCAACGGGCCTGGCTGGCCGAACTCGCCGCGGCGCTGCCGCCGGTGCAGCGCGCGCAGGAGGCCGGCGCGTTGACCGACTTCGTCGCCGAGATCACCGACCCGTTGGTCCGGTCCACGATCGCCGGCGCGCCGAACTCGGCGCACCCGCTGGTTCGCGGCCTCACCACGGACGCTCCGCTTGCCTCCGGAACCCATGCCGTGGCCCGCACGCTCGACGAGTGGCGCGCCGGGCTCACCGTCGACGAGCCGGAGTTGGTGCTGCGGCTGGGCGAACCCGACCTGGGCGAACCCGACCTGGGCGAACCCGACGTAGCCACCGGCAGCGGCGACGACGCCGCGCTCTGGCGATTGGAGGTGTGTCTTCGGCCGGCGGGCGAAGCTCCGCAACCTGTTCCGATAAGGCTCGCCGATCCCGAGCGGTTGCGGTTGGCGCTTCGCAAACTCGGTGCGGCGATGGCCGCCTATCCGCGGCTGCGTGACGTACCGAGCGATCCGGCGAGCCTGGATCTGCTGCTGCCGCCCGAGGTGGTCCTCGATCTGGTCGAACACGGTGCGAAATCGTTGCAGGACAGTGGAATTCAGCTGCTGCTCCCACGCGCCTGGGAGATCGCCGAGCCGACGTTACGGCTGCGGGTACAGGCCCCGCCGGTGGTCCGGGTGGCGGACAGCGTGGTCGGGATGGCGGAGTTGGTGTCCTACGACTGGGAACTCGCGCTCGGTGACACCGTCCTGACCCCCGACGAGCTGCGCCGGCTCGCGGCGGCCCAGGGCGATCTGGTTCGGCTGCGCGGTAGCTGGGTCCGGGCCGACCATCGGGCGCTGGCCCGGGCGGCCCGCTACCTCGCCGGGCACGCCGGGCACGATGCGCCGCTGGGTGAACTGCTCGGCGAGCTGGTCGCGGGTCGGCCACCGGTTCCGATCGCCGCGATCGCGGCCACCGGCTGGGTGGCCGCGCTGCTCGACCCGGCCACCGAACCGGAGTCGGTGCCGTCTCCGCCGGGGCTGTGCGCCGAGCTGCGCCCTTACCAGCGTCGTGGTCTGGATTGGCTGGCGACGATGAGCCGGCTCGGTCTCGGCGCGGTGCTCGCCGACGACATGGGCCTGGGCAAGACGGTGCAGGTGTTGGCGCTGTTGGGGCACGAACGAGCCACCCCGACGAGCGCCGCGCCGGGCCGAGCCGCTGCGGCGACATTGCTGGTCTGCCCGATGTCGGTGGTCGGCAACTGGCAGCGAGAGGCCGCGCGGTTCCTGCCCGACCTGCGGGTGCACGTGCATCACGGGCCCGGCCGGCTCGCCGGCGACGCACTGGCCGCGGCGGTGGTGGCCGCAGATCTGGTGATCACCACTTACGCCCTCGTTGCCCGGGATGCACCGGCGTTACGTGAGCTGGAGTGGGATCGGATCGTGTTGGACGAGGCGCAACACGTGAAGAACGCCGGCACGGCGCAAGCCCGGGCCGTTCGCTCCATTCCGGCCCGGCATCGGCTCGCGCTGACCGGAACCCCGGTGGAGAACCGGCTGGAGGAGCTGCGGTCCATTCTCGACTTCGCCAATCCGAATCTGCTCGGTAGTGCGCAGTCGTTCCGGGCGCGGTTCGCCGTACCGATCGAGCGGGACCGCGACGACGACGTGGCGGCCCGATTGCGCACGGTGACCCGCCCGTTCGTCTTGCGTCGGGTGAAGACCGATCCGGCCGTGATCGCCGATCTACCGGAGAAATTCGAGATGACGGTGCGGGCGAACCTGACCGCCGAGCAGGCGGCGCTCTACCGCGCCGTGGTGGACGACATGCTCGCCAAGATCGCGGACGCCGAGGGCATCGGCCGCAAAGGTGCGGTGTTGGCGGCGTTGACTCGACTCAAACAGGTATGCAACCACCCGGCGCATTTCCTCGGTGACGGCTCCGCCTTGTTGCGTCGCGGCCGGCATCGCTCGGGCAAGCTTGCGCTGGTCGAGGACGTCCTCGAGGCGGTGCTCGCCGACGACGAGAAGGCCTTGCTGTTCACCCAGTTTCGCGAGTTCGGCGACCTCGTCGCGCCCTATCTGCGAGAGCGTTTCGGTACCCGGGTGCCGTTTCTGCACGGCGGTGTCGGCAAGTCGACCCGAGATCGGATGGTCACCGAGTTCCAGAACGACGCCGGTCCACCGCTGATGGTGCTGTCGCTCAAGGCCGGTGGTACCGGGCTCAACCTCACCGCGGCAAATCATGTCGTGCACCTGGATCGCTGGTGGAATCCCGCGGTGGAGAACCAGGCTACCGATCGGGCGTTCCGGATCGGTCAGCAACGAAATGTCCAGGTGCGCAAACTGGTCTGCGTGGGGACGGTCGAGGAACGGATCGATGCGATGCTCGCCGGTAAGCAGGAGCTCGCCGACCTGGTCGTCGGAGCGGGCGAGGGCTGGATCACCGAGCTGGGCACCGCCGAGCTGGCCGAGCTGCTCCGGCTCGGTGACGAGGCGGTGGGTGAGTGAGCAGCCCGGGGCCCCGTGACTTCAGCCGGTACGGCACCCGCCGGCCGGTCCGCGGGGGGATCGAAGCACGAAGTCGTCGTGGTGGTTTCGGCCGGAATTGGTGGAGTCGCGCGTTCGTCGAGTTGCTCGAGCAGGTAGCCGATTCGGGCCGGGCCGGCCGCGGCCGCACCTACGCCCGGCAGGGTCAGGTGGTCACCATGCAGATCGAGCCGGGGATGGTGGTGGCGGAGGTGCAGGGCAGTCAGCCGCAGCCGTTTCTGGTCGAACTGCGGGTGCGCCGGCTCGACGAGTCGGCGAGTGCAGAACTGACCGAGGCGATTCGCGCTACGCCGGGCATGCTGGCCGAGATCGTCTCCGGGGTATTGCCGGAATCGCTGGGTGAACTGCTGATGCCGACCGGCGCCGACCTCGACTTCGATTGCAGCTGCCCGGATCCCGGCTGGCCCTGCAAACACGCGGTCGCGCTCGGCTACCTCGCCGCCGAACGGCTGGACGAGGCGCCGATCGAGATGTTGACGGTGCGCGGGGTGGTGCTGGACACGCTGATCAGCGACGTCGAGACCGGCGCGACGGTCGATCCAGACGACCCGTTCGGCGACCGCAGCGTTCTGCCGGCGTTACCGTCGCCGGCGTACCGCCCGGCTCCGGACGATCTCGATCCGGTGTTGCTCCGCAAGGCGCTGCGCAGCACCGCCGAGGACGAGCGCACCGTCGCGGCCGGCCTGCGGGACCTCGCCGGGCTGTACCGCCGGTTGCGGGATTAGGGTCGTCGATATGACCGACTTCGAAACCATCATCGTCGAGCGCCGGGAACGAGTCGCGCTGGTCACCCTGAACCGGCCGAAGGCGCTCAACGCGCTGAACTTCCAGGTCTTGGCAGACCTGCAGGCCGCCTTCACCGAGTTCGATCGTGATCCAGCGGTCGGGGCGGTCGTGATCACCGGATCGGCCAAGGCGTTTGCGGCCGGTGCAGATATCAAGGAGATGGCGCCGAAGACGTATATGGACATGTTCCTCGATGACGCGTTCGCGGGATGGGATCGGATCGGATGCGCCCGCAAGCCGACGATCGCCGCGGTTGCCGGGTATGCACTCGGCGGTGGGTGCGAGCTGGCGATGCTCTGCGACATCCTGATCGCTGCCGACACCGCCAAGTTCGGCCAGCCGGAGATCGGGCTGGGGATCATTCCGGGGATCGGCGGCTCGCAGCGACTGACCCGGGCGATCGGCAAAGCCAAGGCGATGGACCTGGTGTTGACCGGCCGCACGATGGACGCGGAGGAAGCCGAACGGGCGGGCTTGGTGTCGCGGATCGTGCCGGCGGACGAGTTGCTGGACGCCGCGCTGACCGTCGCGGCAACGGTGGCCGGCATGTCCTTGCCGGTAGCGATGATCGCCAAGGAGTCGGTGAACCGGGCGTTCGAGACGACGTTGGCCGAAGGACTCCGGTTCGAACGCCGGATGTTCCACTCACTGTTCGCGACCGACGATCAGAAGGAGGGCATGGCCGCGTTCGTCGAGAAACGGCAGCCAGCGAACTTTACCCATCGGTAGTGGGTATCGGCCGACGGTGATGCGTGGTTGCCGGAACGGCTACCGATCGAACGGATCTTTCGGAATTCCGGCAACCTCCATCTGCGTAGCGCTGGTGCCGCCCTGATCCGCCGGCTGGTCGACCTGGTTCAGCAAGGTGACCCCGCCCACCGTTATGCCGAGCATTCCGGTGATCGCCAGCGCCGCCAGCACCTTGCGCCGGCTCGGCGTCGGTTTCGGTGGGCGGGCCCCCCCGCCGATGGCCCGGACGACCCGCACGACCCGCGTCGGTCGATCGCCGGCCAGCAGCACCGCCCCACGGGCCGATACGGTGGCCGGCTCCGGTGCGGTGGACACCCGGACGTGGAGCGCGGACCGCAGCGCACGTTCGATCGACGGAGTATGCACGCAGCCGCCGACCAACACCACACCGTCCGGGGTGCGCCCGTTCTCGTCGAGAATCTGCCGGATCAACGATGCCGAGTGATGCACCCCGGCCGCGACCAGATCGTCGAAATCCGCACGGGTGACGACGACCCGACCGCCCGACGCGGGGTCCTCGGCGGTCACCACTCGAACGGTGCTCAAGGCTTCCCGATAGCGGCGGCACAGCGCCGGATCGGCCGTCACCCCGGCGCGGGCCAGCCGCCAGCGCAACAGTGCGTCGTAACTGTCGCCGCCGATCACGGTGTTGCGGCGGGTTGCGATCACGGTGTCGGAGTCGCAGTCGGCCAAGGTGAGCGTCAGTCCCGAGCTGCCCAGGTCGTAGAGGATGATCGAGCCCGATGTCGGTAACTGCTCGGTGAGCCGGAGGTAACGCAGCTGCGCCTCGGCTTCGTTGACCACTCGAACGTGCTGATGCCGGCCCGGCGAGCCGACCGCCGCCTCGATCGCATCTGCTTGGGCCTCGGTGCGGTAGGTGATTGCGGTAGCGCTGATCAGCTCGCTGCGTTCGGCAGCAGCCGCCCGCATCAGGGCGACGGCGCGCAGCGCCGAATCCTCCACACCGCCGCCGGAACGGCGCGGGACCACACAACTGTCGATCGGACTCAGTTGGGGTTGGTCGGAGTGGGCAACGATCCCACGCGCACCGCTGGCGCCGGCGGACACTCCGAGCACCAAGACCATCCGTCAATAGTGCCGTCTGGTCGTCCAGAAACCAAGGTCCTACTCCGGGTCGTCCGGTTGCCAGGAGCTAGCTGAATTCTCCGAGGAGAAGTCGCCGGCATTTTGCCGAAACTCCGCCAGAATCCGAATCAGTTGGCGTAGTTGGCTATCCGATAGCCCCGGGGCAGCAAATACTCGCGCGTTGAGCTCCGCGGTGGCTGTTGCTGCGAGTGCCAAGCCAGCTTCTGTGATCTTGATCAAAGTGGCTCGACGATCCGTCGGATGCGGCACTCGCTGCGCGAGGTCGGCGGCTTCCAACCGATCGACCGCATTGGTCACGCTCGTCGGGTGCACCTGTAGCCGGGCGCTGGCCTTCGTCATCGGCAGCGCGCCGGCGCGGGTGAAACTCAGCAGGGTGAGCAATTCGTAGCGGGCGAAGGTCAAGCCGAGCGGGCGTAGTACCTCGTCGATGCGGGCCATCATGATCTGGTGGGTGCGGGTAACCGAGGTGATCGCCGCCATCCCGTCCGCCACCTCGCCCCAGCCGTGCTGGCCCCACTGTCGGTGGGCTTCCTGGATCGGGTCGCGAGAAAGCGGTCCGGCGGGTGACACGGGCATGATCATGCCATCCTCGGCGGTCTGGAGGGCAGGTCCGGGCGAATCGCTCGATCAGTCGTCGGCCGCGTCCAGCACCCCGATCGGCACCCCGAACGGAACGAATCGAACTTTCCGGGTCGGATCGGTATTGCGCTTGTTCCCGCGCAGAGCTTCGATCTCGCTCGGGTACACCTGCTCTACCCGAGCGGTGCCGACGCTGTCCAGCGTGTAGATCACCCAGACGCCGCTGCCGGCATCGTCGACCTTCTCCAGCGAGATCGGCGCCGCGGACGCCGGTTTGCGGGGCGACGCCCGATTCACCCCGAGCTGGCCGCCGACCAGGCCGTCCACCAACGATGCCAACCCGGCCGCGTCACCGGCCCGGTCGAGGAACTTGCTCACCGATTGGAGGGCGTCCCGGATGCCTTCGCCGGTTTCCCGGACGACGCGGTCGAACTCTTCCGGGTCGATGCCGAACGGTCCGTTGTCACTGCCCATACTCCCCATTGTGCCCTCGAACAGGCATGATGCAACCGGCGCGGCGGATTCGGCTCACCGTGCGAACGCTGCGTCCACCTCGTGCTCGGTCAATCCGAAGTCGGCCAAGGCGTACCGATGTGCCGGCCGCCGGTCGCCGGTTCGGCTTTCCGCGTGCAGGCGCGTCATCGCCGCTCGCGCTGCCGGAGTCAGATTCAGGCCGAACTGTCGGTAGATCTCGGCGACGGTATGCAACGGATCGGCGACGAAGTCGGTATAGGCGACGTCGACGAACCGGCCCGGATCGTGGCGCGCCCGGACGGCGGCGAACGACCGCAGCCCGCGGCTCCACAGCTCGAGTTGTGACCGGCCGATCGCGTCGCCGGAGAAGGTCTCCGACCAGCCGGCGCTGGCCTGCGCGGCGAGACTGCAGGCCGACGAGATCGCGGTCGCCGGATCTCGGTGGGTCTGCACGATCAGCGCGTCCGGATAGACCGCCAGCAAGGCATCGAGCGCGAAAAGATGGCTGGGGTTCTTCAGCACCCAGCGCTTTTCCCGATCCGGGAGCCCGATCAGTTGGAGGTTGCGGCGGTGCCGGGCGTAGGCGCCGTGCCAATCCTGCGCGGCCAACCAGGCCGAATACGACGGAACATGCGCGAGGGTTTCGTAGGAGATCGAGGTCGCCGACTGTCGCAGCAGCTGCCAGCACTCCTCGACGTCGCCGGCCGACATGAAGTGCACCCCCATGAACTCGGGATTCTGGATGTGGTGGCGGCGAATGCCCTCGTCGATCCGGGCGAACACCGGATTCGCCGTCCACTCGGCGCGCGGTGGCCGAGGTTGCGGGAACTCGGTCAGCCACATCTGCAGCCCTTGGTTGTCCGGGTCGGCGACCAGCAACCGGTGCAGCGCGGTGGTGCCGGTGCGGGGCAGTCCGGTCACGAAGATCGGGCGCACGATCGGTACCTCGGCGCTGGCCGGATATGCGGCGAATCCGGCTTCGCTGGCCAGTCGGGCGAGCAGCATACTGCGGAGGAACGCGTGGAAGACTGCGCGACCGGTCGCGGTGAGGTCGGCCTCGGTGTTCAGTGCATCGATCAGGACGCCCAGTCCCTCTCGGTACTCGTCCGGGTCGCCGAAGGCGGTCAGGCCGGTGATCCGGGCGGCCGAAGCATGCAGCGCATCGATCGGTCCGACGGTTGTCCGGGGTGGTTTCGGTGTACTGGTGTTCACAGTGTCAACATTCGATCGGCGATCCCGGCCTGCCGGGCAGCGATCCGGGCCCGGTAGTCCTGCGGGCTGATCCGGTTCCGCTCGTGGAACGGCAGCCGCGACGGCACGTCGTCGAACGCCACCAGCTCCACCTGTGGTCCGTCGGCTGCGGTCAGCTCGCGGTCCACCCGTTGCCAGCGGAACTGTAGGTACCCGTGCGGATGACCGATCGTTTCCAGCCAGTTGGTGATCCCGGGGTTGCGTTCGCTCACCACGATCCGGATCTTTCCGTCCGGATCGACCTGGGCCTGTGCGGAGTTCAGCGAGGTCTGATGATCGGTGTAGTTCAGTGAGGTGTACCAGACGCTGCCGAGCTGAAATCCCTGATACGGCACGTCGGCGGCCGGGACGGTGATGATCAGTGCCTGGTCGTCGGTCAGATCGTAGTGTCCGGCCGAGGAGAACTGGGTGGCCAGCCCACCGGGAGTATGCCGGGGCTCGGTCATCGTGTTGACCGGCAGTTTCAGATAGAACCACTCGGGGAACTGCAGCCAGGTGCGGATCCGGCTGGTCAGGCCGGCGCCCGCGCGCTCGAAGCGGCGCTGCGCCTGCTCCAGGGTGAGCGGGGCCGGTGCCGCGCCGGCGGCGTCGGTGCGATCGATCCGGACCGTGCCGCGCTGCTGGTCCCAGTCGCTGTAGACCTCGCGTACCAACAGCTGGGTCGAATCCGGTGCCAACTGGATGTAGTTACGCCGGTCGCCGGCCGGCTCGGGGCCGAACCGAAGCTCGAAACCGCCGTCCGGATCGATGTCGAACGCTCGATCGTCGAACGCGGTGACGCTCCCCGGGACCTCGGCATCGGTGTAGTTGCCGGCGAGTACCTGGAAGCTCAGGTCACAGGTGCTGCCGCGCCGGCCGGTGACGACATAGGAGTGCGCTCCGTCGATCCGCGCGCCGAAGTAGAGCGTGTCCGGGTTGTCCAAGCCCATCTTGGTGTACGGCCCGGTGCCCTGGATGAACCCGGGCCGGCTGCGGTCGGTGGCCCACGCAGCGTGCAGGGTGGCCAGGATGCCGCCGGCCAGGTATCGATAGCCCTCCAACCGTTCGGTTTCGGTACGTGCCTGCGGGGCGTTCGCGATCAGCTGCTCGGCTTCGGCGATTGCGGCGACGAGCGGGTCGGTGAGCATGCCCCAGGCTAGAACGTGTTACAGATCTGCGGCGCCGGAACGGCGCTTTACACTCGACCTAAAGATTCAAGCATGCTTGATTGTTTTCCTGTGGAACCGAGGAGCCGCGATGTATGTCGATCCGTTCGCCACCGAGGAGCGGGTGGCGCTCCGCGACCTCGTCCGAGCCTTCGTGCAGAAAGAGATCGCGCCGAACCTGGACGGGTGGGAGCGCGACCAAGCGGTGCCCCGCGACCTGCACCGCGCGGCGGCGCAGGTCGGGATTCTCGGGGTGGGCTTCGCCGAGGCGGTCGGTGGCAGTGGCGGCGACGGGATCGATACCACCGTGGTCACCGAAGAGCTGATCCAGGCCGGCGGGTCGAGCGGCCTGCAGGCTGCGCTGTTCACGCACGGAATCGCGTTGCCGCACATCGTTGCAGCCGGCGATCCCGACCTGATCGAGCGGTTCGTCCGACCCACGCTCGCCGGTACCGCGATCGGGGCTCTGGCGGTCACCGAACCGGATGGCGGATCCGATGTGGCTGCCTTACGCACGACAGCGCGACGTGACGGCGACCACTATGTCGTCGACGGCGCCAAGACGTTCATCACCTCCGGGGTCCGGGCCGACTTCGTGACCACGGCCGTGCGTACCGGGGGTCCGGGGTTCGGTGGCGTGTCGTTGCTGGTGATCGAGCAGGGCACCCCCGGATTCGACGTCTCACGAAAGCTGGAGAAGCTGGGCTGGCACTGCTCGGACACTGCGGAACTGTCGTTCGTCGACGCCCGGGTTCCGGCGGCAAATCTGGTCGGGCCGGAAAACGGCGGTTTCGTCCTGTTGATGCAGCAGTTCCAGAACGAGCGGCTGGGCCTGGCCGTCGCCGCCTACGCGACAGCCCAACGCTGCCTCGATCTCACCGTCGAATGGTGTCGCAGCCGGTCCACCTTCGGCAAGCCGTTGATCTCGCGACAAGTGGTGCGGCACAAGCTGGTCGAGATGACTCAGGCGGTCGAGGTGAGTCGCGCCTATACCCGCCAGGTGGTGGCGCGCGCCAACGCCGGCGAGATGATCGTCCCGCAGGTCTGCATCGCCAAGAAGCAGGCCACCGACGCATGCTCGTTCGTCGTCGACGAGGCGGTGCAGTTGCACGGCGGAATGGGGTATATGCGGGAGAGCGAGGTGGACCGGCACTACCGCGACGCGCGCATCCTGCCGATCGGCGGCGGAGCCACCGAGGTCATGATGGATCTGGCCGCGAAGACGCTGGGTTACGCCTGACCGGACGGTTCGGTCGTCAGCGATCTCGGTACTTGCCCAGCTCGGTGCGGGCGATCGCTCGTTTGTGCACCTCGTCCGGGCCGTCGGCCAGTCGCAACGTCCGTAGGTGTGCCCAGGCCATCGCCAGTGGGAAGTCGTCGGTGACACCGCCGCCGCCGTGCACCTGGATCGCCCGATCGACCACCTGCAACGCAATGTTCGGCGCTGCCACCTTGATCGCGGCGATCTCGGTGCGGGCTTCCTTGTTGCCGACGGTGTCCATCAGGTACGCGGCCTTCAGCGTGAGCAGGCGGATCATCTCGATCTCGATCCGGGACTCGGCGATCCAGTCCTGGATGTTCGCATTGGCTGCGATCGGGCGGCCGAAGGTGACCCGGCTGGCCGCGCGGCGACACATGAGCTCCAGGGCGCGTTCGGCCATCCCGATCGCCCGCATGCAATGGTGGATCCGGCCGGGCCCGAGTCGTGCCTGGCTGATCGCGAATCCTTCCCCCTCGCCCTTCAATACGTCCTGCGCCGGCACCCGGACGTCGACGAAGTCGATCTCGGCGTGACCTTCGCGATCGTGATAGCCGAATACCGGCAGGTTACGCATGACCGTGATCCCGGGTGCATCGATCGGCACCACCATCATCGACTGCTGGCGGTGCGGTGCGGCGTTCGGGTCGGTCTTGCCCATCACGATCAGTACCCGGCAGTGCGGGTGCAAGGCATTGGACGCGAACCACTTCCGCCCGTTGAGCAGGTAATCGTCACCGTCCCGGACCATCGACATCTCGATGTTCGTCGCGTCCGAGCTGGCGACCGCGGGCTCGGTCATCGCGAACGCCGAGCGAATGGTGCCGTCGAGCAGCGGCCGCAGATAGCGCTGCTTGTGCTCCTCGGTGCCGAACAGCGTGAACACCTCCATGTTGCCGGTGTCCGGTGCATTGCAGTTGCACGCCTCGGGCGCAATGTGGCTGCGGCCCATGATTTCCGCGAGTGGCGCGTACTCCAGGTTGGTCAGCCCGGGCCCCCAGTCCGGATGCGGGTGGAACAGATTCCACAGACCCCGGCTGCGGGCTTCGGCCTTCAGTTCCTCCAGGACCGCCGGCTGGTGGTGCGGGTCGCCGGCGGCGCGCATCTGCTCGTCGTAGACGGTCTCGGCCGGGTAGATGTGCGAATCCATGAAGGCGAGCAGGTCGTCGCGGTACTGCTGCGCGCGGTCGGACATGTCGAACAGCGACATCGGTGGCTCCAGGATCGAGGGCGGAAACGGGGACTGCGGCGCTTATTCGAGCAGCGACGCCGGGTCGGCAGTCCGGCAGCCGATGCGGTCGAGACGCCGGCCTCGCCGGTGACGATCGCGACCCTGCTGTTCACCCGCACTGTGCCGTCCTCCTCCGCGCCGATTCTTACACCGGGATGGAGGTCGGCGTGGTCAATCCCGCTCGATGCCCGGTTTGTCGTCGTCGACGACGAAGGTCGCCGCCGTCGTCACCGGCGCACCCGGGCGGCTGATGTACGGCACCACCCGCAGGTCGCTGCGCCACAGTCGGTGGTCCACGCTCACCCGAACGTAGCCGCGGCGTCCGTCGAAATACTTCAGCGCGGGGTTTGCCGCGAGCAGCGTGCGGCCGGTGTCGGTCATCTCGGCGCCGTCGCCGCCGGTGGTGATCGACGTGCCGATGAACTCGGTACCGATCACCGGTGATCCCGGGTCGGCCGGATCGCGATGCAGGTCGCCGGCGATCGTGTGGTGCCGGTCGCCGGTGAGTACCACCAGGTTCCGTACGCCGCGGGCGGCCGCGGCACCGAGCACCGCGTCGCGGTCGGCGAGGTAGCCGTCCCAGGCATCGGTCGATACCCGTAGGCCGGGCCCGGGGTCGTTGTCGAGCTGGCCCAGCGCGACCTGATTGCCGATCACCTGCCACCGCGCGGCGGAGTCGGCGAAGCCGTCGATCAGCCAGTCCCGTTGTGCTCCGCCGAGGATCGTGCGGTCGCCGGCCCGGCGTGCCGGGCAGTCGGCGGCCGGCGCGTCGCCGCAGGCCTGGGCGGTGCGATACTGCCGAGTGTCGAGCATGGTGATCTCGGCGAGGTCCCCGAACCGGTAGCGGCGGTGTAACCGCATGTCCGGTCCGTGGGGTAGCTGGGCGAGTCGGAGCGGCTGGTGCTCGTACATCGCCCGCAGGGCCGCCGCTCGGCGCCGCCGGAACAGCGGGGGAATGCGGTAGATGTCCAGACCGAGTCCGGGGGAGTTGCCGGCCCAGTTGTTGTCGATTTCGTGGTCGTCCATCGTGACGATCCACGGGAATGCCGCGTGCGCTGCGCGAAGCGGCGCCTCGGACTTGTACTGCGCGTAGCTGAGCCGGTAGTCGCGCAGGTCGTAGTCCTCGTCGGCATCCATGCCCATGGTCATCCCGACGCGTCCCCGTCGCCAGCCGGTCTCGTAGATGTAGTCGCCGAGATGGAGGACCAGGTCGAGATCCTCGGCGGCCATGTGGTTGTAGGCGGTGTAATAGCCGGCGCTCCAGGACTGGCAGGACGCGAAGGCGAACCGCAACCGATCGGTCGGGGCGCCCGCCGCCGGTGCGGTTCGGGTGCGCCCGATCGGCGAGATCGCCGCACCCGCTCGGAACCGGTAGAAGTACCAGCGATCCGGCGCCAGCCCGGTGATCTCCGGGTGGACGGTGTGCGCCAGGCTCCGATCGGCAACCGCGCTGCCCCGCCTCACGACGTCGCGAAAGCCCTCGTCGCGCGATACCTCGTAGTCGACGGTGACCGGGGCGGCGAACATGCCGCCGTGTCCGTCCGGCGCCAGCGGATCCGGCGCCAGCCGGGTCCACAGCACGACGCCGTCCGGAGTCGGGTCGCCCGACGCGACGCCCAACCCGAACGGGTCCGCGCCGCGCCATCGTGGGGCGGGGAAACGCGCAGCGCCGGTCAGGCTCGCGCCGGCCGCCACTGCTGCGGCGCTCGCCGCGCCGAGTTGGAGGAAACGGCGGCGGTTGACGGCCATGGTGCCAGCGTAGGCGGTGCCGCGTCCGCGGACCCGTACGTAACGTGTCGTCGGAAAATGAGATCTAACGTTCGGAACAGGCGCTCGTTGCGAGCGTCCAGTTCGTAGCTCACACAAGATCGAGGGTGCGCGCGGCGGGCCGGGACGTGTGAACCCCAAGAGGAGGTACCACATGAACGCAACTATCCGGCGGGCTGCCGCGGGAGCCTTCGTCGCCGGGCTGGTCGGGGTCGGCTCGGTGGTGGGCTCGGGCGCGGCCTCGGCGGTCGTGCCGCAAGGATGTACGACGACGCCGATCTCCGGCACCAGCGCTTTCTCCACCTGCGCCACGGACGGCTGGCATCGGGTGCACATCACCTGCTGGAACTGGTGGAGCGCCTCGGCGGGTGGCTGGTACGAGCGCTGGGGCAATCCGGCCTGGGGCCAGCAGCAATCCTGGTCCAGTTGCGACGTGCCGTTTACTTTGCGGTCGTGGGATATCACCTTCTGACGGATGTAACCATTCCGCGTGAGCGAGATCAAGATCATGAGTTCGGCCCGGCGGTGCCGGGCCGGGCGCAGAGGTCGGATCGGCTGAACTCACGAGGAGGCTCGATGCACACATCGATCAAGCGGTTCGCGTTCGCGACGACCGTGACCGCGTTCGTCGGATTCGGTTCGCTGGCCGGTGCCGGTGCGGCGGCGGCCGATCCGGTGCCGCTCGCCTGCACCACCACCCCCGTCTTCGGCACCGGCGCCTTCTCCACCTGCGGCACGGACGGCTGGCATCGGGTCCACGTGACCTGTTGGAATTGGTGGCCGGGCGGTGGTTGGTACGAGCGGTGGGGTAATCCGGCCTGGGGTCAGCAGCAGTCCTGGTCCAGTTGCGATATCCCGTTTACTTTGCGATCGTGGGATATCACCTTCTGATCGATCGAACAGCATGATCGTTGCGAAATCGATCCTGCTGTTCGGGTTGTCGGCGATCGCCGAGATCGGCGGCGTCTGGCTTGTCTGGCAGGGCATTCGCGAGCATCGCGGCTGGCTCTGGATCGCGGTCGGGTTGGTCGCACTGGGGTGTTACGGAGTGCTGGCGAGCGCACAGCCGGACAGCCACTTCGGCCGGGTCCTCGCGGCCTACGGCGGGGTGTTCGTGGCCGGCTCGCTGGTGTGGGGAATGGTCCTGGACGGTTTTCGGCCGGACCGCTGGGATGTCGTCGGTGCACTGCTGTGTCTGACCGGCGTTGCCGTGATCATGTACGCGCCGCGCGGTTGACCGAACAGGCACAATATGCTTCATGCCCGCTGGTTCCGATTCCGAGGTCGCCGGTGTCTATCCGGTGAGCGCGGTTGCGCGGCGGCTGGGCATACCGACCGCCACGCTCCGGAGCTGGAATCAGCGGTACCGCATCGGACCCGCGCGGGACCGGACGGGAGCCCACCGCCTCTATACCGACGCCGACGTCGCGCGGCTGGAGCACATGGTGGCGTTGATCCGCGGCGGTGCCTCGCCGGCCGGCGCGGCCGCGGCCACGCGGGATCGTCAGGTCGCTCCAGGAGATCACCGCGCGCTGGTGGCGGCAGTGTTCGCAGCGGACACGGTCGGGACGACCGATCTGCTCGCCGCGAATCTGCGTGAGCACGGCGTCGCGACGACCTGGGACGTGCTGTGTCGTCCCGCATTTGCCGAGGTGGTGGCGATTCAGGAGCGCTCCGGCGGCTGCATCGACGTGGAGCACCTGCTTTCCTGGTGCGTCAAGTCGGTGTTGCATCGCCGATATCCGCCACCGGCGGGCGTCGATCCCGGCGTGGTGCTGGCCTGCACCGCCGGCGAACGGCACACGCTGCCGCTGGAGGTGTTACGGGCTGCCTTGGCGGAGCGCGACCGGCCCGCGGTGATGCTCGGCGCGGATGTGCCCTCCTCCGCGGTGGCCGATGCGGTCGCCCGGCGGGCGGCTCCGGCCCGGGTGTTGCTCTGGTCGCAACAGAGTTCGACGGCGGCGGTCGCCGCCGTACGCGCGGCGGCGAACGCCGGTGCGGAGGTGTTCGGCGCCGGGCCCGGCTGGGTCGCGGCGGGGTTGTCGGGCGAGGTACGGGTACTGACCGATCTGGCTGCCGCCGTCGATGTGTTGAGCTGAGTCGCTCCGGCCGAACCCGGTGGGTACTCGACGCAGCCGGCATGATTCGATGCATAATCGACGCATTCCGGTCGACGATGCAAGGAGCGGTTGTGACCCGGCTTACCCACGCCGTGGACGGTAGGCCCCGAGTGGCTGTCGTCGGTAGCGGCGTCTCGGGGCTCACCGCCGCGTGGACCTTGACCCGAACGGCCGAGGTGACCCTGTTCGAGCAAGAGGCCCGGCTGGGTGGGCACGCCGACACCCATCGAGTGCCGACCGCACGCGGCGATGTCGTCCCGGTCGACACCGCATTCTTGGTGCACAACGCGCGCACCTATCCCGTCCTGCTTCGACTGTTCGCCGAACTGGGGGTGGCCACCCAGGAATCGGAGATGAGTATGTCGGTCCGGTGCGACGGCTGTCGCTTGGAGTACGCCGGAGCGCGCGGTCCGCGCGGCGTGTTCGCCCGGATCGGCTCGGTGCGGCGTGGTCGGTATCTGCGCATGCTCACCGAGATACCCCGATTCCATCGGCTGGCTCGGAACTACCTCTCCGGCAAGGAAACCGGTCGAACTCTCGGTGAATTTGTGCGGGATGCCGGACTTTCCGAGTATTTCGAGGCGCATTTCCTCACCCCGCTCGTGGCGGCGGTGTGGTCGTGCGATCCGACCACGGCATTGCGCTATCCGGCGGAGTATCTGTTCCGGTTCCTGGACAACCACGGGATGTTGTCGGTCTCCGGTTCGCCGGTGTGGCGCACGGTAACCGGTGGCTCGGCGACCTACGTTGCGGCGATCGCCGAACGGTTGGCGGTCGTGTCGCCCGCGACTCCGGTACGAAGCGTCGAGCGGCACGCCGACCACGTCGCGATCCGCGACGATGCGGACCGGGTGCGGACGTTCGACGCGGCAGTTGTCGCGACTCATCCGGATCAGGCACTTCGGATGCTTGCCGAGCCGACGCCGGCCGAGCGGCAGATCCTCGCAGCGATGCCGTACTCCACCAGTCGAGCGGTGCTGCATCAGGACGAGTCGGTGCTGCCCGCCGCGCGGAACGCGCAGGCGTCGTGGAACTATCGGCTTCCCTCGTGTTCGGCCAAGGTGGACCGGGTGCTCGTCAGCTACGACGTGACCCGGCTGCAACGGCTGGACCCGGCGCACGGCCGCTTCCTGGTCACACTCGGCGACGAGGATCGCGTCGATCCGGTGACGATTCTGGACCGGATGACGTATCAACATCCCCAGTACACACCCGAATCGGTTGCGGCGCAGCAGCGACTGGACGAGATCGGCGACGACCGGGTCGCCTTCGCCGGCGCTTACCACGGGTGGGGATTCCACGAAGACGGCGCGGCGTCGGGCTTGGCCGCTGCGCGCCGGATCGGTGCGCGCTGGTCCGGCCGCGGCGCGATGTCGGCGCCGTGGTGACCCCCGCGCTCGTGTACACCCGGACCCGCCACGTCCGGCATACCCCGATACGGCACGAGTTCAGCTACCGCGGGTACTCCTGGCTGGTCGATCTCGACGATCTGCCACGGGTTCCGTGGTGGCTGCGGCCGGTGGCCGGCTTCGCCGCCCGCGACCACGTGGGCGACCCGGACCGGACCCTGCGGGAGAACGTCGACGCCTACCTGGCCGGGCACGGCATCGACCTACGCGGCGGCAGCGTCCGGATGCTGACCAATGCGCGGGTGTTCGGCTACGTGTTCAACCCGTTGACGGTGTACTGGTGCCGGGACCACGACGACCGGCCGGTCTGCGTGATAGCCGAGGTGCACAACACCTACCGCGGTCGCCATCGTTACCTGCTGCATACCGACGAGCACGGTCGAGCGCGCATCCCGAAGCAGTTCTACGTGTCGCCGTTCAACCCGGTCGGCGGGGAGTACCGGATCCGCGCACCGCAACCCACCGACCGGATCTGCGTGGCGATCACCTTGGCCGATCCGACAACCGTATTCAGCGCTACCACAACCGGTCTGGTGCGACCGGCGTCCACCACGGCGACGCTGCGCGCGGCGATTCGTCATCCCTTCGCACCGCAGTTGGTGTCGTTGCGCATCCGGCGGCAGGGGCTGCGGTTGTGGACCCGCGGCCTGCCGATCGTGCCGCGTCCGCGTGACCCTGTCGAGGAGCCGAACCGATGAGCACATCCGTGTCCGCTACGACCGCCGAGATACGCCCCGACGTTGCGCTCGCCGCTGCGCCGAACGGTGTCCGGGCGGCGATCGCAGCGCCGATTGCCGCGGCGTTGTTCCGTCGCGCGGCGCTGGCCGCCGGGCTGCGAATCGTCCTCCCGAACGGCGTGATCCAGGGAGCCGACGATCCGGCAGCGCCATCGATGGTGATCCATGAACCACGGCGGTTCGCCCGGCGGCTCGGCGTGGACGGCCTGATCGGGTTCGGCGAGTCGTACATGGCCGAGGAATGGTCGGCGGCCGATCCGGCCGCGGTGTTGGCCACGCTCGCGGCCCGGATGGGCACGCTGGTGCCGGGGCCGGCCCAGCGCCTGCGCCGCTGGTACGTCGCGGCCCGTCCGGCCGGTGAACGCAACAGTCGCGGCAACTCGGCCCGCAACATCGCCCACCACTACGACCTGTCCAACGAGTTCTTCGCCTTGTTCCTGGACGAGACGATGACCTACTCCAGCGCCCTGTTCGGCGCGCTCGAGCCGGCGCCCCGGACGACCGACCTGGCCGCCGCTCAACGTGCCAAGATCGACGGAGTGCTCGACCTGGCCGGGGTCGGCCCGGGTACCCGCTTGCTGGAGATCGGCACCGGTTGGGGCGAACTCGCGCTGCGTGCGGCGCGCCGTGGCGCGCTGGTGCATTCGGTGACGTTGTCCGCGCGGCAGCGTGAGTCGGCGCTCGATCGGATTGCCGCGGCGGGCCTCGCGGATCGGGTCCGGATCGATCTGCGCGACTACCGGGCGATCGAGGACCGGTACGACGCGGTGGTCTCGGTCGAAATGATCGAAGCCGTCGGATACGAGTTCCTGCCGGACTACTTCGGCGCGATCGGCGACGCGCTCGCGCCCGGTGGTCGGGCGGTGATCCAGGCCATCACGATGCCGCACGATCGCATGCGGGCCACCCGGGACACCTACACCTGGATTCAGAAGTACATCTTCCCGGGCGGGTTTCTCCCGTCGGTGCAGCTGCTGCAACAGCTTTCGGGCGCGCAGGGGCTGACGCTCGCCGAGCCGTACCTGTTCGGTCCGCACTACGCGCACACCTTGCGGCTGTGGCAGGAGCAGTTGCTGCGCAACGAACCAGCGGTCGCGGCGCTCGGCTTCGACGCCGCCTTCCGTCGGATGTGGCGGTTGTATCTGGCATATGCCGAAGCAGGTTTTCGGAGCGGCTATCTGGATGTCGGTTGGTACCTGCTGACGCGGGCGGAGCTCCGATGAGCGGGCCGCAACCGGCCGGCTGGGACTCGGTGCTGGACCGGACGGTGCTCGGCGGCTACACCGAGCTCGGTTACCGGCTTCGTCGGCACAGCTGGCCGGTCGACGACCCGGCGCCCGGCGCGATGTCCGGCCGCACCGCCCTGATCACGGGTGCCAACTCCGGCCTCGGCGAGGCCGCGGCTCGCGGTATGGCCGCGCTCGGCGCCGACGTCGTCCTGCTGGTCCGTGATCTCGAGCGGGGACAGCGCGCTGTCGAGCGCATCCGGTCGGCGGTGTCGGACGCTCGACTCACCGTGGCGCGCTGCGACGTCAGCGACCCGGCCGCGATCACCGAGTTCGCTGCGGGCTACCGCGGACCGGTCGACGTCCTGGTGCACAATGCGGGAGTCCTACCAGCCCAGCGAACGGAATCGGTCGACGGACACGAGGTCACGCTGGCCACGCATGTGCTCGGCCCGTTGCGATTGACCGCACAGCTCACCGGACGGTTGGCCGAATCGCCCGATGCGCGGGTGATCTTCGTGTCGTCGGGCGGGATGTACCTGCAGCCGGCGCCGATCGAGGACCCGGAGTACCGCGTCGGCCGCTATCGGGGTGCGGAGGCCTATGCCCGGTCCAAGCGGATTCAGGTCGCGCTGCTGCCGGAGATGGCCCGGTACTGGGCGCCGATCTCGATCGCGGCCATGCATCCCGGCTGGGTGGACACCCCGGGAGTGGCCACCTCGCTGCCGCGTTTTCGCACTCTCACCCGGCCATTGCTGCGCACTCCGGCCGAGGGTGCCGACACGATCGTCTGGCTCGCTGCGACCGCGCCACCGCCGCCCAGTGGGCAGTTCTGGCAGGACCGCCGGGTGCGTCCGACGCACTACCTCGCGCGCACCCGGCGGTCGGATCGGGAGCTCGCGGGCTTGTGGCGGTACTGCGCCAAGGAGGCGGGCTTGAACCTCGGTTGAGGACATCCGGCTGCGTCGGGCGGGCGTGCTGAGCTATGTTTCAGGAAGGCCTCGTCGGTGGTATCCACCGCTGATCGGCGGTCGGGGCGGAGGGCGAGAGATGGAAGCGTTCTGGTCGTTCGTCGTATCACATCGTCAGCAGTTGCTCGTCGACTCTTATCTGCATGTCTCGGCAGTCGTCCAGTCGGTGTTGATCGCGACATTGTTCGCGGTGTCGATCGGCATCCTGGTCTTCCGCAGCCCGATCGGCTCGGCGACGGCGACCGCGGCGGCGAGTGCGATCCTCACCATCCCGTCGTTCGCCCTGCTGGGCCTGCTGATCCCGTGGCTCGGCCTGGGCGTCGGGCCGACCATCGTCGCGCTCGTGCTGTATTCGCTGTTGCCGATCCTGCGTAATACCGTGCTCGGCCTGTCCTCGGTCGATCCGGCGGTGACCGATGCGGCGCGCGGCGTCGGGATGAACCGGCTGGGCATCCTGACCCGGATCGAGCTGCCGCTGGCCTGGCCCGCGATCCTCACCGGCATGCGGGTGAGCACCCAGATGGCGATGGGCATCCTGGCGATCGCCGCCTACGCGAAGGGCCCCGGGCTGGGCAATCTGATTTTCTCCGGTCTGGCCCGGCTCGGCAGCCCGAACGCGGTTCCCCAGGCGCTGACCGGAACCCTGCTGATCGTCGTGCTCGCCCTCGCCCTGGACGGCATCTTCCTGCTGATCGGCCGGATGACCACATCGAAAGGCCTACGATGACTTCGGATTCGGGTGTCGATGTGTCGGGTGTCGAGATCGTGCTCGACGGCGTCACCAAACAGTATCCCGACCAGGCCAACCCGGCCGTGGACAACCTCGACCTGGTCTTGCCGGCCGGTGAGGTGGTCGTCTTCGTCGGACCGTCCGGGTGTGGCAAGACCACCAGCATGCGGATGATCAACCGACTGATCGAGCCGAGTTCGGGCCGGATCACCATCGGCGGCAAGGACGCCCTGTCGATCGACCCGGACGAGCTGCGCCGGGGCATCGGCTACTCGATCCAGCAGGCCGGGCTGTTCCCGCATATGACCGTGGCGAAGAACATCGCGACGGTGCCGGGGCTGCTCGGTTGGGATCGAGCCCGGATCGCCACCCGCACCGACGAGATGCTCGATCTGGTGGGTCTGGATCCGGCCGAGTTCCGGGACCGCTACCCACGCCAGCTCTCCGGCGGCCAACAGCAACGGGTCGGTGTCGCCCGGGCGCTGGCCGCCGATCCGCCGGTGCTGCTGATGGACGAGCCGTTCGGCGCGGTGGACCCGATCACCCGCGGCCTGCTGCAGGACGAGCTCCTGAGGTTGCAGACCGAGTTGCGCAAGACCATCGTCTTCGTCACCCACGATTTCAGTGAAGCGGTGAAACTGGGCGATCGGATCGCCGTGCTGGGCAACCAGTCCCGCGTCCTGCAGTACGACACACCGGAAGCGATCCTGGCGCACCCGGCGGACGAGACGGTGGCCGGGTTCGTCGGTGCGGACGCGTCGCTGAAGCAGCTCACCCTCACCCGGGTCGGCGATGTCACCCTGGGCGATTGTCCGACCGCCACCGAGGACGGCTCGGTTACCGACCTGCGTCGCCGGGTCGCGGAGCGGAGCTGGCCGTGGGCGGTCGTGCTCGACGAGCGCGACCGCCCGGTGCGCTGGGTTTCGGCCGATCATCTGGTGGGAGCGTCCAGCCTGCGGGAGATCGGTCTGCCGATCGGCGAGCTCGTCTCGGTCCGATCCACCCTGCAGGACGCGCTGGACGCGCTGCTCACCGAACGTGCTGCGGCGGCCGTCGTGACCGGATCGCGCGGCGAGTACACCGGCCTGATCACGATCGACACTCTGGTCGAGCACCTGAGCGCGATGCGCGCGGAGCATTCCTCGTGACCAGCTCGAGTCTGGAATCGCCGCCGGCCCGACGAGTCCGGCTGCTGGCCCAGCCGGTGGTGGCGATCGTGGCGGCTGCCGCGGTGCTCTTCTGGGCTTTCGACCGCGAGCTCACCGCCACCCAGCAGGCCAGCATCGACGCCGGCAACATCGCCACGGCGACGTGGCAGCATCTGCTCATCACGCTGACGGTGGTCGCGGTCGTGCTCGCTGTCGCAGTTCCGCTGGGCACGTTGCTCACCCGCACGCGGTTCCGCCGGCTCGCACCGATCTTCATCGGCATCGCCAACGTCGGTGCCGCAGCGCCGGCGATCGGCCTGATCGTGTTGTTCTACCTGCTGACCCGCCGCACCGGTTTCTGGATCGGGGTATTGCCGATCGCCTTCTATTCGCTGTTGCCCGTGCTGCGCAATACGATTCTCGGTTACCAGCAGGTCGACCGATCGTTGATCGATGCCGGTCGGGGGCAGGGCATGTCGGCCGGAACCGTGCTGCGCAGAGTCGAGTTCCCGATCGCGATTCCCTATATCCTGGCCGGCCTGCGGACGTCGCTGGTGCTGGCGGTCGGCACCGCGACGCTGTGTTTCCTGGTGAGTGCGGGCGGCCTGGGCATTCTGATCGACACCGGATACAAGCTGCGGGACAACGTCACTCTGGTGGTCGGCGCGGTGCTCGCGGTCGCGCTCGCCCTGCTGGTCGACTGGCTGGGCGCGCTGGCCGAGCGGTATCTGGGTCCGAAGGGGTTGCGATGATCCGGCGGACGATCCTGGCGGCCTGCGTGTTGCTGCTCGCCGCCTGCGGGCTGGAGTCGGGCGGCGCGGTGCCGCTGCCGGTGCGGCCGGGCAGCATCCAGCCGATCCCGGAACTCGACGGCGTCGCGATCACGGTCGGGTCCAAGGACTTCTCCGAGCAGATCACCCTCGGCTACATCGCGGAGTTCGCCTTGACCGCGGCCGGCGCGACGGTCCGCGACATGACCAACATCCAAGGCTCCAACAGCATGCGCGACGCGCAGCTGCACGGACAGATCGACGTCGCGTTCGACTACACCGGTACCGGCTGGATCAACTACCTGGGCAACGAAAAGCCGGTTCCCGGTTCGCAGGCACAGTTCGAGGCGGTGCGCGAGGCCGACCTGGCCGAGCACGGGATGTGGTGGACCGATCTGGCACCGGTGAACAACACCTACGCGCTGGTCACCAACCGGAAGACGGCAGACGAGAAGGGGGTCCGTACGTTGTCGGACTACGCCGCTCTGGTCCGAGCCGACGCCGGTGCCGCCACCACCTGCCTGGGCACCGAGTTCAGCGTCCGCCAGGACGGCTTCCCCGGAATGGCGCGCGCCTACGGCCTGGATCCGGACCAGGTGCGTAAGCAGATCGTGCAGGACGCGGTGGTCCTCCAGGCCACGGCCGACGGCATCCAGTGCAATTTCGGCTCGGTGGCCACCACCGACGGCCGGATTCCGGCCCTCGACCTCCAGATCCTGGCCGACGACAAGCAGTTCTTCCCGCAGTACAACGCCGCGCTGGTCATGCGCAAGGACTTTGCCGATGCGCACCCGCAGGTAGAACAGGTGATGCGGCCGATCACCGAGCTGCTCACCAACGAGACGATGACCGAACTGAACCGGCAGGTCGACCTCGACGGCCGCGAACCCGCCGATGTCGCGCGGGACTGGCTGGTATCGCAGGGCTTCGTCACCAAGCCCTGAGGATCGCCCGGGTAAAGGTATGCTGAGCGGCGCAGTTGGTTCGCTCGCGGAGTACCAGGGAGCCCCTCGTACTCTTGCCGGGCGTCGAGCCTGAGTACCTGCTCAGGTGAGAGGGAATCCGGTGTGAATCCGGAACTGTCCCGCAGCGGTATAGGGGAACGACCGCCGTCAACGGCACTGGGCGCAAGCCCGGGAAGCGACGGCCAGTAGCACCACGCGGCGCGCGAGCGTCGGATCGACCCGAATCGAGGTCGAGCGCCCCCGAGTCCGAAGACCTGCCGCTGCGCCGGATACGCCGTATCCGGCGGTCGTCGCCTCGCGGACTGGGCGCACGTACCCGAGCGAGTGACGTCGTGCCCCGGTGGTCGGCTGTCGGCTCATTCGGCGTGCGAAACCCCACGGGCGGCGGCCCCACCGCGAACCCGACGGAGTTCACCATGGCTGACACGCCGAACACCTTCACCGCAACCGTGCTGGGGTTTCCCCGCATCGGCCCGAACCGCGAGCTCAAACGTGCCATCGAGGGCTACTGGGCCGGCCGGATCGACCCAGTGGCGCTGCAGAACACCGCCCGCGACCTGCGCATCGCCCAGCTGACCGCGGCCAAGACCGCCGGGCTGGATTCCGTGCCGGTGGGCACGTTCTCCTACTACGACCAGATGCTCGATACCGCGGTGCTGCTCGGCGCACTGCCGGACCGGGTCGCCGGCATCATCGACGAACTGCAGCGCTATTTCGCCGCGGCGCGTGGCAACGCCGAGGTGGAGCCGCTGGAGATGACCAAGTGGTTCGATACCAACTATCACTACCTGGTCCCGGAGATCTCGGCGCAGACGGCGTTCCGGCTGGACGAGACGAAACTGGTGGCCGAACTGCGTGAGGCTGCCGAACTCGGTATCCCGGCGCGGCCGGTGGTGATCGGCCCGATCACCTTCCTGAAGCTCGCCAAGGGGACCGGAGACAGTGACCCGATGGCCCGCTTGGACGACCTGTTGCCGCTGTACGAGCAACTGCTGACAGTGCTGGCCCGTGTGGGTGCCGAGTGGGTCCAGATCGACGAACCGGTCCTGGTGACCGACCTGTCCGAGTCCGACCTCGCCTCGGTCCGCTCGGTCTATCAGCGGTTCACCGCCGTCGCCGAGCGACCGGCGATCCTCGTCGCGACGTATTTCGGCAGCCCGGGCCCCGCGCTCGCCGAACTCGCCGCGACCGACGTCGAGGGCGTCGCATTGGACTTCGTCGCGGGGACGACGGTCGATGATGTCGCGGCGCTACCGGCCTTGACCGGGAAGCTGGTGGTCGCCGGCGTCGTGGACGGCCGCAATATCTGGCGCACCGACCTGGACCAGGCCTTGGCGACGGCGTCCACGCTGTTGGGGAGCAGCCGATCGGTCGCCGTCGCGACGTCCTGCTCGCTGTTGCACGTGCCGTACACCCTCGATGCGGAACCCGATATCGAACCGGCCCTGCGATCGTGGCTGGCTTTCGGTGCGGAGAAGATCACCGAGGTCACAACGCTGGCGACGGCCCTGCACACCGGTACGGACGCGGTCGCGACGGACATCGCGGCCGCCCGTGCCGCCCGGCAGGCGCGGCACAACGACAGCCGGCTACGCAACGGCACCGTCCGGGCCCGGCTCGAGGCGTTGGCGCCCGGGGCGGATCGGCGGGCGCCCGCCGACGAGCGACGGTCGCTGCAACAGGCGGGCCTGGGGCTGCCGACACTGCCGACGACGACGATCGGTTCCTACCCGCAGACCACGCAGATCCGGGTGGCCCGGGCCGAGTTGCGGAAGGGCGCAATCGACCGAGCCGAGTACCAGCGGCGGATGCGCGCGGAGATCGCGGACGTGATCGAGCTGCAGGAGGGGCTCGGACTGGACGTCCTGGTGCACGGCGAGCCGGAGCGCAACGACATGGTGCAGTACTTCGCCGAGCAGCTCGACGGGTTCCTGGCCACCCAGCACGGCTGGGTCCAGTCCTACGGCACCCGTTGCGTTCGCCCGCCGATCCTGTTCGGCGACGTCGCTCGCCCGCACCCGATGACCGTCGACTGGATCAGCTATGCGCAGTCGCTGACGGACAAGCCCGTCAAGGGAATGCTGACCGGACCGGTTACCATCCTGGCTTGGTCGTTCGTGCGCGACGATCAGCCGTTGGGCGACACCGCACGCCAGGTGGGCCTGGCCATTCGCGACGAGACCGTCGATCTGCAGCGCGCCGGAATCCGGATCATTCAGGTCGACGAGCCGGCGCTGCGTGAATTGCTGCCGCTGCGCGATGCCGACAAGCCGGCCTATCTGGAGTGGTCGGTCGGTGCGTTCCGGCTGGCGACTTCCGGGGTGTCGGACAGCACGCAGATCCACACGCACCTGTGTTATTCCGAGTTCGGCGAAGTCATCGGTGCGATCGCCGGGCTGGACGCGGATGTCACCTCGATCGAGGCCGCCCGCTCGCACATGGAGGTGCTCGACGATCTCAACGCAGTGGGCTTCCATCTCGGCGTAGGTCCGGGTGTCTACGACATCCACTCGCCGCGGGTGCCGAGCGTGGACGAGATCGTGGCGTCGTTGCGGGCCGCGCTGGCGGCGGTGCCGGCGGATCGGCTGTGGGTGAACCCCGACTGCGGGCTCAAGACCCGGGCGACCGACGAGGTCATCGAGTCGCTGCGCAACATGGTCGAGGCAGCAGCCGCGCTGCGCTGACCGACGGGTGCCTCGTTGCCGGTTGCCACACCGGCAACGCGGCACCTCGCGGCCCCGACGTATCCGGCGGCAGTCCGTGCGAGGAGCCGAGTTCGATCGCGAAATTGCGCCTGGGTGAGAGGTACTCGGGACGATCCGATTTCCCGGGATGCACCATGTGCCGGACCAGTACGCCAGACTGACGGCGTGAAGAATCTCGCCCGCCTGGTAGCGGTATCGGTGCCGGTGTTCGTATCGCTGATCGCGCCGACGGAGCCGGTCGCCACAGCCGACCCGCTACCGGTCACCGCCACAGTCCTCCGAGTGGTCGACGGCGACACCGTAGACATCGTCGACGACGTTCGAGGGCGGCTTCGTGTGCGCCTGCTGGGCATCGACACAGCAGAGACCGAGAAGCCCGGCTACACCGACGGCTGCTGGGGCGATGAAGCCGCGCAATTCGCCGAAACCAACTTGACCGGGCAGCGCGTTGCGCTGATCACGGACCCGACCCAGGACCCGCACGACCGGTTCGGGCGGACCCTCGCATACCTCACGAAGGCCGACGGCTGGAATTACTCGGTCGAAGCGGCGCGTGCCGGCGCCGCGAAATCCTATACATACCAGCGGAAGCGGGTCGCCGAGTACCGGGCAATCGCCGCTGCCGAGAAGGAAGCGATCGCCGCGCAACGCGGTCTTTGGGGCGCCCCGTGCTTCGGCAACACAGCGTCGGTACCTTATTGAGAATTCCCCATCCGGTGTCCGGTGCAGCAGCTGGGATCGAGCACCCGGCATAGCGCCGTCAGAGCGTCATGCCGGGCTGTGTGGTGAACGCTCATCCCCTGGCGCTCGGACGCGATGAAGCCGGCAGTGCGGAGTTGTCCGAGGTGGTGGCTCACCGTCGATTCCGACAGCCCGACCGCCGTTGCGAGTGAGCCGGTCGTACCTGGTCTTTCGGCGGTGAACAGCAGCGACATCAGCTTGACCCGCACCGGGTCGGCCAGCGCCTTGAGTCGCATCGCCACGGCGAGCGCCGCTGCCTCGTCGGCAGGCTCGGCGGCGACCGGCGCGCAGCACACGGGCTCGGACATGTCGATGGTTGGCAGCGTCTTGGGCACGCCGTCCATCATGGCGACCCTATTGACATAAGTCAAAGAGGTGCGGTAGACCAGGACCGGCCACCAATTCGGTTTATGTCTTACACCTAGGAGATGCCCATGTCACGCGTCCACCTCGCCCTCGACGTTGATGACCTCGACTCGTCGATCACGTTCTACTCGACGCTGTTCGGCACCGAGCCTGCCAAGGTCAAGCCCGGCTATGCGAACTTCGCCGTAGCCGAGCCGCCGCTCGAGCTGGTGCTGATCGAGAACCCTGGAAAGGGCGGCTCTATCAACCACCTCGGTGTCGAAGTGGAAGCGACCGAAACCGTGCACGCGGAGATCGCCCGCCTTGCAGGCGCTGGGCTGTTCACCGAGGAGGAGATGAACACCACCTGTTGCTTCGCGACTCAGGACAAGGTGTGGGTGACCGGCCCCGACGACGAGAAGTGGGAGGTCTACACCAAGCTCGCCGATGCCGAGACGTTCGGTGCCAGCAAGCCGCGCGGCGACACCAACTCGGACAATGCTGTCTGCTGCGGCTGACGGTTTGATCGGGCGCGGATGGGCGGACGCCATCCGGGGTGAAGGCCCCGGCCAGGATCGCCGAGCCGGTAGGACCCATGACTATCAACGGGTTTCGTTGCGCAAAGCACGGGCTCGTTCGCCCCACATCGCACCGAGTTGTGTCACCGCTGTGTCATCCAGACATCTCATGACTCCGTTCGGATCCGAAGTATCGAGTGACCAGGGATCGGCAATCTGGCACATACCATAGAGGCGTGTCAAGTATCACAGTCATTCGCGTCATGTATGGCGTTGGCGTTTCCGGGCAGGCGTCGAGGTGGTGCAGACGTAGCGACGAAGTAGCGACGACGTAGCAACATGACACGGTAAAAACGCCTGGTCAACGGCGTATCGCCGGTGGAATATCAACACTCACACGCTGGATTTATGACGCTTCTCTCAGTTGGGGCCCGGGCCGCTGGTGCGCTCGTCTGCCGAGCGAGTTTGTCGGTCGGTTCTTGGCTCACCGCGCCGTAGTGTTTTGCTCGGAATGACGAAGGCCCCCGGTTGAGGACTGGAATCATTTCCAGAACCTGGCACGAGGGCCTCCGCTGCATTTGGCGATGCACAGCGAAGGTACCGCCGGGTTCGACCCAGGTCCAGCCAACGAGAGGCGATTGCCCGTGTCCATTCTTCCTGGTCATCCCAGACCGCCCTTCTTGCAGGTAGTCGCTGCGATGCTGGTCCGATTCTGGCGGTCTGGGATGAGCGTCAGTCAGTTGGTCTCGCTGCTCGTCGCAGGCGCAAGCGCATTGATCGTCAAGCCGATCGGCTTCGAGTCCGCCATGAGCGGTCTTGTCGTGCTCGCGGCGTTGATCGTGTTCTGGTCCTGGTTCAGGGCGGAATGCGATGCAATGGCCGTCGCCGGATCGGCTGGTGATGGGGGATCGCGCCCGGCGGGAGATGGCGTTTGATGGGACGCCCTGCCAGGAAATGATTCCGGTCGGCAAGTTCGACTGACCGGCACTCGTACGCAATCAGCCGTTGCTGCGGCCCCGGGACGGTATAGATGGTTGCCCGGCTGACGCTGTATTCGCGGGCGAGTGCGGTAGCGGATTCATCGGCTCCCAGGCGTTCGATCACCTCGGCGGCTTGTGCCGGGCTGAGCGCCGGTTTCCTGCCTTTGTACTTCCCGGCGGCTTTAGCGATTGCGATGCCTTCCCGGTTGGCGTTTCAGGATCAGGAAACGCTCGAAGTTGGCGACGACGCCCATCACCGAGAGCATGAGCATGGCGCAGAGGGGCGGAGGTGTCGGCGGTGAAGCTCAGGCACTCCTTCGCGAATCGCACGGTGATACCTCCCTCTGCCGGTGAGGTCGTCCACGGTGGTCTGCAGGTCGGCCAGCTCGGCGAGCCCTACACTCCCGACGCGATTAGTCGGATGGGGAGAAGCTCGCAATCCGGGCTGGAATCAGACCGATCCGGCTGCACGATGCGCGACATTCCTGCGGTACTGCCATGCACCTACGAGGTGTCCCACTCGCCACGATTGCCCGGTGGTTGGGTCAGGCCGATTCGCTGCTCGACGCGGCAGTGAGTTTGGGGCGAGTTATGTCATCGTATGTCATCGACGGCCAAGCCGACGCTGTGTGATTCATGCACCAATGCTTATACGGCCTGGTCAATAGGCTTGTTTCTGAGTGCCCCCGGCAGGATTCGAACCTGCGGCCTTCTGCTCCGGAGGCAGACGCTCTATCCCCTGAGCTACGGGGGCTCGGGGCGGTTGTCAGCCTAGCGCACGGCGGGCGTGCGGCCCAAGTCGCCCGGCCCGGCGCGCGTATCAGTTCATCGGCAGCGGTTGCGCGCCTTGGGCAATGAGCATCTTGGTCATCAGCTCGGCCTCGCTTTGCTGGGTCCGCACCATCGAGCCGGCCAGGTCGCGGACCACGGTCTGGTCGGCGTATTGCTGGGCATACTCGGCCATCGGTAGTCCGCCTTGGTGATGGCGGAGCATCAGTTGGAGGAACAACGTGTCCAGAGCCGGACCGCGGGCCTGGCGCAGCGCGGACATGTCGGCAGTGGTTGCCATACCGGGCATCAGTGGGGCCGCGGCGTCGGCGCCGGTGGTCGAGTCCGCGTCGTGCATGTGCTGGTCCGAGCTGTCGTGGTCCATCCAGGTCATGTAGCCGTCGGTCGCCGTCGGTGGCCGGTTCCACAGGGCCAGCCAGCCTTGCATCTGTCCGACCTGATTCTGCTGGGTGGTCAGGATGTCGAACGCAAGGTTCTTGATCGGCTGATCGGTCGACTCGGTCAACGCCACCGCAGCCATGTCGATCGCCTGGTTGTGATGGGTCGACATGTCCTGGGCGAAGCCGACATCCACGGAGTCGGCGGCCGGTGCATCGTCCCGGTCGGCGAGTGGTAGCCGGGCCAGGACACCGATCGCGAAGCCGACGGCGATCGCCGCGATCAGCCCGAGAACCAGCAGCGGGGTGCGCTGACTACGCAGCTCAGCCATTGCCGGCCGGAGCCGTCGGAGCGGCGGGAGCGGGCGACTCGGGCGCCGGCTGCACGGGCGCGGCGGGCGCGCCGCCGGGCAGTTCGCCGAGACCGCCCGGCAGACCCGGGATGCCGGCCATACCGCCGCCGGCAATTTCGGAGCTATCCGGGGTCAGCCCCTTGCCGTCCATCGGGACCGCGTCCGGGCCGGGCGGGTTCGGGTCGAACGCCGGCGGATTGTCCGGATCGAATGAGCCGGGAATGGTCGAACAGCTGGCGCCGACCTCCGGGTAGGTGTACTTGTTCTGGCGCAGAGCGACGATGAACTGCTTGATTCGCGGGTCCGTCGGGTCGTCCACCTCGAGCTGGTGCCCCCACGATTGCAGCGCGATCGGGCGGTCCAGGCCCGGGTACGGCGACATCAGCATGTACTGCTGGCCGTCCACCCGATCCTTCAGCGCATCGATCCCGGCAGCGTCCAGCTTGTCCGGGTTGTAGGCGACCCACACGGCGCCGTGCTCGAGCGCGTGCACCATGTTCTCGGTGCGTACCGGCTTGGGGTAGACGTTGCCCATGCAGGATGCCCAGACGCCGTCGTGCGGCCCGCCGAACGGTGGGCTGTGGTCGTAAGCGACCCGCTGATCCGGTTTGACGTGCAGGCCGGCCGGATAGTCGATCTTCACGACCCCGTCGATGGCCGACGACGGGTCCTGGTTGCTCTCGCTCGGGGTGAACCGGTCGGCTTCCGCTTTGTCCTCGTACTTCGGGACGAGGTTGTAGGCAAGCGCACCGATGAAGGCCAGGATCACCAGGACTGCGCCGATGGTCACCCAGGGAATGGCGCGCCGGGTGGGTAGCCCGCCACCGTCGGAAGATCGCTTCTTCTTGCCTTTGGAAGCCGCCTTGATCGCCTTCGCGGACTTCGCGCTCGTACTGTTGCGCGGAGTGTCCGATTCGGTGGGCATCGCTCGTCTGCACCTTCTTCGCGGTTTGACTGCTGTATCGGGCGTCACGGTTGTGGGCAGCGCCGTCCTGATCAGCGACCCACTCTACGGATCGATCCTGAGTGTCGGCGTCCGGTCGTGGTACACCTACGACGGTGCTCCGGCGGCCAGCCCATAGGATGGTCGATCGTGACCCCCGCCGATCTTGCCGACCTGCTGCGTACCGTGGCGGCGAAGGTGCTGGCCGAGCGCGGCCTCGAGGTAACCGCTCTCCCGGACAAGCTACCGGTGGAGCGACCCCGCAACCCGGCGCACGGAGACTATTCGGCCAACGTCGCGATGCAGATGGCCAAGCGCGTGGGCGTCGCGCCGCGGGACCTGGCGAGCTGGATTGCCGAGGGTCTGCGGGCTGCCGACGGCATCGCCGATGTCGAGATCGCCGGCCCCGGCTTCCTCAACGTGCGGCTTGCCGCCTCGGCGCAGGGGGCGATCGTCGCGCAGGTGCTGGCTGCCGGGGCGGGTTACGGCACCGCCGACAGCCTGTCCGGCCGTTCGATCAACTTGGAGTTCGTCTCGGCCAACCCGACCGGCCCGATCCATCTGGGCGGGACTCGGTGGGCCGCGGTCGGTGACGCGCTCGGTCGGGTGCTGACCGCCCAGGGCGCCGCGGTGACCCGGGAGTACTACTTCAACGACCACGGTGCGCAGGTCGATCGCTTCGCGGACTCGCTGGTGGCCGCCGCCACCGGTCGGCCGACGCCGGAGAACGGTTATGCCGGCGCCTATATCGACGACATCGCCGCCGCGATCGTCGATCGTCGGCCGGATGCGCTCGATGCGCCTGCCGAACAACGTCGGGAGATCTTCCGGGCCGAGGGCGTCGAGCTCATGTTCGCCCAGATCAAGCAGTCGTTGCATGATTTCGGGATCGACTTCGACGTCTATTTCAACGAAAGTTCGTTGTTTTCCTCGGGCGCGGTCGACCGGGCGACCACGACGTTGCGCGACGACGGGCTGCTCTACCAGCGTGACGGCGCCTGGTGGCTGCGGACCACCGATTACGGCGATGATCAGGACCGGGTGGTGATCAAGAGTGACGGCACGCCGGCCTACGTCGCGGGCGACATCGCCTACTTCGCGGACAAACGGGAGCGCGGCGCCGACCTCTGCATCTACATGCTCGGTGCCGACCACCATGGCTATATCGGGCGCCTCAAGACGATCGCGGCAACGGTGGGCGACGGACCGGACGGCGTCGAGGTGCTGATCGGGCAGATGGTGAATCTGGTCCGCGGGGGAGTCGCGGTGAAGATGAGCAAGCGGGCCGGCACGGTGGTCACCCTGGACGACCTGGTCGAGGCGATCGGGGTCGACGCGGCCCGGTATGCGTTGGTGCGCTCGTCGGTGCACAGCTCCATCGATATCGATCTGACGCTCTGGGCGAGTCGGAGCAACGACAACCCGGTCTACTACGTGCAGTACGCGCACGCGCGGCTCTGTTCGATCGCGCGCAATGCCGCCGAACTCGGCGTACCGACCGACGGTGCCGATCTCGGCCTGCTCACCGGTGAGCAGGCCGGCGAACTGATCCGGACGCTCGGCGAGTATCCCCGGGTCGTCGCGAGCGCGGCGGATCTGCGTGAGCCACATCGGATCGCGCGGTACCTGGAGGAGCTGGCCGGCGCGTACCACCGGTTCTATTCGGCGGATCGGGTGCTACCGCAGGGTGACGAACAACCGGCCCCGGTGCATACCGCGCGATTGGCACTGTGCCGGGCGACCCGTCAGGTGATCTCGAACGGGCTGGGTTTGCTGGGTGTGTCGGCGCCGGAGCGGATGTGAGCGCGCATCCGGCCGGCCCCCGGCACGCCGAACTACCGCATGCTCCGGGCTTGGCCGAGCGTCCCGCACCGGGCGCTTCGTCGACGTTGCCGGCGCACGTCTGGCCGCGGAATGCGGCCCGCGGCAGCGACGGGGTGGTCCGGCTGGCCGGAGTTCCGGTCAGCGAACTCGCCGCCGAGTTCGGTACCCCGCTGTTCGTCGTCGACGAGGACGACTTCCGTTCTCGCTGTAGAGATATGGCCCGCGCGTTCGGCGATCCGGCACGGGTGCACTACGCCTCCAAGGCATTTCTGTGCTCAGCGGTGGCGCGTTGGGTTGCCGAAGAAGGCCTGTCGTTGGACGTATGTTCCGCCGGTGAGCTGGCTACCGCGCTGCATGCGGGCTTTCCGGCCGAGCGGATCGCGGTGCACGGCAACAACAAATCGGTCCCGGAACTCGACGCCGCGGTGCGCGCCGGGGTCGGCCATGTGGTGCTCGACTCGATGATCGAGATCGAGCGGCTGGATCGGATCGCCGGTGCGGTCGGCGTGGTGCAGGACGTGTTGGTCCGGGTGACGGTCGGGGTGGAGGCGCACACCCACGAGTTCATCGCGACCGCGCACGAGGACCAGAAGTTCGGCTTCTCCATTGCCGGTGGTGACGCGATGGCCGCGATCACCCGCGTGTTCGCGACCGACAACCTGCGGCTGGTCGGCCTGCACAGCCACATCGGCTCGCAGATCTTCGATGTGGCCGGGTTCGAGCTCGCCGCCCACCGGGTGATCGGTCTGCTCCGCGCAGTGGTGGCGGACTTCGGGGTGCCGAAGACGTCACAGATGGCGATCGTCGATCTCGGCGGTGGTCTCGGTATCTCGTATGTGCCGGACGACGACCCGCCGCCGCTGAACGAGCTGGCCGCGAAGCTGGCGGTGATCGTCGCCGCCGAATCGGCTGCCGTCGGCCTGCCCACCCCGGAACTGGCGGTGGAGCCGGGGCGCGCGATCGCCGGGCCGGGTACCGTGACGTTGTACGAGGTCGGCACGGTGAAGGACGTGCAGCTGGGTGCGAATGCCCGGCGCCGATACATCAGTGTCGACGGCGGAATGAGCGACAATATCCGGACCGCGCTGTACCAGGCGGATTACGAATGTCGGCTGGTCTCGCGGATCAGCACCGCCCCGGATGTGGTTGCCCGGATCGTCGGCAAGCACTGCGAGAGCGGCGATGTGGTCGTCCGGGATCAGTGGATGCCCGACGATGTAGGACCCGGTGACCTGATTGCAGTCGCCGCGACCGGCGCCTATTGCTATTCGATGTCGAGTCGGTACAACATGTTGCCCCGACCCGCAGTCGTGGCGGTACGCGACGGCGTGGCGCGGGCGCTCCTCCGCCGGGAAACCATGGCCGACCTGCTCGGCCTGGAAGTAGAGGAATGAGACGAGATGGCCAACAGTAGTTTCGGTACCAACCGGCCGATCGGCGTGGCGGTTCTCGGCCTGGGCAATGTCGGATCCGAGGTGGTGCGGATCCTGCTCGAGCATGCCGACGAGCTGCACGCTCGGGTCGGTGCGCCGGTGGTGCTGCGTGGTGTGGCGGTGCGCCGGACCGGTGTGGAGCGGGGTATTGCAGCCGATCTGCTGACCACCGATGCGGCCGCCCTGGTGGTTCGGGACGACGTGGACATCGTGGTGGAGGTCATCGGCGGGATCGAGCCGCCGCGCGCCCTGATTCTGTCCGCGCTGAACGCCGGTAAGTCGGTGGTGACCGCAAACAAGGCGCTGCTCGCCGACTACACCGGCGAGCTGGCCGAAGCGGCCGAACGCAACCGCGCCGACCTGTATTTCGAAGCATCTGTGGCCGGCGCGATCCCGGTGATCCGGCCGCTGATGCAGAGCCTCGCCGGCGACCGGGTGAACCGGGTGGTCGGGATCGTCAACGGCACCACCAACTTCATCCTCTCGGCGATGGAGGAGACCGACGCCGACTACCAGGTTGCGTTGTCGCAGGCGCAGCAGCTCGGTTACGCCGAGGCCGACCCAACCGCCGACGTGGAGGGCTACGACGCGGCGGCGAAGGCGGCGATCTTGGCCTCGCTGGCGTTCCATACCCGGGTGACCGCCGCCGACGTCTATCGGGAGGGCATCACGGGGGTCAGCGCAGAGGATTTCGAGACCGCAGCCGCGTTCGACTGCACGGTGAAGTTGCTCGCCATGTGTGAGCGCCTGGTCGATCCCGCGAGTGGCAACGAGCGCATCTCGGTGCGGGTCTATCCGGCGCTGATTCCGCGTAAGCACCCGTTGGCGGCGGTGAGCGGAGCGTTCAACGCGGTCGTCGTCGAGGCCGAGGCGGCCGGCCGGCTGATGTTCTACGGGCAGGGTGCCGGCGGTGCGCCCACCGCGTCGGCAGTGCTCGGTGACCTGGTGATGGCTGCGCGGAACAAGGTTTACGAGGGGCGCGGGCCGGGTGAGTCGGCCTATGCACAGTTGCCGATTGCGCCGATCGGCGACACGCTGGTCCGTTATCACATGAACCTGCAGGTCGACGATCGTCCGGGGGTATTGGCCGGGGTGGCCAACGAGTTCGCCAAGCGGGATGTCAGCATCTCTGCGGTACGGCAGGAAGGGACCGGCAAGCGGGCCCGGCTGGTGGTGGTCACCCATCGGGCACCCGAATCGGCACTGGCGGACACCGTGCAAGCGCTGAACGAGCAGGGCTTCGACGTCATCGTGCGAAGTGTGCTCCGACTGGAAGGTACCGAGGAATAGTGGCTTCGGGAACGACGCAGGTCGGCTGGCCCGGGCTGATCGCGGCATATCGGGATCGACTGGCCGTCGGCCCAGATTGGACGCCGGTGACCCTGTTCGAGGGTGGGACGCCGCTGATTCCGGCCCGTCACCTCGGTGAGCTCACCGGGTGCGAGGTGTATCTCAAGGTCGAGGGCCTCAATCCGACCGGTTCGTTCAAGGACCGGGGGATGACGATGGCGATCACCGACTCGCTTGCCCGCGGACAGCGCGCGGTGCTCTGCGCCTCCACCGGTAACACCTCGGCGTCGGCGGCGGCGTACGCGACGCGTGCCGGGATGACCTGTGCGGTATTGATTCCGCAGGGCAAGATCGCGATGGGCAAGTTGGCGCAAGCCGTGATGCACGGTGCGCGGATCATCCAGATCACCGGAAACTTCGACGATTGCCTGGAGCTGGCCCGCAAGACCACTGCGCAGTATCCCGAGGTGGGTCTGGTGAATTCGGTGAATCCGGCCCGGATCGAGGGACAGAAGACGGCGGCGTTCGAGATCTGCGATGTGCTCGGCCGGGCGCCCGACGTGCACGCATTACCAGTTGGCAACGCGGGCAACATCACCGCGTACTGGCGCGGTTACAGCGAATACTTCGCCGACGGGCTCACCGGCGGTCGGCCGCGGATGCTCGGGGTTCAGGCGGCCGGTGCGGCCCCGCTGGTTCACGGTGCGCCGGTGTCGGATCCGGAGACGATCGCGACCGCGATCCGGATCGGTGCGCCGGCATCCTGGAACGGCGCAGTCGCGGCCAAGGAGGAGTCCGGCGGGGCGTTTCGCGCGGCCACCGACGCGGAGATCCTCGCCGCGTACCGGCTGATCGCCGGTACCGAGGGAGTGTTCGTCGAGCCCGCCTCGGCGGCAAGTGTGGCCGGAATGCTCGCCGCGTGTACCGAGGGCTGGATCGAGCCCGGATCGACGGTGGTCTGCACCGTCACCGGAAACGGGCTCAAGGATCCGGACACGGCGTTGTCCGGGATGCCGGAGGTCGAGCCGTTGCCGGTCGATCCGGTGGCGGTTGCCGGTGCGCTCGGCCTCGATTGAGCCGCCGCCGATGACGCGGACCCTCCCGGTCGGCACCACCGTGACCGCCCGGGTGCCCGCGTCGAGCGCGAACCTGGGTGCAGGTTTCGACACCTTCGGGATTGCGTTGGGGCTGTACGACGAGATCACGGTCACGGTGACGTCCGCCGGCCTGACGGTGCGGGTCGTCGGCGAGGGCGCGGGCGAAGTCCCGCTCGGCGACGGGCATCTTGTGGTGCGCGCGGTGCAGCGCGGTCTGCGTGCCGCCGGCGTTGCCGTAGACGGCCTGGACGTATTGTGCCGCAACTGTATTCCGCATTCTCGGGGACTGGGATCGTCCGCGTCGGCGGCGGTCGGCGGGCTCGTCGCCGCCAGCGGGCTGGCCGCCAAGCTCGATCCGGGGTCGGCGCTGACGACGGATCGGCTGATCCAGCTGGCAGGTGAGTTCGAGGGTCACCCCGACAACTCGTCGGCGAGTATCCTCGGCGGCGTCGTGGTGTCGTGGACCGAGCCTGACCCGGACCGGGGCGGACCTCGATACCGAGCGGTCCGACTGGACCCGCATCCGGCGTTGCGCGCGACCGCGCTGGTGCCGCCGCATCGATCGTCCACGTCGCACACCCGCATGTTGTTGCCCGACCTGGTACCGCACGCGGACGCGGTGTTCAACGTCAGCCGTGCGGCGTTGGCGGTGGTCGCGGTCACCCACCGTCCGGATCTGTTGATCCCGGCGACCGAGGACCGGCTGCATCAGCCGCAGCGCGCGGCCGCGATCCCGGTCACCACCGAGTGGGTGGGTCGGCTCCGCGCGGCAGGCATCGCGGCGACCGTGTCCGGTGCCGGTCCGGCGGTGCTGGCGTTGACGCTCGACGAGCTGCCGACCTACTTACGCGAGCAGGCACAGGCAGCCGGATTGCAGGTGCTCGACCTCCCGTTGTGTGGTGGGGTCACCGTCGAGTAAGTGTCATCACCCGGTCGGGCGAATGCGACACGCCGCCGACACTGGGGGACCCGCCGGTGCCGGTGCTTGCCGACCTATCTCGTGCCGGTTATTCTGGCAACGTCCGTACATCGTGCGCATCCGCCGCCGGTACCTTCACAAGGGCAATCACTCCAGATTTACCGGGGGTTTTCAAAAGCCGACAGGCCCGAGACGCCGAGTCGATATCGCTTTCCCGGAAAGATCGTGACGGGTGATCGGCACTGCGTGACGCGCACGTACGGCACCAACCGAGCCCGGCGCCATGAGCTGGGCGACGGGACGAAGCCCTCGTTTCCGCGCACCGCGAGCGAGGGAGAGAAAGGACATCCGTGACCGATACGGACCTACTCGTGACTCCGGCAGGTTCCGCCGAATCCGGCGCCGTGGACACTGCGAGCCCCGTGAACACCGCGAGCGCCGCGGCCGAGGAGCAGCGGGCAGCCGGGCGCAAACCCGAGTCGGCAACGTCCGCGCCTGCGCTCGCCGGCGATCTCGCCGGAATGCTGCTGCCGCAACTCCGTGTCATCGCGACCGAACTGGGCATCCGGGGCACGTCGGGTATGCGCAAGGGCGCGCTGATCACCGCGATCACGCAGAACCGTGCGGGTACCAAGGCTCCCGCCGCACCAGCAGCGGAGCCTGCGCCCGCGGTCGAGTCCGCGCCGGAGCCTGCGTCGGAGGCGGTGCCGGTATCCGACGCGGAGTCGAAGGCGGCGCCTGCGCCGGAGTCGAAGGCGGCGCCTGCGCCGGAGTCGAACGTTTCGGCCGCCCCGGCCGACCAGCTTGCGCTCGACGAGGCCCCGCCCCGGACGGAGCGGGCACCTCGGCGAGCCGAACGGGATGGCGGCAGCGCTCGGCAGGCGCGCCGCTCGGCCGAGACCCCGGCAGGCGCCGAGTCGGCGGAGTCGGCGGACAACGAACCAGCGACCGACGGCCAGGCCGGCGGGCGGCGGCGCGAGCGCAACCAGAACAGCGCAGCTAATCAAGCTGGGGCCGCCGGTCCGGCCGGTGGTCAGGGCAACAACGCGACCTCCGGTAACGGGGGCGGGAACCGGAACAGCAACCGCAACAACGCCGAGCGCGGGAACAATGCCGAGCGCGGCAATAGTGCCGAGCGCGGGAACAATGCCGAGCGCAACTCCGACGACGACGACGAAGGGGGGCGGGGCCGGCGGGGCCGTCGGTTCCGCGAGCGTCGGCGCGGGCGTGACCGCGGTGGAGAGCTGGTCGGATCCACCGCAGAGCCGGAGATCCGCGACGACGACGTTCTGCAGCCGGTGGCCGGAATTCTCGATGTGCTGGACAATTACGCGTTCGTTCGTACGTCGGGCTATCTGGCCGGGCCGAACGATGTCTATGTCTCGATGAACCTGGTCCGCAAGAACGGGTTGCGTCGTGGCGATGCGATCACCGGCGCGGTCCGGGCGCCGCGGGAGAAGGAACAGGGCAACCAGCGGCAGAAGTTCGATCCGCTGGTCCGGCTCGACACGGTGAACGGTGGTGACGTCGAGGCCGCCAAGCGACGCCCCGATTTCGGCAAGCTCACCCCGCTCTACCCGAACCAGCGGCTGCGTCTGGAGACCACGCAGAACAAGCTGACCACTCGGGTGATCGACCTGATCATGCCGATCGGCAAGGGCCAGCGGGCGCTGATCGTTTCACCGCCGAAGGCGGGTAAGACGACGATCCTGCAGGACATCGCGAACGCGATCGCCACGAACAACCCGGAGTGCTACCTGATGGTGGTGCTGGTGGACGAACGTCCCGAAGAGGTCACCGACATGCAGCGCTCCGTGCGCGGTGAAGTGATCGCCTCCACCTTCGACCGACCGCCGTCCGATCACACCTCGGTTGCCGAGTTGGCGATCGAGCGGGCCAAGCGACTGGTCGAGATGGGCAAGGACGTGGTGGTTCTGCTGGACTCGATCACCCGGCTGGGTCGGGCATACAACAATTCGTCGCCGGCGTCCGGACGGATTTTGTCCGGTGGTGTCGACTCGACCGCGCTGTATCCGCCCAAACGGTTCCTCGGCGCCGCTCGCAACATCGAGAACGGTGGCTCGCTGACCATCATCGCCACCGCGATGGTGGAGACCGGGTCCACCGGCGACACCGTGATCTTCGAAGAGTTCAAGGGGACCGGCAACGCCGAGCTCAAGCTCGATCGCAAGATCTCCGAACGGCGGGTGTTCCCGGCGGTGGATGTCAATCCGTCCAGCACCCGGCACGACGAACTGCTCATGTCGCCGGATGAGATGGCGGTGGTGCACAAACTGCGCCGGGTGCTCGCCGGACTGGATTCGCATCAGGCGATCGATTTGTTGATCGACCGGCTGAAGAAGAGTCGCAACAACATCGAGTTCTTGATGCAGGTATCGAAGAACGCACCCGGCGGCGCCGACGACTGACCCGGTGGCGGTCGTTTCCCGGCCGCTGGTTGCGGGGAACAATGCGCGTCGGGCCGGGGTTGTACCGGTCGCCATGGTGGTGGCCGAATCGACGATTTCGAGGTGGTCAGCTGCTCTGGCATACTGATCGGCCTAGTCCGGTTCCGGTTCACGCCCGGTCCGCGGCGACTACCTGGGTAGGTATCGATCCGCGCAATGGCGACCCGGCGACCATGAAGAGAGGACACCATGAAGGCAGGAATCCATCCCGAATACGTGCCGACCACGGTCGTGTGCGGGTGCGGCAACACGTTCGAGACGCGGAGCACGAAGACCTCCGGACGAATCACCGTCGAGGTCTGTTCGCAGTGCCATCCGTTCTACACCGGCAAGCAGAAGATCTTGGATACCGGCGGCCGGGTCGCCCGCTTCGAGGCCCGATACGGCAAGCGTGCGGCGAAGAAGTCCGACGCCAAGTAGCCGCTCCGCCGACGCCCGGTTCCTGTTCAGGGGCCGGGCGTCGGCGCGTTCGGTGTGCTTCACCGAACCGTCGTAAACCCGACGTAGACGAAACCAGAGAGGTGTGCACGGTGGACGAGCAGTTCCGCGGCGGTGCCGTCGAGGACGTGCTGGCCGAGCACGCCGGGCTGGAACGGCAACTCGCCGACCCGGCGCTGCACGCGGATCCGGCAGCCGCCCGGCGGGTCGGCAAACGATTCGCCGAACTTGCGCCGGTGATGACGACGTACGGCAAGTTGGTATCCGCCCGGGAAGATCTGGCGGCCGCCCGGGAGCTTGTCGTCGACGATCCGGCTTTCGCCGACGAGGTGGTCGAGCTGGAACGTCAGGTCGCCGAGCTGGACGCCGCGCTGACCGACCTGCTCGCGCCGCGCGATCCGCACGACGGAGAAGACGTGGTGCTCGAGGCCAAATCGGGGGAGGGCGGCGAAGAGTCCGCGCTGTTCGCCGCCGACCTGGTGCGGATGTATGTCCGCTATGCGGAACGGCGTGGCTGGAAGGTCGAAATCCTCGACGCCACCCCGTCCGACCTCGGTGGCTACAAGGACGCGACCCTGTCGATCAAGAGCCGGGACGCGGTCCGGGACGGAGTGTGGTCGCGGCTGAAGTTCGAAGGGGGGGTGCACCGGGTCCAGCGGGTGCCGGTGACGGAGTCTCAAGGTCGGGTGCACACGTCTGCGGCCGGCGTGCTGATCTACCCCGAACCGGACGACACCGAGGTTGTCCAGATCGACGAGACCGACCTCCGAATCGACGTCTACCGGTCGTCCGGTAAAGGCGGCCAGGGGGTCAACACCACCGACTCGGCGGTCCGGATCACCCACCTGCCGACGGGGATCGTGGTGACCTGCCAGAACGAGCGGTCCCAGTTGCAGAACAAGGCGCGGGCCATGCAGGTGCTCGCCGCCAGACTGCAGGCGCTCGCCGACGAACAGGCCGAGGCCGATGCCGCGGCCGGGCGCGCCAGCCAGGTGAGAACCGTCGATCGGTCCGAACGCATTCGCACCTACAACTTTCCGGAGAACCGGATCACCGACCACCGGATCGGTTTCAAAGCGCACAATCTCGACGCCGTGTTGGGCGGTGAGCTGGATGCGTTGCTGGACGCGCTGGCAACCGCGGACAAACAAGCCCGGCTGGCCGCCGAGTGAGTATCCGGGCGGAGCTCGCGGCGGCCACCACACGATTGCGGGCGGCCGGCGTGCCGACCCCGCGTGCCGATGCCGAATTGCTCGCGGCGCATCTGCTCGGGGTGCCGCGTACCCGGCTGGGCCTGCTGGACGCGCCGCCCGACGAGCTGTTCGCCGACTATCGCGCGCTGGTCGAGCAGCGCGCGCAACGAGTCCCGCTGCACTACGTGACCGGCATCGCGGGTTTCGGTCCGATCGAAGTCCAGGTCGGTCCGGGGGTTTTCGTGCCGCGCCCGGAGACCGAGGCGTTGCTGGAATGGGCGCTGGGTGCGCTGCCGACCGCCGGGTCGGCGCAGCCGGTACTGCTGGATCTGTGTACCGGGTCGGGTGCGCTGGCGCTGGCGCTGGCGCACGATCGCCCGGACGCGATAGTGCACGCGATCGAGGCCGATCCGCGGGCGTTGGCCTGGGCCCGGCGCAATGCGATCGTCCGAGCGGATGCCGGAGACCGACCGATTGAGCTACGTCGCGTCGATGTGACCGACCCCCGGGCGTTGGTCGAGCTGACCGGGCAGGTCGACCTGGTGGTCGCCAACCCGCCGTACGTTCCGGTCGGGGTGCCGATCGACCCCGAGGTAGCGCGCTACGAACCGCCCGGCGCAGTCTTCGCCGGCGCCGACGGACTCTCGGTGATCCGGCCGTTGATCGCCAACGTCACCCGGTGGCTGCGGCCGGGCGGTGCGGTCGCCGTCGAGCACGACGACGCGGGCCGTCCGGCCGTGCTCGAACTCTTCACCGCCACTCGGATGTTCGACGAGATCACCGCGCACTCCGATCTGGCCGGACGGCCGCGGTTCGTTACCGCCCGACGGGCTGACAGGATGGAGGAGTGAGTACGGTCCACGATTGTCGGCAGCCGGATTCGCGGGCGGCCGGATTGGCCGCGGCGAGCGGCATGCTGCGGTCGGGTCGACTCGTCGTCCTGCCGACCGACACGCTCTACGGCCTGGCCGCGGATGCCTTCGATCCGGCGGCAGTCGCGGCTTTGTTGGCGGCGAAGCGGCGTGGCCGAGACATGCCCGTCCCGGTCCTCGTCGGTTCCTGGTACACCATCGACGGGCTCGCGGCGGGGGTAGGACCGCAGGCCCGGGCATTGATCCGGGCCTTCTGGCCGGGTGCGTTGAGCCTCGTCGTCGCGCAGGCCCCGTCGTTGGCCTGGGATCTCGGCGACACCCGAGGCACCGTCATGGTGCGGATGCCGCTGCATCCGGTCGCCCTGGAGCTGCTCCGGGAAGTCGGCCCGCTCGCGGTATCCAGTGCGAATGTGTCCGGCAATCCGCCGCCGCGCACGGTGGCGGAAGCGCGTGCCCAGCTCGGTGAGTCGGCGGCCGTCTACCTCGACGGCGGACCGGCGATACACGCCGTGGCATCGACCATCGTCGACCTCAGCGGAGATCGGCCGCGGGTGTTGCGGGTCGGCGCGGTGGCGACCGAGCAGGTCGCCGAGGTGCTCGGTGTCGATCCCGCGGAGTTGTCCGCGTGACCGTGCTCGCCCAGCCGAGCGCCGGCGCGGGAGTGCCGATCCGAGAGTTGCTTCTGGTCCTGTTCACCGCGGCGGTCGTCACCTTCTTGGCGACCGGGGGAGTACGGGCGCTGGCCAACGCCTTCGGTGCGGTCGCGATTCCGCGCGCTCGCGACGTGCATACCCGGCCGATTCCGCGGATGGGCGGGGTGGGCATGTTCCTCGGGATGGTGGCCGCGCTGCTGTTTGCGCAGCAGCTGCCGGCGTTGCAGCGCGGTTTCGTCTACACCACCGACGTGCCCGCCGCGTTGTTCGCCGGGTTGATCATCGTCGCGGTCGGTGTGATCGATGACCGGTGGGGCCTCGACGCGCTGACCAAGTTCGTCGGTCAGGTGACCGCGGCCGGGGTCCTGGCCGTTATGGGCGTCAGCTGGTTCCTGGTGTACAACCCGTTCAGTGGCAGCACCGTGGTACTCGACCAGCTGCAGGCCGGCTTGGTCACCGTCGCCGTCACCGTCGTGATGGTGAACGCGATGAACTTCGTCGACGGCTTGGACGGCCTCGCGGCCGGGCTGGGCTTGATCGCCGCGTCGGCGATCTTCATCTTCTCGCTCGGCTTGCTGCACGCACAGGGCGGGGACGTGAACACCTATCCGCCGGCACTGCTCGCCGCCGCGTTGGCCGGCGCCTGCCTGGGTTTCCTGCCGCACAACTTCCATCCCGCGCGGATTTTCATGGGTGACTCCGGATCGATGCTGATCGGGCTGATGCTGGCTGCGATCTCGACCGGAGCGTCCGGCCGGATTCCCTTGCAGGGGTACGGTACCCGCGACATTCTCGGCTTGCTGTCGCCGCTGTTGCTGGTCGGTGCGGTGATGTTCGTGCCGGTGCTGGACATGCTGCTGGCGGTGATCCGGCGGACCAGGGCCGGGGTAAGCCCGTTCAGTCCGGACAAGATGCACCTGCACCACCGGCTGCTGGAGATCGGGCACTCGCAGCGCCGGGTGGTGCTGCTGATCTATCTGTGGGTCGGCGTGCTGGCCTTCGGTGCCGTCGCAACGTCGTTGATCGATGTTCGGGTAGTCGTGTTGCTGGTGGCCGGCGGACTGGTTACGGCGCTGGTCGCCACCGCGGTCCCGTCCTTACGCAGCGGCCCTGGTTGAGGACCGGCTTGTCCGTTTCCGGCTCTTCTACTACACTGCGTCGTGGGCGCTGGTGCGACGTTGGTGATGTGATACGGTTTCGCTGCCTCGCACCTCGTGTGCCGGCCGGTTCGGCCTGCGTGGATCGCACGTCCGACGTAACGACCGACAAGGAGCTGTTGTGAGCGATGTCCTGTCCCGACGCCTTCGGTGATCGGAACCGCAGTGAGCAGCCCACCGGGGCCGGCCAGCGGTTTGCCACAGGAGCCATCGAATCCGGGCTCGAGCGGCTCACCGAGCCCGAGGCAGTTGATCGGGTTCGGTGCCGGGATTGTAGGCTTCGTCGTATTCGGTCTTGTGGTCGGCTGGGCGGCCGATCGCGCTTTCGGCACGTCGCCGGTGCTGATCATGGTCGGGCTCGGACTCGGCGTGATCGGCGCGGTGTGGTCGATGATCACGCAGGTCCGGAAATTTATGAAGGATTGAGGTAGGGGCAGACGATGACGATGCCGGCCGACCCGATGACGGGTCAGGATAGCAGCGAGGGCTTCGTCGTCCCCGCGCTGTCGGTCAGTCTCCGACTACCGGCAATTTTGGTCGCGGTCTTCGGTGTCCTTGCGCTGGCCGCCACCGGGGCGCTCGACCGGTTGCTGTTGGGCGTGTTCATCTGCCTCGGACTGCTGCTCGGTTTGGGGAACGCCAAGCTGATGCAGCATTCCGCCGTCGTCATCACCTCGGCCGATCATCCGAGCAAGGGAAAGATGGCGCTCTCCTCGGCCGCGCGGCTCGCGATCGTCACGGTGATCGCGCTCGCGCTGGCGTTCCTGTTGAAGCCGAACGGGATCGGAGTGTTCTTCGGTCTTGCACTGTTCCAGGTGATTCTCGTGCTCAACACCACCCTGCCCGCACTGAAAGGACTTCGCGAGCAGTCATGAGCGATCGACTTGCACAGACCAGCGTCCTGGCCGAATCCGGCATCGAGGTCGGCCATCATGCGCCGATATGGCATTTCGCCGGAATGACGTTCAACGGCGATACGATCATCGCTACGTTGATCTCGGCCGCGATCGTCATCGGCCTCGCATTCTTCCTCCGGGCGAAGGTCACCTCGACCGGCGTGCCCGGTGGGGTGCAGCTTTTTTTCGAGGCGATCACCATCCAGATGCGGGCGCAGATCGAAAGTGCGATCGGTATGCGGATCGCGCCGTTCGTGTTGCCGCTGGCGGTCACCCTGTTCGTATTCATTCTGGCCTCGAACTGGCTCGCCGTACTCCCGGTGCAGTACGGCACCGAGACCGGTACCAGTGAGCTGCTCAAGCCTCCTGCGGCCGACGTCAACTTCGTCTATGCGCTGGCCTTGTTCGTCTTCATCGCCTACCAGGCTGCCGGTATTCGGCGGCGTGGCCCGATCCAGCACGTCAAGCGGTTGGTCAAGGGTCATGCGGTCGGGCTCGCCCCGATCAACATCATCGAGGAGCTGGCCAAGCCGATCTCGCTGTCGTTGCGACTGTTCGGCAACATGTTCGCCGGCGGTGTGATGATATCGGTGATCGCGCTGTTCCCGGCCTACATCCTGTGGGCACCGAACGCCATCTGGAAGATGTTCGACTTGTTCGTCGGGCTGATCCAGGCGTTCATCTTCGCGCTACTGACCATTCTCTATTTCGGCCAGGCCATGGAACTCGAAGACGAACACTGAGCCGGTAGACCCCGACCCGAGTACGGAAACAAGAAAAGGAACGACAAAATGGCAGATGCGGTAATTGTCCAGGGTGCGCTCATCGGCGGTGGGCTCATCATGGCCGGCGGCGCAATCGGCGCAGGCATCGGCGACGGCATCGCCGGCAACGCGTTGATCAGCGGGATTGCCCGGCAGCCGGAGGCGCAGGGTCGGCTGATGTTCCCGTTCTTCCTCACGGTCGGCCTGGTCGAGGCCGCCTACTTCATCAACTTGGCATTCATGGCGTTGTTCGTCTTTGCGACGCCGGGCGCCAGCTGATTCCGCTTCGATGAACGAGCAGGTGCTGGCCGAGGGAGACAATTTCCTTCTGCCCAACGGGACGTTCTTCGTCGAGTTGGCGATCTTCCTCGTGGTGTTCTGGGTGATCTGGAAGTTCGTCGTGCCGTCGATCCGAGAGGTGCTCGAGGCGCGGGAGCGGATGGTATCGCAGACGGCTGCGGACAACCAGGCCGCGACGCGGGCGTTCGCGGACGCCGAGGTGAGTTACCGCGAGGAGCTGGCTACGGCGCGATCGGCAGCGGGCAAGATTCGCGATGACGCGCGGTCGGTCGGTCAGCGCCAGCTCGAGGTAAAGCGGGAGCAGGCGCGGAAAGAAGCCGAATCGGCGCAGCAGTTGGTTGCCGCCGAGCTCGAGCGTGAGAGTGTTCAGGTAGCTGCCGAACTGCAGCAGCATGTCGGTCCGCTGTCGGACACGTTGGCGAATCGAGTGCTCGGTGTCGACGATTCCGGAATACCGGCCGGGGCGACGCGCTATGCAGACCGGGTAGGACGAGGGACCGGGTAGGACGAGGATAGGTGCGATGAGTATCTTCATCGGTCAGCTGGTCGGCTTCGCGCTGATCGCGTTCGTCATTTGGCGATACGTGGTGCCGCTGGTGCGCGAAATGATGCACAAGCAGCAAAGTGCTGTGCGGGACCAGATTACGGAAGCCAAGGCCGCCGCAGAGCGGCGTGCCGAAGCCGAGCGGGCCCACGACAATGCGGTCGAGCAGGCACGGGTCGAAGCGGCCAAGATCCGTGAGGATTCGCGGGCCGACGCCCAGCGGATCACCGAGCAGTTGCAGCTGCAGGCGGACGCCGAGGCGAACCGCATCCGACAGCAGAGCACCGAGCAGGCCGGCCTGCAGCGGCAGCAGGCCGTTCGTCAGTTGCGTACCGATCTCGGTACGGCGGCCGCAGAACAGGCGCAGGAAAAGGTGCGTAGTCGACTCGCCGAGCCCGACGAGAAGTCGCGCACGGTCGAGCGGCTACTCGACCGGCTCGAAGCGATGGCGGCCAAGGAGAAGGACGACCCCAACGCCAACAAGGGAGCGCTGTGATGGCCGGGAACGTGGGCCTCGAGTCGTTGAAAGCGGCGAGCCGCGAGGCGGCGATCGCCGTACAGGACGTCTTCGAGACCCAAGTCGCCGGTTTGGCCGACGCGGGTGTCGCGACGTTGTCCGACGAGCTCGCCGCGGTGACCGATCTGCTCGGTCGTGAGGTCACGTTGCGCCGGGTCTTGGCTGCTCGCTCCGACGACCCGGCCGCGAAGCAGGCGATGCTGGACCGGCTGTTCGCCGGGAAGATCGGCGAACCGGCGCTGTCGGTACTGCGCGGTGCCGCCGAGCAGCGCTGGTCGGCCAGCCGGGACATGGTCGGCACGTTGGCGCAGCAGGCCCGGATCGGGGTGCTCATCCAGGCCGAGCGGGCCGACCAGCTCGACGATGTCGAGGACGAGTTGTTCCGCGTAGGTCGGGTCTTGGACGCCTACCCGCGCCTGGCCGCGCTCCTGGGCGACCGCAAGCGGCCCACGGCGGGCCGGCTCGGTCTGCTCGACGACGTCTTCGCCGGGCGGGTAAGCCGATACACCACGTCCCTACTGCAGCAGGAGGTGCGCCGGTCCGCCGGTGATATCACCGGCGCGGTCGCTGCGCTGGCCGATCTTGCAGCCGCCCGGCGCAGCCAGTCGGTAGCGCATGTCGTGGCCGCCGCACCACTGGTCGGCGACCAACAACGGCGGCTGGAGAGCGTGTTGTCCCGGATCTACGGCCGGACCATCACGGTCCAGTTGGAGATCGATCCCGATGTCCTCGGCGGCCTGCGGATAACGGTCGGCGACGAGGTCGTCGACGGCACCATCGCGTCGCGCCTCGCGGATGCGTCCGCCCACCTACCGCACTAGTCCCCCCGATCGAAAGCAGGAAATCGATAGCCATGGCCGAGTTGACGATCTCACCCGACGAGATTCACGGCGCAATCGAATCGTATGTGTCCTCGTTCTCGTCCGAGACCAACCGGGAAGAGATCGGCATCGTCGCCGATACCGGTGACGGCATCGCCCATGTGGAGGGCCTGCCCTCGGCGATGACCCAGGAACTGCTCGAGTTCGAGGGTGGGGTGCTCGGCGTGGCGCTGAACCTGGACGAGGGCAGTATCGGCGCGGTCATCCTCGGTGAGTACGAGCATATCGAGGAGGGGCAGCAGGTCCGGCGGACCGGCGAGGTGCTTTCGGTGCCGGTCGGCGATGCCTTCCTGGGCCGGGTGGTCGATCCGTTGGGCAAGCCGATCGACGGCCTGGGCGACATCGAGCCGGAGACCCGGCGTGCGCTGGAGCTGCAGGCGCCGTCGGTGGTCCAGCGACAGAGCGTCGCGCAGCCGCTGCAGACCGGGATCAAGGCGATCGATGCGATGACCCCGATCGGCCGGGGCCAGCGTCAGCTGATCATCGGTGACCGCAAGACCGGCAAGACCGCCGTCTGCGTCGACACCATCCTGAACCAGAAAGAAGCCTGGGCGACCGGCGACCCGGCGCAGCAAGTGCGCTGCGTGTATGTCGCGGTCGGACAGAAGGGTTCGACCATCGCCGGCGTGCGGCAGGCGCTCGACGACGCCGGCGCGCTGGAGTACACCACGATCGTCGCCGCACCGGCCTCGGATTCGGCCGGCTTCAAGTGGCTCGCGCCGTATACCGGGTCGGCGATCGGCCAGCACTGGATGTACGACGGCAAGCACGTGCTGATCGTGTTCGACGATCTGACCAAGCAGGCCGAGGCGTACCGGGCGATCTCGCTGCTGTTGCGCCGCCCGCCGGGCCGCGAAGCCTATCCCGGCGACGTGTTCTACCTGCACTCGCGTCTGCTGGAGCGCTGCGCGAAGCTCTCCGACGAGCTCGGCGCCGGCTCGATGACCGGGCTGCCGATCATCGAGACCAAGGCCAACGACATCTCGGCCTACATCCCGACCAACGTCATCTCGATCACCGACGGTCAGTGCTTCCTGGAGACCGACCTGTTCAACCAGGGCGTGCGGCCGGCGATCAACGTCGGCGTCTCGGTATCGCGGGTCGGCGGCGCGGCACAGATCAAGGCGATGAAGGAAGTTGCGGGTTCGTTGCGGCTGGAGTTGTCCCAGTACCGCGAGCTGGAAGCGTTCGCAGCGTTCGCCTCCGACCTGGACGCAGCGTCCAAAGCGCAGCTGGAACGCGGCGCCCGGTTGGTCGAGCTGCTCAAGCAGCCGCAGTACACGCCGTACCCGGTCGAGGAGCAGGTCGTGGCGATCTACCTCGGCACGGGTGGACACCTGGATTCGGTGCCGGTGGCCGACGTGATCCGGTTCGAGACCGAGTTCCTGGAAGCCATGCGGTCCCGGCACTCGGACATCTTGGCCACCATTCGAGACTCGAAGAAACTCGACGACGACACCTCGGAGTCGCTGGACTCGGCGATCGCCGACTTCAAGAAGAGTTTCGCCGCCTCCGACGGTGGCTCGGTGACCGCAGACGACAACGCCGGCGTCGAGGCGCTGGACGACGAGGAAGCCGAGTCGGTCAAGGTTCGCCGGTCGGCTCCGTCGCTGAAGAAGTAGGGACGTCGGCGGATGGGTGCACAGATTCGGGTACTGCGTCGAAGGATTCGTTCGGCCAAGTCGCTGAAGAAGATCACCAAGGCGCAAGAGCTGATCGCTACCTCACGGATCTCCAAGGCGCAGGCGCGGGTGCAGGCCGCTCGGCCCTACACCGACGAGTTGACCCAGGTGCTCAGCACGTTGGCCGGTGAAGCGGCGTTGGATCATCCGCTGCTGGTCGAGCGGGCGAATCCGCGGCGGGCGGGCGTGCTGGTCGTGTCCTCGGACCGTGGTTTGTGCGGTGGCTACAACGCGAACGCATTGCGGACGGCGGAGGAGCTGTTCGAGAAGCTGCGCAGCGAAGGCAAAACGCCGGTGGTGTACGCGATCGGTCGGAAGGCCGTGAACTACTACCGGTTCCGCCAGCGGGCGTTGGCGGATTCCTGGACCGGGTTCTCCGAGCAGCCCAGCTACGAGAATGCAGTGACCGTGGCCGACACCTTGGTGACCGCGTTCCTGGCCGGTTCGACCGACGAGGACGAGTCGCTCGACACGGACGACGGCGGTGTGGACGAGCTGCACATCGTCTACACCCAGTTCATCTCGATGCTGAACCTGCGGGCGGAGGCGCGCCGAATCGCTCCGCTCGAGGTCGAGTACGAGGGGGAAGCGGGCGAGCCGACCACCGAGTACGAGTTCGAACCCGGCGCGGACGAGCTGTTCGGCGCATTGTTGCCGAGATATCTCGCCACCCGGGTGTACTCCGCGCTGCTCGAGTCGGCAGCGTCGGAGTCGGCCGCGCGTCGGCGGGCCATGAAAGCGGCCACCGACAACGCGGACGAACTGATCAAGGGCCTCACCCTCGACGCCAACCGCGCGCGACAGGCCCAGATCACGCAGGAAATCAGTGAAATCGTCGGTGGCGTTGACGCGCTCGCCGCTACAGGAAGTGACGACTGACTCAATGACCGCCCCCACTCAGACAGATGGTCGCTCCGCAGGCTCCGCTTCAGCCGGTCGCGTCGTCCGGGTCACCGGCCCGGTCGTCGACGTCGAGTTCCCACGCGACGGCATTCCCGAGCTCTTCAACGCACTGCATGCCGATATCACCTTCCCGGAGATGAAGAAGACGCTGACGCTGGAGGTCGCCCAGCACCTCGGCGACAACCTGGTCCGGACGATCTCGATGCAGCCGACCGACGGTTTGGTCCGCGGCGTGTCGGTGACCGACACCGGCTCGGCCATCTCGGTTCCGGTCGGTGACGGCGTCAAGGGACATGTGTTCGACGCACTCGGCGAGTGCCTCGACGAACCGGGCTACGGGAAGGACTTCCCGCACTGGTCGATCCATCGCAATCCGCCCGCTTTCGACGAGCTCGAAGGCCGTACGGAGATGCTGGAAACCGGCCTGAAGGTCGTGGACCTGCTGACGCCATATGTCCGTGGCGGCAAGATCGGTCTGTTCGGTGGCGCCGGGGTGGGCAAGACGGTGCTCATCCAGGAGATGATCAACCGCATCGCGCGCAACTTTGCCGGCACGTCGGTGTTCGCCGGCGTGGGTGAGCGGACCCGCGAAGGCAATGATCTCTGGGTCGAGCTCGCCGATGCGAACGTCCTCAAGGACACCGCGCTGGTGTTCGGTCAGATGGACGAGCCGCCGGGCACCCGCATGCGGGTCGCCTTGTCCGCACTCACCATGGCCGAATACTTCCGCGATGAGCAGAAGCAGGACGTGCTGCTGTTCATCGACAACATCTTCCGGTTCACCCAGGCCGGTTCGGAGGTGTCGACGCTGCTCGGTCGGATGCCCTCGGCGGTGGGGTACCAGCCGACCCTGGCCGACGAGATGGGTGAGCTGCAGGAGCGGATCACCTCGACGAAGGGCCGCTCGATCACGTCGATGCAGGCGATCTACGTGCCTGCCGACGACTACACCGACCCGGCTCCGGCGACGACGTTCGCGCATCTCGATGCGACCACCGAGCTGTCCCGCGCGGTGTTCTCGAAAGGCATCTTCCCCGCGGTCGACCCGTTGGCTTCGTCGTCGACGATCCTGTTGCCGGGCATCGTCGGCGACGAGCACTACCGTGTCGCGCAGGAAGTCATCCGGATCCTGCAGCGTTATCAAGATTTGCAGGACATCATCGCGATTCTCGGTATCGACGAGCTGTCCGAGGAGGACAAGCAACTGGTCGGCCGGGCCCGGCGAGTCGAGCGCTTCCTGTCGCAGAACATGTTCGCGGCCGAGCAGTTCACCGGTCAGGCCGGCTCCAATGTGCCGCTGAAGGAAAACATCGATGCCTTCGACCGGCTCTGCAAGGGTGAGTTCGATCACGTTCCGGAGCAGGCGTTCTTTATGATCGGCGGACTGGACGATCTGGCGAAGAAGGCCGAAACCCTGGGGGCGAAGCTCTGATGGCGGAGATGACGGTCGAGTTGGTGGCCGTCGAGCGGCGGGTGTGGTCGGGGGAGGCGACGTTCGTTTTCGCTCGGACCACGGTCGGTGAGATCGGGATCTTGCCGCACCACATTCCGCTGATGGCTCAGCTCGTCGCCGATGCTCCGGTGCGCATCGACACGGCGGACGGTGAGGAGCTGATCTTCGCGGTGGACGGTGGTTTCCTGGCGATCGCCGAGAACGGTGTGACGATCCTCGCCGAAGCGGCGGAAGCGGCAGCCGATATCGACGCCGAACAGGCCGAGCGCGACGCCGCGTCGGACGACGAACGGGTGAGTGCGCGCGGTCGGGCACGGCTGCGCGCACTCGGCCGATCCGGCTAGCGGCAGGAGGAGGCGAGTCGCGGTGGGGATCGGAATGATTCTGGTCACAGTTCTCGTACTGTTGGTTACCGCGCTCGCCCTTGTCGCCTGCTACCGCCTGTGGGTGCTGCGTCGCGGCGGTACGGCAGCTATCTTGCGGGTACTTCCGGCATCCGGCGGTCAGGGTTGGCGGCACGGGATCATCCGCTACGACGACGACTCGCTGGTGTTCTACAAGTTGTCCAGCCTGAAGCTGGGTCCGGATTCGCAGATCGGCCGGCAGGGCATCGAGGTGGAGGAACGCCGCGGTCCGCGCGGCGACGAGTACGACATCATGACCGACGAGATCGTGGTACTCGGGGTGGTCGACGCGCCGCGCAGCTACGAAATTGCTTTCGACCGGGGAGCGCTGGCGGCCTTCCAGTCCTGGATCGAATCGCGCCCGTCCGGGCGGCAACAGCGCGGACAGTTCGATTGAATCTGGGGCGTGCGCAAAGCTCAGGCGCCGCCCGGACGCCAGAGCACGTCGCCACCCGGGTTCGATACCCGGCTGAGGATGAACAACAGGTCGGAGAGTCGGTTCAGGTAGCGCGCCGGCAATACCCCGGTGCTTTCCGGCGCCGCTTCGACGGCGGCCCATGCGGCACGCTCGGCCCGTCGTGCGATCGTGCGGGACATGTGCAGCAATGTGCCGAGTCGACTGCCGCCGGGCAGGATGAACGAGTCGAGCGCCGGCAGGTCTGCGTTGAACCGGTCACACCAGTGCTCCAGCCGATCGATCTGTTGCTGAGTGATTCGCAATGCCGTCGGGGCCTGCGGATCGTCCGCCCGTCCTGGCCGGGCCAGGTCGGCACCCGCGTCGAACAGATCGTTCTGAATCTGCCGGAGTACCCCGAGAACTTCCGGTGCCGGGTCACCGAGCGTGATCGCCACGCCGATACTGGCGTTCGTCTCGTCGCAGTCGGCGTACGCGACCAGACGTGGATCGTTCTTCGAGACCCGGGAGAAGTCGCCGAGTCCGGAGCTGCCGTCGTCGCCGGTTCGGGTGTAGATCCGAGTCAGGTGCACTGCCATGACCACTACCGTACGTGGCGCCGGTTAGGGTAAACGAGTGAGCGAACGCTTTCTGGTTACGGGGGGAAACCGGCTTGCCGGCGAGGTTTCGGTCGGCGGGGCGAAGAACAGCGTACTCAAGCTGATGGCCGCCGCCCTGCTGGTCGAAGGCACCACGACGATCACGAACTGTCCGGACATCCTGGACGTACCGCTGATGGCCGAGGTGTTACGCGGGCTCGGCTGCGAGGTGGTGCTCGACGGTGCGATCGCCCGGATCACCACTCCGGCTGAACCGAAGTATCACGCCGACTTTCCGGCGGTACGCCAGTTCCGGGCGTCGGTGTGTGTGCTCGGTCCGCTGGTGGCTCGGTGTCGGCGGGCGGTGGTGGCGTTACCGGGGGGCGACGCGATCGGCTCGCGGCCGCTCGACATGCATCAGTCCGGACTTCGGTTGCTCGGCGCCCATACCGAGATCGAACACGGCTGTGTCGTCGCCCAAGCCGATGAGCTGCGGGGAGCTCGAATCCGACTGGACTTCCCGTCTGTGGGCGCTACCGAGAACATTTTGATGGCGGCGGTGCTCGCGGCCGGCGAGACGGTGATCGACAACGCCGCTCGGGAGCCCGACATCGTGGATCTGTGCAACATGCTGATCCAGATGGGTGCACACATCTCCGGCGCCGGCACGTCCACCTTGATCATCCACGGCGGCAGGAAGCTGACGCCGACGACTCACCGGGTGATCGGCGATCGGATCGTGGCTGCCACGTGGGGCATCGCTGCCGCCATGACCACGGGGGATGTCCGGGTTCGGGGTGTGAACCCGAAGCATCTGCAGCTGGTGCTGGACAAGCTTCGACAAGCCGGCGCAGAAGTGACGTTCGCCGAGGATGGTTTCCGGCTCGTCCAGCATGCGCGGCCGCGTGCGGTGAACTTCGCGACGTTGCCCTTTCCCGGGTTTCCGACCGATCTGCAGCCGATGGCGATCGGCCTGGCCGCGGTCGCGGACGGTACGTCGATGATCACCGAGAACGTTTTCGAGGCGCGGTTTCGATTCGTGGAGGAGATGATCCGGCTCGGTGCGGATGCCCGTACCGACGGTCACCACGCTGTGGTGCGCGGCATCCCGAGATTGTCCAGCGCACCGGTCTGGTCATCCGACATCCGTGCGGGAGCCGGCCTGGTGCTCGCGGGACTGGTTGCCGATGGCACCACGGAGGTGCACGACGTCTACCACATCGACCGTGGCTACCCGAACTTTGTCGAGCAACTGCAGAGTCTCGGTGCGGACGTGGTCCGTGCGGACGCCTGATTTACCCGCTTGACCAGGCGATTTGACTCCAGGTTTCAGCGCGCGTAACTTCTTCCAAGTCAGAGCGACCGAGTGCGGAACTGCCCAGCAGAAGCCAAAACTCCGGTACACTCCGACACTCCCTCCGAAGCGATTACCTCGGTAATCGCACTGGCCTGATGGCAAGGAAACCGGGGCTTGACCCCGGGATCGGAGCCTGATAGTCTGGAGGGGTTGCGCCGGAGGCCCTAGCCGCAAGCTAGAGCACGGTGTGTGTGTTGTTTGAGAACTCGATAGTGTGTTGATGGATGTTGGTGCCATTGTTTGGCTCGCATTTGTCTGGGTGCAGGCCTTTAGGGGTTTGTGTTTGGGTGGGTGTGGGTTTTGTTTTTTTGTCAACATTTTGTGTTGGCGTTTTTGTTGAGTGGAATGTGGTTCTGCTCTCGTTTATTTCTGATACATGCTGTGTGTTCCCGCCTTTTGTGTGGGGGTGTGTGGTGTGTTGTTGGTTGTCGACGGAGAGTTTGATCCTGGCTCAGGACGAACGCTGGCGGCGTGCTTAACACATGCAAGTCGAACGGTAAGGCCTTCGGGTACACGAGTGGCGAACGGGTGAGTAACACGTGGGTGATCTGCCCTGGACTCTGGGATAAGCTTGGGAAACTGGGTCTAATACCGGATATGACCATGCTGCGCATGTGGTGTGGTGGAAAGCTTTTGCGGTCTGGGATGGGCCCGCGGCCTATCAGCTTGTTGGTGGGGTAATGGCCTACCAAGGCGACGACGGGTAGCCGGCCTGAGAGGGTGTCCGGCCACACTGGGACTGAGACACGGCCCAGACTCCTACGGGAGGCAGCAGTGGGGAATATTGCACAATGGGCGGAAGCCTGATGCAGCGACGCCGCGTGGGGGATGACGGCCTTCGGGTTGTAAACCTCTTTCGGTTGGGACGAAGCCTTTCGGGGTGACGGTACCTTCAGAAGAAGCACCGGCCAACTACGTGCCAGCAGCCGCGGTAATACGTAGGGTGCGAGCGTTGTCCGGAATTACTGGGCGTAAAGAGCTCGTAGGCGGTTTGTCGCGTCGATCGTGAAAACTCGCAGCTCAACTGTGGGCGTGCGGTCGATACGGGCAGACTTGAGTACTGCAGGGGAGACTGGAATTCCTGGTGTAGCGGTGAAATGCGCAGATATCAGGAGGAACACCGGTGGCGAAGGCGGGTCTCTGGGCAGTAACTGACGCTGAGGAGCGAAAGCGTGGGTAGCGAACAGGATTAGATACCCTGGTAGTCCACGCCGTAAACGGTGGGCGCTAGGTGTGGGTTTCCTTCCACGGGATCCGTGCCGTAGCTAACGCATTAAGCGCCCCGCCTGGGGAGTACGGCCGCAAGGCTAAAACTCAAAGGAATTGACGGGGGCCCGCACAAGCGGCGGAGCATGTGGATTAATTCGATGCAACGCGAAGAACCTTACCTGGGTTTGACATACACCAGACGCTGGTAGAGATATCAGTTCCCTTGTGGTTGGTGTACAGGTGGTGCATGGCTGTCGTCAGCTCGTGTCGTGAGATGTTGGGTTAAGTCCCGCAACGAGCGCAACCCTTGTCCTGTATTGCCAGCGCGTTATGGCGGGGACTTGCAGGAGACTGCCGGGGTCAACTCGGAGGAAGGTGGGGACGACGTCAAGTCATCATGCCCCTTATGTCCAGGGCTTCACACATGCTACAATGGCCGGTACAGAGGGTTGCGATATCGTGAGGTGGAGCGAATCCCTTAAAGCCGGTCTCAGTTCGGATCGGGGTCTGCAACTCGACCCCGTGAAGTCGGAGTCGCTAGTAATCGCAGATCAGCAATGCTGCGGTGAATACGTTCCCGGGCCTTGTACACACCGCCCGTCACGTCATGAAAGTCGGTAACACCCGAAGCCCGTGGCCTAACCCCTTTGTGGGAGGGAGCGGTCGAAGGTGGGATCGGCGATTGGGACGAAGTCGTAACAAGGTAGCCGTACCGGAAGGTGCGGCTGGATCACCTCCTTTCTAAGGAGCATCATCACTGCCTCACATTGTGTGGGGTGGGGGTGGCCATGCCGGTCCCGTGGGTGGGCTGGGTGGTTGCTCGAGTGGCGTGGAACGCTGGCATCCGTATCTCGGTTCTCGTCTCCCTGTGTGGGGGTGGGGGTTGGGGTGGTCAACACACTGTCGGGTCCTGAGGCAACACGCGTTGTTGTTTCTGGTGGTGCCGATCTCCGGGTCGCCTACATCGACTCTCTGCTTTGTTTCCCCTGGTTATTTTCTCTCACTTGTTTTTTGGTGGGGGGTTGGGGGATGTGCGGGGGGTGTCTGGTGGGTGATGTGTGATGGGGGTTGGTGGGTGTTGTTTGAGAACTGGACAGTGGACGTAGAGCATCTTTGATAAACACTCTTGTGTGAAAGCACTCGGTGTGTTTTGTCGAGTAATGTTTTTTGTTGTTGTAAGTGTGTAAGAGCGTACGGTGGATGCCTTGGCACCAGGAGCCGATGAAGGACGTGGGAGGCTGCGATAAGCCTCGGGGAGCTGTCAACCGAGCTGAGATCCGAGGGTGTCCGAATGGGGTAACCCAGCACCAGTGATGTGGTGTTACCCGTGCCTGAATATATAGGGTGCGGGAGGGAACGTGGGGAAGTGAAACATCTCAGTACCCACAGGAAGAGAAAACAATTGTGATTCCGTGAGTAGTGGCGAGCGAAAGCGGATGAGGCTAAACCATGCGTGTGTGATACCCGGCGGGGGTTGCGCGTGTGGGGTTGTGGGGTTGCTTGTCTCATCACCGCTGTGGTGAGCGTCAGTGAGAAACCGTTGTGTTAACCGAAGTGGTCTGGGACGGCCCGCCAGAGTCGGTGAGAGTCCGGTAGGTGAAAACATGACGGCTGGCGTGAGTGATACCCGAGTAGCAGCGGGCTCGTGGAATCTGCTGTGAATCTGCCGGGACCACCCGGTAAGCCTGAATACTCCCTGGTGACCGATAGCGGACTAGTACCGTGAGGGAAAGGTGAAAAGTACCCCGGGAGGGGAGTGAAATAGTACCTGAAACCGTGCGCTTACAATCCGTCAGAGCTGGTGAATCCTTCAGTGGGTTGCTGGTGATGGCGTGCCTTTTGAAGAATGAGCCTGCGAGTCAGTGGCATGTGGCGAGGTTAACCCGGGTGGGGTAGCCGTAGCGAAAGCGAGTCCGAAGAGGGCGTTCGTTCCAGTGATGGGATGTCAGTCGCGTGTTCTGGACCCGAAGCGGAGTGATCTACCCATGGCCAGGGTGAAGCAGCAGTAAGATGTTGTGGAGGCCCGAACCCACTTAGGTTGAAAACTGAGGGGATGAGTTGTGGGTAGGGGTGAAAGGCCAATCAAACTCCGTGATAGCTGGTTCTCCCCGAAATGCATTTAGGTGCAGCGTCGCGTGTTTCCCACCGGAGGTAGAGCTACTGGATGGTCTAGGGGGCCTACAAGCTTACCGAAATCAGCCAAACTCCGAATGCCGGTGGGTGAGAGCGTGGCAGTGAGACTGCGGGCGATAAGGTTCGTAGTCGAGAGGGAAACAGCCCAGATCGCCGGCTAAGGCCCCTAAGCGTGTACTAAGTGGAAAAGGATGTGGAGTCGCGAAGACAACCAGGAGGTTGGCTTAGAAGCAGCCACCCTTGAAAGAGTGCGTAATAGCTCACTGGTCAAGTGGTTCTGCGCCGACAATGTAGCGGGGCTCAAGTACACCGCCGAAGCCGCGGCACTCACACGTTAGCTTGCTCCTGCCTTGCGGGGTGGGAGCCAGGTGTGTGGGTGGGTAGGGGAGCGTCCTGCATCCTGGGAAGCCACGGCGTGAGCCAGTGGTGGAGGGTGTGGGAGTGAGAATGCAGGCATGAGTAGCGAAAGACGAGTGAGAAACTCGTCCGCCGAATGACCAAGGGTTCCTGGGGCAGGTTAATCCGCCCAGGGTGAGTCGGGACCTAAGGCGAGGCCGACAGGCGTAGTCGATGGACAACGGGTTGATATTCCCGTACCCGTGTATCCGCGCCCGATGGCGAATCATCTGTGCTAACCGCCCAAATCCTGATCGATCACCTTCGGGTGACGTGACGGGGCTGCGCGGGACCCTGGGTGTAGTAGTCAAGTGATGGGGTGACGCAGGAAGGTAGCTGGGCCAGTCGATGGTTGTACTGGTGTAAGCCTGTAGGGCGAATCGCAGGTAAATCCGTGGTTCATACAGCCTGAGAGGTGACGCGTAGCCGAATGAGGCGAATTCAGTGATCCTATGCTGCCGAGAAAAGCCTCTAACGAGTTGATACACGGCCCGTACCCCAAACCGACACAGGTGGTCAGGTAGAGAATACCGAGGCGATCGAGAGAACTGTGGTTAAGGAACTCGGCAAAATGCCCCCGTAACTTCGGGAGAAGGGGGACCACGTCTGGTGAACACCCTTGCGGTGGGAGCTGGGTGTGGTCGCAGAGACCAGAGAGAAGCGACTGTTTACTAAAAACACAGGTCCGTGCGAAGTCGTAAGACGATGTATACGGACTGACGCCTGCCCGGTGCCGGAAGGTTAAGAGGACCGGTTAGCCCGTGAGGGCGACGCTGAGAATTTAAGCCCCGGTAAACGGCGGTGGTAACTATAACCATCCTAAGGTAGCGAAATTCCTTGTCGGGTAAGTTCCGACCTGCACGAATGGCGTAACGACTTCTCTGCTGTCTCAACCACAGACTCGGCGAAATTGCATTACGAGTAAAGATGCTCGTTACGCGCGGCAGGACGAAAAGACCCCGGGACCTTCACTACAGCTTGGTATTGGTGTTCGGTACGGTTTGTGTAGGATAGGTGGGAGACTGTGAAACCCGCACGCCAGTGTGGGTGGAGTCATTGTTGAAATACCACTCTGACCGTAGTGGACATCTAACCTCGGACCCTGATCGGGTTCAGGGACAGTGCCTGGTGGGTAGTTTAACTGGGGCGGTTGCCTCCCAAAATGTAACGGAGGCGCCCAAAGGTTCCCTCAGCCTGGTTGGCAATCAGGTGTCGAGTGCAAGTGCACAAGGGAGCTTGACTGTGAGACAGACATGTCGAGCAGGGACGAAAGTCGGGACTAGTGATCCGGCACCCACGTGTGGAAGTGGTGTCGCTCAACGGATAAAAGGTACCCCGGGGATAACAGGCTGATCTTCCCCAAGAGTCCATATCGACGGGATGGTTTGGCACCTCGATGTCGGCTCGTCGCATCCTGGGGCTGGAGTAGGTCCCAAGGGTTGGGCTGTTCGCCCATTAAAGCGGCACGCGAGCTGGGTTTAGAACGTCGTGAGACAGTTCGGTCTCTATCCGCCGCGCGCGTAGGAAACTTGAGGAAACCTGTCCCTAGTACGAGAGGACCGGGACGGACGAACCTCTGGTGTGCCAGTTGTTCCGCCAGGAGCACCGCTGGTTGGCCACGTTCGGAAGGGATAACCGCTGAAAGCATCTAAGCGGGAAGCCCGTTCCAAGATGAGGTTTCCCCACCCCTTAGAGGGTGTAAGGCCCCCCACAGACCATGGGGTTGATAGGCCAGAACTGGAAGCTCAGCAATGAGTGCAGGTGACTGGTACTAACCGGCCGACAACTTACAACACACATATACGTCCACTGCCCAGTATCTGAAACAACACCCCACCACCGCACAACGCGGAACCGTTGTTTCACCCCGTTACGGCGGCCACAGCGACAGGGAAACGCCCGGACCCATCCCGAACCCGGAAGCTAAGCCTGCCAGCGCCGATGGTACTGCACCCGACAGAGTGTGGGAGAGTAGGACACCGCCGAACACCCCTTCACCCCGCGAGGCCCTCCAGAAACCTGGAGGGCCTCACGGCATTCGAAAGCTTATGGTCTTTCGAAGGCAGTGGGCTCGGATGCCTGGTTGCCTACCCGGAAGCAGGTTCGATCAGCCGAGTCGGCGCCACGCGACCACGGAGGGTGACCGTCTCGCCGGGCACCCAGTACCGGGTTTCTGTCTCGTCGGCCGCGGCGGCCAACGCCTTGTCCGAGACAAGCAGCCGCCCGGGACGGGTTTTCGCAAGTTCGCACAGTCGGGCTGCCTCGTTGACCGGGTCGCCGATGACGGTGTACTCGAATCTTTCTCGCGCGCCGAGGTAGCCGGCTACGACGACGCCATAGGCCACGCCGATACCGGCGGTGCAGTCGGGGACGTCGGTCCGCAGCCGACGATCGATCGTGCGCGCGGTTGCCAGCGCCTGCCCGGCCGGATCGGTGATCGACAGGGGCGCGCCGTAGACCGCCATCACTTCGTCACCGACGAACTTGTTGACGATCCCGCGATGCCGGTCAACCTCGTCGACGACGACCTCGAAGAAGCGGTTGAGCAGCTCTACCACCTCGTGTGGCGGCCGAGTTGCGGCGATGCCGGTCGAGCCGACCAGGTCGATGAACAAGACGGCGACGACACGTTCGGTGCCGCCGAGCTCCGGATCGTCGCGCAGCGCTTCCGCTGCAACCTCGCGGCCGACATGGCGACCGAACAGTTCCCGGATCCGATTCCGCTCGGCAAGGCCGTCCGCCATCCGGTTGAACCCGCTCTGCAGCTCGCCCAGCTCCGACCCGTCGTAGACGGTTACCCGTGGTGGATCGTCGTCGCCATGCGTCAGGTGCGACATGGCGTCGATTACCGAGTGGACCGGATCGACCGAGCGTCGCGTGTCGACCTGGGTGAGCAGCCCCCCGACGACCAGGGTGATTCCGCCGAGCGAAAGGATCGAGTCGATGAGCTGTCCGGTGGTGATCGGATTTCGAAGGCCGAATAGGGCGACGAGCATCAGGCCGGCTACCGGGATGGCGGAGCCCAGCACCCAAGCCAGCGTTGCTCGGCCGGTCAGGCCGGTGAGTGACCGGTGCCGTGGGCGGGTATCGGTGTCCAGGACTCGAGCCGAGATCGGTCGTAGTGCCAACTCGGTGAGCAGGTAGTTGAAGGCGCCCACGACGATGCCGGCGAACGCGACCGTGAGCACCAGTTTGGGGACCGCCGTCGGATCCACGACCAACATGACGACGCCGAATGCGATCACGGCGCAGGCCCAGAGAGACGCTTGGATCAACGTGAGCCGCAGGGGCAAGGCGAGGGCGGCGCTACCCTCTGCGTGGGTCGGTATCCGGTCTTCGCGGAGCCACCGCAGTGCCCGCTCGGCGATCGTCGTACACCAGCTGAAGCCGATACCGGTCGCCAGCGCGACGAACACCGGTACGACCGTGTACCAGAGCACCGCGTAGTCCTCGGTGAGCAGGTTCGGTCCCGGCAGCACGAAGGCCAGGAGTGCCGCGACGATCAGTGTGCCGGTCAGATTGGTCGTGATCAGCAGCGCTACCAGCAGCAGCCGGATCCGGTTACGCAGGTCCGGTCCGGGCTGCTCGGGCATCCCGAACAGGCGGAACCCGGACGGGCCGCGGTTCGTGCGACGCGGGCGTTTTCGACGCAGCGGCATGGCTTTCGAGCCTAGCCCGCAGCGCGTCGCCTAGGGTGGATGATCGTGCGTCTCGTGATTGCCGAGTGCGAAGTCGACTACGTCGGTCGGTTGACCGCGCATCTACCCAGCGCCCGTCGGTTGTTACTGATCAAGGCGGACGGCTCGGTCCTGGTCCACTCCGACGGTGGCTCGTACAAACCGTTGAACTGGATGAGCCCGCCGTGCTGGCTGACCGAAGAGCCGGCGGCAGCAGGGTCGACGGCCGAAGGCGCCGACCCCGGAGCGCTCTGGGTGGTGACCAACAAGGCCGGTGAGCAGCTGCGCATCCGGATTACCGAGATCGAACACGACAGCAGCCACCAACTAGGGGTAGATCCGGGCCTGGTAAAAGACGGCGTGGAAGCACACCTGCAGGAGTTGCTTGCCGAACACGTGGAAACGCTCGGCATCGGCTTCACCCTGGTCCGGCGGGAGTACATGACGGCGATCGGGCCGGTTGATCTACTGTGCCGTGATCCGGCCGGCGCTGCCGTAGCGGTCGAGATCAAGCGGCGCGGCGAAATCGACGGGGTGGAGCAACTGACCCGCTATCTGGACCTGCTGAACCGCGATCCACTGCTCAGCCCGGTGTCCGGGGTGTTTGCCGCGCAGCAGATCAAGCCACAGGCCCGCACGCTGGCCACCGATCGCGGTATCCGATGCGTCACGCTCGACTATGACGCGCTGCGCGGGGCGGACGACACCGCGTTCCGACTGTTCTGAGCTTCATCGGCAGACCGCTATCGTCGGGGTATGGCCCGACGTAAACCCGCCCGAGCGGCGCACCGCGAGCTGGTCGAACCGTTCGCCGATGTGCGCGCCGAGCCGGGTCCCGATGGGTCCGCCTACCTGGTACGAGCGGTGTCCGGCAGCCGGGCCGGCAAGACCTACCGGTGCCCGGGATGCGACCAAGAGATTCGCCCGGGCACTGGGCACGTGGTTGCCTGGCCGGACCGGGGCGACGCCGGCATCCGCGATCGGCGGCATTGGCACGTGGGATGTTGGTCCGGGCGGGCGACGCGAGGCATCACCCGCCGGTGGTCCTAGGAGTTCACGTGCGCTTTCGCGGCGGGGTTCTGCTTGGTGGGGTCGACCGCATCGGTCGCCGAACCGCTGGGATTCGTGTCGCTGGGGTTGACCCGGACGATGTCGTCCGGACCGAGGTCGCGGCTTCCGTCGAGTAGTTCGCTCTCCCGGTTGACCGAGGCGAGCATGGCCGGAACCGAATCCAGCTGACCGCGAATTCCGAGCAGCTGTGCGAGCACGCGGCCGCGTAGGACCCGGAGCTCTTCGGCGAGTTCTTTGGCGTGCGCGATTTTCCGATCGCTCTGTTGATTTGCCGAGGTGAGCAGCCGGTGCGATTCTTCGGTCGCGTCCTTGAGCCGTTGTGCGGCGTCGGCCTTGCTGGTCCGTTCCAGCTCTTCCATCGCGCGGGTCAGCTTGGAGCGCCGATCCGACATGGTGATCTCGAAGTCCTGCTGGGTCGCCTTGCGCTTGGCCTCGGCCTCGGCGGACAGACGGTCACCCTCGGCCTGGGCTGCCTCGACGATCTTGGCTGCCTCGGTACGAGCGCTCGCCATCGTCTGCTCGTATTCGATCTCGAGTGCGTCGCGGCGCTCGCGGGTCTCGGCGAGCAGCGCCTCGTACTTACCGCGCAACGCCGCCGCGTCCTGCTCCGCGATCGAGATGGTTTCGGCGGCTTCGGCTTGAGCTCGCGCGCGAAGTTCCGACGCCTCGTCGGACGCCAGCCGGAGCATGCGCGAGATGCGATCGCTCATCCCCTCGGCGGTGGTCGGCGGCACCGAGAGCCGGTCCACCTCTTTGCGCAACGAATCGATCTCGTCGCGGGCGTCGTCGAGCTGGCCGGCGAGGTTGCGCGCTTGAGCTGCAGCGGCGTCCCGGTCCGTGGCAGTTACCCGCAGCTCGGCGTCGAACCGCTCGAAGTAGTTGCGGACTTCGCTCTGATCGAACCCCTTACGCACAACAGTGAAGGGCAAGGCTGTCGTGCGGCGGTCCTGCTCGTTTGCCATGTCGATAAACGTACCGTCTCACTCGCGCCTGTGCGGTGCCGAGGTGACTTTTCGGGTAGGAGATTTTCCCCGGATTACCCCGCTGCCGGTTCTACCAGCTCCACCAGCACGCCACCGGCGTCTTTCGGGTGGATGAAGTTGATCCTCGAGCCTGCGGTGCCGCCTCGGGGTACGTCGTACAACAGGCGAACGCCCTGGCCACGCAGGTGCTCGCAGACCGCGTCGAGGTCGCGGACCCGATAGGCCATCTGCTGCAGTCCGGGACCGCTGCGATCAAGAAACTTGGCAATCGTCGAGTCGGCGTCGAGCGGCGCGAGCAGCTGTACCGCGGCAGCGCCGGCCGGAGCGCCCGGGGCCGCCAGCATGGCCTCGACCACGCCCTGGGCTTCGTTGGTTTCCCGATGGGTCTCGACAAGCCCGAGATTGTCGGCGTACCACCGCACCGCGGTGTCGAGATCGGCGACCGCGATCCCGACATGATCGACAGCGGTGACCAGGGCGGCGGGCGGCAGCGCGGAATCGATCATATGTCGACCGTAGCGCTAAGCTGGATCCGACGGGTCGGTTGCCGCCGGTTTGTGGCGTGCATTGCTTCCCGGCCGGCGCACATCGGGTTCCGGGCGAAGGGACGGGTCGGCAGTGGCATCGCAGGGACAGGCACGGCATGTGGGGCCGCGATCGGTGATCGTCGGTGGCGCCCGGACTCCGGTCGGCAAGTTGCTCGGCGGGCTTGCGGACTTCTCCGGGTCGGACCTCGGCGGGATCGCGATCAAGGCGGCGTTGGCGCGCGCCGGGGTGCGGCCCGACCTGGTCGAATACGTGATCATGGGACAGGTGCTCACCGCGGGTGCGGGGCAGATTCCGGCTCGGCAGGCGGCGGTGGCAGCCGGGATACCGATGGATGTACCCGCACTGACCGTCAACAAGGTGTGTCTCTCCGGGATCGACGCGATAGCGCTCGCCGATCAGCTGATCCGGGCCGGCGAATTCGACCTCGTGGTGGCGGGCGGTCAGGAGTCGATGTCACGGGCACCGCATCTGCTGGAGGGGAGCCGGGTGGGGTTCAAGTACGGCGACACGTCGCTGCGTGACCACATGGCCTACGACGGGCTCTACGACATCTTCACCCACCAGGCGATGGGCAATCTGACCGAGCAGCGCAATGCGCAGGACCCGATCGCCCGGGTCGATCAGGACGAGTTCGCCGCCGCATCCCATCAGCGTGCTGCCGCCGGTTGGAAGAACGGTGTGTTCGACGACGAGGTGGTGCCGGTCGAGGTGCCGCAGCGGCGGGGCGATCCGGTGTCGGTGTCGGTGGACGAAGGAATCCGGGCCGACACCACGGTGGAATCGCTGGCCAAGCTGCGCCCGGCGTTCGGCCCGGACGGCACGGTCACCGCGGGCTCGGCCTCGCAGATCTCCGACGGTGCGGCCGCGGTGGTGGTGACCAGCCCGGCCCGGGCAGCGGAACTGGGCGCGACTCCGCTGGCGGAGATCGGCGCGCACGGCGTCGTGGCCGGCCCGGACTCGACCCTGCAACTGCAACCGGCGGCCGCGATCGAGAAGGCTTGTGCCCGGGAGGGCATCGCCCCGGCCGAGCTCGACCTGGTGGAGATCAACGAGGCGTTTGCCGCCGTGGGTATCGCCTCTACTCGGGCGCTCGGCATCGACCCGGCCAAGGTGAACGTGAACGGCGGTGCGATCGCGATCGGCCATCCGCTCGGTATGTCCGGCGCACGAATCGTGCTGCACCTCGCGCTCGAGTTACGGCGCCGGGGCGGGGGGATCGGTGCGGCCGCGCTGTGCGGTGGTGGCGGACAGGGAGACGCCTTGATCATTCGAGTCCCGGCCTGACCCAGGGCCGTCACTACCGCTTGTAGTAGTCGTCCGGCACAATGACCGGATGGGTACTTTCTTCGACTTGAGAACCACCGCGAAACGCTTCCGGTTCGTCGCCGTCGCCGAAGCGCTCAGCTGGCTCGGCCTGCTCGTCGGAATGGGTTTCAAGTATGCGGGTCCGCACAACGAGGTCGGAGTCCAGATCTTCGGCCCGATTCACGGCGCAGTGTTCGTCCTCTTCGTCGCGGTCGCGATCGGCACTGCAGTCCGACTGCGGTGGGGCAGATGGACCACGGTGCTTGCGCTGTTGGCGTCGATCCCGCCGTTCGGCACGCTGATCTTCGAGCAGTGGGCGGTTCGAACCGGGCGGCTCGCCGAACTGAGCAGCGCGGACGAATCGGTGGCGCTCGCATCCTGACCGGTTCGCCGTGCCAGACTGAAGCCGTGACTCGACCCGGTTCTCGCGCCCGCCGACCTGCCCCTGCCCCAGCTGTTGCCGCGGCGATGTCCGGCGCGGTGGATCTGTCCGCGCTCAAGGAACGTGCCGAGGCCGCGGCAGCGGGTGGGCGGTCGGCGGGATCGGCCGGTTCGGGAACGGCGATCGTCGTTACCGAGGAAAACTTCGAGTCCGAGGTACTGCAGCGCTCGAATCAGGTGCCGGTGGTCGTGGCCCTGGTATCGCCGCGCAGCCCGGCAAGCCTGGAGTTGGCGGACACGCTGGCCAGACTCGCCGCCACCGACGGTGGCAGCTGGGTGGTGGCCCGGATCGAGGTGGACCAGAATGTGCGGATCGCTCAGGCGTTCGGCGTGCAGGCCATCCCCACCGTGGTCGCGGTTGCGGCCGGCCAGCCGCTGGCCGATTTCGAGGGAGTGCAGAGCGAAGCGCAGCTGCGGCAGTGGGTGGACGCGGTGGTCGGTGCTGTCGCCGGCAAACTGGCCGGTGCGCCGCAGACGGAGCCGGCCGAAGAACCGGAGGACCCGCGGTTCACCGCCGCCGAAGCAGCGCTCGATCGTGGCGATTACGCCGGTGCCGCAGCCGCGTACCAACAGATCGTGGACACGGAGCCGGGCAATGCCGAGGCCAAGGCGGCATTACGTCAGGTCGGCTTCCTCGCCCGGGTTCGCGAGGTGGAGTCGGACACGGTGGCCGTCGCCGACGCCGACCCGGACAATCTCGATGCGCAGCTCGCGGCCGCGGACCTGGAGGTGTTCAAGCAGCAACCTGCAGCGGCGTTCGACCGGTTGATCGGGCTGATCGGCCGAACCGCCGGGGCCGAACGGACCACCGCGCGGACCCGGTTGTTGGAGCTGTTCGAGCTGTTCGATCCGGCTGAGCCGTTCGTGGTCGCCGCCCGGCGCAAGTTGGCCAGCGCACTCTACTGAGACGAGCCGCCGTCAGTTGTAGCGAGAAGTACACGCGGCCTGGCCGCCGAGCACCCCGGAGCGGAACGCATCGATTCGGGAGAAGCCGCTGGGCACGGTGCGCCCGTCCACGTCGCTGGCCGCCAGCCCGTCGGTGAGCAGGCCCGACACCGCCTCGTCCAGATCGCCGGGGGAGAGCGAGAAGTCGCCGCCGGCGGCACCGCGGTCGCTCGCCAGCGCGGCCGTGACCACACCGGACAGGCAGGCGGCGCGGAGCGCAGTCTTCGGCTCGGTCAGCGATCGGCCCTCGGCCTGTTGCACCGCCAGGGTGTAGCGCGAGCCGAAGACGACGTAGGCGTTGTAATCGCCGGTAACCGTGACCGGGAGTCCGATCGCCGAGCCCTTGGCCGGCGTGCCCCGCTCGGCGAGCATCGGGACGTCGACCCCGATGGTGCGGCTGGCCGGACAATAGGACACCGGGGTGGTCGGTTTGGCGTCCGGGCAACCGGTATCGGCGCCGGCATAGTCGACCTTCGGTGCCTGCGGCAAGCTGAAGACCGAGCTCAGCGCTTTGGTGAATTCGTCCAGGGTCTGTTCGGTGACCGGTAGCTCACCGGTATCGCCCGGACCGGAAAACTGCTGTGGCAGGTTGGCCCGGCGGGCTTCGATCTCCTTCTCGTCGATGTTCGCGCAGGCGGCTGTGCCGTCGGTGAATCCGATCTGCACCGCGGTCACCCGCTCGAACGCCGAGCCGTGGACGGACTCCGGGTCGTTCGGATCGGCGTCTCGGATCGACACCGTCGCAGCCAGCACCGAGTTCAGCCCGTCCGAGGTGTTGAGGGTGAAATGGTTGGCGTTGCCCTCGGCGACGTGACGCATGAAGGCGCCGGCGAAACAGTCCGCCTGTTGCTCGAACACGATCCCCGGCTCGTCCTCGGCGACGATCCCGCTCTGCTTCTGGATGGCATGGCCGTATTCGTGTGCCAGGACCATCACCACCGCCATCGGACCGAACGTATCGATCATGGCCGGTAGCAGCACGGCCCGGTCCCACCCGATCGTGTTGTCGACGGTGCAGTACCCGGCGTTGATCAGATCTGCGGTCGTGTCTTCGCAGAACTCGATCGCGCTGCGCCGGGGGGCGTCGGCGTCCCAGGAGATGATCTTGTCGACCGGTTCGAAGTTGCCGCGGAAGTTCTCGGGGTACTCGACGCGCCAGTAGGCCTGGATATCGTCGACCGCGTCCACCGCCAGCTGGTCCACCTCGCCGCCGTCGCCGTTGTCCACCGGAAGGTCGGACGGTTTGACTCCGGGCCGCAGCCCGTTCGGCCCGGATGTGGCGGGTAGCCCGGCCACCGTGAACGGGTCGTCGTAGATCGACATCGGGCGTCCCTGGATGGCGGTACTACACCCGGTGAGCACGGTGCCGATGACCACGATGCCGATGACGACGATGCCGACCCACGGGGCGACCGCCGCCGGGAGCAGCCGGCGGGGCATCACCGCTCTCCCGGAGCGAGCCAGATCGCGGTGTTCGGCGGCAGCATCACCGTTGCCGATGCGGCGCAGCCGTGCCACGACTGTTCGGTTGCGTCCACCGCGCCCAGATTGCCCCGGCCGGAGCCGTGGTAGCCGGTGGCATCGGTGTTCAGGATTTCGCGCCAGCGTCCCGTGGTGGGCAGGCCGACCCGGTAATTGTCGTGCGGTATCCCGGCGAAGTTGAACAAGCAGGCGACGACCGAACCGTCGGAGCCGAAGCGCAGAAAGCTGAGAACGTTGTTCTCGGTGTCGTTCGCGTCGATCCAGGAGTAGCCCGCGGGGGTGGTGTCCTGCGACCACAACGCCGGTTGTGCACGATAGGTGTGGTTCAGATCGCGGGTCAGTGCCTGGATTCCCCGGTGCAACGGACCGCGGGGTCCGTCGAGGTCGGTCCAGTCCAGCCCGCGCTCCTCGGACCACTCGGCAACCTGGCCGAACTCCTGGCCCATGAACAGGAGCTGTTTGCCCGGATGCGCCCACATGTAGGCCAGCAAGGAGCGCACTCCCGCAGCACGGCTGAAGTCGTCGCCGGGCAACCGGGTCCAGAGCGTGCCTTTGCCATGCACTACCTCGTCGTGACTGATCGGCAGCAGGTAGTTCTCGCTCCAGGCGTACATCAGCGAGAACGTGATCTCGTGGTGGTGGTACTGCCGGTGCACCGGGTCGTGCCGGAAATAGCCGAGCGTGTCGTGCATCCAACCCATGTTCCACTTGAAGGTGAACCCCAGTCCACCCACGGTGGTCGGTCGGGTGACGCCGGGCCAGGCTGTCGACTCCTCGGCGACGGTCACCACCCCGGGATGCAGCTTGCCTACGGTCGCGTTCATCTCCTGCAGGAACGTCACCGCTTCCAGGTTCTCCCGGCCGCCGTAGACATTCGGTGTCCAGCCGCCGGCCGGCCGGGAATAGTCGAGGTACAGCATCGAGGCAACCGCATCCACGCGAAGCCCGTCGACGTGGAACTCTTCGATCCAGAACAGCGCGTTGGCGACCAGGAAGTTGCGCACCTCGTTCCGGCCGAAGTCGAAAACATAGGTCCCCCAGTCCAACTGCTCGCCGCGGCGGGGATCGGGATGCTCGTACAGCGGCCCGCCGTCGAATCGGGCAAGCGCCCATTCGTCTTTCGGAAAGTGCGCGGGTACCCAGTCGACGATCACCCCGATTCCGGCGGTGTGCATCCGGTCGATCAACGCGCGGAACTCGTCCGGTGCGCCGAACCGAGCTGTGGGCGCGTAGTAGGAGGTCACCTGATACCCCCACGATCCACCGAACGGATGTTCGGCCACCGGCAGCAGCTCGATGTGGGTGAACCCGTTTGCCACCACATAGTCGGCGAGCTGGTCGGCGAGTTCGGCGTAGCCCAGCCCGCGCCGCCAGGAACCCAGATGCACTTCGTAGACCGACATCGGTTCGGCCGTCGGTCGTCCGGTCGCGCGCTGGGCGAGCCAGGCGGCATCGCGCCAGCGGTATTCGCTGGCGCCGACCACCGAACCGGTTGCCGGCGGCTGTTCGGTCTGCTGCGCCATCGGATCGGCGTGGTCGCGGACGCTGCCGTCACGGCCGTGTACCCGGTACTTGTAGATCGTCCCCGGTCCGACCCCGGGTAGGAATACCTCCCAGACACCGGAAGCGGCAAGTAAGCGCATCGGTGCCGCGTTGCCGGCCCACCCGTCGAAGTCGCCGAGCACCGTCACGCCGCGAGCGCCGGGCGCCCATACCGCGAACGATGTGCCGGTTACTGCACCGTCCGGGGTGGTGTAACTGCGCGGAAGCGCACCGAGAATCTCCCAGAGCCGTTCGTGTCGGCCCTCGTTGAACAGATGCAGATCCAGTTCGCCGAGGGTGGGCAGAAAGCGGTAACCGTCCGCGACGATCACGGTAACCGCGTCCGGGTAGGTGACGACCAGCCGGTAGTCGATCAGGTCGGAGATCGGTACCTCGGCGCTGAACACCCCGCCACCGACATGGGACAGCGGGTGATCGACGCCGCCGATCCGCGCCGCGACCGATTCGGCCCAGGGTTTCAGGGCCCGGATCACCGTGCCGACCGACGTCGGATGGGCGCCCAGGATGGAGTGCGGGTTGTCGTGCCGACCGGCGGCGAGTCGAGCCAGGTCGTCCGCGGCCGGCGCGGCAGGGGTCCGGGCCTTCTTCGGCGAGCGCTTCTTCGTCAACCCAGTTCCTTCGTCGCGGCAGTCGGTGCGGGCGGTCAGCGGAACGCGCGCTCGATGCGCGCGGGATACGGTACGCGCGGGAGCACCACGATGTGGGCCACCGCGCGCCAGGGCTCCAAGCGGACGAAGTTCGACTGCCCCCATTCGTAGCGGTCACCGCTGACTTCGTCGAGCACCGACATCCGGTCCTGCCATTCTCGGCCGATCGCCGGCAGGTCCAGCCACAGGTTGCCTTGTTCGGCGCCGAACGGATTCAGGTTGACCACGACCAACACTGCATCGCCGGAGGCCGGATCGAGCTTCGAGTACGCGATGATCGACTCGTTGTCGCAGGCATGGAAGTGAATGCAGCGCAGTTGCTGCAGCGCCGGGTGGGCTCGCCGGATCTCGTTGAGCCGGGTGATCCACGGTTCCAACGATTCGCCGCGGGCGCGGGCGCCGGCGAAGTCGCGGGGCCGCAGCTGGTACTTCTCCGAGTCCAGATACTCCTCGCTGCCCTCGCGCAGCGCCCGGTGTTCGTAGAGTTCGTAACCGGAGTACATCCCCCAGGACGGCGCCAACGTAGCGGCCAGCGTCGCCCGCAACGCGAACATGCCGGGCCCGCCGTGTTGCAAACTCGCATGCAGGATGTCCGGCGTGTTCACGAACAGGTTCGGTCGGGCCTCGTCCGCCTTCGCGGCGAGTTCTTCGCCGAACCGGATGAGCTCCGCTTTGCCGATCCGCCAGGTGAAGTAGGTGTAGGACTGGCTGAAGCCGCGTCGACCCAGTCCGTACAGCCGGGCCGGTCGGGTGAACGCTTCGGCGAGAAACACCACCTCCGGTTCGGTGCAGCGAACCTGGGTGATCAGCCAGTGCCAGAAGTCCGGCGGCTTGGTATGCGGGTTGTCCACGCGGAAGATCCGCACGCCCGATGCGATCCATTTGCGTACCACCCGTAACACCTCGGTGTAGATGCCGTCCGGGTCGTGGTCGAAGTCGATCGGGTAGATGTCCTGGTACTTTTTCGGCGGATTTTCCGCGTAGGCGATGGTGCCGTCCGGCAGGACGGTGAACCACTCCGGGTGGTCCCGGGCCCAGGGGTGGTCCGGCGCGCACTGCAATGCCAGGTCGAGGGCGACCTCCAGATTCAACTCGGCAGCTCGAGCGACGAACGCAGTGAAGTCGGCCTCGCTGCCCAGCTGCGGGTGCACGGCGTCGTGCCCGCCGGCGATCGAGCCGATCGCCCACGGGGACCCGACGTCATCCGGCGTTGCGGCCAAGGTGTTGTTCGGGCCTTTGCGGTTCACCTCGCCGATCGGATGAATCGGCGGCAGATAGACCACGTCGAAGCCCATTGCGGCGATCCGCGGCAGATCTGTTGCGGCGGTCGCGAAGGTGCCGTGCCGTGGCGTTCCGTCGCCGGACCGGCCGCCGGTCGAGCGCGGAAAGAACTCGTACCAGGCGCCGTACAGTGCGCGCCGCCGCTCGACCAGAACGGTGTGCGGCCGGCCGCGGGTGAGCAGGTCGCGCAGCGGATTTTCGCCCAGCGTGTCGGTGACCTCGGCGGAGAACGCCAAGGCGGTCCGTGCGCTCAGGTCTGCGTTACCGCGCAGCGCGGCTGCCGCCGCGCGCAGCCGGCGATTCCCCTCCGGCGGAGCGGTCGCGGCCGCCCGTTCGAATAGCTGTGCGCCGACCGACAGATCGTTCGCCAGCTCGGCGGCGCTCTGCCCGACGGCGAGCTTCGCTTCGACCGCGTGCCGCCAGGTGCCGATCGGATCGCTCCATCCTTCGACGCGGAACGTCCAGAGTCCGAGCTCGGTCGGTGTGAAAACGGCATTGAACACATCCGGTTCGGCGGCCGGGAACATCGGGATCCGGGTCGTCGAGGACGCGCCGGGGGCGCGCACCGCCAGCGTGGCGCCGACCGCGTCGTGCCCTTCCCGCCAGACCACCGATCGGATCGGAAAGACCTCACCCAAAACAGCTTTCGCGGGGAAACCACCCGGGATGTCGGGTGCGGTGTCGTCGATCGCGATCCGGCCAGTCACGAGCGTGCTCCCGTTCGATGCTCTTGTGCGATGGAACCGCGGCGCTACGCCTGATGCGGTGGTGGAACAACCGTAGTAGAGGTCGGGGTCGGGTGCGCGGTCGTGGCCGGGACTGGGAACCGACAGAAAACGTGGCTGAAATCACCCCACTGCCATAAAATAAAGATGTTCGCATCGTACAAGGCGGAGGGGACTGTGATACGGTCGTTTTTACGACTGATTTTCATGCGTGTAGCAGGTTTATCGATCCTGGTGCTGGTCAGCGCCAAGCATCGGCTGCGCGGCTATCGCAAGCCGAACAAGGTGGAAGAAGGCGACAAGGCCGCGGGGCGCGCCTACGTGCGCGGGGTGGTCGGTGACTGGGCTCGATATCTGCCGGACGGCGTCGAGTTCCGCGATCGCGATGTCCTCGAGCTGGGCCCGGGATCTTCGCTGGGGACCGGCGCATTGTTACTCGCCCGAGGTGCGCGCTCGTATGTGGCGGCCGACGCGTTCCGGCTCGCCGGTACCGAGTCGGCGGACGACTTTGCCGGTCTGATCGACGAGTGTTCCGACGATTTGGCGCCAACCGATATCGTGCGGGCCAAGGCGGTTACCGGCGACGCCGCCGAGAGTTTCGGCTACGAGGTCGATTCCGATTTCGATCTCGCTCGTATGCTGGGTGACCGGCGGTTCGACCTGGTCATCAGCTGCGCTGCCTTCGAGCACTTCGACGACATCGATGCGACGATTGCCGGCATCACCGCGGTCGCCCGGCCCGGCTGCGTCAACCTGCACATCGTCGATTTCCAGACCCACAGCTCGTGGATTCGGGACCGCGATCCGAACAACATCTACCGGTATCCGCGCTGGCTCTATCACAGGCTGCTCGCCTTTCCTGGACAGCCGAACCGCAAGCGCCCGGTGGACTACCGACGGGCCTTCGAGGCCAACGGTTGGACCGACGTGGCCGTGCAGACCGATGTCGGTATCGCCGAGTCGCTGGTCGAGCCCTCGCTGCGCGGACTGGTCGCGCCCTTCGACCGTGCGGACCAGGAGATGACGATCCTGAGCGGAGTGGTGATCGCGGTCCGGCCGGGCGGATCGGCCGCCCACGGGTAAGGTCACCGGGCGTGAAGGCGATGCGTCGGTTCACCGTCCGGGCCCATCTGCCGCAGCGCCTGTCGGCGCTCGGCGAACTATCGGTAAACCTGCGATGGTCCTGGGACGGGCCGACTCAGGACCTGTTCGCCGCGATCGACGCCGTCCGGTGGCGGGAGGTGAGCCACGATCCGGTGCGGATGCTCGGCGAGGTGCCGCCCGCTCGGCTCGACGAGTTGGCCGGCGATTCCGAGTTCCTCGCCCGGCTGGACGCCGTGGCCGCCGACCTCGCCGACTATCTGACTCGGCCGCGGTGGTTTCAGGGCCAGGTCGCTGCGGGAACGCTCCGGGTGGCCGGCATCGCGTACTTCTCCATGGAGTTCGGGGTCACCGAGGTATTGCCGAACTACTCGGGCGGCTTGGGTATCCTCGCCGGCGATCATCTCAAAGCAGCCTCCGACCTGGGGCTGCCGCTGATCGGGGTGGGACTGCTCTACCGGTCCGGCTACTTCCGCCAGTCGCTCACCGCCGACGGCTGGCAAGCGGAGCAGTACCCGGCGCTCGATCCGCAGGGCCTGCCGCTTCGGTTGTTCACCGATCAGGGGGGTGCGGCTCCGGTTCTGGTGCATGTCGCGATGCCCGACCGGCGGGTGCTGCGCGCGCGGGTGTGGATCGCGCAGGTAGGTCGCGTACCGCTGCTGTTGCTGGACTCCGACATCGCGGAGAACGATCCGGAGTTGCGGGGTGTGACCGACCGCCTGTACGGCGGTGATCAGGACCACCGGATCAAGCAGGAGATCCTGGCCGGTGTCGGCGGCGTCCGGGCGGTGCGCGCATTTACCGCCGCGCACGGGATCGCCGAGCCCGAGGTATTCCACATGAACGAGGGGCACGCGGGGTTTCTCGGTGTCGAACGAATTCGGGAGTTGATCACCGATCCGGCCGGTGGCCTCGACTACGATGCCGCACTTGCCGCCGTCCGCGCCAGCACGATTTTCACCACGCATACCCCGGTGCCGGCCGGAATCGATCGATTTCCGGCCGACCTGGTGCGCCGCTACTTCGGCGGTACGCCCGAGGGCGGCGAGCTGTTGACCGGAGTCGGCACCGAGCGGGTGTTGGCCCTCGGCCGGGAGTCGGACCCGCACGTGTTCAATATGGCGCACATGGGACTGCGCCTGGCGCAGCGCAGCAACGGGGTCTCCCGGCTGCACGGGCGGGTCAGTCGAGAGATGTTCGCCCCGTTGTGGTCCGGCTTCGACAACGACGAGGTACCGATCGGCTCGGTCACCAACGGGGTGCACGCCCCCACCTGGGCTGCCCGGGAGTGGCTGGAGTTGGCCCGCGAGTTGATCGGACCCGAGCTCGTGGCGGAGGCGCGCGGTTGGGAACGGTTGCAGGAGGTGGACCCGAGACGACTCTGGGAAACTCGAAATATGTTGCGGGCCAAACTGGTCGTCGAAGTACGGCGCCGGGTCCGAGCGTCCTGGCTGCAGCGCGGCGCCTCCGATGCCGAACTCGCCTGGACCGAGAACATCTTCGACCCGGATGTGCTCACCATCGGGTTTGCCCGGCGGGTCCCGACCTACAAACGGCTGACCTTGATGTTGCGCCGTCCGGAGCGGCTCCAGCAGTTGCTGCTGGATGCCGATCGACCCGTGCAACTGGTTGTCGCCGGTAAGAGTCATCCGGCCGACGACGGTGGAAAGTCGTTGATCCAACAGGTCGTCCGGTTCGCCGACCGACCCGATGTGCGGTGCCGGATCGCCTTCCTGCCGGACTACGACATGTCGATGGCCCGGTATCTCTACTGGGGTTGCGATGTCTGGTTGAACAACCCGATCCGGCCGTTGGAAGCGTGCGGCACGTCGGGGATGAAAGCAGCATTGAACGGTGGTCTGAACCTGTCCATTCTGGACGGTTGGTGGGATGAGATGTTCGACGGGGAGAACGGTTGGGCGATTCCCACCGCCGACGGCGTCGTCGACGAGGCCCGCCGCGACGACCTGGAGGCGGCGGCGCTCTACGAGCTGTTGGAACGTTCGGTACTACCCAAATTCTACGATCGCGATGCGACCGGCCTGCCCGTCCGCTGGGTCGAGATGGTGCGCCACACCTTGCAGAGCCTGGGACCGAAGGTGCTGGCGTCCCGGATGGTTCGCGACTACACCGTCGGGTTCTACGCGCCGGCGGCCGCGACCGCCCGGCGTATCTTTGCCGACGATCGCGCTGGAGCCAAGGCGGTTGCCGAGTACCGTCGGCGGGTCGAGACGGCTTGGGCCGGCGTGGCCATCGTGCAGGTGGACAGTTCCGGGCTGCCGGACACCCCCGAGATCGGCAACCGGCTGGAGTTGCGGGCAACGGTGCGGCTGGGCGATCTGAGTCCGGACGACGTTGTCGTGCAGGCAGTGCTGGGACGAGTGTCGCCGGACGACGAGCTGACCGAGACCACGATCGTGCCGATGACCTGGTCCGGGGGTGACGCCGGCGGCCAGGTGTACGTCGTGCAGACGCCGGTTCCGTTGTCCGGCGCGGTCGGCTACACCGTGCGGGTGCTACCGCACAACGATCTGCTGATTTCGGACGCCGAACTCGGTTTGATCACCACGCCACACGGCTAGGCCGGCGGTTCGGCAAGCCTTACCCTGATCCGGGTAAGTCCATGTAAAAATCGCTGCGCACGACATTGCCGAGGTACTACATCTCGACGTACTACATCTTCGCCCGGAGGAGCTGCTCGCCATGACCACCACCCCGAATCAGCGACGCGTTGCACGCGACGTGAGCATGCTTGCGGCAGTACTGATCATCGTCACCGGCACCGTGCAGGCCTTGGAAGGCCTCTCGGCAATCATCGACGACAAGATGTTCGTGGTGGCGGACGGCTATGCCTTCCAGTTGGACACCACCACCTGGGGCTGGCTGCACCTGCTGTTCGGCGTGGCCCTGGTAGCCGTCGGCGCCGCGATCTTCTCCGGACAGGCGTGGGCTCGCATGGTCGGGATACTGCTCGCCGCGCTGTCGGTGGTGGCCAACTTCCTGTGGCTGCCCTACTACCCGATCTGGGCGATTCTGATCATCGCGCTGGATGTGTTCGTCATCTGGGCACTGGCCGAAAACTCCGACCGCTGAAGCTGTCCCACCGCTCAATCTGCTCGACCGCCGCCGGGACCATGTCTCGGCGGCGGTCGGCGTTTACTCGGATACCAACCGCCGCAGTGCCTTGCGGACCAGCTCGGGATCGGCAGTCTCCCAATACGGCGGTAGTGACGCGCGCAGATACCCGCCGTACCGGGCGGTAGCCAGACGCGAATCGAGGACGGCGATCACTCCTCTGTCCTGCACCGAGCGCAGCAGCCGGCCGGTACCTTGCGCGAGCAGCAGCGCAGCGTGGTTCGCCGCGACAGCGAGAAAGCCGTTGCCACCGCGTGATTCGACAGCCCGCTGCCGAGCCACCAACAGCGGGTCGTCGGGACGAGGGAACGGAATCCGGTCGAGGATCACCAGGCTCAGCGACGGCCCGGGTACGTCCACCCCCTGCCACAGCGACAACGTGCCGAACAGTGACGTCGGCTCGTCCGCGGCGAACTGCCGGACCAGGGCGCCGGTCGCGTCCTCGCCCTGGCACAGCACCGGTAGGTCGAGCCGCTCCCGCATGGCTTCCGCCGCGGCCTTGGCGGCCCGCATCGAGGAGAACAGTCCGAGTGTGCGCCCGCCCGCCGCGGTGACGAGTTCGGCGATCTCGTCGAGATGGGCCGGGGCCAACCCATCTCGGCCCGGCGGTGCCAGATGCCGCGCGATGTAGAGGATCCCGGCCCTGGTGTGGTCGAACGGCGAGCCGACGTCGAGCGCCGACCAACGGACCCCGCCCGCGTCCTTCGGCGGTTCGGCGCCGTTGGCCATAGCCGTTTCGCTGCGGGTCGGGGCCGGCTGGGCCGGAAGCCCCCAATTCACCGCAAGCGCGTTGAACGAGCCGCCGATCTGCAGCGTCGCGGAAGTCAGAATCACCGTGACGGCTTCGAACAGTGTGCTGCGCAGCAGGCCACCCACCGACAGCGGGGCGATCCGCAACACCGGTCGGGTGGTGCCGCGCAGCTCGTCGACGGCAAACCAGACCACATCACGACGCCGTGCCGGGTCCGGTTCGTCGAACGCGGTGAGCGCGCGAACCGCAGCGTCGTGCACCTCGTCGAGTGCCGCGAGCGCCGCGGTCCGGGCGGCGGCCGACTCCGGATCGGCGGCCCCGGCGGCCCGGCTGGGCGCGGCGGCCGTCCGCACCTGCCAGGCGGCGTCGCGGACCAGCGCGAGGACGGCGTCGGCGCCCGTCGGCAGCCGATCCCAACGCCCGGGTGACAGCTCGGCCAGCAGGTCCGCCCAAGCTTCGCCGGCCGCGGCCAGGCGGTCCAGGTCCGACTCCTCGACGAGCCGACCGCAGCGCCGCACCGCGGCGGCGATACCGGCCGGGGCCAGCTCGGCAGTGGCCACGCTGGTCACCCGGTCGACCAGTTCGTGCGCCTCGTCGACGATCACCACGTCGTGCTCGGGCAATACCGAGATGCCGCTCACCGCGTCGATCGCGAGCAGGGCATGGTTGGTCACCACCACATCGGCCAGGCCGGCCTGCGCCCGGGCGCGTTCGGCGAAGCAGTCCTCGCCGAACGGGCAGCGTGACTTGCCCAGACACTCCCGTGCGCTGACGCTGACCTGCCGCCATCCGCGGTCGGAGACACCGGGGGTCAGGTCGTCCCGATCGCCGGTCTCGGTCTCGGTGGCCCACGTGCTGAGCCGCTTCACCTCCCGCCCGAGCCGCGAGACCGTGAACGCGTCGAACAGCTGCTCGTCGTCCGGCTCCTCGGGTGCGGCGCTGTGCACCTTGTTCAGGCACAGGTAGTTGCTCCGGCCTTTCAAAATCGCGAACTCCGTGCGCCGGCCCAGCGGCTCGGCGAGCGTCGCGGCCAGTCGGGGCAGGTCTCGATCGATCAGCTGGCGTTGCAGCGCGATCGTGGCGGTGGAGACCACGACAGTGCTGCCGGTTCCCGTCGCGTGCCGCAACGCGGGTACCAGGTAAGCCAAGGACTTGCCGGTTCCGGTCCCGGCTTGTACTGCCAGGTGTTCGCCGATGTCGATGGCGTGGGTCACGGCGTTCGCCATCGCGAGCTGCCCGGTGCGCGGAGTTCCGCCGAGTGCCGTGACGGCGGCCGCGAGCAGGGTCGGGACGTCCGGCAGGTCGGTCATTCCGGCCACGCTACTGCGCTGCTGCATGGTCATGCCGGACAGCCGACACAAATCGGAAACAGCGCGACACGCCGCGCCGGATGCGCACCGCCGGTCCATTTCTGCGCAATTATCTAATTGTTATTTCTGTCCGGTTCGCCGGATTACCCGGACATCGGCGGAGCGACTCCCGTCCGCTGATCCGGTCGATCGGCGCTGTCGCCGGATCGATCCGAGAGCTTTCGGGATTGTTCGCGGACACGCGGTCTGCTCTCCCGGCATTGCGCCGGGTCGGTCACCGACGAAAAGTTCCGGTTCGCCGCTCTGCTCGGCGGAGGGGGCGAAGATGCGGTACCGCAACACGTACGGCGGCGGCTTCGGGCTATGCAACCATCTTTCCGGGCGGGGATCGATGCGAGTCCCCGAGATTCCACGGACCCGGTCCGATGCACGACCCAGCTCAGTGCACGATCCAGCTCAATGCACGACGTCGTCGGAGGCGCGGTGCGTCTCCAGTTACGGGTCGTTCCAGTCGACCCGGCCATATCGAACACATCGAGAGAGGCCGAGATGAATCAGAAAGTCAAGGGGGCGATGGCCGCGGCTGCCGGCGGGATCCTGCTCCTGGGCGGGTTGGGATCGTATGCGCTCTGGGAAGATTCGGAGAATATCGGGGGTGGCCCGATCTCCTCCGGCGAGCTGTCGATCGATCCGGTCGGGACACCTACCTGGGAAGATGTCTCCGATATCACGCCGGGTCCGATCGCCGATATCAGCAACTTTCTGATCGTGCCGGGCGATGTGCTCGAGTACCACGCGAGCTACATGATCGCCGCGAGCGGCGACAATCTCAAGGCCACCTTGACTGCCGATCAGGCCGGGATCACCGGTGATCCGGCGCTGTTGGCGCACGTCAGCTCCGAGCTGGCCGTAACCGGCCTGGCCGACGGTGGCTCCGCCGGGGTCTACACCGTCACCGACGCCGATGCCGGTAGCGCGATCGACGTCGTGGTGACGTTGACCTTCGACAGGGACACTCCTGACCAGGTCGCGCAGAACGAGGCGATCAACCTGGCCGACTTCAATCTGGCGCTGCAGCAGGTTCGTCCGTAGCGGTGGCGGACGTCGGCAGGCGACGGATGTCGGTGCCATGAGGGTGTCGGTCGGCAAGACTGCGGTCGGGGCCTGTGTCCTGCTCGTCGTCTTTTCCTCCGCGCACCGGACGGGTGCGCTGTGGAGCAGCGCCGATACCCTGGATGGATCGCAAATCCGTTCTGGCACATTAGATCTCACTGTGGGTACGGCGGGCACGCAGCACCAGGATTATGCGTTCGACGCGTTGTCCCGGACGAACATGAAACCCGGCGACTACGCGCAGGCGCCCCTGGTGTTGCGCAACTCCGGCAACATCCGGCTGAGCTACCGGCTGCAGTCGGTAGCTCAGCCGAGCTCGACGCTCGCGCTGAACCTCACGGTCAGCGGGGTGGCCGCCGAGGCGAACTGCCCGACCACGGGTAGTCCGGTCGGCGCGACCACGTTCTACGACGGCCCGGTCGTCGGCGCCCAGGCGCCGGCCGCGCCGGCGCTCCGTTCGCTCGTGCCTGGCGGATCCGAGGTGTGGTGCATGCGGGCAACCGTCGCACCGACCGCGGTGTCGTCTGCATCGTCCACGCTCACCTTCGGATTCACCGCGGAGTCGTGATGATAACCGCACCAATCGAACACGTCGAAGCCGAGCCGACCACCGCATGGTGGTGGTTGCGACAGATCCTTTCCTGGTCTGCGCTGATGCTGGTTCTCTTGTTACTCGTTGTCGCCGTGTTGATTCCATGGGTATCGGGAGCGACGCCTTATACCGTGCTGACCTCGTCGATGCGGCCGACATATCCACCGGGAACGTTGATCGTGGTGCGCTCGGTCGATCCGAGGAAGCTGGCGGTCGGCACGGCGATCACCTACCAGATCGAATCCGGAAAGCCCGGTGTCGTCACCCATCGGATCATTGCGATCCGCGACGACGGACGCGGCGAGCGTCGGTTCATCACCCAGGGGGACAACAACAATGCCCCCGACAAGGAGCCGGTTCGGTCGGTTCAGGTGCGCGGCGCCGTGTGGTACAGCGTGCCGTACCTCGGTTATCTGAACAATTGGACTACCGGGTCGCGGCGATCGATCGCGATCTACCTCCTTGCCGGAGCGTTGTTCGTCTACGCGCTGTACATGTTCGTCGGTTCGTCACGCTCGCGGCGAGCCGTGGCCGGGATCGAACGTGCCGGTACCGAACGTGCCGAGACAGCACCCGTCGAGGTCGTTCCGGTCCGGCCGCAGCTGCGCCGGCCGCCCGCCCGCGCGGGAGTCGGGCGGCGCTACGACTGCGAAACCGAGTACTGGCCGGAGTATCGCTTCGCCCATCACGAGGATCCGGAGGCACCACGGTGAGCACTGCTCGGCGCCTGATTCGTGCGGTGGTCGGTCCGCGAACGCGGGCCCTGCTCACCCTGGGCACGGTGTTCGGCCTGGGCGCGGTCGCGACCTTGGCCGCATGGAGCGACACCGCCACCGCTACCTCGGGGATCCTGTCCACCGGCACGGTCGATCTCGCGCTCGCCGGGAATCAGGGAAATCCGGCACCGTATGCGTTCGTCGGCCTGAGCAAGACCGGGATGCTCCCGGGTCACAGCGTGGCCGCGACGCTGCCGGTGCAGAACGTCGGCTCGTTACCGTTGCAGTACACGATGACCGCGGCCGGCGCCGGTACGGTGGCGCAGTACCTGACTGTCGCCGTGTTCACCGGTGCTGCCAGCAACACCGCAACCACCGGTTCGTGCTCCGGCGGTCAATTGGGCAGCACCGTGCTGGGCGCAACCACGACGGTTGTGCCGACCCGAGGTCCGCTGGCGGCCACAGGTGGCAACGAGACGCTGTGCTTTCTGGTGACGCTCTCGGCCGCGGCTCCGGCCTCGGCGCAGAATCAGAGTGCTACAGCCACATTCACGTTCGCCGCGACGGCGAGCTGATTGATGCGCGATTCGACTTTCCGCCCGCTGGTGATCCGGTTGACCCGTGAGGTCGCGCTGAGCGTCGGCGCCGTCGCCGGTCTGATCTGTATCGGATTTGCCTTGTCGGCGGTATTTTTCGGGATGACGCCGCTGATCGTGCGGACCGGTTCGATGGCGCCGGCGATCGAACCGGGGGCGCTGGCGCTCGCTCGCCAGGTATCGGCCGCCGACCTCGCGGTGGGTGATGTGATCAGCGTAGAACGGGCCGACGGCGCTCGGGTGACCCATCGAATCGATTCGATCGAGCCGGGCGCGGGGGACACCGTCACCGTGGCGCTGCGTGGCGATGCGAACCCGACCGTCGATCCGGATCCGTATGTTATCGCCGGTGCGGATCGGGTGACCGCGGTGGTTCCGGGGGCCGGCTACGTCGCCTTCTGGCTGTCCACGCCGAGCGCGCTGCTGGTGGGTGCGATCGTCGCTGCTGCTGCGCTGTCGGTGGTAATTCGACCACGGCCGGGATCGGCGGCGCGGCGCGGGCCGTTGCTCGGTGCGGCGCCGGTGGTGCTGGCCGTGGCTGCAGTGGTGGCCGTCGGTGGCAACCGGCTCGTGCCGACCGAGGCGGCATTCACCGACTCGGCCGCGGCGCAGGCCGGCTTCGGCACGGGTGCGTTTCCGATTCCGATTCCGAATCCGGCGAGCTTCAGTTGCTCGAGCGTGCTCGGCCTGTCTCTGACGCTCAGCTGGCCGCATGTTGCCGCCGGCTACAACTATCAGCTGATCTTCAAGAACAGCGCCGGCATCCAGGTCGGCAGTCCGGTCGTGGTGACCGGCGTCGGCAGTGCCGGCTCGACGATCAGCTACTCCATCGTGCTGAACAACCTGGGACTCACCTCGAGCGGTACCTACACGGTCGAGCTTCGATCGAGTAATGGCGGGGTCGTCTCGGGCCAGGCGCCGTTGGTGCTGAAGATCAATCGGTCGTTGCTCTTCGCCACGTGTGTTGCTCCGACCACAGTGACCAACTCCGGCACCGCAGGTTTCGCCGCCACCTCGGCGTCGAGCGGTGAACTGCTCCGCCAGGCAGCCGCTCAGGTGGCCCCGGCAGCAACCACCACCGTGCCGGTGTCCACGGCTGTGCCGACCACGAGCGCTGTGCCGACGACGAGCGCTGTGCCGACGACGAGCGCTGTGCCGACAACGAGCGCTGTGCCGACGACGAGCGCCGGGGCGTCCACGGTCGTGATCACCTCGTCGGCACCGACGAGCACGGCAGTGGCGACGAGCACGGCAGCACCGACGAGTACTGCGGCGGTCGCAGCAACCACGGCGGAGCCGGTTGCGACGGCGGAGCCGGTTGCCGCGCCGCCGCCGAACTCGCCGGCAACCGTGTTCACCGGACCGGCCGACGGCGTCGTCGTATCTCTTGTCACCGCCGCGGGGATCAGTTGTCGGACCGTCGATCCGTCGCCCGGCGAGCCGACGTCGGGTGCGACCGTGACACTCGGGTGTAGCGACGGTGCGACCCGCAGCGCGGCGGCGTCGGCGCTGAGTCCGGCCGGTGTGGCGGCTGCTTCCGTTTCCGGCGTCTGGCAGCCGGGCTTTCTCGGTACGGTTGTAGCGTCGGCTCTCCGTGCGTAAGGACCCGTCGATCCGGTGTTGTGGATCGAACCCGAGGTCGTACCCTGGTCACATGGCCGTGGGTACCATCACACTGGCGGCGGACCGAACGACGCAGACCGTTCCTCGGTCGTCCGTGCGCGCAGCGGCTCCGCAGGCCACTCCCGACACCAGAATGATCGAGAACGTTCGAGAATTCGAGGACAAGCCGTGGGTCACCGTGGTATGGGACGACCCGGTGAACTTGATGCATTACGTGACGTTCATCTTCCAGAAGCTGTTCGGTTACAGCAAGGCAAAAGCCACCGAGTTGATGATGCAGGTGCACCAAGAGGGCAAGGCCGTCGTCACCTCGGGATCCCGGGACAAGATGGAACATGATGTCCGTAGGCTGCATGCCGCGGGCCTGTGGGCGACGATGCAACGCGACACCTGAAATGGTTGCTGTGCATTAGCCGCTGCGGCCACCGACCTGCAGGACACCCTGCCAGAAGGATCGAGACGGACGTGCGGACGTGGACCAGGAAAAACTCGCTGGGCGGGGTGAAAGTGCGGTCCGAGCTGGACGCGCGTGAGGCGTCCGTGCTGCGCTCGCTGGTCGGTTCGGTGATCGGCATGCTCGACGCGCGGGCCGCGGAGGCGCCGCAGGACGCGCTTGCCGAGCTCACCGGCATGCGTACCGGTGCCAGCAACCCGCCCGACGACGCGGTGCTGGCCAGGCTGCTGCCCGAATTCCACCGGCCCGATCCGGACGAACCGGCGGCCGGCCGGGCCGACCTCAACGGCGCGTTGCGCAGCCTGCACGAGCCGGACATCCTCGACGAGAAGCGCGCGTCGGGCACGGTGATCCTGAACACCGTGCCGGAACGGGGTGGGCGGGTCGTGCTGACCTTGACCGAGGCGGACGCGTGGCTCACCGGGCTCAACGACGTCCGGCTGGCGTTGGGCACCACCCTGGGTATCGACGCCGACACACCCGAACAGTTGCCATCCGACGATCCGCGGTCGACGCATCTCGAGGTGTATCACTGGCTGACCTGGATGCAGGACTCGCTGTTGCAAGCCGTCGCACCGTGACGACGAGCCGACCGGGCAGCCTCACCGATGTCGGCGGCGTCCTGGTCGGCCACGACCACCGCCTCGATCCGGCCGCGACGCTGGGATCGGGTGCGGCGACCGGCTGCACCGTCGTGCGGCTGCCCGGCGGTGCGACGGCGTCGGTGGACGTGCGCGGCGGCGGTCCGGGCACCCGGGAGACCGACCTGCTGGAACCGGCGAACACCGTGCAGCAGGTCGATGCGATCCTGCTCACCGGAGGTAGTGCGTACGGTCTGGCCGCCGCCGACGGAGTGATGCGTCGGCTGGAGGAAGAGGGCGCCGGAATACCGATGGGGGAGCCGGGCCGAGTGGTGCCGATCGTGCCGGCCGCGGTGATCTTCGATCTGCCGGTGGGAGATTGGTCGGTCCGACCGGATGCCGAGGCCGGTTACCGGGCCGCCGCGGCGGCCGGACCCCACCCGGCGCGGGGCACTGTCGGCGCCGGCGTCGGCGCCCGGGCCGGGGTGTTGAAGGGTGGGGTCGGGATGGCCAGCATCCGGCTGACCGGCGGGACGGCCGCCGGGATGACGGTTGCGGCGCTGGTGGTCGCGAACCCGGTCGGTGCCGTATTCGACCCGACCACCGGTCTGCCGTGGTCCGGCGCGGCGCAGGTCGGGCTGCGCGCGCCCGATCCGACCGAGCTCGCCGCCGCGAACGATCTCCCGGTCAAAGGGACGGTGCTGAACACGACGATCGGGGTGGTCGCCACCGACGCGCCACTCTCCGCCGCCGGTTGTCGGCGACTGGCAGTGGTATCGCACGATGGTTTGGCCCGGGCGATCCGGCCGGCGCATTCGCCGCTGGATGGCGACACGATGTTCGCCGTTGCGACCGGCCGACGTCCGGTGCCGACGCCCGGGCTGCCGGTTCCGCCGGCGTTCCCGGTCGAGTTGCCGATGTTGACGCAGTTGTGCGCAGTGGTCGCCGACGTCGTCGAGCGGGCGGTCGTGGACGCGGTCGTCGCGGCCACCGGGTTGTCCGGGGTGCCGGCATATCGGGACGTCCTGCCGAGTGCTTTCCCGAGCGGCGCGCCGGCCGATCCGGAATAGCCTGGGGTGGCGAGCTGTTGTCGGACGAACACAGGCCGAGTACCGGTCGACGGAGGAGGTCACGGTTCGGTGGGGTTGGTGATCAGGTCGGATCTGGTGGCCGCGATGGTGAAGCACGCGCGCGCCGACCATCCGGACGAGGCGTGCGGGCTCATCGCCGGACCCGCCGGCAGTGACCGGCCCGAGCGATTCGTCGCGATGACCAATGCGGAGCGCTCGCCCACGTTCTACCGGTTCGACTCCGGCGAGCAGCTGCGGTTGTGGCGGGAGATGGATGCCGCCGACGAGGTGCCGGTGGTGCTGTACCACTCGCACACCGCCACCGCCGCGTACCCGAGCCGCACCGATATCTCCTACGCAGCCGAGCCGGACGCGCACTACGTCGTGGTGTCGACCCGGGATCCGGACCGGCATGAGCTGCGCAGTTACCGCATCGTCGACGGTGTGGTAACCGAGGAGGACGTCCAGATCGTCGGTGCGTATTGAACAGTGTCGGTGCGTACCGAACAGCGTCAGTGCGTACCGAACTCGGCTATCGCACATACCGAAGGAGTAACGATGTCCGTGACCGTGTCCGTTCCCACCGTGCTGCGGCCGCACACCGGCGGTGCGAAACGCGTGCAGGCCACCGGATCGACCGTCGCCGAGGTGATCGACGATCTGGACGCCAACTACGCGGGGTTGAAAGACCGGTTGGTCCAAGACGGCAAACTCTTGCGGTTCGTCAACGTCTACGTCAGCCAGGACGGGGTGGATGAAGACATCCGCTTTTCCGGTGGGCTGGCGACGGTCGTCGCGGACGGAGCGACCGTGACCATCCTGCCAGCCGTCGCCGGCGGCGACCGATCGCATACCGTCGCCGGCGGCTAGCGGGGTGGCCCGTTACGACTCGCTGATCGACTCGCTCGGGAACACGCCGTTGGTCGGATTGCAGCGGCTGTCGCCGCGCTGGACCGACGACGGTACCGACGAGCCGCATGTCCGGTTGTGGGCGAAGCTGGAGGATCGCAACCCGACCGGTTCGATCAAGGATCGGCCGGCGCTCGCGATGATCGAGCAGGCCGAGGCCGACGGTCGCCTCCGGCCAGGCGTCACGATCATGGAGCCGACCAGCGGAAACACCGGAATATCGTTGGCCATGGCGGCCAAGCTGAAAGGTTATCGGCTGATCTGCGTGATGCCGGAGAACACCTCTGCCGAACGCCGCCAGCTGCTCACCATGTACGGCGCCGAGATCATCGATTCACCCGCTGCCGGCGGCTCGAACCAGGCGGTCGCCCTGGCCAAGCAGATCGCCGCCGCACACCCCGACCGGGTGATGCTGTACCAGTACGGCAACCCTGCGAACGCGGCCGCGCATTACGGTGGCACGGGACCGGAGATCCTTGCCGATCTGCCCGAGATCACCCACTTCGTCGCCGGTCTCGGCACCACCGGCACGCTGATGGGGGTCGGTCGCTACCTGCGCGAACAGGTGCCGGGGGTGGAGATCGTCGCCGCCGAACCACGCTACGGCGAGCTGGTCTACGGGCTGCGCAACCTGGACGAGGGGTTCGTACCGGAGCTCTACGACGACTCGGTGCTGACCACCCGGATCTCGGTCGGCCCGTACGACGCGGTGCGCCGCACCCGGGAATTGGTCGAGCAGGAGGGTGTCTTCGCCGGCATCTCCACCGGCGCGATCCTGCACGCCGCGTTGGGCGTGGCAGCCCGGGCCCAGCGTGCGGGCCGGCGCGCGGACATCGCCTTCGTGGTCGCCGACGGCGGTTGGAAGTATCTGTCGACCGGCGCGTACGCGGGTACCCTCGAAGAAGCCGAGGAACGGCTGGACGGCCAGCTGTGGGCATGAGACGGGCGGTGGCTCGAATGATCGGTGGCCGGCGATGACCGGGGCATTACGTCCCCGTGGGCCCGCCGATCCGGTCACGCCCCGCCGGAGCGGCTGGACCTGGCGCCCGGCTGCCCTGGTCGCGCTCGGTTTCGTCGCGCTGCTCTGGCTGGTCGAGATCGCCGATGTCGCATCCGGGGAACAGCTGGAGACCAACGGGGTACACCCGCGCTCGACCGACGGACTGGAAGGCATCCTGTTCGCTCCGTTGCTGCACGACGATTGGGCCCACCTGATCGCCAACACGGTCCCGGCGCTGCTGCTCGGCTTCCTGACCTTCGCGCACGGGGTCGGCCGCGGTTTTGCCGCCACCGGCTTGATCTGGCTGCTCGGCGGGCTGGGCACGTGGCTGACCGGCGGCAGCTACAGCAATCACATCGGCGCTTCGGTGCTCGTCTTCGGCTGGCTGACCTATGTGATGGCGCGCGGGCTCTTCAACCGCAACGCCGGACAGTTGCTGATCGGGGTGGTCGTGGGCGTCTGCTACGGCGCCATGCTCTGGGGCGTGCTGCCCAGCCGGCCGGACGTGTCGTGGCAGGGACATCTGTTCGGTGCGCTCGGCGGGTTGCTGGCTGCTTGGCTGTTCTCCAGTCGTGGGACGGTGGCGCGCCCGGGCTGAGCCCCGTGGCAGCATGAGCGCATGCGCCTCACCGTGCTCGGCTGTTCGGGTAGCGTGCCCGGCCCGGATTCGCCGGCGTCCGGCTACCTGCTCGACCTTCCCGGAAATGCGCCCCTGGTGCTGGACATGGGCCCCGGCACGCTCGGCGCATTACAGCGCTATGCCGACCCGGGCGAGGTGTCGGTGTTGCTGAGCCACCTGCACGCGGATCACTGCCTCGACCTGCCCGGGCTGTTGGTGTGGCGCCGTTACCATCCGGGTCGCCCGTCGGGGCGGGCTGTCGTGTATGGGCCGTCGGGCACCACGAGGCGGATCGGCCAGGCGTCGGCCGAGGTCGGCGGCGAGGTCGACGACTGGTCGGACGTGGTCGACGCCCGAACGTGGCAGGACGGCGTCGCGGTGCGGTTCGGCGCACACACGGTCACCCCGCTGCGGGTGCACCACCCGCCCGAGTCCTACGGGCTGCGGATCACCGCGGATACCGGCCGGGTCCTGGCCTATACCGGCGACACCGGCATCGGTCCGGCCGTGCACGACCTGGCTCGGGGCGCGGACGTGCTGCTGGCCGAGGCATCGTGGACGCACGACCCGGCGAACCGGCCGACCGGCGTGCACCTGTCGGGCACCGAAGCCGGACAGATCGCGGCGGCAGCCGGAGTAGGCACGCTGCTTCTCACCCATATCCCGCCGTGGACGGCCCGGGCGGACGTGCTCGCCGAGGCGCGGGCAGCGTTCGACGGTCCGGTTCGGGCGGTCGAGCCGGGGGACATGATCGAGGTGTGATCGCTGGCGTTAGAGTCGAGTCGTGTCGAAACGAGCCGATGGCAGAGCGGACGACGAGCTCCGTGACGTCCAGCTGACCCGGGGATTCACGTCGCATCCGGCGGGTTCGGTGCTGGTCGAGTTCGGCGGTACCCGAGTGCTGTGCACCGCGAGTGTGACCCCCGGAGTGCCCGGGTGGCGCCGCGAGTCCGGCCTCGGGTGGCTGACCGCCGAGTACGCCATGTTGCCGGCGGCGACGCATACCCGCAGCGGCCGGGAGTCGGTCAAGGGCAAGGTCGGCGGGCGTACCCAGGAGATCAGTCGACTGGTCGGTCGGTCGTTGCGGGCCTGTATCGATCTGGCCGCGATCGGGGACAACACCATTGCGATCGACTGCGACGTCCTGCAGGCCGACGGCGGCACCCGGACGGCGTCGATCACCGGCGCCTACGTCGCGCTGGTCGACGCCGTCAGCTATCTGCGGGCCGCCGGCAAGCTGGCCGACCCGCAGCCGATCTCCTGCGCGATCGCGGCGGTCAGCGTCGGCGTGGTCGACGGTCGGGTGCGGCTCGATCTGCCCTACGAGGAGGACTCGCGCGCCGAGGTCGACCTGAACGTCGTCGCGACCGACACCGGCACCTTGGTCGAGGTGCAGGGCACCGGGGAAGGTGCGACGTTCCCCCGGTCCACCCTGGACGCGCTGCTCGACTCGGCGCTTGCGGGCTGCGAGCGGCTGTTCGAGGTGCAGAAGGCGGCGTTGGCGCAGCCCTATCCGGGTACGTTGCCCGAGCCGGCCGAACCGGCCAAGAAGAAGTTCGGTGGCTGACCGGCGGCTGCTGCTGGCCAGCCGGAATTCCAAGAAGCTGGTGGAACTGACCCGGGTGCTGGCAGCGGCCGGGATCGACGGAATCGAGATCGTCGGGCTCGACGATGTGCCCGCGTATCCGGAGGCGCCGGAGACCGGTGCCACCTTCGAGGCGAACGCGATCGGCAAAGCGCGTGACGGTGCGGCCGCGACCGGGTTGCCTTGCGTCGCTGACGATTCCGGGCTGGAGGTGGATGCATTGAACGGGATGCCGGGGGTGTTGTCCGCGCGCTGGTCGGGTCGGCACGGCGACGATGTGGGCAATACGGCATTGCTGCTCGCCCAGTTGGCCGACGTGCCGGACGCGCGTCGCGGCGCTCGTTTCGTGAGCACCTGCGCACTGGTCGATCCGGCCGCCGACGGCACACCGGTGGTGGTCCGCGGTGAGTGGCCCGGCCGGATCCTGCGGGCACCACGCGGCGAAGGAGGCTTCGGCTACGACCCGGTGTTCGTGCCGACCGGTGCGGACCGGACCGCCGCCGAGCTGGCTCCGGCCGAGAAGGACGCCGCGTCCCATCGCGGTCGCGCCCTGCGGTACCTCATCCCGACGTTGGCTGCGCTGGGGCGCCCGGCCGAGCGCTGAGTTGGTCGAGCGCCGAGTTGGCCGAGCGCTGAGTTAGGTCGAGCGCTGAGTGGCCTGCCGGCCGTCCAGCGGTCGGTAGAATTCTCGGCAACCAGAGGGCTGTTGGCATCCGCGGTAGGTTGCGGGTTTCCCGTCGGCTATCATTTCCGGTGATATCGCATGGACCATGGTGCGATGGGATCTGCGACTTCGTCGTCGAAGCTCGAAACGGCAACCGGCAACAGTAGATCTGTGCGCGAAATTCGATCGGGGCCCGGCGGATAAGAGAGGTGCGTTATGACCGATGAGCCCACGCACGCCACGGATGCCCCGGTCCGCCGAATGCGGCTCGGGCGGCGCCGGTTCATCGGCGGAGCGTTGGCCGGGGCCGGGGCCGGGGCGCTCGTCGCCGCGCCGGTCTCGGCAGTCGTGCAGCCCGCACCGGCCGGCGCAGCGGTGGTCGGCAATCGGACGTTCGTTCCGGCGCGGGACTTCCAGTGGGGCACCGTCCAGGACGACCTGACTTGGTCGACACAGGATTTCGGCAAGGCGGAGGTGACGAACCGGGCCGAGTTCAGCGCACCCGCGGCGGCGTCGCTGGTCGCGATCGACATCGTCTGGACCAAGACCGGCCCCGACAGTGGAACCATCCGGTGGGCCGGCGGCCTCTCCTGGATCGAAGGCGATCAGGCTGTGGACGGGACCGACGCCGGCACCCCCTGGCAAGTGGTGAGCGCCGAAGCGCCGCCCACCCTTCGGGTGCCGGTTACCACCCGGCTCGGTGAGTTCGCGATCAACACCACATCACCGTGTTGGGCGCTGACCTTCACCCGTCAGGGCACCAGCGCCGAGGACACCTACCCTGGCTCCGTACAGGTGCTCGGTGCGGTCGCCACGGTGGTGGCCGCTGCCCCTTTAGCCTGACCCCCGTAGCTGTGCAGATTCCGGCGAACACCCGGCTGTGGGGGGCGAATCTCAATCCGGCGCCGGACTACTTCAGCGCGCCGAGCTCGTGGGCGCAGCTGTGGCAGGTCTGGGACTGGGACAATTGGATCCGGCCGATGATCGACCAGGTGCGGGGTATCGGTGGCAGCTGTGTGCGGGTGTTCGGGAACACGCACGTGGTCACCTCCGGCCAGATCGATCTGGCCACTTATCTCCAGCGTTGGCGACAGCTGCTCGACTATGCCGCCGACAACGGCATGAAGGTTTTCCCGTGTGGCGGTGACCTGGGCCATTGGGGCCGGGCGACCTCCCGGACGGCGGCGCTGTCGCTCTACCGGGCTTGGTCGGAGTTGTTGTCCGGCTACTCGAACGTGATCGGGATCGACATCACCAACGAGGCGAGCGATCAGGCGCATGCCGCCTGGGCGGAAGCGTATTCGCAGCCGGAGCCGTGGTTCGACCTGATCGCCGAGCTGGGTGAGCTGGTGCGGCAGGTGTCCGGCAAGCCGATTACGCATTCGCGCAGCGCGCACGAGAGCGCGGCATTTCGCAGCGGCTTCATCCATACCGACCTGCTCAGCGACTTCCTCAGTGTGCACTGCTATTACGTGCCCGCGCCGAGCGACGCAGGAGCGCTTCTGGCGGCCGAGTGGGCGGCGGGTAAACAACTGATCATCGGCGAGTTCGGCGGCTCTCGGCAGGACGGGATCGATCTGCCGGAGCTGTTCACTGCTGTGCGGACAGTGGTGTCCAGCGACAGCCGGATCGTGGGTGCGTTGGCCTGGTCGGTCCGCGATATGGGACCGACCCCGGACTTCGGCTTGTTCGACGCGGCCGGTACGCCACGTGCCGATGTCGCCCCGATCCTGCGCGGCTTTCCGACCAGCCGGTGATCCGCGTCCGGGTCGGGTTCAGACGCCGAAGTCGACCCGGACCTGGCGGGTGCGCTGATGCTCGACCCAGAACGACAGAAACGGCACTGTCCCGGCGAGCAGCGTGCCCAGCGTCCGCAGGGCCGGCCAGCGCACCTTCACCGCCAGGTCCAGCGTGACCAGTAGGTAGGCGAAGTACACCCAGCCGTGCACCACCGGAATCCAGCTCGGCGTGTGCACGCCGAACCCGTACTTCAGCACCATCTCGGTGGTCAATACCAGCAGCCACAGACCGGTCACCCAGGCCAGGATGCGATAGCGCCGCAGCGCCGCAGCCACCTTGGTGGGGTTGGCCACGGGGCTCGCGGACGAGGCGGTGTCGGACGGCGCGGTCACGGGGTACTCCTGTCGGCCGGGTCACGGCTGAGGTCGTCGAGTCGGCGGTCGGGCTCGAGGTCGGCAAGGTAGAGCTCGGCGAGGTACCGGTTGTATTCGTCGCGAACCGGATCGCCGTGGCTGCTCGGTGCGGTCGGGCGCGGGGGAAGGAGATCGGCCGGGATCTCGGCCGGTTCCGGTGCGGTGTCCGCGGCGCGTGGCCGGTGACCGCGTTCGAGCTGGACGAATCGGCGATAGGTGTACACCGCGAACCCGGCAAACAGCGGCCATTGCAGTGCGTAACCGAGATTCTGTGCGGTACCGCCGACTGCCTCGAACCGCGACCACTGCCACCAGCCGAGTGCCAGGCAGCCCCCGGCTACTGCCAGCACCAGCACCAGCAGGGTGGCGCGGAGACGGATCGAGGTGCTCACGGCTATGACGGTACCGGCCGGGGTGGCCGCGGCCGCGCTGAACCGGTTCCGACCGGGGTCCGAACCGCGGTGCGCGAGGGGGGACTCGAACCCCCACGTCCGAAGACACCAGGACCTAAACCTGGCGCGTATGCCAATTTCGCCACTCGCGCGCGGGTTATGAGGATACGCCGGTACCCGGCCGTCGGCCCAGCTCGGCTATCGGCCGATGCCCGGATCCGGGTTATGTAACGAATTCATAACGGAACTGTCGTGGGTCGTACGTGCACGGTGGCCCGATGCGCTGGGAGTTCTACGGCGCTGCGGAGAAATAGTGGTACGAACGTACCAAGTACCGGCGAGTAGATCGGGGCGACCGGAGTGTCGCAGCGGAGAACATGAGGAAAGCCTCATGATTTTGTGGCACGGTTGAGCCTGCCCAGCGGCACGAGCCGCTGCCGCCTGCGTGCGGCACCGCTGATCCACCAGCCCGATCGACGAGAGGAATCTGCCCGTGACGATCGACGCGAGCGCCCCCCGGAGCAACCGCACCGACGAGTCCGCCGCGACCGGTCGGCCGAGTCCCGACGACGCGGCGGCATTGCTCGATCGCCTGGCTGCGGGTACTCCCTACGCGGTTGCGTTCGGGGGACAGGGCGCGCCGTGGCTGGACTCGTTGATCGAGCTCGCCCGGGAGAACGCGTTGGAGTCGCACCTGGCGGCGCTGCTCCGGGGAGCGTCGGCCCGGCTGGAACCGGTGTCGGCCCAGCTGTTGGTGGTTCGGCCGGCGGGGTTCGATCCGATCGGTTGGATGATCGACGACGCCTTCGCCGACGACGACCCGGCGGCCGCTCCCGGTCCTTCGGTCGCGGTACTGCGCTCGGCTGCGGTCTCGTTGCCGGGCGTGCTGCTCACCCAATTGGCCGCGGTGCGCGGGTTGACCCTGGCCGGCCTCGACCCGGCGGTGCACGTGCCGGCCGCTGCGATCGGGCATTCGCAGGGTCTGCTGGCTACTGCGGCGCTCGGCGACCGCCGGGTCGACGACGTCGAATTGCTGGCGGTAGCCCAGTTGATCGGCGCCGCGGCCGGCTTGATCGGACGCCGCCGTGGGCTCGTCGCGGTCGGCGACCGCACGCCGATGCTGGCGGTGTCCAACGCCGATCCGGCAGAACTGCAGGCCGTTGTGGACGGATTGTCCCTCGGCGCGGACGCGGTGGCAGATTCGGCGCAGGCGGTCGTCATCGGGATCTGTAATGCCCGCCGCCGCGTGGTGCTGACCGGCCTACCGGCCCAACTGGATCGGGTGGCTGCCGAGTGTGAGCGGATCGCCGCGGAGCAGAATCGGGAACGAGAAGCGAAGAAGCGGGGCGGAGCCGTCTTCGCGCCGGTCTTCGAATTCCTGTCGGTCGACGTCGGTTTCCACCACCCGGCGCTCGCCGACACGGTCGATCTGGTCGCCGGCTGGGCCGAACAATGCGGTCTGGACGTGGAATTCGCCCGGGAGATGGCCACGCGCATCCTGGTCGAGCCGGTCGACTGGGTCGCCGCGGTCGATGCCGCGACCGCTACCGGCGCACACTGGATTCTCGATCTGGGGCCCGGCGACCTGATCACCCGGCTCACCCGTGCCACCGTGCGCGGGCGGGGCGTCGGGATCGTGCCGGTCGCCACCCGAGACGGGCAGCGCGCGCTGCTCACCCCGGGCGCCGCGCCCGAGATCGAGCCGGCGTGGTCGGACTTTGCGCCGCGCGCGGTGGTGCTGCCGGACGGCCGGACGGTCACCGAAACCGCGTTCACCCGGCTTACCGGCCGGTCGCCGATCCTGCTGGCCGGAATGACTCCGACCACGGTGGACGCCAAGATCGTGGCCGCTGCGGCGAATGCCGGGCACTGGGCCGAACTGGCCGGCGGCGGACAGGTCACCGAGCAGATCTTCACCGACCGGATCGCCGAGCTGCGGACGCTGCTCGAGCCCGGCCGGGCGATCCAGTTCAACTCGTTGTTCCTCGATCCTTACCTGTGGAAGCTGCAGTTGGGCGGGAAGCGGCTGGTCCAGCGCGCCCGTGCAGCGGGTGCGCCGATCGACGGGGTCGTGGTCACGGCCGGCATCCCGGAGCTGGACGAGGCGGTCGCGCTGATCGAGGAGCTCGGTGCGGCCGGGATCGAGCACGTGGCGTTCAAGCCGGGCACGATCGCGCAGATCCGTGCGGTGATCCGGATCGCGAACGCGGTGCCGGACTACCCGGTGATCGTGCATATCGAGGGCGGCCGGGCCGGCGGGCACCACTCCTGGGAAGATCTCGACGATCTGCTGCTCGGCGGCTACGCCGAACTTCGCGCTCGGCCGAATCTGGTGATCTGTGTCGGTGGCGGCATCGGCACGCCGGAGCGCGCGGCCGACTACCTGACCGGGCGGTGGGCGCTCGGCCACGGTTACCCGGCGATGCCGGTGGACGGGGTCCTGGTCGGCACCGCCGCGATGGCGGCTTTGGAAGCCACCACCGCACCCGCGGTGAAGCAACTGTTGGTCGACACTCCGGGCACCTCGGAATGGGTCGCGGCCGGCACCGCCGCAGGTGGAATGGCTTCCGGCCGTAGCCAACTCGGTGCAGACATTCACGAGATCGACAATGCGGCATCGCGCACCGGGCGGCTGCTCGACGAGGTCGCCGGTGACGCCGAGGCGGTTGCCGCGCGCCGGGACGAGATCATCGCGGCGCTGGACAGCACGGCCAAGCCCTATTTCGGTGACGTGTCTGCCATGACCTACACCGGCTGGCTGCAGCGCTACGTCGCACTCGCCGCGTCGAACGGCCACGCAGCCGGAGCCGGTTCGGTCTGGTTGGACGTCAGTTGGCGGGACCGGTTCGCGGCGATGCTGGACCGGGCCCAGGCTCGACTCCACCCCGCCGACCGGGGCTCGATCGACACGCTTTACCCGGGCGGGCAATCACTGGAGCAGCCGGCGGCGGCCGTCGACGCGCTGCGGGCGGCGTACCCCGCTGCCGACACCGCGCTGCTGCACCCCGCCGACGTGCCCTTCTTCGTCAACCTCTGCAAGACGCCGGGTAAGCCGGTGAATTTCGTGCCGGTGGTCGACGCCGACGTGCGTCGCTGGTGGCGTTCCGATTCGCTCTGGCAGGCGCACGACCCGCGGTACGGCGCCGATCAGGTGTGCGTGATTCCGGGGCCGGTATCGGTGGCCGGAATCACCCGGGTGGACGAGCCGGTCGGTGAGCTGCTCGATCGGTTCGAGCGTGCCACCACCGAGGCGTTGCTCGCCGCCGGGTCCACGCCCGAGTCGGTGTCGGCGCGGCGGCGGGCCGACCTCGCCGAGGGCGTCGTCGACGTGATCGTTGCCGCTCCGGACGTGATCTGGGCCGGCCGGTCGACGCGCAATCCGGTCGCCCGCCTCGGCGATCGAGCCGAGTGGGTGCGGCGGGCCGCCGACGCGACCGGCTCCGTCCTGGTCCATCCCGGTACCGGCGCAATCCTGGCGGCCGACGGACCGGACCGGGCCGAGCTGACCGTGCCGCTGGGACGCGGCCGGGAGTTGCGGATTCCGATCACCGTGCCGGCCGCGGTGCGCGACGGGGGCGCACCGGTGATCACCACCGAGGATGCGGCGGCCGCGATGGGCCGCCTGCTCGGCGTCGCCGCCGGCGGTGATCTGCCCGCTGTCGTCGACGGCGCCGCGCGGATCGACCTGGCCTGGACACCGGACCTGTCGGCCGATCACGCCGGGATCACCGGCGTCGGGCTGCCGGCCGAGCTGAGTACGGTCGGCCGCAGTGTGCCGGACGTGCTGGTCGGTGCATGTTGGCCGGCGGTGTTCGCGGTGCTCGGGGCCTGCGAGGTGGACGGTCTACCGGTGATCGAAGGTTTGCTCGACCTGGTGCACCTCGATCACCGGATTCGGCTGGAGCAGCCGCTGCCCGCGGAAACCAGCATTCTGGTGGTCCGGGCAACCGCCGGCGACGTGCTCGACACCGACCTCGGCCGGGTGGTCGAGGTACAGGTGGAGATCCGCACCATGCGCGACGAGCTGGTCGCGCCGCGGCTGGCCGTGCTCACCGAGCGGTTCGCGATCCGCGGTCGATCCGGGGCCGGGGTATCGGCCGATCCGGACCGCGCCGGTGGTGCCCTGTCCGGGGAATTCACCGAGACCACCCGGCGGCGGCGGCGGGACGCGACAATCGTCGCGCCGGGGGACATGAGCGCGTTCGCCGAGGTATCCGGCGACCACAACCCGATCCACACCAGTACCGCTGCTGCGGCGCTCGCCGGACTCGGCGGCGAGGTGATCGTGCACGGCATGTGGTTGTCGGCTGCTGCGCAACATGTCGTGTCGGCGCTGGACACCATGACCCCCGGCGCTCCGGCGCCCCGGCGGATCACCGCCTGGACCGCCCGGTTCCTCGGGATGGTGCGTCCCGGTGCGCGGATCGACGTGCGGGTGGACCGGATCGGGATGGACCACGGCGCCGAGATCGTCGAGGTCGCCTGCCGGGTCGGCGAGGACCTGGTGATGGTGGCGACCGGCCGGACCGCCCCACCCAAGACGATGTACGCCTTCCCCGGCCAGGGCATCCAGCGCGTCGGCATGGGCCTCGACGCCAGGGCCCGGTCCGCAGCGGCCAAGCAGGTGTGGGACCGGGCCGATCGGCATACGCGTGCTGCACTCGGCTTCTCGATTCTGGCGGTGGTCCGGGACAATCCGACCTCGCTGACCGCTCGTGGCGTCGAGTACCGGCACCCGGACGGGGTGCTGCACCTCACCCAGTTCACCCAGGTTGCGATGGCCACGCTCGGCGTCGCCCAGGTCGCCGAGCTGCGCGAGGCCGGTGTCTTCGTCGAAGACGCACTGCTGGCCGGGCATTCGGTCGGGGAGTACAACGCGCTTGCCGCGGTCGCGCGGGTGTTGCCGCTGGAAGCGGTGCTGGAGGTGGTGTTTCAGCGCGGCTCGGCGATGCATCAGCTGGTGCCCCGCGATGCGCACGGTCGGTCCGATTACCGGCTGGCCGCGATCCGGCCGTCGCAGTTCGGCCTGCCGGACGACGAGGTGGTCGACTTCGTCGCCGGCGTCGGAACGCAGGCCGGGGAGTTCCTTCAGGTGGTCAACCTGAACTTGCGTGGCTCGCAGTATGCGATCGCCGGCACGGTCGCCGGCCTGGACCAACTGCAGGCCGAGATCGAGCGGCGGCGTGCGGAATTCGGCGGCAAGCCGGCGTTCATCCTGGTACCTGGCATCGATGTTCCGTTCCATTCCAGCGTGCTCCGAGCCGGGGTGCCGGAGTTCCGGAGGCGGCTGGAAGACCTGCTCCCGACCGAAATCGACCCGACGCTGCTGGTCGGCCGATACATCCCGAACCTGGTGCCGCGGCCGTTCTCCCTGGAGCGCGAGTTCGTCGCCGAGATCGCCGCGCTGGTGCCGTCGGATCCGCTGGCCGCGGTGCTGGCCGATTTCGCCGATTGGGCGGCGCGGCCGGTGCAGCTGTGCCGGGTGGTGCTGATCGAGCTGCTGGCATGGCAATTCGCCAGCCCGGTGCGCTGGATCGAGACCCAGGACCTGGCGTTCACCGATCCGGTCGCCGGTGGTTTGGGGGTCGAGCGCTTCGTCGAGGTCGGTTTGGCCGCCACGCCCACCGTGGCGAACCTGGCCGGCCAGACGTTGAAGCTGCCCGGCCGAGCGGGTGGTCCGGTCGAGGTGCTCAACGTGGAGCGGGAGACGGCGATCGTCTTCGCCACCGACGTCGATCCCGAACCGGTAGCCGAGGACGTCGCGGTCGATCCCGCCACGCCCGCCACGCCCGCCGAGCCGACGTCTCCGACACCGTCGGCGCCGGCGGTGGCCGGGCCGCGTCCGGACGACATGGTGTTCGATGCTGCCGACGCGACCCGGGTGCTGATCGCGCTGTGGACCAAGCTGCGGCTGGATCAGATCGGTCCGGTGGACACGATCGAAGGGCTGTGCGACGGGGTGTCGTCGCGGCGCAACCAGTTGTTGGTCGACCTCGGTTCCGAGCTGTCACTCGGCGCGATCGACGGTGCCGCGGATGCGGACATGGGGGCGCTCTCGGCGACCGTGCACAAGCTTGCCCGCACCTACAAGCCGTTCGGGTCGGTGCTCACCGATGCGCTGAACGACCACGTGCGCAAAGTGTTCGGGCCGTCCGGGAAGCGCCCGGCAGCGATCGGCGATCGAGTCCGTTCGGTGTGGCAGCTCGGTGACGGCTGGGCGCATCACGTCATGGCCGAGGTGGCGCTCGGTACCCGGGACGGTGCCAGCGTGCGCGGCGGTGATCTGGGTGGGTTGGTCACCGGCCCGCTGGATGCCGCCGGGGTGGACGCGGCGATCGATGCCGCGGTCGCCGCGGTGGCGGCCCGGCGCGGGATCGCGGTGGCTCTTCCGTCGGCCGGCGGCGGTGGCGGAGCGACGGTCGATGCCGCTGCGCTCGGCGAGTTCGCCGAGCAGATCACCGGCCGGACCGGGGTGTTGGCGTCGGCTGCCCGGCTGGTGCTGGAGCAGCTGGGTTTGGACGAGCCGGTGTCGGTGTCGGCCGCGGCCGACGACACGCTGGTTGATCTGGTTTCCGCCGAGCTCGGCGCCGACTGGCCACGGCTGGTCGCGCCGGCTTTCGACGAGCGGCGTGCGGTGTTGTTCGACGATCGTTGGGCCAGTGCGCGGGAGGATCTGGCCCGGCTGTGGCTGGCGGCGGGCGAGGCGGGCGGTTCGGAGTTCGCCCCGTTCTCGCTCGTCTCGTTGGCCGGATTCGCCGGTGCCGGAACCGCCCTCGCGACGCAGGCACTATGGTGGCGCGATCGTGCCCGGCGGGCCGAGCGCTCGGTGCTGGCCGCGGCATACGGCCAGATCGCCGATATTGCCGCCCATCCGGAGGACGAGGGCCGGTGGGCCGACGAGGTTGCGGTGGTGACCGGTGCCAGCGTCGGTTCGATCGCTGCGGCCGTCGTCGGTCGCCTGCTGTCCGGTGGAGCGACCGTGTTCGCCACCACATCCCGGCTCGATGCGGAGCGACTGGACTTCTACCGGGAGCTCTACCGCGGGCACGCCCGGCCGGGTGCGGCCCTGTGGGTGGTCCCGGCCAACCTCGCCGCGTACGCCGACGTGGATGCGCTGGTCGAGTGGATCGGTACCGACCAGACCGAGAATGCGGGCGGCAGTGCCAAGTTGGTCCGGGCCGGGATGACTCCGACGCTGCTCTTTCCGTTCGCGGCGCCGGCGGTGGGGGGTGCGCTCGGTGACGCCGGACCGCGGACCGAGTTGCAGATGCGGGTACTGCTCTGGTCGGTACAGCGGTTGATCGGCGGCCTGGCCGCGATCGGCGCCGATCGCCAGGTGGACGCGAAATTGCATGTGGTGCTGCCCGGTTCGCCCAACCGCGGAATGTTCGGCGGGGACGGCGCATACGGCGAGGCCAAGGCGGCGCTGGACGCGATCGTCGCGAAGTGGACGTCGGAGCGAACCGCGACCGGCGCGTCCTCGTGGGCCGATCGGGTCACGTTGACCCACGCGCTGATCGGCTGGGTACGGGGAACCGGTCTGATGGGCCACAACGATCCGATGGTCGATGCGGTCGAGGCGGCCGGCGTGCGTACCTGGTCCACCGCGGAGATGGCCGACCAACTGCTTGCCGGCTGCCGCCCGCAGGCGCGGGCGGCAGCACGGGACACGCCGCAGCAGCTCGATCTGACCGGCGGCTTGGCCGAGGCGAAGCTGGACTTGCCCGCGTTGGCCGAACAGGCCCAGGCCGGCGCCGACCCGGGGAACCCGACGGACAGCTCTGCGGCCGAAGATATGTCGGTCGCGGCATTGCCGGCACCGCCGACGTTGCTCCCCGCGGCGACCACCCCGCAGTGGGGACCGGTGGACGCCCGCCCGGAGGACCTGGTCGTGATCGTCGGTGCTGCCGAGCTCGGACCGTACGGCTCGTCGCGCACCCGGTTCGAGATGGAGGTCGACGAGCGGCTCTCGGCAGCAGGCGTGCTGGAGCTGGCGTGGACCACCGGGCTGGTCACCTGGGAGAACGACCCGACCCCCGGGTGGTACGACGCGGACACCGGAGAGCTGGTGCCGGAGGCCGACATTGCCGAGAAGTACCACGACATCGTCGTGGCCCGTTGCGGGATTCGTCGTTACAGCGACGAAGGGGGGATGCGCGACAACACCGCGCCGCTGCTCACCTCGGTCTTCCTGGATCGGGATCTGTCGTTCGTGGTGACCGGTGCGGCCGAGGCGCGAGCATTCGCCGCGGCCGACCCGGAACACACGGTGATCGCGCCGGAACCGGATTCGGCCGACTGGCGGGTAACTCGGAAGGCCGGCACCGAGATCCGGGTGCCGCGTCGGCTGGCGATGTCGCGGACGGTCGGTGGGCAGATTCCCACCGGGTTCGACCCGACCCGTTGGGGTATCTCGGCGGACATGGCGTCGTCGATCGACCGGGTCGCCTTGTGGAACATGGTGACCACCGTGGATGCGTTCGTGTCGGCCGGCTTCTCGCCGGCGGAGCTGATGTCCTGGGTGCATCCGAGCCTGGTGGCGAACACCCAGGGCACCGGAATGGGCGGAATGTCGTCGCTGCGCTCGCTCTACATCGACGCGTTGTTGGGCGATCCCCGGCCGAACGACATCCTGCAGGAGGCGCTGCCCAATGTGATTGCCGCGCACGTCATGCAGTCCTACATCGGCGGCTACGGCGCCATGGTGCACCCGGTTGCGGCGTGCGCCACGGCCGCGGTCTCGGTCGAGGAAGGGGTGGACAAGATCCGGCTCGGCAAAGCCGAAGTGGTCGTGGCCGGCGGGTTCGACGATTTGAGCGTGGAAGGCATCACCGGCTTCGGCGACATGTCGGCGACCGCGGACTCGGCGGCGATGGCGGCCAAGGGGATCGACGGGCGTCGGTTCTCCCGTGCCAACGATCGGCGTCGGGGTGGTTTCGTGGAGTCACACGGCGGCGGCACGGTGTTGCTGGCTCGTGGCGACGTCGCTGCGGCGATGGGGTTGCCGGTGCTCGGCGTGGTGGCCTGGGCGCAGTCGTTTGCCGACGGGGTGCACACGTCCATTCCCGCGCCCGGCATCGGGGCACTCGGGGTGGGCCGTGGCGGCACCGAGTCGAGGTTGGTGCACGAGTTGGGCCGTCTGGGACTGACCCCGGACGACATCGCAGTGATCTCCAAGCACGACACCTCCACGGCGGCGAACGACCCGAACGAGGCCGAGCTGCACGAGCGGCTCGCCGACGCGTTGGGCCGAACCCCGGGTGCGCCGCTGTTCGTGGTCTCGCAGAAGACGCTGACCGGGCACGCCAAGGGTGGCGCCGCGGCGTTCCAACTGATCGGCCTGTGCCAGGTGCTGGCGACCGGGGTGGTGCCGCCGAACCGTAGCCTGGACTGTGTCGACGATGCGATGGCCGAGTTCCCCCGGTTGGTGTGGCCGCGGCAGCCGCTGCGGTTCGGCGCCGATTCGGCGTCCGACGCCGGGCTGCCGAAGGCGGGCCTGCTGACGTCGCTCGGCTTCGGCCACGTATCCGGCCTGATCGCGGTATCCCACCCGGAGGCCTTTGTCGCCTCGCTCCCGGCGGCGGATCGGGAGGGGTACCGCCGGCGGGCGGCCGAGCGGGTGGCTGCCGGCCGGCAGCGGCTCGCCGCGGCGATGTGCGGTGGGCCGGCGCTCTACGAACGACCGGCCGATCGTCGGTTGGGATCGGACGGCGCGGCCGCACACGAGCTGGAGGCGCAGGTTCTGCTCACGCCGCACGCGCGGCTGGGTGCCGATGGTGCGTACCGCACCGACGTCGGTGCCGCCGACCACACCGAGCAGGCGCAGCGCCGATGACGGTTCTGGGGATCGGGCTCGACCTGGTGACCGTCTCGGATTTCGCCGAACAGGTCGAGCGGTCGGGAACCACCATGCTGGCCGAAGCGTTCACCTCTGGCGAACGGCGCTACTGCGAAGGCAAGGCCGCCGATCGGATCCGCAGCTATGCGGCGCGCTGGGCGGCGAAGGAGGCCGTGCTCAAGGCCTGGGCGTCCTCTCGCTACGCCCGGCGTCCCCAGGTGGGCGACGATCCGTATCAGCTGATCGAGGTGGTCAACGATGCCTGGGGACGGCCGCGGATCAAGCTGCACGGGGTGGCGGCCGAATTCCTTCCCCGGGCCACGGTGCACCTGTCGTTGACCCACGACGGGGACACCGCGGCCGCCGTGGTGGTGCTGGAGGACCCGGGGGAAGGCTAGTCGGGTGCGGGTCGCGGCGGACCGGTCACCGCCGCGACTCCTTCTCGACAGCGGTCAGATAAGCCAGGATCAGACGTTTCAGCTCGGCGACCGCGTCCGCCTGGGTCTGTTCGTCCTGGACCGAGAAGTTCAGCATCGAGTAGACGACGTGCACCAGGACCTGCGCCATGGTGTCTCGGCGGGCGCGATTCAGCCGCGGGATGAGCGGTCGCAGCATCGTCTCCACGACATCGGCGAACTCTCGCTCGTGAATCGCTCCGGTGGCCCGGGTGGACGGGGTGGATTGCATCGCGAGCCAGACTTCCCGTCGAGAGCGATCCCGCAGCCACAGCGTGGCCATGTGGTCGACGAACCGGTTCATGTGCCGCAACCAGTCCATCGACGGCACCTCGCCGTGGAAGTCGCCGAGCTCGCGGGACACCTCGACCAGGTCTTGCCGGTTCAGCTCGCAAACGATGACGTACTTGTTCGCGAAGAAGTGATACAGCGTGCCGATCGGCACCTCGGCCCGTGCCGCTACTACCTCACAGGTGAACGACTCGAAGCCGACCTCGACGAGCAGCTCGCGGGAGGCGGCGAGCAGTGCGTCGAACTTCCGCTTGCTGCGCTCCTGGGTCGGGCGGCGCCGCGGCATCAGCTCCTGCGGGTCGTCCTGGAGTTCCAGCGCGGGATCGTGCCGACGACGCGGCGTGCCCTCCCGGGGGCGCAGGGGCGCGGACGGTTCCACCTCCTCAGGCTAGTGGGTTGCCCCCGCGGTCAAGGTGGAACGGGCTCGACGTCGGTCGGCGCGCGTCCAGTCGACCAGCCGCGCGTCGGCTATGGCGCGTATCACGTCCAATTGCAAACGTAGAGCTGGTATTGCACCACGTATTCCGAACGGAAAATCGGAGTTGTTCTCATAACCCGGCCTGTGGTCATACTGTTACGTCGGGAGGAGACCTAGGGGTATGGCTACGGTTGGAGTGTCCACCGAGCGGGGCGCGGTGCGAGCCGTGTTGCTCGGTGGATCGGGTGGGGGTCCGCCGGGGCGAGTAATACGGCACCGGGAAGAAGCGCCGGCTACGGACGATCCGCCGGGATTCGCGGCAGCGGTCGAGGCGGCGCTCACCGGTCTGCAGACCGACATCGCCGGTGATCCGTCGGTGGGCACGATCGATGCGGTGGCCGTCGTGTATCGCGACGAACCGGAGCGTCAGGCGATCGAGGAGCGACTGGCCACCGGTCGGTGGAGCGGCGCGACGTCGGTGCCGGTGTCGGCGGCGCACCTGGCCGCCGTGGGTGCCGTGCCGGGACTGGACCGCTACCGCACCCTGCTGGTCTACGACGTGGTGCCGGGTCGGCATACGTTCACCGTCGTCGACCCGAGCCGTGGGCAGGTGCTCGGCTCGGACTCGGTCGAATCGGAGGGGGAGGCGCCGGTCGCGATCGGACAGGGAATCCGCAACGCCTGGTCGTTGCTCGACGCCGCCGGTGTCGAACCGGAGTCGGTGGTGCTGATCGGCTCCGCGGTGGACGAGCCGGGTGTCGAGCAGGTGCTGCGGGTCTGGTTCGACGCACCGGTGGTTACCGGCGCAAATGCCGCGCTGAGCACCGCGGTCGGTGCGGGTCTGCTGGCCGGGCAGATCATCGATGATCCGGCCCCGGTGCCCGCGCCGGTCCCGATTGCTCCCGCGGAGTCGAGTCCCGCGCCCCCGGTGGCCGGATCTCGGCGGTCGGGCCGCACGGCGCTGGCCGCGCTCGTGGCCGGGATCGCGGTCGTGTCCGGGCTGGGCCTGGCGGTTTTCGACGCACGATCGGATCACGATTCCGGAGCGGAATCGACCGCCGCGCTGCCAACCTCCTCGGGCGCCGGCGGTGTCGGCGTCGGCGCATCCGGAACCGGCCGCAGCACCGCCCGCTCGAACGATGCCGATGCGGCGAAACGCAGCTCCTTGGTCGATCCGACCGAGGCGGCGAGCGGTGGCGACGTCGGAGGTACTGCCGCGCCCGGTATGACCGAGTTGCCGTGGAATCCGCCGCCCCCGTGGCTGTCCGATCAGATCGTACTGCTCGGTCCGGCTCCGGGGGAGGCGGTCGGCTACCCGTTCGCCGGTGCCGGTGCCGGTGCCGGACAGGGTGTGCGCTCCGCGCCGAGTGGCGCTCCGGGGAGTGGCGCCGCCGCGCGGGAGGATATCCGGACCGAACCGATGACCTGGACGTGTCCCACCGGTACAGCTCCGATCACCCGGTCGCTGCAGTCCTCCGACAGGCCGGCGTCGTCGACGACGGTGCCGACGACGTCGACCGGCGTGCCGATGGCACCGGCCCCGATCGCCGACTCGTGTCCACCGGTCGTGCCGACGCTGTCCGAACCGTCGGATCCGCCCCAATCCGAGCTGATGGCGACCCCGCCGCCGGCTACCGGGATGGCGCCGCGTGGCATCCCGGTGCCCGCCATTCCGTTGCCGATCGTGCCCGCGCCGGCGCAGAGCCCGTTCGGCTAGTGCTCGGTCGGCTCGAGGTCAGACCGACAGGTCGCGGCGCAGCTTGGCGACGTGCCCGGTGGCCCGAACGTTGTATTGAGCCAGCGCAATCCGACCCTGTTCGTCGATCAGGAAGGTCGATCGGATCACCCCATGCACCGTCTTGCCGTACATGGTCTTCTCCCCATAAGCGCCGTATGCGGTGAGGACGGCGCGGTCCGGATCGGACAGCAGGGGGAAGGTGAGTCCCTCGGCGTCGCGGAACTTGGCCAGTTTGGCCGGCTTGTCCGGCGAGATACCGACCACGTCGATGCCCGCGCCGTCCAGCTCGGCGAGGTTGTCTCGGAAGTCGCACGCCTGTTTGGTGCAGCCGGGGGTGCTGGCTGCGGGATAGAAGTACACGATCACCTTGCGGCCCCGGTAGTCCGCCAGCGACACCTCGTTGCCGTCGGCGTCGGGCAGGGTGAAGGCCGGGGCCGGAGCACCGACCTCGAGGCGGTGGTTGTCGGTCATGCCCGCGACGTTAGCCGACTCGCGCCTTGCCCGGTCGTATCACTCACCACCGGCGCGAACTGCACTACCGTTGGGGCGTGCAGGAGCTCGAACCCAGCAGCCTGCCGGTGAGATCGACGCAATACCTGGAGGTCACATGGCAAGGGATACCGAGAGCATCGAGCGTGAGATCGAAATGGCGCGCAATCAGCTCGCGAACACGCTCGACGAGCTGAGCGTGCGCGCGAATCCCCGACGGATCGCCGAGGACACCAAGCAGACTCTGGTCGCCAAGGTGAACGAGCCGCGGATCAAGATGGGCCTGATCGGCGCCGGAGCCGCTCTGGTCCTGCTGATCCTCATCCGACTGTTCCGCTGACCCCGGCAGATCACCGCGCGGTTTCGCCCGTCGGCCGGACTCGGTCCGGTTCGGCGGGCGTTCTGTTTTCCGGCGAATGGTCGGTGGTCAGCCGCCGCCATGCAGCGGCCGTTCTGGCCGTCCGTACCGTGCCGGCGACGTCGAGCAGCGGCCGGTCTCTGCGCCAGCGTTCGCGGGTGTCCGGCTCGGTGCGGTCCCAGAAGTGTTCGGCGTCGCCGAGGAGCCGCTGCTGTCCGGTCTGCAACCCGGCCACGGCGAGGTGTGTGCTCGGGGCCGACGGGTCGGCCCGGGTCGATTCCCGCACTCCCGCCAGAAGCGAAAGCGCCTGCTCGAGCCACGGTGCCGGCCAGCTCGAGCGGCGGGCAACCCCGATCAACCAACCCAGCACGGCGGCCTGGATATGGAGGTCCTCGATCGTCCGGAACGGCTTGAGGTACCGCAGGTAGCCGTCCCCGGGAAGCACCGCGTGGGCGGGCAACGGCACGGCGGTCAGGCGGAGCGTCGCGTGCGGGATCTCCGGAGTGAACGGCAGCACCGGTTGCGCGGTGAAGGAGACCCCGGGCAACCCGGCCGGCACCAGCGCGGCGCGCAACGCTTTCCGTCCGCTGGGGGCGCGTTCGTCGCCGGCCAGCACCACCAGGAGCTCCGCGGCTGAGCCCAAGGTGACGAACGACTTGGTGCCGTCGAGGGTGAAGCCGTCCCTGCCGGGGGTCAGCGTGGTGTGGATCGCCGCCGGGTGGCCACCCCCGGCCTCGGTACCGCACAGCGCAGTCCGAACATTCGGGATATCCGGCAGCAACGCCCGCAGCGCGGCCTGGTAGCCGGCCAGAAACGCGTAGCCCAGCCGGTCGCTGCCGAATCCGCCTGCCACCGCCGCATCGACGGGGGTTGCAAAGCCGGTGTCGCGGGCGCGGCGGTCGGCCTCGAATACATCGACCGGCGCGGTCGACAACGGATTCTCGGTGAGCACGAAGTCGAACACATCGGGCATGACACCGACGGTAGCCGCAATGGTGCTGGAGAAAGTAGAAGACCGTGACACGACGGGTCGGGGGTCTGCCGTGTCACGGTCACAAGGATCATCCACCGTGGGCGGCTAGCTGTTACGAGAATCCGCGAAATTTTTCCAAACAAAGTTGTCGACAAGCGTGTCGTTCGGTGTGTCGCGACACTTGCATCGGTTTGTCGGACAGTAGGCGCGCTCATAGTCCAACGTCAGGGGCAGGATCGGGGAACGAGTTGCCGACCGGGCGTCGCGGTACTTGTTTGTCGATCGGACCATGGCACGGGTTCGGGGTGCGTGATGGTCGGCTGGCATCCGGATCGAACCAGTCGTGGTAACCGGAAGATCGCTTAGCCATCGGGCGCGGACCGGACAAGCGGTAGGTCGAATCCGGATACCGTGGCTTGATCGACATCCTTCTGCGACCACTGCGAGGTTTATACCGGGTCGTATCGATCATGGTGTCGGATCGTGGCTCCGGCTATACCGACCTGATACCGCGATCGATAGGAAAACGATCTTGAGCCTGGAATCGTGGGGTCAATGGCGAGGAAAAGGTTGTTCGATGCATCCTCGGGGACCCCGACCCCGCACCTGCCGCCGGCGCCGGATCCGCATACCGGCGAACCGCGTCCACCGGCGGCGCCTCGCGGGATCGGCACAGGTTATCGCGACACGCCCACGGATCGCCCGCCGCGGCGGGCGTCGGCCGCCCCGCCGGATCTGGGTCGGCCGTTGGAATGGAGCCAGCCCGGCTATCGGCAGATCGCACTCCGTACCGTGCTCGCGTTCGCCGCAGGCGGGGTGATTCTGATCGTCGCCGGACCGCTGTCCGGCGGCCTGCTTCCGTTGACGGTGGACGGTGTGCTCGCCCGGTCCACGGGCGCGTTCATGGCGTGGGCCGTCGTCACGCTCGTCGCAGCTGCGTACTGCTGCCGGCTCCTGGAGGCCTGGCAGGCGGCGGGTGCCCGCTGGGTGCAGCAACGCAACGAGTGGGTGAACACCTACGAGCTGACCTGCATCGAGTACTCCATCCGCGGGGTGCGGTCGGTGCTTCGGCTGCGGGACGCGTCGGGCCGCACGATCAAAGGCCTGGAGCTGGGCCCGTTGCAGTCCCATCCCGCCATGTGGAATCTGGTACACAACGGCCTCGTGCACAGCGCGTCGTCCGGCGACTGCGAGATCGACGAGCAGACCCGCAAACTGCTGCATCTTCCGCGGTATCAGGCCCCGCAACGTCCCGATCTGCAGTTGCTGACGTTCCCGGAGAACAGTCCGAACGTCGCTCCCGAGGCGGAGGCACCGCGTTGGTGGGGTCGGCAGAATGAGCCGCAGATCCACCTGGCGGCGGTACATGACTTCGACCGCCGACGGACGTCGTAGGGACAGGGCGAGAGGCTGGTGCGGGCTGGATCGACGACGTTCGCGACCAGTGGAATGTCGAGGTTGGCCACAGTGGTGTGGTCGCCCGGAATTTGTCATCTACCTCGACAAATTCCGGATCGCCAGCTTGATCCGGGTGTTCACCCTCGTTACGTCCGAGCCGCCCAGTTCGACTTCGAAGCCGGCTGCGGTAGACCGAGCCCGCAGGAGGGCTTCCTGCCCGCAGAACAGGGGAGACAGGTTGCGGTGCTGCAGCCGAGTGAGGTTTCCGGGCCGGTGACCGAGCCGGCGAACTTCGGCAAGTGCAAGCGTCATCAGCGGACCGTGGACCACGAGTCCGGGGTAGCCCTCGACTCGGGTGGCGTAGGGCCAGTCGTAGTGGATCCGGTGGGCATTGGCTGTCGCCGCCGAGAATCGCATGAGCAAGGTGGGGTCGGTGTGAAAGGCCCAGGTCGAGTCGTCGATCCGCCGGAACGGCGAGCCGACCGGGGTCAACTCCGCAGCACCGTCGGGTTCCGGTGCGGCAGCCGCTGTCCCGGCTTCGCGATAGATGAGGTCCTGGCGCTCCGCTAATGCCAGTTCACCGCTGTCTCGATAGAGGCGGGTGCGAACGACGACAACGACCAGCCGGCCCGACCTGCCGGATTTCTCGGTGACCGACTCGACACACGATTCTCGGTGCACGGTCTCGCCGACATGAAGGTCGCTGTGCCAGTTGACCTCGCCGCCGGCGAACATGCGACGTGGCAGATCCACGGGTGGCAGGAACGATCCGCGCAGGGGGTGCCCGTCCGCCCCGATCTGCGAGGACGCCGGCCAGCGCGGCAGCGCGACCCAGTGCCACATCGGCGGCAACGGATCGTCTGCAAGCGGAGTGTCGAGACCGTTGTCGAACAATGCCGCCAGCGCAGCGACCGGCCCAGGATCGACGGTCTCGTGGGTAGTGACGGTGTGCGGTTCCCACATCGCTGTCACATGAACCGTCCGCCGGTGACCTCCAGCACGGAGCCGGTCATGTAGGACGACAGGTCCGAGGCCAGAAACAAGGCGACGCCGGCGATCTCGGTGACCTCGCCGGCGCGGCCCATCGGGATCTCGGACATCTTCCGGTCCCAGATCTTCTGTGGCATGGCCTCGGTCATCGCCGTGCGGATGAGGCCCGGCTGGATCGCGTTGACCCGGACGCCTTGGTGAGCAAGCTCTTTCGCAGCTGCTTTGGACAGCCCGACGATGCCGGCCTTCGCTGCCGAGTAGTTGGTCTGCCCGGCAAGGCCGACCTTGCCGGAGATCGACGACAGGTTCACGATCGCGCCGCGCTTCTGTTCCCGCATGATCGCTGCCGCCTTGCGGGTACCGTTCCAGGTCCCCTTGAGGTGGACGTCGATCACCTGGTCGAACTGCTCTTCGGTCATCGTGCGCATGGTCGCGTCCCGGGTGATGCCCGCGTTGTTGACCATGATGTCGACCGATCCGAACGAACTCACTGCGGCAGCGAGCAGGGCATCGACGTCCGCCGAACTCGTGACGTTGCAGCGGACGCCGACGGCGGTGTCGGGTCCGCCGAGACGCTTCGCGGCGATCTCGACCGCATCGCCGTCCAGATCGCCCAGTACGACGCGAGCGCCTTCGGCAACGAATCGTTCGGCGATCGCGTAGCCGATGCCCTGCGCACCGCCGGTGACGACAGCGGTTCGGTTCTCCAGCAGAGGTTGTGACACGTCGGTTCCGTTCATCGGGGGAGTAGGTGGGTTTGTCGAACGATTCTGCGCGCTATCACAGCTTTCCGCCGAATCCGAGCCGCCGCGCGTACTGCACGTCCGACCTCATCGTCGACTACGAGCGCGCCTGCGCTTCGGCAAATCGTTCGGGCCGGTCGCCGGGCACGAACAGCAGCGTCGTGGCGGCCCGGACCCGTTCGGCAACTGTCGGTTCCATCCGCGGCCTCCCCTTCGTTCGCAAACCCAGCAGGGTTGAAGATAATATATTATGCAGTGTATGTTGAAATGACTGCAATCGAAAGGACTAGCAAATGCCCGGTCTCTACTTCGAGGAGCTCGAACCCGGCCTCGTCATCGACCACCCGACGCGCCGGACCGTCACGGAGATGGACAACGTCCTGTTCAGCACGTTGACGCTGAATGTCGCCCCGTTGCACCTCGACGCGGAATACAGCAAGAACTCCATCTACGGTCAGCGACTGGTCAACAGCCTCTTCATCCTCGGACTCGTCTCCGGCATCACCGTCCCGGACACCACGCTCGGCACCACGCTGGGCAATCTCGGTTTCGAGGAAGTGAAGTTTCCGAAGCCGGTGTTCCACGGTGACACCATCCGGGTGCGTACCGAGATCGTCAGCAAGCGGGAATCCAAGAGCCGCAATGATTCCGGCATCGTCATCTTCCGCCATCAGGGCATCAACCAGCGCGACGAAGTCGTCTGCGACTGCCTGCGCGCCGGCTTGATGCAGAAGCGATCCGCGGCAGAGCAGCCCGCACCAGCCAACGCCTGAATCGACCAGAGAGAGGATCGCGCGATGCGAGGACCCGGTCTTTTCGGCTCACCGGAGACGCCGGCGTGGGTTCCGGGAGACGCCGAACGTAAGCGAAGCCGATTGCTCACGGCGATGGCACGGTGGAACTACGCGGATCTGGCGGACCTGCATCGTGCCTCGGTCGACGATCCGGAGTGGTTCTGGCGTGCAGCGGTCGAGGATCTGGGCGTCACCTTCGGTGAGCCGTTCCAGCGAGCGGTCGACGACAGTGCGGGCAAGCCGTTCCCGCAGTGGTTCACCGGCGGGCGTCTCAACGTGGCCGAGCTGTGCGCGCATCGCCACGCTGCCGGCCGGTCGGCCGACAAACTCGCGGTGGTGTACGAGGGGGACAACGGGCAGCGCCGCACACTGACCTTCGCCGAACTCGACGTCGAGGTGCGGCGCTTCGCCGCCAACCTGACCGAGCTCGGTGTCTCGCGTGGCGACCGGGTGGTGCTCTTCATGCCGGTCGTCCCGGAAGCCACGGTCACGTTCCTGGCTTGCGCGATGATCGGCGCGGTGTCGGTACCCGCGTTCACCGGATACGGAGCCGAGGCGCTCGCCACCCGGCTCACCGACTCCGAGGCTGTCGTCCTGGTGACCGCGGATGCGACGACTCGTCGCGGAAAAGTGGTGCCGCTGAAGAAGACCACCGACGAAGCACTCGCTGCGGCACCGAACGTCCAGCACGCGGTCGTCGTTCGTCATCTCGCGCACGACGTCGAGATGCAGGACGGTCGCGACATCTACTGGGACGAACTCGGTCCTACACCGGCACCGGTCGAAACCGTCGCCGTCGAGTCGAACGACCCGCTCACCATCGTCTACACGTCGGGCACCACCGGACGGCCGAAGGGAATCGTGCACTCCCACGGCGGTTTCGCGGTCAAGGCGGCTGTCGACTTCGGTTACGGCTTCGACGTGCACGCCGACGACGTCGTCTCCTGGATTTCGGATATGGGCTGGTTGGTCGGACCGCTGCTCATCTGTGGGGCAATGCAACTCGGAGCGACCGTCGTGTTCACCGAGGGCGTCCCGGATCATCCGTCGCCGAACCGATTCGGCGAGATCATCGACCGCAACGGGGTGACCCTCCAGGGAGTTGCCCCCACCGCGGTGCGCGCGGTGCGAGCTCACGGCGACGACGCCTTCGGTGAGCTCACCGGCCTGCGTGCGTTCGTCTCCACCGGCGAGGCATGGGACGAGCCGACCTGGCGCTGGCTGTTCGAGACCGTCGGTGCAGGGCTGCGACCGATCATCAACTACAGCGGCGGCACCGAGGTCGGCGGCGGCCTGCTGATCGGCTATCCCTTCCTGCCGATGGACGGAGCGTCGTTCAATGCGCCGATCATCGGTGCCGATGCGGCGGTTCTCGATGCCGAGGGCGTGCCGGTCGTCGGCGAGGTCGGCGAACTCTCGGCGCTCAACACCTTTCCCGGCATGACCCACGCATTCTGGCAGGATCGGCAACGCTACCTCGAAACATACTGGAGCCGTTGGGAAGATGTCTGGGTACACGGCGACCTTGCCAGTGTCGGCGAGGACGGAACCTGGCGCATCCACGGCCGCTCCGACGACACGATCAAGGTGTCGGGCCGGCGCGTCGGACCGGCCGAGATCGAGGCGGGTCTGTTGAAGGACCGCCGAATCGCCGAGACCGCTGCCATCGGCGCGCCGGACGAGCGCCGCGGTCAGCGAGTCGTCGCGTTCGTCGTGCTCCGTGACGCCGAGGTCGACCTCGACGATCTGACGGCAACCGCCGTCGTACACGTCGGCCGTTCTTTCGCACCCACCGTGCACGTCGTGCAATCGCTGCCGAAGACGAAGAACGGCAAGATCATGCGCCGCGCCATTCGCTCGCGCTACCTGGGGCAACCGCAGGGTGACCTGTCCTCCCTGGATCCGGCGACGCCGATCGAAGACATTCCGATCCAATCGAATTCAGGAGAACAGGCATGACCGTCACCGAGGAACGTGGTCTGGATCTCGTGCGCAAGTCCGCGCGCGAACTGGCCCGACGCTTCGACTACGAGTACTGGCGCGAGAAGGACAAGAAGGCCGAGTATCCGTGGGAGTTCGTCAAGGCGTTCGCCGATGCAGGTTGGCTCGGCGTGATGATCCCCGAGGAATACGGTGGCCTCGGTCTCGGCCTGATGGAGGCTGCGGTCATGATCCAAGAGGTCGCCTCCTCCGGCGCCGGCATGAGCGGCGGTTCGGCCATCCACTTCTACGTCTTCCCGCCGGCGCCGATCCTGCGGTACGGCTCGGAAGAGATGAAGCGGAAGTGGCTACCCAAGATCGCCAAAGGCGAGGTCCTGATGGCGTTCGGCGTGACCGAACCGGAAGCCGGCGTGGACACCTCGCGCATCCGGACGAAGGCCGAGAAGGTCGATGGCGGTTACGTGGTCAACGGCCAGAAGGTGTGGATCACCAACGCGCAGAACGCACACAAGATCCTGCTGCTGGCGCGCACCTCGCCGCGTGAGGAATCCAAGCCGCTCGACGGCATGACGCTCTTCTTCACCGACCTCGACCGCGAGAAGATCACCGTGCGGGAGATCGAGAAGCTCGGCCGGTCCGCGATCGACTCGAACGAGCTGTTCATCGACAACCTCGAGGTGCGCGACGACGAGGTTGTCGGGGAAGTCGGCAAGGGCTTCACGTACCTGATCGACGGGCTGAATCCGGAGCGGGTCGTCGTCGCATTGGAGGGTATCGGACTCGGGCGCGCCGCACTGGAAATGGCGTCGAAGTACGCCAACGAGCGAGTTGTCTTCGGCCGGCCGATCGGCAAGAACCAGGCGGTCGCGCACCCGTTGGCGGATTCCTGGATCCGGCTCGAGGCTGCCGAGCGGATGGCCATGCACGCCGCCGAACTGTTCGAGGACCACCAGAACTGCGGCAAGGAAGCTGCGGCAGCTAAATATCTTGGCGCAGAAGCAGGTTTCGAAGCCTGCGACCGCGCAATGTCGACCTTCGGCGGCTACGCCTACTCGAAGGAGTACCACATCGAGCGGCTGTGGCGCGAAGTGCGACTACTCCGCAACGCGCCGTTCTCGCAGGAGATGGTGCTCAACTACATCTCCGCGCAGGCGCTGGGCCTCCCGAGGTCCTACTGACCCCGCTGCGGGGATCTCGGGCTATCGGTGCCGGCCGCCGCGCTGCCGGCGCCGTTTCCCGGACATCGGTCGACAGGAGTGCTCATGAGCGGACCGTTGGACGGCGTGCGCGTCGTGGTGCTGGCGGGGATGGGTCCGGTGCCATTCGTGTCGATGCTGTTGGCCGACATGGGCGCGGAAGTGTTGAGCATCGTCCGGCCGGCGCATCGAGCGGCCCGGACGCTGAGCTTGAGCGACGGTCTGCGCGCAGAACTCGACGTGGTGAACCGGCACGTCGATTCCGTCGCCGTCGACCTCAAGAGTTCCTACGGCATCGAACAGGTACTGCGACTCGTCGAGGCTGCCGAGGTTTTCGTCGAGGGCTACCGGCCCGGCGTGGCAGAACGCCTCGGACTGGGACCGCAGGCGGTCCTCGCCCGCAATCCGGCGACGGTCTACACGCGACTGACCGGCTACGGTCAGACCGGACCGCTCGCCCGGCAGGCCGGCCACGACATCAATTATGTCGCCCAGTCCGGTGCACTGCATGCCATGAGCCGACCGGGCGAAGCGCCGCGCCCCCCGATCAACCTCCTGGGTGACTACGCCGGCGGCGGCGCGCTCGCCGCGTTCGGTATCGTGTCGGCCTTGCTGCAGGCCCGTACGTCCGGGAGCGGCCAGGTGATCGACGCGGCTATGGTCGACGGCGTCGCAGTCCTGACCGCGAAGTTGCAGGGGTTGCGAGCGGCCGGGCTGTACTCCGACGAGCCCGGCACCAACTGGATCGACTCCGGCGCGCCGTTCTACGACACCTACCGGTGTGCCGACGGGCGCTACGTCGCCGTCGGTGCGCTCGAGCCGGACTTCTATCGCGAATTCGTCTCCCGACTCGGTGTCGACGCCGACGACTGGCCCGAGCAGGACGATCGCGAGAACTGGCCCCTGCTGCGGGAACTCGTTGCTACCGCAATCGCCACCCGCACCCGCGACGACTGGGCGGCGATCTACGCCGATACCGACGCGTGTGTGAGCGCGGTCCTCACCTTCGAAGAAGCTGCCGCCCATCCCCACAACCTCGTGCGGGACGTCTACGTCTACGTCGACGGCGTCCAACACCCGGCGCCTGCACCGCGATTGAGCCGAACGCCGGGACGGAGCCCGAGCGCTCCGCCGACCGGCCGGCTCGCGATCGCCGATCTCGTCCGGCAATGGAGCGCCGACAGTGCCTCGGCACGAAGGAAGTACGCATGAACTCGCCGCTGTCCGGCATCACCGTCCTCGGGCTCGAGCAGGCCATCGCCGCCCCGCTGTGCACCCGTCACCTCGCCGATCTCGGTGCGCGGGTCATCAAGATCGAACAACCCGGGTTCGGCGACGCTACCCGGCACTATGATCGTGCCGTGCGGGGCCTCGGCGCGCACTTCGTCTGGCTGAACCACGGCAAGGAATCCGCTGCGCTCGACCTGACGGACGAATCCGACCTCGACGTGTTCGCGGGGCTGCTCGAGCGCGCCGACGTCGTCGTCAGCAACCTCGGTCCCGGCGCCCTCGGTCGGCTCGGTCTCGCACCCGAAACACTCCTCGAGCGATATCCGCGGCTGATCGTGGTCGACATCTCCGGCTACGGGCGCGGTGGACCGCTCGACCACAAGCGCGCCTACGACCTGCTCGTGCAGGCCGAGGCGGGATCGTGCGCGATCACCGGACGGCCGGGGGAGCCGGCAAAGCCCGGGATTCCGATCGCCGACGTCGGGACGGCGTTGTACGCGTACTCCAGTGTGCTTGCTGCACTCTATGATCGGGAGCGCACCGGGCGCGGGACGGTGATCCCGATCGCCATGCTGGACGTGGTTGCGGAGATGATGGGATTCGCGCTCAACCAGGTGATCCACACCGGCACCGAGCCCGAGCCGGTCGGCATGGGATCGCCGATGATCGCGCCGTACGGCTCCTATCCGACCGCCGACGCCCAGACCGCCGTGCTGGGAACCACCAGCGATCGGGAGTGGCGGCGGCTCACCGTGGATCTGCTCGACCGCCCCGACCTCGCGCAGGACCCGAAGTACGCGCACAACCACGACCGGGTTGCGCACCGGGCAGAACTCGACGAGATCCTGGGCGCCTGGTGCGCACAGCACCCGCTGGCCGAGATCCAGCGCCGGGCCGACGATGCCGGGATCGGCAATGCCCGTTTGAACGGCGTGCGCGGGCTGGCCGAGCACCCGCAGCTGGCGGCACGCGGCCGATGGCGGGAAGTCGACTCGCCTGCCGGGCCGATACCGGCGCTACTGCCGCCTGCGCTCGCTCGTGACTGGACGGCCGTCGACGGGCGGGTGCCGGCACTCGGCGCCGACACCGATGCCGTGCGCGCGGAGGTCGGGCGTTCGCGAGTCGGCGACCATCCCTGGAAATCGTGATCTGCTTGCGGGCGCGGTGTATTCGGCGAAGGCTGGTACCACGGCAGTCGAACGATGCTGTCGCGCATCGGCTCCGAGACAGGTAAGCCGAGCCGGACGCGTTCGGTGACTATCCTTGCGCCCGATGTCATCGCCTTGACGGCGACGTGGCGCTCCAGGGCGCACCGAAGCAGCAATCACGGCGCGCCGGGGCGCGTGACGGATCGTCGAACCCGAAACATGAGGCATAATGCATAACACTTATAATCGGAAGAAACGGTCGCTGATGGACCCCACGCCACAAGCGCTGCCTCGCGGGTCGACCGCGCCGCGTCAGCAGCTGTCCGAGGATGTCGCGAGCTACGTGCGCGAACTCATCATCTCGGGGCGCGCGCGAGCGGGTGACTTTCTCCGCACGGAGCCGATCGCGGAGGCGGTCGGCGTCAGCAACACGCCGGTGCGCGAAGGATTGCTGCTGCTGAGTGGTGAGGGGTTCGTCGAACTCGTTCCGCGCCGGGGCTTCATGGTCTCCGCGTTCAGTCAGCAAGACGTGCGGGACATCTTCTGGGCGCAGGCGGCGCTCGCCGGCGAACTGGCCGGCCGCGCCGCGAAGAACATCTCCAGCGCTCAGCTCCAGCATCTGACCGAGATCGTCGCCGAACACGCGCAAGCGGTGTCGGCGGGTAGCGATTCCGACCGGATCGTCCGGCTCGGCCACGAGTTCCACCGGACCATCAACCTTGCCGCGGATTCTCGCCGGCTCGCGATGTTGCTGGCGTCGATCGTCAAGCAGCTGCCGAACCGGTTCTACAACGACATCGAGGGCCACGGCGAGGACACTTTGCGCGACCATCCCGCGATCCTGGAGGCGTTGCGCAAGCGCCGGACGAAGGTGGCGGCCACTTTGATGCGCGACCACATCATGACCGGCGCGGACGATCTGATCGACATGCTGGAGAAGCAGGGCCTCTGGGCCGAGGAAGAAAAGAAGTCGACAGCTTAGCCCGGGATCGAGGATCAGCCGCCGAGTACGCCTCGATCGTGCAAGGCGCTCAGCTCGGCGTCGCCGAGACCGAGTATGTCGGCAAGAACTTCGTCGGTGTGCTCGCCGAGGTCGGGTGCGACGGCGGGATTGCCGTACCGGCCTCCGTTGCGCAGTGCCGATCGTGCGCTGATCACCGGCCCGATTCCCGGCTGCTCGACTTCGGTCAGCACGGGCGGTAGCGGTCCGGCCGCGACGTCGTGCAGGGTGCGGTACCCGCTCCACAGCACACCTGCCGCGGTGAGTTCACGGTCGACCTCGGACAGCGGGAGTGCGGCGAACCACGGGCGAAGTACTGCGGCGATCACGTCGCGGTGCATGTAGCGGTCGGAATCGGTCCGGAAATCAGCGTCGAGCGCGCGCTCGAGCGCGGTCAGCACCTTGTCGGTGTTCGTTGCCGTGCGCAGTCCATCCCAGTGTCGCGGCGTCAGTGCGACGACCATGACCCGTTCGCCGTCGTTCGTCTCGAAGTCGACACCGAAGGTGCCGTAGACGAAGTTGCCGTGCCGGGCGCGATCACCACGCTCGGCCACCTCGGCGAGCCAGCCCAGATTGGCCAGGCTGGTCAAGGCGACGTCGGCCAACGCGATCCGGACGAGCGAGCCGCTGCCGTTGCGGTGTCGGCGATGCAGGGCCGCCAGCAGACCGGTCGTCGCGGTCGCGCCGGCGAGCAGGTCCCATGCGGGTAGAACGTGGTTCGCCGGCACCGTCGATTCGGCCGGGCCGGTGAGGTGCGCGACGCCGACCTCGGCGTTGACGGTGTAGTCGACGCCCGCCCGTCCGTCGGCGTAGCCCTCGATGTGCACCTGGATGATGTCCGCGCGCCGCTCGCGCAGGTTTTCGTAGGACAGCCACGGCCGGCCGACGTTGTTGTCGACGACGATTCCGGCATCCGGGCCCGGCGCCGTCGCCAGCCCGAGGACGAGTTCGCGCCCCTCGGGTGAGCGGATGTCGACGGCGACCGATCGCTTGCCCTTGTTCAGCGCCGTCCAGTACAGGCTGCGGCCGGATCGCTGCGAGACCGGCCAGCGGTTGTAGTCGGCGGCGCCGCCGAGCGGGTCGACCCGAATGACGTCGGCGCCCAGTTGGCCCAATGCCATGCATCCGGACGGGCCCGCGACAAAACTGGCGAACTCGAGGATTCGTAGACCGGCGAGTGGTCGGGTGGGATCGTCGATTGCCAACGGAGTTCCTCGCGGTAGGTGAGTCGAAGCGGGTGCGGAGTTCGCCACGCGCACTCGGGTATAACACGTGATAAGATATTATATATCATACAGCAGATCAGCTGAACTACCGAGAGGATCGCGATGGGCCGCTACGCGCGCTTCGACCAGCTTCGGCTCGACGGACCGGACGAGGCGGGCGTCGTCGAGCTGGTGTTCGACGGGCCGAATCTGAATGCCGTCGGCGAAGGCGCGCACGCCCAGCTGCCGGAGGTCTGGCGCGAGTTCGACGCCGACCCCGGGGTGAAGGCGGTACTGATCCGCGGGGAGGGTAAGGGCTTCTCGGCCGGCGGCTCGTTCGACATCGTCGAGAAGCTCAGCAACGACCATGCATACCGCGCACAGGTGATGCGCGAGGCGCGCGACCTGGTCTACAACGTCCTCGACTGCTCGAAGCCGATCGTCTCGGCCATCCATGGCCCTGCCGTGGGAGCGGGCCTGGTGGCCGGGGTGCTCGCCGACGTTTCGGTCGTGACCAGGACCGCGAAGATCATCGACGGCCACACCCGGCTCGGTGTCGCGGCCGGGGATCACGCGGCGATCTGCTGGCCCCTGTTGTGCGGAATGGCAAAGGCCAAGTATTACCTGATGACCTGCCGTCCGTTGACCGGTGCGGAGGCCGAGCGGATCGGCCTGGTGTCGCTGTGCGTCGACGAGGACGAGGACTTGCTGCCCGCTGCGCGCGGCGTTGCGCACGAGTTGGCGGCCGGCGCGCCCACGGCTATCCGCTGGACCAAGCAGTCGCTGAACGGCTGGTACCGCCAGGTGGCCGGGTCGATCTTCGACGCGTCGTTGGCGCTGGAGTTCTTCGGATTCGGCGGGCCCGAGGTCAAGGAAGGCCTCGCTTCGCACCGCGAACGTCGGGCGCCGCAGTTCTGACTCAGGCGACCACGACCAGCGTCTCGGCGACACAGGCGGGTTTGGCCGCGCCGTCGACCGCGACGACGTAACGGACGGTGACCGTGCAGCTCGCAGCGCCGTCGGCCACATCGGTGACGGTGGCGGTCGCTCGCAGGGCGGACCCGACCGGAACCGGCGCAGGAAACCGAATCTTGTTGGCTCCATAGTTGATCCGCGCAACTCCGAAGTCGAGCGCGAACAACTGCTGGGCGAACTGGGGGATCAGGGAAAGGGTGAGGTAGCCGTGCGCGATCGTTGCGCCGTAGGGGCCGGCCGCGGCTCGTTCGGGATCGACGTGGATCCACTGGTGATCGCCGGTGGCGTCGGCGAACGCGTCGATGCGGGCCTGGTCGACGACGAGCGGCTCGGAGGGACCGAGTTCCTCGCCGACTGCGGCTTTCACCTCGTCTATGGATGTGAAGGTTCGAGTCATCGCTATGCCCTTTCGACCATGGCGGCCAGGCCTTGGCCACCGCCGATACACATCGTAGCCAGTCCTTTTCGCCCGTCGCACCGCTTCAGTTCGTGCAGCAGTGTGGTGACCATGCGCATGCCGGTCGCGCCGATCGGGTGGCCGAGCGAGATCCCGGATCCGTTGACGTTGAGCCGATCGTGATCCGCCCAGTCCCAGCCGGCGAGGACTGCGAGAACCTGCACGGCGAACGCCTCGTTGAGTTCGACGAGGTCGAGGCTGTCCAGCAGGCCCCGAGTGTCGATGCCGGAACGGGCGGCAAGCTTGGCCACGGCGGGCACCGGGCCGATCCCCATCCGGGACGGGTCGCATCCGGCAGCCGCCCAGCCGGTGAGATATCCGAGTGGTTCGAGCCCGAGTTCGTCGAGCATGTCCTCCGCGACGACAAGACACGCTGTGGCCGCGTCGTTCTGCTGGCTCGCGTTGCCGGCGGTGACCGTTCCGCCGGGGGTGAGGGTCCGCAACTTCGACAGCGACTCGACAGTGGAATCCGGCCGTACGCCCTCGTCGGCCGCGAAGACCACCGGATCACCCTTGTGTTGTGGCACCGGTACCGGCACGACCTCGTCGGTGAAACGGCCATCTTTCCATGCAGCAGTTGCGCGTTGGTGGCTGCGCGCAGCGTAGGCATCCGCGTCTGCCCGCGTGATTCGGTAGTCCTGCGCGAGATTTTCGGCGGTCTCGATCATTCCGGAGATGCGGCCGAACCTGGATTCCGGCTGGGATCGCTCGCGGCCGCGGTCGAGGCGGTCGTACAACTGGGTGTTGCCCGCGCGCACACCCCAGCGGGTCGCGGTCGAGTAGTACTCGATGCGGCTCATCGACTCCACGCCGCCGGCGAGTACGGCATCGGCCGAGCCGGTCTGCACCATCATCGCGGCGGTCGCCAGTGCCTGCAGGCCGCCGCCGCAGCGGCGGTCGAGCTGCATGCCGGGAACGGTGATCGGCAGTCCGGCGTGCAGTGCGACCCAGCGACCCACGCAGGGCACTTCGGAGTTGGCATACGACTGGGCGAAGACGACGTCGTCGATACGCTCGGGGTCGACACCGGAACGGGTGACGACCTCGCCGACCACGGTCGCGGCGAGATCCTCGACCGGCAGGTCGCGCAGCGCGCCGCCGAATGTGCCGACCGGCGTACGGGTCGGGGCGACGATCGCGGCGCAGGGTCGGTGGTGAGCTGCTCATGGGTCCGTTCCGGGTCAGCTCTTGTTGCGGGCAATGAGTTGCGCCGCAATGACGTTGCGCTGGATTTCGTTGGTGCCTTCGCCGACGATCATCAGCGGGGCGTCGCGGAAGTAGCGTTCGACGTCGTATTCCTTGGAGTAGCCGTAGCCGCCGTGGACGCGGATCGCGTCGAGGGCGATCTGCATCGCGGTTTCGGAGGCGAACAGTTTGGCCATCCCGGCTTCCATGTCGGCGCGTTCGCCGGCGTCGAGCTTCTCGGCGGCGTCGAGGGTGAGCAGCCGGGCCGCGCGTTGCTTGGTCGCCATGTCGGCGAGCAGGTTGCCGACCGACTGATGCTTCCAGATGGGTTTGCCGAACGATTCGCGTTCCTGGGCGTACTTGACCGCGTCGTTCAGTGCGGCCTGGCCGACGCCGAGCGCGCGGGAGGCGACCTGGATGCGGCCCACCTCGAGCCCGCGCATCATGTGCGCCCAGCCGTTGTCGGGGGTGCCGCCGAGGATTGCGTCGTCGCCGACCCGGCGCCCGTCGAACACGAGCTCGCACGCCTCGACGCCACGGTAGCCGAGTTTCGGCAGCTTCTTCGAGATCGTCAGTCCGTCGCCGGGTTCCACGAGGATCACGCTCATGCCCCGGTGTGACGGGGTCGCGTCCCGGTCGGTGATGCAGAGCAGGCCGAACAGCCCGGAGTGTGCGGCGTTGGAGATCCACGTTTTCGAGCCCCTGATCACCCACTCGTCACCGTCTCGGGTGGCGACCGTGCGCATCGCCTGCAGATCACTGCCGCCCGCGGGTTCGGTGAGCGCCATGGTGGCGCGGATGCTGCCGTCGGCCATCGCGGGCAGGTATTTCGCCTTCTGCTCGTCGGTGCCGAAGGTTTTGATCAGGTAGGTGATGACGGAGTGGCCGCCGGTCGCGCCGGCCAGGCTCATCCAGCCGCGGGCGAGTTCCTCGGTAACCCGGGCGAAGCAGGCGGTGCTGACATCGACGCCGCCGTACTCGGCGGGTACGAGCATCCCGAAGAAGCCCAATTTCTTCATCTCGTCGATGAATTCGGCCGGATAGACGTCGTCGGCCTCGAACTCGCGCACCCGCGGACGGACCCGTTCGTCGACGAACTCGGCCACCAGAGCGACCATCTGCTCCTCGTCGTCGGACAGTGTCATTTCTTTCCCCTCTTGGCTGCTCGGACGAGTCCGCCGCCGATGATGAGTCGCTGGATTTCGCTGGTGCCTTCGTAGAGGCGCAGCAGTCGCACGTCGCGGTAGATCCGTTCGGCCGGCACTTCGCGCATGTAGCCGGAACCGCCGTGCACCTGGACGGCGAGGTCGGCGACCTGCGCGGCCATCTCGGTGCAGTACAGCTTCGCAGCGGACGGTCCGATCCGGCGGTCCTCGCCCGAGACGTAGCGGCGCGCGGTCTCTCGAACCAGTGCGCGACCGGCCAGCACGCCGGTCTGCTGGTCGGCGAGCATCGCCTGCACGAGCTGGAAATCGCCGATCGGCGTGCCGCCCTGCGTCGCCGTCGCGGCGTAGGCGACCGACTCGTCGAGCGCGCGCTGGGCGGTGCCGACCGCGAGCGCGGCGATGTGCACGCGTCCCCGCGCCAACGACGTCATCGCGGCGCGGTACCCGGTCTCCTCGTCACCGCCGACCAACGCCGAATTCGGCACGCGTACATCGGAGAACGTGACGTCGGCGGTCCAGGCGCCTTCCTGGCCCATCTTCTTGTCCTTCGTGCCGACTTCGACACCGGGCGTATCGGCAGGTACGAGGAACACTGCGATCCCGGTGCCGGACTCGTCGGCGGAGCGGGTACGTGCGAACGTCACGAACAGGCCGGCGATCGGGGCGTTGGTGATGAAGCACTTCTGCCCGTTGATCACCCAGTCGTCACCCTCGCGAACTGCCTTGGTGCGCAAGCCCGCCGGGTTGGAGCCGGCGCCGGGCTCGGTGAGTGCGAACGAGGCGACGACATCGCCGGAGGCAATGCGCTCGAGCCACTGCGACTTCTGCTCGTCGGTGCCGAAGTTGACCAGCACCTGGCCGGCGATACCGTTGTTGGTACCGAACATCGAGCGCAGCGCGAGCGAGGTGTAGCCGAACTCGAGCGCGAGCTCCACATCCTGGGTGAGGTCCAGACCCAGGCCGCCCCACTCCTGCGGGATGGCGTACCCGAACAGACCCATCTCCGCCGCCTGCTTGCGCAGGTCGTCGGGAATCGTGTCGGTATCCATGATCTCCTGCTCACGCGGGACGACCTTGGTCCGGATGAAATCGTGCACCAGCTCCCGAATCTGCTCGAAGTCCTCTGGGGTCACTGCCGCCATCTGGTCGCTCCCGGTTGAGATGGGCTGGTAGAAAAATATAATATCATAGACGGGGATCGGCAACCGTGGCGAAGCATCCAGGTGCGGAGTCCTCCGGCCGAGCCTCGGGGCAAGCGGGTTCTGAGGCACACCCGCTTGCTGATGGCGTTAAATATATAATATTCTTTGAGCACCTATCCAGGAGGATGTCCGATGAAGCCGTACCGTTCCATGCTGTTCGTCCCCGGTCACAAGCCGAGCTGGGCGGACAAGGCTCTCGCCTCCGGCGCCGACGCGGTGATCCTCGACCTCGAGGACTCGGTCCCGGTCGCCGACAAGGCCGACGCCCGCAAGACGGTCGCGGAAACGATCGGCCGGCTCGGCGGTGACGACGTGCGGGCCGACCTCTGGGTGCGCCCGAACAGCTCGGTGACCGGCCTGCTCGGTGGTGACCTCGAAGCGGTCGTGCAGCCGGGGCTGGTCGGGCTGTTCTTGCCGAAGGTCTTCACCGCCGAGGAGATCGTCCGTATCGACGCGGTCGTCTCGCACATCGAGTCGCGAGAAGGTTTGACGGAGAACTCTATCGGCATCATCGTCAGCTACGAGACGGCCGTCTCGATGGCGCACTGCGAGGAGATCGCCGCAGCGAGTCCGCGTGTCGTCAGCCTGCTCGGTGCCACCGGACCCAGCGCCGACGTCGGCCGCGAGCTCGGCTTCGAGTTCACCCCACAGGGCCTGGAGACGCTGTACCTGCGCAGCCGGATCATCCTCGCCGCACGCGCGGCCGACCTGCACCATCCACTGGCGGGTGTCTGGCAGGACCTCGCGGATCGCGACGGGTGCCGCCGCTTCGCGGAGGACAACCGCGGACTCGGCTACCGCGGGCTGGTGTGCATCCACCCCTCACACGTCGCCATCGCCAACGACGTGTTCACGCCGGAACCGGAGAAGGTGGCGTTCTACCGTCGGATGATCGAGGCATTCCGCCACGCAGAGGCAGCAGGCAGCGCCGCTGTCGACTTCGAGGGCCAACACATCGACATCGCGCACGTCAAGACTGCCGAAGGCGTTATAGCGCTGGCCGAGTCGCTCGAATCGGCGTGACGCGACCATAGCCGCTCGTCGACGCCGATGCCGGGCTGCCTGCCGCCGAACCGCACATCGAGCACCGGTCCTCGCCGGCGGTGACGATCCGGCTGCGGGTTCGTCGGTGTCACGACTCGTCGGCGTAGAGCACCCCGGAGGCGAGCAGCTCGTCGATCTTCGCACTCGGCAGCACTTCACGAGCCACCCGGCGGGTGTCGGCGCCGACCTTGGGCGCCCGCCCGCCACGGTCGGGGCGCTCGCCGTCGAACGTCCACGGCGGGCGGATCAGCGCCAGGCCGTCGGCTTGCCGCTCGACCATCCGCAGGTGCTGCACCTGCGGATGGTCGAGATAGCCGGTCATCGACAGCACCGGTGCGAACGGTACGTCGTGCTCGGTGAGCACTCGCTCCCAATGCTGCTTGGGCTTGGTGGCGAACTCCTTCTCCACGATCGGTACCAGAGTGAAGTAGTTCGCCTCGCGCGGACGGTATTCGGCGAACCTCGGGTCGGTGGTGAGGTCCATCCGATCCATCGCCCGGCACAGCGACTGCCAGAACTTCTGTGACGACGACAGGTGCACCGCCAGGAATTCGCCGGAAGCCGTCGGCACGCAGAAGTTCTGTGCCTGGGGATGGCGACTGGTGCGACTCGGGTCGGCGCCGAGCTCGAAGGCCTGGGTGATGCCGTCGATGGTGAGTGCGCTGACTGCCTCCATGATCGACGTCTCCATCAGCTGCGGCCTGCCGGTCTCGAGCCGGCCGACGAGTGCGGCCAGCACGCCGGTCGCGGTGCTCAGGCCGGTGACGAGATCGGCGCTGAGTCCGCCGGCGAGCTGGGCGTCGCCCTCGTCGCTGAACAGCGAGTAGAGCCCGCCGAAAGCGTGACCGATCGTGTCGTAGGCGGGCCGGTTCGCCAGCGGTCCGGTGGATCCGAACCCGGTGACCGAACCGTAGACGATGTCGGGCCGCAACGCGCGGCATGCGTCGGGGCCGAGTCCGAGCGCGGCGACCTTACCGGGACGAAGGTTCTCGAGAACCACGTCGAAGCGTGGGATGAGCGCCTTCACCACTGCGACGCCCTCCTCGGTCTTGAGATCGACGGAGAGGCTGCGCTTTCCGGTGTTGTACTGACGAAAGTACGGGCTCTCGTCGTTCTGCTGGCGCCGGAAATCCTCTCCGACGCCGGTCCGCTCGACCTTGACGACCTCGGCCCCCAGCGCGCAGAGCAACGAGGTGCCGAACGGGAGGGCGATGTATCCACCTATCTCCAGGATCCGGATGCCCGTGAGCGGCTTGTGCTGCATGGAAGGTACCTCCGTAACTGTCAGCAATATATTAAATATAAAAGTTCTGCCGAATCAATCACTTTCGCCGAAGCGGCTACTCCTCAAGCAGGTACCGTCAGCCCACCTCTGAGGACTTTCGCAACGGCATATCATATATAGTATGTATGGTGCAGGTCACATTCCGATGAGTCCGACGACTCGGATCACAGCGGGATGCAGACGAACGTCGAACGGAGCTCCGCGTTGAGTGCGCAGACAGCCATCTGGCAAGGAAACTACGACAAGCTGTTCATCGGCGGCCGGTGGGTACCACCCGCGACCGACCGCACCTTCGAAGTGATCTCACCGGCCACCGAAGAACTGCTTGCGCGGGTTCCCGAAGCTGTCGAGGCCGACGTCGATGTAGCGGTGACCGCGGCACGAGAGGCATTCGACAACGGCCCTTGGCCTCGGCTCGCGCTCGACGAACGCATTGCGGTGCTGCGCACGCTCAGCGCCGAACTCGCTGCCCACGAGACCGATGCCGCCCGCCTCGTCAGCGCTGAAATGGGCTGTCCGATAACTCTTTCAACGAAAATGCAGGCTATCGGTCCGCGGCTGCTCCTGGACGCATTCCTGGACTTGGCGCCCACCTACCCGTGGCGCGACACGCGCCGATCGATCACCGGGCAGGCGCTCGTCACCCGTGAGCCGGTCGGTGTCGTCGCCGCCGTCGTGCCGTGGAACGCACCGCTGCTGATCACGATGATCAAGCTCGCGCCCGCTCTGCTCGCCGGCTGCACCATGGTCCTCAAGCCGACGCCGGAGACGCCGCTGGACTCCTACCTGCTCGCCCACCTGCTCGAAAGGTCCGGACTACCTGAGGGTGTCGTGAACATCGTACCGGCGCAGCGAGAGGTCAGCGAGTACCTCGTGCGCCACTCCGGAGTCGACAAGGTCTCCTTCACCGGATCCACCGCGGCCGGCAGACGCATCGGCGCCTTGTGCGGCCAGGATCTGCGACGCTGCACGCTCGAGCTGGGCGGCAAGTCGGCAGCAGTGCTGTTGGACGACGCCGACCTCGACGCCGCGGTGGCCGCCATCCGCGCGGTGTCGCTGCGCAACAGCGGCCAGGTCTGCAGCAACAAGACGCGGATCGTCGTGGCCCGGTCGCGTCGCGACGAACTGCACGATCGGTTGATCGACCTGATCACGTCGATGCCGGTGGGCGACCCGTTCGATCCCGCCACCGAGATCGGGCCGATGGCCAGCCGCAACCACCGCACCCGCGTCGAGGGCTACATCGCGGACGGCAAGTCGTCGGGCGCGTCGATCCTGGTCGGTGGCGGCGGACGACCGCATGAGCGGGGCTGGTACGTCGCCCCGACGATCTTTGCCGACGTGGACCCGAACGCGAAGATCGCCCAGGAGGAGATCTTCGGCCCCGTGCTCACCGTGCACACGTTCGACACCGAGGCCGAGGCGATCGAGATCGCCAACAACTCGAGCTACGGACTCAACGGCTCCGTGTTCGCGGCCGACCCGGAGCACGCGTTGTCGGTCGCGCGCCATATTCGCACGGGCACAGTAGAAGTCAACGGCAACCCGGTCGGGTTCGCCGCGCCGATCGGTGGCTTCAAGAGCAGCGGCATCGGTCGCGAGGCCGGTCTCGAAGGCTTCGACGCGTACATCGAAATCAAGTCGTTCGGCCTTCCCGCCGCCACCTACGCCGCGCTGGCCTGATCGAACCTGATCGAAAGGGGAACCGACATGGCAAGCATGCCCCCGGTCGAGGCAGCCGCGGCTCGGCTGGTCACCGATCTCACCTTCGACGCGATTCCGGCGCAGGCCCTCGCCGGCGCTCGCCGCCTGATGCAGGATCAACTTTCGCTGCAGATCGGGTGCTCGGCCCTGCCGTGGAGCCGAGCCGTCCTCGACCTGACCCGCGTGGCACATCTTCCGGGCACGTCACACGTCACTGCCTCCGGCGATGCGATGAGCGCCGGCGACGCCGCCTTCGTCAACGCGACATTCGGTCACAGTTTCGAATACGACGACGCGCACCGTGCGAGTTCTTCGCATCCGGGTAGTTGCGTGGTCTCGGCGGCACTTGCGATCGGCGAGGAACTCGGCGTCGGCATGCGCGAGGTGATTACCGGCATCGTGGCCGGCTACGAGGTCTACACCCGGATCGGAAACCTCGCGGCTCCCGAACTGCTCGAGCGCGGATTCCATCCGCACGGACTGTTGGCGAACTTCGGTGCGGCCGCAGTCGTGGCGAAGATGCGCGGATTCGACTTCGACACGACGGTGAACGCGCTCGCCATCGCACTCAGCCACGCGTCGGGCACCACCGAATACACCTCGTCCGGTGGTTCGATCAAGCGCGTGCACGCGGGTATCGGCACCCGCAACGGGATCCGGTCCGCGGAGCTGGCTGCTGCCGGGATCACCGGGCCCACCGCCTTTCTCACGGGCCGGAAGGGCTTCTACCGCACCTATATCGGCCGGGAGGTCGCCGACGACGCGGCCGTGACCTTCGGCCTCGACAACACCTTCGAGATCACCCGCGTGTGGGTCAAACCGTACTGCTGCTGCGGCATAAACCACGCGTATATCGAAGGCGCCGGGCAGCTTTCGGGCCGCGCTGCCGACGTCGACTCGGTGCTGCTGGGAATCCAGACCGGTGGAGACATGGTGATCGGCAACCAGAACGCCAACGCCTGGGCGCCGACGAAGATCGATCACCTGCAGTACAGCTTGCCGTTCCAATTTGCCTTGGCTCTAATGGGACTCGGCAACGGATTCTCCACGCACCACGCGTATCTGGCCGGCAAGCTCGACATCGGACAGGGTAGCGAAGTGGCGACGCTCGCGCAGAAGGTCAAGATCGATGTGAAGCCGGAACTCGACCGCGCCTACCCGGGTCGCTGGGTCGCCGACATCACCGTCCGCTACGCCGACGGCACGAGCGAAACGAAGTTTCTCGACAATCCGTCCGGCACTGCGGAGAACCCGATGCGGCAGCAGGACCTTGACGCCAAGTTCCACGATCTCACCGTCTCCACGCTGGGCACCGAGCGCAGTAACGCACTGCTGCAGGCGATCACGGGCGGAGACCTCGACCAACCCGCCGCCGAGTTCGCGGCGTTGCTGCACGTTCGACAACCGAAGAAGCCCACCACGAGGAGTGAACAATGACCGGAGAACACCTGAAGGCCGAGGCCCGCGTCGTGCTGACCGGACTCGACGAAAACGGCAAGTCGACATTCGTCTCGGACGCCAACACCACCGTCCGCACGGCGCAGCCGGGCTTCACCGTGATGGAGCTCTGGCAGTTCGACAGCCTGCCCGCAAACGTGCTCGCGCCGTCGACCCTCGGCGACAATCCCGTGATCGACCCGCCGCCTGCCGGCCTGGTCGTGCGGCTGGCGTCCTTCCCGCCGGACAGCGAGTACGACGCCGTCGCGTTCAAAGAATCTCTCGACGCATTCGGGCATGACGAGAACGACGGTAACGGCAGCGCCGAGCTGTGGCACGAGACCGACACGATCGACGTGGTCACCATCATCGAGGGCGAGATCTACGCCGTTACCGAGACCGGCGAGACACTGCTCAAGCCGGGCGACACCGTCGTCAACCGTGGCGTCAAGCACATCTGGAGCAATCGGTCCGACAAGCCGTGCCTACTCAGCGCCACCATGATGGCGGGGACCCGCTGATGCGCGGCGTCGTCTTCCGGGGAAATCGCGAACTCGACGTGCTCGACTTCCCGGACCCCACACCCGGCCCGGGCGAGGTGGTCGTCGAGATCAAAGCGTCGGGACTGTGCGGTTCGGACCTGAAATTCTACCGCGACCCGCCCGAGGAAGCGCTGAAAGCGCTGGGGTTCAAGGACTTCGCATCCCGCGGCATGACCGAGGCGCCGAAGATCATCGCGGGTCACGAGCCCTGTGGTGTCATCGCCGAGATCGGCCCGAACGTCGATCCGCGCGCGTGGCAGGTCGGCGACCGGGTCATGGTCTTCCACTACAAGGGTTGCGGCTTCTGCGACCTGTGCCGAACCGGCTGGACGCAGATGTGCGTACACGGCGCCACGATCTACGGTGCGACCGCGCACGGCGGGCACGCGGGCTACATGGTTGTTCCGGCCGAGACGCTGGTCGTCCTGCCCGAGGAGATCAGCTTCTCCGCGGGCGCGGCGATCGCCTGCGGTACCGGCACCGCGTTCGGCGCGTTGAAGCGCGCGGACGTGACCGGTCGAGACACCGTGGCCGTGTTCGGACTCGGCCCGATCGGCCAGTCCGCGGTCCAGTTCGCCTCCGCGATGGGCGCGCAGGTGATCGCAATCGACGTCGCCGCCGACCGCCTCACCCGGGCAAAGGAGTTGGGCGCACACCAGGTGGTCGATTCCAGCTCCGTCGACCCGGTCGAGGCCATCCGGGACATCACCGGCGGCCGAGGCGCCACGGCAACCATCGAGAGCTCGGGGGCCCCGGCGGCCCGCGTCGCAGGCACTCGTTGCCTGGGGCCGTGGGGTCGGATCGCCCTCGTCGGCCTCGGCGGGAACATCGACCTGGACGTGTCACCGGACGTGGTGATCAAACAGATCTCGATCATCGGCTCCTACACCTTCTCCAACGTCGGAATGGGGGAGTGTGCCCGTTTCGTGGCCGCACACGGGATCGATGTGGACGCACTGTTCACCGACCGATGGACGGTCGAGGACGCTGCGGCCGCCTACACCGAGTTCGACAAGCAGGTTCGGGGTAAGGCCGTCATCGAGTTCTGATGGCCCGGGGGAGGATCCGCCGTGCGCAGGATCCTTCCCGTTCTCCGCACCGGCCGACTCGCCCGACGGGTTCACCGCTCGGGAGGATGTGGATAGACCGGTTGCCTACGATTACCCGCGGTAGTGGGCTTGACCACGAAGGCGGCGCTCGGGTGCGATCCTTCTCAGGAGAAAGGAATTCGACATGGCATGGACAAGCGAGGAACTCGATCGAATCGGCCGGGTTTCGGAGGTGCACATCACGACCTACCGCAGCGACGGCACACTGCGCCGATGGATCCCCGTCTGGGTGGTCCGAGTGGCGGACGATCTCTACATCCGGTCCGCGTTCGGAAGCGCCGGCGGCTGGTACCGCTCCGCCACCAGAGACAATGTTGCACGTATCCGCGCCGGGGACGTCGAGACCGATGTGCAGCTGCGCCCGACGAGCGATGCGAGCATCAACAGCGGTGTCGACGCGGCCTACCGGACCAAATACCGGGGGCATGGCACCGCGCTCGACACGATGGTCGCGCCGGCGGCGGCGGAGACGACGTTGCAGCTCGTCTCCGCCGGCTGACGGATTCAGTTCGTTTTCGCGGCGAGGTTCTCGGTGAAGAACGGGACGGCCTCGGCGACCGCGCGGTCGACGTACTTCGGCACGTCGTAGAAGTCCATGTGGGCGGCACCGTCGACGACCACCAGCTTCTTCGAGCTGCGGGCCCGCGAGTGTAGTTCCGTGCTGTGCCACAGTGAGCCCGCGTCGCTGCCCGCCACGATCAGGATCGGCTGGGTGAGCAGGTCCTCGACGAGATGGAAGGCGTCGAAAGCGAGGATTCGCGGGATGCTCTGGGCGAGAAGATATTTGTTCTGCGCGTTCGGATGCTGGGCGCGTGGGGTGAGGTAGTAGTCGTGTGCCTCTGCCAGATCGCGTGGCGTGCTTTCGTCCAGCTCCACGGGCACGTACTGGGCGTTGTACGGCTCTGCACCGCCTGCCTCCGCGGTGCGCTGCTGAGATGCCGCGTCACGCACGGCCACCGCCGCCGAGTCGAGTTCGGCGCCGAACCAGCCCTTACGCCATGCGCTGCCGATGTTGAGTGCGCTCGCTGTGGCGATCGCCTTGATGCGGGAGTCGGTCATGGTGGCGTTGACGCCGTATCCGCCGCCGGCGCAGATGCCGAGCACGCCGATTCGCTCGGCGTCGACGTAGTCGAGCGACTGCAGGTAGTCGACGGCGGCGTGCACGTCCTCGACCCGAGCGGCCGGGTCTTCGAGGAAGTGCGGCTCGCCTCCGCTCTCGCCCTGGAAGGAAGCGTCGAAGGCCAGCGCGACGAAGCCCTGCTCGGCCAACTTGCTCGCGTACAGGCCCGCGGCCTGTTCCTTGACGCCACCTCCGGGATGCACGGTGACGACTGCGGCATAGCTGCCGTCGGGATCGAAGTTGTCGGGCAGGTGAAGGTTGCCCGACATGCTGATCGGGCCGTTGGGGAAGGTGACGGCATCCACGGTGTCTCCTCGGGATCGGAAATGTCGGTTACCTCATCCAGGGTGCTGGCCCGCTCGGATGGGTGGGAGAGTGCGCCTATAGGGGGAACCGGCAGCCCCTGCACCGCTGTCCCGTTCCCACCTAGCCTGGAGTTCATGGAGATCGCGAAGGATATCAAGGAATTCCTGATGACTCGCCGAGCGAAGATCACGCCGGATCAAGTGGGACTTCCCGCCGGAACACGGCGTCGGGTGACCGGACTGCGTCGTGAAGAGGTCGCGCAGCTGGCCGGGGTGAGCGCCGAGTACTACATCCAGATCGAGCGCGGCCACGTCGGCGGCGTGTCCGACGAGGTTCTGCACGCGGTCGCTACCGCACTGCGGCTCGACGAGGCAGAGTCGAACCACCTGTTCGATCTCGCCCGGGCGGCCACCACGTCGAAAGCTCGCAGGCGGCGCACTCCCGCGTCATCGCGGCAGCAGGTGCCGCCGACCGTCCGCGCCCTGCTGGATGCGATGGTCACCGCGCCCGCCGTCGTACAGAACGCGCACCTCGATGTCGTGGCTGCCAACGAGCTGGGGCGCGCGCTCTATGCGGACGTCTTCGCACGGGATCGGGGCGCGCCCAATCTCGCGCGTTTCCTCTTCCTCGACAGCCACGCCGACAATCTGTTTCCGGACTGGGACACGGCCGCAGACCACGCCGTCGCGCTACTTCGTGCCGAAGCCGCGCGCTCGCCGTATTCGGCCGCGGTCACCGGGCTGATCGGGGAACTGGCGACCCGGAGCGAGGCATTCCGGTCTCGGTGGGCCGCGCACGACGTGCAGGTACATCGCCGCGGCACCAAGCGGTTCCACCACTCCGCCGTCGGTGACCTGACCTTGCGGTTCGAAGCGCTTTCGATCGCCGGCGACGGCGGGCTGACGCTCGTCGGATACACCGCCGAGCCCGGCTCCAGGTCGGATGAGGCGCTGCGCCTGCTGTCCAGCTGGATCGCGACCGAGCATGACACCGAAACACCTACGCTCGCAGCGGATTCGCAACTGCCGACGGAGATGGAGAAGTGACCGTCCGCGGCTCGACGGTTCGTTTCGTCGGGGAGACGAACGACAAGCAGAAGGCCGCCTCGAGCTGAGTACGGTCGAACAGGTCCAGGCATGGACGGGTGAATCGCAGATAATATATTATAGATAATACCGATATCGAGCGAAGGCGGCTGGATGAACACTCTCGACGGAAAAGTGGCTGTCGTCACCGGGGGTACCGGCGGGATCGGCAGGGGTGTCGCAGTGGAGCTGGCGGCGCGCGGTGCGACAGTAGTGATCAACGGCCGCAACCCGCAGAAGGCCGATGCCGTGCTCACCGAGATCCGCGCCGCCGGTGCCACCGCGGACTTCCTTGCCGGCGATGTCCTGTCGAAGGCCGATATGGATGATGTGCTCGGTGAAACGGCACGCCGCCACGGCGGCGTCGACATCGTGATCGCCAACGCCGGCGGCAACGACGACGAAGCCCGCTCGCCGGAGGTCCGCGGGCCGTTCGCCGATATCGACCTCGCCCGGGTGACCACCTTCGTCGGCCAGGCTGTTGCCGCGAAACTTTTGGTCGTGCAGTCCGCCGTTCCCTACCTGCGGGAGCGTGGTGGCGGCAGCGTCGTGTTCGTCACCTCCGAGGGAGGCAGGACGCCGACACCCGGCCAGACGGCGATCTCCACCTTCTCCGGCGGCTTGATCCAGACGAGCAAGTTGCTCTCGAAAGAGTTGGCACGCGACGGTATTCGCGTGAACGCGGTGTGCGTGACGGTGGTACGTGACTCGCCGTCCTGGACGGCGGCGTTCGAACGCGAGGACGGCGTCTCCCAGCATCATCGCAGGCAGTACGAGAAGATCGTCGAACGAGCTCCGTTCGGAGTAGCTGCGCCGCAGGACATCGGCAATGTCGTGGCCTTTCTGGCGTCCGAGGACGCGCGCTATCTCACCGGAACGATCGTCAGTCCTACCGGGGGTCTGACTCTGCACTAGGCGACGTTGTCGCCCCTTTCCGGCCTCGCGGAGCAGCGCCTGAGCGCATCGGAGGTCGCCCGAGTGATCTGCCGAGCGGCAGGTCTCGATTTCGCCTACGTCGTGCTCGGCGGAGCCCGAGCGAGTGTCGACGATGGGATTATCGGCGTGCGATATCAGGGACTCGAACCCCGAACCCGCTGGTTAAGAGCAGCCGCAGGCCAGGGCCCGATCCCGCCGCCGATCCCCGAGGAAACGATCGCGGGGCTCGTTCCGGGTAGGCATCTCCGCATCGTCGCCACCATCTGAGCCGTGGATAGCGTCGGGGTTGCTGGGCACTACGGTGCCGCCATGCAGGGTGAATGGAGTAGATGGCTGACCGCGTGGGCGGGGCACCTGGCAGCCGCAGGACGAACAGACGGCACGATATCGCTGCGCAGGTACCACCTGCTCAGGTGCGCTACAGAGGTCGGGGTAGGGCCCGACATGGTCACCGCCGAACACCTCGAGGTGTGGCTCGGCCGGCGCGGCTGGAAGGCCAGCACCCGACGCAGCGCGTTGGCCAGCATTCGCGGGTTCTTCCGGTGGGCCCACCGGTCCGGCCGGCGCCAGGATGACCCCGCAGCCGAGCTGCTCCCCGTCCGCGCCGACCTCGGCAAGCCGCGGCCGTGCCCCGAGTCGTACGTGCTGCGGGCAGTGATGGCCGCCGGGCCGCGGGAGCGGCTCATGCTGTCGCTCGGCGCGTCGGCCGGACTCCGGCGCGCCGAGATCGCGCGAGTACGCGCCGACGATGTCGAGGTGCTCGGCGGCCGCCACGAACTGCGGGTCCGCGGAAAGGGCGACCGGACCCGCCTGATCCCGATCAGCGACGAGTTCGCCGAACGGCTGCTCGCGCGCGGCCCCGGCTGGTGCTTCCCGTCTCCGGCTGCGAGGGGGCCGGGTCACCTCACCGCGGCCCACGTCGGCAAGCTGATCTCCCGGACGCTGCCGGCCGGATGGACGACGCATACGCTCCGGCACCGGTTCGCCTCCCAGGCGTATGCGGTGGACCGCGACATCCGCGCGGTCCAGGAGCTGCTCGGGCATGCCTCGGTCGTGACGACGCAGATCTATACCGCGATCCCCGACAACGCCCGCCGCCGCGCGGCCGCCGGCGCCGACCTCCCCCTTGTCGCGTAGCAGGGCCGGGCCCGCGGTAACGTCGTCGCCCGGTCGGGGGACCGATCTACGAAGGACGGACACCCCCGTGAACACGCCCCCGCCGACCCTTTCCCCGCCGACCACGCCGAAGCCGAGACGCCGGTGGCTGTGGATAGTAGGCGGTGTCCTCGCCGGGCTGCTGGTGCTCGGCGCGATCGGCAACGCGATCGACAACGGTGACGACGCAGCGGCCGAGTCCGACACGACGGCGCCCGCGGCCAGCGCGGCCAGCGCGTCGACGAGCCACACGATCCCCGCGAGCAGCAGCACCGGCACGACCAGCAGCACCAGCGCGGCGGCGCCGACCAGTCCGCCGCCTGCCCGCCCGGCCGCGGATCCGAGGTGCGCGCCCGCCGCCCCCGGCGTCACCGCCACGATCACGGCCGGCCTCACCGCGGCCGGCTACCAACTGACCAATCCGACCGTGATAACGGACTCTGGCGTCACCTACTTCGGCGCGACGATCGCCGACGCCGGCGGGAAGGTGCGGGAGCGGTCCGACGTCTGGATCATCCGCGGCGGTGTCCCATACGCCAGCACCGGCGGCGCCCGGAATAACACGACGTTCGCCGAGGCGTCGGACGTTCTAGGCATCTCGCCCGGGGACGAGCTGGTGCAGGCCGTCGACAGCTGCGTGGTCGAACAGACCCGCTGAGCGCGAGCCGATCAAGCGGCGCGAGCGCCGATGGTGAGCGTCGACCAGTAGCCGTCGCCGGACTGCCAGTTCGCGGACGGTTGCGCGCCGGTCCGGATCCGGTCGACGGTGTCGATGGACGCGCGGGTGGTGTTCACGTGATAGCTCTGCTGGTTGCCGAACCCCGAGGGGAGAACGGACGGGGTGCTGCGTGCGCTGTTGACGAACCCCGTGAAGCACAACCATTCGACTCCGGCGGGGTAGCCGGGGTCGAGTGCGGTCACGGGCACGGCGCCGTAGTTGTTCGCACCCGCCGCCTTGAGGTCGGCTGTGACACCGTTCCAGCCGCGGAGCGAAGTGCACGACCAGGCGAGCGAGGTCGACCCGGACAAGGTGAGCGCGCCGGCACTGCCGGCGACACCCCACGCACACCCGATCGTGGGCCGGTTCGCGACCACAGCCTGGGCCAGCATCGCCCAGTTCGGCGACGAGTCGACGCTGAGGGTGGAATTCGAGACCTGCGAGACGCCCACCACCAGCAGCAGGTTGCCGGGCTCGGCGGTCGACGGGATGGTCACGGTGGCGGTGCCCGTCGCCGAGCCGCCGAAGGTGCGGCCGGTGACAACGAATGCCTTCCAGGTCGGACGCGACGGCAGGAGCCTGCTCACGCCGCGTACTGTCCGCGGAGATGGACGTGGACCGGGCCCTTGGCCGTGGCCGTGCCGATCGTCGGCTTGATCCGCACGACCGACCCCGGTCCGCAGAGGTAGGCGGTCGGCAGCGGATAGACGTAGCTGTTCAGCCCGGCCGCCACGGTGAACGACGCGGCGACACTGCCGACGTTCGACGGCGTCCCGACGTAGACCTCGACGGTTAGATTCCCTGTGCCGCCGACCACCTCCAAAGCGCCGCCAAGCCGGAAGCCGACGTGCGTGAGATTCACGCCGAGGCCGGCCGGACCGGGTTCGATCCACGCCCCACCCCAGGCGTCGTTCCAGTCGCTGGTCAGCATGGCGTTCGGGCCGTTGAGGATGATCTCGGGCCCCGACCATGCGGCCTGGGCCGGCGTCAGCGATGAGAACTGTTGCGAGAGCCAGCCCTTGAACCAGGTCAACCCGCCGGCGCCACCGGCGATGTTGTTCGAACTGAGCATGAAGCCGGGCTGGACGTAGGTGCCAGCGACGAGGGGCAGCTCCCAGGTCGTCCAAAGACCACCGCCGTAGTAGGCGCCGAAGCCGCCCCGTTCGGCAGCGGCGTACCCCGACGTCTCGGCAGACGACGTGCACAGGTGTGTGAACGGCAGAGCTGTCGACTGTGCCGACGACTCCAGCCGCATCCCGAACCGCCATATTCCCGACACCGGGATCCGAACCCGACCGAGCCCGGTGTCCTTGACGAAGTCGTCACCCGCAACCGCTTCGCGGCCGGCGAACCGTGCCCGATCCAAGGTGTCGAACGTTCCGGCTGGCATCTGCATGTACACCGTTCCAGCCGTGACAGCGACTGTGGCCGTGTTGAGCCGGCGGACACAGAACGAATACTCGGCCAGGTCACCGAGCCGCAACAGGTGATCTGCCGCGGTCGGCGCCGGGCCGGGCGCCCGACGTCCCATGTCAGCCGATCACGGTCACGCGGTAGGCGTTCGAGGCGGGAGCAGTGGCGAAGGTGATCGTCACGTTGTTCGCGTCGGTCTTCACGACATCGGCGAGGACCTCCTCGTACGTGGTCGTGTCGTGCACCGAAACCACCACGTCGCGGGTCCCGAGATTGTGGGTGACCGGGATCGACGTCAGCGACCCGTTGCCGATGTTCGCCGCGTACTTACGGGCGACGACAGACGGGTCGACCTTCAATCCCGTGCCGGACACCACCAGTCCGGACGCGCTGTCGAGCAGAACCGAGAACGCGTTCGACGACAGCTGCAGGCCGTTGCCCGCGGTGTAGGTCGCGCCCCCACCGACCGGGGCGAACGTCAGCCCGGTCGTACCGACCGTGATAGTGCCGTTGTTGGTGACCGTCCAAGCGGTGTCCGCGTTGACCGTTCCCTCGGCGACCAGCACGGTCGTGTTCGGGACGATCTCGCCGGCGCCGTCCGCGTCGGCCGAGCGGGTCGGCGCCCCCGAAGCGGCGACAACGTAGATCCCGTTCTCCGACGCGGTCGACTGATTCTTGATCAGAATCCGGTCGCCCGTCGCCAACGTAACGCCGTCGACAACCGAGCCGTTGGCGAATGCGGACGCCAGCGTTCCGCTCGCAGTGGTCGCCACGCGGACGCCGGGTTTCCACTGCAAGCCGTTGAGCAGGGCATCTACGTAGGACTTGTTCGCGGCGTCGGAAGCAGCCGAGGGCGAGCCCACGTTCTGGATCCGCTGGTTGAGCAGGTTGAGTCCGTTGCCGATCTTGAGTGCCATGAGGTTTCCTTTCCAACAGGGGGTTTCAGACGATCTCGGCGCGGCCGGATTGCGGGGTCGCGAAGACGATCGAGATGGTGCCGATGTCCGGGAAGGCGACATCGGTGTCGACCTGTTCGCCGTCGACAACGACCAGCACCGAGGCCGGGTATCGGCCGAGTTGGTGGTCGATGATCCACGTCGCGGCGGGGGTCGTTTGAGTGTGCGTGAACCCACCGGCCGGTCCCCGCTCGCCCGCCGGCCCGGCCGGTCCCCGCTCGCCCGCCGGCCCGGCCGAGACGACCGCGACCACAGTCGGGCCGCCGGGCTCGGGGTCGAGTTCGATCGTCGGCGACCCGGCCGGGTCGACCGCGATCCCGGGAATCCGCACGTCGACCTCGAGCACATCCGGCATGTCCGGCATGCCCGGGAACCCTGAGGTCATCGCTTGCCGTCCGCGCGCCGCGTAAGCCCCTGCGCGGGGACGTCGTTGTAGCCGGTCGGGGTGCCGTCCGGGAAGGTGAGCCGGATCCGCCACACCAGCTTGCCGGCGACGGTGTCGGCGATCTCGGACTCGAACCCGAGGTCGATCGCGGCGGCGGTGACCTCACCGGGGTAGATCTGCACCTCGGCGGGGTCGGGCACCGTGCCGGCCGGCACGGTGAAATTGGGGACGCCGCCGATCCATATCGCGGCCGTGGCCGGAACGACGGGCCAGGTGGCGGTCGAGCGCGGCACCAGCCGGAACCGGACATCGCGGCCGTAGGTCAGCGGCAGCGCGCGCAGTAGCGGCGGGTCGAACAGGTCCAGCATTTCAGCCATCATCGCTCCTCGGTCATGCGGCGGCCAGTAGTCGAACGTCGTCCCACTGCCCGGAGTTGACGAACGATGCTCGGGACACGAACACGCCGGCGTACGGGTTCGTCGCGGCGACCCCGGTCGCGAACACGCTGTCGGCCCACGCGAGCAGTTCGTCGCCGCGCCACACGTACGCCGACCCGTTCGGGCGGGTCTCGGCCCGGATCACGTGGCCGGCGGCGTTGTTCGTCGACGGCGCAGAGAAGCTGCCGAGCTGCGTCCAGGTCGGCGGGTTCCCCGACAGCACGGTGGAGAACCGGAACAGTTTCGCGTTGCCCGTCGTGACCCGGCACGCGAGGCCCTGCGTGCCGGCGGCGTTGGCGTGCAGGATGATCGCGTGCTCGTGCGCGGTTGCGGTCTTGATCGTCGCGTCGACCCGCATCACCCCGCCGGTCAGGCCGGTGTTGCGGAGGATCGCCGCGCCGCCGTCGGTGGTGCCGGTCTTCGCGTAGGCGTTCGCGCTGATCTGCCCCGTCGCGCCGACCACGGTCCACCCGTTCCCCGGGGCGCCGTTCGCTCGGTCGAAGTTGTCGTAGAACACCGACGACCACGGCCCGGAAACGACGTCCGATACCCGGTCGTAGCAGAAGAATTCGCGCAACCACACGTCGCAGGCCGCGGAATTGAGGAGCCGGATACAGCGGCGGTCGGGGCCTGTCCGGTACGCCGGCGTCGTCACCGCGGCACCGACGTAGACACCGTTGAGCCAGATCCGGATGAACTGGTCGGCGTCGACCCACACCCGCAACTGCAAGGTGTTCCCGTTGAACACGACCGGGCTTGACCATTGCCCGCGGTTGGTGACCGCCGACACCGGGGTGGCGAGCTGCCCGACCTGCACGATGTCGCCGCCCGCGGCCGGGGTCTGGTAGATCAACCGAACCCCGACCACGTTCTGGAACAATGCGTCGATCCGCGCCCACGAGTCGGTGAGGTAGAACGAGAATCCCTGCGATGCAACACCGGTGGGTGGGAACCAGAACGTGGCGTCGAATCCCCAGTTCGGCGTGAACGGTTGGAACTCGTAGCTTTCGCCACCACCGTTGGTGGTGCTGTAGTTGCTCGGTATGTGCAGTTCGGCGATGTTGTTGATGTCGGCCGGGGTGCCGTCGCCGAGGTGCACCCACGGCCGCTGCACAGGGTTCTCGACCGGCCGGTCGAAGGTGTCGAAGAACCCCGCCCACACCAGCTCTGGGGACCGCTTGAGCAGGAAGCTCATTCGTCCTCACGGCCGACGGCGATGACGTTGTCCGGCCACCGGTCCAGCTCCTCGATCACCCTGGCGAGGACTTGCCGGTTGCCGCGCACACCGCGCCAGTCCTGCGGGTCGAGCAGGCGGGCCAGCTCGTCGCCGCGCTCATCGAACTCGTCGAGCGCAGCGGTCAACACCGGGCGGGCGTCTGCGGCCGCGGCGTACCACCACAGCCCGGTCAGGTCGGGCAGGCCGAACACGGTGTGCCAGATCGGCCACGACATCTCGGGGACGAACGTGATCGACACGTCGCGCGGCAGCGCCGGCCCGGACTCGGCCGGGTCGCTGTTGCCGGCGATCGCGATCACGTACCGGGTCACAGGATCACCCCGAAAAGCGCGCATTGCAGGGCGTTCGGAGGCGTCGACCCGGTCACCGAGTCGACGTTCCAGAACACGCGTTCCTTGTCGGCCACGTTCAACTCCAGGTTGTTGTAGCTCACGCGGGTGACGTTCGCCCCCAGGGTCGCGGTGTGGATCACCGAACTCGCGGTGCCGGCCGCGTTCCACTTCTTGGTTTGGAGCACCATCCCGCCCGGCTGGGTGAGCAGCGCGATGTGCAGGTCGGTGATCTTCCGCGACTGCCCCGAGGGGACGTTCTGGCACGCCCCGATCCTGAGTTCGTTCACGCCGAGCTGCACAGCGGCCGAAGCGATCACCGCTTCGAGCTCCCAGTAGGAGCTGAGCGCGTAGGCGATGTCGGCGGTTTCCTGCGCGTCCGCTGCGGCGTTCGCGGCTGCCTGAGCGGTCGAGACCGCCGCCGACGCGTTCGCATTCGCCGCAGTGGCAGTGTTCTGCGCGGCGGTCGCCGTCGTCTGGGCGGACTGCGCGGTCGACTGCGCGGTGGTCGCCGTGGAATGCGCCGTCGTCGCGGTCGCCTGAGTGGTGTTCATGTTGTCGGCGATCCCGCCGACGATGTCCTCGAGCGTGTCGCCGACGATCGGTACCCCGCCGAGCAGGTCGGCGAGCAGACGCAGCCCGGACGCGAGGAACCCGTTGATGAAACCGCCGAACCCGCCCGCCAGGCCGTCGATCAGGTTGCCGAATCCCCACGACCCGACCGACTGGCCTTGCGTCTCGTCGGGAACACCCGCCTGGTCCGGCGATGTCACGGCCCGACCCTCCGACGCACCGCTGCCGACATCTCGTCCGCCTCGGCGACGTGCCCGGCTGCCCTGAGCAGGGGGATAGCGGTGCGCAGGAGCACGGTCAGCGTGGCAATCTGATCGCGGGCGTCGTCGAGCTTGACCTCGAAGTCTACGATCCGGGCTTCGAGGCGGTCGGTCTCCTTGACGTGCTTGTCCTCCATCGCGGCGATGTCGGCACGAAGATCCTCCGCGACCGAGTGTGTCAGCCGAGCCGCGACCTCGGCGACGTTCGCGGTGCCGCGCCGCCACCCAACCACGGCGGCGATCAGCGCTGCGACGACGGTGAAGACCCCGCCCCCGACCGCGAGATCGCCGATGCTGACGCCGACCTCACCCACGCGCAGCCTCCCGCAGGATCGCCCGGATCTGCCGGATCGTGTGCAGGCACATGCCGGCCGAGCACACGGCCAGCGCGACCCCGACCCACGCCGCGAACGTGGCGCGTTCCGACCAGGACGCCTGCCATACCGCGACCGAGTACGCGAGGCCGGCGAACGATGCGCCGCCGTCACCGGCGACCTGGAGCCAGAGCCCGGGGAGTGAGGTCCGCGCGATCGCGCCTGCGAGGGTGAGGACCGGGCAGACCACGAGCAGGCATGCCCAGGCGATCGCGAACTGGGTGCCGAGTGCGCGCTCCACGGCGCCGGGTGCGGTGCCGGTGATCAGCGCTTGCGCGCCGGCCACGATGTACGCGCTGTAGACGGCGGCCTGGTAGGGGCGGATCGATTCGCCGTCGAGGAGCGACCCGACGCGCACCCGGGCGATCATCGCGGCGGGACCTCACCGATCGTCGGGACCAGCGATGCGGTCTCGGTCCGGCCGAAGCCGCGCAGCGCGACCGACTTGACCGCGGACAGGATCACGGCGAGTGCGGCGACCGACGCGATTGCGCGCGCGTCGAGATCGGTGATGCCGGCTGCGTCGGTGCCGGCGGCGGCGAGCACGGCCTGGCAGCCGGTCATCGCCGCCCGCTCGAGCACGTCCCACCAGTACGTCGACAACGTCACAGCCGCACCGCCGCAGCGCGGCCGATCAGCTCGTCCCAGACGAATTCCGGCCCCGGGTCCCAGTGGTCGACCTCGCGCCACGCTGCGGATACGTCGGCGTGCCCGCACACGCCGCGTTCACCGGCGCGGAGTTGGTCGCCGTTGATCTTGCGGAGCGGGATGTCGTACCGGTCCGACCAGTCCCGGGTGACCCGTGCCGCGCCGTCGATCAGTTCGATCGGGTCGAGCCATTCGGCGCGCTTCTGCTCGGCGTAGCCGAGGATGCACCCGTGCAGCCCGATCCGGTTGCCGGTGGTGCCCGCTGCCCAGGGGATGTAGTTGTCGTCGTTGCTGCGCCCGACCAGGGGGCGTAGGCGGCCCTGGTGGTCGGCCTGCACGCCGACGATCACGTTGTAGCTGGCACCGTTGGTCCGGTTCTGGCAGAACCGGAGCAGCGACTCGACGCTGCCACGTTCGGGGCCTTCGTTGGTGTGCCAGACGATCGCCTGGCAGCGCGCGGGGTCGCGCGATCCGCTGTCGGCTGTAGTGAGCATGGTGAGGTCGGCTTGGAGTTGGGACATGCGAGGGCCTCCTGTCGGGGTCGGTGCCGCCGGTGGTGGGCCGGCGGGGAATGCGGCGGACGCGAACCAGAGGGCGGGGTCGATGGCCCGGCCGGTGCGGCCGTTCTCGGGGACCCGGCCGGGCGGGGTCCACAGCTCGACGTGCGCGTGCGGACCGGTCGACTGCCCGTGTCGGTTGACGCGGCCGATGAGCTGGCCGGCCCGGATGCGGTCGCCTTTGCGGACGAGCGGGTCGCAATGCCCGACGATCACGTCGAGCTGCACCGACTGCTGGCAGTCGAGCCAGATCCAGCGGCCGAACCCTTGGACGTTCCACCGGTCGGCGCCCTCGACGCACACGCCGGCGGCTGGGGCGTAGATCGGGGTGCCCATCTTCGCGGCGAAGTCGAGGCCGCGGTGGGATTCGTCGGCGCCGGTGACCGGGTTGCGGCGGGCACCGAATCCCGAGCTGATCGTGTAGGTGCCGCGTTCGAGCGGCCAGTAGCGCTGGCTCATGCGTGTCCTTCGAGTTGTTGGTCGATGCGGTCGCGGAGTTCGCGGAGCTCGACCGGGGTGAGTTCGGCCTCGGCTGCGGCGGCGTGCTCGAGGACGGGGTTCGGTGCCGGGTCGGGTGCGCTGAGGTCGACCCAGTCGCCCGGGCTGGTCAGCGACCGACCGAGCCGCACCGGGTCCTGCCGCTTGATCTTCGCGAGCTTCGGGTCCAGGACGTAGCCGACGAGCTCGGCGTGCTCGGCGAGCCGGGACGCGGTCGCGGGCAGCGTGATCGCGCCGCGTGCGGTCGCTTTCCAGAACCGCCGCTTACGTCCCTTCTTGTCGCGGATCGTGATCCATTCGCCGGACATCGGGATGTCCCGCCACAGATCGGTGTTCGGGTGGTCGGGAGGGTTGTCGCGGAAGTTGCTGCCGTCCGGGAAGTCGGCGACCATGTCAGACCCCGACACCCTGCAACTGGATCAGCGACAGAATGTTCTCCTTGTACCGCATCAACTTCGCCATCGGCTCCTCCTCGGCCTGGTCGTTCCCGATGCTGATCTCCCACGCCGGCAAGGTCGCCCGGTCGCCCTTGTAGCGGATCGCGTGGACGTTGTCGACGTACCATTCGCCGCCGAAGTCGAACCCGATCCGGTCCATCAGCCCGAAATGTTTGCCCGGCACATACGGTGCGTAGGCGTCGATCTCGGCGGTGTAGGAGGTGTATCCGCGGGTGTCCCAGAAGCCGGTGATGAACGCCTGCAACGTCGACAGGGTGAATCCGACGCCGGGGCCCTGGACCCAGTTCTCGAAGTAGGCGTCCGGGCCCATCGCCTGTTTCCGGAACGGGTTCCCCACCCGGTGGAACGCGAGGATGGTGTCCTCGACGAGGAAGTCGAACACGCCCAGCGCGAGACCCGGGTTGCCGACCAGCATCCCGAGGTAGCCGAGCGCGGCGTTCGCTGCCAGCTTCGCTGCCGAGTTCACCCACTGCGGCGATTTCCCGCCGTGAACCATCGCGTAGGCGAGAGCCTTGTGGATCGTCATCGTCTGCGACCGCACCGTGGAATGCTTCCCCTGCGGGAACACGACCCACGGAGCCGTTTTCACCGTCCCGAACCAGCCGGGCAGCTTGTACTCGTCCGGCTGTTCGGTGGCGAGTTCGGTGACGATCTCGTTGATCAGGTCCTCGGCGATCGTGCCGACGAGGTTGAGTAGGCCGTCGATCATGGTGCCGGTCGGGCCCGCGTACCCGGACTTGTCGATCGCTCGGAACACGCGGGTCGAGTGCTGGAGCTGGTAGAAGTTGCCGGCCGGCTGCGGCTCCCCGGGCATCCACCGCTGCGGCTGCAACAGCACTCCGGCCGACGCGAGTGTCGGCGCCATGAGGTCGTGGAAGTTCGCGAAACGCGAACTCAGCACCGTCCATTGGCTGGTGTCGGTGAGCGGGTTCACCGGCACGAAAGTCGTCCACCACTGCGCCGGGTCCCACAGCCCCGACCACTGCGCGGGGTTGAAGATGTTGTCCGGGATCGCGTTCAACGATTGGATGCGCCACGCGTTCGACAACCCGTACAAGATGGTCCCGGTGCACGTCGGGCCCGCGTACGGCATCGCCTTGGGCACCTGAAATTCAGCCGGGAAGATAGGGTTCGCGTAGCACGTGATCTTCTTGGCCTGGTGGTAGTCGTGCAGGAAATGCACTCGCACAGCGACCATCTCGCCGGCCTTGTAGATCCGCTGGATCTGATCGCACTTCCCGCCCCACCGCCAGTACGGGGTGTCGACCACGATGTGCACGTCGGCCTGCCGCAGCGACGGCCGCAGCAGCCACTCGGTCAGAAGGTGGTCACCGGGGATCGTGAACTCACCCTCGCCGGTGTCGTTCGCGACCTCCTCGAAGTCCCACGCGAGCTCACCCCGCAGGTAGCACACCGGCTCCCAGGTCTTGTCGCAGATCGTCATCTTCGGACGCGCGAGAGCGTCCCGCTGCTCGCGGCGGCGGCGGGCGACGATGTGGTCGCGGACGTCGTCGAGAGTGAGGAAATCGACCGGTGGCGCGGTCATCTCACCCCCACGGCCTCATGTGCAGCGGCGTCATGTACACCGCGACCTCGGTGTCGGTGTCGGCGCCGGTCGCCGAGACCGGGCAGTCGACCGGGGTGACGGTGTGCGGGGGGATCGGATACTGGAACAGCAGCCCGGCCATGCGGGCGGCGGCTTGGGTGTTGGTGACCGTGTCCAGGTTGACCCCGCCCGTCATGTCCGGGTCGACGAGCCAGTGCTCACCGTCCGCGAACTCGGTCAGCCGCACCGTGGTGCCGCCGATACCGTCCGGCACCGTCACCCGGACGCCGGCCTGGCCCCAGCCGGCGATCTGCGGCCAGATCTCGATGTCGCCCGGGTTGGCGAGCCGCAGCACCCCGGACCCGCTGCCGCTGCTGTTCTGCCACCTGCTGACCAGCTGCGGGCCGCGCCAGCCCGGGGAGTACGCGATCGTCGGGAGCGTCCACTCCATCTCGGTCTCGGGCTCGAAGTCGAATGGCTCGCTGGGCCACTTCTGGAGCCGGACCGGTTGGGTGCGGCGCCGGCCCCGCCGGTCGGTCGCGATCAGCGTCCCGTCTTCCTCGGTGGACCAGGACCGCCACCACGCCGACTCGACGTCCTCCCACTCCTCCTCGGTCTCCGCGGAGGTGAACAGCTTCATGTCGATAACGGACGGATCGATCTTCGACGGGCCCGGTTTCGCGCCCCGCATGTACGCCGGCTGCTGGGACAGCGGTACCGACACGGGGAAGTAGAACCCGGCGAGGCTGGTCAGGTAGACGCCCTCGGCGCCCATGTCGACGCCGTGCAGGTGCCAGCGTGCACCGTCGACACCGACGTACGTGATCGACCGTCCGACCGCCATCTACCATCCCCGCCCGTCGTATCCGCCGGTGCGGGCCCACGTCTGCCGCCGCCACTCGCCGGCGAGATCGCCCGCGGTGTAGCCGTTCGCGATGAACGTGTCGCCGCCGCGGCGGCCGCCGCCGTTCATCGCGGCGACCAGCTTGTCGACCGCGGAAATGTTCGCTTCGGCGACCGCCCACCGGGACTCGGGCAGCAGCGGCTCCGGTTTCGTCAGAGCCGAGATCGCGACCCCGCCCGGCGGCAGCCACCCGCCGGTGTCGAACAGACCGGCCTTCGTCACCCATGCGTCGGCGTCCGCGAGCCGCTCGCTGTACCGGTCCGGGAACGCGCTCCGCTGCACCGACTGCGCCGCGACACCGGGGTCCATCGACTGCCACCCGTCGACACCGACGAGCGCGTCGAAGAACGCCTTCGCCGGATAGGCGGGGTCCATCAGCTGAGGGACGGTGCCCCAGCCCTGCGACGGCCGTTGCTGCATGTAGTTGAGCGAGTCGCTATCGGAGCCGACCGCGTCGTGCGGGAACGACAGCGACTCGGGGACGGTGCTGTTGGCGTACATCAGCATCTCCGACTCGACGAGCCCGACCGCGTTGCCGATCACCGCGGCTGCACGGTCGAGACCCATGTCGCGAGCGGTCCTCGTGATCATGTGGCTGTAGAGGTCGGAGCCGGTCAGCCCCGACGGGTCGACCGGTACAGCGACGGTCGCATCGCCGGCGCCGACACCGGTCGACGACGACGCCGGCGCCAGCGCCGGCGCTGGCGCTGGTGTCGGCGCCGAGGTACCTGCGGCCGCGGCGGACGGAGCCGGCGAGCTCGTGGCCCCGGCCAGGCTCGCGCTGCTGCCGCCGCTGGTGCGCACGTTCGACCCGTCGTCGCCCTGCAACAGCTTGTTCGGGTCCGCGATCCAGTCCGGGATACCGAACGTCTCGACGATCCCGCCGGCGATGATCCCGCCCAGGTCGGACCCGAGTTCCTGGAACGTCTTCAGCCGCTGCCCGCCGCCGGATGCGCTTCCGCCGGAGGTGGGTGCCGGGCCGGCCGTTCCAGCTCCGGCCCCTGTCGGCACCGGGGTCGTCGTCACACCGTTCTGGTAGGTCGGCGACTGATACGACGGGGTCGGTGTCGACACCTCCGGTACCGCGGTCGTCGGGCCCGCGAACATGGACGCGGGAAAGTGCGCGTGGTCGGTGAACATCGGGTCGTCGGCTTTCGCAGCCGGCCCGCCGAACTGGCCGTCGCCGCGGCCGCCGCCCATCTCGAACCCGGTCCCGCCGGGCAGGGTGCCGGCCGTGTGCCCGCCGTAAGGGCCGCCGTTGAACCAGCCGATGCTGTAGTCGTCAGGGCCGCCCAGACCGGGCAGCGCACCGCGGGCGGCGAGCGCTTCGGCCTGCGTGCCGGTCGCGAACCGGCCACCGGTCTCGGTGTCGCCGTACGCGACGAGGTTCGCTGCCCGCGCCTGAGCGCCGGAACAGTCCGTTCCCCAAGAACCGTCCCAGCCACCCCAGACGTACGGGACGCCTTCGATTCCGCGGGCCTGGTCGAGGAGCTGCTGGCGGGTGATCTTCCCGGCGCCGACGACACCGCCGTCCGCGAATCCGGGGAGCCGACCTTTCAGCAGGTCCCGCAGGTCCAGCGCCGCGTCGACCGCGGGGTCGTCTTCCTGGATCCCGAACTCGCTGGCGAGGATGCCGCGGTAGTCGCCGGCGGCCAGGCCGGCCGCGCCGATCGCGGCTGCCCGGCCCTTGAGCAACGCGTCGACGACCGGGCTGTCCTCCTCCTGGCCGAACGCGTCGCGGAAGTTCCCCGTGTAGTCGCCGTCGACCAGGAGGTCGCGGGCGCCGAGCGCCCCGGCGACGATCTGCGAGTCCTCCTCGATCCCCGTCGCGTCGTACAGATTGCCGGTGTAGTCGCCGTCGACAAGCAGCGACCGCGCGCCGAGCACGCCGGCGACCGCCTGGTGGTCCTCGTCGATCCCGAGCGGTGCGAGCTGCCCGGTGTAGTCGCCGTCCCGGACCAGGGCTGTGCCGCCACCGACGAGCCGGTCGAGCCAGTCCGCCGGCGGGGTCCATCCGGCGTTCAGGGCAGCGACCAGCTCGTCGCCGCCGCGTTGCATCGCGGACTCCGTCACCACGCCCTCGCCGGCGGACACCAGCGCGGTCGGTGTGCCGTCGGCGCCGACGCCCAGGATCGAGTCCGACGTGCCGGTGCCCGGGCCCCACAGCAACCCGTCCGGGCGGCGGCCGGCGACGCCACCACCGGCCAGCCCTTGCAGGGTCGCGCCCCACGCACGGACGGTCCCCGCGCCGGGAATGGAGACGCCGAGGATCTTCTCCGGCACGTTCGCCAGCAGCCCGCCGATCACCCGCAACGGCTGACGCATGATGTCAGCGACGCCGCCGAACGCGCCGCGGGCGGTGTCGCCGACCCGGCCGGCGATCGCGCCGACCGCCTCGATCCCGGTCCCGATGTTGTCGAACACGGGCTTGATGAAGTCCCATGCGGCGGAGACCGCGCCCTTGATCCCGTCGAACGCGGGCACGATCACCGAGTTCCACAGCCACATCACCTTGTCGCCGGCGAACCCGAGCCCCGCGGTGAACGCGTCCCAGACCGGCTGCACGACACCGGTCCACCAGCCGGAGATCACGGCTCCGATCACGGAGAACGCGGGCACGATCACCGAGTTCCACAGCCACATCACGACGTCGCCGGCAGCGGACAGGCCGAGCTTGAACAGCTCCCACACGACCTGCACGCCAGCCCACCACAGCTGGAACACGAACCCGATCGCCTGGAACGCGGGCTCGATCACACCGTGCCAGAACAACATCACCGCGGCGCCGACTATCCCGAACACCGCAGCGAACAGATCGAACACCGGCTTCACGACGGTGTTCCAGAAGAACGAGATCACGGTGCCGATCACCGAGAACGCAGGCTCGATCACCCCATGCCAGAATCCGAGGACAGCGGGAACAGCGGTGCCGGTGAACCATTCGCCGAACGCGGCGAGTACAGGCTGGATGAATCCCCACGCGGCAGAGAACGCCGATTTGATCCCGTCCCAGGCGGCGGTGACGAAGTTACGGAACCCATCCCACTTGTTCCACATGATCACTACCGCGGCGACGACCGCGGCGATACCGAGCGCAACCCAGGTCAGCGGGTTCGCCAGCAACGCGGAGTTGAACAACCAGGTAGCGGCCGTGGTCGACCGAATCCAGTTCATCAGCCCGCCGGCGGCGATCACGCCCTGCGCGATCCCGATTCCGCCGAGCGCGAGCGCGGTGACGCCGGCGACGATGCCGAGCTGGGTGAGCATGCCGGAGTTGTCGGAGATCCAGCCGATCGACGCGCCGAGCGCCTCGACGAGGCCGGTCTGCACGGACCGCTTGAACGTCTCGAGCCGCGCGGTTGCGTTGTCACCGAGGGTCGTCGACATCTCGTCGGTCGCGCCTGCGAACCCGGACATCCGGTCCTCACCGCCGGCGAGAGCCTCCAAGAACTGCGGGATCTGGTCGACCGACAGGTCTTCGAGTGGAGTGCCGAACAGAGCGATCGCGGTGTTCGCGCGTTCGCTGGGGCTCTCGATCCCGAGCAGGCCCTGCGCGGTCGCCCGCAACGCCTCCTGCGCGCCGGCGCCGCCGGCGGCGACCTTGTCCGACATCTCCTGTGCGTTGAGGCCGATCGCGGCGTACGCGGCGGCCGACGCTTCCGACATGTCGGAGCCGCGGATCGTGAATTCCTTCAGCGCATCCCCGGTCTTGTCCAGCGCGAACTTGCCCTGATCGGCGGCCGTTACGAGCAGGTTGAACGAGGACTGACCGTCGAATCCGAGGGCGCGGAAGTTGGTTCCGTACTCGTCGAGGATCTCGGGCAGCTCGTCACGCATCGCGGCCGGCACTCGCTGGAAGGCGGTCGTCATGAGGTCGAACGCCTGGGTCGAGTCGGCTGCGAGGCCGTTCGTCACCAGCTGCGATGTGGTCTGCACGACGGCGGACACGTCGGTGCCGAAGACGTCGGCGAACGCGAGTGCCCGCTGGGACACGGTTTCGAGGGACGCCTCGCCCTCGAAACCGAGGGTCGCGAACGACGATGCGACGATGCCGACGGCGGATGCTGCGTCGTCCATCGACGCACCGAACCCGGACGAGTACACCTTGCCGGCGGTGTCGCCGTAATCCTTCGCGAGCTGCCCGGTCGCGCCGAGGGAGGCGGCGAGCCGGTCCCCGATGACGTCGAAGTCGGCGGCGTCGGCGATGACCGACCCGATCCCGCCGATCCCGGCCGCCGCCACGGCGACGCCCTTGAGCTGGTCGGCCGCCTCGCCGGCTTTGTCCTTGAGGCCGCCGAGCGCGCTCGCGCCGTCCCGCCCGCCGGCGGCGGTCTCGTCGCCGGCTCGACGCGCCGCCCGGGCGAGGTCTTCCTCCGCGTCGCGAGCGCGGCCGGTGTCGCCCGCGCGGCGTTGCCGTGCCTGGGCGAGGTCTTCCTCCCCGCGTGCCTGCCCGTCGACGGCGCCGCCGGCGCGGGTGCGGGTGCCCGCGAGATCCCGCTCCGCGGCCTGGGCTCGGTCCGCCGCCGACGCTTCCTGCCCGCGCGCGGACGTGATCTGTTGCGACGCCCGTTCGACGGCCGCGGTCGATCCGCGGATCCCGTCCGCGATTCCCTGGCCGGCGCGGTCGCCGGCCTCGCGGCCACCCCGTGCGAGCGGCGCGATGATCTGCTCGTCGATCATCCGGGTGATTCCCCGCGCGGTCGGGAAGACCTGGAGGGTGGCGACACCGATATCGGTCATGCGGTGTTCCCTCCTCCCGGGGGTAGTTGCGGCTGCTGGCGGCGGTCGCGGATCTGCTGGCGTCGGCGTTGCGCGGTGCGGTACTTCTCGGCCTTGGCCGCCGTCATCGGCTTTGCTTTCGGGCGGGGCCGGCCGGGGTGCTGCTTCGGCGCTTTCTTCCCGCCGTGCGCGCGGGCTTGCAGCGCCCACAGGTCGGCGAGGAGGTGGTCGGTGGTCGACCACGGCATCCGTCCGTCGTTCGCGGCGACCGCGAGCGCGGAGTCGGCGGGCAGGGCGAGGACGCGGACGAACAGCATCCGCAGGGTGAGCAGGCGGCGCCCGTGCTCGTCTCGGCGGTAGAGGTCGCGCAGGTCGCGGCCGTAGTACCGGTCGAGATCGGCTTCCAGCCGGTCGCGCTGCTCGTCGTCGGCGAGGAGGGCGAGCAGCCCGATCAGTTTCCCGAGTTGCGGAATCCGCCGGCTCGGGCGAGCGCGTCGAACAGTTCCCGGAACTGCCGGTTCCGGTACTGCTTGCGCTGCACCTTGATCCATTCGTCGGGAGCCAGCAGCATCCGGATCGCGGTGACCGCGCGCCCGTTCTCGAATGCTTCGGTCGCGTTGATCGGCCAGTCGGCGGGGTCGGCGGGGATCGTGTAGGACTCGCCGTCGAATTCGACTGTGACGGTTTCGATCCCTTCGGCTTCGCCCCGGATCACCGGGGTGCTGGCCGGCCGGTGGTCCTGGGGTCGGGGTGCGCGCGCCGGGATCCGGGAGTCGTCCCGTTTCGGCCGACGGCCCTTCGGCTGCTTGCGCCGTGCCGGCTCGGGTTCGGGCTGCTCGTCGGCGCGGTCGTCGTAGTCGTCGGGTTCGTAGCCGTCGTCGAGGTCGATCGATTCACTCACTGGTGCGGTTCCTTCCGGGGTGTGCGGTTCGTTGATGCGGCGCGGTAGAGAGTGGGTGCGAGACCGGCGGTGATCTCCCGCGCGGCCTGTTCGGGAATCCGTTGGCACAGCTGCGTGTACGCGGCCGCGATGTGGTCGACCGCGGCGGCGAGCTCGTCGGTCACCGATTCCGCTGCGGCTGCCGCGGCGTCGGTCCTGGCGGTGTCGGCGGCGGCGACCTGGACCGTGCGGGCGACCCGCCCTCGCAGCGACGGCGGGCACACCCCGTCGACGTCGAGACCGAGCCGGGTCGCGGCTTCGTTGATCTCGGCGTCGGAAGGGATGCGCACGCGGGGTCGCCTTCTTTCAACGTTGGTGTGCGGTTCTGGGTGGAGACCCCGCCCGCCCGGAGAACCGCACGAACGCCGGGCGGGCGAGCAACTGGCCCCGGGTGTCAGACCGGGGTGACCGTCACGGACGGAGCGGTCCCGCCGATCAGGCCGGCGCCGGACGCGGTGAGCGCTGCCGGCACGGTCACCGTCCACGGGCCGCCGTCTGAACCGGTGACCGTCGCTGCGGACACCGTGGACAGCGCTTCCAGCGGCGCCTCGACCTCGCCGGCGGTGGCGTCGTACGGGATGCCGCTGGTGGTCTGGCCGCCCACGGTCGCGGTCCATGTGCCGCCGGTCGGCGACCCGGTGACCGCCACGGTGTACGTCAGCGGGGTCGTCGGCTCCGGCACCAGCAGCCCGGTCTCCTGCTTGATGAACCGCTGCTTCAACCCGTTCGGGAAGATCGCGCACGTGTACTCGACGGACGCCATGTCCTGCTCGTTGTCTGTGCGCCCGCCCGACTTCACGGTCGACGGCACGGTGGTGATGCGCCGCTTCGTCTTCCCGTCGTCGGTGCGGGTCTCGAACCCGAGGTACACCCGGGCCGGCTTCGCGTCGACGACGTGCGTATCGGTGTCGCCGGGCGACTCCAGGTACGCGGTGACGGCGTTCCGTTCGAGCGCGGTGAACTTCCGTTCGAGCCGCCGGTTCCGGAACGACTTGAGGATCTCGCCGTACCCCCATGCGTTGTAGCTGGACTCGTCGAACTCGACGGTCTCGGCGAAACCGTCCTCGCCGTTGAGGAGCCCGACCAGCTCCCAGTCCGCGTCGGGGACCGCGTCGAACTCGATCTCGATGCTGGCCGGGACGATGTCGGCGACATCGGTGACGCCCGCGGTGCGGTGGATCCACACGTCCGCGGAATCCCAGATGTCGACGTTGCGCGGTTCTCCGCCCATGATGAATACCCCTCTCGGGTCGCTCATTTGATTTCGGTTGGTGTGCGGTTCGGCCACCCGGGGAGAGGGGTGGTGGTCTATCGAGGTGGTGCGATTAGTCCGGTACTCAGTCGAGCTCGTGGGTCCGGACGCGGGCGCGGACGGTAAACGACGCGACGTGCCCGGTGGTGTCCGGGTCGCGTGCGTCGATGAGCGCGGCGCCGGGCAGGATCTTCGCGATCCCGGGGACCCGGAGGCACAGCAGCCAGCCGAGGGTGACGCCGGCGACGTCGCGGGCGATGCTGCGGCCGCCGGCGTAGACGGTCACCCGCAGCTGCGGCAGCGTCTCGACCGGCCATCGCATCGGCCCGGAGTCGTCGGCGAGGACGACCTCCGGGCCGGTGTGGCGGGTCCAGTCCGACGACAGGTTCAGCGCTACCCGCGGCCGCGGGTCCCGTTCGGCCCACCGCTCGGCGAGGAACTCGCGTAGCGCGGGCAGCGGATCGGTCGGCACCCACACCGGCGAACTCATGCCGGGCCGACCGTGAGCCCGAGCTGCCCGGCTGCGCGGGTCAGCGCGCCGGTGGTGGCTTGCAGGTGCGCGCCGGTCGGGTGCGCGATCATGACCGACGCGGCGGCCCGATCGGTGTCGTCGTAGGTGACGACGACAGGGATGTCGTCGCCGACGATCCCGCGGACCCGTTCGGCGATCTGCTCGGCGACGTCGTCGACGAGCGATTCGGTGAGCCCGGTCAGGACCTCGCGGACGCCGGCGCCGTCGAGCCGGAAGTCGACCTTCACGTCGGCCATCAGCCGCGGCCCAGCGTGCACAGTGCGACGAGCCCGGTCCTCGTGGTGTACGGGGACCGCCAGTCGAGAATCTGGACGCGGCACCGGTCGCCGCGGACGACCAGCTCGTCCTCGCCGGTGAGGTCGGGCGCCGGCAGGAAGTACACCGTCCAGGCGATCGTCTCGCCGTTGCGGCCGCGGATCGCGCGGTCCCGTGGTGGGCCAGGCTCGACCGCCCGTGCCCGCAACGGTGCCGGGCCGGTCCAGGGTGCGGGGTCGTCGAGGTCGTCGACGCCGCCGCGGCCGGTCGTGGGCCGGTAACGCTGCACGGTCTCGCTCACGGCGGGGGCTCCAGCCGGTACCGGTCGAGGATCGCGTACTGCGAGTCGAGGAACGCGGCCGCGGTGCCGGCGCTGCCGCCGAACTCGAACGGACCCATCTTCTCCGCAGGCTGCCCCGCCGGGGATGCGGCGGCGGTGAGCGCCCGGTCCATGACGACACCGACGATGTCGGCCGGCGCCACCGGGTGGCCGTGGGTGAGCCGGACCTCGATCGCCCGGTACTCGTCGGTCCACCACGTTCCGCGTGGCTGTCGGCGCAGGGACCCGCGTGCGGACCAGCTGTAGCCGGCGCTGGCCGTGAGCGGTTTCCCGAGTTCGGTCACCGATTCGACCGCGGTGACGTGCAGCGTGGGCAGCTGGAGCACCGGCCCGCCCGGGCCGTCGACGACGAGCGTCTCGGTCCGGGCGGGGGCGATGTGCCAGCCGCAGTAGGTGCGCACCGCGGCGACGACCTCGGCGATCCGCTGCTGCTGGTACGTGTCGTCGTCTTCGTCGACGAAGGCGGCGACATCGGTTTCGGTGACCAGCAGTGCGTCCGGTGAGGTCATCGCCGCGGCCTTGCCCTACTCGCCCGCGGCCGGGTCGGTCGCCGTGCCCGGATCGCCCGAGCCTGAGCCGGGATCGGCCGGGCCGGGGGACTTGTTCGCCGCGGTGCGGGACTTGTTCGCCGCGGTGCGGGACTTGCGGGTCACCTTCACCTTGTCGGCGTCGGTCAGGCCACGCTTCTCGGCGTCCTCCGCGGTCAGCTTCACCCGGGTCGCGTACCCGTTGACCTCGACGTCGTAGGTGTGTAGCTCAGCCATGCGAATTTCTCCCTCTCTCGGCTACGACCGGGCTCAGGCGGCCAGGTCGACGGACACGAACGCGGACGGACGGGTGACCGCGAACGCGCACCGCTCCTCTGCAAGGACGGCGACCATGTTCCGGACGAAGAAATCCTCGTGCGAGTCCGACATGGTGACCGTGGTCTCCTCCCGGTCCCACAGGACGGCCTTCGACCAGTCGGCCAGCGCGCCGGTCCCGGCGGGCATGGTCTCGGACTCGACCAGCGGGACACCCCACAGGGTCCGCGGGCCGACTGCCTGCGGGCCGCCGTAGAAGAACCTGCCCTGCTCGTCGCGGGTCAGGTCGATCTCCTCCGCCTGCGCCGGATTCACGACCAGCGCGGTCGGGTTCGACCGTCCCACCACTCGGGCCTTGGTGATCGCCCGCCGAACGGTCGTGAAGATGTCGGTGTCGAATGCCTGCGCCTGGATACCCGAGGTGTTCAACACACCGGTGAAGTTGTCCCCGACACCGTTGCCGGCGAGGATCTGGTTCTCCTCGGCCTCGCTGATGTCGGCGCGGAGCTCGTCGTTGATCAACCCTTCGAGCTGACCGACGTCCGCCAGCGCACGCTTCGTCGACGGCACCCATTCGGCGATCGTCTTCACGACCGCGGTCCGCCGCTCGAACGCCCACGACCCCTCGGGCTTGTACCCGCCGCCCGGGTTCCGCACCAGCGGCCCCGCGCTGCCGGGCGCGGTCGGCGCGGCCGAGCTGGTCGCCTCCGGCACCACCGCCGCAGAGTTGGTGTGGCTGGTCTGCGCGACGTACTCGACCGTGTCCGACGCGGTGCGGCGCACCGAGATCAGCGACCGGATCGTGAGCGGCTTGCGGCCCAGCATCTCCACGATGCCGGTCTGCTCGTTGACCACGAACGCGCCGGCGCTGGTGTCGGTACCACCGACGAACAGGCCCTTGATCGGGATCGGCTGGGACTGGATCCGCGTCTTGTCGGGGATCCGGTGACCGGGACCGCCGAACGGCTCCAGCAGGTCCTTGTACGCCTGCGACTCGACGACCTGGAGGCCGAGCGACTTCACCCGCTCCCGGATCGGGACCTGGCCCTGCGCGTCGACGTCGCCGGCAGCCGGCTCCCCGATGTCCTCGGCGAGCTTGCGGGCCTGCGCGAGGATGTCGGCGTCGGACTTCGCCGCCATCAACGCGTCGAGCAGCTCGCGTCCCTGCTTCATGTGCGCGTCGAAGTCGGTCTTCTCGGCGTCGGTCATCGACCGGTCCTCGCCGTCGGCCTTCTCCGCGATGTCGCGCGCGGACTTCGCTGCCGCGGCCGCGCGGGCCCGCAGGTCCGCGATCTTGCTGATCGTGGTGGTGCTCATGGTGTGGGTGCCTCCTCGGCGGTGAGTGCGCTCAGCTCGATGTCGAGCGCGTCCAGTGCGTGCAGTGCCGAGTCCGTGACGGACGGCTCCTGGCTGGCCCCGCCCGAGCTGTCGCTCTTGCGGGACGGGCCGCGGCCGCTGGCCTTGTCCTCGTCTTCGGTGGTGTCGAGCGCTTCGAGCACTCGGCCCAGAGCTTCGTGGGCGGTGCGGATCTCGCCCTCGTTCTTCGCCGACAGCACCCGGCCGGCTTTCATGCCGGCGGTCAGCTGGTCGGCGACCCGTGGGATCGACTTCACGGCCAAGATCTCGGTGTCCTGGTTGGCGCCGATCGTCACGACCGACACCTCGTACAGCTTGAGTTCACGCAGCGCGTAGAACTCCTCGACGTCGGGGTTCTCGCCGTCATCGTCGGGGTTTTTCTTCCGCTGTTCCCAGCCGCCTTCGATCACGTCGTAGGCGAACGACATCTGCCGGATGCGGCGGCCTTTCAGCAGCCGGTAGGTTTGCGCGCTCTTGGGATTCTGGAGGTCGAGGCGGGCGTGCACCAGCAGGCCGGTGTCGTCCTCCTCGGCGGTGATCAGGTGCCCGATGTTGTAGTCGGGGTCGGACATGTTGTGTCCGAACAGCAGCGGGATCAGGTCGTCCGACTTCGCCCACGCGGTGATGGTGTTCGCGAACGCGCCCGGCATCACGACGTCGCCGTAGCTGTCGCGGTTGCCGAACACGCTGGCGTAGGCGGTGAACTCGCCTTCCTCGAGCCCGTCGTCCGGGCCGGCCTTCACCCGTACGGGTGCGTCCTTGGTCAGCATCACTCGTCCTCAGGGTCGTTCTCGTCGTCGTCGGGCGTGGGTGCGGGCACGAACGCCGGGTCGGTGCCTTCGTCGGGTTCGGCCGGGATCGGGTCCTGGTCGCCGTTCTGGGTGACGTTCAACGGCCGCACCAGCTCGTCACCGCCGTCGAGTGGTGGCCGGTTGTCCAGTGCGCGTGCCTCGTTCACCGTCATCCACGGCGAGCCGACCGCCTTGACGGTGGAATCCGCGCGTTCCTCGAAGTTGCCGCGCATCTTCTCGGCGAGGTTGAACTCGACGTACAGGTCGACCGCGGCGGCGTCGAGATCGGGGATCAGCTGGAGCGCGATCTCCTGCGCGATCATCGTCAGCCACGGGCCGAGCGTGTCCTGGTACAGCATCTTGTGCTGCTCGGTGATGTTCGAGAACGTTGCGTGATCCAAGATCCCGACCATCGGCGGCGGGATGAAATAGGCCGACGCGACTTCCTCCCTGGTCAGTTTCCGGCCCTCCACGTACTGGAGGTCCTTCGCGGTCTGCGCGACCGGACGGAACGTCATCCCGTCCTCGAGGATCGGTGTGCCGCCGGCCTGCGGCCCGCCGCCGGAGTACTGCGACCGCCACGATTCGCGGAACCGTTCCCGCGCCTTCCCTGACCAGTCCTTGGCGTCCCGCGGACGCTCCAGGTACCCGGACAAGCGGGCACCGTTGCGGAGCACGCTCTCCCGCATCCGAGACGCTTCGTACTCCTCGGCGAGGATGACGCGCAGCGATTCCAGCGGAGACACCCCGGTCGCGTTGCTCATCGGGTTGTAGCCGCGGAAGAACACCACCTGATCGGCGGGGATCTCCTTCTTACCCTTCGACCCGGCCAGCTCGAACTTCTCCGGGTACAGCCAGTTCTCACCCTTCGGGGTGACCATCGGCGGCGGCAGCCGGACCAGCGCGAGGCGCCCGTCCGCCGCGGCGAGTTTCTGCCAGTACGCGACGTCGAAGATCGCGTAGTCCTGCACGAGCGCGTCCAACGCTCGGTACGTCGTCGTCCAACCGTTCGGCCGGCCCAACAGCACGGCCAGCGGGTGATCGGTCAGCCGCTCCCGTTCGGTGTCGCTGCGCCGCGCGAACGTGTGCAACCCGAGCTGCGCGATGTTCCTGCCGAGGAAACTGGTCACCGTGCGCACCGCCGGCTGCGACCGCCAGATCTCGTGGTAATGCTGGGCGACACCGTCGACGAGCTTGATCTGCGCGACCGGCGGGAGCTCCGGCCGGGACAGTCCCCGCAGCGTCCCCTCCGACACGACGAACGACATCAGAGCACCTGCACGTAGTCGACGTGGTCCTTCGCGATCACGATCGCGCCGTCAGCCGGCACCGGCGCCGGCTGACCGAGTTCGTGGATCTGCGCGTCCGAGACCGTGTAGTAGCGGCCGACCGAGCTGGTGATGACCCCGCCGACCGCGTTGCCGGACCGGAGATTCACCACGACCCGCCGCCGGTGCAGATGCCGACCCGCGCCGACGCGCCGCGCCAGCTCGGCGACCGCGGCCGCGGCGACCACGACGAGGATCGCCGCGAGCAGCCAGTCCGTCACATCACACCACCATCAGGTCGTTGTCCTCGTACACCGAGTCCTGGTCGAGCTCGGCCTTGTCCATGCACCACAGCGCCCCGATCCACGCGATCAGCGGAGCCGCGTCCGCCGGCGACCGCGCCCGGTCGATCACCCACGCGTCCCGAACCGGTTTCACGGCGGCGGTCGTCGCGGCGACGTCGAGGACCGGCTGGGCGACCCGCGCCACACCGCCGCCGTCGACGAGGTCGAACGCGATACCACACGCCGCGGCCTGATCGGTGATCGACATCTCGATCACGGTCAGCCCCGACTCGTGCAGCGCCGGCAGCAGCGACACCACCGGGGCGCCCGTTCCGGCGACCGCGACCGCGACGATCCGGTCCCGCCGACGCCGGGTCCCGGTCAACCAGTCGACGACCCAGTCGGTGCCGGCGCGCTGGGCGACGACCTCACCATGCCGGGTGCCGTCCTTCCGCCACCCGCCGAACGCGATGTAGGTCATCGACCGGTCGTGCGACACGTCGACGCACGCCCACACCTTCGCCTTGCGGCCGAGCCCCGAATCGGGGTCGAGTCGGTCCAGCCACCGACCCTTCGGGAACGGGCCGTGCCCGGCGCCCGTCACCCACTGGCACAGCACCTCGGTGCGGAACACGTCCTCCGGGTCCGTGCGCGCAGCCGCGGCGATCGCCCGTTCCGTCAGCCCCGAACCGTCCGCCCGCGGATAACCGAGCGACGGGTTCGCCCACGGCCACCATTGCCGGTCGAAGATGTCGACCCCCGGCGGCGCGCTGTACTCGAAGATCCCCAGGCTGTCGCCGTCACGCTCCAGCTCGGCGGCCTGCTCGGCATCGAGCTGGAGGTGCACGACACCGAGCGTCGGTGCGTCGTCGTCGCCGTCCGGCCAGCCGAGCGCCTGGTGCGCGAGCGCCCGCAGCCGGCGCAGCACCACGCTCAGCGCGTCGCCGGCGTTCGACACGCCCCACACCTGAGCCCGCAACCGGGCCAGCGTCGTCTTCGACACCGCGGACCACGACGCGAACGTGGTGTGCTCCCGCAGCTCATCCATGAGGACCAGGTCCCCGGACAATCCGCGGCCACCTTTCCGGGACGCGGTGGCCACCTTGTACCGCTCACCCGACCGCAGCCAGAACACCTTCTTGCTGTTGCCCGTCTTCACGTTCCGGGGCGGCACCTCGACCGACAGATCCGGCACGTCCCGTACGAGCTCGAGCGTGTCGGCCCACAGCTCCTCGGACACGTCGAGGTTCTGCGCGGTCCCGATCGTCAACGGCGCCGCCTCGACGAACATGCGCCACAGCACCAGCACCATCAACAGCGTCGACTTGCCGTTCTGCCGCCCGACCAGCAGCACCACCGTCCGGAAACGGAAAGTGCCGTCCGGCAGCAACTCCAGCGCGTGGATCAGGACCCACTTCTGCCACCGGTACAGCTCGATCCCGAGGACGTCCTCGGCGAACGCGATGCAGTCCCAACCGAGCGATGTCTCCGGCGTCAGCTCCCGCAGCGGCCGCGTCCAGATTCGCGGCTCGGTGCGGCCTTCAAGCGGTTCGGCGCGACCGTTTCTCGCGGAGCCGCGCGAGCGCCGACCCGGCGCTGTCGGCGCTGTCGGCGCTGTCGTCGTCGTCGGTGGTGTCTCCGTCGTCGTCACGCGCCGGCTCGCTGCGCGCCGGCGACCGCGCCGGCCGGTTCCCGATCACACCGCGGCCAGCCGGCGTGCCACCCAGGTCGGCGAGCGTCCGCAGCAGGTGCGGGCCGAGGTACAGCGCCTTCGTCGCGTCCTGCCCACCCTCGGCGACACCGGCCTCGATCTGCCGCGCGTACTGGGTCGCCAGCTCGACGGCCGCCTTGTCGGCGTCGGTGAGCCAATCCATTGCAGCTACCGACGCGCGAACCGCAGTGGTCAGCTTCCCCGCCCGCCTGCTCGGTCCCGGCATCCGCCATCACCTCTCACCCTTCGCGCCCGAGCGCCCGAACGCCCGAGCGCGCCCTAGATAGGCGATATCCGACTAGATAGTCGAATATCGTGTACGTTGCTGTGTGGCGTGAGAACCGTCACGCCACACCACGAAATGGAGTCGCGCCCATGCCCACCGACCAGCAGCACCCACCCGGCCAGTGCGAATGCCTGGCACACATCCACTTCTCGACGGCCACCCTCGACGGCCGACGCGCCCACTCGTACGCCGACGTCCCCGCAGCGAACGGCAGCGACAGGTGCGCCTGGTGCGACCGCAACTGCCACCGCAACCGCGAGGTGTCCGACCGATGACCACCAGCTACCCGCGGGGAACGACTGCCCGGCCGGCTGCGTTCCTGGCGTTGCTCGTCGCGGCCACCGTCGTGTTCCACCTGCTCGGCCGCCACGACGCCGCGCTCGTCGCCGCGTTCTGGACCGCCGCCTGGGGCTACATCACCTGGGCCATGTGGCGGGAGGACCAGCGGTGACCGGCCGACACCGGCATCGCCGCACTCGGGCCGCCACCGCCTACCGCCTCTGCCTGCTGACCACCGCAGCGCTCACACTGTTCGCGGTCGCGCTGCTCGTCACCGGACAGCACGTGTGGGCCGGCGTGGCCGGCTACATCGCTGCGGCCGCAGCAGCAGCGGCAATAGCGGCCAGCCACAGCGGCCGTCGAGCGAGCACCCGATGACCCGCCCGTGGACAACCGGCGAGATCCGCGAACTGCTCGACGCAGCCGAACGCGCAGGCGACCGCGCAGGCGACCGCCGCGTACGCGCCACCGGAAGCAAGATCATGGCCGGCGTAGTCCGCAAAGCCCGCGCCTACGACTACCTCCGCACCGCCCTCGGTGTCGACACCGAGGGCGACCGATGAACCGACACGGACCGATCAAGCGCCGCACCCGCGAAGCGATCGCCGCCGAACTGCTATCGATCCTCGACGCCGCCGACCATGCATCCGCACTCGAAGCCGAAACCCGCGGCGCACCCGACGCCGCCTACCCGCACTGGCGCGACTACGTCGACACCCGCATCCGCCGACTCGCCGAAGGACTCACCCAATGACCAAGATCCGCGTCGTACAGACCTGGCCAGACCTCGACATCATCACCATCCGCACTATCGGGCGCGACCTCGCATCACTGCAAGCCGCAGCAGGCGGCGCCTGGATTCAAGCCGTCACCCTCCGATCGTCGAACATGATCCTCGACGACGAAGGCAAGCTCAAGGGCCTGCCCCGGAACTGCCTCGCCGAGACCATCGCCGCGCTCGACGGCTGGACCGGCCACAGCTACGACCAGCTCGTCGGGCCCATCGTGTTCGTCGGCCCGACCGACGACACCGGCGAAATGACCCACGCCGACCAGCTCATCGAACGCCTACGCGGCACCTTCACCGACACCGACAAGCCCACGGAGCCAACAGCAGCCATGACCGGACTCGTCAACCTCACCGACCGCGCCATCGCCATCTACACCGACGACCGACAAGTCGTCCGGCAGCTCCCCGCAGCCACCCAACCCGCCCGCCTCGCCGAGAACCGCACCACCCCCTACGCGCCGCCCGGATTCCTCGACGGCGCGATCGTCGTCGACATCGAACCCGCACGCCCCGTCGGGATCCCAGCCCCCACCCCCGGCACCTGGTATGTCGTCACCCGCGAAATCGCCGAAGTCCTCGCTGGCCACCGCGGCGACCTGCTGTTCCCCCTCGACGAGGTCACCGACCCCGCGACCGGCACGATCCTCGGCTACCGCACCCTCGGCTGCCTGTAGACCCCCCCCCGCCCACCCCCCACTCGGAGCGCCCCGGCCAGCAACCCCGCAGGCCGGGGCGCTCTCGCGCGCGCGAACCCCCCCACCCCGGCCGAGCCGCCGGGGGGGGGGATCACATCCGCCCGGATGGCAAGGGACGGCGGCTGTTCGGTGATTTGGACCCCTATACCCCGGTGGCTACCAGTCTTGGGTTGGGGTGCCGAGGTTGGGGTGGTAGGGGCGGTTGCCGCGTTGTTTGTTGCAGCGTGCGTGTGCGGGGACGCAGTTGCCGGGGTCGTGTTCGAGGTGTGGGTGAGTGGAGCGTGGGTGGATGTGTTCGATGGTGAAGGCGTCGGGGTCGCAGGTGCCGTCTTCGCGGTGGTAGGGGCGGGTGTAGTCGATGGGGTGGCCGCAGATCCAGCAGGGCCCTTGGCGTGCTCGTAGGGTGCGGTCGATTTCGCGGAGTGCGCGTGAGTTCTTCGATCCCACGGGGGTGTGTGGCCCTTCTTGTCCCCGGGGGCTGCACCCCCCGGCTGTGCGCAGCTTTCACGGCCGGTGAAGTTGGTCCGGCTTTACGACCTCACTGTTCGGGACCCGCGCCCGGTTGGGCGTGGGGGTGTGAGGCTGGGTGCGCTTTCCGTTCCCGTTGTCCCGGTCGTCGCTCGGCGGCCGGGTTCGGGTGTGGTTGACGCGCAGCGGGGGTGCAGCTTGGGGAATCGTGGGGTGGCCGGCTGGTCCGTGGTGTGGGCACACGGAGTCCGCCTGCAGTGACATCTTGCATGCAGGTCAGTGGGGTTGTCCACTCAGCGCGCTGGTCGCCGTCGGGTGAGTTCGTGGTCGGCGAGGTCGGCGAGGGTTTTCGCCGCGACGGACAGTGAGCGCAGCGTGTCGGGTTTGAGCTTGCCGAGGATCTCGGTCGCTTCGGGGAGGTCGCCGCGCATCAGCACGCCGAGGGCGGCCTGGACGGCGAGGGCCTGGGCGGCGCGCTGGAATCCTTCCATTGCTCGGGCGAACTGTTCGTAGTCGGAGGCCGGGTGTGCTCTCATCGTGGCCGGCGCGGGTAGTGCACGGAGACGCCGGCGATGATCACCATGACCGCGAGGCCGGTGACGATCCAGGCCCATTGTCCGGTCCAGGCCCAGGCGGTGAGGCCGATCGACGGCGCGATGGTGGCGGGTACGGCCCAGCGGGATGTGTCTTCGTCGTGGGACACAGGATGGTCCTATTCCGTTGTGGTGCTTGGGGTTTTGTCGAGCAGTGCGAGGGCGTCGCCGACGCGGAATACGGGTGGGTCGGTGCGTGAGATCCAGTGGTCGGTGATGCGGTCGCCGTATCGTTCGTCGCGGTGGAGCCAGCCGGCGGGGCGTAGCCGGCCGCGGGATCGCCAGCTGTAGAAGGTGCCTGCGGGGACTGGTGTGCCGGTGTAGACGTGGAGGACGGCGAGGAGTTCCTCGCGGGTGGCGAGCGCGCTGCGGGCGTCCATCAGGAGTTGGTCGCGGAGTTGGTCGCCGGGGTGTTTCGTTCCGCAGCGTCGGCATGCGACGAGGTCGGCGTCGGTGGCGGCGTACAGTTCGGCGCCGCATTGCTGCTCGTGTGCGGTGTCGCGGGTGCGGCACCAGCCGTAGAACCGCAGCTGCGGGCGGTCGCAGGCGGCGCGTGCCCGCGCGACTGCCGTGGTGATCTGCTGGTGCGCGTCTCCGATGCTGGGGTGTCCGCGGAGCCAGGCGGGGTGGTGGGCGAGCCAGAGGGCGTGGATTTCCACGGGTTGGACCGGGATCAGCGCGAGCGCGGCGGGGTCGCGCGGCCGGTGCTGCTGGTCGCGGGCTTCGAGGGCGAGCTCGGTGAGGTGCCGGCGGGATGGGCACACCTGGTGGCCGGCGGCGGTGATGATCGCCCATCGGCGGACGACGTCGGCGAGGTCGGCGACCGGCTTACGGAGACCGAGACGCTCGGGGAGCGGTGTGTCGGCGGACCTGCCGCCGATCCGGCCTGGTGTGGCCCGGTCGAGGCGCGCTGCCGCGACGGCGATATCGGCGACCACACCGGGCACCGATCGGAGCGCGGTGACGAGTTGCCCGAAACAGGCGGTGCACAACACGACACCGTCGGGGGTCGGACGACGGCACGCCGAGCAAGCAGGTCCGGTCACGGATGGTCCGGGAGCGGGAGCGTCGATCCCGCTTGCCACAGGCGGAGTCCTTCGGCGCCGCGGTCGCGGTGCCACTGCACGTACGCCTCGAACGCGTCCGGGTCGACCGGCCAGGACCGGGTGGACCACGATTCGATCTCGTAGGTCGGTGGGTAGTCCAATGGTGGTGTCATGGGGTGGATGCCGTACTGGAAGCCGCCCGCTGTGCTGGTGTGGTGTTGGAGCTCCAGCTCTGCGGCGATCGCGGCGGCGAGCTGGTCGACGTCGACGTCGACGACCTTCGCGTCGGGGATCTGGTCGGCGAGGCCGGCGCGGACCACCGCGGCGATCCGCTCGACGACGGTCGCGGCGGTCACTGGTCCTCGCGATCGGGGTCGATGCCGAGGTCGGTGATCAGCTGGTCGTAGATCGGGGTCGGGACGCAGTCCAGGCTGGCGGCGTGACGGCTCGTCTCCTCGCGGAGTGCATCGGGCTTCTGCTCGTGCACCTCGGGGTCGCTGACTGGGGTGTCGGTGATCGTCATCGTCGGGTGCCCTTCGTCGTGGTCTTCGGTGGTTTGGGTGGTGCTGGTGGTAGGACGTCGGGGAGGCCGGCCGGCCAGGTCATGCGGTTCGCGATGTCGTGCTGCGGGTGCTCGATCGGGAACCACCCGAGGCGCTGTGCGGCCATGTGCGCGACGATCAGCGCGTCGGCTTGGTTGTGGTCCCTGACGACGACGTTCGTCCACAGCGCTTTGATCGCGGCGGTGCAGACGGCCTTGTCGCCGCGACCCGACCCCGATGCCCAGATGGCGCGGTGTGTGGTGTTGCACACCGCGATCGGGATGCGCCGCTGGGTGAGGCCGGCGGCGATGCCCCACCACAGCGCGGCGCGTTCTTCGTGGCGGCCGCCTTCGGTGCCGTATGGCAGGCCCTCGATCACCGCCAACGCGATCTCGGTGTCGGTCGGGACGCGTTGCAGGACCGCGCGCGTGGTCCGGGCGATCCGGCGTGCTGTCGTCGCGACGGTGTCCCGGTCCGACCCGGTCTCGCCGATCGTGACCAGCGTCGGCACCAGCTCGGGTGCGGCGGTCGACGGGTGCGGCAGGACCGCGATGCCGGTCCCGACGAGCGACGGGTCGACACCCACGATCCGGGTCACGCCGACACCCGAGCGGCGAGTCGGTCCAGGTGGTCCGCCATCTCGAACAGCCGGGTCTGAGCGCCGTCGCCGAGCAGCGGCGTCGGGTCGATGCCGCTCTCGTCCATCGCTGCGACCTCAGCCGGTGTCGGCGCGGTCACCGGTTCGCCGCTTTCCGTGCGTCGCGGATGCGGAGCGGATGCGCCGGCAGCCTCCGCAGCAGCTCGCCGGTGTGGACGTTCACGCACAGCACGCCGGCCGGCTGCGCGCAGCCGGGTTGCCGGCAGTCGACGGTGATCGCGAGCTCTTGCAGCTGAGCGTGTTCGAGATCAGGCGCCATCGCTGGCCGCCCGGTCGATGGCGTCGATCCACGCCGAGGCGACAGCGAGCACGTCGAGCAGCTCGTCGCGGATGCCGGTGGTGTGGCCGTCGTAGGTCAGCGAGTTCGCGACTTCGCCGATCTCCTCGACGAGGACGGGTAGCCAGGCCGGGTCGGGGGATTCCAGGTGCTCGATCGAGCGGGCGCCGTGCTTCGCGTGGGCGAGCGCTCGGCGCGCGGCTACGTCGAGCCACAGGCTCAGGGGCGGTCGCATGTCGGCGATCGCCGCGAGGACCGCAGCGGGGTCGGGCGCTGGCTCGGCGGGTGCGGGGTGGGTCGTCATTCGGGGTCCTTCGGTCGAGGTGCTCGCGCGCGGTTGTGAGTTACGTCGAGAACGTGATCTGTATTGGTGCCCAGGTGGTTGGTGTAAGTGGGTTGGTTATTGGTGGGGGATCACAGCTGTGATCCCCAGACTTGGCCGAAATGAGCCCCAGACTTTGAAATTTGATCCATAGACACGCCGAAAATGATCCCCAGACTTTCGAGATCCCGGGCGTGTCTATGGATCACCAGTGAGCCATAGACTGGCAGTTCGGCATCGAGTCTGGGGATCACCAGTGAGCCCCAGACTTTCGAGTGGACGGCCGAGTCTGGGGCTCACCCGTGAGCCATAGACTCAGTCCTCGTCGACGCTCAGAATGTCCATGTCGAGGACGTCCGGCGGCACGGTGAGCCGGTACTCGTCGGCCGATTTCGCCCACCGGTTTCCCTGCCGCGTGCGCTCGACGAACCCCGCCTCCCGCAGCCACGCCAGACCGCGTTTCACGGTCGCTGTGGACGTGTCGGTGACCCGCGCGAGCCGGTCCACACCCGGCCTGATCGACGAGCCGTCCGCGTCTGCGTACGTTGCCAGCACCAGCCCCAGATACTTGTGCGCCTTCGGCATTCGGACTCGGCGCACCACCCGCTCCCAAGCGAACCGCTCGATCGGCTCGGGTGACGGGTCCATACACGCGTCCTCTCACTCGTCGTCCCGCCCCCAGCCCGATCAAGGCCCGACTTCTTGTGCCGCAACGATGGTCGGGAACTGGGACAGCAACCCGCTCCGGTACCCCGTGGTCTCGAACCGGTACGTGCGGCCCTCACGGAGCGATCCGTAGAGGTCGGCCGACCGGTTGCCGGACACCCAGTTGTCGGTGACGGTGAACGTCCCGCACGTGGTGTACACGCGCATGTCGCTGGCCTGCTTACCGTCCCGGACGGTCGTGGTGCGGTCCTTCCCGTCGACCAGGCACCGGTCGTGGACCTGCCGCCCGCATCCCGGGAGTAGCAGCAGACCCGCCGCAGCGGCGACAGCCACCCAGCGAGCGCGGCCGCGGTTCGTTCCCTGCCGGCAGTCGTGGCACAGCTGGCCGTGCGCGTTGATAGGCCGGCCGCACCGCGTGCACGTCGGCGGGCTACTCGGCATCGTCGTCGGGTTCGTCGTCGAACAGAGTGGGGCCCTCGTCGTCCCGATCGGGCATCGTGCCGCCGACGTGGACGTCGACGACCTCCATGATCGCGACGAGCCGGATCTCGCCGTCCTTCATCCGCTCCCGCTCCTGCTTCTTGCAGCGCGCACGGACGGTGAACACGACTTCCTCGTCGAGGTCCGGCGGGTCTTCCAGGCTGTCGCGAGACATGCCGTTGAACCGGAGCCGCGCGGCTTCGATCAGGGGTTGTTGAGCGTTCATGCTGGGTTGTCTCCGTTCGTGTTTCAGCGGGTGGTCTGGTCGATGGTGCGGGCGAAGTACCCGCCGAACGCGGCGACCTTCTTGAGGTCCGCGGCGGCGAGCACGATCGACTGTTCGCCGGCGTCCGGGTCGCCGACCGTGACCGGCTCACCGCGGTCGCGAGCGCCGGCCACCATCGCTAGGAACTCCGGCAGTGCGTCGACAGGGACGACGCATTCGGCGGCGGTCTCCTCCTCGAGGAACACGACACCCAGGTAGCCGAGCGTGTCGTCCTCGACGAGCTGCATCACGAGCTGGTCGTTGATCCGGGCCATCAGCTGTGGCCCTTCTCAGCGTCCTTGGCCTGCTCGGCCTGCAGGAACTGGATCAGCTCGGCAGCCTCGGCGTGGCTGAGGTCGCCGGGCTTGGTGATGTCGCGGCGGACCTGCCCGCTGAGCCAGGTCAGCCATTCGCCTTTCGGTGTGCCCTCTTTCGTGAGGAGCTGGCCGAGGGTGCGGACCTGCGTCGAGGTGCTGCTACCTGGCTGCTGGTTGTCCGGTTTCTCGCCCGCTTCCGAGGGTGGGTCGGTGATGCCGAGAGCGTCGCGGACGCCGGCGGTGCCCCGCCGCGGTGCGCGCTGCCCGGTCTCCGGGGTGGTATCGACACCCTGCACGACACCGTCCTCGTCGACGACGACGTGCGCGGCGTCCTCGAGCACCAGGTCCGCGAAGTCGTCGGGGTACGCCTTGCGCCACGCTGCTGCCTCGGTGCACTTGCCGATCTGGTTGGCCGGCATCTTCGACCACATGCTGTTCGGGCGGTTCGCGCCGTCGACCTTCACCGTCTGGACGTACTCGGCGTACATGCACACGGCGGTGTGCTCGACGCCGTCGGCGACGATCGTGACCTTCGCCGCCGCTGGCGGCTCGGTGCCCATCCAGGCGTCTTCCCAGCCGGTTTCGGTGCCGCGCCAGAGCCACGCCTTTGTTTCGGGCTTCGGGTGGCCGAGCTTGCGGGCGGCGCGTTGCCCGTTCAGCCGGTAGCCGTCGATGCCGGTCTGGATCGTGTACTTGGTGACCCACCGGACGACCTTGCGTTTCTGCCCGTCCGGCTCGTCTGGGTTGACCGGCTCGTAGGTGGCGACCTGGGTGTTGCGGCCGATCATGTAGATCTGCCGCGAGAACGGGTCGAGGCCGGTGACCTGGCAGCGGTGGAAGAACAGGTCGACATCCTCTTGCGAGGCGTCCTCGATCCCGAGCTGGCGCAGCACGGCCAGTTGGCGCGGCGTGAACTCGCGCTGGCCGGGGGCGATGACGAGCTCGCTGGACACTTCGCGGACCGCGGGGACGGGTGCAGCGGGTTGCGGGTTCAGCAGGTCCGCGGCCGGGTCGGCTGTTGCCCCCTCTCGCACGTCGGTTGTCGTGGTGGTGGGGTCTGTCACTTCGCGAGTCCTCTCAGATCGGTTGTGCTGGTCTTGGTTTCGGGGTAGAGCGACACACTGCCCCGGCTGGACGGCTGGCGTCTCGCGACCTTGAGCTCGTTGGGGACGCCGGCGAGGAGGCCGCTGGCGATGCCGCGTTGCGCGTTGCCCATCTGCTCGAGCACCCGGGTCTTGAGCCCGGTAAGCCGCTTCTTGGCGTCCTTCTCGGCGCGGTCGGCGTCGAGCCAGTCGGCGGCCAGCGCGGGGTCGATGACAGCGGTCGATCCGTCGATGTCGGGATGTAGCTCCCGGACCGCCTCGTAGGTGGCGGTCGAATCGTCCAGCGGCGGCGGGTCATCCGCTTGCAGGGAGTCCCAGAACTGTTGGCAGCGTTGCTCGATGTGCATGCACACGACGGGGTCGTACGGGATCACGTAGGTGTGCCACCGGAAGTACGGGCCCATCACCATCAGGTGAGCGGGGAGCCGGGTGTAGCCGGAGATGTGCATCTCGGCGAGCACCTGCACCGCGTAATCGGCTGGCGCACTGTCGAGATCGGTGAAGTAGTCGCCCCAATCCGACAGGTCGCGGGCGGTCTTGAACTGCACCACCCGGCGGGCGCGGCCGCGGCGGCCGCGGCGGTCGAGGGTGGCGACGGCCGGGAATCCGAGGTCCGCGCGGACCTGCACCTCGCCCGGCGACAGCTGCCAGCCCGGGTTTTCGCGGCACCACAGGTAGGCGAGCGCCGGCTCGTAGGCGTGGCCGGCGGCGAACACGTCGCTGTCCGGCTCGTCCGGCACAAGCCCTTTCATCCGGTGCCACAACCGGTACGCCGATTCCCACCTGGACAGGCCGAGGATCGCGGCGACCTTCGACGGTGAGATCAGCCGCCGATGCTCGGTTGATCCGGGCTCGATCATGCGACCGCTCCCGCGCGCCGGTACCTGGTGACGGCGCGCTGTGTGACGCCGAGCCGGTCGGCGATCCGCTTCGCGGACAGGCCGGCAGCGGTCAGCTCCGCCACCCGCTCGATCCGCTCCCGCCGGGTCGAGGCCGCGGTGTGCCTGGACCGAACCGGTTCGGTGTCCGGATCGTCGATCGTGTCCTCGTCCCATTCGAGCGGCAGCGGCCAGTCGTGGCGGGCGGCGTGCCGGCGAGCCCGAACGGAGGGACCGGGCCGCATCTGCAATTCGGCGTACAGCTTCGCGATGTCGTCGGCGCGCCGCGCCGTGACGCGGTCGGCGTGCAGGGTTCGACCGACGTGCGACACGGTCGTGCCGAGCCGGTGGGCGAGTTCGGTGTGGGTCCAGCCGGCGGCGACGAGCGCCCGGAGGCGGCGACGGGCGCCGGTCGCGTCGACGAGCGCGCCGCGCGCGGCCACCTGAGCGGGGTCGCCGGGGATCGGGACAGCGAGGACCGCGCGGGCGGTGCCGGCCATCACGTAGGCCGGGGGTGGTGTGCCGCGTTCGGGGCGGCCGAGACGCAGCGCTGAGAGTGCGGTGCGGGACACCCCGGCTCGGGCGCGGATCACGGCCAGCGACATGCCGGCCGCCCGCAGGGCGGCGACGTGCGCGCGGACGGGGTCGGCGGGGACACGCTGCGACTCCCAGCGGCCGTACGCGATGTCCCGTTCGCGGCGGGTCCCGTAGCAGGCGGCGCACAGTCCGCGTCTCAGGCGCGGCGACGACCGACCGCACCGGTCACACGCGGCGGTCACCGAGCTACCGCCGGTGGGTATTCATCCCAGGTGCGGCCGTCCAGCTCGCGGCCGGCCAGCCGCTTCCCGATCCGGTATGCGCCGACACCGCCGCCGAAGTCGTGCACGTTCGGCGACGAGACCGCGAGCTGCCCACCGACAACGGGGCTGCCGGTGTAGTAGGCACCGCCGGACATCGTGTCGTCGGCGACGACACGGCCGGGGTACCACTCGCCCCACTGCTTGAAGTGGAACGCGGCGCGGCTGGTGGCGCACTGGTCGCGCAGTGACCGCGCCCAGTCGGGATGCATCGGGCGTGCGCCGGTCCCGGACTCGCCGCCAGCGATGACCCAGTCGATGCAGTCCTCGTAGGGCGGGTAGCAGGTGCACACGTCCTCGGCGCGGTACGCGCACGTCGAATCATGCAGCCAACCAGCGAGATCGAGCGGCCCGAGCAGCGGCTCAGCGGACACGAACCGGATCGCGAGCGGGGTGTCGAGCAGGATCGGTATCCGGTTCTCGGCCCACTGCTGCGACTCGACGGACACGCCACCCCATACGTTCGGCAGTGGCCACCGCCAGGACGGCGGTTGCTGCGGGCGCTCGATCCATTTGCGGTGCACCAGTTCCACGAAATTGGCGGACCGCAGGAGCGCCCGCATCCGCGCTGGCCGCTTGGTAAGCACCTGGAACGTGTGCCGGCGCGACGCGGCCATCCGCGCCCAGACCTGGGCGATGTAGTCGTCCGGGATGTCGCGGTGGAACAGGTCCGACATGCTGTTGACGAACACGCGCCGAGTCCGGGCCCAGCGGATCGGCTGATCGAGCCGTTCCGGGCGTAGCGTCACCGCGAACCCCGCCGGGTACGCCTTGGTGCCGGCGAACCGGTGCGCGATCGTCTCGGCGTAGCAGTGGTCGCAGCCGGGCGACACCTTCGTGCAGCCGGTGACCGGATTCCATGAGGCATCGGTCCACTCGATGCTGGTGCGGTCACCCATCGTGCCGCTCCTCGGCAGCGGCGGTCACCACGGCCACCAGCCGACGACGGTGCCGAGTCCGATCGGGTGGACTCGCCACGGATCGAGCAGCTGCTCGAGCAGCGCGAGGATCGATGACGTTCATCGCTGCCCGCCTCGGTGGTCGAGGATCGCGGCGAGCACTTCGTGCGCGGCGATCGCGTCGGCGAGCGCGGTGTGCGCGTCGGCTTGGGCGGGGAGGTCCCAGAGTTCGCGGCAGCGCCGCAGGCTGGGGATGCCGTCGCCGAAGCCGTGGATCGCGGCAGTCGCGACCTCGACGTCGAGCAACCGGTAATGCCAGGGCGCGGCGGCGGTGAACTCGTAGTCGGCCTGGGCGAGGTAGCGGCGCAGGACGGTCGCGTCGTAGGCGGCGTTGGCGCCGGCGAGCGTCGCGCCGGCGAGCAGCTCGAACAGCTCGAGGTCCGCGGCGGCCGCATCCTCCGGGGGAACAGTTCGTTCGAACACCCGCCGCTCGTAGTAGCGGTTCACGGCAAGCGCGACCGGATCGGCGGCGGCGAGGACGTGCGGGTTCCACGGGGGCACGTACTCGACTACCTGCCCGCGGCGGGCGGGGGCGTCCGGCTTGTACTCGACGGCGGCGATCTCGAGCGGCACCGCGCGGTCCGGGTCGACGCTGGTCGTTTCGAGGTCGACGACCACGATCCGGCGTGCAGTCATCGGCGGATCACCCCGTGGTCGACGACGATCGGGTCGAGGTCGGAACGGGCAGCGTCGAGGTCGGCGAGTGCGTGCAGGTCACGCGCCAGACCGGCGGCCACCTTGGCGTCTTCGAGGTGGGCGGAGCGTTCCGGGCACGACAGCTGCACGGCCTTGTCGGCGTGGACCGCGGCGTGCAGACCGATCCGGGTGGCCGCACGGGTCGACGCGATCGCCATATCGGTAGCGACCGCGGCCCAGTCGTGGAGATCACCGTCCGGTACGAGCTGGTCGGAGCGAGGTGGGTGCATGGATAGACTCCTGGTTTGGTTCCGAAGGGACCCGGCCCGCCGTGGGGATGTCGCGCGACTCCACCCCGCGGCGGGTTCGCCTGTTCAGGCGTCGGGCGGGGTGACGGTGACGAGGTCGGCGACGGTGGTGCCGAGCAGTTCCGCGATGCGGGGGAGGTCGGAGAGGGCCCACTCGGTGGCCCCTCGGAGTCGCCTGGACACGGCTGTCTGGGTGAGGCCGAGTGCGTCGGCGATCGTTGTCTGTGCGAGCTTGGCGCGTGCTACCTCGGCGCGGATGTTCCCGGCCACCTGCTCGGCGTATGTCGGTGCGTCCACCGCCTGAGTATTCACGAGGCGCATTGTCAGGTAATTATCGCCTGAATCGTGGGATGCGTGTTCGGGTCGGGCGTGTCGACACAAGGCGACATCTGTCGGTATTAGTCGCGTAGGTGTTAATCTCGCGGCGTGAGCAGAGCATTCGAGGTAATGCCCGGTCGGGGCGAGCAGGACGAATCGGCGCCGCGGATCGGCAAGTCACGATCCGAGGCCGTCGCGCGGCGGATCCGGGAGCAGCTCGCTGGCCGCCGGATCAGCGCGTCGACGGTCGCGCGGCAGATCGGGATGACGCAGACGGCGATCAGCCGCCGGCTTGTCGGCCGGACCGACATGACGATCGACGAGATCGAGGCCATCTGCCGTGCGGCCGGGATCAGCTTCGAGTACGCGGTCCTCGGTCGCGGGGAGCCAGACGGGCCGGAGAGTGTGCGCCATCAGGGACTCGAACCCCGAACCCGCTGATTAAGAGTCAGCTGCTCTGCCAATTGAGCTAATGGCGCCTGCGCGTGCTCGTCGCCGAGACCGCGTAGCGGAATCAGACCATACATGTCGGCCGGACGGATGTGAAATCGATGGCGCCGGATGCGCTGGTGCTAACGCGCACGGCACTCTGGGAGATGTCCGATTCCAGAGGGAGACGCTCGTGTACCCGGCTTGCGCGGTCGGGGGACGGGCACAATTGGGGCAGCAGCCGCGGCGGTTCGGGTGGCGATTCGTTCGTCATCGGGGGCGGGGCGGGGGCCGGTACGTGAAAGTGAGCTCGACATGAAGCAGCGTCGCGTGTCCTGGACGCCGCGGAGATCGCTGACGGGTTTTCTTCCGGCAGTGTTGGCGGTGGTGCTGTTCGGCGCCGCGTGCACAGCCGGAAGTGATGCGCCGGTGACCGCGATCGACCCCAATCCGTTCACCGAGATGATCAAGCCGCGGGTGACCGCGAACTTCGTCGACGGAGCCGTCGGGGTATCGGTTGCCGAGCCGGTCACGGCGCAGGTCGAGGACGGTAAGTTCGCCCAGGTCACCGTGTTGAACCCGGAGGGTCGGCCGGTGCAGGGCGCGCTCGCTGCGGACGCCCTGTCCTGGGCGAGCACCGAGCCGCTCGGCTACAACAAGGAGTACCGACTGGTTGCCGAGTCGTTCGGCCTCGGTGGGCGCTCGACGACCGAGTTCCGGTTCACCACAAGTGCCCCGGCAAATCTGACCCAGCCCTACCTCAATGTCAGTGACAACGAGGTGGTCGGGATCGGCCAGCCGGTCGGCATACAGTTCGATGAGCCGATCGGCGACCGCAAGGCTGTCCAGGACGCGATCACGGTGGTTACCGAGCCGCAGGTCGACGGTGCCTTCTACTGGATCAGCCCGACCGAATTGCGTTGGCGACCGGAGAAGTTCTGGAATCCGGGCACGAAGGTTCGAGTGGACGTGAATGTCTACGGCAAGGACCTCGGTGGCGGGGTGTACGGAGCCCAGGACCTGCATACGAACTTCACGATCGGCGACGCGGTGGTGCTGACTGCCGACGACAACACGCTGCAGGTGGTGGTCGAGCGAAACGGCCAGGTGATCAATACGATGCCGACCTCGATGGGCAAGCCGGGTACGCCTACCGACAACGGGATCTATATCGTCGCCGACAAACATCAGCGGATCATCATGGACTCGTCGACGTACGGTGTTCCGGTCAACTCGCCGGACGGCTACAAGACGCCGGTCGACTGGGCGACCCGAATTTCCTACAGCGGCATCTTCTTCCATTCGGCGCCGTGGTCGATCGGGCAGCAGGGCTACTCGAACGCCAGCCACGGCTGCCTCAATCTCAGCCCGGACAATGCCATCTGGGTTTTCAACAACACCAAGCGCGGAGATATCACGATCGTGAAGAACAGTCAGGGCGGCACGTTGCCGGGAACCGATGGTCTCGGTGACTGGAACATTCCCTGGGATATCTGGAAGGTCGGTAACGCACAGCAGAGCTGACGATCATGCCAACTCGATATCGTTACTACACCGCCACCACTCTGGACGGCTTCCTTGCCGACGACAGCGACTCGCTGGACTGGCTGTTCGCCCACGACGTCGACGAGCAGGGTTTCCTCAACATAGGTGAGTTCATGGCGGGCGTCGGGGCCCTGGTGATGGGTGCGACGACCTACGAATGGGTGACCGGTCACCTGGCGGGCACCGGTGCGCCGTGGCCGTACGACGGCACGCCCACGTTCGTCTTCACCCACCGTGATCAGACACCGATTGCCGAGACGGTCGAGATCGTCACGGGTGCGCCCGCCGAGTGGCGAGCGGAGCTGGAAGAAGCCGCGGCCGGCCGGGACGTGTGGGTAGTCGGCGGCGGTGGTCTGGCCGCCGACTTCGCCGCCGCCGATATGCTCGACGAGATCTTGGTCTCGATTGCCCCGGTGACGCTAGGCGCGGGTCGGCCGCTCTTCGGCGGCCCGTTCGAGCTGCAGCTGCTCGAGTTCGGCCGTAACCGGGACTTTCTCTGTGCGCGCTACGCCGTGATCGGCCCACTGGATGTGATCGGCAAGTCGGCGACGGGGTGAGCCGGGTCTGGTCGGCCTCGGCTCCGGGCGCAGCCGGTTGTCGACCAGCGGTAGTCCCGCAGGTATGCTGCAGCGGCGAAGTCTGGAAGGTGGCCGTTGTCGACGATCCGCGGGATGCTGATGGCGGTAGGCTGCAGGACAGAACGTGCCGACCTTGGTCCGTAATCGCAGGTGTACGGCGTTGACAAGTGGAGTTTGGAGCTCGAAGGTTGAAAGTCGGCCTTCGGCGGGCAAGTCCCGCCGCACGTTTCGCATCCCCAAGGTCGCGTAACGGCGGCGTCCAGAAAGAAGTTGATTAAGACATGCCAAGCTTAACATTTCTCACCAGTTACGCCCGCGGCTACAGCTCCTACTACGTCAACCGGCGCGTCCGCAGTGCGTGGGGCGGCCCCTTCAACGGCCAGGAAGGCCGTCGGGCGATATTTGCCACCCTGCTCGACGTGGTCAAGCCCGACCTGCTGGTGGAGACGGGCACGTTTCTCGCCACGACAACGCGGTTCCTCGCGCGTTCCGGTGTGGACGTCGTCACGGTAGAAGGGTCGGCGGAGTACTTCGGCTTCGCGCAGGCCAGCCTGTTGCGTTGCCGCAACGTCGAGTCGCGGTTCGGGGACAGTCGTAGCGTGCTCCGGGCGTTGTTCGACTCTCCCAAGTACCAGCAGCGTCGCGTCCTCGCCTACCTCGACGCCCATTGGGCGTCCGATCTTCCGCTCGCGGAGGAGATCGAAATCATCTTCGGTCGTCATCCCGACGCGGTCGTGCTGGTCGACGACTTCCAGGTCCCTGGCGACGCCGGGTACGGCTACGACGACTACGGTCCCGGCAAGGCGCTTATCCCGGAATACATCGCCCCGGCGCTTGCCGCTTTCGACCTGGTCGCGCTGTATCCGACGCTCCCCGCAGACGACGAGACCGGCGCTCGCCGTGGGTGTGTGGTAGTAGCACCGCGGAATCGGTCGGCGGAATTGTGTGCAACCCAGTTGCTGCAGTCGGCGGACGACGGGGGTGCGGAGCAGCCGACCGCGACCGGTATCGACATCGCTCAGTCGGGAGCTCATCCCTCGGGTCAAGCGTGACCGCTACGGCCGCCGTGCGACCCGTGCGGTCCGCAGCGCCGTAACCACCTCGGTGAAGGCCTCGCCGAGCAGGTCGGCGTAGGTATCGATCTGGGTTACCACACTGGGGGCGGCGATCGCCGACACGGTGAGGTCGTCCTTGCCGCCGACGAAACTGTGCACCAGGCCGATGTCGGTGCCGACGTTGATCGCATGCCCGCCGAACACATACGGCCGACGCGTTACCGACCAGTCGGCGTGCTCGCCGACTCGGCGCACGCTGGTCACCGCGGTGGCCCAGCGGGATGGGGTGGGCAGGTTCTCCACCCGCCGCAGCAGCTTCGGATAGACGGCGAACGGGGTCGCTGCACCGGTTTCGATTCGTTCGGCCGCCACGTCCTGCTGGCTTCTCCGGGTGTATTGCAGCGCGGCGTGAATCGCGCGGGCGCGAGCGGCGGGGTCGACAACGCCGGGGTAGAGGTCGGCCTGAGCCGCGTTGACCCGGTTAACCCCGAGCACCCCGCGCGGATCGCCGACCGCGACGAGGACGAGACCGGCGAGATCGTCCGGGCAGTTCTGGTCCAGTGCGCGGAGGTAGCGCTGCACGGCGATCGACACCGCGGTGAGCCCGAGAGCGGTCACCGTCACCCCGCGGCCACGCGCCCCGGTCAGGTCGGGGCGGACTACCCGAATCTGCGGCCGTTCGACCGGGCGGTCCGGGTCGGGCGCGATGTTGAACAGGGTCGGGGTGCGGTCGGTGACGAGCGGCGGCCGGCGCCGCCGAGTTTGCGCCACAGCATGTCGCGCATGCCGGGCCTGCCAGCGGACTATTTCGTAGGGGAGTCGGGCCGCACCGAGTAGCGTCGCCCGCACGGGCCGAGGCCGGGCGAGCGGTTTGCCGAGTCCGGCGATATGCAGTGGTGCCGGATCGGCACCGAACAGCGCCTGCGACATACCTTCGATCTGGGCGCCGACCAGGACGGCGTGGCTGACCTGGGCGAACAGCAGGGTGGACGGCCCGGTGGCGCCCGGCGCGCCGCTGACGTGGGTGTACCCGGTGAGCCGCCAGGTGGTTTCCTGCAGGTCGAGTGGTCGATCGAAGGCGGTGGCCATCGCCGCGAGGGCAGCCGACCAGGTGGTCGGGGTCTCGTCGATCTGCAGTCGCGCGCTCAGCGAGGTGGTGCCGGCGACCCAGTACGGATTGCCCAGGTGCCCTGGGACGTCGGCAACATGGCGGTTCAGCACGTCGAGGTGGCCGACACGGCTGGTGAGGTGTTCGGTGAGCTCGATCGCGCTCGGTGCCCCGGCCGGGCCGTTGTCGAACACCCAATACATCACCCAATCGGTGACCCGATCCGGGGTCGACATCAGATAGGCGGTCGCGTCGCCGATCGACAAGCGGGCACCGAGCATGCCGGATCGGTCCGGGTACGGCGCGGGCAGGTGTTGAGCCTTGATCGGCGGCTCGCTCGACGCGATCGAAAGCCGGGGGCGGGGCGCGGCAGGCCGGGCGGTGGCCGGGCCCGACCCGGGACGACCGAATCGGACCGGGTTGGTGTCGTGGAGTCCGGCGGTACCTCGTGGTGTGGAGCTCACGCGTGGCGTCCTTGTCTCCCGGCGATCCACTGCGCGGCGGTCCAGGTGCGCGAGGTATCCGGGGCAGCTCGGAGTTCGGGTCTCGAATGTGTCAGGTGTGACGAAAGTGCCATGCGAGCCAGGAGTCTACGGCAAAAGCATGTAGAAGACTGTAATCAGTACTACTTGCCAGTTATAGCAGGTATTTCTTGTGCGGGCGCGGATCGAAGCGGGCTCCTGCCGAAAGCTCGGGACGGGTGCTGGTTAGGCTGGTTTCATGGCCGGGCCCACGAGCGAGAAGCAGGCCGGCTCGGCGTCGCTGCTAGCTGCGGCAGCGCTGCTGGCCGCCGTGGTGGCGATGCTGGTCGTCGGGCTGTCCGCGGCGGCCGCGTTGGCTCGGTTGGGTATTCCCGACCCCGGTCTGCTGGTCACTTACGGACTGCCGGCGGTGCGCGCGTCGGCCGAGGGCGCGGCGGCGGTCGCTGCTGGTTCGCTGCTGCTGGCGGCATTTCTGGTACCGCCGCAGCCCAACGGCGTTTTGGATGTCGGTGGTTATCGCGCGGTCCGAACCGCCGGTTTCGCCGCGGCCGGATGGGCGGCGTGCGCGCTCATGCTCATCCCGCTGACCCTGTCCGACGTGTCCGGTCGGCCGCTGGCCGAGGCGTTGCAGCCGGCAAACCTGTGGAGCTCGATCGGTCAGGTCGAATCTGCCCGGGTGTGGCGCGACACCGCAATCGTGGCTGTCGTCCTGGTTCTCGGCTGTCGGGCAACGCTGCGCTGGGTGTGGACGCCGCTGTTGTTGGCATTGGCGTTGGCCGGGCTGATGCCGCTGGCGGTGACCGGACATTCGTCGGCCGGCGGCGCCCACGACGTGGCCACCAACAGCCTGATCTGGCACCTGATCGCTGCCGTGTTGTGGGCCGGTGGGCTGTTCGCGCTGTCCGCGCACGCCCGCCGCGACGGCGCCCACCTGGCGTTGGCGGCGCGCCGATTCTCCGTGGTCGCCGGAGTCGCATTCGTCGTCATGGCCGTCAGTGGCGTGCTCAACGCGCTGGTCCGGCTTCCGCTGGGCGATCTGTTCCAGACCACCTACGGTCGGCTGGTGCTGGCCAAGGTTGCCGCGCTGGTCGTGCTCGGCGTGCTCGGCTGGCAGCAGCGCCGCCGCGCACTGCCGGCGTTGGCTGCCGACCCGACGTCGCGCTGGGCGCTGATCCGATTCGCCGGCGTGGAGGTCGCGGTGTTTGCGGCGACGATCGGTCTGGCGGTCGGTCTCGGTCGCACCCCACCGCCCCAGCCCACACGGGTGCCCAGCGTCACCGAGGTCGAGCTCGGCTACGACCTGGCCGGGCCGCCAACGTTGGGTCGGGTGTTGTTCGACTGGCGGTTCGATCTGATCTACGGCACCGCGGCGATCATCATGGCGATGCTGTACCTACGCGGGGTGCGACGGCTCCGGGTGCGGGGAGACGACTGGCCGGTCGGGCGCACCCTGGCCTGGCTGCTCGGTTGCGCGGTCCTGCTGTTCGCCACGTCGTCGGGGATGGGCCGCTACGCGCCGGCGATGTTCAGCATGCATATGGCATCGCATATGGCGTTGTCGATGCTGGCGCCGATCCTGCTCGCGCTCGGTGGGCCGATCACCCTGGCCTTGCGGGCTCTGGAACCGGCCGGCCGGGACGCTCCGCCGGGACTGCGAGAGTGGTTGCTCGTCGCACTGCACAGTCCGGTTTCGCGATTCCTGACTCGGCCGGTGGTCGCCGCGACGATATTCGTCGCCGGCTTCTACGCGCTGTATCTCGGCGGCATCTTCGATGCGACGGTGGATTCGCATGCCGCCCATCTGCTGATGACGCTGCACTTTGTGCTCAGCGGCTACCTTTTCTACTGGGTGGTGATCGGGGTCGATCCGGCGCCGCGGCCGGTTCAGCCGGTCACCAAGCTGGCGGTGGTGTTCGGCTCGTTGCCGTTCCACGCCTTCTTCGGCATCGCGCTGATGAGCAGCACGACGGTGCTGGGCGGCTGGTTCTATCGTGGGCTCGGGCTGAGTTGGCATACCGACCTGCTCGCCGACCAACGCCTCGGCGGCGGGATCGCCTGGGCGACCGGCGAGCTGCCGCTGGTGATCGTCATGTCGGCGCTGTTGATCCAGTGGTCGCGGGCCGATGAGCGGACGGCCCGGCGGATCGATCGGGCCGCAGACCGGGATGACGACGCCGACCTGGCCGCCTACAACGCGATGTTTGCCGAACTGGCCCGCCGCGACGGCGACGTCCGCCGGTAGCGCTGGTCGGGTTTCGCTCCCCGCGCGGCGCGCTCGGCTACACCCACTGCACGAGTTGCCACACGATCCCGTTCGGGTCGACGAACTGGCAATACCGTTCGCCCCACGGCTCGGTTTCCGGTTCGGTGACCACCGTCGCGCCGGCCGCGGCGATCCGGCTGAACTCGGCGTCGAGATCGTCGACCACAAATGCGAGTAGCATGCCGTGGCCGGCCGGACCGGCGATGAAGTCGGGCTTGAACGTCTCCAGCCCGATGCGCAGAAACACCAGGTTGACCCCGGCGTCCGGGTGGCCGAGCGAGACGAAGCCGTCGGCGGCCATCGCTTCGGTGAAGCCGAAGTGTTCGATCGCAAACGTGGCCGATGCCGCGACGTCGGCGACATTCAGCGACAGTGCGGTGGCGGTGATGCGCACGCGAGGGCTCCTCGTTCGACCGGATCCGGCTATGCCTACGACGACCATAGCGATGATGGCGCCGGCAACGCGGCGATGACCGAACCGACCGGCCCGGCGGATAGGCTGGCGGCATGGCGGAGTTCATTTACACGATGAAAAAGGTGCGGTTGGCGCACGGTGACAAGGTCATCCTCGACGACGTCACGATGAGCTTCTACCCCGGGGCGAAGATCGGTGTGGTCGGTCCCAACGGCGCCGGCAAGTCCAGCCTGCTCAAGATCATGGCTGGGCTGAGCCAGCCCAGCAACGGCGAGGCTTTTCTCGATCCGGGCGCGACTGTCGGCATCCTGTTGCAGGAGCCGCCGCTGAACGAAGCCAAGACCGTTCGCGGGAACGTCGAGGAAGGTCTCGGCGAGATCAAGGTCAAGCTCGACCGGTTCAACGCGATCGCCGAGGAGATGGCGACGAATTACACCGACGAGCTGATGGCGGAGATGGGCAAGCTCCAGGAAGAGCTGGACCACGCCGACGCCTGGGACCTGGACTCTCAGCTCGAGCAGGCGATGGACGCGCTGCGTTGCCCGCCGCCGGACGAGCCGGTCACCCATCTGTCCGGCGGTGAACGTCGCCGGGTCGCGCTGTGCAAGCTGTTGTTGTCCAAGCCGGACCTCCTGCTGTTGGACGAGCCGACCAATCACCTCGACGCCGAATCGGTGCTCTGGCTCGAGCAGTACCTGGCGTCCTACCCGGGCGCAGTGCTGGCCGTCACCCACGACCGGTACTTCCTTGACCATGTCGCGCAATGGATCTGCGAGGTGGATCGCGGGAAGCTGCACCCGTACCAGGGCAACTACTCCACCTATCTGGAGCGCAAAGCCGAGCGGTTGGAGGTGCAGGGGAAGAAGGATCAGAAACTGCAACGCCGGCTCCGGGAGGAGCTGGAGTGGGTGCGCTCCGGCGCCAAGGCTCGGCAAACCAAGAGCAAGGCCCGGCTCGCTCGGTACGAGGAGATGGCCGCAGAAGCCGAAAAACATCGCAAGCTGGACTTCGAGGAGATCCAGATCCCGACCCCGCCGCGGCTGGGCAACGTGGTCGTCGAGGTCACCCATCTGGACAAGGGCTTCGACGGTCGGGTGCTGATCAAGGATCTGTCGTTCACCCTGCCGCGCAACGGCATTGTCGGTGTGATCGGCCCGAACGGGGTGGGCAAGACGACGCTGTTCAAGACGATCGTCGGCCTGGAGGAGCCGGACTCGGGTGCGGTGAAGGTCGGCGAGACGGTCCGGCTCAGCTATGTAGATCAGGGCCGGGAAAATATCGATCCGAAAAAGACTGTATGGGAAGTGGTTTCGGACGGTCTGGATCATATCGAAGTCGGGCAGAACGAGATGCCCTCCCGCGCCTATGTAAGCGCTTTCGGCTTCAAGGGTCCGGATCAACAGAAGCCGGCCGGGGTCTTGTCCGGCGGTGAACGAAACCGGCTGAATCTGGCGCTGACCCTGAAGAAGGGCGGCAACCTGATCCTGCTGGACGAACCCACCAACGACCTCGACGTCGAGACCCTGGGCTCCCTGGAGAATGCGCTGCAGCGGTTCCCCGGCTGCGCCGTGGTGATCTCGCACGATCGTTGGTTCCTCGATCGCAGCTGCACGCATATCCTGGCCTGGGAGGGCAATGTCGCCGAGGGGCAATGGTTCTGGTTCGAGGGTAACTTCGAAGGATACGAAACGAACAAGGTCGAGCGGCTCGGTCCGGACGCGGCTCGGCCGCATCGGGTGACCCACCGCAAGCTCACCCGCAACTGAGGCTACCGGGACGCGTCGGGACGCGCCGAGCGGGAGGGGTTGTGGATGTGTTCGGGGCGATAGTGTTTCGGGCACAAACGAGGCTGGGTACGACGATGGAGTGACGCACATGACTGTGTCGACGGAATTGTCGGAAACGGACTGGGACACGATCCCGGCCGAGCTGCGTGCCGATATCGGCACGGTCGCCGACGTGTACTTCCGAGAGGTGGACGACCGGGACGAGATCGGGGTGGCGGCGGGCGCCGTGTTGCGCGCGCACCTCGAGCTCGCGCTGGTGCGACCGGCCGGCGTCGCGCTCTGCCGAGTGCATCGGCCCGAGGACGGCACCGGGCTCGGTGCCAGCGTCCAGATCGTCACCGACGACATGCCGATGCTGGTGGAGTCGGTCACCGCGACGCTCGTCCGACTGGGGGTGGCGGTCGACGAGGTGGTGCACCCGGTAGTCGACGTCCGGCGCGACGCCGCGCGTCGGCTGCAGCACGTCGCCCCGCACGATGTGGACGGTGCCGGGGCGGCCGCCGAATCCTGGATGCATCTGCAACTGCGCCGGTCCACCTCGGCCGAGCTGCTGGACCGGATCGGCACGGTTCTGCCCGGGGTGCTGGCGGATGTCGGTCGGGTCGTGGCGGACGCGACCGCCATGCGGGACCTGGAGCGCAGCGCGGCCGCGGAGCTGGAGCGCAACGCGGCGGCAGAGCTGGAGCGCAGCGCCGACAGTTCGGCCGATCTCCCCGGACCGGCCCTCTCGGCAGCGGCGATCGAGGAGGGCGCGCTCCTGCTGCGCTGGTTCGCCGACGGCCACTGCACCGTGCTCGGATACTGCCGAGTGGACGGGTTGGGCGAATCGTCGCGGCTGGACGAGAGCAGCCGGCTGGGAATCTTGCGCAACGCCGGATTCGCCCCGCCGGGGTTCACCGGGGCGCGCGTGCTCGAACTCGCCGAGGGAGTGGACCCGGCGCGGCTCCGCCGCTCGGTCGACCCGTACTTCGTGCAAGTTGCCCGTTTCGACGCCACCGGTCGGCTGATCGGAGCACATGTATTTCTCGGCGTTTTCACCGTATCCGCATTGCACGACAACGTGCTCGGCGTTCCGGTGGTCGGCCGTCGCGTGCGCGCGGTGATCGATCGAGCCGGGCACGAGCTGGACTCGTTCACGGGACAGGCGATGCTGGCGGTGATGCAGTCTTTCCCGCGCGCCGAGCTGTTCGCCGCGTCGGTGGACACCCTTTTCGGCATCACCACCGCGGTCCTGGATGCCGGTCGCCGCCGCGAAGTGTTGCTGTTCCTGCGCGCGGCGACTCCCCGCCGGGTGTCGTGTCTTGTCTACCTGCCACGGGACCGGTGGGCCACCGCGGTACGGCGGCGGATGCAGGACATCCTGCTGCGCGAGTTCGGCGGAGACCGGATCGACTATTCGGTACGGGTCAGCGAGGCGGACCTGGCGACGGTGGCCTTCGCCGTCGACCGTGCCGATGCGACCCCGGCGGACCTGTCCGAGGAGAACCGGCTGCGGGTGCAGGAGCTGCTCGCGGAGACGAGCCGCAGCTGGGACGACCGGCTGGCCGAAGAGATGCGGCTGCCGAACCGTCAGATCGGCGACCTCGAGCCCGGCTCGGTCGTCGTGCCTGCCGGATACCAGCAGGACGTGCCGCCGACGCGGGCGCTGGGCGACATCGCGCGACTGGCTCGGCTGCAGCCCGGACGGATCGACCTGCGGCTGTATCGGAAGTCCGACGCGGCGCGCGGCATGTGGCGACTGGGGGTATATCTGTCCGGCGCCGGGGTGTCGCTGAGTCGGGTGTTGCCGATGCTGCAATGCCTCGGCGTCGAGGTGCTCGACGAACGGCCCTACGAGATCCGGCTCGCCGGTGCCGAGCACTGGATCTACGACTTCGGGCTGCGCGCCGGGCAAGAGCTCCTGCGCGACGCCGTCGGACCGGATCTGGATCGTCAGCTCGAGGACGACGGTCGGGCCGTGCCGGCCGATGTGCCGCGCCGGTTCACCGAGGCGTTCGAGGCGATCTGGTACGGCCGGGCCGAGGCGGACACGTTCAACGAGCTGGTACTGCTGGCAGCGTTGGACTGGCGCCAGGTGAGCGTCCTGCGCGCCTACGCCCGCTACCTGCGCCAAGCCGGGTTCCCGTACAGCCCGGAGAACATCGCTCGGGTGCTGTTATCCCATCCGGCGGCGGCGCGCCTGTTCGTACAGCTCTTCGAGGCGATGTTCGATCCCGCGGCGTTCGATCCTGCGGCGTTCGATCCCGCGCATGCCGACGAGTTGGACGCGCAGCTGCGCGCGGTGATCGACCGGGTGGTCAGCCTGGACACCGACCGGATCCTGCGCGCGATCCTCAGCCTGATCCGGGCGACGCTGCGCACCAACTACTACGTCACGACACCCGGCGGCGAGCCGCCGGAGGTGCTCTCGCTCAAGTTGGAGCCGGGCGAGATCGCCGAACTGCCGAAGCCGCGTCCCCGATTCGAGGTGTTCGTCTACGGGCCGCAGGTCGAGGGGGTGCACCTGCGGTTCGGTTCGGTCGCGCGGGGCGGGCTGCGCTGGTCGGACCGGCAGGAGGACTTCCGCACCGAGGTGCTCGGCCTGGTGAAAGCCCAAGCGGTGAAGAACGCGGTGATCGTGCCGGTCGGTGCGAAGGGGGGCTTCGTCGTCAAGCAGCCGCCGCGACCGACCGGCGACGCCGCCGCCGACCGAGCGGCGCAGCAGGCCGAAGGCGTCGCCAGCTACCGCCGGTTCATCTCCGGCCTGTTGGATGTGACCGATAACGTCGATCTCGCCACCAATGCCGTCGTTCCCCCCGCCCGGGTGGTCCGCCGAGACGGCGACGACACCTATCTGGTGGTGGCCGCCGACAAGGGCACCGCGACGTTCTCCGACATCGCCAACGAAGTGGCCGGCCGGTACCGATTCTGGTTGGGTGATGCGTTCGCGTCCGGCGGTTCGGCCGGCTACGACCACAAAGCGATGGGGATCACCGCCAAAGGTGCCTGGGAGGCGGTGAAGCGGCACTTCCGGGAAATGGACATCGACACCCAGACCGAGGATTTCACCGTCGTCGGGGTCGGCGACATGAGCGGCGACGTCTTCGGCAACGGGATGCTGCTGTCCCGGCACATCAAATTGGTTGCGGCGTTCGACCACCGGCACATCTTCGTCGACCCGGACCCGGATGCCGCCGCCTCGTTCGCCGAGCGGCAGCGGATGTTCGCGTTGCCGCGCTCGTCCTGGGACGACTACGACCGGACCCGGATCAGTCCGGGTGGCGGCGTCTGGGACCGGACGGTGAAATCGATCCCGATCAGTCCGCAGATGCGGTCGGCGCTCGGCCTGGCCGATGACGTGACCACCCTCGCGCCGCCGGAGCTGGTCCGGGCGATCCTGCTCGCTCCGGCCGATCTGCTGTGGAACGGAGGTATCGGCACCTACATCAAGGCGAGCGCCGAATCGAACGCCGAGGTGGGCGACAAATCCAACGACGCCGTTCGGGTCGACGGAAATCAGTTGCGGGTCAAGGTTATCGGCGAGGGTGGCAATCTCGGGGCGACCGCCCGGGGCCGGATCGAGTTCTGCCTGGCCGGCGGCCGGATGAACACCGACGCGCTGGACAACTCGGCCGGGGTGGACTGCTCCGACCACGAGGTGAACATCAAGGTGTTGCTCGACCGGCTCGTCTCGGCCGGCCAACTCGACGCCGAGCAGCGCAACCCGCTGTTGGCCTCGATGACCGACGAGGTCGCCCGGCTGGTACTGCAGGACAACATCGCCCAGAACGACCTGATCGGGATCGAGCGCTCGAATGCACTCAGCATGCTCGCGGTACACGGCCGGCTGATCACGAACCTGGTCGCGACCCGCGGACTGGACCTGGAGCTGGAGGCGTTGCCGGGGCCGGAAGAGATCACCCGCCGCGGCGCGGCCGGCGGTGGGCTCACCTCGCCGGAGCTGGCCAATCTGCTCGCGCATGTGAAGCTGGCGCTCAAGGACGACCTGCTGGCCGGTGACCTGCCGGACGCCCCGGTGTTCGCCCGGCGACTGCCGGAGTACTTCCCGAGCGAACTGCGGGGACGCTTCGCCGGGGCGATCGCCGACCATCCACTGCACCGCGAGATCACCACCACGGTGTTGGTGAACGATATGGTCGACCTCGGTGGGATCAGCTACGCGTTCCGGTTGTTCGAGGAGACCGGGGTGAGCACGGGGGACGCGGTCCGGGCATTCGCCGCGGCCGTGGAGATCTTCGATCTGCGCGCGTTGTGGGCGCAGATTCGCGACGCCGATGCGCCGACGTCGATCCGGGACGAGCTGGAGCTGGAGACCAAACGCACGCTGGACCGGACTTCGCGGTGGCTGTTGACGCACCGACCGCAACCGCTCGCCGTCGGTGCCGAGATCCAGCGCTACGCCGGCCGTGCCTCCTGGCTCGGCTCGGATGTGCCCGGCTGGGTGTGTGGCGGGCAGCTGCAGCGGATGCAGCAGCGGATCGACGAGGTGGTGTCCCGCGGCGCCCCACGCGCCTTGGCCGAACAGGTATTCCTGCTGCTCAACAAGTTTCCGCTGCTCGATGTCATCGACATCGCCGACATCACCGATCGGGACGCGGCCGAGGTCGGCGCGCTCTACTACTTGTTGGACGATCATCTGGGCGTCGACCGTCTGCTGGTGGCGGTCACGAAGCTGAAGCGCGGTGATCGCTGGCATGCGCTGGCTCGGCTCGCGCTGCGCGACGACCTGTACGCGTCGCTGCGATCGTTGACCATCGACGTACTGGCCGCGGGGGAGCCCGGGCAGCCGGCCGGCGCCGTCATCGCCGAGTGGGAATCGTCCAACCGGTCTCGGCTCAGCCGCGCTCGGACCGCGCTCGACGAGATCTTCGCGACCGGCTCGGTCGACCTCGCGACCCTGTCGGTGGCCGCCCGTCAGGTGCGCAGCATGGTCAGCGGCAGTCGGGGGGCGGAGGGCTCGTGGTGACCCGCAGCCGGCAGTGGTGACCGATCGTGGGCTGTGGATCGCCCACCGTGATGATCGGGCGGACCTGGCCGGCTTCGTCGCAGCGGCGTTGCGAATCGATGCAGCGGCGGTTATCCGGCTCCGCGCTCGCCCGGACGGCCGGGTCGCCGCGTGGGCCGGGACCGGTTTGGACGTACTCGCAACTCGGGCGGTGCGTGCTCGACTGCAGCCGGGTGACGTGACCGCGGCCGCTGCCACCCTGGCTGCGGGCCTGCGGGACGACCCGGGAGTCGGGCCCGGCGACGCGGTAGACCTGGGTTACCCGATGGAATCGGCCTGGCGCGGCGCTTTGCCGCCGGAGCGGGGATTCCGACCGATCGACGACATTCCGGCACGCATGGTGATCGAGCTGGCCGACCGCGGCGCCGGGGTGGTTCGTGGCCTGCCCGGCGGGCCTGGTCCGCCCACCGCCCTGCTGAATCAGCATGTGCTCTCGGTCACCGGCCCCGGCGGTGCCGCCGACATCCCGTTGCGCGTCGTGTTCGCACTGGTGGCGATGAGATTTCTGCCCCAGGCGGCCGAGGGCGTCGACCCGGCCGAACGGGTTCGGGTCCGGGTCACCGACGCGTGGTTGCGCCTGGACGCCCGATACGGAGCGGTGACTCGCCGCCGGGACGGTGGTCTGCCATTGCTGATCGGGTAGCTGCCGTCGCCGGCACCCACGCCGCCCGATTGCGTGACCTACTCCAGCGCAGGAGCTTGTCGAGATCGAGTGCCGGCTGCCACAGATAGCCCTGACCGAACTGCGTGCCGGCGCCGGCCACGGTCTGCGATTCGGCGGTGCGCTCGATGCCCTCGGCAATCACGTCCAGGTCCAGCGCCCGGGCCATCGCCAGCGCAGCGGTCAGCATCGCCGACAGCTGCGGCTGGTCCCGGGTGGTTGCCGCGACCACCACCGACCGGTCGATCTTGACCAAGCCCAGGTCGAGGTCGCGAAGCTGCGCCAGGCTGGACCAGCCGGTCCCGAAATCGTCCAACGCGACCCGCGCGCCGAGTTCGGTGAGCCGCTGTACGGCGCCCAGAATGTGTGGCTCGGGCACGACCTGCTCGTTGATCTCCAGCACCAGCCGTGCCGGGTCCAGTCCACTGCGGTCGAGTGCCGCCGCGATCTGCTCCGGCAGTTCCGGATCGGCCAGGTCGGCCGACGTCAGGTTCACCGAGACCCAGCCGAGATCCGGCTGGTCGGCGAAATCGGCGCAGGCCCGTTCCACCATCAGCATCGCCAGATCGGTGAGCAAGCCCAGCGCCTCCAGGTGCGGCAAGAACTCGGCCGGCGACAGCTCACCACCGTCCGGCGCCGGCATCCGGGCCAGTGCCTCGGCCCCGATCATCCGTTCCGAGTCGAGTGCGACGATCGGCTGATAGCGGACCAGCACCTCGCCCTGCCGAATCAGCGTACGGAGGTAGCCGGCCAGATCGGCGCGCTCGCGCTGGGACGCTCGTAGCTGGTTGGTATATCGCTCGATCCGGTTCCGCCCGAACCGCTTCGCCTGGTAGAGGGCGAGGTCGCCGTCGATCAGCAGTTGCGAGATGTCGTCGCTGTCCGCGGTCGACTCGACCAGGCCGATCGAGCAGGTGACGGTGAGCGTGATGTCGTGTGATATCACCGGTTCGGCCAGCGTGCGCCGAATCCGCTCCGCCCATTCGTCGGGCGGATCCGGCTGGTCGGCGAACGGTCGCAACAGGACGAACTCGTCGCTGCCCAGCCGGGCGACGAGGTCGTTCGGTCCGCTCTCGGCGCGCAGCCGGTCGGCGACCGTCCGCAGGACGGTGTCGCCCACCTGATGGCCGAGCGAGTCGTTGATGCGTTTGAATGCGTCCAGGTCGACCCAGAGCACCGCCAGATGTCGCCCGTCGAGCCGGCGCTCGGTCAGCACCTGCGCAGCCCGCTCGATGAACCCGCTGCGGCTCAGCAAACCGCTCAATTCGTCGTGGTCGGCACGCCACCGCAATCGTCGGTTCAGTTCGCGGATAGCCTGCTCACCGGCCCGACGTTCGGTGACATCGGTGTGCATGCCGACGATCCGACGCGCCCGGCCGTCCGCGTCGCGCTCGATCACCTGGCCGCGTGCCGACATCCAGCGCCAGGATCCGTCCTTGGTTTCCATCCGGTGCTCGAAGGCATAGTCCGGCCGGCGGCCCGCGACGCACAACCCGATCTGTTCGAGGCACGCCGACAGATCGTCCGGGTGCACCCGGTTCGTCCATTCGGCGGGGGTACCGCCGACCTCGACGGTGTCGTAGCCGAGCATCTCGGCCCAGCGGCGGGAGTAGAAGACTTCGCCGGTATCCAGATCCCAATCCCACAGTCCGTCCCCCGCACCGTCGATGGCGAACTGCCAGCGCGCTTCGCTGTGCTGCAACGCGGCCTCGGCCTTGCGGGTGTCGGTGACGTCACGGGAGATGCCGATGATGCCGATCACCGCACCTGCCGCATCCCGGTACGGCGCCTTGTTCGCCAGGTAGATGCGCGGCTCCCCGGCGACGACCGGATGTTCTTCGATCTCGGCCGGTCGCCCGCTGGCCATGATCCGGCGATCGTCGGCCATCGTGGACTCGGCGTGGTCCCCGGGCAAGATCTCGCGGTCGTCGCGGCCGATGATCTCGGTCGGCGGCCGCCCGATCAACGCGGCGTCGGCGGCGTTGACGAACAGGTAGCGACCCGCCTCATCCTTGACGAACACCCGGTCCGGTGCGGCGTCCATCACCGCGTTCAGCAGATCGTTGCGGTTGCGGATCGCCTCCTCCGCGGCCACCCGCGCGGTGATCTCGCGAGCCATCCCGAAGAACACCTTTCGGTCGTCGATCAGCTGGCAGGCCAGGTTCATCTCGACCGGGAACAGCGTGCCGTCTTTGCGGCGATAGCGGGTCCGGGTGAGAACCGAGTGACCGGGTTCGGTACCGGCGATGATCGCCATCGCTTCGGGCCGGCTGATCTCGGCTACGTCGGATATCTGCATACCGAGCAGTTCGGCCCGGGTGAACCCGGTTTTCCTGCAGGTAGCCCGATTGACGTCGGTGATCAGTCCGCGGTCGTCGTGCAGCACGAACGCATCCGTCGAATGTTCGATGAAGCGTCGGTAACCCGCTGCGTCCACCAATGGTTGCTCGATCGGAGCAGGGTCGGACGAATCCGGCATGGGCGGTCAGCCTCCACGGTGCATCACCAGCCAATCTCGAACGTCCCCGACCGGTTCCTACCAGAACATGGCACGACCCGCAGGACACCGCGGTCCGACTACACACTATCGTGACCGTGCTGCCCCAGCCCGGGTTCGTAGCCGAGTGGCCGGGCCGAACGGCGATATCCAGTGGGAGTTGCTCACCAGTAACCGCCTTCTCACCCAGGATAACCCGGAGTGTCGTGCGTCAGGTCGGTCGGCGGGCAGAACGAGCGCTCACACCAGCCATGCCGCCGCGTCCGGCGGGATGTACCCGGCGGTTATGGGACCGCTGCTCAGCAGGATTTCTCCTGGTGGCACCGGCACCGGCTCGGTGCCGGCGTTGAGGATGCAGGTCAGCCCGCCGGTCCGGCGAAAGGTCAGGGTGCCGGGTGGTCCGTCGTACCACTCCAGGCCACCGGAGCACTCCGGCCGGCGCCGCCGCAGATCGATGGCGGTGCGGTACAGCGACAGCATCGACGCGGTGTTGCTCAACTGATGCTCGACGGTGACGGCCGCCCACTGCGTCGGCATCGGCAACCACGGGGTACCGGTGGTGAAGCCGAACGGAGGCAACCGGCCCTCCCATGGCAGCGGTACTCGGCAACCGTCGCGGCCACGTTCGGTGTGCCCCGACCGCTCCCAGACCGGATCTTGCAGGACCTCGTCGGGCAGGTCGACATTGGGCAGGCCCAATTCGCCGCCGTTGTAGACGAACACGGCACCCGGCAGCGCCAGCTCGACCAGCGCCAGCGCCCCGGCGCGCGCCAGCCCCGTCGGACCGTCGCCGTACCGGGTGACTTCGCGTTCGACGTCGTGATTGGACAGCGTCCAGGTAGGGATGCCGCCGACCGGTGCCACGGCGGCCAGCGAGTTGGTGATCGCGGCCCGGAACTCGGCGGCGTCGTAGCCCGCCTCGGCGAGCCGGAAGTTGAACGCCAAGTGCAGTTCGTCGGGCCGTACGTACCGCCCGAACCGCTCGTTGTCGGCCACCCACACCTCGCCGATCGCGATTCGGCCCGGATATTCGTCGAGTACCCGGCGGATCGCCCGATGGATCTCGTGCACCCCGTCGTCGTCGAATCGGGGATCGGCGGCGTTGTGCCCGAGCAGCCGGTTGTCGGCGATCTGCATGTCGGTGAGCTCGGCCGGCTTCGCCATGCCGTGTGCCACGTCGATCCGGAACCCGTCGATGCCGCGGTCCAGCCAGAACCGCAGGGTGTGTTCCAGATCGGCCAGAACTTCCGGGTTCGCCCAGTTCAGGTCCGGTTGTTCCGGCGCAAAAAGGTGCAGGTACCACTGGCCGGGGGTGCCGTCCGGCTCGGTCACCCGGGTCCACGCCGGACCGCCGAACACACTGGGCCAGTTGGTCGGTGGTTGGTCGCCGGTCGGACCGCGGCCGTCCCGGAAGAGGTAACGAGCCCGTTCCGGACTTCCCGGCGGCGTTGTCAGCGCCGCCTGGAACCAGGGGTGCGCACAGCTCGTGTGGTTGGGTACCAGGTCCATCGTGACCCGGATGCCGCGGCCGTGCGCCTGGGCGATCAGTGCATCCATCGCGGCCAGATCGCCGAACAGCGGATCGATGTCACGCGGGTCGCTGACGTCGTATCCGCCGTCGGCCATCGGCGAGCGAGTAACCGGGCAGATCCAGAGGGCGTCCACGCCGACGAGCTCCAGGTAGCCGAGCCTGTCCCGGATTCCGTCCAGATCGCCGACTCCGTTGCCGTCCGAGTCGGCGAACGAGCGGGGATAGATCTGGTAGAAGACGGCATCGTGCCACCAGGCGGACATCTGCTGCTGCGGTTCGGCCACGCGGTCATGGTGCCAAATCACGGCACGCACCGCCGCGAGCGGACGTTCAGAACGGTGAGTTGACCAGCGACGCTGCGGCCATCTCGAAATAGCCGATCAGGCGCTTGCGGGCCTGGTCGTCGAGGGTGTCCCGATCGATCGCGTCGACCGCGACGTGCATGCACCGCAGCCAGGCGTCACGTTCGATCGGGGTGATCCGGAACGGCACGTGGCGCATCCGCAACCGCGGATGGCCGCGCTCGGTCGAGTAGGTGTGCGGGCCACCCCAGTACTGCTCGAGGAACATCCGCAACCGCCGTTCGGCGGGTCCGAGGTCCTGCTCGGGATAGAGCGGTCGCAGTATCTCGTCGGCGGCCACCTCTCGATAGAAGTGGGATACCAGACGTCGGAAAGTCTCGGCACCCCCCACCGCGTCGTAGAAGGTCTGTTCGGGTCGGCCCGCCTCGGTTTCGCTCATGACGGAACCATTCTGCTCCTGTGGACTCTGCTTGTTGCGGCGACTCTGCTCGGACGGGCGGCACCCCGGCGTTCGTTCGACCGACGTTCATCCGGATCGGCTGCGCGTTGCGGACCGATGCAGGTGCATCCTGGCGTTATCCGTGGTGGACTGGATCAACTCCTGGTACCGGAGGTCTGCGATGAAAAATCGGCCGAGCGCCAACGAGAAGCGCACGCACCGACAACTCGTGCCCACCGACGTCCGTAGTCGCGGGTCGGGGGCTCCTCCGTTACATGTCTGCCCGGGCAATGGCGGCGACGTGCCGGCCTGGGTGAAGCGCCGGGTGTTGCTGCTCAACGCCACCTACGAACCGCTCACCGCCTTACCGGTACGGCGAGCCGTCGTGCTCTTGGTCTGCGACAAGGCCGACGCGGTACACGCAGATCCGGATGGTCCGGTATTGCATTCGGCCGAATCGCAGGTATCTGTGCCGTCGGTGATCCGGCTCCGCACCTTCGTGCGGGTACCCTACCGGGCGCGGATCCCGATGACCCGGGCAGCCCTCATGCACCGGGACCGATTCCGGTGCGCGTACTGCGGCGGCAAGGCCGAGACGATCGATCACGTGGTTCCGCGTAGCCGGGGCGGCGAGCACTCCTGGGAGAACTGCGTCGCCAGCTGCGCGCCGTGCAACCATCGCAAGGCCGACCGGCTGCTGGGCGAGCTGGGTTGGACGTTGCGCGCAGCACTGGTTCCGCCGAGCGGGCCGCATTGGCGGCTGCTGGCCAGCACCACCGAACTGGATCCGACCTGGCTGCGATATCTCGGGGAGGGCGCTGCCTGACCCGGGCGGGAGAACCGGGTCGGTCCGGCTCGGTACGGTGTCCTCACCGGCCGGGATGCATTACCGTCTGGTAGGTGAGCATTCTCCAGACGATGCTGATCTTCGGCGGGATCCCGCTGTTGATCGTAGTTGTCCTCGCCGCGATGTCGATGCTGTTGAGCAGATCGACCATCGGGACGCACCCGCCTCGGTACCGGCTGGGTCAGCCCTGGACCCACCCCCCGGTGCTGTGGAGTGCGACCGATGAATCCACCACGCCGGGCCACGCCGCCCACCATGCCCTTACCTCGGGCGCTGATCTGATCGGAGACCGTGCTGATGGGAGCTGGTAGTAGCCGGCCGGCCGTGGATCCGGCGACCCTCCCGCCCGGATCGGTGATCACCGCCGGCGGTCGGGTGTCGGGCGTGCATCAGGTGGGCCAGGTGTTCGACGAGCTTCCGTTCACCGAGACGGAGCTGATCCAGCTGGACAATGCCCTGACCGACGCGATCCGGCAGACGCTGATCCGGTTCAACGTCTACATCGGCGACCTGGGCAACGACCCGGCAGCCGGCGCGGACGAGCTGTTCCCGCGGACGCCGGATCCCGCGCACTCGGTGCTGTTGGCGGTGTCGCCGAATCAGCGCCGGATCGAGGTGCGTACCGGCCGGGCGGTTGCCGATCGAGCGGACCATCGGGTGGCCCAGTTGGGCGTCACCGCTGCGACATCGGCCTTCAAGGACGGCGATCTCATCGACGGGTTGGTCTCGGCCGTTCGGGTGATGAGCTCGGCGATCGGCTGATCAGCAGGTGAGGGGGCCGCGGCGGCGACCCCTGCCCGCCGGGCAGGACCCGTTCTACGAACCGCCGATCGGTTTCGCTGCCGCTGCTCCCGGCACGGTGTTGCGGAGCCGATCGGTACGGATCGCGCTGCTCGCGGCGATCCCACAGCGAATCACGGCGTGGCAGCTGCTCTACCGTACGTGCGACCTGAGCGGGGTTCCGGACGCGACGGTGACCACCGTGGTGCTGCCCGGCGACGTCTCCGGGCCGGTTCCGCTGCTGGCGTATCAGTGTGCGATCGACGCGATCAGTTCGCGCTGTTTTCCGTCCTACGCGCTCCGGTACGGTGCCTTCGCGCCCGGCTCGGTACCGCAGGTGGAGTGGCCGATCATCGTGACTGCGCTGCGGCGCGGCTGGGTGGTCACGATCAGTGATCACGGCGGTCCCCGGGGAAGCTTCGGTGCCCCCCGGGAACCGGGCTACCGGGTGCTCGACGCGATCCGCGCCACGCTGGGGTTCGCCCCGGCCGGGCTGTCACCGGAGACGCCGACAGCGGCATGGGGCTACTCGGGCGGCGGCATGGCGACCTCGTGGGTCGCGGAGCTCGCGCCGTCGTACGCGCCGGAGATCGCTCTGGTCGGGGCGGTGCTGGGCTCGCCCGTGGGCGACCCGGGGGACATCTTCGCCCGGCTGAACGCGGGGCCGTTCGCCGGGCTCCCGTTGCTCGTGGTAACCGCACTGCGGCGGGTCTACCCCGAGCTGGACCGGTTGCTCCGGGCGCACTCCGAACCGGCTGGTATCGCCGCGATGGATCGGATCGAGACCTGCACCACGACCGAGGCTCTGGTCCGTTACCGCGGGGTCGATCTCACCGACTACCTGGACCGGCCGGTCGTCGAGCTGTTCGCGATTCCGCCGATACCGGCATTGTTCGACGAGCTGCGGCTGGGGGAGCGCGCCCCGGCCTGCCCACTGTTGGTGCAGCAAGCGGTGCGCGATGAGGTCATCGCAGTGGAGAATGTGGATGGACAGGTCGAGCGCTATCGCCGGGCCGGCGTGCACGTGGAGTACGTGCGGGTGCGCTTCGGCGGCCATATCAGCGAGATGTTCCTCGCGCCGTCGTCTGCGCTGGCCTGGCTGAGCGATCGGTATGCCGGCCGGCCGCTCGGACCCGGCGGGACCGGAGCGGTCGCGTCCTCCGGGTTGTCCGGCACCGGGATCAGGGGCGTGTTCGGTCTGGCTGCTGCTGCATTTCTGGCGTTGGTGGGGCGGCCGGCGGCGGGCCTGGTACCCGGCCCGTTCACCCGATTCATCGGACGGACCCGGCGTGCGGCGTAGCCCGGTGTGGCGGACCGTTCCGGTGGTCGGGGTGTTTCTGGCGATCGTGCTGGTGATCGTGGCGGTGCGGAGCGGCCACCAGGGCTCGGCCGGCGATCCGGACGGTGACCCGGTCGAGGCGTGCCCCGCCGGCGCCCGCTGCGGTACCGAGCAGGTGGCGGGGTTGGGTGCGCGCAAGCAAGAGATCCTCGCCGCCGGTGGGACGGTGTCCGATCTTGCCGTCGCCATGCTGGAGACAACGGCCATGCGGGCCGACCGCTACCCGCCGGGCGACGGCAAGACCGGCGACGCGGCGAACTTCGGGATCTTCAAGCAGAACTGGCTGATGCTTCGCTCGGCCTGCGACCGGTTTGCCGGTCAGGCGCGGGACGAGTACCGCAACGGCTCGGTGCTGAACGACGATCTCGCCGCGGACCTGGCCTGTCTGCACCAGAGCCGGCGGCATTACGGGATCGGCGACTGGTTTGCCGGGCAGCGGCACGGCGCCACCGGACTCCAGCACCCGGATACCGCCGACATCGTGGGCTACCGGGCGGCCGTCGGTTGGATCCGCACTCGGCTTCGTGCCGACCCGACGAGCACGGCCGACGACACCCGATATTGGGTGCACGTGCCGGCGATCTGAAAAGTGGCCGACAACCCCGGAAAGGTTGGCAATCACGATCCGGCAACCGATCGGTCGCGGGTGTGTGGGCGGTTTGGGTGGAGCCGAAGAATGCTCGAGCGGGGCGGCGTGGCGTGGCTGCCCCGGTCGCCGGGCGATCAGCCGGGTGGATGAGTAGGTAATCGGTCGATAAACATTCTTAGTGGAATTCAAGTCGGTTCGGGTAAACTCGGTAGAGGCGCTTTTGTGGCGGTGCCGGGTCTGGGGGAATGATGTATCAGCTCTGAGCAAGGACTGTGATTTATGCGCGACGTGAAGATTTCGGCCAAATCCGTTGTCGGGGGCGGCGGGGCGTCGAGCGTAGATTACTGATCGGCGGAGTTTGTTCGTGGAAAACCGAAGAATTTGTCGGGTCCAGCTCGCCGATCACGAAATTCCCTGCTCATGTCCCGGATAGTGGTCGTCGGCGCCGGGGTGGTCGGCACCGCGACCGGAATCGGATTCGCGGCGAGTGGGCACCAGGTCGAATATGTCGACGACAACCCGGAGCGGGTCGCCGAGCTACGCCGGGCCGGCCGCGAGGCAATGCTGCCCGATGTGCTGAGCCTGGCCGGGGTGGACGTGATCGTGGTCGCCGTGCCGACTCCGCTGGCCGCGGGCCGGTTCGACTACCGCCATCTGGACGCGGCATCATGCGTGATCGGTACGGCGCTGGCAGCGGTGGACTGCGCCGAGTATCCGATTGTGGTCTATCGATCGACCATGCTTCCGGGATCGACCGGCACACGGATGGTGCCGTTGCTGGAAAAGTGGTCCGGACACAGCGCCGGTATCGACTTCGGTGTCTGCTACAACCCCGAGTACCTGCGGGAACGCCGAGCGGTGGACGACTTCGGTGCGCCGCCGATGGTGCTGATCGGCACCGATCCACGTGATCGGTCCACCCGACGCGCAATAGCCGATCTCTATCAGGACTTTCCGGCCGAAATTATCACGACAACCTGGGAAGTCGCCGAGTTCCAGAAGTATGTTCACAACCTCGCCAACGCGACGAAGATCTCGTTCTTCAACGAGATGCGGATTGCCGGTGAGCGACTCGGCTTGCTCGAAGCGGAGATCGACCTGGCCTTCGCCGTGTCGGCGGTGAGCGCAGAGGGCCTACGGGAGCCGACGTATGGCACGGGAAATCGGGGACCCTACGCGGGGGCATGCCTGCCGAAGGACGTGGTCGCCGCTCTGTCCTACTTCCGGGCACTCGACATTCCGGTGGACCTGCTCGACGCGGTCGACGAGGTGAATCGTCGTGCAGCGCGGCGAAGACGGAGAATCGGTTGATGTCCGACTCGGCAAGTCTGATCCGGACGGCTTTCGGTTGTGCCGTGTTGGCGGCATTTTTCATGCCGTATCTGGAGGCATTTCTGGTCACCGTCGGAGAATGGTGGTACCACACATCTTTCCGGACCGCGCACGGAAAATACACCCGATTGGTGGTGCAGATCACCACGGTCGGTCGAGAGCGCGACCGGGTGGTCGAGATCATTTCCCGGATTCGCGCCTACCGGCTGCCGATCGATTATCAGATATGGGTGGTTCTGGAACCCGGTCACACCCGTGATTATCCCGGCGCGGACTTCGTTTTCGTGGTCCCGGAGGAATTTGCTTGCAGCGCGGTCGCAAAAGCTCGGGCGCAGGAATACAGCCGGTTGATGCGGGAACGTTGCGGGATGAGCTACGACCCCGGGCTGAAATTGTTGTTTCTCGACGATGACGTCGAACCCACTCGGGAATACATCATGCTGGGTTTCGCCGCGGATTACGACGTGTGCCAGGGGGTCACCGCGCCGCGCATCCACTACGGCCGGCGTGGGGTAAAGCACTTTCTGCTCAGCCACATGGACGACATGCGGTTTCTCGCGTGTCTGGTGTGGTGCTCGTTCACCCAGGGGGTGTTGCGGCGGCCGGTGTATGCCCACGGCGAAGGGCTTTTCATGACGGCGCGGGCGGAACGGACGGTCACCTGGAACTACCCGATCTACGCGTCGGAAGATCTGGTGGTCGGGCAGAATGCTGCCGCCTTGGGTCTCAGTTGGGGTTGGTTCCACGAATACATCGAGCTGACGAGTCCGTGGACCTGGACCGACTATCTCACCCAGCGACGACGGTGGCTCTGGGGCAACATTCATGCAGTTACCCACCGGGGTATTTTACCCGGTTGGGGTCGAGTATTCGTGGTGGCGCGGTATCTGCTCGGTGCGTTCACCTTCGCCTTCTCGTTGCTCGGCCTGTTCGCCATCCTGATGGGATGGCTGCACCTGGACGGCGTGCTGTTCGTCTATTGCTGGGGCGCCCTGGTGGCGTGGATCTTTTCCTTCGCGGTGACCGGCTGGGTGAGCAGTGGCCGACGTCCGCCGTCGGAGGCCGGATCACCGGCGTCGGTATTGGCCGAGCGGTTGTTCCAATCGATGGCTGCGGTGGTTTTGGCAGTGACCCTGATCACCCCGGCGTGGACCGTGCTCGCTTTGCTTCTGGGCTTGATCAAAGGTAATCCGCGGGGTTTCCAAACGATTGCCAAGACCGAGCAGACGGCCCGGGCCGCCGCGCTGCGGAACAGCGAGTAGCGCGATGGCACGGCATGGACGGGCGGAACCGAAGAACGGGCGGGGTTATCTGCTGATCGTGTTGGCGTGTGGCTTCGCCGGAACGGTGCTGATGTTCGGGGTGGCCCGCGAGCATACGACGCTCGATCGGGTGGCGGCGTCCGCGCGCGCCGCCTATGTGGTGGCACCGAACCCGATCGAAGCGGTTACCGCGGGCCTGGAGCCGACTGCGTCGATCGCCGAGCCTGGCGCGCCGTCGGACCGTATTCGGGCGATTCTGTTGGCTCCGAGGGAGATCCGCCTCCTGGTCGGGGGCCGGGAAGTGCGCCGCCTGCCGCTGGACCGCGAGCCGGACGGATTGCGTGCGATCGTCGATGCGATCGGCGATCGCGGCTGGATCAGTGAACTCGCGCCGGGCGAGTTCGAGCTGCGTGCGGCGTTGGTCCTCGATCCGGGCACCGAGCTCAACGTGGCACCGCCGGCGACCACCAACCTGCGCCTGGTCAACCTGCCCGGGGTGTTCCTGGGAGCGAACTCGGCCCGGCTCACCCTTGATCAGGTGCAAGTCCGAGCGGTCGAATCGGATGGGCTGGCCGCAGCCGAGAGCGACGGTTTCCGGCCCTTCGTGACCGCGATGAACGGTTCGGTGCTGGTCGCCAACCGGTCGATGTTCAGCAACTTGGGCTGGGATTGGAACGGCAGCTACGGAGTATCCTGGATGTCCGGCTCCACCGGGTCGTCGACGAACTCGACCTATGAGGCCAACTTCATCGGGGTGTACACCGATCACTCCGACGGTCTCCGGTTCTCCGGCGACGTGTTCCGGCTGAACCAGCTCTACGGGTTGGATCCGCACAGCTCCAGCAGCCGGCTGACCGTGGCGAATTGCATCGCCGTCCGTAACGGAGTGCACGGAATCATCTTGTCCGACAAAGTGACCGATAGTTCTATTCGGGGCTGCACGGTTTCCGACAACGGTGGCAACGGGATCATGCTCGATCAGGGCTCGATCGGTAACACACTCGTCGCGAACGTGATCCGGGACAACCGGGGAGATGGCGTCGTGCTGTCGGATGCGGCGGCGAACCAGGTGCGGGACAATCGGATCAGCGGCAACCGGGTGGGTATCCATCGCTATGCCGGTGGTACCGCCGGCGAGACGGTGGTCACCGGAAACGAACTCGACGACAATGCGATGTCGTGGCAGGGCGTCGAGCCGGACCCGAGTAACCAGGCCAGCTCCAACGGTGGGCAGTGGGACCTGCGCCGCGCCGCCGCTGTGCTGGTCGGGATCGTCGGGGTGGGCGCGGTCTGGGCGTCGGTGACGTGGCGGTTACGCCGGCAGCATCGGCCGACCAGGGTCGTCGCTGCGCACGTGCGGCGGCATTCGACCCGGGTCACCTGGTGACCCGGGCCGATGCTGCGGACGGTCAGCCGGCGTCGAAGGCGCGGGCCTGCAACGACCGGGCGACCCCGGCGCGGCCTTCGATGACCAGCCGGGCCAGGGCCGGCGGCCGCTCCTCGGCGAGGAACGCGTCTGCTTCGGCGACCGCGTCCTCGCTGATGTCCCACGAAGGGTAGAGGCCGACCACCACCGTTTGCGCGCCTTCGCTGGAGCGCCGCTCCCATACCTCGGGTACGGCCGCGAAGTAGCGGGATACGAACGGTGCCAACAGGTCTCCTTGCCCGATTGGGGCGAAGCCGGAGATGATCGCGCGCGCGGTGATATTCGAGACCGAATCGTCTTCCACCACCGTCGCCCAGGTCTGCTCTTTGACCGCAGCCTGCGGCCGGGCCGCGGCAGCCGCAGCGGCTTGCCGCCGTCCGGCCGCAGTATTGTCCCTGGCCGCCTCGGCGTCGATGAACGGCGTCTCGGGGCCGTCGGCATCGACCCGGCCCGCGGCCGCCAAGGCCCGGACCAGCTGCCAGCGCAGGTCGGCGTCCACCACCAGATCGGGCAGGCCGGCGGTTGCCGGATCCGAGTCGAGCAGTGCGCTCAGCACGTCCAGTTCGGCCTCGCCCGGGGCGCTGCCGATCAGCGCATTGACGAAGGCCAGCTGGTGATCGGAGCCCGGCTCGGCGCCGCGGGCCAACTCCAGCAGCCGCGCGGTGTAGGCGGGTCGGCCCTCGGTCTCGGCCCAGCTCGGGTCGGCGTAGCTGCTCAGTGCGGTCTGCGCCTGGAGCAGCAGCCGTTGCACCACGCTGATCTCGGTTTCCGCGCCGATGCCGCGCTGCACCAGCGCCACGAAGTCGCGCGCCCGGAACTCGGCTTGTCGGGTCATCTCCCAGGCGGCCGACCAGCACAGCGTCCGGGGCAGCGACTCGCCGATGTCGCCGATCCGGTCGATCAGCGTGGCCAGTGAGTCCGGGTCGAGCCGCACCGAGCAGTAGGTCAGATCGTCATCGTTGATCAGCACCAGATCGCCACGCTCGACGCCCACCAATTCCGGTACCTCGGTGCGTTCGGCGGCCTCGGTGTCGATCTCGACCCGCTTCGCGCGGACCAGTTTGTGTCCACCCGCCCCGGCGTTCTCGTCTCCCGTCGCTTCGCTCGCCCCGGCATAGATGCCGATCGCCAGCCGGTGTACCCGATACTCCCCGGCGCCCGGTTCGGCGCCGGACTGGAGCACGGCGAACGAGGTAAATCGGCCTTCGTCGTCCACCTCGAACTCCGGGCGCAGAACGTTCAATCCGGTGGTTCGCAGCCACTGCGCGCTCCAGTCGGACAGGTCTCGCCCGGACGACTGCTCCAACGCCCTCAGCAGGTCGCTGAAAGTGGCGTTGGCGTAGGCATGTTCGGCGAAATAGGCTCGTAGCCCGGCCAGAAACGGTTCGAGGCCGACATAGGCGACCAGCTGTTTGAGCACCGAGGCGCCCTTGGCGTAGGTGATGCCGTCGAAGTTCACTTCGACCGCGGCAAGATCGGGGATGTCCGCAGCGACCGGATGCGTGGACGGCAGCTGATCCTGCCGGTATGCCCACGACTTCTCCGCCGCGGCGAACGTGGTCCACGCGGTGACGTACTCGGTGGCCTCGGCCTGGCAGAGCACCGAAGCGAACGTGGCGAACGATTCGTTGAGCCACAGGTCGTCCCACCATTTCATGGTCACCAGGTCGCCGAACCACATGTGCGCCATCTCGTGCAGGACGGTCTCGGCGCGACGCTCGTACGCGGCTCGAGTGACCTTGGACCGAAAGACGTAGTCCTCCAGGAAGGTGACCGCGCCGGGATTCTCCATCGCCCCCGCGTTGAACTCCGGCACGAACGCCTGATCGTATTTGCCGAACGCGTACGGAACGCCGAAGTTCCGGTGATAGAACTCGAACCCCTGCTTGGTCTCGGCGAACAGCCGCTCTGCATCCATGTATTCGGCCAGTGAGGCGCGGCAGTAGATGCCGAGGGGGATCGTGCCGTGCTCGTCGGTGTAGCTGTCGGTCCACCGTGCGTAAGGCCCGGCGATCAGTGCCACCAGGTAGGTGCTCATCCGTGGAGTGGTGGCGAAGGTGAACCGGAGGGCTCCGGTATCGAGCGATACCCGTTCGGTTTCCGCACCGTTGGCGATGATCTGCCAGTCCGCCGGCGCGATAACCGCCAGGTCGAAGGTCGCCTTGAGATCGGGCTGATCGAAGCAGGCGAACACGCGCTTGGCATTCCCGGTCTCGAACTGGGTATAGAGATACACCGAGTCGTCGCTCGGGTCGACGAATCGGTGCAGGCCCTCCCCGGTGTGCATGTACGCGCACCGGGCCTCGACCACCAGTTCGTTCCGGTCGGCAAGTCCGGCCAACGGGATGCCGCTCGCTTCGGCGTAGCCGCTCACGTCGATCGGTTCGCCGTTCAAGGTCGCCGAGATCACCTCCGGCGCGACCAGGTCGACGAACGTGTCGGCGCCGGACGTGGCCCGGAAACCGATCGTGGTGCGAGAGCCGAAAGTTTTCTCGCCGGGTCCACCCGAGCCGTCGGTCAGGTCCAGCTCGATCCGGTAGGAGTCGACGTCGAGCACGGCGGCGCGCTCGACGGCTTGGTCTCGGGTCAGGTTCGGTGCAGCCACTGGCCGGTCCCTTTCGGTAAGGCGGATTTCCCCGAGTCGACTTTACTTGCGGCGGGAACGAATCCGTCTGGGTGGACGTTGCAGCCGATATGACCGACGACCATCCGAAAGACCGGGTCGACTTCTGGTTCGACCCCCTCTGTCCCTGGTGCTGGATCACCTCTCGCTGGATCCTCGAGGTACAGCAGGTCCGCGATATCGATGTGGCCTTTCACGTGATGAGCCTGGCCGTCCTCAACGAGGGTCGGGACCTACCGGACGGCTACCGCGCGATGTTGGCCGACGCGTGGGGTCCGGTACGGGTGGCGATTGCCGCTGCCCAGGCCGAGGGGGATCAGGTACTCGCCCCGCTTTACACCGCGATGGGTACCCGGATCCACAACCGCCGCGCCGAGTACGAGAAAGGCGACGATCGCGCGGCCATGCTTGGAGCTGTGATCACCGAGTCGCTCGCCGAGATCGGGCTTCCCGCGGAGCTGGCGGAGGCCGCGCACACCGATCGGTACGACGAGGCACTGCGGGCCAGTCATCACGCCGGGATGGACCCGGTAGGACCAGATGTCGGCACGCCGACCATCCACCTCAACGGCGTCGCCTTCTTCGGTCCGGTATTGTCCCGGATCCCGCGCGGCGAGCAGGCCGGGCAGGTGTGGGACGGCGCAATCGCCCTGGCCGCCTACCCGCACTTCTTCGAGCTCAAACGAACTCGTAACGAGGATCCGGTATTCGACTGACGCCGGTCGCCGGAACCGGTTCGAGAGGAGCGAGGAAGCCGCCCTGGCGATCGGTTCCCGAGGTCACGGCCGAGGCATCGGACCGGCTGTCGAAATCTGTTCCAGATCACGCGATTTCGGCGGAGGGATCAGTAATCGGCCGTGTTTTCGGCGGTCGCGTATCGCGTTGCTCCGCCAGGTCAGCACCGGATGCGAGGCGAGCGCGTTGGTCAGCCAGGGGAAGAATCCAGGTTCGGTACTCGCCCGATCGGCCAACTCGTCGAAGCGCACGGCGGTGTTGAGGTATTTGCCGGCGCCGAGCGTTTGCATCGCGCCGTCGGCTCCGGTGGAGCGGAACGCGTAGCCATGGTTGTCCGCGGTGTACTCCTGCGAGCGGCTCAACGCGGGGCCGAGGAACGGCAGGAAGGTCATCGCGAACGTACCGAGCTGGCGCCAGTAGGACGTGTGGCCGGCGGCGATGTGGCCTACTTCGTGGCCGATGATGAACGCCAGCGCGTCGGGTTGCCGAGACTCGCCGCCGACTTCGAACAGGTCGCTGTAAACCACCACGTACCGGCGGAATCCGTGCCCGGACGCGAACGCATTGATCTGCCCGTTGCCGAGCACCACGTAGGCGTCGGGCACTTTCGCCATGCCGAACCGGGCGGCGGCGTCGACCACGAGCTGGTAGGCATCCGGGAACTGGGTGGGCGACATCTTGATGCCGTCCACTCGGGGCGCCCCCCAGCCGCGGCCGCGGACGAACCAGATGAGCACCGGGGCCAGCACCATCAGCAGCACATACTCGTCGGCGTAGCCGGTGCTGAGCAGGCCGAAAGCCATGAGGTATCCCAGGACGGTCACCCCGATCACGGCGACCAGCAACGGAATCTCCCAGCGATGTCGGGCCGGTAGGCCGTGCGCGTCGAGGCTGCGTTGCAACACGTTGGTCGTCGGGAGGGTGAAGTCGTGGACCGGCGTCGAGCCGGGTATCCCGGTGGGATCCGGCGGGCGGGTCGGGTCGAACGGCTGCATGCGGCTCACTGTAGTGAGCGGGCCTGACAGAATGCGCTCCATGCGCGTATATCTGGGAGCCGACCACGCCGGGTTCGAGTTCAAGAACGTCATCGCCGAACACCTTCGAAACGCCGGGCACGAGGTGGTCGACTGCGGCGCTTATGCCTACGATCCGGTAGACGACTACCCGGCGTTCTGTCTGGACGCCGCGCAGCGCACCGTCGCCGACCCGGGCAGCTTGGGGATCGTGCTCGGCGGCAGCGGCAACGGTGAGCAGATTGCGGCGAACAAGGTACCCGGCGCGCGGTGCGCGTTGGCCTGGAGCGTGGAGACCGCCAAGCTCGCTCGTGAGCACAACGACGCGCAGCTGATCGGGATCGGTGGCCGGATGCATTCCGAGGAGGAGATGCTCGCCATCGTCGACGCGTTCGTCGCCGAACCGTGGTCGGGAGCGGAGCGCCATCAGCGCCGGATCGACATCCTCAGCACCTGGGAGCGCACCCACGTCCTACCACCGAAGGGCTGATCCGCCTGTCCTGCGAACGCAGGATAGGCTCCACCCACCCGGGCGTTATAGCTTCGTTGCCCGAACGGCTCCATGAATTCGCGGGATCTCGCGCGGGAAAGTCTCGATCCGTGGCGGATTGTCCGCCAGAGACGGATCGGTGGGAGATGAGCGCAGTTTCGAGCGAACCAGGTCGGCCGACGGTGTCGGTGGTCACCGTCACGCTGGACGATATGTACGGCCTGGAGCGCACCGCGATCAGCGTGTTGTCCCAGCTGGGTGATTTCGAGCTGGAGCACGTCGTGGTCGACCGGGCCGCCACCCCGGACACGGTCGAGATCTTGGAGGCGGTCGGCAGCTCCGCCCGGCTGATCGGGGTGGCCGACGCGGATCGGCACGATGCGATGGCCGAAGGGGTGCGGGCGGCGTCCGGGGACGTGCTGTGGTTCCTCGATTCGGGTAATGCATTCAGCTCGGCGTACGCGGTCGACTTTGCGCTGAACACGTTGACCGTGGATCGGCGGCTCGAGTGGGGTTACGGGATGTACCGGTCGATCGCGAGTAACGGTGAGCGGTCGGGTATTTCCGCGGGAACGGTGCCGGTCTCGCTCGTGGCTGCTGCGCTCGGGACGGCGCCGCCGCTGCAGTCGGCGTACTTCGGCGCCGACCTGGTGGCCGGCATCGGTGACCGGCACCGGAAGCGGCCGGCAGTGGCGGATCAGCTGTTCGTCCGGAGTGCCGCCTTGTCGGCCGAGCCGAAGCAGTCCCACCAGCTGCTCTGTGATCTCTGGTCCGGTCAGCCGGTTCTGGTCCGGTCGCCGTGGCAGCTGTGGGCGTTGCGGTCGGCCCGCCGGATCGGGACGCTGCCCGGGCCTCGTTCGATTGGCGGCCGGAGTTGCTGGGAACCGGTACGACCCGGGACTGAGCCGACGCTGGCGAGGTTTGGGCAGGGTCAGGTCAACCGGCGGCCGGATCGGCTGAGCACGAGCTTCTCGTAGAGTTCCGGCTCGGCGGCGCCGGTGATCTGTTTCGCCGCCGCACGGTCGTCCGGGTAGAGAGTGTCGTCGGGTTGCAGCAGGCCGAGCCGGCGTAGCCGGCGGACCGCGGCGGGATCGACCCGGCTGAAGGCGAGGCTCACCTGCTGCTCGGTGAGCCAAGCCCGTAACCGGCCGAACTGCTGGGCGGCCGTGACGTCGACGGTGTGGATACCGTCCATATCGATGACGAGATACCGAACCGGCCGACGTTCGTCGGCCACGGCGTCACGCACGCGCCGCTGGAACTCGGTCGAGTTGGCGAAGAACAGCGGCGAGCGCATCTGTACGACCAGCAGACCCGGGTCGATCATCTCGATGTCCCCGCTCGGTTGCTGCCGGCCGGCGGTGAAAAAGTCGATCGGCGGATTCGTTGCCGGCCGAATGAAGTTCGCCAACGCAAGGATGAACGAGACGAAGATTCCGGCCAGCGGCCCAACCAGCAGTGTCACGAGGAAGCACACCGCGGCCACCCCGAACTCGGCTCGGTCCAGCCGCCACAACTCGCGCAGGTCGCCGATGCCGAGCAGGGGAAGCACAGCGACGCCGACGATAGCGCCGATCGCCGGCGACGGGATCTCGGCCAGCAGCGATGTGCCGAACAGCAGCAGCAGAACGGTCCCGACGGCTAGCACCAGCGCCGGCAGCTGGGTGCGCGAACCCGACTGGTCCATCGCGGCGGTACGGCTGGTGGAGGCGCCGACGGCGAAGCTGCCCTGCACACCCGAGGCGAGGTTGGCGAGCCCGAAGGCCATCAGGTCGCGGTCGGCATCGACCGGGTAGCCGCGTTTTTCGGCGTAAGAGCGGGAGACGAGGACACCCTCGGCCATCGTCACCAGGGTGAGCGCGAGCGCCGACGGCACCAATGCCGACCACTGGGTAAGGGTCAGGTCGGGCACGGTGAAGGTGGGCAGCCCGGCGGGCACCGCGCCGAGCACGCTCACGCCATGCTCGTCGGCGTGGGTGGTCGCGACGACCACGGTCGCGCCCACCATGACCAACAGGGCCCAGGGCACCGCCGGTGCCCAGCGACGGCCGAGCAACAGGACGGCGACACTCACCGCCGAGATCGCGATGGACGGAAGGTCGGCGGTGCCGATCCGCGACACCAGACCGGTCAGTTTCTCGACGAACTCGCCGCCGGACCCGGTGTGTACGCCCAGCATTTTCGCCACTTGCGAGGTCAGGATGCCGAGCGCGAGGCCGCCGATGAAGCCGACCAGGATCGGGTGCGATAGCAGGTTGGCCAACGCGCCCAGCTTGAATACCGCTGCGAGCACGAAGAATCCGCCGGACAGGACCGCCTGAGCGAACGCCATTGCGACGTAGTTCGACTGGTCGACGATCGCCAGGCCGCCGAGCGACGAGGCGACCAACGCGGCCGTGGCGGCGTCCGGGGAGGCGACCACCTGACGCGAGGAGACCACCAAGGCGAAGATGATGGTCGGGACGACCAGTGCGTACAGCCCGGCCGTCGGCGGCAAACCGGCGATCTGGGCGTAGCCGATGTTGAGTGGGATCGCGATTGCGATCAAGGTCACCCCGGCGCTGAATTCGGTGAGGAGGTTCGTCCGGCTCAGTCCGGCAAGCGGGCGCATGCGATTCTCGCTTTCCTCGACTTCCCCAGAGTAGTGGTCCGCCGAGGACGCAATGGCGGCGCAAGCTACTCGGGCGATGCCGCCACCATTGCATCCTCGGCGTCCGGCCGAGCCGCTCGATACCTGAGGAAAGGAGGTTGGGCGGCACGGCCGACCTCACGCACGAGAGTCGTGGCTCGGCAGAGTGCTGCTGGAAAGAGAGCGGGTGACGGGAATCGAACCCGCACCATCAGCTTGGAAGGCTGAGGTTCTACCATTGAACTACACCCGCAGGCATCGACATCGACGGGATCGCCACGATGTCGGATGCGTTCCGACTCTACCGCAGCCACCGCAACGCTTTGCCGATAGGGTGAATTGCCCGGGGTGCCGCTTCCGTCTCGTGAGCGGAGGGGCGCAGATTCAATCCTCCGGGGAGGATGCGGTGGCAGGTATGTGCTACACGTCCGCTAAGATCTGTCGGCACGGGGTGTGGCGCAGCTTGGTAGCGCGTTCGCTTTGGGAGCGAAAGGTCCTCGGTTCGAATCCGGGTACCCCGACCACAACGTGCTTACTCGAACCAGCGACCGATCGGTCGCCGGGCACCAGCCCCCTGAATGGGCGTCGAGATCCCCGCCGCAACTCCGCGAGGCAGGCCTGCGGTGGCTGTGCCGTACCGTTCGGCGGTTACGACGCCGGGCGGCCCACGACCAGTATTCGCGCCAGCTCCCGTGGCGCGCGGCGGAGTCCGTTCGCCTTGACAGATTGCCAGGTGTCTTTGCCGGCCAAGGCCAATCCGCTCCAGAACATGATCTCGGCGACGACGACAGCGGCGGCAACGAGCCCCGCTCCGCTCGCCAGGGACACGCCGGCCAGCGGTGCGACGACCAGGGTCAGCCAAGGAATGAACGACAACAGGATCAGGGAGACTCCAACTCGGAGCAGCATCGGCGCGGGACCTTTCGGTTGATCTACAACGAACGTTGCATAACGTATGTTGTACTACAATAGGTGGCATGCCTCGCGTTGTCGACCATGATCGGCGTCGTGCCGATGTGACCTCTGCCGCAAGAACTCTCATTGCGCGGGAGGGGTTCGACGCGACGACGATTCGGCGGGTGGCGGCCGAGATCGGCAGTTCGACCACGGCGATAACGCACTACTTCGCCGACAAGGAAGCCATGCTCGTCGCGGTGATCCAGGACGCGTGGGATGCGCTCACGCCGCGAATTGCCGAGTTGGCCGATTCCAGTCCGGGTGGTTTGGCAACAGTGCGCATGTTGCTGTTGGCCGCGTTGCCCCTCGACGCGGACCGGGCCGCCGAGGCAAAAGTGTGGTTGGCGTTCTGGTCCGCAGCGACGACCAGGCCGGACCTTCGCCAGGTACAGCGAGACGGATACGCCGCCTTCCGGGCACTTCTCGAGAATGCGCTCGAACAGGCCCGGGAGCGCAATGAGATCGCGGCGAACTCGAGTGTCGCGATGTGCGCCGAGCAGCTGACGCTCTCCGTCGACGGCCTCCTGGTTCAGGCGACGCTGGAACCCGACCGGCTCCCGCCGCCTCGGCAGATCGCGATGGTCGATGACATGTTGAGCAGACTGCGTCGATAGGTGAGCGCGTGGTTGTCTGCCGCGACGGTGGACCGCCGCCGGAACGGTGTCGCACATTCGATAGCCTGGGCGGGTTACGTGGTTGGATCGTGCGTTACTCCGCAGCTCGAGAGGCTTACCTAGACCCGACCGCGCGAACCCCGTACCCCTCGCTAAGGAGCCATGTCAGTGAAGAGCACCGTCGAGCAGCTGAGCCCGACGCGGGTCCGGATCAATGTTGAGGTGCCCTTCGAGGAGCTCAAGCCGGACTTCGACCGCACCTACAAGTCGCTGGCCCAGCAGGTCCGGGTGCCTGGATTCCGGCCCGGTAAGGCCCCGGCCAAGCTGATCGAGGCTCGCCTCGGTCGCGGCGCGATCCTCGAGCAGGTGGTCAACGACGCTCTGCCGGCTCGCTACGACGAGGCGGTGAGCGCCGCCGAGATCAAGGTGATCGGTCGCCCGGATATCGAGGTCACCAAGCTGGACGACGGCCAGCAGATCGCCTTCACCGCCGAGGTGGACGTTCGTCCGGAGATCGCCCTGCCCGACTTCGACGCGCTCACGGTAACCGTGGATCCGGTCGAGGTCACCGACGCCGACGTCGCTGAACGGCTGGATTCGTTGCGGCACCGCTTCGGCACGTTGACCGGTGTGGAGCGCGCCGCCCAGGACGGCGACTTCGTGTCGATCGATCTGTCGGCGACGGTGGACGGCAACCCGGTGGATGAGGCTTCCGCGTCCGGGCTGTCCCATGAGGTGGGCTCGGGTGACCTGATCGCCGGCCTGGATGAGGCCATCGTCGGCCTCGCCCCAGGCGGTTCACGGGAGTTCGGTTCACAACTGGTCGCCGGTGAGCACGCCGGTCGGGACGCGGTCGTCACCGTCACGGTGAATACCGTCAAGGAGCGGGAGCTGCCGGCCGAGGACGACGAGTTCGCCCAGCTGGCCAGCGAGTTCGACACCCTCGACGAGCTGAAGGACGATCTGCGGACTCGGGCCCGGCGGATGAAGCAGATCGAGCAAGCCGGGCAGATCCGGGACAAGGTGCTCGAGCAGCTGCTCGACACCGTCGAGATCCCGTTGCCCGAAGCGGTGGTGCAGGCCACCGTCGACTCCCAGCTGCATGATGCGGTGCATGCGCTCGACCATGACGAGGAAGCGTTGAATCGGCTCCTGGCCGAGGACGGCACCACGCGGGAGGAGTTCGATGCGCAGAACCGCAGCAACGCCGAGCAGTCGGTACGTACCCAGCTGTTGCTCGACGCCCTCGCCGACGCGGGCGACACCCAGGTCAGCCAGGAAGACCTGACCGAGCGGATCGTCTTCCAGGCGCAGCGATACGGGGTGCCGCCGGAGCAGTTCATCCAACAGTTGAGCCAGCACAACCAGCTCGGTGCACTGCTGGCCGACGTCCGCCGCGGCAAGGCGCTGGCCGCGGTGGTGGAGCGGGTCACGGTGACCGATACCGCCGGTAACCAGGTAGACACCGCCGAACTGTTCGGTACCGGCGCTCCCGATGCCGACGTGACCGATGCCGGCTCGGCCGACGATGCCGCGGCTGATCTCGACGCGGACGTCGACGATGGAGATTCGCCGAGCGCGTCGGACGCCGACGTGGAAGCCACGACCGCGAACTGAGATTTCGCGATCAAGTTTGCGCTGTCAGCGAAGTAGGGCGGTGCCGGGCATCCGGCGCCGCCCGCTTTGGTTAGGGTCTGTAGCAACAGATCCGTACGAAGAGTCACGGTCACGAAGTCACCGTCACAGAGTCACCCGTCACACGAGAGCCAACGCCATGTGTCGGCAAGGTCCGAAGTAGAAAGTAGGTACACCATGACGTCGCCCACCTCGGGGCTCAACCTGAGTGATTCGGTGTTCGAGCGGCTGCTTCGCGAGCGCATCATCTTCCTGGGCACCCAGGTCGACGACGATATCGCGAACAAGCTGTGTGCTCAGATGTTGCTGCTTGCTGCCGAAGATCCCGTCAAAGACATCTCGCTCTACATCAATTCGCCCGGCGGCTCGGTCACCGCGGGGATGGCGATCTTCGACACGATGGAACTCGTCGAATGCGATGTCGCCACCTACGGCATGGGTATGGCCGCCTCGATGGGCCAATTCCTGCTGACCGCCGGGACCAAGGGCAAGCGCTATGCGTTGCCGCACGTCCGCATCCTGATGCACCAGCCGTCCGCCGGGGTCGGCGGGACGGCGGCGGACATCGCGATCCAGGCCGAGATGCTGACCAAGAGCAAGCGGGAACTGCACGAACTGAATGCGCTGCACACCGGCAAGACGATCGAGCAGATCACCGAGGACGCGGATCGGGACCGCTGGTTCACCGCGCAGGAAGGTCTGGAATACGGCTTCGTGGACCAGATCATCGCCCGGACCTCAGCGCGCGCATCCGCCAACTGACCGCTCACCCAGACTTGGAGACCACGATGGTTCAACCGATCCCGCAATCGCGCTACATCCTGCCTTCGTTCATCGAGCACTCCAGCTTCGGCATCAAGGAGTCCAACCCGTACAACAAGCTGTTCGAGGAGCGGATCATCTTCCTCGGCGTGCAGGTCGACGATGCCTCGGCGAACGATGTCATGGCTCAGCTGCTGGTGCTCGAGTCGCTCGACCCGGACCGCGACATCACCATGTACATCAACTCCCCAGGCGGCTCGTTCACCGCGCTGATGGCGATCTACGACACCATGCAGTACGTCCGGGCCGACGTCGCCACCGTCTGCCTGGGTCAGGCGGCCAGCGCGGCCGCGGTGCTGCTCGCGGCGGGCACCCCGGGCAAGCGGGCCGCGTTGCCCAACGCTCGGGTCCTGATCCATCAACCGGCACTCGGTGGGGCGATCCAGGGACAGGTGAGTGACCTGGAGATCCAGGCGGCCGAGGTCGAGCGGATGCGGACGCTGATGGAATCGACGTTGTCTCGACACACCGGCCGGCCCGCCGAGCAGATCCGCCGAGACACCGATCGGGACAAGATCTTGACCGCGGCCGAGGCAAAGGACTACGGGATCATCGACACTGTCTTCGAGTACCGGAAACTGAGCGCGACCAAGTAGCGACCGGTCGGTGGGTGACCGCGTGTGCGACACGCCGTTACCAGCGGATTGCGGGGCGGCGCGGCGGGCACCAGGAAGGCTGGGGTTCCCGCGAATCGGGAGCGGGGCCGGCGAGTGTGAACCGACGTCAGAAGGGTCGACCCCGCTCCCGGGTAACGGGTACGGTCTCATCAGGACCTTTGCTCTCGACCAGCTTAGGTGAACAGAAAGTAGGGGTACCAGGAGATGGCGCGCATCGGCGACGGCGGCGATCTGCTCAAGTGCTCGTTCTGCGGCAAGACGCAGAAGCAGGTGAAGAAGCTCATCGCCGGTCCCGGTGTGTACATCTGTGACGAGTGCATCGACCTCTGCAACGAGATCATCGAGGAAGAGCTGGCCGAGTCCAACGAGGTCAAGCTGGACGAACTGCCGAAGCCGGCGGAGATCCGGGAGTTCCTGGAAAACTACGTCGTCGGACAGGACCCGGCCAAGCGGACGCTGGCCGTCGCCGTTTACAACCACTACAAGCGGATCCAGGCCGGGGACAAAGGTCGGGATGCGCGCGGCGAGCAGGTCGAGCTTGCCAAGTCGAACATCCTGATGCTGGGCCCCACCGGCTGCGGCAAGACCTACCTCGCGCAGACGCTGGCGAAGATGCTGAACGTGCCGTTCGCCATCGCCGACGCGACCGCGTTGACCGAGGCCGGTTATGTCGGTGAAGACGTGGAAAACATTCTGCTGAAGCTGATTCAGGCCGCGGACTACGATGTGAAGCGGGCCGAGACCGGCATCATCTACATCGACGAGGTCGACAAGATCGCGCGCAAGAGCGAGAACCCCTCGATCACCCGGGACGTCTCCGGTGAGGGTGTCCAGCAAGCTTTGCTGAAGATTCTCGAGGGCACCCAGGCAAGTGTCCCGCCGCAGGGCGGCCGCAAGCATCCGCACCAGGAATTCATCCAGATCGACACCACCAATGTGTTGTTCATCGTGGCGGGAGCGTTCGCCGGGCTGGAGAAGATCGTTTCGGACCGGATCGGGAAACGGGGGATCGGCTTCGGCTCCGAGGTGCGCTCCAAGGCGGACATCGACACCGCAGACCGCTTCGCCGAGGTGATGCCGGAGGATCTGATCAAGTTCGGCCTGATCCCGGAATTCATCGGGCGATTGCCGGTGGTCGCCTCGGTGACAAATCTGGATCGAGATTCGCTGGTGCAGATCCTGTCCGAGCCGCGCAATGCGCTGGTCAAGCAGTACACTCGCCTGTTCGAAATGGACGGTGTCGAACTGGAATTCAGCCAGGATGCGTTGGAGGCGATCGCGGATCAGGCGATCCATCGGGGGACCGGTGCCCGCGGCCTGCGCGCGATCATGGAAGAAGTGCTGCTTCCGGTCATGTACGACATACCCAGTCGGGACGACGTGGCCAAGGTCGTCGTGACCGAAGAGACCGTCGTGGACAACGTGCTGCCGGCGATCGTCGGCCGTAAGCCGCCGCGTCAAGAGCGTCGCGACAAGTCGGCCTGATCGTCGCGCTGCTGCCGGTAACCTCGGGGAAACGCTCCCCGCGAGAGGATTTCCGATGCTCAGCACGATGCAAGACGTACCGCTTTCTCTGGCGACCTTGCTCCGTTACGGCTCGACCGCGCAGAGCGAGGCCGAGGTCTGTACCTGGACCGGAACCGAGTCGCGGCGGCTTTCGTACGGCGACCTCGGCATCCAGAGCGCGAAGCTGGCCCACGCGCTGCGCGGGCTCGGGGTCGGCGAGGACGACCGGGTCGCGACGTTCATGTGGAACAACAACGAGCACATGGCGGCCTATGCCGCGATTCCGGCGGCCGGCTGGGTACTGCACCCGCTGAACATCCGGCTGTTCCCCGAGCAGTTGGTCTACATCGTCGCGCACGCCGACGATCGCGTCGTCATCGTGGACGGTTCGCTGTTGCCGCTGTTCGGTCCGCTGTTGCCGCAGCTGCCCGCGGTGCGGCACGTGATCGTGGCCAACGGTGATCCGGCCCAGCTGCAGGCGCCCGCCGGGGTACAGGTGCACGGCTACGACGAGCTGGTGGCCGATCAGCCGGAGACCTACGACTGGCCGGTGCTCGACGAACGCACCGCCGCGGCGATGTGTTACACCTCCGGCACCACCGGTAATCCGAAGGGCGTGGTGTACTCGCACCGCTCGATGTGGTTGCACTCGATGCAGGTGTGCGCCGGCAACGGGATGGCGCTGTCGGATCGGGACAAGACCCTGGTGATCGTGCCGATGTTCCATGCCATGGCGTGGGGATTGCCGTATTCGGCGCTGATGTGTGGCGCGTCGCTGGTGATGCCGGACCGGTTCCTGCAGCCGGAGCCGCTGCTGCAGATCCTGGCGGCCGAGCGGCCCACCTTCGCCGGGGCGGTCCCGACGATCTGGAATGCGGTGCTGGGCCGGTTGCAGACGAACCCGCAGGACATCTCGCACCTGCGAGCGGTGATCGTCGGTGGCTCGACGGCGCCACCGTCGTTGATGGAGGCGTTCGAGAAGCTCGATGCGCCGATCCTGCACGCGTGGGGGATGACCGAGACCTCGCCACTGGCCAGCGTTGCCTGTCCGCCGGCTGGCACCGAGGGAGCGGAAGCCTGGCGATACCGGCTCAGCCAAGGCCGGTTCCCGGCCGCTGTCGAGGCGCGCGCGGTCGGCGAGGACGGGCAGCCGGTGCCGAACGACGGTACGTCGTGGGGGGAGATCGAGGTGCGCGGTCCGTGGATCACCGGCTCCTACTACGACCCGGCCGGCAATGTCACGGATCCGGACAAGTTCCACGACGGATGGCTGCGCACCGGCGACGTCGGCACGATCACCCCGAACGGCTACCTGACCCTGGTCGACCGGTCGAAGGATGTGATCAAGTCGGGCGGCGAGTGGATCTCGTCGGTCGATCTGGAGAACGAGGTGATCGCGCATCCCGACGTCGCCGAGGCTGCGGTGATCGGTGTGCCCGATCCGAAGTGGGACGAGCGGCCACTGGTCGCGGTGGTTCGGCGGGAGGGGAGCGAGGTCTCGGCGGACGAGCTGCGCGACTATCTCGCCGACAAGGTGGCCAAATGGCAGTTGCCGGAGCGCTGGACCTTCATCGCCGAAGTTCCGAAGACCAGCGTCGGCAAGTTCGACAAGAAGCGGCTGCGCGCGCAGTACGCCGCCGGCGAGCTCGACGTGGTCGGCGAGCCGTAGTCACCCAGACCCCGGGATCGACAAGTCCGACTACCGATCCCGGGGTCTCGGCCGGTTTCAGATATCCATCGTCTCCAGCTGACGGCGCAGTACCTTCCCGGTCGCGTTGCGCGGCAACTCGTCGACGAACACCACGTCCCGCGGCACCTTGAACCGGGCCAGGTTGGCTTTGACGTAATCCTTGAGCTCTTGGGCGTCCTGGTTCGAGTTCGGACCGGGCACGACGAAAGCGCGTAATCGTTTGCCGAAGTCGGCGTCCTCGACTCCGACGACGGCGGCGTCGTGCACGTCGGATCGCTCGGCCAGCAGATTCTCCACCTCCAGCGGGAACACGTTCTCGCCGCCGGAGACGATCATGTCGTCGTCGCGACCGTCGACGAACAGATAACCCTGCTCGTCGAAATGGCCGACGTCGCCGCTGGAGAGCATCCCGTCGACGATCTCCTTGTGCCGGCCGTCGGTGTAGCCGCCGAAGCTGAGCCCGCTGGAGACGAAGATCGTGCCGACCTCACCAGGCTCGGTGATCTTGTTGCGCTCGGCGTCGTAGATGGCCACCCGGCACCCCACCGGCGGTCTGCCGACGGTGCCGGGCGCACGGCGCATGTCTTCGGGGGTAGCTACCGCTGCGACCGCGACCTCGGTCGAGCCGTACAGGTTGTACAGCACATTGCCGAACTGGCGAGCGGTGCGCCGTGACAGGTCGGGTGAGACCGCGGAGCCGGCGGCGAAGATCACCTGCAGCGAGGACGTGTCGTAGCGACGCAGGATCTCCGGGTCGAGATCGATGATCCGCTGCAGCATGGTCGGTACGACGACGAGCGTCGTCGCCCGGTACTTGGCGATGTTGGCCAAGGTGGCCTCCGGATTGAACCGGCGCTGCTGGAACACCACGGTATTGCCCAGGCCGACCCCGACCGAGAACTGCGACAGGCCCGTGCCGTGGAAGATCGGGGCCGCCATCACCATCGTGCCGTCCCGGGTGATCGGCACCCGATCGATGAACTGGGCCGCCGCCAACGGCGAAACCTTGTCGCGGGGTGCACCTTTGGGCGTTCCGGTGGTGCCGCTGGTCAGGATCACCATGCCGCCCGGCTGCGCTGGGGTCGGTAGTGGTGCCGACGAGTGCTCCGCGATCAAGGTATCGACTGTGGTCAGCGTCGGGTCTGCGTCGTCCTTCTCGTCGACCCAGGTCAACACCCGCGGGATCGATGCGGGAACAGCGTCGAGCAGATCGAGGAACTCGCTGTCGTGCAACACCGCCCGAACCTGCTCGCGTTCGGCGACGGCGGCGAACTGCGGCTTGGCGAAGCCAGTGTTCATCAGCACCAGCCGGACGCCGAGCTTGCCGGCGGCCAGCATCGACAACACCATCCCGCGGTGGTCGCGGCACAGCGTGGCAACCACCGAGCCGGGCTGCACGCCGAGCTCCCGGAGGCCGCGTGCGTACGCATTGGACAAGGTGTCCAGCTCGGCGAAGGTGAGCGCGCCGCGCTCGTCGATGATGGCGGCGGCACCGGGGCGCAGCTGCAACCCACGGTCCATGACCGCGACGAACGGTCCGTATCGATTGGCGATCCGGATCGAGCGCAAGCCTTCGTCCGGTCGTAGGGGATTGAGCATGCCGCGTCGGGTGAGCACGGCAAGACTTTGCGCGATGTCGCCGGTCTGGCGAGCAATCGTCGTCGGCAAGGAAAGAAAATCCGTCATCGTCGACGATCCTTTCGAGGGTTTCGACCGCTTCGAGAGAGCCGTCGGCCCGCCCCCCCGACCGTGATTTCGAGAATAACATCGGTGCCAGCCAGGTCGGTCGAACGGTCTGATCCCACGGCTGCCCGCCCGCGCGGCGGATCGGTCGGGCTCGGCGCGGTGTAACACGGCTTCGGGCCCCCGCGATCGACCGATCGATAACGCTCGACCGGTCGAAAAACCGACTCGGAGATTGCAAGTCGAGCCGAAAAATACTCGATGCATAGGGGCTGAGTGCTGGCTGTCCGGCTATTCTCGATGGAGAGGACGGGTTGTTCGGTGTCCCTCATCCACCGAACGCCCCGTCCTTTTTCCGTGTCCGCTTTCGATGCGGCGGCCTCGGTGCGACCGTTCTCGATCGACACATAGAATCGGCGCGTGACCAGCGCTACCACCGAGTCGTCGAACCATGCCCAGCTGCCGAAGTCGTGGAATCCGGCCGAGGTAGAGGCGTCGATGTACCAGCGTTGGGTCGATGCGGGCTACTTCGTTGCGGACCCGACGAGCGCGAGACCGGGCTATTCGATCGTTCTCCCGCCGCCGAATGTCACCGGCAGTCTGCATATGGGGCATGCGCTCGACCACACGGTGATGGACGCGATGACCCGGCGGAAACGGATGCAGGGCTATGCGGTGCTCTGGCTGCCCGGGATGGATCATGCCGGCATCGCCACCCAGGCGGTGGTCGAGCGGCAACTCGCCGCGGACGGTAAGACCAAGGAAGACTACGGCCGCGAACTGTTCGTCCGAAAAGTCTGGGATTGGAAGCGGGAGTCCGGCGGCACCATCGGCTGGCAGATGCGCGCGATCGGCGACGGTGTCGACTGGAGCCGAGACCGGTTCACCATGGACGAGGGCCTGTCCCGCGCGGTGCAGACCGTTTTCAAACGGCTCTTCGACGACGGGCTGATCTATCGCGCGGAACGCCTCGTCAATTGGTCGCCCCAGCTGCGGACCGCGATCTCCGATATCGAGGTCAAGCACGCCGAGGTCGAGGGGGAGCTGGTGTCGCTGCGTTACGGCTCCCTGGCCGATGACGAGCCGCACGTGATCGTGGCGACCACGCGGGTGGAGACGATGCTCGGGGACACCGCGGTGGCGGTGCATCCGGATGACGAACGTTATCGGGACCTGGTCGGCAGCACCCTCTATCACCCGATTACCGGCCGGCAGATCCCGGTGATCGCCGACGACTACGTCGATCCGGAGTTCGGCTCCGGTGCGGTGAAGATCACCCCGGCGCATGATCCGAACGACTTCGAGATCGGGCAGCGGCATCGATTGCCAATGCCGACGATCATGGACGAGTGCGGCCGGATCGAGGGCACCGGAACCGAGTTCGACGGGATGGACCGATTCGAAGCCCGGGTGCGGGTGCGGGAACGGCTCGCCGCCGAGGGGCGGGTGGTCGCCGAGAAGCGTCCCTACCTGCACAGCGTCGGGCATTCCGAACGAAGTGGCGAGCCGATCGAGCCGCGGCTGTCGTTGCAATGGTTCGTCAAGGTGGACTCGCTGGCGAAGGCCGCCGGAGACGCGGTGCGTAACGGACACACGGTGATCCACCCGGCATCGCTCGAGCCCCGCTGGTACGGCTGGGTCGACAACATGCACGATTGGTGCATCTCCCGGCAGCTCTGGTGGGGACATCGGATTCCGATCTGGTACTCGCCGGACGGCGCCGACCTGGTGTGCCTCGGTCCGGGTGAGGAACCACCGCAGGGGTGGATCCAAGATCCGGATGTCCTCGACACCTGGTTCTCGTCCGGGCTGTGGCCGTTCTCGACACTCGGCTGGCCCGACGCCACCCCGGACCTCGCCAAGTTCTATCCGACCAGCGTGCTGGTCACCGGGTACGACATCCTCTTCTTCTGGGTGGCCCGGATGATGATGTTCGGCACCTACGTCGACCGGGACCCGGCGATCACCGCTGGCAAACCTGCCGGTGAACCGCCGGTGCCGTTCCGGGATGTGTTCCTGCACGGACTGATCCGAGACCAGTTCGGTAAGAAGATGTCGAAGTCGCGGGGCAACGGGATCGATCCGCTCGATTGGGTGGAGCTCTACGGCGCCGATGCGCTGCGCTTCACCCTGGCCCGCGGTGCGCAGCCGGGTGGTGATCTGTCCATCGGCGAGGCGCATGCCAGTGCTTCTCGCGCATTCGTCACCAAGCTGTTCAACGCCACTCGGTTCGCCTTGCTCAACGGGGCCGGGCCGGCGCCGGTGCCGGCCCGGGCACAGCTCACCGACGCGGATCGGTGGATTCTGGACCGGCTCGAGCAGGTGCGAGCCGAGGTTGACACGGCATTCGACACCTACGAGTTCGGCAAAGCCTGTGCGTCGCTCTACCATTTCGCCTGGGACGAGCTGTGCGACTGGTACCTGGAGTTGGCGAAGGCGCAGCTTGCCGCCGCGGAGCCGGGGCGAGCCGAGAACACCCGCGCTGTGCTCGGTGAGGTGCTCGACGTGCTGTTGCGGCTGCTGCACCCGGTGATCCCGTTCGTCACCGAGGCGTTGTGGCAAGCGCTCACCGGCGGTGAATCGGTCGTGATCGCGGCCTGGCCGGAGCCGTCCGGGGTGGCGGCCGATCCGGCGGCGTCGACGCGGATCGCGGACCTGCGCAAGCTGATCACCGAGATTCGCCGATTCCGCAGCGACCAGGGACTCAAGGACCGGCAAAAGGTCGCCGCTCGGTTGGTCGGGATGGAGGAGGTCGCGCTCGGCGGCCAGCTACCGCAGGTTCGGGCGCTGGCTGCGCTCACCGAGCCCGCCCCCGGGTTCGTGCCGACCGCCGCCCTGGAGGTCCGGCTCGGTGCGGGCACCGTGACCGTCGAGGTGGATACGTCCGGTGCGGTCGACCTCGTGGCCGAACGCAACCGGCTGGGCAAGGACCTCGCCGCGGCGCGTAAGGAGCTCGCCGGAACCTCCGGCAAGCTCGACAATGCCGCCTTCGTCGCCAAGGCGCCCGCCGACGTCGTCGAAAAGATGCGGGGGCGCCGGCAGTTCGCGGCCGAGGAGGTCGCGCGGATCACCGCCAGGTTGGCCGAGCTCGGCCACGACGAGGCCGGGAGCGAGCGCGCGTGACCGAGTTCGAGTCGGCGGATATGGCGGGGCGTGCCGCGACCGCGCGGGTGGTCGATTCCGCCGAGTTGGCGCTGGTCGAGGCGGAGCTGGACAAGCGTTGGCCCGAGACCCGATTGGAGCCGTCCACCGCCCGAATCGCGGCGCTACTGGACCTGCTCGGCGCACCACAGCAGGCCTACCCGTCGATCCACGTGGCCGGCACCAACGGCAAAACGTCGGTCACGCGGCTGATCGATGCGCTGCTGGTGGCGTTGCATCGGCGTACCGGCCGATACATCAGCCCACACCTGCAGCGAAGTACCGAGCGGATCAGCATCGACGGCGCACCGCTCAGCGATCGACGTTACGTCGACACCTATCGCGACCTGGAGCCGTACGTCCAGTTGGTCGACCAGCAGTCGGTGGCGGCCGGCGGTCCGCCGATGAGCAAGTTCGAAGTGCTCACCGGGATGGCGTTTGCGGCTTTCGCCGAGGCGCCGGTGGACGTGGCGGTGGTCGAGGTCGGGATGGGCGGCCGGTGGGATGCGACGAACCTGATCACCGCACCGGTGGCCGTGATCACGCCGATCGGGCTGGACCACACCGAGTATCTGGGGCCCGACGTCGCCACGATCGCCGCGGAGAAAGCGGGGATCATCAAGCGGGCGCCGGATGCGTTGGTTCCGGTGGACACCGTCGCGGTGATCGGTCGGCAGGAGCCGGAGGCGCTGGAGGTGCTGTTGCGTCGAGCGGTCGAGGTGGATGCGGCGGTGGCTCGCGCCGGCAGCGAGTTCGAGGTGGTCGAGCGCCGGACCGCGATCGGTGGCCAGCAGCTGCGGCTACAGGGGCTCGGCGGGATCTACGACGAGATCTTCCTACCGTTGCACGGCGCACACCAGGCGGACAACGCGGTGCTTGCGTTGGCTGCCGTGGAGGCGTTCTTCGGCGCCGGAGCGCAGCGCCGACTGGATGTCGATGCGGTCCGCGCGGGGTTCGCGGCGGTGACCGGTCCGGGGCGTCTGGAACGGGTGCGGAGTGCGCCGACCATCTTCGTCGACGCGGCACACAACCCGGCCGGAGCCCGGGCCCTGGCGGCGGCGCTCACGGACGAGTTCGACTTCCGTCGCTTGGTCGGCGTGCTCGCGGTTTCGGCAGGTAAGGACGCGGTCGGGATGCTGGCTGCGCTCGAGCCGGTGTTCGACGTCGTGGTGGTCACCGGAAACGGATCACCGCGCGCGATGGATATCGACGAACTGGCCGATCTTGCGGTCCAGCGGTTCGGCGACGAACGGGTGGTGATCGCGGCGACCATGCCGGATGCCATCGAGACCGCGATCGGGATCGCCGAGGAAGTGGCCGAGCCGGGTGACCCGGTGTCGGGCGCCGGTGTCGTGGTCACCGGTTCGGTCGTCACCGCGGGTGTGGCACGCACGTTGTTCGGCAAGGAGCCGGCGTGACCGGCGAGCCGACGGCTCGCCCGGCGGTCGATCCCTGGCGGGGACTACGCGGAGTGATGGCCGCCACCCTGGTGATCGAGGCGATCGTTGTGCTGTTGGCGCTCCCGGTGGTCGGGGTCGTGGGTGCCGGTTACACCTGGTGGCGGGTGGGGTACCTGCTGCTGTTGGCGGCCGCGATGATCGTCGGTGCCGGGCTGCAGCGTCGTCGGTGGGCGCTCGGCTACAACCTGGGGCTACAGGTGGTGTTCATCGCCGGTTACGTGGTCCATCCGGCGGTCGGCGTCATGGGTGTGGTGTCGATGGTGCTCTGGGCTTACCTGCTCCATCTCCGTCGGGAGGTCGCTGCGCGGATGGCTCGCGGCGAGTTGCCCGGTACGCAGTAGCTCGCTACTCCGGTGTGGGTGCGTATTGTGAGCGCCGTGACTGAGCGGACACTCGTACTTGTGAAGCCGGACGCGGTAGCCCGCGGCCTGACCGGGGAGATCCTGGCTCGGATCGAACGCAAGGGTCTGCGACTTGTCGCGCTGGAGCTGCGGCACGTCTCCGCGGAGGTCGCGGCCGAGCATTACGCCGAGCACGTCGAACGTCCCTTCTACGGCTCGTTGATCGAGTTCATCACGTCGGGCCCGGTGGTCGCGGCGGTGTTGGCGGGACCGCGGGCGGTGGCCGCGTTCCGGCAGTTGGCCGGCGGCACGGATCCGGTGGCGAAGGCCGAGACGGGCAGCATCCGAGGTGATTTCGGGCTCGAGGTGCAGGAAAACCTGGTGCATGGTTCGGACTCGGTGGAATCGGCGAAACGAGAGATCGACATCTGGTTCCCAGCGCTCGGTTGAGCCGACCCACCCACTATCCGGCGCCGGCCTGGACCGGATCGGTCGGGTGATGTGGGATACTTATCCGGGTTGCCCCCGCGAGATGATCGATGTGGCGGCAATCAAGGAGGACTCCGCGGTGTGATGTGCGATCATCGCTGCCACGAACGTCGGGATTTTGGTCCGACCGTGTCGGCACGCTTGATGATCAGCGCTCCTGCCGAGGTGCCGCCAGCCAGGCGCCGCGTGCCCACCCGCCGGACCAGCTCGATCCAGTCCGCGCGAACGGGTGTCCGGCGCGCGACCAGAACTACCTCGTGTCCGCCGGATATGAGGTGACGACCACACCCCCGCGTGGCCGCGTCGTGCCCCTCCTGGGCGCACGCGCCCGGGGGTCCGAGGAGAGCATGTGGCCGATCATGAGCCGCCCGATTCCACCACCCCACAACCTGCGGAGAGATCCGCATCCGGAGCGACGGACGACGACCTGACTGCGATGCCCGACCGCATCCGGGTCCATGCCCTGGCGAAACGCCTCGGGGTGACCAGCAAGCGCATTCTGGCCCAGTTGTCCGCGTTCGGTTCGGACGTGCGAAGTCCGTCGTCCAGCCTGGACCGGGTGGTGGCCGAGTCGGTCCGTGACGCGCTCGCCGAGCCGGTCGAGTCCGCTCCGGAGCCGGCGCCCGTGCCGGATCAGGAGGCTGCCCCGCCGAGCGTGGTCGCGGTGCAACTCTTCACCAGCCCGGCCGCGGAACCGCAACCGGAACCGGCTGTCTACCCCGTTCCCGAGGTAGTTGCGGCGCCGGTGTTCCTCCAGCCGGACATGGCTGCGGCCGAGGAAACCCGCCGTAGTCGGCGAGCGGAGCGACAGGCTCGCGCCGCCCGGGCGGCGGCGGAAGCCGAGGCGCCCGAGGTAGCGACCGGTGCGGACACCGGTCGAGGCGAGCGTGTCGACTCGGTGGACGACGGCTCCGACCCGGTCAAGTCGGACCCCGTGGAGTCCGACCCCGTTCAGTCCGATATCGACGAGCCCGACGAGCGAGTCGACACAGACGATCTGGATCAGGGTCCGCTCGACGACGGGGACGACGCAGACCCGGATGGTCGGAATGCGCCCCGCCGTCGGCGACGGGGCCGTCGTGGCCGCGGTCGTGGCCGTGGCGAGAAGGATCGGGCCGGCGACGGCGACACCGAGGTCGCCGGCGCCGACCTGGAAGCCGACCAGACGGAGTCGGCCGAGCCGGCCGGCGACGACGCGGCCGTGGAAGCCGACGAAGCCGAGCCCGAGGAGGCGCAGGCCGACGAGGCCGAGCCGGAAGAAGACGGGGGCGACGGCGCCACCCGTCGGCGTCGTCGTCGGCGTCGGCGTCGGGGCAGCGGCAGCGAGACGGCCGAAGAGTCCGGCGCCGAGGACGACCCGCCGAACACCGTGGTGCATGAACGCGAGCCCCGGAACAAGGGGCGCGCGAACCGTACCGCCGCTGCGTCCGACGAGGTGCAGGGGATCAGCGGGTCCACCAGGTTGGAAGCCAAACGGCAACGGCGGCGGGACGGCCGAGACGCGGGCCGACGACGCCCGCCGATTCTCAGCGAGGCCGAGTTCCTTGCTCGGCGTGAGGCCGTCGAGCGGGTCATGGTTGTCCGGGAGAAGAGTTTCGCCGGCACCGATCCGCACGCGCCGGTGGCGCCGATCACCCAGGTAGCGGTGCTGGAAGACAAGGTGCTGGTCGAGCACTTCGTAACCAGCACCGGCCAGGCGTCGATGGTCGGCAACGTCTACCTCGGCCGAGTGCAGAACGTGCTCCCGAGCATGGAAGCGGCCTTCGTCGACATCGGCCGCGGGCGCAACGGGGTGCTGTACGCCGGCGAGGTGAACTGGGAGGCCGCCGGGCTGGGTGGCAAAGAGCGCAAGATCGAGCAGGCGTTGCGTCCGGGCGACCAGGTGTTGGTCCAGGTCAGTAAAGATCCGATAGGTCACAAGGGTGCCCGACTGACCACCCAGATCAGTCTGGCCGGTCGTTTCCTGGTTTACGTGCCGGGTGGCACGTCGACCGGGATCAGCCGGAAACTGCCCGACACCGAGCGCAAACGGCTCAAGGAGATTCTGCGCGAGATCGTGCCGGCCGACGCCGGCGTGATCATCCGCACCGCGTCGGAAGGCGTCAGCGAGGCGGAACTGACTCGTGACGTCGAGCGGCTGCAAGAACGGTGGGCGACGATCTCCGAAGCGGCCGCAGCCGCGGGCAAGGGCAATCCCAAGACGCTCTACGAGGAGCCGGACCTGCTGGTCAAGGTCGTGCGTGATCTGTTCAACGAGGACTTTGCCAAGCTGGTGATCGAAGGCGAGCAAGCCTGGGTGACCGTCGAGTCGTACGTTCGTGGGGTTGCGCCGGATATGCTGGACCGGCTGGAGCGCTACACCTCGGCCGGCGAGCTGGACGTGTTCGGCGCACACCGGATCGACGAACAGCTGGCGAAGGCGCTGGATCGCAAGGTGTGGTTGCCGTCCGGTGGCACGTTGGTGATCGACCGGACCGAGGCGATGACCGTCGTCGACGTGAATACCGGCAAGTTCACCGGCGCCGGCGGCAATCTGGAGGAGACGGTCACCCGGAACAACCTGGAGGCGGCCGAAGAGATCGTGCGGCAGATGCGGCTGCGCGATATCGGCGGGATGATCGTCGTCGACTTCATCGACATGGTGCTGGAATCCAATCGAGCGCTCGTATTGCGCCGGCTCACCGAATGCCTCGGTCGGGATCGGACCCGCCATCAGGTGTCGGAGGTGACCTCGCTGGGCTTGGTCCAGATGACCCGGAAGAAACTGGGTACCGGGCTGGTCGAGGCGTTTTCCACGACCTGCGAGCACTGCCACGGGCGCGGCATCGTGGTGCACAGCTATCCGGTGGAAAGCGGTGGCGAGGAATCGAGTGGGCGCGCTGCCGGCCGAGCCGAATCCGGCGGACGGCGTCGTCGTGGCCGCGACCGGAGCGCCGCCGCCGAACCGCCACCGCCAGTCGCCGCAACCGATGTGGATGCGTCGGTGAAGCGGGCGCATCCGGTGGCGCTGGCCATGGCCGCCGGTCACGAGTTGCCGGACGGCGTCGTTCCGGAGGATGTCGTTCTGGAGGATGTCGTTTCCGACGGCGACCCGATCCGCCCGGCGGCGGTGGCGACCGATAACGCGGGGTTCGATACCGACGCGTCCGATACCGGGGACGGAGGTGTCGAGGTGCCCGACGTTGCGGCGACGGAGCCTGCGGATACCGCCGAACCGGTCGTCACGGATTCGGTGACCGCTACCGGGTCGATGGCTGCGGAGACGCCGCAGCGGTCCGGTCGGCGACGTCGGGTGTCTCGCTCGGCGGCCGCGCCGACCGCAGCGAACGGCGCCGGTACCGTCTTCGTGGTTTCCGCGGACGCTCCGCCGCCACGGCCGATTCTCGTCGAGATCGATGCCGAGCCGGTATTGGCACGTCGGCCGCGGCGCCGGGCGGCCGGCAGGCCGGCCGGGCCACCGGTGGATGTGCAGACGTGAGGGCGGGTTTGACCATGGGCCGCGGGGTCCCGTAGTCTGGCCCGGTCGCCGGGTGGCGGCATAGCTTTGCCGCGCCTGAGACGCGTGGCGCATGTAGGGTGTAGTACCCGCCGAGCCGTGTGAGTACGGCTTGGTTAGCGGGCGCCCGGCGTGCGAAATACAGAGTTGGTACGAGCGTTTCGAGGAAGAGGGTAGCCGTCCGATGGCAACGTACGCGATCGTCAAGACCGGCGGAAAGCAGTACAAGGTCGAGGTCGGTGACCTGGTCGAGGTCGAGAAGATCGACGGTGATCCGGGCACCTCGGTCGAGCTGACCCCGGTGCTCGTCGTCGACGAGTCGTTGCTGACCACGGGCGCGGACGCGCTGGCCAAGGTCACCGTGACCGGTGAGGTCGTCGAGCATACGAAGGGCCCGAAGATTCGGATCCACAAGTTCAAGAACAAGACCGGCTACCACAAGCGGCAGGGACACCGGCAGAAGCTGACCGTTCTGAAGGTGACCGGCATCCGCTGATCTTCGGGGCCCCAAGACGACCAAGACATTGAATGGAGTTCGATCGTGGCACACAAGAAGGGCGCATCGAGTTCGCGGAACGGGCGGGACTCGAATTCCCAGCGGCTCGGTGTGAAGCGGTTCGGTGGCCAGGTGGTCAACGCCGGTGAGATCCTGGTCCGCCAGCGTGGCACTCATTTCCACCCCGGTGTGAACGTCGGCCGGGGCGGCGACGATACGCTGTTCGCGCTGTCCGCCGGCGCCGTGCAGTTCGGCACCAAGCGTGGCCGGAAGACCGTCAACATCGTTCCGGCGGAGGCGACTCCGGTCGAGGTGTCGGCCTGATCCGGCTGCCCGGGTAGCTCGACCATGTCGCGCTTCATCGACCGGGTGGTGCTGCACGTCACCGCCGGCAAGGGTGGAAACGGTTGTGCTTCGGTGCACCGGGAGAAGTTCAAGCCGCTCGGCGGGCCGGACGGCGGCAACGGCGGTAACGGCGGCGCGATCGTGCTTCAAGTCGATCCCGGCGTACACACGTTGCTCGATTTTCACTACCATCCACGCGCGAAAGCCGGTAACGGCAAGCAGGGGATGGGAAGCAATCGGGATGGCGCCAACGGCTCCGACCTGGTGTTGATGGTGCCGAACGGTACGGTCGTGCTCAATCACGGCGGGCGGATACTGGCCGACCTGGTCGGTCCGGGGACACGTTTCGAGGCCGCGGCCGGCGGGCGGGGCGGGCTCGGGAACGCGGCGTTGGCCTCGCGCGCGCGCAAGGCACCCGGCTTTGCCCTGCTCGGTGAGCCCGGCGAAGAGCGCGACCTCGTGCTGGAGCTCAAGTCCGTCGCCGACGTCGGACTGGTGGGATTCCCGTCGGCGGGCAAGTCGTCGCTGGTCTCCGCATTGTCGGCGGCCAAGCCGAAGATCGCCGACTATCCGTTCACTACCTTGGCCCCTAACCTCGGCGTGGTGTCGGCGGGTGACGAGACGTTCACGATTGCCGATGTACCCGGCCTGATCCCGGGCGCGGCGCAGGGTCGGGGTCTGGGGTTGGACTTCCTGCGCCATCTGGAGCGCTGTGCGGTTCTGGCGCACGTGGTGGATTGCGCAACCCTGGAGCCGGGTCGGGACCCGCTGTCCGACGTGGATGCGCTGGAGGCAGAGTTGGCGGCCTACCACCCGGCGCTCGACGCCGATGCGGGGCTCGGCGATCTTGCCGACCGGCCGCGCGTCGTCATCTTGAACAAGATCGACGTTCCGGCCGCCGCCGAGTTGGCCGACCTGGTTGCGGCCGATCTCCGCGCTCGCGGCCTGCCGGTTTTCGAGGTGTCGGCGGCCAGCCACGCGGGATTGCGGGCACTGACCTTCGCGCTCGCAGCGTTGGTTCGGGAGTACCGGCTATCCCGTCCCGAACCAGCCCGACGACGTCCGGTGATCCGTCCGGTTCCGGCTGAGGCGAGCAGTTTCCGCATCGTCGCCGACCCGGACGTCGCAGGTGGCTACATCGTGCGCGGCGTCCGTCCGGAACGCTGGGTTCGGCAGACCCAGTTCGACAACGACGAGGCTGTGGGCTACCTGGCCGACCGGCTCGCTCGGCTCGGGGTGGAGGACGCACTGGTGCGGCTCGGCGCCGAACCCGGCTGTGCGGTGACCATCGGTGAGGTCACCTTCGATTGGGAGCCACAGACCCCGGCGGGGGTCGATGTAGTTCGCACCGGTCGAGGTACCGACGCCCGGATCGACCAGTCGGAGCGGATCACTGCCGCCGAACGGAAGCACGCCAGCCGGGTGCGGCGTGGTTTGGTCGAGTCCGATCCGCCGGACCCGGGCCGGGACGACTCCCCGGGAGACGAATCCGCGTGAGCTCAGCGAACTCCGCGACCCGAACGGCCGTGGCGTCCGCCCGCAGTATCGTCGTGAAGATCGGTTCGGCGGCGTTGACCAGCCTGACCGGGGGACTCGATACCGACCGGCTGGATCGGCTCGCCGATGCGTTGGAAACCCGGATGCGGGCCGGTTCCGACGTGGTGGTGGTCTCGTCCGGGGCGATCGGCGCCGGGCTGGCGCCGCTCGGGCTCAGCCAACGTCCACGCGATCTGGCCACAAAACAGGCCGCCGCAAGCGTCGGGCAGCTTGCTCTGGCGCACGCCTGGGGGACGTCGTTCGCGCGGTACGGCCGGGTCGTCGGCCAGGTGTTGTTGTCTGCCGACGACTTCGCCCGCCGGGAGCACCACCGCAACGCGCAGCGCACGCTCGACCGGCTCCGCGCGCTGGGCGCGGTGGCGGTGGTCAACGAGAACGACACGGTCGCTACCGAGGAGATCCGGTTCGGCGACAACGACCGGTTGGCCGCGCTGGTATCGCACCTGGTCGGTGCCGACGCACTGGTTTTGTTGTCCGACGTCGACGGACTGTACGACGGCGATCCGCGGCGCGGCGACGCGCAGCGGATCCGCGAGGTGGCGGTAGATGCCGATCTGAGCTCGATCACCGTCGGTGCCGGTGGTGTGCTCGGCACCGGGGGGATGATCTCGAAGCTGTCTGCGGCCCGGCTCGCGGCGGCTGCCGGGGTTCCGGTGCTGCTCGCCGCGGCCCAGGCCGCCGATCAGGCACTCGGTGCGGCGCAGGTCGGTACTGCGTTCGCGGCCGGGTCGGAACGGATGAGCGCGCGGCGATTCTGGGTTCGGCACGCCGCGGACAGCCGCGGCGCACTGGTGCTCGATGCCGGTGCGGTAGCCGCCATCGCTCGCCGCCGCCGGTCCCTGCTGGCCGCCGGGATAACCGCGGTGCGTGGCGATTTCAACGGTGGCGACGTGGTGGACCTGGTCGGGCCGGACGAGGTTGTGGTCGCCCGCGGAATCGTCGAATACGACAGCGCAGAACTGGCCGACATGCTCGGCCGCTCCACCGGTGACCTGCCCGAGGGGCTGCGCCGTGCGGTCGTGCATGCCGACGACCTCGTCGGTCTCAGCGCCGCCCGGTGAGCGCTTGCTGTAGGTAATCGGCGATGTTCTCGCTGGATACCGGCGCGATCCGGACTGCGCCATCGGTGCGGATCAGATACCGGCCGTCCCGCACGACATCCACCCACGACAGGTATTGCGGTGGATCCGGCTGAGTCGTACGCAGACCGGTCTCGATTCGGATGTGCCCCTCCGCAGTTCGGGGCGCGGACAATACCCGTCGGGCTTGTCGACTGGTCGACGGTGCGCGGGTGGATCCGGCACCGAGGGGACTCTCGCCGGCGAGGGCAGCTCCGGGCTCGACCGACCGGCCGGCGCGGCCACGCGCGGCCGGGGGCAGGATGGCGACCGCTCGTGCCGCCAACCGATCGGCCGGGCAGCTGTGGAGCCGGATGATTCCGCCGAACTCGGCGGCGATCCCCGGCTGTTGGACCAGCAGGGCCGCCCGATCGGCGGCCAGCGCGCCGTGGATGCGGATCCGGGCGGCCTCGTCGTCGGTTCGCCCGCCGATCGCGACGAGGCGCGCATCCGGCCGTGCGATCAACTCGAGCGCGCCGGTCAACGCCTGGTCCGCGCCGGTCGGTAGGCGTTGTGCGATTGCTTCGTGCAGCCGCACGGTCTCGGGCTCGGTGCGTGCAGACTCGACCACTCGGATCGGATACGGGTACTCGACGGCTCCGGTTTCCAGCCAGACGTGTGCGAACTCGTCCAGGGTGAACGACCAGCTCATCTGAAATCGCTCCCCTTCCGTCGATCGAGCCGGTAACCCGAATAGATAATACCGACCGGATGGTCTTTATGTCCTCCCGCTAACTATTTGGGTATCGTCAGCGCAAACGGGAGCACGGCGTCCACACCGACGGTGCGCAATTCGTGCGCGGCAACGGTGTAGGTCCAGCCGGTATCGGTACGGTCGGTGAGCAGCAGGAGCGGGCCGGTGTGCTCGCTCAGGTCCGGCAGGTCCCAGCTGCCGACCAGGCCGGCCACCCGGTAGGCCGAGTTGGCAGCCGACACCGGAGGATGGCCGGGGCGGCGGGGCAGCGTGCCCAGGTCGGTCAGCCGACCGAGTTCGGCAAGGTGCGCGGCCAGGCTCTGCATCAGCTGTGGGTGGGTCGCCGACTCCAGCGTGAGCACCGCGGTCGGTCGCTGCGCCCAGTCCCAATCCCGCAGTACCGCGACGCATCCCCGCACCACCGGTTCCGGCGCTGTGAGATCCGGACCGTCGAGCAGCGCACGCAGACGCGGGCCCCAGCCGAGATCTGCCAGCCGGCCGAGCGCGCGGCCGGCTTCGGGACCGGTGGTGATCCGGCCTGCCAGCGCCACGCCGAGGCGGTCCATTCCGGTCGGCCAGAGCTTGCGGGGCGGGAGTGGGACGCCTGGTCGCGCCAGGCGGGCGCGGGTGGCGGTGAGATCGGCGGTGTCGACATCTACCGGGCGGCGCCGGCCGGCGCAGTTGTCGCAGCGGCCACACCGATAGTTCCGGTCCAGCGCCGGATCGTCGAGTTGGCTGCGCAGGAACACCATCCGGCAACCGGTCGTGTTCTGGTAGTCCAGCATCGCCTGCTGTTCGCGCCCCCGCGCGTCGTCCAGCCGGCGGTACCGGTCGGCGTCGTAGGTCCAGTCTCGCCCGGTCGACAGCCAGCCGCCGCGCACCCGACGCACCGCGCCGTCGACATCGAGCACCTTGAGCACCGTCTCCAATCGGGTCCGGTTCAGCTCGACGGCCGGCTCGAGTGCCGCGGTGGAGCGCGGACGTTCGGTATCCAGCGCTGCGATAACACTGCGCACCAGGTGTTCTCGGGGGAACGCCACCGACGCGAACCAACTCCAGATGCGCTGGTCCTCCGGCCCGGGCAGCAAGATCACCTCGGCTCGGTCGGTGGCCCGGCCGGCGCGGCCGACCTGCTGGTAGTAGGCGATCGGCGAGGATGGTGCGCCGAGGTGTACGACGAAGCCGAGGTTCGGCTTGTCGAACCCCATGCCCAATGCCGAGGTCGCCACCAGCGCTTTGACCTCGTCGGCGAGCAGAGCCTGCTCCAACGCCGCACGTTCGGCGCTGTCGGTCTGCCCGGTGTAGGCGGCGACCCGATGACCGTGTGCGGCTAACAGTTCGGCGAGATCCTGGGCCGCGGATACGGTGAGCGTGTAGATGATTCCGGAGCCGGGAAGTTCGGCGAGATGCGTCGCGAGCCAGGTCGCCCGCACCACGGCGTCGTCGATCCGGACGACGTCGAGGTGCAGCGACTCCCGGTCCAGCGAGCCGCGCAGCATCAGCGTTTCGTTGTTCACTCCGATCTGGGCCGCCACATCGGAGACGACCCGATCGTTCGCGGTCGCCGTGGTAGCCAGAACCGGCACGTCGTCACCCAGGTCGGCGATCAGCGTGCGGATCCGTCGGTAGTCCGGCCGGAAGTCGTGCCCCCAGTCGGAAATACAGTGAGCTTCGTCGATCACCACCAGGCCGGCGTCGGCGGCTAACGCAGGGAGGACTTGATCCCGGAAATCGGGATTGTTCAGCCGTTCCGGACTGACCAGCAACACGTCGACCGTTCCGGCGCGGACCTGCTCGTGGATCTCGTCCCACTCGGTCATGTTACCGGAGTTGATCGTTGCCGCTACGACGCCCGCTCGCTCGGCCGCCGCGACCTGGTTACGCATCAGGGCGAGCAGCGGCGAGATGATGACCGCCGGTCCGCCGCCGGCGTTGCGCAGCAGCTTGGCCGCGATGAAGTAGACCGCGGACTTGCCCCAGCCGGTGCGCTGCACCACCAGAGCGCGGCGCCGATGCCGGACCAGCGCTTCGATCGCGGTCCACTGGTCGGGGCGCAGCACCGCGTCCGGGCCAGCCAGGTCGCGCAGCAGGGCGTCGGCGGCGCCGCGCAGTTCGTCGGCGGGGTGGGGGAGGGCGGTCACCCGGCCCATCCTGCCCCGCGGTACCGACAGCCTCGCTGTACCTGCTGAATTAATCCGTTCGGCTTATTGCCCGCCCAGGCGGGGGCGGTTCACTTCCATCGTGGGTTTTCTCGAAATGCTGATCGAGATCGCCGATCGGTTCGGCCCCGAGGACCAGTCCCGCCGCGGCTGGTTCCGCTGGTCGTTGAAGCTGCTCGCGGTCATGCTCGTACTGGCCGCGGCAGTCGTATGGCTGTTCTTTGCCAATCCGCTTCCGTTCATCGTCCTTGCGGTGGTCCTCGTCGTGCCGGTTCTGTTCGGTTTCCTGGCCGATTTGGTGAGCTGATGACGGGCGCAATGGCGGTGCGGACCGCCGAACCGGTCGGGTTCCGGCGGGTCGCCGCCCGATCGATCGATATCGGGCTGGCCCTCGGCGTGGCCGCAGTGATCGTGGCGATATCCCATTGGCGGATCACCGAGCTGATCACCACCTGGCCGGAGTATGCGGAACTCGGGGTCCGGGGGGCGCTCGGGTGGGAAGGCGAGGTGATCGAGACCGGGCGGGTGGTCGGTCTGCAGGCGCTCGACGACGTTCGGCAGATCGTCGTCCAGGGTTTTGTCGCACTCGTCGTCGTGGTCCTGGCCTACCATCTGACCGCGCTGCTCTGGCGGGATCGCACGCTCGGACACCTCGTGCTGGATCTCCGGGTTCGCGACGCGGTCTCGGCCGGGCTGGGCCGCAGTCGCGCGGTGCGGCGGGCGCTGACGAGCGCCGTGCTCGACATCGGCGTATACGTCGCAGCCTGGTTGGCGCTGGTCAGCGGTCGGTTCGTGCTCGGCGCGACGCTGTGGGTGATCGCCGTCGCGGTATTGCTGATCGACGCGATGCTCGCTTGTGGACCGGCCCATCGGTCGCTGACCGATCGGCTCAGCGGCACCGCGGTCGAGCGAGCCGATCTGCACCGACGGTCACTGGCACTGGTCCGGGACGGTGCCGCTCCCGTCGCCAGGCAATCTGTGGTGGTAAGTGCCGATGCCGCGCGCCGCGCGCTCGACTCGGGAACCGGACGGCGCGCCCGGGCCGCCGGAGCCCGGCTCGGCAACCGACTGGCCGACGGCTACCGCAACCGATCGCGGTAGCGGCGCCGCGGCGGCCGATACCCTGGACGCCATGACGACCACGGTGCAGCCGGATCTGCGTGAGCTGGTGCACGCTGCCGCACGCCGGGCCCGAGTGGCGGCTCGGACACTGGCCCGGATGACCACGGCGGAGAAGGATGCTGTGTTGCATGCCGCCGCGGAGGCGGTGCTCGCGGCCGCTCCCACGGTGCTGGCGGCGAACGCCGAGGACGTGACGGCCGCCGCTGCGGCGGGCACCGAGGACTCGCTGCTGGACCGGCTGCGGCTCACCGACGCCCGGATCGACGGGATCGCCGGCGGGCTCCGCCAGGTGGCCGGGTTGCCCGATCCGATCGGCGATGTCCTGCGCGGCTCGACTCTGCCGAACGGCCTGGAACTGCGCCAGGTCCGGGTACCGCTCGGGGTGGTCGGCATCGTCTACGAGGCCCGCCCCAACGTGACCGTCGACGCATTCGGGCTGGCACTCAAGTCCGGCAACGCCGTGCTGCTGCGCGGATCGTCCTCGGCTGCGCGGTCCAATGCCGCGCTGGTCGACGTGCTTCGCCAGGCGTTGGCCGAGCAGGGCGCGCCGGCCGACGCGGTGCAGTTGTTGCCCAGTGCCGACCGCGCCGGCGTCACTCATCTGATCCAGGCCCGCGGTCTGGTCGACGTGGTGATCCCGCGGGGCGGGGCCGGACTGATTGCCGCCGTCGTCCGTGACGCGCAGGTGCCGACGATCGAGACCGGGACCGGCAACTGTCACGTCTACGTGCACTCCGCCGCCGATCTCGACATGGCCGAGGCGATTCTGATCAACTCCAAGACCCGCCGCCCGAGCGTGTGCAACACCGCGGAGACGGTGCTTGTCGATCGGGCGATCGCCGAGGTCGCCGTGCCGCGCCTGCTCGCTGTGCTGGGTGACCAGGGGGTGACCGTGCACGGCGATCTACCCGGTCTGGTCGCGGCGACCGATGCCGACTGGGCCGAGGAGTATCTGTCGCTCGACATCGCGTTGAAGGTGGTGGACGGCATCGACCAGGCGATCGAGCACATCGACCACTGGGGAACCGGGCATACCGAAGCGATCGTCACCGCCGATCTGGCGGCGGCGCGTGAGTTCACCGCACGGGTGGACGCCGCCGCGGTGATGGTGAACGCCTCGACCGCATTCACCGACGGCGAGCAGTTCGGGTTCGGCGCCGAGATCGGCATCTCGACCCAGAAGCTGCATGCTCGCGGCCCGATGGGGCTGCCGGAGCTCACCTCGACGAAATGGATCGTGTGGGGCGACGGACAGGTCCGGCCGGCGTGAGGCGCGCCCCAGAACGCATTCCTGCGTTCGACTCGGTGGACGACGTGCGTGCCCGGCTGGCCGGCACCGGATACATCGCCGACACCGGCACCGCGACCGCGGTGTTCCTGGCCGACCGGCTCGGCAAGCCGCTGTTGGTCGAGGGCCCGGCCGGAGTGGGCAAAACCGAGCTGGCCCGGGCGGTAGCGCAGGCGACCGGGGCGGAGCTGATCCGGTTGCAGTGCTACGAGGGGATCGACGAGGCGCGGGCGCTGTACGAATGGAATCACGCCAAGCAGATTCTCCGAATTCAGGCCGGCACCGGGAACGCGCGCAACGGTACGGCGGATACCTGGGCCGAGACCGAGCAGGACGTCTTCGCCGAGGACTTTCTGCTCTCGCGACCGTTGCTGACGGCGATCCGGCGGCCCGACCCGACCGTGTTGCTGATCGACGAGACGGACAAGGCCGACGCCGAGATCGAAGGCCTGTTGCTGGAGGTGCTGTCCGATTTCACGGTCACCGTGCCCGAGCTCGGCACGATTGTGGCGACCCGGCGGCCGTTCGTCCTGCTCACCTCCAATGCGACCCGGGAGCTGTCGGAGGCGTTGAAGCGGCGCTGCCTGTTCCTGCACATCGACTTTCCGGACGAGGCCGTGGAGCGGCAGATCCTGGCCGCTCGGGTACCCGAGTTGCCGGATGCGATTGCCGCGCAGCTCACCCGGGTGGTTGCGGTGCTTCGCGGCATGCAGCTGAAGAAGCTGCCTTCGGTGGCGGAAACCATCGACTGGGCCCGCACGCTACTCGCCCTCGGCCTGGATCGGGTGGATCGTGATGCTGTCGAGTCCACCCTGGGCGTGGTGCTCAAGTACCGCTCCGATCAGGAGCGAGCGTTGGCCGAGCTGAAATTGCAGTGACACCGCTGCCGTCTGCCGGCCTGCCGGAGCACCTGGTCGGCTTCGTCGAAGCGCTCCGGGATCGGGGTATTCCGGTCGGTCCGTCGGAGACGGTCGACGCCGGGCACGTGCTGGCGGTGCTGGACCTGCTGGACCGGGAGTCGGTGCGAGCCGGGTTGGCCTGCGCGCTGCTGCGCCGGCCGGCCGATCGCCCGACCTTCGACGGGCTGTTCGACCTCTGGTTTCCGCTCGGAATCGGAGCCCGTACCGCCGAGTCGGCCGATCCGACCCTGCCGCGGCGGGTGGACGGGACGGTCGACATCCCGGCATTGCGCGGACTGATCGCCGAGTTGCTCGGTGTCGATGCGGCGGAGCAACAGGCGCTGGCCGCGCAGCTGGTCGACCAGCTCGGCCGGTACGAGTCGGCGAACGGTCCGTCGTTTTCGGCGTATCAAGCGCTGCGCGAGGTGCAGCTCGACTCGCTGGTCACCCGGGTGATGGCGGCGATGATCGGGGGCCGCCGGGGTTCGGGCGACGACGAGCCGGATCCGAACGATCTCGGCGACGAGGTCGATCGGCGGCTTGCCCGGCAGCGCATCGCGAACTTCCGCGACCAGGTGCAGGCCGAAACCCGGCGCCGTTCGGCCGAGCGACAGGGTCGCGAGCGGGTCGCCGGCTACGGGGTGCCCAAGCGGCCGGACGAGGTCGATTTCCTCCGGGCAACCGAGGTGGAGATGGCCCGGTTACGGCGGACCGTGCCAGCCCTCGCACGGCTGCTGGCCAGTCGGTTGGCGGTGCGCCGACGTCGGGCCCGGGCCGGCGAGATCGACTTACGTCGCACGTTGCGCGCCTCGATGTCCACCGGTGGCGTGCCGATCGACCTGGTCCGGCGCAAGCCGCCGATCGGCCGGCCCGACCTGGTGGTGTTGTGCGACGTATCGGGCTCGGTCGCGGGGTTCTCCCAGTTCACGATGCTGCTGGTGAGTGCTCTGCGCGAACAGTTCACCCGGGTGCGGATCTTCGCCTTCGTCGACACCACCGACGAGGTAACCCGATATTTCGACCCCGGTGCCGACCTCGCGGGCGCAATGGCGCGGATGTTCGCGGACGCCGCGCTGATCCGCTACGACGGGCATTCTGACTACGGCAATGCGCTCGACGTCTTCGAGCGGGACTGGCCTGATGCCGCGACGGCGCGGTCGTCGCTGTTGATCCTCGGCGACGCTCGGACGAACTATCGCGATCCCCGGCTCGACATCCTCGCCGCGGTGGTGCAGCGGGTGAAGCAGGCGCACTGGCTGAATCCGGAGCCGCAGCGGCTGTGGGGCTCGGGTGACTCGGCGGCATTGCGGTACCGCGACGTCATCGCGATGCACGAGTGCCGGACCGCGGCTCAACTGACCACGATCGTCGGAAATCTGCTGCCGGTGTGACTTATTGGTCACTCCGTCCCGGAAAAGTTGGCTGATAGAACGCTGATCGGCCGACCAGGCCGAAATGCCCGGACGGGCGGTACCGGAATAATGCTTATACGCGCAGAAATATGACCGTTAATAGGTAAATTACGGACCGCGCGTCGACAAAAATCGGAACATACGGTTGGGTCGGTTTTCTCATCGATTCGGCTGGTCCGGGGCATAACTGAGTGATCGGCGTGTCGGATGCCCCCACTTTGGGGGGCAATCGCGCGATTCCGGGTAAAGTAAAGAACCGCAGCCGACGTATGCGGTTGCGGAAATGTTGCCAATTAGCTGGCTCGCGCGTAGTGCGTCAGGGGGCTCGGATCGAAGTAGTCGTCGGCGAAGCGGCCGGGTTCGGTCGGAATTGGTGGCACGGGATCGATGAGGGTGAACATGACGATGCGTGCGCGGCCACTGCCGGCATGGGTCGTTGCCGTGCCTGCTGTAGTCACGGTAGTCGCGCTTGTCGTGCATCTGTGCGCCCAGTCGCGCGGGGTGACCACGGCGGCGACGATTTCGGTCATCGGGGTCAGTGTGGCTTCGGTGATCTTCGGGATGGTGCACTACCGGCCGAAGGCCCGCGTCGGCTGGATGTTCAGCATCGCCGCGCTGCTGCTGTGCCTGGCCGGCTATCTCGCCCGGGGGCAGACCCAGCTCTTCGAATTGCAGGACAGTCCGGTGCCGGACATCCTCACTGCCAGCGCGTACGCCGCTCTGTTCGGCAGTCTGATCGGTTTTGTCCGACCACACCGCTGCGGGTGGACCGCCGACCACTTTCTGGATATCGCACTGGTCGCGGTCTGCGGTCTGCTGGCGTCCTGGACAATGCTGAGCTGGCCGGTTCTCGCGAACGCCGCCCAGGTCGGGCCGAACGAAGTGGTGATGGCCGTCTATCCGATGCTGGACACGGTGCTGGTCGCGGTGTTGATGCATTGGATGCTCACCCGGGAACCGCAGGGGATCGCCCTGACCATGGTGGAAACCGGCGTAGGCATGGTGATTCTCTGTGATCTGGCGGTCTCCTTGGACACCGCCGGACTGACCCGGCTGGGTGATCGGTACGCGCTGGTGCCGTTCTTCATCGGACTCGGTCTGTTCGGTGTGGCCGCCCTACACCCGACCATGGTCAAGATCGGCGCACACGTGGACTATCTCGAACGATCCCGACATCGTGCGATCGTGATCGGGGTGGTGCTGATCGTCGCCGCCGCGGTGCCGCCGGTCCGGCTGTCCGCCGACGGGTTCGACCGCTGGGTCATCGCCGGATTGCTCGCACTGTTGCTGCTGACCCTGTTGGCCCGGAGCGAGCGGAGCCGGCAGCGCGAGATCCGGGCACAGCACCTGGCTGACCACGACGCGCTCACCGGTCTGCCGAATCGGTCTGCGCTGCTGCGCTCGCTCTCCGCGCAGCCGGCAACGGTGAGCGTGCTGTTCATCGATCTGGACGACTTCAAGGCGGTCAACGATCGGTACGGACACGAGGCCGGTGACGACCTGCTGGTCGAGGTGGGTGCGCGACTGCGTGCGTCGTTGCGCCGAAGCGACACGCTCGGCCGGTACGGCGGGGACGAGTTCGTGGTGGTGGCCCCGGTCGATCGGGCGGATGCGCTGGTCCTGGCCGACCGGATGCGGGCTCAACTTGCTGCCCCGTTCGTGCTTCGGGACGGGTCCCGGTTGGCGGTCTCGGCGAGTATCGGAATCGCCACCTCGGCAGCGGGGCTGACCCGGGACAACCTCGTTCGGTATGCCGATCGGGCAATGTACGCGGTCAAGGCAAGCCGGCGCGCGGGGGTGGCCGCCTACGACCTGGAACGCTATCCGGACCGATCCGGCCCGACCTGGGTGTCCATCGGCTGACCGGCTCCGCTGCGGCCGTCCGGGCGCTCGGGTCGGTGCCGCGCCGTAAGCTGCTCAGTCGTGACGCGACCGAATGCAGCCGGACCTCGGCTCGGCGTGATGGGCGGGACGTTCGACCCGATCCATCACGGCCACCTGGTCGCGGCCAGCGAAGTGGCCCACCGATTCGGCCTCGACGAGGTGATCTTCGTGCCGACCGGCCGGCCCTGGCAAAAGGACGGCCGGCATGTCAGCTCCGCCGAAGATCGCTACCTGATGACGGTGATCGCGACCGCATCGAACCCCCGATTTTCGGTGAGTCGGGCCGACATCGATCGGGACGGGCCGACCTACACCGTGGATACACTGCGAGAATTGGGCAGTCAGCATCCCACCGCCCAGTTGTACTTCATCACCGGGGCCGACGCGCTGGCCAGTATCTTGTCTTGGCAGGATTGGCCGGAGTTGTTCGATCTCGCGAAGTTCGTCGGCGTCTCGCGACCCGGCTACGAGCTCGGCATCCGGCATCTGGAGGAGTACCTGCGGGATTACCCGGATCGGGCGGTGACGCTGATCGAGGTTCCGGCATTGGCCATCTCCTCGACCGAATGCCGGCGGCGCGCCGCGGAGCACCGGCCGGTGTGGTACCTCGTGCCGGATGGGGTCGTGCAGTACATCTCCAAGCGCCGGCTCTACGCCGGCTACGACGATGCCGGCCGGCCAGGGGATCCGGCAGTCTCGGCGCCGGTCGTCGAGCGGACGAAAGGTGACGTGTGAGTGCTTCGGCGGAGGCGATCGAGCTCGCCCGGATCGCGGCGGCGGCGGCCGACGCGAAGTTGGCCAACGACGTCGTGATTCTGGACGTGTCCGAGCAATTGGTGATCACCGACTGCTTCGTGATCGCCTCGGCGCCGAACGAACGACAGGTCAACGCCATCGTCGACAACGTCGAGGATCAGTTGCTCCGGGCCGGCCACAAGCCGGTTCGCCGGGAGGGTGCGCGGGAGGGTCGTTGGGCGTTGCTGGACTTCGTCGACGTCGTCGTGCACGTACAGCATCAGGACGAACGCAACTTCTACGCCTTGGAACGACTCTGGAAAGATTGCCCGGTGATCCCGGTGGCCCCGGTGGACGGACCCGCACGTGGCTGATCGCCGACGTCAGCTGGTGCTGTTACGGCACGGGCAGACCGAGTGGAATGCAGCCGACCGGATGCAAGGACAGTCCGACACCGATCTCACCGATCTGGGCCGGACCCAGGCCAAGGAGGCCGCGCGATTGCTGGCGTCGCTGGAGCCACTGGCGATCGTGTCGTCCGATCTGCGTCGTGCGGTCGACACGGCGGCTGAGCTCGCGGTGTCCACCGGAGTCTCGGTCGAGTTGGATCCGCGGCTGCGCGAAACCGACCTCGGCGACTGGCAAGGACTCGATCACCGCCAGGTGGATCGCGACTATCCGGGGGCCCGCACCGCGTGGCGAGCCGATCCGCGCATTGCTCCGCCGGGTGGGGAGTGCCGAGTCGAGGTGGCTGATCGGATGCTGCCGGTGGTCGCGGATCTCCTGGTGCAGCGGCCGGACTGGCCCGGCCGGGTGATCGTGCTGGTATCGCACGGTGGTGCGATCAGCGCACTGACCACCGCGCTGCTCGGGCTGCCACTGGACAACTGGCCGGCGCTGGGGGGGCTGGCCAATGCGAGTTGGGTGCAACTGAGCCAGATCGTCGACGAGGCGAGGCCGCGCTGGCGGCTGGACGTGTGGAATGCCTCGGCCCGGGTGGCCACCGATGTCGGGTGACACCCGCCCGGTGCTGTTGGTCCTGGCCGATTCGCTTGCCTATTACGGTCCGGCCGGTGGGTTGCCCGCCGACCACCCGCAGATCTGGCCCAACTTGGTCGGCGCGGAGTTCGGTTGGGATGTCGAGCTGATCGGCCGGATCGGCTGGACCTGTCGGGACGCGTACTGGGCGCTTACCCAGGACCCGCGGGTGTGGTCGGCGGTGCCTCGCGCCGCGGCCGTGGTGTTCGCCGTCGGCGGAATGGATTCGCTGCCGTCCCCGCTGCCGACCGCGCTGCGCGAGCAGATCCGCTATCTGCGGCCACCGTCGGTGCGGCGTGCTGTGCGTTCGGCCTACGGCTGGGTACAGCCGCGGCTGTCCCGGGTGGGGTGGCCGGTCGCGCTGCCGCCGCGGCTGTCCGCGGCGTATCTGGAGAAGTCGCGCGCCGCGTTGGCCTATCTCCGGCCGGAGCTGCCGATGATCGCGTCGCTGCCGGCGGTCCACATCTGCGACGAGTACGCGCGAGTGCACACCGGTCGGGCGCCGACTGTCCGCGCGATGACCGCGTGGTCGGCGCGCTCCGGCGTCCCCCTGGTCGACCTCGGTGCGGCGGTCGGGGAGCATATCCGCAGCGGTGCCGGCAATCCGGACGGAATCCACTGGGGTTGGGCCGGGCACGCCGCGGTGGCAGCCGCGGTCGGTGCCCGGCTACGGGAGATCTGAATTGGCTGTGGCCGTCGTCACCGATTCGTCCACCGGCCTGCCGACGGAGTTGGTCGCGGCGCTGGGTATCAAGGTGGTTCCGCTGCATGTCCGGGTCGGCGCTCGCGAGCTGCGGGAAGGCGTCGACGACATGCCCGCGGACCTGGCGCATCGCTCGGTGACCACGTCCGCGGCGTCGCCGGGTGAGCTGCAGGCCGCTTACGAGCAGGCCGCGCACGGCGCCGACGGGGTTGTTGCGGTGCATCTTTCGCGGTACCTGTCCGGTACCTTCGACGCTGCACGAACGGCGGCTGCGGCGACTGCCGGACCGGTACGAGTGGTGGATTCGGCCAGTGCCGGGATGGGAACCGGGTTCGGCGCGCTTGCCGCTGCGCGGGTTGCGCACGGCGGCGGGACGGTCGAGGAGGTGACCGCGGCCGCGGTTCGGGTGGCCGAACGGGCGCGATGTCTGTTGGTGGTCGATCGGCTCGAGCAACTTCGCCGCGGCGGTCGGATAAGTACCGCCGCGACGATATTCGGTACCGGACTGGTGAGTCGGCCGCTGCTGCAGCTGGTCGACGGCCGACTGGTGCTGAAAGAGAAGGCCCGGACCGCGTCGAAGGTGCTGGCCAAGCTGTCGGATACCGCGACTCGGCTGGCCGGCACGGGCGGCGCAGCAGTCGCGGTGCAGCACTTGGACGCGCCGGAGCGGGCCGCCGAGCTCGGTCGGGCTTTGCAGGAGCGGGTGCCGTTGCTCGACGAGTTCGTGGTGACCGAATTCGGCCCCACTCTCGGGGTGCACCTCGGTTCCGGCGCGCTCGGCGCCGTGGTGGTGCCGGGTGGCGCCGGGGTTGTCCACATGGGCTGATTCGTCCACAGCTCGGCCCCCACGGTTCGGCCGGAGCGGTGGGCGCGACCGGTCGCGGGTTTAGCGTCCCGGACATGGGCGAGCGCGACGGATACGAGCGGGTGCGGCACCGGCTGGGAGTACTCGCCGGTGAACCGGCCGAGCGGGACCGACCGGACGAACCACACCCGGCGCCGGATCCTGGATCGCCGGCTCGGTGGATCCCGGAGCGGTTGCGGTCGGCCAGGATCCACCCTGGCCGGCGCGGCGCTGCGGTGCTCGTCGTGATCGGGCTGCTCGCCGCCGGTCTTGCGATGATCGTGGTGTGGCGCGATCGGCCGGTGGCAGCGCCGCTTCCGCCGCTCCCCGCGGTGCCGACAGATGTGCTCGACGACGGCGCGGTCGGTTCGACCGCACCGGTGACTACGTCGCCGACGCCGGCCGAGCTGGTGGTGAGTGTCGTCGGTCAGGTCCAGCGCGCCGGGCTGGTTCGGCTACCGCCCGGAGCGCGGGTGGCGGACGCGCTGGCCGCGGCCGGTGGCCCGATTCCCGGGGCCGATACGACGGGGGTCAATCTGGCGCAGCGGGTGGACGACGGCCAACAGATTGTGGTCGGCGGGCCGACGGGATCGAGTTCGGTCGGCGGGCCGACAGGGTCCGGTTCGGTCGGCGGGCCGATGGGGGCGAGTTCGGTCGCCCCGACCGGAGCCGGCCGGGTAAGCCTGAACCGGGCCGACGAGCAGGAGCTGGATGCCTTACCCGGAGTCGGGCCGGTCACCGCTCAGGCGATCATCACCTGGCGGGATCGGCACGGCCGGTTCACCGACGTCGAGCAACTCGGTGAAGTCGACGGAATCGGGCCGGCTCGGCTGGCCAAGTTACGCGAGCTGGTCACACTGTGACCGGCTCGACCGGCTCGACCGGCTCGGCCGGCTCGGCCGGCTCGACCGGCGTCGATCGACAACTCGACCTGCGACTGTGCCCGGCGGCCGGGCTGGCGTGGGCGGTGACGGTGATCGGTATCCAGTGGGGCTGGCGCGCGGCCGGCGGGGCCGCACTGGTGTTGCTCGTCGTCGCGGCCGCGGCGCTGCGACCGGGCCGGGCCCGCTGCGTCCCGGTAGTGGCTGCTGCGTTGCTCGGCGCGGGTTTCGCGGTGGCGATCGGGTGCCACGCGTACGCGGTGCAGCACCACCCGCTGGCCGGCCGAGCCGGCGAAGTGGTGCGCGTGAGCATCGTGCTCACCGACGATCCGCGACTGCTCCCGGGCGCCGGATTCGGCAGTCCGCGGGTGCTGGTCCGAGCCCGGCTGGTCAGCGTTGCGCAGGGCGGCGAGGTGATGCGAGCGCCGGGTGCGGTCACCGTGCTGGCGCCGGCCCGGGAGTGGGTCGAACTGTTGCCGGGTCAGCAGGCGGAGGTCCGCGGTACCTTGCTCCAGCCGCGCCGCCCGGATCTCACCGTCGCGACGATCGGTGTCGACGACCCCGTCCAGCTTGTCGGGGAGCCGCCGTGGTGGCAGCGTGCGGCCGGGTCGGTCCGGGCGGATTTCGCGGCGGCTGCGCAGCAGGCGGTTCCGGGCGATCGAGCTGCGCTGCTCCCCGGCTTGGTAATCGGGGACACCAGCCGGATTCCGGCCGAGGTGCGCGCGGCCTTCGTCGCTGCCGGGCTATCGCACCTTACCGCGGTCAGCGGGGCCAATGTCTCGATCTTGGTCGGCGCCGTGTTGTTACTGGTCCGGCTGGCGACTCTCGGTCCGCGCGCCGGTGCGGCGATCGCGGCGCTGGCTCTGATCGCCTTCGTCGTGTTGGCGCGGCCGTCGCCGAGCGTGTTGCGGGCCGCGCTGATGGGCGCGGTCGGGCTGCTCGCGTTGGTCACCGGCCGGCGGCGCCAGGCATTGCCGGCGTTGGCGACAGCGGTGATCGCGCTGCTGGCGATCCAGCCGGCGCTCGCGGTCGACGCCGGTTTTGCGCTGTCGGTACTGGCCACGGCGGGTCTGATCGTGCTGGCGCCGGGGTGGGCGCGTCGGCTCGTCGAGGCCGGGTGGCCGCGCGGGCTCGCCGAGGCGACCGGTATTGCGGGTGCGGCGTTCGTGGTGACCACGCCGGTAGTGGTCGGGTTGGCCGGCACGGTGAACCCGTTGTCGATACTCGCCAACCTGCTCGTCGCGCCGGTGGTGGCACCGGTCACCGTGATCGGGGCCGCGGCCGCCGCGCTGTCCGCGGTGTGGTTACCAGCGGGGGTATTCCTCGCGCGATTCACCGGTCCGATGCTCTGGTGGTTGCTGGAGGTGGCCGATCGTGTTGCGGCGGTACCTGCGAGCGCGCTGACGCCGCCGGGCGGCGCCGTTGCCGCGGGCGTCGTGGTCCTGGTCGGCTTGTATCTGTGCCGGTGGCGTTCGGTGCGCCGGAGCCTGACCGCCGGGCTGATCGGTGCCGCGTCGGTGTTGCTGCCGGTGCAGTGCGGGAATCCGTACTGGCCACCGCCCGGTTGGGCGCTGATCGCCTGTGACGTCGGCCAGGGGGACGGCGTCGTGCTGGCGGCGGGCGATGCCGGCGCCGTCGTCGTCGACGCCGGTCCCGAACCCGGACCGATCCGGGCCTGTCTGGATCGGCTCGGCGTCCATCGAATCGCGCTGGTGATCTTGACTCACCTGCATGCCGACCACATCGGCGGCCTCGCCGGGGTGCTCCGCGGTCGATCGGTGGGCGCGGTTGCCGTTTCGCCGGCGCCGGCCCCGGCGTCGGCGCTGCGCTCGGTACGAGCGACGGTTACGGGGCAACAGGTGCGGTTGGTCGAGCTGCCGGTCGGGCGTACGTTCACCGTCGGTTCGATCCGGCTGCAGGTCCTCGGCCCGCTGCTGCCGGCCCCCCGCGACAGCGCGGACGCCGATGCCGCAGCCAACGATCGGTCGGTGGTGCTCGGTGTGGGTACCACCGCCGGGCGGATTCTGCTCGCCGGCGACGCCGAGCAGGCCGCCCAGCAGGCACTGCTCCGGTCTGCAGCACCGTTGCGCGCCGATGTGCTGAAGGTGCCGCACCACGGCTCGAGGACCAGCTCGTCCGAGTTCTTCGCGGCGGTGCGGCCGCGGGTTGCGCTGATCAGCGTCGGCGCGGACAACCAGTTCGGTCATCCGGACTCGACCGTGGTCGAAGAACTCACCCGGTTGGGTGCCGTGGTCCGGCGAACCGACCGCGGCGGTGACATCGCGGTCGTCGGTGGGGACGTGCCGACCGTGGTCACCCGGCGGGCCGGTGGCGACTCGGCGCTACCGGCTGCGACTCGTAGGATCGGGGAGTGAGCACACGTCCGGCCCCGGTGCATCTGGTTCTCGGCGACGAAGAACTCCTGGTCGAGCGATCGGTCGCCGGCATCGTGGCTGCGGTGCGGGCGGTGTCGGCCGATCCGGCCGCGTTGCCGGTGGACCGGGTGCGAGCGGGCGATATCACGGCGACCGAGCTGGTCGAGCTGGTCAGCCCGTCGCTGTTCGCCGAAGATCGGGTCGTGGTCTTCGAGGCCGCCGGGGACGCGGGCAAGGACGCGGTCGCGGTGCTGCAGGATGCGGTCGCCGCCCCGCCGGACGGTGCAGTGCTGGTGATCCAGCATTCCGGGGGTGGTCGGGCAAAGGCGCTGGCAGGTGTCGTCCGCAAGGCCGGCGCCGAAGAGCACGACTGTCGACGGGTGACCAAAGCAGCGGAGCGGGCGGATTTCGTCCGCGCCGAGTTCCGCGCAGCCGGGGTGCGAGTCTCGGTGGACGTCGTCCAGGCGGTGCTCGACGCTATCGGCTCCGACCTGCGGGAACTGGCGGCAGCGTGCTCGCAACTGGTCGCCGATACCGGTGGCCGGATCGACGTCGCCGCGGTGCGCCGGTACTACTCCGGCCGCGCCGAGGTATCCGGTTTCGAGGTCGCCGATCTGGTGTTGGCCGGCGAGCGGGAGCGGGCGATGGAGGCACTGCGCTGGGCAACCTTACGCGGGGTTCCGCCGGTCTTGCTCGCCGACGCCCTGGCAGATGGGGTGCTGACAATCGCGCGGGTCGGCTCCGCCGGTCGCGGCGATCCGTTCGGACTGGCATCGAGCTTGGGGATGCCGCCGTGGAAGGTGAAGCGAGCGCAGGCGCAAGCTCGGCGGTGGACGCCGCAGTCGATCGGTGCGGCGTTGGCGATCGTGGCCGAACTCAACGCCGACGTCAAAGGCCAGGCGGTGGACGCCGACTACGCGGTCGAGAACGCGGTGCAGCGAGTGCTGGCGATTCGCGGTTGAGCGCGCCGCTGCACCGTGCGGTCAGCGGCGGCGTGTCGTAACCGCAGTCGTCTACGACGGCTCGGCGCTGGGCGAACTCAGAGCTTGTTCAGGGCGAGTGCCAGCGCCGACTTCTTGTTCGCGGCCTGGTTCTTGTGGATCACACCCTTGCTGGCCGCCTTGTCCAGCTTCCGACTCGCCACCAGGAGCAACTCGCCGGCCTTGGTCTTGTCGCCGGCATCGGCGGCTTCGCGGAACGAACGGATCGACGTACGCAGCGCCGACTTGACCGACTGATTGCGCTTGCGGCGCTCCTCGTTGGTGCGAATCCGCTTGATCTGAGACTTGATATTGGCCACGCGTTGCTCGTCCTGTTCCTGGGCTCGGGCTGGTCGGGTTTGTTCGAGAACTCTCGGGACACCGTCGGTCCCCCGGCGCGGCGTTCACCGACCGTCGAGGATACCAGTCGCTCACCTCGGCCCCCAAAACACGGCCCGGGGCGCGGGCCGCGGTGCGAAACGATCGCGTCCCGGTCGGCGCGGACAGCCCTGGTGTAGCAGGATTTCTTTATGACCCGCTCAATCGTTTCTCGGTCGACCCGGCGCGCGGCGAGGCCTCCCGCAGGCCACCGCGCCGACGCGCGGGTATTCGATCAGTACGAGTCCGGCCCCTACGTCGACGCATTCGACGAGATGTTCGATGCCGACGGCAAGGTTCGCACTCCGTATCGGGGCATATACGACGCCTTGTCGCCGATCGCGGTGGAGGATCTCGCCGCTCGTTCGGAGGCGCTGGGCCGCGCATTCATCGACCAGGGGATCACCTTCTCGCTGTCCGGCAAAGAGCGGCCGTTTCCGCTGGATCTGGTGCCCCGGGTGATCGCGGCCGCCGAGTGGGCCAAGCTGGAGCGCGGGATCAAGCAGCGGGTTCGGGCGTTGGAGTTGTTCCTCGCCGACATATACGACGAGCAACACATTCTTCGGGACGGCGTCATCCCCAAACGGCTGGTTACCTCGTGTGAGCATTTTCACCGTGAAGCCGCCGGTCTCGCACCGCCGAACGGGGTCCGAATCCACGTTGCCGGGATCGATCTGGTTCGCGACGAGAACGGCGTGTTCCGGGTGTTGGAGGACAACCTGCGCTCGCCGTCGGGCGTCTCCTACGTGATGGAGAACCGCAGCACGATGGCGCGGGTCTTCCCGGATCTGTTCACCTCGAACCGGGTCCGTGCCGTCGGTGACTACGCCACCCATCTGTTGCGGGCGCTGCGCGCGTCGGCCGCGCCGAACGAGGCCGACCCGACGGTGGTGGTGCTCACTCCGGGGGTGTACAACTCGGCGTACTTCGAGCATTCGCTGCTGGCGCGGCAGATGGGTGTCGAGCTGGTCGAGGGCCGGGACCTGTTCTGCCGGGACAACGTGGTGTACATGCGGACCACCGAGGGCGAGCGCCAGGTGGATGTGATCTACCGTCGGCTCGACGACGAGTACCTCGACCCGATGCACTTCCGACCGGATTCGGTGCTCGGCGTGGCGGGGGTGCTGAATGCGGCACGGGCCGGCAACGTGGTGATCTCCAGCGCGGTCGGTAACGGCGTGGGGGACGACAAACTGGTCTACACCTACGTGCCCACCATCATCGAGTACTACCTGGGTGAGAAGGCGATGCTGCCCAACGTGGACACGTTGCGTTGCTGGTTGGACGACGAACGTATCCAGGTGCTGGATCGCATCGAAGAGCTGGTGATCAAGCCGGTCGAAGGCTCGGGCGGGTACGGGATCGTCTTCGGGCCGGATGCGACTCCCCGTGAGCTGGACGCGACGCGCCGCAAGATCAAGGCCGATCCCCGCGGGTGGATCGCCCAGCCGGTGGTGCAGCTGTCCACGGTGCCGACCAAGATCGGCGCTCAGTTGGCGCCGCGGCACGTGGATCTGCGGCCGTTCGCGGTCAACGACGGCGACGACGTGTGGGTGTTGCCCGGCGGGCTGACCCGGGTCGCCCTGCCCGAGGGTTCGCTCGTGGTCAATTCGAGCCAGGGTGGGGGCAGCAAGGATACCTGGGTGCTCGCCACCCGGGCGTCGGTCGGAGCCCGGGAACTCGCCGGTGAGGAACTGGTCAGCGAGCCGCCGAAGGGTGATCGTCCGGAGGTCGGCCGGGAGCTCACTGCCTTGCAGGCCCACCAGCAGCAGCAACAGCAGCAGCAATCGGCTCGTGGCGACTCGGGTGTGGCATCGTGCTAGCCCGTAATGCCGAATCGTTGTACTGGATCGGCCGCTACGTCGAGCGAGCCGACGACACCGCCCGGATCCTGGACGTCGCTGTGCATCACCTGCTCGAGGACGCTACCGTCGATCCGGATCGAACCTCCCGAGTACTGCTGCGAGTGCTCGGGATAGACCCGCCGTCCGGTGCCCTGGACGTGTGGTCGGTCACCGACCTGGTTGCTTTCGGCCGGGACAACGATGCCTCCATCGTGGCGGCGATCAGCGCAGCGCGGGAGAACGCCCGCGGCGCCCGGGAGGTCACCTCCGGCGAGATGTGGGAATGCCTGAACGCAACCTTCAACGGTCTGCCGGATCGGGAGCGGGCGGCTCGTCGGCTCGGCCCGCACGAGTTCTTCCGATTCATCAAGGAGCGGGCGGCGATGTTCGCCGGGCTGTCCGACTCGACGCTGTCGCGCGACGACGGTTACCGATTCCTGCTGTTGGGCCGCTCGTTGGAACGCGTCGACATGACCGTCCGACTGTTGCTGTCGCGGGCCGGGGATCGGATGTCGTCGCCGGCCTGGGTGACCTTGCTGCGATCGGCCGGCGGTCACGACACCTACCTGCGCACCTATCGCGGCGCGATGGACGCCCACCTGGTCGCCGAGTTCATCCTGCTCGACCGGCTCTTTCCGCGGTCGGTGTTCCATTCGGTCCGGCTCGCCGAGACATGTCTGCAGGAGCTGGACCAGCGTCCGGACAGTCGCGTCGGGGCCCGGGCCGAGGCGCAGCGATTGCTCGGCCGCGCTCGCAGCGAGCTGGAGTTCCTGCCGCCGGGCGCGTTGTTGGAGGACCTGCAGGACCGGCTACTGGCCCTGCAGCTGATCTGCCGAGAGGTCGGCGAGGCGATCGCATTGCAGTATTTCCACGCTTCGCCGTGGGTGGCCTGGACCGATGCCGCCGCGCCGGCCGACGTCGTCGAGGGTGAGGAATGAGTCGATGACCTGGCGAATGCGTGTCGTCCACGCGACCGGATATGCCTACGACGCCCCGGTCACCCAGTCGTTCAACGAGGCGCGGCTGACCCCGCGCGCGGATCACCGACAGAACGTGGTGCTGAGCCGGGTCGAGACCGTTCCGGCCACTCGCGCATACCGGTACACCGACTACTGGGGCACCGCGGTGACCGCGTTCGATCTGCACGCGCCGCATACCGAGCTGGAGGTGACCAGCTCGTCGGTGGTCGAGACCGAGGCGTTCGCCGGCCCGACCGACGTGCTGTCCTGGGCCGAACTGCGCGACGAACATTTGTTGGACCGGTTCGACGAGCTGTTGACCCCGACCGCCTACGTGCCGCGGGAGCGCAAGCTGGCGACCGTGGCGCGACAGCTGGCGCGCGGGGTCACGCCGGACCGTGCCGTGGTCCGCGCGGCGGAGTGGGTGCATTCCGAGATGGAGTACCTGCCGGGCACTACGTCGGTGCACACCTCGGCGCTGCAGGCCTTCGCCGAACGTGAGGGCGTCTGTCAGGATTATGCCCATCTGACGTTGTTGTTGTTGCGCAGCATGGGAATTCCCAGTCGCTATGTATCCGGCTACCTGCACCCCGAGCCGCAGGCCCGGATCGGTCGGCCGGTCGACGGTCAGAGCCATGCCTGGGTGGAGGCGTGGACGGGCAATTGGTGGGCGTACGACCCGACCAACGCCACCGAGATCACCGAGCAGCACGTGTCGGTGGGGGTCGGGCGGGACTACGCCGACGTCCCACCGTTGAAGGGGATCTTCACCGGTGGCAGTTCGACCGATCTCGATGTCGTCGTGGAGGTTACCCGGCTTGCGTAGCCCGGACCGGGTTCGCGCCGACCGGCCGGTCAGCGCCAGCGGTACTCGGCCACCAGTCGATGCGCTACCAGGTCGAATCGCTTCCGCTCCAGGATCGCCCCCTCGCGTCGGATACCCGCCTCCGGCACATCGAGCACCCGGTCCAGCCGGACCCAACTGGGCCGGCCGTCCTGGTCCCACGTGCCGCGGCCGATGCCGATCCAGCGGCGGTCGGTCGCCCGGGCCGGATTGGCCGAGAGCATCAGGCCGAGCAGGGTATCGCCGTCGCGGCCGACCACCAGCACCGGTCGGTCCTTACCCTGACTCGGATCCTCCTCGTAGGTCACCCAGGTCCAGACGATCTCGCCGGGATCGGCCCGACCGTCCAGGCTGGGCGCGTAGACGAGCTGCCGGGCGCGTTCGGCCGTCGGCACTGTGGTGGAGGTCACCGGCCGTCCGGGCAGCTGGTCGGGCCGGCGGGTCAGGCTGTTCAGCGCCGCGGTGACGAGGTTTCCCGAGCGCTCGATCCCGTCCGCCAGCTTGGGAACCTGGCGCACCAGCCGGGGCGTCTGCTCCCGGGCGATGCTGCCGAGTTGCCGGCCGAGGGAGGAGAAGCTGCGAGCCATCCTTCGAGCCTAATATCCGGGTGAGTTGTAGATTGGACTACGCCGCCAGAATCCTGAAGGAGCCTTCGATCAGCAGTTTCGCCGACACGACCTTCACCGATCCCGCCCGCATCCGGAACTTCTGCATCATCGCGCACATCGATCACGGCAAGTCGACGCTTGCCGATCGGATGTTGCAGTTGACCGGAGTCGTGGAGGAACGGCAGATGCGCGCGCAGTACCTCGACCGGATGGATATCGAGCGTGAGCGTGGCATCACGATCAAGGCACAGAACGTCCGGTTGCCGTGGCGGGTCCGCGACGCCGACGGCATCGAGCAGGACTACGTGCTGCACCTGATCGACACGCCCGGGCACGTCGATTTCACCTACGAGGTATCGCGGGCGCTGGAGGCGTGCGAGGGCGCGGTGTTGCTGGTCGATGCGGCGCAGGGGATCGAGGCGCAGACCTTGGCCAACCTGTACCTGGCGCTGGACAAGGATCTGACGATCATCCCGGTGCTGAACAAGATCGACCTGCCGGCCGCCGACCCGGATCGATACGCCGCCGAAATTGCCCACATCGTCGGCTGCGACCCGAGTGACGTGCTGCGGGTGTCCGGCAAGACCGGTGCGGGCGTGGTGGATCTGCTCAATCACGTGATCGCCGAGGTGCCGCCGCCGGTAGGCGACCCGGGTGCGCCGTCCCGAGCGATGATCTTCGACTCGGTCTACGACACCTACCGCGGTGTGGTCACCTACGTTCGGGTCGTGGATGGGCGGCTCACCCCGCGCGAGAAGATCAAGATGATGTCCACCGGGGCCACGCACGAACTGTTGGAGATCGGCATCGTCTCCCCGGAACCGAAGCCGACCCAGGGCCTGGGTGTGGGCGAGGTGGGGTACCTGATCACCGGGGTGAAAGATGTGCGGCAGTCGAAGGTCGGCGACACCGTGACGTCGGCGCGGATTCCGGCGGCGGAACCGCTGACCGGATACCGCGAGCCGCGGCCGATGGTCTATTCCGGCCTCTACCCGGTGGACGGCTCGGACTATCCGGATCTCCGTGACGCGCTGGACAAGTTGCAGCTCAACGATGCCGCGCTCACCTACGAGCCGGAGACCTCGGTGGCGCTGGGGTTCGGGTTCCGGTGTGGCTTTCTCGGCTTGCTGCACATGGAGATCACCCGGGAGCGCTTGCAGCGCGAGTTCGGTCTGGACCTGATCTCCACCGCGCCCAACGTGGTCTACCGGGTCGAGTTGGAGGACGGCAGCGAGCTGATCGTCACCAACCCGTCGGACTGGCCGGCCGGCAAGGTGCGGTGCATCTACGAGCCGGTGGTGAAGTGCACCATCCTGGCGCCGAGCGAGTTCGTCGGGACCATCATGGAACTGTGCCAATCCCGTCGCGGCGAGCTGGGCGGCATGGATTACCTGTCGGAGAGCCGGGTCGAGTTGCGCTACACGCTCCCACTCGCCGAGATCATCTTCGACTTCTTCGATTCGCTGAAGTCGCGGACCCGCGGCTACGCCAGCCTGGACTACGAGGAGGCGGGCGAACAGTCGGCGCAGCTGGTCAAGGTGGACATCCTGTTGCAGGGGGAGGCGGTGGACGCGTTCAGCGCGATCGTGCACAAGGACGCGGCGTTCGCCTACGGCAACAAGATGACCACCAAGCTGCGTGAGTTGATCCCGCGCCAACAGTTCGAGGTGCCGATCCAGGCCGCGATCGGCTCGAAGATCATCGCCCGGGAGAACATCCGGGCGATCCGCAAGGACGTGCTGGCCAAGTGCTACGGCGGCGACATCAGCCGCAAGCGCAAGCTGCTGGAGAAGCAGAAGGAGGGCAAGAAGCGGATGAAGACCATCGGTCGGGTCGATGTCCCGCAGGAGGCCTTCGTGGCGGCGCTCTCCTCGGACGCGGCGGCGGACCAGCCGAAGAAGAAGTAGCCGGGGACTCGCGGCGGCCGGCCGGGGTTCCGATATCGATCCCGGCCGGCTACGTCCGCGTCAGCTGGGCCCGTTGGCCGGCTGGAACTGCCCCGCGTTGGCTGCCTCCTCCGCGCGGATCACGTGCATGACGGCGTTGATCTGTGCCAGGTGGGTGAACGCTTGCGGGAAGTTGCCGAGATGGCGGCCGGTATGGGTGTCGATTTCCTCGGCGTACAGCTTCAGCGGGCTGGCGTAGCCGAGCAGGCGGGCGCACAGATGCTTGGCCCGGTCCAGCTCACCGATCTCGACCAGCGCCGAGACGAGCCAGAACGAGCAGATGGTGAAGGTGCCTTCCTCGCCGCTCAGCCCGTCGTCGGTTTCCTCCACCTTGTACCGCAGCACCAATCCGTCCACGGTCAGCTCGTCGGCGATGGCGAGCACGGTGGCGCGCACTCGCGCATCATCCGGCGGCAGAAAGCGCAGCAGCGGCACCAGCAACAACGACGCGTCCAGCGCCTTGGTGCCGTAGTACTGGGTGAAGACGTTGCGGTCGTCCAGGCCGTAGGTCAGGATGTCGGCCTTGATCTCGTCGGCGATGTCGGTCCACTGTTGGGCATAGGTGTTCTCGCCGTGCATGATCGCCAGCTTGACGCCACGGTCCAGCGCCACCCAGCACATCACCTTGGACGAGGTGAAGTGCTTCGGCTCGCCCCGGACCTCCCAGATCCCGCGGTCGGGTTGGCGCCAGTGTTTGATCGCCTCTTCCACCTGCCGCTTGAGCAGCGGCCAGAGGTTTTCCGGGACGCGTTCGCGCGAGCGGACATGCAGGTACACCGAGTCCAGCATGGTGCCCCAGATGTCGTGTTGCTCCTGGTCGTAGGCCGCGTTGCCGACCCGGACCGGGCGAGCGCCCTCGTAGCCGGACAGATTGTGCAGCTCGTCCTCTTCGAGCTCCAGCTCGCCGCCGATCCCGTACATCACCTGCAGTGGAACCGGTTTGCCGTCTTTCATCGACACGTCGTACATGAACGCGAAGAAATCGTTGGCCTCACGGTCCAAGCCGAGCGAATAGAGGCCCCAGAGGGCAAAGGTAGAGTCGCGCACCCAAGCGTAACGGTAGTCCCAGTTACGCACCCCGCCAGGGGTTTCCGGCAACGATGTGGTGCCGGCGGCCATCAGCGCGCCGGTCGGAGCGTAGGTGAGCCCCTTCAACGCCAAGGCACTGCGCTGCAGGTAACCGCGCCAGGGATGGTCGGGGAACTTGCCGATGGTGATCCACTGCCGCCAGCACTCTGCGGTCTGCCACATCTTCTCCTGCGCCTCGGCGAAGGTGCGCGGCGGCGGCAGGTCGGACCACGACAGGGCGACGAAGATCTTGTCGCCCTCCTTCATCCGGGTGCGAGCTCGCGCCTCGCGGCCTTCCAGGCCGAGTCGCAGGTCGGTGGTCAAGGTGATCGGTGGGGCGCCGGACTCGGCCGATGTGCATACCGCGGTGGCCTGCTCGTATACCTTGCCGGTGTACTCCCAGCGGGCCGGTTGGCGGTGGTAGTCGAACGCCGGCTCGCAGCTCAGCTCCAGCTCGACCACGCCGCTGACGCAGCGCACGGTGCGGAGCAGAATATGCTCGGCGTCCCAATCCCACGGTGTCCGCCGGTGGGTTTTGCTGCGCTGATCGGTGTTGTGCCACGGCCCGAGCACCAGTGCGTCGCGGACGATCAGCCAGCCGGACTCGGTTTGCCAGGTGGTTTCCACAATCATGCCGCCGGGTAGGTAACGGCGCGCTGCCGGAACATTCTGGCCGTACGGGCCGATCCGGAAGTGACCGGCGCTGCGATCGAGCATGGCGCCGAATACGCTCGGCGAATCCGGGCGGGGCAAACACATCCATTCGACGGCGCCGTTGCGTGCGATCAGACACAACGTTTCGCAGTCGGACAGAAATGCGTAGTCGTCGATCGGGGGGAACGGACTTCGTTTACGCAGAATCTCCGCGCCGGCCCCGGTGCTGTCGCCGAACTCGTCGTTCAGTGGAGCGGGAACCGGGGTCGGCGCAACGATGTCGGTTTCGCGGTCGGGCGCGGTCATGGTGACATCATCGCTGTTCAGCGGGTAGCTCGCCACCGACTTGCGCGCAATAGTTACGCACGGATCCGAGTCGTCCGGGCCGCGCGCGGCGCACCGCTCTCGGCGGCCTAGGCTGGCGGAATGGAACGGATCGCGACCGGCTGGGATGCGGTCGAACTGTGGATTGCCGGACTTCCGTTCGTGCCCCAATTGTTCGTGGTATTACTCGCCGTCCTCCCGATCTGCTTCCTGATCGCCAGGACGCTGGACGCGACATCTGCGGCGATTGTGCGACTGGTCGGTCGGGGTGTCGGGGAATCGCGCCGCGACTCGATGGACGGCTTGGGTTGATGCCGCGCTCCAGGGTGACCACCGCACTCGTGCTGTTGCTGATCCTGCTGGTCGTGGCCTGGTTCGCGACCCGGTAGCCGGCTGGTCGACTGGCCTCCCTTTGGTCGCTCTGCTACGGTTTTCCGGTGCCCGCAAATTCCGCTCGAACGATCCGCCATGAGCTGGCGTTGATCTCGATCGGTGCGCTTGCGGTTGCCGACGTCGCCTGTCGGTAGCGGTCTGGTAGTGGTGAGCCCGGCGTAACGGACTCGAGGCTCGCCCATTCCTTTCGAATATTTCGGCTGCGCGTCGTCGCGTCGCCGTTCGGAGTTCCCGATGAGAGGTCTCGTCACCATGAAAAAGAAAACCTACTCCGCTGCAGCCGCTTTGGTGGCGATTGGAGTTCTGGCGCTCACCGCCTGCTCGGGTGGGGCCAGTGATACTGTGGGCGAGTCGAATTCCGCCGGATCGGGCGGAATAACCCTCAACCTCTATGCCTTTGCGGTACCCAAGCCTGGGTTCGACAAGGTGACGCCGGCCTTCGCCGAGACCGACGCCGGTAACGGAGTCACGGTACAAGCCAGTTATGGTGCGTCCGGAGATCAGTCCCGCAAGGTGCGCGACGGCGCCCGGGCCGACGTGGTCAATTTCTCTGTCGCGCCGGACGTCACCCGGCTGGTCGATGCGGGTTTGGTCGATTCGAACTGGAATGCCGATGCCAACAAGGGGATTCCGTTCGGATCGGTGGTGACTCTGGTGGTGCGCAAGGGGAACCCCAAGGGAATTCGGAACTGGGACGACCTACTTCAACCGGGTGTGGAGGTGGTGACGCCCAACCCGTACAGCTCGGGTTCGGCCAAGTGGAACCTGCTCGCGCCGTACGCGGTCAAGAGTGAGGGCGGACGTAATCAGCAGGCCGGTCTGGACTTTCTGGACAAGCTGGTCGGCGAACACGTGAAGGTGCAGCCGAAGTCGGGCCGTGAGGCGACCGAGACGTTCCTGCAGGGCACCGGTGACGTACTGATCAGCTACGAGAACGAGGCCATCTTCACCGAGCGCAACGGTGATCCGGTCGAACATGTCACCCCGCCCGACACGTTCAAAATCGAGAATCCGGTCGCGGTGGTGAAGACGTCCGAGCACCTCGCGCAGGCGACCGCCTTCCGCGACTACCTGTTCACCGAGCCGGCGCAGAAGCTCTGGGCCGAAGCAGGTTTTCGGCCGGTGGACCCGGCGGTGGCCGAGCAGTTCAGCACCGATTTCCCGACCCCGCAGAAGCTCTGGACAATCGATGACCTGGGTGGCTGGAGCGCGGTCGACACCGATCTGTTCGCGCCCGACACCGGCAAGATCTCGGTGATCTACGACAAGGCGACGAAGTAGCCGTCGTGAGTACTGCGCAGAAGTCGGCCGCGGGCCGGTGGCGCGGCGGCCCGCCGGCGTCCGGCGCGGTCGGATCGCTCGGCATCGGCGTGGCGGTGCTGTGGTTGTCCCTGATCGTGTTGTTGCCGTTGGCCGCGTTGACCGTCACCGCCTTCGAGGACGGGATCCGTGGCTTCTGGGCTGCGGTGACGGCGCCGGCCGCGCTCGCCTCGCTGAGCTTGACCGTGACGGTGTCCGCGGTGGTGGCGGTGATCAACGTCGTGATGGGCACGCTCATCGCGTGGGTGCTGGTGCGCGACGACTTTCCCGGCCGGCGACTGGTCGACGCGCTGATCGACCTACCGTTCGCGCTGCCGACCATTGTCGCGAGCCTGGTGCTGCTCTCGTTGTACGGGCCGCAGAGCCCGATCGATGTGCACCTCAACGCAACCCGGCCCGGCTTGGTCGTTGCACTGGCCTTCGTCACGCTCCCGTTCGTCGTTCGGTCGGTGCAGCCGGTGCTCCACGAGCTGGACCGCGACGTCGAACAAGCCGCAGCGTCGCTCGGCGCGGACAACTGGACCACCTTCCGGCGGATCGTGTTGCCGGCGTTGGCCCCGGCCATCCTGTCCGGGGGTGGGCTGGCGTTCGCTCGCGCCATCGGCGAGTACGGATCGGTGGTGCTGATCGGTGGGAACATTCCGCGGGTCACCCAGATGTTGTCGCAACACATCCAGCAGCAGATCGAAATCGATCGCCCGACGAGCGCCGCAGCCGAGTCGGTGGCGTTGTTGGCCATCGCATTTGCCACCTTGCTGGTGCTTCGGTTGTTCGCCGATCGCGGGTTACGCCGTGAACAGCGGGCGTGAGGGGGACCGGTGAAGCTTTCCTATCTGTCCCGGATCTCGCTGCGCACGGTCGCTCTGGGCTATCTGGCCGTGTTGGTGGTCCTCCCGGTCGGGATGATCCTGTGGCGTTCGTTCGAACGCGGTCTGGGGGCGTTCTTCGACGCGGTCAGCACGCCCGCAGCGATCTCGGCGCTGAACCTGTCGTTGCTCATCGTGGCAATCGTCGTCCCACTCAACGTGTTGTTCGGCGTGGTCACCGCGCTCGCCCTGGTCCGGGGCCGCTTCCCCGGCCGCGGTTTTGTGCAAGGCATCGTCGACCTACCGTTCGCGGTATCCCCGATCGTGGTCGGGGTATCGCTGATCCTGCTCTGGGGGGTCAACGGCTGGTTCGGCGGGCTGGACCGGTACGGGCTTCAGGTGATCTTCTCGCTGCCCGGCATGGTGCTCGCGACCATCTTCGTCACCTTGCCGTTCGTAGTACGCGAAGTGGAGCCGGTGCTGCACGAGATCGGCGACGAACAAGAGCAGGCGGCCGCGACGTTGGGTGCGTCCAACTGGCAGACCTTCTGGCGGATCACCTTGCCGGCGATCCGCTGGGGCCTGACCTACGGCGTGGTGTTGACCGTCGCTCGTTCGCTCGGTGAGTTCGGCGCCGTGATCATGGTGTCGTCCGGATTTCCGGGCGTCTCGCAGACCCTGACCTTGCTGGTACACGCCCGCTACATCGACGCGCACGACGCGTTCGGTGCCTATTGTGCGGCCACTTTGCTGATGAGTATCGCCCTGTTGACCTTGTTGTTGATGACCCTGCTCGACCGAAAGAGGAGTCCCCGATGATCACGGTGACCGGGGCGAACAAGCGCTACGGCAGTTTTGCCGCGTTGGACGATGTGTCGCTGGATATTCCGGACGGCTCGTTGACCGCGTTGCTGGGCCCGTCCGGATCCGGGAAATCGACGTTGCTGCGGTCGATCGCCGGACTGGAGACGTTGGATTCCGGCGTGGTCCGGATCGGTGACCGGGAGGTGACCGACGTGCCGCCGCAGAAACGGGATATCGGCTTCGTCTTCCAGCACTATGCGGCGTTCAAACACATGACCGTGCGCGACAACGTGGCGTTCGGATTGAAGATCCGGAAGCGGCCGAAGCGGGAGATCGCCGCCCGGGTCGACGAACTGCTCGGCATCGTCGGACTCGACGGCTTCCAGCACCGCTACCCGGCACAACTGTCCGGCGGCCAACGGCAGCGGATGGCGCTGGCGCGGGCGTTGGCGGTCGATCCGCAGGTGCTCCTGCTGGACGAGCCGTTCGGCGCGCTGGACGCGAAGGTCCGGGCGGACCTGCGGACCTGGTTGCGCCGGTTGCACGAGGAAGTGCACGTGACGACGGTGTTGGTCACCCACGACCAGGAGGAGGCGTTGGATGTCGCGGACCGGATCGCGGTGTTGAACAAGGGCCGGATCGAGCAGGTCGGCGCACCTGCGGAACTGTACGACCGGCCGGCGAACGAGTTCGTCATGTCGTTCCTCGGCTCGGTCGCTCGGCTCAACGGACATCTGGTGCGCCCGCACGACATCCGGATCGGCCGGGACCCGAGCATGACCCGGGCCCGCGACGAGGGGACGGCGGAGTCGGCGGGGATCACCCGGGCCACCGTCGAGCGGGTGGTGCCGCTCGGTTTCGAGGTGCGGCTGGAGCTGCGCAATGCGGCAACCGGTGAGCCGTTCACGGCGCAGGTCACCCGGGGCGACGCCGAGGCGCTCCAGCTGGCCGACGGCGAGACGGTCTATGCCCGGGCCACCCGGATTCCGGAACTGCCCGTGCGGGTGGAGTCGGTCGCCGCGTCCGCGGTACCGGTGACGAGGGGCGATTGACATGGACCAGCGATCGAACGTGCTGTTCGTGCATTGGCACGATCTGGGTCGCCATCTGGGCGTCTACGGCATGCCCGAGGTGTCGAGTCCGCGTGTCGACGCGCTCGCCGACCAGGGCATTCGGTTCACCCGGGCGCACGCCACCGCGCCGCTCTGCTCGCCGTCGCGGGGCTCGTTGTTCACCGGGCGCTACCCGCAGAGCACCGGACTGATCGGGCTGGCACACCACGGCTGGGAGTACCGGTCGGACATCCGTACCCTGCCCGCGATTCTCTCCGAATCAGGTTGGTACACACAGTTGTTCGGCATGCAGCATGAGACGTCGTTCCCGCCACGGCTCGGCTTCGACGCCTACGACGTGTCGAACTCGTTCTGCGAGTACGTAGTCGAGCGGTCGACCGAGTGGCTACGAACCGAGGCGGCCGCGCGGGGTCCGTTCCTGCTCACCGCGGGCTTCTTCGAGACCCACCGGCCCTATCCGGCGACCCGCTACCGGCCGGCGGAGCGGGTCGACGTGCCCGACTATCTGCCGGACACGCCGGAGGTTCGCGGCGATCTCGCCGAGTTCCACGGGTCGGTTACCGTCGCGGACGCCGCCGTGGGCGAACTGCTGGATACGTTGGCCGAGACCGAGCTGGATCGGACCACGTGGGTGGTGTTCGTCACCGATCACGGCCCGGCCTTTCCCCGGGCGAAATCGACTCTCTACGAGCCGGGTACCGGGATTGCCCTGATCATCCGGCCGCCCACGGCGCTGGGGATACGGCCGTTCGTCTACGACGAGTTGTTCTCCGGAGTGGATCTGGTGCCGACCCTGTTGCAACTGCTCGGGCTGCCCGAACCCGACGACGTGGAGGGCTTCTCCCACGCAGCGCAGTTGCTGCAGCAGGCCCCGACGGAGCCACCGGTGCGGACCCAGGTGTTCACGTCGAAGACGTATCACGATTCGTTCGATCCGATCCGGGCGATCCGCACCAAGGACTACAGCTACATCGAGAACTACGCGAACCGGCCCGAACTCGACCTGCCGTGGGATATCGCGGACAGTCCGGCCGGTCGGGTCGTGCAGGGCCGGGTGTCGGGGCCGCGCCCACACCGGGAGCTCTACGACCTGCACGCCGATCCCGGCGAGACCGACAACCTGCTGCTGAGCTCCGGCGAACGGCGCGCGAGCGCCGAAGCGGTCGCCGAAGATCTGGCGCTCCGGCTGCACACGTGGCGAGAGTTCACCCAGGACGTGATCCCCTCCGAATTCGTCGGGACTCGGATCTCCGAGCGCTACACCGATACCTATCTGCGCGTCCACGGGTCGAGCTTGGCGTCGCGGGAGGCGCTCGGTGGGAACCGTGGATACGTCGTCGCACCGGCGACCGACCGGCCGCAACGAGACCATTAGCAACAAAGGACGACCTGTGGCCGAGTTTCCGACCAAGTATCTGGTTCTGGCATCGCAACGCAGCGGGAGCACACTGCTGGTGGAGTCGTTGCGGGCCACCGGGGTTGCCGGTGAGCCGGAGGAGTATTTCCAGCAGCTGCCGGAGACCGGCCGCGCGCCGCAACCCCGGGATTGGTTCGCCGGGGTCAGCGACCCCAGCCTGCTCGAATTGCTTCCGCCGTCGCAGCCCGGCGCCGCCGAGCCGGAGTCCGCCGTCGACCGGCGGGACCGGATCCTGCGCGCCGGGTGCAGTCCGAACGGGGTGTGGGGCGGCAAGCTGATGTGGAATCAGACTGCGCTGCTGCAACAATGGGCCGCGGAGCTACCCGACCGGTCCGGCTCGGATCTCCGTTCGGCGATCCGGGACGTGCTCGGCGACGACGTGCTCTTCGTGCATGTCACCCGACCCGACGTGGTGCACCAGGCGGTGTCGTTCTGGCGGGCGGTGCAGACCCAGACGTGGCGGGCGCCCCGGGAGCGGCGGGCCGACACCAAGGCGCGGTACCACGCCGGCGGTATCGCCCATCTGCTGCAGGTGCTCCGGAATCAGGAGCGGAGCTGGCGGGAGTGGTTTACCGAGGCGGGGATCACGCCGATGAGGGTCAATTATCGGGATCTCGCGGCGGACACCACCGCGGTCGTCGCTGCCGTGCTGGCAGCGTTGGGTCAGGATCCGGCGCTGGCGCCACCACCGGCCTTGGAACGGCAGGCCGACGTCCGGTCGAACTCATGGGTCGAGCGCTACCTCGTCGAGGCGATGGCAAAGGGGTTGCCGGTCTGAGCTCACCGGCGGACGCAGCGGAAACCGAGATGTCCGGTAGCGGAGTCCGCGCTCTGCGGTTGTCGGGCTGCCGGCCGATAGCGCAGGCAGTAGTTGGGCGCACACAGGTGCGACCCGCCTTTGATCACCCTCGGTGACCGCGGGTCGCCGCCGGTGCGGTCCGGTGTGCAGCAGGAGCGCAGCCGCGCCGGTCCGGCGGCGTAGCGGTCGGCAGTCCACTCCCAGACGTTGCCGGTCATGTCGTACAGCCCGAACCCGTTGGGCGGATAGCTGCCCACGGCCGATGTGGTGCCGATACCCAGGCATTGCCAAGGGAATTCGCCGATCCACGTGTTGGCTCGGCCGCGCGGGTCCGGATCGACGCCCCAGGCGAACGGTTGCCGGTCCAGGCCGCCGCGCGCGGCCAGCTCCCACTCGGCCTCGGTCGGCAGGTCTTTGCCGGCCCATCGGGCGTAGGCCAGCGCATCGGTGTGCGAGACCTGGGTCACCGGGTGGTGGTTCCGCCCGGTGACCGAGCTGTCCGGGCCGCTCGGATGGCGCCAATCTGCGCCGGGGGTCCACGACCACCACCGGCGGATGTCGGTCAAGGGCACCGGGCCGTCCGGTGGGTCGAACACCAGCGAGCCGGGCACCAGCTGCGCCGGGTCGGCGTCGGGATAGTCTGCCGGGTCCGGCGCGGTTTCCGCAGTCGTGACGTAGCCGGTGGCCATGACGAACTCGGCGAACATCTGCACGGTCACCGGGGTGAGGTCGATCTCGAAGCCGGCCACCGAAACCTGGTGGATCGGCCGTTCCTCCGGGTAGTAGTCGGCAGACCCGAGCCATCCCACCGCGCCGGGCACGGCGGCCATTCGGCCGGCGATCACGCCGATCGGTGCGCCGCAGCGGCGGATCCCAGCATGGTGCTCAGCCTCATTTCACCCTGTCCTCGGTCGCGACCTTACGCTCGTTCGGTCACTGCTCGTCCGGTTCGGTTCGCGCTGTCGGTTCCCGTGCGCTACACCGAATGGGAACTACGTGTGAAACACGTTGCGCACCGATATGGCCCGACGATGTTTCCGCGCCGCACGGCACGCCCGCTGTCCCGAAATTCGGTTGAGACGAGGGCTCGCGACCACCGATGATGTCGGTATGGAATCAGCCGAAACCACACTCGTGCTGGGTGTGGATTTCGGTCGTGTCATCCAGGGCGGTGACACGCTCGACGCCACCGACGTCGATACCCAGTTCCTCGGCGCCTCGTACCATGAGGCACTGCGATCCCCACCCACCGCCTGCGTGTTCGATGTCCTTCCGGGATTGGTCGAACAGTTCGACGGCCGCGTGTGGATCATCTCGAAATGCGGCCACCGGATTCGCGAGGTCATGCTGGGCTGGCTCGACCACCACGACTTCTACACCCGCACCGGTATGCCGCGCGGGAACATCCGCACCTGCGCCAAACGGGCCGACAAAGCCGTGCATTGCGTCGATCTCGGTGTCACGCACATGATCGACGATCGCCTGGATGTCCACACCCACCTCCGCGGGATCGTGCCGAACCTCTATCTTTTCGGCATCCAACCCGCCACCACACGACCACCGGCTTGGGTGACGCCGGTACCGAACTGGGAGCACGCCGGCAACGCGATCCAGGCCAGCCTGAAGCGCGTGAACCACTCGAAGACCCGTATCGACTCCTTCACCGGTGAGCACCGGTTCCTGAGCAACTTCGCCCCGTACCCGACGGTTTTCGACGGGATCGAATACCCCACCGCCGAGCACGCCTATATCGCGGCCAAAACCCTCGACCCCGACATCCGCGCCATTGTCCGAGCGACTCCGGCGCCGGGCTCTGCGAAAGCTACGGGCGATCACCCTCCGACCGGACTGGACCGAGGTCCGTGAACAGGTCATGCTCGAGATCCTGCGCTCCAAAGTCGCCAACCCGGACGCCGCCCGACTCCTCCGCGCCACCGGCACCGCCGAACTCGTCGAGGGCAACCGTCGGCACGACAACCATTGGGGCCACTGCACCTGTAGACCCTGCCGCCGCAAAGGAACCCAAGGCCTCAACACCCTCGGCAAACTCCTCATGCAAATCCGGGACGGACTCCGGTAGCCGAGCTGACTACGGCTGTCCGGCTGGGGTTCGCTCGACGTCGTCGCGCACGTAGTTCGGGGGTAGAACGACGGAGCCGGGCGACGCACCTTCGGCGAAGACTTCTCCCAAGTCCGCACCGACCACGCTTCTTCGCGTCGTGGCTACCTCGGTCGGTAGGTGTGCCGGACTACGAAGCGTGCAGTCCGCACTCGGTCTTCGACTGTCCGGCCCACCGGCCGCTGCGTGGGTCGGCTCCGGGGGCCGGCTTGCGCGTGCACGGTTTGCAGCCGATCGACGGATAGCCCTCGTCGATCAGCGGGTTCACCAGAATGCCGTACTCGGCGATGTACGCCGCGACCTCGTCGTCGGTCCACGCCGCGAGCGGATTGATCTTCACCAGGCCGAAGCTCTCGTCAAAGGAGATCAACGGGGCGTTGGCTCGGGTGGGAGCCTCCACGCGACGGATACCGGTGACCCAGGCGCGGTATCCGCTGAGCGCGCGCTGCAGCGGCACCACCTTGCGCAGCCGGCAGCACTCGTTGGAGTCGCGGGCGAACAGGTCGGCACCCAACAGCGCATCCTGCTCGGCCACCGATCGTTCCGGCGCCACGTTCACCACGTTCACGCCGTAGACGGCTGCGACAGCGTCCCGGGTGCCGATGGTTTCCGGGAAGTGATATCCGGTATCGAGAAACAGCACATCCACGCCCGGACGCACCTGCGCGGCCAGCTGGACCAACACGGCGTCCTGCATGTTCGAGGCGACGATGTAGCCGCTGCGTGGACCTGGTGCCGGGGTGCCGAACGTGTCGTCGGTCCAGCGCAGGAGTTCACCGGCCGAAGCGCCGGCCAATTCCGCTGCGCCGAGCTCCGCGATGGCGCGCAGATCGTCGGTCAGATCGGTCTCCGGGCTGTTGTGGGTCATGGTCATCGCAGATCGTCCTCCTCGGCTCGGACCGCCCACTGGGCGAACCGTTCGCCATCGGTGCGGTGCTTCACGAAATTGCGCACCACCCGCTCGATGTAATCGCCCAGCTCGGTGCTGGCTACCTTGTGCTGTCGCAACTTTCGGCCGAACGCGCTGTCGAACCCGAGGCTGCCGCCCAGATGAACCTGGAAACCCTCGATCTGATTCCCGTCGCCGTCGTCGATCAACTGCCCCTTGAAGCCGATATCGGCGATCTGCGACCGGGCACAGGAGTTGGGGCAGCCGTTGATGTTGACGGTGATCGGCACGTCGAGGTCGGCGTTCAGGTCGGCCAGCCGCTGCTCCAGATCCGGGACCAGCGTCTGGGATCGCTTGCGGGTCTCGGCGAACGAAAGCTTGCAGAACTCGATCCCGCTGCAGGCCATCAGGTTCTGCCGCCATATCGACGGACGCGCTTGTAAACCCAGGGGTTCCAGCTCGGCGATCAGGGTTTCGACCTGGTCGTCGGGCACGTCCAGGACGATCAACTTCTGATACGGGGTGAACCGGATGCGGTCCGAGCCGGCCCGCTGCGCCGCGTCCGCGACGGCGGTCAGGATGGTGCCGGACACCCGGCCGGCGATCGGCGCGAACCCGATCGCGTTGTGGCCGTTGCGCAATCTCTGTACCCCGACGTGGTCGATCGGTCGGGTCGGCTGCTCCGGGGCCGGCCCGTCGATCAGTGTTCGCTTCAGGTACTCCTGCTCGAGCACCTCACGGAACTTGGGAATGCCCCAGTCCTTGATCAGGAACTTCAGCCGGGCTTTGGCGCGCAGGCGGCGGTAACCGTAGTCCCGGAAGATCGAGACCACCGCCTCCCACACGTCGGGCACCTCGTCCAGCGGTATCCACACGCCGACCCGCTGGGCGAGCATCGGATTGGTCGACAGTCCACCGCCGACCCACAGGTCCAGGCCGGGGCCGTGCTCGGGATGCACGACGCCGACGAAGGCGACGTCGTTGATCTCGTGCACGACATCCTGCAGACCGGAGATGGCGGTCTTGAACTTGCGCGGCAGGTTCGAGTACTCGGGCTTGCCGATGTAGCGGCGGACGATCTCGTCGATCGCGGGTGTCGGGTCGAGCACTTCGTCCAGCGATTCGCCGGCCAGCGGAGAACCGAGCACGACCCGCGGGCAGTCGCCGCACGCCTCGGTCGTCTTCAGCCCGACGTCCTCCAGCCTGCGCCAGATCTCCGGGACGTTCTCCACCTCGATCCAGTGGTACTGCACGTTCTCCCGGTCGGACAGGTCGGCGGTATCACGCCCGAACTCGGTGGAGATCTGTCCGAGGGTGCGGAGCTGAGCGACGTTCAGCGCGCCGGCGTCGCAGCGCACCCGCATCATGAAGTACTTGGCCTCGAGCAGGTCGATATTCTCGTCGCCGGTCCAGGTGCCGTCGTAGCCTTGCTCACGTTGGGTGTAGAGCCCCCACCAGCGAAACCGGCCGCGCAGATCGCCCTTGTCGATCCCGTCGAAGCCGGTCCGGGCGTAGATGTTCTCGATCCGGGCGCGGACGTTGAGCGGATTGTCGTCTTTCTTCGCCTGCTCGTTGGCGTTCAGCGGCTCGCGGTAGCCCAGCGCCCACTGTCCCTCGGCGCGCCGTCGTCCCGCCGGTCGGCGCCGCGGTGCAGGGGCTGCTGCGTCGGTGATTGCATCGGCGGGCATCGTCGCTCCTGACGAGATCGGGCATTGGGGAATGGGGAATGGGCCGGCGTTTACGGTTGACGTCGACCGGGCGGCCCGAAGAAATCGGGGTATCGAAGACGGACGTCGGCTACTGGCGAACGACGACCGGACACCGCGCGCTGCACACGCGCTGGAAGTCGACATGACGGCGAGAGACGAGGCGTAGGCCGCGGGCAGCGGCGTAGCTCGTCGAACCGGTCATCGTCCCATGATGCCATGTCGGATCGGGATGCTCGATTCGACGATCGCCAGGTGCCCCGATGGTGGCGCACTTCGCCGGGGGAGTGACGATGAGCGGGTGAGCCCCGATGGTCCGAACTTCCTGCTGCCGGCCGCCGCGACCGTCGGGCTCGGCACTCGACCGTTCGGGGTGTACGTCCACGTGCCGTTCTGCGCGACCCGCTGCGGTTACTGCGATTTCAACACCTATACCGCGGGGGAGTTGGGCAGCTCGGCCTCGCCCGCTTCCTGGCTGGAGGCGCTGCGAATCGAGCTGGCGACGGCCGCTGCGCTGCTCGGCGGGCCGGTGGTCGACACGGTGTTCGTCGGTGGGGGGACGCCGTCGCTGTTGGGCGGGGACGGGTTGGCCGCGGTGCTGGAGGGGGTCCGGGCCGGCTTCGGACTGGCGCCGGACGCCGAGGTGACCACGGAGGCGAATCCGGAGTCGACCTCGCCGGAGTTCTTCGAGCGGATCCGGCGGGCCGGCTACACCCGGGTCTCGCTGGGGATGCAGTCGGCGGCCGCGCATGTGCTCGCGGTGCTGGACCGGGTGCACTCGCCGGGCCGGCCGGTCGCGGCTGCCCGGCAGGCCCGGGCAGCCGGATTCGAGCACGTCAACCTCGACCTGATCTACGGCACGCCGGGAGAATCGGACGCCGATCTGGACCGGTCGCTGGACGCCGTGCTGACCGCCGGGGTCGATCATGTTTCGGCGTACGCGCTGATCGTCGAGGACGGCACGGCGCTGGCTCGGCGGGTCCGCCGGGGGGAGACCGTGGCGCCGGACGACGACGTGCTGGCGGAGCGGTACGAGCGCATCGACGCCCGGCTGGCTGCGGCCGGTCTGCGCTGGTACGAGGTGTCGAACTGGGCGGCGTCCGACTCGGCACGCTGCCGGCACAATCTGGGCTACTGGGCCGGCGGGGACTGGTGGGGCGCCGGGCCCGGCGCGCACAGTCACGTCGGCGGGGTGCGCTGGTGGAACGTGAAGCACCCTGCACGATATGCCGAGGCGTTGGCGGCGGGTCGGCTCCCGGTCGCCGGCTCGGAGAGGCTGAGCGCCGCCGAGCGACACACCGAAGAGGTGATGTTGGGGATCCGGCTCGCCGACGGGCTGCCAGTGTCGGTGCTGGCGCCGGGCGAGCGAATCGCCGCGGACCGGGCGGTGCAGGACGGCTTGCTCGGCACGAGCGCGGGGCGCTACGTCCTCACCGCGCGCGGGCGGCTGCTGGCCGACGGTGTAGTGCGCGATCTGCTGGCCTGAACTCTGCGGGCCGTTCATGCGGCGTCGCTTCCGAATCCGGCGCGGTGCCGGAACCATTGGGCGGGGCGGTGGTAGGTGTTGGTGCGGGGCTTCTGTTCCGGGTCGAGCCATTGCGGTGGTACCCAGTCGATGCGGGCAGTGTTCGGGTTGCGGTACACCCGCCAGCCTTGATCGACCAGGCGGTGGTGATGCGGACACGCGGGTGCCAGGTCGGTGATATCGGTCGGCCCGAGCTCCAGCCAGCTGGTGACATGGTGCAGTTCGCAGTCGCTGGCCGGGCGCGGACAGCTGGGGAACGAACACCCGCCGTATTGGGCGGTGGTCACGATCCGTTGATCGGGTGAGGCGAGCCGTTTCGACCTACCGAGGTATAGGGGTTGGTCGGTGTGGTCGTCGAAGATCGCGAGGTAGTGCCAGGCGTGGGTGGCCATCCGGATCAGGTCCCGGTAGGGGATCCAGGTACCGGTCGCGGTGTAGGCCTTCCCACACCTGCCCCCGGAGTCGGGCGGTGCCGCCGGCGGCGGGGGTGGAGGTGTGGCCGCCCGCCCCGGCTGGGGCTGCGGCTGGGGTTCCGCCGCGCCGAGGAGGTCACCCACAGTGGCGGTGATGACGATGGTCACCGGCAGGCCGGCGTGCCGACCCAGGTCGCCGGAGGTGAGCATGGCTCGCACCATCGCATTCAGGGCATCATGACGGCGCTGACTCGCACTGCGCTGATCCCTGCCGGCCTGCTCGGTGGGCGGGTCACCCTCCACGACCGGGACCGGGTCCTCCGGGTTGCACATGCCCGGCGCAGCGAGCTTGGCGAACACTGCTTCCAGACCGGCGCGTAGCTCCGGGGACACATACCCGCTGATCTTGGACATGCCGTCACGTTCCTGATCCCCGAGCCGTACACCGCGCTTGCGTTGCCGGTCGCGTTCGTCGGTGAGGTTGCCGTCCGGGTTGAGGATCGCACCCAGATGGGTCGCGAGTTTGCGCAACTGGTCCGGCCGCAACGTCACCGCCGCCGACGCCAACTCTTCCTCGGCTTTCCCTCGTGTCTGCATGTCGACGGCGGTGGGGAGGTCGTGCAGGAACGTGCGGATCACTGTCACGTGATCGCGGCCGACCCGGCCGGCCTCGACCTCGGCGGCCACCGCGGCCAGGACTGGTTCCAGGGGTTCGCCGGTGAGAGTGCACCCCGCGGTCAGGTCCAAGGCCTCGAACACTCGCGCACCCGCGTCTTTCGGGTGGATCCGCAACGCGCCGGCGAGCACATTGCGGGAGCGTTGCCCGCCGAACTCGTCCGACGGCGCTTCGACCACGGTCCGGATCAGCCGGTACCCGACGGCGGTGATCCGCCGCTGCAGTCGTTCCAGTTCCTGCAGCAGGTGCAGCGCCGCGGTACCCGTGTCGGGCAGCACCGCGCTCAGGGTGTCGAGGTCGGCGTCGAGCGCTGCAGTCACCGCGTCGGGTGTCTCGGAGCGGCCGAACTGGTTCATGGGGCAATTCTATCGAACGCATGTTCGATAGACGAAGCCTCGCTTGCTGATTCGCGAATTACGGTAGGCGTAGGGCCGGTCGATCCCTGCGCTACGTCGACCCTGTGCTCGCTAGCCGGCAAGTCGAGATGTGCAGGCCGGGATGACGACTGCTAAGTAACCGATCCGGCCGCCTTCATCGGGGTCGAACCGATCGAATCGGCGGGCTATCCCGCCATCTCGTACACCCGGGCGTGGAGGACGACCCGGTTGCGCAACGCGGCGCGCACCGTCTGGTGCAGCCCGTCCTCGAGATAAACCACCCCACGCCAGTACACCGCGTGGGGGAAAAGGTCACCGTAGAAGGTGGAGTCTTCGCTCAGCAGCCGGTCCAGCTCCAGGACTCGGGTGGTGGTGACGATCTCGTTCAAGCGGATCTGGCGCGGCGGGATCTGGGACCATTCCCGCATCGAAAGTCCGTGGTCGGGATAAGGCTTGCCGTCGAGGACTCCGCGGAAGATCACGCGTCCAGCCTAGGCGCCGATCGACCTGCGGGCATGTCCCCGGCGCGTCGCCGATCCCCGATAGACTGGTAGGTCAGGTGGAGTAGGAGGTGAGCGGTGTCGAGCACTGATGATCGTCGATTCGAGGTCTTGCGAGCCATCGTCGCCGATTACGTTGCCACCAAGGAGCCGGTCGGCTCCAAGGTGTTGGTCGAGCGGCACAATCTGGGTGTGTCCAGCGCCACTGTACGCAACGATATGGCGGTACTCGAGGCGGAGGGGTACATCACCCAGCCGCATACCAGCTCCGGCCGGGTGCCGACCGACAAGGGCTACCGGCAGTTCGTCGACCGGATCGCCGAGGTCAAGCCGTTGTCGCCGGGTGAGCGCCGCGCGATCTTGGAGTTCTTGGAGTCCGGGGTCGATCTGGACGATGTGCTGCGCCGTGGCGTGCGGTTGCTCGCCCAGCTCACCCGGCAGGTCGCCGTCGTGCAGTATCCGACGTTGTCGGCCTCGTCGGTGCGCCACCTGGAAGTGGTTGCGCTGAACCCGGCCCGGCTGTTGTTGGTGCTGATCACCGACACCGGCCGAGTGGATCAGCGGATCGTCGAGCTCGGTGAGCTGATCGACGATGCGGGTCTGTCCCGGCTGCGGGTGTTGCTCGGTAGTGCGCTGGAGGGCAAGCGGTTGGCCGCCGCGTCGGTTGCCGTCGGTGAACTGGCGGAGAACGCGCCGGCATCGCTGCGGGATGCGGTGATCCGAACGGCGACGGTGCTGATCGAGACGCTGGTCGAGCATCCGGACGAGCGGTTGGTGCTGGGCGGCACTGCCAACCTCACCCGCAACGTCGCCGACTTCAGTGGCTCGGCCGGGTTTCCCGGGTCGCTGCGCGATCTGCTGGAGGCACTGGAGGAGCAGGTGGTGGTGTTGAAGCTGTTGGCGGCCGCGCAGCAGCCGGGTACCGTCACGGTCCGGATCGGCGAGGAAACCCAGATCGAACAGATGCGTGGCGCGTCGATGGTGTCGACCGGATACGGTGCGGCGGGGACCGTGTTGGGCGGGATGGGGGTGCTGGGTCCGACTCGGATGGACTATCCGGGAACAATAGCCTCGGTCGCAGCTGTTGCCAGATACATCGGCGAGGTACTCGCAGGGCGGTAGCGCTCGACCGCTCGACACGGGTCGGTCGGCGACGAACAGGTGGGACGACACTTCGGACAGGTGGAGAGATCAGTCAGGTGGCCAGCGACTATTACGGAATTCTCGGGGTCGGCAAGAACGCTTCCGATCAAGAGATCAAGCGGGCGTATCGCAAGCTTGCGCGCGAACTGCACCCCGATGTGAATCCGGATCAGCAGGCGCAGGTCAGGTTCCGCGAGATCTCGACCGCGTACGAGGTGCTGTCCGACCCGGAGAAACGGCGGATCGTCGATCTGGGCGGCGATCCGATGGAGTCTGCCGGTGCCGGTGGGTTCGGCGCCGGCTTCGGTGGGTTCGGTGACGTGTTCGAGGCGTTCTTCGGTGCCGGTGCGACCGGCGGCGCGGGCGGCCGCAGACAGCGTGGCCGCGTGCAGCCCGGTGCGGATTCGCTGTTGCGGACCCGGGTGACGCTGGCCGAGTGTGCGACGGGGGTGACCAAACACCTCACGGTCGAGACGGCGATTCTGTGCGACAACTGCACCGGCTCCGGCACCAACGGTACGTCCAAGCCGGTCCGCTGCGACATCTGCGGCGGAATGGGCGAGGTACAGACCGTGCAGCGGTCGTTCCTGGGACAGGTGATGACCGCACGTCCGTGTCCGACCTGTCGCGGCACCGGTGAGGTGATTCCGGATCCCTGTACCAAGTGTGGCGGTGACGGGCGGGTGCGCGCCCGCCGAGAGATCGCGGCCAAGATTCCGGCCGGGGTGGCCGCGGGGATGCGGGTTCGGCTCGCCGCGCAAGGTGAGGTCGGCCCAGGCGGCGGTCCGGCGGGCGATCTGTACGTCGAGGTGGTCGAACAGCCGCACGATGTGTTCGTCCGCGACGGCGACGACCTGCACTGCACCATCCGGGTGCCGATGGTGGACGCAGCGCTCGGTGCCACCGTGGTCGTGGAGACGCTGATCGACGGCCCGACCGAGCTGACCATCACACCCGGCACCCAGCCCGGCGACGTCTCCGCGCTGCGTGGGCAGGGCATGCCCAAGTTGCGTGCCGGCACTCGTGGCGACCTGTTGGCCCACCTGGAGGTGGTGGTGCCGACCAAGCTGGACCACAAGCAGGTCGAGCTGCTCGAGGCATACAAGGCCAGCCGCGATCGGGACCGCAGCGAGGTGGTGTCCAGCCAGTCCGCGCAGCAGGGTGGCTTGTTCTCCCGGCTACGGGCATCGTTCTCCGGTCGCTGACCCGTCGAGCGTGGCAGCGACGGTCTTCTATCTCGACTCGGTTCCCGAGCCGGGCGCGGTAGCGGTGCTCGACGGCCCCGAAGGTCATCACGCCGCCACGGTGCGACGGATCGGTCCGGGCGCGGCGGTCACCTTGTCCGACGGCCGCGGGGTGTCGGGCCGAGCGCGGGTGCTCACGGCCGGCCGCGGCCGGCTCGAACTGATCGTCGACGACCGGGAGACCGAACAGCCACCCTGTCCGAGGGTCACGCTGGTCCAGGCGCTGCCCAAGGCGGACCGGGCCGAGGCCGCGGTCGAGCTGGCGACCGAAGCGGGGGTCGATGCGATCCTGCCGTGGCGCGCGGCGCGGTGCGTCGCCCGCTGGGATGGCAAGGCGGACAAGGCGGTGGCGAAATGGCGGGCGACCGCTCGGGCGGCCGCCCGGCAGTCCCGGCGGGCGTGGATTCCCGAGGTCGCCGAGCTGCACGACACGGCAGCGGTGCTGGCTCGGATCGCTGCGGCCGGGGGACCGGTGGCGGCGTTGCACGAGGCGGCGGACCGGCCGTTGGCCGGCTTACCGTTCGCCGGAGCGAGCGATGTGCTGCTGATAGTCGGTCCGGAGGGCGGTCTCGACGACGGCGAACTCGCGCGATTGGTCGCCGCCGGCGCGCAGCCGGTGCGGCTGGGCCCGACGGTATTGCGGACCTCTACCGCAGCGGCGGTCGCGCTCGGAGCGCTCGGAGTGCTCACCGACCGGTGGTCCGGGCGGCCACCGCCGGATCGATCGCCGCAGTAGAATTCACGCCCAGTGACCGGTCCACCCGCGAACCCGAAAGTAGGCCATAGCAACCACGTGAGCCCGCACAACGAGAACGGCGCGTCGTCCGACACCGGGGCCGCCCCGGCCGTACGGTCCACCATCGAACTCCGGCCCGACGACGTTTTCGGGTTCCTGGGCTCCGCCGATGCGAACCTGCGTGAACTCGAACAGTTGCTCGAGGCCGATATCCATGTCCGGGGTAACACCGTCACCCTGACCGGCGCACCACCCGAGGTGGCGCTCGCCGAGCGGGCGGTCGAGCAGCTGGTGGCACTGGTCGGCCGTGGCCAACCGATCAGCCCGGAGACGGTGCGACACACCGTCTCGATGTTGACCGAGGGCGTCAGCGAATCGCCGGCCGAGGTGCTGAGCCTGGACATTCTGTCGCGGCGCGGCAAGACGATCCGGCCCAAGACGCTGAACCAGAAGCGCTACGTCGACGCGATCGACAAGAACACCATCGTGTTCGGCATCGGCCCGGCCGGGACCGGAAAGACCTACCTGGCGATGGCCAAGGCGGTCCAGGCGCTGCAGGCCAAACAGGTGAGCCGGATCATCCTGACCCGCCCGGCGGTCGAGGCGGGTGAGCGACTGGGCTTCCTCCCCGGCACGCTGAACGAAAAGATCGACCCGTACCTGCGCCCGCTCTACGACGCCCTGCACGACATGATGGATCCGGAAGCGATCCCGAAGCTGTTGCAGGCAGGCGTGATCGAGGTGGCGCCGCTGGGGTACATGCGCGGACGCACGCTCAACGACGCGTTCATCATCCTCGACGAGGCGCAGAACACCACCGCCGAGCAGATGAAGATGTTCCTCACCCGGCTCGGGTTCGGCTCCCAGGTCGTGGTCACCGGTGACGTCACCCAGGTCGACCTGCCGGGCGGGGCCCGGTCCGGCCTGCGCGCCGCAGCGGAGATTCTTCCCGGTATCGACGACATCCACTTTGCCGAGTTGAACAGCAGCGACGTGGTCCGGCATCGGCTGGTGTCGGAAATCGTGAATGCCTACGAACGGGCGGAGGCGACGCTCGACCAGACCGTGAACCGGGCACAGCGCCGCGCCGCCGGCCGTCCCGGTCGGCGGTGAGCCGGGCCGTGGCACCGTCGCCGGTCCGGTTAGGGTGACCGCGTGAGGATGAGCCACCGGTGAGCATCGAGGTCTCGAACGAGTCCGGCGTCGAGGTGGCCGAGGCCGACCTGGTCGCACTGTCCCGGTTCGCGCTCCGCCGGATGGACGTGTCCCCGGCGGCCGAGCTGTCGATCGTCCTGGTCGATTCGGCGACCATGTCGGACCTGCACCTGCGTTGGATGGACCTGCCCGGGCCGACCGACGTGATGTCGTTCCCGATGGACGAGTTGGAGCCGGGCGGACGCCCCGACAGCCCCGAGCCCGGTCCGGCGATGCTCGGCGACATCGTGCTCTGCCCCGATTTCGCGGCCGGGCAGGCGGCGAAGGCCGGACACTCGCTGGAGCACGAGTTGACCGTGTTGACGGTGCACGGAGTGCTGCACCTGCTCGGGTTCGATCACGGAGATCCGGACGAGGAGCGAGAGATGTTCGGTGTGCAGGCCGAGATCGTCGAGCAGTGGTACGCGAGCCTGCGCGCGGCCGAGCAGGCGGTCGCCCAGGCCGAGCGGGACCGGCGACTGCTCGGCAAGACCGGCTTCATGGACCGGAATCAGCAGTGGTGATAACCGCAGTAGCGATAGCCGCAGTGGTGATACTCGTACCGTGAACGGCAGCCTCACCCCGATTCTGCTCGCCACGGCGCTGACCGTGGCCGCTGGGTTGTTCGCCGCGGTCGATTCGGCGCTGAACACGATCTCGCCCGCTCGGGTGGACGACCTGGTTCGGCTCGGGCGGCCGGGGGCGACGCGGTTGGTCGCGATCGTGTCCGACCGGGCCCGCTATGTGAACCTGGTCGTGCTGCTGCGCACGTTGTCCGAGATCGGGGCGACGGTGCTGCTCGCGGCCGGCATGTTGCGGTTGCTGCCGCAGGGTTGGGCGCTGACCGTGACCGTCACGGTGATGGCGCTGGTGTCGTACGTGGTGATCGGTGTCGGTCCGCGGACGTTGGGCCGGCAGCAGGCGTACTCGATCGCGCTGTTCGCGGCGCCGTTGTTGCAGGGGATCGGGACCTTGCTCGGCCCGCTGACCCGGCTGTTGATCCTGATCGGTAACGGCATCACCCCGGGTCGGGGCTTCCGCAACGGGCCGTTCGCCTCGGAGATCGAGCTGCGCGAGGTGGTCGACCTGGCGCAGCAGCGCGGAATCGTTGCCGACGACGAACGGCGGATGATCCAGTCGGTGTTCGAGCTGGCCGACACGGCGGCGCGTGCGGTGATGGTGCCGCGCACCGACATGGTCTGGATCGAATCGGAAAAGTCGACGGCTCAGGCGGTTTCGCTGGCAATGCGCAGTGGGCACTCGAGAATTCCGGTGATCGGGGAGAACGCCGACGACGTGTTGGGCATCGTCTACCTCAAAGATCTGGTGTCCGAAGTGGATCGGGCGCGGCGGGTTGCGGAGGTGATGCGACCGGCGATGTTCGTGCCGGACTCGAAGCCGCTCGACGACCTGCTCGACGAGATGCAGCGGGATCGTCGGCACATGGCGTTGCTGGTCGACGAGTACGGCGGGATCGCCGGTCTGGTGACCATCGAAGACATTCTCGAGGAGATCGTCGGCGAGATCGCCGACGAGTACGACGGCAACGAGGTGGCTCCGGTCGAAGACCTGCACGACGGGAGATATCGGGTATCGGCCCGGTTGTCGCTGGACGATCTCGGTGAGTTGTTCGGCACCGAGGTCGACGAGGAGGACGTCGAGACGGTCGGCGGCCTGATCGCGCACGAGCTCGGCCGGGTGCCGCTGCCGGGTGTGATCGTGACCTCGCACGGGCTGGTGTTGCGGGGTGAGGGTGACCCGGATCAACGCGGCCGGATCCGGGTCCATACCGTGCTGGTAGAGCGTGCGCCGGCAGCGGAGCCGGCACGGCTGGTGGAGGAGCAGCGATGACGGGTCCGAGCGGCGCCGCGCGGGACAGCGGGCTTGATGACGAAGATCGCAAGCTGGTCGTGCTGGCCCGGGGAGCGCTGGGCCGGACGCAGAGCGGGGCCGGGGCGGCGGTACGGGATACCGACGGGCGGACCTACGCGGCCGGGGAGGTGTCGCTGGCGGCGTTGCAGCTGACCGCGCTGCAGGCGGCGATCGCGGCCGCGCTCTCCAGCGGTGCCGAAGGTTTCGAGGCTGCAGCGGTGGTCGGGAGCGCCGCCGAGACCGATCCGGGGATCGCGGCACTGCACGAGCTGAGCTCCGGCGCCACGCGAATCCTGGCGCGGCCCGACGGCACTGTCACCGAGGTGCATCGACATGGCTGACGAGCAGTTCCGGTCCGGGTTGGTCTGCTTCGTCGGCCGACCGAATACCGGTAAGTCCACGCTGACCAACGCGTTGGTCGGGGAGAAGATCGCGATCACGTCGTCGCGGCCGCAGACCACCCGGCACACCATCCGCGGCGTGGTCAATCGGCCGGATGCGCAGCTGATTCTGGTGGATACGCCCGGCCTGCACCGGCCGCGGACGTTGCTCGGTCAGCGCCTCAACGACCTGGTCCGCGACACCTACTCCGAGGTAGACGTGATCGCGCTGTGCATTCCGGCCGACGAGAAGATCGGCCCCGGCGACCGGTGGATTCTGCAGCAGGTGCGCCAGCTCGCCCCGGAGACCAAGCTGGTCGGCGTTCTCACCAAGATCGACAAAGTACGGAAACAGCAGTTGGCGCCGCAGCTGCTTGCGCTGTCCGAACAGATCGGTCCGGATGTCGAGATCGTTCCGGTGTCGGCGACCGACCGGGACAACCTCGACACCCTGGTTCGGGTGCTGGCGTCGTTGCTGCCGCCCGGACCGGCGCTCTATCCGGACGGCGAGCTGACCGACGAGCCGGATGAGAAGTTGATGGCCGAGCTGATCCGGGAGGCGGCGCTGGAGGGCGTGCGTGACGAATTGCCGCATTCGCTCGCGGTGGTCATCGAGGAGGTACGGCCGCGGGAGGACCGCACCGATCTGCTGGACGTGCACGCGTTGATCTACGTGGAGCGGTCCAGCCAGAAGGCGATTGTGATCGGCAAGGGGGGCGCGCGGCTACGTGAGGTGGGCACCACCGCGCGCAAGCAGATCGAACGCCTGCTCGGGACCAAGATCTACCTGGACCTGCACGTCAAGGTGGCCAAGGATTGGCAGCGGGATCCGAAGCAGTTGGGCAAGTTGGGGTTTTGATTCGAAGCTGACGCGAGCCGGTCGGCGCTGCACCGGAGGGTGCCGGTGCAGCGTCGCGCCGTCGTTCTTGCCGGGGGCCGCTCGCGGTCAACGCTCGGCGGTAGCCCACCAGGGCTCCGGCCGCTGTTCGGCCCAGCGCAGTTCGGTTTCCAGCTGGGCGGCCAACGCCACCAGCCGGACCTCGCTGTTTGCCGGGCCGAGCAGTTGGGCGCCGATCGGGAGACCGGTGTCGGTGAAACCGGCCGGCACGTTGACTCCGGGCCAACCGAGCAGGTTCCACGGCCAGGTGTACGGGCAGGCGCCGATGATCAACCGGTCGGTGTCGACCGGGCCGAGGCCGTCCATCGCACGCACCGGGGGTGGTGGGGTTGCGGTGGTCGGGGTGAGGACCACGTCGTAGCTTCCGCCGTTGCCACGCGTACCCGACGCGTCGCCGAAGATTCGACCGACTCGGCGGGCGATCGGCGCCTCCGCGCGGCGGGCGGCGCGCAGAATCGGCCCGGACAGCAGTCGTCCGGTGCGAGCGTTGCTGCGGGTGCGCGGATCGACCTGGGTCGTGCGCGGCATCCCGGCCAGCCAGTCGGCGACACCGGAGGTCGCGCGGGGCAAGAAGGCCGCGCCCATCGTCTTCGGGTACGGCAGTTCGGCGACTTCGACCTCGTGCCCCAGCCCACGCAATGCGTCGGCGATCCGGGTCACCCCGGCGGCGACCTGGGCGTCGAGTTCTACTGGAACCGCCATGAACGGCGGGTCGAGTGCGATCGCCACCCGGAGCCGGCCGGGGTCGCGGCCGACGGCTTCGCGCAGCCGAAGCGTCGGCGGCCGGTGCCGGTCGCCGACGTGGTTGCCCGCGGCCAGGTCGAGCAGCAGTGCGGCGTCGGCGACCGTGCGGGCCAGCGGACCGTGCACGGTGATGCCGTGGAACGCCTCGGCGTCCGGCCACGTGGAGATTCGGCCCCGCTGCGGCTTGATCCCGACCAGATTCGTCCAGCTCGCCGGTATCCGCACCGAACCGGCGCCGTCCGAACCGATCGCGGCCGGCACCAAGCCCGCCGCGACGGCGGCCGCGCTGCCCCCGGAGGAGCCACCGGGAGTGTGCTCGCGGTGCCACGGGTTGCGGGTGTAGCCGAAGGCGGCACCGTCGGTGAACGGCCATTGTCCCAGCTCGCAGGTGTTGGCCTTGCCGACGATCACCGCGCCGGCGGCACGCAGCCGCCGGGCCACCTCGGCGTCGGCCGTCCGCACCGGAAACGATCCGCCGCAGCCGAACGCGGTCGGCGTGCCGGTCAGGTCGGTGTCGTCCTTGATCGCGACCGGGACGCCCAGCAGCGGTGCCCGCGCACCGTCGGCTCGGCGGCGGTCCGCAGTTTCGGCTTCGGCGAGCGCTTCGTCGCGGCGCACCACCCGGAACGCGTTGAGCGTGTCCTGACTGGCGTCGATCCGGTCGAGCGCGGCACCGACCGCTTCGACCGAACTCAGCTCACCGTCGGCGATCGCGGTGGTCAGGGCGCCCAGCCCGAGTGTGTCCAATGGCACGGGTACTCCTTCGACGTCCTTACCTACCCGACAGTAATCGGAGACAGCGCGTCCGACGGTAGATTTGTCGGCGGCACGTGCGAGACTTCGAACACCAAGTTGCGGCCGAGCGTAGGTACCGATCGGGTAGGTGTAGATGCTGCTGTACCGGGACCGGGCGGTCGTGCTCCGGCAGCACAAGTTGGGCGAAGCCGATCGGATCGTCGGCCTGCTCACCCGCCGGCACGGGCTGGTTCGGGCGGTAGCCAAGGGAGTGCGCCGGACCCGCTCGAAGTTCGGGGCCCGGTTGGAGCCGTTCGCCCACGTCGACATCCAGCTCTACCCCGGGCGAAATCTGGACACGATCACCCAGGTGCAGACCATCGACGCGTTCGCCGGCGAGATCGTCGACGATTACTCCCGCTACACCACGGCATGCGCAGTGCTGGAGACCGCCGAACGGCTTGCCGGGGAGGAGCGGGCGCCGGCGGACGCGTTGCACCGACTCACCGTCGGCGCGCTACGGGCGATCGGCGAGCAGCAGCGTCCGCTGGAGCTGATCCTGGACGCCTATCTGCTGCGGGCGATGGGTTTCGCCGGCTGGGCGCCGGCCGTGGACGAATGCGCCCGGTGCGGTACCCCGGGCGAGCATCGAGCGTTCCATGTAGCTGCTGGGGGAGCGGTGTGCGTGCACTGTCGGCCGGCCGGTGCGGCGTTGCCGGCCCCGGGGGTGTTGGCGCTGATGAACGCGTTGCAGCGGGGCGACTGGCCGGCCGCCGAGGACAGCGCCGACGGTGTCCGTCGCCAGTCCAGCGGACTGGTCGCAGCGCACCTGCAATGGCACTTGGAGCGGCAGCTGCGCACATTGCCGCTGATCGAGCGCAGCGTCGCCGGCGGGATCGGGCAGGATGGAGCGCGTGATCCGTCGTCTCGCGCCTCGAGTTCAGCCTGATCGGACGGTCCGGCCGCCTTCGCCGCATCCTTCCGGCGCCCGGCCGCCGGAGATCCCGTCCGAGCTGGTGCCGCGACACGTCGCTTTGGTGATGGACGGCAACGGCCGCTGGGCCCAGGAGCGCGGGCTGGCGCGCACCGCCGGGCACGAACGTGGCGAGGCGGTGCTGATGGACACGGTCGAAGGCTGCATCGAGATCGGCGTGCAGTGGCTGTCGGCATACGCTTTCTCCACCGAGAACTGGCGGCGCAGCCCGGAGGAGGTGCGCTTCCTGATGGGGTTCAACCGAGACGTGATCCGCCGCCGGCGGGACGAGATGCACGAGATGGGGGTCCGGGTGCGCTGGGCCGGGCGGCGACCCCGGCTGTGGCGCAGCGTGATCACCGAGCTGGAGGTCGCCGAGGAGCTGACCCGGGACAACACCGTGATGACGTTGACGATGTGCGTCAACTACGGCGGCCGGGCCGAGATCGCCGACGCGGCACGTGAGATCGCCCGGCTGGCGGCTCGGGGCGAGCTCGACCCGGAACGGGTGGACGAGGACACGATCGCGCGCTTTCTGGACGAACCGGATATGCCGGACGTCGATCTGTTCCTCCGGCCGTCCGGCGAGTTCCGCTCGTCGAACTTCCTGCTCTGGCAGTCGGCTTACGCCGAGTTCGTCTATCAGAACACGCTTTTCCCGGATTTCGACCGGCGTGACCTGTGGGCCGCCTGTCTGGAGTACGCGCGCCGGGATCGCCGATTCGGTGGGGTGAAGAAATGAGCGGCGTGGGTATCGACGACGCGACCTCGGCCGAGGAGTTGCAGGCACGGGCCGGGGCCGGTCTGTCTCGGCTGATGGAAATCACCGTGGCCGATGACGGTTCGCTCGGCTTCGAGTACGGCGGCGCGCTCTGCTCGATGCGCGCGGTGAACCTGTCCGACGGGTTGGACGTACTGACCCTGACCTGTGTGCTCGCCTGGGATCGACCGTTGCGGCCGGCGTTGCACAAGCGGGTCGCCGACCGCAACGACGCGCTGCAGTTCGGCACGATCAGCATCGTCGGGCACGGCAAGCTGGCCGACATCATCATGCGGTACACGTTCCCGGCTGCCGGACTGACCGACGCGGCACTGACCACGATGCTGCTGCTGATCCTTTCCGGCGCCGAGCGCTGCCGGAAGGGCCTGGTGCCCTGACCGAGCGGCCGGGTCAGAACGGCACCGGGTTCGGCCCCAATCCGGGTGCGGCGGTGGGGAGGTCGACCAGATTCGCGATCGCGAGCATCCGCCGGTCGTAGGAGATGAACAAGTGCAGGTCGGGACCCAGCATCTGCGCGCTGGCGATATGCAACGAGTCCAGGGTGCGCACCCCCGACGGCAGGGCGGCTGCTGCCTCCCGGACCTCCTGGGTGATCAGGATCTCGGTGAAATCCCGTACCAGGTCGGTCATCAGGGTGGGATAGCTGCCGATCCGGTCCATCGTCCGGACGGTCTCGATGAAGCCCACAGTGCTGGTTGCCATGGGCATGTCGCCTCGGGCATCGAGCGCGTCGCGCAACGAGGCCGAACCGTGCCGGCCGGAAATCAGCGTGACGATTGCCGAAGCATCCAGATAGATCACCGGTCGTCGACCTCCCGGTCGGCCAATAGCAGGTCGAGCGGCGAAAGGCCTTCCGGCACTTCGACGGTCGTGATTCGATCGATATCGCTGGTGGTGGTCGCCGCCAGTTTGACCAGTCCGCTGGTCGCGAGCGGGGCATACCGGGCGAGCGCTGCTCCACCCGGTAACAGGACGGCGATCACCCGATCCTGCCGGGTGATCTCGATCGTCTCACCCTGCTCTACCCGCGCGAACATGGCGGTCGGGTTGTACGAGAATTCGCGGACCGACACCGTGCTCACTTCCTGCCTCCCTGATGTAGGCGAAACTCCGGCAGTGTACCCATATCTGCCATTCCGTCGGCGTAAATCAGCCGGTCTGTGCGAGCCACCGATGCCGGTGAGCACGAGTGTGGCAACTATGACCGCGGCACCGAGCCGTGGCAGCTGCGGCAGGTGCCGAAGATCTCGACCGTGTGGCTGGCGTCGGTGAAACCATGTTGCTCGGCGACCGACTGCGACCAGGTCTCGACGGTCGGGCCGTCGACTTCGACGGTGTAGCCGCAGTCCCGGCAGACCAGGTGGTGATGGTGGCCGGACGAGCACCTGCGGTACACCGACTCGCCGCTGTCGGTGCGCAGGACATCGACCGTTCCGGCGTCGGCGAGCGACTGCAGGGTTCGGTAGACGGTGGTCAGGCCGATGCCCTCACCGCGTCGGCGCAGCTCGTCGTGCAGCTCCTGGGCCGAGCGGAACTCGTCGGTGTCGTCGAGCAGTGCCGAGATCGCGCTGCGCTGTTTCGTGCTGCGCTGGGTCGTGCGGTGCGCCACCGTCACCCTTCCTCGGCGTGCGACACGGCGTCGACCACGATGTGCGATAGATGATCGTCGACGAGTTCGTAGAGCACTTCGCGGCCGTTTCGTGCGCTGCGCACCACGCCGGCGGTCTTGAGCACCCGCAGATGTTGGCTGATCAGCGGCTGGGTCACGCCTAACGCATCGACCAGTTCGTGCACGCAGCGAGCCGACTCGCGCAGCTGCAGCACGATCGCGATCCGGACCGGGGCGGCCAGAGCGCGCAAGATCTCGCCGGCCGCATCGAGTGTCGCCTGCGGCGGGACCGGTACCGGCGGCGTGGGCGCGAACGGCGTCGGGGCGCTCTGGGCGATGAAGTGCTCGGTCTGGTACCGCACGGAACCTCCCTACCGGAAACCGTTCCCACGTTTATTATGCACGAATGCGCATGTCGAACCGTGCCCCGCGCGCGCAAGCTGACGTCCCGCGCGCGGATATCCGCGCGCGGGACGCCAGGATGCGCGCGGTGACCGGCGCGGACCGGTCGGGCTTCGCCGGATAGGGTGACGAGAACCCTCGCACCTCGAACGGAGAGCTACCGCCGTGGCACCCAAGTCGAAGATCGACACCGTCGCCAACCTCGCCAAACGTCGCGGCCTGGTGTTCCAGAGCGGTGAGATCTACGGCGGAACACGGTCGGCATGGGACTACGGCCCGCTCGGGGTGGAGCTGAAGGAGAACATCAAGCGGCAGTGGTGGCAGGCGATGGTCACCGGCCGCGACGACATCGTCGGCCTCGACTCGGCGGTGATCCTGCCCCGCCAGGTATGGGTGGCGTCCGGGCATGTCGGGGTGTTCAACGACCCGCTGGTCGAATGCCTGAACTGTCACAAGCGGCATCGGCAGGATCACCTGCAGGAGGCCTACGCCGCCAAGAAGGGCATCGCCGATCCGGAGTCGGTGCCGATGACCGAGATCGTCTGTCCGGATTGCGGCACGAAGGGCGAGTGGACCGAGCCGCGCGATTTCAACATGATGCTCAAGACCCATCTCGGTCCGGTGGAGTCCGAGGACGGGTTGCACTACCTGCGGCCGGAGACTGCGCAGGGAATCTTCGTGAACTTCGCCAACGTGCTCACCACGTCGCGGCGCAAGCCGCCGTTCGGCATCGCGCAGATCGGTAAGAGCTTCCGCAACGAGATCACCCCGGGCAACTTCATCTTCCGGACCCGCGAATTCGAGCAGATGGAGATGGAGTTCTTCGTCAAGCCGGGCGAGGACGAGCAGTGGCATCAGTACTGGATCGACGCCCGGCGAGACTGGTATGTCGACCTCGGCATCGACCCGGCGAACCTGCGGCTCTACGAGCACCCGAAGGACAAGCTGTCGCACTATTCGACGCGCACCGTCGACATCGAGTACCGGTTCGGCTTCGCCGGCGGTGAGTGGGGTGAGCTGGAGGGCGTCGCCAACCGCACCGACTACGACCTGACCACGCACGCCACCCATTCCGGGGTGGACCTCGGCTACTTCGATCAGACGACGAACGAGCGCTACACCCCGTTCGTGATCGAGCCGGCCGCCGGGTTGACCCGGTCGCTGATGGCATTCCTGGTCGACGCCTACGCCGAGGACGAGGCGCCGAATGCGAAGGGCGGGGTGGACAAGCGCACGGTGCTGCGGCTGGATCGACGGTTGGCGCCGGTGAAGGCCGCGGTGCTACCGCTGTCGCGCACCGAGGCGCTGACCCCGAAGGCGCGCGACCTGGCCGCCGAGCTGCGCCGGACGTGGAACGTCGAGTTCGACGATGCCGGCGCGATCGGCCGCCGCTACCGGCGGCAGGACGAGATCGGCACGCCGTTCTGCATCACGGTGGATTTCGACACGCTCGACGACCAAGCGGTGACTGTGCGCGAGCGGGACTCCATGGCCCAGCAACGGATCGCGCTCGACCAGGTGCGCGGTTACCTGGCCCGGCAGTTGCTCGGATTCTGACCGAATCGGTGGTGCCGGTCAGAACCGGCCGCCGCCGCCGATCCGCCGCGAGCTGCCGGCGCCGCCGAACGAGCCCGGGCTGTGGCCGTGGCCGCCGGTGTCCCATCGATTGCCGTGGCTGCCGGAGCCGAATCCGCCGCGCAACACGCTGTCCAGGATGATCCCGCCCAGGATCGCGCCGTTGTTGCCGCCGCGACTGTCGCGACGTTGCGCTTCCCACTGCCGGACGTCGGACTGGGCCGACGAGAGTGCCCGGGCCCCGAGGTCGGCCGCTGCCTGGGCGTACCGGGTGGCTTGTGCCGGATCGCTCGTCTGTAGCTGCTGGGCCTGATCCAGATTCCGCTGCGCCTCGGCCAACCGGGTTCGAGCCTCCGCGTCGACCGCGCCGCGGCGGGTGCCGATGAAGTCGGCGGCGGCCCCGACCTGCGCGCGGGCCGCAGTGAGTGCCTGGGCCAGCTGTTGGCGTAGCCGCTCGTCGGTCTGCCGGCGGTCGCCGGCGGTCGCCACCGCCTGTTCGAGTGCAGTGTCGGCGGTGACGATCGCGCGGTAGGAGCCGAGCGGGTTGTTCACCGGGTCGGCTTGGGCGATCGCGGTTTCGGTCGCCGCCCGGGCCCGAGCCAACTCGTCCCCGCCGAATGCGGCCAGCCCGGTGGCCGCGGCAACGTCGGCCTTGGCATCGTCGAGCACCTGCGGCAACGTGTCGACCGCGGTGCGGATATCGCCGGCCGCCGTATCCACCGCGTCGAGCAGCGTGCCGGCCTGGGTCAGTGCGGACTCGGCTGCGCGGATCGCCGGCACCGCCGGACCCTGCTTTCCGGCCGGGAGTGCCACGGCCTCCCGGGCATGCACGAGGCTCTGATCGGCAAACCCGGCGCGTTCCTTGGCCATCGTGACGTTGCTCGCAATCGGGGCGAGCACCGACGCCGGGTACTGCTGGGTGAGCTGGGTGTAGGTCGCTTCCGACTTGGGGATCCGGACGCTCAGGTCCACCGACTGACGGGTCAGGGCGTCCAGCCGCTGATCCGCGTTGATCAACAGGTTGCGCATTCCGTCGAACTCGTCCACCCGGGCGTCCAGTTCCCGGTCGGCGACGCCACACCTGCTGATCAGCTCGACCAGCAGGTCTCGTTGCTGCTGCTCGGTCTCGGGCTGATCGTCGTCGAGCTGTTGCCGAATGGCGAACGCACGGGCCAGCGCCGCGCGCGCATGGTTCAGCGCGGTGACGAACGGGCGTACCGCCTCGTCACCGAACTCGCCGCGAGCCAGCTCGAGCTCCTCGCTGCTGGTCCGGACCGCATTGTCGATCTCCACCAGCACCTCACGTGACCGCACGTCCAGTGCGGCAACCGGCAGCCCGGCCAGCGCCGCGGTGTCGGACGGATCGATGGTGCGCGCGGTCGCTGCGCCCGACTCGGCCCGCCCGCGCCGCCGGCGGCGGGCGTAGAGCAGTGCCCCGCCGGCGCCGACGACGGCCACGCCGCCGCCGATCAGCACGGTGCGGGTGGATATGCCGCTGGTCGACGCGGCGGCATCGGACAAGCCGGATGCGGCCGCAACCGCCGCAGCGGCCCAGTCGCGTTGGCGCAGCGCCGGTTCGACGGCGTTCTGTTGGATATCGGTGATCTCGCCGGCGGTCACGCCGGGCAGCGCGCTCGACGCCGAGAAGTAGTACGCCCGATCCTCGGTGGCGACGGCGAGCAGCACATCCCGGTCGCCGAACGAACTGAGCTGCACAGTTCGATCGGCCCAGGTCGCGGGATCCAACCCGGAGAAGTCCGCGGTGTAGATCACCCACAACTTGATCCGGTGGGCGTTGTACAGATCGTCGATCTGCTGCTGCGCTGCCGCTCGACCGGTCGAGTCCAGCGCCCGGGCATGGTCGATCAGCTGCCCCGGCATGTTCAGCGGTGACTCGGCGGATGCCGGTGCCGCGAGGGTGAACGGGAGCAGAGTCAGCGCCGCGAGGGTGAACAGGAGTGCGAAGATCCGCCGCATACACTCGAATCTATCCGCATTGCCCGCTTCGCAGGCCGAATGCTCGAACGGCACGCGGATCTGGCTGTCGCGGCACGGACCTGGCCGGTTCGACTGGGCGAGGGCCGCCCGGCCTGGCACAATGATCTAGGTGAACTCGGCTCCAGCGCGTTATCGGCCTGCCACTCATCGCGCGGAGCCGGCACCATGGCCGGGGGTTGACTCGATGGTTGCGCATTGGCCGGGCCGGTTTCTGGTCGGCATCGTACTGGTCGGTCTGATTTTGGTCGGTGGTACTGCGTGGCGGGTGTGGCAGGTTGCGCGGATCAACGACTACATGCCGGCCGATGCCATCGTGGTGCTCGGGGCGGCGCAATACGACGGGAACCCGTCGTCGGTGTTCGAGGCTCGGTTGGAGCAGGCGCGCCAGCTCTATCAGCGTGGGGTAGCGCCGCTGGTCGTGACGGTGGGTGGCAAGCAGGTCGGCGACCGCTATACCGAGGCCTCGTCCGGGAAGAACTATCTGGTCGATGCGGGAGTCCCCGGTGACAATGTGTTGGCGGTGGAGGAGGGGTCGGACACGCTGCGCAGCATCGCGGCGGTGGCGACGGCAATGCAGGATCGTGGCCTGAAATCGGCGGTCCTGGTCAGTGATCCGTGGCATTCGCTGCGCACCCGGACGATGGCCCGGGATGCGGGGCTCGCGGCATGGACCGCGCCGACCCGGCAGGGCCCGGCGGTGATCACCCGAGAATCGCAGGCACACGGCATCGCCAGGGAAACCGGCGCTCTCCTGTGGTACCAACTGACTCATACGCCGGCAGATTTCCGGTACACCGTCAGTCAGTGAGGGACGTCACCTCGTCGAGGTAGCCGGACACCGACGTGAGCATTCCGGGCTGGCACTATGGTCGGGTGATCCCGGCCCCGACCCGATTCATCCCCGGCATGCCACGCCGGTGAGGTACACGCTGCACGACCTGGGCCGGATGGTGGCCGAACCGCCGAAGTCCGCGGGTCTGCCGGATACCGATGCGGCGCATCGCAGTGATTTTTCCCGGGATCGGGCGCGGGTACTGCACTCGGCGGCCTTGCGCCGGCTGGCCGACAAGACCCAGGTGATGGGGCCGCGAGACGGCGATACGCCGCGCACCCGGCTGACCCATTCGCTGGAAGTGGCGCAGATCGGTCGCGGCATCGCCGAGGGCTTGGGCTGCGATTTCGATCTGGTCGATCTGGCCGGGCTGGCGCACGATATCGGCCACCCGCCGTACGGGCACAACGGGGAACGGGCGTTGGACGAATTCGCCGAGAATCACGGCGGATTCGAGGGCAACGCGCAGAATCTGCGCATCCTGACCCGGTTGGAGCCGAAGGTGCTCGGGTCCGACGGCGTGAGCGTGGGGCTGAACCTGACCCGCGCGTCGCTCGATGCGGTTACCAAGTATCCGTGGCCGCGACAACCCGGCGTCCGCAAGTTCGGTGCCTACGACGTCGACCTCGATCGGCTGAGCTGGGTGCGGGCCGGCGCGCCGGACCGGCGGCAATGCCTGGAGTCGCAGGTGATGGACTGGTCCGACGATGTCGCGTACTCGGTGCACGACGTCGAGGACGGGGTGATCGCCGGCCGGATCGACCTGCGTGCGCTCGCCGACGACGCCGAGCAGCAAGCCCTCGCCGAGCTGGGCCATGCCGAGCACCCGACGCTGTCGGTCGATGTGCTGGCCGAGGCCGCCCGGCGGCTGTCCGGGCTCCCGGTGATCGCCGAGGCGGGCCGCTACGACGGCACGATCGCCGGCTCGGTCGCGTTGAAGCGACTCACCAGCGAACTGGTCGGCCGGTTCGCCACCGCGGCGATCTCCGGCACCCGGGCGGTGGCCGGGCCCGGGCCGTTGACCCGCTACGGCGCCGACCTGCTGGTGCCGCCGGTGGTGGCGGCCGAAGTGGCGATGCTCAAGACGGTCGCCTTGCGCTATGTGATGTCCGATTCCGATCACCGAGTGCAGCAGGCGGAGCAGCGTGCGCGGATCCACCAGGTGGCGACCCGGCTGCTCGCGGCGGCGCCACACGGTCTGGACCCGGCGCTGCTGCCGGCGTGGCAGACCGCCGACACCACCACCGAACGGGTGCGGGTGGTGGTCGATCAGATCGCCTCGATGACCGAGAGTCGACTGGAGCGGTTGGCCGATCAGGTGCAATAGCGGCCCGACGATAGACTCGCGCGATGGCCGGCCGTATTCCCGAACGCGACATCGCCGCGATTCGTGACAAGGTCCGGATCGAGGATGTGGTCGGCGAGTACGTCGCGCTGCGTCGGGCCGGCAGCGACTCGATGAAGGGACTGTGTCCCTTCCACGACGAGAAGTCGCCCTCGTTCCATGTCCGCCCCAACCACGGCCATTTCCATTGCTTCGGCTGCGGTGAGGGCGGCGACGTCTACTCGTTCCTGCAGAAGATCGAGCACGTCAGCTTCGTCGAGGCGGTCGAGCAGCTCGCCGATCGGGTGGGGTACCGGATCGACTACGAGGGCGGCGGTCCGTCGGTGCAACGAGATCGAGGCACCCGCGCCCGGCTCGTGGCGGCGAACGCCGCCGCCGCCGAGTTCTATGCCGCGCAGCTGCGCGAACCGGCCGCGGCCGCGGCCCGGGCCTACTTGACCGAGCGAAACTTCGACGCTGCCGCGGCGGCGCAGTTCGGCTGCGGGTATGCCCCGGACGGGTGGGATGCGCTGACCATGCATCTGCAGCGGCGCGGGTTTTCGCTCAAAGAGCTGGAGGATGCCGGCCTGGCCAAACCGGGGCGGCGCGGCCCGATCGACAACTTCCGCCGCCGCCTGCTCTGGCCGATCCGCAACCTGGCCGGCGACGTGATCGGCTTCGGCGCGCGCCGGCTCTACGACGACGATCCGCTTCCGGCCAAGTATCTGAACACCCGGGAAACCATGCTGTACAAGAAGTCCCAGGTGATGTTCGGCCTGCACGAGGCCAAGCGGGAGATCGCCAAGGGGCATCAGGCGGTGGTGGTCGAGGGCTACACCGACGTGATGGCCATGCATCTGGCGGGGGTGAAGACGGCCGTCGCCTCGTGCGGTACCGCATTCGGCGACGAGCATCTGGCGGTGTTGCGCCGGCTGCTGCTCGACGACAACTTTTGGCGCGGCGAGATCGTCTACACCTTCGACGGTGACGCGGCGGGGCGCGCCGCCGCGCTGAAAGCCTTTGCCGGCGAACAGAAGCTGGCCGGGCAGACGTTCATCGCCGTCGCGCCGGACGGCCAGGACCCGTGCGAGTTGCGGCAGAGCGCGGGGGACGCCGCGGTGCGGGACCTGGTATCGCGTCGGGTGCCGTTGTTCGAGTTCGTGATCCGCGGCATCGTCGAGCGGCACTACTCGGACCCGGCAAGCAGGGACATGACCCCGGAAGGGCAGGTCGAGGCGTTGCGCGAGGCGGTGCCGATCGTCGCTCAGATCAAGGACGACGCGCTGCGCAAGGCCTATGCCACCCGGTTGGCGGGGTGGGTCGGTTGGGACGACATCGGTCAGGTGATCCGGCGGGTGGGCGAGCAGACCCGCCGCCGGGGTATGCCGACCACCGAGCGCTCGGCCCGCCGGCGCAGCGCACCGCAGCTCGTCCGGCCGCGCGCCGACGATCCGGCGCTCGGTCCGCAGCGCAACGCACTCAAGGCCGCGTTGCAATACCCGGCGATCGCCGGGCCGGTGTTCGATTCGTTGCCCGCCGAATCGTTCACCGACTCCACGTATGCGACGGTGCGTGGCGCGGTCGCGGCTGCCGGCGGTACCGCGGCCGGGCTGTCCGGTGCCCAATGGGTCAGCGCGGTCGCCGATCGGACCGACGACCTGGACGTTCGCTCGCTGGTGATGGAACTCGCGGTGGAGTCGATCGAAGCGGCAGACGACGCGATTCCGCGCTACATCACCGGAGTGTTGGCCCGGCTGCAAGAAGTCTGGGTCGGCCGGCAGGTGGCCGAGCTGAAGTCGAAGCTGTCCCGCATTTCACCGGGCGAACGCCCGGACGACTACCACGCATTGTTCGGCGACCTGGTGGCGTTGGAGCAGTACCGGCGCAGCCTGCTGGAGCAGGCGATGGGGAACAGCTACGAAGCCGGTTAGGACCTGGGCCGGCTCACCGCAGCTGGTCGTGCGGGACGAGCACCGTGGTGTGCTCGTCGATCGCTTCCAGTGGCTCTAACCGGGGCCGCGTGCTGAGCTTGTCCGACAGTTTCTGTCGACCGACGGTGACCACCTTGCGGGTAACCGGGCTGGTGGTGACGGCTCGGGTCGCTTTGCTGATCTGCTCGTAGCGGACCCGGCCGGCCTTTGCGCCGAGCACGTAGCCGGCAGCAACACCGATCATCAGTCGCATCATGTCCTCGCGGCCCTCCCCATCCTTCGGTCGGATCATCCTCCCATGGACTGCCGGAGCACGCGGGTGGGTGGGATTTGGGTCGACCGGGGCGGTGCGCTAGGGTCTGTAATCGGTTCACCGACGAGTGTGGGCCATGCCAAGCGGTCCCCTGTAGCTCAATTGGCAGAGCATTCGACTGTTAATCGAACGGTTGCTGGTTCGAGTCCAGCCGGGGGAGCTTTCGGGAAGGTGCGGCACACTTGCCGGGGAGGCTTCCGCCTGGAGCCCCGGAAAGGCAGACGTGGACCAGCCACACGGGCACGCATCAGGTCCGGCCCGGGTGCGGCGGGAGGTTCGGGCCCTACGGCTCGGCCAGTTCGGTCCGCTCGCCGTTCGGCGTAACGGCGACCGCGGTTCGACGGAGACCTCGTCTCCGCTGAACGCAGCCGTGATCGACTGTGCGGTCTATCTCGACGGGGTCCGGGTCGCCGGGACGTTCACGCCCTGCGAGGCGGTGGCGCGGGTCCGGGAGCAGGGCGAAGGCTTCGTCTGGGTCGGGCTGTGGCATCCGGACGAGCAGCAGATGAACGAGGTCGCGCAATGCTTCGGGCTGCATCCGCTCGCGGTCGAGGATGCGGTGCAGGCCCACCAACGGCCCAAACTGGATCGCTACGACGATCTGTGCTTTCTGGTACTCCGCACCGTGCATTACGTCGAGCACGACATGCACACGGTGAGTGAGATCGTGGAGACCGGGGAGATCATGATCTTTGTCGGGCCGGAGTTCGTGGTCACCGTGCGACACGGCGAATTCTCCGGCCTCCGTGGGGTGCGCGATCGGCTCGAGCTGCGTCCGGAGGTGCTTGCGGTCGGTCCGTTCGCGGTACTGCACGCGATCGCCGATCATGTGGTGGACAGCTACATCGAGGTCGCCGATCACGTCGAGGGAGACGTCGACGCGATGGAGGAAGAGGTGTTCGACCCGCGCACGCTGGTCGCGGTCGCGCCGATCTACCAGCTCAAGCGGGAGGTCGTCGAGTTTCGTCGCGCCGTCCTGCCGCTCGCCACCGCATTGCAGGAGCTCATCCAGCCCGGGATTGCGCCGAAAGAGGTGCGGCGCTATCTGCGCGACGTGGTGGATCACCAGACCTCGGTCGCCGACCGGATCGCGGAGTTCGACGAATCGCTCAGCGCCCTGATCGGAGCCGCTCAAGCGATGGTGTCGTTACGGCAGAACACCGACATGCGCAAGATCTCCGCCTGGGTCGCGATCGCGGCGGTACCGACCGCGATCGCCGGGTGCTACGGCATGAACTTCGACAATATGCCGGAACTTCACTGGCATTATGGCTATTTCCTGGCGTTGGGGGTCATGCTCAGCGCCTGTGTCGGGCTGTTCGTCACTTTCCGGCACAACAACTGGCTCTGATTCTTCGCGATTGGGCGGCAATCCCGACTTCCCGGCGGTAGCCTCGCCCGCGTGAGTGCGCCGATTGCGCGCCGCTACGGCGGCCGGCCGGTTGCGGATCGTCGCGCCGATCGCCGCAACCGGTTCATCGATGCCGGTCTGCAGGTCTTTGCCGACAACGGATACGCGCACAGCTCGGTCTCCGATGTCTGTGCCGCGGCGGGGTTGTCCCGACGGCAGTTCTACGAGGCGTTCGAAGACCGGGAGGCGTTGCTCGTCGCGGTCGACGACCGGATCCAAAGTGATGCCCGAGCCGCCGTACTCGCGGCGGTGATCGGTCCGCCGATGAGCCGGCCGCGCGCGGTCGCGGAGCGGATCCTGACCGCCTACGTCGGCGCGCTCGGGCCGGATGCCCGGCGGGCCCAGGTGTCGTTCGTCGAGACGGTCGGTGTCAGTCCTGCCGTCGAGGAACACCGGCGAGCGCGTCGGGCGGCCTGGGCCCAGACGTTCGAGATCGCGGTCCGGGCCACCCTGGGTTCCGAGGTACGGCCGGTCGGCGGCTACCCGATGGCGGCGACCGCGTTGATCGGCACCGTGCATGCCTTGGTGTACGAATGGCTACGCAGCGAGGAGCGGCCGCCGATCACCGATCTTGTGGACGTGCTGGCGACGGTATCGTCGGCGCTGTTGCCGACGAAGTGATGTCAGCTGGTCGATATCGGGCGAGATCGGTTGCCGCTCAGTCTGGCTCGGTGCTGGGCAGTTCGCCGATACTCAGCCGGGCGGCCGAGTCGGTCGGCGCCGCGCCGCCCAGTTCCGCCAGCGCGGCCGCGTCGCCCACATCACGGCCGGCCCGCTCGCTGAGCAGCCATCGGACTTCCAGCAGGTCGCAGTAGGCCTGGAGCGGCTCGCCCACCCGTCCGACGGCGGCGTGCGCGCGGGCCATGCCCGGATTCAGCACCTGGAGCACCCACCGGGCGGCCAGGTCGAGATCGGGTTCGTGGTCGGCGATCTCCGGTCGGTTCGCGGCTCGGTACGACCGGAAGTCGCCCAGCAGAATGGCGGCCTGACCGGCCCCGACGTCCAGGCCGGTGAGCTGTCGCAGCAACTGCGCGTGATAGTTCCGTTCGCCGACCCGAATCGACAACCGCAACCGGCCGTCCGGCCGTGGGGTGAGGTCCACCTCGTCGACGGTGAAGCCGAGATCGTTGAGCCGATGGACGGTACCTTCCACGCGGTACCGGTCGGTGAAGGCAAAGGTCGGTTCGGCGTGGATCAGGTCCCATAGTGCGTGATAGCGATCGGCGATGCCCTGGGCCTCGGCGATCAACGCCGAGCTCAGCGCCAGTCGGTCCAACCGCGCGGCCAGGTCGAGCAGGCCCATCGCCACGTTCTCGATCAGGATGTCCAGGTCATGGCGTCGCTGCCCGTCGCTCAGCGACGGGTGTACCTCGCTGGTCTCGGCGTCGACGAACCACGCCTGCAGCAGTTGCCCGTCGCGGGAGAACAGGGTGTTGGCCAACGAGCAGTCACCCCAGAACACGCCGTGGCGGTGCAGCTCGACCAACAACGTGACCATGGCGTCGAGCAGTCGAGCTCGTTGTGCCGGCTGGTCGGGCGGCAGGTTCAGGAACACCCGTCGGTACTGCCACGTGGCGTCCAGGTAGCGAGTGATCAGGATGGCGTCCCGGCCGCCGGGGAGCACGATCCCGGCCGGCCGCGCGGCGGGCAGCCGAAATTCTTCGAGTCGGCGCAATACCCGATACTCGCGTTCGGCCAGGTGTCGCGGCAGTTCCTTGACCGCCCACAGCCGGTCGTCGGAGTCGACGAATCGGACCGGGTGCCGGTGCGGGCCGACGGGCAGTTCGCGCAACGGGACCTGCGGCGCGGTCCAGTCGGCCAGCGGGCGGTCCCACGGCAGGGTGAGCAGCCCGGGCGCCGGCGTGCGGAGCCGGATGGTGGGCGTGCTGGGCGGGTGCGAGGACGTCGCCGCAGCGTAGCAGCCGTGGTGCCGCCGATACGCTGATACCTGTGATCGTCGCCACAGTGTCGGCTGTCGTCGTGCTCGCGGTCGCGGGATGGGTGTGGACGCGGTCTCGGCGTACGCTGACCACCCCGGCCGAGCGGGCCGTCCACGAGGCCCTGCGGATGGCCGCGGCCGCGGCAGACCCGCTGCGAGCCGGCTTGGACGAGCGGTCCGCCGGGGCCGCCGCCCCACAATTGCGTCGACTGATCGGCGCGGCCGGGGTGGCGATTGCCGACCCGGACGGGACGGTTCTGGCGTGGTCCGGGGGCGGCCGTGAGCTCGGTGCGGCGTTTCAGGCCGCCGCCGCGCAGGCGGCGGGGACCGGTCCGGCCGTGGACCGGCGGGTGCTCGTCGTCCGAAAACCGGGACCCGGCGCGCTGATCGTCCAGCCGCTGCTCGCGGACGCCTCCGGGTCGCTCGGCGTGCTCGGCGTCGTCACCGACGTATCGCCTGGGCCGGGGCTGCTCGGTGTGGTTCAGCAGGTTGCCGACTACGTCTGCGGTCAGCTGGAACTCGCTGAGCTGGACGCGTCCCGCACCCGGCTGGACCGCGCGGAGATCCGGATGCTCCGGGCGCAGATCAGCCCACACTTCATCTACAACGCGCTGACCACGATCGCCTCGTTCGTCCGCACCGACCCGAGCCGCGCCCGCGAACTCATCCTGGAGTTCGCCGACTTCACCCGGTACTCGTTTCGGACTGCCGGCGAGTTCACCGTGCTGGCCGACGAGCTGCGCAACATCGATCGTTACCTCGCCTTGGAACGGGCCAGATTCGGTGCGGCGCTGCGGGTTCGGGTGCAGGTAGCGCCGGAGACACTGAGCGTGGTGTTGCCGTTTCTCGCGCTGCAGCCGTTGGTGGAGAACGCGGTTCGGCACGGCCTGGCCGGTCGAGCGAGCGGTACGGTAACCATCCTGGCGGCCGACGAGGGCGCGGACTGTGTCCTCAGCATCGAAGACGACGGGGTCGGGATGGATCCGGCGCTGCTGCGGTCGGGCGAGATCGATGCGGTCGACAGCTCCGGTCCGACGAGTACCGGCGAACTGGCGCACGTCGGCCTGGCGAACGTGGACGATCGGATGCGGGCCGCGTTCGGTGACGAGTACGGCCTGGTCGTCGAGACCGCGCTGGGCGCAGGGACGAAGGTGATCATGCGGGTGCCCAAGTTCCGGCCGGGGGTACGGACATGACCGGGCCGCGGCTGGTCGTGCTGGCGGTGGACGACGAGCCGCCGGCGCTGGACGAACTGGTCTATCTGCTCCGCGGCCAAGAGCAGGTCGAGCGGGTGGTCGCGGCGAGCGACGCGGCGCAGACGCTGCGCGTGCTGGCTGCCGAACCGGTCGACGCGGTGTTTCTCGACATCAACATGCCCGGGATGAACGGGATGGAACTCGCCGGGGTGCTGGCCGGTTTCGCCGTCCCGCCGGCCGTGGTGTTCGTCACCGCGCACGACGATCGGGCGGTGGCCGCGTTCGATGTCGGTGCGGTGGATTACCTGCTGAAACCGGTCCGGGAGGCGAGGCTGGCCGCCGCGGTGCGGCGGATCGCGAGTACGCGCGGCGACCCGGGGACGTCGCCGGCTCCGGCGACGGTGATTCCGGTGGAGCTGGGCGGGGTGACGACCCTGGTCCCGCGGGCGAGCGTGGGTTGGGTGGAGGCCGAAGGCGACTATTCACGGCTGCACGCGACCGGCGGCGCGCACCTGGTTCGGATCCCGATCTCGGCGCTGGAGGCGCGGTGGGCGGAGGTCGGGTTCCAGCGGGTGCACCGGTCCTACCTGGTCTCGCTCGCGTTCGTCACCGGCACCCGCTCGCTGGGCAACGGGGTCGTGGTCTGTCTGCGGTCGAACGGTCGGGAACCGGCCGCCGAGCTGCCGGTGAGTCGTCGGCACGCCCGAGCGCTGCGCCAGCGATGGCTGCGGCCCGGGGGGACAGCCGGATGACCACCCGCCCACCCCGGCAGCGGGTGGTGCTCGGCCGGCGCCGCGGCGCCCGGTTGGTGCGTACCCGGGTCGAAGTCACCGAGCAGACGGCGGTCGGGGCCGCGCTGGTCGACGGCCTGGTCCGGGCCCAGCTGGCGCTCGCGGTGCGATCGGCGATCGTCGCCGTGGGCCTGCTCGGCGCGATTCCGCTGCTGACGGCGCTGGTACCAGGACTGCCGACGGCGAACGTGCTGGGCGTTCGACTGGTCTGGTTGCTGCTCGGCGGGGTGGCGTTCATCCTGCTGTATCTCGTCGGGCGCAGGTACGTGCAGGCGGCCGAGCGGATCGAGCGCGAATTCACCAGCCTGGTCGGGGAGTGAGGTGACCGGGTCCGCGCCGCTGACGGTATCGGCACTGGTCGCGGTGGCCGTGACGACCGTGGTGATCGGTGCCTACGGTGTCCGGTTGTCCCGTACCACCTCCGACTTCCTGGTCGCCTCACGCAGCGTGGGCGCGCGGTGGAACGCGGCCGCGATCGCCGGGGAGTACCTGTCGGCGGCGTCGTTCCTCGGTGTCGCCGGCCTGATCGCGAAGTTCGGCGCGGACGCGTTGTGGTTTCCGGTCGGATTCACCGCCGGCTATCTCGGTCTGTTGTTGTTCGTCGCCGCCCCACTGCGCCGCTCGGGCGCCTATACGGTGCCCGATTTCGCCGAGTTCCGGCTCGGTTCGACTCGATTGCGTGGGGTCACGACGGCAATCGTGGTGCTGATCTGTCTGCTGTACCTGGTGCCGCAGTACCAGGGCGCCGGCCTGACCCTGGCCATCGTGCTCGGCGCGCCGACCTGGGTCGGTGCGGTAGCGGTCGCGGCGATCGTGACGGCGAACGTGGTCGGCGGCGGGATGCGGTCCATCACGTTCGTTCAGGGGTTCCAGTTCTGGCTCAAACTGACCGCGATCGCCGTGCCGGCCGTGGTCCTGGCCGGTGCCTTCGTCGCCGATCAGCGCACGCTCGGCGATCCGGCACCCCCGGTGCTCGCCGAACGGACCACGGTCGACATCCGGACCGACGTGGTGGTGCAGGTCGCGACGACCCAGCCGGTGGTCGTGGACGGGGTGGCGAGCACGCTGGTCGCCGGTCGGCACGAGTTCGCGGCCGGCACGACCGTGGTGTTCGAGGCCGGTGCGGTGACGCCGGTGGTGGACGGGGCGCCCGGCAGCGACGCCGACTGGTTGCGCCCGGGTAACGGGTTCGGCGGCGGGCATCCCACGTATCAGGTGTATTCGCTGATCGTGGCGCTGTTCCTGGGCACGATGGGGTTGCCACACGTGCTGGTGCGGTTCTACACCAACCCGGAGGGCCAGGCGGCGCGGGCGACCGCGCTGGCGGTGATCGGGCTGGTCGGGCTGTTCTACCTGTTTCCGATCGGGTTGGGGGTGCTGGCCCGCAGCTATCTGCCACAGCTGATGATCACCGGCACGTCGGATGCGGCGGTCCTGCTCCTGCCCGGCGCGGCGTTCGGTGGGGTGGTCGGCCGGCTCCTCGCCGCGTTGGTTGCCGCCGGTGCGCTGGCAGCGTTCCTGTCCACCTCGTCCGGGCTCCTGGTCACCGCGGCAGCGGTGTTGAGCACCGATCTGTTGCCGGGCCGGGTGCGCGATTTCCGGGTTGCGGCGGTCATCGGTGGGTCGGTCCCGGTGGCGCTGAGCTTGTCGGTCGATTCGCTGGATGTTTCGCGGACGGTCGGTCTGGTCTTCGCGGTCGCCGCGTCCACGTTGTGTCCGTTGCTGTTGCTGGGCATCTGGTGGCGCGGGCTGACCGTCACCGGCGCGGCCGCCGGTCTGGTCGTGGGCGGTGGCAGCGCGGCGGCGGCGACGACGGTGGCGGCCCTGGGTGGGCCGAGCGACCTGGTCGCGGGCGGCTGGCCGGCGGCGATCCTCGGCTACCCGGCCGCGGTGACCGTGCCGCTCTCGTTCGGCGTGATGGTGCTGGTCAGCCGGTTCGACCGGCGCCGCGTACCGCTCGACGTGGTGCGGACGTTCGCCCGGATGCACGCACCGGAACGGATCGGGATGGGCGTCGACCGGCTGGCCCGGATCGACCGCTCGTCGCAGCGAAATGACCGCTCGTCGCACGCCCGGCGGCGACGTATGTGAGCCGCGACGCGCCTCTGTCACTGTGAGCGGGACCACAATCACCCCTTCCGCCCGACGGAGTCATCGATGACCACCACCGACGAACCCCATTCATCACCGGATGTCCGGCTCGGCCCGGACGGTGCCGACTACCTGCGGGTTCAGGCCGAACCCGAATTCCAGGAGCTGCGTCGCCGGCTCCGTCGCTTCGTCTTCCCGGTGACGGCGTTTTTCCTGACCTGGTACTTCGTCTACGTCTTGCTCGGCGCGTACGCGCACGACTTCATGGCGACCAAGGTGTTCGGCAACATCAACGTCGGTCTGTTGCTCGGCCTCGCACAGTTCCTCACCACGTTCGCGATCACCGGACTCTATGTCTGGTACGCCGGGCGGCGGCTCGATCCGCTCGCCGCCGACCTGCGTGCGGAAATGGCGGGACGGTCATGAACCCGACGCTGCTCGCTGCCGAGGCGGTCGGTAATCCGGCTGCCAACATCGCCATCTTCGGGGCTTTCGTCGCCGTCACCATGGTCGTGGTGATCCGGGCCAGTCGGCGCAACGCCACCGCGTCGGAGTTCTTCACCGCCGGGGGTGGCTTCTCCGGCCCCCAGAACGGGGTGGCGATCGCCGGCGACTACCTGTCCGCGGCCAGCTTCCTCGGGATCGCCGGCGCGATCGCGGTGTACGGCTACGACGGATTCCTCTACTCGATCGGCTTCCTGGTGGCCTGGCTGGTCGCGTTGTTGCTGGTCGCCGAGCTGTTGCGGAACACCGGCAAGTTCACCATGGCCGACGTGCTCAGCTTCCGGCTGAAGGAACGTCCGGTCCGCACCGCAGCGGCGTTGTCCACGCTGACGGTATCGCTGTTCTATCTGCTTGCCCAGATGGCCGGCGCCGGCGGACTGGTAGCGCTGCTGCTCAACATCAGCAACCGGGCCGGGCAGTCGGTGGTGATCGCGGTGGTCGGCCTGTTGATGATCGTCTACGTGCTGGTCGGCGGGATGAAAGGCACCACCTGGGTGCAGATCATCAAGGCGGTGTTGCTGATCACCGGTGCGGCGTTCATGACCGTCCTGGTGTTGGCGAAGTTCGGCTTCAACCTGTCGGAGATCCTCGGTGCGGCGCAGAACGCGGTGTCCGATTCGACCAGCACGACGGTCGCGGCCCGGGACGTCCTCGCGCCCGGCGCCCAGTACGGCGGCAGCGACACCGCTCGGTTGAACTTCGTCTCCCTGGCGATCGCCTTGGTGCTCGGCACGGCCGGCCTGCCGCACGTGCTGATGCGGTTCTACACCGTGCCGACCGCCAAGGAGGCCCGCCGCTCGGTGGTCTGGGCGATCGCACTGATCGGCGCGTTCTACCTGTTCACTCTGGTGCTCGGGTACGGCGCGGCAGCGATCGTCGGTCCGGACAAGATCCTCGCCTCGGCCGGCGGGCAGAACTCGGCCGCTCCCTTGCTGGCGTTCGAGCTCGGTGGCGTGGTGCTGCTGGGGGTGATCTCGGCGGTCGCGTTCGCGACTATCCTTGCCGTTGTGGCCGGGCTCACGATCACCGCGTCGGCGTCGTTCGCGCACGACATCTACGCCAGCGTGATCAAGCGTGGCGCAGCGAGCGGTGCCGACCAGGTCCGGGTGTCTCGGATCACCGCGGTCGTGATCGGCGTGCTCGCGATCGGACTCGGCATCCTGGCCAACGGACAGAACATCGCGTTCTTGGTAGCGCTGGCCTTCGCGGTCGCCGCGGCGGCCAACCTGCCGACCATCGTGTACTCGCTGTTCTGGCGTCGGTTCAACACCGCGGGCGCGCTGGCCAGCATGTACGGCGGGCTGATCTCGACCATCGTGCTCATCGTCTTCTCGCCCGCGGTGTCCGGCGCCAAGACGTCGATGATTCCGAGCGCGGACTTCGACTGGTTCCCGTTGTCCAACCCGGGCATCGTGTCCATTCCGCTCGGATTCGTTCTCGGCATCGTCGGCACGCTGCTGTCGTCGGACCGCGGCGACCCGGCGCGCAACGCCGAGATGGAAGTCCGTTCGTTGACCGGCGTCGGCGTCGAAAAAGCCGTCACCCACTGATCCATCAGCATTCGAGGAGAGCGATCACATGTCGACCCCGACCGAACCGGTCACCGATGCCTACCCCCCTTCGGCCGAGTTCGCCGCGCAGGCCAATGGTGGGGCGGCGCTGTACGAGGCCGCGGCGGCGGATCGCGAGGCCTTCTGGGCCGAGCAGGCGCGCCGGCTCAGCTGGGACACCCCGTGGGAGCAGGTGCTGGACTGGTCCGGCGCGCCGGTGGCGAAATGGTTCGTCGGCGGAAAGCTCAACGTGGCAGTCAACTGTGTCGACCGGCATGTCGCCGCCGGGTTCGGCGATCAGGTGGCGATCCACTGGATCGGCGAGCCCGGCGACACCCGCGATATCACCTATGCCGATCTGCTCGCCGAGGTGTCGCGAGCCGCGAACTATTTCACCTCGTTGGGGTTGGTCGCCGGTGATCGGGTCGCGATCTATCTACCGATGGTGCCCGAGGCGATCGTGGCGATGTTGGCCTGCGCTCGGCTCGGCCTGACCCACAGCGTGGTGTTCGCCGGGTTCTCGCCGACGGCGTTGCGTTCGCGCGTCGACGATGCCCGGGCCCGGCTGGTGATCACCGCGGACGGCCAGTGGCGGCGGGGCAAGCCGGCCGGCCTGAAGTCGGCGGTGGACGAGGCGCTGGCGATGCCGGGCGACGGCGAGCTGTCGGTGGAGCAGGTGCTGGTGGTCCGGCGGACCGGGCAGGATGTGCCGTGGACCGCCGGTCGCGACGTGTGGTGGCACGAGACGGTCGCCGAACAGTCGCCGGAGCACACGGCGATGGGCATGGATGCCGAGCATCCGTTGTTCATCCTCTACACCTCCGGCACCACCGGGAAACCGAAGGGGATCGTGCACACGACCGGGGGGTACCTGACCCAGGCGGCCTACACCCACCACTACGTGTTCGACCACAAGCCGGGCGTGGATGTCTACTGGTGTACCGCCGACATCGGGTGGGTGACCGGGCATAGCTACATCGTCTACGGGCCGCTGGCCAACCGGGCCACGCAGATCGTGTACGAGGGGACGCCGAATTACCCGGACGAGCACCGGCACTTCGAGATCATCGCCGACCGCCGGGTCAGCATCTACTACACCGCCCCGACGATGGTCCGCACGTTCATGAAGTGGGGCGCGGAGATCCCGGCCGCACACGACCTGTCCAGCATCCGGCTGCTCGGATCGGTGGGCGAGCCGATCAACCCCGAGGCGTGGCGCTGGTACCGGACGAATATCGGCGGCGACCGCGCGCCGATCGTGGACACCTGGTGGCAGACCGAGACGGGCGCGATCATGATGTCGCCGTTGCCCGGTCTGACCGCAGCCAAGCCGGGCGCAGCGATGGGTCCCCTACCGGGGATCGCTGCGCAGGTGGTGGACGAGGACGGACACGATCTGGCCGACGGCGACGGCGAGGCCGTCGGCTACCTGGTCCTCGATCAGCCGTGGCCGGCCATGCTGCGCGGCATCTGGGGTGACCCGCAGCGGTATCAGGAGACCTACTGGGACCGCTACGCCGAGCAGGGCTGGTATTTCGCCGGTGACGGCGCCCGGATCGACGCCGACGGTGCGTACTGGGTGCTCGGCCGGGTGGACGACGTGATGAACGTATCCGGGCACCGGATCTCCACCGCCGAGGTGGAATCGGCGCTGGTCGGGCATTCCGGGGTCGCCGAGGCCGCCGTGGTCGGGGCGAGCGACGCGACCACCGGGCAAGGGATCGTCGCGTTCGTCATCCTGACCGCGGATGCGGCCGACGCAGACCCGGCGACGGTCGTGCAGGAATTGAAGGCGGAGGTGTCGAAGGAGATCTCGCCGATTGCCCGGCCGCGCGACATCCACATCGTGCCGGAACTCCCGAAGACTCGCTCCGGCAAGATCATGCGGCGGCTGCTGCGTGATGTCGCCGAGGGCCGCGAGCTCGGCGATACCAGCACACTGGTCGATCCGGCCGTGTTCGACGCCATACGCGCACAAGCCTGACGACCGATGCGCGCAACTCCGGCAACCCGGTAGCATCCGAGTTGCCGGAGTTGCGGCGTGTTCGGGGCGGTAGCTCAGTCGGTTAGAGCCGTGGACTCATAATCCATTGGTCGCGGGTTCGAGCCCCGCCCGCCCCACCATCACAGCCTTACTCGAACCCTCGACAGAAAACATAGGTCAGGGTGAGCGGGTCTGTCACGGTCGAACGAAGCGAAGCCTCGGCTATGCCGGAGCTTCGTTCATGTCCGTCTTCCGGGCGTTTCTCGCTGTGGGGTCAAGGCCCGGTGGAGGTTGAGGTGGTGGCGAGGCCCTGATCAGCGTCTGTCGCCCTCGCCGGCGATGCTTCCAAGAAGCCAACGCTGGACGAATGCTGATCATGGATGATGGCTGCGTGTCGACTGATCAGGCCGACCTCGAGCAGGCACGTGCCGACTACGCCGTTTGTTTGCGTACGCTCAAGAAGGCGACCGTTGCCGCGTATCGATTCGTCCAGGACGAGGATCTTTCGTCGGGGCAGGTGGCACGTGCGATTGGAGTAGCGCCGGCGACGTACCGGCGTTTGATCTCCGACGGTGACGTTGTCGGCTGGAAGCCGCCGAGTCAGAGGCTGTGCGATGTAGTCGACCGCTTCGTTGCCGAACGGTTCACTGTCAATTTCGAGCTGGGTGTCCGTCGGCGTGAGCTGGAGCAAGCGAGAAAGACCCTGAATGCCGCGGAACTCGCCTATCAAGCAGTATCGGATAAGCGCGACTTGCGAGAGGCGAGGAGTGACGCTCACGGCGCTCCGTTGATCGCCTACCTTAGGGCGCTGACTACTGCGCTGGCCGCGACGTCGCCGTGGCTGCCGTTCACGGACATGGCAACGGGGTTCCAGGGACGAAAGGTGACCGTCAGCACTGATCCGCCGGAGTCGGCGGGATCGGCTGAAGTGTATGACGATTCATCACCGACGCTTCGGGGCGACGTGGCTTGGCAGCAGGCGGTAGCGACAGTGCCGGTCGTCGTTGTCCTTGCCGACGCGGGGTTCGGTAAGACGTGGCAACTCCGGCGCCACGCGCGATCGATCGGTGAGGACGGCCTCGTCGCCCTGGAGCGGGGCGACGATCCCCTTCGAGTTACGATCCCTCTTTTTGTTCATGCCGCCGAACTGGCGCGACGCTGGCGCACATCTGCGAATCCCACAGACGCGGTGCTGGCCGCTGCTGCGGCCGAGATCCGCGCGATTGGACGAGCATCTACGACATCAGAGCGTGAGCTGCTGCGCGACCGGATCGACGGGAATGGCCCAGCGGTCGTACTCATCGACGCGTATGACGAAATCTTTGAGGATACCGACCGGAGTGCGTTCCGCCAGGCAGTGCAGTGGCTCCATATACAGGCCGGGCCGCGCCTCCAGGTAGTGCTGAGTGCCCGCCGGGCGGGCTACGACGATCCCTTCGATCATCGGAACGACGCTCCTGCCCCGCGCTACATGATGCTTGGGCTTCTTGAAGAGTCACAAGTCCGTCAGCTGTGGTCATCCTGGTTCGAGGTGCGTGGACGCTCAGTTCCCCGCGCACGGCTGGAACCGGCGATTACCCCGGTGTCGCCGCTGCGGCGGTTTGTTCAAGTGCCATTGATCGCCGCCTTCTGCGCATGGGTCGCCGAGACTGAAGTAGTTGCTCCGACACGTGCCGGACTCTACCGACAGGTTGTGGACCGCTTTATCGCCCAGGCGTGGAAGGTTGATGCGAGCTATCCAGCGACCGGCGTCCAGAGGCAGGATGGCGCTCGACGGGCCGCACACTTGGCGAGCCTGGGATCATTGGCGTGGGCGATGGCAACCGGCGTCGGCTGGCGCGACGCGGTTCAGGTTGAAGTATGCGACGCGGTTCTGGCCCGCGAAGGGCCGCAACCATTTCCGGGACGGAGTTATGCCTGGGCGCCGATCCGTGAGATCGGCATCCTTGTGCAACCTGGGACCAGTAGCAGCCAGCCGCTGGGTGACGGCCCCGTGACATGGGTTCACCGCAGTGTGCACGAGTATCTTGCTGCCACCCGCCTGATCGGCATGACCATCGAGGATGTTGCAGCGATCAAGCAGCGCTGCTGGTTTCATCCGGCTTGGGCGAACGTGCTCGATTTCGCGATCGGTCTTGAAGCCGATGGTGGTGAGCCCGCCGACACAGCAGTTGTCACAGAGATAGTTCACGAGGCTGCCGTGAGCGACGGCGACGGGCTCGGGTGGTTCGCGTCGGTACTCGCGGCGGCCAGCGGCGGTCTTCCACCCGATCAAGCTAGTCGGGAGGACGTGATCGATCGGATTTGGCGGCTCTGGAGTGGCGGCCTGATGACGTCGGTGCATCTGGCGCGCGTTCTTGCGCTGGTCCCTGAGGCCGACGAACAGCGAATCGTCAACACATTGCTCGACAGTCTCGCAGGGACAGGTGCGCGGCAGGAGGTGTGGGATTCGATCGCGTGGTGTGGGCCGGTCGGTCGGGGGACGCTCGCCGAGCTCGTTCGGGAATCGCCCGACGGTGCGGGTACCACCAGGGCTCTCCACAATGTCGACCCTCCCCGAGCGTTGGCGGCACTGTCAGAACGCATTCGTCGAGACCTGCCGTTGCATTCGGCGGACAACTCCGTTCTGAAAGAGGTCGGCACCGCCGACGTCGAACTCCTGCGGCAGCGCTACCTCGACGACACGACATCCGCGCAGCGTGCCGAATCGTACGCGTCAACACGATCAGCTGCGGCTCGCGCCGTTTTCACCAGCCCAGGGCTCTTGAAGAGCGATGACGCACGTGTGCGAGCTGTGGCAGCGCACGGTCTTGGAATCTGGTATCGCAACGACATCGATCGTGAAGGATTCGATAGTCTGCTCGACTTAGCAGTCGACGATCCGGATCCACAGCTGCGACTTCAGGTTCGTTCAATACTCCAGACGATTGCGATGTCCGTGCCGTGGGTCGAGGAACTCATTGGCGGCGCATTCGCTGCGTTGTATGCAGATCGCTCACAGCCGGATATCCAGGATCTGGAGACCCTCGCCGAGAATCTGATGACCAATGGGCCAGCGTTCTCGAAAGCGCTGACGATGATTCTCGTCGAACCACGACTCCTTACCGGTCCCGTGGTGCCAGCGATCCAGCATGTGACCGCTCGCGCGCTGATCGGCGAACTCGACGTCATCGCGACGCGTGACATTCTGACGATTGGAGGGCCCCTCATCATCGGGCTGGCCGCCGACAGAATTCGGCGGGACGACATCCATGCAGCCGCTGCTGCCCAGATTGCCGTCGGGCTCTGCTTCGCGGCTAAGGACGATGCCGAGGTCTACTCGGCCGTCGTCGAGGCCGCCGGAAAACACTCGCACCTGTTGCTGGAAGCTGCCCTTCGAGTGCATTCCGGCCGGGCCGAGGCACGGTTAGCGATACTGCTCGATGCGATGGTCCGGCTCGAACGTCGAAACCCGCAGGCGATTCGGGTGTGGACAGCGGCCGTCCGGGCACTCCTGCTCGAACTCGACTATGACGCCCGCCACCAGTTCCAGGCGCGGTGCATCGAGGCAACCAATCACGTGATCGGCATGCAGTAGAGGCGCGTCCGTCATCGACCAGCCTCGGTGAGATCGATCCTCGCCTTCCGCGCGACACGGGTCCTCGAAACCCGTTTCCGGCACAAGAAACACCTCAAAACACGCCTTCTGATAGCGGGTACCTCAGGGCCCGAACCACTGCGTCGCGGAACGAGTCCCTGGGCAACGTCCACGTCGATGGTTGTGAGGCCCCATGAACAAGAAACACGTCCAACCCGGCTTGTCGGCCGCTTTCGGCCGCTTCAACACGGCCGGCCGCTATCCGGGGTACACCGCGTTCTTGGCCCGGCACGGCCTGCGGGCCGAGATGATCGTGACCGAGGAGGATTTCGCGAGCCTGCCGCCGATGACCAAGGAAGACTTGCTGGTCGCGTGGCCGCTCGGGGAGCAGCTGGAGCAGCAGGACGCCAGCGAGCCGTCGATGGTGGTGGCCAGCTCGGGCTCGTCTGGTCAGCCGATCTACATGCTCCGCGGAGCGGGATCGTTCCAGACTGGGATCGAGGTGTTCGACCGGCTGTTCCGGAACGTGTACGGAACCACGTCCCGGTCGACGCTGGTGATCGTGTGTTTCGCGTTCGGCACGTGGGTGGGCGGCACATACGTGTTGCTGGCGTTGCTCGCGCTGCGCGCTCGTGGTCACCGGATCACGGTGATTCCGCCCGGAGTAGATCTCGCGTCGGCGCGGGACGCCTTGGTCCGGCTGGGGCCGCTGTTCGAGCAGGTGGTGATCGCCGGGTATCCGCCTCACGTCCGGGAAGTGCTGGATCAGACACCCGCCGAGGCGCTGTGCCAGGACATCCGGTTGCTGATCGGTGGTGAGCCGACCAGCGAAGACGTCCGTGACCACATGCTCGGGCGGCTCGGACATCCAGTCGCGCCCGAGCTGGTCACCGCTGTGTACGGGGCGTCCGAGCTCGCGTTCGTCGGCAACGAAACACGGCTGACGATCACCGTGCGGCGGGCTGCCCGCGATGATGCCCGGCTGGCTGCCGTCGTGTTTGACAATGGCCGTCCGGCGTCGGGCTGGAGTGGCGTAGCCGGTGACGAGGACCTGGTGCAGCCGACGCTGGTCGAGTACGACCCGACCGTCTGCTTCATCGAGGCCGACGAGGACGGGTACCTGTTGTTCACGGTCGAAGCGACGGTGCCGCTGGTGCGGTACCGGGTCTACGACCAGGGCGCGGTGTTCGATAGCGACGAGTTCGCTGCCGTGCTGCGTGCGGCTGCCCGTCCCGACCTTGCGGCACAGGTCAACCCCGACGCCGGCTATCTCGTGATGTACGGACGCACGGACGTTGCCGCGATCTTCGGTGGGGCGAACATCTTTCCGGGACAGATCCAGCCGGCCCTCGATGACCCCGTATTCGCCGATCACGTGACCGGGAAGTTCGTCGCATCGATCGTCGGCGGCCGGCTCCAAATCCGCGTCGAACTCGGCGACGGTGTCACGGCTGATGATCAGCTGGCGGTACGGCTGGCTCGGGCTGTCAGCGACAAACTCATCCGCACGTGCAGCGAGTACCGGGTTCTCCGGGAACGAGGCAGCGTGAACACCGAGCCGGTGATCGTGCTCGATCCACACGGGTCTCCCGCGTTTCCATCGACCCCGAAGCAGCGGAGGGTTGATCCCGATTCCGAGACGTAGAGCGACCCTTCGGTCGCCACCCCGAAATCTTCGACCTATGACAGCACCGCGTGAGTCTCACGCTGTGCTGTCATGCGTGATAACCCCGTGCAGCACGAGTCTGTTCACGATCGCCATGACTTCTTCGCCGGACTCTTCTCGGCGGCTCAGGCATCGGAAGATGATGTTATTGGTGTAGGCCGCCGCGATCTCGACCGCCGCCACGTCAGAGGTGATCGCTCCACTGGCCTGGCCGGCTTCGATCGTCTCGACGATCAGGCCGGGGAAGAACATCGCCTCTCGCAGAAGGGTCGAGTCAACCTGCCCCTGCGATCGTTGCACGCTCATCACGAGAGCCATCGCCTCGATGAAGGTGGGGTCGGCGACGATGAGTTCGGCAAGGCGAAGACCGTAGCGTTCGATGATCTGTTTGGGCTTGCGACGGACTTTGATATCACTCGTGACGCGCCGTCGGAGCGGCTCGAACATCGGCTCCAAGCCGGCGGCGACGATGTCGACCTTCGACGGGTACAGCGCGCGGAGCAGATCGAGATCGACACCCGCCGTAGCGGCGATGTGCGCGCGCTGAGTCGAGTAGTAGCCGCGCTGGCCGAACTCGATCCGCGCCGCATCGACGATCGCCTGCTCCGGGTCGTCCGGGAGGTCGCGCTCACGCTGCGCGTACTCGCTCATCGCCGCCGTTGCGAGCGGCGCAACGACGTCGTCGATGTGCTCATGGGTCTGCTCGACATCCATGATCGAGGCGAACAGCGCCAGCACAGCGTCGCCGAACAGCTCCGGCGACACCGCCTCGGGATCGAACCGGGACCGCAACACCAGGCCCTCGACCAGCGCTGTCATCACGACGGCCAGCTTGTCCAGGGTGAACGGCTGTCGCAGGCTCGCTCCCCACGATCGCAACATTCCTTCGGTCGTCTCGTGCGCGATCCGAAGGAGGTCGCTATAGCTCGCCTTGACCGATCTGACCGCGCGCTTGTTGTCGCGAGCGACCGCACAGGCAACGATGCGCAGCTGCGTGTCTTCTTCGTCCCGCACACGTTCGTAGTCCCAGCGACAGATGTCCCGAACCAACTGCCGCGGGTCCCCGATCGCTGCGGCGGACTGCGCGGCTACCACGTCTTCGACCCGTGCCCGTAACTTCGGATCTCGGTGGTCGAGCAACGTGTCCAGCAGTTCGGCGATGAAGGCAGCCTTGCCGCCGACGACCCCAGCACCAGACCTGGTCGAAAAGGCAGTGTGAAAAGTCTGCCCGGAAAGGCCCGCACTCTCCGCGACTTGATCTACCGTCAGGCCGCTTAACAGCAGGCCTTCGTCACTGCTCGCGAGAACTCGCCGACCTGCCTCCAACAGCAGGGACCGTGTCGGTACACGCCTATCCCTCGGTAACACGTCCACCTCTTGCCTGAGTTCAACAAAACCATCCTGCTCAGAACTGAGTCCTGCCTCAGATCGGTCTTGACCACAAACTGGCTCATCGTAGACGAGGGTGTAGGCGTGGTGTAGATCCGCGTGAGTGGCTGGACTGGCGCGTCGATGCCGGGTAGGTGCTCGACGCTACTACCTTCGCCCGGCCTGATCCGACCACGTTTGTCCGGCTCGACGAACTCGGTCTCGAAGTGATCATTGCTCTGGAAAGCCAGGGCCGAAGGCGGAGGCGACAGGTGAGCGCGCCTTGCAGGCTATCGAAATTTCGATTGCGATTCTGCGGAAGGTATTTGTAGATGGGAAAGAGTGAGCGGTTGCCGCTCGACGCCGGAGAGGGCGCTCACGGTTCTCGACGATGTCGTCCTCGATAGCAGGTCGGGGATTCATCGACATCCGTATTGTGCTCGCGATCGGCGACGATATGGCCGATCTCCAGCTGCTCGCGAATGGTGAGCAGCAGGTCGGCAACGTCGTCGTCGCCGCGCGCACGGTAATCCCCGATGATGCCGGACACCGGAGCGTCGGCGGGCAGTTCGACCGCGCCGGCGAGCGCAACACGTGCCGCGGCGGGATCGGATGTGGGTGGTGCTCCGACCAGCGTGAGGGCGTCGGCGAGGGAGTCACCGACCTGGTCATGTGCCTGCTCGAAGCTGAATCTGCGGTTGTCATGGATGATGAGAAACACCTCCGTGCCGGCCGTCACGTCTTCGTCCAGAAGGAATCGACGGATAGTGCCGAACGACGGCTGGATACCGGTCCATGCAACCGCCTGGGGGCCGAGCCGGGAATCGAGCTGTACGGTCCGTCCTTCTTCGAGACCGAGGATCGTTGCAATCGCGATCGGCGCGACGGAACCGCTGCCACGAAGGTGATCGGTCGTGATGCGCACGCGATATGCCCACGCGTCAGCCTGGCGGAACAGCCGCCGCGTTCGCCTCGGTGACTTTCGCGCAGTTCTTTCGCCGCCGAGCTGGACAATCCCGTCTTTGGTCGTGAACGGTGCTGCGGCGGCGTAGGCAATAACACTGCTACCGCTGACGCTGTACCGACCGGTGATGTACTCGACGACGTCATCCAAACGTGCGCGCCCCCCGGCGCGGGTGACGAGTTCACGAATCGTCGAACGAATACCGGTGTACGCCTCCATTCCCCATTCTTTGAGAGCCCAGCGATCCCGGTCGACCCGCTCGAAGCGATCGTCCCCGCCCAGCACGTTGCCGAGCGACCGAACACTGCGATCGACGACGAAGCGGTCCGCGATGTCGTGCGAGCTCATCGGAGAACCTTCGAGGAACAGCACGGCGGCCGCGTAGTCGCCGACCGATGACGTCCGCGTGAGCACATGCTCGCCACAGACGATGTAGCCGCAATGGGTCAGCCATGACGCATTGCGGTCCGGTCTACGCTCCGGCCGACTCGACTGGACCAAATCCAATTCCTCGAGCCGAATCACGCCGTATCCGTTGGCTCGTTCGGCAAGTCGAGTTCGCGTCAGTTCCAGCACCGCATTCATGGTGGGTGCCACGCACCAACCGTCCTCGATCTCGTATGCATCGTCGAGTCGGTCGAGTACCCGCCACGCGGGTTGGCCCACTCGTTCGACCTGGTTGCCCAGCGCCGGCATCAGTTCGAGCAAGTCATCGAGGGGGCGGATGGTTCCGATGAGCTCGCGCGCGGTTTCGGCGGCCAGCTCGAGGGGGCCTTCCTCGGCGATAAGGGTCGTCAGCGTGTCCCGACCTTTCCCCTCGATCTGGCGGATTCGCTCGCGGCTGACCTCGTACTTCTGGCCGATCTGATCGAGCGTGGCAGGGTTGTCGGCGAAAAGTCGCGTCGCAAGAACCCCGGATGCCCGGGCATCGAGGACCCCGAAAGCGTCGTTGAACAGCGCCGCGATATCGCGGTCCGTGTCTCGTTCATTCAGAATGTCACTCACACGGAGAGCTTCGATGCGCCGGCGGGCCTCGATTATCTCGTCTGGAGTTCCGCAGGCCACCTGGCCGCCGATCAATGGCTCATCGAGTTTTCCGACCTTGGTATACCAATCGGCGATTCTGGTGAAGTCGTCGACCAGCGAGTCGACCCATCCGGCTCGTTCAGCTTCGGGCGCTGATTCGGCAGGTATGTCCGGTGCGGGCGCTGCCCTGATGCTGGGCGTCGTTGCCGATGTCGAAGCATCTGCGAGCGCATGCAGAATCGCGGTAGCCGTGCCCACTCCCATCTGTTGCCACGCGAGCATGTCGGCAAGAGTCGTCGCCTGCAGGCGGCCTGGTTCCGAGCGCCCGTCTTTTCCGAGAATGTTCCGAGCGCGTACCGGGATGTCCAGGCCGATGATGTCGACGTCGGTCGGCAGACCGGGGAAGATCTCACCGATAGTCGATCGGGTCGATCGCTCCATGGCGAGAGCTGAGATTCGTGCGAGCCGTGACTGTCGGGTTGTGGGATCGGTGCTGTCGATGCGCTCACTCCACCAGTCGACAGCCCCGCTACCAGCCACGCCCGCCAGCCACGGAAACGCGTCTGCCCAGCTTCGCGGGCGTACTTCATCGCGAGTCGGATCAGCGGTCATGACGTTTCGGCCCCCTGTCAGTTGCTGCGCGATCTGTATAGCAGCGCAGTGCGACAAGCTGCGGACGCTGCTACGCGTTATCGACGAGCGGTTTCATCCCGCCTGGACGGAGCTCCATGCAGGGTCCGGTCGAGTTGATCATGGGTTGTCTGGCGGCCGCTCGGCTCAGGGGTGCTCGTCGGTCGCTCGGGAGTCGGTGAGGGTCGAGGCGCCCCAGCCCGCGAGTACGCCGACGACCACGGCGAGGGAGAGGTAGATGACGCGTTCGCCGTGGAAGAACGAAGCCACCAGCTCGTCACTCCATATTCCGGTCGGCAGCGTGGTGGTCACCAGTGCCGCGATCAGCGTGCCGCCAACCGCGATACCGATGCTGGTACCGACTTCCTGCGCGGTGTCGTTCAGCGCGGTGCCGAGCGAGGTGCGATTGTCGGGCATCGCGCCGACCAGGGCGACCGCGCAGATCGTCATCACGGTGCGCAGCCCGACGGTGAAGATCACCATGCAGACCGCGATCGCCGGATAGCCGTGTTCGACTCCCCAGGCCAGGCCGAGCAACGATCCGGCCAGCAGCGCCGCGGCGATCGAACATGCCATGCGGTGGCCGTATCGGGCCGCGAGCTGCTCCGAGATCGGCGTCGCGGCGATCATGGTGATGATCAGCGGCAGGTTGGCCAGCCCGGCCCGCACCGGACTCCAGCCGTAGGCGTACTGGAAGTGCAGGATCAGCCCGAACATGACGCCCGCCATCGCGGTGGCGGTCCCGATTTGAGCCAGGGTGGCGCCGCGCACGGTGGGATCGGTGAAGACGGCGAGGTCGAGCATCGGCTCGGCGGTCCGTCGCTCGTGCCGGACGAACGCGGTCAGCCCGAGGACGGCGCCGGCCGCGCAGGCCAGGGTGGTGCCGGCGTGCCAGCCGTGCTCGACGCCGCTGGTCAACGTGTAGCAGGCCAGACCGGTGGTCACGATGCTGAACAGTGCGCCCGGCACGTCGAGCGAGTCTTCGGTGAGGTCTTCGGACCGATCGGCCGGGACACCGAGCCGCACACCGAGCCAGGCGATCAGCGCGATCGGCGCATTCACCAGCAGCAGCCACTCCCAGCGCACATGGGCAAGCGCGGTACCACCCAGCAGTGGGCCGAGGATGAAGCCGCTCATCCCGACGACGATCATCACGGTGAACGCGCGCATCCGCAGGGCTTCGTCGTCGAACAGGCGGAACACCAGCGAGTTGGTGATCGGCGCCATCGCTGCGGCCGCCACGCCCAGGGCGGCGCGCAGCGCGATCAGCTGACCGGCGGTGTCGACTACCGCGACGAACAGGCTGATCAGGCCGAATGCCGCCAGCCCGACCAGTAACACGCGGCGGCGGCCGAGCCGGTCGGCGATCGAGCCGGCGGTCAGCAGCAGCCCACCGAAGGTCAGCGAGTAGGCGCCGTTGACCCACTGCAGTGCCGTGGTGCCGCCGCCCAGGTCGCGGCCGATCGTCGGCAGCGCGATCCCGAGCAAGGTGTTGTCGACCATCTCGACGAAGAACGCCAGGCAAAGTGCGAACAGGGGGATCCAGGCCGCGCGCAGCGAGGTGTAGGTGCGAGGCGGCGTAGTGGTGGAGTTCATGGAGAAGCCGGTGGGGTTCATGGGGAACACCTCCTACGCGTGAGCGAATGTGATGGAACGCCGTTCGATTATCGAACAACATTCGATACGATAGAACAGCGTTCGACAGGGCGCAACGGTGTGATGGGATACATGGATGGCCACCTCACGTTCCGGTCGGCGGACACGCGCGCGCGCCGCAGCTGAACCGGGCACTCGCGCGGTCCGGCGCAGGGCGTCGCACTCGATGGATGCCGTCGTCTCCGAGGCGGTCGCCATCCTGGACGAAGCGGGGGAGTCGGCGCTCACCTTCCGGGCGCTGGCCGCCCGCCTGGGGGGTGGGGTGGCCAGCATCTACTGGTACGTCGCCGACAAGGACGAGTTGCTCGATCGTGCCACCGACCACGCGCTGGCCGAAGCGCTCGTCGCCATCGAGCATCACGGTGCCGGGCCGGACCCGATCGACGAGCTACGGGCCATGGCGACGACCGTCTTCGACGCGATCGTCGCCCGGCCTTGGCTGGGTGCATATTTCATGCGCAACACCGAGCTGCAACCGCGTGGCCTGCAGCTCTACGAGCGACTCGGCCGGCAGGTGATGCGCTTGAACCTCACTGCGCGCCAATGCTTTCACGCCGTGTCGGCCATCCTGGGCTTCGTGATCGGTACGGCGGTGGATCTGGGGCAGAGTCCGCCGCAGGAGGTACTCGACGGTTCCGTCGGTCGCGACGAGTACCTCACTCGGGTCGCCGCTGGTTGGCGGGACCTGGAGCCTGCCGCATTCCCGTTCGTGCATCTGATCGTCGACGAATTTGCGCGCCACGACGATGCCGATCAGTTTCGCGCCGGACTCGATCTGCTGCTGGCCGGGCTACGCCTGCAGGCCGATCGTCGCTCGGGGCTCGATCGTGACGAATCCGCATGAGGCGTATATCACGTCGGATGTAATCTGAAGAGCCTATAGCGTATGCTCAGGTCCGGGCTCAACCTCGGGTCGTCGGCATTTCGCCGAAGTCGGCCTTGTCGGGTGGGTCTCGGTCCAGAACAGGCGCGGTGAAGGAGCGCTCGCGACACGTGCTCGGACGGTCATGATGTACCGCCCGATTCTCCCCTTTCCTCGGTGTCCGAATCGATGCTCGTTCGCGAGCCGCATTGCGGTCGCCGGCGAATCCATTGATCCCATCGGCTCGAGAGGGGTTGACTCCGATGAACATCGACGGACTGTTCTCACATGCGTCGAACGAGGAGAACTATTCCGACGCAGAGGATTTCGGTGACCAAAGCGGTCGGCTGGAATTCTCCGACCAGCCGGACCGGACGACGCCGGCCGGGTTCTGAAACCCGAACCCGGCGGCGATCGCAGGGCGATACCGACCCGGAATCGCCAGCATCACTAAGTAAGGAAGCAAGACATATGGCACAAGGAACCGTGAAGTGGTTCAACAGCGAAAAGGGCTTCGGCTTCATCGCTCCGGACGACCGCAACAGCGGTGACGTGTTCGTGCACTACTCGGCGATCCAGGGCAACGGGTTCCGCAACCTGGAAGAGCAGCAGCGCGTCTCGTACGAGGTGGAGCAGGGCCCCAAGGGTCCGCAGGCGACGGCGGTCACGCCGCTCTAGCCTGAATTCGACTCCCAACGGACGTCGCCCGCGATCTCGCGGGCGGCGTCTGCTGCGTTTGCAGAGAAGTTCCGTACCATGAACCTCACAGGTAGTGCAGACCGTCGTATCGGGCTTGTCCGTGACCCATCGGTGATCTGCATGTTCCTGGTCGTCGTGCCGACCTTCGGGAGGGGTGCCGCGTGCCGAGTCGCATGGTGTCTGATGTTCTACCGGACCGATACCACTTTTTCGTCTGCGGTCGAGGGCCTTCTGGGGAATCTGCCGGGTATCTCGTAAGATCGGGAGTCGAGAGCGATTTCCTCCTACCCGAATGCCGACCCGCGGTACGATACTTTCTGACAATGACGGCACGAAGTCGGTGATCATTCGAGATGAACAGAATCGGTGAGGTCGCAAACGTGAGGTCGTTGCCGTTCAAAGAAGTTCGACCCGGGTTCGACCCGGGCGAGGTCCGACGTCGAGTTTCTCGCGCCGAGACGGAGTTGCGTGCCGCGGAGAACGATCGGGACAAGGCTGCCGAGCGATCACGCGCGCTCAAGGTCGAGCTGGACCAGGTGCGGGCCGAGATCGATTCGCTGCGCGCCAAGGTGATGCGGATGGCTACCCGTCGGGTGGATACCGACGGGATGAGCGAGCGCGTCGCCCGAATGCTGCAGCTGGCTCATGAAGAGGCAGAAGAAGTTCGCGCCGGCGCGCGGGTCGACACCAGCGACCAGATCACCGTCGCGGAGAAGCGAGCCGCAGAGCTACGCACCGAGGCCGAGGAAAAGCTGGCCGACGCCGTTTCGAAACGAGAAGGTATCGATTCCGATTACGACTCGACCCTGGAGCGTGCTCGCGCCGAAGCGATCGGCCTGATCGAAGCGGCGCATGCCGAAGCGGATGCGGTACGGTCCCGGGCCAAGGCCGACCGGGAGGCCGCCGAGCGTGACTTCGAGGCGGCGCTGAGCGCTCGCCGAGTCGAGCTGACCGAAGAACACGACGAGCTGGAGGCCCAGTTCACCACCGCCGCACGGCGTCGGCTCGAGTCCGCGGAGGCCGAAGCGGCGCGGATGTTGCACGATGCGAACAGCCGTGCCGATGCCGAGCTGAGCCAGGCCAACGAGTTCTACGACAAGTCTCGCGTTCTCCGTGGCCGAATCATCGCTCAGCTCTTGGGTATTCGGGGCCAGCTGGATGCGGTGAAGGCTGCGTCCGGGCCGGCGATCTGGGAAGACGAGATCCTCGGCAATCCCGACGAAACCGCGCCGGTCGGAGTGTCGGAGGCGGCGGCCGGCTAGGTCGGGCGTGTTCCGGTGGTGGGCGCCGGACTTATCCGGCAGAGTTGCGTTATGACCAGTCCCAAGGTGCCCAACCCCGGCGATATTCTCTCCGCAGCCCAAGCAGCGGTGGATACGGCGCAGGCCGTTGCCGCTGGGGCGATGCGGTTACCACCGGCATCCGCTCAGCTCGCGGCGCAACTACCCGACCTGGTGGAGAATCTCGCCGCAGCCACCGAGCGGCTCAACACGACGCTCGACCGAGCCGAGCGGTTGATGGCGCTCGGCGACCCGATGTTCCGTACCCTCGACCTGTTGCTACCGCGGCTGGAAGCCATGGTCGACATGGGAACCGATCTGTTCCGCACCCTGTCGGCGATTCCCGGCGTATCGTCGCTGTCCCGGTTTGCCGGGATCAACTCCACCGATCCTGCAGGTCCTGCAGCCGGAGGTCCTGCGCCCGGAACGAGCTCGACCCGCCGTCGTGCTCGCTGACCACGAGGAAGTAGCCGCCGTCGTAGGTCTGCTGGCCGAGTAGCTCGCCGTATCGCTGTGCCCAGCGGCCGGATTCGAGATCCGCTCGCAGCCGGCTCAGCCCATGCTCGAGCGCGTCCGGATCGAGTTGTGCCAGCGCGGAGCAGCCGCGCTGGACCGCTGAATCGAGATAGGCCTCCGGTCGCCGCCAGTGGGCGAGGAGCACGCCGTCGGTGAAGTCCCACGGCACCGGTAGCGGGATCACCGAGCCCGCCTCGAGGACGTCGGCGATCGCCGATGCCGTGGTCGGACGGCTCCGCTCCACCTCGGCGATTTCCGGGAGATAGTCGAGCAGCCAGAAATCGAGCGAATCGGCCACCTCGTAGGCCACCACCACCTGACGCCGAGCGATTCGCTTCAGCTCGGCCAGCCCGCGCCGCCAGTCGGCCCAATGGTGCACGGTCAGTACCGCCAGCGCCGCATCTGCGACACCGTCGCCCAACGGCAGGCGCTCGGCGACGCCGCGCACCACAGGTGCCGTGCCGGCTGCCCGTTGCGCGATCATCGCGGCGGACGGTTCGATCGCCAGCACCGTCTCGGGCGGCTCGTAGGACCCGGTACCGGCCCCGACGTTCACCACTCGTGCCGCGCCGGCGAGCGCCGACCGGATCGGGGCCATCCAGCGCTCGTCCGTGGTGCGCCGGGTGGCGTACCCGAGGCCGATCTGGTCGTAGACCGTCACGTTCGTCCCTTCTGTCGCCACGCGCACCACCGCGACGCAGCTTTCAGCGCCGTCCGTCGAACTCTTCCTCGGCGACGGAATCAACACGGTCGCACCGCCGGTGTCGGCTGAGAAAACCGAAGCTACCGGAACACACCCCCCGAGCCCGGCGCTACGGCCGGTCGATGTTGCCTATCCTATCGCTCGGCCACGGCTCGGGCGGTGTCGGTCGGCCGAGTCGGACAGCCGGTGTTGAATGGGACATATGGTTGCCCAAGGACAGGACACAGCCGGGGCGCAGGGCGTCGACCTCGACGTGGTTTCGCGGTGGATGGATGAGCACGGCCTTCCGTCGGGAGAGATCACCGACGTCACCTCGATCGGTGGCGGCACTCAGAACGTGATGCTGCGGTTCACCCGCGGCGACCGGGACTATGTGTTGCGCCGCGGCCCGCGTCACCTGCGGCCGCGCAGCAACGACGTGATGCTCCGCGAGGCTCGCCTGCTGGAGGCGTTGCGCACGACCGACGTGCCGGCGCCCCGCCTGGTAGCGGCCTGTACCGACCCCGATGTGCTCGGCGGGGCGGTCTTCTATCTGATGGAGCCGATCGAGGGGTTCAGCCCGGCGGCCACGCTCCCGTCGCTGCACGCTGCCGATCCGCAGGTACGGCACGCGATGGGGTTGTCCGCGGTGCGCGCGATCGCACTGCTCGGCCAGGTCGATCACGTCGCGGTCGGCCTCGACGGCTACGGCAAGCCGGCCGGCTTCCTGGATCGGCAGGTGCCACGCTGGCTCGGCGAGTTGGAGTCGTACTCGACCAACGAGGGATACCCCGGGCCGCAGATCCCCGGGTTGGTTCGGGTCGCGTCCTGGCTCACCGACAATCAGCCCGAGCAGGGCCGGCCGGGAATTCTGCACGGCGACTGCCACCTGGCCAACATCATGTTCCGGTACGACGGCCCGGAGGTGGCCGCTCTGGTGGATTGGGAGATGTCGACCATCGGTGACCCGCTGCTCGATCTGGGCTGGCAGATCGCGACCCGGCCGGCATCCGGCGCGTGCAGCGTGCTGGTGCCGCCGCTGGCTGCTGCCGGCGGTTTGCCGAGTCGGGACGAGCTGGTCCGGCATTACCGCGAGTTCTCCGATCGAGACCTGAGCGCGGTCGACTGGTACACCGTCCTGGCCTGCTTCAAGCTGGGCATCGTGTTGGAAGGCACGCACGCGCGGGCATTCGCCGGGAAGGCGCCGAAGGACGTCGGTGACACGTTGCACACGTTGACCCTCGCGTTGTTCGACCAGGCGGTGTCGCTGATCTGATCGGCGTCGCCGCGCGGCCCGGCCGGTAGTAGAACGTGTTCCAGTTCTGTCGTAGTGTGGTGGGCACCACATCACGACGGAAGGCCGGCGAATGAAGACCAAGGGTGCGCTGTTGTGGGGATTGGGCGAGCCGTGGTCGATCGAAGAGATCGAACTCGGGGACCCGGTCTCCGGCGAGGTGCAGATCCAGCTGGAAGCCGCCGGCATGTGCCACTCCGACCACCACATCGTCACCGGTGCCACGCCGATGCCGGCATTCCCGGTGATGGGCGGACACGAAGGTGCCGGCGTGATCACCGCGCTGGGCCCGAACGTGCCGGCCGACCTGCAGGTCGGCGACCACGTGGTGTTGTCGTTCATCCCGGCGTGCGGACGTTGTCCGGCCTGCGTGAGTGGGCAGATGGCGCTCTGCGATCTCGGCATGGGGCTGCTCTCCGGGCAGTCGATCAGTGACGGCACCTTCCGGATCCAGGCGCGCGGACAGAACGTGATCCCGATGTGTCTGCTCGGCACGTTCGCGCCCTACATGACCGTGCACCACACCTCGGTGGTGAAGATCGATCCGACGGTTCCGTTCGAGGTGGCCTGCCTGGTCGGTTGTGGGGTGCCGACCGGTTTCGGTTCCACGACCAACGTGGCGAACGTGATGCCGGGCGACACGGTGGTGATCGTCGGGTTGGGCGGGGTGGGGATCAGTGCGCTGCAAGGCGCGGTGCTGTCCGGTGCGACCAATGTGATCGCGATCGACCCGGAGCAGTGGAAGCGGGAACAGGCGATGAAGTTCGGCGCCACGCACACGTTCGACAGCATGGAAGCGGCGATCCTGCCCGTCATGGAACTGACCGAAGGGCGGATGGCGGAGAAGACCGTCATCACGGTCGGTGAGATGCGCGGCGAGCTGGTCGAACCGGCGCTGACGCTGACGGCCAAGGCCGGCACATGTGTGGTCACCGCGATGGGGCACATGACCGACTTCGATGTCAAACAGAACAACTTCCTGCTGGCGATGCTGCAGAAGCGAGTGCAGGGGGTCATTTTCGGTGGGGGCAACGCCCGCCGTGACATCCCGCGACTGCTCCGGCTCTACAAGTCGGGTCAGCTCAATCTGGACGACATGGTCACCCGGACCTACCGACTCGAAGAGGTCAACCAGGGCTACCAAGACATGCTGGACGGAAAAAACATTCGCGGAGTTGTCCGCTACACCGACGCCGACCGGAATTGATCGCTGCGCCGCCGGGTCAGCTGCGATGCAACTGGGGGAGACCGGCCTCGAGCGCGTCCAGGGCGGTGTGCGTGGCCAGCCCGGCCCGGCCGGCGCCGGCCCGCAGTTGCAGTGCCTCGGCTGCAGTTGCGCTGCGCTCGAACGCGGTGGTCGCCGCGGTGACCTGGTCCCATACCGCCACGGCCGTGGGCTCGGCCGGCCCGTCGGCGTCGGCGTAGGCGTCGAGGTTACGGCCGAAGTCGGTCACCGACCGCACCTGTTCCAGCTGGTCGGCCAGTCGGGCAGCCAGCTTGCGTAGTCGGTCGCGGACCGGATCCACTTCGGCGGAGGCGACGACATTCTGGAAGCGCTCGTACGCGCGCTCACACCGACCGCGCAGTTGAGTCCAGCCGTCGTTGAGGTACGGTACGGGACGAGCGGCCCGCATGTTGCGCACGAGATCGCCCATCACCGACAGTATCGCCCCGGGCACGAACCCCAGGACCAGGCACACCACCAACAGGCCGAGTACTTGGCTACCGGTACGGATGGTCAGCCAGCCGAGCAGATACAGCACCAGGAAAATGGTTGCGCACAACACGAAGCCGACCGCTCCGGCCACCGGCCAAGCCGGATTGGCCCAGCGGCTCGAGGTGTTGTCGCGGTCCGTCACATCGGCATCCTAGCCCGAGGTCGTAGGCTTACTCGGGTGCATTCTCTGCTCCAGGTGCAGCACTGGCCGGTCCCCGCAGCCGCAGCGGCGGTGGTGCATTCGGATGGACGGGTGGCCGGCTCGGTCGGCGACCCGAATCGGGTCTTCGAGCTGGCGTCGGTCACCAAGCTCTTGGTATCGCACGGCGTGTTGGTGGCGGTGGAAGAGGGGGCGATCGAGCTCGATCAGCCCGCGGGCCCGGCCGGTGCCACGGTTCGGCATCTGTTATCGCACGCATCCGGAGTCGGGTTCGACGACCGCGAGGTACATGCCTCGCCCGGCACCCGGCGGATCTACTCCAGTGCCGGATACGAGATTCTCGCCGAGACGGTGACTGCCGCCACCGGGATACCGTTCCCCGACTACCTGGCCGAGGCGGTCTTCGAGCCGCTCGGTATGCGGGCTACGGTGCTTGCCGGATCGGCCGGGTACGCAGCCCGGTCCACGATGGCCGACTTGATTGCGTTCGCCGCCGAACTTCAGGCGCCGCGGCTGATCGCGCCGCAGACCTCGGCGGCGGCGCATGCAGTGCAGTTTCCCGGCTTGGTCGGTCTTCTGCCGGGGTACGGCATCAGGCGACCCAACGACTGGGGACTCGGCCCGGAGATCCGTGGTGACAAGCAGCCGCACTGGACCGGTACCCGCAACTCGCCCGCGACGTTCGGCCATTTCGGGCAGTCCGGCACGCTACTGTGGGCCGACCCGCGCGCCGGCGTCGCCTGTGTGGGGTTGACCGACCGGCCGTTCGGTGACTGGGCCAAGCCGCGGTGGACCGCGCTCGCGGATGCCGTCCTCGCCGAGCTGGCAGGTGACAGTGCTGGCAGGTGAAGGGCCGTGGCGGTGCATGAGCAGTGGTGACCGAGTTGTTTCTCGGTTCGGGCGCGTCCGGCTGGCGTAGCAGGGGTCGCACAGGGCAGACTAGGGCGCGTAGTCACCGCTGATTCAGGTGGCGGCACGACATTCCGCTGTGCGACGTAGGCCGTTGGGGAAGACGTCCCTCGTCGAAGCTGGAGGTGTTCGTGGTGCGCGCATTGAGTCAGTTCGCGGACTCGGCTACCGGCGTTGTGTACATCCACGCAGCGCCGGCTGCTCTGTGCCCGCATATCGAGTGGGCGTTGACCGCTGCACTCGAATCGCCGGCTGCCCTGCGCTGGTCGGCACAGCCCGCATCGGACGGTCAGTTGCGCGCGATAAGCAACTGGGTTGGACCGGTCGGTACCGCTGGCAAGATCGCTAGTTCGTTGCGCTCGTGGTCGATGCTGCGGTTCGAGGTGACCGAAAACCCCAGCGAAGGGGTCGACGGCGAGCGATACAGCTTCGTTCCCGGTCTCGGACTTTGGCACGGCATCACCGGCGCGAACGGCGACATCATGGTCGGCGAGCAGCGGTTGCGCGCCATTCGGGACAGCGGTATCGAAGGCATCGGGGCCGAGCTCGACACCGCGCTCGGCACCGCCTGGGATGAAGCGTTGGAGCCTTACCGTAGCGGCGGTGAGTGTGCCGAGGTGACGTGGTTGCGCCGGCAGGTGGGCTGAACGCGCGGCGGCCTGGTCAGAGCGGGATGTTTGTGTGCGCGCCGCGCCGCACCGGCGCGGCGGCCAACGCGGCGGTCAGTCGAGACCGGGTATGTGCTGGATCGATGATGTCGTCCACCACGCCGATCGCCACCGCGCGAGTCACCCCGCCGGCGATCGCTTCGTGCTCGGCGGCCAACTGATCGTGCAACGCCTCGCGTTCGTGCTCGGCGGCGGCCGCGAGTGTGCGTTTGTGCAGGATACCGACCGCAGCTCGGGCACCCATCACCGCAACCTCGGATTCGGGCCACGCGAATACCGCGGTGGCGCCGAGCGCGCGAGAATTCATCGCGATGTAGGCGCCGCCGTAGATCTTGCGGGTCACCAGGGTCACCCGCGGGACGCGGGCCTCGGCGAAGGCGTGCAGCAGTTTCGCCCCCCGGCGCACGACGCCGTCCCACTCCTGGCTGACCCCCGGCAGATAGCCGGGGACGTCCACCAGGACCACGAGCGGCACACCGAAGGCATCGCACATGCGGACGAAGCGGGCGGCTTTCTCTGCGCTCTCGGAGTTCAGGCAGCCGCCGAGCCGGATCGGGTTGTTGGCGAGTACGCCGACGGTGCGGCCGGCCAGCCGACCCAATCCGGTGACGATCGACCGGGCGTAGTCGGCCTGGAGTTCCTCGAAGGAGGATTCGCTGGTTCCGTCCGGGCCAGGCAGGCCGTCGAGCAGGCCGGCGACGATCGGTTTGACGTCGTAGGCGCGGCGTGCCGAGGCCGGCAACATCGCCTTCAGGTCGACGTCGCCCAGCCCGGCCGCCGCGGTATCGAAGCTGCCTTGATCGGACAGCATCGTCACCAGCCGCCGGGCGCGTCGCAAGGCGTCGTTCTCGTCGTCGGCGGCGATGTGGGCCACCCCGGACTTGCGGGTATGGGTGGCCGGGCCGCCGAGGGTGGCCATATCCACCTGCTCGCCGGTCACCGACCGCACCACGTCCGGACCGGTGACGAACACCCGGCCTTCCGGGGCCATGATCACGATATCGGTGAGACCAGGCCCGTAGGCGGCACCACCGGCCGCGAAACCCAATACCACCGAGATCTGCGGGATCTGTCCCGAGGCGCGGACCATCGCCTCGAACACCAGGCCGACCGCATGCAGGGCCTCGACCCCTTCGGCCAACCTCGCCCCGCCGGAGTGCCACAACCCGACCACCGGCGCCTGCTCGGCCAGTGCGGTATCGATCGCGGCCACGATGTGCCGACAGCCGACCACGCCCATCGCGCCACCCATGACGGTGGCATCCGAGCAGTAGGCGACGGTACGGACACCGTCGATCTCACCGACCGCCGCCAGTACCCCGGACGAATCCCGGTCGTGCAGCGCCGCGGTGGTGCCCGCGTCGAAGAGCTGTGTCAATCGATACAGCGGATCACGCGGATCCTCGGTTGCTTGCGCCCGACGCGCTTCGACGAGGTGGCCGGTGGCCAGAACGGTCATGGCTTTCTCCAGCAGGGGTGGTAACCGGACGGGATCAGTAGCGGCCGAAGGCCAGGGCGACGTTGTGCCCACCGAACCCGAACGAGTTGTTCAGGGCATAGTCGATCCGTTGCCGACGCGGCTCGCCGTGTACGACGTCCAGATCGATCTCCGGGTCGAGGTTGGCCAGGTTCAGCGTCGCCGGAACGACCTCGTCCCGGATGCTGAGCACGGTGAGTACCGATTCCAGCGCGCCGACGGCGCCGATCGAGTGCCCGAGCGCCGACTTCGGTGCGTAGATCGAGGCGTGGTTGCCGACCGCCTTGTTGATCGCCTTGGCCTCGGCAAGGTCGCCGATCGGCGTCGCCGTGGCATGTGCATTGACGTGGCCGATGTCCTGGCTGGACAGTCCGGCGGTCTGCATCGCCCGGGTCATCGCCCGAGCTGCGCCGGTGCCCTCCGGATCGGGTGCCACCAGGTGGAACCCGTCCGAGGTGATACCGGCACCCATCAGCCGGGCGTGGATGGTCGCACCGCGGGCCTTGGCGTGCTCCTCGGTTTCGATGACCATCAGCGCGCCGGCCTCGCCGAAGACGAAACCGTCCCGATCTTTGTCGAACGGTCGGGAGGCGCCGCGCGGATCGTCGTTGCGGGTGCTCATCGCCCGCATCATCGAGAACGCGGCGATCGGCACCGCCGAGATATGCCCTTCGACCCCGCCGGTGACCACGATGTCCGCATCGCCCATGACGATCATCCGCCACGCATTGGCGATCGCCTCCGAGCCCGATGAGCAGGCCGAGACCGGAGTGACCACGCCGGCGCGGGCCTGCAGCTCGAGCCCGACGACCGCGGACGGCCCGTTCGGCATCGTCATCTGCACGGCCAGCGGCGAGACTTTACGGTATCCGCCGTTCTTCAACTTGTCCGTGGCGTCGATCAGCGCATCGGCACCGCCGAGGCCGGTGCCGATGGCGACGGCCAGCCGGTCGGGATCCACGGTCGGGCTGCCGGCATTGCGCCAGACTTCGCGACCGAGCACCGCGGCCATCCGTTCGACATACGCCATCCGGCGCTGTTCGACCCGGCTGAGCTGGCTCTCCGGCGTGACTTTGAGCGTGCCGCCGATCCGGACCGGCAGCTCGAACTGGTCGACCTCCGGATCGTCGAGGACGTCGATCCCACTTTCGCCGCTGAGCAGGCCCTTCCACGTCGCATCGACGTCACCAGCAATCGACGTCGTCGCCGCCAGGCTGGTCACGACGACGTCGGGAAAGCTTCCGTTCTTGGTGGAAGGAGTGGTCATCAGAGTTTCACTCGCCCGCTTCGGTCTTGGCCTCGAACTTCGACCGCAGCTCGGCTGCAGCGTCGGTGTTCTCCGACTCCATCTTCTGGATGTAGTTCACGACGTCCTGCACGGTGCGCAGGCTGGCCAGGTCTTCGTCCGGGATCTTGACGCCGTACTTGTCCTCGGTCTGCACGGCGATCTCGACCATGGACAGCGAGTCGATGTCCAGGTCGTCGACGAAGGACTTCTCCGGGGTGACTTCGGACGGCTCGATCGCGGTGACCTCTTCGATGATTTCCGCGAGGTTGGCGATGATCTCTTCTTGGCTGGTGGCCACTGCGTGGGTCCCTTCGTTTGTATGTTTGTACAACGTGTGTCGTTCGTGATCAGGTAAGAGTTACCTGCAAGGCGACATTTTCTAGCCGGACACTACATGTTCGGCCAGCGCGGGAATGTCTCCCGGCGACTTGAGGGCGAGCGTGGGGGTTCCCTTCAGCTCGCGCTTGGCGATGCCGACCAGCGTCCCGGCCGGGGGCAGCTCGATGACTCGGGTGGTCTCGGCGGTGCGCATGAAGTCGGTGCACAGGTCCCAGCGCACCGGACGGGTCACCTGGGCGGCAAGTTTGTTCAACGCGTCCGCGCCCGAGGTCACCGGTCGGCCGTCGGAGTTCGACAGCAGCGTGCGGGTCGGCTCTGCCGGGGTGATCGAGGCGGCCGCGAGGAGCACCTCGTCCTGCGCCGGAGCCATGAACGCGGTATGGAACGCGCCGGCGACGGCCAACGGGCGTACCCGGGCGCCGGCGGGCGGCTCGTCGGCCAGCGTGGCCAGATCGGCCAGCCGGCCCGCGGCCACGATCTGACCGGTCGCGTTGCGGTTGGCCGGCACCAGCGACAGCGCGGCGAGCCGCGCCAGCACCTCGGCCTCGTCGCCGCCGAGCACTGCCGACATCCCGGTCGGCTCCAGCGCGCACGCCTTGGCCATTGCCGCACCGCGCACCGCGGCCAGATGGACCGCTTCCTCGCTGCTGAGTACGCCGGCGATGGCGGCGGCGGCCAGCTCACCGACGGAATGGCCCGCGACGACGGCATCGCTCGGGGCAAGGCCCTGCTCGGTCATGGCTTCGAAGGCGAGCAGCGCAGCCGCGACGACCAGCGGCTGGGTGACCGCGGTGTCGGTGATCTCCTCAGCCGTGGCCGAGGTGCCGAGCGCGATCAGATCCAGGCCGGCCGCCGCCGACCACCCGGTGAGCAGTGTGGTGGCACCCGGCAATTCCAGCCACGGTGCGAGCATCCCCGGCTTCTGCGACCCCTGTCCCGGGGCGAGCAACGAAATCACGTTCCATAGGAAACACCGTGCGAGGCCGATCGACCGATGTCGGGGCGGATGAAGGTTCGCAAGCTGTTTTGTGGAGAGTCACCGAAACGGTGGTCAGGAGGGTGACCAAGCTCGCAATTCAGGTTACCTCAGTTGCCGATCATGTCGAATGGTGCTGATGGTGCAGGTGTGAATTGTGTGGTTGATTCGTTACGAGATCGTGCCAGCCTGCCTACCGTGGCAGCGATCCGGAGTACGTACGCATCGCGCGGATTGAGCGGATCCCGGCCCGTGACCTCGGCAATCCGCTTCAGTCGATAACGAACGGTATTTGGATGGACAAACAGCTGACGTGCGCAAGTCTCGACTGCGCCACCGCAATCGAGGTAGGCGTCGAGCGTGTCGGCCAGCGCTGCGCCGGCCGACGCCAGCGGTGCGACGACGTCGTCGGCGAGCGCTCGAAGCGCGGCCGGGTCGCCGAGCAGGGCACGCTCGGGTAACAGTTCGGCAGCATGCACCGGTCTGGGCGCTTCCCGCCAGCCACTCACCGCCGCCATCCCGGCGAGCGCTTCGGTGGCACTGGCGTGGGCTGCGCTCAGCGTTGCCGTCGTCGGGCCGATCACCACGGGCCCTTCGGAGAAGACGCTGGCGAGCAGATCGTCGACGAACGACGCCTGTTGCTGATGGGCGTTTTCGGTGAGCGCGCCGCTCGCCACCATGACCAGTCGCGATCCCTGCACCACGGCCAGCGCCGCCCGATCGTGCCGGGCCGCGATGTTGTGCACGGCACCGATCACCGAAACGCCTTGATTCGGCGGGGGCGTTCCGACCAGCACCGTCGCCGGCGCGGTCGCGTCCCAGTTCAGCGTCGCTGCTCGGGACAACATGTCCGAGCCGGTGTCGCCGCGCACCACGGCATCGACCACGAGCGCCTCGAGCCGGGTATCCCAGGCGCCGCGGGATTCGGCCGCGCTGGCATAAACCGATGCCGCGGCGAAGCCCAATTCGCGGCCGTACCGCAACACTGCCTCGGTGAGCGCTACCAGCTGGCCGTCGGTGCGCGCCAGCGCCGGCAGCCACTGCTCGAAGAACTCCATCGCGACCCGGACCATCTCCACGGTCTGCCGCAAGGTCAGCCGCCGGGCCAGATCCTGTGGGATCACCTGGAACGCATCCAGGCTGAACCGGATGTCGCTGGCCGGGTCCTGCAACCATTCCAGGAAGTTCACCAACGCGGTCTGCACCAGCATCTGCACGCCGGCGCGCTGGGATGCGTCCAGGTCGGCGAAGAACGGAAGTTGGGTCTGCATCGAGCTGACCGCTTCGGTGGACAGGCGGCCGGAGAATTGCTTGACCCGTTTCAGCAGCGACTCCGGTAACGGGTCGCGCTGTTGCCGGCGTGGGGACAGCGCCCCGGTCGGCAGGTAGACCTCGTTTTCCGACCCGCTGTCGTCGACCCGACGCGGTCGCGGCGGGCGACGATGTTCGGCCATGTCCGCAAGATACTCAGGCAGAACCCGGATCGGCCAGTGAGGTCGGCGCCGCGAGCGGATCGTCGATCTTGTAGCGGCGAGCTGCTTCGGCGGCGATGCCCGGCTCGATCGTCCCGTCCGCTCCGAGTGCGGACAGCGCTGCCACCGCGATCGACTGTGCATCGACGTTGAACACCCGCCGTGCCGCCGGTCGGGTGTCGGAAAAGCCGAAACCGTCGGTTCCCAAGGTCACGTAGCGACCGGGTATCCACTGTCGGATCTGGTCCGGGACCGCGCGCAACCAATCGGATGCCGCGACGAACGGCCCGGCCGCTCCGGCCAGTGCGGTGGTGACATACGGCGTGCGCACCGGGGTGGCCGGATCTCGCAATGCGTCCCGCTCGGCGGCGACCCCGTCGCGGCGCAACTCGCCCCACGAGGTGACCGACCAGACGTCGGCCCGCACTCCCCAGTCGGTGGCGAGCAGTTCCTGGGCGGCCAGGCCGTCCGGCACGGTCACCCCGGACACCAGAATCTGTGCCACCGCTGCGTCGGCGGGCAGTTCGGTCGATCCGGTGCGGTAACGGTAGATCCCCCGGACGACGCCCGCGACGTCCAGGTCGGCCGGTTCGGCAGGCTGCTGATACGGCTCGTTGTAGAGGGTCAGGTAGTAGATCAGGTCTTCACCACCGAAGCCGGGCACCGGCGCGCCGTCGTCGGCCCGGGTGCCGCCGTACATCCGGCGCAGCCCGTCGCGCACGATGTGCGATATCTCGTAGGCGAACGCCGGGTCGTAGGCCACCACAGCAGGATTGGTCGATGCGAGCAACTGGGAGTGCCCGTCGGCGTGCTGCAGTCCCTCGCCGGTGAGCGTGGTCCGACCGGCGGTGGCGCCGAGGACGAACCCGCGGGCCATCTGATCGGCGGCGGCCCAGAAGCTGTCGCCGGTGCGTTGGAAGCCGAACATCGAATAGAAGATGTAGAGCGGGATCATCGGCTCGCCGTGCGTGGCATACGAGGTGCCGACGGCGGTGAAGCTGGCCGTGGACCCGGCCTCGTTGATGCCTTCGTGCAGGATCTGTCCGACGCTGCTCTCCTTGTAGGCGAGCATCAGCTCGGCGTCCACCGAGGTGTAGAGCTGTCCGTTCGGGTTGTAGATCTTCAGCGAAGGGAACCAGGAATCCATCCCGAACGTCCGTGCTTCGTCGGGGATGATCGGCACGATGCGCTTGCCGATCTCGGGATCGCGCAGCAGTTCCTTGATCAGCCGGACGAAGGCCATCGTGGTCGCGACGTCCTGCTTGCCGGACCCTTTGCGCACCGAGGCGTAGGCGGCGTCGCCGGGCAGGGTCAGCGGTTCGGCGGCGGTCCGTCGTTCCGGCAGGAACCCGCCCAGCGCTCGGCGCCGGTCCAGCATGTAGCGGATCTCCCGGGCATCTGGACCGGGGTGGTAGTACGGCGGGAGGTAGGGATCGCGTTCCAGCTCGGCGTCGCTGATCGGGATGCGCTGAGCGTCGCGGAAATCCTTCAGATCCTGCAGGGTCAGCTTCTTCATCTGATGGGTCGCATTCCGGCCTTCGAAATGCTTGCCGAGGGTGTAGCCCTTGATCGTCTTGGCCAGGATCACCGTCGGCTGCCCTTTGTGCGATACCGCTGCGGCGTATGCGGCGTACACCTTGCGGTAGTCGTGCCCGCCGCGTTTGAGGTTCCAGATCTGCGAATCGGTGAGATTCGCGACCAACTCCTTCGTGCGCGGATCCCGGTTGAAGAAGTGTTCCCGGACGAACGCGCCGTCGTTCGCCTTATAGGTCTGGAAGTCGCCGTCCGGTGTGGTGTTCATCAGGTTCACCAGGGCGCCGTCCCGGTCGGCGTGCAGCAGCGCATCCCACTCCCGGCCCCAGACCACCTTGATCACGTTCCAGCCGGCGCCGCGGAAGAACGATTCCAGCTCCTGGATGATCTTGCCGTTGCCGCGGACCGGGCCGTCCAGCCGCTGCAGATTGCAGTTGATCACGAACGTCAGGTTGTCCAGGCCTTCGTTTGCGGCGACCTGGATCAGCCCGCGCGACTCCGGCTCGTCCATCTCACCGTCGCCGAGGAATGCCCAGACATGCTGGTCCGCAGTGTCGGTGATGCCACGATCGTGCAGGTAGTGGTTGAACCGAGCCTGGTAGATGGCGTTCATCGGGCCTAGGCCCATCGATACCGTGGGGAATTCCCAGAAGGTCGGGAACAGGCGCGGATGCGGGTACGAGGGGAGTCCGCCGCCCTGGCCGGCATGGCTGTACTCCTGCCGGAAACCGTCGAGCCGATCCGCGGAGATCCGGCCCTCCAGGAAGGCGCGAGCGTAGATGCCGGGCGAGGCATGGCCCTGGATGTAGACCTGATCCCCGCCGCCCGGGTGGTCCTTACCGCGGAAGAAGTGGTTGAACCCGACTTCGTAGAGTGCGGCCGAGGAGGCGTAGGTGGAGATGTGTCCACCGACACCGACGCCGGGCCGTTGGGCCCGGTGCACCATGATCGCGGCGTTCCAGCGGATCCAGGCGCGGAACCGCCGCTCCACCTCCTCGTCGCCGGGAAACCACGGTTCGTTCTCGGTCGGAATGGTATTGACGTAGTCGGTCGAGGTGAGCGCCGGGATCGCGACCCGGCGTTCGCCGGCTCGCTCGAGCATCCGCAACATCAGGTAACGCGCCCGGCCGGGACCGGATCGGTCGAGCAGATCGTCGAAAGATTCGAGCCATTCGCTCGTCTCCTCCGGATCGATGTCGGGCAGGTAGGACGCCACACCTTCTCGGATCACTCGGACCCGGCCGGCGGCGTCTGTGCTGGTCGGAGCGATGGTCGCGGGGGAGGATGCCGGGTCGGATGGTTGGGGCACCGTGCGCTCCTGGGCGTGTGTGTTGCGTTCTCGGGCGGACTCGTTCATCCTTGCCGATCTCGGCGTATCGGTCATCTCCCGGCCCGGCTCGATCCAGTACCGTCGTCGGGCAGTAGGTCAGTGCCGTCGGCAGGTACGTCGGTGCCGTCGAGCGGCGAGAACCGTGGGTCAACATCGTCGGACCAATACGTCGATCAGGGGACGAAGCATGCGAACCGAGCAGAGGTATCGCCGGGCGGGTCTGACCGGCGCCATGACGGCAGCGATCACGATGACAGTAGCGGTCATCGCGATCGTGGTTGCCGGCTGCGGTGACCGGGTCGACGGAAGCGCCCGAGAAAACTCCGGCGAGGCGTCGGCCTACCGCTCGGAGGCGGCCGCGTCGTCGTCCGCTGCCGCCGCGGCGGCGCAAGCTGCCGCCACCGCGAAGGCCAAAGCCGACACCTGCGGTGCGTTCCTCGGTCGGACCGATCCGGCGATCGACGCTTTCAACGGCTTCGTCGATGCCAGCAACAAACGAGCAGACGATATCGCTGCCCGCCGGTCGGCTGCGGTCACCGAGCTGCGCAAGTCTGCCGACGAGGTGGACGCCGGGGTGCAGGCGGCCGGACCGCCGCTCGATCCCGATTTGGCAAAGCGCTTCGCCGACTACGCCGGTGCTGCGCGCGAGCTGGCAACCGCGGCGGACCAGATGCAGGATGCGGTGCAGGCCGTCAACCAGGCAAAGGAGCGGTTCAACGACAGTCTCGAGGCGGTCCGGAAGGGCTGCGACTGATCGATATCGATCTCGCAGCTATCGAAAACACTCCGGCGAATTCTGCCGATCGGGTTGCATCGTGAGCCGCTAGCATGTTCGCTTGCACTACTTGACCGGACTTTTGGAGGAGGAAACCACCGTGGCCGCCGCGGGGGACGCGCAGACTTACGCTCAGAAGCTCGGTATCTCACACGGCGCGGTGATTCAAGAACTGGGCTGGGACGATGATGCCGACGACGATATCCGCGCCGACATCGAGGAGACGATCGGGGACGAACTTCTCGACGAGGACTCCGACGAGGTGATCGACGTTGTTCTGCTGTGGTGGCGGGATGGCGACGGTGACCTGGTCGATGCCTTGATGGACGCGATCGGGCCACTCGCCGACGAAGGGTTCGTCTGGGTGCTCACCCCTAAGACCGGCCAGTCCGGGCATGTCGAGCCCAGCGAGATCGCCGAGGCTGCGCCGACCGCGGGACTCACCCAAACCTCGGCGGTGAATCTGGGCGACTGGACCGGGAGCCGCTTGGTGCAGCCCAAGGCCCGCGCGGCGAAACAGCGCTGACGCCGACCGCATCACCGACCGGCGACGGAGGCCGTGCCATGCCGCTGGAGATCGGCGCGACTGCGCCCGACTTCACCCTCAAGGACCAGAACAACCAGCCGGTCACGTTGTCGGATTTCCGGGGCCGACGCAACGTGCTGCTGATGTTCTTTCCGCTGGCCTTCACCGGCACCTGTGCCGGTGAGTTGGGCCGGATCCGGGACGAGCTGCCGCGGTTTCAAAACGACACCTCCGAGGTGCTCACGATTTCGGTGGGTGCGGCGCCGAGTCACAAGATGTGGGCCAGCGAACACGGCTACCTGTTTCCGATCTTGTCCGATTTCTGGCCGCACGGCGCGGTAACGCAGGCGTACGACGTGTTCAACGACCGTGCGGGGTTCGCCAACCGCGGCACGTTCGTCGTCGATCGGTCGGGCCTGATTCGGTTTGCCGAAATGAACGGCCCTGGTGAGCCCCGGGACAGCGCGGTGTGGGTGAGCGCGCTCGACGCTCTGGCCACGCCGGGTGCGTAACGTGAGTGTCTACTCCATACGACACAGTTATCGGATGTATAACGCCGAACCGGGGGGTCTCGGGTAGTCGTCATCGACCCCGGAGAGGAAACGATGGGTTTTCGAGTTGCCGCACGCGGCGTCTTCCTGATGTCGAACCTGGCGGTGCCGGGCGGGATTGCGCTCGCCGCGCTGGTCTCGGTGCCGTGGACGAACCCGGCAGCGCCGGCTACCCAGGTCACCGCATTGGCCGCGGCGAGTGCGCCGGCATGCTACGACATGGTGACGGTCGCGGTGGCCGGGCGGAACGACGTCCCGCACCAGGGCGAGAACACCTACCTCACCGCGGCCGACGGCACCCAGCTCCCGGCCGCCACGGACTATTCCAGCACGTGGCTCGACTCCGTGGTCGACGCGCCGAAGGCACGCGTCGGTGCGGACTCCTACAACACGGTGTATGTCGACTATCCCGCCAACATGGCCACTTACGAAGACGCGGTGGATGTCGGAGTGAGCAACACCGAGCAGGTGATGCGATCGATTTCGGCGACCTGCCCGGATACCCAGTTCGCCATCGTCGGGTACAGCGAAGGCGCTGACGTGGCCCGCCGAGTCGCCACCCGGATCGGAAATCAGACCGCCGTCGATGCCGTCGGGATCGATCCGGATGCGGTCGCCGGGGTGGTGATCCTCGCCGACCCGGGCCGGGACGCCGGCGCGGGACAGTTCCCGGGTGCGCAGAACGAGTACGCCCACCCCGACGGCTACAACGTCGCCTACCAGACCACGGCAAAAGCGGCGTCCGGCCAGGGCGCGATGCCGGGCACTGCGGGTGACTTCGGCGCCCTGAGCGGCCGGGTCGCGTCGTTCTGCGCCGACGGGGACCTGACGTGTTCGGCGCCGCAGAACATCGCGTTGCTGCAGCTGGCGGCGAACGTCGGCCGTCAGCTCAACATCGATGCGCTGGAGCGCGACGGCGGCACGCCGGCGAACGTGCTCGACGCGATCGCCGTGATCGGCCGAGTGGTCGGTCTGGCCGTCGACGATGTGTTGTCTCAGCCGAACTGGATGCGCAGCGACGAGACGTTCCTCGACGTGCTGGTCAAGGTGTCCGACCCGGCGTACCGACCGGGTCGAGACAGCGGCGCGGCCGGCTCGGGCCCGTTGAACCTGAACCAGTTGGTCGACATCGCGTATCTGCCGGGCAAGATCCGCAACGAGATCGTCGGCTTCGTCGAGGACAATCAGAACACCTTGCAGGTCGCGATGAACGACCCGTACGGGCAGACCCTGGCCCCGGGAACCGGGCACCACTTCGATTACTGGCGCGACGCCGATCCGTCGGTCGGTCGGTCGCAGAGCTCGGCCGAGTACGCCGCCGGCTGGTTGACCAGTCTGGCGCAACAAGCAGAACGCCAGGAGAATGTCGCGGCAGCCGCCCGGGCACAGCGCGATCCCGTCACGATGTCGGCTGCCGATACGTACCGCGCCACGTCGACCACCTCGTCGCTACAGACCACCCCGGTGGCCAAGAGCATCGCGTCGGCGGCGAGCGTGCCGACCGTTACCTATGGACCGCCGATCACATCGACGAACACGCTGGTCACCAATCGTTCGGTGACCATGGCGGACGGGACCGAGATGGCGGGCCGTGGTCCGGTCCTGCCCCGATCGGCGAGCACCTACCGCGCGGCGCAAGCGTTTCCGCCGGCGACCGCATCGCCGACTGCCGCGAAGCCGAGCGTGGCTGCCAGGCAGGACAGCACCGTCACCCAGAAGAGCACGGTGACGCAGAACAGCACGGTGACGCAGAACAGCACCGCCCGGGTCGCGCCGCCGGCAGCGGCGGTTTCCGCACCGACCTACACGATCCCCACCACGACCAAGCCGTCCACCACCACGGTGGCACCGCAGGTTTACTCGGTGCCGACCACGACGACAGTGCCGTCCACGGCGACGGTGCCGACCACGACGAAGCCGTCCACCACCACGGTGGCACCGCAGGTCTACTCCGTGCCGACCACGACGACGGTGCCCAGCACCGCAGCCCCGGCCAGCACCGACCAGGCAACCGTGACCTACGCCGTTCCGGTGCCCACGGAGACAGCGCCGACGATCGTGGCCCCCACCACGACAGCCGACGTTGCGACAGCAGCAGAAACGACAGCAACAGAGACGGCGGCGGCAGAAACCACAGCAGCCGTGGTCACGACGACGACGGCGCCGGTCGGCTGAGGTCGAGCAGCCCGGCGGTGACGGCGCGCAGCTGACCGATCGCGCGGTCGATCGATCGGGTGGGTTGCAGCACGTAGCTCAGGGTGAGCCGGACGATCACCTCGGTGAGGTCGGCCAGCCCGGCGTCGTCGAGGTCCAGTCGTGGATACCGCGCGCGGAGCGAGAGGGCCAATGCCTCGACAGCTCGGTCCAGAATCAGTGCGGGTTCCACCGCGAGCAGCGGCCTGGGCCCGGAGTCCGGTTCGGTCGGTACCGCCCTCAGCAGTGGATTATGTGTCGCGCTCCGCAGGGTGAACTCGGCGGCCCGGCTGATTCCCGCCAGCGGGTCGTCCGGGTGCATTGCCAGACAATCCACCACCCCGGACAGAAACATGTCGGTCTCGCGTGCAACCAGCGCTTCGGCCAGCGCCTGCCGGGTGCCGATCTCCTTGTACAGCACCTGCCGGCTCACCCCGACCTCGGCGGCGACCCGCGACATCGTGACGGCCGACCAGCCGGCCGTGCAGGCAAGATCGTGGGCGGCATCGAGGACTCGGGTACGCAGGGACGGGCGAGCTTCGGAAAATGTCGACTCGAACGAAATCGGCTCCCCCACCGGAGCGAGCGTACCCTGCGATGGCAAAGGAATTCGGCGGGACGAAACCCTCGGTGCCCCCGGCAGGAATTGAACCTGCGACCTACCCGGTGTAAGCGGGTTGCTCTGCCTCTGAGCTACAGGGGCGCAGCTGCCCGACCAGGGTAGCCGATCGGGCAACCGAATCCGGACCGGCCATGCTCTGGCTAGACTCGGGCGATGCAGGCGACCGGACGTGAGGGCCGCTGGGACGAGCACAATTCCGCCCGACAGACACGCATTCTGGAAGCTGCGGTGGAGTTGCTGGACGAAACCGATCCCGGTGTCGCGATCCCCGTACAGCAGATCGCAAGCCGAGCCGGCCTGGCCAAATCGGTGGTCTATCGGCAGTTCGCCGGCAAGGACGAACTGGAGCGGCGGATTCGCTCGTACCTGCTGGACGGCTTCTTCGCAACGTTGAACGATCGGCTCGACATCGGCACCGGCTCGATCGACGAAGTGCTCACCCGGACGGTGCGGGCAGTAGCCGACTGGGCCGGCGACCATCGGCACCGACACGAGTTCATGCGAGCGGGACCGATCGCCGCCGACGATTCCGGCCTGGATGCGATCGCGGTGCTGAAAACGCGAGTGGCCGGACGGGCTCGCGAGATCCTGGAGCCGATCACCGCGATGCTCGGGGTCGACTACGAGCCGTTCGAGACGTTGCCCTACGCCCTGGTGTCGATGGTCGAGGGCACATTGAGCCACTGGGTCGGCGACCCGGAGCCGACTCGTAGCCGCGGCGAAATCGTCGCCGATCTGGCCGCGCTCGCCTGGTATGCCCTCGACGGCGCGGCCCGGTCGGTCGGCTTGCAGCCCGATCCCGAACTCGAACTCGCCGACGCGATCAGCCGACTGACCGCAGACCCGCCGTCGCCGTTGCCGGCCTGACCGGTCGCGCCGCAACGGCGACGCGATCGGGCTCGCTGCGATACCGCGCGGCTGGTCCGTCGATCCGCATCAGCTGCCACAGCGGCCGGGTCCACCGATTGCGCAGACCGAGATCGTCGGCCAGTTTGCGCATGTCGCCGAAGTAGCCGGCCATGATCGCGCGGGAATGCGGGCTGCGCCAGAACGCATCTCGGTACACCTCTACCGGGATGTCGAAGTCCCGTGCGAAGGACTTCGGCGGCGCCATGATCTCGCCGACCAGCCAGCGCAGCGCGAGCGGGAAGGCCACCGCGCAGGCCGCCTTGGACAGCGGACCCATCCGTTCCACGTGTGCGTGCAGGAAGTCACCGGCGAACGAGATGTGCCGGGCTTCTTCGGCGATGTGGATCTCGACCACCCGGCGCAGCGCTTCCGGGGTCGCCACGTCGGCCCGGATCAGTGCTTTCTGGTAATGATCGATCGGCTCTTCGCCGCCGAGGATTCCGATGAACAAGATCGCGTGCGCATACCCGCCGGCCACCCCGATGAACGGCGACAGCAGCCGGAACACCGGGCGCATGCCGGCAACGTCGTCGCCGATCCGGTTCACCAGCTCTTGGAACATCTGGATGTGATTGCACTCCTCGGTCATCTCGTGGAGGCAATAGCGGAACTCCGGCGACCCGTTGGGCAGCTTCATCGCGTACTGCATCATCCCGCGGATCAGGATGCTCTCGAATGCCGAACCGACCTTGATCGCGTTCGCAGTGCGCCACCGGCCGATCGCGATCTGGCGGTCCAGCGGCTGGCTGCGGTACCACTCGGTCGCGCCGAGCGGATCGATCTCCGGGTCCAGCACCCAGCGCGGATCGTTCCGGTCGATGGCGAACTCCGGTGAGTCCCAGGGAATGTCGAGGTAGGGATCGAAACGACGGCGGACCGACCCCTCGTTGAGAACCTGCAGGTTTTCGCGGTAGCCCGCGTCGAAGAAGTTGGCCTGCTCGGCGATTGTCGGTGGCATCGTTGCCTCCTTTGTGTAGCTCGCTGGACAAACGAGTGGGACTTGTCGTCTCACGCAGTATGCTCCTCCCGTCGCCCGGTGTCGACACCATTTGCGTCGACACCGGATTCACACTGTGAGAAAGGCCCTGACCATGTCGAGCACCTCTCGTTCCCGATGGCTGACCGACGAGTTGGATGCGTTGCGTGATCTGGTTCGCGGCTTCTTCGCCAAGGAGATTGCGCCGCACAGCGAGCGGTTCATCGAGCAGCACCACGTCGATCGTGATCTGTGGACCAAGGCCGGTGACCTGGGCCTTTTGTGCATGTCCGTCCCCGAGCAGTACGGCGGTGGCGGTGGCACGTTCGCCCACGAGGCGGTGCTGTTGGAGGAGCAGGCCCGCGCCGGAGACAGCTCGTGGGGGGTGAGCCTGCACAACGGCATCGTCGCGCACTATCTGTTGGCCTACGGCACGGAGGAGCAGAAGCAGGCCTGGCTGCCGAAGATGGCGTCCGGTGAGGTGGTCGGAGCGATTGCGATGACCGAGCCGGGCACCGGATCGGATCTGCAGAACGTGCAGACCAAGGCGATCCGCGAGGGCGACGAGTACGTGATCAACGGCGCCAAGACGTTCATCACCAACGGTGGGCAGGCCGATCTGATCATCGTGGTGGTCAAGACCGACGTGCACGAAGCAGCGAGCGGGATCTCGCTGGTCCTGGTGGAGGCGAACCGCCCGGGCTACCGCGTCGGCCGCCTGCTGGACAAGTTGGGCCAGCGGGGCCAGGACACCGCCGAGCTGTTTTTCGACGACGTTCGGGTGCCGACCTCGAACCTGCTCGGCACCGCCGAAGGGCAGGGTTTCATTCAGCTCATGCAACAGCTCCCGCAGGAGCGGCTGATCATCGCAGTCACCTCGGTCGCCGGAATGGAATCCATGTTGGCGACCACGATCGCCTATACGAAGGATCGGCAGGCTTTCGGACGACCGATCTTCGGCTTCCAGAACACCAAGTTCAAGTTGGCCGAGGCGGCGACCGACGCGAAGATCGCCCGGGTGTTCGTCGACGACTGCATCGAGCGGCATCTGCAGGGCGAGTTGGACATTCCGACGGTGGCCATGGCCAAATGGTGGACCACCGAACGGGCGACGGTACTCGCCGACGAATGCCTGCAGCTCCACGGTGGCTACGGCTATATGACCGAGTACCCGATCGCCCGAGCGTGGGTCGATCAGCGCGTGCAGAAGATCTATGCCGGCACCAACGAAATCATGAAAGAGATCATCGCGCGATCGTTGTAGTCGGCCGGGTCGGTGTAGTCAGCCCGGCCGCCATAGCGCGTCGGTCGGCGGCCGGGCGGGGTCAGTCGAGCACGACCCCGCCGGTGTGTACCTCGCGGAGGTACAGGTAGGCCGCGGCGTTCAGCTTGATGGTGTCCCGCTCGGCATCGCCGAGCTCCCGGCGGACCTTCCCGGGCACTCCCGCGACCAGCGAGTTCGGCGGAATCTCGGCACCTTGGGGGATCAGCGCGTTGGCGGCGATCAGGCTGCCGGCGCCGATCGTCGCGCCGTTGAGCACGGTGGCTCCCATCCCGATCAGCACGTCGTCACCGACGGTGCAGCCGTGCAGGATCGCGTTGTGGCCTACCGAAACCCCGGTACCCAGCAGCAGCGGAAAACCGGGGTCGACGTGCAACACGCAGCCATCCTGGATGTTGCTGCGCGCGCCGATCGTGATCAGCTCCATTTCGGCGCGTAACACCGCATTGTACCAGATTCCCACCTCCGGCCCGATCCGTACCTTGCCGATCAGAGTCGCGGTGGGCGCGATCCACGCGCTCTCGTCGACTTGCGGCTCGTCGTCGCCGAGTCTGATTCGCATTGTTCTCCTTCGGTCCGGTGCTCGTCCGAGTCTGGCACGCGCCTAGGCTCGGGCGGTGGGAGTCGCCGCCGGTCTGTTGCTGGGCTACGCCGCGGATCGGCTGTTCGGCGATCCGCGGCGTGGGCATCCGGTCGCCGGATTCGGTTCGGTCGCGGCGGTGCTGGAACGCCGGAGCTATCGCGACAGCAGATCGGCGGGGGCGCTGCACACGGGGCTGCTGGTCGGTGCGGTCGTCGGGATCGGTGGCCTGGCCGGTCGGGGCGGAACCCTCGCGGTGGCGGCCGGCACCTGGACGGTGCTCGGCGGAGCCAGCCTCGCCACCACCGGTGAACAGATGGCAACGCTGCTCGCGGCCGGCGATCCGGCCGCCGCCCGGGCAGTGCTGCCCACGCTATGCGGCCGGGACCCGGCTGGGTTGGACGCTGACGGCCTGGCCCGGGCCGCGTTGGAATCCGTCGCCGAGAACACCTCCGACGCCGCGGTCGCGCCACTGCTCTGGGGCGCCGTCGCGGGGCTTCCCGGGCTACTCGGCTACCGCGCGGTGAACACGCTCGATGCGATGATCGGCTACCGCAACGTCCGCTACCGGCGGTTCGGCTGGGCCGCAGCCCGCACCGACGACGTGGCGAATTACCTGCCGGCCCGGGTCACCGGCTTGCTCACGGTCGTGCTGGCGCCGCTGGTCGGTGGCCGGTCGGCGGCGGCGTGGTCGGCGTGGCGGGCGGACGCCGCGGACCATCCGAGCCCGAACGCCGGTGTGGTCGAAGCCGCAACGGCTGGTGCGTTGGCGGTGCAGCTGGGCGGCCGCACCGAGTATCCACACGGTGTGGAACTACGCCCGCTGCTCGGCTCGGGGCCGCCCCCGCACGCCGCCGACCTGCGCCGGGCGGTCCGGCTGTCCAGGCTGGTGCAGCTCGCCGCAGTGGTGGGGTCAGCGGGACTTGCCGTAGCGGTCCGCCAGCTTGGCTTCGGTGGTCGGCGGCGCTGACCCGTCGGCCGCTCCCGGGGCCGACGGGATGCGCGACTTGCGGCGTTCCAGAATCTCCGCCCGGATGAAGTAGGCAAGTCCGAGCGGCGCCATGATGCCGAACGCGAGCCATTGCAGGCCGTAGGACAGATACGGGCCGGCGTCGAGTTGGGGGAGGGGAATCGGCTCGTAGCTGCCGGGCTGATCCGGCTCCAACTGCAGATAGCCATCGACCAGCGCCAGCCCCAGCAGCCCGCCTACCTGGCCGGAATCGATCGAGTACACCTGTCGATAGCCGTCCAGTTCGGCCGGCGGCTTGTCGTTCATCACGCCTTCGGATTGCCGGATTCGCGCTTGCAGTGTGCGAGGCCCGGTCGGCGGGTCGGTGATCGGCGGCGGCCGGCTGCTTTCGACGGCGCGTGCGTATCCGCGATCGACCAGCAGGATGCGGCCGTCGTCCAGTCGAAAAGCATTCAGCACCTCGAATGCGGGATCGCCGTTCACCGAACGCAGTCGAACCAACACCGTCGAGCCGGGAACGTAGCTCCCGCGGGCGTTCACCCGGCGCCACTCGTCGTCCTCGGCGAACGAGCCGGTGCCGAGTAGATCGCCGACCGAGGCCGGGTCCGCGTCGACCGAGCGGGCGATCAGATCGTTGCGATGTTCGGTACGGGAGTTCTTGTGAAGCTGCCAGGGCGCCAGCACGCTGAAGCAGAGGTAGGCGAACACACCGACCAGGATCGCCAGCATGATCCAGCCGGGCCGAAGCAGAAACCGCAGCCGTCGCACGCCGACTACGGTATCCCGGACTTCGGCGGTCGATACCGTGGGCAGCGCTGATCTCGCCACGGGCCGGGGGCAGGTTCGGGCATGCCGGTGGCCCCGGCCGGGTGGGGCGGGGTGCCGGTGTCGGGGTTGTTCAGAAGGGTGGGGGTTCGTCGTCGGGTATGGGTGGCGGCTGGCCCGCTCGGTGGGGCATCGGGGAATCCGGTGCCCGGGGTGGGGGTTTGCCGGGTGGGGTGAGGTCGGTGGTGCCGGTGCCGTCGCGCAGGTAGGTTCCGCCGGCCGGGGTGGTCCAGAGATAAGCACCGCGGGTGAGCCGTTGGTAGTGCCAGCCGCGGTTTCCTTTGAGCCGGTGGTGTTTTCGGCAGAGTGGGGCGAGGTTGTCGCTGCTGGTGGGTCCGCCCCGGTCATGCGGGTGGGTGTGGTCGAGGTCGCAGCCACGGGCGGGGCGGTTGCAGTACGGGAACACGCACGTGTTGCTGGTCTGCACGACCTGTTCGCGGAGCCGGTCCGGAATCTGATATGCGTCGGTCTGGACGTGTTCGGCCAGGTCCAGCACCGGGCGCACCGTCACCTTCGCGTCCGGGCTGCCACACCAAGCACGGATCGCCTCGATACTCGCCGGGGTCGGTGACGAAGAGTCGACCCGGCCCAGGGGGCCACCGGAACCGGTGAGCTGATCAGCGCTGATATGTACATGCAACTGAACATCACGCGGGGCGCGGCGATCCAACGCAGCCGGTGTGGGTTCTGGTGCGTCGAACGGCAATCCGGGTTGCCGGCGGGCGAGTTCACCCAACGCGGTCGAGCGCCGCGCATCCAGCGAATCGGTGCTGCCACAGGCGGCGAGATCCTCGGCGATATCGGACAACGCGTGATCGAGATCGCGGGCGTCGAGCAGATCGAGTTCGCCCTCGATCCGGACCGTGCCGGTCAGACTCACGGTGCGGGTGTCGATCTCCACCTTCCGGGTATCGGCATTCAATTCCTGCTCCGCAGCCTCGGGGTCGGCGAGGATGCGGGCTTCGTCGATCAACCGATCCAGCTGCGCCCACGACACCGTCCCCGCGTACGCCGCGAGCCGCTCATCGACGAACGCGGCCGCTTCCGGCGACAAGCCGATAGTGGCATCGGCGATCCGCCGGGCCCGCCACCATGGTGTCTGCCCGTTCCGGACGCGTTCCCAGAGTCGGGGCAACCGGTAACAAACTTCGAGCACCGCCCCGACATACGACATTCCCGAATCGGTGGAATACCGCAACGCGGTAGCGAGCTCGGCAACCGCGGATTCGTCGACCTCCGGCGAACCGGGCCCGCCCGGAGTGACCCACCCGACCCCGAACCGATCCACCTCGGTGTCACCCACCGGGGCGTGCCAGCGACACCACTCGACCGTCAACTCGGCCTGCTGCACCGCGACCCGCTCCGCCTCGGCCCGCGCCGCCCGCAACCCCGCCAACACCATCCGCGCAGAACCAGCACCAAACCCGGTTCCGGGAGTAAAAACACTGGCTGCGGTCATATATCTAGTGCATCACGACCCACCGACAAGATTTCCTGGGCAGATCCCTGCCGGTCATGGCTGCTCCAGTTTCCGCTGTACCCAGATCACGATGCCCGGAACGGCAGCTTCGATCTGTTTCCGGACCAGCTCGAACCCGGCGTCCGGGCCGTAGTAGGGATCGGGCACGTCACCGCCGTCGGCGTCCGGGTCGAAACTTCGGAGCAATCGGCGCCGCTCCTCGGGCACGCCCAGTCGGCCGAGAGCCCGATCGTGGCCCGCATCGAGCGGGATCAGCAGATCCGCGGACAGGTGATCGTCGTCCACGGCGGCGGCGGAGTGCTCGCTGGGATAGCCGTGTCGGCGCAACACCGCGACGGTGCGCGGGTCGGCGGGCTCCCCGACATGCCACGCGCCGGTCCCGGCGCTCGACACCCGCACCCGCTCGGCCAGGCCGGCCCGATCCAGGTGGTCGGCGACGATCAGCTCGGCCATCGGCGAGCGGCAGATGTTGCCGGTGCAGACGAACGACAGGTGCAGTCGGTCCGGATCGGTCACCGTGCCATTCTCCGTACACTCGCGAGCCGTGGACGAATCGGATCTCGACCGCCTCCGGTATCACGGCGACCAGGCGACCGGGCCCGACCTGCTCGACTTCGCGGTCAACGTCGCGGCCGCCGGGCCGCCGCCCTGGCTCCGGGACCGGCTCGCGGCCCGTTTGCACACGCTGGGCGCCTATCCGTCGGCCGCCGAGGACCGGGAAACCCGCGAGGTGGTCGCTGCACGACACGGCCGACACCCGGACGAGATCCTGCTGTTGGCCGGCGGCGCCGAAGGATTCGCTCTGCTTCCTCGGCTGGCGCCGCGGCTGACGGCGATGATCCACCCATCGTTCACCGAACCCGAGTTCGCGCTGCGCGAAGCCGGCCTCCCGGTGGCCCGGGTGTTGCTCGAGCCGCCGTATCGGTTGGCCGGGGCGCGCGTGCCCGATGCCGCGGACCTGGTGGTGCTGGGCAACCCGACGAACCCGACCTCGGTGCTGCACCCGGCTGCGGACGTCCTGGCGCTGCGCCGACCCGGCCGGCTCATCCTGGTGGACGAGGCGTTTGCCGACACCGTGCCGGGTGAGCCGGAGTCGGTGGCCGGGCGAAGACTGCCGGACGTGTTGGTGCTGCGCAGCCTGACCAAGACCTGGTCGTTGGCGGGGCTGCGCTGTGGCTACCTGATCGGGCCGGTCGGGTTGCTCGATCGGTTGCGGGTCGGGCGCGCGCACTGGCCGCTCGGGTCGTTGCAGTTGGCAGCGATTCGGGCATGTAGCGAGCCGGTAGCGGTCGTCGAGGCGGCCGGATGGGCGGTCACGCTGGCCGCGCATCGTGCCGCGATGGCAGACCGGCTCGTCGCGGCCGGGGCGGCCGTGCACCTGCCGGCGGCCGCCTCGTTCCTGCTGCTCCACCTGCCCGACGCGGAACGGGTTCGTGAGCAGTTGCGCACGCAGGGGATTGCGGTCCGACGTGGTGACACGTTCCCCGGGCTCGGCCGGTCCCACCTGCGGGTCGCGGTCCGCCCGCCCGATCAGGTGGATGCGCTGCTGGCCGCACTGGACCGGATTCGCGCCTACGCTGACCGGTCGTGACCATCCGACTTGCCGACCTGATCGACGTACTCGACTGCGCTTATCCGCCGCACCTGGCCGCGGAGTGGGACGCGGTCGGTTTGGTCTGCGGTGATCCGGATCAGCCGGTGTCGCGGGTGCTGCTCGCCGTCGACCCGACCGCCGCGGTGGTCGATGAGGCGCTGGCTTGGGGTGCGCACGCACTCGTCGCACACCACCCGTTGCTGCTGCGCGGGGTGACCACCGTCGCCATGCACACGCCGAAGGGCGCGTTGCTGCACCGGTTGATCCGCGGTGGGTGCGCGCTGTTCACCGCGCACACCAACGCCGACTCGGCCGATCCGGGGGTATCCGACGCGCTGGCCGACGTGCTCGGCCTCACCGTCGGCGGACCGATCGCGCCCACCGCGCCGGGCGCCGACACCGGAATCGGCCGGATCGGGACGCTGCCGGCACCGGAGTCGTTGCGCGCGTTCACCGAACGGGTTGTCGCGGCGCTGCCGGCCACCGTGTGGGGGGTGCGTGCCGCGGGCGATCCGGACCTGCCGGTGCGCCGCGTGGCCGTGTCCGGTGGAGCGGGGGATTCGCTGCTCGGCGCGGTCGGCCGGCTCGGCGTGGATGCGTACCTGACGGCCGACCTGCGGCATCATCCGGCCGACGAGCACCTGCGGGCGGGCGGTCCGGCGTTGATCGACGTCGCGCATTGGGCCAGCGAGTTTCCCTGGTGCGCGCAGGCGGCGGGAGTGCTGGAGCAGCGGCTGCCCGGTCTGGCCGTGCGGGTGTCGGCGATGCGAACCGACCCCTGGTCGCTCGGGAGTACCGTGGAGCCTTACGCCGTTTCCGAGCCAGGAGAGCAGTGAACGTCGAACCCCAGATTCAGCTTCGGTTACTCGAGCTGGCCGCGCTGGACACCGAATCGGCCCAGATATCGCATCGCCGCCGGGTGTTGCCGGAGCAGCAAGAGGTGACCCGGCTGGAGGGTGAGCGGAACAGATACCGCGACGCCGCCGCCACCGTCGAGATCGCAATCGAGGACCTCGACCGGGACATCCGAAAGCTGGAGGACGAGGTCGATTCGGTCCGGCAACGCGAGGAGCGCGACCGGGCGATGTTGCAGGCGGGGACGGTGGCCGCGAAACAGTTGACCGACCTGCAGCACGAGCTGGGTGCACTGGAGCGACGGCAATCGACGCTGGAAGACGACCTCCTGGACGTCATGGAACGGCGCGAGGCGGCCGACGCCGATCATCAGCACGCCGGGGCGCAGCTGAGCCGGGCCGAGGCCGACCTGACCGACGCCACCCGGCTGCGCGACGAGGCGGTGGCCGACCTCGATGTGGCGGAGAACCGTTGTCGCACCGGCCGAGACGAGATAGTGACGATTTTTCCGACAGAGCTGTTGGATCGCTACGAACGGCAACGTGAGCGGCACGGTATCGGAGCCGCGTTGTTACGTGCCCGCCGGTGCGGGGCGTGTCGGATCGAGCTGGATCGCGGCGAGCTGGCGCGGATCGCCAAGACCGCGCCGGACGTGGTGGTGACCTGCCCCGAGTGCGGCGCGATCATGGTCCGCACCGCCGAATCCGGCCTGTGAAGGTCATCGTCGAGGCCGACGGCGGGTCACGGGGAAACCCGGGCACGGCCGGCTACGGCGCGGTGGTGTTCGCCGCCGACCATGCCACCGTGCTGGCCGAGCGGTTCGCCGGTATCGGCGTCGCGACGAACAACGTGGCCGAATATCGCGGGCTGATCGCCGGATTGACGGCCGCTGCGGACGTAGGTGGCACCGAGGTGCAGGTCCGGATGGACTCCAAGCTGGTCGTCGAGCAGATGTCCGGACGCTGGAAGGTGAAGCATCCGGACATGATTCCGCTGCATGGGCAAGCGGCTGAGCTGGCCCGCGGGTTCGACCGGGTGCGGTACGAGTGGATTCCCCGGGCGCGCAACGCTCATGCCGATCGGCTGGCCAACGCCGCGATGGACGGCACCGAGCAGCCGGCCGTGGAAGCGGCGGGCGCCGGCCCGGCCGCCGTCGCCCAGCCGGCCGCGCCGCCGCCGCCCGGCTGGACCGGGGCACGCGGGCCGGCGACCCGACTGCTGTTGTTGCGGCACGGGCAAACTCCACTGTCGATCGAGCGGCGCTACTCCGGCCGGGGCAACCCGGAGCTGACCGAACTGGGCCGGGAACAGGCCGGTCGCGCAGCGCAACGGCTGGCCGGCAAGGGCGGGATTGCCGCAATCGTGTCGTCGCCGCTGGGCCGGGCTCAGGCCACCGCCACCGCCGCCGGTGCGGCGCTGGGCCTGCCGGTGACGGTGCTCGACGACCTGACCGAGACCGACTTCGGTGAGTGGGAGGGGTTGACGTTCACCGAAGCGGCGCAGCGTGATCCGGATCTGCACCGGCGTTGGCTGGCCGATTCGGCGGTGCCGGCGCCGGGCGGCGAAAGCTTCGCCCAGGTGCGGCAACGGGTCTCCGCCGTCCGGGACGACCTGCTAGCCGCCTACCCGGGGCAGAACGTGCTGGTGGTCAGCCACGTGACCCCGATCAAGACGCTGCTGCAGCTGGCGCTGGACGTCGGCCCGACGCTGCTGTACCGGTTGCATCTGGACCTTGCGTCGTTGTCGATCGCCGAGTTCTATCCCGACGGCGGGACGTCGGTGCGGTTGGTCAACGACACCGGCCACCTGGACTGATCGGCGCCGTCTCTCGTCGCGCCCAGGATCTCTTTCAGGCCAGTATCTTTCGCAGCGTGCGCAGGTTGCGGTTGGTCACCGTCGATTTGTACTTCCGGTTGGCCGACGCTTTGCCGAAGGCACTGGTCAGGGTCCGGCCGCGGAGCACTTCCCAGTACAGGACATCGTCACCCAGGCGGATCTGCTCCACCGCCGGGTCCAGCTCGGGCGCTGCCTCGGCCAACTCGGCCAGGCTCGCGGGGTCGGCGGCGAGCAGCACGTACGGCTGCCGCTCGTCCCGCTCGGGGAACGGGTAGCCGTCCACGATCGCCCGCACCTGGTCCAGGTCGCGCAGCACGATCCACGCCGGGTAGCCGAACGTGTCCCGCAGCGCCTCCTCGATCCGCGCCTTGAGCTCGGTCCGATCGATGTCGCTGCTGGCGAACACGGCATTTCCGGAGGCGAGTACGGTGCGCACGTCGGCCAGTCCGGCGGCGGTGAGGGTGTCGCGCAGGTCGGCCATCTTGATCGTGATGCCGCCGACGTTCACCCCGCGCAGGAACGCGACGTAGCGGCCGGTGGATCGAGCGCTCACGGACGCAGCACCGAGACCAGGAATTCCAGCTGATCGGCGACCGCCGTCTCGAACGTCTCCCCGTAGTAGATGTCGAAGTGGCCCACGGGATATTGCCGGACGGTGGCGTTTCGGGTGTGCGCGGCGGCGGCGCGGGCGGGTCCGGCCGGGTGCACCGTGTCGTGTTCGCAGATCGCGTAGAACACCGGCATCTTCAGCTGCCGGACTTTCCGCGCCGGCGCGTCGAACAGCAGACCGAAGCCCGACCGGGCGGATACGACGGTGTCGAACAGCATGCTCGCGGTGGCCATTCGCTGGTATCCGGCCGGCGCGTCGGCCGCGCTGACCATCGCACACTTGCCGCGTTCGCCGGCCAGTGCGACGCCGATCGGCTTGCGCCGCATCGGCGCCAGCAGGGCGTCCAGGGAGGCGACCATGCCCACTTTCAGGACGCTGCTCGGTCCTTTGGCCAGCGCGGCACGCAGTCCACTGGTGAACGGGCACTGCACCACCACGGCCGCGAGGTAGGGGTCGTCGGCAGCGACGGCGAGCGCGTGACCACCGCCCAACGCGGTGCCCCACAATGCGATTCGGGTGGAATCCACCCCGGGCAGGGTGCGCGCGTAGCGGACCGCGGCGGCCCAGTCGGCGCGCTGTTTGCCGAGATCCACCAGCTGACGCGGCTGACCGTCGCTGGCGCCGAAATGTCGATAGTCGAAGGCGAGTACGTGCATTCCGGCGGCGGCGAACCGCTGTGCGTAGGCATCCAGCTGCATCTCCCGGTTGCCGCCCAGACCGTGCCCCATCACGATCAGTGGGCGCGGCCGAGTGGAGTCGTCCGACCGGTACAACCAGGCGGCGCAGAGCTCGCCCTCCGATGTGAACGACACGTCCCCGCGATCCATGGCTCGCACCTTAGCCGGTCGCTACTGGTGGGTCGGAGTGATGCGAATACCCGCTATGCTTTTCGATGCGGACGAGTCGGCCGGGCGGTCGCGGCAGCCGGTACCGGCGTCGGGTGTTTCGGCATCACGACGCGCTGGCCGGATGTCGAGGAAAGTCCGGACTCCACAGGGCAGGGCGGTTGCCAACGGCAACCCGGGGCGACCCGCGGGACAGTGCCACAGAGAACAGACCGCCGGCGCGAGCCGGTAAGGGTGAAACGGTGCGGTAAGAGCGCACCAGCGGCTCGGGTGACCGGGCCGGCTCGGTAAACCCCGCCCGGAGCAAGGTCGAAGGTCGCACTCACCGGAGTGCGGCTGCGCAGGTGTTCGAGGGCTGCCCGCCCGAGCCTGCGGGTGGACCGCTTGAGGTACCCGGCGACGGTGTGCCCAGATGGATGATCGCCGCCGGCTTCGGCCGGCACAGGATCCGGCTTACAGGCCGGCTCGTCCGCCCCGACCGGCCGATTCCGGCAGGCTCAGCAGATGACCTTGATCGATGAGTAGATCACCCCGATCTGATCCTCGGTCGGCGCGACCGCGCCGTTGCGCAGTCGCTCGGTGAGGCCCCGGCGGATGTCGGCCTCACTCGCGCCGGTCTTGATGTCGGTGCAGGTGCCCGCGTACACCGACCGGAGTTCGGCGTCGGAGCGGCCGGCGGCCAGATCGGCGAAGCCGGCGCGGAAGGCGACGGCGAATCCGGCGGCTCGGACGTCGGCGTCGGTGGCGTCGTCCGGCAGCGCGGAGGCCGCCGCCGAAATCGACGCATTCAGATCACCCGAGGACGGGCCGCCTGCAGTGTCCGGTGATGCGTCGTCGGAGCTGCCGCAACCGGCCAGCAGCAGAGCCGCGGCGACCATCGCAACGGTGGTGTATCGCATGGTTCCTCCAGCGTCGGGTCCCGCCCGTGGCCCGCCCCGACGGGTTCGGTAGCCTGCTCCTGCCCAGGTAGGGCACCGGCTGTTCGCCGAGGATAGTCGACCTTCCGATGCCTGCTCAGCAGCTGCCTGGGTCCTTCGTGTGCAAGATCGGTCTCCGGGTCCGCCGGCCCGACGGGGTGTCGGTGGTCCTGCCCGCGAACTGTGGGCCACAGGTCGGTGACACGCCGCAAACCTGGGGTAGACCGCGTATGCCCGGCGACATACTGTGTGGGGGCATCACCGCTGGTGCAGTCGGCTCGATTCAAGAAACTGGGGATCCAACCATGCGTTTCATTCGTTCAATTGTCGTCGGCACACTGGTTGCCGGCGTCGCGTCGGCGCTCGCGTTGTTCGGCGCCGGCACCGCCTCGGCGGTCGAGGTGACGCCGTTGCCGGGTGGGGTCCGAGTGGACCTCGATCACGCCGAATCGGCGTGGGTTTATCAGAATGGGATCGGGTTCAACATGGCGAAGATCCCGCATCCTTCGGCGCGCTCGTTCGGCTCGACGCTGAGCAGCGCGACCGGTATCTCGAGCGGTTATCCGGACGGCCGGGTGTCGTTCACCGTCTACGGTCCGATCGACGCCCCGCACGGCGGCATGGTGGTGTTCAAGGACTGACTCGATGAGCGTGCGCCGACTTGCCGCCGCTGAGCTCGAATTCGGTTCTATCCGAACCGAATTCGGGCTCGTCTCGGATTTCCCGGACGCGGCTCTGGCAGAAGCGGAACACGCCGTCGATGCCTTCTCCGCGGTCCGTGAGGATCGAGTCGACCTCCCATTCGTCACCATCGACCCGCCGGGGTCGATGGATCTGGATCAAGCACTACATCTTCAACGCACCGCCTCGGGATTCGTGGTCCACTATGCGATCGCAGATCTCGGGGCGGTTGTCGTTCCGGGCGGCGCGCTCGACACCGAGGTGCGGCGGCGGGGCCAGACCTACTATCTCCCGGACGGATCGATCCCCCTGCACCCGCCGGTGCTGTCCGCCGGGAACGCCAGTCTGTTGCCCGAGCAGGACCGTCCGGTGGCCTTGTGGACCATCGAGTGCGACGAGCGCGCGCAGCCGCAGACGTGGTCGGTGCGCCGGGCCCGAGTCCGCTCGGTGGCCCGGCTGGACTATGCCGGGGTGCAAGCCGACGCCGACGCCGGTCGGCTGCACCCGTCGATCGCCGCGTTGCCCGAGTTCGGCGCGCTGCGACTCGCTGCCGCGGCCCACCGTGGTGCCATCGAGCTGAACCTGCCCGAACAGGTGGTCATCCGCGACGGTGACGCGGGCTGGCGGCTGGAGTTGGAGCCGCGCACCGCGGCCGACGAATGGAATGCGCAGGTCTCCCTGCTCACTGGGATGTGTGCTGCCGCGCTGATGGTTTCGGCCGAACTCGGGCTGCTCCGGACGATGCCGCCGCCCGATGCCGCCGCGCTCGCCGGAATCCGGCGCGCGGCGAAGGCACTCGGCCTGGACTGGCCGGCCGACGTGCCGGTCGGGCGGCTGCTGGCGGCGCTGCCGACCGGCGCGCCGACCACCTTGGCGGTGATGTCCGAGGCGACCGGGCTGCTCCGCGGCGCCGGCTACACCGTACTGGACGGAAGCCTGCCCGAGCAGGTATCACAGAGCGCGATCGGTGCCCCGTACACCCACGTCACGGCCCCGCTGCGGCGGCTCACCGACCGGTTCACCACCGAGATCTGCCTCGCGCTGAGCGCCGCCACCCCGGTGCCGGACTGGGTCCGAGCGGGTCTGTCGGAGGTCGCCGAGGTGATGCGGTACACCGACGCGCTGGCCGGCAAGGTCGAGCGCGCCTGCGTGGATCGCGCCGAAGCGACCGTGCTCGCGGACCGGGTCGGCAGCGATTTCCCGGCGGTGGTGCTACGCGGTAAGGACGGTCGGCGCGACGCCGAGGTGTTCGTCGCCGATCCACCGGTGGTGGCCCGGTGCGACGGTGATCCGCCGGACGGGGCACAGCTCACCGTCCGCCTGCAGACCGCCGATATCGACACGCGCACCGTGCGATTCGCTTATCGGCCGGCCGACAGCGCGGTCCCGGCCGAGATCAACGACTCCACCGCAGGGTGATAGTGGGTCAGCGCGGCGCGCGCGGCCTGCTCCTCCACGGCGTAGAGCAGCCCGTAGCCGAAGGTGTCCTCGTCGGCGGTGCGGGCCGTGGCCGCCGTGGCCAGCAATGCCGTTTGCGACTCGACCGCGTCCCGGTGGTCGCCGAGCGTGGATTGCAGCCGCTTGGCCGTGCCGACCAGTCGGGTGGCAGGTTCGCCGAGCGCGCCCTGGGTAGGCTCCGCAGCGTAGCGCAGCCGCTTTGCCGCTTTCCGGACGTCGTGTAGCGCCTCCACCTGCTCGGCCGGTCCGGCCTCGGACTCGATCTGGACCAGCCGCCGCAGCCGGCGATACTCCCGGGACAGCGTGTCGGCGCAGAACCGCTGTGGGGTGGCGGCACTCCGCCCGGTGAGCGGCGGATCGGCTACCAGGGTTGTCAGCGCGGTGATCAAATCGGCGTATCGGCGGCTGTCCAACGCCGCGAGGACCGCGACGTGAGCGGTCGCGTAGCGGGCGCGGTTGGTCCCGACCAGCCGGTCCGGTAGCGGTCCCGGGATCAACCCGGGCGGCTGTTCGGCGAGCAAGCCGGCGAACCGTTCGGCGCGCACCTCCGCGTCCCGCGCGACACCCAGCACACCACCGAGCCAGCTGAGCTCGACCCGCAACGGGGCGGTCCGGGCTTGGTCCAGCGCGCGCCGGTAGGAGCGCAACACGCTGCGCAGCCGTCGGGTGGCCACCCGCATCTGGTGCACCGAGTCGTAGGTGTCGGCGCGCACGTCGGGTTCGGCTGCGGTGAGCCGGCCGACGTCGGCGGCGAGTGCGGTCAGCAGTGGCTCCGTGGCGACCCTGGCCGTTACCCGGGCGCTCATTCGCGGAACCGATCGGTCGCGGCGATCAGGTGGTGCATGATCCCGGGCTCGGCGGACGAATGACCGGCGTCCGGCACGATCGTCAGCTGCGCGGCCGGCCACGCGCGGTGCAGCGCCCACGCGCTGCCCATCGGACAGACGATGTCGTAACGGCCTTGCACGATCACCCCCGGAATCTGGGCGAGCGCGGCGGCGTCACGCAACAACTGCCCCTCGGTGAGAAAGCCGCCGTGCCGGAAGTAGTGGTTCTCTATCCGGGCGAAGGCCAGCGCGAATCGCGGATCCGCGGTTTCGGCGACCCGGTTCGGATCGGGCAACAGCGAGCTGGTCGCCCCTTCCCAGGTGGACCAGGCGACCGCCGCGCGTTGCGATACCGCCGGATCCGGGTGCTGCAGCAGCCGGTGATACGCCTCGACCAGGTCGCCGGAGCGTTCGGACTCGGGGATCGGCGCCAGATACTGTTCCCACAGATCGGGGAAGATGGTGCCCGCCGGACCGTTGTAGTACCAGTCGATCTCGCTCCGGCGGAGCAGGAAGATGCCGCGCAGCACCAGCTCGGTGACGCGCTGTGGGTACTGCTCGGCGTAGGCGAGCGCGAGCGTGGATCCCCACGAGCCGCCGAATACCAGCCAGCGCTCGATACCCCGATCGGTGCGCAATGCCTCGATGTCGGCGATCAGGTGCGCCGTGGTGTTCGTCGCGAGGTCGGCGCCGTCGGCGACGTGCGGTGTGGACCGGCCGCAGCCCCGCTGATCGAACAATACGATTCGGTAGGCGGCCGGATCGAAGTAGCGCCGGTGATCCGGCGTGCAGCCGCCGCCCGGACCGCCGTGCAGGAACACCGCCGGCTTGCCCCGCGGATTGCCGCACTCCTCCCAGTAGATGCGCTGTCCGTCGCCGACCTCGAGCATGCCGGTGAGGTACGGCGTGATCTCCGGATATCGCACTCGGTCGCTCACAGTGCGTAGATCCCGGCGTCGAGGCTGGGGATCGACAGCGCGGCGAGTGTCTCCTGCCGCACGTTGGCGCAGCGATCGCCGGCGACCGTGTCGAACACCGTGTGGTCGCGGAGCAGCTCGACGTTGGCGTAGCCGTTGTTCGCGGCCCACTCGAAGGCCAGGCCTTTCAAGGCCAGTTTGCCCAGTGTCGGACCCTGCACCCGCCAATCGGGCAGTGCGGCCTCCAGTCGGCGGCACAGGTCGTCGCCGGCGGTGGGGGTGACCGACGCCGTGCCGGCCGGCGGCGCGGCATCGGCGGTGGTCTGCGGTACTCCGGTGGTGGGCGATAGCGCCGGCGAGCTGAGCGTCCCGGCCTGCTCGTGCGGGGCCGCGCAGCCGGCGAGCAGCGCCGCCGCCGGCGCCGCCAGGATCACGGCGGAGATCCGGACAGCCCGGGGAGGGCAGGCACGCATCGGGGACCCTTTCGTCCGATTTTGCGGTGTCTGTTGCGAGTGTACGAGCGGGTCGCTACCGCACCACCGCAGCGCCGGGTCGGACGGGTCGGTCGGGCCAGGTCAGAACGTGTGTTCGCGGGCCGGGAACGTGCCGTTGCGCACCTCGGCGGCGTACGCACCGGCCGCCGCCCGCAGGTCGTCGCCGAGCGTGGCGAACTTCTTGACGAACTTCGCCGTGCGCCCGCTCGTGTAGCCGGCCATGTCCTGCCAGACCAACACCTGGGCATCGCATTCGCTGCCGGCACCGATGCCGACGGTCGGAATGGTGAGCTTGCGGGTGACCTGGCCGGCCAGCTCGGCCGGCACCATCTCCATCACCACCGAGAACGCGCCGGCCTCCTGGACGGCGAGCGCGTCGGCGACCAGCTGCTCGGCGCCGTCGCCGCGGCCCTGCACCCGGAATCCGCCGAGCGAGTTGACACTCTGCGGGGTGAAGCCGATGTGCGCCATCACCGGGATACCGGCGGAGCCGAGCGTCGCGATCTGGCCGGCAACCCGCTCGCCGCCCTCCAGCTTCACCGCATGCACGCCGGCTTCCTTGAGGAACCGGGTGGCGCTGGCGAGCGCCTGGGCAGGTGTGGATTCGTAACTGCCGAACGGGAGGTCGGCGACCACCAGCGCGTGCGGTGCGCCGCGAACCACCCCGCGCGCCAGCGGAATCAGCTCGTCGATGGTGATCGGCACCGTGGTGTCGTAACCGTAGACCACGTTGGCGGCCGAATCGCCGACCAGCAGTACCGGAATCTGCGCCTCGTCGAAGAGTCGGGCGGTCGAGTAGTCGTAGGCGGTCAACATCGACCACTTGGTGCCGGCCGACTTCATCGCTTGCAGGTGGTGCACCCGGGTCTGGCGCCGGGGCGCCGGGGCGGCGGCACCGTACGGCGCGGTTTCGGACATCGCGGTGGTATCGGGCATCGCGGTGGTATCGGGCATCGCGGTGGTATCGGGCATCACGGTGGTATCGGACATCGCGGTGGTATCGGGCATCGCGGTGGTATCGGACATCGTTGTCCCCTCGGAGTGAGTCATCGAGTACGCCTACCTCGAAGCCTTGGTCGGGTCTCCGGGAGTGCGTCTGACGGGGACAATTTTTCCACCGGGAGGTTCGGGCGGTGTAGCGCAGCGACGAGTGCGATTGGTCACACCGGCTAGATCATGCCTGGTCGACCGGCCTTCAATCTTCCCAATTCCGCAGTGTGGAACCGGGCGCTCGGTGTCCGAGTCCTAGTGGATGTGACACCGTCTGCTGTTCTTCGCCTGATGGCACGCCAACAGGGCGTGTTGACCTTGGCGCAGGCGCGTGCCGCCGGAATGAGCCTGTCCGGCGTGAAGCGACGGGTCAATTCCGGTGAGTGGCGCCGGCTCACCAAAGGGGTCTACGTGCTCGCCGAGCACACCCGAACCCCCGCGGTGGAGTTACGCGCCGCCGTGTACGGGGCGGGGGAGGGGGCCCTCGCCTACGGTCCGAGCGCGGCCTGGTGGCACCAGCTGATCGATCGCCCGCCGGCGCGCAACTGGGTGACCATCCCGTCCGCGCGGCGGCTGCATCGGGTCGAGTCGGTCCGGATCCGACATCGTGACCTCGCGCCGGAGGATCAGGCGGTCGTTCGCGACCTGGCGATCACCGCGGTCCCGCTGACCGTGTTGGAGGCTGCGGTCGAGCTGCGCGACGGATCGGTGCTGATGGATCGGGCGTTGCAGTCCCGGGTGTCGATGCCGGACCTGCTTGCGGCGCACGAGCGCAACTCCGGTCGGCGCGGTTCCCCGGCGGTCGGCCGGATGCTCGCCCTGGCCGGCGACGGCGGGCTGTGGCAGGCAGAACGGCAGCTGGTCCAGCTGCTTCGGTCGGCCGGGGTGGAGGGGTGGCGGCAGCATGTGAGTTACCTCGACTACGACGTCGACATGGTCTTCCCCCGCTTCCGGCTGGCGATCGAGCTGGTCGGCTGGGAATGGCTGCGCGACGCCGAACAGGTCGAGCGAGACCGCCGCCGCCGGGCCGCGTTGCTGGCGGGCGGCTGGAACGTTCTCACGGTCACGGCACACCGGCTCGCGCAGCAACCGGATGCGGTACTCGGCGACATCGCCCGCACCCTGTCGTCGGCGGTCAACTGACCGGAGTCCGTGGCACGATCGACAGATGTCGGCACGCTGCTCGCTCCGGTCCGGTGTGGCTGCAGCGGTTGTTCTCCTCGGGGGCCTGGTCTCGCTGGCCGGATGCGGTGATTCGCGCTCGGCCGATCCGCCGGCGAGTTCGTCCGGCCCGAGCGGCTCGCCCGAACCCACCACAGATTCGGCCGGCCTGGACCGGTTCAGTCGCCAGCAGCTGGACTGGGGATCGTGCGCAGATTTCGAGCAACCCGGCGATCCGTTGCCGGCCAGCCTGCAATGCACTCGATTGACCGTGCCGGTCGACTACGCCCGGCCGGACGGCGACACCGTACAGCTCGCCGTGTCCCGGGCGGTCGCGAGTGGTGACCGGATCGGCGCGTTGATCACCAACCCCGGTGGACCCGGCGTGTCCGGGTTGAGTTTGGCTACGCAGGGGGCCGGCACCCCGCTCGCCGAACGGTTCGACGTGATCGGCCTGGACCCGCGTGGAGTCGGTGCGTCGTTGCCGGCGGTGCGTTGTCTGACCGACGCCCAGGCCGACGCCGAGCGCGCCGATCCCGACTTCGACACCTCACCGACCGGCATCGCGACCACCGAGCAGGAGCACCGCGACTATGCCGGCAGCTGTGCCGGCCGGATGGGCACCGAGCTGCTATCGCACCTCGGCACCCGGGAGACGGTGCGTGACATCGACATCCTGCGCTCGGTGCTCGGCGACGATCGGCTGACCTACCTGGGCTACTCCTACGGCACCCGAATCGGATTGGCCTATGCCGACGAGTTTCCGGAACGGGTGCGCGCGATGGTGCTCGACGGCGTGGTCGATCCGGGAACCGATCGGCTGCAGGCGATCCGGCTGCAGGCGGCGGGGTTCCAGGCCGCTTTCGACGACTACGCCGCCGACTGCGCCCGCTCGCAGCGGTGTCCGCTGGGCACCGACCCGACGCAGGCGAACACGGTGTTCCGCGGTTTGGTCACCCCGCTCGAACAGCGACCCGCGACGACCACCGATCCGCGCGGGCTCGGCTACTCCGACGCGACCACCGGCGTCCAGCAGGCGCTGTACTCCACCGAGCTGTGGCCACTGCTCACGGTCGGGCTGCGGGAGTTGGCCGACGGGCGGGGCGACACCCTATTGCACCTGGCGGACCTCTACGAGGGCCGGCGGGAGGACGGCAGCTACGACAACGTCGAGGACGCGTTCAACGCGATCCGGTGTGTGGACGATCCGCCGATCACCGACCGCGCGGTGGCCGGCGCGGTGGACACCGATTACCGCCGACTGGCCCCGTTCCTGGACGACGGCCACGGCACCGGACAAGCTCCACTGGATCTTTGTGCGTTCTGGTCGGTACCGAATACCAGCTCGCCGCAACAGATGTCGGCTTCCGGGTGGCCCAAACTGACCGTGGTGTCGACCACCGGCGATCCGGCGACGCCGTATCAGGCCGGAGCCGAGCTGGCCGGTCGGATCGGCGCGGCACTGATCACCTATCAGGGCACCCAGCACACCGTCGCGCTGACCTCCGGAGTTGCGTGTGTGGACGATGCGGTGGTCAGCTATCTGATCGATACCGCCACCGCCGGCGATCGCACCTGCTGAGCGCCCGGCCGCGCGCCGTAACACGGATTTAACGCTGGGTGCCTAGTCTCGCAGCATGGACCGTCAGAAGGAGTTCGTGCTCCGAACCCTCGAAGAGCGCGACATCCGATTCGTCCGGCTCTGGTTCACCGACGTGCTCGGCTATCTGAAATCCGTGGCGATCGCGCCGGCCGAGCTGGAGGGTGCGTTCGAGGAGGGGATCGGCTTCGACGGTTCGGCCATCGAAGGCTTTGCCCGCGTGTCCGAGGCGGACATGGTGGCCAAACCCGACCCGTCCAGCTTCCAGGTGCTGCCCTGGTCGACCAGCCGGGGCGATCAGCACTCGGCGCGGATGTTCTGCGATATCGCGATGCCGGACGGGTCGCCGTCCTGGGCCGATCCACGACATGTGCTGCGCCGCCAGCTGAACAAGGCAGGCGACCTCGGTTTCAGCTGCTACGTGCATCCGGAGATCGAGTTCTTTCTGCTGAAGAGCGGCCCGGAGGGGGCACCGCCGGTACCCGCGGACACCGGCGGCTTCTTCGATCAGGTGGTGCACGAGGCGGCCCCGAACTTCCGTCGGCATGTGGTCGACGCGCTGGAGTCGATGGGGATCTCGGTCGAGTTCAGCCACCACGAAGGGGCGCCCGGCCAGCAGGAGATCGACCTGCGGTACGCGGACGCGTTGTCGATGGCGGACAACGTGATGACCTTCCGCTACGTGGTGAAGGAGGTGGCGATCGACGAGGGGGTACGCGCCACCTTCATGCCCAAGCCGTTCAGCCGCTACCCCGGCTCGGCGATGCACGTGCATATGAGCCTGTTCGAGGGTGAGACCAACGCCTTCCACGACCCGGACGATCCGAACCAGCTGTCGCAGACCGCTCGCGCGTTCGTCGCGGGAATCCTGGAGCACGCGGCCGAGATCAGTGCGGTGACCAACCAATGGGTGAATTCCTACAAGCGCCTGATCCACGGTGGGGAGGCGCCGACCGCGGCGTCCTGGGGTCGGTCGAACCGATCCGCGTTGGTCCGGGTACCGATGTACACGCCGAACAAGGCCTCGTCGCGCCGGGTGGAGATCCGCAGCCCCGACTCGGCGTGCAATCCCTACCTGGCGTTCGCGGTGCTGCTCGCCGCCGGGCTGCGCGGGATCGAGAAGGGGTACACGCTCGCCCCGGAAGCCGAGGACGACGTGTGGGCGCTCACCCCGGCCGAACGGCGCGCGATGGGGTATCGCGACCTGCCGGGCAGCCTGGCCGATGCGCTGATCGTGATGGAGCATTCCGAGCTGGTGGCCGAGGCGCTCGGCGAGCACGTGTTCGATTTCTTCCTGCGTAACAAGCGGCGGGAGTGGGCGGAGTACCGCAGTCAGGTGACGCCGTTCGAGCTGAGCGAGTACCTGGACCTGTAGCGACCGGCATCCGTGACCGACTCGGTATCCGACCGGTCACGAGCCGTGCGGAGTGTCGATCCGGAATGCGCTCGGGCGCTAGGTTGGTCGTATGGTTCGTCCTCCTACCGCGCGATCGACTGTTCCGGGAGCCGGTCGGCTGGGGCTGGTCGAGCCGGGCGCTGCGGCGGACCTGCGGACGCTCGGCTGGGACACCCCGGACAGCGTGCCGGTCCTCTGGGCGTTGTCGCGCGCGGCGAACCCCGACCTGGCGCTGAAGACACTGGTTCGGTTGCACGGCGAACTCGGCAGCGGCTGGGCCGAACTCGCCGTCGAGCTACGCACGAACACCTCGCTGCGCGGCCGGCTGTTCGGCGTGATCGGCGCGTCCAGCGCGCTGGCCGACCACATCGTCGCGCATCCGCAGACCTGGCAGCTGTTGCGTCAGGGGTCGCTGCCGGATGCGGCGCAGCTACGCACGACGCTGCTCGACGCGGTGGGCGCGGTACCGGAGACCGGACCGCACGCCGGGCCGTTGGTCTATCGGGCGGCCCTGACCGCGCCGGCGGCGATCCCGCCGCTTCGCACGGCCTATCGAGATCAGCTGCTGCTGGTGGCCGCGCTGGACCTGGCCGCCACCGTGGAGAACGAGCCGGTGCTGCCCTACCCGGTGGTCGGTGCGCACCTGTCCGATCTGGCCGACGCCGCGCTCACCGCTGCGCTGTCGGTCGCGATCGCGACGGCCAGCCCGAAGGGCCCGATGCCGGTCGCGCTGGCGGTGATCGCGATGGGCAAGTGCGGTGGCCGCGAGCTGAACTACGTCAGCGATGTCGACGTGGTGTTCGTCGCCGAGCCGGCCACGCCGATCGCGGCCCGGATCGCCGGTGAGCTGATGCGGGTAGGTTCGGCCGCGTTCTTCGAGGTGGACGCGGCGTTGCGGCCGGAGGGTAAGCGCGGCGAGCTGGTCCGCACGCTGGATTCGCATGTCGCGTACTACAAGCGGTGGGCAAAGACCTGGGAGTTCCAGGCGCTGCTGAAGGCGCGGCCGATGACCGGCGACCTGGAGCTGGGGGAGCGCTACCGGGCGGCGGTGATGCCGATGGTCTGGACCGCATCCGAGCGCGCCGACTTCGTCCCGGAGGTGCAGACGATGCGCCGCCGGGTGGAGGACAACGTGCCTGCCGAGCTGCGCGACCGCGAGCTGAAGCTGGGCCACGGGAGTCTGCGCGACGTCGAGTTCGCGGTGCAGCTGCTGCAGCTGGTACACGGTCGGGCGGACGACGCGCTGCACGTCGCGAGCACCCTGGATGCGCTGGCCGCGTTGGCCGCCGGCGGTTATGTCGGCCGGGACGACGCGGCGAACCTGCGCGCGTCCTACGAGTTCCTGCGGTTGCTGGAGCACCGGCTGCAGCTGCAGAAGCTGCGCCGCACCCATACCCTGCCGGCGGCCGACGACGAAGAGGGCCTGCGCTGGCTGGCGCGCGCCGCGCACATGCGCCCGGACGGCCGCAACGACGCGCTGGGGGTGCTGCTGGCCGAGATCAAGCGCAACACGCACCGAATCCGTCGCCTGCACTCGAAGCTGTTCTACCGGCCGTTGCTGGAGTCGGTGGCCCGGTTGGATTCCGACACGCTGCGGCTGAGCCCGGAAGCGGCGATCCGGCAGCTGGCCGCACTCGGCTACGTGAACCCGCGCAACGCGCTCAACCACCTGGAGGCGCTGACCGGGGGAGTGTCCCGACGCGGCCGGATCCAGGCGTTGCTGCTGCCCACCCTGCTCGACTATCTCGGCGACACGCTGGACCCGGACGCCGGTCTGCTGGCCTACCGGCGGCTGTCCGAGGCGATGGCGAACGAGGACTGGTTCCTGCGGGCACTGCGCGACGAGGGGGCGATCGCCCAGCGGCTGATGCTGCTGTTGGGGTCGTCGGCCTACCTGCCGGATCTGCTGATCAACGCGCCGGACGTGATCCGGCTGCTCGCCGACGGCCCGGACGGCCCGCTGCTGGTGGCATCGCAACCGGTCGACGTCGCCCGCGGCATCGTGTCGTCCTCGGCCCGGTATACCGATCCGAAGCGGGCGGTGGCGGCGGCCCGCTCGCTACGCCGCTACGAGTTGGCCCGGATCGCGTCGGCAGATGTGCTCGGGCTGCTCGATGTGCGGCAGGTGTGTCGGGCGTTGTCGTCGGTGTGGGCGGCGGTGCTCGGCGCGGCCCTGGCCGCGGTGATCCGAGGGACCGAAGCAGAGCGCGGCGGCCCGGCGCCGGCCCGCTTCGCCGTGATCGGGATGGGTCGGCTCGGTGGGCACGAACTGGGCTACGGCTCGGACGCGGACGTGTTGTTCGTCTGCGACCCGAAGCCGGGAGCGGACGAGACCGACGCGGTGAAGTGGGCCAACACCGTCGCCGGGCGGGTCCAGAAGCTGCTCGGTGCGCCCAGCACCGACCCGCCGTTGCAGGTCGACGCGGGGTTGCGACCGGAAGGACGCAACGGTCCGCTGGTCCGCACGCTCGCCGCCTACGGCGCGTACTACGAGCAGTGGGCGCAGCCGTGGGAGACGCAGGCGTTGCTGCGGGCGCACCAGATGGCCGGTGACGAGGCACTGGGGATCGATTTCCTGCACCTGGTGGACCCGGTGCGGTACCCCGCCGACGGGGTGTCGCCGGAGGCGGTGCGCGAGATCCGCCGGATCAAGGCGCGGGTGGATTCGGAGCGGCTGCCGCGTGGCGCGGACCCGGCATCGCACACCAAGCTGGGTCGGGGCGGACTGGCGGACGTGGAGTGGACCGTGCAGCTGGTGCAGCTGCGGCATGCCGGGCAGGTGCCGAGTCTGCGCAACACCTCGACCCTGGAGACGCTGGACTCGATCGAGGCGGCCGAGCTGCTGTCGGCGGCCGACGTCGAGCTGCTGCGGGACGCATGGATCACCGCGACCGATGCGCGTAACGCTCTGGTGCTGGTACGCGGCAAGCCGACCGATCAGCTCCCGGGCCCCGGCCGCGAACTGGCCAAGGTGGCGCGGGTGGCCGGCTGGCCGCCCGGGGACGCCGGGGAGTTCCTCGACCACTATCGCCGGGTGACCCGCCGCGCTCGCGCTGTCGTGGAGCGGGTATTCGTCGGGAACTGATCGAGTCGGGAACTGATCGAAAGGACGCCATGTCAGCCGATACCGTCGATACGGTGCGCGGTCCGGTCGAGCTCGACCGGCTCGGGCCCACCCTGATGCACGAGCACGTGTTCGTGACCACCCCGGACGTGCAGGCGAACTACGGCTCGGACTGGTGGGACGAGGAGGAGCGGGTCGCCGATGCGATCGCCAAGCTCACCGCGTTGAAACAGGCCGGGATCGACACGATCGTCGACCCGACCGTGATCGGCCTCGGCCGCTATCTGCCTCGGGTGCAGCGGGTGAACGCGGCGGTGGAGCTGAATATCGTGGTGGCGACCGGGCTCTATACCTTCGACCAGATCCCGCACTTCTTTCACTACCGGGGTCCCGGCACGGTCCTCGACGGCCCGGACCCGATGATCGAACTGTTCGTCCGGGACATCGAGGCGGGCATCCCCGGCACCGGGGTACGCGCCGGGCTGCTCAAATGCGTGGTCGAGGAACGCGGCCTGACGCCGGATCAGACCCGGGTGCAGAACGCGATCTGCGCTGCGCACGAGCAGACCGGTGCACCGATCACCGTGCACACCAACGCCGAACACCAGACCGGGCGGCTCGCGCTGGACTTCTATCGGGAACGCGGGGTCGACCTGACGAAGGTGGTGGTCGGGCACGCCGGCGACAGCAACGACCAGGACTACCTGCGTTGGATCATGGACCAGGGCGCGACGATCGGCTGCGATCGGTTCGGCCTCGACCTGTTCAACTCCACCGAGCAGCGGGTGGCGACGATCGCGGCGCTGTGCGCCCAGGGCTACGCCGACCGGATCGTGCTCAGCCACGACGCGTCCTGCTACATGGACTTCTTCTCCGGTGAGCAGACCCAGGCGCTACTGGCCGCGGCGATGCCGAACTGGAACTACCTGCACATCTCCCAGGACGTGCTGCCCGCGTTGCGCGCACAGGGCGTGACCGACGAGCAGATCACCACCATGCTGGTGGACAACCCGCGGCGGTACTTCACGCCCCGGTGATGTCCCGTGCAACGTCGACGTCCGGACTTCGCCGGCGCCTGTCGTGTATCAGTGCGCGCTCGCCCTCGGATGGCGATCGTCGACTCGAAAGGCCTTCTCATGAGACTCATTCCACCTACCGACTACATGTTCTTGTCCGTCGAACGCGGCGACCAGCCGATGCACGTCGGGGGACTGCAGTTGCTGACTCCGCCGCCGGACGCCGGAGCGGATTTTGCCCGCCGGCTGCGCGACAGTTGGGCCTCGACCACCGACGTCGCGCCGGCGTTTCGCCGGCGCCCGGCCGCTACCAGCGCCTTTTCGCCGTTGCGGTTTTTCTGGGACGAGCTGGACGAGGTCGATCTCGACTACCACGTGCGGCTCCGTGGGTTGCCTCGGCCGGGCCGGGTCCGCGACCTGCTCGAGGTCGTCTCGCACTGGCACAGCGTTCCGCTCGACCGGCACTACCCGCTGTGGGAGATGTATGTGGTGGAGGGGCTCGAAGACGGCCGCGTCGCGGTTTTCACGAAGTTCCACCACGCGTTGTTCGACGGCGTCTCGGCGTTGTTGCTGTTGCAGGAATCGCTCTCGCCGGATCCCGACGCGCGCGACCTGCCGGCCTTCTTCGCGGCACGCGAACGCACGGCGCGGTCGACGTCCGGCCGGCTCGACCTGGTCAAATCGACGGTCGACCTTACCGCTGATGTGATCGGTGCGGTACCGAAGTTCGGCCGGCTCCTCACCCAGGTCGTACGTGATCCCGGGCGTGCGCGTCCGCTCGCCGCGCCCCGGATGATCTTCAACGACCAGATCGGGCCGGCGCGCCGGTTCGCGGCCCAGTCCTACGGGATCGAGCGGGTCAAGAACGCCGCACATGGGTTGGGCTGCACCGTGAACGACATCGTGCTCGCGATGTGCAGCGGCGCACTGCGACGCTACCTGCTGGAACTCGATGCGTTACCCGACGAGTCGCTGGTCGCCTTCGTGCCGGTCTCGGTGCGGTCGAAATCCGACACCGAGGGCGGCGGAAACGCGGTCGGCGCGGCTCTGGCGGTTCTCGGCACCCAGTACCCGGACGTCGAATCGAGATTGTCGACGATCACGACGTCGATGGGCCAGGCCAAGGACGTTCTGGCGGAGCTCGACAAGACGCAGATCCTCGCTTTGTCGGCGGCGATGATGAGCCCGCTGTATGCGACGTCGAGTGTCGAAGGACTCTCGCAGGTCCTGCCGCCCACTGCGAACGTCACCATCTCCAACGTGCCCGGACCCCGAGAAACGTTGTACTACAACGGGGCCCGACTGGACGGCTTCTACCCGGCATCGGTCGTGATGGACCGTATCGCGCTGAACATCACCGTGATCGGTAACAACGACAGCCTGGAGTTCGGGATCACCGGTTCCCGCGAGGTGGCTCCCCGCTTGCAGCGATTGTTGGCCTATCTCGACGATGCACTCGGCGAACTCGAGGTGGCCGCGGGTCGGTGACCGCGCGGTACCGCCGATCGTCACCCCGAGTGTGCGTCCAGCCAGCTCACCGTGTCGTTGAGCACCTGTGCCCGTTCCGGCTCGTTGAACACCTCGTGGTAGAGCCCGGGGTAACGGGTGAAGGTGAAGTCGGTCGAGCCGATCTTGGTGGCGACGAGTTCGGCACCGGAGATGTCGGCCAACCGGTCGGCGGTGCCGTGCAGCACCAGCATCGGCACGTCGATCCGGGGGAGCCGTTCGCCGACCAGCTCGGTGATCCGGAGGATCTCCGCGCCGGTGCGGACCGGCAGTTTGCCCCGGAAGTTCAGCGGATCGGTGTCGTAATCCCGGACGACGGCCGGGTCGCGGCTGATCATCGACGAATCAAGTTTGAGCACACCGAGATTCGGTGTAACCCGGGTCAGTACACCGGACGCGGCGCGCAGCATCGGGTTCACCACCGGCACCTCCAGCGGCGGCGCGGACAGCACCACTCCGGCCAGCGGTGCCGGATCGCGGGTGAGGTAGTACAGAGTGGTCAGCGCGCCCATGCTGTGCGCGATCAAGAACAGCGCCAGCCCGGGTTGCTCGCTGCGGGCGACGGCGGTCATCTCACCGAGATCGTCGGCGAGCCCGTCCAGCGATTCGATGTTGGCCGGTTTCCCGGCTGAGCGGCCGTGTCCGTGGTGGTCGTGGGCGTACACCGCATAACCGGCATCGGTCAGGGTCTGGGCGACATGGCCGTAGCGGCCGCTGTGCTCGGCCACGCCGTGGACGAGCACCACGACCGCCTTCGCCGGGGTATCGGGCAGCCAAGCCCGCCAGTGGATCGGACCGGCGAAACCGGCGAACTCGCCCTCACGCGTCTGCATGTCGACGAGTCTATTTCCTCGCACTGATCCGAAGCAGAACGATCGCGTTGTTCGGCTCAGGTTCGCGGCCCGTACCGTCGAGCGTAGGACTCGTGCTGGGCGACGTCGCGTTCGCGCAGCGACCGGTCGAGCAGTTCGGGGTCGAGCCCGTGCTGGGCCAGCCGATGTCGCCGATACACCCGATTCAACGCGATCGCGAAATAGACGAACGGAATCAGGATCGGCAGTGTCATGGTCATGTGGACCAGCGGGGTGGTCGGGATCAGCAGCAGCGGAGCCAGGACGAGGACGCACGGTAGCGTCCACCGCAGCACCATCCGTCGGGCCGAGCCGGGGCCGATCAGGTCGTCGCGCACCCAGGTTTGCATCGAGTTCGGCAACCGTCGCCCGTACCAGTAGCCGACTTTCTGCCACAGGGTCGGCGTAGTCGGGGCGGTGTTCATTTGGGCCATGGTTCGAGGGTCTCATGTTCAGGCCGGCCCGATCCGCTCGGAATCGTGGATCAGCAGCCGATTGTCCTGCTCGATCACCCGTACCCACCGTTGCTCGGTGTCGGTCAGCCCGGCTTTGGTGACGTAGCGCAGCGTCAGCTCGACCGTCGTACGGTCGCGCGGGGTTGCGGCGAGTACCGCGACCGAGGCGACCGACGCCCAGAATTCGTCGAAGGCAGCCCGGCCGGTCCGGTCCTGGTAGTACTCGTCGTAGTCGGCCCAGGCTGCGGTCGCGTCGGCCGGAAGTTTGCCGTAATAGTCCCGGACGAAGGTTTCCGGATCGGTGCCGGTTGCGGCCGATGTGCGAGGCCGGCCCGGATCGAGACTGCCGGTGGCCGACAGGTGTGGGCTGGTCACCTCGCCGCCGGCCGCGTGTGGCGGCGTCGGCCGCGGTGGATCGGTGGTGAGCACCGCGAGCACGGCCACCACCGCGGTCGTCCCGGCGCCGAGGAGGAGCATGCGACGCCGCGGGCGTTTCGGGAGATCGGGGAGCAGCCCGCTGGGCGGGCTGTACCCGTCCGGCACCGGAAACAGCGGGTCGTGCATGTAGCGAACATAACCCGAAGCAGTAGCATCGCATGTTTCTTCCGGTCTTGCCGTATCATCCACACCCGGACTTCGGCCGCAAGCGGCTCATCTCTTCGTTTCGGCCGGTTTCGGTCGGGTCGAGTGCGGCGCTCGCGTGGGCGGGGCCGGGCTCAGGACTGCTCGATCAGCGCCTTGATGCCGGCGAGGTTGGCCCGGATACCCTGCTCCCATTCGACGAGCCGGTTGGCGATGATCCGGCCTTCCTTCTCCGGCATCGCAGCGATCGCGATACTCAGCCCGGACGGTCCCGGGCCCAGTCGACCCCACTGCCGCAAGGTCGTCCCGGTCCGGCCCGGGTCGACCTCGAAACCCCACGATGCCGCGACCTGATCGTCCATGATCACCTGCCAGACCCAGCGGCGGTTCGGTTCGATCTCGGCCACCCGACAATCGGTGTGCCAGGTGCCGAGCGCGGGATGCCGGTTGTGCCCGCGGAACCGGGCGCCGACGTCGACCCGCTCGGCCCCGTCCAACCACTCGACCCGGTACAGCTCGGTGGAGAACTCGACCGGCAGCGTGATGTCGGTGACCAGGGCCCAGACCTGGGTCGGATCGGCGTCGATCCGCTCGGACACCTCGATGGTCGGGCAGTCGCGGTACCGCATCGCGCCTCCTGGTAGATCGGACACACCTGTCCCGGCTCTGCGCGATACCGTAGCCGTCGTGCGTGTCGGAGTAATGGTCGAACCGAGATTGCCGGGGGCGGTGGAGTTCGCCCAGGAAGCCGAGCGGATCGGCGTGGCGTCGTTGTGGGTTCCGGAGGTGTGGGGCTACGACGCGCTGACCGGCCTCGCCTACCTGGCCGCGCGGACCTCGAGCATCGGCCTCGGCACGTTCGTCGTCCAGCTCGGCTCGCGGTCGCCGGCGCTGCTGGCCACCTCGGCGCTGAGCCTGCAGGAACTCTCCGGTGGACGGTTCACGCTCGGTATCGGGGTGTCCGGCCCGCGGGTGATGGAGGGCTGGCACGGGGTGCGATTCCGCAAGCCGGTGCAGACCACCCGGGAGACCATCGAGATCGTCCGGACCGTCAGCCGCGGGGAGCGGCTCCAGCATGACGGCGAGATCTACCCGCTTCCGCTGCCGGACAGCGCCGGCACGGCGTTGCGCCCGCTGGTGGCGCCGCGGCCGGTGCCGGTCTACGTGGCCGCCATGGGGCCGGCGAACCTGCGGCTGACCGGCGAGGCGGCCGACGGATGGTTGGGCAACGCGTTCCTGCCGGAGCTGGCCGAGGTGTTCTTGGGGCCGCTCCGGGACGGCGCCGAGCGCGCCGGTCGCTCGCCGGCGGAGCTGGATCTGGTTGCGCCGGTGGCGGTGGAGATCACCGACGATGCCGACGAGGCGGCGCGTCGGCATGCCGCCGGCTACGCCTTCACGATCGGCGCGATGGGGGTGGGAAAGGTCAACTTCTACAACGAGGCCTTCACCCGATTGGGTTTCGGCGAGGCGATCGATCGAGTGGCCGAGCTGTGGCAGGCGGGCGAGCAGGATCAGGCGAAGGCGCAGGTGCCGATCGAGCTGGGCCGGCTGACGAACCTGCTCGGCACGCCGGCCGAGATCGGTGCGCGCGTCTCGGCCTACCGAGAAGCCGGTATCACGACGTTGCTGGCCAAGCTGGACGGACCGTACGAGCAGCAGCTGGACACGCTGCGACAGTTGCTCGCCGTCGTGGGCTAGCCGGCGGGGCTGTTTTCCGCAGGGGGTCGCCGACGTCGGGGTGCGATGCCGACCTGCCCACCGATCGCCGTCACGTCGATGGCCAGACCGAACACCTCGGACAGGATCGGTGCGGTCAGGGTGTCGGCGACGGTCCCACCGGCCCGGACCACCCCGTCGGCCAGAATCGTCACCCGATCGGCGAACGCGGCAGCCAGATTCAGGTCGTGGATCACCAGGACGACCGCACATCCGGCACCGGCTCGGGCCCGCACGATCGCCATCACGTCTTCTTGATGCTTCAGGTCGAGCGCGGCGGTCGGCTCGTCGAGCAGCAGGATGGGGGTGCGCTGGGCCAGCACCCGGGCCAACGCGACCCGGGCCCGCTCGCCTCCGGACAGGGCCGCGAAGCGGCGGTCGGCCATCCGGCTCACGTCGCATTCGGCCAGCGCGTCCCGGACGGCGACGTCGTCGTCGCGTCGACGCGGAGTGTGTTGCCACGGCGAGCGACCCATCCGGACCACTTCTTCGCAGGTGAAGCCGAAACCTGCGGTGTGGGATTGCGGCAGCACCGCACGTAGCCGCGCCTGCATGGTCGGCGACCAGGTGGGCAGCGGCTGTCCGGCGAGGCCGACCGCCCCCGCGTCCGGGTGCGCGGTCCCGGCGAGAGCGGCGAGCAGGGTGGACTTGCCGGCGCCGTTCGGGCCGACGAGCGCGAGCACCTCGCCGAACCGCACCTCCAGGTCCACCTCGTGCAGGGTCGGGCGAACGGCGCCGGGCAGTCGCAGGGTCAGCCGGTCGGCACGCATTGCCGGCCGATCGCGCGGGGGCTCCGGAATTTCGCCCCGGTGCCGCCGCAGCTGCCTCATGCCCAGCCGCCGGACTGCAGCCGTTCGCGCCGCAGCAGATAGAGGAAGAACGGCCCGCCGGCCAGCGAGGTCAGGATGCCGATGGGCAGATCGGCGTTCGTGACCAGGGTTCGGGCCCCCAGGTCGGCCACCACCAGCAGCAGGGCGCCGGCCAAGATGCTGGCCAGCACCAACACCCGATGTCCGGGACCGACCAGCAGGCGCATCAGATGCGGAATCACCAGGCCGACGAACAGGATGATGCCGGCGAAGGCGACCGCGGCCGCGGTGAGCAACGCGACGAGCACGATCGCGACCAGACGCAGTCGCTCGACGTCCACCCCGAGGTGGCGAGCCGGTGCTTCACCGAGTGCGAGCAGGTCGAGTCGGCGGACCAACAGCATCGTGGCGCCGATGCCGACCAGCACCATCGGCGCCACGATGGACACCGCACTCCAGGTTGCCCGGTTGAGGCTGCCCAACTGCCAGAACACGATCTCGTCGCGGGCGATCGGGGAGGCCACGAAGGTCAGATAGGCGATGAGTCCGCCGGCGACCGCATTGATCGCGATGCCGGTCAACACCAGGGTGACCACTTCGGTGCGGCCGCCTGATCGCGACAGTGCGTAGACGACGCCGGTCGCGAGCAGGCCGGCCACGAACGCGCCCGCCGAGACTGCCAGCTCGCTGACCGCAACCCCGCCGACCACGATCACGGCGGCCGCGCCGGCTGCGGCCCCGGCGGAGACACCGATCACCCCGGGTTCGGCGAGTGGATTGGCGAACACGCCCTGGAGCACGGCGCCGGCACAGGCCAGTGCGGCACCGACCAGGAGCGCCAGCGCGACCCGGGGAAAGCGCACCTGCCAGAGCGTTGCGTCGCCCATCGGCTGCTCCGGCATCGGGCCGATCGGAATGGCGAAATGGTGCAGAAAACTGCCGAGCACCTGCAGCGGTGGGATGGCGAACTGACCGATGCCGGCGGCCAGGACACAGGTTGCCAGCAACCCGACGGCGAGCGTGGGGAGCACCACGCCGGCCCGGGCCCGGGCCCGGACTGCCGGTGCGCTCATCGTCGGCGAGACCTCACGGCAGCTGATAGAGGGCCCGGGCCAGCGCGATCAGCACCGCTCCGGTGCGGGGCCCGAAGCTCAGCAGGACGCCGTCGTCCATGTCGACCACCCGGCGATTCTGCCCCGCCGGAGTCTGCGCGATTCCCGGCACCCGTTCCAGACCCTCGACTCCGCCGAGCGAGGCCAGGCCGCCGGTCATCATCAGCAGCACGTCGGGTGCCGCGGTGATCAACGATTCGGTGGTGACCGGGGTGAAAGCTGCGGTCAGGCCGGCCGCGGTCCCGGCATCGACCCCGCCGAGTTCCCGGATCAGGGTGTCGGCGCCGGAGCCGGGACCGCCGAGGATCACCAGGCCGGTGCCGCGCGCGTAGAGGAACGCGATCTTCGGCGGTGTCCGGTCCGCGGGAACCATCGCCGCACCTTGCCGGATCTCGGCCGCGGTCCGATCGGCCAGCGCCGTGCCGAGCGGCGGTACCCCGAGCGCGGCAGCGACGGCCCGGATCTGCGTGGCGGCGTTGTCGATCGACCGAGTCGGGTCGAACGACACCACCGGTACGCCGGCCCCCTCGATCTGCTCGAACGCTGTCGCCGGTTCGATCGAGCTGTCGGTCAACACCACCGTCGGCCGCAGTTGCAACACCGATTCCGCATTGACCTGGTTGCCACCGGACGTGACAACCGGGATGTGCTCGGCGGCCGGAAACGAGGTGGCGATGTCCCGGCCGATCAGGTTCCTGCCCAGGCCGAGCGCGAAGACCGTCGTGCCGAACGTCCCGTAGCGATCGATCGCGACGATCCGGCTCACGTCGCGCACGGTGACGTCGCTGCCGTCGGCGGACCGGACGGTGACCGGCAAGGTGGGCTGCGGATCGGTCGAGATGGGCGGCGGGTCGTCGCTCGGTAGTACGGCGGTCACCGCCCCGGCCCCGGTCGGCTCGGCCCCGGTCGAGCCCGACCCGGTCGCCGAGCAGGCAACCGTGCTTGCGCCCAGCAGCGCGCAGATCACCAGGACGATCTTGCTTACGGTGCGTGCCGGGCTCATGGGGTGTGCCGGCCGAACGCCGCGCCGAGCTCGTCGAAGACGGCCCGATTGAACGCGTAGGCGTCGTTGACCTCGGCGATGAACAGTGCCTCCGCGGCCGGCGCCAGGTCCAGCGCATCGAGTGCGGCGCGGTAGCTGTCCTTGAACGGCTTCAACTTCGGGATGTCGGCGAAGGTATAGAAGCGGACGCCTTCGTCGGTGTAACCGTAGGCCCGACGGAGCATGCTCTTGATGATCTGGCCGCCCGAGAGGTCGCCGAGGTAACGGATGTAGTGGTGCGCGATGAAGATCCGCGGGTCACCGTCGGCAACCTGCTCGATCCGGTCCCGGTATCGCCGCGTGGCGGGTAGTTCGTCGATCCGTGCCTCCCAGGTGGGCCCGGTGAGAAACCGGAGGTCCGCGGCGAGGTGCGGTGCCCGGATCAGCGCCGACGTGTGGACCCGGTCGACGACGCTGCCGGCCAGGTCGGCAGTCCGCCGCTCCAGGGTCTCGTAGATCAGGTGGTTCTGCCCGAGCATCGCGGCATACGCCGAGGCAGCCAGCTTGCCGGCCAGGAGGTTACCGACGAACTCGGACTCCTCGGCGTCGCGGTGCGCGGCCCCGGTGGCCGTGGCGAGGCGCTCGGTGAAGCGCTCGGCTGCGTTCGGGGTCATGGTGGCCGGGCCGGCGGTTACCGGCCGGCTCCCGGCGCGCCGCCCTGGCCCATGGCCAACAGCTGCTGCGCGGACGCGGCGGCGAGTCGCCAGCTGCCGTCCTGGTACACCAGGTCCATCGGCACGGTGACCGGTGCCGGAGCGTGCGGGCTCGCGATGGCGACCTGTGCGGTGGCCGTGTCGCCCTGGGTCGAGGTGCCCGTGACCGTCACGACGTCGGGGGTGTACCCGCCTTGACTTGCGCCCTGGGCGAACTGATCCCAGAGGCCGGCGTCCGCGTCGGTGGCACCCGCGACGTGGGTGACCTTCACCGTGCCCGGAACGGCCGGGTCGAACAGATCGCGGACCGTTTGCTGCGCGACATCGTCGGTCAGTGGCATCGCGGCCACGGCCGATGTGCTTTCGGCGCCGGCCGCCGCGGTGGACGGGGTAGTCGAGCTGGCGTGGTGGGTCGTCGAGCTGGTCTCGCCGGACGAGCTGCTGCTGTCGTCGCTGCTGCACGCGGCACCGAACGTCAGGATGGCGGCACCGGCGACGGCTGCGGTGATGACCCGGATGTGCATTGGACTCCCTCGTATCTGTGAGGCAAGCCTAACGAACGAGGTTCGCGATCGACGACCCGGGTAGCTTGCTCGGTTGAACCGCGGAGTTGGACGAAGCGCGGAGTTGGACGAAGCGCGGAGTCATACCTGCGTACAGAATTCCTCGGCCGGTTCGAAGACCGAATCTTCGATGCCGATCAGCGCGTCGACGAATTCCTGCGCGACCTCCAACGGGGCGTGTGCCGAGAGCTGCTGCTCGGTGACATCCGCCGCGGGCGCGTCGAGCCGGGCACCGGCAAGCAAGGTATCGGCGTGTTTGACCACCTTGGTCGCGACCCGGCGTTGCCACGCGGTCAGCGGTTCGGCGAAGTCGAAGACGACCGCGACCAGCGAGCGGTCGTGCTGTTCGCGGACCGTGATCGTGCTCCCGTTCGTCGTCGTGCCGGATTGGACGGTGTCGGCCGGGACGACCACGTCGGCCACCGTGGTCGGCACGGCGATCCCGCGGGCGGGTACCGACTCCGGACTGCCGTTCAGCTCCGCTTCGGTCAGCTCGAAGGCTTTGCGGGCCCGCAGCGTCACCTTGGCCGATACCGGCGACGCGGTGAGTACGGCTCGAGCGCAGGTGGTCAGTCCGCGACGGTCCAGGTGGTCGATCGCCGGGAGGTACTTCTCGCTCATCGAGGGCGACAGCTGGCCGATCCGCGTGCTGTCGAGCCGGACCTCGACGACCCGCCGGCCGGATCTGCTCGAGCCGATCTCGACGGAATGCAGCGAGACCAGCAGCGATGCGGTGCCGTTGGTCGCCGGATAACGGCGCAGCACCTCGAAGTGGTCGGCCGTGCGGAGCACCTGCACGGTGTCTCCGGGCGGGATCAGGGTGTGCTCGTCCGCCGGCGGATCGTTCAGCGGCACCATCGTGTGCGGATCGCCGACGCCGAGCCGGATCTGGGTGCGGACGCGGCGGATCGGATTGCCGAGCTCGTCCCACTCGTTGCTCTCGGTCGACCAGATCCGCGCGGCCACCGTGGGTAGGTAGCCGAGTCCGATCAGGCCGAGGAGGGGCGGCTGGTATCGGGGCGCGTCCGCGCGCGGCAGGCAGCCGACCGGTTCGCCCTCGAACCGAACCGACACCGTGCACGGGTCGAGCTCGTTGTCCGGTTCGGGCACCAATTCGACCGTTCGAGTCACCTCGCCGCCACCGGGATCGAAATCGTCACCCAACATGCGCAGGATCGCGTCGGTGTGGAAGTCGGTAGCGGTGACGGTTTGCCCGGCCCACCCGTAACCGAGGGTCCACAGTGGGTATGCGGCCGACGTCATGTCGATCTCCTCGTCTTGCAGCGCACTCGGTTGGCGGCAATCGGTTGGGGCCGGAGAAAACCCTAGGTGAGTTGTCGGACGCGCAGCAAGCGAGTCGCCGCCGGTCGAGTGTCGATTGTCGTTCATCCGAATGATTGTCGACGGAACGGCCGACACGGCGGCGGCTGCTGCCTTATCGTGCGCGTTCGAGGCGGGAGGGGTCCGGTTGGCCGACGGTGCGACGTTGAAGCTCTGGCTGAGCGACGAAGAATTTCGGCTCGGCCGACTCTTCGATCGGCACGAGCTGGTGGTCCAGGCGAATCTGAGCGAAGCCGAGCTGCGGCGCTGTCAGCGCTTCTACGGTCGCGGCGTCGACGGGCTGCGCCGGGTGGGCTATTCGCCCGCCGACATCATCAAGAAGTATCCGGCGCTGACCCTCGCCGTCCTGGTCGGGCATGCCGGACTGGCGTACGACCAGGGCCGCTACTGGGAGGACTTCTGGACCGAGCTGGGCGTCCCGGCCGACCCCGTATTCGAGAACGCGCTCCGGACGCACCTGGGGAACTTGCTCCGGCGTTTCCGGTTGACCGAGTTTCCGGATCTGTCCCGCAACTACATTCGCCTGATGGCGATGCACGCCGGCGTTCCGGTGCATTGCGTCGGCGATCTGGTGCGGGTGGTCGAGCAGCATCTGCTGGACGGCCGTGAACGGTCGGCGGGTGGGCTCGTCACCTGGCTCACCGCCCCGGGCAAGGAGCATCGGCTGACCGAGCTCGATGTCCCCGTGCGCAACTTCATCACCCACGGTGGCGAGTTCGCGCTCGACGTGCTCGATCGGATCCTGGAGTTCGCCGACCACGTCGTCGACCATCCGGACACCTGGGACGACTACGAGCTGGCGACCGAGACCACCGGTCTGCCGACGATCCTGCTCGACGCGCTGATCGAGGAGCTGCGGACACACCCGATCGGCTCGGACCGCACCCGGGTCGGTGAGCCACGCCGACGGAAGCCGCGACTGCGCTGCGCCGTCGACACCGGCGAGCTGCGCTTGGAGTTGCCGTATCCACTCGACGGGGCCACCGAGCCGTGGCAGCTGTCGTTCGACGGCGACATTCGCCAGGTCTGGCCGGAGCCGGGCTGGGGGGTCGACGACGATCGGCACCCGCCGACGGTGGTCGGGGTCGACGCGCCGGTCCGTGAGATCGTCGTCGAGCATCGGGCCGGCGGGATCGCGACCGTGGTTCCGGTGGTGGACAAGGCCGACCCGCTGCTGCTGTTCACCGTCGACGGCCAGCGCCTCACCGGGACCGCGGCATTGCCACACGAGGTGGTGGCGCTGTATCCGAGCGATGCGACGCTGCACGATTCGGTCGGCGGTGAGCCGGTGACGCCGGTGCTGACACCGACCGAGCCGGTGGGCTGGCGCGGCTGGCGGATCGGGCGGTTCGATCTTGCGGATCGACAGTCGCTGCAGCTGATCCGCGATGGGCGGCGCCCCGGCGTGCTGCGTGGGGTGCGGATTACCGCGGCCGCTGCGCTGGAGCTACCGGAACCGGTTGCCGGCATCCGCACGGTGCGTGGCCTGCCGGTCCACGCCGCCCGGCCGACCGTCGTGCTCCCCGCGCATCCGGCCGAGTGGCGGGTGCTGGTCCGGCCGGCCGGTACGGCGAGTTGGTGGATCGACGAGACCTGGACCGCCGAAACCGAGGAGACCGAGCTCGACCCGTTCGACGGACAGCCGCCCGGTCTGCTCGGCCTGTTCGAGATTGCGGTGGTCGGGCCGTCCGGTCCCGGCCTGCGGCAGACCGTCTTCCTCGCCGAAGGCCTCCAGCTCCGGTTCGATCGGCCGTTCCGGTGGCCGGTCGCCGGTGGGCTGCTGCCGGTGACGGCGACGGTGGCGATCCCGGCACCGTTACGCGTCGATACCGGCAGCATGGATTTCGCGGCGACCGATCGGGCGTTGGCCCTGCAGGTCGCCGGCCGGGACCAGCAGTTCCGGTTGCTCGTCGACCCGCCGGCGATCGAGGTGCGGCTGACCGAGCATCGCCGACCCGCGCAATGGCGAACCAGCGCCCCGGTCGTGCCGCCGGCCGCGTTGGAGGCGCACGCCGTCTTCGCGATTCGGGTGCCCGGCCAAGTCCGGGTGCGGTTTGCGGTAATGGTCGCCGACCGGGTACTGCACACGGTCGATCCGGATCAGGCCGAAGGGGTGTTCCAGGCGTCGACGCGAGCGTTCGTCGACTGCGTGCGGGCCGTCGGGGACTGCCGGATCGTCGCCAACATCACCGCGTTCGACGGCGCGTCGGTCCGGGTCACCTTGGCCACCGTTCGCGCCGAGCAGTTGTGCCGATCGATCGCGCTCGACGGCGCCGAGCTGGTTTTCACCGGCCTGGCCGACCGGGACGATCTGGCGGTGCACCTGTGGCTGGTCACGGCGCCGTGGGCGGGTGCGCGCACCGTCGAGATCACCGGTCCGCGGGTGCCGCTGCCGGCCGACGTCGTCGACGCCGGACCACTGCTGGCCCAGGTGTTCGTCGATGATCCGTGGGTCTCGGTGGCCGCGCCGACCGAACCGGGGCCGAGCGCGGTGCGGTTGGCCCAGCCGGGCTGGTTCGCCGGTCCGGACGGCGATCGAGAACAGTTGTCCCGCTTCCTCGCCGGGGACGGGCCGGCGCCGGCCGACGCGATCCCGGAGGTCTGGGCGGCGTTGCTCCGGACCCCGGATGCGACCGGCCAGGTGCCGGACGGGCTCGTGCAGCTGCTGCATCGCGACCCCCGATCGGCGCTGGAAACCCTCGGCGACAGCGCGACCTCGGTCGACGAGCTCGCGGCCGCGGTGATCCGGACCGGCCTGGCCGAACGCAGCTTCGCCGCGGACTTCACCCTCAACGAGCTGCACCACAATCCGTGGGTCGGCTGCATGGTCGAGATGGCGGATCTACCGTCGCTCTACCGACGGCGCGACCAGGTCGCTGCCGAACGCGCCGATACGCTCGCCTACCTGGCCGACAAGGGCGGCGACCTGCTGCTCGAGGTCCTGCGGGTGGGCAAGGCGCGCGAGCTGCACCAGGGAATATTCGATGCGCAGGTGGTTGCGCTGGATCGGCTGCCGCACGCGCAGATCGACGCGCTGGTATCGCAGCTGCGGCTGGTGCCCGGGGCCTATCTGGATCTGGACACCCGGGTGATCGCCAACCTGGAGGCATTCGGTCGGCGCGCCGACTGGGTGCGTACGGGCTGGTCGGGCGACTTCGCGGCCGCGACGGCCGGCGCGCTGGGCGATATCCGCGGCGCCGACCGACGGTGCTACGACGTGATCCGGGCACGCAACGAAGTGCTCGCCGGCGTCGACCCGGGTGAGTACCCGTGGACGTTGTTGTCGGTGCAATCGGCAACACTCGCCATGTCGGCCCGGTTGCGGGCGCACGGCATCATCCGGCATCCGCCGCTGCCGGCCGAGCTGACCGAACCGTGGAACTGTATGGCCGAAGTCGCGCCGCGGCTGGTCCTGACCGATCTACTCATCGCGGAGGCGTTCGTGACCCACGTGCAGCACGGTGACCTGACCGGCGCCGACCGATGACCGGGCGGCTCGATCCGCTGGTGGCGGCGCGGCAGATCGAGGCGTCCTACAAGCGCTATCTGAAAACCCTGCTCGCGCCTCGGGACCCGGCGATGGCCGCGGCGTTCGACGGGGTGGTCGACGAGACCACCGCGCTGGTCAAAGGCCCGTTGTTGGAGCTGACTCCGCCGTACGAGCCCAGCTGTTCGGTTCGCGGCCTGGTCGAGGACGGGGTACTGCATCCACGGATGCTGGAGATCGGCGCTGCGGTCGATCGCCCGCTGTACCGGCACCAGGAACAGGCCATTCGCAAGGTCGTCGCCGGGCGGAACCTGGTGGTCAGTACCGGCACCGGCTCGGGCAAGACCGAAAGCTTTCTCTATCCGATCCTGGACTCCTTGCTCCGGGAGTCGGCGGCCGGCACCCTCGGCCCAGGGGTGCGGGCGCTGCTGCTGTATCCGATGAATGCGCTGGCCAACGACCAGCTGGCCCGCTTGCGCGAGGTCCTGGCGCCGCTGCCGGAGATCACCTTCGGCCGGTACACCGGGGAGACCAAGGAGCGCACCCGCGATGCCGAGGCGCTGTTCCGGCAGACCCATCGGGACCTCTCGCCGCTGCCCAACGAAATGATCAGCCGCGATCAGATGCGGGCAGCGCCGCCACACCTGTTGCTGACCAACTACGCGATGCTGGAATACCTGCTGCTGCGTCCGGCCGACATCGATCTGTTCGACGGTCCCTATGCCGGTACCTGGCGGTTCATCGCGCTCGACGAGGCGCATGTCTACGACGGCGCGCAGGGGTCGGAGGTGGCCCTGCTGTTGCGTCGGCTGCGGCAACGGGTCGCGCCGCAGGCCCGGCTGCGGTGCATCGCGACCTCGGCGTCGCTCGACGGTGACCCGGCCGAGGCGATGACGTTCGCCTCGAACCTGTTCGACGCGCCCTTCGAGTTCGATCCGGCCGACCCGGCCCGCCAGGACCTGGTGCAGGCGACCCGACAGCAGCGGCGCACCGCGTCGAGCTGGCGGATGACCGATGCCGAGCTGCGTCGCTGGTCGGCGCCCGATGCGTCGCTGAACGAGCTGGCGGCCCGCTCGCCGGTGGGGGATCCGGCGGATGCGTTACACCGGGAGGAGCTGACCGGGGAGCTGGAGGCGGCGCTGGCCGCCGATGGTCCGAAGGACGTCCGGGAACTGCAGCGACGGTTGTGGCCGGACGATCCGGCCGGTGCGAGCGAGCTGCTGGAGGCGCTGGTCGCGCTGGGCAGCCGGGTCGCCGACAGTGCGGGCAATCCGGTGTTGTCCGCGCGGTATCACCTGTTCGTGCGGGCGACCGAGGGCGCGTTCGTCAGCTTCACCGACCGCGGGCCGCGGGTGCGGCTGGCCCGGCACGAGCGCGACCCCGAGACCGGACGCGCGGTCTTCGAGTTCGGCACCTGTCAGCGTTGCGGCGCCGTGCATCTGGCCGGTGAGGTGCACAGCAACCGGGGCACCCGACGCTTTTTGCCGGCCACCAAGGAAGGCGCTCGGTTGCGGTGGCTGGTTCTTGCCGGCTCGCCCGGTGGCGATGAACGGCAGGCCGAGGAGGTGCTGGCCGACGAAGACGAGGAGATCCTCGGCGGCGGCTCCACGAAGGCGGCGCCGCAGACCCGGCTGTTGTGCACCGGCTGCGGGTATCTGGGCGACACCCGACTCGCCGGCTGCCCGGCCCGGGACTGTCCGGGCGGGCAGATGTTGCGCGTCCGCGAGCACAAGGGCGCCACCAGCGTGATGAGCAGCTGCACCGAGTGCGGTGCCCGCGCCCGGCAGGTGATCCGCCAGCTGCGGACCGACGGCAACGCCGCCCCGGCGGTGATCACCACCGCGCTGTACCAGCAGCTGCCGCCGGCCGACGACGAGACCGCCGAGCAGGTGGGCGACGGCCGCAAGCTGCTGATGTTCTCCGACTCCCGGCAAGCGGCGGCGTTCGCGGCGCCGTACCTGGATCGCACCTACGGCCGGGCGCTCGAGCGCCGCTATCTGGTGCTGGCGCTGCAGGATCCGAAATACGCCGACGACGCCGGACTCACGGTGGACGACTTGGCGGTCGTCGCGCTGCGCAAGGCCACCGACGCCCAACACTTTCCGCCGAACACCGGCCGGGTGGTCAAGCAGAAGGCGGCCGCCGAGTGGGTGGTCGGGGAGCTGATCGCGCTGGATCAGCGGCAGTCGCTGGAGGGACTGGGGCTGCTGCGGGTCGCGCTCGACCGGGCCGGCGCCCCGCCGCTGCCGCGGGCGTTCGGTCAGCTCGGCCTGACCGTCGACGAGACCTGGGACCTGCTCGACGAGCTGGCCCGATCGGCGCGGTTGCAGGGGGCGCTCACGCTGCTCGACGAGGTCGACATCACCGCCGAACGATTCGAGCCGCGCAACGTGCGGGTGCGGATCCGCTCCCGTGAGTCCGATCGGGTCAAGAAGGTGCTCAGCTGGTTGCCGAGCGGGCGTCCGGGTACCACGAACAACCGAATCCGGTTCGTGACGAAGGTGCTTCGCGCGCTCGATGCGTCGGTCCCGGCGGACAAGGTGCTCGACGAGTGCTGGAAGTACTTGCTGGCCGCCGGGTATCTGGTGACCGCCGCGGACAAGTTCGTCGGCGATGTGTACCAGCTCGACCACAGCCGGCTGCAGGTATCCGACGGCCGCGGCAGCGCTTGGTTCCGGTGTGACACGTGTCGGCGGCTGGGCGCGTTCGATGTGCGCGGCGCCTGCCCGAACAGCGCCTGCGCCGGCACGCTGCGCAGCTACGAGGTGCCGGCGCCCGAGGTCGACGAGCATCATTACCGTACCTTGTACGAGTCGCTGGAACTCGCGCCGCTCGCGGCGAAAGAGCATACTGCGCAATGGCAGTCGACCGAGGCAGCCAAGGTGCAGCGGGAGTTCGTCGACGGCCGGATCAACGTGTTGTCCTGCTCGACGACCTTCGAGCTCGGCGTCGATGTCGGCGCGTTGCAGTCGGTGGTGCTGCGCAACATGCCGCCGAAGACGGCGAACTACGTCCAACGCGCCGGTCGCGCCGGGCGGCGGGCCGCGTCGGCGGCGCTGGTACTCACCTACGCCAAGCGGAGCTCGCACGATCTGGCGAAGTTCGCCCACCCGCACGCGATGATCGCCGGGCAGATGCGCATTCCCTGGGTGCCGATCGAGAACGAGCGGATCGGGCGGCGGCACGCGCACTCGGTCGCGCTCGCCGCCTACTTCCGGTACTGCTGGCAGGCCGACGGGCAGATGTGGAAGACGGCCGGCGAGTTCTTCCGGACCGCCGACGGCGGGTCCGACTCGCCGGCCTCGCGGGTGGGGCAGTTTCTGACCCCGGTTCCCGACGACGTCGCCGCCGCGGTACGGGCGGTACTTCCGGTGGCGATCCAGGCCGAGATCGGGATCGACACCGGCGCCTGGGTCGGCAAACTCGCTGAGCTGCTGCGCAAGGCGCAGGTGGACATCGGCGAGGACGTCGCGCTGTTCCGAGAGCTGCGGGATCAGGCGAAGGACGCAAACAACTTCCGGCTTGCGGAACGAATTCAGCGCACCCTGAACACGATCGAGGGACGGCAGCTGTTCGGCTATCTGGCCAACAAGAACATCCTGCCCAAGTACGGATTCCCGGTGGACACGGTCGAGCTGCGCACCGCGCACTGTCCGGAGCCGATCGGGGCCAGCCTCGATCTGGCCCGGGACCTGAGTCAGGCGATCTACGACTATGCCCCGGGTAACCAGATAGTGGCCGGTGGGAAGGTGTGGACTTCGCGCGGGCTGCATCGCTTGCCCGACCACGCACTGGAGACCCTGGAGTACCAGGTGTGCAGTACCTGCAAGCGCTTCGAGTGCGATCATCAGCTCGATCCGGGTTCGATCTGTCCGTCCTGCGAGGAGCCGTTCGGTCCGGTCGCGACGATGGTGGTGCCCGAGTTCGGTTTCGTCGCGGAACGGCAAGCAGGTGAGGTCGGAACCGTTCCACCGCAAAGGATGTGGAACGGTGCCAGCTACGTCGAGAAGGTCGGCGACGAGGTGTTCGTCGCGCAGTGGCCCTCGGCCGGGCGGCCGACGGTGACCGTTCGGGCCGGCGCGCGCGCGACGCTGGCGGTGGTGTCCGACGGGCGCGGCGGCGGATTCGAGCTGTGCGACTGGTGTGGTTGGGCGGCGCCGATCGGCTCCGGGCCACCGGTCCGCCAGCACGATCAGCCGCAGACCGGCCGGCCGTGCAGCGGGCCGAAGACGCGAGTGTCGCTCGCCCACCGCTACCAGACCGACGTCGCCGAGTTCACCTTCGACGAGATCGTCTACCACCGCGACGCCGAAGCGCAATGGTTGTCGACGCTCTACGCCCTGCTGGAAGGGGCGTCGGAGAGCCTGGAGATCAGTCGCGACGACATCGACGGTGCGCTGTCGTGGAGCGCGGCCGGACGGCGCAGCATCGTGCTGTTCGACACGGTGCCGGCCGGCGCGGGTGCGGCCAAGCAGATCGCACAGCATCTACCACTGGTTCTGCGGGCGGCGCTCGACCGGATGAACGAATGCGAGTGCGGCGCCGAGACCTCGTGCTACGGCTGTCTGCGCAGCTACCGCAACGCGTTCAGCCACGATCAGCTCAGCCGGGCGGCCGCGCTGACGCTGCTGAATCAGCTGGATCGGGTCGCCGTGGGATAGCCGGATCGGGTCGAGTGACCGATCGTGGCCGGTGCGGCGCGATCGAGCCGGGAGAAGTGCAGGTGTTCGTCGACTCCGGCGCGTGGAAATCGACGCCGTCGACGGTGATCGCCATGCCGCCCTCGACACCCACCGCAACACCGTTCTGCGCCGCCTGGCGCCGGCCCGCGAGCTATCGGCCGACCTGGTCGATCACCGAGACCGTCCGCGCTACCGAGTAGGCGTGGACCGCGGTGAGGGTCTGCGCCTGCTGCGCGACGATGTCGTCCACTGCTGGATCGGACAGCAGCCCGGCGACGTCGTTGCGGTGCGGCAGGCCGAAGATGATCGCGCCGTCGTGACGGTGACCGGGCGGATAGCTGTGGGCCAGGCCCGGAGTGCGGTGGGCGATTCCGGTGAACGGCAGGAACGTGTATGCCCGGGTGTCGAGCGCACCGGCCGCTGCCAATACCGGTCCGAAGGCGTTGTGCACAAACGTATGGAAACGGCGCCGCCGGACGCCGCGGCGACGCCGTAACAGCAACACCGTCCGATGCCCGACCGACGGGTCGTGCCCGACGGTCCACCAGCTTCCGCCGCCCGGCCCGCAAACATGGCCGAGGACGTTGTCGAAGACGTTCTGTTCATCGTGAAAAATGGTGCCCAGCATGCCGTATGCCGCGCGAGCCATCTCCGGGTAGTTTCGGAGTCGAACCTCGGTGACGCCGTTCCAGCGGAACATCTCCGCCGGGTGCGTGCCGACCGTGGGTGTGGCGGGCCAGTAGCCGTGGTCGGTCTCGGCGAAGTGGTACTGGTTGTATTCCAGAATGTGGCCGCCACGCTTCACCAGTTCGGCGTGCGGACCGGCCCAGTACTCGTCGGCCACCCGGCGCGGGAGATCGGCTCGATATCGGACCGGGTAGATCCCGGACAGCGTCTTGGTCGCGGTGGTTGTCGTGACCGGTCTTACGACCATCGGTGATCCTCGGCATCGGTGGCAGTTCGCTCCGTATGGTATTGCCTACGTGTCGGAGTCACGGACGGTCGGAACGCCTGGGGTGCCACCACCCGAGCACGCTCGTAGGCTACCCGGCGACGCGATGCCACGTCATTTGCAAGTCGCCATTCTGCTCGGCGCATTCGTCGGTCTCCGGGTCGCCGAGGCCGCCGCGTTGCGCGTCGCGGATGTCAAATTTCGCCAGAGGAGTGGTGCCCGGACGTAGACGAGTCCGCCCGTTCCATGATCGGTGCCGTGATCGTGGAACGGATGGAGTCGCACACGTACGCGGCGGGCGGCGACGGTACGGTTGGCACTCCGACCGCCAATGTCACTAGAAGTCCAGGATCGCGCCGAGAATAAGGGTGCCGACGGCAATGGCGATGCCGAACCACCCAGCGGTAGTCAGGGTTCCAGCGTCCGCGACATACCCGATAGCCAGTGCGCCCAGCCCGCCGAGGAAGCTAACCCCGGCGATCACACCGCCGTAGTCCTCTAAGAAGTCCCTGAGGAAAATCCACACGATCACGCCGACGATTACGCCGACAACGATTTTCAGAACGTTGCCCAGCCGCTCACCGGTGGATTCCTCGGCAAGGATGATCGCCAGGTGCATGGTCCGCACAGTACGGGGCGTCTTGCCCGTCCGGTATCGGGCAAACGGTCGACAGGCTCGGGCGGTGTTTCAGAGTCGACATCGACGGCCACCTGTGGCCGGACACAGACGAATCGACCCGCACCGCGATCGGTCACGTAATCGCGGAACGGGTCGAGTCGACGAAAACTACTGCGTACTCTCTGTGTACCGATCTTGAAAAATCGGCTCAGATTCACAGTATCGTCAGGTCAGAAGCCTGACGGGATAGCGAATCTCCTACACGTCGAAGTACAGCTCGAATTCGTAGGGATGTGGGCGGAGGTTGACCGGGGCGATCTCGCTCTCCCGCTTGAGCGCGATCCAGGTCTCGATCAGATCGGAGGTGAACACGTCGCCCTCGAGCAGGTAGTCGTGGTCGGCCTCCAGCTTGTCGATCACCGTGGCGAGGCTGGTCGGCGCCTGCGGGATGTTCGTCGCCTCCTCCGGCGGCAGCTCGTAGAGGTCCTTGTCCACCGGCGCGAGCGGTTCGATCTTGTTCTTGATGCCATCCAGACCGGCCATCATCATCGCGGCGAACGCCAGGTAGGGGTTGCCCGAGCTGTCCGGCGCGCGGAACTCCAGCCGCTTGGCCTTCGGATTGTTGCCGGTGATCGGGATACGCACGGCGGCCGACCGGTTGCGCTGGCTGTAGACCAGGTTGATCGGGGCCTCGTAACCCGGGACCAGGCGGTGATAGGAGTTCACCGTCGGGTTGGTGAACGCCAGCAAGGACGGCGCGTGGTGCAGGATGCCGCCGATGTAGTGCCGCGCCAGGTCGGACAGGCCCGCATACCCCTGCTCGTCGTGGAACAACGGCTTGCCGTCCTTCCACAGCGATTGGTGCACATGCATGCCCGAGCCGTTGTCACCGAACAGCGGCTTCGGCATGAAGGTCACCGTCTTGCCCTCGGCCCAGGCGGTGTTCTTCACGATGTACTTGAACAGCTGCAGGTCATCGGCGGCGGCCAACAAGGTGTTGAACTTGTAGTTGATCTCGGCCTGGCCGGCGGTGCCGACCTCGTGATGGCCGCGCTCCAGCACGAAACCGGCCGCCTGCAGGTTCGTCGCGATCTTGTCGCGCAGGTCGACGTAGTGGTCGTACGGTGCAACCGGGAAGTAACCACCCTTGTTGCGCACCTTGTAGCCGCGGTTCGGGCTGCCGTCCGGATCGGTCGCGGCGCCGGTGTTCCACGAACCGGACACCGACTCGATCTCGTAGAACGCGCCGTTCATCGCCGAGTCGTAGCGGACCGAATCGAAGATGTAGAACTCGGCCTCGGCGCCGAAATAGGCGGTGTCGGCGATGCCGGTGCTGATCAGGTAGTCCTCGGCCTTGCGGGCCACGTTGCGCGGATCGCGGCTGTAGGACTCGCGGGTGAACGGGTCGTGCACGAAGAAGTTGATGTTCAGCGTCTTCGCTGCCCGGAACGGGTCGATCTGCGCGGTGCTGAAATCGGGGAGCAGCAGCATGTCCGATTCGTGAATCGCCTGGAAACCACGCACCGACGAGCCGTCGAAGGCGAGGCCGTCCTCGGCCAGATCCGCATCGAAGGCGCTGCCCGGGATCGAGAAGTGCTGCTGCACGCCCGGCAGATCGCTGAACCGGATGTCGACGTACTCGATGCTCTCGTCCGCGATGTACTCGATGACCTCTTCGGCTGTACTGAACGCCACTTAGGACTCCTTCGGATTCGGCTCGCCAGCCGGTTGCACGGCTGATCGCTGCATCGACGCTATGGACCCGGTGTTGCCGCTCCATCAAGTCTGTGTTTCGCCGATGTTACTGATTCGCCGGTGTAACGGACTCCCCGCGCGCGGGTGGGCGGCGGCTGTCGATCCGGGCGAGGCGACCCTATCCTGAAGGTATGGCGTCACCGACCGATTCCGACACGCACCTCGACAACAGCCTGGGCCTGCCCGCGACCGGGATCGGTTCGCTGGCATCGAACGGTCGTCGGACAGGCGCGCTCGCAATCGATTGGTTCGTCGCGCTGGGCATTTCCGCGGTCGGCCGCTGGGGTACCCCGTTGTCCAGCGTGACGTTGCTGGTGTGGGTGGTGCTCGGCATCGCCGCAGTCGTCGTTTCCGGGTGCACGGTCGGTCAGTACGTATTCGGTCTGCGGGTACGCCGGATCGACACCAACGGCAAGGTCGGGCTGATGCGCGCGGCAATCCGGTCGGTCCTGCTCGCGTTCGTGATTCCGGGCCTGTTCACCGACCGGGACGGTCGCGGGATGCACGACCGGGCGAGCAACACCGCGGTCGTTCGCACCCGCTGAAGCCCGATCAGCGTCGACGAACCGTGCGCTGCATCCCGCCGCGCGCTTTCGCCCCGCCGGGCATCGGCCCTTTGGGCAGTGCCGGGCCACCGCGGACCGACAGTGCCGTCAGCCGTGACTCCAGCGAATCCATTCGCTTGGTGTCGATGTTGCGGGGAAGTTTGGTGAGGTAGCGCTGCAGTTGCTTGAGCGGGATCTGGCCCTCGTCGTTTCCGACGATCACGTCGTAGATCGGGGTGTCGCCGACCAGCCGGGCGGTCCGTTTCTTCTCCTGCGCCAGCAGGGGCTTGATTCGATGCGCCGAGCCTTCGCCGACCAGCACGATGCCGGGCAGGCCGATCACCCGGTGCACTGCGTCCAGATGTGTGGTTGCGGCCACCGCATTGGTCACCCGCCATTTGCCGCGCAGATTGTCCAGCGTCCACGCGGCTGCGCCGGCCTGTCCCTCGGCCTTGCGATAGACCGAGGTCTGTACTCGGCGGCCGAAGATGACGAACGCGGCCAGCGCGCCCAGGAGCAGTCCGACCGGCAACAAGAACCACTGCACCCCGAAGATCAGCCCGATCACGAAGAACAGCACCGCGACCAGGACGAAAGCGCCGAGCATCAGCGGCAATAGCAGCTTGTCGTCCTTGCGCTGCATCAGGAACGCCTGCCAGAGCTGCCGGCGACGCTCCTTACTCGCCTGTCTGCGTGCTGCCTTCGCCGCGGCCTTCGCTTCCTTCGAGGCGGCGCCGCCCTTGCCTGTCGCCATGCGACCCAGGATAGTGCGGCTCAGCGCGCCAGTCGGGCCAGGACCGCGCCGGCTTCCTGCGCCGCGGTGCCCTCCTGGGTCAGGTGGGCCAACTCGGGGGGAATCGGCCGGCCGTGCCGGGCCATCGCTTGGGCATACAGCCGCCCGGCACGATAGCTGGAGCGAACCAGCGGTCCGGCCATCACCCCGGCGAAGCCGATCGCCTGCGCGGCTTCGGCGTGGGCGATGAACTCTTCCGGGCGCACCCAGCGGTCCACCGGGTGGTGCAGTGCCGACGGCCGCAAGTATTGGGTGACGGTCAGGATGTCGCAGCCCGCATCGAACAGATCGTGCATCGCGGCGGTGACCTCGTCCGGCGTCTCGCCGAGGCCGAGGATCAGGTTCGACTTGGTGACCAGTGCCGCATCGCGGGCGGCGCTCAGTACGTCCAGCGATCGCTGATATCGAAACCCGGGACGGATTCGGGCGAACACCCGGGGCACCGTCTCGAGGTTGTGGGCCAGTACTTCTGGCCGGCTGGCGAACACCTCGGCCAGCCGATCCGGTACTGCATCGAAATCCGGGATCAACAGCTCCACCCCGGCGGTCGGGATCCGTTCCTTGATCGCGCGCACGGTCTGCGCATACAGCCAGGCGCCGCCGTCCGGCTGATCGTCGCGGGCTACCCCGGTGATCGTTGCGTACCGCAGACCCATCTGCGCGACGCTGTCGGCCACCCGGTTCGGTTCGTCCCGATCGATCGGTGCCGGTCGGCCGGTGTGGATCTGACAGAAGTCGCATCGCCGGGTGCACTGGTCCCCGCCGATCAGGAACGTTGCCTCGCGATCTTCCCAGCATTCGTAGATGTTCGGGCAGCCCGCTTCTTCACATACCGTGTGCAGGCCCTCCCGGCGGACCAGGCCTTTGAGTTCTGCGTACTCGGGCCCCATCGTCGCGCGGGTTCGGATCCAGGGCGGCTTCCGCTCGATCGGCGTCTGCGCGTTGCGCGCCTCGATCCGCAGTAGTTTGCGGCCGCCGGGGGTGGCCGGGCCGGCGGTCACGACAGTGATCCCACGACGGCGGGCTGGGCGTGGCCGACGGCGTGCGGGCGAACCCGGAGCCGTCCGTCGAGCGCATCCGCCACCGCCATCGCCACCGGTTCCAGCACGTCGTCGACCCGGATCGGCCGACCGGTTTCCACCGTGAGCGAAGTGACTCCGGCATCACGGATACCGCACGGCACGATCGTGTCGAACGCGCCGAGCGCCGCATCACAGTTCAGCGCGAAGCCGTGCAGCGTCACCCCACGCTGCACGCGGACTCCGATGGCGGCGATCTTGCGCTCGGGCCGATGATCCCCGCTGCCCGGACCGCGGCCGGCGGGCAGCCATACCCCGGAGCGGCCGTCGACCCGGCCGCATTCCAGGCCGAAACCGGCACAGACGGCGATGATTGCCTCTTCCAGCCGACGCACGTAGGCCACGACGTCGAGCGGCTCGGCGAGTGCGACGATCGGGTAGCCGACCAGCTGTCCGGGACCGTGCCAGGTGATCTTTCCGCCGCGGTCCACCTCGATCACCGGGGTGCCGTCCAACGGTCGGTCGGTCGGTGCCGTACGGCGGCCTGCGGTGTAGACCGAAGGGTGCTCGAGCAGCAACAACGTGTCGTGACCGCGGCCGACCGCCCGGTCCGCTGCCAGCTCGCGTTGCAGCTGCCAGGCTGCCGCGTAGTCGATCCGGCCGAGCCGCCGGACCGCCAGCGGCGCAATGTCCGCGCGGGCCGAGCCGAGTACAGCGCTCATGGTTCCGAGGCTACTCGGGCCTCGAATGTGAGCTGCATCAACGTCAGGTCCAGCCAGCGGTCGAACTTGCGCCCGACCTCCGGCAGTTCACCGACCACCTGGAACCCGAAGTTCCGATGCAACGCGATCGATGCGACGTTGCCGGACTCGATGGCGGCGACCATGGCGTGTACCCCGCTCGCCCGGGCCCGGGCGAGCAGCTCGGCCAGCAGCGCGGACGCGACGCCGCTGCGGCGGTGTCCGGCGGCGACATAGACCGAATTCTCCATCGTGTGCCGGTAGCCGGCCTTCGGCCACCATTGCCGGTAGCCGGCATAGCCGGCGAACCGGCCGGCCACGGTCGCGGTCAACACCGGCGTGCCGGCCGCGCGCCGCTCGGCCAGCCAGCGCTCCCGCTCGGCCAGGTCGACCGGTTCGGTGTCCCAGATGGCGGTGCCGGCCGCGATAGCAGCGTTGTGCAACTCCAAGATCGCCGGGAGATCGGTGAGTTCGGTGTCGCGGACCTGTGGCAGCTCAGCCGCCATCGGCACCGTGCGCCGCGGAACCGCGCTCTTCGGAACCGTGCAGGGCGGCATCGAGCGCGGCGCCGATCGTGTTGTGCTCGAAGCCGAATCCGGCCGACTCCAGCGCGGCCGGAATCGCCCGCGGCCCGGTCAACAGGGCTTCGTCGGCGAGCTCGCCGAGCGCCGCGCGTACGGCAAACTGCGGCACCCGCCACGGTGCCGGCCGGCCGAGGGCCCGCGCCAACGCCCGATTGAACTCGGCGTTGGTCACCGGGGCCGGGCCGACCAGATTGGCCGGTCCGCGCAGCGCCGACGAGGTGAGCGCGAAACCGATCGCGCGGAGCTCGTCGGTGAGCGAGATCCACGGCAGGTACTGCCGACCCGTGCCGAGCCGACCCCCCAGCCCGAGCGAGTACACCAGTCGAAGCCGGCCCAGCGCACCACCGCTCGGGGCGAACACCAGGCCGCTGCGCAGCAGCACCACCCGCGCCCCGGCGGCGGCGGCCGGCGCGGTCGCCGCCTCCCAGTCCACACACAGACCGGCCAGGAAACCCGTTCCGGGCGCCGCCGACTCGTCCACGATCCGGTCACCGGTGTGGCCGTAGTAGTTGATTCCGCTCGCGTTGATCAGGGTCGGCACACCGGCCTGTGCTACCGCGGCAGCCAACACGTCGGTCGGGACGATCCGGCTGTCCCGCAGTTGTTGCTTGTACGCCCCGGTCCAGCGGCGATCGCCGACGCCCGCGCCGCACAGATTGACCACTGCGTCGGCGCCACTCAGCATCGCCGGTCCCAGTCGACCGTCGGCCGGATTCCAGCCGAGCTCGTCCGGGCCGGCCGGGGGCCGGCGCACCAACCGCACGACGTGATGCCCGGCGGCGCGTAACCGATCGGTCAGCGCCGTTCCGATCAGCCCGGAGGAGCCGGCTACAACGACCTTCATCGATGTTCCTTCCGCGGTGCTACAGCCCGAGGTCGGCCTCGAAGGCTCCCTCCTGAAGACGGTGTTTGATCGTGGTCAGGAATCGGCCGGCGTCGGCGCCGTCGATCAGCCGATGGTCGTAGGTGAGCGGTAGGAAGCACATCGAGCGCACCCCGATCGACTCGGCACCGGTCTCGTCGATGACCACCACCGGCCGTTTCACGATCGCCCCGGTACCCAGCATGGCGGCTTGCGGTGGCACCAGAATCGGGGTGTCGAACAGGGCGCCGTTGCTGCCGATGTTGGTGATGGTGAATGTGCCGCCGGCCAGCTCGTCCGGCTTCAGTTTGTTGCTGCGGGTGCGCTCCGCGAGGTCGGCGATCGCGCGGGCCAGCCCGGCCAACGACAGGTCGCCGGCGTTGTGGATCACCGGCGAGAGCAGACCCTGCTCGGTGTCCACCGCGATGCCGAGATTCACCCCGGCGTGGTAGGTGATCTCGGCGGCGTCCTCGTTGTAGCTGGCATTCACGTTCGGATGCATACCGAGCGCTTCCACCACCGCCTTGGCGAAGAACGGCAGGAAGGTCAGATTCACCCCCTCACGAGCGGCGAAGGTCGACTTGGCGCGGGCGCGGAGCGCCGCGATCCGCGTGACGTCGACCTCGTGGGTCTGGGTCAGCTGCGCGGTGGATTGCAGCGATTCGCGCGTCTTCTTCGCGGTGATCTGCCGGATCCGGTTCGCCTTCTGCGTGGTCCCGCGCAACGTGGCCAGGTCCGGTCGGCCGGCCGGGGTGGTCGGGCGGGCCGGCGTGGTGGGGGCCGGTGCGGCGGGCTCCGGCTCCGGGGCACGTTTGGCCTCGGCCGCGGCCAGCACGTCCTGCTTGCGGATCCGGCCACCGACCCCGGAGCCGGTGATGCCGGTGAGGTCCACGTCGTGCTCCGCGGCGAGCTTGCGCACCAACGGGGTCACGTAGGGGCCGGCGTCCCCGGTCGATCCGGTCGGGGCGGGCGTCGGCTCCGGAGCAGCTTCGGTTTTCGGCGCCGATTCGGGAGCGGCGTCGGATGCCGGGGCGGCACTGCCGACCAAGGCGAGTTGTCCGCCGACCGCGACCACGTCGTCCTCCGCTGCGGTGATCTCCAGCAGCGTGCCCGCGACCGGGGACGGGATCTCGGTGTCGACCTTGTCGGTGGACACCTCCAGCAGCGGCTCGTCCTCGGCGACGGCATCGCCGACCTGCTTGAGCCAGCGGGTCACGGTGCCTTCGGTGACCGACTCACCGAGTTCCGGCATCGTCACCGCCTTGGCGTCTGCCGCAGCCGGTTCCGACGCAGCTGCTTGCGGCGCGTCCTCGGCCGGGCTCGGTTCGGGCTCCGATCTCGATTCGGCTGTCGGGGTGGGTTCGGGTTCCGGCTCGGGTTCCGACGTCGATTCGGTTGCCGGCTCGGGTTCGGGCTCGGGCTCCGACGTCGATTCGGCGGCCGGTCGGTCGCCGGCGTCACCGATCACCCCGAGTTCGCCGCCGATCTCGACGACGTCGTCCTCCTGCGCGACGATCTTGGTCAGGACCCCGGAGGCCGGCGCCGGGATCTCGGTGTCCACCTTGTCCGTGGACACCTCGAGCAGCGGCTCGTCGGCCTGAACCTGGTCGCCTTCCTGCTTGAGCCATCGCGTGACGGTTCCCTCGGTGACGCTCTCCCCGAGAGCCGGCATCTGGACGGAGATGGCCATGTCAGTTGTCTCCTCGACGTGTCGGGTTGGTTGCCGTGCTTCCATCCTTGCACTCGCACCCGGTTCAGCGGGTCCGGGCGCGGATCAGCCTTCGGCGGCAATGTCTTCCAGTACGGCGATCAGGGTGCGAACCGGAACGCCGGTGCCGCCCTTGGCGGTGTAACCCCACGGGGCGCCGTTGTTGTAGGCCGGTCCTGCGATGTCGAGGTGCACCCAGTGGACGTCGTCCGGCACGAACTCGCGCAGGAAGAGTCCGGCCGACAACATGCCGCCGTAGCGGTGATTGGTGACGTTGGCCAGATCGGCGATTCGGGAGTTCAGATCGGTGCGCAGCTCGGCCGGCAATGGCATCGCCCAGCCGTTCTCACCGATCTGCTGGGAGATCCGGGCGACCCGGTCGCGAAACTCGTCGGTGCCCATCACGCCGGGCGTACGGGTACCCAGCGCGATCATCTGCGCCCCGGTCAGCGTCGCCACATCGATCAGGTACGCCGGCGCGTCCTCACCCGCCCGGACGATCGCATCGGCCAGGATCAGCCGGCCTTCGGCGTCGGTGTTCAACACCTCGACCTTGGTGCCGCCGTACTGGGTGAGCACGTCACCGGGGCGCTGTGCCGTGCCGGACGGCATGTTCTCGGCCATCGGGACGGTCGCGACGACGGTCAGCGGGAGCTGTTGGCGTGCGGCATAGCAGATGGTGGCCAGGACGGCCGCGGCGCCGCCCATGTCCATCGTCATGAGTTCCATACCGGCCGCGGGCTTGATCGAGATGCCGCCGGTGTCGAACGTGATGCCCTTGCCGATCAGCGCGATCTTCGGCGCGTCCGGACCGCCGCCGGCGTAGCTGAGCCGGACCAGCCGCGGCGGCCGGGCCGATCCCTGACCGACCCCGACGATGCCGCCGTAACCGCCGTCGGCGAGCGCCTGCTCGTCGAGCACCTCGACGTCCAGGCCGAGCTCCCGCCCGGCGGCCGCCGCCTGATCGGCGAACGTAGCCGGGTAGAGGTGGTTCGGCGGGGTGTTGATCCAGTCGCGGGCCGTTGCGACCGCCTCCGCCACCCGGTACGCGCGGTCTCGGATCGCCTCGTTCGCCGGGGTCGGTTCGGCGAGCAGCACCACCCGGCCGACCCGTCGACCGGCCGGTTCCGGTCGGCTCGTGGCCCGGAACTCGACGAACTCGTAACCCCCCAGGGCGAAGCCCTCGACTGCTGCGGCCAGGTCGATCGAGCCGAGCGTGGCGGCCGCGACGTCGACCCCGGTCAGTGCGCGCGCCGCGGCACCGGCAGCGCGACGGAGCTGATCGGCGTCCCGCTTGGCCGGATCGCCGAGTCCGACCGCGAGCACACTGGTCACGCCGAGCTCGGCCGGTGCCGGAATCCGGGTCGATTCCTCCGCCTTGCCGGTTGCGCCGACCGCGACCAGCCGATCCAGCAGCTGCTCGGCCGCCTCGGCCGACAGCCGGTCGCCGACCAGCGCGCGCGGTCCGTCGTCGGTGGTTTCGAGGCCGATCACCAGGACCTCGGCATCGGCGGGCAGGGTGTCGGCGAGAACGACTTCGGGGAGCGACGGCATGGGGTCACCCTACGGCCGACGGCCGTAGGGTGGTGGCTGTGAGCGAGCTGTGGCACGGACCCATCCAGCAGGTACACGTCGACCTCGGTGCGGCGTTCGCTCCGTTCGGCGGGTGGGAGATGCCGGTGTCGTATGCGGGCACGGTCGCCGAACACAATGCGGTGCGCGGCCGGGTCGGCATCTTCGACGTATCGCACCTGGGCAAAGCGCTGGTTGCGGGCCCGGGCGCGGCCGCATTCGTCAATCGCGTGCTGACCGCGGACTTGGACCGGATCGGCCCCGGCACGGCGCAGTACACGCTGTGCTGCAACGACTCCGGCGGGGTGATCGACGACCTGATCGCCTATCGGGTGGCCGGCGACGAGGTGTTCCTGGTGCCGAACGCGGCGAACAACCAGGCGGTCGTCGCGGCGCTGACCGCCCAGGCGCCCAGCGGCGTCACCGTGACCGACCAGCATCGTGACTTCGCCGTGTTCGCGGTACAGGGGCCGGAGTCGGCGCGGGTGCTGGCTGCTGCCGGTTTCCCGGCCGAGCTGCCGTATCTCGGATTTGTCGACACCGTCTGGCAGGGGCGCCCGGTCCGGGTGTGCCGCACGGGCTACACCGGCGAGCACGGCTACGAGTTGTTGCCGCGTTGGTCCGACGCGGAACCGGTGTTCGCGGCGCTCCTCGACGCGGTACGCGCCGCCGGTGGAGAACCGGCCGGCCTCGGCGCCCGGGACACGCTGCGCACCGAGATGGGGTACCCGTTGCACGGGCACGAACTCGCACCGGACATCTCGCCGCTGCAGGCCCGCTGCGGCTGGGCGGTCGGCTGGGCCAAGCCGCAATTCTGGGGGCGGGATGCGTTGCTCGCGGAAAAGGCGGCGGGTCCCGCGCGCACGCTGATCGGCCTGCGTGCCGTCGATCGCGGGGTGCTCCGGTCGGCGCAGGCGGTGCTGGTCGACGGCGCGCCGATCGGACAGACGACCTCGGGCACCTTTTCCCCGAGCCTGCAGGTCGGGATCGCTCTCGCGCTGGTCGACCCGGACGCGGCACCGGAGTTCGGCGCCGAGGCCGAGGTCCAGGCACGCGGCCGCCGATTGCGCTGCGTCGTGGTGAAGCCACCGTTCGTCCAGGTCAAAACCAGACAATAGCTACGATTGGGCCCATGACCACCGCCGTCGACTTCGTCCGCGCTCCGCATCCTGCCCCGACCACGGCGGAGCGGCGGGCGGAGATTCTGGCTGCGCCCGGCTTCGGCCGCTACCTGACCGACCATATGGTGTCGATCGACTACACCCGCGACGGTGGTTGGGGACCGGGTCGGGTCGAACCTTACGCGCCGATCACGCTCGATCCGGCGGCGATGGTATTGCACTACGGGCAAGCCATCTTCGAGGGACTCAAGGCCTACCGGCAGCCCGACGGCAGCATCGCCTCGTTCCGGATCGATGCCAACGCGCGTCGGCTGCAGCGGTCCGCGCAGCGGATTGCCATGCCGGAGTTGCCGACCGAGTTGTTCGTCGAATCGGTGCGGCAGTTGCTCGCCGTGGACCATGCCTGGGTGCCCGCGGCCGGTGGCGAGGACTCGCTCTACCTGCGACCGTTCATGTTCGCCACCGAGGCCGGTCTCGGGGTACGACCGGCGGGGAACTATCGGTATCTGCTGATCGCCTCGCCGGCCGGGGCCTACTTTCCGCGCGGCGTGAAGCCGGTGCGGGTGTGGCTGTCCACCGAGTACGTCCGGGCGGCGCCGGGCGGAACCGGGGCGGCCAAGTTTGCCGGGAACTACGCCGCTTCGTTGGTCGCCCAGGCCCAGGCGGCCGAGGAGGGTTGCGACCAGGTGGTCTGGCTGGACGCGATCGAGCACCGGTATGTCGAGGAGATGGGCGGGATGAACCTGTTCTTCGTCTTCGGTGCCGGCGCCCAGGCAAAGCTGGTCACCCCGGAACTGTCCGGCGCACTGCTGCCCGGCATCACGCGGGACTCCCTGCTCACCCTGGCCGCAGACTCCGGGATCGCCATCGAGGAACGCCGAATCGGTACCGACGAGTGGCGGTCCAAGGCGAGTTCCGGCGAGATCACCGAGGTGTTCGCCTGCGGCACCGCGGCAGTGATCACCCCGGTCGGGGCGGTCTGTTCCGCCGACGGCGAGTTCACCATCGCAGACGGTGAGCCGGGGGAAGTGACCATGGCGTTGCGGGACACGCTCACCGGGATCCAGCGCGGCACCTTTGCCGACACCCACGGTTGGGTGACCAGGCTGTACTGAGCTGCGATACTCGCCCGATGCGGATCGAGGACGTGCTGGAGCTGGTCCGATCACTGAACGGCTCGTTGATCCTCGCCCCGGTCCCCGGCAGCGGCTACCCGGAGATCGCCTGGGGCGACTACTTCTGTTACTACAGCGCGGACGGTACGGTACCGAGCACCAGGCAGCCGTACGCGACGATCATCACCAAGGATTACCCCGACGACGCCGGTTCCCGGCTCGACGAGCCCGGCCGATGGCGGCTCAACGTCCGGGTCGGCCGGGATCGCCTCGGCGAATTGCTCGCCGGGCCCGCTGCCGCCGGCGCCACGGTGGATTTCGGCGCGACCGACGTGCTGGTACCGCATCCGGTGTACGCCCGGCAGGGTTGGATCGCGGTGGTACTGCCGGCGTATCGCACCGAGGAAACCGTGCGCGGCCTGCTCCGAGACGCCCATCGGCTCGCCGAAGTCGACGCCCATCGGCACGCCGAAGAGCAGGCCGATCCGACCTAGTCGGCCGGGTGCGCGGTTGCGGTGACCAGGTCGTCGAGCAGCTTGACCAGCTCGGCGGCCCGGCGCTCCTGCAATGCCAGACCTTCGGCACCGAAGTCGGTGAACAGCGACAGCGCGACCTGGCTACGAATATCGTTCATGTGGAAATTCGCCACGATCTGGCGCCATTGCTCGACCGCCCGGACTCCGGCGTCGGCGCCGTAGGAGACGAAGGCGACCGTCTTGCCGAACCACTCCGGGCCTAGACTATCCACCGCGTTCTTCAACGCTCCGGGCACTCCGTGGTTGTACTCCGGGGTGACGACGATGTAGCCGTCGCAGGCGTCGATCGCCTGACTCCACCGGGTCACCTCGGGGGAGTCGTAGACCTTGTTCGCTGCGGCCGGCACCGTCGCCGAGGTGAGCAGCGGGACGTCGAAGTCCTTCAGATCGACGATCTCGAACTTGGCGTCGTCGCGCTGGGACGCGACGTCGTAGACCCAGTCGGCAACCGCGGCTCCGGTGCGTCCTTCGCGGATGGATCCGAGGATGATTCCGATCTTCACAGGCAAATCTCCATATTCTTTTTCGCGCGACACCCGGGCATATCCGCGGGCAACTCTATCGGCGGCTCAGCCGTCTGCTGTTCGGTGGCTCAGCCGTCTGCTGTTCGGTGGCTCAGCCGTCTGCTACATCCGGCGGCTCAGCCGCCCATCACCGCGCGCCACTCTTCCAGCGTCTTCGGTCGGAACACATAGTTGCCGGCGCGCACCGTGGACAGCGGGGCGCTGGGGTCGGCCGAATACCAGTGGCCGGGATACACCGTGGGGTCGCCGGGTAGTCCGGCGAGGTACTGCAGGCTGCGATAGATGTCGTCGGAGTTACCGCCGGGGAAGTCGGTGCGCCCGCACCCGTCCAGAAACAGGGTGTCGCCCGCGATCAGCCGTCCGTCCAACAGGAAACACTGGCTGCCCGGCGTGTGTCCCGGGGTGTGCAACAACTCGATCTCCAGACCGCCGAGCGCAACTTTGTCGCCGTGCTCGTGTCCGGTGAGTTCGCCGGGTGCGATTCCGGTCACCTGGGACACCCAGTTCAACTCGGCGTTCTGCACATGGACCGGGACCGATCGGCGGTCCAGCAACTCGACCAGACCGGGCAGCGTGAAGCCGAGCATCGTGCCGCCGACATGGTCGGGGTGGTGGTGCGTGGCGAGCACGCCGGACAGCCGCAGGCCGTCCGATTCCAGCACGTCGACCAGTTCGTTTGCCGCATAGGCCGGGTCGACAACCATCCCGTCGCCGGTCTCCCGGTCGCCGATCAGGTAGGCGAAGTTGCGCATCTGGCCGGCGATCGGATCGCCGACCGCGTAGTCCCGGCCGGACAGCAGCTGGCGGAAGTACAGGCGGTCGCCGTCACCCGGCTGGTCGGTCATGTCGCCAACCCTAACCCGAGCCCGGCGGCCACCACGGTGACGGTGAATTCGCTCGCGGCGCCGAGCACGTCGCCGCCGATCCCGGCGAACCGGCGAGCGCAGTGCCGGACCAGCAGCACCGCGCCGAGCAGCGCGAACAGCATCACCAGCGGTCCCTGCGCGGGCCCCGGTGTCGCCCAGACCGCACTGCCGGCCAGCAGCGCGGCCCAGCCCAGGCCGACGGCGATCGGTTGGGTGCCGGCGACCAAAGGCCCGAATCCGTGCTGCTCGGCGGCCGCAACGCCGCGCCGGCAAGCGAGCACCACGGCAACCCGACCCGCCGTCACCGCGAGCACGATCGCGGGCCAGCGGTCGGCCGCGATCAGCGTGCCGAACCCGATCGACTGGGCCAGGATCACGAGCACGATCGCGGTCACCCCGAACGGGCCTGCGGCCCCGTCGTGCAGCACCTGCCGAGCCCGCTCCGGCGGTCCGTAACAGCCCAACCCGTCGGCGGTGTCGGCCAATCCGTCCAGATGCATGCCGCGGGTCGACCCGGCCAGCGCCGCGACCACCACGACCCCGGCCAGGCCCGGCACGGCACCGGCCCAGGAAGCGAGCCAACCCAGGCCGGCAGCTGCCACCCCCAGCAGCGCACCGACCAGCGGTGCCACGCCGATCGCGCGGGCTGCGGCCGTCCGGTCGACGGTGCTCGGCCCGCGCAGCGGGAGCACGGTCAGCCACGTGAGGGCCAGGCGCACCGCAGGTCAGGCCGGGTCGGCTGTGCTCACGCCGGCATCGGCTGTGCTCACGCCGGCATCGGCTGTGCTCACGCCGGCATCGGCGAAGGTGGCCATCTCGCCCAACGTGGCGACCGCGGCCTGTACCAGCGGCAACGCGGCCAGTGCGCCGGAGCCCTCGCCGAGTCGCAGCTGCAGGTCGAGCAGCGGTTCCAGGTCCAGCTCGGCCAGCGCCAGCGTATGCATCGGTTCGGTGGAGCGGTGCCCGGCGACCCACCACGCGCGCGCGCCGGGCGCAAGTCGGTCGGCGACCAGCGCCGCGGCCGTGACCACTGCGCCGTCCAGCAGCACCGGGGTCCGACGCACCGCGGCCTGGGCGAGAAACCCGGCCATCGCGGCAAGGTCCGCGCCGCCGGCAACCCGGAGCAGCCCCTGCGGGTCCGGCCCGACCGGCGCGGCCCGGTGCAACGCGTCCCGCACGGCAGCGGCCTTGCGACTCCAGCCGGCGTCGTCGATTCCGGTGCCCCGGCCGACCACCAGCACCGGCTCGGTGTCGGTCAGCGCGGCGACCAGCACCGCGGCCGGGGTGGTGTTACCGATCCCCATCTCGCCGGCGATCAACAGATCGGCACCGGAGTCCACCTCTTCGTCGCAGATCGCCGCGCCGGCGCTGATCGCGGCTGCGGTCTCGTCCGCGGTGAGTGCGTCCTCCCGGTCGATCGCGCCGGAGCTACGTCGCACCTTGTGCGTGCTGATCTCGGCCGCGGTATCCGCGTCGACGGCGATATCGACCACCCGCACCGTGGCGCCGCTCGCCGCGGCCAGCACGTTCACCGCTGCGCCGCCGGTGCGGAAGTTCGCGACCATCTGGGCGGTTACCTCGCTCGGGTACGCCGACACGCCGGATCGCGCGATCCCGTGGTCGCCGGCGAACACCACCACCCGGGTGCGCTGCAGTGGCCGTGGCGGACAGGTGCCTTGGCAGGCGGCGATCCAGTTGCCCAGCGTTTCCAATCGGCCGAGCGAACCGGGCGGCTTGGTCAACTGCTCCTGTCGCGCTGCGGCCGCCGCGCGGGCGTCGGCGTCCGGGGCAACGATCGGCGGGAACACGGTCGGCGCCTGGTCGGTCACGAGGGTCCTTTCGGAGGTTCGGATGGCGGTCCCTTGAGCAGCTGCGGCAGGCCGGCGACGACCAGGAGCACCCGATCGCAGACCGCCGCCAGCTGTTGGTTCAGCGTGCCCAGCTCGTCGCGAAACAGCCGGCCTGCTGCGCTCACCGGCACCACGCTCAGGCCGACTTCGGGGGAGACCAGCACCAGCTGTTCCGGATGGTCCCGCACCGCGGCGACCAGGGCCGCCACCCGCGGTGTGATCGTGCCTTCGGGGCGGGTCCAGGCCGCGGCGTCGTCCAGTTCGGCGGTCAGCCAGGTGCCCAGATCATCGACCAGCGTCGGCGCCGGCTCCGAACGCAGCAGTGCCGGTAGATCGGCTGTGGTGACCGTGGTCCACCCGGGTGGTCGGCGGGCGGAATGCGCCCGGATCCGGCCGGCCAGCTCGGCATCGGCCGGATCCACGCGCGCCGTCGCCACATACCGGACGGGCTGGTCCAGCAGCAGGAGCGACTCCGCATGCGATGACTTGCCGGACCGAGCGCCGCCCAATACGAGCGTGCGCACTCAGACTGCGGCGCCGCGTTGGACCCGTGGCTTGGGCGCGCGCATGCGACGTAGCTGGGTCGCCCGGACGAAGGCGTACCAACCGAGCGAGAACGGCCGATCGGTCGCGTCCGGGAATCGTTGCCGAACCTTGTTGTTCACTATTCGGCCGAGCACGACACCTTCGATGATCATGAAAAGTAGTAGGACGAACATCGCCAGCGAGACGATCGACTGGATCTGCGGGCTGAGGAACATGGTCATGATCATGCCGAGCGCGATCGGCATGAACAGCCCGGCAAGGTTGCGCCGGGCGTCGACGATGTCGCGGACGAATGCCCGGACCGGGCCCTGGTCCCGGGCAAGCAGGTACTTTTGGTCGCCGGCCAGCATCCGCGCGCGGCGTTCGGCCGAGGCTTCCCGCCGGGCCGCCGACGCCTTGCGCCGCTCCTCCTTGGTGCCGCGGGCCGCCTTGCGCCGGGCCCGGGCCTCCTTGCCGGTCATCGGCGCCGGTGCCACCGGACCGCGGCGGCGGGATTCGGCTTCGCGGCGTTTCGGGGTCGGCCGGCCCTTGCCGGCGGTGCCGGCCGACGGGGTGGCCGGATCGGGCTGGGTGGCCTGGTCCGATTCGCCGGGATTTCCGCGCCGTAGCAACTTCACCCCTCCAGGCTATGGGATGCCGTGCCGCGGGCGTGCCGGGTCCCGGCCCGGCTGGGGAATGAACGCGCAGATAGTACGGTTGAGAGAGGTTGTCAGTGATGCCTGACCGCTCAGCGGTCGCCGCAAACCGTCGTGCCGAAGGGACGTACCCCATGACTGTCGAGAACGAGGCCCCGGAGAAGGACGCCCTCGCGAGCGAGTCCGCCACCGGTGTGGTGCTGACCGACGCGGCGTCGGCGAAGGCGAAGGCGCTGTTGAGCCAGGAGGGTCGGGACGACCTCTCGCTGCGGATCGCAGTGCAGCCGGGTGGCTGCGCCGGGCTCCGATATCAGCTGTTTTTCGACGATCGCGCGCTGGACGGTGACATCAACGAAGACTTCGGCGGTGTCACGCTCGCTGTCGATCGGATGAGCGCGCCGTATCTGCAGGGCGCGTCGATCGATTTCGTGGACACGATCGAGAAGCAAGGCTTCACGATCGACAATCCGAACGCGACCGGATCCTGCGCCTGCGGCGACAGCTTCAACTGACCGGCTTCGGCCGCTCGATCCGATAGGTACGGTACGGACGTACTGTGTTGTTCGGCAGAAGTTCTGCCGAACGCCGACGTTCGTTCAGAAAGGCCCCGCACCGTGCCGATCGCCGTATCCGCGTCCATCGCGACCGATCACCTCATGACCTTTCCCGGGAGGTTTGCGGAGTCACTGCTGGCCGACCAGCTCGACCATGTCTCGCTGAGTTTCCTGGTCGACGATCTCGTCGTCCGCCCGGGCGGCGTGGCCGGGAACATCGCCTACGCGATGGGCGTACTCGGTGCCGCGCCGTTGCTGGTCGGTGCGGTCGGCGCCGACTTCGCCGACTATCGGATGCGACTGGAACAGCACGGGGTGGATTGCTCCGGGGTGCTCGTCTCCGAGCGTGCGCACACGGCCCGCTTCGTCTGCACCACCGATCAGGACATGGCGCAGATCGCCTCGTTCTATCCGGGCGCAATGACCGAGGCCCGCGACATTTCGATCACCGCGCTCGCCGAAACGGTTCCGCTCGACCTGGTACTGATCGGGTCGAACGACCCGGAAGCGATGTTGCGGCACACCGCCGAGTGCCGGGCCGCCGGCATCCGCTTCGCCGCGGATCCGTCACAACAGTTGGCGTTGCTGGACGGGGAACGGATCGTTCGGTTGATCGAGGGTGCGGCGTACCTGTTCACCAACGAATACGAGTGGGGCCTGCTGCGATCCAAGACCGGCCTGTCCGAATCGGAGATCGACGATCAGGTGGCGCTGCGAGTGACCACGCTCGGTGCCGGCGGGGTGCAGATCGTGACGCCCGACGAACAGCTCGAGGTCCGGGTCGTTCCCGAACGGAGCAAGGTGGATCCGACCGGGGTCGGCGACGCATTCCGGGCCGGCTTCCTGACCGCGCACATCGGTGGGGCGAGCCTGGAGCGGGCCGCGCAACTCGGCTCGTTGGTGGCAGTGCTGGTACTCGAGACCAGCGGACCGCAGGGCTGGACCCTGGACCGTGATGACGCGCTGGCGCGGCTCACCGACGCCTACGGCGCGGACGCGGCAGCCGACCTGGAGGCACTGCTGGCCGGCTGAGTCACCCGGCGGCGCGGGCCGGCCGTTCGAGTCAGGCGTGCACCGGGTACACCGGCTCCTTGATGTCCGGCACGATGCGTTGCTCGACGAAGATTCCGTGCCAGACCATGAACACCAGCAGCGTCCACAGCCGTCGGCTGTGGTCGCTGCGCCCGGCCCGGTGCTCGTCGAGCATGCCCTTGATCGCTCCCTTGTCCAGCAGATGATCGGTCTGCGACTCGGCGATCTGGGCCTGCGCCCACTCGAACAGTTCGTCGCCGGCCAGCCAGTGCCGGAGCGGAACCGGGAAGCCGAGCTTGGCGCGGTGTAACACGTGTGGTGGGACGATGCCGTCGAGCGCCTGGCGCAGCGCGTACTTCGTCGTCTTCGCGACCCCCCGCCCGCTGGTGATCTTCTGTTCGTACGGGATCTGCTCGGCGACCCGGAACACTTCGGGGTCGAGGAACGGCACCCGCAGCTCCAGCGAGTTCGCCATGGTCATCTTGTCCGCTTTGACCAGGATGTCGCCGCGCAGCCAGGTGTACAGGTCCAGGTGCTGCATCCGCGCGACCGGATCCCAGCCGACCGAGCGGGCGTAGATCGGGGCGGTCACATCGGCCTGCGCCCAGTCGGGCCGGAACTCGCGCAGCACCGCGCGCAGCTGTGCATCGTTGAAGCTGCGCGCGTTGCCGTAGTAGCGCTCCTCGAGCGACAGCGAGCCGCGTTGCAGCAGACTTTTGCCGCGCCGGCCGTCCGGCATCGCCGCGCCGAGGCGTCCGGCCAGCCGCCGGCCGGCTGCGGGCATCCGCTCGAACGGGCGCAGCGACAGCGGTTCGCGGTAGATCGTGTAGCCGCCGAACAGCTCGTCGGCGCCCTCGCCGGAGAGCACCACTTTGACGTGCTTGCGGGCCTCCTGCGCGACGAAATACAACGGCACCAGCGCCGGGTCGGCGACCGGTTCGTCGAGGTACCAGACGATCTCCGGGATCGCTGCGGCGAACTCCTGCGGGCTCACCATGCGGATGTAGTGCTTCGAGCCGATCGCTGCGGCGGTCTCGGCGGCGACGTCGGCCTCGGAGTAGCCGGGCCGCTCGAAGGCGGAGGTGAAGGTGAGCAGGTTCGGGTTGTGCCGGATCGCCAGCGCCGCGATCGCCGTGGAGTCGATACCGCCGGACAGGAACGAGCCGACCGTCACATCGGCGCGCATGTGCTTCGCGACGGAGTCCTCGAGCGCCGCGGCGATCTCGGCGTAGCGGGCGTGCTCGGTGCCCCGAGCGAACGGGCGGACCCGGAACTGCGGGTCGAAGTAGCGGGTGAACCGGGGGGCTTCGCCGGGACGCAGCCGCGCGTAGTGGCCCGACTCCAGCCGCCGGATATCGCGATGCAACGTCTCCGGTTCGGGCACGTACTGCAGAACCGTGTAGTGCTCCAGCGCACGCGGATCCAGGGCATCGGTCAACTGCAGCTGGTGCAGCAGCGTCAGCAGGCTCTTCTTCTCGCTGCCGAAGGCGGTCCCGCCCGGGCCGGTGGCCAGGAACATCGGTTTGATCCCGAACGGATCGCGGGCGAGGAACAACTCACGGGTCTCGGTATCCCAGATCGCGAAACCGAACATGCCGCGCAGCCGTCGCACCGCGTCCGGGCCCCAGTAGTGGTAAGCCGCGACGATCGCTTCGCCGTCACCCTCGGTCCGGAACTCGGCGCCGAGGGTGGCCAGCTCGGCCCGCAACTCCAGGTAGTTGTAGATCTCGCCGTTGAACGTCAGGGCGTACCGCTCCGGATTGTCGGCCGGCCCCCAACGCAACGGCTGGTGGGAACTGTCGATGTCGATGATCGACAGCCGGTTGAAGCCGAAGACCAGGTCGGCGTCGTGCCAGGTGCCGTGTTCGTCCGGGCCGCGGTGACGCAGACAGGGTAGAGCGGCGTCGACGGCCGCCACCAGCGCCTCGTCGACCCGGCCGGGAGTCAGAAACCCGAGCAAACCACACACGTGCTGCGAACCTCGATTCGAAATCCGTTCGGTGGAAATTGGGCTGTCGTCGACGCGGCTGCGTCGGATACCCCGAGCCCAAGGCCCGAGTATGCCGGAACAGGTCCGGAGTGTCGGCTCGGCCCCGACGCCGAACAGCCGCCGAGTTTGGTCTACGCTGCGTAGTATTCGAGACACCCGAATGGCTCGGACAGCTCGCTGAACCGGCCGGTCGGGTGGCTATCAGGACAGCCTGTGCGCAGGGCGAACGTGCGCATGGAGACAGTGTTTGCATGGCGACAGCGTCGATGCTGGAGGGACAGGAAGGCGTGGACGTGGTGCGTACTAGCGAGGACCGCGGCCGAGGCCGGGTATTCCGTCGGATCGGGTTGGCGGTATCCCTCGGTGTCACCGCCGCTCTGGTGTCGGGCTGCTCGATCGACAACGACGTGCTTCGGTTCGGGTGGCCGACGGGTGTGACTCCGCAGGCTACCCGGATGCGTGAGCTGTGGACCTGGTCGGTGATCGCGGCGCTGGTGATGGGTGTCATCGTCTGGGGTCTGCAGTTCTGGACGATCGCGTTCCACCGCAAGAAGAAGGACTCACCAGACTTCCCGCGGCAGACCGGCTACAACGTTCCGCTGGAGCTGAGCTATACCGCGCTCCCGTTCGTGATCATCTCCGTGCTGTTCTTCTTCACCGTGCAGGTGCAGACCTTCGTCGAGAAGAAGATCGACAATCCGGACGTGGTCGTCGATGTCACCGCTTTCCAATGGAACTGGAAGTTCGGTTATCAAAAGGTCGACCTGAAGAACGGCACGCCCAGCTATGACGGCGTGGATTACGCCCGTCAGGATCAGCTGGCCGAGCAGTCTGCCGCGCTGTTGGAGCGGAAGAACGACGAAGGTCATCCCAAGCCGGGACCGGTGAACGGCAAGGACCCCAACGACCTGTCGTATCTGCGTTACGACAAGATCGAGACCATCGGCTCCAGCGACGAGATCCCGGTCTTGGTGCTGCCCACCGACAAGATCGTCGAGTTCCAGATCGCTTCGGCGGATGTGATTCACGCCTTCTGGGTGCCGGAGTTCCTGTTCAAGCGGGATGTGAATCCGAACCCGAAGGAAAACCACTCCGACAACGTGTTCCAGATCACCAAGATCGAGCGAGAAGGCGCGTTCGTCGGGCGCTGCGCGGAGATGTGCGGCACGTACCACTCGATGATGAACTTCGAGGTGCGGGCGGTGACTCCGGAGAAGTTCGAGACCTACCTGGCCGCACGCAAGTCGGGCAAGACCAACGCCGAGGCGTTGAGCGCCATCGGCGAGTCACCGGTTGCGACCACCACCCTGCCGTTCGATACCAGGCGAACGGCACGCGAGGCCACGGCCGACGGTAAGTAGAGGACGGACTCGACATGAAGATCGAAGCCAGGCTGTTCGAGCTGCTGACCGCGTTCATCGTGATCGTGGCGATCATCTACGCCTTTTTCACCGGGATGTCGCGGACCGGGGTCGAGTGGGCCGGGACCACCGCGCTGGTACTGACCGGCGGACTGACCTTCATCGTCGGGACGTATTTCCGGTTCGTCGCCCGTCGGATCGACCTCCGCCCGGAAGACTACGAGGATGCGGAGGTCGTCGACGGGGCCGGTGATCTCGGGTTCTTCTCACCGGGCAGTTTCTGGCCGGTCACCCTGGCCGCGGCCGCGGCGCTCACCGCGCTCGGCCTGGCCTTCTTCGAGCCCTGGTTGATCGCGCTCGGGGTGTGCACGGTGTTGTTCGCCGCCGGCGGTCTGGTCTTCGAGTACTACCTGGGTCCGGAAAAGCACTGACCGTCCCGGCGTCCCGCTCGTCCTTCGAGCAGCGGGCGTAGGCTGGATGCAGCCAGGCCTGGGGGGTTGTCGTGACTGCGGTGGTGCATCTCGACGGCGTCGAGGTGAGCCAGGTGGTCCAAGACCTCGGCCATTCGGTGCCGTTGATCGCCGGCAAATCGACCCTCGTTCGGCTTTATCTTTCGGCTCCCGCCGCCGCGTCGGCGGTCTCGGTGGGTGGTGAGATCGAGCTGGAGCGCGCCGGTGAGGTCCGTCGCCGGGCCGCTGCGGGCGCGGTGCTGCTCGATCCGGCCGACCGGCGTACGCCCGCCGAGCGGCGACTCGATCCGACCGCAAGTCTCGACGTGCTACTCGGCTCCGCCGATACCGCGATCGGCCCCGCGACCGTGCGGGTCGGCCGACTCAACGATCTGCGCACCGGGACCCGACTGCAGGTCACACCACGTTCGGTTGCGGTCGAGTTCCAGGCGACCCCGCCGCTGCGGTTGCGGATCGTCGGTATGCGGTACGTCACCGGTGACGGACAGGCGCAGACGCCGCGAGCGCTCGACTTCGCCGCCCTGGTCTCGTGGCTGCGCCGCGCCTATCCGGTTGCCGAAGTGGAGTTCTCGCAGACCATCGCTGATCTGCCATTGACGCCGCCGTTCGACTACGGCGCGGTCAACGCGATACTTGCCGGGCTCCGCAATCTGGATATGACGATGCCCGGCGCCGACCCCCGCACGCACTACATTGCGTTGGTTCACGACGCCGACGGTGCCCACTTCATGCGCGGCGGCTCGTCCGGGACTCCCGAGTTGCCGGATCCGAGCGTCGTCGCCGCGGTTCCCGGCGGCGTTCCGCGGCCGCCGCTGGACTGGGACCCCGGCGGATCCTTCGCCGGCTGGTACGGCGGTCACGAACTGGGCCACACCTTCGGTCGTCGGCACCCCGGCTTCTGCCTCGGGCAGGCGCGGGACGACCCGGACTACCCGTATCCGGACGGGACGATCTCGGCCGACGACCGCTATGTCGGGGTGGACCTCGGCGATCCGGCCCTGGGTCTTCCGTTGCGGATTCTGCCCGGTCGGCGCTGGCACGATGTACTCACCTATTGCCCCGATCTGTGGATCTCGTCGTACACCTACTGCGGTATCCGTCAGCGCCTCGTCGAGGAGGACACGATGGCCGACCCCGAGTGGCCCGATCCCGGGCCCGAGCTACGGGCGGTCAGGTCGGACGTCGGCCGGTCCGGAAACCGGCAACCGGTCAACCTGATCGGTCGGGTCGACCTCACCGCCGGAACTGCCGAGATCGTGATGGTCACCCCGCTGCCGCGACGGCCGCACCGGCCGACCTACCCATCCGACCGACAGGTCACTGTCCGACTCCATGCGGATACCGGACCACTCGGGACGGTGTCGGTGCCGGTCCGACTCGACTCCGGGGGTGGCAGCGGGGGACGCCCGCGCACCGGATTGCTCGATGCCGTCTTGGACGTACCGACCAGCCTGAGCGCCGTCGAGATCGTCTGGGACGGCATCGTCCGAGCCCGTTACGAGCTGACGACCGCTCGCCCGGAACCGGCCGTGCCGGTTCGTGATCGCCGGCGGACGGTGTCCTGGTCGGCGGGCGATCCGGCTGCTCGCTACGACGTGCAGGTCAGCGACGACGACGGGCGGACCTGGCAGACCGTCGCGGTGAATTCGGCCGATCCGGCGGTCGATCTCGACCGCGACCAGTTCCGCTCGACCCAGCTACGGATGCGGATTCGCACAGTCTGCGGCTTGCGCAGCGTACAGACCGACACGTCGATCGATCTGGGGTGACCGATGGCCGATCCGCTGTTCCCGACCCGGCAGTTTCCGTATCGCCGACCGGACCCCGGTGCCGGACCCGATCGGATCGACGACTCGCCGCTGCCGGCCGGGGTGCTGCATCGGCAGCTTGTCGGCCGGGACCCGACGCCGATTCCGCTCGACCCGGATGAACTGGTGGCGCTGCAGGATCCGTTCGCCGAGCTGTTACGGCACGGCCGGTTCCCGCTGACCATGCGAGACCTGACCGCCGAGCTGGACAGCGCACCACCGATCGGCGGGGCATTGCCCGCGGTCGCGTACTACATGGTCGGCGACGGCGGGCAGCTGCCGTGGACTCCGGCGACCGCGACGGTGAATCGACAACTGCGGGTGGTGATCACCCGCAGCCGCCGCCCCGGCAGCGATCCCGACCTGCTCGTCTCGACCAGCATCCGGTTGGCCTCACCCACCGCGTTTCTCCAAGTGATCGGCTGGGACGAGCCGGCCGGCGTGTTCCGGTTCTACGAGCGTCGGCGCGGAACCTGGATCCTGGCCGGAGACTCGTTCGATGCGCTGCGGCCGCCTGGTCGGGGCGAAGGTCCGTTCGACAGCCATGTGAACGGTGGACTGAACATGAAGGAACTGAAGTTGCCGTGGTCGCACTGGCACAGCCAGAGCGCGGCTATCCAACGCACCGTTCTCGGGCCCGACGATCCGTTCCTCGACGACCCGATCTGGGAGCTGCGCAGCGGCGGCGAGCGGTTCGAAACCGAAGTGGCTCGGGCCGGGGTGCAACGCTGGACCGCGGCCCGAATGCGCCGGATGATCGGTCCCGACCGACGGCTCGCAGATCTCCCGGCGGCGCTGCGTCAGGTGCTGACCACCACCACCGTCAATCTGGTCAGCACAGCGGTGGAAAGCAGCCGGGTCCGGCTCCTTCCGGCGCTCGACCTGCCGCTCTCGTTCTTTCTCGACGCGGACGCGCTGCTCGGACCGCTCGGGGTGCCGCTCGATCCGGTACCGACGCCGCACGTCTCCGGGGCGGCCTATGCCGACGCCGTCGTCGAGCTGGAGTTGCGGCTGGACGACGGCGCCGGGTTCCGGCAGCCGGGGGAGACGTTCTTCGCCTTCCTGGTTCCGGAACGCGCGATGGAAGATCAGTCCGTGCTGAATGCGCTGCTGCGCCAGGGTGTGCTGTCCCGTCGGCTGGCGCTCGGTCTGCTGCTGGTGGACTTCCCGAATCCGGTGTACTCGGCGCGGCGAGCTGCGCTACTCCGGTACTTTCCGCCATCGGCTGCCGCGGGCGACGGCGGCGGCGAGTTGGATCGACTGGTCCCGGCCGCGATAGCCGCGGCCGGCGGCGCGGTGGACGGGCCGGAGGCGGAGTTCACCGAGTGGTGGGAACGCAGCGCCGCAGCTGATTTCGAGCTCCAGGCGAGTCGCGTGCTCGCCGACTACCTGGCGGCCTGTCAGCGCCGGCTGGATGCGCCCGGCGGCGCCGCGGACCTGATCCGGCTGGCGCAGGGACGCCGCCGCCGATTCCGGCGCAGTCGGCTCGCCGAGTTCGCGCTCACGCTGCCATACAGTCCCGGCGACGACGTCTTCGAGTCCCTGCGCCGACATCCCGACGGCACCGTCTCCTGAATCCGATCCCGAGGAACCGACCATGGCACTCGCCGAATTCGCCCCACCCGGCAACCTGACCGATTTCACCCCGGCGCAGGCGGCGGCATGGAGCCGCTTCATCGCCGACGCGATCGCTGCCCGCTCGACCGACCGGGACGGCACCCGGCGGACCCAGTTCTTCGACCCGATCGGGGTCTCCCCGGCCGCCGATGCCGTTGCGCGAGCGGTGACCTGGAGCGCGTTTCCCCGCCGGATCACGCTGACCACCGTGCCGGGGGTGCCGCGCTGGCGAGCCGCAGATCGCAGCCGCGACGTACAAGACGAGTACTGCGAGTGGAGCGTCGAGCGGACCGCCGACGGCCGGATCAAGCGCGTGAGTTTCACCTGCGAAGGCCCTGAGTACTGGGCGTTCCTGGCGAGCAGCGCGCCCGAGGTGGTGCTCGACCGGTATCGCCGACACGTGAGTCCGAGTGTGCGGCGGGAGGATCTGTTCACCCCCGGTGACCGCTACATTGCCCGGAATCGCTGGAACGTCACCACGACCGGCGGCGCAATGCACCTGGTGCAGCAGAACAACACGTTGCTCGCCGAGATCGAACTCGCGGCGGCCGCGACCGTCCAGCGTCGGCGGGGTGGGCGGCTGCTCACGTCGGCGCAGGAGTTGATCGCCTGTAGCCGCTACGGTGACCCGGACCGCAACAGCGATCCACACATCGGCAGCGAGATCAATGCGCTGGCCCGGGCCGGGGCCGAGATCACCCTCACCGACCCGGTCGGGTTGTATCTGGACGGATTGTCCACCGCCGGCTGGGCCACGCCGGATGGTGCCGATCCGGCCGACTTCTGGCAGGTCACCCGGGGCGCGGACGGATTTGCGGTACGTGCGGTCTACGAGGTGACCGGGCACGACTACCTGGTCGGGGACATCACCATACTGGGCGAGCCGATCGTGTTCGGCGCGCAGATCGCCGAGCACATCACGATGCGGCTGACCGGACTGGCGCACCGATTCGGGACGTCGACAGCACAGCCTCGCGGCTGCCTCGACGGATCGGCGGGCGCGCCCGGCCCGCTGGATGTCGCGGCCGCTCTGGTCGGACCGGCCAGCACCCGGATCTGACGTGCGTTCGGCCCCCGGTGTCAGCCTGCGCGGGTGTCCGGAATCCGATCCGCGTCGGCGGCTTGGCGTGGTTGGTCCAGCCGGTCGATCGGCTCACCGGCCTGCATTCGGCGCTTCGCGGTCGAGCCGTAGATGTCGACGTACTCCTGGCCGGACATCTGCATCAGCTTGTACATGATCTCGTCGGTGATCGAACGCTCGACGAATCGGTTGCCGGCCATACCCTGATAGCGACTGAAATCGATCGGAGCGCCGAATTCGACCCGCACCTTCGCCGGTCGAAAGAGTCGGCTGCCCTCGGTGATCACCTTGTCGGTGCCGATCACGGCCACCGGGATGACCGGCACACCGGTCTCCAATGTCAGCCGGGCCACGCCGGTCTTGCCCTTGTACAGCCGGCCGTCCGGCGAACGAGTGCCCTCGACGTAGATCTCGACCAGCTTTCCCTGGTCGAGGATCCGGCGCGCGGTGTCCAGCGCGGCTTGTGCCGCGTCCGCGTTGCTGCGGTCGATCGGGGTCTGGCCGGTGCCGGTGAAGAACATCTTCATCAGCCGGCCCTTGAAACCCGGGGTGGTGAAGTAGTCGCTCTTGGCCAGGTAGGTGATCCGCCGCGGCGACTTCAACGGAGTGAACAACCAGTCGGCGATGGACAGGTGATTACCGGCCAGGATGGCCGGGCCGTCGGTGGGGATATTTTCCAGCCCGACTACTTCCGGTCTGTTGTACACGCTGATGAACGGTCCGACCAGAACGTATTTCAGCAGCCAGTACAGCATCGGACCCTTCCCGGCGGAGTATCGAATTCGAGACCACTGTCGGTGATTCAGACTCTACCGGCGTTCACCCGGCGGAGCGAGACGCCCGACGTCGTGGTGCGTTCGGCGTGCAATGTTGCGATGAGCCTACCCGTCGGTGTGTGCCGCCCGAGCCAACTCGGCGGCGCCGATCATCCCGGCCGCGTCGCCGAGCTGGGCAGCTCGGATCCGGGCCAGCGGTCGGTGTCCGGCGCCGGTCAACGCCGCCGCATACCGCTCTCGAGCGTCGTCGAGGAACAACGGTGCCGAGGCGCTCACCCCGCCGCCGATCACCACCAGATCCGGGTCGTACATATCCGCCACCCCGGCCAATCCGAGACCGAGCCAGCCGGCCAGGTCGCGCATGGCCGCGACGGCGATCGGGTCACCGTCGCGGGCGGCCGCCGCGACCAACCGACCGGTCAGCGAGTCCGGATCGGCGGCCGCATGGGCGAGGGTTCGCGAGCCGCCCGGCTCGGCCGCCAGCAACTGCCCGGCGGTCCGCGCGAGGGCGGTCCCGCTGCAGTAGCGCTCCCAGCACCCGCGCTTGCCGCAGGGGCAGGCACGGCCGTCCGGCACCACCTGGAGATGGCCCAGCTCGGGTGCGATCCCATGCGCCCCGCGGTACAGCGTGCCGTCGATCAGCAGCGCCGCACCGATTCCGGTGCCGATCGCGATCAGCGCCACCACCCGGCCACCGGCCGCCGCGCCGAACCGGTGTTCGCCGACCAGCGCGGCGTTGGCGTCGTGCTCCAGGATCACCGGCAGGCCGAGGCGGGCACTCAGCTCGACGCCCACCGGGGCGTCCAGCCAGGGCAGGTGGGGGGCGAACCGAACCGTGGACCGATCGTCGCTGACGAAGCCGGCGACCGCCAGTCCGACGGCGGCGATCGAGTGTCGCGCCGCAAGGGTGCGCACCGCCTGGTCGAGGCTGTCGTCGAGCGCGTCGGCGGATTTCGGCGTCGGTACCCGCAGCAGCTCGCGAACCTGGCCGGTGCCGTCCACCACGGCCGCTCGAAGACTGGTGCCGCCGACGTCGATGCCGACGGTGAGCGCTTTCCGGGGGACGGCAATCCGGCGTGGGCGGGCTCGGCTCAGCCCTCTACTCGTTTCTTCAGTTCCTTGAGCGCGGTGTCGGTGATGACCTTCTCTGCTTTCCGCTTGAAGGTGCCGATCATCGGAATGGCCAGATCGACGGTCAGTTCGTAGACGACGGTCGTCGCCCCGTCCGCCTCGTCGACGAGGGTGTAAACCCCGTCCTGAGCCTTCTGCAGGTCGCCGTCGGCGAGGGTCCAGCTGACCGTGCGACCGTCCGGATGCCAGTCGTAGACCAGGACGAACGTATCGCGGACCATGCCGGCGTCCAGTTCGAATCGGGCGCGGCGGGCCCGACCGTCCGCCGTGGCTTCGAGCACGGTCACCGATTTCGCCGCCGACACCCAGCTCGGGTAGGTCTCCAGGTCGGCGATCACCGACATCACTTCGTCGGCGGGTGCGTTTACCAGGATCGATCGCCTGGTGCGGTCGGCCATGACGGCTGGTCTCCTTTCGCTCAGCCGGCCGGGGCGACACCGGCCGGGCGCCCCGCTTCCAGTTCGGTCTTCAGCCCGAACGCCATCCGCTTGCCGGCGACTCGCCGGTCGTGCTCGGTGCGCGCCGAGTCGGACTGTCCGGCAACGGGTTCGGCATGCAGAAAATAGTGCACCACGACGCCGTCGAGCACCGGCTCGAGCCACACTTCCATCGTCCCCGCAACCGGCCCGCTCACCCCCCAGCGCAGGCCCTGCTCGGCGCGATCGGCGCGGAGCTCGAGCACCAGATCCGGCCACCACTGCCGCCAGCGGCGGCGGTCGGCGAGTGCCGCAGCCACCCGCGCCGCCGGCGCGGCGACGAAGGTCTGGTCGGCGATCTGGATGGTGCTCATGGGTGCAGCCTACGGTGGTCACCGAACCCGGCCGCGCGGTAGCTCAGCTCGACAATCTGCACAGCTGCGCCAATTTCGCGGCTCGATCATCCCATTGCCAGTCGCGCTGCACCCAGGCGCGTCCGGCGGCTCCCAGCTGTGCGGCACGGTCCGGGTCGGCCAGCAGTTCGGCGATCGTATCGGTGAGCTCGACGACGTCCCGACCGTTCACCACGTGTCCGGTCCGGCCCGGCAGAACCGTCTCCGGTGCGCCGCCGGAGCGTCCGGCGACCACCGGCAGTCCGGTCGCCGATGCCTCCAGGAAGACGATGCCGAGGCCCTCGACGTCCAAGCCGGCGCCGCGGGTTCGGCAGGGCATCGCGAACACGTCGCCGACGGTGTGGTGCGCGGCCAACTCCGCGGCCGGCACGCCGCCGGTGAACACCACGTGATCGGCCACGCCGTAGCGGACGGCGCGGCGGCGCAGAGTCTGCTCGTACGGGCCGCCGCCGACGATCACCAGAACGGTGCCGTCGATCCGCTCCCGCAGCCGGGGGAGCGCCGCGATCAGCATGTCCTGGCCTTTGCGGGGGACCAGTCGGGAGACGCACAGCACCGTCGGTCGGTCGCCGAGCCGGTATCGGCGGCGCAGGTCGGCCCGGGCAGCCGGGTCGGGTGCGAACACCGCGGTGTCGACGCCGGGGGAGAGTGCGGTCAGCGCGGCGTTGCGGCCGAATGCGGCGGCGAACCGGCGTCGGGTGTACTCGCTGACGTAGCTGACGACGTCGGTCTGCTCACCGATCCGGCGCAGCGCCTGCCGAGCGGCGGGCAGCATCGACCAGCCCACTTCGTGCCCGTGGGTACTTGCGAGAACGGTCGCGGCGCCGGCTCGGCGCAGCGCCGGCGCGAGCAGTGCCAGTGGCGCCGCGGCACCGAACCAGGCAGCGTCGCAATCGTATTCGCGTAGCAGTCGAGCTGCTCGGCGGGCCACCAACGGGGTCGGCAGGAGCAGCGTCGTGGGGTGCCGGATGACCGGAAACGGCTGTGCCGCGTCGAACCGGCGATGCGAGTCCCCCCGCCAGCGCGGCGCGTAGACCACCAGCCGATCGGCCGGGAGCCGCGTGGCCAGGGTATGCAGGTAGGCCTGGATACCGCCGGGCCGCGGCGGAAAGTCGTTGGTGACCAGCAGTAGTCGCGACAATCGTCCTTCTCCCGGGTCGGCTCGTACGGCCGCGCGGTCAGTACCGACGGGCGTTGTGGAACGGTTGGTTTCCGATCGGGGCGATCGCCACCGGTACGCCGAAGGTGGACGCGTGCAGGATCATGCCGTTTCCGGCATAGATTCCCACGTGCGAGGCGTCGTCGTAGAAGGTGACCACGTCCCCGACCTGCATGTCGTCCCGGGCCACCGGAGTTCCGCCGAGCGATTGGGCTTCGCTGGTCCGCGGCAGGTCCTTGCCGACCTGCTTGAAGGCCCACTGCACCAGACCGGAGCAGTCGAAGCCGCCCGGCTGGTTGCCACCCCAGACGTAGGGGTCACCGATCCGGGTCATCCCGGCGGCCAACGCCGCGATCGGGCTGCCGGGCGTGAGTCCGCGCAAGACCGCATCCCGGTCGAAGCCGGCCGGTAGCGGGCTACCTGCCAGCGACTGTTTGTCGGCGGCCGAGAGGCGGGCCCAGGCAGTGGTCACGTCGGCGATCCGGCCCTGCAACTCGGTCTGCCGGCGCGTCAGGTCGGCGCGCACTGCGGCGGCCTGGTCGGCTGCGGTCCGAGCGGAATCCGCCGACGCCCGAGCGGTCACGTCCGCCGCGGCCGCGGCGTCGGCGGCACGTTTGAAACCGGAAACCTTGACCGTGGTCTGCGCGGCGAGGGCGTCCATCGCCGACATCTGGTCGAGTAGCTGTTGCGGCGAGTCGCTGAGCACCACCGCAAACAACCGGCCGGTCCGGGCGCCTCGGTAGGTTGCCGAAGCGATCGCGTCGATTTCCGGCTGGTACTGCGCCAGGGTGGTTTTCGCGGCATCCAAGGCCTGCCGGTCGACCGCCGCGGCGGCCTCGGCGGTATGCCGGGCGGCGAGCTTGGTATCGAGATCGGCCTGTGCACCGAGAGTTGCCTGGTTGGTCTGCTCGGACTGGTGCGAAAGGTCGATCAGCTGCTGCACCGCTTCGCTCGGCGTGCCGAGCGCGGCCGGCTGGTCGGTGGCCGGCTGGGCGGTGGCCGGGCCGGCGGCGAGGGCGGCGCCGAGCAAGCCGACCGCCACCGAGCTGCGGCCGAGCGCGCGGCCCGGCCGTAACCGGCTTGCTCGTGTCACCGGAACCGACCACTCCTCTGCCGTGAAACCCTCTGCCGTGAAACGCGGGTGTACCCGAGACCGTGCGCCTCGTCGCGGGTGGTCCGTCGACGAGGCGCACGTATCGGGGTCAGGCTACGAAACGGCGGGCCGGGCTGTCCAGCCCGCCGGTAACCGCTGTCCGGCTGGTCAGAAGCGCCGTGCGGACGAGAACGGCATCGAGCTCATCGACGCGTACTTCACCGGCTGACCCTCGGTGGAGGCGTGGATGACCTGGCCGTTTCCGGCATAGAGCGCGACGTGGCCGTCGTAGCCGACGATGTCACCCGGCTGCAGATCGGCGAACGAAACCGGCGCTCCGGTGGTCAGCTGCGAGTAGCTGGTCCGCGGCAGCGAGATGCCTGCCTGCCGGTAGGCCCACTGGACCAGGCCGGAGCAGTCGAACGCGCCGGGGCCGGCCGCTCCGTAGGAGTACGGCGCGCCCAGCTTCGACTGTGCGGCGTGGAACGCCACCTCACCGGCCGACGAGGGCTGCGGCGCGGGGGCCGGGGCCGGGGCGGGCGCCGGTGCTGCGGGCGGGACCGCGGGAGCGAACTGAGCCAGGGGTTCCGGCAGGGCGAACGGGAGGGCCGGGAGTTCGGGCATGGCCGGTGGTGCGGGCATGGCCGGCGGTGCCACCGGCGCTCCGGGAACCTGCGGGAGGCCGGGGACCATGCCGCCGAGCGCGGGGAGCTCGAACGTCCCGACGCCGGGAATGTCGACCGGGTCGGCTTGCGCGGGTGCGCTGGTGAGGACCAAGGCTCCGATCGCTCCGGCGGTGGTAACCGCGGCACGGGCGATCGAACGAGTTGTGGCGGACGCCATGGCTGGGTTCTCCACTTTCTTTCTCCACGCCACCGGTTGCGGTGACGGCCCCGCGACGCGGCACCAGGAGAGTGCCGGCGACCTCGCGAAGTCATTGAATAGATTACGAAGGGATTTCCGGATCATCTACCCATCGGCAGTTATTTTTAATGATCATCCAATATGTGGCCGGCCCGTTGTGTGATTCATCCGACAAGATAACTGTGGGATAACAAGTCGGTACTTCGCGTCTCGGATTCGGTGGTACACCGCGCGTCGGCGGTAGACCCGAACGATCATGAACGCCGCCAGGCTGATAGTCTTCGCAGGCCGGAGGGGGTAGATCGGTTCTGCTTGCTCGATCGATGACAGTTACCGACAGTTGTTCGACTATCTCGGCGCGGGTCCGGCGGGTATTCCGGGTCGGTACGGCACGAGAAGATCGCCATTCCTTTTCGGTATCGCTGTGATGCTCGTCGCATCCGATGTTTCGGGCATATTTCGGCCGGTTCGGGTCGGGCGCCGTCGACCGGGCGCCGGGAATGGCGCGCAATGATGTGTGGAATCGATGCCGAAAATTGTCCTGCTGGATCGGTCAGGTTATCCGAGTTCGACTATCCTGTGCACTCTGGAGTTCGATCACCCGCGTCTTTTTGTTCTTGTTCGTTTTGTCCCATTCGTGACTCCACGCCGAGTCGCTCGGCACGACACCCACTCCGAGGGGCAACCGTTGGACCAGCCGCGTGTCTCGAAGGAACCTTCCGACCGGGCTCTGCTGGCCCGGGTGGGCGTACTTCTGGTCGGGTCGCTGGTCGTGATGGCGATCGCGGGTTCCGGGCGGCTGGACGAGCGGACATCGTCGATCGTGGACAACCTGGCACAGTTCGCGGCCGGCTTGTTCGGCACCCTCGCGTGCTGGTGGTCGGCCCGCGGGCTGAGCGGAGTGCAACGCAATTGGCGGCTGTCGATGGGCGTGGGCACCGCGGGCTGGACCGTCGGGATGAGCCTGTGGGCCTGGTTCCAGCTGGTCGAGGAAGATCCGCTGCCGTCGCCGTCGATCGCCGATCTCGGCTTCTTCGTGCTGCCGGTGATGGCGCTGCTCGCACTGCTGTTGCTGACCGGCGACTCGCCGCGCCGGGCGCAGATCGGCGCCCGGCACGTCTGGGTGGTCTCCGTACTGGATGCACTGGTGGTGGTCGGCGTCTTCTTCATGGTCGCCTGGGGCACCTCGCTCGGCGCGGTGGTGGCGGCCGGCGGACCGACCCCGCTGGCGTTCTCGGTTGCGCTCGGTTATCCGGTCAGCGACCTCGTGTTGGTCGTGATGGTCGTCGTCCTCGCCTCGACCCGGCGGGTGGACCGCCGGATTCGGCCGCAGCTGTTGCTGCTCGGCCTCGGGCTCGTGTCGATCTCGTTTTCGGACAGCATCTTCGCCTATCTGGTGGCCAACGGAGCCGAGTCGATGCCCCACCTGGCAAACCTGGGCTTCGTGGCCGGGCCGGCGATGATCGGACTGGCCGCAACCTCGGGTCGTTCGATGCACCACAGTCATCCGGCGTTGGGTGAACGGCCGGCTCTGGTGCTGCCTTACGCGCTGTTCGCGGTGGCGATCTCGTTGTTGGCCGTGCGGATGATCACCTCGGCAGACAGCGTCGACCCGGTGCTCGTCGGCGTCTCCTGGGCGGTCGGATTGTTGCTGATGGTCCGGCAGGCGTTGACCGTGACCGAGAACGCCGCCCTGCTCGGCGATATCACCGCCGCGCAGGCCGAACTCGCCTACCGGGCCGATCACGACCCGCTGACCGGTTTGGCCAATCGATCACTGCTGTACCGGAATCTGACCGGGGCGGTGGCGGCCCTGCGGCACGGCAACCCGCTCACCCTGTTGATGATCGATCTGAACGGATTCAAGGCGATCAACGACCGGCTCGGCCACGCCACCGGCGATCAGTTGCTGGCCGCCACGGCGGACCGGCTGCGCGCGGCGGTCCGGCCGACCGACACCGTAGCCCGGTTGGGCGGGGACGAGTTCGTCGTGTTGTTGGGCATGCTCCCGGCCGACGCCGATGCGGTCGCCGAGCGGATCCGGGCCGACCTGGTCGCGCCGTACCCGATCGACGGGATCCTGGTCACGGTCGGGGCCAGCGTCGGCGTCGTGCACGGGGACAGCGGCGACCCGGCGGTGGATCCGGATACGCTGATGCACGCCGCGGACCATGAGATGTACGCCTGGAAGGAAGCGGTCGCCGCTCACCGCGGGATCAGGGCGTAGATCGTCGCCGGCGAGCCCGAGCCGGCGCGGTTGATCGGCCCGCCCACCAGGACGTAGCCGCCGGTGGTGGGCAATGCGCCGAGATTGTTCAGGTTCTCCAGGCTGATCCGGCGCTGGTCGTAGAGCAGCGTGGAGACCGGGTAGGTCTCGTCGTTGCCCAGGTCCGGGCCGAAGGTGTCGGTGCCGAGTGCGCCGCGTACGTCCAGGCGGTGATTGTCGATCAGCCAGCGCGCCGCCGCGACCGAGAAACCCGGCTGATGGGCGACCCCGGCGGCATCGGTGCCGGCGTAGGCGGGCGTGCCCCAGCGCGATTCCCAGCCGGTCCACAGGATGACCGCCGCCCCGTGCGGGATCGGCCCGTTCGCCCGCTCCCAGTCGATCAGGTCGTCGACGGTGACCGCGTAGTCCGCGTCTCCGGCAGCCCGGGCCCGAATGTCGATCTTCACGGCCGGGAGGAACAGATCCTCCGGGTCGAGCTGGTCGGCGAGCAGGCCACCCGACCGGAAGTGGCCGGGTGCGCCCCAATGCGTGCCGGTGTGCTCACCCTCGGTGACCTGCTGCAGGTAGTAGCCGTCGGTATCGACGGTCGCGGCGGTCTCCAGGGTGAACTCGGGGTCACCCGGGAAGATCGGCGTCGTGGCGGGATCGTTGACATGCGACAGGCTCACCGGCCGGATCAGTTGTCCCAGGCCCGGTCGCCGAATCAGCTGTCGTCGCTGCATGGATGGACCTCCCGACATCGTGCACACCGCCATCGTGCACACCGCCGCGGCTGCCCGTGCGGGCCGGATATCTGTCGGTGCCGCCGGATAGCTTCGACCATGTGCCCACCGACCGGCAATTGAGCTTCGACGAACTGGACCAATCCCTGTTCGACACCACCTTCGTGGTGGTCGATCTGGAGACCACCGGCGGCAGCGCAGCCGACGATGCGATCACCGAGATCGGCGCGGTGAAGGTGCGGGGTGGCGTGGTGCTCGGCGAGTTGCACACCTTGGTCGACCCCGGGCGATCGATCCCGCCGGCGATCACCGAGCTGACCGGGATCACCACCGCGATGACCTACGATGCGCCGCCGATCGAGCGGGTGCTGCCCAGCTTTCTGGAGTTTGCCGCCGGCGCTGTCCTGGTCGCCCACAACGCCGGCTTCGACATCGGGTTCCTGCGCGCCGCGGCAACTCGCTGCGCGACGGCGTGGCCGAGATTCCGTGTGCTGTGCACGGTCAAGCTGGCTCGGCGGGTGCTCAGTCGGGAGGAGGCGCCGTCGGTCCGGCTCGGCGCGCTGGCGACGTTGTTGCAGGCCGGCACCGCCCCCAGCCATCGCGCGCTGGACGATGCGCGAGCGACCGTGGACGTCCTGCATGCCCTGATCGCCCGGGTCGGCAACCAAGGGGTGCACAGCTACGCCGAGCTGGTGGCCTATCTGCCGGGCGTGCCGGCCGGGCACCGCGCCAAGCGCACGCTCGCGGCCGGCCTGCCCCGCCGGCCGGGGGTGTATCTGTTCCGTGGCCCGGGCGGCGAGGTGCTCTACGTCGGGACGGCGACCGACCTGCAACGCCGGGTCCGTAGCTATTTCACCGGATCGGAAACCCGGAGCCGGATGCGTGAGATGGTCGCGCTGGCCGAGCGGGTCGACCACGTCGAATGTGCCCACCCGTTGGAGGCCGGAGTGCGGGAGCTGCGACTGCTCCGGGCGCACGCGCCGCCGTACAACCGGCGCTCGCGATTCCCGAAGCGGGCCTGGTGGCTGACGCTGACCGACGAGCCGTTCGCTCGCTGCATGCTGAGCCGAACCCCGGCGCCGGCCGCATTGGGTCCGTTCGGTTCGCGGGGCGACGCCGCCGCGGTCGCCGACACGTTGGCCCGGATGTGCCGGCTCCGCACCTGCACCGGCCGGATCGGCCGCCGCGGGCGGCACGCCTGCAGGGTCGAACCGGTCGGCGGTTGCGCGGCCGGTGGGCTCGCCGAGCCGGGGGAGTACCAGCCCGGTCCGGCCCGGCTGCGCGCACTGCTCGCCGGGGAGTCCGATGCGGTGCTTGCCGAGTTGCACGACGAGGTGGCCGGATTGGCGGCCGCCGGGCAGTTCGAGGCCGCCGCCCGGGCCCGAGACCGGGCGGTCGCGTTGATCACTGCGTTACACCGATGCCAACGCCTCGCCGGGCTGGCTGCGGTGGCCGAGCTCGTCGGTGCGCACCCGGGCCCGGGTGGCGGGTGGGAACTCGCCGTGATCCGCTACGGCCGGCTGGCGGCGGCCGGCGTCGCCCGTCCGGGAGTGCCGCCGATGCCGGTGGTCGAGCAGCTGGCGGCGGCCGCCGAAACGGTGGTGCCGGACGGTTCGACCCTGCATGGTGCGCTGCCGGACGAAACCGGGCTGTTGGTGCGCTGGCTCACTCGGCCGGGTACCCGGATAGTCCGGACCAGTGACGGCTACGCCGAGCCGGTGTACGGCGCCGCCCGTTGGGCCGGGTGGGCTGCCCGGGCCCGCGCCGCCGCCGACGGCGAACGTGCTCGGTCGCCGTGATGCCGTGGCGTGGTGTGACCCGGTCGGGCCCGTCCGGCCGATCCAGGTTCAGGACGCGACCGGGGCCAGCCGGTGGCTGAGCTCGGCCCAGCGGTCCAACAACGCTGCGGCTGCCCCGGAATCGACCGTGGCAGCGGCGCGGACCAGGTTTGCCGCCAGTGCTGCGGTGAGATCGTCGGCCCAGCCGTCGAACGCCGCGAGCGCGCCGGCCGCATTCAGCAGCACCGCGTCCCGTACCGGGCCGGGTTCGCCGGCGAGCAGCTTGCGGGCGGCGGCGGCGTTGACCTCGGCATCGCCACCGCGTAACGCTGCCGCCGGCACCCGGTCGAGCCCCAACTCGGCCGGGTCGACGAGCATCTCGGCGACGGCACCGTCGGCGACGGCGAGCACCCGGGTGGTGCCGGTGGTGGTGAGCTCGTCCAGGCCGTCGTCGCCACGCACCACCAACGCCCGGGTGCCCCGCTCGGCGAACACCTGTGCCAGCACCGGCAGCAGATCGGCGAAGGCACAACCGATCAGGGCCGCGCCGGGCTGCGCCGGATTGGTCAGCGGACCCAGCACGTTGAACACCGTCGGAATGCCGATCTCGCGCCGGGCCGGTCCGGCGAAGCGCAATGCCGGATGGAACACCGGCGCGAAGCAGAACCCGATCCCGGTCTCGGCGACGCAGGTGGCGATCGCCTCGGGACCGAGATCGATCCGCACGCCCAGCGCCTCCAGTACGTCTGCGCCACCGCTGCGTGAGGACTGCGCCCGGTTGCCGTGCTTGACCACCGGCGCACCGGCGGCGGCGACGACGATCGCCGCCATCGACGAAATGTTCACCGTGCCGGACCGATCACCACCGGTACCGACCACGTCGACGGCGGCGACGGGTAAAGACACCCGCCGCGCGTGGCTCAACATGGCGGTGGCGAGCCCGTCCAGTTCGGTCGCGGTGGGCCCTTTCATCCGCATCGCGACGCCGAACGCGGCGATCTGCGCCGCGGTCGCGTCGTCTCGCATGATCGCGTCCATCGCCCAGTTCGCCGCGGCGGCGTCGAGGTCCCCTCGCTCGGTGAGGACGCCGAGGACTTCCGGCCAGCTTCGACCTGCGTTCATGCCGGCCAGCGTAGTGCCGACTCGGACATGCGGCGGGGCGTGACCACTCGCCGGTACCCGGTCGTCGTCGCGGAACCGACACGGCACAGCGAGTTTCGCACCCGGGTACGTGATCGGTACTACGAAGAGTCATACTTACGCCCGTGACGACCGCAGTAGGCACGCCAGGAACGGCTATCACCCAGCGTGTGCATTCGCTGAACCGGCCCAATATCGTCAGCGTGGGCACGATCATCTGGCTCTCCAGCGAGCTGATGTTCTTCGCCGGCCTGTTCGCGATGTACTTCGTCGCGCGTGCTCAGCAGAGTCCGGAACTGGGCTGGCCGCCGGAGCCGACCGAGCTGAATCTGGCTCTGGCCGTGCCGGTTACGGCGGTGCTCATCGCGTCGTCGTTCACCTGTCAGATGGGCGTGTTCGCGGCCGAGCGCGGTGACGTGTTCGGGCTGCGCCGCTGGTACCTGCTGACCTTTTTCATGGGTGCCTTCTTCGTCGGCGGACAGGGCTACGAGTACTGGCACCTGGTGCACGAGGGCACCTCGATCTCCAGCAGCGTGTACGGCTCCGTCTTCTACATGACCACCGGCTTTCACGGCCTGCACGTCATCGGCGGCCTGATCGCGTTCATCTTCCTGCTCGTGCGGACGACGTTGAGTAAGTTCACTCCGGCCCAGGCCACTGCGGCGATCGTCGTCTCCTACTACTGGCATTTCGTCGACATCGTGTGGATCGGTCTGTTCGCCACGATCTACTTCGTCCGATAGCCGCATGATCGACCACCGCAGCCTGCCGACTAGCCCAAAGGGATACAGATGACGCCGTCTCCCCCACCCGCTTCGCCGACCGACCCACGCCGGGATCGTCGTCGCCGCAAGATGCGCCGCCGCATCGCGGGGGCGTTGACGCTGCTGATGGGATTGGTGGCGGCCGGCTTGTTGGCAGCCCTGTTCACGCCGAAAGCGCAGGTTGCGACGGCGGAAGCCGACCAGGCCGCGCTGATTCGAGAGGGCAAGCAGCTCTACGACAACTCCTGCATCACCTGCCACGGGGCGAACCTGCAGGGCGAGATCGACCGCGGCCCCAGCCTGATCGGGGTGGGCGACGCCGCGGTGTACTTCCAGGTGTCGTCGGGGCGGATGCCGGCTGCCGCGAACAGTGCGCAGCTCGAGCGCAAGGACCCCAAGTTCGACGCGGCCGAAACCGACGCACTGGGCGCCTACATCCAGGCCAACGGCGGCGGCCCGACCGTGATCCGCGACGCGAACGGCGAGATCGCCGAAGCATCGTTGCGCGGTGACGACCAGGCCCGCGGCGGCGAGCTGTTCCGGATGAACTGTGCCTCCTGCCACAACTTCACCGGCAAGGGTGGTGCGCTGTCGGGCGGAAAGTACGCGCCGCCGCTGGCGCCGGCCAGCGAGCAGCAGATCTACACCGCGATGCTGACCGGCCCGCAGAACATGCCGAAATTCTCCGACCGGCAGCTCACGCCGGAAGAGAAGCGCGACATCGTCGCCTACGTCAAGGCGGCCACCGAAACCTACCCGCAGGGTGGCTACGGGCTCGGCGGCTTCGGCCCCACCACGGAGAGTCTGGCCATCTGGATCGTCGGGCTGGGTTCGCTGGTCGGCGCCGCCCTGTGGATTGGAGCACGTAAATGAGCGACGAGACCAGCACCGAGCGTCGGCCGAGCGACGCCGAGCTCGCCGAGATGAGCCGCGATCAGCTGGTCGAACTCGGTACCAACATGGACGGCGTGACCGTGGCGTACCGCCGCGATCGCTGGCCGGTTCGAGCCAGCCTGGCCGAGCGGCGCGCCGAGCGTCTGGTCGCCGGGTGGTTCGGCTTGGCCGCGCTGTCGGGGCTGGCCTTCATCGGCATCTTTCTGTTCTGGCCGTGGAAGTACCAAGGTCCGGGCGATCCGGATTACGTGATGTATTCGCTGACGACCCCGCTCTACGGGCTGACCCTGGGCATCTCGGTGGTCTCGATCGGTATCGCGTTGGCATTGATCCGGAAGAAGTTCATCCCGGAGGAAATCTCCGTGCAGGAGCGGCACGGCGGCCGTTCCGCGGAGGTCGACCGCAAAACGCTGACCGCGATTCTCGGCGACGCGGCCCAAACCTCCACCCTGGGTCGGCGGCGGTTGATCATCCGGACCGGCGCGTTGGGTCTGAGTGTGATGGGCCTCGGCGCCGGGATGGCCTTCCTCGGCGGCCTGATCAAGAACCCGTGGGCCAAGGGGGACAAGTCCCCGCTGTGGGTATCGGGCTGGACTCCGGACTATCCCGGCCAGACGATCTACCTGCGCCGGGACACCGGCCGCCCCAGCGACGTGGTGTTGGTCCGGCCGGAAGATCTGGACGCCGGTGCGATGGAGACCGTCTTCCCGTTCCGCGAGACCGATCGGGGCGACGAGGAGAAGCTGGTGCACGCGCTGCGAGCGCCGCGCAATGCTGTGATGTTGCTGCGGTTGCGTACTGCCGATTCCGAGAGCGCGCTCAAGCGGAAGGGGCAGGAAAGCTTCAACTACGGCGATTACTGGGCCTACTCGAAGATCTGCACTCATCTCGGCTGCCCGACCTCGCTGTACGAGCAGCAGACCAATCGGATTCTCTGCCCGTGCCACCAGTCGCAGTTCAGCGCCACGCACTGGGGAAAGCCGGTATTCGGGCCGGCCGCTCGCGCGCTACCGCAGCTACCCATTACTGTTAACGAAGAAGGGTTCCTCGTCGCCAACGGCGACTTCATCGAACCTCTCGGCCCGGCCTACTGGGAGCGTCGACCATGAGCGCAATGTCCGACACGATTTCGCGTAAGGCCGCCGCGCAGGCGGACGGCATCGACTCGCGTTATCACGTGGCCGCCGGCATGCGCCGGGCGATGAACAAGGTGTTCCCGACGCACTGGTCTTTCCTGCTCGGCGAGATCGCGATGTTCAGCTTGATCATCTTGATCCTGTCCGGCATCTACCTCGCGCTCTTCTTCGATCCGTCGATGAAGGAGGTCGTCTACGACGGGGTGTATCAGCCGCTGCGTGGGGTGCACATGTCGGCGGCCTACTCGTCGGCGCTCGACATTTCGTTCGAGGTGCGCGGCGGGCTGTTCGTGCGACAGATCCATCACTGGGCCGCGTTGCTCTTCGCGGTGTCGATCATCGCGCACATGTTCCGGATCTTCTTCACCGGCGCCTTCCGGCGGCCGCGTGAAGGCAACTGGGTGCTCGGCAGCCTGCTGCTGATCCTGGCGATGTTCGAGGGCTTCTTCGGTTACTCCCTGCCGGACGACCTGCTCTCCGGCATCGGCATCCGCGCCGCCCTGTCCGGCATCACGATGAGCGTGCCGGTCGTCGGCACCTGGCTGCACTGGGCGCTGTTCGGCGGCGACTTCCCCGGCATGATCATCATCCCGCGGATGTACATCATCCACGTGCTGATCTTCCCGGGCTTGATCTTGTTGATCGTGGCGTTGCACGTTGCGCTGGTGTGGTTCCAGAAGCACACCCAGTTCCCCGGTCCGGGCCGCACCGAGAACAACGTCGTCGGCGTGCGTATTCTGCCGGTGTTCCTGTTCGAGCAGACCGCGCTGATGATGACCACCATCGGCGTGCTGGCGTTGATGTCGGGCTTGTTCCAGATCAACGCGATCTGGAACCTGGGTCCGTACAACCCGGCACAGGTCTCGGCAGGTTCGCAGCCCGACTTCTACATGCTCTGGACCGAAGGCATGGCCCGCATCTGGCCTGCCTGGGAGATCTATATCGGTAACCACACCGTGCCGGCCGTGTTCTGGGTGGCAGTGATCATGGGCCTGGTGATGGGCGTGATGGTCGGCTACCCGTGGATCGAGCGAAGGCTCACCGGCGACGACGCGCCGCACAACCTGCTGCAACGGCCGCGGGACGTGCCGGTCCGGACCGCGATCGGTGCGATGGCGATCGCGTTCTATGTCGTGCTCACCTTGTCCGCCTGCAACGACGTGATCGCGTTGAAGTTCGACATCTCGTTGAACGCGACTACCTGGATGGGCCGGATCGGTGTGCTGATCGTCCCGCCGATCGCCTACTTCGTGACCTACCGGATCTGTCTCGGGCTACAGCGGGCAGACCGGCAGATCCTGGAGCACGGAATCGAGACCGGCGTGATCAAGCGGTTGCCGCACGGCGAGTACATCGAGGTGCATCAGCCGCTCGGCCCGGTAGACGGGCACGGCCACCCGATTCCGCTCGACTACGAAGGTGCGGCGGTGCCGCGCAAGATGAATCAGCTCGGTTTCGCCGGCAAGCCCGGTTCGGGCAGCTTCTTGCGGGCCGATCCGGCGGCGCAGAGCACGGCACTGGCCGAGGCCGACGAGAACGCCGAGCATCGGCAGCTGGCGGTGCTCACCGAGATCCAGGATCGCGCGATGGGCAACGGCCACAACGGCAACGGCAACGGCAGCGCCGGGAATGGTCGCTCGGGTAACGGAGATCACGGATAGGTAGCCGAGATGCGAGCCGGCCGGCGCCGGCTCGCATCGATCGATTCAGACCGCCGCGCTCGATCCGAGAGCGCGGCGGTCGTTTCGTGCAGCGACTTCGACCAGCCCCGGCGCGGCGAGTTCGATCGCCAGCAGCAGATCGTGGAACCGATGCGGACGGCCCATTCGGGCTCGGGTGCCGAGCCGAGCGGCGCCGCCCAGCGCCATCAACCCGGCAAGGGTGCGCATCCGGGCGACGTCCCCGGTGGGCGAGGCGGCACCGAGCCAGTTCAGTCCGTAGCCGGCGAAGATGGCGCCCATGAACCGCACATGCGAGTCCACGGTCGGATCGTCGTCGACCATTCCCGGTTCGATGCGGGTGCCGGCGACCATCTGAAGGGTAGCGATACCGATACAGGTCGCTCCGACAAACCTGGCCACGTTCTGTAGCTGAGACATCCGACCATCGTCGCAGTCGTAGGTCCAGCCGGGCGGGGTTATGCCGACGTCAGTGCGCCGGTGGAGGTCGATGTGGTGGCCGGCAGAGCGTGCCGGTGCCGGGCGCGATAGCTGACCGCGACCACCAACAGCGCCAGACCCCACCAGACGTAGGAATCCATCGCGAGCTGATCGGTGAGCGAGTAGCCGATCCCGTCCTGGCGCCAGTAGCCGATCCGGAAGTGCGGCGCGAAGTGGAACATCACCAGCCCGAGCACGAGCGTCAGCGCCAGCAGCCGACTCCGGGTGCGCCACGCTTCGTACCCGAGCGCCAGCAACAGCGGAACGGCATACACCCAGTGATGTGACCAGGCGACCGGAGAGACCAACAGTCCACCGACCCCGTTGATCCCGAAGGCCAGCGCGGTTCGGCCGCCGCGCAGCGCGCGCCGCATGCCGAGCATGGTCAGCGCACCGACCACCGCCGCGGTCAGCAGCCACAGCATGCCGTTACCGGGCAGGCCGAGCCGCAGTAGCACCGCGCCGATCGACTGGTTGCCGACGTAGGCGGTGACCTGCATACGCTGGTCGCCGTCCAGCATGCCGCGCCAGAACTCGACCGAGTCGTGGAAGGCGAGGAGGAAGCCCAGCGCAGTGCAGGCAGCGAAGCCGGCGACCGCGACCAGGGCCGCGCGGACGTCTCGGCGCAGCAACAGATAGAGCACGAAGACGATCGGGGTCAGCTTCACCGCGGCCGCGATGCCGATCAGCAGGCCACGCGGCCACGGCGTCCGGCGCATCAGGCAGTCCGCAGCCACCAGCGCCAGCAGGATCAGGTTCACCTGGCCGAACTCCAGCGTTGCGAATACCGGCTCCAGCACGAACGAGGCAACGACGGCCGCACCGGTGGCCCAGCCGAGCCGTCCGGCCGGACCGAGTCCCAGCGAGCGCAACGTGATCAGAAGCGACGCGGCCAACGCCACCATCGACAGGACGGTCATCGCGAGTCCGAGGTGAGCCAGCGACATCTCGGCACCCGGACCGAACAGCACGGCGGCGAACGGTGGGTATACGAACGGCAGCGGGACGCCCAGTTGAGTCGCCGGCAACCCTTGGTAGACATCGGCGCCGCTGAGGAAGGCATGGCCGGCCAGTCGGTAGACGTCGAGGTCCAAGTGGTAGACCGAACCCCAGGGCCGACCGAACGCGGGGAAACCGGCCAGGTTGTACAGCACGCCGACGAAAACTCCGACCAGAATTGCTATTCGTGGCCAGACGGCGCGGGAACGGCGCAGCGTCGGCGGCGGGGAAGACACGTCCGGAGTGGCCGACGGGCGATCACGAGTGGATAACGGCATCGTGGCAGACACCTTACCGGGCGCCCGGTAGCGGGCCACATCGTGCAGCTCAGCGGGGATTTTTCGGGCGTGTGCGGATGGCCGAGACGGCGTTGAACCGGGCCAGATTGTGCCGGGCATCGGCAAGTGCGTCGTGTGCGTCGACGGGCGCGTCCGGCAGCGGGGGGCGGCCGGCGTCCTCCCAGTACTGCCGTAGCTCGTGGGTGAAGCGCGGCAAACTGCGCGGCAGTGCCGTCATCGGGCCCCACAACTGGCACAACGCGACGTGGTCGTAGGCGCCGATCCACGCCCACAGCTCCGGGCTGGTGTCGGGCGTCGGGACCAGGAAGTCGAGCAGTCGGTCCCGGATCTGCCGCCGGCTCAGGTTGAGCGGAGAGGACGGTGGCGGCAGCTTCGGCAGCACGTTGCGGCGCACCCACCAACCGGCTCGTTCGGGGTCGAATTCGGTGGATACGGCGTAGAACTCCCGACCGTCCTCGGCGACCACGCCGATCGACACCAGGTCGATGGTGGTGCCATCCTCGATGAACTCGCAGTCGTAGAAATAGCGAACCGGGACCGGGGCGGACGAAGACACGGGCTATCACTATGCCAGGGCCGGACGGCCGGGTTTCGTCGGTGGCGTGATCATGATCACCGGCTGGTCGGGCCGGGTGGTTGCGACAAAGAATATTCTGGTCCGGTGAACTGGACCGTCGATGTTCCGATCGATCGCCTGCCCGAACTCCCGCCGTTGCCGGCCGAGCTGCGTGCCCGGCTGGACGCGGCGTTGGCTCGGCCGGCGGTGCAGCAACCTTCCTGGCCGGCCGATCAGGCTGCCGCGATGCGGACCGTGCTGGAGAGCGTGCCACCGATCACCGTGCCGAGCGAGGTGGACGACCTGGCAAATCAGCTCGCCGCAGTCGCCCGCGGTGAGGCGTTCCTGCTGCAGGGCGGTGATTGTGCGGAGACCTTCGCCGACAACACCGAGCCCCACATCCGGGGCAATATTCGGACCTTGTTGCAGATGGCGGTGGTGCTCACGTACGGGGCCAGCCTGCCGGTGATCAAGGTTGCCCGGATCGCCGGGCAGTACGCGAAGCCGCGCTCGTCGGACACCGATTCGCTCGGTCTGCGGTCCTATCGCGGCGACATGGTGAACTCGCTGGTGGCCGATCCGGCGCTGCGCGAGCACGATCCGTCCCGGTTGGTTCGCGCGTACGCCAATGCGAGTGCAGCGATGAACCTGACCCGGGCATTGACCGGGCACGGGATGGCCGACCTGCACAAAGTTCACGAATGGAACCGGGAGTTCGTCGCGCAGTCCCCGGCCGGCGCCCGGTACGAAGCGATGGCCGCCGAGATCGATCGGGGGCTGCGGTTCATGGACGCCTGCCGGGTGACCGACACCAATCTGCAGACCGTGCAGCTCTATGCCAGTCACGAGGCGTTGGTGCTGGACTACGAGCGGGCCATGCTCCGGCTCGCCGACGACCCGGCCGGCCGGCCGGCGCTCTACGACCTTTCCGCGCATTTCCTCTGGGTCGGCGAGCGCACCCGGCAACTCGACGGGGCACATATCGCGCTGGCTGAACTGCTGGCCAATCCGATCGGCGTCAAGATCGGTCCGACGACCAGCCCGGCCGAGGCGGTGGAGTACGTCGAGCGCCTCGATCCGGCGAATCGGCCGGGCCGGCTGACCCTGGTGTCGCGGATGGGCAACGGGCGGGTCCGGGACGTGCTGCCGGCGATCGTGGAGAAGGTGCAGGCGTCCGGGCATCAGGTGATCTGGCAGTGCGATCCGATGCACGGCAACACCCACGAGTCGTCCACCGGGTTCAAGACCCGGCATTTCGATCGGATCGTCGACGAGGTGCAGGGCTTCTTCGAGGTGCATCGGGGGCTGGGCACCCACCCGGGCGGTATCCACATCGAGCTGACCGGGGAGAACGTCACCGAGTGCCTCGGCGGGGCGCAGGACATCTCCGATCTGGACCTGTCCGGCCGGTACGAGACCGCGTGCGATCCGCGGTTGAACACTCAGCAGTCGCTGGAGCTGGCATTCCTGGTCGCGGAGATGCTGCGCGACTGACCGAGTCGGTCAGGGCCAGGCGGTAAGTGTCACCGTCGAGCCGGGCTCGACCCGGTTGCCGGCGCCGCCGGGAGTCTGGCCGATCACCAGGCTGGAGCCGCCGCTGTTGCGGCGGACCTCGGCCCGCAATCCGGCGTCGCTGAGTGTGTCCCGGGCGGAGTTCACCGTGCGGCCGAGCAGCAGCGGCACCCGCACCGCGTTCGAGATGATCAGGGTGACCGAGTCGCCGGCGTGGACCTCGGACCCCGATGCCGGATCGGTGCCGATCACGTCGCCGCCGTCCACCTCGGCATCGAACTCTTCGCGACTGCCGGCGACGACCAGCCCCAGTTTCTCCAGCGCAGCGGCCGCTTCGGCGACCGATTTGCCGGACAGATCCGGCAGCTCGACCGGCGGTGCGCCGCGGCTGCGCACGACCTTCACCGCCGAACCGACCGTCAGTGCGGTCCCCGGTGCCGGGTCGACGCGGGCGACCGTGCCGATCGGGGCTTGGGTGCTGAACGCTTCGCCGCCGTCGGTCGGCTGTAGACCGGCATCGATGATCTGGCGTTGCGCCACGGCGATCGGGGTCCCGGCGGAGATCTGCGGCACCATCGGTCGGCCCAGCGAGACCAGCACGGCGATCGTGGAACCGCGGGGCACCTGCCGACCGGCGTCGGGTTCGGTGCCGATCACGGTTTGTGCGGGCACGGTGTCGGAGTGCTGCTGTTGCGTTCGACCGGTGAAGCCGGCGGACTCCAGGGCTGCGGTGGCGGCGGCCGGCGCCATGCCGGCGGTCTCCGGAACCGCCGACATCCGGCCCGCGCTGTACCACCAGCCGGTGCCGCCGGCGAGGCCGGCCACAACCAGCAGCGCAGCCAGCCAGAAGGCGACCCGCCGTCGGCCACGGCGTGGTGTCGGCGGGCCGCCGCGAAGGTTGGGCGGCGGACCGATCGGGGGAAACGGTCGCACCGGTAAGCCGGTGCGATCGGTCGGTGCGGTGACGACCCGGGTATGTCGGGGTGGTCGGGCAGCCACGGCAACCGGCGCTCCGCCCGCCCCGGCGGTGACCGTTCGGGCACCTGCCAGGGCGGCGGTCGGGGTGCCGGCGACGGTGGCCGCGACCGGCCGCAGGTATCGGGCACTGCGATGCTCGGCGGACTGTCGCGGCGCCGGCACGCGGTAGGTCGGCAGTCGTAACCGGGCCGCCGCGGTCCGCAGTGCGGTCGCCATCGCGGCAGCATCGGGGAACCGATGCGCCGGATCGCGGGCTGTCGCGGTTGCGACCAGATGGTCGAACTGCTCCGGCACGCCCGCGATGCATCGACTCGGGCTGGGCACGTCATGATCGATTCGCTGGTAGGCGATGCTCAACGACGTGTCGCCGGTGAACGGGGTCTGCCCGGTCAGCATCTCGAAGATCAGGACGCCCATCGCATACACGTCGCTGCGGGCGTCTGCGGCGCCGGTCATCACCTGCTCGGGCGACAGATAGGCGGCGGTGCCGAGAATCACGCTGCTCGACGTGGTGGTCGATGCCGCCACCGCACGGACCAGGCCGAAGTCGGCGATCTTGACTTCGCCGGAGTCGGAGATCAGCACGTTCTCCGGCTTCACGTCGCGATGCACCAAGCCGGCCGCGTGGGCCACCGCCAGCGCGTCCAGCACCGGCTCGGCGACGCCGCGGACCGCGTGCGGCGGCATCGGTCCGCGTTCGTTCAAGAGCTCGCGCAGCGTGCCGCCCTCGACCAACTCCATGACCAGGAAGGCGACCGGCTCACCGGCCGCCGTCGGGTCGACGCCCTGGTCGTAGACCGCTACCAGGCCGGGGTGCTTCAGCTTGGCCACCGCACGAGCTTCGAATTCGAATCGGGCCAGGAACTGCGGGTCGGCGGCGAATCGCGGATCCATCACCTTGATCGCGACCGGACGGTCCAGCCGGGTGTCGACGCCGCGGAATACGGTCGACATGCCGCCACGGGCGATCGGCGTGTCGATCCGGTATCGGCGCTCGAGCAGCACCCCGGTCAACTGGCCACCGCCGACCTGCACCGCGTCACCCCACTTCGCTCCATCCGACCGTCGTTCGCGATCCGGTACCCGATGGTAGCGACCGGAACGACCCGGCCGGTTCTGCTCGCCCGTCGGATCGGGCGCAATCTGTTGTGCTCGGACCGGTTACCGTGACGCGGTGAGCAGTTTTCCCGTCTGTGCCGACGTCCTGCCGCCGACCGTGTCGCTGGTCCCGGTGTCCGAGGTCGCCACCCGGCTCGGGGTGTCGGTGAGCCGCGTGCACCAGCAGCTCCGTGATCGCCAGCTGATCGCGGTGCGTCGGAGCGGGGTCGCCGGGGTCCCGGCCGACTTCTTCGCCACCGACGGCACCGTGTTGCGCTTCCTGGCCGGGCTGATCTCGGTGTTGACCGACGGCGGTTACGCGCCCGCCGAGATCCTGCGCTGGCTCTACACCCCGGACGAGAGCTTGGCGGGGCCGCCGGTCGCCGCGTTGCACGGGCACAGCGCGCGCGAGGTGGTGCGGCGGGCGCAGGCCCTGGCTTTCTGAAAGTTGCAGGTTTCAGAGAAACCGGTTGGTTTTCCGGAATTTATACGGATCACTGGTTCGCGCAGGCGCAAATTTTCGGCAAACCATGGCGTCCGTCGGCTTTGACCGGCTATCATCGTGGTCGGCGGGGCCGCGCGAGCGGTCCCGCGCCAGTTCGAAGCAAAGTTCCGGCAGAGGCCGATAGCGCGGGCTCGCTCCGGCCGTTCGGCCGAGTAGGTCAGTGAGCGGTCCCGCCGGCGAATTCCGCTATGGCGACCGCAGCGCGACGTCGTTTGGGGACCGCGACCCGGCGGTCGAACAGGGCGTAATCGCTCAGCTCGATCCGATCCAGGATCTCGCCGTAGAGCCGGGCAGCGGTGCGGATCCCAGGTCGGACCCGGGGATCGAGCAGGTCGATTCCCGGGTCGGCGGTCCGGTAGCCGGCCCGGTTCACCGCGATCAGATGGGTCAGTGCGCGACGCATCCGCCGGTCGGTGCGGCCGGTCGTGCGGCACCGCCGCAACAAGGCCTCGTCGACCCCGAATGCGGCCAGTTCGTCCGCCGGCAGGTACACCCGGTCCCGATCCAGATCTTCGGCGACATCGCGGAGGAAGTTGGTCAGCTGGAATGCCTCGCCGAGCGCCGCGGCGGGCCCGGCCGCCTGGGCCGGCGGCACCACCGTGCCCAGCACCGGCAGTAGTTGCAGCCCGATCACCGCGGCCGAGCCGTACATGTAGCGACTCAGCGTGGCCATGTCCGGGTAGCGGTTGCAGAACAGCGGCGAACCGGGCAGATCCATGCGCATCGAATCCAGGAACGCGGTGAAGTAGTCGGCATCGATCCGGTACCGCGTGATGGTGTCGATCGCCGCCAGCAGAACGAGACGATGCGGACCGGTCGGTTCGGCACGCCCGAGCAGCTGAGCCTCCATCCGATCCAGCTCGGCGGCCGGATCGCCGGTCGGGGTCGGACCGGTCGTATCGACGAGATCGTCGGCGGTGCGAGCGAACGCATACAACGCGTGGACCGCTCGTCGTTGCGGCGCCGGGAGGAGCCGGGTCGCCAGATAGTAGGTGCGACCGTGTCGGGCGGCACGGCGGCGACACAGTCGGTAGGCATCGTCCAGCTCGGTCGTCGAGGTCGGGGTCGTCATGATGTCGGTCACCTCGCGGTCGCCACCGGTGCCGCCGTCGCCGGAGCGGAAGCCCGCAGGTGCAGGGGGTCCACGGTACGCAGCGACCGCGCCGCCACGTACGCAGCAAACCCGGCCAGGCCGACGTGAGCGAACGAGTACAACCCGATCGAGCCGTCCGGCTGGAACACCAGCATCAACCAGGTGGACAGGCCGACCAGCATCATCGAGGTGCCGGTGGACAGCGCAAATCCGGCACCCAGCGCCAGCGGCCAGGAGTAGTACCACGGCAGGGCCGCGGGGGAGAGCACGACGATCGCCAGGAACGCGACCAGAATGCCGAGCACCGCCTCGCGTTCGGTGCGGCGGAACCGCCACCAGGCCCAGACCAGGGCGATCAGCAGGGCGGCGGCGCACACCAGCCGCGTCACCTCCAGCACCGGCGCGAGCCGCAGCGGCGTCACCCAGGTGACCATGTGCGCGAGGATCGTCGGTAACGACAGCCAGTTCACGATCCGGGCCGATCCGGACAGCGCGGTCAGCCAGCCGATCCCGACCCCGGCCAGCGCCGAGGTGGTCGCGAACACGGCGGCGAACACGCCGATGCCGAGCCCGGCGGTCTTGGCGAACATGAACAACGGATGGGGCAGCGGGGCTTGGGCCCCGGCCGTGCGGTCGCCCAACCGCTGCGCGCGGCGCTCTCGTTCGTGCACCATCCAGATCCACACGAGGAACGGCAGCGCGATCCCCGCGGTCGCCTTGATCGCGACGCCGATCGCGACCAGCACGATCCCGGCCACATGCCGACGCTCCAGGACCAGCGCGATACCGGCGGCCATCAAGCCGACCATCAGCATCTCGTTGTGCACCCCGCCGATCAGGTGCACGAGGACCAGGGGATTGAGCACGGCCAGCCAGAGCGCAACCGTCGGTTTGCCGCCCAGATGCCGCGCCAGGTGCGGGATTGCCCACATCATCAGCGCCAGGCCGGGCAGCATGGTCAGCCGCAACAACATCGTGCCGGCCACCACGTTGTCCCCGACCAGGGTGGTGATGCCCTCACCGAGCAGCAGGAATGCCGGACCGTACGGTGCGGTGGTGGTGGTCCAGACCTCGCTCACGTTGTCCAGCAACACCCCGGGATTGGCCACCGGACCGACGGCGTACGGGTCGAAGCCGTCCCGCAACAACGCGCCCTGCGCAAGGTAGGAGTAGGCGTCCCGGCTGAACATCGGCACCGAGAAGAGCAGTGGGGTCACCCACAGCACGACGGTGGCGCGCAGCGCGTTCAGCGTCACCTGGCCGGCCAGCGTCGCTCGGCCGAGCCGAACCCAGGCGGCGATCATCGCCAGCACGCCGATCCACACCACGATGGTGGCCAGCACCAAGCCGTGGCCGAACCGCATCCAGGACAGATGTGCGGCCTCCAGCAGCGGATCGACCCGCCGGACGCTACCGGCGCCGAGCCCGCCGACGGTGATCAGTACCGCACCGACGGTGCCCAGCGCAGCGGCGTGTCCCTCGGCCGTCTGCAGGAACACCCGGAACGCCCGGACCCGGGTCGGCAGCGCACGCGGGCTCGCCGGAGCCTCCGGTGGGGCGGATCCGGGGAGCGACATCCGGGCATTCCCCCGAGCTGGTGCGGGCGGCCGCAGCCGCGTGTCGAGCAGGTCGACCGATGAGTTTAGTGGGTTCCGACCGGATCGCCGGTCGAGCGGGTCGAGTGCTCGCCGGTGATTCGCGCTGCCGCCAGTTTGCCGGACAGCAGCACCGTCGGCACGCCGACGCCGGGCGTGGTGCCACAACCGGCCAAGACCAGGTTGTCGCGGCCGCGAACCAGGTTACGAGGACGGAACGGACCGGTTTGCCGGAATACATGCGCGAGGGCGAACGGGGTCCCCGCCACCATGCCTTGCGCGTGCCACGTGGCCGGTGTGTCGAGGTGGTCCACGGCGAATCCGGCGGCAACGCCCGGGTAGCCCCGCGCTTCCAACGTGTCCAGCAGTTCGGTCTGATAGGTCGGACCGAACCGGTCCCAGTCCAACGGCGCCGACTTCAGGTTCGGGCACGGCGCCAACACCGACAGCGGCTCGCGATCGCCGTCGGCGTGCTGCTGCAGCTGCCCCGGGTCGGTCAGCGCGGGTCGGGTGAGCAGCAGTGACGGGTCGGCCATCACCCGGCCGTGGCGGGCGGTGATCTCGGCGAACGTGGTCTGCCAGGCGGCGCCGAAATCGATCGTGTGGTGTGCCTGTGCCGCCCAGTGCCGGGTGACGGCGGTCGGGATCGTGCCGTGGAGTACCACCGCCGACGGTGCAGCGCGCAACGGGCGCCGGATCCGCACGCCGAATCGGTCGGCGGAGCCGAGGTCGGCGGTCAGCACCACCGCGTCGCAATCCAGGACCCCGGCGGTGGTCCGGACCGCCCGGGCGCGCCGCCCGGCGTAGTCGATGCCGGTCACCTCGGTGTTCAGCACGACCTGCCCGCCGGCCGCGGTGACCGCCGCGGCCAGGGCCGCCGGCACCGCGTGCATCCCGCCGATCGGGTAGAAAACACCCAGCGAGGTGTCCATATGCGCGATCGCGGCGTAGATGGCGAGGGCGCGGTCGGGCGCGACCCCGGCGTAGAGCGCCTGGAAGGTGAACAGCCGGCGCAACCGGGGATCGGCGATCCGCCGGTCCACCTGGTGGCCGAGCCGGCCGAAGCCGCCGTGTCGGACCAACCGAGCCAGCGCAGCAGGGTCGGCGAGCATGTCCAGCGGGTTGTCGAAGTTCGCGTCCAGGAACGGTCCGTACTCCGTCTCGAACACCGTGGCCAGCCAGGCACGCAGTCGGCGGTAGCCGCGTTCGTCGTCCGGCCCGCAGGTCCGGGCCACTTCGGCCGCCATCCGGTCCGGGTCGGCGTAGACGTCGATCGTCGAGTGGTCGGCGAAGCGGCCGTGGTAGGAGGGGGCGAGCGGCACGATCTGCAGACCTACCGCCGCGCGATCACTGCCGACGGCGGCGAGGGCTTCGTCGATCAGCCCGGGCATGGTCAGCACCGTCGCGCCGTTGTCGATCGCGTAGTCCGAGCCGTCGCGCCCGGCCAGCCGGTAGCGGCCCATTCGCCCGCCCGGGTGATCGGCCCGCTCGACCACGGTGACGTCGCGGCCGGCGCCGATCAGGTGTAAGGCGGCGGCCAGACCGGCCAGCCCGGCGCCGACCACCACCACCCGATCGGTTCGGCCCGCAACGCTGCGGAGCCGACTCATGCGCTGCGCCGGGTAGCGGCCTCGGCCATCGCGGTCAGTTCGGCCTGTGCCGCCGGCGTCGCCGAGCTGCGGTGCAGCGTGGTCAGGCCGCGCTCGGTCAACTCGGCGATCCGGGACTCGACGTCGTCGGCCGCGCCCAGTTCGGTGATCAGCGTGCGGAGGCGTTCGACGGCGGCGTCGTCCAGATCGGTGCCGATGCTGCGCCGGAGCAGCTGGGCGGCGGCCGGATCGGTCGCATCGGCCCGTTGCAGGGCAACGGCGAGCAGCACCGTCCGTTTGCCCTCGCGCAGGTCGTCGCCGGACGGTTTCCCGGTCACCGCCGGGTCTCCGAACACCCCCAGCAGGTCGTCGCGCAGCTGGAAGGCGATCCCGATGTCGGTGCCGAACGCGCGGTAGTCGGCGATCAGGTCGGCCGGCGCGCCGGCGATCGCGGCGCCCAGGTGCAGCGGCCGCTCGACGGTGTAGGCGGCGGTCTTGTACCGGTTGATCCGCATCGCGGTGCGCACCGATTCGTCGGTACCGGCCTCGCCGAACACGTCCATCAGCTGTCCGGCGAGCACCTCGGTGCGCATCGCCGACCACACCGGCTGCACCCGCGTCAGGGCGGCCGAATCCAGGCCGGCCCCGTGCAGCATGTCGTCGGCCCAGGCCAGGGCCAGGTCGCCGAGCAGGATCGCGGTGTTGACGCCGAACCGGGCGGCACCGCCGGACCAGCCACGATCGGCATGTTGTGCGGCGAAGGTGACGTGCACGGTGGGAAAGCCGCGGCGGTTGCGGGACCCGTCGATGATGTCGTCGTGCACGAGCGCGCACGCTTGGATGAGTTCGAGCGCGGTGCACGCGCGCAGGACCGCGGCCGCGGCCGGTCCGCTCGCGGCCCCGCCCGCGCCGAGCCAGCCGGTCCAGGCGAACGCGGGCCGGGTCCGTTTGCCGCCGCGCAAGGCGAACCACTCCAGCTCGGCCACGGCTTCGGCGAAGTCGGCGCCGATCTCGGTCACCGCCGACCGGCGCGCGACGAAGTAGTCGGCCAGCGTGGCATCCACCGCCGCTGGGAATGCCGACCGGGTGATCGGCAGCACGGTGTCGGTGCGCACGTCGGCCTTTCCTCGGGATCGATTCCCGGTCAGCCTAGTCGGCGCGGCACTGTTGCACGGATCGGCCGCCGTAGACTGTTCGCGTGGTGGTGGAGCGCGGCCGGGACGGGCGTGGTGAGGTGGGTTCGCCGGTTCCGACGGTGGTCGAGCGGCTGCATGCGTGTTCCGGGGCGCTGCCACCGTTTTCGGTGGAGTTCTCGCCCCCGCGAGACGGGGCCGCCGAGTCGCGGCTGTGGCGGGCGGTGCGGGTGTTCGAGGGCATGCGCCCGGCCTTCGTCTCGATGACCTACGGTGCGGGCGGTTCCACCCGGGATCGGACGGTGCGGGTCACCGGCGAGTTGGCCGAGCAGACCACGCTCCTGCCGGTCGCGCACCTGACCGCGGTCGGTCATCACATCGGCGAGTTGCGGTCGATGGTCGGCGCCTACGCCGACCGCGGCATTCGCAACATTCTGGTGTTGCGCGGTGACCCGCCCGGTGACCCGACCGGTGAGTGGCGGCGCCACCCGGGCGGGGTGGAGTACGCCGACGAACTGGTCCGATTGGTGTGCGAGCTCGGCGACTTCCATGTCGGGGTGGCCTCGTTCCCCGAGGGGCACCCGCGCTCGCCGGACCTCGAAACCGACACGAAGTACCTGGTGGGAAAGCTGCGCGCCGGCGCGGAGTACTCGATCACGCAAGTGTTCTTCGATGTCGAGCACTATCTGCGGTTACGTGACCGGGTCGCGGCGGCCGATCCGGTCGAGGCGATGAAGCCGATCATCCCGGAGCTGATGCCGATCACCTCGCTGCGCTCGGTGCGCGCGATGCTGCGGCTGTCCGGCTCGGCGTTGCCCTCCGATCTGGAACGCAGGTTGACGGCCGCGGCCGGCGACGGTCCGGAGGAGAACCGAGCCGCGGTACGCGAGGTGGGGATCGAGGTGGCAACGGTGATGGCGCAGCGGCTGATCGACGAGGGGGTGCCGGGTCTGCACTTCATCACGCTGAACTTCGCCAAGGCAACCGGTGAGGTGCTGGCCAATCTGGGCTACGGGGCGCGGGGCGGTGGGGTAGGGGTCGCGTCGGCCTAGCGAGAGCCACGAGAAGCTCTCGCTGCTGTTCGTCGCCGGGCCGGAAGTGGTCGGCCCCGCCAGGTGAGTCGGCCGGTCCGGGCCGCCCGCCGGGATCGGGCTCCGAGCAGCAGATAGGCCAGCACCGACACCGGATGCAGCGCCGCAGCCGGGTCCCAGCCGGCACCTTCCAGCCGCCGCGCGAGCAGCCGGGAACCGACCGCAGCGGTGTAACCGGCGACGCCCCAGCGTCGGGTCGGGCCGGCCCCGGTCAGTGCGGCGAGCGGCGGGACCAGATACGTGAGGGTGAGCAGGGCGGTTACCGCGGCGTGGGCGGGGCCGGGGTAGGCCGACCACAACCACCGGGAATAGCCGCGCGTCAATTCCGCCGCGTCGCGATACATCCGGCAGGACGCCAGACCGTTCGCCGCGACCAGCTCGGTGGATACCCCGGCGTCGCGCAGCGCCCGCGCCAGATCCAGATCTTCGGTGACCGATCCGGCCACCGCGGCATGCCCACCGACCCGCCGGTACGCGGTCGGATCGAACACCAGGAACTGGCCGCAGGCCACCGCGGTGGACCGGCGCCGGGACCGATTCGCCGGCCGGATCGGCAGGCTGACACTCCACGACCAGGCCAGCAGCGGCTGTACCAGCCGTTCGGCCGGCGTCCGGGCGTCCTGCCGCGGCCACGGTGCCACCAGCCCGGTACCCCGCCGGCGCAACCGCGCCACCGCGGCCGCGATCGCCTGGTCGGTCAGGCGCACGTCGGCGTCGAGGAAAACCAGCACCTCGGTCGGCCGTGCGTGCTCGGCCAACCGGGCACACGCCGCGGCCTTGCCCGTCCAGCCCGGCGGCGGCTCGCCGGAACCCGTGAGCACCTCGAATCGATCGTCGCGGGCGGTGGTCCGGCGGGCCAGCTCGCCGGTGCCGTCGGCGGAGGCGTCGTCGAGCACCAGCACCCGCAACCGCGGCACCCCCCGTTGCCGTTGCAGGTCGGCCAGCAGATCAGGCAGGCGGTGCGCCTCGTCCCGTGCGGGAATGCAGACCAGTACCGGCTCGAGCACGGCCGCGCCGGGTCGTAACCGCGGCATGGTGATCAGGTTGAGCGCGGCGATCGCCAACCCGGACAGCGCGAGCAGGGTGCCGGCCGGCGCCACCCGGGCGGTCAGCGCGGCTGTTGCTGCCACCGGTCCGAGCTGCCGTCACCGGCACCGACGATCGGCTGGCGCGGGCGGGTGCGGTAGGCGAGAGCCGCGACGATCCCGGTCACGCCGATCGTCGCGCCGACGACGATCCCGGCCCAACCGGCGAAGTCACGGGTGTTCGGATCGGCGTACCGCACCTCGGCGCGGATGTTGGTCACGTCGCCCGCCGGCAGCTTCCAGGAGACGATCGAATCGCCGTCCCGGATACCGTTCGTGGTTGCCACCCGGGCCGGGAAGGCCATCGTGAACTGGACGTCGCTGCCCTCGGTGGGCACCTTTTTCAGATCCACCCGACCGGTCAGCGAGACCAGATCGCCGGTCCGGGTCAGCTGGATCTGGAACAGGCCCTGCGACTGATCGAACAGCTGGCCCAGCGACGGGACGTCGCCGAACGACAGTCCGCTGAAGAATGCCTGGCTGCCGACATAGCCGTCCTGGTTGTATTCCTGTACCCGGACCTTGCCGCCCAGCGAATCGGGCACCTCCATCTGCGGGCCCTTGTCGTTCTCGTCGCGTGGTGGGGTGGCGCCGACGATCTGCCCGGAGACCTTGTCGTCGGCGGAGATCCCCATCGACACCTGGACCCGCAAGCAGCCGGCGAGCAACGGGGCAAGCATCAGCGCCAAGCCGAGAATCGACGCGATGCGGCGGATCCGAGTGGGAGACGTCGAGCGCAGCACAACCGTTATCGTGCCATGTCGGTTCGACGGATCGACCGGCGGCGCGACCAGGCCAGCAGCAGCGGCACTCCGAGTGTGCCCATGCCGACCAGACCATAGAGCGCCGACCAGTGCAGGTTCGGGTTGCCGAGCAGCAGACCGTGTGCCACCGCAGAGCCGAGCCAGGTCCAGCAGAACAACCCGACCGGAACCGCCGGACTGCCGGTCGCCGGCCGAGCCCGGTCGGCGAGGGCGAGTATCACGGTCGCCATCACCGCTGTGACGATCAGCCAGCCCAGGTAGTTGGAGTACGGGATTGCCAGCGGGCCCAGCCCGGGCAGGGTCGGTCCGGCGGCGCACCAGCTCCATTGCCCGTCGGCGACCATCTGCGGGTCGAGGTAGAGGTCCCAACCGGTCATCGCCGTGGCGATCGCGGCAATGCGGGTCGCTCTGCGTCGCCAGACCAGTGTGGCGACGACGAACACCGGGTAGCTGCCGGCCGTCCAGGCCAGCGGGATCACCAGTGGGACGCCGGCGAGATCCGGGCCGAGCCGGCCGACGGCGTAGTCGTAGCAACCGAACGGGAATCCGGTCTCGGTGCCGACCGCTTCGGCGACCAACCCGATCCCCGCAGTAGTTGCACCGAATGCGGCGGCGAACCGGACGCCGCGGGTCGCGGCCGCATGGCTCAGCGCGGCAGCGGCACCGAAGCCGACCACCGCGACGGTCAGCCAATCCCGGGTCCCGCCGTGCGACAGCGGGTAGCCGATCTGCGCGGCGACACACCCGAGGGCGAGCAGCAGGGTCACAGCTGCCGTGGTCCGGCCCCGGCGAAGGATCGGCGGAGCTCGGCGAACTCGGTGATCGTCCGGGTGGTCGCGGACGCGACCGGCCGCGCACCGGGGGTGTCGGCAGCGGTCTTGGACACCATGACGACGCTGTCCACGTACGGCTGGATCGTGGTCGTGTTCTGCACGGTCGCCACGATGATCAGTTGGAAACCGAACTTGCCGAACGCGGTCAGCGACTGTCGGGCAAACGTCGGGTCGGACTTGGAGAATGCCTCGTCCAGCATCAGCTGCGCGAAGACCGGCCGGTTGTCGTCGCGGTCCGGGTCGGCGAGGTTGAAGCTCAGCGCGCCGGCCAGACAGAACGCCATCAGCTTCTCCTGCTCGCCGCCGGAGTTGTCGCCGGCGTTGCTGTAGGTCTTGATCACCTCGCCGGTGTCGGCCGCGGACTCCTCGCAGTAGAAGACGAATCGGTTGCGCACATCGAGTGCGTCCCGGGTCCAGGCTTTGGCCTCCGGGGTCGGACCGGCGATGGTCTCGCGCAGCCGCAGGATGTCGGCGTACTGGTCGAAGATCGCGCTGTCGTCGCCGGCGGTCACCGCAGGGGCTCGCTCGAAGATCCGGGTTGCGATCGTCCGGAACTCGTCGACGGCGGCCAGCCGGCGTTCGTCGGCCCGCAGCCGCAGCCGGGTGCCCCGGTTGAATTCGACGGCGCTCAGCCCGGTGTTCACCCGGGTGACCTGGTCGCTGATCCGGTGCGCCTCCTGATCGGCGTGCAGGTGCAACCGCATGATCGCCTCCGGCGCCTGCTCGGTGATCAGCCGCAGCATCCGGTCGTGTGCCTCCGGCAGCTCGCGCTCGTCGATCCGCCGGGCCAGCTCGACGTAGTCGTGTACCCGCTCGTCCAGGTTGTCGCTGTCGTTCGGGATCGCGTCGGGGAACTGCTCGTCGTAGCCGGCCAGAATCTGGCTCAGCTGCGCTTTCGACCGGCGCCGGTTCTCCCGCAGCTGATCCCGTTCGCGGCGTACCGCACCGAGCAGTCCGTCGCGGAACGGTCTCGGTGCCAGCAGGTCCAGCTCGACCGGGACTTCTGCCCGATGCCGGTCGAGCAGCCGGATCGCGGTGTCCGGAACCGAGGTGGCGGTCAATGTCTCCGGCAGATCCAGCAGACGGGTGCGGCGCGCGTCGAGCGCGCCGATCCGGGCATCCAACACCCCGGAACGACCGAGGACGTCGGTGATCTGATCCCACAACGCCTGCGCCTGCTCCCGCAGCACGTCGACGTCGGGGTTGGCGGCGAGCAGGTCGTCGAGTCGATCGGCCAGCCGACTCCGGTCGTCCTCGGCAGCGTCGAGGTCGAGTTCGTCCCAGCGGGTGAACTGGTCGGCCACCCGGGTGTAGCGGGCCGCGCGGTCGAGGTCTTGGCTATGGCTGCGCCAGAGCTCGTCGGCGGTGCGTTCGGCCGCTTCGGCGGCGGCCCGTGCCTCGTCGAGGTCGTCCTGCAGCGAGGTGAGCTTGGCGTCGAGGTCGCCGGTGAAGATGTAGGCCGATCGCCGCAGCGGTGCCCGGTCGTCCTTGATCGCCAGCCGAGCGCTGTCCTTGCGCAACCCCTGATCGGTGACGGCGCGCGGGTGCCGGGCGAACTGGTCCGGATGGTCCACGCAGACGTGATCGGCGACCGCGGCCACGATGTCGAGCGCCTCGGCGGCGCTGTCGTGCGTCGGGTCGGTGGCGCGCAACGTGGCAGCCAGGGTCTCCGGTGCGGCCGGGCGGGGGCGGCGACCCGGTTCGACCCGATACAGCTGGATCCGCCCGCGCATGTCCTGGCCGTCGACGTGGCGCAGCGCCGCGCGATAGTGCTGGTCCGGCACCAGCAGGCGGAGCCCGGCCGGCCGCAGGATCTTCTCGACGGCGACCCGCCAGCGCTCCTGCTCGGGCGCCAGCTCGACGAGTTCGGCGACGTAACGCAGCTGGGCCGGGTCGATCCCGATCGCGGCGGCGATCGCTGCGCGCATCTGCTGCTCGGCCTCGGGCAGCGGACTGCGATGGGTGCGTACCCGGTGCAGGTCGGCCGCGACCGCGTCGCAGCGTTCGCGCGCTCGGCCGGCGGTGGCGGACGCTGTGGTGATGGCCTCGTGCCGGCCCTCGGCGTGTCGGCGGAGCCGGCCCGCCTCCTCGACGATGCCGGCCCGGGTCGACTCGAACTCGGCCGCGTTGTCGGGCACCGGCAGGTCGAGCGCCGCGACCGCACGGTCGTAGCCCGCGCGGCGGGCGGCCACCGCGGCGAGGTGGGTCTCGGCGGTCGCGAGCCGCGCCTGTAGCGGAGCCAGGTCGGCGGTGACGCTGTTCATCCGCAGGATCAGTTCGCCGTGCTCGGCGGCGAGTGTCTGCTGCCGGCCGGCTACCTCCTCGCGCCGGCCGCCGAGCTCGTCGATCTCGGCGTCGTGGTCGGCGATCTCCGCGGCGCAGCGAGCCAGCCGCAACCGGTCGACGTAGGCGGTGACCATCGCATCGTCGATGGTGTCGGCGATGCCCAGGTCGGCCGATTCCACGGCGTAACGGACCTGCAGCTCGGCGATGTCGCCGAGAGCAGTCCGTTTCCGCCGCGCGACGTCGAGCAGGGTGCGTGCCGCCACCAACGGATCGATCTGCTTGAGCGTCTCGGCGATCTGGGCCAGACTCTGCGGTTCGTCGAGCATGTACTCCCGGACGAATTGCTCCAGGCCGCCGACGCTCTTGAGCGACTTGGCCTTGCCGAGCAGTTGCTGTGCCGCATCGGAACCGCGGATGCCGATCCGGGCGTACAGGCTGGACAGGTATTTGTGTTCGTGCCGACCGCCGACGAATCCGGCCCGGGTCAGCACGGCGTGCTCGTAGCCGCCGGCCGCCCAGTCGTTGCACAGGTCGCGAATATCGTGTTCGCCGTCGGCGAGCAGAAACCGGCTTTCCGGATCGGTCATCGCGCCGGAGGCGAACCATTTCAGCACCAGGCCGGTCACCGAGTCGGTGGTACTGCGGTAGGTGACGGCGACCGCCGACCAGGTCGGGCCGACCCCGCGCAGGTACATCACGGCCCGGCCGGCGCCGTCCCGCCGCTCGCCCCACGCACCCCGGACATACTTGTCGACGGTGCGTTTGCCGCTGCGTGAACCGGCCGCGGTGGTATCGCTGGAGGCATTGAAGTTGCGCTGATTGTTCTGCAGGAAGCCGAGCGAGATCGCATCCAGCAGAGACGACTTGCCGCTGCCCGAAGCGCCGGTGATCAGCGACCCGCCGGGGCTGAACCGGATCGAGTGATAGCCGTCGAAAACCCCCCAGTTGACGACCTGGAGGCGATCGAGGTGGAACTGGCTGCTCGGGTCACTCGGCATCGATGTCGTGCTCGCCTTCCGCGCTCGCGTTTCCTTCGGTTCGGTCGCCACTGTCGTTCCGGGTACCGGCTGCGCGTTGCAACCGCTCGAACTGGTGCTGCAGGTCGGTCACGATCGAGGCGGTCATCACCGCGGTGATCACCGGGCTGATGATGTAGCTGGTCTCGTCGTCGCCGCTGCGGCCGAGCAGCTTGATCCGTTCCAGCTTCTCGATCGCCTCGTCGATCCGCCGATCGAACGCGGACCGGTCTCGGTCGGTGTCGTTGTGCACCCCGGCGAACAGCTCGTGGATGTCCTCCCGGCTGATCACGACGTGCTCGTCGCGCGCGGCGCGCATCAGCTTCGCCAGGTGCAGCGCGAGGATCGAGTCGTAGGTGTTCAGCGGTTCCCGCCGGAGCAGCTTGCGGCCCCACGGCGAGTCGTAGTCGGCCTGTTCGACGAAGACGACATCGAGCTCGTCGACGATCCGTAACCGCAGATCGAGCTCGGACAGCCGCACGGCAAGTTGGGTGCGGTGATCCTGCACCCAGGACCACAGCTGGGGCTGGTCGGTCTTGGTCAGGTAGCGGTTGGTCAGCAGGTTCTGCAGGGCCCAACAGGCGCGGTCGGGCAGCTCGCTGACGTCGCCGTCGAACCGGGGCCCGGACTGACGGCCCAGCTCCGGACCGCCGGCACCACCGACCACCGGCAACGCCTCGAAATCGACTCCGGTCCCGCCGGCGTCCGGCCGGCTCATGTCTCGGCCTCACCGCGGTCGGCGACGGGACGGGTGAAGCTCAATGCCGGCAGGTCGATGCGTCGATCGACACCGTCGGTCGAGGTGAACCGCACCGGCACCGAGGGCACCGACCGGCCCGGTTCGGACTGGGCGGCGGCCCACGACCACAGGACGATCAGGTCGGCGAAGTACGCGGTATCGAGCAATCCGACGGCATCCGGCAGCGACAGCGGTCCGGTGGCGAGCGCTGCGTCGACCAGGCCGGCGAGCGCGGTCACATCGACCTGGGTGCCCATCGCCGCAAAGCCGGCCAGGTCGACCTCGGTGGTCTCGGACTCGGCCGGCAGCGGTGGCGCCGCATCCCGAATCCGAAAGGTCACGGCGCCGATCGAGGTGATGGCGGGCCGGGCCAGCGGCACGCTCCAATCCAGTCGGGAATCGGCCAGCGAGACGTTCAGCAACTCGCCGGCGGCGGCGAGTGCGTCGTTGATCTGCCGGGCCACCCCGCGGTTGTGTTCCAGCGTTCCCGCCGCGACGAATCGTTTGATCCGTTGGGCGCAGCGTTGGTCGGTGCGGCCGACCTCGTCGATCTGTTGAGCGACCCGGCGGAAGAAGCCGAGCATCACCTGCCGCAGCTCGGGGTCCAACTCGGTCAGCGCCGCGGTGATCGTGGCGATGTCCCCGGTCATCCGGGTTCGCTGCCGCGGATCGTGGATCATCCGGGTGAACGCGGTGTAGGAGTTGCGCTCGCGGGAGGCGAACAGCTGGTCGTAGTCGTCGAACAGTCGGCGTTGCCGGTCTCGGTAGCCGCTGTCGGTGTCGCCGTGTTCGTCGAGCAGCCGGCTGGTGACCCGGTTGAGCATGTCGCTGTAGCGACCGATGTCGGTGATCACCTGTTCCATCTGCATTGCCAGGGTGCGGGCGTCGTCCTCGACATCGATCAGGTTCGGTTCCGGTCGTCGTCCGGAATCGAGTTCGGCGAGCTGCGCGGTCAGGATCTCGATCTGTTCGGTCAGCTCTTCGCGGATCTGCTGCGGATCGGCGCCGACCTGTACCGCCACCCGTTTGAGCCCGGCAGCGATCCCGGCGATCGAGCCGCCGGTGGCCACGGTGTCCTCGCGTCGCATCCGTCGAGCGAGATCGAGCGCGGTCCGGGCGTCCGGGGTCAGCGAACAGACGTTGCGCGATCGGCCGCCGATCTGCTCGGACACCCGGTGCAGCCAGCCTTGCGACGCCCAGAGTTTGATCAGCTGTAGCCCGCTGAGCTCGGTGCTGGTGGTGCCCAGTCGGCGCAGGTCGCGGTCCAGCCGGGCGGCGAGGTCGGTCTCGGCGATCTGGCCGTCGTCGAGGTGGCGTTCCATCAGCGTGAGGTAGGTGGCCAGATTGGTGGTGGCCAGCAGCCGCACCGCCCGCGATTCCTGCACCCGGCGATTCGCCTGGTACCGGCGGGTCAGCGCGTCGATACCGCGATCCTCGGTGCGGCGATCTGCGGTGGTTCGGTCGTCGGTGCGTGGCAAGGCTGGAGCTCCGTGTCCGGTTTCGGGTGAACTGCGGGTCGCCGGGAATGCCGATCGTAGCGAGCCGGCAGGGCTCGGCCGTGGACGGTGGCCGCACTGACAACAGAAATGTTGTGAGTGGGTCACCATGCTGGTGTTTCACAGCACATCCGGTAGCCGCGAAGCTAGGTGTATGTGGACCAACTGGGCAGGTGACCAGACTTGTTTTCCGGCACAATTTGCCCGTCCTGCGACCGTGGATGAGGTGTCCCGGCTCGTTACCGAGGCAGCGAACCGCGGCCGGACGGTGCGGGTCGTCGGTGCCGGGCATTCCTTCGGTGACAACGTTCTGACCGACGGCACGCTCATCTCACTCGACAACCTCGCCGGACTGCACCACGTGGATCCCGCGACGGGGTTGGTCCGGATCGGGGCCGGCACTCGACTCCACGAGCTCAACCGTCTGCTCGACGCGCACGGGCTGGCCATGCCCAACCTCGGCGATATCAACGTCCAGAGTGCGGCCGGCGCGATCTCGACCGCGACGCACGGGACCGGCCGCAAACTCGGCAACCTGGCCACCACGGTCGAGTCGATCGAGCTCGTGAAAGCCGATGGGTCGGTCGTGGAGCTGAGCACCGGCGACGAGTTGCGGGCAGCCCGGGTCGGGGTCGGCGCGCTCGGCATCATCACTGCCTACACGCTTGCGACCGTGCCGTCGTTCCGGCTGCGCGAGCAGCGCGCGAAACTTCCGCTGACCCGGGTGCTCGCCGAACTCGACGAGCACGTGGACAGCAACGATCACTTCGAGTTCTTCTTTTTCCCGTACGCCCGCGACGCGTTGACCAAGTCGACCAACCGCACCGATGAGCCGGCGAACCCGCCGGGCCGCGCTGCGGCGTACATCGATGAGATTCTTGTCGAGAACTTTGTCCTGGATGTCCTGAGCAGGGCCGGCCGGCGGTGGCCGACGCAGATTCCGCGCTTGAATCGGACCATGACCGCTCTCGGATCGTCGGGCAGCCGGGTCGACGTGAGTCACGAGGTGTTCTCCAGCCCGCGGCTGGTGCGGCTCACCGAGTCGGAATGGGCTGTGCCTCGTGCGGCGTGTGGGGATGTCGTCCGCGCGATTCAGGCCGAGATCGACAGCCAGGGATTGGCGGTCAATTTCCCCCTGGAAGTCCGGTTCGTGGCCGCGGACGAGGCATCGCTGCTGAGTCCGTCGTTCGGCCGCGAGACGGCCTACGTCGCGGTCCACATGTACCAAGGGATGCCGTGGCAACCGTACTTCGAGACGTTTCAGCGCATCGCGATCGAGCATGACGGGCGGCCACACTGGGGCAAACGGCATTCGCTCGACGCCGCGGACTTGGCCGGTCGCTACCCGGAGTAGGACACCTTCCAAGCCGTCCGGCGCGACTATGACCCTGATGGCGTTTTCGCCAACGACCACATCCGCCGAATTTTCGGTGCCTGAGGAACAGCCGATGGGGAGCAGCCGTCGCGTACTCGCCGGTGGCTGCGTCGACACGGTCCCCGGTACCCGATCGAAATATGACGAGAGAAATCGAGGTGCAGTGATGACAGCCCTGGATCTGGGGTCGGTGAGGTCGCTGTCCGGGGTGGGCTACGACCGGCTCGCGCGGGCCACCGCCGATCTCGAGCCGCCGTTCGCGGTGGTGGACGCGGGGGCGTTGAGAGCCAACGCGGACTCTCTGGTTGCGCGTGCCGGCGGCAAACCGGTACGGCTGGCGTCGAAGTCGGTGCGTTGTCGGGCGATCGCGCACGCGGTACTCCGACGCCCCGGCTTCCGTGGTGTTCTGGCGCTCACGCTCGCGGAGGCGTTGTGGTTGGCGGCGGACATGCGGGACGTGGTCGTCGGTTACCCGACTGCTGATCCGGCGGCGTTGCGCCGGCTCGCCACCGACACCGAATTGCTTTCCCGGGTGACGCTCATGATCGACGACGTCGGCCAGCTCGACCTGATCGAACGCGCCACCCCGGATGGACCACCGATCAGGGTGTGCATCGACCTCGACGCGTCGTTGCGGTTGCTGGGCGGGCGGGTCCATCTGGGCGTGCGTCGCTCGCCGGTCCATTCGCCGGGTGATGCGGCCGCGTTGGCGCGTTCGATCGTCGAGCGGCCACGGTTCCGGCTCGTGGGAGTGATGGCCTACGAAGGGCAGATCGCCGGAGTCGGCGACAACGTCGGCTCGATCGTGCACCGACTCCAGATCCGCGGCATGCAGAAGGCGTCGGGGAGGGAGCTGCGGGCGCGTCGCGCGGCCGCGATCGCCGCGGTCCGGGACGTCGCCGAGCTGGAGTTCGTCAACGGTGGGGGGACCGGCAGTATCGAACTGACCGCGTCCGAGCCGGCCGTCACCGAGGTCGCCGCGGGTTCCGGTCTGTACTGCCCGACCTTGTTCGACACCTATCGCGGCTTTCGTCCGCAGCCTGCCGCGTTCTACGTGTTGTCGGTGGTGCGCAAACCGACACCGGACTACGCCACCGTCCTCGGCGGTGGATGGGTCGCCAGTGGCGCGGTGGGAACCGATCGGTTACCGACGCCGTCGTGGCCGCGGGGATTGTCGTTGACCGGGCTCGAAGGGGCGGGAGAGGCGCAGACGCCGTTGCACGGTCCCGGGGCAGCCGCGCTGTCGATCGGCGATCGGGTGTGGTTCCGCCACGCGAAGGCCGGCGAGCTGTGTGAGCGCGTCGACGAATTGCACGTCGTCGACGGAGATCGGGTGATCGCCACCGTGCCCACCTACCGGGGCGAGGGAAAAGCATTTCTCTGACTGCGCTCGGGCGCCCGCCTTATGATCCTCTACGCCGTGGATCTGCATACTCGCAAACTTCGCGCATTCGTCGTGCTGGCTGAGGAGCTCAACTTCGGCCGCGCGGCCGCGCGGCTGTTCCTTGCCCAACAAGCCCTGAGTCGCTTGATCCGCGAGGTCGAGGACGAGGTCGGCGCCGCCCTGTTCACCCGGACGACCCGCAAGGTCGAACTGACCTCGGCGGGCCGGGCGTTCCGAGATGGCGCAGTCGCCGCCCTTGCTGCACTCGACCACGCCGAGGCCGAGGCGCTGCGCCGCGCACGAGCGGTCTCGGGCACCCTGCATCTGGGCTACACCGTCGGTGCCGCGCTCGAGCTCACCGAGCCGATACTCAGCGAGTTCCGGTCCCGGTACCCCGACGTCGAGTTGGCGTCGCGCGAATACTCCCTCGCCGATCCGGACGCCGGATTGATCAGTGGGTCCGCCGACGTGTCGATCATCCGGTTACCGGTGTCGACGCCCGGCTTGCGTACGGTGTCGCTGTTTACCGAGCCGCTTGTCGCCCTGGTGTCGAAGGGGCATCGGCTGGCCGGGCGGGAGTCGGTCCGTGCCGGCGAACTTCTCGACGATTCGGTAACCCTGAGTGAGCTCGAGGACCCGGCCCGCAGAGAGTTTTGGACGCTGGCCGCATTTCGTGCACCCGAGTCGCCTGCTGTGGTCGTCCCGGTCGGATCGGTGACCGAAGAGGCCCACATCGTCGCGTCCGGGCGAGCAGTCGCGATCACCGCGGCCGCGGCCACGCGGTTCATGCCCTTTCCCGGCATCGAGCACGTGCCGATCTCCGACGCTCCCCGGTCGGTGGTCGCGCTGGCCTGGACCGGGCGCGCCACGTCTCTGGTTACCCGCTTTGTCGAGGTAGCGCTAGCCGTACGTGATCGAGAGACGAACCTGGTCAACGGGATCGAACACCCGCTCGCATGACCGTGACCACCCTGGCGGTGCTGGATCTGGCCGGTGTCTTCGTGTTCGCTCTGTCCGGCGCGCTGGCCGGCGTCCATGCGCGACTCGATGTGTTCGGCGTGCTCGTCGTCGGCACCGGCACCGCCATCGGCGGCGGTTTGATGCGTGACGTGCTGCTCGGCGCAACGCCTCCCGCCGCACTGCAGAACTGGGTCTACCTCGCCGTTCCGCTGGCAGCGTCGCTCATCGTGTTCGTGTGGCATCCGAGGTTTGCCGCGCTACGCCGGCCGATGCTGGTTCTCGACGCTGCCGGCCTGGGCCTGTTCACCGTGACCGGTACGCAGAAGGCGCTCGACCTCGGCCTCGGCCCGGCCGGCGCGTGCACGCTCGGCGCGCTCGCCGGCTTCGGCGGGGGACTGCTGCGCGATGTGCTGCTCGGCGAAATTCCGCTTGTGCTCCGCCGCGACATCTACGCGTTGCCGGCCATCGCCGGGGCGGTGATCGTTGCGATCGGAAACGCGATCGGGGGAGTGTTGGTCGCGTGGCAGATCGCGGCGGTCGGTCTGGTGTTCGCCGTCCGGATGACGGCGCTCGCGCGGCGATGGTCGTTGCCCGCACCCAGGGGTCTGGCATGAGCCGGTTCGTCGGCGACCTGGAGTTTGCGGGTCAGTGCCGCCACCGCAGCCGCTGGTCGGCCCGAACCAGCCGGGCGACGGTGCGTCCGCTGGCGCCGGACACGCCGCCGCCGGGATGGGTGGAGGCGCCGGTCAGGTAGAGCCCGGGAGCGCCCGGCACGCGGTAGCCGGCGAGCTCGGGCAGCGGTCGCCAGAGCAGCATCTGGTCCAGCGACATCTCCAGGTGCATGACGTTGCCGCCGATCAGGCCGAGTTCGCGTTCCAGGTCGGCCGGGGTCTGGACGTATCGCCGACCGATCTCGGCGGCCGCACCGGGCGCGTACCGGTCCAGTTCGGCGACGATCGCGACTGCGGCCGGTTCGGCGAGGCCCGCCCAGTCCCGACCCCCGGTGAGATGGCGCGGGTGCCATTGCGCCCAGAGCGAGAGCTGGTGTTCGCCGGGTGGGGCGATGCTCGGGTCCAGTGCGGAGAAGCTCATCGCCAACACCGCCGGCCGGGGCGGCAGTTCCCCGGCCAGCGCGGCACCGTGCGCCCGACGGAGCTGGTGCCGGTCGGTGACCAGCAGCTGCAGCCCGGTCGCGGACAACTCTTCGGGCACGCTCGGGTACCGGGGGAGCGCGGCGGTCGCGGCGCGGACCACCATGCCGATTCCGGGTCCGACCCGCGCCCGGCGGCGCCAGCCGGCCAGCACCGCGGGATCGAAGCCGCCCGCCGCCAGCAGATCGAGCGTGGTCAACAGGTGACAGCCGGCGATCACCCGGCGGGCGGACAGCTCGCCGTCGGCGGTCCGGACCCGCCAGCCGGTCCCCCTACGGACCAGTGCGATCACCGGCGTCTCCGGCCGAATGCTGCCGCCGGCGGCGCGCAGCCGGGACACCAGTGCTTCGGTGAGCGCACCGCTGCCGCCGACCGCGCGGCCGGGCGGGATCCGGTGCAACAGCGCGGCGAAGCCGACCATCGGCGCGGTGCCCGGCTCGGACATCGGCGGGCCGGACTGGGCGCCGAACCAGGCCAGGGCGGCCTTGAGTCGTTCGCTGTCGAACATCTCGTCGAGCAGGGCGTCACCGCTGGTCAGGAACTCGCGGGAGAGCGCGGAGCCACCGTCGGGCGCGGGTAGGCCCCAGAACGCGCGGATCAGCCGCGGCCCGGGCGTGACGCCGAACGCGTCCAGCACTCGCGCGCTGCGTGGGCCCCACAGCCCGACGAACCGGCGATAGGCGTCCGCGTCCCGTTCGCCGCAGGCTGCCGCGATGGATGCGCAGGTGGCGTCGAGGTCACGGTGGAACACGATCGGCGGGCTGCCGCTGCCCGGTTCGGCCGGGGCGAATCCCCACGGGTCGCAATCGAGGTACCGCAACCCGTGCTCGGCCAGGCCGAGTTCGTCGACGATGCCGGTGTGCCGAATCATCAGGTGCGCCGACGAGCCACGATCGACCCGGTGCCCGGGGAAGCGTTCGACGGTGGATACCGCCCCGCCGAGTACCCGGTCCCGCTCGAGCACCGTGACCGACCGTCCGGCGGCTGCGAGGTAACAGGCCGCGACCAAGGCGTTGTGTCCGGAGCCGACGATCGCGACGTCCACCGGCTGTGACCCTGCCGGCTCGTTCACCAGCGGTCCGCAGGCGGGTTGTCCAGCGGGAGCGACCGGCCGAGCACCGCGAACGGTCGACTGTCTCCGGCGAAGCCGAATCGCCGCACCACGTCGCCGAAGCCGAGTCGGCGGTACAGCCGCCAGGCGCGGTTGTCCTCGGACTCGATCTCGGGGGTGGACAGCAGCACCGAGCTTTCCGGGCGGCAACCCAGCAACCTGACGGCCATCGCCTGGCCGAGGCCGCGGCCCTGCGCCGCCGGATGGACGTGCAGTTCGGTGAGCTCGAAGTAGTCGCCCAGCACGGCACGGATGTCGAGCTCGCGCCAGCCGGCTCGGCGCATTCCTTCGTCGACCTGCTGGTACCACCATTGCTGCGGCAGGCCGTGATAGCCGTAGCCGACCGCGAGCAGCGGCGCGGTGTCCGGATCGCACCGGCCGGTCGAATCGGGCTGCAGCGCCCCGACCGCCTGCCAGCCCCGCCGCCCGATGTGTTCCAGCCACATCGGGCCGCGGTGCTGTTCGGTGCCGCGCGGATAGCCCATCGCTGCGACGTACACCGCAAGCGCGTCGCGCATCCGGATCCGCATCCGGTGCGCCGAGAGATCGACGATGACCGGCCGGTGGTCGGTACCGGCCGGGCGGCTGAGGTGGGGGCGGGCCATCGTCGGTCTGGTCCAGGTCCGTCGCAGTTCGTCTCGGGCTTCTGTCGGTGGGTGTCGGTATATTCAATCTGTCGAAAGAATGTTCGAGTCGAGTGCTCCGGTGATCGATCGTTCGATTGCGGTTTGCTGCTCGGTCCGAGCGAGGGAAAGTCCGATCCTGGAGGAGGGAGCGAGATGGCTGGTCGCAGTGTCCCGGACCCGGTCGCGGCCCGGTCGCATATGTTGTTGGACCGTGCCGATCGGTTGCTGACGGCCGCGGCGGGGGAGGACGACCCGCGCGAACGGTTCCTGGCCGCCTATCTCTCTGCGTTGCGCGGCGCGGCGGCGGTACTCGCGGCAACCGAAAGCGGCCGCAGTGGTCGGGAGCGTTCGCGCAGCGCTTGGGTGCGGTTGGCGAAGGCGGCGCCGGAGTTCGTGATGTGGTCGGACTATTTCTCCGGCTACTCCGAGACCCGGGCGGCGCTGGAGGCGGGGATTTCCCGGCCGGTGTCGGCCGAGGCGGCGGACGAGTTCTATGCCCGGGTCGGTGCGTTCCTGCATGACGTGGACGATCTGGTTGCCGACGGTGCCCGGCTGCGCACCCTGGACCGCTGGGGGTCGGATCTGACCGCCTGATGCCGACGCGCCGGAGGGGCGACGGTCGGGCAGAATGAGAATCGTGCGACCACCTTGTGGATAGACTATGTGGTACCGCCTAGATCGACCTCGTATCATTGTCTCTAGATAGCTGACATCAGCTGTCTGTCGCCTGACCAGGGGCGACCGCCACGGCCCGGACGCCGGGGGAGGTACTGTGCCACTCTCCGACCACGAGCAGCGCATGCTCGATCAGATCGAGAGCGCGCTCTACGCTGAGGACCCCAAGTTCGTGTCGTCTGTGCGCGGCAGCAGACTGCGGCGGGCCTCCAGTCGGCGACGTTTGCAGGCAATCGCGTTGTTCGCGGTCGGTCTCGTCCTGTTGGTCGCCGGCATCACGCTCCCGGTGAAGCTCGGCGACTTCCCGGTGATCAGCCTGATCGGCTTCATCGTCATGTTCGGCGCCGGCGTGTTGCTACTGGGCGGTCGGGCGAAGTCGGCACCGGACTCGCCGGCGAGCCCGCCCCGCCGCTCCGGCAGCTTCTCGGCCCGGATGGAAGATCGTTTCCGCCGCAGGTTCGAGCAGGAGTAGCCCCGCCCAAACCCGGCTGAACGGCGCCGCACCATTCGATGGTGCGGCGCCGTTGTCGTCGGTACCGGTCCATCGTCGGTACCGGTCCGATCGTGCGGTTCGTGATGTCTTCTCCGGCAGGGCGGCCCCGGCCGGCAACCGGTCGGCCAGCGGGCGCTGCAACCTGCCGGCACCCCGATTCCCCACCTTCCCCCACTTGATCCCACCAGCCTGGTTTCGATCTCGTTTCGGCAACCACCGGCGGGTCGTTTATGCAGGTCATCGCCTTGATGCGACTGTGCTGTGCGTTGCGACGGAGAGGCGCCACGACTTTCGGCGTTTCTTTCCCCCACCGTGCCCCACTACCGTTGACCTGCGAAAATAACTCAGATTTCGGGCGACGAACCCGTTGTATGGATTGCATGTGGGGGAAAGTGGGGTAATGTGGCGGACAGCAAACGAGCAGGGACCCCATTCCGGGAGGTGCTGAGTGTTTCTCGGCACCTACACGCCCAAGCTCGACGACAAGGGCCGGCTCACGCTGCCCGCCAAGTTCCGCGATGCACTGGCAGGAGGGTTGATGGTCACCAAAGGGCAGGACCACAGCCTGGCCGTGTACCCGCGGGAGGAGTTCGCCGCTCTCGCGCGCCGGGCCGCTGCCGCGTCCCGGAGCAATCCGCAGGCCCGCGCTTTCGTGCGGAACCTGGCAGCCGGCACCGACGAACAGCATCCGGATGCGCAAGGCCGGATCACGCTGTCCGCCGACCACCGGCGGTACGCGAACCTGTCACGCGAATGCGTCGTGATCGGTTCCGTCGATTTCCTCGAGATATGGGACCGGACCGCCTGGGAGACCTATCTCGCGGAAAACGAGGAGGAGTACTCCCAGGCGATCGACGAGTCGCTGGACGGAATCGTCTAGCCACCCGCCGGACAGTGGCTCGCGGCCTCTGCCCGATGGACCCTGACGCCCTTCCCCAGCGCCAGGTTCCGCCGGACAGGGACCCCGATCCACTGCCCACCCAGGAAAACGCAGGACGGAGGACCTGGTGGCGTGTGATCCAGGTGCCGCCGCCTCGGCCGAGCGGCCGAGGCATGTGCCGGTGCTGCTGGCCCGGGCCGACGAACTGCTCGGGCCCGCCCTACAAGACTGTGCCCGACCGATATTCGTCGATGCCACGGTGGGTCTCGGCGGTCATGCCGAGCATTTCCTTACTACCTACCCCACGCTGCGGTTGATCGGTCTCGATCGCGATCCGGCAGCCTTGGCGTCGACCGCCGCGCGGCTGGCCCGGTTCGCCGATCGGCTCACGCTGGTCCACACCCGCTACGACGGTCTCACGACGGCGCTGGCGTCCGCGGGACTGGCCGGGTCGGACTCGGTGGATGCGATTCTGTTCGACCTGGGCGTGTCCTCGATGCAGTTGGACGAAGCGGCCCGCGGTTTCGCCTATGCGGTGGATGCCCCGCTGGATATGCGGATGGATCCGAACTCCGGCCCGACCGCGGCCGATCTGCTCAATACCGCGAGCCGGGCCGACCTTGCCCGGATCTTGAAGGAGTACGGCGAAGAGCGATTCGCCGGCCGGATCGCGGCCGCGGTGGTCCGGCGGCGGGCGCGGGAGCCGTTCGTGACGAGCGCGGCCCTGGTCGAATTGATCTACGACTCGGTGCCGGCGGCAACTCGCCGGACCGGCGGGCACCCGGCCAAGCGCACCTTTCAGGCACTGCGGGTGGCGGTCAACGCCGAGCTGGAATCGCTGCGCGCCGCGCTGCCGGCAGCGGTGGACGCCCTGGTGATCGGCGGCCGGCTGGTCGTCATGTCGTACCAGTCGCTCGAAGATCGAGTGGTCAAGCAGGAACTGAGCCGGGCCGCGACCTCGCGCACACCGGTCGGCCTGCCGGTGGAACTGCCCGGGATGGGGCCGGAGCTGCGGCTGCTCACCCGGGGCGCGGAGCGTGCCGACGCACCGGAGATCGAACGTAATCCCAGATCGGCGCCGGTGCGTATGCGCGCAGCGGTTCGTGTGGCCAGGAGGACCGCGGCATGACGGCAGTGATCGACGGCTCGCGGGCCACCGACAAACGCTCGAGCGACACCGATACGCGCGCGAAGGACACCGATACGCGCGCGAAGGACACCGACAAGCGCTCCGGCGACACCGGCCGGGCGGCGCGACGAGGCCGCGGTACGACAGCTGCGCAACGCGCGTACCAGCGGCGTCAGCAACGGGCGAGCGCGCCCGGCGGGGTGCTGCCGCGCCGCGCCGGGCGGCTCGCGGCGCGTATTCCGTTCGTGGCTGCGGTGATCGGCCTGCTCGGTTGCGGGCTGGCGCTGACCCTGCTGCTCACGACTCGTTCCGCCGAGGACAGTTACCAGCTCGGCGCTGCCCGCGCCGACAACCAGCGCCGGATCGAAGAGCGGGCTGCGTTGCAGCGCGATGTGGAGGCCGGCAACTCCGCTCCCGAACTGGCTGCTCGGGCTCGGGAGCTCGGCATGATTCCGGCGCCGGACCCAGCACGGCTGCTCGTCGGGCCGGACGGCTCGGTGACGGTGGTCGGCGACCCGCAGGTAGCCCAGGGGCCGCCCGCTCCGCTGCTGGACCCACCGGTATCCCGCGGCCCGGCCGAAACCCCGGTGCCGGTCCGTCCGCCCGGCGCTGTCGCCGGTGTCCTGGTTCCGGTCACGCCGCCGACCGCATCGGTTCCGGCCGCGGGCGCGCAGCAGGATCAACTGGTACCGGCCACGATCGCCGGATCGGCGACAGCGGCTGCGACACCGACCCCACCGACCCCCCAGACCGGACCGACTGCGCCGCCGCCGACCGGTCCGGTGCCGACCCCGGTTGCCCCGGCAACCCGAGCAGCTGCCCGATGAGCACCGCGGGCGCGGCCCGGCGGCGCCGAGTTCGGGGTATCGACGGCTCGATGCGCTTCCGATTCCGGGTCGGCCGAGTGGTCGTGCTGCTCGCGCTGATCGTCGCGGCGCTACAGCTGCTCTGGTTGCAGGGCATCGCATCCGGTCGGCTCTCGGCACAGGCCGCCGATCAGCGCGCGGTGACCACGATCGACCCGGCCACCCGCGGTGCGATCACCGATCGGGCGGGTCGGCCGCTGGCCTTCACCATCGAAGCGAAGGCGCTCACCTTCCAGCCGGTCCGGGTACGCACGGAACTGGCCGCAGCCCGAGCCGCCGCCGGCGATCGGGCGCCCGAACCGGACCAGCGGCTGCAGGCGATCGCGAACGCGATTCACGCCAAACTGGGTAACCTTGCCCCGACCAAAGACCTGTTGGCCAAGCTGCGCGGCAACGACTCGTTCGCCTACCTGGCGCGCAATGTCGATCCGGCCGTCGCGGCGGGGATCAACGAGGAGTTTCCCGAGGTCGGGTTGGAACGCCAGGATCTGCGGGAATACCCGGGCGGCTCGCTGGCGGCGAACGTCGTCGGGGCCACCGGCTGGGACAACCACGGGCTGCTCGGGCTGGAGTCCTCGATGGACGCGACCTTGGCCGGAACCGACGGCTCGCAGACCTACGACCGCGGCTCGGACGGAGCGGTCATCCCCGGCAGCACTCGGGATCGTCAGCCGGCGGTGAACGGCTCCGGGGTGGAGCTCACCCTGGACTCGGATCTGCAGTACTACGTGCAGCAGCAGGTGCAGCAGGCCAAGAACATGTCCGGTGCGCGCAACGCCTCCGCCGTGGTGTTGGACGCGAAGACCGGCGAAGTGCTGGCGATGAGCAACGACGGCACCTTCAATCCCGCGATCGGCGTCGGCAACAACCCCAAGAGTGCGCAGTTGGGCAACCTGCCGGTGAGCACGCCGTTCGAGCCCGGCTCGGTGAACAAGGTGATCACCGCGGCCGCGGCGATCGAATACAACGTGACCAACCCCGACGAGGTGCTGCATGTGCCCGGCAGCATCCGAATGGGCGGGGTGACGGTCAACGATGCCTGGGCCCACGCCGTGGCGCCTTATACCACCACCGGAGTGTTCGGCAAGTCGTCCAACGTCGGCACCCTGATGCTGGCGCAGCGGGTCGGCGAGGATCGCTGGTGGGATGTGATGCAGAAGATGGGACTGGGCCAGCGCACCGACGTCGGGTTGCCCGGTGAGAGCGCGGGCTCGGTGCCGGACCGCGACCAATGGTCGGGCAGCACCTTCGCGAACCTGCCGATCGGCCAGGGCCTGTCGATGACGCTGCTGCAGATGACCGGGATGTACCAGGCGATTGCCAACGACGGGGTGCGGGTGCCGCCCCGGATCGTGCGGGCCACCGTGGCGGCGGACGGCAGCCGGACCGAGACGCCGATTCCGGACGGGGTGCGGGTGGTCAGCGATCACACCGCGGCCGCGCTGCGCACCATGTTCCAGGCGGTGACCCAGCACGACCCGATGGGCGTCCAGCAGGGCACCGGGGTACCGGCCGGGATCGAGGGATACCAGGTCGCGGGCAAGACCGGCACCGCGCAGCAGGTCGATCCGAGCTGCAAGTGCTACTCCAACTCCAGCTACTGGATCACCTTCGCCGGGATGGCTCCGGCGGACAGCCCGCGGTATGTGGTCGGGATCATGCTCGACGCTCCCCAGCGCAGTTCGGACGGCAGCGGTGGGCAGTCTGCAGCCCCGTTGTTCCACAGTATTGCTTCGTGGGCGTTACAGCGCGACAGCGTGCCACTGTCCCCGCCGCTGCCGCGTCCGCTGGTCCTGCAGGCGAGCTGACCGGGTTCGGGAGCAAGCCAACCCGGCAGGCGTCGGCTCGACCGGCGGCCGCTAGTGTTCTCGTCGGTCGGTAATGTCTACGGTCGGTAACGGCTGCCGTCGTCGATGTCGTCGACAGATTGTCGACCCCAGGAAATGTGGGCCTGTTCGAGAGGAGCTGGTCGATGTCCGTGCTCCGCCCCACCACGCCGCCGATCACCCAGCTGGACAAGTTGGCCGAGCTGGCCGGCGGTCGGTTGCTGGCGCCGTCGAACGTCACGGTGACCGGAATCGAGCACCGCTCGACCGCGGTGCAACCGGGAGATCTGTTCGCCGCCTTGCCGGGCGACCGAACCCACGGCGTGCGGTTCGTCGCGGACGCGATCGAGCGGGGTGCGGTCGCGGTGCTGACCGACCCCGACGGGGCTCGGCAGGCCGGCGAGCTGAGCGTGCCGGTGCTGGTCCACGAGCGGCCCCGCGACGTGCTCGGCGAGGTGTCCGCGTCGATCTACGGAGATCCCTCGCAGCGGCTCGAAGTGATCGGCATCACCGGCACCTCCGGCAAAACCACCACGGCATATCTGGTCGAGGCCGGGTTGCTGGCGGCCGGCCGGACGGTCGGGCTGGTCGGTACGATCGAAACGAAGTTGCGCGGCGACCGGGTGCCCAGCGCGCTGACCACCCCGGAGGCGCCGCAGCTACACGCGCTGTTCGCCGCGATGCTGGAGCAGGGCGTGGACACGGTGGTGATGGAAGTGTCCAGTCACGCGCTGGCGCTCGGCCGGGTCGCCGGCGTGAGCTTCGCGGTCGGGGCATTCACCAATCTGTCCCAGGACCACCTGGACTTCCACGCCGATTTCGAGGACTACTTCGCCGCGAAGGCCCGTTTGTTCGACCCCGCGTCGCCGGTCCGGGCGGCCCGCTCGATCGTCGTGATCGACGACGCCTGGGGTATACGCATGGCCGAGCTGGCCGGTAGCACCGTGCAGACGGTGTCGGCGACCGGCCGCGCGGCGGACTGGACGGCCACCGACGTGTTCACCGAGCGCAGCGGCTCGCAATCGTTCGAGGTGGTCGGCCCGGCGTCCGCGGCGCACGCCGGGGTGCGGTTACCCGGGCGCTACAACGTGACCAATGCGCTTCTGGCGCTGGCGATCTGCGCAGCTGTCGGGGTGCCGCCGACGGTTGCGGCGCGCGGCATCGAGAACGTGGATGTGCCGGGCCGGGTGCAGAAGATCGACCGCGGGCAGGACTTCCTCGCCGTGGTGGATTACGCGCACAAGCCCGATGCGCTGGAGAAGGTGCTCGGTACGCTGCGCCAATATGTCGATGGCCGGATTGCGGTTGTCGTCGGCGCCGGCGGTGACCGGGATTCGGCGAAGCGACCGATGATGGGTGCGGTGGCGGCGCGGCTGGCCGATTGGCTGGTGATCACCGACGACAACCCGCGCACCGAGGATCCGGCGCTGATCCGGAGCGCGGTGCGGGGTGGCGCCGACGCCGAGCACGGTCGTGCCGAGGTGAGCGAGATCGGCGATCGCGCGGTGGCGATCGCCGAGGCGGTGGCGTGGGCACGTGCCGGAGACGTCGTGTTGGTCGCCGGCAAGGGGCACGAGACAGGTCAGGAGATCGCCGGGGTGAAGTATCCGTTCGACGACCGCGAGGTGCTCGCGGCCGCACTCGACCGCCGGCTGGCGCAATGGTCCCGCTGACCCTGGCGGCGATCGCGGACGCGGTCGGCGGGGTGCTGCACGACGTACCGGATCCGGACGTCGCAGTGACCGGGACGGTCGAGTTCGACTCCCGCGAACTCGGGCCGGGCGGCCTGTTCCTGGCGTTGCCCGGCGCGCGGACCGATGGGCACGACCATGCCGCGGCCGCGGTCGCCGCCGGTGCGGTGGCGGTGCTCGCCGCCCGTCCGGTCGGCGTGCCGGCCGTTGTGGTGACCCCGACCGAGGCCGACCGGGCGCAGGCCGCACAGAGCCACGCGATGGCGTTGGAACACGACGTCACCGGTTCCGGTGTCGCGGTGCTCGGCGCCCTGGCGAGGTTGGCCCGGCTCTCGGTGGATCGCCTGGCCGCCGCCGGGTCGGCCGACGGCAGCCGGGCCGGCCTCACGGTGATCGGCGTGACCGGCTCGTCCGGCAAGACCTCGACCAAAGATCTGCTCGCCGCGGTGCTGGCGCCGCTCGGACCGACCGTGGCGCCGCCCGGCTCGTTCAACAACGAGCTGGGACATCCCTGGACGGTGCTCCGCGCGGGCGTCGATACTCGATTTCTGGTGCTGGAGCTGTCGGCTCGCGGGCCGGGTCACATCGCGGCGCTGGCGGCGATCGCGCCGCCGCGAATCGGCGTGGTGCTCAATGTGGGCACGGCCCATCTGGGCGAGTTCGGTTCGCGCGAGACGATCGCGCAGACCAAGGGGGAACTGGTCGCGGCGTTACCGCCGGACGGGCTCGCGGTGCTCAACGCCGACGATCCGCTGGTCCTCGGTATGGCGGCGCGGACGCGTGCCCGGATCTGTCTGGTCGGCACCGCCGAGAAGGCCGACATCCGGGCCGTCGACGTCCGCACCGACGAGCTGGCCCGACCGCGGTTCACTCTGGTCTGTCCGGCCGGTCGGGCGGACGTCGCGCTGGCCGTGCACGGCGAGCATCAGGTGGGCAACGCCCTGGCCGCGGCCGCGGTGGCGCTGGAGTGTGGCGCCTCGCTGGAGCAGGTGGTCACCGCGCTGGGCGGGGCGAGCCCGGCGTCGCGGCGACGGATGGACGTCCGCACCCGGGGCGACGGGGTGACCGTGATCAACGATTCCTACAACGCCAATCCGGATTCGGTGCGAGCAGCGTTGAAGGCACTGGTCACGATGGCGCGGTCGACCGCGCCTGCCCGCCGCACCTGGGCCGTGCTCGGCGAGATGGGTGAGCTGGGCGCCGACTCGGTGGTCGAGCACGACGGGGTCGGCCGGCAGGTGGTTCGGCTCGCTGTCGACCGGTTGATCGTCGTCGGCGACTCTCGGCCCGCCCACGCGATGCATCACTCGGCGGTGCTGGAGGGTTCCTGGGGTGGCGAATCGGTGCTGGTGCCGGATCCGGATGCCGCGCTCGCCCTGTTGCACGCCGAATTGGCGCCCGGGGATCTGGTGCTGGTGAAGGCGTCTCAGGCCGAAGGGCTGTGGTCGGTCGCGGAGACGTTGACGGCCGAGACGCTGACCGGGGGCGTTCGCTAGATGATCCAGATTCTGTTCGCGGCGGCGATCGCGCTTGCGGTGTCGATCCTGCTCACCCCAGCGCTGATCAAGGCATTCTCCCGACAAGGCTTCGGCCAGGAGATCCGGCTGGAGGGGCCGGCGTCGCATCAATCCAAACGGGGCACGCCCACGATGGGCGGGGTGGCGATCCTGGCCGGCCTGTGGGCCGGGTACTGGGGCGCGCACCTGATCGGCGCCGCCAACGGTTGGGCCGGTCCGTCCGCGTCGGGCATCCTGGTGCTCGGTTTGACGACGGTGCTCGGTGGGGTCGGTTTCCTCGACGACTTCATCAAGATCCGCAAGCAGCGCAACCTCGGCCTGAACAAGACCGCCAAACTGATCGGTCAATTGGCCGCGGCGGTGATCTTCGCCATCCTGGCATTGCAGTTCCCCGGGGCAAGCGGGCTCACTCCGGGCAGCACACACCTGTCCTATGTGCGAGACATCACCACGGTGTCGATCGGCGCACTGCTGTTCGTGGTCTGGTGTTACATGATCATCAGCGCCTGGTCGAACGCGGTGAACCTCACCGATGGGCTGGACGGGCTCGCCGCCGGCTCGATGGGCTTCGTGCTCGGCGCCTATGTGTTGATCACCTTCTGGCAGTACCGGTACGCGTGTGAAACCCATCCGGGGAAGGGCTGCTACGACGTCCGCGATCCGCTCGACCTGGCACTGCTGTGCAGTGCCGGCGCCGCGGCGTGCATCGGGTTCTTGTGGTGGAACGCCGCGCCGGCGCAGATCTTCATGGGTGACACCGGCTCGCTGGCCCTCGGCGGCATGCTGGCGGGACTGTCGATCACCACCCGGACCGAGCTGCTGATGATCGTGATCGGCGCGTTGTTCGTCGCGGAGGCGATCAGCGTGGTGATCCAGGTCGCGGTGTTCCGCTCGATCCGAAGACGGGTTTTCCGGATGGCCCCGTTCCATCACCACTTCGAATTGGGCGGCTGGGCCGAGACAACGGTGATCATCCGGTTCTGGTTGCTCGCGGCGATCGCCTCGGTGATCGGTATGGCGCTGTTCTACGGTGAATATCTGACGGCGACCGGTACCTGATGCGGACGGATGTGGCAGCCCGCACCCCGGACCTGGCCGCGTTGGCCGGGGCGCCGGTACTGGTCGCGGGCTGGGGGATCTCCGGTCGCGCCCTGATCGAGCCGCTGCGTGAACTCGGCGCCCGGATTTCGGTCACCGATGCACGTCCGGGCTCGTTGGCCGAGGCGGCAGCGGCCGGCCTGGGCACGATCGACGACGCCGCGTTCGCCGGCCCGGCCGGGCGGGATTTCGCGCTGGTGATCGTCAGTCCCGGGGTGGCACCGGCGGCGCCGCTGGCGCTCGCGGCCGCGGCGCACGGGGTCCCGGTGATCGGCGACGTCGAGTTCGCCTGGCTGTTGGACCGATCCCGGCGCTACGGATCGCCCCGGCAATGGCTGGTCGTCACCGGGACCAACGGCAAGACCACCACCACGGCGATGCTGGCGTCGGTCCTGGCCGCGGCCGGACGGAACGCGATCGCCTGCGGGAACATCGGGCTGCCGGTGGTCGAGGCGATCCGGGCCGGTCGGGCGGACGTGCTGGCCGTCGAGTTGTCCTCGTTCCAGCTGTACTGGGCGCCATCGGTGCGCCCGGCCGCCGGCGTGGTGCTCAACATCGCCGAAGACCATCTGGACTGGCACGGCGGGATGGCCGGTTACGTCGCTGCGAAGGCGCGCGCGCTTACCGGCCGGGTCGCCGTGGTCGGCCTCGACGATCCGATCGCGGCGGCTTTGGCCGACTCCGCCCCCGCCGAGCGGATCGTCGGTTTCCGGCTCGGTGAGCCGGCCCCGGGCGAGCTCGGGGTGCTGGGCGGGCAGTTGACCGATCGGGCGTTCGCGTCCGCGGCCGATCTGGGCCCGGTATCGGCGATCAGTCCGCCCGGCCCGGCCGGGGTGCTGAACGCATTGGCGGCGGCGGCGCTCGCCCGGGCCATCGGGGTACCGGCGCCGGCGGTGGCCGTGGGCTTGGCCACGCACCGGGTGGGACCGCATCGGGCCGCGTTCGTCCGGGAACTGGGTGGCGTCGAGTTCGTCGACGACTCCAAGGCCACCAATCCGCATGCAGCGCGGTCGTCGTTGCTATCGCATCGGCGGGTGATATGGCTGGCCGGTGGCCTGCTCAAGGGTGCGGCGGTGGACGAGTTGGTCGTCGAGGTCGCCGATCGGCTGGTGGCGGTGATCCTGCTCGGCGCCGATGCGCAGCGGATCGCGGATGCGGTAACCCGACACGCCCCGGATGTACCGGTGGTTGTGCTGCGCGCGGGTGACGATACTTCTGTGACTGCAGTATCTGGTGAGATCGGTGGGACGGGCGACTCAGCGGGGGGAGTCGAGTCCGCTGACGCGGTGATGGGCCGCGCGGTGCGGACGGCCGCCGCGTTCGCTCGGCCGGGAGATGTCGTGCTGCTCGCGCCGGCCGCTGCGTCGCTGGACATGTTCGTCTCGTACGGCCATCGCGGGGACAGTTTTGCTGCTGCGGCGCGTCGGTTGACCCCGGCCGACGTGGGTTCCGGGCGATGACGACCGTCCGGTCCCGGCCCGAGCGCCGGACCCGGACGCAGGCACAGACCCGGTCGGCCGGCCCGAGCCGGCTCGCCGCGGTCGGTCCGGTCTTCGCCCGGCTCGGTGGTTGGCTTGCTCGTCCACTGGCATCGTTCCACCTGGTGGTCACCATCGCGGTACTGCTCACCGTGCTCGGCCTGGTCATGGTGCTCTCCGCGTCCAGCGTCGAGTCCTATGCCGATGGTGGGTCGGCCTATTCGATGTTCACCCAACAGGCGATGTACGCCGCGCTCGGTACCGCGTTGTTCTATCTGGCGCTGCGGTTGCCGGTCCGGTTGTTGCGGGCGGCGGCGTTCCCGTTGTTCGCCGGATCGGTGACGTTGCTGGTGCTGGTGCTCATTCCCGGGATCGGGGTGGAGGCGCAAGGCGCCCGGCGCTGGTTCATGCTCGGTCCGGTGTCGATCCAACCGTCCGAGATCGTCAAGGTTGCCCTGGCGTTGTGGGGGGCACACCTGCTCGCGGTCCGGCGAGTGGACCGAGCCGGTTGGCGTCAGCTGGTGGTGCCACTGGTCCCGGCAGCGGTGTTCGTGTGCGTTCTCGTGGTGTTGCAGCCGAACCTGTCCACCGCGATCGCGATCGGGATCATCCTGGCTGCGCTGATGTGGTTCGGTGGTCTGCCGGCCCGGATGTTCCTGTCGGTGGTTGCCGCCGGCGCGACCGGTGCGGTGTTGCTCGCGTTGAGCGCCGGCTACCGCTCGGACCGGATGAAGGCCTTCTTCAACCCCGGCCACGATCCGCAGGGGATCGGCTACCAAGCGCGACAGGCGCAGTTCTCACTCGCCGACGGGCACTGGTTCGGGGTGGGGTTGGGGCAGAGCCGGGCGAAATGGAGTTACCTGCCGAACTCGCACAACGACTTCATCTTCGCCATCATCGGCGAGGAACTGGGTTTCCTCGGCGGGCTGGCATTGATCGCGCTCTTCGCCTTGTTCGCCTACATCGGACTGCGGATCGCGGCGCGCAACGTGGACCCGTTCCTGCAACTGCTGGCCGCCACCGGCACGGTGTGGATCACCGCCCAGGCGTTCATCAACATCGGCTATGTGGTGGGCTTGTTGCCGGTGACCGGTCAGCAATTACCGTTGGTCTCCTACGGCGGGTCGTCGTTGGCGATCACGTTGTTCATGTTCGGCTTGATTGCCAGCGCGGCCCGACACGAACCGGAGTCGATCGCCGCGTTGGCAGCCGGCCAGGACGGCCGGTTCAGCAAGTTACTGCGGCTACCCAAGCCGCAGCCATACACCTCACCCCGGCGTCCTTCGGCCACTCGGCGCCCGGCGGTTCGGCGGTCGCCCGCTCCGGCGGGTGGACTGCGTTCCGCCGCGCCGCGGGCCGGGAACGGGCGGTCACGGGGTCCGGCGGCCCGGCCCGCCGGTTATCGGGAGCGAGGATCGGTGCGTTGAGCAGCGGATTGTCGGTTGTCGTCGCAGGCGGCGGAACCGCCGGACATATCGAGCCGGCGCTGGCCGTGGCGGACGCGATCCGCCGCCTGGTACCGGGTGCGCGGGTCACCGCGCTCGGCACGGCGCGTGGTTTGGAGACCCGGCTGGTGCCGGAGCGGGGTTACCCGTTGGAGTTGATCCCGCCGGTGCCGTTGCCGCGCAAGCCGACCCTGGATCTGCTGCGGCTGCCCGGCCGGGTAGCCACGGCGGTTCGGCGGACTCGGGCGGTGCTGCGTGAGGTCGAGGCGGATGTGGTGGTCGGATTCGGCGGTTACGTCGCCTTGCCGGCCTATCTGGCAGCCGGTCGCGGCGCGGACCGGGTGCCGATCGTGGTGCACGAGGCGAATGCGAAGGCCGGTCTGGCGAACCGGGTCGGGGCTCGGTTCGCTACCCGGGTGCTGGCCGCCGTGCCGGGGGCCGGCGTCCGGGCCCGCGGCAGAACCGACGCCGAGCAGATCGGCATCCCGGTGCGCTCGACGATCGCCGAGCTCGATCGAGAGGCCTTCCGGGCCGGCGCGCGGGCCGGTTTCGGGCTGCCCGACGACGGTCCGGTACTGCTCGTCTTCGGTGGTTCGCAGGGGGCCGCCAAGCTGAATTCGGCGGTCTCCGGAGCGGCCGAGAAGCTTGCCGCCGCAGGCATTTCGGTGCTCCACGCACACGGCGCCAAGAACACCGTCGAGCTGCCCGAACCGACGCCGGGGGCGCCGTACGTCGCGGTCGATTATCTGTCCCGAATGGACCTGGCGTACGCGGCCGCGGACGCAGTGATCTGCCGGGCCGGCGCGATGACCGTGGCGGAGGTGTCGGCGGTCGGGCTGCCCGCCTGGTACGTCCCGTTGCCGCACGGTAACGGCGAGCAGGAGCTGAACGCTGCGCCGGTGGCGTCCGCAGGGGGTGGAACAATCGTCCGCGACGCCGAGCTGACGCCCGACTATGTCGTCGACCGGATCATCCCGGTGCTGCGCGATCCGGCGCAGTTGCAGGCGATGGGCCGGGCCGCGGCCGGCGCGGGACATCGTGACGCGGCAGACGACGTTGCGCGAATCGTGTTGGAGGTGGCGGCGCAGTGAGGATCGCAGCGAGGAACGAGCGAGGACCGGAGCGGAGCCGGAACCGACCATCGAGAACAGAGGTGGCGGCGCAGTGAGGATCGCAGCGAGGAACGAGCGAGGACCGGAGCGGAGCCGGAACCGACCATCGAGAGCAGAGGTGGCGGCGCTGTGAACACCCCTGGAGTGATCCAGCTTCCCCAGGAACTGTCCCGCGTGCACATGGTGGGGATCGGTGGGGCCGGGATGTCGGGGATCGCCCGCATCCTGCTCGCCCGGGGGGGCGCGGTGTCCGGGTCGGACGCGAAGGAGAGCCGCGCGGTGCTGTCGCTGCGCGCGCGCGGTGCCGACGTCCGGATCGGCCACGACGCGTCCGCGCTGGACCTGCTCCCCGGTGGCCCGACCGCGGTGGTCACCACCCATGCGGCGATCCCGAAGGACAATCCGGAGCTGGTCGAGGCGGCGCGCCGGGGGATTCCGGTGGTGCTGCGTCCGGCGGTGCTGGCCACCTTGATGCGCGGCCAGCGTACGTTGCTGGTGTCCGGTACCCACGGCAAGACCTCGACCACGTCGATGCTGATCGTGGCGTTGCAGCATTGCGGCTTCGACCCCTCGTTCGCCGTCGGCGGTGAGTTGAACGAGGCCGGGACCAATGCCCATCACGGCAGCGGCGACGTGTTCGTCGCCGAGGCCGACGAAAGCGACGGGTCGTTGCTGCAGTACGACCCGAACGTCGTGGTGATCACCAATATCGAGGCCGATCACCTGGATTTCTACGGTAGCGAGGCTGCCTACGTCCAGGTGTTCGACGATTTCGTAGCCCGGTTGCGTCCGGGCGGGTTGCTGGTGGTCTGCCTGGACGATCCGGGCTCGGCCGCGCTCGCCCGGCGGGTCCTCGATCGGGGCGGGGATGTCCGGGTGCTGGGTTACGGCACGACGCCGGAGCACGAAAGCTTGCCGGTCGCGGTGTGGCTGCGCAGCTGGGAGCCGCGCGATGTGGGGGGCGTGGCGCAGTTCCAGTTCACCGGGGAGGCGGCGCCGCGCACCCTGCGGCTCGCCGTGCCGGGCCGCCACATGGCGTTGAACGCGCTCGGCGCGATCCTGGCCGCGCGCGACGCCGGTGCCGAGATCGCCGATATCCTGGCCGGCCTGTCCGGGTTCGCCGGGGTGCATCGGCGGTTCCAGTTCACCGGCCGCGAACACGGTGTCCGGGTCTTCGACGACTACGCCCACCACCCGTCCGAGGTGCGGGCAGTGCTCGGCGCGGCGGCCGAACTGGTATCGCAGGAGGCCGGCTCGAACCGGCCCGGTCGGGTGGTCGTGGTGTTCCAGCCGCATCTCTACAGCCGTACGGCCACCTTCGCCGACGAGTTCGGGGCAGCGTTGAGCCTGGCGGACGAGGTGGTGGTGCTGGATGTGTACGGCGCGCGCGAGGCGCCCGTTCCCGGCGTCAGCGGTGCGTTGGTGGCCCAAGCGGTGACCGGGTCGGTGCATTATCAACCGGACATGTCCCGGGTCGGCCGGCAGGTTGCCGCGATGGCCCGTCCGGGTGACGTGGTGATCACCATGGGCGCGGGCGACGTCACGATGCTGGGTAGCCAGATTCTGGATGCGTTGCGCGCGCGACCGCACCACGCGCGGCCACCGGGATGAACCGGCCCGCCCGGCGGGAACGACGGGGGGAGCGCGCGATCGCGCGGTCGGTCGGGCGGGTGCTGGCGGTCGTGGCGCTGATCGCCGCGGTGCTGGCGGTGGTCGCCTGGTTCTCGCCCTTGCTGGCGGTTCGTTCCGTGCGGGTCGAGGGTGCTGCCGCGGTGCCGGCGGAGCAGATCGTTGCGGCGGCGGCCGTCGAGGATGGCCGGCCGCTGCTCCGGGTGGATATCGACGCGGCGGCGCGCCGGGTCGCTGCGATCCCGAAGGTAGCGCAGGCTCGGGTGCAGCGCTCCTATCCGTCGACGATCCGGATCGTGGTGGTGGAGCGGGTTCCGGTGGCCTACGTCGATTCACCGCAGGGCCCGCATCTGCTCGACGCGGGTGGGGTCGAGTTCGCGATCGAACCGGCGCCGCCGAACCTGCCACAGCTGACGGTGCCCGATCCGGGTCCGAACGATCCGAAGACCACGGCGGCACTCGCGGTGCTGGCGGCGGTGCCGCCGGTGTTGCGTGATCAGATCCGTGCGGTCACGGTGCCGTCACTCTCGGCGATCACGTTCGCCCTCCGGGACAACCGGGTGCTGGTTTGGGGCGACGATCAGCATTCACCGCGCAAGGTGGAGGTGGCGTTGCCGCTGTTGGCTCAGCCGGGGCAGACCTACGACGTATCCAGTCCGGATCTGCCGACGGTTCGCTGAGCGCCGGCGCTGTCGGTGGTTCGCCGCGGGCGGGTGCGGGAAAATCGGCGCGTGGCTCGGCGCGCCTGCACCGGGTTTGCCGGGTAGCCGCTTAGCGTCTTTGCAGTCGGTCACTTGACATAACATTAAACCTGATGTTGAGGTTTAGAGTTGGTCATCCGCCCGGCCCGCCCCACCCTTTGATCGATGGAAGGCGAAAAGAGCCATGACGCCACCGCACAACTACCTTGCCGTGATCAAGGTTGTCGGGATCGGCGGCGGCGGCGTGAATGCCGTCAACCGGATGATCGAACAGGGTCTCAAAGGTGTCGAGTTCATCGCGGTGAACACCGATGCCCAGGCGCTGTTGATGAGCGACGCGGATGTCAAGCTCGACGTCGGTCGGGAGTTGACCCGCGGCCTCGGCGCCGGCGCTGATCCGGAGGTCGGTCGCAAGGCCGCCGAAGACCATAAAGACGAGATCGAAGAGGTCCTCAAGGGCGCCGACATGGTGTTCGTCACGGCCGGCGAGGGTGGCGGCACGGGTACCGGCGGGGCGCCGGTGGTGGCCGGCCTCGCCCGCCGGCTCGGTGCGCTGACCATCGGGGTGGTGACTCGGCCGTTCTCCTTCGAGGGCAAGCGTCGCGGTGGTCAGGCCGAAGCCGGGATCACCGCGTTGCGCGAATCCTGCGATACCTTGATCGTTATTCCGAACGACCGGCTGCTGCAGCTCGGCGACGCCGCGGTGAGCCTGATGGACGCTTTCCGGTCCGCGGACGAGGTGCTGCTCAACGGGGTGCAGGGAATCACCGATCTGATCACCACTCCCGGCCTGATCAACGTGGACTTCGCCGATGTGAAGAGCGTCATGTCCGGCGCGGGAAGTGCGCTGATGGGGATCGGTTCGTCGCGGGGCGACGGCCGCTCGATCAAGGCGGCGACCGCGGCGATCAACTCGCCCTTGCTGGAGGCTTCGATGGAAGGCGCGCACGGCGTGCTGCTGTCCATCGCCGGCGGTTCCGACCTGGGCTTGTTCGAGATCAACGAAGCGGCGTCGCTGGTGCAGGAGGCGGCGCATGTCGATGCGAATATCATCTTCGGCACGGTGATCGACGATTCGCTCGGCGACGAGGTCCGGGTGACGGTGATCGCCGCCGGTTTCGACAGCGGCAACCCCTCCCGACGCTCGGTCGAGGCGCCGCCGCAGTCCGGTCGTGGAAGTATCGCCGCCGGTCGCGCCGGTGATTACCATCAGGGTGATCGCGGCGGCGAGTACCCCGGCGGTGGTCGGGAGCTGCGCGGCAGTGGCCGGGCCGACGAGTTCGACCTGGGACGTAATCGCAACGGTTCCGAAATCGCGGCGAACGCCGGCAGCTATCCGGGCTTCGGCGACGCCGCCACCGTTCGGCTGCCGGTGCACGGTGGGGCATCGGCCGCGCCGCACCGACCGGCCGAGCCACCGGTGCCGCCGGCCGATCTCGACGACGACGTGGACGTGCCCTCGTTCATGCGTCGCTGAGCCCGGGTCGATCGTGCTGGTGGTGAACGGAGTGATGGGATCGTAGTGGTGGTGAGCGGATCTTCCGCGGGGTCGGGGCGGATCAGGCGGGTGGTGACCGGCCGGGCCGGTGGTGTCTCGACGGCGCCGTACGACTCGTTCAATCTCGGTGATCATGTCGGCGACGATCCGGCTGCGGTGGACGGTAATCGGCGTCGACTCGCCAGGCAGCTGGGCTTGCCGTTCGAGCGGTTGGTCTGGATGGCGCAGGTGCACGGCACGACGGTGGTCACGGTAGACGCGCCGCAGGTCGCGCCGGTTCCGGCGACCGACGCGGTGGTCACCGCCGAGCCCGACCTCGCGCTGGTGGTACTGACCGCGGACTGCGTGCCGGTGCTGCTCGCCGACGAGACCGCCGGGGTGCTCGCGGCGGCGCACGCGGGCCGGGTCGGCGCGCGTGACGGCATCGTGCCGCAGGTGCTGAACTCCATGGTCGCCGCGGGTGCCGCGGTGGAGCGGATCGCTGCCTTTCTCGGCCCGGCGGCGGGCGGCGAGTGCTACGAGGTGCCCGCGGCGATGCGCGCCGAGGTAGATCGGGAGTTGCCGGGAAGCGCGAGTAGCACGACCGCCGGAACGCCGGCGCTGGATCTGCGCGCCGGCCTACGGCGCCAGTTGCTGGCGGCCGGGGTGGCGACCGTTGCCCAGGACCCCCGGTGCACGATCGAGGATCCGGACCTGTTCAGTCATCGCCGGGGCGCGCCCACCGGTCGGCTCGCGAGTGTGATCTGGCGTGACACGCGCGGCTGAACTTGCCGAGGCGCTGGCTCGACTGCGTGACCGGGTGTCCGCCGCTGCCCGTGCGGCCGGCCGCGATCCCGACCAGGTGACGTTGCTCCCGGTCACCAAGTTCTTCCCGGCGGCGGACATCCGGATTCTCGCCGGGCTCGGCTGTCCCGCTGTCGCCGAGGCCCGGGATCAGGAAGCGGTCGTGAAGGTGTCGCAGGTGCCCGGCCTGACCTGGCACATGATCGGCCGGTTGCAGCGCAACAAGGCACGGTCGGTCGCGCGCTGGGCGGACGTGGTGCAATCGGTGGACAGCGTGCGACTGGTCGATTCGCTGTCTGCCGCTGCGACGGCCGAGCGGGACGGTGCGCTCCGGGTCCTGGTGCAGATCAGCCTGGACGATGATCCGGCGCGAGGCGGGGTGGCGGCGTCCGACGTTGCCGAGCTGGCCGACCGGGTTGCGGCCGCGCCCGGGCTGGAGCTGGCCGGGGTGATGGCGGTGGCCCCGCTCGGCGCCGAGCCGGACCTGGCGTTTGCCCAGTTGGCCCGGGTGCACGAGCGGCTCCTGCGCGATCATCCGGGTGCCGCCGAACGGTCCGCGGGGATGTCGACGGACCTGGAATCGGCGGTACGACACGGTTCGACGTGCGTGCGTGTCGGTACCGCGTTGCTAGGTACCCGACAGTATTCTCACCTAGAGCGTGAGCCTCAGTAGTCACAGCTGAAACAAGCGACGGGGACGCCGGAGGAAGGTCCATACATGAGCACTCTGCACAAGTTCAAGGCCTACTTCGGGATGGTCCCGCTCGACGACTACGAGGACGACTACCTGGACGAGCCGTTGCCCCGGCGGGCGCCGCGCCCGGTTCGGGAAGAGTACGCCGAGGTGGTCGAGGCGGAGTATCGCGAGCCCGCTTACCAAGGCTCGTACGCGGCCCGCCGGTCGAGTTACGAACACGAGGACGGCCCGGCCGAGCGCGGGTACGAGCCCGGTTACGACCTGCCTCGGCGGGCGCCGCGGTCCGAGACCGCGCGGCTGGACGCCCTGCCGCAGCGGGCGCCGCGAGTCGCCGCGCCGGTCCCGCGGGTGGTGACCCGAGGCGCGTTGGCGGTGGAGACCCGGATCGAGGAGCGTCGTCCGGCGGTGGACGACGGCGGGCCGCTGTCCAAGATCACCACGCTGCGGCCCCGCGACTATACCGAGGCGTGCACGATCGGCGAACGGTTCCGCGACGGCTCGCCGGTGATCATGGATCTGGTCGAGCTGAGCAACGCCGATGCCAAGCGTCTGGTGGATTTCGCGGCCGGCCTGGCATTCGCCTTGCGCGGATCCTTCGACAAGGTCGCGACCAAGGTGTTCCTGCTTTCACCGGCCGATATCGATGTGTCCGCAGAGGATCGGCGGCGGATCGCCGAGACCGGGTTCTACAGCCAGTAGCGGTCGCTCGTTCGGCGGCGGTTTTGATCGTCCGGGCTTCGTCAGGCAAAGTGGTCCCGTGGCCTTGTGGGTAGTTCTCTACTACGCTCTCATGTTGTTCTGGTTGCTCTTGATCGGCCGGATCATCATCGAGTTCGTCCGTGGCTTCGCGCGCGACTGGCACCCGCGCGGTGTGGTCGTGGTGGTGTTGGAAGCGATCTTCACGGTCACCGATCCGCCGGTGAAGCTACTCCGTAGGCTCATTCCGCCGATCTCGCTGGGTGGATTTCGGCTAGATCTGTCGATAATGGTGCTGGTATTCATTGTCTTTGTATTGATGTCGATTGTGCAGAGACAGGCGCAGCTTGCGGTAACGATGTGACAGAATGGACGCCGATTGCCGGCGGGCTGCCTACTCGTTGCCCGCGATGCGTTACAACTGAATGCTTGCTCGACCGCTCCATGATGCGTGAAGGGATCCTTCCATGCCGCTGACTCCAGCAGATGTGCACAACGTCGCGTTCAGTAAACCTCCGATCGGTAAGCGCGGATACAACGAAGACGAGGTCGATGCGTTTCTCGACCTCGTCGAGCAGGAGCTCGCCCGCTTGATCGAGGAGAACGCCGATCTCCGGCAGCGAGTAGGTGAACTGGACGCCGAGCTGGCCGAGGCCAAGAAGGGTAACAACGCCCAGGTCACCGCCATGATGCAGCAGCCGCCGAAGTCGGAACCGGAGTTGCCCAAGCGGATGCCGGAACCGAAGCCGCCGGCGCCTGCCCCACCGCCACCGCCGCCCACCCAGCCGACCCAGATCGCGTCGGCGATGCCGAGCACGCAGACCTCGGGAGACGCGAACGTGCAGGCCGCGAAGGTGCTCGGTCTGGCCCAGGAGATGGCCGACCGGCTCACCAACGATGCCAAGGTCGAGTCCGAGCAGCTGATGAACAACGCCCGGACCAATTCCGAGCGTTTGGTCACCGATGCCCGGGTGCGGTCGGAGGCGATGATCGGTGACGCCCGGCAGAAGTCGGAGGCGCTGCTCGCGGACGCGCAGACTCGCTCCGAGACCCAGCTCCGGCAGGCCAAGGAGAAGGCGGACGCGCTGCAGGCCGATGCCGAGCGCAAGCACACCGAGATCATGGCCACCATCAACCAGCAGCGGTCGGTGCTCGAGGGTCGAATCGAGCAGCTCAAGACGTTCGAGCGGGAGTACCGGGTGCGACTCAAGTCCTACCTCGAATCCCAGCTCGAGGAGCTGGAAAATCGTGGTTCGGCCGTGCCGACCGAGGGCGGAGACGCGTTCGCCGACGCCACTATCAACCACGGGACGCCGACGTTCTCGAAGGGAACCACCCAGTAGGCTGAGCCGGGGTCGCGTCGCGATGCAGCCGACGACGACGCCCCACCCGACCAGAACAGGTCTCGGCACCTGAGGGAACAATCGTGGTACTGACGTTGGCGCTTGCCGCCGCCGGGTTCGCGCTGCTCGTGCTCGCGCTGATCACCGGGTCCGTTCTGTGGGCTTGGGGATGCATCGTGGTGTGCGTGATCGGTGCGGTCCTTCTGTTGGCCAGCGCGTTGTCGGTACGTCGAACACCGCTCGAAAGCGAGAACGACCGCGGACCCCGTGGTCGGCACGCACGCTGAGGAATATCCGATCGACGTCAGTCGTAGGATGCCAACGACACAGCACACAGCGATCCGCTGGGCGCATACGCAACCCGGTGGACGCAACGACACAAGGCGAGGATCCGGCCATCACCGGGGAGCCTTTCGGAAGAACGGCGGCGCACCGCGTCGCTTACTAGAACCGAACGGGTGAGCCCGGCACAGCTCATGGCGAGAGGTCCCGGTGGTCGCCGGGGCAAGCGGGGTGGTACCGCGGCGTGCAGCACCGGAGGCTGACCGTCGTCCCCGTGCCCGATACCGACGGCACGCAGGGAGATCAGAGATGACCGCGCCGGAGACCGACGAAGCAGTATCGCCCACCTACCCGCGGGTCGATCCGGGTGTCGCCCGGGCCGACGCCGGCGTGCAGTTTCCCGAGCTGGAGCGGCGGATTCTGGATTACTGGGCCACGCGCGGGACCTTTCGGGCCAGCGTGGACCGCCGAGCCGACGCGCCGGAGTACGTGTTCTACGACGGCCCGCCGTTCGCCAACGGGCTCCCGCACTACGGCCATCTGCTGACCGGGTATGTCAAGGACATCGTGCCGCGGTACCGGACCATGCGTGGATTCAAGGTCGAGCGGCGGTTCGGTTGGGATTGCCACGGGTTGCCGGCCGAGCTCGAAGCCGAGCGGCAGCTCGGGATCAAGTCGGCCGATATCGGCGCGATGGGCCTGGCGGCGTTCAACGACTACTGCCGATCGTCGGTATTGCGGTACACCGACGACTGGCGGGCTTATGTGACCCGGCAGGCCCGCTGGGTCGACTTCGACAACGACTACAAGACCCTCGATCTCGACTTCATGGAGTCGGTGATGTGGGCATTCAAGGCGCTGCACGACAAGGGACTGATCTACCAGGGTTTCCGGGTGCTGCCCTACAGCTGGTACGAGCAGACGCCACTGTCGAATCAGGAGACGCGGCTCGACGATGCCTACCGGATGCGGCAGGACCCGGCGGTGACGGTCACGATGCCCCTGCTCGACCCGGCCGGCGGTCCGCTCGCGGGGGCGAACGCGCTGATCTGGACCACGACGCCGTGGACCCTGCCGGCCAACCTGGCGATCGCGGTGCACCCGGCCGTGCGGTACGTGCAGATCCGTACGACCGACGGCAACCGATACGTGGTCGCGGCGGACCGGCTGTCGCACTATGCCCGCGAACTGGGCGCCGAGCCGGAGGTACTCGACGAGTATGCCGGTGCCGACCTGGTGGGTCTGGCCTACGAGCCGCCGTTCGACTTCTTCGCCGGCCCGGAGCGGGGCCGGCCGAACGCGCATCGGGTGATCGCGGCCGATTACGTGACCACCGATTCCGGTACCGGGATCGTGCACATGGCACCGGCGTTCGGCGAAGAGGACATGGAGTATTGCCTCGCCAACGGGATCGAGCTGGTGCAGCCGCTGGACCCGGGCGGGAAGTTCACCGCGCTGGTGCCGCCGTACGAGGGCCTGCAGGTCTTCGACGCGAACCCGGAGATCATCCGGGATCTCAAGACCGCCGGACGGATTCTGCGGCACGAGACGATCGAACACTCCTACCCGCACAGTTGGCGGTCCGGGCAGCCGTTGATCTATATGGCGGTGCCGTCCTGGTTTGTCGCGGTCAGCGAGTTCCGGGACCGGATGGTGGAGCTGAACCAGCAGATCACCTGGGTGCCCGAGCATGTCCGGGACGGCCAGTTCGGCAAGTGGCTCGAGGGTGCCCGGGACTGGAACATCAGCCGGAACCGGTATTGGGGTAGTCCGATCCCGGTCTGGGTCTCCGACGACCCGCAGTATCCGCGGACCGACGTCTACGGCAGCCTCGACGAGCTGGAGCGCGACTTCGGGGTGCGGCCCACCGACCTGCATCGGCCGATGATCGACGAGCTGACCCGGCCGAATCCGGACGATCCGACCGGGCGCTCGACGATGCGCCGGGTGCCGGAGGTGCTGGACTGCTGGTTCGAGTCCGGCTCGATGCCGTACGCACAGGTGCATTACCCGTTCGAGAACGCCGACTGGTTCGACGGGGTCACCGGCGAGCGGGCCGGCCACAACCCGGGTGATTTCATCGTCGAGTACAACGGCCAGACCCGCGGCTGGTTCTACACCCTGCACGTGCTGGCCACCGCGCTGTTCGACCGGCCGGCGTTCCGTACCGTCGTCGCGCACGGCATCGTGCTCGGCGAGGACGGGCAGAAGATGAGCAAGTCCAAGGGCAACTACCCGGATGTGAACGAGGTGTTCGACCGGGACGGCTCGGACGCGATGCGGTGGTTCCTGATGAGCAGTCCGGTGCTGCGCGGCGGGAACCTGATCGTCACCGAACGCGGTATCCGCGAGGGCGCGAGCCACGCGCAGCGGCCGCTGTGGAACGCCTGGAGTTTCCTGCAGCTGTATGCCGATCGCCCGGGCCGGTGGCGGACCGACTCGCCGCATGTCCTCGATCGCTACATCCTGGCGAAGCTGGCCGCGACCCGGGACGTGCTGACCGAGGCGCTGGACCACGACGACATCGCAGGTGCCTGCGAAGAGCTGCGCGGGTTCTGCGACGCGCTGACCAACTGGTACGTGCGCCGGTCCCGGCAGCGGTTCTGGGACGAGGACCGGGACGCGATCGACACGCTGCACACCGTGCTGGAGGTGGCCGGCCGACTGGCGGCCCCGTTGCTGCCGCTGACCACCGAGGCGATCTGGCGTGGCCTGACCGGCGGCGAATCGGTGCACCTGACCGACTGGCCGGAGCCGGCGGAACTGCCCGCCGATCCGGACCTGGTGTCGTCGATGGACGAGGTGCGCTCGGTCTGCTCGACGGTGCTGGGCCTGCGCAAGGCGCAACAGTTGCGGGTCCGGTTGCCGCTGTCCGAGGTGACCGTCGCGGCACCGCAGGCGCCCCGCCTGGCGCCGTTCGCGGAGCTGATCGCCGACGAGGTCAACGTCAAGCGGGTCGACCTGACCACTGATGTCGCGGTGCACGGCCGATTCGAGCTGGTGGTGAACGCGCGGGCCGCCGGGCCACGGTTGGGCAAGACCGTGCAGGCCGTGATCAAGGCGGTCAAGGCCGGCGCCTGGACCGAGCGCGGGGACGGGATCGTCGTGGTGACGACCCCCGACGGTGACGTCGAGTTGCTCCCTGCGGAATACACCCGACGATTGGTTGCCGCCGAACCGGAGTCGACGGCAGCGCTGCCGGGCAACACCGGCCTGGTGGTGCTGAACTCGGTGGTCACCGAAGAGCTGGCGGCCGAGGGGTGGGCCCGGGACCTGATCCGCGAGCTCCAGGACGCGCGCAAGGCCGCCGGCCTCGCCGTCTCCGATCGGATCCGGGTGGTGCTGGACGTGCCGGCCGATCGGCTCGGCTGGGCCCGGACCCACCGCGACCTGATCGCCGGCGAGATCCTGGCGGTGTCGCTGGAGCTCGGCGACCCGGGCCGGGATGCGCTCGCGTTGGCCGGCGACGCCCGCGCTGCGCTCGCCCGGCTGTGACACATCCCGGCTCGTGACCGGGGCCGGGCGTTGGGTGCTGCACCTGGATATGGACGCGTTCTTCGCCTCGGTGGAGCAGCTGACCCGACCGACCTTGGCCGGTCGCCCGGTGCTGGTCGGTGGTGCAGGGAGCCGGGGTGTGGTGGCCGGGGCCAGCTACGCAGCTCGGGTGTTCGGTGCGCGATCGGCGATGCCGATGCATCAGGCCCGGCGGCTGGTCGGCGGCGCCGCGGTCGTGCTGCCGCCGCGCGGGGTGGTCTATTCGGCGGTCAGCCGCGACGTGTTCGAGGTGCTCCGGACCCGGCTCCCGGTACTCGAGCAGCTGTCGCTGGACGAGGCGTTCGGCGAGCCGGCCGAACTCTCCGGGGCGTCGGCCGAGCAGGTCGTCGCGTTCTGTGCCGAGCTGCGCGCCGCGGTGCGCGCGCGGACCGGCCTGGTCGCCTCGATCGGGGCCGGCAGCGGCAAACAGCTGGCCAAGATCGCATCCGGGCTGGCCAAGCCGGACGGCATCCGGGTGATCACCGCGGCCGAGCAGGATCGGCTGCTGGCCGGGCTGCCGGTGCGCAAGCTGTGGGGGATCGGCCCGGTGGCCGAGGCGAAACTGCGTGGGATCGGAGTGACGACGATCGGCGCGTTTGCCGCCTTGCCCGAGTCGGAGGTCACCGGTCTGCTCGGCGGCGCGCTCGGTGCCGCGCTGCACCGACTGGCCCGCGGTAGCGACGATCGGCCGGTCACCGAGCGGGGCGCGGCCAAGCAGGTCAGCGCGGAGACCACGTTCTCGGTCGATGTCGCGACCGTCGGTGCCCTGCGGGCTGCGGTGGCCGAGATCGCCGCTGCGGCGCACAGCCGGCTGATCCGGGACGGCCGGTCCGCGCGCACGGTCGTGCTCAAGCTCAAGCATGCCGACATGAGTATCGTCACCCGGTCGGTCACCCTGCCGTACGCCACGGCCGATCCGGCGCTGCTCACCGCCGCTGCACAACGGTCGGTGATCGATCCGGTCGAGTTCGGCCCGGTGCGACTGGTCGGGGTCGGTTTCGGTGGGTTGTCGTCCATCCGCCAGGAGACGTTGTTCCCCGAGCTCGGCGCGCCGCCGATCGCTGCGGACCTGCCGGATGCCGAGCTGCCGGCTCCCGACGGTGCCGGCACCGCCGGTCCGTCCGGCTGGCGGACCGGCGCGGATGTGCGGCACGTCGAGTTCGGGCACGGCTGGGTGCAAGGCGCCGGCCACGGAGTGCTCACGGTCCGCTTCGAAACCCGATCGACCGGCCCCGGCCCGGCCCGCACGCTCGCCGCGGACGATCCGGCGCTGAGTCCGGCCGATCCGCTGGACAGCCTGGGCTGACCCGAGCCACCGGTGCAGCAATCGGTCAGGGCAGCAACTGGCTGACCGAGAACGGGCTGCCGTCCGGGTCGGCCAGCAGCGCCGTGCGCAACGGCAGGCCCGACCGGTCCGCCGGGGCGGTGATCACCTGGCCGCCGGCCGCTGCGGCCGCATCGGCGGCCGCCTCGACGTCGGCAATCCAGAAATCGACGCCCCAGCGTGCGGGCGCGGGGGCCTGGTGCGTTACCGCGACGACGTCGCGCGGCACCGGCTGGGTCGGCTCACCGCCGACGTAGCCGGGCACCTGCCATAGCGTCGTCGGTCCGAAATCCGTACGCTCCCAGCCGAACACCGTGTGGTAGAAGTCGGCCACCGCGGCCGGGTCCGGCGTGCTCAGTGCGCTCATCGACCACGTCGAGGGCTCGTTGACCAGCTGCGCACCGGACCTGCCGACCGGCTGGGCGGCGCACAGCACCGCGCCTGCCGGGTCGGCCAACACGGTCAGGATGCTCGCCGGCGACAGGTCCAGCGGTCCGCTCAGCACCGAGCCGCCGGCGGCGCGCACGGCGTCCGCGGTGGCCGCTGCATCCTCGACCCGGACTTCGGTGACCCAGCCGGTCCCGGCGTCCGGTCCGGCTGCGGCGACCGGGCCGATGCCGGCTACCTCGCGGCCACGCAGCGTCGCGACCGCGTAATCGTGCTCGGTGCTGACGTTCCAGGACCAGCCGAAGACCTGCCGGTAGAAGTCGGCGGCCGCGTCCAGGTCACCGACCAAGCAGGTGACCCAGGCGGGCACCCCGGGCGGATATCCGTCTCGTTCGCTCATGGTCGAAGCCTAACCCGCGATAATTGGAAATTCCAAGTAGTTACTGGGTTTTATATACTTCCGAGATGGCCACCCGGAGTTACGGTGATGCCTGCGGAATCGCGCGGGCGCTCGACCTGATCGGAGACCGCTGGTCCCTGCTGGTGGTCCGGGAGCTGGTGCTGGGTCCCAAGCGGTACACCGATCTGCAGGCGGGACTGGGCCGGATCGGCCCGGACGTGCTATCGCAGCGGTTGCGGGACCTGGAAGCGGCCGGATTGGTGCGCCGGAGCACGGTCGGCGGTCCGGGACGCGTGCGGGTGTACGAACTGACCGCCCGCGGCGTCGAGCTCGAGCCGGTTCTGCACGCGCTGGGCCGATTCGGCAGCGCGGTTGCGCTCCCGGCGGATTCGCCGGACTTCAGTCCGGATGCGGCCGTGGTCGCACTGCGCACGATGTTCGACCCGGCGCGCGCGGTCGGCCGTTCGGTCGAGGCGGAACTGCGGCTGTCCGGCGAGGTGTTCCGGGTCGCGGTCCGCGACGGTGCGTTGCTGACGGTGCGCGGCGCGGCGGTCGACCCGCAGGTCGTGCTGGATACCGCACCACGCACGCTGGCGGCGCTGGTCTGGCACGGCTTGCCGGTCGCGGCGGCGCCGGATACCACCGTCGCCGGCGATCCGGCCGCGCTCGAACGGCTGTTCGCCGTGTTCGCCGGTGTCGGCCGTTCCGACCCGGAAGAATGAGTGGCGTGTGTGTGCGATGGTTCCGCCCGGCTGCGGTGACGATGGCGTGCCTGGCGACGGTGCTCCTCGCCGGCTGCGGCAACACCGTGGAAGTCAGCTATCCGGACAGCGCGACCCCGACCGGTCCCGCCTTGCCCCCGGTGCCGACCGCGTCGGAGCTCGACGCCCGGTTCCGCACCGCCCTGGATCCGGCCGTGCCGGCCACGCAGAAGGTCGGATTGATGCAGGGGCTGGCTGCCGATCCGTCGTTGCTCGACCAGCTGGCCCAGATATATCGCTCGGTCGGCGCCCAGGCGGTGATCACCGATGTCACCCCGACCGGCGATCGGCTCGCCGCGACCGTCCGGCTCACCCTGAACGGCCAGGTGACCACCGGCACAGTGCCGTTTGTGGCGGCGGACGGGCAGTGGCAGATCGCCAGCTCATGGGCGTGCGCGAAGGTGGAGACGCTGCAGATCAGCTCGCCGGTCTGCCCCGCATCGGCGTCGGCCGCGCCGACCGGTCCGGGCGGCTGACCGATTCGCCCGGTAGCCTGGGCTCCGCCCGGCGACGCCGGCTCTTCGCCGGTCGGGTTCGGGCACGGTAAAACCTACGAAACCACAGGAAAAGGACGAACAGTTGAAGGTTCGCACGACCAGCCGGGCACTCGTCGCGGGATTGGCCCTTGCCGGCGCGCTCACCATGACGGCCTGCAGCTCCGACGACAGTGACAGCAGCAAGAGCTCATCGAGCACGTCCCACTCCGGGCACTCCACGACCGCGACATCGGGTGCGGCAGAGTCGTCGGGTGCGGCAGAGTCGTCGGGTGCGGCCGGGGCATCGGGCACCGCTGCCGCGGGCATGCCGGCGGTGCCGACGGTCGCCGACCTGAATACCGAACTGCAGCGCGCCCTCGACCCGAGCGTGCCGGTGGCGGAGAAGGCCGACTACATCCAGGGAACCGAAGCCGATCCGGAGCTGGTGAACCGGCTGGCGGATGCCTACAAGCAGACCGGCGCGCAGATCGAGATCACCGGCGTGCAGAACCTCGGCGACACGCTGCAGGCCACCGGTAACTTCACCGCCAACGGTCAGACCAATCCGGGCACCGTGCCGTTCGTCGCCGACGGTGGAAAGTGGAAGATCGAGAAGGCCTGGGCGTGCAACGCGCTCCAGCTGGCCAACATCCAGTCGGCGGCTTGCCCGGCTTCCTGACCTCGCAGGTCAGGGACCGGGAGTGCCGCGGAGCCGGCGCACCTGGGTCGACACCAGATCGGTCAGCAGCCGGGGATCTACCGGCTGCTGACCGCTGGCGGCGAACTGCAGCAAGGTCGGTCCGACCGCCGACAGGACCACGTCCGAAGTCAGCTCCAGGCCTTGGCTGCGGGTCACGATCCGCACACTGACCGACGCGTCGCCCGCCGCCGGCTGGTCTCCTCGGCCGACCGCATAGTCGACCTCGATCCCATCCGCATCGGTGCCGCTGTAGTGAGCGCACCGATGCAGCAGGTCCTGCAGGCCGGTGAATGCCGGCGTCAGTCGAGCTGCGGGAAAACTGGCCACGTCGATGTCGATGCTGGTCAGCTCCGGTCCGCCGTAGTGCACCGCGGCTGCTGCGGCCGCGCCGGTTTGCTGTTGCGCGATCGGAGCCAGCACACGCGCACACTCCGCCGGATCGGTTCGCGACCTGTCCGGCGCGGCGGTCGGTCCGGGATCGCTCGACCCGGTATCGGCGGAGTCGAGACCGGTGGGACCGGGGTCCGTGAGTGGGGCGAAACCGGTCGGCAGGTCGGCAACGGTGAGCAATCGGGTCCGCAGGGTTTCCACCGGGGGGAGCGGGGTGCCGCTCGGCAGGTCGGGCACGGTGACCGGGGTGCCCAACGGGGTTACCGGGTCGTCGGCGCCGCACCCGCCGAGTGCCGCCAGCAGCAGTGCCGCGACTCCCGCGGCCGCGCCGCGGCTCAGGTACCCCATCGGATCTCGTTGCTGATCGCCTGATAGAACGTGGTGCCGCCGGACGGCGCGGTGTAGGACTGAGTTCCTTGCACGGTGACCGCCCCGCGCACCGGCAACGGCAGTCCGAGGTCGACGGTGATCTGGCCGTGACCGGTCATCGTGTAGTCGTCGACTCGCAATGCGCCGGTGCCGCCCGGCAGGTCCCAGATCCGATCCCGAGGGCTCTGGGCGATGTCGACCGCGACGGTGAGCAGGTCGCCGTCGCGAGCCAGGAGTCGCGCGGTGGTGCGCTGGTTCAGCGGCAGTCCCGGCGACATCTGTTGGTCGATGGTCCAGACCGCGCCGACCCCGATCGGTCGGTCCGGAAAGGTGATCGATTGGTACGCGGCCTGGTAGAAAGCTCGCTCCAGGGCCGCGCGAGCCACGCTGGACTGGCTCGTGTCGGCTTGCAGTCCCAGTGCGGTCACGGCGCCGGCCGGGCTCAGGTTCAGCCGCACGTGTGAGCCGTCCAGGGTGCCGACCGCCGCACGCAAATTTTCGTCGTCGGTGGTCACGTCACCGACGACGACCTCCACTCCACCCGCGGCAGCGGTGGCGACCAGCGGGATGTGCAGCTGGACGGTGGATCGGTTGGACTCTTCGGTGTCGCCGATCCGGAGCTTGGTCTCGTTGCCGACCTGCAATACCACCCGCTGCTGCACCGCGGCCGGCAGTCGCGGGCCGAGCTGCTCGAGGGGTTCGTCGCCCGACTCGACAACGTCGGTGGTGACCGCGGACATCGGTACTGCGATATCCGGTTGCGTGGTATCGGCGGCCAGTGGATTGACCCGGTCGACTGCGGTCCCGGCGCTGCAGCCGACCGCGAGCAGGCCGAAACCGACCGTCAACACGCCGAATCCGATGGTGGCGGCGAGTGCCAGGGCGCCGGTGCGTCGGTTGCCGCGCACTCCGGGGACCTTGGTCACGTCCCCAGGTTACGGGCTGCCGCGAAGTGCCTCGCGGGATGAGGGATGATAACCGCGTGAGCAGCGAAACCTCGAGCGGTGAGCCGGCCGCGCCGGTTGTGCCGTCGGCCGAGCGGTCGCGGCTGCCGACGTTGCTCGGGGTCGCTGCGGTACTCCTGCTCGCCGACGTGCTGACCAAGGTAGCGGTGGTTTCCTGGCTGCAACCGGGCCGGTCGGTATCGGTGATCGGCGATCTGGTGACGTTGCGCTTGGTTCGCAATCCGGGTGCGGCGTTCTCCTTCGCCACCGGGATGACCTGGCTGCTGACCTGTATCGCGATCGCGGTCGTGGTCGGGGTGATCCGGTTCGGTCGGCGGCTGCGGTCGACGTGGTGGGCGGTCGGTCTGGGCATGGTGCTGGCCGGCGCGCTGGGCAACCTGGTGGACCGCTTGTTCCGGGCGCCCGGGCCGCTGCAGGGACATGTGGTCGATTTCGTCTCGGTCGGCTGGTGGCCGGTGTTCAATGTCGCCGACTCGTCCATCGTGTGCGGGGCGATCCTGCTGATCGCGCTCACCGTGCTCGGCTACGAGCCGGACGGAACCCGGGCGCCGCGCCGGTGAGGGAAAGTCGCTCGCTGCCGATTCCGGACGGGCTGGACGGTATGCGGGTCGATGCCGGTCTGGCCCGGTTGCTCGGGCTGTCCCGAACCACCGTGGCGGTCCTCGCCGAGACGGGCGCGGTACGGCTGGACGGTGCGCCGGCCGGCAAGTCGGACAAGCTGGTTGCCGGCGGCTGGCTGGAGGTGGACCTGCCGGAGCCGAAGCGGGAGCTGCAGGTCGAACCCGAACCTGTGGCCGGAATGACGATCCTCTACGCCGACGACGACATAGTGGCGGTGGACAAGCCGGCCGGCGTGGCCGCACACACCGGCGTCGGCTGGACCGGCCCGACCGTGGTGGGCGGCCTGGCCGCGGCCGGTTACCGGATCTCCACCTCGGGCGCGCAGGAACGCCAAGGTATCGTGCACCGGCTCGACGTCGGTACGTCCGGGGTGATGGTGGTCGCCCAATCCGAGCGGGCCTACACCGCGCTGAAACGGGCGTTCAAGCAGCGCACCGTGGACAAGCGGTATCACGCGTTGGTCCAGGGGCACCCGGACCCGAGCAGCGGCACCATCGACGCGCCGATCGGTCATGCCCGCGGCGACGAGTGGAAGTTCGCCGTCACCGAGGACGGCAGGGCCAGCATCACCCACTACGACACCGTCGAGGCGTTTCAGGCGGCGAGCCTGCTCGACATCGGCCTGGAGACCGGGCGCACCCATCAGATCCGGGTGCACTTCAGTGCGATCCGGCACCCGTGCGCCGGCGACCTGACCTACGGTGCGGACCCTCGGCTGGCCCAGCGGTTGGGCCTGCAGCGGCAATGGCTGCATGCCCGTTCGCTGGGGTTCGCCCACCCTGCGGACGGTCGCTATCTGGAGCTCACCAGCGAGTATCCGGCCGACCTGGCACACGCACTGAGCGTGTTGCGAGATGCCTGACCCAACTCCTTCCGGATGGCCGGGTCGGGCGTTGCAGGGTGGGCTCGTTGCCGTTCTGCTCATCGTGCTGGGTTGGGCTGCAGTCCGGCCGGTGGCCGTCGTTCCGCCGACCGACCGGCTCGGTCCGGAGCCGAACGAGCCGGTCGCCGACTATCTGGCCCGGTCGGCCGAGTCGCTGGACGGGACCGGTCCGCGCTGGGCGCTGGTGTCGCTCACGACCGAGATCCGGCCGGCCGAGGTGGCTGCGACGACCGGTGCGGTGCGGGTATCCGAGGTCGCTTACCGCGTGCCGATCCCGCGGGTGCAGACCCGGTTGCTGCTCGTCGCGGTGCCCGGCGAGCCACCCGGAGTGGCCGACTCGGCAGCGGTGGCGGCCGACCGGCTGCTCACCGAACTCCCGGCGTCCGGTCGACAACGAGATGTAGCGACGGTATCGGCGGCTCGGTTGCGCGCCGGTTGCGCGTGCGTGGTCGCAGTCCTGGTCCGCGGCGAACCGACGCAACTGCGCGCGATCGCCGCCCGACCGGGCGTGCGCGCGGTGCAGGCATTACCGGCGGACGCCGAGTTCGGCTGGTTCGCGGTGGACCCGTTACTGCCGGAGCAGCTCGATCGAGCCGGTCCGGGTTCGGACGACGGCCCGGTGCCGCCGGCGTGATCGCCGGTCAGCTGAGCCGGACGGTGGCAGTGGCCAAGCCGAAGATCTTCTTGCCGCCGGATTTGGCGCTGATGGCGACCAGGGCGGAGCGGCTCTCCGGATCCAAAGATTTGATCTTGCCGGTGTATTCGATCTCACTACCGTCGTCGGCGTCCACCAGCACGGTGTTCGACAGCCGCGCGGTGAACTTGGTCAGTGCCGCCGGGTCGCCGGACCACGCGTTGACGAAGCCGGCGCAGTACCCGATGGTCAACATTCCGTGCGCGATCACGCCGGGTAGCCCGATCCGGATCGCGATGTCGTCGTTCCAGTGGATCGGATTGGCGTCGCCGGCCACACCCGCGTAGTTGACCAGGTCACCGCGGGCGACCCGAGCGATCCGCGGCGGCAACTCGGCACCGATCTGCGCGTCGTCGAATCGAATCGACGTCCGCGACGTGCGGGTGACGCTGTCGGTCGCGACCGGCCCGACCGGTGCCGGTTCGTCGATCACCGCCGGTTCGTCGCTCTGGTCCAGTTCCAGCCCGTGCGCCAGCACTCCCTTGACCGACTCTCGGATGCCGGGTTCCACGTCGGCGCCGGTCAGCCCGGCCACCGTGGTGTGCATCACCTGGACCACCCGGTCCGCCTCGTCGGTGAAGGTGTTGGTGACGGTCAGCAGGTCCTTGCCGGCGATGTTGCGGACGCCGGAGAGCTCGACGTCGGTGGTGACTCGATCACCGGAGACGACCGGAGCGTAGAACTCGAAGACTTGGTCGGTCTGCACGAACGCCTCGTAGCCGACCAGGATCTTCTCGAACAGCCGACGGTTGGCCATCATCGCCGGGATCGACATGAATGTCGTCGGCGTGATCAGTCCGCTCAGACCCAGCTCCGCAGCCGCCGCCTCGTCCCAATGCGCCTGGTTCCGGTCCTGCACCGCCCGTGCATACTCGCGGACCTTTTCCCTGCCGACCTCGTAGCTGTCCTCGTCGCGGTAGCGGAGGCCGAGCTTCGACTGCGAGTGGGCGGTCACGTCCAAGGTCGTGGTCATGAGTTGGCAGCATAAGGCGGCGCCGGTGTGGTGTGGGCCGGTGGGTTCGGCTATCCGGTGCGCAGTCGGGCCCGAGTGATCCGGGAGCCGACCTCCACCAGCACGATCCCGACCAGCCCGCATCCGGCCGCGGCACCGGTCAGCGCCGGGTTGGACGGGTCCAAGGCGAAGAAATGCTGGGTGAACGGGACGGTGAACAGGATCACATAGCCGAGCACCGATCCGACGATCAACGCCACCTTCCACCAGACGAACGGCCGGGCGACGATGCCCAGCACCCAGATCGCAATGATGATCAGCGTCAGCAACGCGCTGGTTCCGGCCTGAATCCGCTCGGTCTCGGTGGCGTCCGGGCCGGCATAGGCGATCAGATAGGAGGTGAACGTCATCGTGCCGATCACCAGCCCGGACGGCACCGCGAGCAGCATCACCCGGCGGACGAACCCGGACCGGGCACGTTCGTTGTTCGGTGCCAGCGACAGCAGGAAGGCCGGAATTCCGATGGTGAACCAGGCGGCGATCGTGACGTGCCGGGGCAGGAACGGATACGGCACCGGCTCGAAGCCGAACAGTTGCGAGCCGACGCCGCACAGACCGATCAGGAATGCCAGCAGCACCGAGTACACGGTCTTGGTCAGGAACAGGTTCGCGACCCGTTCGATGTTGCCGATCACCCGGCGGCCCTCGCCGACCACATGCGGCAGGGTGGCGAACTTGTTGTCCAGCAGGACGATCTGGGCCACCGCGCGAGTGGCCGCGCTGCCCGATCCCATCGCCACGCCGATATCGGCGTCCTTCAGCGCGAGCACGTCGTTCACTCCGTCGCCGGTCATCGCGACCGTGTGCCCGCGCGATTGCAGGGCGGTGACCATGGCGCGCTTCTGGTCCGGCCGCACCCGGCCGAAGGTGGTGCCTGCCTCGACGGCTGCGGCCAGCGGCTCGATCGCGTCGGGCAGGGTGCGGGCGTCCACCGGGGTGTCACCGCCCGGGATGCCCAACGAGCCGGCGACCGCGCCGACCGACACCGCGTTGTCGCCGGAGATCACCTTGATCGCGACGTGCTGCCCGGCGAAATAGTCCAGGGTGGCCCGGGCATCGGCGCGGACCCGCTGTTCCAGGATCACCAACGCGGCCGGGGAGACCCGGCCGGGTGCGTCGGGCGCGTCCACCGGCCGGTCGCTCGCCGCCAGGAGCAGCACCCGTAGTCCGGTCGCACCGCGTTGTTCGGCCCGCACCGCGGTCTCGGAGCCCGGCTCGAGCAGCACGTCCGGTGCGCCGAGTACCCAGTTTCCGTGCTCCCCGTAGGACTGCCCACTCCACTTCTTGACCGAGGTGAACGGCGCGGTCGCGGTGCAGGCCCAACCCGGTTTGCTCGGGTAGGCCTCGCCGATGGCGGCGACGCTCGCATTCGGCCGCGGATCGTCGGCGGCGAGTGCGGCCAGCACCGCGCTCGGGTCGGCCGCGCCGAGCGATTCCACCTCGGCCACCCGCATGCCGTTCTCGGTGAGTGTGCCGGTCTTGTCCGCGCACACCACGTCCACCCGCGCCAAGCCCTCGATCGACGGCAGTTCCTGCACCAGGCACTGCCGTTTACCCAGCCGGACCACGCCGACCGCGAACGCGATCGACGTCATCAACACCAGTCCTTCCGGCACCATCGGCACCAGCGCGGCCACCATGCCGTTCACCGCCGGCCGCCACGACTGACCGCTGGCGAACAGCTGGTTGTAGATGATCAGTGCGCCGGCCGGGAACAACAGCCAGGTGATGAACTTCAGGATGGTGTCGATCCCGCTGCGTAGCTCGGAGTGCACCAGGGTGAACTTTGCCGCCTCGGCAGCGAGTTTCGCGGCGTAGGCGTCCTGGCCCACCTTGGTGGCCCGATAGGCGCCGCTGCCGGCCACCACGTAGCTACCGGAAAGCACCGGCGCGCCGACCGGCTTGTGCACGGCGTCCGCCTCGCCGGTCAGCAGTGACTCGTCGACATCCAATCCGGTCGCTTCCAGGACGTCGCCGTCCACGACGATCTGGTCGCCGGGCCCGAGTTCGATCACATCGTCGAGCACCACGTCGTGCGGCGCGATCTCCGCCGCGACTCCGCCCCGACGGACCATCGGGCGAGCCTGGCCGACGATGGCGAGCCGGTCCAGGGTCCGCTTCGCGCGGACCTCCTGCACGATCCCGATCGCACTGTTGGCGACGATGAGCAACCCGAACATCCCGTCGATGATCGACCCGGTGCTCACCACCAGGACGAACAGCACCCCGAGGATCGCATTGATCCGGGTGAACACGTTGGCCCGCACGATGTCGGTGACCGAGCGACCGGCTCGGTCCGGGACGTCGTTGCACCGGCCGTCGCGCACCCGCTCGGCGACCTCGACGGCGGTCAGCCCCGGCGACCTGGACGCCTGCACGGAAATCGACATGGCAGCCAGCGTAGGCAATCATGCATCTGCAAGGGGCCGCGCGTCGAGGGAGCATTGATGGCTTTGCGCTCTCGGCCGATGCCGCCACCATCGCTCTCTCGGCTGCCGGGCATCGGCTACGGCGCCGGCGCGTACCTGATCTGGGGCCTGTTCCCGGCATTCTTCGGTCTGCTGGCGTTCGCAGCCCCGATGGAGATCCTGGCGCATCGGATCGTGTGGACCGTGGTTGCGATGCTCGCCCTGCTCACGGTGACCGGACGCCTGCGCACGTTGGCGGCGATTCCGGGCCGGGCCTGGGCGTTGTCGGCGGTGGCGGCGGCCGCGATCGCGGTGAACTGGGGCGTCTACGTCTACGGGGTGATCACCGGGCATGTCGTGGAATGCGCGCTCGGCTACTTCGTCACCCCACTGGTCAGCGTGTTGTTCGGGGTGATGTTCTTCGGCGAGCGACTGAGTCCGGCACAGCTGGCCGCAGTGGCTCTGGCGACGGTCGCGGTCACCGTGATCACCGTTGCCTACGGCCGCGCGCCCTGGATCGCGCTGGTGCTGGCCGGCTCGTTCGCGGTCTACGGGGTGATCAAGAAGGTGGTTCCGCTCGACCCGATGCGCAGTCTGACCGCGGAGGGGCTGGTCACCGCACCGCTCGCGCTGACCTATCTCGGCTACCTGGTCGGTACCGGCGGTTCGGCGCTCGGCGGCTCGCTGCCACACGCCTTCCTGCTCGTCGCGGCCGGGCCGGTCACGGCCGTGCCGCTGCTGCTGTTCGGGGCTGCGGCGCGGCGGGTGCCGTTGGTGACGATGGGTCTGCTGCAGTACCTGACTCCGGCGTTGCAGATGGCCTGGGGTGTTCTGGTCGGGCACGAAGCGATGCCGACCTCGCGGTGGATCGGTTTCGGCCTGATCTGGCTGGCGCTGGCGATCTTCGTGGCGGATTCGCTGCACGGACGGCGAACGGCAGTTCTCCGGTGACGGCGGGTTACCTGTCGCAGATGGCCGGGTTCGGCCTGCTCGGGTTCGACCCGACCATCGCGTTGATCGCGGTCACCGGACTGCTCACCGGAATCCGCCCGCGAGACGTGGCGGTGTTCCTGGGTACGGCGCTGGTTGCCACGCCGCTGTTCGGCACGGTGCTCGCAGCGGCCGTCGGCCGTCGGTTCGCCGGGGTGGACTGGTGGCACCTGCTCCGGACGGGGTGGTGGCCGGCGGTGGTCGAGTTCGTCGTCGCGGCCCTGCTCGTGGGTTGGCTGCTGAGTCGCCGGCGGCACGGGCGCACCGCGCGAGCCGAGCGTGCGCCGCGGGCCGGTATCGCCGGCGCGGTGGGCCTGGCGTTGGTGCTGGTGCTCGCCTGGACGGCGGACCCCGGTTTCGTCGCCGGGGTGGTGGCATCCGGCCGGACCGATTCGGTGCTCGCGATGGTGCTCGGCCAGCTGGTCTGGGTCCTCATCGCGCAGTGCCTGTCCGTGGCGGTGCTGGTGGCGATGACCGTGACGGCGCCGCAGCGACTCGCCGAACGGTTCGCGGCGACGTGGGCCCGAACTGCGGATCTACGCTTCCGGCTGGTCGATCTGGCGTTGGCGGTGGCCGCGATCGGGCTGGTTGCGGACGCCGGTTGGTATCTGGTAAGCGGCGACTATCTCGTCGGCTGATCGCTGATCAGCCGAGCCGCGCGGCGCCGACGGTAACCGCCGGGGCTGTCGGTGACGGCCCATAGACTGCTTTCGAACCGGGTATGGGAGGGTCGCGTCGTGGCTGATTCGTTCGTCCATCTGCACAACCACACCGAGTATTCGATGCTCGACGGTGCAGCGAAGATCTCACCGCTGTTCGCCGAGGCGAAACGGCTCGGAATGGACGCGGTCGGGATGACCGACCACGGCAACATGTACGGCGCGGCCGAGTTCTACACCTCCGCGGTCGCCGCCGGCATCACACCGATCATCGGGATCGAGGCCTACATCGCGCCCGGTTCCCGGTTCGACACCAAGCGCGTGCAGTGGGGCGATCCCGGCCAGAAGGGCGACGACGTCTCCGGTTCCGGCGCCTACACCCACATGACGATGGTCGCGGAAAATGCGACCGGCCTACGCAATCTGTTCAAGCTCTCGTCCCTGGCGTCGATCGAGGGCCAGCTCGGCAAGTGGGCTCGGATGGACGAGCAGATCATCGCCGAGCACGCCGCCGGCATCATCGCGACCACCGGCTGCCCGTCCGGTGAGGTGCAGACCCGGCTGCGGTTGGGGCACGACCGCGCAGCACTGGAAGCTGCCGCGAAGTGGCAGGAGATCTTCGGTCCGGAAAACTTCTTCCTGGAGGTGATGGACCACGGCCTGAGCATCGAGCGGCGGGTACGGGAGGGCTTGCTGGAGATCGGTCGCACGCTCGGCATCCCGCCGCTGGCCACCAACGACTGCCACTACGTCACCAAGGATCAGTCGGGCAATCACGAGGCGCTGCTGTGTATCCAGACCGGTAAGACGCTGTCGGACCCGGGCCGGTTCAAATTCGACGGCGACGGCTATTACCTCAAGTCCGCCGAGGAGATGCGCGCGATCTGGGACGCCGAGGTACCGGGGGCCTGCGATTCGACATTGCTGATCGCCGAGCGGGTCCAGCCGTACGCCGATGTGTGGCAGTTCCGGGATCGGATGCCGGTCTTCCCGGTCCCGGCCGGCGAGGACCAGGACTCGTGGCTGCGCAAGGATGTCGAGCGCGGTCTGGCCCGGCGTTTCCCGGGCGGCGTGCCGGAGGAGTACCACGCCCGCGCCCGGTACGAGCTGGACGTGATCAAGCAGAAGGGCTACCCGGCGTACTTCCTGGTGGTCGGCGACCTCGTGTCGCATGCCAAGGAGGTCGGCATCCGGGTCGGCCCGGGCCGCGGCTCGGCGGCCGGCTCGTTGGTCGCCTACGCGCTGGGCATCACCAACATCGACCCGATCCGGTACGGCCTGCTGTTCGAACGGTTCCTCAATCCGGAACGGCCGTCGGCGCCCGACATCGATATCGATTTCGACGACCGCCGACGCGGCGAGATGGTCCGGTACGCCACCGAGAAATGGGGTACCGACAAGGTCGCTCAGGTCATCACGTTCGGCACGATCAAGACCAAGGCGGCGATCAAGGACTCGGCGCGAGTGCAGTTCGGCCAGCCCGGATTCGCCATCGCCGACCAGATCACCAAGGCGCTGCCCCCGCCGATCATGGCCAAGGACATCTCGGTGTCCGGGATCACCGACCCGAACCACGACCGGTACAAGGAAGCCGCCGAGGTCCGTACCCTGATCGAAACCAACCCCGATGTCGCCAAGATCTACGAGACGGCGAAGGGTTTGGAGGGTCTGATCCGCAACGCGGGGGTGCACGCCTGTGCGGTGATCATGTCGTCGGAGCCGTTGATCGATGCGATCCCGATCTGGCGGCGGCCGCAGGACGGTGCGATCATCACCGGCTGGGACTACCCGTCCTGCGAGGCCATCGGCCTGCTGAAGATGGACTTCCTCGGGCTGCGCAACCTGACCATCATGGGTGACGCGATCGACAACGTGAAGGCCAACCGGGGCGCCGACATCGATCTGGACCACCTGCCGCTCGACGACCCGGCGACCTACGAGCTGCTCTCGCGCGGCGACACACTCGGGGTGTTCCAGCTCGAGGGCGGCCCGATGCGGGACCTGCTGCGGCGGATGCAGCCGACCGGTTTCGACGACGTGATCGCGGTGATCGCGCTCTATCGTCCCGGTCCGATGGGGATGAACGCGCACAACGACTACGCCGACCGGAAGAACGGTCGGCAGGAGATCACCCCGATCCACCCGGAGCTGGCCGAACCACTGGCCGACATCCTCGGCGACACCTACGGGCTGATCGTCTACCAAGAGCAGATCATGTTCATCGCGCAGAAGGTGGCCGGCTACACGATGGGCCAGGCCGACGCGCTGCGTAAGGCGATGGGCAAGAAGAAGCTGGAGGTGTTGGAGAAGGAGTACGAGACCTTCCATGCCGGGATGACCGCGAACGGTTTCTCCGCCGCCGCGATCAAGTCGCTGTGGGACGCGATCCTGCCCTTCGCCGGCTACGCTTTCAACAAGTCGCATGCCGCCGGTTACGGGCTGGTCTCCTACTGGACCGCTTATCTGAAGGCGAACTACACCGCCGAGTACATGGCCGGCCTGCTCACCAGCGTCGGTGACGACAAGGACAAGGCGGCCGCCTACCTGGCCGACTGCCGTCGCCTGGCGATCTCGGTGCTGCCGCCGGACGTCAACTCGTCCGAACACAACTTTGCCTCCGTCGGCAAGGACATCCGATTCGGCCTCGGCGCGGTGCGCAACGTCGGGTCCAATGTGGTCGCGGCGATCATCGCGGGCCGCCGCGAACACGGCGCGTTCACCGACTTCTCCGACTATCTGAACAAGATCGACGCACTGGCCTGCACCAAGAAGGTGGCCGAATCACTGATCAAGGCCGGAGCCTTCGACTCGCTGGGGCATTCCCGAAAAGGTCTGCTGCTGGTGCATTCGGACGCGATCGACGCGGTGATGTCGACCAAGAAGGCCGAAGCGATGGGCCAGTTCGACCTGTTCGGTGGGGCGGACGCGGACGCGGATGTCACCTCGGTGTTCAACGTGAAGGTGCCCGACGACGAGTGGGACAGCAAACACAAGCTCGCGCTGGAACGAGAGATGCTGGGGCTGTACGTATCCGGGCATCCGCTCAACGGTGTCGAGCATATTCTCGCCGCGCAGGCCGACACGCAGATCCCGGCGATTCTGGCGGGTGACGTGCCGGATGGCACCCAGGTGACCGTCGGCGGCATCCTCGCCGCGGTGAACCGGCGGATCAACAAGAACGGCCTGGCGTGGGCGTCGGCCCAGATCGAGGACCTGACCGGCGGGATCGAGGTGCTGTTCTTCCCGCAGGCCTATTCGGTGTTCGGGATGGATGTCACCGAAGATGCGGTAGTGCTGGTCAAGGCCCGGGTGTCGGTCCGCGACGATCGGATCTCGCTGATCGCCAACGATCTCGCGGTCCCGGATTTGTCTCAGGTCGGGGTGGCGAAGCCGCTCGCGGTGAGCATCCAGTCCCGGATGTGTACCCCGGACAAGGTCGGAGCGTTGAAGCGGGTCCTGGCCAGCCACCCCGGCACTGCGGACGTGCACCTGCGGCTGGTGTCGGGGGAGAAGACCACGATGCTCGAGCTCGATCGGAGCCTGCGGGTCACCCCCTCGTCGGCGCTGATGGGCGACCTGAAAGCGCTGCTGGGACCGTCGTGCCTGGCGAGTTAGTCGGCGCCGGAGAACTCGAGGACGCCGTCTTCGACCGGGGCGTTGCGTAGATACCGGATGTCGCGCGGGTAATCGTCGAGTGCCTTCCACGGCGCCCGGCGGCCCTGCCGCGGCATCACGGCGTCGCCGCGTCGGATGTAGCCGGAGCTGAGTGCCGCGCCCATGAGCGACTCGTCGGTGCGGTCCGCTGCAGCGATGTGCGCGACGAACCGGGTGTAACCCCGATCCCGCATCAGGTTCAACACCCGACAGAAGTAGGCCGACGCAAGATCGGCCTTCAGCGTCCACGACGCATTGGTGTAGCCGAGCACGATCATCGCGTTCGGCACATCGCTGACCAGCGTGCCCTTGTAGAGCGTGGCATCGTGGGTCGCAACGTCGCGGCCGTCCACGACGATCCGCGCCCCGCCGAGCATCTGTACCTCCAGTCCGGTCGCGACGACGACGATGTCGGCCGGCAGCTCCTCGCCGGATGCCAGCCGGATACCGTCCGCGGTGAATCGTTCGATCCGGTCGGTGACGATCGATGCGCGTCCGGAGCGCAGCGCGGCGAACAGGTCGCCGTTGGGCACCACGCAGAGCCGCTGATCCCACGGGTCGTAGCGCGGGGTGAAGTGCTTCATGTCGACCCGGCTGCCGACCTGAGCCCGCACCGCACGCAGCAGGATCTGCCGGGCCACGGCGGGTTGTGCGCGGGACAGCTTGTAGAACGCTTGTTGCAGCGCGATGTTGCGCGCTCGGCCGAGTCGGTAGGTGGCGGCCTTCGACATCCGGAGCCGGCGAAGTACCCCGGCCATCGGATCTGTCCGCGGCAGGCTGGCGATGTAGGTGGGCGAGCGCTGCAACATCGTCACGTGTGCTGCATCCCGCGCCATCGCCGGCACCAAGGTGATCGCGGTTGCGCCGCTGCCGATCACGACGACCCGCCGGTCCCGATAGTCGAGATCTGCCGGCCAGTGCTGCGGATGCACGATCTCGCCCGGAAAGTCGTGTTCCCCGGGAAAGTCGGGGCGGTAGCCGTGGTCGTAGTTGTAGTAGCCGGTGGCGCCGACCAGGAAGGTCGAGGTCCAGATCTCGGTGTCGCCGGTGGCTTCGTCTACGGCGGTGACCGTCCACTGTCCGGTGGCGCCGGACCACGACGCCTGCACTACTTTCCGGCCGAAATGGATCTTCTCGGTGATCCCGTACTCGTCCGCCGTATCGACGAGGTATCGGCGGATCTCCGCTCCGTCGGAGAGCACCGACGTGCCGTGCCAGGGGCGGAATCCGTAACCGAAGGTGTACATATCGGAGTCGGATCGGATACCCGGGTAGCGGAACAGGTCCCATGTGCCGCCGATCGCGCGGCGGCGTTCGAGGAGCGCGAAGCTCCGCCCGGTGTCTTCGCGCAGCAGGTGGGCGGCCACATCGATGCCGGACAGCCCGGCGCCGACGATCAGAACATCGGTATGTCGTTCGCGGCTCATCCGAGTCCTCCGGTTCAGGCGTCGCGGGTCGCACCGCCGACGTCATCGTTCGACCGAAGGATAGCCGTGCGGTCGCTCCAGAGCCGGCCGTACCGGCGTTCCATCAGCTCGAAGTAGCGATCCAGGGCGATCCGCCGTCCGTCCGGCATCCGAACTCGGGGCCCGGCGGTCATCGTCAGGTGTGCGCCGGCGATCAGCCGTCGTGGGCCGGTCGCGCCCGGATATCGGACGCCGACGGCCGGGATCGGTCGGGTTGCCGGGGCGGTCGAGCGGGCCGGCCGACCGAAATTGATGTCGACCTCCACCAGTTCGGCCACCAGGTGCCGATCACCGAGTCGGTGCGCCCAGGCGAACACTTCTACCATCTCCTGCTCGACGGTGGCCGACCAGCGCATCCGGGTCTGCGACGCCGGAACTGGAACCGTTGGGAATCGAGGTAGAGCACCGCCGGGATCGCGACATCCAGTGCGGTGCGCAGTGTCCAGCCCCAGTTGCTCGAAGCTGTCCAAGGCGACCAGATAGCGCCGGACCGCCTCATCGGTCCGGCCGGCGGTTGCGGCGGTCGCTGCCAACGCGGCCGCGCACGCCGCGGTCTTGTCGTCCGCGCCGAGCCTGGGGAACGTCGTGAGCAGCCGCGTCAGCGCCGGTGGGGTCGACTCCGCCGTGCCGGCATCGCCGCCACGGAGCCGGGCCTCGGCCTCGGTCAACAGCTCGGCCAGCGCCAACCAACAGTGCGTTATCCGTTCGCCCGCCTCGGGTGGATACCGCTCCAGGGCGGCACGATAGAGCGATTCCGCGGTGGCATGGCGACCACGTTCTGCGTCGATCCTGGCCGCCCCGCCGATGCAATCTGCGGTTCCGGCCGCGTCGTGCACCGACTCGTAGATCGTCCGGGCGGCGAGATATCCGGCACTCGACTCCGCGTATTCACCGAGTCGGGCGTACACCCGGGCCAGGCCCAGCAGCGCGTGGGCGCGCGCACGTCCCGCGTCGGCCTGGTTTGCTGTAAAGTTGCCAGCTCGATAAAGATCGTCGGCATCGGCGTAGCGAGCGCCGGAGAACGCGGCGTCGCCGGCACGGCTGTACGCGTCGGCCATGTCGACCCTCCGCACGAGACGAAGAGACGTGGGTGGCAGCATGATCGAGGTGTCCACTGCACCGAAACCGCTGCTCTGCGCCGCCGACGTCGACGCGGCGGCGACGCGAATCGCCGATGTGGTCCAGCCCACTCCGTTACACATCAGCGACCGGTTGTCCGCGCTCACCGGCGCCGAGGTCTACCTCAAACGGGAGGACCTCCAGGTGGTTCGCAGCTACAAGATTCGCGGTGCGTACAACCTGATGGTGCAGTTGTCCGCGGCCGAGCGCGCGGGCGGGGTGGTCGCAGCGAGCGCCGGAAATCACGCTCAGGGAGTAGCTTTCGCCTGCGCCGGGATGCAGATCCGCGGCCGGATCTACGTCCCGGCCAGTACCCCCAAACAGAAGCGGGACCGGATTCGGGTGCACGGTCGGGACCTGGTCGAGGTGATCGCGGTCGGCGACACCTATGATGCGGCCGCGGCCGCGGCGGCGGCAGATGTGGCGCGGACCGGGGCGACGATGGTGCCGCCGTTCGACGATCCGCGTACTGCCGCCGGCCAGGGCACGGTTGCGGCAGAGTTGCTGAACCAGTTGGACGCGCCGCCGGACCTGGTGGTGATCCCGGTCGGCGGCGGCGGTTGCCTCGCCGGCATGGCAACGTATCTGCGCGAGCGTTCGCCGCAGACGGCGATCGTCGGCGCGGAACCGGCCGGGGCCGCGTCGTTGACGGCGGCGCTGATCGATCGGGGCCCGGTCACGCTCGCCGAGATCGATCGGTTCGTCGACGGTGCCGCAGTGCGCCGGATCGGTGACCTGCCCTATGCGGTGGCCGCCGGTTTGGGTGCGCGCCCGGTCGCCCGGGCGACCCCGATCGCGGGCGGGTTCGACGTCGTGCATGTCGACGAGGGTGCGATCTGCACCGCGATCCTCGAGCTCTACCAGAACGAGGGGATCATCGCCGAGCCCGCAGGAGCGCTGTCGGTGGCGGCATTGCCGAACATCGCGGTGCCGGCCGGTGCGCGGGTGGTGTGCCTGGTCTCCGGCGGCAACAACGACGTATCCCGGTACGGCGAGATTCTGGAGCGATCCCTCGTCCATCAGGGACTCAAACATTATTTCCTGGTCGACTTCCCACAGGAGCCGGGCGCATTACGTCGTTTCCTGGACGAGGTACTCGGCCCGGACGACGACATCGCCCTGTTCGAGTACGTCAAGCGGAACAATCGCGAGACCGGCGCTGCGTTGGTCGGTATCGAGATCAGTACCGCGGCGAGCCTGTCCGGCCTGCTCGATCGGATGAGCCGGTCGCGGCTACGCACCGAGCGACTCGAACCGGGGTCACCGGCCTACCGGTACCTCACCTGATCGGCGGTATCCAGCACGGCGAAGCAGTGCCCGGCGAGCACCGTGCCCGAGTCGGTGTCGGTCGGCGGCTGCCAGGCGAGCAGCACCGTCCCGGAGGTCGGGATGCAGACCGGGTCTGCAGCCAGATTGCCCAGCACGCGCAGCGGGCCCCGATGCACCACGATCCAGCCTGCCTGCTCGTCGTAGTCGACTCCGACATCGGTCAGCCAGGGATCGCTCAACTCGGCACGGTCGCGGCGCAGCCGGATCAGGTCCCGGTAGCAGGCGAGCAGCCGGGCGTGCCAACCCGTGTTCGGCTCGGCCCAGTCCAGCTTGCTGCGGAGGAAGGTTGCCGGGTCCTGTGGGTCGGGCACGTCCGCGGTGGCCCAGCCGTGTGCGGCGAACTCGCGCCGACGCCCGTCGGCGGTGGCCCGGGCCAGCTCGGGTTCCGGATGTGCGGTGAAGAACTGGAACGGTGTGCCCGCACCCCACTCCTCGCCCATGAACAGCATCGGGGTGTACGGCGAGGTCAGCACCAGCGCCGCGCGCAGCGCGAGCTGCCCCGGGGTGAGGTAGTGCGACGGCCGGTCGCCGATCGCGCGATTGCCCACCTGGTCGTGGGTGCAGGTGTAGCCGATCAACGAGCTGCCCGGAATGCGCTCGGTGTCCAGTTTCCGGCCGTGCCGCCGGCCGCGAAAGCTGGACCAGGTGCCGGCATGGAAGAACCCTTGCTGCAACGTGGTCGCCAGGCAGTGCAGCGATCCGAAGTCGGCGTAATAGCCCTGGCGTTCGCCGGAGACGGCGGCGTGCACGGCGTGATGCAGGTCGTCGTTCCACTGTGCGGTCAGACCGAAGCCGCCCGCGCTGCGGTCGGTGATCAGTCGGGGGTCGTTCAGGTCGCTCTCCGCGATCAGTGCGAGCGGACGGCGCAGGTGCGCGGACAGCCGAGCGGTCGCCACCGCCAGTTCCTCGAGCAGGTGTACCGCGGTGTGGTCGACGAGGGCGTGCACCGCGTCCAGCCGCAGCCCGTCCAGGTGGAACTCGTCGAACCAGCGCAGTGCGTTGTCGACGATGTATCGACGCACCTCGGTCGAGTCCGCGCCGGCGAGGTTGAGCGTGGCACCCCAGGTGTTGCGGCCGTCGGTGAGGTAGGGGCCGAATCGGTCGAGGTAGTTGCCGGAGGGGCCGAGATGGTTGTAGACGACGTCGAGCAACACTGCCAGTCCGCGCGCGTGACAGGCGTCGACGAAGCGGACCAGGCCGTCCGGACCGCCGTAACCTTCGTGCACCGCGTACCAGAGCACGCCGTCGTAGCCCCAGTTGTGGGTGCCGTTGAAGGCATTCACCGGCATCAGTTCGACGAACGTGACGCCGAGACCGACCAGGTGATCCAGCCGGTCGATCGCGGCATCGAAGGTGCCGGCGGGGGTGAAGGTGCCGATATGCAGCTCGTAGAGCAGCCCGCCGGCCAGTTGGCGTCCGGTCCAGCCGCGGTCGGTCCAGCCGGCCGGATCGACGGTGTGTCGTTGCGAACGGCCGTGCACCCCGTCCGGCTGCCGGGGCGAGCGGGGGTCCGGCAACAAGGTCCCGTCGACGAGGAAGCCGTAGCGGGCGTCGGGCGCGGTGGGCACGTCGGCGCGCCACCAGCCGTCGTCGTGCCGCTGCATCGGATGTACAGCACCGGCGACATCGAGCCGGACCCGGTCCGGGATCGGTGCCCAAACCTCGAAGACGGTCATCGCGCCAGCATGCCGGAATCGGCGGCGGCGGTTCAGCCCGGCGCGCTGGGCACCGCGGTGCGGCGCTTGCTGTCCACGTACCGGGCCAACCAGGTGGCGAGCTGGTCGCGGTCCAGCGGCGGCGAGATGTAGTAGCCCTGGGCTTCGTCGCAGCCGAGTTCGGTGAGCGCGATCATCGTCGCCGAGTCCTCGATCCCCTCGGCCACCACCCGCAACCCGACCGTGTGGCCGAGCTGGATCGTCGCCGCCACGATCGCCGCGCCGTTGCGGGTGATCGCCGCTTCGGTGAACTCGCGATCGATCTTCAGTTCGTCGAGCGGCAGCACCATCAGCCGCGACATCGACGAGTACCCGGTGCCGAAGTCGTCGATCGAGGTCAGGACGCCGGCGGTGCGCAGCCGGGCCATGACCGCAGCGGCGCGATCGGTGTCCTGGATGACGTCGCCCTCGGTGACCTCGAGGCTGAGTACACCGGGCGGGCAGGAGAACTCGCGCAGGAACACCGTCACCCGGTCCACCAGGTCGTCCACCAGCATGGAGCCGGGGATGTTCACCGCGATCGGACAGTGGTATCCGGCCGAGCGCCAGGCTTCGCACTGGGCCAGCGCGCTGCGCAGCACCCATTCGTTCAACGGCCAGATCACGTCGGCATGCTCGGCCACCGGCAGGAATTCCGACGGCGGGAGCAGCCCCCGCTGCGGATGCTGCCAGCGCACCAGCACCTCGACCCCGACGAACTCGCCGGTGCCGAGCCGGACCTTCGGCTGGTAGCGGAGCACCAGTTCGTTCCGCGGGATCGCCCGGCGCAGCTCGCTGAGCAGGGTCATCCGGCCGGACAGGCTTTCCCCGTCACCCGGTCGGTAGCAGGCGACGCCGAGCTTCTCGCGTTTGGCCGTGTACATGGCGATATCGGCGTACCGCATCACCAGGTCGGCCGTGTCACCGTGGTCGGGGAACACGGCGGCGCCGATGCTGGCCTCCACCGGAACCTCCATCCCCTCCAGATCGGCCGGCCGGTTCAGCGCTTCCCGAATCCGGGCCGCGGAGGTCATCGCCTGATCGGCGTTTTCGGTCGAGGGGAGCAAGACCGCGAACTCGTCGCCGCCGAGCCGCGCTACCAGGTCGTTCGAGCCGACCGCCCCGAGCAGCCGGTGGGCCACCTCCCGCAGCAGCAGATCGCCGTGGTGGTGGCCGAGGGTGTCGTTCACCTCTTTGAACCGGTCCAGATCCAGCATCAGCAGTGCGCCCGGGCTGGTCGATTCGATCGCGTCCTCCAGCTTTTCCAGCAGCCTGGTCCGGTTGGCGGTACCGGTGAGTCCGTCGTGCCGGGCGCGGTGCCGGTCGCGGACTGCTTGCCGTTCGATCCGCCGCTGGTAGTTCACCAGAATCAGCCCGGACAAGGCCAGCAAGGCGAGATCGATCGCAACCAAGCCGGTTTCGGCGTTGCGCAGCCGTGCGTTGCGTTGCACTGCACGGTCGATCAGTTCGGTGAGGTCGTAGTGCTTGCGGCTGGCGTTGGACACCGCCTGTTTGCGGACCGACGACGCGCCGAGGCCGGCCTCGGCGGCCTTCAGCCGGACCTGGTTGTCGTCGCCGGCCGCGCCGGCGGCGAGCAACTGTCGGACCGACTTGGTGTAGCTGGCGTAGGCGCCGGCGACGATGTCGGCCTCGGCCCGGTCCCGGTCGTTACCGTTGCGGCGGAGCCAGTCGAGGTCGTCGCCCGCCGAATCGACCGCCGAGCGGAGCGGTTGCAGGCTGATCGACCGATTCGCGATCAGGTAGTCGGTGAGCGCTTCGTACTCGGTGTTGACGTGCAATATCACGTGGGTCCAGTGGTTTCCGATCGAATCCATCCGCCGGACGGCGTCGCTGGTCTGCGAGGTGGTGCGGGTGGCCCACAAGGCAACGGCGGCGAGCAACGCCAAGCCGACGGTCAGTCCCACGATGGCCAGCCGGGCGACGACACGCGACTGCAGTATTCGGCCGAACACAGCGTCCTCCGCTTCGCCAGATGTCCAGGAAACTCCGGGCAACTACCGTGTGCGCATTCTTGACAACTCTCGCCATGGCTACCAGAAGTCCGGATCGTGTCCGCATTACCATGCAGATGTGCATCGTACAGGCGTGCAACCACGGATCTCGCGACGTTCGATATTGCTCGGCGGAGCCGCCATGGTCGCTGCAGCGTGCGCAAAACCGGAGCTGAAACGGAATCGTGGCAATTCTGTGGCAATGCTGATTCCCAATCGGCAGCTCACCATCAGCCGCGAGTTGGCGGCCGGTTACGAGGCGGGAGCCGGTCAGGTACCCGGGATCTCCCCGTTTGTCGACGGCCCGGATTCCGCGGACGCTACCCGCGCGGTCGAGATCTTCAATCGACTCGCTCGAACCTCACCTGCCGGCGTGTCGTTCTTCAATCTTTATTCGGAATTGTTCGAGGAGCTACCCGATGCGGCTGCGGCCGGAGTGCCGTTGATCGCGGTAGCCAACCCGGTCTCCGATACCAATGTGGTCACACTGTTCGTCGGCAACGACAATTACGACATCGGCCGAGTGCTGGCGCGGACGGTGCTCGACCAGCTCGGCCCGTGGACCCGGACCGGCAAGGTCGTGCTCGGTACCCCGGTCCCCGGGGCCTCGGTGTTCGACCTGCGGGTCAGTGGCATCCGCCGGGAGATCGCCGCGTTGCGGCCGGATATGACGGTGCTCGGTCCGTTCGATTCCAAATCCGACCCGCTGGCGAACCGGGCAGCGTGGTCGGTGCTGGTCGAGGCGCACCGGGATGCCGTCGCGTTCATCGGTGCCGGCGACGTCGATTCGTTCACCCTGGGGCAGTTGCGGCTGGAGCGAGACGGGATGTGGCGGGCCGGGGCGTTCAGCCTGGACCCACGCATACTCGACTGGATCGCCGCGGGCGATCTGGTCACCGTCTCGCCCGAACATTTCCTGCAAGGGGCGATCGCCGGCCAGTTGCAGGCCGAGTGCGCGGCGGGCCACCGAGATCTGCCGCGCGGCTGGGTCTATGTTCCGGGACGGGTCGTCACCAGCGAGAACGTCGCCGCGATCCGAGCCCGCCAGGAGTCGGACCGGGACTTGCGGGTGAACTTGCTGCCACAGTCGAGCGCGATCGTGGCGGACCTCGACGCACACCTACGACCACTCGACTCGATCCGGTCGAGTCGCTGACCCGTTCGCCGGCCGACAGTCGTCGGCAGGTTTTAGTGTTACTGTCATACACAGAAAGGTGTTGCCGAGCGACGCCGATCGAGACCCGGGACATAGGCGTCCCGTGGCTGGAGAGGACACGATGACCATGCTGGACGAGGCGGGGTCGGTTGCCGGGTCGGTCGACGCCGGCACCGGCGAGACCTACGAAGAACTGCTTGCCCGATTGGTCGAGGGGTCGCGGCACCGCAGCTTCGATCCCTACCGGGATATCGATTGGGACGCACCCGAATTCCAGGTCCGCCCGAACGATCCACGGTGGATCCTGCCCGACGCCGACCCGCTGGGCCGACACCCGTGGTACCGGGCACTGCCGCAGGACCGGCAGATCGCGATCGGCATGTACCGGCAGGCGAACGTCGCGAAGGTGGGGCTGCTGTTCGAGCAGGTGCTGATCCGCGGCTTCATGACGTACCTGTCGACCCTGCCGAACGGCTCGCCGGAGTTCGGTTACGCCACGCACGAGGTCATCGAGGAGTGCAACCACACCCTGATGTTCCAGGAGTTGGTGAACCGCAGCGGAGTCGACGTGCCCGGCTTCGGTCCGGTCATGCGTCGGCTTGCGCCACTGCTCGGGGTTGCCGCCTGGCCGATGCCGTCGGTCTTCTTCATGGGCGTGCTGGGGGGAGAGGAGCCGATCGATCACATCCAGAAGACCTACCTGCGCTCGGACACCACCGATTACCACCCGATCATCAAGAACGTCATGCGGATCCACGTGGCCGAAGAAGCGCGGCACATCTCGTTCGCGCACGAGTTCCTGCGCCGGCACGTGCCGGAGAACGGCCCGGTCGGCCGGTTCCTGCTCTCGTTGGCCTACCCGGTGATCATGCGGGTGCTGTGCGATGTGATCGTGATTCCGCCGCGGGAGTTCTTCACCGAGTTCGACATTCCGGACTCGGTTCGTAAGGAGCTGTTCTGGAACTCGCCCGATTCCCGCGCCACCCTGGCCGGCTACTTCGCCGACGTCCGGATGCTCGGCGCCGAGCTGGGTCTGATGAATCCGGTGGCCGAGCTGCTCTGGCGGGGGCTGCGGATCGCCGGCCGGCCGGCCCGGTTCCGCAGCGAACCCGAGCGCACGCCGCTCGTGCTGGCGAGCTGAGTACGTCGTGCCACACGTTGTCACCCAGTCGTGTTGCAGCGACGCCTCGTGCGTGTACGCCTGCCCGGTCAACTGTATCCATCCGACGCCGGACGAGCCGGGCTTCGCGACCGCCGAAATGCTGTACGTGGATCCGGCAACCTGCGTCGACTGCGGCGCGTGCATCACCGCCTGCCCGGTGGGCGCGATCGTGCCGCACGCTCGACTCCGGCCGGATCAGCAGAACTACCTGGAGCTGAACGCCGATTTCTACGCGAGCGGCGCCGGCCCCGGGCCGAGCGAGCGCCCGTTACTCGCACCGATGATCACCTCGACCGCGGCGGTGCGACCCGACCTGGGGCCGCTGCGGGTGGCGGTCGTGGGCTCCGGTCCGGCCGGGATGTATGCCGCCGACGAAGTGTTGCGCCAGACCGGTGCGCAGGTCGACGTGTTCGACCGGCTGCCGATGCCGTACGGACTGGTCCGCTCCGGCGTCGCGCCGGATCACCCGCAGACCAAGCAGGTCACCGACCTGTTCGAGCTGATCGCCCGGGAGCCGGGTTTCGAGTTCTTTCTCAACGTCGAGGTGGGTCGCGATCTGGACCACGCCGAGCTGCTACCGCACTACCACGCCGTGGTCTACGCGGTCGGTGCGGCCGCCGACCGGCGGCTCGACGTTCCGGGCGCAGATCTGCCCGGCGTCGGATCGGCGACCGAGTTCGTCGGCTGGTACAACGGCCACCCCGATCATCAGCACCATCGGTTCGACCTGTCCGGAAACCGGGCGGTGATCGTCGGCAACGGCAACGTGGCGCTCGACGTGGCCCGCATTCTGCTCGCCGACCGAGATCGGCTGGCCGGTACCGATATCACCCGCGCCGCCCTGGCCGCGCTGCGTGCCGGCACCATCGGTGAGGTCGTGTTGCTCGGCCGGCGTGGTCCGGCGGACTCCGCCTTCACCGTGCCGGAACTGGCCGGGCTGATCGCCTGCCCGGATTTCGACGTGGTGGTGGACCGGTCCGGCGGGCCGGCCCCGGACCCGGCAGCGCCCGAGCTGTCCTTCGCGGCCCGGCACAAGCTCGCGCTGTTGGCCGGCCTACCCGACCTCGCCGACGCGGTACCCGATCGCAAGCGGGTGGTCCTGCGGTACGGGCGGACGACCCGAGCGATCCACGGACCGGGGTATGTCGACGAGATCGAGACCGAACCCACACCGGGCACCGACGGCCGGGTCGAGAAGATAGCCACAAGATTGCTACTGACCTCGATCGGCTATCACGGCCGGCCGGTTCCGGGCCTGCCGTTCGACCCGGCACGCGGCATCGTGCCGAACCGGGCGGGCCGGGTCGAGGGGACTGCCGGCGCCTACGTCACCGGCTGGATCAAGCGCGGCCCGTCGGGGTTCGTCGGGACGAACAAGAGCTGTGCCCACGAAACCCTGCAGACGCTGGTCGCCGACTTCAACGCCGGCCGATTGGCCAGGCCAGCGCAGTCGGCGGCGCAGTTGAGCCGGCTGGTCGCGGCGCGCCGGCCGGATCGTCTGGACAGTGCCGGGTGGGCTCGACTGGACGCGGCCGAGCGGCAGCGCGGCCGCGAGCTGGGCTGTATCCGAGACAAGATCACCGAGGTCGATCAGGCGGTGCAGATCGCCGCGGCGCAGTCCCGGAAAGGGCTACTCGGTTTCGTTCGCTGAGCGGGCGCGGGAGCGCCGGTGTGCGGGTACGGTAGCCGGGTCGGGAAGTCTCGGATGGAGTTCTGCACGTACGTCATGACCGAAACAGCACACACCGCAGCCGATCGTCGACCGCCGGCCGATCGATCACCGATGTCGGTTCACGAACCGATTCGGTACCTGAACCGAACCCAGTTCGCCGAGCGACTCGGCGTCGTGCCCGGGGCGTTGAGCCGCTACAAGTTGCCCGAACCCGACGTGATCGTCGGGCCGATCGACGAAGCCGGCGGAGTGTCCCGCGGCGGGGTCCGCGGCTGGACCGTCGAGACGGTCGAGCACTACATCGCCAACCGACCGGGCCGCGGCTCGCGCACCGACCTTCGGTCCCGATTCGTGGCTCGGTCAGCGGACGAGCAGTGCCACCGGTAATCCGGCCAGCAGCTCGCCGGCCGGTACGGTGCCGGAGAAGCGACGGCCGCTGATCCGGTCGATCCAGGTCGCGTCCGGCAGCGTGAGCGCGGTGTCGGCCCAGCCACCGTCGGCCAGTCCGACGGTGTGCCGGGCCGCCACCGCCACCACGTCCGGTTCCGCGCCGGGCTGCCCGCGGCCGAACGCGACAACGCGGTGCGCATGCCGCCCGGTCGCGTGCAGCGGCCGGTAGGTACCCCCGACGAAGCTGGCCGGTCGGTCCCGGCGCAACCACAGGGCGTGCGCGGTGATCCACAGTTTCGCGGCGCCGGTGCCGTCCAGCGCGGGTGTCTCGTCCAGGGTGTGCAGCAGCCGGATCCGCGCGGCGAAGTCGACCGGGCGCCGGTTGTCCGGGTCGACCAGCGAGTCGTCCCAGAGCTCGGTGCCCTGGTACACGTCCGGAATTCCGGGTCCGGCCAGCTGCAGCAGCTTCTGGGCGAGTGCGTCGGACCAGCCGTGCGGCGCGATCTCGTCGACCAGCTCACCGATCGCCGCGCCGACCGGACCGTCCACGACGGCGTCGATCCATTCCTGCAACGACCACTCGAAGTCGTTGTCCACCCGCTCCCACGAGGTTCGTGCCCCCGACTCGCGAGCTGCCTTCTCCGCGTAGGCATGCAGTCGCTCGCGCAGGTCGGTGTCCGGGGCACCGCCGACCGGCCACACCCCGACCATGTTCTGCAACAGGAACAGTCCCATTCCGGGATCCGGGCAGGGGGTGCCCAGGTGCCAGGCGAGCACCAGCGCCGACCACCGTTCGGCGATCTGCGACAGCACCCCGATCCGGGCCCGGACATCTTCGCTGCGCTTGGTGTCGTGCGTGCCGAGCGTGGTCATGCTCGCCGGCCAGTACCGCGCGCGGACCGCGTTGGCCTGGTGGAAGTCGTTGAGCGAGCGGCCGAATCGACCCGGATCGCCGCCGACTTCCTGCAACGACACCAGTCGTGCCGCACGGTAGTAGACGCTGTCCTCGACGGCCTTCGCCGTCACCGCACCGCACACCTGGTTGAACCGGACGGCGGCCACCCCACCGCCGGCGAGCGCCTCGATCACCACGCCGAGCGGGTCGGCGAGCCCGGGATTGTCGGCGGTGAGATCAGCGATCACGGCGCCGAGCAGCTCGGTCAGCGGGGCGTAGTCGACCCGGTACACCGGGATTGCGGCGAGCAGCTCGACGACCGCTGCGGCCAGCGTCGGCCGGTCGATCGGGGTCGTCGATTCGAGCTCGATCGCGGTCACCAGACGGCGTACGTCGGGACCGAGGATGGTCTGCGCGACCACCCGTTTGGCCCGCTGCTCTGCCTCGTGGAACCAGCCGGCATCGCCGGAGCCACCGACGAGGTGGTGCGACAGTTCGGAGAGCGCCGGTTCGCCCGCCGGATCGATCAGCACACCGCCGTAGTCGGCGAGTGCGTCGTAGCCGGTGGTGCCGTCGATCGGCAGGGTGCGGTCCAGCGGTTCCCGGGCGCCGAGCACCTTCTCGATCACCAACAGCCGGGGTCCGATCAGCTCGCGCAGCCGCCGCAGGTAACCGGCCGGGTCGGCGAGACCGTCCGGGTGGTCGACTCGCACCCCGTCGATCAGGTCGTGGGTGCACCATGCGGCGAGCTCACTGTGGGTCGCGGCGAAGACGACCGGGTTCTCCTGTCGGATCCCGGCCAGCTCGTTCACCGCGAAGAACCGGCGGTAGGTGGCCACCCCGGATTCCCCGTTGACCAGCCGGTAATGCTGCCGATCGTGGATTCGCAGCGGATGGTCGTTGTCGGTTCCGTCGGCGATCGGGAAGCGCAGCTCGCCGAAGGCCAGCATCGGTTCGTCGCCGCTGCGGTCCACGGTCATCGCGCCCGGGTCGGTGTCGTTGCGCAGCACCGGAAGTGCGATCCGGCCGCCGGAGCCGTTGTCCGGGCTCCAGTCGATGTCGAAGTAGCCGGCGTACTCGGAGTCCCGGCCGTACTTGAGTACGTGCCACCACCAGCGGTTCTGCCGCGGGTCGGCCACCCCGACGTGATTCGGCACGATGTCGACCACCAGGCCCATGTCGCGACTACGTAGCTCGTCGGCGAGCGCCCGGAGCGCCGTTCGTCCACCCAGGTCCGGGTTCACCGTGGTCGGGTCGGTGATGTCGTAGCCGTGCGTCGAGCCGCGGGTCGAGGTGAGCACAGGCGACAGGTAGACGTGGGTTACCCCCAGCTGGTGCAGGTACTCGACCGTCCTGCGGGCGTCGGCCAGGGTGAACCGATCACCGCGCAGCTGCAATCGATACGTGCTGCGGACCGGCAGGATCGCCATCTCAGCTCGCCTGGAGCACGACGAGTGAGCGGGCGGCCACCGAGATCGGATCGCCGGGTGCGCGTGCCGGGTCGTCTCGGCCGTGGGGCGCCGCGGTGTCCAGCGCTACCGCCCAGCGATCGCCGTAGTCCGGTCCGGGCACGGTGAAGTCCAGGTCGGTGTCGTGCGCGTTGAACAACAACAGGAACGAGCTGTCACGTACCCGCTCACCCCGACTGTCCGGCTCCCGGATGCCCTCCCCGTTGAGGAATACGGTCAGCGACTTGCCGAATCCGCTGTCCCAGTCCTCGATCGTCATCTCGTGTCCGGCCGGGGTGAGCCAGGCGATATCGCTGGCCTGCTGCGGGGATCGGGTCGGCTTGCCGTCGAAGAACCGGCGGCGCCGGAACACCGGATGCTCGGTCCGCAACGCGATCACCTTCCGGGTGAAATCCAGCAGGTCGGCGTTCTCCTCGGCCATGTCCCAATCGATCCAGGACAGCGGCGAATCCTGGCAGTAGACGTTGTTGTTGCCGAATTGGGTGCGGCCCAGTTCGTCACCGTGCGCCAGCATCGGCGTGCCCTGCGACAGGAACAACGTGGCCAAGATGTTGCGGCTCTGCCGGGCACGCAGCTCCAGAATCGCGGGATCGTCGGTCGGCCCTTCCACCCCACAATTCCACGAGCGGTTGTGGCTCTCCCCGTCGCGGTTGTCCTCGCCGTTGGCGAGGTTGTGCTTCTCGTTGTACGACACCAGGTCGCGCAAGGTGAACCCGTCGTGGGCGATGACGAAGTTGATGCTGGCGCCGGGGCGCCGGCCGGTGGGGGCGTAGAGGTCGCTCGACCCGGTGAACCGGGACGCGAACTCGCCCAAGGTCGCCGGCTCACCCCGCCAGTAGTCGCGCACGGTGTCGCGGTACTTGCCGTTCCATTCGGTCCACAGCGGCGGAAAGTTGCCTACCTGGTAGCCGCCCTCGCCGACATCCCACGGCTCGGCGATCAACTTCACCTGGCTGACCACCGGATCCTGCTGGACCAGGTCGAAGAAGGCGGACAGTCGATCCACGTCGTGCAGTTCGCGGGCCAGGGTCGATGCCAGGTCGAACCGGAAGCCGTCGACGTGCATCTCCAGGATCCAGTACCGCAGCGAATCCATGATCAGCTGCAGCGTGTGTGGATGCCGGACGTTGAGGCTGTTGCCGGTGCCGGTGTAATCCATGTAGTGCTCGGGGTCGCCGTCGACCAGCCGGTAGTAGGCGCTGTTGTCGATCCCGCGGAAGCCGATGGTCGGACCCAGGTGGTTGCCCTCGGCGGTGTGGTTGTACACCACATCGAGGATCACTTCGATCCCGGCGGCGTGGAAGGCACGAACCATCGCCTTGAACTCGGAGACCGCGCCGGGTGCCTTCTTGGTCGCGGCGTACGCGTGGTGGGGGGCCAGGAAGCCGAAGGTGTTGTAGCCCCAGTAGTTGCGCAGGCCTTGATCGAGCAGCCGCTGGTCCTGCAGGAACTGATGGACCGGCATCAGTTCGATCGCCGTCACCCCGAGCCGATGCAGATGGTCGATGACCACCGGATGGGCCAGGCCGGCATAGGTGCCGCGCAGTCCCGGGGGGATACCGGGGTGGGTTTGGGTCATCCCTTTGACGTGTGCTTCGTAGATCACCGTCCGGTGATACGGAGTGCGTGGGTGCCGGTCGTGCGCCCAGTCGAAGTAAGGGTTGATCACCACCGAGGTCATGGTGTGCCCGAGCGAGTCGCGACCGTAGGTGGTCAGCGACTCGTGGCCGTCGAAATCACCGTCGAACGCTTTCCCGTACGGGTCGACCAGCAGTTTGCTCGGGTCGCAGCGCAGACCTCGGGTCGGCTCGAAAGGCCCGTGCACCCGGAAGCCGTAGCGCTGGCCGGGGGCGATGGTAGGCAGGTAGGCGTGCCAGACGAATCCGTCGACTTCGTCCAGCGGAACCCGGGTTTCGCGACCGTCCCGCGCGAGTAAACAGAGCTCGACCTGCTCGGCGACCTCGGAGAAGACCGAGAATTGGGTACCCGCACCGTCGTAGCTGGCGCCGAGCGGATAGGCCTCCCCGGGCCACACGGCCGGGGGCAGCAGCGGCGGCGCGGACGACAGCTCGGGCTGGGACATAACGCTCAACCCTAGCGAAGGCGGCCGGAATTGCTCGGCGAGCAAAGTGCCCGGCAGCTGCGGTAACGGCATGCTAGCTTGACCGCGCCTCCCGGCGGCGTAGCGGGCCGGAAGGCGGGAAAAACCCGGAAGGTCCGCAACGTGCCGGACCGACCACGGAAGGACGGTAGGCAACCTGACCCCGGACGAGGTCGCGGCGGTCGACGCCGCCCATATCTGGCATCCCTACGGCGGTTTCCCGCCGAGCACCGCACCGTTGATCGTCACCGCAGCGCGCGGTACCCGGCTGCAGTTGGCCGACGGCCGCGAGCTGGTGGACGGGATGAGCTCCTGGTGGGCGGCGATCCACGGCTATCGGCACCCGGTGCTGGACGCGGCACTGACCGAGCAGGCGCAGCGGATGAGTCATGTGATGTTCGGCGGATTGACCCACGAGCCGGCCGCGCGGCTGACCCGGGCGTTGCTCGAGGTCGTTCCGCCCGGGCTGGACCGGGTTTTCCTGTGCGACTCCGGATCGGTCTCGGTCGAGGTCGCGGCGAAGATGTGCCTGCAGTACTGGCGGGTGCAGGACCGACCGGCCAAACACCGGCTGCTCACCTGGCGTGGCGGATATCACGGTGACACGTTCACCCCGATGAGCGTGTGCGACCCGGCCGGCGGCATGCACGCGTTGTGGACCGGAGTGCTGCCCGAGCAGGTATTCGTACCGCCGCCGCCGGTCGGCTACGACGAGAGCTATGTCACGGTGTTGGCCGATGCGGTATCCGCGCACGCCGACGAGCTGGCCGCGGTGATCGTCGAGCCGGTGGTGCAGGGGGCCGGCGGCATGCGGTGGCACCACCCCGGTTATCTGGCCGATCTGCGCCGGTTGTGCGACGCACACGAGGTGCTGTTGGTGTTCGACGAGATCGCCACCGGGTTCGGCCGCACCGGAACCATGTTCGCCGCCGAGCAGGCCGGGGTGGTGCCGGACGTGATGTGTATCGGCAAGGCCCTGACCGGTGGCTATCTGACGCTGGCCGCGGCGCTCTGTACGGCGCGGATCGCCGAGGTGATCAGTGCCGGGCACGGTGGCCTGATGCACGGACCGACGTTCATGGCCAATCCGCTCGCGTGCGCGGTGGCGGTGGCCTCGATCGAGCTGCTCCGCAGCCGGGACTGGCCCGCCGAGGTCGCCGCACTCGAACGCGGCCTTCGTGCGGGGCTCGCGCCGGCTCGCGGACGGCCCGGAGTCGCCGACGTCCGGGTGCTCGGCGGGATCGGGGTGATCGAACTCGATCATCCGGTCGATGTCGCGGCGGCGACCGCGGCGGCTGTCGCCGGCGGGGTCTGGTTGCGTCCGTTCGGTCGCCTGATCTACACCATGCCGCCATACGTGAGCAGCACCGACGACGTCACCCGGATCGCGGCCGCGGTGGTGGCGGCGGCGGCCGTCGGGTGAGCGTGATGCACCCGATCGAGCCACTGCGCTGTAGTCGGTGCCCGACGGTCGGCGCCGCGTGGCAGACTGACGCTCGACATGATGTCGGCCACTACACCGGTCGGGGAGGTGCGAGGAAATGCATGAAGCGGTGACGCGAATCGCTGCGGCGGCGACATTGCTGTGGTTGGGCATGGTGCTGGGGATCTCGTTCCTCGAAGCGCCGTTGAAGTTCCGCGCCCCGGGCGTGGACCTGCGGGTGGGGCTGTCCGTCGGCCGGGTGGTGTTCCGGGCCCTGAACCTCGTCGAGCTCGGTTGGCTGATCGTCATCGCGCTCTGCCTGTTGGCGGACACGGGTATAGCGAACGCACCTGCGCTGCCGCTCGCGATCTGGATCGCTGCGGCGGTCGTCGCGGTGATCTTGCTGGTCCAGCTGGAGGTTGTCCGTCCGCAGTTGAACCGGCGCACCGACGAGTTCTTGGCCGGGATCGCCGGCATCGAGGAGACCCGCTCGCAGGAGCACCGTCGCTACATCGTGCTCGAAGTGCTGAAGGTGATCGCGCTGGCAGTGCTGGCTGGGCTGTTGCTGACCGTGTGAACGGCGGGCTGAACTCGAACGGTGTTCAAGTCGCCGCGTATGCTGGCCTCTCGTGGATCGGGACGCGAGTACGGCACTGGACTGGTTGGCCGACTGGGGCCGGGAGCGGGCGGCTGCCGGACTGCAGCGGGAACTGACCCCGCGCGCTGCGGGGGATCCGGCGATCGATCTCGCTTCGAACGACTATCTGGGGCTGACCCGGCATCCGGCGGTGCTCGACGGGGCAATCGCGGCGTTGCGCCGCTGGGGTGCCGGGTCGACCGGCTCCCGACTGGTCACCGGAACCACGGCCGAGCACGAACTGCTGGAGGTCGAGCTCGCCGAGTTCACCGGCGCCGAATCCGGGCTGGTGTTCGCCTCGGGTTACGCGGCGAACCTGGCGGTGCTGACCACGCTGGCCGGGCCGGACACGCTGATCGTTTCGGATGCCGCCAGTCACGCCTCGTTGGTGGACGGTTGCCGGTTGGCCCGCGGCCGGGTCGCGGTCGTGCCCCACGCCGATGTCGATGCGGTGGCGGCGTTGTTGCGCGACCGGGCCGAGCCACGCGCCCTGGTGGTGACCGATTCCGTATTCAGCGCCGACGGTGACCTGGCCCCGCTCGCGGACCTGCATCGGGTGGTGCGGGCGAACCGAGCGGTGTTGGTCGTCGACGAAGCGCACGCGATCGGGGTGCGGGGCACCGGGGGGCGCGGACTGGTGCACGAGACCGGCCTGGCCGGTGAGCCGGATGTGGTGATCACGGCAACGCTGTCCAAGGCGCTGGCCGCCCAGGGCGGGGTCGTACTGGCCGCCGACCGGGTTCGAAACCACCTGGTGAACACCGCCCGCAGTTTCATCTTCGATACCGGCCTGGCTCCCGCCGCGGTCGGCGCGGCGCGGGCGGCGCTGCGCGTGTTGCGTGCCGAACCCGAGCGGGCCGGTGCGGTGCTGGATCGCGCCGGAGACCTCGCGCGGCTCGCCGGTGTCGCGGCGCCACCGTCAGCGGTCGTGTCGGTGGTGCTGGGCGACCCGGAGCGGGCGGTGGCAGCGGCGGCGGCGTGCCGCGCCGCCGGGGTGAGCGTGGGGTGTTTCCGCCCGCCGTCGGTGCCGCCGGGCACCTCGCGATTGCGGCTGACCGCCCGGGCCAATCTGACCGCGGCCGAGCTCGACACGATCGAGCAGGTGCTCCGGACGGTCCTGGTGGAGGTGCCGGCATGAGGTTCATCTTCGTGACCGGCACGTCGACCGGTGTCGGTAAGACGGTGGTGACCGCTGCGCTCGCGGCTACTGCGAGATCGTCCGGTCGTGCGGTGGTGGTGTGCAAGCCCGCGCAGACCGGAGTTGCCGAAGGGGAGCCGGGGGATATCCACGAGGTCGAACGGCTGACCGGAGTCGGTGGGATCGAGCTGGCCCGATTCCCGGATCCGCTCGCCCCGGACACCGCGGCTCGTGTTGCCGGCTTGGCGCCGCTCGGTCTCTACGAGGCCGAGTGCGCGTTGCGTGGGCTGCCGGGCGACGTCGTGTTGGTCGAGGGAGCAGGCGGCCTGTTGGTCGGTCTCGGTGAGGACGGCTTCACCCTGCTCGATCTCGCGACCCGACTCGGCGGCGCGGTCGTGGTGGTCGCGGACGCCGGCCTGGGCACGCTGAACCACAGCGCACTCACCGTGCGGGAGCTGCAGGCATCCGGGGTGAGCTGCGCCGGATTGGTGATCGGATCGTGGCCACGCAAGCCGGACCTGGCGATGCTGTGCAACTTGGAGGACCTGCCCCGGGTTACCGGGGTACCGATCGTCGGCCGGGTGCCGGCGGGGGCCGGTTCGTTGCAGCGCGAGCGATTCGTCGCCGAGGCGCCCACCTGGTTCACCAGCGATTCCCTGTCGCGCTGACGAGCGGGCGCGACGATCCCTACCGGGTGGGGGGGACGAACCCCACGACCGGTGTGTTGGGCCCCTGGCCTTCCAACAGGTTGGCCAGCGCCGAGATCGCCGATCGTCGGCCCGGGTCGTCGGGCCGGACCAGCGCGGGCCGACGCCGTTCCTGGCCGCGGACGGTCGCGGTCAGCGCGGCTTCGGCCAGCGCCAGCATCCGGTCGCGATAGGCGGAATCGGCGAGACCGGTAGCGGTCCGGCGGAGTTGGTCGATCTCACCGATCATCCGGTCGGCCGCTGCGGGGGTGAGCGTGGCCGACCTCGCCTCGGCGAGCTGGGAGCGCAACCGTTGTTCCAAGTCATCCATCAGTGGTCACTCCCCGAGTTCCGCCGTACCAGGTGCAGTGACGTCGACATGTCCCGATGCACCGATCGCCCGATTCATCGGCAGTGTCCGACGTCAACTGCTCGATGTCCAGTGTGATGGTTTGCCGGGCGGAATTCACCTGTTAGCCGAAAATCGTCGGGGCGTCGCGCGGCGTGTCGCGCACAGCCGCAATTGCCGGTAGTTGCCTAGCGCGGCAGGCCGGCGGGGATCCGGTCGGCGGTGAAGGTCCACGTCGTCGATGTCCACGGGTCGTGCCACCGTGTGTCGCCCGTCGCCGGGATCATCCGGCAGCGGTCTGCGAGGGCCTGAGCGGCGGTATCGTCGGGCTCCGGCTCCGCGCCCACGAGCACCAGCGAGAGGCCGAGGGTGCCCCCGTGCCGGACGAGTGCGGCGATCGACGTCAGGTGGGCCGGCTGATAGCCGTAAGGGAAGTGGTTGAGCACCAGCAGCCGGACCGGCGGGGCAACGGTCGGCCGGTCGGCCCGATCCATGATGGCCAGCTCCAACATCGGGGCCAGCGATTCCAGGTAGTCGGTGATGCCGTTCGTCTCGGTCACGGTGATCCCACCGGTCTGCGGTAGCCGCCCCTCGATCGTCGTGCGCAGGCTGCCGCTGAGATCGACGAGGTCGACGATGCTGCCCGGGCGCGCGGCGAGGGTGCGCACGATCACCGCCGATGCAACCTCGGTGGTGTCCGTGACGTCCGGCCCGAGCAGCCACAGGCCTTGCGTCATCGGTACGCGCAGACACAGCGGGATGCGTAGCGAACCGCGCTCGGGCGCGGTGAGCACACCGATCCGGATACCGGCTGCCGGCCGCCGGTCCGGTACCGGACCGGTCCAGGTCGGCGCCGACCAGTCGGCCAGCCCGCGCGGCAGCGTGCGCTCGACCTCGCGCAGCTCCGCACCCAGCTGGGCACAGTCCTGGTCGTATCGCCGCCGCGCCTGCGAGACGAGTTCGTCGTGGCGGAGCTGGGCGGACTCGCGGGCGGCGACGGCCCGTGGTCCGATTCGGTCCGCCGGATCCGCGAGTGCGGCGGACAGCTCCTCGTCCAGCCGAGTCGCGGCGAAGTCCACCGATGTGAGGTAGGAGTAGGAGCTGCGGGCAGCGTCCTCCAGAATCAGTTCCAGCCGTTCGGGATCGGGCAGTTCGATCGTCGGTGTCGCGGTCGGATCCGACCCGGTCGCCGGGGTGGCCTCGACCGGGACACCGTGTTCGACCAGCGCGCCGGCGAGCCCGGCGGTATACCCCTGGCCGACCGCGCGTACCTTCCACCGGTCGTCGCGGCGGTACAGCTCCCAGCAGATCATCGCCGATTCACCTGATCGGCAGTCGATCGAGAAGACGGCGAGCTCGGTCCCGTCCGGGCCGCGCAGCGCCGTGTCGAGTCGACCGAAGGTGGTGCCGATGCCGGCACCCTCCGGGTCGAGGCTGGCCAGGCAGAGCGCGGCCGCGGCGTCCGGCCGGATCGCTGCCGGCGTGATGTCGATGCCGCCGGTGGTCAGCCGCACTCCTGGGGTGACCGGCCGGTTGTAGAACACGACGTCGGCCGGTGACTGTGCTTGCAGCTGAGCGTCGGTGATCAGGACCGAGAGATCGAGTGCGATATCGCAGGAGACGGTGAATGTCACGGTCGCGGCGGGCAGCGGAGCGTTCCGGCCTGCGGTGTAGCGGATCGTGCCCCCGGTATCGTCGGTCATTCAGGCAGCCTAGACCGGATGTCGGACAGGTTTTCGGATCGGTATCCGATCGGGCGGTCCGATCGCTCCGGTGGCGGCAGCGGAAAGCTTGCGGCAGTGACGTATCGAGGTCGTCGGCGCGGGCCTTCGCCGAGGTGCGATTCGATCAGTTCCACGGCCTCGACGTCCCAGGCCGGACTCCGATAGGTATCGAGAATGCGGTACCACTTCGTCGCTTCGATCGGTCGGCGTGGCCGTGCCACCGTGACGTGCGGCACGAACGCCCGGCCGTCCGGGGTGGCGCCGACCGAATTTGCCACCCGGCGTGCGGTTCCGGCAAGAACGGTCAGGGGTGCCGGGTCGTCGACGCCGAGCCAGAGCGCGGCCGCTCGCGCCGGGTTCGGGAATGCCCCGGCGCCGGTCAGGCGAATCCGGAATCGCTGCTGCCGGGCCAGCTTCGGGGCCAGCTCGGCGGCCAGGTCGTCGATCCGATAGTCCGGGACGGCGGCGAGAAAGGCCAGGGTGAGATGCCACTGGGCGCTGTCGATCCAGGTGATCCCGGTCCGCGGAGCGAGGAATTCGGCCAGGTCCTCGACCACCTCGGCCGGCGGGACGACGGCGACGAACATGCGTTGCGGCACGCGTCAGCCGTTCCGTGCCGGCGCGTCGACTCGCGCACCGGTCGTCGGCTCGGCGACCGAGATCAGCCCGCCGACGAACAACCGCAGGCCGAACTCGAAACGTGCCGTCGCATCGGGGGTGTCGAACAGTGGCGAGACGCCGTCCGGGAGCGCGCCGACCGAGTCGAGCTGCATCCCGGCCTGCTCGTCGACGGTGTGCCCGAGCACGTAGTAGAGCAGCGTGAGCCCGCCGAGCTCGGCCTCGTGGTGCCGGAGCCCGAACCCGAGGACCGCTTCGATCAGGCGCTCTCGGGCCAGGCCCGCGGTGTGCCGGGACGCGTAGCTGGCCGACACCAGTTCGGCGCCGTCGCGGTGGGCCAGGAGCGCATCGCGCAGCCGGTGGGCGAGCTCGCTTACCTGTTCGGTCGCACCGGTTGCGGCCGCCGGCTCCGCCATCCGGGCCGAGATCCGATCGGCCAGCGCGCCGAGCAGCGCCTGCTTGTTGGGAAAATGCCAGTACAGCGCGCCGGGTGCGACATGCAACGAGGTGGCGAGGCGGCGCATGGTGAGATCGGCCAGGCCGAAGGTATCGAGGATCGTCAATGCTCCGTCGAGCACGTCGTCCTTGTGTAGCTGCACGTACGCTACTCTATCTTGAACGCCGTTCAAGTTTGGGAGGACCGCTCGATGACCCAGGCAATCGTGACGACCGACATCCTGGCCGTCGCCCGCGCGCAGGTGCTCGATCGGGGCGAAGGGCTCTCGGGCGAGCAGACGCTTGCGGTGCTGCGACTGGGCGACGACCGGTTGGCGGAGCTGCTGGCGCTCGCCCACGAGGTACGGATGCGTTGGTGTGGGCCCGAGGTCGAGGTCGAGGGGATCATCAGCCTGAAGACCGGCGGTTGCCCGGAAGACTGTCATTTCTGTTCGCAGTCCGGCCTTTTCGCCTCGCCGGTGCGCGCCGCCTGGCTGGATGTCCCGAGCCTGGTCGAAGCAGCCAAGCAGACCGCGAAGACCGGCGCCACCGAGTTCTGCATCGTGGCCGCGGTGCGCGGCCCGGACGCGCGGTTGATGGCTCAGGTGGCGGCGGGTGTGGCGGCGATCCGGAACGAGGTGGACATCCAGGTCGCCTGTTCGCTCGGGATGTTGACCCAAGAGCAGGTGGATCAGCTCGCGGCGATGGGGGTGCATCGGTACAACCACAATCTGGAGACTGCGCGGTCGTACTTCCCGAACGTGGTAACCACACACACGTGGGACGAGCGGTGGAACACCCTCCGGATGGTCCGGGACGCGGGTATGGAGGTCTGTTGCGGCGGCATTCTGGGCATGGGTGAAACGCTGGAACAGCGCGCCGAGTTCGCGACCGATCTGGCCGCGCTGGATCCGGACGAAGTTCCGCTGAATTTCCTCAACCCGCGTCCGGGCACGCCGTTCGGTGATCTCGAGGTGCTCCCGGCGAGTGACGCGCTGCGAGCCGTCGCGGCGTTCCGGCTGGCGTTGCCGCGGACGATGCTGCGATTCGCCGGTGGCCGCGAGATCACCCTGGGCGATCTCGGCGCCCGCCAAGGCATCCTCGGCGGGATCAACGCGGTGATCGTCGGCAACTACCTGACCACATTGGGCCGAGCTGCCGAGCAGGACTTGGATCTGTTGAGCGAGCTGTCCATGCCGATCAAGGCGCTCAACGAGACGATCTAGAGTCGGGTCCGTGTCGTACAACCCGTTCACCGGCAAACCGGACGACGTGCTCCCGGCGGCGGCCGCCCTGGGTCTCGAGCCACCGCGTTACTGCGCCGAGTGCGGCCGCAAGATGGTGGTACAGGTCAGCCCGGACGGCTGGTGGGCGCGCTGTTCCCGGCACGGCACGATCGACTCCACGAGCGGCGAACGACGATGACACCCCCGATTCGGGCCGCAGCCCGGGTCTTTGCCGGATGTGTGCTGTTGAGCGTGCTGGGCGCCGTGGTCTGGGCGCTGTCGGCGCCGCCCGAACAGGTGCTGGTAGTGGGTCCGGATCGGGGACGGGTGCTCACCGGGGAAAGCGACCACTTGTTCGACGCCGTCGGTGTGTTCTGTTGTATCGCAGCGGTGGTGGCGGTGTGGTCGGCAGCGGCCGCCTGGCAGTGGCGCGCGATGCGGGGTCCGGCGCAGGTCGTCGGCGTGCTGATCGGGTCGGGTGTCGGCGCCTTCACCATGGCGGTGGTCGGTCAGTTCGCCGCCCGGCTGCGCTTCCCCCGCATCGACGACCCGGCGGTGGACACCGTGATATCGCACCCGCCGACGTTGGACACGACGATCCCGCTGCTGGTACAGCCGTTGATCGCCGGGATGGTCATGCTGATCTTCGCCTCGCTGAACACCCGTGATGATCTCGGTGTCGGCGATCTCGCGGTCACCACCCCGGCCGCCGCCGGGCAGGGTGACCGGGAGAAGCGGAGTGACCAGACGAAGCAGAGTGACCAGGAGAAATAGCCCTCGCCGTGCTCAGGTAGCTCGTGCAAGCGGGCCGGAAACCTGTCGGTGGGTCGTGATGCACTAGATATATGACCGCAGCCAGTGTTTTTACTCCCGGAACCGGGTTTGGTGCTGGTTCTGCGCGGATGGTGTTGGCGGGGTTGCGGGCGGCGCGGGCCGAGGCGGAGCGGGTCGCGGTGCAGCAGGCCGAGTTGACGGTCGAGTGGTGTCGCTGGCACGCCCCGGTGGGTGACACCGAGGTGGATCGGTTCGGGGTCGGGTGGGTCACTCCGGGCGGGCCCGGTTCGCCGGAGGTCGACGAATCCGCGGTTGCCGAGCTCGCTACCGCGTTGCGGTATTCCACCGATTCGGGAATGTCGTATGTCGGGGCGGTGCTCGAAGTTTGTTACCGGTTGCCCCGACTCTGGGAACGCGTCAGGGCCGGGCAGACACCATGGTGGCGGGCCCGGCGGATCGCCGATGCCACTATCGGCTTGTCGCCGGAAGCGGCCGCGTTCGTCGATGAGCGGCTCGCGGCGTACGCGGGGACGGTGTCGTGGGCGCAGCTGGATCGGTTGATCGACGAAGCCCGCATCCTCGCCGACCCCGAGGCTGCGGAGCAGGAATTGAATGCCGATACCCGGAAGGTGGAGATCGACACCCGCACCGTGAGTCTGACCGGCACGGTCCGGATCGAGGGCGAACTCGATCTGCTCGACGCCCGCGATCTCGATCACGCGTTGTCCGATATCGCCGAGGATCTCGCCGCCTGTGGCAGCACCGATTCGCTGGATGCGCGGCGCTCGACCGCGTTGGGTGAACTCGCCCGCCGGCAACCCGGATTGCCGTTCGACGCACCAGAACCCACACCGGCTGCGTTGGATCGCCGCGCCCCGCGTGATGTTCAGTTGCATGTACATATCAGCGCTGATCAGCTCACCGGTTCCGGTGGCCCCCTGGGCCGGGTCGACTCTTCGTCACCGACCCCGGCGAGTATCGAGGCGATCCGTGCTTGGTGTGGCAGCCCGGACGCGAAGGTGACGGTGCGTCCGGTGCTGGACCTGGCCGAACACGTCCAGACCGATGCGTATCAGATTCCGGACCGGCTCCGCGAACAGGTCGTGCAGACCAGCAGCACCTGCATCTTCCCCTACTGCAACCGCCCCGCCCGTGGCTGCGACCTCGACCACACCCACCCGCATGACCAGGGCGGACCCACCAGCAGCGACAACCTCGCCCCACTCTGCCGAAAACACCACCGGCTCAAAGGAAACCGCGGCTGGCACTACCAACGGCACACCCCCGGTGCTTATCTCTGGACCACCCCGGCCGGCGGGACCTATTTACGCGACGGCACCGGCACCACCGACCTCACCCCACCCGGCAAACCCCCACCCCGGCCACCGGATTCCCCGATGCTCCATCGAGCGGGTCGGCCGCCGCCCGCACCGGACGACGAAGCACCACCCTTCTGAATCAGCCCGACACCGGCACCCCACCCCACCCGGCGGGGCCACCGGCAGGTCCAGGAGCGGGCGGGGGAGTGGCACCTGTCGTCACCAGCGGCGGGATCAGCCGGGTGGGCGCAGCGCCGCGAACTCGTCGGTGACTCGCAGGCTGGAGTCGGTGAACCGGTACATGGTTGCCGGTCGGCCGCCGGTCGGCCCGGGTGGCGCGGTGTCGCCGGTGGGTGAAAGCACCTTGCGCCGGTTCAACACCCGTTGCAGATTTGTCGAATCTACGTCGTAACCCAGTGCGGCGCGATAGATCTCGCGTAGTTCGGACATGGTGAAAACGGGGGGTGCCAGGCCGAATGCGATGTTGGTGTACGACAGCTTTGCCGCCAGCCGCGCGCGTGCTTCGGCTACCAGCACGCCGTGATCGAAGGACGTGGGTGGGAGGGCGGCGACCGAGTGCCACGAGGTGTCGGTGGGTAGGCGCGGATCGGTCGTGGCGGGGACCAGTCCGAGGAACGCCGACGCGATTCGGCGCTCGCCCGGCACGCGATCCGGATCGCTGAACACCGACAGCTGTTCCAGATGTGATACCTCACAGACATCGACCTTCTCCGCCAGTTGCCGACGAGCCGACGTCTCGATGTCTTCGTCGTCGCAGACCCTCCCGCCGGGTAGCGCCCAGGTGCCACGCTCCGGGTCGAGCGCACGTTGCCAGAGCAGTACGGCCAGTTCCGGCCGGCCGGCGGAGGTGGTCCGCAGCTGTCGTACTTGAAACACGGCGGCCAAGGACTCGTGGACGGTGCTACGATAGGGCACGTTTTCGATTCTAAGTCGAAAACCACACCGAGTTCAACCGGTGCCGAGCGTAAAGGAGCCGACCATGGCCACAACCGCACTTGCGGAGCGCGTGCACGACGGTCCGGCTGGTTACAGCGGAGTGTTCCCGGACGCCGAATGGGCCGCCGAGATCGCCCGGCTGGCAGCCGAGCGCAACGCGACGATCCTCGCGCACAACTATCAGTTACCCGAGATCCAGGACATCGCCGACCACGTGGGCGACTCGCTGGCGCTCTCGCGGATCGCGGCCGACGTGGACGCGGAAACAATCGTGTTCTGCGGCGTGCACTTCATGGCGGAGACCGCGAAGATCCTCAGTCCGGCCAAGACCGTGCTGATCCCGGACGCTCGGGCCGGCTGCTCGCTGGCCGATTCGATCACCGCCGACGAGCTGCGCGCCTGGCGCGCCGAATACCCGGACGCGGTCGTGGTGTCGTATGTGAATACCACCGCTGAGGTGAAGGCGCTCACCGACATCTGCTGCACCTCGTCCAACGCCGTGGAAGTGGTGGAGTCGGTCGATCCCGCCCGGGACGTGCTCTTCCTGCCGGACCAGTTTCTCGGCGCGCACGTGAAACGCCGGACCGGGCGGGAGAATCTGCACATCTGGGCCGGTGAGTGCCACGTGCACGCGGCGATCAACGGTGACGAGCTGACCGCGCAGGCGCGTAGCCACCCCGATGCCGAGCTTTTCGTGCATCCCGAATGCGGCTGCGCGACGTCGGCGCTGTATCTCGCGGGGGAGGGCGCGTTTCCGGCGGACCGGGTGCACATCCTTTCCACCGGCGGCATGATCACCGAGGCGCGGAGCCTGCGGAGCGCCGTGGGCGCGCCGACCAAGCAGGTGCTCGTGGCCACCGAGATCGGGATGCTGCATCAGCTACGCAAGGCGGCGCCCGGTATCGACTTCGAGGCGGTGAACGACCGGGCTTCCTGCAAGTACATGAAGATGATCACTCCTGCGGCGTTGCTCCGGTGCCTGGTCGAGGGACGGGACGAGGTGCATGTCGACGCCGACGTCGCTGCCCGTGCGCGCTCGTCGGTGCAGCGGATGATCGAGATCGGTACGCCGGGCGGCGGCGAGTGACCGACTGGGAAGAGCACGCGGATCTGGTGGTCGTGGGTGGCGGAGTCGCCGGGTTGACGGCGGCGCGGGCCGCGTCCCGCCGCGGCCTGCGCGTGTTGACGATCAGCAAGGGCGGGCCCACCGACACGTCGACCCAGTACGCGCAGGGCGGCATCGCGGTGGTGGCGCCGGTCGGCGATTCGGTCGACTCCCACGTCCACGACACCGTGGAAGCCGGTGCCGGGCTGTGTGATCCGGTGGCGGTGCGCTCGATCGTGGCGGACGGGCAGACGGCGGTCGCTGCGCTTACCGATCTCGGCGCGGTGTTCGATCTCGGCCGGGACGGGGCGGTGTCGCGGACCCGAGAGGGCGGACACAGCGCGCGGCGGATCATCCACGCCGGCGGGGACGCGACCGGTGCCGAGGTTCAGCGGGCACTCAACGCGGCCGGGTTACCCACTCTGTTCGGTGTGGCCGCAGCCCGGATCGTCACCGGTCCGACCGGGGTGCAGGGGCTCGTCGTGCTGTCGGCCAACGGATCCGGTGTGGTGCACAGCCCGGCCGTCTTGCTGGCTACCGGCGGGCTGGGGCAGCTGTATGCGTGTAGCACCAACCCGCCGGGCGCGACCGCCGACGGCGTGGCGCTGGCGCTGCACGCCGGGGCGGCGGTGGCCGACCTGGAGTTCGTCCAGTTCCACCCGACGGTGCTCTTCACCCCCGACGGCGTCGGCCGGCGGCCGCTGATCAGCGAGGCAGTGCGCGGCGAGGGCGCGAAATTGGTCGACGCCGAAGGGAATTCGGTCACCGCGGGGGTGCATCCGCGGGGTGATCTGGCGCCGCGGGACGTGGTGAGCAAGGCGATCGCGGCGCGGATGCGGGCACTGGGCACCGACCACGTCCTGTTGGACGCCCGCGGCGTGGACGATTTCGCCCGGCGTTTCCCGACCATCACCGCGTCCTGTCGGGCGGCCGGCATCGATCCGGCGCATCAGCTGATTCCGGTCGCGCCGGCCGCGCATTACCAGTGCGGCGGCGTGGTCACCGACACCGCCGGACGGACCGAGGTAGCGGGACTGTTCGCGGCCGGCGAGGTGGCCCGCACCGGGCTGCACGGCGCGAACCGGCTCGCCTCCAACAGCCTGCTGGAGGGTTTGGTCGTCGGTGAACGTGCCGGGATCGCCGCGAGCGATCGACGCGGGATACCGGCCGAGGTCACCGACGCCACCGTTCCCGCGCGCCCGCGGCTGGACCGCGCGGCCGTGCAGGCGACGATGACCGCCGACGCGTCGGTGGTCCGGGACCGCAGCGGCCTCGCCGACGGACAACAGCGGTTGGCCGCCGGAGTCGAGCGGGTCAGCACCTGCCTCGCCGACCTGGAAGACGCTGCGCTCACCACGGCCGCGCGGGCGTTGCTGTCGGCGGCCGCAGCGCGCACGGAAAGTCGTGGTACACACACGCGGTCGGACTATCCGGAGCTCGACTCGGCGCAGCAGCGCAGCACCCTGATCCGGATGAACCCGGGCGCGGAGTTGTACCCGGCCGGCACGCTGGCGGAGGTGGCGCGATGAGTCTGGACCCGGGACTCGATCGGGATGAGGTGCTGCGGGTGATCCGTGCCGGACTCGACGAGGATCTGCGCTACGGACCGGATGTGACCTCGCTCGCGACGGTGCCGGCGGCCGCGGTGGCGGATGCCGCCGTGGTCTCGCGGCAGCCGGGGACCGTCGCCGGGATCGACGTGGGTGTGCTGGTGTTCGACGAGGTGATCGGCGCCGGGAACTACGAGATTCTGCAGCGGGTCGCCGACGGCAGCCGAGTCGAGCCCGGCGACGCGGTGCTCACCGTGCGCGCACCGACCCGGTTGTTGCTGACCGCCGAGCGGACCATGCTGAACCTGGTCTGTCATCTGTCCGGCATCGCCACCGCCACGGCGGCGTGGGTTGCGGCAGTCGCCGGCACCGACTGCCGGATCCGGGACACCCGCAAGACCCTGCCCGGCTTGCGCGCGTTGGAGAAATATGCGGTGCGAGCCGGCGGCGGGGTGAATCACCGGATGGGTCTGGGCGACGCCGCGCTGATCAAGGACAACCATGTCGTCGCGGCCGGGTCGGTCGTGGCGGCGCTGCACGCGGTTCGGGCGCTGCGACCCGGTATCGCCTGCGAGGTAGAGGTGGACAGCCTGGACCAGCTGGACGCGGTGCTCGCCGAGAACGTCGAACTGGTGCTGCTGGACAACTTTCCGCTCTGGCGGACCCAGGCCGCGGTACAACGGCGCAACGTGACGGCACCGCAGACGCGGCTGGAATCGTCCGGCGGATTGTCGCTGGACGTCGCCGCCGACTATGCCGGCACCGGCGTCGACTACCTCGCGGTCGGCGCCCTCACGCACAGCGTGCGGGTACTCGATCTCGGCCTCGACATGTGATGCCACGACACGCCGCCGCGACACGCTAACGAAGATCGTTTTCGCGGCGAGGTGCCAGCATGACCAACCAGCCGCCGGATTCCCCGCACCAGATGTTCGCCGGCTATCCCCGGCCGCCCGGCGGGCCGCAGTACTACCGGTCGGTCCAGGAGGACGTGGTCATCGAGACGATGTACCGCGGTGGTGTCAACCACGTGCTCCACATCCTGCTCGCTTTGCTCACCTGCGGCTTCTGGTTACCCATCTACCTCCTCATGTGGCTGATCCGAAGCGACGGACGGTAACCCCGCGGTCAGCTGCCGGCCAGCAGCGTGTTCATCAGGTCGATCTCGGACTGCTGGGCGGTGATGATCTGCTCGGCGAGCTGTTTGGTGTCCGGGTTCCGGCCCTCGGCAAGTTCGGCGTTCGCCATCTCGACGGCACCTTGATGATGGGCGATCATCATCGTCAGGAACATCGTGTCGAAGGTGCTGCCACTCGCCGCGGCGAGGTCGGTCATCTGCTGGTTCGACATCATCCCGGCGTGTCCGTCCATCGCGGACATCGCTGTGGTCGGTGCGGGTTGCCCGAAACTCTGCAACAGCGCAGCGATCTGGTCCATCTCGGGTTGCTGGGCCTGCTCGATGGATGTGGCGAGTTCGCGTATCCGGGGGTTCTGCGAGCGCTCCGGAACCAGCTCCGCCATCGCCACCGCTTGTGCGTGGTGCGGGTACATGCCCGCCAAGAAGGTCACATCGGCTTGATCGAAGTCGTCGCGTTGCGCCGCAGCGGCGGCGGATGAGGTCACGCTGTGTGATTCGGCAGCATGCTGACTGCTGGTGGAATCGGAGCTGCGGTTGGACTCGTCGGCGGCACAGCCCACCGCGCTCAGCAGAGCTGCAGCGCCGATCGCGGCGGTCAGCAGTCGGGTCCGGGTCGGGTACGACACAAGGTCTCCTCGGGGGGGGGGGGAGAGAGAGAGAGAAGTCGGCGGTTGCGCCGGATCGGCGCCGCGACACCATCAGCGCCGCGAGACCATCAACTCCATCGATCCCCATACCGTCCACGGTGGTGCCCGTCCGCCGGGGTTCGGTCGTACCGTCGTGCCGTCGATCTGTGTCGTGCCGACGTCGACAGTCGTGGTCCGGTGTGGTGGTGCGCTCGGCTGGCCCGGGGTGCCCAGGATTGCGACACAGGAATGCGACCCGACCTGGTCGGTACAGCAATGATCCGGGCAGACCGGCTGTTCGTCCGGGGCGGTGGGGCCGCCCGGCGCGGTGACGGTGTGCGCGGTCTCGTCGTCGGCATCCCGGTTGTGCAGTGCAGTCGGATTGTGCGGCGCGGTCGGATTGTGCATAGCGATCAAGCCGAGGAGGAGCACGACGAGGGGCAGCAGCCGGGCGCCGTATCCGTGGTGCGGACTGCCGGACCGGCGGGCGACACGGCGATGTCGGATCATCGGGGAGTGTCGGATCATCGGGGAGCAACGATACCTTCGGGTGGGGTGTTTCGCCGCCCGGTCGGTCGACGTCCTACCCTGGGCGGGTGCCCGTGACCACCCGCTTGACCCGCGTCGACCTGCGCGGGCGCACCCCGACGACCGCCGAGTTGCGTGCCGCACTGCCGCGTGGCGGGGTCGATGTGGATGCGGTCCTCGATCAGGTGCGGCCGGTGCTCGACGCGGTGCGAGAGCGCGGCGCGGCGGCCGCACTGGATTACGCCGAACAGTTCGACCGGGTCCGTCCGGCCGCTGTCCGGGTGCCCGCGGACGTGTCGAGGCGCGCGCTCGACGAGCTCGATCCGGACGTGCGGGACGCGCTGGAGATCGCGATCGAACGGACCCGGGTGGTGCACGCCGACCAACGGCGCGCCGACACCCGCACCGAGGTGGTGCCGGGTGGCACCGTCGAAGAACGGTGGGTGCCGGTGGAACGGGTCGGGCTGTATGTGCCCGGCGGCAACGCGGTCTATCCGTCCAGCGTCGTGATGAACGTGGTGCCGGCGCAGACCGCGGGGGTGGGCTCGCTGGTCGTCGCGTCCCCGCCGCAAGCGGAGTTCGACGGGTACCCGCACCCGACGATTCTGGCCGCCGCGCGGCTGCTCGGGGTGGACGAGGTGTGGGCGGTCGGCGGTGCGCAGGCGGTTGCCCTGCTGGCCTACGGCGACCACGGGGCGGGCCTGGCGCCGGTGGATCTGATCACCGGGCCCGGCAACATCTACGTCACCGCGGCCAAGCGCCTGGTTCGCGGCCTGGTCGGGATCGACGCCGAGGCCGGACCCACCGAGATCGCGATCCTCGCCGATGCCACCGCGGACCCGGTGCACGTCGCAGCCGATCTGATCAGCCAGGCCGAGCACGACGTGCTCGCGGCGAGCGTGTTGGTCACCGACAGCACCGAACTCGCCGACGCGGTGGACGCCGCGGTGGCGGCGCAACTGCCGCTGACGACGCATGCGCAACGGGTGGCGACGGCGCTGGCCGGGCCGCAATCGGGGATCGTCCTGGTGGACGATGTCACTCAGGGTCTGGCGGTGGTGAACGCTTATGCCGCAGAGCATCTGGAGATCCAGACCGCCGAAGCCGGTGCCGTGGCCGCGCGGGTACGCAGCGCCGGTGCGGTGTTCGTCGGACCCTGGTCGCCGGTCAGCCTGGGAGACTACTGCGCCGGCTCGAATCACGTGCTGCCGACGGCGGGTTGCGCGCGTCACTCGTCCGGTTTGAGCGTGCAGACCTTCCTGCGTGGCATCCATGTCGTCACCTACTCCGAGGCGGCGCTGAAAGACGTCGCCGGGCACGTGGTGGCGCTCGCGAATGCGGAGAATCTGCCCGCACACGGCCAGGCGGTACGGGCTCGATTCGAGTCGCTCGGATGAGCGCGCCGCTCGGCGCGGGCGTCTCGGCGGACGAACTGCCGATGCGGGACGCACTGCGGGGCCGGAGCCCGTACGGTGCCCCCCAGCTCGACGTGGCGGTGCGACTGAACACCAACGAGAATCCGCATCCGCCGTCGGCGGCGCTGATCGACGATGTCGCGGAGTCGATCCGGGGTGCTGCCGGCGCGCTGCATCGCTACCCGGACCGGGACGCGGTGGCGTTGCGCACCGACCTCGCCGCCTATCTCACCGGCCGGACCGGAGTTCGGGTCGGCCCCGAAAACGTTTGGGCTGCCAATGGTTCCAACGAGATTCTGCAGCACCTGTTGCAGGCGTTCGGCGGGCCCGGGCGCACGGCGCTCGGGTTCGAGCCGTCCTACTCGATGCATCCGATCATCTCTGCCGGTACCGACACAACCTGGATCGAAGGCAAACGCGCCGAAGACTTCTCGCTCGACCTCGACGCGGCGCTGGCGACGATCGTCGAATGCCGGCCGGATGTGGTCTTCGTCACCAGCCCGAACAACCCCACCGGGCACAGCATCCCGACCGAACAGCTCACCGCGATCCTGGACGCCGCCACCGGCATCGTGGTGGTCGACGAGGCGTACGGTGAATTCTCCCGCCGGCCCAGCGCGATCGCACTGTTGGACCGCTATCCGGCGAAGCTGGTCGTCACCCGAACGATGAGCAAGGCGTTCGCGTTCGCCGGTGGTCGCCTGGGCTATCTGGTGGCGGCGCCGGCGGTGATCGAGACGATGCTGCTGGTCCGGCTGCCGTACCACCTTTCGGTGGTCACCCAGACCGCGGCCCGGGCCGCGTTACGGCACGCCGAGGAGACCCTGGCGACGGTGACGGCGCTTTCTGCGCAACGGGATCGGGTGGCAGTCACGCTGTCCGAGCTGGGTTTCCGGGTGCTGCCGAGCGACGCCAACTTCCTGCTCTTCGGCCGGTTCGCGGACGCGCCGGGCACCTGGCAGCGCTATCTGGACCGGGGGGTGCTGATCCGTGACGTCGGCATCCCGGGTTACCTGCGCGCCACCGTCGGATTGACCGCGGAAAACGACGTGTTTCTCGACGTGAGTGCCGAACTCGCGGCGACGGAGGTGATCCGGTGAGCGGACGGACCGCGCGGGTGGAACGCACCACCAAGGAATCGGCGATCGTGGTCGAGCTCGACCTGGACGGGGCCGGGCGGACCGACGTCGCGACCGGGGTGCCGTTCTTCGATCACATGCTGACCGCGCTCGGTGCGCACGCCGGTTTCGATCTCACCGTGCGGGCGCAGGGCGACACCGAGATCGAAGCCCATCACACGGTGGAGGACACCGCGATCGTGCTCGGGTCGGCATTGGGGCAGGCGCTCGGCGACAAGGTGGGCATCCGCCGGTTCGGCGACGCTTTCATCCCGATGGACGAGACGCTCGCGCACGCCGTCGTCGATGTGTCGGGCCGGCCCTACTTCGTCCACACCGGCGAGCCGGAATACCTGCTGCACACGGTGATCCCGAGCGACGGCGGTGCGAGCTACTCGACGGTGATCAACCGGCACGTGTTCGAGTCGATCGCGCTGAACGCGCGGATCGCACTGCACGTGCGGGTGCTCTACGGCCGCGACCCGCACCACGTCACCGAGGCCGAGTACAAGGCGGTGGCCCGGGCACTGCGGGCCGCGGTCGAGCTCGATCCGCGGACGGTCGGCGTGCCGTCCACCAAGGGCACGCTGTGAAACCTGCTGTCGCGCTGCTCGACTACGGCTCGGGGAACCTGCACTCGGCGCGGCGCGCGTTGGCCCGGGTCGGTGCCGATGTCACCGTCACCGACGACCATCGGATCGCGCTGGCCGCGGACGGGCTGGTCGTGCCCGGCGTCGGTGCATTCGCGGCGTGCATGGCCGGACTGGCGGCGGTGCACGGACCACGGATCATCGGGCAGCGGCTGGCCGGTGGCCGGCCGGTGCTGGGCATCTGCGTCGGGATGCAGGTGCTGTTCGAGCGCGGGGTGGAGTTCGGCGTGACCACCGAAGGCTGCGGCGAGTGGCCGGGCGTGGTGGAGCGGTTGGCCGCGCCGGTGCTACCGCACATGGGGTGGAACACCGTGGCGGCGGCGGCGGACAGCGTGCTGTTCGCCGGCATCGATCCGGACACCCGGTTCTACTTCGTGCACTCCTACGCCGCGCGCACCTGGTCGATGCCGCCGTCGCAGGTGCTCGCGCCGGCCGCCTTGACCTGGGCCGAGCACGGTGAGCCGTTCCTCGCCGCGGTGGAGAACGGTGCGTTGTCGGCGACCCAGTTCCATCCGGAGAAGTCCGGTGACGCGGGCGCCGAGCTGCTTCGGAACTGGCTGAAGGTGGTGTAGATGAGCTCGAACGATCGACCCGCCCGGTTGTCCTACACCAAGCTGGCCGGGTTCTCGCTGGGGGCAGCCGCTGCGGTGTTGATGCTCACCACGGCGATCATCGGGGTATTGCATCCCGGACCGGTCGTCGCGTTGGTGATCGCCCTGGCCGGTGTGGTGGGCGCGGTGGGCGCGCTGGGTGTCGTGGCCACCCGGCTCACCCGGGCGGCGCACGGACCGGATCCCGGTAGCGGCCGGGCCGCCGAGTAGGGTCGCAACGTGAGCCTGCTGCTGCTGCCCGCTGTCGATGTCGCCAACGGTGAGGCGGTGCGCCTCGTCCAGGGCGCTGCCGGCAGCGAGACGAGTTACGGTTCGCCCCGCGAGGCTGCGTTGGCCTGGCAGCGCGACGGTGCCGAGTGGGTCCACCTGGTGGATCTCGACGCCGCCTTCGGCCGCGGCTCCAATCGGGAGTTGCTGGCCGAGGTCGTCGGTGAGCTGGATGTCGCGGTGGAGTTGTCCGGGGGCATTCGCGACGACGACTCGCTTGCCGCAGCTTTGGCCACCGGTTGCGCTCGAGTGAATCTGGGCACTGCCGCGCTGGAGGATCCGCAATGGTGCGCCAAGGTCGTCGCCGAGCACGGGGACCGGATCGCGATCGGTCTGGACGTGCGGATCGTCGACGGAGCGCATCGACTGCGCGGCCGGGGCTGGGTCAGCGACGGTGGCGATCTCTGGGAAGTGCTCGACCGGCTGGACCGGGACGGCTGCACCCGCTACGTGGTCACCGACGTCGGCCGCGACGGCATGTTGAACGGACCGAACCTGGATTTGCTGCGCGCGGTGTGTGGCGCCACCGATGCCCCGGTGATCGCCTCGGGCGGGGTGTCGACGCTCGCCGACCTGACCGCACTGGCCGAGCTCACCGACCTCGGGGTGGAAGGCGCGATCGTCGGGAAAGCGCTCTACGCAGGCCGATTCACGCTGCGGGACGCGCTCGCAGCGGTGCGGTAGCCGTGCCGGTGCGCCCGCAGGAGCTGCTGCGGATCGCCGCGCGCGTTCTCGACGACGCTGCCCCGCGGTTCGTCGAGGGTGTCGGGGCGCCCAAGGCAGTCGTGAAGGGTCACGGCGATTTCGCGACCGAGCTCGATCTGGAACTGGAACGGCGGATCGCCGCGGAGCTGCGGGCCCGCACCGGGATCGATGTACACGGTGAAGAGTTCGGCGGGCCGCCGCTCGACACCGGCGTCGTCTGGGTGCTCGATCCGATCGACGGAACCTACAACTACGCCGCGGGGTTGCCGCTGGCCGGGATGTTGCTCGGGTTGGTCGTCGACGGCCGGCCCGCTGCCGGACTGATCTGGTTGCCGTTGCTGAACCTGCGGTACGCGGCGACCGCCGACGGGCCGGTCTGTTGTAACGATGTCGAGCTGCCCCGATTGGGTGGTGCCACGCTCGCCGACACCATGATCGGATTCGGCGCGTTCAACGTCGACGGTCCGGGCCGGAACGTGGGGACGGCGCGGGAATCGGTGTCCGGGCAGCGCCGGTTCGCCATCCTGGGCGCCTTGAGCCGGGTGTCCGGCCGGGTCCGCATGCAGGGTTCCACCGGCGTCGACCTGGCCTTCGTCGCCGCCGGTGTGCTCGGCGGTGCGGTGGTGTTCGGGCACCATCCGTGGGACAACGTGCCCGGGATCGCCCTGGTTCGGGCGGCCGGCGGCGTGGTCACCGACCTGGCCGGTGCGCCGTGGACACTCACCTCCGGGTCGGTGTTGGCGGCCGCGCCCGGCGTGCATGCCGAACTCGTCGAGCTGATCCGGGGGTGCGCGTGAGTCTCGCGGTACGCGTGATCCCGTGCTTGGATGTCGACGCCGGCCGGGTGGTCAAGGGGGTGAACTTCGCGAACCTGCGCGATGCCGGTGACCCGGTCGAGCTGGCCGCCCGCTACGACGCGCAGGGCGCGGACGAGCTGACCTTTCTCGATGTCACCGCATCCAGTGGAGACCGCGCGACGATGGTCGAGGTGGTCACCCGGACCGCCGAGCAGGTGTTCATCCCGCTTACCGTCGGTGGTGGGGTACGCGGCGTCGCCGACGTCGACCGGTTGTTGCGGGCCGGCGCGGACAAGGTGTCGGTGAACACCGCGGCGATCGCCCGACCCGAGCTGCTCTACGAACTCAGCCGGCGGTTCGGGGCGCAGTGCATCGTGCTCTCGGTGGACGCGCGGACGGCGCCGGCCGGCACCCCGTCCGGCTGGGAGGTCACCACCCACGGGGGAAAGCGGGGCACCGGGATCGACGCCGTCGAATGGGCGGCGCGCGGTGCCGAACTCGGTGTCGGGGAGATCCTGCTCAACTCGATGGACGCCGACGGCACCAAAGCCGGTTTCGACCTGGCGATGATCCGCGCGGTGCGGGCGGCGGTGCCGGTTCCGGTGATCGCCAGCGGGGGTGCGGGTGCCGTATCGCATTTCCCACCCGCCGTGCAGGCCGGCGCGGATGCGGTACTGGCCGCCAGCGTGTTCCATTTCGGCGACATGACGATCGGTCAGGTGAAAGACGCGATGCGGGCGGACGGGATCGTCGTCCGCTGAGATCACTAGGCTGGAGCGATGGCACTGGACCCGGAGATCGCCGCCCGGCTCAAACGCAACGATGCCGGCCTGATCGCCGCCGTCGCGCAGGAACGCGGCACGGGTGACGTGCTGATGGTGGCCTGGATGGACGACGAGGCGCTCGCCCGTACCCTCGCCACCCGCACGGCGACCTACTATTCGCGGTCTCGGCAGCAGTACTGGGTGAAGGGCGAAACCTCCGGGCACACCCAGCACGTGCACGAGGTGCGGCTCGACTGCGACGGAGACACGGTGCTGCTCGTCGTCGATCAGGTCGGCCCGGCCTGCCATACCGGCACGCACACCTGCTTCACCGCCGACCGGCTCCTCTGACACCCGCTCGGCGTGTCGGAGCACCCGGGCTTGGACTCGAACATCTGTTCCCCTAGGCTCGACCGCGACGAACTTGTCGGTGCCGCGTTCTAGCCTGGCGGCAACTGCTGGACGAGACATCGATTCGAGTAAAGGGGACCGCACATGGCCGCTCAGGCGCACGATCGCGACAAGGCGCTGGAACTGGCGTTGGCGCAGATCGACAAGAATTTCGGCAAGGGGTCGGTGATGCGCCTGGGGGAGGAGGCGCATCAGCCGATCTCGGCCATTCCGACCGGTTCGATCGCCTTGGATGTGGCGCTGGGGATCGGCGGGCTGCCGCGGGGCCGGGTCGTCGAGATCTACGGTCCGGAATCGTCCGGTAAGACCACGGTTGCATTGCATGCGGTGGCGAACGCGCAAGCCGCCGGCGGGATCGCCGCCTTCATCGACGCCGAGCACGCACTCGACCCGGAGTACGCACGCAAGCTCGGGGTGGATACCGACGGGCTGCTGGTGTCCCAGCCGGACACCGGCGAGCAGGCGCTGGAGATCGCCGACATGCTGATCCGCTCCGGCGCACTGGACATCATCGTGATCGACTCGGTGGCTGCGTTGGTGCCGCGCGCCGAGATCGAAGGCGAGATGGGCGACAGCCACGTCGGCCTGCAGGCCCGATTGATGAGCCAGGCGTTGCGCAAGATGACCGGTGCGCTGAGCAATTCGGGCACCACCGCGGTCTTCATCAACCAGCTCCGGGAGAAGATCGGAGTCATGTTCGGTTCTCCCGAAACCACTACCGGCGGTAAGGCTTTGAAGTTCTACTCGTCGGTGCGGCTGGATGTGCGGCGGATCGAGACGCTCAAGGACGGCTCGGATGCGGTCGGCAACCGGACCCGGGTGAAGGTAGTCAAGAACAAGGTGTCGCCGCCGTTCAAACAGGCCGAGTTCGACATCCTCTACGGAGTCGGGATCAGCAAGGAGGGCTCGCTGATCGACATGGGGGTGGAGCACGGCTTCATCCGGAAGTCCGGTTCCTGGTTCACCTACGACGGCGATCAGCTCGGTCAGGGCAAGGAGAATGCGCGCCGGTTCCTGCGGGAAAATCCCGATGTGCGGGACGAGATCGAGAAGAAGATCAAGGAGAAGTTGGGCATCGGCGCCGATCTGACCGCCGATGGCGCGAACGTCGTCCCGGTCGATTTCTAGCTCGTGCGCACGCAGAAGCGTCCGGACCGCGATGGTGGCACTCTCGAGCAGGCCAAGCAGGTATGCCTGCGGTTGCTCACCGACCGGGCGCACAGCCGAGCCGAACTGACCGAGCGGCTTGCCCGGCACGGTTTCCGGGCAGATGTGGCAGAGGCGGCGCTGGAACGCCTCGCCGAGGTCGGGCTGATCGACGACGCGGCCTTCGCTCGGCAGTGGGTTGCCTCCCGGCATACCCACGCCGGTCGCGGCCGGCGGTCGTTGGCTGCCGAACTGCGCAGCAAGGGTATCGGTGAAGCGGAGTCCAGCGCTGCGTTGGCAGCGGTGACCGTCGACGACGAGCGTGTTCGCGCTGCCGAGCTGGTCCGGCGGAAGCTGCGGGGAACCGAGCCGCCGGCGGATCGTCTCGACCGGGATCGGTTGATGCGTCGGCTGATCGGCATGTTGGTGCGCCGCGGCTACGACGGTGGATTGGCGATGGCGGTGGTGCGGGAAGAAATGGCGGCGGTAGCCCACGAGCTGAGCGCACCTGATCCGGCCGACGATGACCCTATGCTGACGTCATGACCGCTCTCGACCGCTTGTGTGCTGACACCGGCATGAACCGTGACGTAGTCGCGGCGCTCGGTCCGCTCGGCGACGACCGCTATGCGGAACTGGCCGCCGCGTTCGAGCGGGCCCGGATGCAGCGTAAGCAGGAGCTGCGCGCCGCCACCGAGAACGGCTTGAACGCGGTGCCGCGGTTGCTGCGGCCGGCGGTTCGCGCGGTGTTGTCCGCATGATCTCGTTCGCCACCCGGGCCGAACTGATCAAGATTGCTCGGGTTCTCGACGTCGATCCGGACGACCTGAACTATCTCGCCGATGCGTCGCCGGCCGCGCTGCGGGAGTTCCGGGTCGAGCTGGCCCGAACCCTGGACAAGCGATACCAGGCGTTGTTCGCCAGGTTGGGCAAGGCCGGTTCGCTGGTGCCGGCCGGGGTCGCGGCCAAGATCGCCACCACGTTCTTCGGCCCGGCCCTGTGCGGTCCGATAGCGGCAAACCTGCCGCCGGCCAAAGCCGCCGGCTTGATCGAGCAGCTGCCGGTCGGATTTCTGGCCGACACCGCCCGCTATATCGACCCGGACGTGGCCGCGCCCGTGGTCCGAGCGCTGGACAGTCGATCGATGTCTCCGGTGGTGCAGGAATTGCTGCGCCGGGGTGACCACGTGTCCCTCGCCCGGTTCGTGAACGCGCTCACCGACCGGCAGTTGCGTCAGATCGTCCCGCAGGTCCGGACCGGTGACGACCTACTGCTCACCGCGCTGAACGTGGAAACCGCGCAACGTCTCGACGCGTTGCTGGCGTTGCTGCCCGACGATCGAGTGGCTGCGTTGTTGCAGGCCGCGGTCGACCGAGACCTGGTTGCGGAGTCGATCCCGGTGCTGGCCGCGGTCTCACCGCAGGCGCAGCAGCGGCTCGCCCGGATCGCGGCCGGGCTCGGAACCGAGGTGTCGGCCGCGGTGGCCGCGGCGGCAGCTGCCGCGGGGGAGGCCGATCTGGCGGCGGCGTTTCCGGCGTCGCGCTAGTTGACAGGTCGCGGTGGGGCTGCCACGATGCGGGCGCCTGTTTTCTTGGTCAGATTTACCAACTTTGTGAGGATGTATGACCGAGTTGTCCGCGTTGCCGACGGTCGGCCAGTACGAGCTGAGCCACCTGCGCGCACTGGAAGCCGAAGCGGTACACATCATCCGGGAGGTCGCAGCCGAGTTGGAGCGGCCGGTGCTGCTGTTCTCGGGCGGCAAGGATTCGATCGTGATGCTGCACCTGGCGACCAAGGCGTTCCGGCCGGGTCGGCTGCCGTTCCCGGTGATGCACGTCGATACCGGGCACAACTTCGAGGAAGTGATCGCCACCCGCGACCGGCTGGTCGACGAGTACGGGGTACGCCTGGTGGTTGCCCGAGTGCAGGACGATATCGATGCCGGCCGGGTGGTCGATACCGGACCGTCGCGTAACCCGCTGCAGACGGTCACCCTGCTGCGCGGGATCGCCGAGGGGCGATTCGATGCCGCATTCGGCGGTGCCCGCCGTGACGAGGAGAAGGCCCGAGCCAAGGAACGGGTGTTCAGCCTGCGGGACGAGTTCGGTCAGTGGAATCCCAAGGCGCAGCGACCGGAGGTGTGGAATCTCTACAACAGTCGGCACCGGCGGGGCGAGCACATGCGGGTCTTTCCGCTCTCGAACTGGACCGAGTACGACATCTGGGCCTACATCGGCGCCGAGCAGATCCGGTTGCCGGAGATCTACTACGCACATACCCGACCGGTGTTCCGGCGGGACGGAATGCTGCTGGCGGTGCACCCGTATCTGTCGCCCGGCCCGGATGAGCAGGTGTTCGAGACGTCGGTCCGGTTTCGCACCGTCGGTGACGTGACCTGTACCGGCTGTGTCGAGTCCACCGCGGCCACCGTCGAGGAGGTGATCGCGGAGACCGCGGTGTCCCGGCTCACCGAGCGCGGCGCCACCCGTGCCGACGATCGGATCTCCGATGCCGGCATGGAAGATCGCAAGCGGGAAGGATACTTCTGATGACCATGGTTCGGTCGAACCTGATTCGGTTGCACACGGTGCGGTTGAACCCGGTGCGGTCATGACGACACTGCTCCGCCTGGCCACCGCCGGCTCGGTCGACGACGGCAAGTCCACGCTGATCGGTCGGCTGCTCTACGACTCCAAAGCGGTGATGGAGGACCAACTCGCGGCGGTCGAGCGCACCTCGCAGGAGCGGGGCAGCGACTACACCGACCTGGCACTGGTCACCGACGGGCTGCGCTCCGAGCGTGAGCAGGGCATCACCATCGATGTCGCCTACCGCTATTTCGCCACACCGAAGCGCAAGTTCATCATCGCCGACACCCCCGGCCACATTCAGTACACCCGCAACATGGTGACCGGCACGTCCACCGCGCAACTGGCGATCGTGCTGGTCGACGCTCGGCACGGATTGGCCGAGCAGTCGCGCCGGCACGCCTTCCTGGCGTCGCTGCTCGGGGTGCAGCACATCGTGCTGGCGGTGAACAAGATGGACCTGGTCGACTGGGACCAGCACCGCTACGAAGAGATCCGCGACGAATTCCATGCATTCGCAGCCCGATTGGACGTGCACGACGTCACCAGTATCCCGCTGTCGGCGCTGCACGGCGACAACGTCGTGACGAAGTCGGCGCACACGCCGTGGTATCCCGGGGGGGCGCTGCTACCGCACCTGGAGGATGTCTACATCGCCGGTGACCGCAACCTGGTCGACGTGCGCTTCCCGGTGCAGTACGTGATCCGGCCGCAGACCCACGAGCACGCCGACCACCGCAGCTACGCCGGCACGGTGGCCAGCGGCGTGCTTCGTCCCGGCGACGACATCGTGGTGTTGCCGAGCGGCAAGAGCACCCGGGTGGTCGCCGTGGACGGGCCGACCGGACCGGTCACCGAGGCGTTTCCGCCGATGGCGGTGTCGGTCCGGGTGGCCGACGACATCGACATCTCGCGCGGCGATCTGCTCGCGCGGGTCGCCAATCAGCCCGAGGTGACCCGGCAGTTCGAGGCGACCGTATGTTGGATGGCCGACGACGGCGTGCTCGAAGCGGGTCGCGACTATGTGCTCAAGCACACCACCCGTACTGTCCGGGCACGGGTGGTGGAGTTGAACTATCGGCTCGACGTCAACACCCTGCACCGGGACAAGACGGCGACCACGCTGGCGCTCAACGAGCTCGGCCGGGTCACGCTGCGCACCCGGACGCCGCTCATGCTCGACGAGTACGCGCGCAACTCGGCCACCGGGTCGTTCATCCTGATCGACCCCGAAACCAACGCGACGGCAGCGGCCGGCATGGTCCGGGCCACCACCCCGGTCGCCGACCGGGCGGCCAGCCCGAACGCGGTACCGCATCGATCGCTGGTCACCGCGGCCGACCGGCTCGGCAAGGGCCGCACGGTCTGGTTCACCGGGCTGTCCGGCTCCGGCAAGTCCTCGGTGGCAGTGCTGGTCGAGCGGAAGTTGTTGAGCCTGGGTTGCCCGGCTTATGTGCTCGACGGGGACAATCTGCGGCACGGGTTGAACGCCGACCTGGGCTTCTCGCGCACCGACCGAGACGAGAATCAGCGCCGACTCGCCCATGTCGCGGCGTTGCTCGCCGATTCCGGACAGACGGTGCTCGTCTCGGCGATCAGTCCGATGGCCGAGCATCGGGCATCGGCGCGAGCGTTGCACGCCGAGCGCGGGTTCGACTTCTACGAGGTCTTTCTGGATACCCCGCTGGCCGACTGCGAGCGGCGCGACCCCAAGGGCTTGTACGCCCGGGCGCGATCGGGCGAGATCACCCAGTTCACCGGGATCGACAGCCCGTACGAGCCACCGGTCGGCCCGGATCTGCGGCTCACCCCGGACCGTTCGCCGGAGGAAGCCGCGCAGCTGGTCCTCGACCTGCTCGGGCGGTCCGAGTGAGCGACCACCAGCTGGCGGCGGACCTGGCCACCCGGGCCGGGGAGCTGCTGCTCGCGGTCCGTGCCGAGTTGGCCGATGCGTCGGCCGCCGACCGTAAGGCGGCCGGCGACCGGCGCTCGCACGAGTTCCTGGTCGCCGAGCTGGCGGCCGCGCGCCCGGGCGACACGGTGCTGTCGGAGGAGGGCGTCGACGATCCGGCCCGGCCGACCGCCGAACGGGTCTGGATCGTCGATCCGCTGGACGGTACCCGGGAGTTCGGCGAGCCGGATCGAGAGGACTGGGCCGTGCACGTCGCGCTGTGGCAGGCCGGTGAACTGGTGGCCGGAGCGGTCGCGTTGCCGGCGCAGCAGGCGACGCTGGCCACCCCGGATGTGCCGGCGCCGGCGGCCGATGCCGGGCCGCCGCGGATCGTCGTCTCCCGAACCCGCCCGCCCGCGATCGCCCGCGCGGTGCGGGACGCGCTGGGCGGCGTGCTGGTGCCGATGGGTTCGGCCGGCGCGAAGGTCGCCGCGGTGGTGCAGGGACGAGCGGACGTCTACGTGCATGCGGGCGGACAATACGAGTGGGACTCGGCCGCGCCGGTGGCGGTCGCGCGCGCAGCGGGCCTGTCCACGTCGCGGATCGACGGATCGCCGTTACGCTACAACCGCGCCGAGCCGCGGCTGGACGACCTGGTGGTCTGCCGCCCGGAGTTGGCCGCCGCGGTGCTGGCGGTATCCGGGCAGGGGCCGGTCTGATGCGGATGTCGGCCAAGGCCGAGTATGCCGTCCGGGCGATGGTCCAGCTGGCCACCGTGACGCCGGGGGAACTGGCCAAAGCGGAGGATCTGGCCAGGGCGCAAGGTATTCCGCCGCAGTTCCTGCTCGACATCCTCGCGGATCTGCGCACCGGCCGGTTGGTGCGCAGCCAGCGCGGGCGCGACGGCGGCTACGAGCTGGCCCGTCCTGGTGCCGAGATCAGCCTGGCCGACGTGTTGCGGTGTATCGACGGACCACTGGCCAGCGTGCGCGACATCAGCCTGATCGACCTGCCCTGTTCCGGGCCGACGGCCGCGTTGCCGGAGGTATGGCAGGCGTTGCGCGCGAGCATGCGATCGGTGCTCGAGCAGACCAGCCTGGTCCACGTGGCATCCGGCGAGCTACCCGGGCATGTCACGCTGTTGGCCGAGGATTATCGCGCCCAGCAGTCGCGACGAGGACATCAGCGGATGCGGTAGCCGGCATCCGCCCAGGCCGGACGGCCTATCCGGAGATCTGCCGCGGCGACAGCTACCTTCGAGTAGCGTAAATTTCGTTGTTTTCTCGACGGAGCCACGCCACAGGTGGAGGTATGTGATGACGGTGACCACGCTCGACGATCTGTCGGAGATGAGTTTCGACGAATTGGGCAAGCTGTACGCAGCCGGGTCGGTGCCGCCGGATCTGAGCGTGTTGGACAACAAGCCGAAGGGTCGGATGCTGGCGGTCCGCGGGGTCGACAACACGCCGCTGGCGAGCGTGTTGCGCGCGGCGGCGAAACTGCCGGTGTTTCCCTGGGACGGCAAGTCGATGACGGCGACCGATGCGCACTCCGGCGACGGCATCAACCGGATCAAGCTCGGCATCACGACGGACTGGTTCGCGTTCAAGACCCGGGTCGAGCCGTCGGTGGTCGACGGTGCGGACACGATCGTGCTCGACTACGAACAGCCGGGCAACCCGTGGTTCATCCGGCAGATCCACGACGAGCTGCGCGAGGTGGCGCCGGGGCTCTTCGTCGGACCGGCGATGTGGAAGCGCAGCGAAGCCGATCCGGTCAACGTGCTGTGGTTCGCACTCGATGCGCGCGGATGACCGACACCGCACAGCGGCTGGCTAGTCCCGCCGATGCCCGGGCCGACGATTACGACGTGGTGATCGTCGGTTCGGGCTACGGCGGCGCGATCACCGCCGCCCGACTGGGCGTCGCGAACGCCACCGGCCGGGCCGGGCTGCGGATCGCGGTGCTCGAACGCGGCGCCGAGCATCCGACCGGAACCTTCCCGGAGTCGCAGGAATCGGTACTGGCGCAGATACATTCGCCGCTCAATCCGCTGGGGATCTTCCAGATCGACCGGAACAAGTCGGTCGACGTGATCCGCGCGAGCGGGCTCGGCGGGACGTCGTTGATGAACTTCAACGTCGCGATCGTGCCCGATCGCGAGGTCTTCCAGGCGTCGTGGCCGCGGCCGTTCCGGGAACTGGTGGAATCCGCACCGGCCGGAATCGGGGACCTGACAACCTATTTCGACCGCGCGGCGAGGATGTTGGGCGCCAACCGGTTCGCCGAAGGGGAGAATCTGGCCCGGCTCGGCGTGTTCGAGGCGATCGCGAAAAACGCCGGCGCCGAGGTGGTCCCGTTGTCGATCACGGTCGAAAAGCAGGACCGGGTCACCCGGTACGGGGTGCAGCGACATGCGTGCCCGATGCACGGCGGCGACGGCACCGGCGACAATTCCTTCTCCAAGAACACGCTGATGACCAACTATCTGCCGATGGCGCGGCATTACGGCGTGGAGCTGTTCACCTGCGTCGAGATCGAGCGGGTCGAACCGGGCGACGACGGGCGGTGGCGGCTGATCGGGGTACGGCGGTCCGGGCCGGGCGGGCGGACCGCGACGCCGGTCACGCTCACTGCCCGGCGGGTCGTACTCAGCGCGGGAAGCTTGGGTACCAACGGCATCCTGCTACGTTCGCGTGACGCCGGCCTGGGCTTGTCGCGGCGACTGGGTAAGAACTTCAGCGGAAACGGCGACAATTTCGGTATCGCCTACAACACCGATATGCGTACCGACACCCAGGCGTGGGCGACCGGGGACGGACCACCACGCTCGGAGTTGAGGTGTGGGCCGAGCATCACCGTGGCGATGCGGTTCGGCGCCGACCAGTCCGACCTGCGCAAGCGGTTCACCGTGGAGGATCTGTCGCTGCCCCGCGCGCTGGTCGACGTGTTCCGCGTCGGCTTGATGGGGCTCGCGGCGGCCAAGTATCCCGACACCAAGCCGGCGCGCATCAACCGGTGGCGTCGGGACATCACGTTCAACGTGGACGGCGCGATGAACCACTCCCTCGGCTTCCTGATCATGGTGCACGACAATTCGGACGGCGAACTCGTCCTCCGGCGGGACGGCTCGGTCGGGATCGACTGGCCCGGCGCGCCGACGGAGCGAATGTACGGCGACGTCGACGAGGTTCTCAAACCGGCGGTCGAGGCGATCGGCGGCACCTACATCAGAAACCCGTGGTGGGCCAACACGATGTTCGGCAACCACCTGCTCACGGCGCACCCGATGGGCGGTGCGGCAACGTCGGACAACGTCGACGGCGGTGTCGTCGATCACGCCGGGCGGGTGTTCACCCCGGACGGTGGAACCTACGACGGGCTCTACGTCGTCGACGGCTCGGTGATCCCGCGAGCGATCGGCGTGAATCCGTTCCTGACGATCTCGATGTTCGCCGAGCGGGCCGCCGACGAGCTGCGGGCGGAACTGGGACTGCCGGCCTACGACCCGGAGCGCGAGGCCGACGACCACTGAGCGTTGCCGGTCCCGGATCGGTGCGGATCCGGGACCGGCCACGAGCGGGTCGTCAGTGCGGAACGGACCGTTTACCGGCCCGCAGGCGCTGCTCCAGCGTTGTCGCCAGCCGGCCGAGCAGGTAGTTGAGCACGATCATGATCACTGCGACGACGATCAGCGACGGCAGGTAGTTGCCGTAGTAGGCGCCGACCTGCTGGCCGGAGCGGACCACTTCGACGTAGGTGATCTGGTAGCCGAGGGCGGAGTCCTTCAGCACGACCACCATCTGCGACACGATTGCCGGCAGCATCGCGGTGACCGCCTGGGGCAGCAGGATCAGCCGCATGTACTGGCCTTTGCGCAGGCCCAGCGCTCGAGCGGCCTCGGTCTGGCCGCGGGGCAGCGACCGGATGCCGGAGCGGACGATCTCGGCGATCACCGAACCGTTGTAGAGCGTCAAGGCGATCGTCACCGCTGCGAGCGCCAGATACTCCGACCGGAATACCTGATACTCGGCGAACAAGCTGAACAGGAAGATCATCAGGATCAGCACCGGGATCGCGCGGAACACCTCGACCAGGAAGCCGGCGACCACGCGGACCGAACGATGTTCCGACAATCGGGCTGTCCCGAAGACGGTACCGATCACCAGAGCGGCCACGATCGCGATTGCCGCCGCTGTCAGTGTGCCCCGCAGCCCGGGTAGCAGGTAGGTCGTCCAGGTGGTCGACTCGGTGAACGGGCGCCATTTGTCCGCGGTCAGCTGGCCTTTCGCGTCCAGCGCCCGAACGACCAGATACCCGGTGACCAGCAGACCGGTGACGACGACCGCGGAGACGAGGCGATTGCGCGCCCGGCCGCGTGGTCCGGGGGTGTCGTAGAGGACCGACGCTCGTGTGTTCACGGTAGTTCCCGCCTCATCGGGCCACCTCGTAGCGGCGGGCCAACCAGCCGAACAGCAGTCCGGTCGGCAGGGTGAGGACCATGAAGCCGAGGGCGAAGATCGCACCGACCTGCAGGACCGCCGCAGTGTTCTCGATCATGTCCGCCATCAGCAACGCGGCCTCGGACACACCGATCGCCGACGCGATGGTCGAGTTCTTGGTGAGTGCGATGAGCACGCTGCCCAGCGGTGCGATGACCGCCCGGAATGCCTGCGGTAGCACGATCAACCGCAGATTCAGGCCGAAGCTCAGGCCGAGCGAGCGGCCGGCCTCGGCCTGCCCGACCGGCACCGTATTGATCCCGGCACGGAGCGACTCGCCGACGAACGCGGCGGTGTACGCGCCCAGGCCCACCACAGCGAGCCGAAAATTGTTGTCCACCAGAAATGTCGGCGAGTCGTCCGGTGCCAGCCGGACACCCATGACCTGATAGAGCCCGAACGAGCAGAAGATGATGATCAAGGTCAGCGGAGTGTTCCGGAAGACGGTCACGTAGGCGGTGCCGAGCCAGCGGGCCACCGGCACCGGCGAGACCCGCATCGCCGCCAACACCGTCCCGACGATCAGCGCGAACACCGCCGAATAGGCGGTCAGCTCGATCGTCACCAGGAACGCGTCGAGCAGGCGAGTTCCGTATTCGTCGATCAGGTCCACGCATCGCCCTCCCGGCCCGGATCAGGTGGTGCCGCGCGCCGTGCCCGGCACCACCTGGGCGCTGTCAGTACCGGTCGACCTTCGGCGGTTCCGGCAGCGGGTAACCGGACGGGCCGACGGTGGCCTCGAACGCTGCCTTCCACGAGCCATCGGAGATCATCGACTCGATCGCATCGTTGATCTTGTTGCGGGCGTCGGTGTCACCTTTCTTCAGCCCGATCCCGTATTTCTCGGTGCTGAACGGTTTGCCGACCACCTTCAATTGGCCCGGCGACTGCGCCGCGTAGCCGGCCAGGATGATGTCGTCGGTGGTCACCGCGTCGATCGCGCCGTTCTTCAGGGCGTCCACACAGGCCGAGTAGGTGTCGAACTCCTGGAGTTGCACGTCCTTGGCGTAGTTGTCCTTGATCTTCTGCGCTGGGGTGGAGCCCTTCACCGAACACAGCTTCTTGCCGCCGTTCAGCGATTCCGGGCCGGTGATGTCGGTGTTGTCCTGACGAACCAGCAGCGATTGGCCGGCGACGAAGTACGGTCCGGCGAAGTCGACCTTCTCCTTGCGCGCATCGGTGATCGAGTAGGTGGCGACGATGTAGTCGACCTGACCGTTCTCGATCAGGGTTTCCCGTTGCGCCGACGGCGCTTCCTTGAAGGTGATGCCCTCCGGCGGAACATCCAGCTTCTCGGCCACATACTTGGCCACCTCGACGTCGAACCCGCTGAACGTGCCATCCGGATTGCGCAGGCCGAGACCGGGCTGGTCGTACTTGATCCCGATGGTCAGCTTGCCGTCGGCGATGTGCTCGGCTATCCCACCGTCGCCGGAGTCGCTACCACCGCAGGCAGTGAGCGCCATCGACAACGCGGCGATGCCGACCCCGAACCTGATCGCCTGATTGAACTTCATCTACCCTCCATTTTCCCGACATAACTCTTCTTGCGCGGTCAGTGACTGAGGATCTTGCCGAGGAAGTCCCGCGCCCGCGCGGTGCGGGGGGTGGTGAAGAAGGACTCCGGGTCGCCGTCTTCGACGATCTGTCCGTCGGACATGAACAACACCCGGTCGCCGGCGCGGCGGGCAAACCCCATCTCGTGGGTGACCACGACCATCGTCATGCCTTCCTGGGCGAGTTCGACCATCACGTCGAGTACCTCGTTGACCATCTCCGGGTCCAGCGCCGAGGTGGGTTCGTCGAACAGCATCACCTTCGGGTTCATCGCCAACGCGCGGGCGATCGCGACCCGCTGTTGTTGGCCGCCGGACAGCTGCGCCGGGTACTTGTCGGCCTGGCTGCCGATGCCGACCCGGTCCAGCAACTCGACCGCCCGGGCCCGCGCCGTCGACCTGGCTTGGCCGCGCACCTTGATCGGCGCCAGCATCACGTTGTCCAGGATGGTCATGTGCGCGAACAGGTTGAACGACTGGAAGACCATGCCGACCTCCGCGCGGAGCGCGGCGAGCGCCTTGCCTTCCGCCGGGAGATCGACCCCGTCGATCGCGATGGCACCGGAGTCGATCGGTTCCAGCCGGTTGATCGTGCGGCACAGCGTCGACTTGCCGGAACCGGACGGTCCGACCACGATCAACACCTGACCGCGCGGCACCTGCAGATCGATGTCGCGCAGGACGTGGAGCCGGCCGAAATGCTTCTGCACGGCCCGCATCGAGATCATCGGGGTCTCGGCGGCCTGCGTCATGACTCGACCTTAGGCGGAAATCGGCGGAATGCCCGTTCTTTGTTTCCGGCGGCGGCGTCGGACCCGCGGGGCCGGGCCGTAGTCTGGATGGGTGAATTCGCCGGTCCCGACCCGTACCTACGAGGTGCGCACCTACGGCTGTCAGATGAACGTGCACGACTCCGAGCGCCTGTCCGGTCTGCTCGAGCAGGCGGGATATCACCGTGCCGAGGCCGGGGCGACCGCAGATCTGGTGGTGTTCAACACCTGTGCGGTCCGGGAGAACGCGGACAACAAGCTGTACGGCAACCTGTCGCACCTCGCGCCGGTGAAGGCGGCTCGGCCGGGAATGCAGATCGCCGTGGGCGGTTGTCTGGCGCAGAAAGATCGCGACGTGGTCCGGCGCAAGGCGCCGTGGGTGGATGTGGTGTTCGGCACGCACAACCTCGGCGCGTTGCCGACGCTGCTGGATCGGGCTCGGCACAACGCAACCGCGCAGGTGGAGATCGTCGAATCGTTGACGGCGTTTCCCTCCACCTTGCCCGCCCGACGGGAGTCGGCCTACGCCGGCTGGGTGTCGATCTCGGTCGGTTGCAACAACACCTGCACATTTTGCATCGTGCCGTCGTTGCGCGGCCGAGAACTGGACCGCCGGCCCGGCGACGTGCTCGCCGAGGTCCAGGCGCTGGTTGCCGAGGGCGTGCTGGAGGTGACGTTGCTCGGCCAGAACGTCAATTCGTACGGCGTATCGTTCGGCGACCGGGCTGCATTCGGGAAGCTCTTGCGCGCGTGCGGCGAGATCGCGGGACTGGAGCGGGTGCGGTTCACCTCGCCGCACCCGGCCGAATTCACCGACGACGTGATCGAGGCGATGGCCACCACCGCCAATGTCTGCCCGCAGCTGCACATGCCGTTGCAGTCGGGCTCCGACCGGGTGTTGCGCGCGATGCGCCGCTCCTATCGCCAGACCAGATACCTGAGCATCCTCGACCGGGTCCGGGCCGCGCTGCCGCATGCCGCGATCACCACCGACATCATCGTCGGCTTTCCGGGCGAGACCGAAGACGACTTCGCGCAAACTCTCGAGGTGGTTCGCCGGGCCCGGTTCGCCTCCGCGTTCACCTTCCAGTACTCGCGTCGGCCGGGCACACCGGCGGCCGAACTGGCCGATCAGCTGCCGAAGCAGGTGGTGCAGGAACGCTACGACCGGCTGATCGCGCTGCAGGAGCAGATCTCGCTGGAGGCGAACGCGGCCCTGGTCGGAACCGACGTGGAGTTGTTGGTGACCGCCGGCGAAGGACGCAAGAACGCGGCAACCGAGCGGATCAGCGGGCGCGCCCGCGACGGGCGATTGGTGCATTTCCGCGGCGGTGACCGGATTCGGCCGGGCGACGTCGTGACCACGACGGTCACCGGAGCGGCGCCGCACCATCTGATCGCCGACGGTGGGGTGTGCTCGCATCGGCGCACCCGGGCCGGCGACGCGGTGGAACAGGGGCGCCGACCCACCACACCGCCGATCGGGGTCGGTCTGGGCTTGCCCGGCATCGGCGCGCCGGAGCCGGTTCCGGCGGCCGGCGGATGTGCACGATGAACGACGGAGCAACGATGAACGATCCGATCCGACGCGATCCCAGCGAGCAGTTCCGGGCCGATATCGACGCGGTCGAGCGGCGCGTTGCCGGCGAGATCGATCCCGGCATGCGAGCGGTGGTCGTCGCCGTGCTGGTAGTGCTGTTGCTGGCAAGTTTCGTGCTACCGCACACCGGGGACGCCCGTGGCTACGACGTGCTGCTCGGCGACTCGGTGGCGCTCGGCGAGTCGATCAGGCTGCCGTCGCGGCTGTTCCTCGCCTTTGCCTTCGGCTTCGGGGTATGCGGGTCGATGCTGGCGCTGCTCACCCGGCGCTGGGTGCTGGCCTGGATCGCGTTGGCCGGCAGTGCGGTCGGATGTGTGTTCGGCATGCTCGCGGTCTGGAGCCGACAGACTCTGCCCGGCCAGTCCGGGCCGGGGATCGGACTGATCATGGGTTGGCTGGTGCTGATCGTGCTGACGTTCCACTGGCTGCGAGTGGTGTGGAGCAAGACCGCGCTGCAGTTGGCCGCGGAAAACGAGCGCCGGACGGCGACCGCGGCGCAGCAGCAGGACTGGCGCGGGCCGCGCTGACCGCCGGCGCGGTCAGCGGTCGCCGACGGCGCCCTCGGCCGCGATGGCCCATTCCCGCCACTGCGCGGCCTGGGCCAGAGCTTTCGCCGCGTCCCGGTCCCGCCCGGCGGCCTGGGCTTTCGCCGCCTGTGCCTCGAACTGGGCCACGCGTTCCCGGAACTGCGCGGCGCGGGCCACCGCTTCCGGGTCGCTGCGCCGCCACTGCGAGTCGACGGTGTCGCGAACTCTTCGTTCGATCGCGCGGAGTCGGGTCTCCAACGGTTGCAGGCGTTCTCGTGGCACCTTGCCGATCGTGTCCCACCGGTTGAGCAACTCGCGCAGCGCCGCTCGGGCGCCGTCCAGATCGGCGGCCGGGTCGATGCTGCGTTCGGCGTTGCGGAGTAGCTCGTCCTTGGCCACCGCGTTCTGCTCCAGTTCGGCGTCCCGCTCGGAGCTGGCCGCGTTGCGCGCCGCGAAGAACATGTCCTGGGCCGCCTTGAACCGCCGCCACAGTGCGTCGTCGGCCTCACGCGGCGCCCGGCCGCTCGCTTTCCATTCGACCAACAGGTCGCGGTAGGCAGCGGCGGTGGCACCCCAGTCGGTGGAGCCGGCCAACTCTTCGGCGCGGACGCACAACTCCTCTTTCTGCGCCTTCGCCGCGGCACGACCGCGATCGAGTTCGGCGAAATGTGCTCCTCGCCGCCGGTTGAACGCCTCGCGTGCCTTGGCGTATCGCTTCCACAGTGCGTCGTCGGTCTTCCGGTCGACCCCGCGGATCGTCTTCCATTCGTCGAGAATCTCGCGGAGCCGGTCGCCGGCGGTCTTCCACTGGGTCGACTCGGTCGCGATCTGCTCGGCTTCGGCGGCGAGTGCTTCCTTGCGGGCGATCTGTTCCTGGCGTTGCCGGTCCTTCTCCTGCCGGGCCTGTGCGGCCGCCTCGTCGGAATGTTCGGCGATCGCCGCGAGCCGGCGGCGCAACATCTCCACGTCGCCGATGACAGCGGCCGTGTCCAGCGATTCCAACAGGGTGTGTGCGGCGGTCTTGGTGCGGCGGGCGTCGCCGGCGCCGGAGGCCAGCCGCGCCTCCAACAGGCCCACCTCGGTGGCGACATCCTCGAATCGCCGCCGGTAGTGTGCGAGTGCTTCGGCCGGATCACCGGCCTGCCACGAGCCGATGGCGCGTTCGCCGACGGCGGTGCGTTGCCATACGGTGCCGTCCGGGTCCACCCGCCCCCACGATTCGGCGGTCGAACAGGCCGGCGGGTGAGCTGTCGCCGCGCCCACGGATATCTGCTCACCCGGCCTGGGTGCGCCCTGGGTCCGGCTCGACTGCTCCGCGGGCGCTCCGTTGCTCTCGGTCATCGTCTACTCCTCGTCCCCGCCGCGCGTCACGGCTGCCCTCTGCTACCCCCCGACGTCCCGCACCGTCACCCTTGCGCGACGTGGTTGCGATCATTCAACACCGGTGCGCCGGGTACTGACCAGCCAACCGCCGCGATCTCGGCGACTAGGGTTGACCGGTGCTGATCGCCGCGGCGCTCGTTCCGTCGCTCCCCGCTCTGGTACCCGAACTCAACGGTGCCGACTCGGCGGAAACCGAGGAGGTACGGCTGGCCGCATCGGCCGAGTGCGCCCGCCTCGATGCCGCGACCACGCGATGGACCGTACTCGGGATCGGCCCGGCGACCGCCCGGTACCCGGCGACCACCCGCGGCACCTTCGCCGGTTTCGGCGTGGACCTCGTGGTCGGCCTCGGCCCGGACCCCGCCGGCCCGGTGGACCCGCAACTGCCGGTGTCGGTACTGGTCGGAGCATGGTTACGGGGCCGCGTCGCGCCGGCGGTCGGCGCCGACGCGTGGGTGGTCGCCGCCGATGCGGCGCCGGCGCAGTGCGCCGAGCTGGGCGCGGCGTTGCGCCGCGAGCTGGACGCGGAGCCGACGCCGCACGGCCTCCTGGTCGTCGCGGACGGGGCCACGACGCTGACCGCGCGCGCGCCCGGCTATCACGACCCGCGCGCCGCAGCCGTGCAAGCGGGCGTGACCGCGGCATTGGGCGCGGCCGACCGGGCTGCGCTGGCCGCGCTCGACCCGGAGTTGTGTGCCGAGCTCGGGATCACCGGTCGCGCGGCGTACCAGGTTCTCGCCGGCGCCCTGCCGGACGCCGTCGGGTCGACCACCTACGCCGCCGCCCCGTTCGGTGTCGCCTACCACGTCGGTCGGTGGGAGCCGCGGCGATGATCGTCGGTGCCGCCGACGGTCCCCGCCCGATCGCGGTGGTCGGGCCGACCGCCACCGGAAAGTCGGCACTGGCGCTCAACTTGGCCGAACACCTCGGCGGTGAGATCGTCAACCTGGACGCGATGCAGCAGTACCGCGGGATGGACATAGGTACGGCCAAGGTTCCCGTGGCGGAGCGCCGCGGTATCCCGCATCACCGGCTCGACGTCCTCGACGTGACCGAGACCGCCACCGTAGCCGCCTATCAGCAGGCGGCCGCCGCCGACGTGGCCGCGATTCGGGCGCGGGGTGCGGTGCCGGTGTTGGTGGGTGGTTCGATGATGTACATCCAGGCGTTGTTGGACGACTGGAAGTTTCCCGCGACCGACCCGGCGGTCCGGGCGAAGTGGACCGGGTTGCTGGCCGAGCGCGGCGTCGCCGCACTGCACCGGGCACTGGCCGCGGCCGATCCGGCGGCCGCCGGCGCCATCCTGCCCACCGACGGCCGCCGGATCGTGCGTGCGCTCGAAGTGGTGGAGCTGACCGGGCGACCGTACGCGGCGTCCGCACCGGTGATCGGTAAACCGCGGTGGAACACGGCCGTCGTTGCGGTCGACCGGCCCACGGGTGAGTTGGATGCCCGAATTGTTACCCGGACCGCAGCAATGTTTGCTCAGGGTTTGATCGACGAGGTGCGTAGACTGATCGACGGGGGAATTCGGGGCGGGATCACGGCGCGACGCGCCATTGGCTACGCACACGTGCTCTCGTACCTCGATGGAGACTACGATCTGGCCGAAGCACGGGAACGAACCATGATCAGTACGCGTCGCTACGTGCGGCGGCAACGATCCTGGTTCCGTCGTGATCCGCGGGTCCATTGGCTGGACGGGACCCGGCAGGATCTGGTCGGGGACGTGGTGCGTTATGTGCAGTTGCGCGAGCCACGGCAGGAGCTGAAGGACACTTGAGTCGCAGAGTCAGTACGCGTAACGCGTCGCTGCAACAGTGGCAGGCCTATCTCACCAATCGCGGCAAACGGAATCGGGACGGCCGATTTCTGGTGCAAGGGGTGCGGCCGATCACTCTTGCGGTCGAGCACCGCTGGCCGCTGGAGACGTTGATCTACCGACTCGGTGAGCCGGAGTTGTCCGGTTGGGCGCGGCAGTTGCTGGAGTCGGCCGGAGTGCCGACGGTCGGGTTGCTCGCCGAGCTGATGGACGAACTGGGGGAGAAATCCTCCGGAGTGCCGGAACTCGTCGCCGTCGCGTGCTCCCGGAAGTCGGAGTTGGCCGAGTTCACCGTGCGGCGCGGGTCGCCCGTGGTCGTGGTCGTGGACCGGCCCGGCTCGCCGGGCAATCTCGGCACGCTGATCCGCTCGGCCGACGCGTTCGGTGCGGCCGCGGTGGTGGTCACCGGGCACGGCGCCGATCAATACGATCCGCGCTGTGTGCGGGCGTCCACCGGATCGTTGTTCGCGATGCCGGTGTTCCGGGTGCCCGACCCGACGCACGTGGTGGCGTTTCGGGACCGGCACGCCGCTCTGGGCATACCGATGAGCATCGTCGGCACCGACGAAGACGGTCAATCGGCGCTCTACGACCATCCGTTCGCCGGCGGCACGATCCTGGTGATCGGCAACGAAAGTCGCGGAATGAGTGCCGCCTGGCGCCAGGTGTGTGACGCCACGGTGCACATCCCGGTCGGCGGGGCCGCCTCGTCGCTGGGTGCCCCGTCGGCGGCGGCGGTCGCGCTCTACGAGATCGCCGCTCGCCAGGCGAGAGGACCGCGGTGACCGGTCCGGAGTTCCTGAAGGGCCATGGCACACAGAACGATTTCGTGGTGTTGCCGGACCCGCAGGCCCGGTTGGAGCTGACCCCGCAGCGGGTCGCCGCACTGTGCGACCGACAGCGCGGCCTCGGTGCCGATGGGGTGCTGCGAGTGGCGACGGCCGGCGCCTTGCTCGCGGCCGGGGTGCTGGACGTGCTACCCGGCGGGATCGATCCGGCCGACTGGTTCATGGATTATCGCAATGCCGACGGATCGGTTGCCGAGATGTGCGGTAACGGGGTGCGGGTGTTCGCGCACTACCTCACGGCGGCCGGACTGGTGTCGGACAGCGACTTCGTGGTGGGTAGCCGAGCCGGTGCTCGACCGGTCACCGTGCACGCAGCAGACGTCCGGTCCGGCGACGTGACCGTCGGCATGGGCCCGGTTCGAGAATTGGGCTCGGCGACCGTCACGCTGGCCGGACGGGAGTTCGTCGGGCTCGGCATCGACGTCGGCAATCCGCACGTGGCGTGCATCGATCCGGGACTGACCGCCGCGGGGTTGGCCGGCCTGGATTTTGCCGTGCCACCGCGATACGACCCGGCGAGGTTTCCGTCCGGGGTGAACGTGGAGATCCTGACCGCGCCGGATGCCGATGGTGTGCGGATGCGGGTGTACGAGCGCGGGGTGGGGGAGACCCGGTCTTGTGGGACCGGCACGGTCGCCGCTGCGGCGGCGGTACTGCACGCGACCGGTGCGACGGACGGCGAGGTGGTGGTCCACGTGCCCGGCGGCGCGATCCGGGTGACGATCGCCGCCGGCGTCGCCACCCTGCGCGGGCCGTCGGAGTTGGTTGCCGCCGGTCGGCTGAATCCGGCGTGGTGGGCCGGAATCGGCTGAGCGGGTCGACCGGCGAGAAACTCGGCTGCGCCGACATGTCCGACTCTGCCACCATGGAGCCGGTATGACGACGAACAGTGAACGATACGTGCCTTCGACAGGTGAATTGCAGCTCGACGAGCGGGACGCGCTGCGTCGGGTGGCGGGACTGTCCACCGAACTCGGCGATGTCACCGAGGTCGAGTATCGGCAGTTGCGGCTGGAACGGGTGGTGCTGGTCGGGGTGTGGACCCAGGGCAGTGCGGCGCAGGCCGAAGCGAGTCTCGCCGAGCTGGCCGCGCTCGCGGAGACCGCCGGATCGGAGGTGTTGGCGGGGTTGATCCAGCGCCGGGATCGGCCGGACCCGGCCACCTACATCGGTTCGGGTAAGGCGGCCGAGTTACGCGAGGCGGTCCTGGCCACCGGCGCGGACACGGTGATCGCCGACGGTGAGCTGACCCCGGCCCAGCTGACGGCGCTGGAGAAGGTGGTGGCGGTCAAGGTGGTCGATCGGACCGCGTTGATCCTGGACATCTTCGCCCAGCACGCCACCTCGCGCGAAGGTAAGGCGCAGGTCTCGTTGGCCCAGATGGAGTACATGCTGCCGCGGCTGCGCGGCTGGGGCGAATCGATGTCCCGGCAGGCCGGCGGTCGGGCCGGCGGCACGGGGGGCGGCGTCGGGTTGCGCGGGCCCGGTGAAACGAAGATCGAAACCGATCGGCGGCGGATCCGGGAGCGGATGGCGAAGCTGCGGCGTGAGATCAAGGAGATGAAGGTTGCTCGGGACACGAAACGCACTCGCCGGCTGACCTCCGGCGTGCCGGCGGTGGCGATCGTCGGCTACACCAACGCCGGTAAGTCCAGTCTGCTCAACGCGCTGACCGGAGCCGGCGTCCTGGTCGAGGACGCGCTGTTCGTCACGCTCGACCCGACCACCCGCCGCGCCGAGCTGGACGACGGCCGCACGATCGTGCTCACCGATACCGTGGGATTCGTTCGGCATCTGCCCACCCAGCTGGTCGAAGCCTTCCGCTCGACGCTCGAGGAGGTCGCCGACGCCGACCTGCTCCTGCACGTCGTGGACGGTTCCGACGCGGCTCCGGACGCGCAGATCGCCGCGGTTCGGGAGGTGATATCGCAGGTGGTTCGCGACACCGGCGTCGCGGCGCCGCCGGAGCTGCTGGTGGTGAACAAGATCGATGCTGCGAGCTCGCTGGGCTTGGCCCAGTTGCGTCGGCTGGTGCCGGACGCGGAGTTCGTTTCGGCGCGAACCGGAGACGGGATCGATCGGCTGCGCAGTCGGCTGGATCGATTGTCGGCCGAGCACGACATCGAGGTGGACGTGCTGGTGCCGTACACCCGCGGCGACCTGATCGCCCGGATGCATACCGCCGGGCGGATCGTCACCACTGCCCACGAGCCGGACGGCACCCGGGTGCGGGCGCGCGTACCGCGCGCACTGGCCGCCGAGCTGGGAGCCTATGCCGACCGCTGACCGGGACCGGTGGGTGACGGCGATGCCGCCACTCGCCGTCGTGCTGTGGGTACTCGCGTCGGCCGGGTTCGGGTCGGCGCTGCTGGCGCCGCCGGGCCTTGCGCGCGCCGAGCCTGCGGCCGTCACAACCTATTGTCAGCCCACCGATCCCGGCCTGGACGAGCTGTCCGGGATGACCGAGCTGAACGGCGAGTTGTGGGCGATGGGCGACAGCGGCACCGACGAGCGGATTGCCCGGCTTGCCGCGATCGCGCCGGACGGTAGGTGTCCGGTTGCCGAGTGGGCGGCCAATCCGGTGGACCCGTTCGATGTCGAGGACCTGGCCACCTACGGCGGCGCCCTGTGGCTGTCCGATACCGGTGACAACCGCCGGGTGCGTTCGACGGTCGCGCTGGTCCGATGGGAACCGGATACCGGCGCCGGCGAACTGCATCGACTGACCTTTCCCGACGGTCCGCACGACACCGAGGCGCTGTTGATCGGCCGGACCGGAGTGCCGGTGCTGATCACCAAGGATCTGCTGGGCCCGGCGCAGGTCTACGTCCCGGTCGACGACATCCCGGTCGATCGTCTCGCCTCGCCCGGGCCCACCCCGCTGCGTTACGTCGGTACCGCCCGGCTGGACGCGGTGAGCGCGACCGGGGCGCCGCGGACCGGTTCGATGGTGACCGGGGCAGCGGTCAGTGTGGATGGTCGGGCCGCGGCCGTGCGTACCTACGGCGAGGTCTACCTGTTCCCGGTGTCGGACGGCGATGTCGCCGCAGCGGTCACCGGGCATGTGCCGGTGGCGATTGCGCTGCCGGCCCAGCCGCAGGGTGAGTCGGCGGCCTTCGCGCCGAACGGCGACCTGATATTCGGGTCCGAGACCGGTGGCACCGGCCGGCCCTTGCCGCCGTTGCTGGTCCTACCCGGCGCCGCCCAATTGGTTGCACCGGACCCGGTGCCCGCGCCGCCGGCAACCGGCGCTGCCGCATCCGGGGCGAGCACACCCGGCCGGGATCGGTCCGGATTGCTCGTGGGTCTCGCGGCGATCGGGGTGGTGGCGGTCGGCCTCCTGCTGCACCGCCGCCGGCGGCGGTCGCGGGAGCGGAGTTCGACGATCGCACGCGGCCCCGGGGAGAGTACGCTAAGTTAACCGAAATTCGCGCTCTCGGTGCGCGACGAGCGGCGGCGACGATGCCCCGAGGAGGCCGGTGTGGAACGTACGATCTTCGAACCCGAACACGACATGTTCCGGGAGTCCTACCGAAAGTTCCTGGACCAGTACGTGGCGCCGTTCCATCCGAAGTGGGAGGCAGACCACATCGTGGACCGCGGGGTCTGGCTGGAGGCCGGCAAGCAGGGGTTCCTCGGTACCGACGTACCCGAGGAGTTCGGCGGCGGTGGAGTCGACGACTTCCGCTACAACGCGGTGGTCACCGAGGAGTCGACCGCCGGCGGGTACAGCGGACTCGGCTTCACGCTGCAGAACGACGTGATCGCGCCCTATCTGCTCGAGTTGACCAGCGACGAGCAGAAGCAGCGCTGGCTGCCCGGATTCTGTTCCGGCGAAATCATCACCGCGATCGCGATGACCGAGCCGGGCACCGGTAGCGACCTGCAGGGCATCAAGACCCGGGCGGTGCGCGACGGCAGCGATTGGGTGATCAACGGGTCCAAGACGTTCATCACGAACGGCATCTTGTCCGACCTGGTGATCGTGGTAACGCAAACCGATCCGGACGCCGGCGCGCAAGGTTTCAGCTTGTTCGTCGTCGAGCGTGGTATGCCCGGTTTCGAGCGCGGTCGTCACCTGGACAAGATCGGTCTGGCCGCGCAGGACACCGCCGAACTGAGCTTCACCGACGTCCGGGTGCCCGCGGAGAACCTGCTCGGCAAAGAGGGTCTGGGGTTCATCCACCTGATGCAGAACCTGCCCCGCGAGCGGCTGTCCATCGCCGTCGGTGCGGCCGCTGCGATGGAGCGTTGCCTGGCGGAGACCACGCAGTACGTGCGCGATCGCAAGGCCTTCGGCCGTCCGATCGGCGCCCTGCAGAACACTCGGTTCGTGTTGGCCGAGTTGGCGACCAAGACGACGGTCGTCCGGGTGTTCGTCGACCGCTGCATCGAGCTGCTCAACCAGGACAAGCTCACCGTGCAGGAGGCCGCGATGGCCAAGTGGTGGAGCACGGAGGAGCAGGTCGAGTTGGTCAATCGCTGTCTGCAGCTCTACGGCGGCTACGGCTACATGCGTGAATATCCGATCGCCAAGGCGTACTTGGATTCTCGGATCACCACGATCTTCGGCGGAACGACCGAGATCATGAAGGAGATCATCGGTCGCGGAATGAATTTGGGTTGACCCCGGGCCGTGCCCGCCCGGGTGGGTGGTGACCGTCAGAGCTTGCGCATGACGGTCACCACCTTGCCCAGAATCACCGCATCGTTACCGTCGATCGGCTCGAACAGCGGATTGTGCGGTAGCAGCCAGATCTGTCGGTCGGCACGTTTGAACGTCTTGACCGTGGCTTCGCCGTCGATCATCGCCGCCACGATGTCGCCGTTCTCGGCGACGTGCTGTTGGCGCACCACGACCCAGTCGCCGTCGCAGATCGCCGCGTCCACCATCGACTCGCCGACCACTTTCAGCAGGAACAGCGACCCCTCGCCGACCAACTCCCGGGGCAGCGGGAACACGTCCTCCACCGCTTGCTCGGCAAGTATCGGTCCGCCGGCCGCGATGCGACCCAGCACCGGCACGAACGCGGGCGCAGGCAGCGGGTCACCGGTCGGGTCGCCGGCATCCGCTGTGCCGACTCCGGCGGCGTCCACCGTCGCGCCTGCCGGTTCGTCGATCACCCGCACGTCGACCGCGCGCGGTCGGTTCGGGTCGCGACGCAGGTATCCCTTGCGCTCGAGGGTGCGTAGCTGGTGCGCCACCGAGGACGTGGAGGTCAGCCCGACCGCATCACCGATCTCCCGGATGCTCGGCGGATAACCCCGCTCGGCAACCGACGCTCGGATCACCTCGAGCACCTCACGTTGCCGCGGCGTCAGCCCGGTCGGGCTTTCCTTGCCCCGGTCGTGACCGGCGCGGTTCGGATCGACTCCGTCCTCGTTCATCGGTGTTCCCCGTTCCTCATCGGCCCTGTGTTCCCCACCGGCTCGCTGTTTCCCATCGGCACTGCTCCTCGTTTGCTTGTCGGTGTTCGGCGACTCGGGTGCTGCGGTCGACTCGGGTGTTGCGGGTCGGCACGGGCGGACGCATGGCCGAGTCCGGTCGTGTGTTCGAAATCGAATCTAACCGTCCGGCCGCTCGGTTTCAAACATTTGTTCGAGAAAATCGGCGAGCGCGGTGATTGTGTCGGTGCCCCGTGATACAAATCGAACAGGCGTTCATCGAACGCATGATCGAAAGTTCTGTCGAGGTTCGGAGGTCCCGATGACCAGCGCGCTGAGTGAGTATCCGGCAGTCCGGTCCGTTTCGACCCCGCTGCGCCGCCGCGTCGATCGTGGCGTCGAGGTCCGCCGCCGTCCGGTGGGCGCTCCGCCGGGTTACCGCGACGTCACCGCCGGGCGTTCGACGGCCGCGCATCCGGTGTCGGAGCGATCGCAGCGCGGCGCCCCGGGCGCAGCGGCCACGGCTGCCGCGGCGCTGCTCGCGGCGGTGGTGGTCAGCGGTCTGTTCGGGCTGGCCCAGTTCCGCGCCACCCCGGCGGCGCCGGCGGTGGTGCCGACGTCGGTGGCCCGAGTGCAGGCCGGTGAGTCGCTGTCCGACGTGGCGGTGCGGGTGGCGCCGGGTCTCGCGGTGAGCGACGCGGTCCGCCGGATCATGGATCTGAACGACTTGTCCGGCGTATCGGTGCAAGCCGGGCAGACGTTGGTCGTGCCGTCCGTCGGGAGCCGCTGACGATGCCCGATACCGCTTCCTCGGACCTGGCGTGTCGCGTCCGCCGGAGTGGGCCGGATCGACAGGTATCCTCGGTGGCTGGCCGCACCGGCCACGATGTGCGTTTAGGTCATGGCGAAGGACTCGACATGTATTGCCCGTTCTGTCGGCATCCGGACTCGCGGGTGGTGGACTCGCGCGAGGCCGAGGAAGGCGCAGCGATCCGGCGTCGGCGATCCTGTCCGAATTGCGGCCGGCGATTCACCACCGTGGAAACGGCGGTGTTGGCCGTTGTCAAGCGCAGTGGGGTCACCGAACCGTTCAGCCGGGAGAAGGTGATTCGTGGGGTGCGCCGCGCGTGTCAGGGTCGGGAGGTCGACGACGACGCGCTGAACCTGTTGGCACAACGGGTCGAGGAGTCGGTACGCGCGTCCGGTTCGGCGGAGGTGCCGAGTCATGAAGTGGGGCTGGCGATCCTGGGGCCGTTGCGCGAACTGGACGAGGTCGCCTACCTGCGGTTCGCCTCGGTCTACCGCTCGTTCAGCTCGGCGGACGACTTCGAGCGCGCGATCGAGGATCTCCGGGCCCATCGGGCAGCCGCAGGCGACTGATCCGCGTCATCGGATTGCGCCGATCGCCTTGATGATTCGCTGTTCGGACACCGGGTGGGCGGTGCCCAACTGCTGGGCGAAAAGGCTGACGCGTAATTCTTCGATCATCCACGAGATATCCACCACATCGATTGCGCCACGGCGGGATTCGCCGATTCGCGCGAGGAGCCGATCGTAGTGGAGGTAGACCCGGTCGAGGGTGGCCATCGCCTGCCGGTCCCGTTCGGTGCTGCCGGGCAGCGCGGCCAACCGGACGACTATCGCGCGAAGGTATCGCGGCAGCTGCGTCAGCCGGGCGGCACCCAGCTCGGTGACGAATCCGGCGAACATCAGATTTTCCAGTTGCTGGATCACGTCGTCGGCGACCTCGGCCGGTGCCGATTCCGCCGCCCGTCGGGCTGCGCGCCATTCGATCAACGTCGGTACCGTTGCGCGGATCAGTGCCGCGACCCGGCCGGCCAATGCGGGGCGGACCGTGGCCAGCAGGTCGGCGAACCGATCGGGCTCGCGGACCGGGCCGCCCGCCGCGACGATCAGCTCGTCGGCAGCGCAGCGTCGGCAGTCCTCGATCAGCGCATCCAGGTCGCCGTCCGGGTTGTGCGCCAAGGTGAGTCGCTCGGCCGGGGTCAACGTGGCGGTGACCGACCGAACCGGCGTCGGCACCGCGGCGAGCACCAACGTGCGGGTGCCGACCAGCATCGCGGCGGCCTGCTCGGCGGCCGTGGTGAGCACACGCACCGCCACCCCGTCGGGCTCGGCGACCAGGGCGGGATATCCGGTGACCGACTGTCCGGCCAGATCGCGACGCACCGTCGCCGGCAGCGTGCCCAACGAGCGGTCGGTCCATTCTCGGGTCGGCGCACGTTCGGCAGCCGCGGTCGTCGCGGTGACGGCGGCGTTCACCTGGCTGCCGAGCCGCCGAGTGAGCGTCGTGAGGTCCTTGTCGGATCCGGCGATCGTGCCGTCCGGGCGCACCGCGACGAACGTCATCCGGAGATGGTCGGGCAACGCGTCGGGGTCGAGATCGCCCGCCGCGATCGGTGCGCCGGTCAGCCGGGACAGCTCGCGGGCCAGCGCCGTCCGGATCGGTTCCCGACGCGGGGTGACCGCCGCGAGGGCGGCGCGGGCGACGTCGGGCGCGGGAACAGCCCGACGGCGCAAGGTCTTCGGCAGGGTTCGGACCAGCGCGGTGGCCAGGTCCACCCGCATCCCCGGCACCAGCCAGTCGAAACCGACCGGCCGCACGTGGCCCAGCTGGGCGACCGGGATCCGGACGGTGACCCCGTCGTCGGGTGTCCCGGGGTCGAATCGATAGGTCAGGGGGAACGTCAGTTCGCCTTGCCGCCATGCATCGGGATAGTCACCGTCGGTGGCAGCCGCGGCCTCCGGGTTGCGAACGGTGTCGCCGGTGAAGTCGAGGAGCGTCGGTCGGGCCTGCCGGGTGGTTTTCCACCACCGATCGAAGTGCCGGCCCGACACGACATCCGCGGGCACCCGGGCGTCGTAGAACTCGAACAGCCGCTCGTCGTCGACCAGCAGATCGCGGCGCCGGGCGCGGTTCTCCAACTCTTCCAGGTCGTCGATCAGGTCCCGGTTACGGCGCAGAAACGCGTGCTCGGCCGACCACTCACCGTGCACCAGGGCGTGCCGGAGGAACAGCTCGCGGGCGGCGGCGGGGTCGATCGGCGCGTAGTCCACCGCGCGGCGTGCGACCAGCGGGACGCCGAACAGGGTGACCCGCTCGTAGGCTGCGGCGGCCGCGCGCCGGGCCGACCAGTGTGGTTCGGAGTAGCTGCGCTTCACCAGGTCGCCGGCGAGTGCCTCGGCCCACTCCGGTTCGATCCGGGCGGTCGTGCGTGCCCACAGCCGGGAGGTCTCCACCAATTCGGCCGCCATCACCCAGCGCGGCGGCTTACGTGCCAGCGTCGATCCCGGGAAGACGGCGAACTTCGCCCCGCGCGCGCCGAGGAACTCCCGCGTTTCGGCCTCCCGGACGCCGATGTGGGACAGCAGGCCGGCCAGGAGCGCGCGGTGGATGTCGTCGTCGGTGGCCGGTGTGGAGTTCTCGGTCCAGCCCAGCTCCCGGGTGATCGTGCCGAGCTGCCCGTGCAGATCCTGCCATTCCCGGATCCGGAGCCAGTGCAGAAACTCGGCCTTGCACATCCGGCGGAATCCGCTCGACGACAGCTCGTTGCGCTGCTCGCGCAGATACGTCCAGAGCTCGCGGTAGGCGAGGAAATCCGAGCCGGGCACGGTGAACCGGGCATGCGCCGCATCGGCGGCCTGCTGCCGGTCGGCCGGCCGTTCGCGCACATCCTGGATCGCCAGCCCGGCCACGATGACCGAGACCTCCCGCAGGCACCCGGTGCGCTGCCCCTCGTACAGCATCCGGGCCAGTCGCGGGTCCACCGGTACCCGGGCGATCTGCCGGCCGACCGCGGTGAGGCTGCCCGCCCGGATCGCCCCCAGCTCGGTCAGCAGTGCGACGCCGTCGCGGATATTGCGGACGTCCGGCGGTTCGACGAACGGAAACTCCGAGATTGCAGTTACCTGCCCCGTCGCTTCGCTCGCCCGACCGTCTTGCCCCGTCGCTTCGCTCGCCCGACCGAGCTCCAGCGCCGCCATGCGGAGGACCACCGCGGCCAGATTGGTGCGATGGATCTCGGGCTCGGTGAAGGCCGGGCGGGCGGCGTAATCGTTCTCGCTGTAGAGCCGGATGCAGATGCCGTCGGCGACCCGGCCGCAGCGCCCGGCCCGCTGCCGCGCCGATGCCTGCGAGATCGGTTCGATCGGCAGCCGCTGCACCTTGGTTCGCATCGAGTACCGGGAGATCCGCGCGGTACCCGGATCGATCACGTACCGGATGCCGGGCACGGTGAGCGAGGTTTCGGCGACGTTGGTTGCCAGCACCACACGGCGTCCCGGCGCTACCTTCGGATCGCCCCGCTCGAACACCCGGTGCTGCTCGGCGGCGGACAACCGCGCGTAGAGCGGCAGGATCTCGGTGCGCGGCAACCGCAGGTCGCGCAGTGCGTCGGCGGTGTCGCGGATCTCCCGCTCGCCGGACAGGAAGACCAACACGTCGCCGTCGCCGGCGGCGAACAGCTCGCGCACCGCCTCGCCGACCGCGTCCACCGGGTCGCGGTCGATCAGCTCCTCGCCGCGTTCGACGGTGAGCGGGCGGTAGCGGATCTCCACCGGATAGGTGCGTCCGGAGACTTCGACGATCGGCGCCGGCCCGCCGTCGGTGGCGAAGTGGCGGGCGAACAGCTCCGGATCGATGGTGGCCGAGGTGACGACCACTTTCAGATCCGGCCGCCGCGGCAGCAGCTGCTTCAGATAGCCGAGCAGGAAGTCGATGTTGAGACTGCGCTCGTGCGCTTCGTCGACGATGATCGTGTCGTAGCGGCGCAGCAGTCGATCGCGCTGGATTTCGGCGAGCAGGATGCCGTCGGTCATCAACCGGACCAGCGTGTGGTCGGCGGAGCGATCGGTGAATCGCACGGTGTAACCGACCACGCCACCCAGTTCGGTGTGCAGCTCGGCGGCGATCCGTTCGGCCACCGTGCGGGCCGCGATCCGGCGCGGTTGGGTATGCCCGATCACGCCGCGCACCCCACGGCCCAACTCCAGGCAGATCTTCGGCAGCTGGGTGGTCTTCCCGGAGCCGGTCTCCCCGGCCACGATCACCACCTGGTGCGCGGCGATCGCCGCCGCGATCTCGTCCCGCTGTGCGCTGACCGGCAGTTCCGGCGGATAGGTGATGTCGGGGACCCGGGTCCGCCGTTCGGCGACCCGGGTGGCCGCGGCGGCGATCTCGGTTGCCACCGCGATGCGGGTGGTCTCGTCCCGGGCGCGGTCGAGGCGGCGACGTAGCCGATGCTCGTCTCGGATGGTCAGCTCGGACAGCTGGGCGCGCAGCTCGCGGGGGGACGGCGTAACGGACATGCTTCCGGCAAGCCTAGTACGGTCCGACCGTCGGCATCGTGCGATAGTGGCCGCCGTGGGAGCACTGTGGCACGGATTCGCCGACATGGGGGTCGTCGAGAGCGGGGGCGCGTTCGTCGTTGCGCGGGGGGCAGGGGCGTCGATCTGGGACGCGGACGGCAACCGCTACCTGGACGCGACGGCGGGCCTGTGGTTCACCAATGTCGGACACGGCCGCCGCGAGATCGCCGACGCCGTTGCCGCTCAGCTCGGCACGCTGGCGCACTATTCCAACTTCGGCGACCTGGTGCCGGAGACCACCCTCGTCCTGGCCGAGCGGTTGGCCGCGCTCGCCCCGGTCCCCGGCAGCAAGGTGTTCCTCACCTCGGGTGGTTCGGACTCGATCGACACCGCGGCGAAGCTGGCCCGCCGGTACTGGCACGAGCTGGGCCGGCCGGACAAGACGTTGCTGGTCGGCCGGGCGAAGGCGTATCACGGGATGCATGTGGCCGGGACGGCGTTGTCCGGCCTGCCGCCCAACCGCGACGGCTACGGCGAGCTGATGCCCGACACCCGTACGGTCGCCTGGGACGACGCGAAGGATGTGCTCGCGTTGATCGAGCGGGTCGGTGCCGAGCGGATCGCAGCGTTCTTCTGCGAACCGATCATCGGCGCCGGCGGGGTGTACCTCCCGCCGGACGGCTATCTGGCGGAGGTGCGGGCGATCTGCCGCGCGCACGACATCCTGTTCGTCGCCGACGAGGTGGTCACCGGGTTCGGCCGAATCGGCGGGCACTGGTTTGCCTCCGGGCGATTCGGCCTCGAACCCGATCTGATGACCACCGCGAAAGGTCTCACCTCCGGGTATGTGCCGATGGGCGCGGTGTTCGTCGCGCCGCGGGTGGCCGAGCCCTTCTTCGCCGGCGGAACCTGGTGGCGCCACGGCTACACCTACGGCGGGCATGCCGGAGCCGCGGCTGCCGCGCTGGCCAACCTGGACATCATCGAGAACGAGAACCTGCTCGCCGCGGCCGCGCGACTGGAAACCTCGTTGCACAGGCAGCTGGCGCCGCTCGTCGAACTGGACGCGGTCGTCGAAGTGCGCAGCGGGATCGGCGCGGTGGCCGGTGTGCAACTGGCCGATGCGGCGGCCGCGGTGGCTGCCGTGCGGACGTTGCGTGCCTACGCGATCTCGACCCGAGCCTGTGGCGCGGGTGCTCTGCAGATCTCCCCGGCGTTCGTGATGACCGACGGGCAGGTCGCCGAACTGGCCGAGGGACTACGCGCCGGGCTGGACCGGGGATGAACCTGTTTCCGATCTCTGTCCGATCGAACTACTCTCCGCTCGGCACGGTCCGCCTAGTCAGGCGTCGAGGCGACGTCCAGGACGCCGAGGAGCCACGGGGTGTACTCCTCGGGCGCAGCGTCGACGGCTCGGCGTAGTTGCGTCGGCAGTACCCAGTCGATCCGGGCAACCTCGGCCGGATCGGGTCGGGGCACGCCGGACAGCAGCCGACCGACCACGACATGATCCCACTCGTCTTCGACATAGGCGTTCGACGCATCGACGGCCCGGTACCGGTAGATCCCCGATTCGGTGACCGGGGTGATCATCGTCGGCGCTACACCCAACTCGTCGGCCAGCCGACGCGTTGCCGCCGCGATCACCGGCTCGCCCGGCGCCGGATGACCGCAACAGGTATTCGACCAGCGGCCGGCGAACCGCGTTTTCCCCGCCGCACGCTGCTGCAGAAGTAGCCGACCGGTCGGATCCGTGAGCCAGACCGAGAAGGCGCGGTGCCGGCGTCCGGGTGGGCGATGCGCCTCGGCAACCGAACAGTCACCGGTGGCGTTGCCGTCCGTATCGACGAGTTCGACCGGCAGTTGCTCGCGGTCACGCATATCCGCGGCTCCCTCCAAAATAGTTGTTTCGCAGGAGATTTCATGGTCCGGACAAATCGAGTATATCGTTCCGATGTTGCCTGTTCGCCCGCGCCCGAGGTACCTTCGAATGGTTCGGGGAAATGAACGGGGCTAGCAAGCAGGCAATTTCGTAATTCAGAATCATTCTTGGTGGATCACGTCGATCCGGGTGTGTGCGACCCGGCGGATCGACGTTTCTCGGGATGAAATCGTGAATTGTCGATCGGTCGATGCTGCCATTATTCGGTCTGCGATATCCAGCTGTCGCCGCCCGATCGAGGAGATGTTCAGTGACGGAAACAACATCGACCACCGAGTCGGCGGATATTCCGCTGGAGAGTCTCGGCACCGCCGCCGCCCGCAATTTGGCGACGACGACCAAGACCGAGCCGCAGATGCAGGGGATCACGTCGCGGTGGCTGCTCCGTGTACTGCCCTGGGTCGAGGTCGCGGGTGGCGTCTACCGGGTGAACCGTCGGCGGAGTTACACGCTGCACGACGGTTTGGTGACGTTCACCAACGTCGGCGCCGACTTCCAGGTGATTCCGCAGGAATTGACCGAGCTCGCGCTGTTCCATCGGATCACCGACGAGGAGTTGTTGGCCGAGGCGGCGAGTCGGTTCACCCAGCACGAGCTGGCGGCCGGTGACGTGCTGGCAGAACAAGGCAGCCCGTCGGAGACGATCGTGCTGATCGCGCACGGTCGGGTGGGTCGTTCGGTCGCCGGCCGGTACGGCAGCACCCAGGAACTGGACACACTGACCGACGGTGGTCACTTCGGTGCCCTGGAGGCGGTGCTCGACGACGATACCTGGTCGTTCACCGCCACCGCGCTCACTGCGACGACGGTGCTCACACTGGAACGTGGTCCGTTGCAAGAACTCATCGATCGCTCGCCGGACCTGCAAGCACGGGTCGCCGAGATTCGGACCAAGGTGGACGAGCCGCAGAACGCCTACGGCGAAGCGGAGATCGCGCTGACCTCGGGTCTGACCGGGGAACCGGTCCTGACCCCGACGTTCGTCGACTACGACCCCTCGCCGCGGGAGTACGAGCTGAGCGTTGCGCAGACGGTGCTGCGGGTCAACAGCCGGGTCGCGGACCTCTACAACCAGCCGATGAACCAGACCGAGCAGCAGCTGCGGTTGACCGTCGAGGCGTTGCGGGAGCGCGAAGAGCACGAGTTGGTCAACAACCGCGAGTTCGGTCTGCTGCACAACGTCGACACCGGCCAGCGGATCCGCTCGCGTACCGGGGCGCCGACCCCGGACGATTTCGACGAGCTGTTGGCGACGGTATGGCGGAATCCGGCGGTGTTTCTCGCCCATCCGAAGACCATCGCCGCGTTCGGTCGCGAGTGCACACGCCACGGTGTCTATCCGGTCGGCATCGAGTTCGGTGGGCACCAGGTGCCCGCGTGGCGCGGGATTCCGTTACTGCCCTGCAACAAGATCGCGGTCTCGGCATCCCGGACGAGCTCGGTCCTGCTGTTGCGGCTCGGCGAGAAGGATCAAGGCGTCGTCGGCCTGCATCAGACCGGAATTCCGGACGAGATCGAACCGGGACTGAATGTCCGATTCATGAATATCGACGAAAAGGGGATCATCGCGTACCTGGTGAGCGTGTACTATTCGGCCGCGGTATTGGTGCCGGATGCGATCGGGATGCTGGAAGATGTCCAGATCGATGCAACCGTTTGACCTACCGGATTTCTACACTCCGTATCCTGCCCGGCTGAATCCGCATTTGTCACAGGCCCGTGTGCACAGCAAGCAATGGGCCCGTGACATGGAAATGATCGATGTGCCGCAGTCGGGGGTCATGATCTGGACGGAATCGGATCTGGACGCACACGACTATCCCTTGCTGTGCAGTTACACCCATCCCGACGCCGCTGCGGAGATGCTCGACCTGATCACCGACTGGTATGTGTGGGTGTTCTATTTCGACGACCATTTTCTGGAACTGTTCAAACGATCGCGCGATATGCCTGCCGCCCGCAAATATCTGGGCCGGTTGCCGGCCTTCATGCCGAAAGACGGTGCAGTCACCGCGGTGCCGGAGAACCCGGTGGAGCGCGGCCTCGCCGACCTGTGGACTCGCACGGTCGGTTCCCGGTCGCCGGACTGGCGGCGCCGGTTCGCCGTCAGCACGACCCACCTGCTCGACGAATCGCTGTGGGAGCTGGCCAATATCGGCGACCAGCGGCCGGCCAACCCGATCGAGTACATCGAGATGCGGCGGCGGGTCGGCGGTGCACCGTGGTCGGCGAACCTGGTCGAGCACGCCGTCGATGCCGAGGTTCCTGCCGCGATCGCGGCCACCCGACCGATGCGGGTGCTCTGCGACACCTTCGCCGACTCCGTGCACCTGCGCAACGACCTGTTCTCCTATCAGCGTGAGGTGCAGGAAGAAGGGGAGCTGGCCAATTGCGTGCTGGTGTTCGAGCGGTTCCTCGACTGCTCGACCCAGGAAGCGGCGAACCTGGTGAACGAGTTGCTGACCGACCGGTTACAGCAGTTCGAACACACCGCGCTCACCGAGGTGCCGGCGTTGCTTGCCGAGTCGGGGTCGGCGGCCGCAACAGCGGACGTGTTCGCCTACGCCAAGGGCCTGCAGGACTGGCAGGCCGGCGGGCACGAATGGCATATGCGTTCCAGCCGGTACATGAACGAGCGGGTCGACACCGGCCCGGCGGTGCTCGCCGGACCCAGCGGGTTGGGCACGTCGGCGGCGCGGATCGTGCCGTCGATCGCCCGGCACATGCCGCAGCGGCTACGCGCTTATCAGCACGTCCCGTTCCAACGGGTCGGGCACCTGCCGTTACCGGATTTCGACATGCCGTTCCGGCTGCGGCTGAGCCCGCATCTGGACCGCGCGCGGGAGAGTCTCGTCGACTGGGCACACGGCGTCGGCATGATCGACGCCGATCCGGTCTGGGACGAGCAACGTCTGCGGGAGATCGATCTGCCGTTGTGCGCTGCCGGTATCCATCCGGACGCGTCCGCCGAGCAGCTGGATCTGACCAGTGGCTGGCTGGCGTGGGGAACCTACGGTGACGACTACTACCCGGTGGTCTTCGCCCGCGGCGCCGGTCTCGACGCCGCGAAAGCGCAGACCCGCCGGCTGGCCGCCTGCATGCCGCTGGCCGGCGATCCACCGCCGCCGCCGCCGGTGAACGCGCTCGAACGTGGGCTGATCGAGCTGTGGCCGCGCAGCAGCGCGGCGATGAGCGGGGCCGACGCCCGGCTGTTCCGTACCGCGGTGCGCGACATGCTGGACAGCTGGCTGTGGGAGCTGGCGAATCAGGCACTCGACCGGATTCCCGACCCGGTCGACTATGTCGAGATGCGGCGTCAGACCTTCGGCTCGGCGATGACGGCGACGCTGTGCCGGATCGCACAGGGCAACGCGGTGCCGCCGGAGATCTTCGCGACCCGGCCGGTGCAGGAACTGGTCGCCGCCGCGATGGACTACGCCTGCTTCCTCAACGACGTCTTCTCCTACCAGAAGGAGATCGAATACGAAGGAGAGACGCACAACTGCGTGCTCGTGGTGCAGAACTTCTTGCGCTGCGACCGGTTCCGCGCGCGTGATGTGGTGAACGGTCTGATGACCGCGCGGATGGAGCAGTTCCGGCACATCAGCGATACCGAGTTGCCGCAACTGATCACCGATCGGGGCCTGGACGAGGCGGCGCGGCAGGGGTTGGCGCGGTTCGTCGGCGATATGCAGAACTGGCTGTCCGGAATCCTGAACTGGCACTGCTACTGCCGCCGCTACGGCGAGGCCGATCTGCGGCATCCGGTGCCGTCGGGCACCGAGCCCGTCCGGCGCGCCGGGGTCGATCCGGTCCGACAGATCCGGTGTGCCCGGCCGACCACCCTCGGCTTCGGTCCGGCCGGTCTGGGCGGCGCGGCGGCCCGATTGTCCGGCGGCCGGTCGTGAGCGGCCCGCAGGAGTATCCGACCAGCCTGGGAACGGCCGGTGCGCGCACCCTCGCGACGGTCACCAAGACCGTGCCGCAGATGCGCGCGATCACCCCCCGATGGCTGATCCGGATGCTGCCCTGGGTCGATCTCGCGGCCGGCACCTACCGGGTGAACCGGCGTGCGGTCGATCCCGGCCGGCCGGGTAACAAGCACGGCGAGGTGGCGATCGAGATCGCGTCGGGACACCTCGGGGAGGCGACGCTGCCGACCACGTTCGCCGACTACGACCCGGGCCCGCCCGAGTACGAGCTGGCGGTCGCACAGACCCGGGTGCGGGTGCACACCCGGGTCGCGGATCTGTTCGACGAGCCGATGGATCAGACCGAGCAACAGCTGCGGCTGGCCCGCGCGGCGCTGGCCGAGCGCCAGGAGTACGAGCTGCTGCACGACCCCGGGTTCGGGCTGTTGCACCACGTGCACGACACGCAGCGGGTGGCCGGCTCCGGACCGCCCGACCCGGACCAGCTGGACGAGTTGCTCAGCCGCCGCCGTAAGTCCCGGTTCTTCCTGGCACACCCGCGCACGATCGCGGCGTTCCATCGGGAGTGCACCCGGCGGGGGCTCTACCCGGGCACGACGACGGTCGCGGGTTCGACCCTCACCACGTGGCGCGGGGTGCCGTTGCTGCCGACCGACAAGCTACCGATCGGTGCCGAGCAGACCGGTTCGGTGCTGGTGCTGCGCACCGGCGCGGCCGATCACGGGGTGGTCGGGCTGCGGCCGGCGGTCCTGCCCGATCAGGTGGCGCCCGGCTGGAGTGTGCGGTCCGCGGGGATCGACGAACGGGCCGTGCGTACCTGGTTGGTCAGCGTGTACTTCGCGGCGGCCCGGTTGGTACCGGACGCGCTGGGCATGTTGACCGGCGTGGATGTCGGAGTCCGGCATGAGCGAGGCTGACCGATGAGCGCCGACGCGTGGGCGGCCGAGGCCGACAGCCGGACCGCACCGGATCTACTCGCCTGGGCCCAGGACCTGGTCGACCCGGCGTTGCGGTCCGCCCTCGACGAGCTGCCCGCGTCGGTCCGCGGAGTCGCCGCCTACCACTTCGGCTGGTGCGACGAGCAGTTGCGGCCGACCGGGCAGCGCAGTGGAAAGGCGGTGCGGCCGTTGCTGACGCTGCTCAGCGCCGCCGCCCTGGGTGGCCCGGCCGCCGCCGCACTTCCCGCAGCCACCGCGGTGGAGCTGGTGCACAATTTTTCGTTGCTGCACGACGACGTGATGGACGGTGACGAACGCCGCCGGCACCGTCCGACCGCCTGGCGGGTCTTCGGCACCGGGCCCGCCTTGCTGGCCGGTAACGCGCTGTTGACCCAGGCCGCGGTCGTTCTCGGCGACGGCGCCTCGGCCGTGGACCAGCAGCGGATGCTCGCGGACACGGTCCTGCAACTGCTCGACGGGCAGGCCGCCGACCTCGATTTCGAGCACCGCTTGTCGGTGAGCCCGGACGAGTACCTGACGATGGCGGAGAAGAAGACCGGCGCGCTGCTCGGTTGCTCGTGTGGGTTGGGTGCGGTCGGCGTCGGCGCCGATCCGATCACCGTCGGCCGGCTGGTCCGGTTCGGCCGACTGCTGGGGCTGATCTTCCAGATCGTCGACGACCTGCTCGGCATCTGGGGTGATCCGGCGGTCACCGGCAAGCCGGTCCACTCCGACCTGCGCCGCCGCAAGAAGTCGCTGCCGGTGGTGCTGGCGCTCGGCTCTCGCTTCACCGGAGCCGACGAACTGGCCGACCTCTACCACGGCGACCGGCCGCTGTCGGACGCCGAGCTCGCTCGTGCGGCGTACCTGATCGACGAGTCCGGGGCGCGCGAATGGAGCCGGCTGCGGGCCGACGTGTTGCGCGGCCAGGCCGAGGCACAGCTGACGAGCGCCGCGGTCTCCGGTCCCGGCGCGGCCGGCCTGCGCACCCTCGCCGACCACCTCACCCGCCGCACCCGGTGATCGGGTCAGCCGGCCCGCACCGACAGGCCGGCGAACACGACGTCGCCGGCGGCGTCCGAGGCGGTTCGGTCGATCACCGCGTCGATCGACCAGCCATGGTCGTCGGCCGGATCGTCGAGCACCTGGCGAGCGTGCCCGGCCGCGGCGTCGAAATCGAACAGCTGCGGTCCGCGGGCGGCAGGTCCGGTGCCGATCTCGCCGTACTCGGCAAAGAACGGCTCGAGTTCCTCGGACCACCGCGCGCCGTCGGTCAGCTCCGGCAGTTCGTCCCAGCGGCCCCGCGCGGCCAGGTCGACCAGTCGGAACATCGCGTTGCGCACCATCACCCGGAAGGCGCGCGGGTTCGCGGTCACCGGACGGGGCGCCGTGTCGGCGAACGACACCGGCTCCGCGACGGCCGTGGCGGTCGGGTCGACGAGTCGGCTCCACTCGTCGAGCAGACTCGAATCCACTTGCCGCACCAGTTCGCCCAACCATTCGGTGATGTCGTCGAGCTCTTCGGTGCGAGCAGCGTCGGGCACGGTGCGACGCAACGCCCGGTAGGCATCGGCCAGATACCGCAGCACCACCCCCTCGGATCGGGCCAGCTGATAGGTGGCGATCAGATCGGCGAACGTCATCGCTCGCTCGATCATCTCCCGGACCACCGACTTCGGCGACGGGGTGAACTCCGACAGCCAGGGATGCCCACGCAGATAGGTCTGGTACGCGGGGTCGAGCAGCTCGGCGAGCGGGCGCGGCCAGCTGATCTGCTCCAGCAGTTCCATCCGCTCGTCGTACTCGATGCCGTCGGCCTTCATCGTCGCGATCGCCGCGCCCCGCGCGGCGTGCCGCTGCGCCAGCAGCAGCGCCCGCGGATCGTCGAGGATGGACTCGACCACCGACAGCAGGTCGAGGGCGTACCCCGGGTCCGCCGGATCGAGCAGCTCGAACGCGGCCAGCGCGAACGGAGCCAGCGGTTGGTCCAGCGCGAAATCGCGTTGCAGGTCCACGGTGAGCCGGGCCCACCGGCCCTGGGCGTCCGGTCCGGGCAGTTGCTCGACCACCCCGGCATCACGCAGTGCCCGGTAGAGCGTCACCGCGCGCAGGATGTGCCGGCGCTGCGCCGGTCGCGGTTCGTGATTGTCGGTGAGCAGGTGCCGGGTTGCGTCGAAGCAGTTGCCCGGTCGCGCGATCACGTTCAGCAGCATCGAGTTGGTCACGGTGAATCGGGACACCAGCTGCTCGGGCTGTGCCGATACCAGCCGGTCGAAGGTCTGCTCGCTCCACGAGACGAAACCTTCGGGCGCCTTCTTGCGCTGCACCCGACGCAACTTGCGGGGGTCGTCACCCGCCTTCGCCACCAGTCGCGCGTTCTCGATCTCGTGCTCGGGCGCCTGGACGACGACGCTGCCGGTGCTGTCGAAGCCGGCGCGGCCGGCGCGGCCCGCGATCTGGTGGAACTCCCGGGCTCGGAGTTGCCGGGTGCGGGTGCCGTCGTACTTGGTCAGGCCGGTGAGCAGCACCGTCCGGATCGGCACGTTGATCCCGACCCCGAGGGTGTCGGTGCCGCAGATCACCTGCAGCAGACCGTCCTGGGCCAGCTTTTCCACCAGTCGCCGATATCGGGGCAGCATCCCGGCGTGATGCACCCCGATCCCGTGCCGGACCAGCCGGGACAACGTGTGGCCGAACCCGGCGGAGAAGCGGAATCCGCCGAGTGCGGTCGCGATCGCGTCCTTCTGTGCCCGGCTGGCGACGTTGATACTGGTCAAAGCCTGTGCCTGGGCCAATGCCGCGGCCTGGGTGAAATGCACCACGTACACCGGCGCCTGACGGGTGGTGACCAGCTCGGTGAGTTTTTCGGTGATCGGCGCGGTCGAGTAGTCGAAGGTCAGCGGCACCGGCCGGTCGGTGTGCGAGACCGTTGCGGTCGGTCGGCCGGTGCGTCGGGTCAGGTCGCGTTCGAAGAACGTGACGTCGCCCAGCGTCGCCGACATGAGCAGGAACTGCGCCTGGGGCAACTCGATCAGCGGCACCTGCCAGGCCCAGCCGCGGTCGGGTTCGGCGTAGTAGTGGAACTCGTCCATCACCACCACGCCGACATCGGCATCGCGGCCCGCCCGGAGTGCGAGGTTGGCCAGGATCTCGGCGGTGGCGCAGATGATCGGCGCGTCCGGATTCACGGCGGCGTCGCCGGTGACCATGCCGACCTTGTCGGCGCCGAAGACCTCGCACAGTGCGAAGAACTTCTCGCTGACCAGTGCCTTGATCGGCGCGGTGTACCAACTGCGCCGCTCGCCGGCCGCCGCGGCGAAGTGGGCACCGATCGCGACCAGGGATTTTCCGGATCCGGTCGGGGTGGCCAAGATGACGTTCGCGCCGGAGAACAGCTCCAGCAGCGCTTCCTCCTGCGCCGGGTACAGGTTCACTCCGGCGTGGTCGGCACACCACCGGCCGAAGGTGTCGAACAGCCAATCCGGGTCTTCGCCGACGCCGTAGGGGCGGTCGTCGACGAGCTCGCCCAGCTGCACCCGGGTCACCCTACGTCGCGGACCCGTCCGCGTCGTAGCCGCCCTGTTCGGCGAGGAACCGCTCGAACTCGGCGCCGAGTTCGTCACCGCTGGGCAGCGGATCGTTCGCGGCGAGCAGCGCAGATTCGCGCTCCTGGGCTGCGACGTAGCTGTCGTACTGCCGCTCCAGCGCCTGGACCACCGTCTCGACCTCTTCGTTGCCGGCGACGTGCGCGTCCACTTGTTCGCGCATCCGCGCGGCGGCCTCGCCCAGAGCGGCCAGCGGCAGGTCCAGCCGGCCGTTGTCGCCGGCGTTCTCCAGCAAGGTCTGCGCGGCCTCGGGATAGTCGGTCTGGGCAAGGTAGTGCGGCACGTGCACGGAGAACCCGACGGCCTCCCGGCCCTTCTGGCCGAGCCGGAACTCGAGCAGCGACGTGGCGCTGCCCGGAACTTGCAGATCGCCGACCCAGCGCGGATGGTCCGCGATCAGCTCGCTGTCGCTGGCGTGTGCGGTGACGCCGAGCGGGCGGGTATGCGGGATGGCCATCGGGATCGCGCTGAGCCCGATCGTGCGTCGTACCCCCAGCTGCTCGGCGAGCATGCCGACGGCGGCGACGAACCGCTCCCACTTCAGGTCCGGTTCGGCGCCGGCCAGCAGCAGGAACGGGGTGCCGGCGGTGTCGTGCAGCTCGTAGAGCTTCAGCTCCGGCTGGTCGTAGTCGGTGAAGTGGTCGGCGGAGAACGACATCACCGGCCGGCGGCCGCGGTAGTCGAACAGCGCGTCGATGTCGAACGAGGCCACCAGCTTCGTCTCCAGGCTGTCCCGCAGGTGCCGGGTGGCCAGGCGCACGGCGTGGCCGGCATCGGCGAAGCCTTCCAATCCGTGCACCAGCACCGGGCCGGCTCCGTTCGCGGTCGCGAGCTGCGGCGCCGGGATCGCCAGTTCGTACATCCGGGATTCCTCATCCATCGTGCTGGTCCTTTCTCGCATCGGAGCCCGATCCCTCATCGATTCGATGCGACTTCGTGGCGGGGCCGGCGCGGTCGGCTCATATTGTGGAGCACCGACCGACGTCTGGCGCGGGACCGCCGTATCGATCACAACACCGGGTCGATCATCGGCATTCCCGGCCGGGATGGCACAGTGGACCGAGTCAGCAGGATCGGCGGTCGGGGGAGAGGACGACACCGTGCCCCGCATGTACGTTCCGGTCGTCTGCCTCGGCGCAGCATTGTCGGGATCCGGTCTGCTCACGGCATGTTCCGCGGCGGTATCCGGTGCGCCGGTCCCGGTCGGCGGCACGGTCTCCGGGCATGTCGCGACGCAGTTGTCGACCCTGCTGCCCGACCCGGCCACGTTTCCCCCCACCTATCAGGCGATCCCGCTGACCGGTCCGGCACTGTCGGCTGCGGCCGCCGACCTGACCGGGGTTCCGTCGGGTGCTCGCGTGCGACCGGCCGGCTGTGCGCCGTCCGCGCCGCCGGCCGCGGCCGACTCGACCGCGATGATGGTCGGCACCGACAGCGGTGCCCGCGCCACCGTCACCGTGGAACTGACCCGGACCCGGCAGTCGTTCGCCGAGGTACGGGACGAGCTCGACCGGTGCGGTGAACTTGCCGTCTCCCGTAACGGCGCCGATTCGACGGTGCGCAGCGACGTGTTGTCGTCCGCGGGAGACGACAGCATCGATGTCGCCCGGACGGTGGAGTCGCACGGCGCCCACGTCGACCTGCGGCAGTCGATGACCGCACGCATGGGTCAGGCGGCCGACGTCCGAGTGACGGTGACGTACATGACTTTCGGCACTACCGCGCCGGACCTCGCAGCGGTGTCCGAGCTCTTCGACGCGACGTTGGCTCGGGTGCGCGCGGCCGGTTGAGCGCCCGGCCGGCAGATCGGGCGTCGGTAGAATCCATCGGTGACCGCCACCGATCTGCGTGTGATGCCCACGTCCGGACAACGAGCCGCCGGGCGGCAGCTGCGTGCCGCCGCGCGGCGTTCGGAACAGGCCGGGCTCGACCTACCGGGCGACCGGGATCCGATCGCGCTGCTACGTGCGCAGAACCGCAACCGTGTTCCGCAGCTGGTCCCGGTACGGCGTGAGCGAATGTCGGAGTCGCCGTTCGCGTTCTTCCGCGGTGCCGCGGCGGTGATGGCCGCGGACTTGGCGGGCACGCCGCGCACCGGACACACGATTCAGCTGTGTGGTGATGCGCACCTGTCCAACTTCGGGGTATTCGCCGGGCGGGATCGGGATTTGGTCTTCGACGTCGACGATTTCGACGAAGCGTCGGTCGGCCCGTGGGAGTGGGACGTGAAGCGGCTGGTCGCGAGCGTGGTGATCCTGGGCGACGAGCTGAACCTGGCGCCGGAGCAGATTCGCCGGGCGGCCGAGCTGACCGCGCAGGCCTATCGCACCACCGTCGAGCGGCTGGCCACGCTGTCGGTGACCGAGCGGTTCTACGTCAAGATCTCCGCCGCGACCATCGAGGAGCTCGCCGGACCGGTGGCGCGGCGGGCTCGGCGGGGGCGCGACAAGTTTCTGGCCAAGGCCGCGCGCAACACCTCTGTCCGGGCGTTGGACAAGCTGGCCGTGCGGGCCGACGACGGCCGCTACCGGATTCAGAGCCAGCCGCCGCTGATCGTGCACTTACCACAGTTCGACCGGTCCTTCGCGCAACCGTTGTTCGACCGGTACGTCGGTACCGTTCCGGCCGACGTCGCCCAGGTGCTGACCTCCATGCAGCTCGACGACCTGGTCGTGAAGGTGGTCGGGGTGGGCAGTGTCGGCACCCGGTGTCTGCTGGCGTTGTTCACCGACCCGGACGGCAATCCGTTGTTCTTGCAGCTCAAGGAAGCCGAGGCGTCGGTGCTGGAGCGCTACGCCGGTCCGGCGCGGTGGCGCAACCATGCCGAGCGGGTGGTCGGTGGTCAGCGCATCCTGCAGGCGACCGGCGACCCTTTCCTCGGATGGTTCGACGACCACCACGGCACCCAGTACTACGTGCGTCAGTTCCGGGACATGAAGGGTTCGGTGGACGTGGTCCGACTGGCCGAGAAAGGTCGCCTGCGGTCCTACGGGCGGTTGTGCGGCACCGCGCTCGCTCGGGCGCATGCCCAGTCCGGCACACCCGGTGTGATCGCCGGCTACCTGGGCGGACACCCCGATGTCCGTCGGGTCGACCGGGCATTCGCGGAATTCGGCTTCGCCTACTGCGCGGTCAATCGTGGCGACTACGAACGGCTCCTCGCTGCCGCCCCGGCAGATTGGTACGCCCCCGACGATCATGATCACGAGCAGGACGCCGGATAGCAGGTGGACGCGACCGATCCGGCCGATCCGGCGGTGATTCCGCTCGGCTTGTGGATCGTCGGAGATCGCTCCCCAGATCGGTCGCTCGAGATCCGTCGGGCGGCGAAGCCGTCGCCGACGCACGCCAGGGTGTATCGCATGACGACCTCGGCCACACCGTTCGATTCCACCCCCCGACTCCTGCTGCCCGACCCCGGCCGGCTGCTCGCGGCGCTCCCGGCGCTGCTCGGCTTCCGTCCCCACCACTCGTTGCTGTTGTTGTGTGTCGAGCCGGGCGGCACGATCGACGTGGTCGTGCGCGCCGACTACGGACCGACGGCGGCGGTCGAGGTAGTGGATGCGCTCGGCCGACTCTGTCGTTGTCCGGCGGCGGCCGCCATTGCGATCGTGATCGACGCCGGCGACGACGGTGGGCCGGATCATCTTGCGGTACAACAGAAGCTGATTCGATCGATGCGAGACCGGCTCGACCGCCGGGGAATCGACCTGGCGGCTGCATTCGGTCTGCCGGCGGTCGAGCCGGGCGCCGGCTGGCGCGCCCTGTCGGGCCCACCGGTGGCGGGCACGGTCGCGGATCCGCGCGATTGTCCGGTGGCGGCGGCGATGGTGCTCGACGGGTGCGTGCTGCACGGGTCCCGAGCCGAACTCGTCGCGCAACTGGACCGCGACGAGCAGCGCAGCGCTGCGCTCGCCACCGAACTCGTGCGGCGCGGCCCGCGGCGCCGGGTCGGGCCTCGGCGCGCGCTCACCCGCGTCCTGGAATTGGTTCGGGCGGGTGTCCCCGGGGTCGCACCGACGGTCGGCGAACTCGCCGACCTGTCCGGCGCGCTGGCGTTGCCGCCGGTCCGCGACGCGGCGTGCGCGCTGGCCGTCGGCGAGTCGGCTGCCGCAGCCGAGTGGCTGTGGTCGGAGTCGGTGCGGACCTGGCCGGACCCCCTGCGAGCCGTGCCGGCGACCCTGCTGGGCTACAGCGCATACGCGCGCAGCGCCGGACCGCTCGCCGGGATCGCGCTCGGTTTGGCGGTCGACATCGATCCCGGTTGTCGGCTGGCGCGGCTGCTGGACCAGGCGATGCAGCTGGGTATGCGGCCCGATGCGATCCGGGATCTGGCTCGCAGCGGATACGCCGTGGCCGACCGACTCGGGGTGGCGCTTCCCCCGCCGGCCGGGCAGTGGTGAGCCTGCGGTCAGCGCTGTGCGGCGTGCGCTCGGTCGCCCAGCGACTGCAGGAAATCCCAGGCGTCCTGAACTATCTCGTCCAGACCGGTGTGTTCGGGCCGCCAGCCCAGCTCGGTGATCGCGCGGTCGCTGGAGGCGATCAGTACCGCCGGATCACCGGCCCGGCGCGGCGCATCGACTGCTGCGATCGGGCGGCCGACCACTCGTTCGCACGCCGAGATCACCTCGCGCACACTGAACCCGGTCCCGCTGCCGAGATTGAAGATCCGGTGGGTGCCGGGTTCGGCGGAGTCCAACGCCAGCAGATGGGCGTCGGCCAGGTCCCGGATGTGGATGTAATCGCGAACCGCCGTTCCGTCCGGGGTCGGCCAGTCGGTGCCGAACACCGAGATCGACGCTCGTTGCCCGGCCGCAACCTGCAACACGAGCGGGATGAGATGGGTTTCCACCAACCGGTTCTCGCCCAGACCGGCGTAGGCGCCGGCCACGTTGAAGTAACGCAGACTGGTGGCGGCCAGCCCGTGTGCCACCGCGTACGAGGTGATGGCATGGTCGATGGCCAGCTTCGATGCGCCGTACGGGTTGGTCGGGCGGGTCGGCGCATCCTCGGTGATCGGTACCTGTTCGGGTTCACCGTAGGTGGCGGCGGTCGAGGAGAAGACCAGCCGACCGACCCGTGCGGCGCGCATCGCTTCGAGCAGGGTCAGCGTCTTGACCACATTGCCCGACCAGTACTGCTCCGGCTGCACGACCGACTCACCCACCAGCGAGCGGGCCGCGAAATGCAACACGCCGTCCACCGGTGCGGCGCCGAACACATCAGCGGCCCGGTCGGCGACATCGCCCTCGACGAAGGTGGCGCCCGATGGAACCAGATCGGCATTTCCCGTCGACAGGTCGTCCAGGACGATCACCTCATGGCCCCGCTCGATCAGGACCTGCGCGCACACACTTCCGACATAACCTGCTCCGCCGGTGACCAGAAGTCGCATCAGGCCATTTTCACCTGCACGCCGTGCGCCATCTCGTCAGGCAGGTCGAAACCGGCGTGTCCCGGCACGGTAATGGTCACCGATCCGGGGCGGGTGGTCACCGAAACCCGGGCGTCCGGGACGACGCCCGCCTCGCGGAGACGGCCGATGACCGCGGGATCGGACTGGATGTGTTCGGCAAGTCGGCGGATCACGACCGCCGTCTCCGTGCCGACCGGAATTTCGCTGAGCCGCACCAGGTGCTCGGTGCTGGCTGCCGGCTCCAGCCCGAGCTCGTCGAGTCCGGGGATCGGGTTGCCGTACGGGGACGTGGTCGGGTTTTCGAGCACCTCGACGAGGCGGCGCTCGACCTGCTCGCTCATGACGTGTTCCCACCGACACGCTTCGGCGTGCACGTCGGCCCAGTCCAGGCCGATGATGTCGACGAGCAGCCGTTCGGCCAGCCGGTGCTTGCGCATCACGGCGACCGCCAGACCGCGACCCCGATCGGTCAGTTCCAGGTGCCGGTCGCCGGCGACCCGCACCAGGCCGTCTCGTTCCATCCGGGCGACGGTCTGACTGACGGTCGGTCCGCTCTGGTCCAAGCGCTCGGCGATCCGGGCGCGCAGCGGAACAACGCCTTCCTCCTCCAAGTCGTAGATGGTCCGGAGATACATCTCCGTGGTGTCCACCAGGTCTTTCACCCTCACACCCCTTCGTCTGGGCGGAATTCTACCCATCCGTCAGCACGGATCGATGACGGTCGATCCGGCAACGGGCTCAGTTGGCACAGGGTTCGTCGACGGCGCCGTAGCGTGGGTCGGGAGCCGCTCGAACCCGCGGAGCGCAGGCACGGAAACCGAAAGGGGAACGGGGATGCCTACGACCGACCGGTACCGGACCCCGACACCGATATGACGGCAGCGAACGCGTCGGACCGGATCGTGGTCTGGTCCGACGATTACCTCGACTACGACTGGGGTCGGGCGCATCCGATGAATCCGGTCCGGCTCGACCTGACCATGACGTTGGCCCGAGAGCTGGGTCTCCTGGCCGGGATCGAGCCGGTTCGGCCCGAACCCGCTGCGGACGCCGAGCTGCTCCGAATCCACGCACCCGACTATCTTGCCGCGGTCCGCCGGGTCGGAGCCGGCCCGGCAGACCGCGCGCCGTCCTCGGCCGATCTGCCGTACGGCCTGGGCTCGGCGGACAATCCGATCTTCCCCCGGATGCACGAAGCGGCATCGGCAGTGGTCGGCGGCACCCTGGCCGGTGCTCGCGCGATCGCCGCCGGCCAGGTCCGGCGGGCGGTGAGTATCGGTGGCGGGATGCATCACGCGATGCGTTCGTCTGCCTCCGGATTCTGTGTGTACAACGATGCTGCGGTGGCCATCTCGTGGCTGTTGGATCACGGTTTCGACCGCATCGCCTACGTCGACGTCGATGTCCACCACGGCGACGGGGTGCAAGCGGCGTTCTATGCCGACCCGCGGGTGCTGACCGTCTCCCTGCATCAGCACCCGGCGACGCTCTGGCCGATGACCGGCTGGCCGACCGAGATCGGTACGGGTGCCGCCGAAGGCACGGCGATCAATCTGGCGATACATCCCGGCACCACCGACGCGGTGTGGTTGCGTGGTTTCGATGCGATCGTGCCGGGTGCACTGGCGGCATTCCGCCCGCAGATCTTGATCAGTCAATGCGGGGTCGACACCCACCGCGAGGATCCGCTGGCCGATCTCTCGCTCACCGTCGACGGGCAGCGCGCGGCGTTCCTCGCGATGCGTCATCTGGCCGATCGGTTCACCGAGGGGCGATGGCTGGCGCTCGGCGGCGGCGGATACGGCCTGGTTCGGGTGGTACCGCGAGCCTGGACGCACCTCATCGCCGCCGCGCTCGACCGACCGGTCGAACCACACACGCCGATTCCCCCGGGTTGGGCGGAGCACGCGACCGCACGTGCGCCCCGAGTCGAGCTGCCCACGACGATGAGCGACGGCGGCGACACCGCGTTCCGGCGGTGGGACGGACCCGGCGCAACCCCGGAATCCGGTGTGCCCGAGGTCGACCGGATGCTCACTCGGATGGACGCCGGCATTCTGGCGACCCGCCGCGCCACCTTCGGTCTGCTCGGGCTCGACCCGGAGGATCCCCGTGACTGAGCTGTACGGCTATCCCGAGCACCGATCGGCGGATGTGTTGGCCGCCGACGGCGGAGTGGTACATCTGCGGCCGGTCCGGCCGGCCGATGCGGCGGCATTGCAGCGATTTCACGAGCAGCTGTCCGACCGAACCCGGTACCTGCGGTGGTTCGGTCCGCACCCCACCTTGTCGATGGCCGAACTGGATCGGGCCACCAACGTCGATCATCGCGACCGGGTGGCCCTGCTGGCGATCCTGGGTGGCGAGATCGTCGCGATGGGCATCTACGAGCGGCTTCCGAGTGTGGCGACACCGGGCGGCACCGCCGCTGGATCACCGGGCGGCACCGCCGCCGGATCACCGGGCGGCACCGCCGCCGGATCACCGGGCGGCACCGCCGCCGAAGTAGCGTTCGTGGTCGACGACGAGCATCAACGTCGCGGCCTGGGTTCGGTGCTGCTCGAACACCTGGCTGCCGTCGCCGCCGAGAACGGTATCGATACCTTCGTCGCCGAGGTGCTGGCCGAGAACCGCGCAATGGTGACGGTCTTCCGCGACGCGGGATACCAGGTGCGGCGCAGCTATGACGGCTCGGTGGTGCACGTCGAGTTCGCCATCGACCGATCCGATGCGTTACGCGCGGTCCGCGATGCCCGGGAGCGGGCCAGTGAGGCGCGCAGCGTCGGGAATCTGCTCGCCCCCCGCTCGGTCGCGGTGATCGGGGCATCGGCCAATCCGGCCAAGGTCGGTGGCACCGTATACGCAAACCTGCTGGCCGAGCCGTTCGCCGGACCGGTGTTCCCGGTGAACTCGGCACACCGGTCGGTACGTGGCGTCCGGGCTTACGCCGGGGTGCGCGACATTCCCGACGACGTCGACCTGGCGGTGATCGCAGTACCTGCCGGGGCGGTCGACGAGGTGCTCGACGACTGTCTGGCCAAAGGAGTGAAAGGGCTGGTCGTGGTGTCCGCCGGCTACGCCGAGGCGGGCGCGTCGGGGGCGAACGCGGAACGCGAATTGGTCGCATCCGCACGACGGCACGGCATGCGGGTGGTCGGCCCGAACGCGCTCGGGGTGGCGAACACCGATCCGGCGGTAGCGCTGAACGCGACGTTGGCCTCGGTCCTGCCGGCGCGCGGACGCATCGGCTTCTTCTGCCAGTCCGGTCCGCTCGGTGCGGCGATCCTGGCCGAGGCGGCCGAGCGCAACCTGGGACTGTCCACCTTCGTATCGGCCGGCAACCGGGCGGACGTGTCCGGCAACGACATGTTGCAGTTCTGGGACGTCGACCCGGCGACCGACGTCGTGTTGCTCTACCTGGAAAGTTTCGGCAATCCGCGCAAGTTCTCCCGGATCGCTCGCCGGCTGGCCCGCAGCAAGCCGATCGTCGTGCTCGGCAGCGAACGATCGGTCGCCCGGGAGACCGGCGCTCGCGATCTCGACCATACCGTGTTCGCCGACCTGTTCGCGCAGGCCGGAGTGGTCCAGGTGAACACGATCGGCGAGATGTTCGACGTCGCCGCGTTGCTCGCGTGCCAGCCGCTGCCGCACGGTGACCGGGTCCGGGTGATATCCAACAGCGCAGCGTTGAGCCTGCTCGCGGTCGACGCCGCCGCGGTAGCCGGGCTCGAGGTTCCCACCCCGGAGCAGTTGCCGCCCGAGGCCGAACCCGACGCCTACCGGCGGGCGGTGGCCGCGGCCGCGCGCGAGCGGAACAGCGATGCGGTGTTGGTGATCTATGTGCCACCGGTACCGACCGACACCGCCGAGTACGCCGCGGCGTTGCTCGCCGCGGCCGGCGGAGCCGGCAAACCGGTGGTCACCTCGTTCACCGGCCTGTCCGGGTTACCGGCGCAACTGGCCGTACCCGACGAGGTGGCCGGGGTGGCCGCCGGTCGCGGCTCGCTGCCGTCGTTTCGCGACCCCGAACAGGCGGTCCGTGCGCTGGCTCGTGCGGTTGCCTACGCCCGCTGGCGAGACGGCCCGGCACCGGCGACGACCCGGCCGGACGGGCTCGATCCCGCGCACGCGCGGCGGCTGATCGGCGAGTGGATCGCAGCGCCCGCGCGGTGGCTCGGCGACGACGAGGCCGTCGAGCTGCTCGGCTGCTACGGGGTGCAGGTGGTCGCGTTCCGGCCCGCGCACGACGCCGAGGATGCGGTGCGCGCGGCCGCGGAACTCGGTTATCCGGTCGCGGTGAAGGCGACCGGCGAAACGTGGCGGGTACGGGCCGACCTGTCCGGGGTGCGCCTGAATCTCACCGGTCCGGATGCGGTTCGCGACGGTTACCGCGAGCTTGCCGAGCTGACCGGGGACACCGTGGTGCACGTGCAGCGGATGACCCGGGGGATCGGCTGCGTACTGCGGGTCCGCGACGATCGGGCGTTCGGCTCGGTGATTTCGTTCGGTCTGTCCGGACTGATCTCGGATCTGCTCGGCGACCGGGCGTACCGGGCGCTGCCACTGACCGACGCCGAGGCCGCAGCATTGATCGACGCACCGCGTGCAGCGCCGCTCCTGTCCGGATACCGCGGCTCGGAGGTGGTGGACAAAGCGGCCCTGATCGAGTTGGTACAGCGGGTGTCGACGCTGTGCGACGATGTGCCCGAAGTGCGGGGGTTGGCCCTGGAGCCGGTGCTGGCCGCCACCGACGGGGTCGGAGTGCTCTACGCCCGGATCCGGATCGGACCGGTACCGAGCCGGTTCGACGACGGACCGCGCCGGCTGCACTGATCGCTGCCGACATCGTCGGCGATACGGTTGTCCGCGTGCGGCGAGCTGAGAAGGCCGAGCGGATCGGCGTGATTCTGGACGAGCTCTACCCGGAACCGCCGATCCCGCTGGACCATGTGAATCCGTATACCCTCCTGGTCGCGGTGGCGCTGTCGGCGCAGACCACCGACCGGAAGGTCAACGAGGTCACCCCGGCGCTGTTCGCTGCAGCTGCGACGCCGGAGCAGATGTACGAGCTGGGTGCGGACCGGATTCTGGAACTGATCCGGCAGCTGGGGCTGGCACCGACCAAGGCACGCAACGTGTGGACGGCGGCCGGCCAGATCGTCGATGCCGGTGGCGCGGTGATCCCGGATCGGGCCTTCCTCGAGAGCTTGGCCGGCGTCGGCCGGAAAACCGCCGGCGTGGTGCTGTCGCAAGCTTTCGGAGTGCCGGCGTTTCCGGTCGACACCCACATCTTTCGGTCCGCACACCGGTGGGGTTTGTCCTCCGGCGGGACACCGGACAAGGTCGAGGCCGACCTCGAGCGGGTGTTCCCGCGTTCGACGTGGAACCGCCGACATCTGCAGATCATCTATTTCGGCCGCGAGTACTGCCCCGCCCGGCGGCACCTGTTCGAAGCCTGCCCGATCTGTTCCTGGGCCGCTACGAAGAAAGCTGCGGCCGCCGCGCAGCGAGAGTCGCAGCGCGGCTGACCGGCCGGCTCGGCTGGCAGAAGTGCCCGGCCGGCTCAGCTGGCGGAAGTGCCCGGCCGGCTCAGCTGGCGTAGGACCGCAGCCGCTCGGCGCGATCGCCCTTACGCAGCTTGGACATGACCTCGCGCTCGATCTGGCGCACTCGCTCCCGAGACAATCCGAACAGCTTGCCGATCTGGTCCAGCGTGCGCGGCTGGCCGTCGTCGAGGCCGTAGCGCAGCCGGATCACCTGCTGTTCCCGCTCGTCGAGCGTGGCCAGGACGGTGCGTACATCGCGGTGCAGCAGCCCGGCGATCACCGCACTCTCGGCGGAGGTGGCCTCCGAGTCCTCGATGAAGTCGCCGAGCGGTGCTTCCTCGTCGTTGCCGACCGGCATGTCCAGGCTCACCGGGTCCCGGCTGTGGTCCAGCAGGTCGGCAATCTTGTGCGCCGGGATGCCGGACTCGGCGGCCAACTCGTCGTCGGTGGCCTCCCGACCGAGTTGCTGGTGCAGTTCCCGTTTGATCCGAGCCAGCTTGTTCACCTGCTCGACCAGGTGGACCGGGAGCCGGATGGTGCGCCCCTGATCTGCCATGCCGCGGGTGATCGCCTGCCGGATCCACCAGGTGGCGTAGGTGGAGAACTTGAATCCCTTCGCGTAGTCGAACTTCTCCATCGCGCGGATCAATCCGAGATTGCCCTCCTGGATCAGGTCGAGCAGGGGCATTCCACGTCCGGTGTAGCGCTTGGCCAGCGAGACCACCAGCCGCAGGTTCGCCTCCAACAGGTGGGACCGGGCCGACTGGCCGTCGCGCACCACGATCGCCAGGTCGCGCTTGCGGGTGGCGGACAGCCGCTTCGCGTTCTCCAGCACATGCTGGGCGTAGAGTCCGGCCTCGATTCGCTTGGCCAGATCGACCTCCTGTTCGGCGGTCAGCAGCGCCGTCTTGCCGATTCCGTTGAGGTACACACGTACCAGATCGGCGGCGGGGCTCTGAGCGTCGAGATCGGCGTCGCTCGGGCGCAGGCGAGTGGTGCCGGGGCTTGTCATGAGGTGCCTCCTGGTCGGGTCCGTCTCACAGATAAAAACGGGCCCGATGGGCTGAAAGTTCCCCGACCAGGATCGTTCCGATCGTCCTGACCTGCTGTTACTTGCCCGACGTCCTGAGAAGATACTGAGAAGCAGCGGGCCCGTCGCCTGGTAGCACCAGGCCGTGCCGGATCAGCGCCGCCACGGCGTCGACGGCGGCCTGCTCGAATTCCGGGGTCGCCGGTCCGCCGAGATGACCGCGGGACAGCAGATCGACCAACTCGCCGAGCGGGAGTCCGTCGGGTCGCAGTCCGGCCAGCAGGGCGGATAACAGGTCGTCGATGTCATGGCGCCAGCGCGGTCCGTCGCTCCGGTGCAGTCGAGCGCCGATCTGCCGCCAGCCGTCGACGGTGGGCGTTGAGATCTGTTCGAGCGCGATGTCGGGAGCGCGACGTAGCCGAGCGTGGCGCAGGTCGTGGTCGCGCAACCACGCCGAGCGGGCGAAGTACTGCATCACTTCCGGACCGAGCGGGTCGTCGAAGCCGTGGCTCAGGTCTTCGGCGAGCACCTCGGTCGGCCCGTCGATCCGGCGCAGGAAGACGAAGCCGAAGCCGATCCCGGTCAGCTCCGCCTCGTCGAGCGTGTCCAGCCAGTGCTCGGCCCGGCGCTGCGCGGCCGGGTCACGGGGATCGAGTCCGCTGTCCCGTAGCCAGGTGCCCACGTAGAGCGCGGGGTCGGCGACGTCGCGCTGCACCACCCAGGCGTCGATTCCGTGGTCGGGCAGCCAACTCGCCACCCGGCTGCGCCAGTCCGCGTCGCGGGTGTGCACCCAGGACGCGAGCAGAGTCGCGACACCGCCGGGTGCCAGCAGATCCGGCGCCCCGGCCACCACCAGCTCGCTCGCCCCGTCCAGGGCCAGTCCGGAATCGCGGTAGGTGTACTCCACCCGACCCGGCCCGACCACGAACGGGGGATTCGCAACGATCCGATCGAATCGCTCGCCGACCACCGGATCGAACCAGGTCCCGATTCGCAGGTCGATGTCCGCGCCGTTGATCGCTGCGGTTGCGGCCGCGAGGCGCAGTGCGCGGGGATTCACGTCGGTGCCGGTGACCCGGTCGGCGTAGGAGCAGGCGTGCAGTGCCTGAACTCCGCAGCCGGTACCCAGGTCCAGGACCGTGCCGGTGGATTCGGTCGGTGTTGCGCGCAACAGCGACAGCGACGCGTGCCCGACCCCGAGCACGTGGTCGGCCGCCGGCCGGCGCCGGACCGGTCCGTCGTCGAGATCGGAGAACACCCAGCGGGTTCCGCCACCGGTATCGAGCGGGCGCAGGTCCAGAGCGGCGCGGAGCCGGTCGCCGTCGGCGACGAGCAGCCCGGCCGCAACAGCGGTCGCCGGGGCGACCGGATCCAGGGCGGCCGCGACCCGGCCGGCCGGAAGCGAGTCGCCGAGCAGCAGCAACCGGATCAGCGTGCCCAGCTCACCCGCGCTCGCAGCCGCTCGGCGTGCCGGCACCGGCTCGCCCCGGCCGAGCGCGGCGTGCGCGCCGACACCCAGCACCTCGAGCACGGTGTCGGCGTCGTATCGGTTACGGCGCAACGCGACCGGCAGTTCGCCGGCAAGCTCGACCAGGCTGTCCATGTCAGCCCGTCCGGAAGGTGCGGCGATAGGCGAGCGGGGCGACGCCGAGTTCGGCGCGCATGTGGTGGCGCAACGCGGCCGGGCTGCCCAGCCCGGCGGCATCGGCTACCCGGTCCACCGGCAGATCGGTCGTCTCCAGGAGCTGTCGTGCATGCCGCATCCGTTCCTGCCGGAGCCAGCCGCCGGGAGTGAGTCCGGTCTCGGCCTTGAACCGACGGCTGAAGGTTCGCACACTCATCCGGGCGTGGGCGGCCATCCGGGGGAGATCCAGGTCGGCGTGCAGCCGGCTCAGCGCCCAGGCCCGGGTCGGTGCGGTGCCGTCGTCGCCGGACACAGGTACCGGTCGGTCGATGAATTGAGCCTGGCCGCCCGCGCGCCAGGGTGGCACCACGCAATATCGGGCGACCTGATTCGCCGTTGCGGAACCGACGTCGCGGCGCAGCACGTGCAAGCACAGATCCACCCCGGCGGCCAGTCCGGCCGAGGTGAGCACGTTCCCGGCATCGACGAACAGCGCCTGCTCGTCCAGGTCGACCTGCGGATACAGCGTCCGGAACGCGTCGGCATAGGCCCAGTGGGTGGTCGCTCTGCGCCCGTCCAGAAAGCCGGCTGCGGCGAGCACGAATGCACCGGTGCAGATCGACATCAGCCGGGTGCCGGGCCGGATGGTCGCCAGCGCTTCGGCCAGCCGGCCGGGCACGGTGCCGTCGGTACGTGGTCCGCCGATCCGGGTACCGGGCACGATCACGGTGTCCGCTTCGCCGAGTGCTTCGGGGCCGGCGCCGGGGACGACGGCATAGCCGCTGGTGGTCACGATCGGACTCCGGTCGAGTCCACAGACCCGCACGTCGTAATGCGCGACACCGTTCTCGTCGTCCGCGGCGCCGAAGATCACCGGCGGGATGGCGAGGTCGTAGCCGATCGCTGGGGCGAGCGCGAGGATCACGACGACGTGCGGCATCGCGTCAGTCTGACACGAATTGGCCTGATATCGACCTATTGTGGCAATTCGGCCACTCGTCGGCGTACCGAACCAACGCCATGCTGAGCCGATGACTCGCTCAGACGCCGTCGTGTCCCGGCTCGGCCACTTCCGGCTGCATCCAGCGTGGCTGGTCGCAGCCGGCGGCTTCGTGGCGCTGCTCGGCGCCGCCGGTTTCCGCTCGGTGCCGAGTGTTCTGATGAACCCGTTGCACGCCGAGTTCGGCTTCTCCCATGCCACGATCGGCGCGGCGGTGTCGTTGAACCTGTTGCTCTACGGCCTGATCTCGCCGTTTGCCGCGGCGTTGATGGACCGGTTCGGGATCCGTCGGGTGGTATGCGCTGCGCTGGTGGCGATCGCGGTGGGCAGCGGCGCGACGATCCGGCTGACCGCCGCGTGGCAGCTGGTGCTCTGCTGGGGTCTGCTGGTCGGAATCGGCGTCGGCGCGATGTCGATGCCGCTGGTCGCGACGCTCACCGGGCGCTGGTTCGTCCGGAGTCGCGGTCTGGTGACCGGGGTCCTGACGGCTGCCGGTGCGACCGGTCAGTTGATCTTCTTACCGCTGGTGGCGGCACTGGCACAGGCCTACGGTTGGCGGCTGCCGGCGCTGCTCGTCGCCGGCGCTGCGCTGGTGACCGTGCCGCTGGCCTGGTGGACGATTCGGGACTACCCGAGCGATGTCGGCGTGACGGCGTACGGCGCGCGGCGCGACGACGATCCGGGTCGGCGGACTGCAGTGTCGGGCGGCGCCGGACGGGCCCTGACCGCGTTGCGTGCAGCGGCCCGAACCCGCACGTTCTGGTTGCTCGCCGCCGGCTTCGCGGTTTGTGGGGCGTCGACCAACGGCCTGGTCGGAACCCACTTCGTCAGTGCTGCTCACGACCATGGGATGCCGCCGACGACCGCGGCGTCGTTGCTGGCGCTGGTCGGCGTGTTCGACGTCGCCGGGACCGTGTTCTCCGGCTGGCTGACCGACCGACTGGACCCACGGTGGTTGCTGGTCGCCTACTACGCGTTGCGTGGCGGGTCGCTGCTCGTGCTACCCGCGCTGTTCGGGCCGCAGGTACAACCCAGTATGTGGGCATTCATCGTCTTCTACGGCCTCGATTGGGTCGCCACCGTCCCCCCGACGGTGGCGATCTGCCGAGACCGGTTCGGCTCGACCGGGCCAATCGTGTTCGGCTGGGTGTTCGCGGCGCATCAGATCGGCGCAGCAGTAATGGCTACCGCGGCCGGCATGGTCCGGGACGACCAGGGCAGCTACGACGCCGCCTGGCTGGTCGCCGGCGGATTGTGCTTTGCTGCCGCGGCGATGTCGGCCGGTATCGCCGCGGCAGCCACCGACACGTCGGTCAGAGCCGCAGCGACGACTCCAGCTTGTTCAGCTGATACCTCGCCATCGCGAGATTGCCTCGCGATCGAGACAGCACCAGATAAAGGAAGACATTCGGGTCGAACTCGGTGAGCCGAATGAGGTGGAACTGCTTGCCGAGCGTGATCAAGATGTCCTCGATCGACTCGTGCAGACCCAGGTCGTCCATCGTCCGCAACTTGGCCTGCACGACGGAGCTGTTTCCGGCTGCGGCGACGTTCAGATCGAATCCGGGATCGCCGCCGGTGGCCATCGCCATACCGGACTTCGCATCGACGATGGCAAAACCCAATGCCCCTTCGATGTTGAGTGCCCTGGAGACTGTCTCCTGATAACCGGTCATTCTGATGTTCTCCTTCGGTTCCGTGCTGATCTTCGGTTCGGTGGTGGTGGTGGTGACAGGTAGTGGCTCGTCGATCGTCGGCGGTAGCGGCTCGATCGGGCCGGGTGGCTCGATCGGGGGGGCAGGGGGGGTTCTCGATTCCGATGGGGTCGGTGGTTCGGGGTCCGGCGACGCACCGAACGCTTGGAAGTCGGCAGTCGGTCCGGGGCGGGTCGGCGGTTCCGGGTCGGGCTCTTCGTAGAACAGTGACCCGGGGTAGTTCGCCGGGCTGATGTGGTTCGTCCGTGCGGTACGTCGTTCGACGTACCGCGGAGCGGAGGGTGGCGGCGTCTCTGCTCGGGCGGTGCGGGTGACCGGTGGTGTCTGCGCGCCGGGTGTGCGGGTGACCGGTGGTGTCTGGGCGCCCGGTGTGCGGGTGACCGGTGGTGTCTGCGCGCCGGGTGTGCGGGTGACCGGTGGTGTCTGGGCGCCCGGTGTGCGGGTGACCGGTGGTGTCTGCGCGCCGGGCGTGCGACTGACCGGCAGTGCATGGTCGTCATGTGGCGTGGCGTCGACCGGCAGCCCGGCATCGACCGGTGGGGCTGCGGTCGGCCCCGGTTCGGCGGGCGGTTGCCGGTGTTTCCCCCCGCTGTCCTTGGACAAGATCAACGGGCGGGCCCAGCCCGGCCCGTCGTCGGTGAATGCCGCGGCGGCGATGGCACCGCCGGCACCGTCCGGCTGACGTCGTGGTAAGTCGGGCCGGTCCGACAGGTCCGACAGGTCCGGCAATTCCGGCTGCTCGGTCGGGTCGTTTCGGCGCAGCACGTTACGGCTGACCATCGGGTCGGTCGGGGCGTGTGGCGCCGCCGCAGTCTCACCCGATTCGCTGTTTGTTTTCCGCCACCAAGCCACGAGGCATTGGAGCATGCCTTACGCAATTCAGTCAATCCCCGTCGAATGACCCATCTGTGCCTCGATTTGTCAGGCGATCTTGGAACAAGAGTGTGTGAGCCGCGATTTCAGTCGGGCCGAAGTTTTTTCTGCTGATTGCCGACTTCGAGTACGGTTCTACGCCCGGTAACGGGCGGATTCGGGCAACGCAAACCGATCCGGGTGGCCCGCTACCGGTCGTCGACCCGCACTAATCTGCTGCCTCGGCAATAGGTTTCGATTTGGTTTCAGTCGTCGTGCGACTCAGCGGACCCGCCCAACCGGCGCCGGCCGGCAGCGCTGTCGTGGCAGCCATGATTCCGCCGCCGGAAGGGTCCGGTTTGCGTTTCGGAAGTGCCGGCAAGGGTCCGGTCGGGACCGGCCGCCGGGAATTGTCGCCGCTATCGCTGTCGTTGTTTTCCGGGCGTGTCGGCGCCGTGTCGTCCCCCGGTGCGTCGCCCGATCTTTGCCACCAAGCCACCCGGCAAGTTCAGCACGCCGCATGTGTGACGGTCAAACACCCAGAATCACATCTTTGTGAACCGAAAGACAGGCGAAAGCAAATAGGTCCGCGATTTGAGCCGAAGAATGCGGGTCGGGTGCCGCCGAGCCTCAATCGATCGTGCGCGCGGTTCCCTCGATCGCGGGCCGCTCGTGCTGTCCGTGATACATCCAGCGACTGGGTTCATCCTTGCGGCGAGGCGGGCGATCGTTGGCGATCAGTACCGCCATCCAGGGCAGCGGCACCGAAACCGCGATGATCGCGATAGCGATCCAAGCGCTCCCGAACGCGGTGTAGGCCCAAGCAGCCAGCACCAGACACGGAATTCGGAAGGCCATCAGGAAGCTGTACTTGCGCACGCGGGCGCGATGCTCGTCGTCGAGCGAGGGCGCCGCCGCGGTGATCACAGCCGGATGCCGCGGAGTCCCGTCCGCCGGATCGCCGAAGCCCACACCACGTGCCACACGTCCACTCTGGCACTCTCGAGCGCCGAATGCATGTCTTCAGGCATTATGTCGGGGTGAGCACACAGACCGAGGTCCGTCCCGATGTCGGCACCGACACCTCGACCGGTGACGACACGCCACGTTTCTTCCATTACGTGAAGAAAGACAAGATCGCCGAAAGCGCGGTACTGGGTACGCACGTGGTGGCCTTGTGTGGCGAGGTTTTCCCGGTCACCCGTTCCCCGAAGCCGGGCGCGCCGGTATGCCCGGACTGCAAGAAGGTCTACGACGGATTTCGTCAGGGCGACTGACGCACCGACCGGTCGGCCGATCGGCCGACCGGCTCCTCGTCCTCGCGGCGTACCGCCGCCCGCATCCGATCGGTGGCAATTCGGATCGGTCCGGTCGCCAGCGCGACCGCCGGGTTGTCCGGTTTCGTGAGCCACTCCTTGACGTGGTCGATCCGAGTGGCCCGAGCCGGCCAGAACTCCTGGACCGTGGCGTTGAATTCGGCGCCCAGGATCACTGCGAATCCGAGGAAGAAGGCGAACAGCAGGAAGCCGATCGGCGTGGCGAGCGCGCCGTAGCTGATCCCGGTGCGTGCGACGTAGCCGAGATAGCTGCGGAGCGCGCTGCTGGCCACCATGAAGAACACGCCGGCGATCAGCGCACCACCGAGCAGCCGATGCCACGGCAGCGAACGATGCAGCGCCAGCTTGTACAGCGTGGTGAGGCCGACGATCAAGAGCAGACCGACGCCGGGGTAGTAGAGATAATCGACCAACTGGCTCCCGGTATCGCGCCAGGAGTTCGGCAGAGCTCGATTGATCATGCTCGGTCCCAACGCGACCAAGGGCAGCACCAGCACCGACGTCAGCAGGAACATCACGTACAGCAGCAGGGCGAAGATACGTTGCCAGACCGGGTTGCGGGCGTCCTGTTGGCCGTGCGCTTCCACGATCGAGTCCACGAACGTCGCCATCGCCGAGGAACCGGCCCACAGGGACAGCACGAAGCCCACGGACACGATCTCGGCTCGGCCACGTTGGAGCACGTCGCTCACGGTCGGCTGGATCAGCTCGTCCACCACGTTGGAGCTGAAGGTGTCGCGGCTGAACGTGATGATCTTCGATTCGATGATGTCGAGCGTGTCCGGTCCGAACCAGCCGCCGACGTAACCGAGGCAACCGAGAAGACCGAGCAGCAACGGAGGCAACGACAAGGTCTGCCAGAACGCGGCGGTTGCCGCCTTGCCGAAGATCGAATCGTCCCAGGCCTTGGTCGCCACCCGCCAGGCCACGCGCCCGGCCAGTCGAACGGGCGTGCCCGCGCTGCCATCTCCCCGTAGCGCGGTGACCGCGCTGCTCCGGTCCGGCTCCCGATCGCCGGTCGGTGCACCCATCATGGCTTCCAGCATCGCTTATGACCGGCGGATACGGGTCAGCGGGCACGGCCGTGTCGGTCACAGACGGCTATTGTCGAGGGTCGCAGTCGGCGGGGCAGTGCCCCCGCCGGGAACACCGATCCGACCAGCGGGACACCGAGGGGAGCGACACCGAACGTGCCGAGCGATAGCTTGCGGGCGTGGCAGCGGCGCGCACTGACGAAGTACCTGTCGACCCGGCCGCGAGATTTTCTGGCGGTAGCCACCCCCGGCGCCGGCAAGACCACGTTCGCGCTGCGGGTCGCGGCAGAGTTGTTGGCCGACCGGACCGTGGATCAGGTCACGGTGGTCGCGCCGACGGAGCACCTGAAGCACCAGTGGTCCGGTGCCGCCGCCCAGGTCGGTATCGCGCTCGACTCCCGGTTCAGCAACACGACCGGACAGACTTCGTCGGACTATCACGGTGTGGTGGTCACCTACGCTCAGGTGGCGGCTCATCCGTTTCGGCACCGGGTACGCACCGAGAACCGGCGAACCTTGGTGATCCTGGACGAGATCCATCACGCCGGCGATGCCAAGACCTGGGGCGAGGCAGCCGAGGAGGCATTCGCCGACGCCACCCGACGGCTGGCGCTGACCGGTACGCCGTTTCGCAGTGACGACTCGGCGATCCCGTTCGTCCGCTACGAGCCGGACGGCGAAGGTGCGCTTCGCTCGCGCGCGGATCACGCCTACGGCTACGCCGACGCGTTGGCCGACGGGGTGGTGCGGCCGGTGGTCTTCCTGGCATATTCCGGTGAGGCGCGCTGGCGGGACAGCGCAGGCGAGGAGTTCTCCGCGCGACTCGGCGAGCCCCTCACCCCGGAGCAGACCTCGCGCGCCTGGCGGACCGCACTCGACCCGAACGGTGACTGGATTCCCGCCGTGCTGCGTGCCGCCGACACTCGGCTGGCCCAGTTGCGCAGCTCCGGAATCCCGGATGCCGGCGGTTTGGTGATCGCCTCGGATCAGGCGGCGGCGCGGGCCTACGCGGAACTGCTGACCGCACTGACCGGGCAGACGCCTGCCCTGGTGCTGTCCGACGATCCGGGATCGTCGGCACGGATCGCCGAGTTCGGGTCCGGGACCGCGCCGTGGCTGGTGGCGGTGCGCATGGTGTCGGAAGGGGTGGACGTGCCCCGGCTGGCGGTCGGGGTCTACGCCACCAGTGCCGCCACCCCGCTGTACTTCGCCCAGGCGATCGGCCGGTTCGTCCGGGCCCGCCGACCCGGGGAGACCGCCAGCGTGTTCCTGCCGTCCGTGCCGGTGTTGCTCGATCTGGCCAGCCAGCTCGAACGACAGCGCGACCATGTGCTCGGCAAACCACACCGGCAGTCCGATGGGCTGGACGACCAGTTGTTGGTGCAGGCGAATCGGCAGCAGGACGAGCCGGGTGCGGAGGAGCCGGCCTACGTCGCGCTGGGGGCCGACGCCGAACTCGATCAAGTGATCTACGACGGCGCCTCGTTCGGCACGGCGACGATCGCCGGTAGTGACGAAGAAGCCGACTATCTGGGCTTGCCGGGGTTGCTCGATGCCGACCAGGTACGGCTACTGCTTCGGGAACGCCAGGCCCGGCAACTGGACCGGGCCGCGGGCGTCGACGCGACCGTGGCGCAGCCCGCCGGCTCGGCCGCGGTGACATCGGGCGGCTCGGCCGCGGTGACATCGGGCGGCTCGGCCGCGGTGACATCCGGCGGCTCGGCCGCGGCGACATCCGGCGGCTCCGCCGCGGTGCTGGGCGAGTTGCGGCGGGAACTGAACAGCCTCGTCGCGCTGCACCACCACCGGACCGGTAAGCCACACGGTGTGATCCATGGCGAGTTGCGCCGGCAGTGCGGCGGACCGCCGACCGCGATCGCGTCGGCCGAGCAGATCAGTGCCCGGATCGCGGCGCTGCGCAGCTGGTAGACCCAGCACCGTCACCGATCGACCGGTAGCCAGCCGTTGGCTGGTGATCGGGCCAGTCGGCTGACCATGTGCAGGGTCGGTTCGAGCGCCCACAATGGCCGAAGAGGCGCACGGGGGATGAGGCGTCCGAACCACGAAAGGCAGATCGATGAGTACGTACGTCGTGCAGTCAGGCGATGCCCTGTGGCGGCTTGCCGAGCGTTTCTACGGTGACGGCCGGCGGTGGCGGGTGATCGCCGCCGCGTCCGGGATCACCGACGGTGACCAGCTGGAGCCCGGCCAGGAGATCGAGATTCCGTACGTCACCTACCGTTACCGGGTCCGGGCCGGCGACACCAAGGCGGAGTTGGCGCAACGCTTCTATCAAGACCCGACGTCGACGTTGCTGTTCGAGATCCCCAACGGTGCGGCGCAGCGCGACCTTCTGGCCGGTGAAATGCTGTTGATCCCCGACTTCGGCGGCACCGATCATCACACGATGGTCGCGGGCGAGACGCTGCCTCAGCTGGCCGAGTACCGCTGGGGGGTCGCGGCCTTCTGGCCGATCATCAGTGCGGTGAATCACCTGCCCGACGGCGACCCGGCGCCCGGGACCGTGCTCACCTTGCCCCGGCTCAACCGTCGGCGCCGGGTGGTCGTGGGCGACACGTTGTGGCGCCTGGTGGCCGACAATTACGGGGACTACGACAACGCTCGAACCCAGGTCCTGGTGCAGATGGTCGCGGCGGCGAATCTGATCGACGATCCGAGCTTGATTACGGTCGGTCAGACGATCTTGTTTCCGTCGTTCTCGTCGGGTCCGGCGGTCGAGCCTTTTCCCGAACTGTAGCCATGGCGCCGCGGGTCCGCGGCGCAGATGCACGACAGCGGGTGGCCGTGACGGCCACCCGCTGTCGTTTGTGAGTCGGGATAGGACGGATCGGTTACAGCGCCGGCGCCGAGTCGGTATCGATGGTCGCGTCGATCTCGCGCAACCGGTCGAGGTGCTCGTTCGCGTGATGCTGGCAGAACAGCAACTCGCCGCCGCCCGGGAGCACAGCACGGACACGAGCACCGGCACCGCAGCGATCGCACCGATCGGCAACGGTCAGGGGGGTTAGTGTCAGGGTCGCGGACATGATTCCTCCGTCCTGGCTCCCGGCGTGGCGGCCGTTCACCTGTCGTGCATCCGGAGTACGGCATGTACTCCGGAGTGGAACTACTGTGACAGACGAACGGCGCGCGCGCTTTGTTCCCGGAGTCGATCCGGTCACGCGTCCTGGGCGATAAACGCCGTGGCCGGGGCCTCTGTGGCCGAGATCACTCGCACCCCGGCGAGGCCAGGTTCGGACAGCTCACCGGGGAGTTCGGCGTTACTCTCGACCGGTGAACGTCGATGTAACCCCACTGCCCGGAATCGGCGTCCGGAAGGATTTTGCGCTGGGGACCGGCGAGCGGGTGGGGGTGGTCACCCATCGGGACGGTCGGCTCGATCTGATCGTGAGCCGGGCGGACGATCCCGACACCTGCGCAGCCCAGGTCGCGATGTCGAACGAGGAAGCTGCTGTGCTGGGCAGCCTGCTCGGCGCTCCGCAACTGGTGGCCCAGCTCCAGGCCGAACACCGGGATGTCCCGGGGATCAGTACCCGCCAACTGCCGATAGTGGCGGCCTCGCCGTACGACGGCCGCACGCTCGGCGCCACCGGTATGCGCACGCGCACCAAGGCGTCCATCGTCGCGGTGATGCGGGCGGGGCAGGTGCACCCGTCGCCCGGGCCGGACTTCGTGTTCACGGCGGGGGACCTGCTGGTGGTGGTCGGCACCGGCGAAGGTTTGGATGCCGGAGCGCGAATACTTACCCACGGGTGAGCCTGCAGATGAACGACACCGCGCTCGCGCTCGTCGAGCTGGGCGCGGTGTTCTTCGTGCTCGGGGTGCTCGGCCGACTGGCCGGCCGGTTCGGGATGTCGCCGATCCCGCTGTATCTGCTGGGCGGTTTGGCCTTCGGGCACGGCGGGCTGATTCCGCTCGGTGAGGCAGGTGCTTTCGGTCACCTCGCCGCCGAGATCGGTGTCGTCCTGTTGTTGCTCCTGCTGGGCCTGGAGTACACCGCGTCCGAGCTGGTGACCGGAATGCGCCGGTCCTGGACGGCGGGTGTGGTGGACATCGTCTTGAATGCCACCCCGGGTGTCCTGATGGCGCTGTTGCTCGGTTGGGGTCCGGTCGGTGCGCTCACCCTCGGTGGCGTCACCTTCATCTCGTCATCTGGGATAGCGGCGAAATTGCTCACCGATCTCGGCCGGCTCGGCAACCGCGAGACGCCGGTGGTGCTGTCGATCTTGGTTTTCGAGGACCTGACGATGGCGGTCTACCTCCCGATTCTCACCGCCGTGCTCGCCGGGGTCGGATTTTGGGGTGGGCTGCAGGCTCTCGCCATCGCGCTCGTCGTGGTCACCGTGGTCCTGGTGGTTGCGTTGCGGTACGGCCGATACGTGTCTGCGATCGTGGACAGCGCGGATCGCGAGGTATTTTTGCTCAAGCTGCTCGGAGCCGCATTGTTGGTTGCCGGAGTGGCCTCGGCGCTGCAGGTCTCGGCGGCGGTCGGTGCCTTCCTACTCGGCATCGCTATCTCGGGATCGACCGCGCGGGACGCGACGAAACTTCTCGAACCACTGCGCGACCTGTTCGCCGCGATGTTCTTCGTGGTGATCGGGCTGAGCACCGATCCGGCCGACATCCCGCCGGTGCTGGGTTGGGCGACGGTGTTGGCCGCAGTAACCACCGTGACCAAGCTGGCCACGGGCTGGTGGGCGGCCCGGCAGCACCAGGTGGGCCGGATGGGTCGGGCGCGTGCTGGTGCCGCACTGGTTGCGCGTGGCGAGTTTTCGATCGTGGTGGCGGGTTTGGCCCTGGCCGCGGGGGCCGTCGCCGCCGAGCTGGCGACCTTGGCCACGGCGTACGTGTTGCTGATGGCTGTGTTGGGTCCGGTGGTGGCCCGGCTGGTGGAACCCGCAGTGCGGCTGGTCGGTACGGCTAGTAGGAGCGTCGTCGACTGCTGAGCGTGGCCAGCTCCAGCTCGAACAGGAGGTCGGCCCATTCCGCCCGTTCCGGGACACCGATCCGGCTTCCGCGGGTCACCACCCGCGCGATGATCACTGCCAGTGGCGCGGCGAGCGCCACCCATACCGCTACCAAGAACACTGTAATGACCATTTGGACGCCGTCTCATTCGAGCTTCGTTGCCACGGATGACATGCGAGGCGATTCAGTTGGTCCCGAGACCATTATCGTTACAATATTGATACCACAACCGGTGTCCGAAATGAAGGGTTCCAGCAAATACGCACCGGAACCCCATCGGTTATTCGGCAAGCCCCGAGCAAACCAGAATCTCGCCGGTCTCGGTGTGGGTGGCTTTCGGCTCGGTAGTCGACGTCAGTCGAGATAGTCGCGCAGTACCTGCGACCGCGACGGGTGTCGCAGCTTGGACATCGTCTTGGATTCGATCTGCCGGATCCGCTCTCGGGTCACGCCGTACACCTGCCCGATCTCGTCCAACGTGCGCGGTTGGCCGTCGGTGAGGCCGAAGCGCAACCGAACCACCCCGGCCTCCCGCTCGGACAAGGTTTCCAGGACCGACGCCAGCTGGTCCTGGAGCAGGGTGAAGCTCACCGCGTCCACCGCCACGACGGCTTCGCTGTCCTCGATGAAATCGCCGAGCTGAGAATCGCCCTCGTCACCGATGGTCTGGTCCAGCGAGATCGGTTCCCGGGCATATTGCTGGATCTCCAGCACCTTCTCCGGGGTGATGTCCATTTCCTTGGCGAGCTCTTCCGGGGTCGGCTCGCGACCCAGGTCCTGGAGCAACTCGCGCTGGATCCGCCCCAGCTTGTTGATCACCTCGACCATGTGTACCGGGATGCGGATCGTGCGGGCCTGATCGGCCATCGCCCGGGTGATCGCCTGCCGGATCCACCAGGTCGCGTAGGTGGAGAACTTGTAGCCCTTGGTGTAGTCGAACTTCTCGACCGCGCGGATCAGGCCCAGGTTGCCTTCCTGGATCAGATCCAGGAACGCCATTCCGCGGCCGGTGTAGCGCTTGGCCAGGGATACGACCAGTCGCAGGTTGGCCTCCAGCAGGTGGTTCTTCGCGCGGTTGCCGTCCCGGCAGATCCACTGCAGATCACGACGCTGGGCGACCGGCAGCTTTTCTCCGCGCTCGGTGTACTCGCGCATCTTCTCGGTGGCGTAGAGCCCGGCCTCGATCCGCTTGGCGAGCTCGACCTCTTCTTCGGCATTGAGCAGCGCTACCTTGCCGATCTGTTTGAGATACGCGCGCACCGAGTCGGCGGATGCAGTCAGCTCCGCATCCTTGCGTGCCTGCCGCAGAGCTTCGGATTCTTCTTCGTCCCAGACGAAGTCGCCGGATGCTTTGTCGGCGCTGGTCGGCTCTTCGACCTGCTCTTCGTCTTCGGCTTCTTCGGTGACCGCCTCCGTGTCGGCCGCGCCCTCACCGTCGGTGGCAAGGTCGCCGTCGGCGATCTCGAAGTCGCCGAGGTCGACGGCTTCGTCGGCGAGCTCGGCGGTTTCCGGATCGTCGTTGGTGCCGGCCGGCTTGGTTGCACGCTTGGTTGCTGCTTTCGCGGCCTTCGTCGCGGTCTTGCGGGCCGGCGCGGCGGTTTTGGCAGCAGCGCGCTTGGCCGGCGCCTTCTTCGCCGCCGCCTTGCGCGGCGCCCGCTTACCGTTCTCCGCCGGTTCGGTGGGGACAACCGGTTCGGGATCGATCGCCTTGCGGGTGTTGGTGGCTACCACGTACGCCCTTTCGTGGACGGTGTCGTACGGCGTCACGCCGGCGGGGCGTCCGGCGGAGAGGTCTTGGTGGGGTCGAGCCGACACGAGCCGGCACCGGCCATTGTCCGGCATCGACCATTGTCCGGCAGAGCCGACGTCGACCATTGTAACGACGGCACCGGCGAAGCAGGCGTGAGCACCGGTACGGGACGGGTGGGCGTGGCGCGTGGACCGAGTGTGCTGCGATGAGCCGGTGCCCGACATCGCTGTACCCGACATCGCCGAGCCCGACATCGCTGCGCCCGAGGATCCGCTGTTGTTGCGCGATCTTGCGGTCGCGGTGGCCGAGCGGGTGGCCGACCATGTCCGGACCCGCCGCCCGGAGGTCTTCGGTCCGCCCGGCGCGGCGCCGGTGGGCGATGCAGTTCGGGCGAAGAGCACGCCCACCGACCCGGTCACGGTCGTCGACACCGAGGCCGAGGTCCTGACCCGGGAGCTGCTGGCCCGACATCGGCCGGCCGATCGGCTGGTGGGCGAGGAGGGCAGTGGCGACCCGGCGGCGGTCGACGGTCTGCGTTGGGTGGTGGACCCGATCGACGGCACGGTGAACTTTCTCTACGGCATCCCGGCGTATGCGGTGTCGCTGGCCGTGCAGTGGCAGGGGGTGACGGTGGCCGGCGCAGTGGTGGATGTGCCGCACGCCGAGACCTATTCGGCCGCTCGTGGGTACGGCGCCGAATGCAGCACGGCGGCGGGGCGGGTGCGGCTGCGCTGCAGCGCAGCCGACGACTTGGCACTGGCGCTGGTGGGCACCGGCTTCGGCTACTCAGGCACCCGCCGGGCGGCGCAGGCCCGCCTCGTCGGTGAATTGTTGCCGCACGTTCGCGACATCCGACGGATCGGGTCTGCAGCGCTCGACCTGTGCGCGCTCGCCGCCGGTCGGCTGGACGGTTTCTACGAGCACGGCCTCAGTCCTTGGGACTGGGCCGCGGCGGCGCTGGTCGCCACCGAGGCCGGTTGTCGGGTCATGCTGCCGTCCGCGGGCACACCGGGCTCGGCCGGCGCGATCCTGGTCGCCGCTGCTCCGGGTGTCGCCGGGCAGTTGATCCAGGCGTTGCGGGCCGCCGACGGTCTCGAACCGATTCGCTGACCCAGCAGCAGGCGACGGGCAGAATCAGCAGCGTGCGGTGCGTGCGGCCTGGAGCAGCTTGAGATCCAGCGGTGGCGGAGTCGACCCGATCGGCGGGTCCTTCAGGGTGCGCAGCACCTCTTCGGCATCGTTGTTCGGTGCGATGTCGTTGAAGTAGGTGCCCAGCGCCAGGTCCACCGAGTCGTCGCCGCGGGCATCCTGGATCAGCTCGGCGCACGGCACTGCCAACTGCAGCGACGCGGCCGCCGGCAAGCCTTGGTCGCCGAACCGGATCTGCCCGGTGCACTGCATGTTCTGGTCGACATAGACCGCGTCGTTGCCGACCACGTCCGCGGTGGTCGCGAAGCCGAGCTCGCTGAGCTGTGAGGCGACGTGCGACGCCTCCCCGCGCTGCCCGTTCGCGTTGAGGACCCGCACCCTTGTCTGCGACAACGCCGCGGGTTCGACGTCGCGCAACGTCGACGAACCGACCCGGGTGCCCAACGGGGCGGGAGCCGGCGCGTTCGGGTCGGCCGACCGGGTCACGTTGGGGCTGTTGCAGGCCATCGCCACCGTGGCTTCGTCGGACTTGGTCAACGCGTACATCCACACGATGATGCCGAGCACCGCCAGCACCGCCACGGTGGCGATCCACGGTTGAAAATGCCGTCGTCGATAGGGGCGGCCCTGCTCGTCGACGGAACTGCCCTCGGTGATCAGGGAAACCACTGGCATCCTTCTTCCGCGCGTCGGGCTGCGTGCTGGCCACTGTAACCCGTGCAGTGCCGGCGTCGGCCGGTGCGCCCGGCGGACACGATTCGGTCGCGTTTCGATTACCGCAACCGACGATATCGACTCGATTCGGTTGCATTCGAGACATTCGGTCCACGATCCGCTATTGTTCGCCCGCCCGCAGAACCACGGAACGGGGAACAAAGGCGCAATCGTCTACGTTGCTCAGCCGTGGCCGGTACGCCGGCGTGCACCACCGGTGGTCCGGACGGCCTGCGCCGGCCGGACCGCGCTAGAGAAATCGAGGGGAAGACATGGCAACCGACTACGACGCGCCACGGCGCACCGAGTCCGACGACCCTTCCGAGGATTCGCTCGAGGAGCTGAAAGCCCGCCGCAACGAAGCTCAATCGGCGGTCGTGGATGTCGACGAATCCGACACCGCAGAATCGTTCGAGCTGCCGGGCGCCGACCTGTCCGGTGAGGAACTGTCCGTACGGGTGGTACCGAAGCAGGCCGACGAGTTCACCTGCTCCAGCTGCTTCCTCGTGCATCATCGGAGTCGGCTGGCGAACACGTCCGGCGGCCAACCGGTCTGCCGGGACTGCGCCGCCTGAGCGAAGCGGGCGCGCGCCGACCGGCTAGCGGGACGGCCGCCCGAGGGCGGCCAGCAGCTGGTCCGGATGGCGCGTGCTCACCAGCCAGTACGGCGTCGGATCGGTGGGGTCGTCGATGACCAGCAGCACCATCGGTCCGACCCAGGGACGGTGCTGGACGAACGCGGCCGGGTCGAGCTGGCGGCCGAGTGCAGCACTCTTCGCGGTCGCCGGGATCGCCGCAGCGCGGGCGATCAGCCGGACCGGAATGTGCGCTCGGCCTACCCGTAGTTCGCGATCCGCGCCGCTGCCCACCGTTACCGGTAGTCGACCGAGCCAGTGCAGGGTCATGATCGGCACCGGCAGCAGCAGCAGGTACGGCAGCCAGGACCGGACGCCGGGCGCGCCGAGGTGGATCTCGGCGGCCAGCAGGCCGGTCAGGGCGAAGGCGATCGGCCACCACCACCACGGCACCCGCAAGCGCTCGGAGTAGCCGGTTGCCGACGTCGCGGTCCGGTCCGTGGTGGTCGATGCGGACTCGTCGGACACCCGCTCAGCGTAGCCGCGTAGGCTCACGAATCGTGAGCGACCTCGGCCCGATTCCGCTACGGCGATTGGATCCGGAGATAGCGTTGCCGGCTCGGGCGCATCCCGGCGACGCCGGGGTCGACCTGTGCGCGACGACGGACGTCGTGCTCGACCCGGGGGAGCGAGCGCTGGTCGGTACCGGCATCGCCGTCGCGCTGCCGGTGGGCACGGTCGGATTGATTCATCCGCGGTCCGGCCTGGCGGCACGATCGGGACTGTCGGTGGTCAACACCCCGGGCACGGTGGATGCCGGCTACCGGGGCGAGATCAAGGTATGCCTGATCAATCACGATCCGGCGACCCCGATCGTGGTCCGGCGCGGGGACCGCATCGCGCAGCTGCTGGTGCAGCGAGTGGAACTCACCGACTTCGTCGAGGTGCCGGAGCTCGACGAGACGTCCCGTGGGTCCGGTGGTTACGGCTCGAGCGGCGGTCACGCCAGCTTGACGGGAGGATAGATGGGCATCTTCGGACGACGTCGGGCGGCGCCGGAACCGGCGACGGGCACGCACCGGATCCGGGCTGCGGCCGCACCGAGCACATCGGACAGCGTGGCCACGCCGGAGCCGCCGCCGGCCGCCGCATCCGCGGATCCGATCCCGGCCGGCGAGGCCGGTCGACCTGCGGGAATCGGGCCGTACGACTTTCTCGACGTCGAGGACCGCCTCGACGACATCGCTCCGCAACGACTCGATCTCGGCTCGGTGATCCTGCCGTTGCCCGCCGAGGTGCAGTTACAGGTGGAGCTGGCGCCGGACGGATCGCCGCAGGCGGTCCATCTGGCCACCGACCAGGGCCGGGTCACCGTCGCCGCCTACGCCGCACCGAAATCCGCCGGGCAATGGCGCTCGGTGGTCGCCGATCTCGCCGAACAGCTCCGCTCGGACGACTCGCAGGTTTCGGTCGAAGCGGGGCCGTGGGGCCGGGAGCTCGTGGCGATCACGCCGCAGGCCGACATCCGTTTCGTCGGCGTCGACGGGTACCGCTGGATGGTGCGGATGATCGCGGCCGGGCCGCGCGGCGCGGTCGCCGACGGTACGCCGCTGGTGACGGTGGCCCGGTCGATCTTGGCCGGGACGGTGGTCCGTCGGGACGACGAGCCGCGTCCGGTCCGGACGCCGCTGCGGGTGGAGCTACCCGCCGAGGTCGCCGAGCAGCTGGCGTCGGCACACCGCGGACGGGCCGAGCCGGGCGAGGCGCCGGGGACGGCTCCGAACCCGACCGCGCAGGCCCCCGCCCCGGCCGCGTCCGACCATCCCCGGCGCAGTGCCCAGGGCTCGGCGATGCAGCAGCTCGGGTAGCGGCCGGATCAGTCTCCGGCGTCCGATCGCGGCGCGCCCAGGTGTGGAGCCAGGCGGTCGAGCGCTGCCAGACAGGCGTGACCGAGGGCTGCCGGGTCGGCACCGATCTCGGTGAGGGTCAGTGCGGTCGACATCGCGTGGGGCAAAAGCCGGGCCCACTGCTCGGCCACCACCGACGGGTGGACCGGATCGTCGGTCGCCGCGGCGATGCCGCATGGCGTTTCGGTCCGGCGCAGTTCGGCGACGGTAGGGCCGGGGTAGTCGGCCGCCTCGTCCAACGCGTCCGGCAGGTGCGGCCACTGTGCTGCCCAGGATCGGGACAGCGTCTCGGCCAGCCACGCCGGGCTGCTCGCCCGCATCCGCTCGGTCACCGCGGCGAGTCCGTCGATCCGCAACTGTCGCGCGGTGGCGCGTGCACTCAGCGCAGCGGGAGCGTCACCGGCGGCCCCGGTCCAGGCCGGCAGCGCGGCCAGCACACCGGCGACCCGTCCGGGCTGCTCGCCGGTCCACCGGAGGGCTACCGCCGCACCGATCGAAATCCCGCCGACCAGGATGCGACCATGCCGCTCGGCCGCCCGGTCCAGCGCCTCGAGATAGCTCGCGACCACCCGACGTGGATCGGGCGATACCGGGTGCACGGCAATATTCCGTCGCTGCAACGCCGGACCGAACGCAGATTCGGCGAACGTCGCATCCGAACCGGTGCCGGGCAGCAGGACGGCTACTGTCGCGCGAGGCAATACCACGGACGCCGATTGTGCCCGCACCGTGACCGGTCCGGGTGGGGTCGTGGTGTTCCCCGACGGTCGTACCGCGGTTAGAGTGATGGGCGAGAACCGTATCGTTCGAGCTTTTGCAGGAGCGGCACCGATGGCATCTGCGGCCTCAGGGTATTTCAGCCGGCTGCGCCGTCGGCTTACCGAAGATATCGATCGGCTCGACGCGGAGGAAATGGCCGAATCCGCCGACGCGTCGGGCGCTCATCGCGCGGCCGACTGTTGTCGCGGCGACGAGGTGACCATGCTCGGCCGGCTGCGCAGCGTCGCCGCCTGTTCGAAATCCGGCGATGCCGCGGTGCAAGCCGAATTCTACGACGGTACCGATTCGGTGACGCTCGTCTGGATCGGCCGGCGGCGCATCCCCGGCCTGGAGCCCGGCCGCAACGTGCTGGTTCGGGGCCGGGTCGGTGATCGTGACGGGTCCAAAGTGATCTACAACCCGTACTACGAGTTGCGCGAACGCGCGTAGTCGACGCGGACGCGGGCGTCGCTGTGGCACGCTCGACAGGTGAGCGAAACTCGACGAACCGACGCGGCAGCCCCGGCCGAGCCGCCCACCGATACCGCTCCGCCCACTCTGCTCGAGCAGATGGGTGGCATCAGCGGTCTGGTGTATTCGTCGCTGCCGATCCTGGTTTTCGTCCCGGCCAACGCGATCTGGGGTCTCGCCGTCGCGATCTGGGTGGCGCTCGGCATCGCGGCCGCGATCCTGGTCTGGCGGCTGATTCGGCGGGATCCGATCCAGCCCGCGATCTCGGGTTTCGTCGGCGTCGGTATCTCGGCGTTCATCGCCTATCGGGTCGGGGATGCGAAGGGATTCTTCCTCTTCGGCATCTACACGAGTTTGGTCTACGGCGCGGTGTTCTTGTTGTCGATCCTGATCAGGTGGCCGTTGGTCGGGGTCGTCTGGCACGGGATCAACGGCGACGGGCATGCGTGGCGGCGCGATCGGCGGGCGATGCGGGGCTACGAGATCGCGACGGCGGCGTGGACGGCGGTGTTCGCCGCACGGTATCTGGTGCAGTCTCAGCTCTACGACGCCGACCGCGAAGGTCTGCTGGCCGTGGCCCGAATCGCGATGGGTTGGCCGCTTGCCGCGCTGGCGTTCGGGGTCACCGTATGGGCGGTGCGGCGGGCGGGTGGCCGCGAGCTGATTCGACCGGCCGGCCGGTAGGTTCCCGTCGACGCACCGGTAGGTTTCCGGACGACACACCGGTAGGTTTCCGAGCGACACAGTTGCAGGGTTGGCGACACGGCGTGTCGCAGTGGTGGAGGATGGATCCGTGCGTGCTAAGTGGATGCGCCGGGTCGGGCTGGCGATGCTGGTATCGGTCGCTGGGGCGGCCGGAGTGCTGGCGGGAATGTGGTTGACCGACTCGGGAACGAGACTCGGCACCATCGAGTTGGGTTCGCGGGAGTTCTGGACCGTGGCCGCGTTGCCGTTGGCGACAGTTGCGGTCGGGCTGGCCGCGCTCGCCGCGGGCGGGATGGTCTACGCCGGTGCACGGCGACTACTGCTGCAGCGTGGCGAGCATCATCGCGAGGACACCCACCGGGAGCGGGAAGCCGCACTGCGCGGCCGCTATGCCAACGTGTCCGAACAGCTCGCGCACCCGTCGCCGGCGGTCCGGCTGGCCGCCGTGTACGCGGTGGCGGCGTTGGCCGACGACTGGCGCACCCTCGGCGACGAGCGGGAGCAACGGGTCTGCATCGAGTTGCTGCGTGCCTACCTGCGGGTGCCGGTACCGATGCCGACCGCCGATGCCGAGATCGGCGATGGTGAGCGAGAAGTTCGCCAGACCATCGTCCGGCTGATCGCGGATCGGGCCCGCCTGGCCGACGACGATCGGCGGCGCTGGAATCCGGACGAGACCAGCCTGTCCCGGTGCTCCTTGCGCGATCTGGATCTGAGCAACACGAACCTGGTCGACGGCGACCTGTCCGACGCCGACCTGTCCGGGGCGACCCTGACCGGCGCCAACCTGTCCGGTGCTCGGTTGGTGGATGCCAACCTGACCAATACCCGGATTCGGGCAATTCTTGCCGGCGCCGATCTGACCAGCGCGAACCTGTTCGGCGCGGTGCTCTCGGATGCAAATCTGGCGGAGGCCAACCTGACCGCGGCGAACCTGACCGACGCCACCCTGGTGCGGGCGAACTTGACCAAGGCAAACCTGACCGGGGCCGCGCCCGCCGGTGCCGACCTCACCGACGCCAAGATGGCCGGCGCAACCCTGACCTTTGCCCACCTGACCCGTGCCGACCTGGGCGGTGCTCAGCTCGATGGTGCCGACCTCAGCTTCGCCAACCTCACCGACGCCGACCTGACCGGGGCGAACCTGACCCAGGCCAGCGTGCTCGGCGCCAACCTGACCCGGGCCGATCTGACCAAGGCGGTGTTGGTCGGCGCAAACATGCGCCGAGCCGACCTGACCGACGCCAATTTCGCCGGTGCGGACCTGACCGACGCCGAACTCAGCGACTACCTCTACACCGACGCCACCCGCTGGCCGGACGGCTTCGCCCCTCCGTTGACCCGCGGAAGCTGAGCGGGTCAGCTACCGTCCGACGGCTTGTCGCAGTTCGTCTTCGACCTCGACCGAGGTGACGAACAGCAGCTCGTCGCCGCCTTCGATCGGGTCGTCGGGCTGCGGCACGATCACCCGGCCGCCGCGCAGAATTGTGACCAGCGCCGCGTCCCGCGGGAGCGCCAGCTTACGGATCGGTTTACCGGCCAACGCAGTGTTGGCGGGCAGGGTGATCTCGACCAGGTTCGCCTGTCCCTGGCGCAGCGTCATCAGTCGGACCAGATCGCCCACCGATACCGCCTCTTCGACCAGCGAGGCCAGGATCCGCGGCGTGGACACCGCCACGTCGACGCCCCAGGCGGCCCCGAACAGCCACTCGTTGCCGGGATCGTTCACCCGAGCGACCACGCGACGTACTCCGAACTCGGTCTTGGCCAGCAGGCTGAGCACCAGATTTGCCTTGTCGTCGCCGGTGGCGGCGATCACGACGTCGTAGTCCTGCAGGCGCGCGGACTCCAGCAGGGACAGCTCACACGCGTCCGCGTGCGCCCAGATGGCGTCCGGGATCGCCGCCGGATCGATGTTCGCGGTATCCCGCTCCAAAAGCATGACCGAATGACCGGCGCGGACCAGCTCTCGGGCGATCGAGCGGCCGACCGCGCCAGCCCCGGCGATGGCTACTTTCACGGTTTCCCCACTCTTCGGGTCCTTCAGTTGTCGGCCGGCGGTGGCTGCGCTGCCCGCGCGAGCGCCTCACCCACCGTTCCGGATACCGCCGCGATATAGACGGTGTCGTCAGCTTGCAACACCGTGCGCACGTTCGGTAGTACGCCCTCGCCGAATCGGATCAGGAATGCCACCCGCGCGGCGGTCACCTCTTCCAACTCCCGCACGCTACGGCCGTACCAGTCCTCGTTCAGTTCGACCAACTGGGCGATCACCACGGCACCGGACGGCTCGCGCCACTTGGTCGGCACCGTATCGGATACCAGCGTGCTCATGAATCGGTCCACGGTCCACAGCACGGTCGCCACCGTGGGAATGCCGAGTCGCTCGTACACCGCCGCACGTTTGGTGTCGTAGATCCGCGCGACCACCTTGTCGATGCCGAACGTCTCCCGCGCAACCCGAGCGGAGATGATGTTCGAGTTGTCGCCGGACGATACGGCGGCGAATGCGTCGGCGCGTTCGATCCCGGCCGCGATCAGCACGTCTCGATCGAAACCGGCGCCGACGATCGTCTGTCCGGCGAAGTCCGGGCCGAGCCGCTGGAACGCGCCGGCGTCCCGGTCGATCACTGCGACGTCGTGGCCGACCCGTAGCAACGCGGCCGCGAGCGAGGCGCCGACCCGGCCGCACCCCATCACCACGACATACACTGTGTACTTCCTCACTTCCGGCGGGCGGGGAATGTCCCCGCCAAGCCAAGTGTCGATTCGGTCCGGACGCTTTACGCTCGACCGGTGTCCAAGCTTACGACCGCCACGAAGCGGCTGCTGCTCGGTAGGCCGTTCCGCAGCGACACGCTGGGCCACACGCTACTGCCGAAGCGCATCGCGCTTCCGGTATTTGCTTCCGACGCCTTGTCCTCGGTGGCCTATGCACCGGAGGAGATCTTCCTGGTGCTGTCGACCGCCGGCCTGTCCGCGTACGTCTACGCACCCTGGATCGGCGTCGCCGTCGCGTTGGTGATGACCGTTGTCGTCGCCAGCTACCGGCAGAACGTGCGCGCCTACCCGTCCGGCGGCGGCGACTACGAGGTGGCCACCACCAACCTCGGCCCGACAGCGGGCCTGGTGGTCGGCAGCGCGCTGCTGGTGGACTACGTCCTGACGGTGGCGGTATCGATTTCGTCGGCCGCCTCCAACATCGGCTCGGCGATCCCGTTCGTGAGCACGCACAAGGTGCTGTTCGCGGTCGCCGCCATCGCCATCCTGACCGCCGTCAACCTGCGCGGCATCCGGGAGTCCGGCACTGCGTTCGCGATTCCCACCTACGCTTTCATGATCGGCATGTACGGCATGCTCGCCTGGGGGTTGGTCCGGGCATTCGTGCTCGGTGACGACATCCACGCCGAATCGGCCGGCTTCGAGCTGCGCGCCGAGGACGACCACCTGCTGGGGATCGCGTTCATCTTCTTGATCGCGCGAGCCTTCTCGTCCGGGTGCGCGGCGTTGACCGGGGTCGAGGCGATCAGCAACGGTGTGCCGGCGTTCCGCAAGCCGAAGTCGCGCAACGCCGCCACGACCCTGTTGCTGCTCGGGGTGATCGCCGTCTCGTTGTTCATGGGCATTCTGGTGCTCGCCGAGCGGATCGGCATCGTCTACGCGCACGACCCGTCGAACCTGATCGGTGCCCCGGCCGACTACGAGCAGAAGACGTTGATCGCGCAGCTGGCACACGCTGTGTTCGGCAGCTTTACCGCGGGGTTCTACTTCATCACCGTGGTCACCGCGCTGATCCTGGTGCTGGCGGCGAACACGGCGTTCAACGGTTTCCCGGTGCTCGGTTCGGTGCTCGCCCAGGACCGATTCCTGCCGCGGCAGTTGCATACCCGGGGGGATCGCCTCGCCTTCAGCAACGGCATCTTGTTCTTGGCCGGCGCCGCGATCGCGTTCGTGGTGCTGTTCGGTGCCGAGGTGACCAAGCTGATCCAGCTCTACATCGTCGGTGTGTTCGTCTCGTTCGTGCTCAGTCAGACCGGGATGCTGCGGCACTGGACCCGGCTGCTGGCCACCGAGACCGACCCGGAGCTACGGCGGCACATGCGACGGTCGCGGGTGATCAACGCGATCGGGCTGGTGATGACTGCGACGGTCCTGGTGATCGTGCTGATCACGAAGTTCTTCGCCGGTGCGTGGATCGCCATCGTGACGATGGCGGCGTTGTACTTCGTCATGCGATCGATCCGCCGGCATTACGAATCGGTCGATCGAGAGCTCGGCGAGTACGAATGGGACGGCTCGTTGCCCAGCCGGACCCACTCGATCGTGCTGGTCTCCAAACTGCACATGCCGACGCTGCGCGCGCTCGCCTACGCCCGGGCCACCCGGCCGGACACGCTGGAGGCGATCACGGTGAACGTCGACGAGGCCGACACCCGGGCCCTGGTACGCGAGTGGGAGCGCTCGGATGTCGCGGTGCCGTTGAAGGTGATCGAGTCGCCGTATCGCGAGGTCACCAAGCCGGTGCTGGACTATGTGAAACGGATCCGCAAGGACTCCCCGCGGGAGGTGGTCACCGTGTTCATTCCGGAGTACGTGGTCGGGCATTGGTGGGAGCAGGTACTGCACAACCAGAGCGCGCTGCGGCTCAAGGGACGGCTGTTGTTCGAGCCCGGGGTGATGGTGACCAGTGTGCCGTGGCAGTTGATGTCGTCCGAGCGCGCGAAACAAGTCGGCTACGAGAGCGCCCCCGGCGCGATCCGCCGCGGCTACGACCAGTAGCGGGTGCCGTGGTGAGCGTCGAAGTGGAGCTGGTGCTCGGTGGGCCGGCGCACGGCGGGAGTTGCGTCGGCCGGTGGGACGGGCGGGCGGTGTTCGTCCGGCACGGGCTCCCCGGCGAGCGGGTCCGCGCCCGGATCACCGAGGATCGAGGTGGGCGGTTCTGTCACGCCGATGCGGTGGAGATCCTCGACCCGTCGCCGGATCGGGTGCCGGCCGTCTGTCCGGACGCCGGTCCGGGTGGCGCGGGGTGTTGCGACCTGTCGCACGCCGCCCTGCCGGCCCAGCGGGTGCTCAAGGCGACCGTGGTGGCCGAACAGCTGCGCCGGATCGCGCACGTGTCGCCGACCGTGACCGTCGAGCCGCTGGCCGGATCGGCGACCGGCTGGCGGACGCGGTTGCGCCTCGCGGTGGACGGCGCGGGCCGGGCCGGGATTCGCCGTTACCACAGCACGACGCTCGCGACCGGTCTGCGCTGTCCCCAGCCGGTGTCCGGGCTGCTGACCGACCTGAGCGAGCGACGCTGGCAGCCCCATGCGGAACTGGTCGTCGTGCGCGACGGTGCCGGCACGCGTCACCTGGTCGAGCTGGCCCCGGCGCCGGTCTCGCGAACCGGCCGGCGCAGCCCGGGCCGACGCGGGGCCACCTCGCGGCGGGCTGCTGCCGGCGCCGTGCGGGCCGAACGCGTGCTGGCCGGTTCCGGGCGGGTCCACGAGCACGTCGCCGGCCGGTCCTGGGAGTTTGCGGCCACCGGCTTCTGGCAAGCGCATCAGGAAGCAGCGCAACGATATTCGGACCTCATCGGGGAATGGGCCGACCTCGGGCCGGGCGCGACGGCGTGGGATCTGTACAGCGGTGTCGGGGTTTTTGCCGCCCGGCTGGCCGAACAGGTGGGCATGTCCGGGACCGTGGTCGCGGTGGACTCGGCGGAGTCTGCCGTCGCCGCCGGCGCCGCCGCGCTCGCCGATCTCGGTCAGCTCCGCTTCGTCGCCGGCCGGGCGGACCGGCGGCTTGCCGAGCTGCCGGACCCGGATGTGGTCGTGCTCGACCCGCCGCGTTCCGGTGCCGGCGCCGACGTGGTGGCAGCGATCGCGGCGCGGCGGCCGGCTCGGATCGTGCATGTCGGCTGCGATCCGGCGGCGTTCGCCCGGGATGTGGCCGACTACCGGTCCGCCGGCTACGAACTGGACCTGCTCCGGGCGTACGACGCGTTCCCGCTCACCCATCACGTCGAGGTGATCGGCCGGTTCCGGCCGGTCTCGTAACAAGATCATCACTGTCGACCGATACGCCCCGACAGGATGCGTCGGCGCGGCTCGACAACGACGAGGGGTGTTCGTCGCACATGGCAGTCCGGACTCGACGGGATGCGGTTCCATTCGGGAACGCAGTTTTCTCCGGTGATGCAGATCGGGCCGGCCACCCGTCGGGCACGCGAGCGCCGAGTGCTCGATGACCGTGCTGTCGGGCAGCGTGGCGGTGTCGGCGGCGCTCCTGATCGCGCTGGTCGCGCTGGTCGCGGGAATCCGCGGCCGGCTCGATCAGCTCGGTGGGGCCGACCCGCCCGGGCGGGGGTCTCGTCCGATGAAGGCGATCAGCTTGGTCTGTGGGTCGGCGTCTTCGGCCACCGTGACGCGTGGACCGTACTGGCCGCTTGCCCGGAGCAGTTCGTCCATCGGCTCCATCCCGGCGAGCATCCGGGCGCACACCTGCGCGTCCAGGGTTTCGTCCTGCCCGGTGGCCCGGGCCAGGTCCCAGGTATGCAGGAAGACGTCGGCCGTGTAGAAACGGCTGATCGCGAGGTCCAGCGGCAACTCGCCGATATGCGGGTTGCGCAGGGTACGGGAGGTGGTGTCCGGATCGTCCAGCACCGCCTGGACTCCGTCGGTCTGTACCTGCCAGGCCGCGACCGGGTCGTCGTCGACCGCCGGCCCGGTCGGCAGCGTGACTCCGGCGCCCGCATGCAGGAATGCCGGAAACCACTCCACCAGGTGCCGTACCACATCGCGGGCCCGCCAGCCGGCGACCGGAGCCGGAGCGTCCCAGTCCAGGGTGGCGGTGCCGCGGACCCGTTCGGTGAACGCTGCCGCAACCCGTCGGTGTTCGGTGGCCGGAGATTCGTCGGCGTCGGTGGTGGTATCGGTCACGACAGCTCGACCAGCACTGCGTCCAGCTTCCCGTAGCCGTCGTTCACGCCGACTTCCATGCCACTGTGCAGCCAGCCGTCCCGGGCCTCGAACGAGTCACACAGGCTCCGTTCCCGCAGCCGGGTACGCCCGTCGCCGAGATCGATGAAGTCCGCGAAGCCGAGCGAGACCTCGTCGGGCATGCCCTCCCAGGTGAACGTCTGCACGATCCGTTCGGCCGGTTTGAGTTGATGGAAACAACCGTGAAAGCCGAACGTCGCGCCGTCCCGTTCGGCCACATAGCGCCAGCTCCCGCCGTCGCGCGCATCCCAGACCTCGATCGTGTTGGTCATCCCGTTCGGACCGCACCAGCGGGCGAACAGCTCCGGGTCGACGTGCGCCCGGTACACCAGTTCCGGGGGAGCGTCGAACTCCCGGACGATCTCGATGATCGGCAGGGCGGGGTCGGCCGCGATCGTGGCCTCGTTTCGGGTGGTGGTCATGCTGGGCGTCCCTTCGGTTCGGTAGGTGGGGCTGTGGTGTCGAGAGTTTCCGGATCCTGGATGTCGGTCAGGAGCGCGTCCAACCGGCGGTAGCGCTGCTCGGCGCGGCGCCGGTAACGCTCCAGCCACCCGGTCATCAGGTCGAGCACGTCGGCCTCCAGGTGGACCGGCCGGCGTTGCGCCTCACGTCGCCGACTGACCAGTCCGGCCTCGCCGAGCACCTTGAGGTGCTTGGACACGGCTTGCAGGCTGATGTCGTACGGCTCGGCCAGATCGTTCACGGTGGCGTCACCGCCGGCCAACCGAGCAACGAGATCGCGCCGGGTCGGATCGGCAAGCGCGGCGAAGACCCGATCCAGCTGATCGTCGGCCGCCCCGCTGTTCAACTCCACGGTTGAACACTAGGTCGGCGTCTCCGCCGTTGTCAATTGATTGGTTGAATAAGGCCGACGGGCCGGAGCTCAGGCCAGTGCCCAGGTCACCTCGACGTCGGTCCGGATCTCGCTCTCGCCCGGCTCGATCGGCATCGGGGTGGCGGCCGCCGCCATCGCCCGCAACATCGGTCGGGGTTCGCGCGGGCCCGACTGCTCGGTGATGTCGAGCACTGCGCCGAGCCGGCGGCCCGCGAGATCGGCGTATTGCTCGGCGCGGGCGCGCGCGTCGGCCCACGCGGCGTCGCGGGCCCGCACCAACAACTCGCCCGGATCGCGGAAGCTCGAGCTGAAGCCGCCGAGCCGGACGTCGTTGCCGCCGGCAGCCACGGCGGCGGCGATGATCTCGGCCGGGGACGGTCCGCCGGGCGGGGCGGTGCGGTCATGCGATACCGCGGACAACGAGAGCGCAGCGGACAGCGACGCGGTCGCCAGATATCCGGTGATCCGCTGTCCGCGGCGGTCTTCCCATGCGGTTTCGGCCTGCACCGACAGGCCGGTGGTGGTCAGGTCGGCGCCCGCCACACCGCTGTGCCGCAGCGAGGTCAGCACGGCATCGGTGACCCGGCCGGCGTCGGCCCAGGCGAGCGCGACATCCGGCCGTCGGGTTTCCACGGTGAACGACACCTGCATCAGGTCCGGCGTCGCGGCGGCGCGGCCCTGGCCGCGCACGGTAACCGCACCGCGGTCGGCGGCTCGGGCGCTCGGTGGGTAGTCCGGCATCGGTCGCCTCCGCGTCGGTGGGCAGAATCGTCATGGACAAACGTCGTTGCCGATGCTAGCCGCAACCTTTTCGCAACTTATGCCGACGGCGCGCCGCGACTCCGCTCGACACTCCGGTCGGCGCTGTCCGACCTTTCGTAGACTGAGCGGACAAGGGTGTCGTGGCCCGACTGGCCGCGACCGGCGGACAGCCGATCGGCAAGGGAGCGGGTTTCGTGGGTGTTCTTGCCCGGATCGACAGGCCGAGCGATCTGCGCGGGCTCTCCGGCGGGGAGCTGGCCGAGCTGGCTGCGGAGATCCGCGATTTTCTGGTCCGGAAGGTGGCCGCGACCGGCGGGCACCTCGGCCCGAATCTGGGCGTGGTCGAGCTGACGCTGGCCCTGCATCGAGTGTTCGATTCGCCGCGGGATGCGATCGTCTTCGACACCGGTCACCAGGCCTACGTGCACAAGATCGTGACCGGGCGGCGGGACGGTTTCGACCGGCTCCGGATGCAGGGCGGGCTGTCGGGCTATCCGAGCCGGGCCGAGAGCGAACACGACTGGGTGGAGTCCTCGCACGCATCGGCGGCGCTGTCCTACGCGGACGGATTGGCCAAGGCTTTCGAGCTGACCGCCCAGCGGCGACGGCATGTCGTAGCGGTGGTCGGCGACGGCGCGCTCACCGGCGGGATGTGCTGGGAGGCGCTCAACAATATCGCGGCGGGACAGGACCGTCCGGTGGTGATCGTGGTCAACGACAACGGCCGGTCGTACGCGCCGACCATCGGTGGATTGGCCGACCGGCTGGCCGCGCTCCGGCTGCAGCCGGAGTACGAGCGCGCCCTGGAAACCGGTCGTCGTTGGGTCAATCGAGTGCCCGGGGTCGGTCGTTCGTTGTATGCCGTGCTCCATGCCGTGAAGGTAGGGGTCAAGGACGCGGTCAGTCCGCAGGCCTTGTTCAGCGACCTGGGCCTGAAGTATCTCGGTCCGGTGGACGGACACGATCAGGCGGCGCTGGAAGCGGCGCTGCGCCGGGCCAAGGACTATCACGGGCCGATCGTCGTCCATGCGGTCACCCGCAAGGGGATGGGATATCGGCCTGCCGAAGACGATGAAGCCGACCAGATGCACCAGTGTGCGCCGATGGATCCGCGCACGGGCGATCCGTTGGGTGCGGCCGGGGCCCCGGATTGGACCGCGGTGTTCGCCCCCGAGCTCATCGCGCACGGCGAGCGTCGGCCGGACCTGGTCGCGATCACCGCAGCAATGGCCGGCCCGACCGGGCTGGCCGCCTTCGGCGAGCGATTCCCGGATCGGTTCTTCGACGTCGGGATCGCCGAACAGCATGCGGTGACTTCGGCTGCCGGGCTTGCTCTGGGTGGCCTGCATCCGGTCGTCGCGGTCTATTCCACCTTCCTCAACCGCGCTTTCGACCAGGTGTTGATGGACGTCGCGCTGCTCGACCAGCCGGTCACGTTCGTGCTGCACCGGGCCGGGGTGACCGGGCCGGACGGGGCTTCGCACAACGGCGTGTGGGATCTGTCGTTGCTCGGCGTGGTGCCCGGGATGCGGGTCGCAGCTCCGCGGGACGGCGCCACCCTGCGGGAGGAACTGGCCGAGGCGCTCGCGGTCACCACCGGACCGACGGCGATCCGACTGCCCAAGGGTTCGGTCGGGCCCGACATCGCGGCGGTGCAACGAGTGGACGGCGTGGATGTGCTTCGGCTGCCGCCCGGGGACAGCAGTGGTGACGTGCTGATCGTTGCGGTCGGCCCGTTCGCCGAGGTTGCCCTGGCGGCCGCGGAGCTGTTGCAGATCCAGGGGATCGGTGCGATCGTGGTCGATCCGCGCTGGGTGCTGCCGGTAGCCGCGGCGATCGTGCAGCTCGCCGAGCAGGTTCCGTTGGTGGTCACGCTCGAGGACGGTGGCGTGCACGGCGGGGTCGGGGCCGGCGTGTCGGCGGCACTGCGATCGGCCGGGGTCGACGTGCCCTGCCGGGATCTGGGCGTGCCGCAGCAGTTCCTCGATCACGGGTCCCGCAGCGAGGTTCTGGGTGAACTCGGGCTCACCGCGCAGGGTGTCGCGCGGCGGGTGACCGGCTGGATTGCGGCGCTCGACCCGGTCCCGGTCGCCGCGGGTCGCGGAGCCGACGCCGCGTCCTGACCGACTCGACTGCGTAGGTAGCCGGCTCAGCTCGAGCCGAATGCCGCCACCAAGCGCGGGACCACCAGTTCTCGTTGCCATGCCCGGGCCCCGCCTGCCCGCAAGTATTCGTCGACGGCCTCGGCCCGGGCCAGATCGCCGGACCGGACGCCGTCCCAGCACAGTCGGCGCAGCAGGTCGGGAACGAGCAGGTTCTCGGTCGGGATCCGGACCTGCTCGCTCAACCCGGTCATGGCCGCGCGTGCGGCGGTCAGTCGATCTGCCGCTTCCGGGTTGCGCCGGGCCCAACGGTTCGGCGGTGGCGGCCCGTCGAAAGGTTGGCTGGCCGGCGGTAGTTCCTCGGTCGGCAACGCCCGCGCCCGCTCGATGGCATCGAGCCAGGTGCGAGAGAGCCGGCGCTGCCGGGGCCCACCGAACACCGACAGTCGCCGAAGCTCGTCGACGGTGCTCGGGACGACGGATGCCGCCGCGACGATCGCGGCGTCCGGCAGTATCCGGCCCGGCGCGATGTCTCGGTTGCGGGCGAGGTTGTCGCGGGTCGTCCAGAGCTCGCGCACGACGGCCAGTTGCCGCGGCCGGCGCAACGTATGGATCTGCGAGGTGCGTCGCCACCGGTCGGTCCGCGGCGTCGATCGGGTGGCGGTCCGGATGTACTCGAACTCCTCCGCTGCCCAATCGGTCTTACCCTGGGCCGAGAGTTCGGCGGCAATCGCATCCCGGAGCTCCGGGAGCAGTTCGACGTCCAGGGCGGCGTAGTTCAGCCAAGCGTCGGGCAGCGGGCGCTTGGACCAGTCGGCAGCGCCGTGCCCCTTCGCCAGACCGAACCCCAACAGGCGCTCCACCATCGCGGCCAGCCCGACCCGCTCGAAACCGGCCAGCCGCCCGGCTAGCTCGGTGTCGTACAGCCGCATCGGGGTCAGACCGAGGTCGGCCAGGCCGGGTAGGTCCTGGTCGGCGGCATGGAGCGTCCAATCCAGGTCGTTGACCACGGCGATCAGTGGGTCGAGCTCGGCGGCGACCGGGATCGGGTCGATGAGAACGGTTCCGGCGTCGCGTCGCCGCAGCTGGATCAGGTAAGCGCGGGGGGAGTAGCGGAAGCCGGAGGCCCGCTCGGCGTCCACGGCGAGCGGGCCGGTGCCGGCGGCGAGCTGATCGGCCGCCTTGCGCACCCCGTCGGCGGTATCCACCACCGGCGGCACCCCCGCTACGGGAGCGGCAAGCAGCGGAACTGGAGTGGGTTCCGGCGCGTCGGCCGAACCGGCCGTCGCGCCGAACTCTGACATACCCGCACCTTACGTGCGGTTCTGCCCCGGAGTGGTCATGTCCTCGGCGCGTTTTTCCGAAGGATGCGGTCGCGGGCCGCGTCGCATCCCCGGCGGTGGTCAGTTCGCCGCGGCCGCCAGCTCGTCGAGCCCGTGCTGAAAATCGTCGACCAGCGACCACAGGTCCGGCACCAGATCTTGGCAGGCGATCAAGCCGACGTTGAGCCGATCCTCCAGCGACATCACCGTGACGTTGAGTCCCGCACCGTGGAACACCGGACCGAGCGGGTACATCGCCGTGATGTGCGCGCCCAGGAAGTAGAGCGGGACCGGCGGACCCGGCACATTGGATACCACCAGGTTGTGGATGACCGGATGTCGTTCGGCCAGCCGCAGATCGGCGTATACCCGCATCGCGGTGCCGAACACCGCCGGGCCGGAGAACTGCGCCCAGTCCTGCAGCAGGGTCGCGCCGATCGCGTTGTTGTGCAGCTTCGCCACGTCGTTTGCCTCGGCGCCGGCCCGCAGCCGTTCGGCCGGATCGGCGATATCGCTGCGCAATTGGGTGAACATTGCGGAGACCTGATTGGTGCCGGGGCGGTCCGAGCTCGCGTGTACCGACACCGGCACCATCGCGACCAGCGAGGTGTCCGGGAGCTCGTCTCGCTCGGCGAGGTAGCTCCGCAGCGCGCTGGCCACCAGGGTGAGCACCACATCGTTGACCTTCACCCCGAACGCGTTCTTCACCTGCTTGACCGTGTTCAGGTCGAGTTGGGTGTAGGCGATGATCCGGCGGCGGGTGATGTTGGCGTTGAACGGTAGTCGAGGTGCGGTGAACGGCGCCGGCATCGCCGCGCCGCGCCGCGCGCGGCTGATCCAACCGGTCAGCAGCGGTGTGGCCGACGGCAGCAGCCGAGCGAGCTCCAGTGGGCGGCGAACGAAACCGGCGAGCCCGCCGAGCGCGATCGCCAGATCGCCGCCGTCGCCGGCACTGTTCGTTGCGGTTCCGTTGTCCGTTGCGGACGAAGGAGATTCGTCGGGAGTGAGGCCGCACAGTCGCGACATCAAGTTGGCACCGGTCACCCCGTCCGCCCCGGCGTGATGCATCTTCGCCATCACCGCGATCTTCCCGTCCGGCAGGCCCTCGATCACCCACATCTCCCACAGCGGCCGGGTCCGGTCCAACGGTTGGCCGGCCAGGTGCCCGTAGAGCTCGGCGAGTTCGGCCCGGCCGCCGGGTTCGGGTACGGCGATCCGGTGCAGATGCCGGTCGATGTCGAAATCGGGATCGTCGACCCACACCGGGTGATCGAGATTGAACCGGTTGTCCCGCAACGTTCGCCGAAACTCGGGCATGCTCCGCACGCGCCGGTCGAGCTCGGCCGAGAGCGCGGCGAACGAGTATCCGCCGGGGATGGTGGACGGGTCCAACTCGATCAACCCGGATACGTGCAGCAGCTGCGCCGGGGTTTCGAGGTAGAGAAAACTTGCATCCAGCCCGCTGAGCCGCTCCATGTCGGCCATCCTAGCCGGGGCGGGACACCCGCTCGCCGAACGTGTTCTGGTCGGCCGGGTGGGTACTCAGCCGCGCCGCGCCGCGAGCGTCCAGCGTGCTCGGTGCCGTTCCCAGGCGTCCTCGGCGGTGCCGAGCACCCGAGCCGGATTTCCCGCGACGACCGTGCCGTCGGCGACATCGGCGGTGACCACCGAGCCGGCGCCGACGATCGCCCCGGTACCGACCGTGACACCGGGCATCACCACCGCGCGGATGCCGATGAAGGCGTAGGCGCCGATCCGGATCGGCGCCTTCGTCGAATACTCCATCTCCGGAGGCGCGATCCCGGCGCGGTCGGTGTAGCGGTCCAAGGAGAAGTCGTGGGTCAGCAGGACCACGTTCTCGGACAGCACGCAGCGAAAGCCCAGCGTGAGGATGCCGGGTTCCTTGCAGTCCAGATAGACGCTGGGGGCCACCCACAGTGGCGGACCCTCCACGGTGACGCCGGCCGACCGCAGGATTGCGGTTGTCGCCTGCATATAACGGCGCTGGTTCCGAGCGTCCAGCGGACGGAGCAACGGGAGCGCCTTCAGCAAAGTGGGCATTTGCTGGAGTGTAACGACACTTCCCGGGGATGCAGCGTAACCAAACCGGTAAACAAAGTATCGAAGTGCGTCGTATGATCAATTCCGACCAGTCGCACGACTCTCGGCACTTTCGATGACTTGGAGTTCGCTGCATGACGATCGACGCTGCGCCTGAGCGCGCCAAAAATAGCTCGACGGTTGCTGACACACAGTCGATACCGCCGACCGCTCCATCTGTTTCCGCTGCCGACCGATGGAAGGGTAACTACCGCTCGGCCGTTCTGCTGACCGACACGCTGGTGGTGACGGCGGCTGCGTTGCTGGCCACCGAGTTGCGGTTCGGTGGCGCCGACGCCCCGGACGTGGGGCCGGTGGCGGTGACCGGCTTTTCCCTGGGTTTGGTGTCGTTGTGGTCGGCCTACCTCGTGCTGGCTCGCACCCGACACACCGGAGTCGCCGGGCATGGCATCGACGAGTATCGCCGAATCGTGGTAGCCACCGGATGGCTCGTCGCCACCTTGGCTGCGGTGGGTCTGCTGCTGGACGTGGCCACGGCGCGCAGCTATCTGGTCGTCGCGGTGCCGGTGGGGCTGACCGGGCTGTTGTTGAGCCGGCGGCAATGGCGACGCTGGCTCGCCCGGCAACGAGCGCACGGCCGATTCACCAGCTCGGTGCTGGTGATCGGCGGTCCGACCGCCGTCGAACCGATCAGCACCCGGTTCGATGCTTCACCCGGGCTCGGATATCAGGTGGTCGGGGTGTGTATACCCGGCTACCGCGGTGGGGCGGGTGACAGTCTCACCGTCGCCGGCCGTCGGATGCCGATCCTCGGCGACGAGAACGCGGTGGAGTCGGCGATCCGCAGTTGCGGTGCCACCACGGTGGCAGTCGCCGGCATCGACTGTCTGGACCCGGTGACGATGCGCCGACTGGTCTGGCAGCTGGAACGGTTGGGCGTCGATCTGGTGGTGGCTCCCGGGGTACTGGATGTGGCCGGACCACGACTGTCGTTCCGGCTGGTGGACAACTTGGCGATGCTGCACGTCGGCCGGGCGCCACGGTCCGGTCCGTCGGTCCTCGGTAAGCGGCTGTTCGACCTCGTCGTGGCGACGGTGGCCGGGCTGGCTTTCCTGCCGGTCGTGCTGGTCGCCGCGGCCGCCGTCAAGCTCGGTGACCCTGGCCCGGTGTTCTATCGACAGGAACGGGTAGGATTGCGCGGCAAGCGGTTCCGGGTGTGGAAGCTGCGCACCATGGTGGTCGGCGCGGACCGGTTGCCGGCCGGGCCGGGGGGTCCGTTGGCAACCGCGTCGGTGTTCCACAAGTGTGCCGACGATGTCCGGGTGACCCGGGTCGGACGGGTGCTACGCCGCACCAGCATCGACGAGCTGCCCCAGCTCCTGAATGTTCTGGTCGGCCAGATGAGCCTGGTCGGTCCGCGCCCGTTGCTGCCCGGCGAGGGTGCCGGGATCGAAAGTTTCGTCGAGCGGCGGGGATTGGTCCGCCCGGGGATGACCGGTCTCTGGCAGGTGTCCGGGCGATCCGATCTGGCCGAGGCCGAGCGGATCCGGCTGGACAACTACTACATCGACAACTGGTCGATGCTGCAGGATCTGGCGATCGTCTGCCGGACTGCCCGGGCGGTGGTGAAATCCCATGGCGCGTACTGAAATCGATGGAATGCCGGACCTTGCCGGGCTGCGGGTGGGGGTGGTCGCCGGTCATTACGCGCCGGAGACCACCGGCAGCGCCCCGTACAACGTGGCGCTGGTCGAGGCATTGACCGCGGCCGGCGTCGAGGTGGAGCTGATCACCGGGGTTCCACACTACCCCCAGTGGACCGTGCGTGAGCCGCGGTATCGGCGTGGCGTGCGCTGGCGCGAGACCGACGGAGCAGTCCGGATCACCCGGGTTCGCCATGCCGTGCCGGCCCGGCCCGACCTGCGCGGGCGCGCTCGGCAGGAGCTCAGCTTCGCCGCGCTCGCCGCGCCGCATGTCGCGGCCAGCCGCGCCGACGTGCTGATCGCGGTGACGCCGCTGCTGTCCGCGCCGGTCGCCGCGTTCGCCGGCCGCCGGGGCCGGCCGCTGGCCATGATCGTGCACGATCTGACCGGCAATGCCGCGCACCAGTCCGGCACCACGGGCGGCCGGGCCGGACAGGCGGTCGCGGCGGTGGAGTACCGGATGACCCGACGTGCCGACCTGGTCGGCGTGATCACCCGACGGTTCCGGGACGTGCTCGTCGGCGAGGGTGGCGTCGACCCGGCCCGGATCGTCGACCTGCGGTTGTTCAGCCATATCGCCGGCACCGACCGGAGCCGGGCGCAGGCGCGTGCGGAGCTCGGCTGGCCCGATACCGGATATCTCGTCGTGCACACCGGGAACCAGGGGATGAAGCAGGGCCTGGAAGCCGTCGTCGAGGCGGCCCGGATCGTCGACCGGCAACAGCTCGACGTCACCTTCGTCATGGTCGGCGACGGCAATCAGCGCTCGGCGCTGGAGGGGGCCGGACGTGGGCTGCGCAGCCTGCGGTTCGTCGACCCGGTCGATGCCGAGCGCTATCCGCTGGTGTTGGCGGCCGCCGACGTACTGCTGGTGCACGAGCGGCCCGGGCTGATGGAGAGCTCGTTGCCGAGCAAGCTCACCTCCTACACCACGGTCGCCCGGCCGATCCTCGCCGCGGTCGAACCGGGCGGCATCACCCACGACGCACTCGACGAGTTCGGCGCGGCGCTGTGTGTGCCGCCCGGCTCACCGGAGGCGCTGGTGGCCGGGGTGCGGCGGTTGCGCGCGGAACCGTCGCTGGCGCAGCACGCCGTCGCGGGTGCGGCCGCGCTGCGTCGGGCGCGGTTCGACGCGGCCGCCGGCCACGCCGAGTTCCGGACCCTCGCCCGGCGGCTCGCTGCGGTCGGCACGCCGATCTATCAGCCGGGGTACGCCGAGCAGATCCGGCAGGACCTGGGCCAGCAACACGGCGCCGGCGGCGGCGAGGACCACACCGGTCGCGCCGAACCGGTCCGCGGCCAGGCCGCCGCCGACCACTCCGAGCAAACCCATCGCCAACACGCACCAGGCTTGCCAGCGCAGCTCGGCTGGGGCGGTGAGCAGCATCCCGGACGGGAGGTGTATGCACTGCGTGAGCAGTAGCAGCCCGAAAGCCGTTGCCAGGCCCGCAGATACGGTGATCTGGCCGCGACCGAGCAGGTCGGCCGCGGGCGGGCCGCCGGCCGCGAGCAGCACCGCCGCCGGCACGGCCGCACCGGCGAAGCCGAGTACCGCGCGGCGCCACAGCGTCACCGTTGCCCCGGTGTCGTTGCGGCGCTTGACGAACACCGGCCAGAACGCCATTCCGGCGGTGGCGAACACCGACCAGGTCAGGGCGTAGATCTGCGCCATCAGCGCATACCGGGACAACTCGTCGGGGGTACTCAGGTGCGCGAGGAGCAGGCGATGGCTCTGCAGGCCCAGCGGTAGCCCGATGCCGATCAGGAACATCCAGGCCGAGCCGGCGAGGAGTCGGCTACCCGCGGGTACCGGCGCGGGTGCACGCAGCACCGCCGGTCGCAACCCGGTCAGCCGGAGCGCGACCACCGTTGCCACCAGGTTCCCGGCCAGGGCGCCCGCCGGTCCGGCGACGGCGAACCAGATCCCGGACACGCCCGCCGCGGCCAGTGCCAGGGTGGCGGTCAACCCGGCGATCGAGTTCAGCATCAGGATCGCCACGGCCAGCTGGTTGCGGTCGATACCGATCAGGATGCGCGTGCCCAGTCCCGCGGGGATGGTCGCGGCAAACAGGCACAGCGCCACGGTGATCGCCCACCGGTCGGCCGGCGAGGTGGTCAGCCCGATCACCTGGTGCCAACCGTCGGCCACGCCGAGGGTGAGCGCGAGTCCGGCGACCGCAGCGCCCACCACGCCGAGCACGCCCAGCGCGCGGCGGATGGTCGCGCGGGCCACCGGGTCGGCGGCGAGTGGGCCCGGCCGGGCGCTGACGGTCGTCACGGCGGCGCCGATGCCGAGGTCGGCGAACGGGAACAGCAGGCCGACCGTCGCGATCAGGGTGACCACGCCGAAGATCGCCGGACCGGTGTGCGATACCACCACCGCGGTGTTGGCCAGGCCGGCGACCGCCACCACGGGCGTGCCGGCGATGCGGATCAGCGTGCCGTAAAGCACCGCCCGGCGCTCGCCGGAGCTGAGTTCGCCGCCGGATTCGCCGGTCGTGCGCGCGTCGGCCGGCCGGTCAGCCACGGACCTGGATCGCGGTCCGGGTCCGGTGGTAATACTCCGCACAGCGCGATTCGACCCGGGCCACGGCCCGGCTGCCGTGCGGGTAGTAGCCGATCACATCCCAGGCGCGGCGCAGGTCGGCGAAGTTGTACTTGATCGCACGGGTGGAGCCGGCGCCGGTGGTGTCGAAGTCGCAGAGAATCCGGTCCAGCACCACCGGCGGTTGCAGCAGCGCCGCGCCGAACAGGTACAGCTGGTCGGCGGCGAGCCCGAACTGCTCGTCGTACGGACCGAGTCGGTCGGCGATGTCGGCACCGACGAACGTCGCCTGGTGCGGGATCACCGCACGTCCGGCGAGAAATCGCGCCCGGTCGAACGGTACGGCGCCCAACGTGCCGATCGGTTGTCCATCCGCGTCGACCAGCCGGCAGCGGCCGTACCCCCAGCGGGTCCGGGGCCGGTCGAGCCGCCGCCGCACCGCCTCCACCACGTCGGGGTCGGCGAACCGGTCACCGCTGTGCAGCAACCAGATCAGGTCACCGGTGGCCCGGGCGATGCCCTGATTCATCGCGTCGTACCGGCCCCGGTCCGGTGCCGAACGCCAGTAGGCCGGTTGCGGATCCAGCCCGGCCAGATAGTCGGCGACGGCGGGACCGGAGCCGCCGTCGATGACGATGTGCTCGATCTCGGCACTCGTCCGTTGGGCCCGCACGCTGGCGACCGTGCCGCGCAGCCCGGGCAGATCCCGGTAGCTGATGGTGATCACCGACACCCGCGGCGAGCTCATCGGGTCCACCCGCCGCGGCGGACGGCGCGCGGCACCCCGGCAGCCGCGTAGAGCAGCGCGGCCGGGCCGGGCCGCCCGCACCGCAGTCCGGTCCCGGTGGCGCGCAGCACCCCGGTCGGCGAGCCGGCCGCGACTGCGGCCGCGACCGGACCGGTCAGGAAGTAGTCGCCGCGGGTACGCCGGGGAGCGTCGGTGAGGTGGCGGCGTCCCCAGGCCAGGTAGTCGGTGGTCCGGTCGGCGCTGTTGCGGGATTGCGAGCCGGCGGTGAGGTGATACCGCACGAGCGGGTCCGGCAGCTGCACGATCGCTACCCCGGCCAGCGCGGCGCGTACGTCGAGCAGCCAGCGGATATCGTCGTGCACCGCGCCGGCCGGGTCGTTCCAGCGGACCTGCCGCGCCAGCTCGACCGGGAAGCACAGCGTCGAGGTCTGCAGCGTTGCGCCGCCGAAGCGGGGCGAGTGGAACCGGAACAGGTAGTCCGGTACCGATTCGTCCGGCCGGATCGGTCGGCGCGGCCAGATCGCGCTGCCGTCCGGACCGACCGCCTCGACCCCGCACGAGGCGATCCACGGCGTGTCGGGCTGCTGCACCACGGCGTCGACGTGCGCGAACTGCCGGGCCAGTTTCTCCGGCAGCCACTCGTCGTCGTCGTCGAGCAGGGCGATCACCGTCCCGGCGGCGGCGTCGATACCGAACTGCCGGGCCCGGCTGCTGCCCAGGCGACGCGGCGGGCGGACCAGCCGGACCCGGTGATCGGCCGGCAGTTCGACCGGCTGCGTGGTATCCGCGACGACCAGGACTTCGGCGACCGGGTGGGTCTGGGCCAGTGCCGAGGCCACCGCCCGGCCCAGCTCCGTCCGACCGACGGTCGGGACCACCACGCTCACCACCGGTTCCGGGATCATCGAGCCTCCACTGTCGTCGGGTCTCGGTCGGTTGCGGTCACGGTGCCGAGTCCGGGGCGGTGGATCGTCGCGCAGGCGACCGCGAGCACCGCGAACGTCGACAACGTGTTGTACGACGCGGGGGAGAACAACAGATCCCAGCACGCCTGGGTCGCCAGCACCACGGCGAGCCCGGCCCATTCGCCGAACCGGTCGTGCCGCACGATCATCAGCACGGCACCGATCAGCAGAGCGAACGGTAGCAGGGCCGCTCCGACACCCCCCTCGGCCCACGCGTTCAGCAGGTTCGAGTGCAACGAGGTGTCGCCGTTGGGTAGGTGCCACTGGTAGTACAGGTCGACACTCGGGTCGAAACCCCACTGCAGCGCGAGATCTTCGGCCCGAGCGAACACATCCGGACTGATCTGGTTCGCCGAACCCCAGCCGAGCCAAGGCTTCTCGGCTATCGCGGTGAGCGACAGCGGCGGCTCGGTCCGTCCTGCGAGCAAGGCCGGCGCGCCGATCGACTCCTGCATTTCCACCTTGTCCGCCAGCGCTTGCCCGCCGATGCCGGAGCGCGCGATCACCGGCATCAGCCAGGCGAAGCCGAGCACCACCGCGGCGCCGCCGACGCTGCGGGCGAGCCGGGACCACTGCCCGCCGTATCGGGCGACCAGCAACACGGTGGCGGCGCCGATACAGGTCAACGCATGGGAGCGGTAGTTCAGGCTGAGGCTGATGACGGCGAAGCAGAGCAGCAGACCGGCCTGTGCGGTACGCGACGCATTCAACGCCACCAGGACGAACATCGCCAGCACGGTGATCCACGGGGCGAAGGCATATTTCCAGTAGGCGGCGAAGCTGAATTGCGCCAGCTCCGGAATGCCGGCCGTCAGGAAGTATCCGCAGGTGCCGATCGCGATCCCGGCGGTCAACGCGAAGACCCGATCCAGACTGCCGGCGGCGAGCACCGCGATGCCGATGAAGTAGAGAGCGAAGCAGGGCCACTGCAGGATTCGCTGGTCGAGGTAAGGCAACCGGTTGACCGTGAACGACAGGACGAAGGCGAGAAAGCCGACTGCCGCCACGCCGACGAAAATCAGTTCGCTGCGGGCCGGTCGAGTCAGCAGCCATGCCGGTGCGAGGAGCAGGCACAGCGCACTGAATGCCGTTGAGGTGTAACCCATGATTTGCACGGCCGAGGTCGCCGCGCACAAGATGAGCGCCGTCCCGGAGATGATCCGTAGTTGCAGCCGATGACGGACATCCCAGTTCAGGGGACGCGCAGGGGCCAACACGGCCATCGGGGAAAACCGCCTCTCGAGTCGTCTACGCGCTCGCGTCGGCCGTGTTCGTGCGCCGGCGCGGTAACGTTACCGCTATCTCGCCGGTCTGCCCGGGAGGAGTCCACGGGCGGCGCGCGATCCGGCCCGGTGCGACCGGCTCGCCGCGACGCCCGATTGCTCTCGCGCTCGTTTGCTCCACAGACAGAGTTGATTACCCGCACGACGTTGATTACCCGCACGGTTGATTACCCGCACGACGTTCGGTACCGCACGATCGGAGGCTGATATGGGATCGCAGCAATCACTCGACGAGTCGCCCGGATCGACGCGCTCCCTGGCTGCGGCCCGCGAGCGCAACTACGACAAGGGCCGCAGCTTCGTCGTCCAGGTCTTGTGGGTCCTGGTTTCGAACCTGCTCTTCACCCGGATGTGGTGCCCGAATAGGCTGCGCTGCAAGATTCTTCGGGCTTTCGGCGGGACGGTAGGGCGCGACGTGTGGATCCGGCGCAACGTCGAGATCCAGTGGCCGTGGAACCTGAGCATCGGGGACAACTCGTGGATCGGGGTCGGTGTCGAGATCATCGACCCGGTGCCGGTCACGATCGAGTCCGATGTCTGCCTGTCCCAGCACGTGCTGGTGTGCAGCGGGAGCCACGACCATCGCGCGCACGACTTTCCGCCGCTCAACCGGCCGGTCGTCGTGCGGTCCGGGGTGTGGATATGCGCCCGGGCGACGGTGCTGAGCGGGGTCACGGTCGGTGCGAACTCCGTCGTCGGCGCCACTGCTCTGGTCACCCGGGACGTGCCGCCGGACACGATGGTGCTCGCGCCGGCTCCGGTGCTCGCGGCACAGCGGCGGGTGTGACATGCAGATCTTGCACGCGGTCACGTTGATCAGTCCGGACGCGGCCTACGGTGGCCCGGTCCAGGTCGCGCTGAATCAGGCCGTGGCGCTGCGGCGACTCGGCCATCAGGTGCAGGTCGCCGCCGGCGTCCGCGGTTATCGGGTGCCGCCGACCGAACAGCAGGGCGTGCCTCTGGTCACCGCACCGGCCCGGTTCATCGCGCCCGGGCTGGGTTTCGCCAGCCTTGCCGCGCCGGCGCTGCTGCGCCGAGTGTCCTGGTCCGAGCTCGATCTGGTGCATCTGCACCTGGCTCGGGATCTGGTGATGCTGCCGCTCGCCGCGGCGGTGCTCCGGTATCGGCTGCCCTATGTGGTTCAGCCGCACGGCATGCTGGTCGCCCGGTCGAATCCGCTCGCACCGATGCTGGATCTGGCCCTGGTGCGCCGGGTGCTGCGCGGCGCCCGCGCGGTGTTCCACCTGACCGAGGGCGAGCGCGATGCGTTGACCGAGGTCGCGGGTCCTGGATTACGGTTGGTCGCGCTACCTAACGGCGTCCCGGAGTATCGGTCCGTCGAGCCCGGTCCGGCGGAGTCGGTGCCCGAGGTGCTGTACCTGGCTCGGCTGCAGGAGCGTAAGCGGCCGTTGGATTTCGTCGATGCGGGGATCGCGCTGCTCGATGCCGGGGTCCGGGCCCGGTTCACCCTGGTCGGACCGGACGAGGGGGAGGGCGGCACGGTGGGCCGCCGGATCGCCGGTCATGCCGGAATTCGCTGGACCGGTCCGGTACCGGCCGGGGCCGGCCCGGCCCGGATGCGGCGGGCGAGCGTCTTCGTGCTCCCCGCGGTCGACGAGCCGTATCCGATGGCGGTGCTGGAGGCGATGGCAGTCGGGTTGCCGGTGGTCCTGACCACCGGTTGTGACCTGGCGGATTTCGTTCGGGATACCCGGTCCGGCGTGGTGGTCGAGCCGAAGGTGGCGGCGCTGACGACGGCGATCGGAGACCTGCTGGCCGACCCGGCCGAGGCCCGGGCGGCCGGCGAGCGGGGCCGCAGCGCCGTACGTGATCTGCTCGGCATGCCGACTGTCGCGCGCCGGCTGGACGGTGTCTATCGCGCAGCGCAGACGGCCGCGGTCGGCGGCAGGCCGATATCGGTCGGACCCCGGCGATGACGCCCGGCACGGTCGTCCGGCGGGTCGCCGCCGCCCGGGTGCCGGCGCTGTTGTTCGCGCTGGCCGTGATCGTCGCGTTGGTCGTCGGGTACCGCAGTATGCGGCCGGTCGAGTGGCCGGTCGATCCGGTCCGGATCGCAGTGATCGGCGACACGCTCAGCGCCGGACCGGGTGACGGCGATCCCTGGCCGACCCTGCTCGCCGCCGCGACCGGCGCCGCCGTGACGAACGTGTCGGTCCCGGCCGCGGGATACTTCACCGCCGCAGGCGCCCTCGGCACGTTCGCGGCACAGGTGAGCCGGGCCGGCGCCGCCAAGCCACAGGTGATCGTCGTCGTCGGCGGCCTGTTCGACGTGGACCGGCCGGAGCCGCTGATACGTCGCGCCGCCGGCGACCTGTTCGCCGCGATCGCGGCGGCCGTTCCGGCGGCGCGGTTGATCGTGGTCGGGCCGATCTGGTCCGTGGTGCCGGTGCCGGATTCGGTCCGCCGGGTCGACCGTGCCGTCTCCGGCGCGGCGAGTGACCTCGGTGTCCCGTACGTTCCGTTGGTCTACGAGACCTGGCTCACCGGAGCCGGGATGGTGCACGACGACGGGCAGCCGACCGAGGCCGGCCAGCAGCGGCTGGCCGGCGGATTGGCCGATGCGCTCCGGGCGGAGGGGGTCCGGCTTGACTGATTCCCCAGCCCGGCGGTCTGCGGTCGTCATCGCCGCGCTCGCGGTGCTGGTCGGTGTCGCTGCGGGCGCAGCGGTGGTGCGCCAGTACTCCCTGACCCGGCCGGACGCGGCCGCTGCCCCGACCGCACCCGTGGTTCCGGCGGTGCCGCCGCCGGCGCCGTCGATCCTGTTCATCGGCGACACCTACACCCTGGGACCGCCGTCGCTGCCCGACTTGGGCTATGCCTGTCGTACCGCTGCGACGCTGGACATGGATTGCAGCCTGGCTGCGGTGCCGGGCAGCGGCTTCATCAACGGCGGCCCCCAGCACCGGCTGCCGCAGACCGACATCGTGTCCAGCTCGTTCGCCGAGCGGGTTCCGGAACTGCAGGCCCGGCACCAGCCGGACGTGGTGGTGCTCGACGGCGGCCGAAACGACCTGCCGTACGGCCTCGACAACCTGCGTAACGCCGTGTTGTACACGCTGGAGCTGACCGTGCAGGCGTGGCCACAGGCGCGGGTGGTGCTGATCGCGCCGTGGTTCCTTGCCGACCCGACGCCGGTCGGGGTGGTCGACCGCACCCGGACCCCGGTCGGTCAGGTGTTGCAGGCAGCGGTGGCAGCGGACCCACCGTTGCATGCGGTCGATGTCGTCGACCCCGGTCCGGCCGGCTGGTTCACCGGCACCGCTACTCGGGATCTGCTGGCCGACGACGGCGTCGAACCCAGCGTGGACGGGCACGACTGGATCGCCGGGCGGCTCGTCGCCGAGTTGCGCGCGCGCGGGATCGGTGGATCTCGGTGAGCGGCGGGGGCGCCGAGCTCACGGTGGCCGGTTCGGTGCCGAGCGGACCCGGGCTGAACGGACCCGACATGGACCGGTCCGAAATGAACGAGGTGCTGCGCGAGTACCTTCGGGTGCTGCGGGAGCGGTGGCGCGTGGTCGCCGTGGTCACGCTCGTCCTGGTCGGTCTGGTTGCCGCCTACCTGTTGACTCGCCCACCCAGTTACGCGGCGTCCGCGGTGGTGTTGGTGTCGACTCCGGGCGACAATGCCGACACCTACTACGAAGGCCAGCGTTACGCCGAGGAGCGGGTGCCGACCTATCTGGCGCTGCTCACCGATCAGGCGTTGGCCACCCGGGTGATCGTCGCGCTGAACCTGCCGACCGATCCGGCGACATTGCTGGCCGGCACGGTGGCAGCACCGATCCCGGATACGGTGACGATCCGACTGACCACCGAAGCGCACTCGCCGGCATCGGCATTGCGGATCAATCAGGCTTTCCTCGATCAGTGGACCGCTGCGGTCGCTGCCGCCGAGTCGATCCCCGGTGCCCGCTATCCCCGGGCCCGATTGCAGGTGGTGCAGCAGCCCGGCGACGCGGTCCATCCGGCCGGTATGCCGGCCGCGCTCGCGCTGGGTGCCGCCGGCGGGGCCGGGCTCGCGTTCGGGGCGTTGTTTGCGGTGCTGTCGGCGTTGGTGGACCGACGGATTCGGCTCCCGGCAGACGCTGCCGCGATCTGCGGTGCGCCGTTGTTCGGCGTGGTCGGGGCGCGTGGCGAGGCCGCCGACCAGTACGCCGATCTACGCCGGCGGTTGTACGCCCGTCGCAGCTCCGGCATGCGCGGCACCGTCGTGCTGATCACTCCGGTCGATCGGGACGCGGGCGGCAGCACCGTCGCTGCCGGGCTCGCCGCCGGCCTGCACGAGGTCGGCGCACACACCATCGCGGTGGACTGCGACGTCCGGGTACCCGATCTCGGGGACCGATTCGAGGCGACGGCGGCATCGCTGACCGATGTCGCGTTGCACCGGGTCGGGCCGAACGAGATGCTCACTGCCGGTGCCGGACTCCGGGTGGTTCCGGCTGGTGCGGTCGACGTGTCGGCGGCCCGGATCGTCGATTCGCCGGAGGTGCACATGCTGCTCGACCGGTTTCGGTACGCCGCGGAATGGACGATCGTCGACAGTGCGCCGGCCGGCGACTACAGCGATGCGCTCCGGCTCGCCGGGACCGCGGACCTGGTGTTGCTCGTCGCGCGGGTGGGACACAGTCGTAGCGACCGGATCGCGCGGATCGCCGCCGAGTTCCGCGCCGCCCGGACCCCGATCGACGGCGTCGTCGTGGTCGATCCGGCCGGGCCGCGCGGCGCCCGCCGGTGGCTGGCGCGCCGCTGGAAAAGGGGTGGGAACAAATGATGCACAATGGGTTCCGGCTACTGTTGCGCCGGCTGTGGTGGATACCGCCGGCCACGATGCTGCTCGGTCTGGCGATCGCGGCGGCGATCACCGCCGCCCTGCCGCGGCTGTATACCGCCACCGCGACGCTGTTCGTCGGCAGCACCGGCGGGACGAGTTCGATCGAGTCCTACCAAGGCGGTGAGTTCTCCGCTCAGCGCACCGAGTCCTACGTGCATATCCTCACCAGCGAAACGCTCGGCAAGCGGGTGGCCGACGTGTTGGACCTGCCGTTCTCCGGCGCGCAGATGGCGGCGAAGGTCGGGGCGACGGCGGTACCGAAGACGGTGCTGATCGAGGTCTCGGTCACCGATGGGTCCGCGGTGCGCGCCGCGACCATCGCCAACGCCTACGCGACCCAGTTCATCGAGTACGTGACCCCGCTGGAAACGCCTACCGGACAGGCCAAGCCGCGGGTCACCGTGCAGACGATCGGACCTGCGGAGGCCCCGCAACGAGCCAGCTCGCCGCAATGGACCGACAATCTGATCTACGGCGGGATGGCCGGGCTGGCCCTGGGTATCGCGATCCTGGTCGCGATGCACCTGGCCGACAGTCGGGTCCGCGATCCGGCGATGCTTACCGAGGTGACCGGTCTGCCGACGTTGGGGCCGGTTCGGGTCGAGCCGCGGAAACCGGGAAAGCGGAAGGCGCAGTTGCGTTCCTGGGACACCCCGGAGGCCGAGGCGTTCCGTAAAGCGCGGGTGCAGTTGCAGGCACTCGGCGCCGACCGCAGCGTCTTCATCGTGACCGGTGCCGACGACGGGGTGGACACCACCGGGGTCGCCCTCGATCTCGCGGTTGCTTTCGCCGAGACCGGTCGGGCGACGGTGCTGCTCAGCATCGGCCCGACCGCTGCGCTGAGCGAGGTCGGTCTGCCGGTCTCGGCCGAGCCGGGGTTGTCCGACCTGGTCGAAGGGCGGGTCGCGCCGGACGAGATCGTGCAACGCACCCTCCATCCCCGGTTGTTCGTGGTGGTCGGGGGGCCGGACGTGGACGGGTGCCTGGCCACTTTGCGCGCCGCCGACACGATCGGCTGGCTGGTGCGCAGCTTCCGCTATGTCGTCATCGCGACGCCGCCGGTCGGCAGTAGCAGCGCGGCGGCGGTGCTATCGCAGGAGAATTCGGCGACCGTGTTGGCGGTGCACCGATCGGTCGCTCGGCGGCGCGAGGTACGCCAGGCGGCGCGGGAGCTGGCCTACTCGCCGGCGGCGCCGGTCGCCGGGCTACTGGTGGACTGAGCCGGCGTCCAGCAGGCCGACCGGATCGGTGCCGATCACCGCGACCGCGCGCTCGACGGCGGCACGGTCGAACACGTTGTCGTGGAAGGAGATCGAGTAGCTCCGTTCGGCGCCGACGCCGCTGCCGAGCACCGAGACGGCCTCCGGTCCCGCCGGATCGAGCAGGCCGGCGAGCATCTGCTCGCCGGGCGCCCAGTGGGCGGTGGCGAACTGCGGAGCGTGGCCGAGATCGGTATAGATCATCTGCGCTCGCGGGGTGACCGACACGGTGTCCGGCGGGGCGGGACGTCGGCGCCGAAGCCGGATCATGCCGGCCCCGAAGCCGAGCCAGGCCAGTGGATATCCTGCGGCGCAGGCCGCGCGCAGGGCGGCCGAGCGTTCCACCGGGTCGGCCGACGGTGGCAACGCGGCGGTCAGCCCGAGTACGAAGTTTCCACTGATCACGCTGCCGGGCGGGGCATATCGGCGGCAGTCGACTGCGATCGAGGCCGGATCGGCCACGGGGATGCCGGCCTCGGTGAGGGCGCGGCGAATCATCACCGCGGCCAGCATCGCCGAGCTGGCGCCGGGCGCGTGCTCGGTCCGCCATCGGCGTACCGCGTCCGCGAGGGCTGCCGATTGCCGCGTGATCACGACCGCGACCGACGGCGTCCAGGGTCGCTGCGCGCTCACCGGCGCCGCCGCATTCGGCGCAGCCGTACCCTTCAGCGCCGACCGGGCGACGGGCAGCGCCCGGAGTCGCGACGGGTGCCGACCGAACCAGTGCCACAGCGCGCGGGGCAGCGGATGAGGAGTGGGTGGGGTGGTGGCCCAGGCCGGCAACTCCCCGGTCCGGATCAGCCGTTCCAGTGCCGCAACCATGTTGAGGTAGTACTGCCCGTCGCCGAGCATGTGGTCGACGTCGAGAATTACCTGCCGACCGGCCAGGATCAGTCGAAACGGCAGGTCGGCAGGCTCTCGGCGCAGCCGTTGCAGCAGGGCCGCCGTGTCCGCGACCGATTCGGCGGGCGGCACCTCGCACACGCTGCCCGGTGCGAGCACCGGATCGGTGTGCCACCGAACGGTACCCGCATCCGGGCGCAGCCCCAGCCGGGTCTGCCGGCCGGCGGCGGCCAATCGGCCGAGCGCGGCGCGGGCCTGATCGGCGCGCCAGGGGCCGAGCGGTCCGCAGACCAGGACGAACCGGGTACCGGACATGAGCAGGTCGGCGCCGGTGGCGCGGATGCTCGCGGCGCCGGTGGCGCGAATTCGCGCGGTGCCGTTCATCGGATCAGCCGGGACAGCACGGCGGCCAACGCCGGTTTGGCCGTGTAGTCGGATCGGACCAGGCCGAAGTGCTGCTCCGGATCGCTGCTGGTGGAGTCCAGATCGCGATAGTCGAACGCGAAGAACGGTCCGCCGTTGGGCAGCGAGCGGAAATAGTCGATGCCGTCGGCGATGATGACGGCCTGGCCCTGTTCGGACACTCCGTACGTGCTGCCGGGGGTGCTGGAAGCGCCGAACTCGGTGCACCAGATCAGCTTGTCGCCGTCCCCGTACTGGGCCATCAGATCGCTCACCTCCTGGATCGCGGCCCGCGATGCCCACGCCTCCGGAGCCGCGCTGAGCAGCTGCGGTGCGTTGTAGGGGTGCAACGCGATCCCGTCGAAGGTGCCCTGTCCGCCGGCGGCGTACAGCTCGCCCAGGAATCGGACCGGGCTGACGTTGATGCCGTCGTCGAGGGCGGGGGCGGTGCCCCCGGTGAGTACCGTCGCCTGAGGACTCACCCGCTTGATCGCCTGATACGAGTAACGCAGCAGCTCGGCGTAGTGCACCGGGTCGGGTTGTGGGGCCCAGCCGGGCAAGATGTTCGGTTCGTTCCAGATCTCCCAGGCATCGATCTGGGTGCGGTATCGCTGGGCGGCGCGGCCGACGAATGCGGCGAACCGGGCCGGATCGGCCGCTCCCGGATGGACCTCGCCCCGGCCGGCCGGAATCGCCGCCCAAGTCGGGGCATAGCCGATCACGGCGAGCACGGTGAGCCCGGCTGCGTTGGCGTGCCGGACGGTCCGGTCCGGTTCGGACCAGTTCAGGTACCCGGGGACCGGTTCGACATCCGGCCATTCGATCGAGATCCGTACCGCGCCGATTCCGGCTCGGGCGATATGACCGAAGTCGGCGCGCTGCACCGAGTCCGGCGCCCGCAGCGTCGTGACGGCGGTGACGCCGATCGTGCGTGCATCGAAGGTGCGATCCGGGGACGCGGGCCCGGGCGGTGGGTCGGTCGGCCGGGTTCGGTCACTGCCGGCGACGGCAAGCCCGATCAGCATCATCGCGGTGATCATGAGCATCGCGAAGAAACGGAACAAAACCACGTGACCATCCCTCGCTCGTCGGTGCGGATGGGGTCGTGCCGGTGGAACGGTTCAGCCGGTGCCGCTGATCCGGTTTCGCTGACCGAGATCGGTAACTCCCGCCGGCGGCAGGCCGGCGGCGTAGGCCAGTACCTCGCCGAATGCTTCCACGTGGGGTGCCAGCAGGGGCGATCCGGCGGTCCACGATGCGCGTAGTTCCAGCTGGTGCGCCTGCGGCGGCCCGGCAAGATCACCGTACCGAACCGAACTCGTCGCCGTGACGGTGCCCCCGAGCGCGGTGTGCGGTTCGCCGCGGTTGGTCAGCGCATCGGTCAGCCAACTCCACGCGACCTGGGGCAGGAGCGGGTCGGCGGCGACCACCGCGTCCAGGTCGGCCTGGATGTAGGCGACCAGGCGCAGCGTGCCCTCCCAGGCCTCGGCGCCGTCCGGGTCGTAGAGCAGGATCAGCCGACCGAACGCATCGCCCTCGGAATCTTGCGGGACCGAATCGGTTTCGGCATGTTTCACCTCGGCGCCGAGCGCGTAGGAGTACGGTGCGAGACGCTGTGGTGGCCGGATCGGACCGATTTCGATGCCGGGGTGCAACGTACCGCATCGCATGGCATCGATCGCGGTACGGAACAGTGCCGGCTCGCCCGCCGAACCCGCCATCGAAGTGGCGCCGTCGAGATGGTCGGAAGGGATCACAGTGTCGCACGGTATCCTGTGCGGCGCGGCCGGACGGGAGGCGCGCCGGAGCCGAGCACGCGCCGTGACGTGCGATCATGGCCGGGATGAGTAGCGGCCAGATGAGCAGTAGTAGATGGACAGCGTAGCCCGGCCGGGGGCCACCGAATCACCGTCGCGTCGGGCGCTGCCCGAGGCCCCGTTCCTGGTTGCGGCCACCGGCGGGCGGCCTTCCCGGCGGCCGGTCTGGTTCATGCGGCAGGCCGGGCGATCGTTGCCGGAGTACCGCCGGGTCCGCGCCGGCACGGGCATGTTGGCGGCCTGCTTCGATCCGGAACTGGTGTGCGAAATCACCCTGCAGCCGGTGCGCCGGCATCGGGTGGACGCGGCGATTCTGTTCTCCGACATCGTCGTTCCGCTGCGGGCAGCGGGGATCGAGTTGGACATCGTCGCCGGTGTCGGGCCGGTGATATCGCAGCCGGTGCGCAGCGCCGCTCAGGTGCGCGCGATCCCGCGGCTGGCGGCCGAACAGGTGGACCCGGTGGCGACTGCGGTCGGGTTGCTCACCGCCGAGTTGGGTGCGATACCGCTGATCGGCTTCGCCGGCGCCCCGTTCACGCTGGCGTCCTACCTGGTCGAGGGCGGACCGAGCCGTAATCACGAGCGGACCAAGGCGCTGATGTACGCCGACCCGACGACCTGGCATGCGTTGCTCGACACGTTGGCCGACAGCACCGTCACCTTCCTGCAAGCCCAACTTGCGGCCGGGGTGGATGCGGTGCAACTGTTCGATTCCTGGGCCGGCGCACTCTCGTTGGCCGACTATCGCGAATTCGTCTACCCGCACACTCGGCGGGTATTCGCCGAGATTGCGGCCGCCGGAGTTCCACGGATTCATTTCGGGGTCGGAACCGGTGAGTTGCTCGGTGTCCTCGGTGAGGTCGGCGCGGACGTGGTCGGGGTGGACTGGCGGGTGCCACTGTCCGTCGCGGCGCGCCGGGTCGGACCCGGAAAGGCGTTGCAGGGCAACCTGGATCCCGCGGTGTTGTTCGCCGGTTGGGACCCGGTCGCGCGGCAGGTGCGCCGGGTGATCGACGAGGGGGACGCCGCGATCGCCGCGGGCGCGTCGGGGCACATCGTCAATCTGGGTCACGGCGTGTTGCCCGACACCGATCCCGGGGTGCTCACCGCGGTGGTGGAGCTGGTGCACGAGCTGTGAGGCGGTACGCCGTCGTCGGCGGCGGGATCAGTGGGCTGGTCGCTGCCTTCCGGCTACGGCGGATGCTGGGCCCGGCCGCCGAGATCGTGCTGCTCGAGTGCGGCAGCCGGCTCGGCGGCTGCCTGCGCACGGTCGAACTGGCCGGGCCGGTGGATGTGGGCGCGGAGGCCTTCGTCGGGCGCCGGCCGGAAGTGCCGGAACTCCTCGCCGAGCTCGGTCTGGCCGAGCAACTGGTCCACCCGTCCGGGTTGCGTCCGTCGATCTGGGCCGACGGTGTATTGCACCCACTGCCCGCCGGCACCCTGATGGGGTTGCCGGCCGGCCCGGATGCGGTCGCCGGTCTGGTGGACGCCGGGACGCTGGCCCGGATCGCAGCCGAGCCGGCCCGGCCGTTGCGTTGGGTCGTCGGCGGCGACACCGACCTGGCGAGCCTGGTGGCCGATCGGTTCGGCGCCCAGGTCGTGGCGCGCAGCGTCGACCCGTTGCTCGGCGGGGTCTACGCGGGTCGGTCCGCGACGATCGGGGTGCGCGCCGCTCTGCCGGCCTTGGCGGCCCGCTTGGATGCGGGGGCGGCGAGCCTGAGCGCGGCGGTTGCCGCGGCCCTGCCGCCGCCATCGGATCGGCCGGTGTTCGGTGGGGTGCGTGACGGGTACGGCGTGTTGCTCGATGCCCTGCGCCGGGCGGCCGCCGCTACCGAGTGCCGGGCGCCGTTCGTCGGCTTGTCCCGCGATGGTGCCGGCTGGCAGGTGGACCCGGTCGGCCGGGTCGACGGGGTGCTGCTGGCGGTGCCGGCTCCGGCCGCCGCCGACCTGCTGCGCGGGGTCGCGCCGGTCGCTGCGGCGGCGGCCGCCGCGATCCCGTCGGCGTCGTCCGCGGTCGTCGCGCTGGCGGTGCCGGCCGACAGTCCGTTGCCGCCGAACTCCGGCATCCTGATCGGCACCGGCGAGCCGGTCGGTGCCAAGGCGTTCACCTTTTCCAGCCGCAAGTGGCCGCACCTGCGTGGTCGGCAACTGGCCGGCCGGAGTGTGGCACTGCTGCGCGCGTCGTTCGGCCGGTACGGCGACGACGCGGTCCTGGCTCGGTCGAATCCGGAGCTGGTCGCGACCGCCGTCGCCGATCTGGCCACGGTGACCGGGGTGACGGTGACGCCGCTCGCCGTGCACGTCCAACGTTGGCCGGCGGCACTGCCGCAGTACCGGCCGGGACATGCCGGGCTGGTCGCAGCCATCGAATCGAGCGTGGCCGAGCTGGCCGGGCTCGAGGTCGCGGGCGCCTACCTGGGCGGAGTGGGGGTGCCGGCGTGCGTGGCAGCCGGATCGGCGGCCGCGCACCGGTTGATGGCACGATGAGGGCCATGGCGCGTCTCGACTATCAAGCCCTCAACTCCACCATTCGCTACCTGATGTTCTCGGTGTTCCAGGTCCGCCCGGGCGCACTCGGTGACGACCGGGAGGCGGCGGCGAAGGAGGCCGCGGCCTTCTTCGACGGACTTGCCGACCGCGGTGTGGTGACCCGGGGCATCTACGACGTGGCCGGCCTGCGCGCGGACGCCGACTACATGGTGTGGACGCACGCCGAACGGGTGGAGGACCTGCAAGCCGCCTACGCCGATCTGCGGCGCACCACCGAGCTGGGCCGGGCCAGCATCCCGGTGTGGAGCAACGTCGCATTGCACCGCCCGGCCGAGTTCAACAAGAGTCACGTCCCGGCGTTCTTGGCGGGGGAGGACGCGGGCGCCTACATCTGCGTCTACCCGTTCGTCCGTTCCTACGACTGGTACCTGCTACCGGACGAGGAGCGTCGGACCATGCTGCGCGACCACGGAATCGCCGCGCGCGGGTATCCCGATGTCCGGGCGAACACGGTCAGCTCCTTCGCGCTCGGGGACTACGAGTGGATTCTCGCGTTCGAGGCGCCGGAGTTGCATCGGATCGTCGACCTGATGCGGGATCTGCGCGCAACCGAGGCCCGCCGCCACGTCCGGGAGGAGATTCCGTTCTTCACCGGCCCGCGGGTCGAGCTGGAGCAGCTGGTGACCGCTCTACCCTGACCGGGTCGATTCCGCCGGCGAGCCGTCCCTCCCGCCGGGCTGCCAGATAGCGGTCGCCGAGCACGCAGAACACGACGATCAGCAGCAGGCTCCAGCCGAGCGTCGTCTTCATATACTCCGCGGTCCGGCCGGCCGAGTGGAACCGATCCGACAGCCAGCTGTCGTAGGACATGAAGCCGTAGATCGCGCACCAGGCCGGCCAGTTACGGATGACCGAGTTGCGCAGCACCACCGTCATCAGGAACGGGAACATGTACATCGAGTAATACATCTGGCCCAGTGAGCCCAACAGGAACTGGGCGGTGAGCAGCACCCCGGATGCGGTGCAGACGAAGAACAGTTCGTCGTCGCGGTAGTACCGATAGAGCAGCCAGAGCGAGATCGCCACCATCACCCCGAACGCCACTCGCATGAACCAGGTGAGTGGGGTCGGCAGGCCGTAGTACTCGCCGTTGCCGACGATCGCGCTGTTGAAGTAGTCCCGTGACTCCAGCAGATAGGGCAGCGTGCGGTGCACGAAATCCATCGGGTCCACCAGCAACGGCCACGCGATCAACGTCATCACCAGCGGTACCGCGACCGCGGTGACGAGCACCTTCCACTGCCGGCGCGCGATGACGACGACGAGCAGTGGAAGCAAGATCCATTTGACTGCGAAGGTGAGCCCGAGGATCGCCCCGGCGGCCAGGTCCTTCCGTTGCAGCAGCCAGCGCAGGAACAACATTTCGCCGAGCAGGATGCAGCCGTTGATGTTGGTGAAGACCAGCGTGTTGGTCACCGTCTCCGAGACGAACATGCCGAACAGCAGGATCGGTGCGGCCACCGACCGCACGGTGTATCGGAACAGCCGCAGCAACAGGTACCAGGCGAGGATGATCGCGATCGCGTTGACCAGGATGAACAGCCAGCGTGAGCGCTCCGGGTCGATGATCGCCAGCGGTGCGATCAGCAGGGTGCCGCTCGGCGGGTACAGGTAGTGCGGGTCGACGTAGTCGAAATCGGCGGTGTAGACCGGTCGGTGGTTCAGAAATGCCAGCGAAGCCTGGTAGACCGGAGCGAAGTCGTCGGTGATGTAGCCGTTGACGGCTTTGACCAGCACGCGGTGCACGATCGTGAGAATCGCGATCGGCCACATTGCGTACCGGATGGCGTCGCTCGTGGTGAGCGCGGTACGCGGCTCCAGCCGTACGGAGAACACTCGGGAACGGTACACCGGCGACGGCTCGGTACCGGGCCGGGACACCTGGCGACCCGGGTTCACGCGGGACAGGCCGTCCCGTTCTCCGGAAGGTTCCCGGACTTCAAGTATCCGACAACGGCTTGCTGGGCGCAGTTCGAATGGGCGCTCACCGGGTGTCCCCAGCCCTGCCAGTCCACCACCGAGGTGCGGGCACCGGCACGCTGCAACTCCCCGGTCACCGAGTCCACTCCGGTACGCCCGGTGACCGGATCGGCCTGGCCGGCGAGCACCAACACGGGCAAGTTCAGCTGGGCCGGTTCGGTGTCACCGGTGGGCGCCGGCCAGGCCGCGCAGGCCAGCAGACTCAACGCAGCCTGCTCACCGAAGACCGGGTAACGGTCCCGCCAGTTCGTCTGCAGGCTTTGCACCTGCGACGGTGCCGGCCACTGCCGGCCGTCGGTGCAGCGACCGACGAACTGGCCGTCGGTCATGGTGGCGGCCAGCTGCCGCTGGATCAAGCCGTCCAGTCCGGCACCGTCGCCGCGTCCGGCTGCTGCCAACACGTCGGCCAGCTCCGTGGTCCGGGTCGGCAGGTCCGCGCGCGGGCTGCCGAGGAACCCGCTGATCGCGCTGAGCACGGTGTTCGCCGCGACCGTGCCCAGGCCGCCGGCCCCGGCTCGGCGGACCAGATCGGTGATCGCGGCCCGGGGGTCCGGTCCGAGCGCACAGTTCAGCGCGGCACACCGGTTGGCAAACGCGTCCAATGCTGCCTCGGCGCCCTGCACCCGCTGCTCGGCCAGCGTCTGCGCGTCACCGATGCCCTGCGGTGCGTCCAGCACCAGCCGGCTCAGATGACCCGGAAACATCCGGGCGTAGGCGAGTGCCACCTGCGCCCCCTCGCCCGTGCCGAGCAGCCCGATGCTGTCCACCTGCCAGACCAGCCGCAGCTGCTCCAGATCTTCGGCCGCGTGCGTGGTGTCGAAGGTCATCTCCTGCGGCTGGAGGAAGTCCTTGCAGGACGTGGTCGCGTCCTGGCTCAGCTTCACGATCGAGTCCAGCCGATCGGCACCGTTGGCCGAGAACTGGGCGTTCTCGGTCAACCCGCGCCGGGTGCCGGCCGAGATGCACTCGATCGCCTGCGAGCTGCCGGTGCCGCGCCGGTCGAACGCGACGATCGGCCGGGCGGCGAGCACCGGCGTGGCCGGGCCGATGGCCATTCCGGCCAGGGTCGCGGTCGACGGGCGGTCCGAGCCCGAGGTGAGTACCAGCGGTGCCGCGTCTGCCGGGGTCTGCGGTAGCCGGGCCCGCATCACCCCGGCGGTGAAGGCGCCGTAGCCGTTGCCGCCGGCATCCACCGGAACGGTCAGTTCGGCGCATTCGAGCGTCAGCCCGTTCGGTGCGGCGCCGAGGCCGTACAGGTCGAGCGTGCTCGTCGTGCAGTCGCGCCAGGCCGGCTCTGCTTTCGGTGCCGGCGGCTCGGCCGGCGGGGGCAACTCGGTGCTGCTCGGCGTGGGTGCGTTGCCGCCGCCCTCCCGCACGGCCACACCCGGACGCTCGGAGGGCCCCGCGCCGCACCCGGCGATCAGCGTCGCGACGATCGCCGCTGTGACGGCGACCGGCGCCGAGGTCCTCCCGCGTGCACACCGCATGGCCACAGCCTGCCAGGTCGGCGTCGCCGAGACCGGTCCGGGCGTTCAGCCGACCCGCACCCAGCGGGTCAGCAAGGTGCCGTCATCGTCGGTGAGTACGTGCGCCCGGCTCATCGCCGTCGGCGCGGCCGTGGCCGAGACGGTGATCCGGCGGCCGTCGCCACCGACCACCAGTGGCGACAGGGTCAGGCACAACTCGTCGACCGCGGCGTCCGCGATCAGCTGGCCGAACAACGACGGCCCGCCCTCGAACAGGACGCGGTGCAAGCCCAGTTCACCGAGCGTGTCGCGGATTGCCGAGCTCGATACCGACGACTCGCCGAGCTCCAGAATCCGCGCGCCGGTGTCGGCCAGCCGCGCTTTCCGGTCCGTCGCCGCGGCGGCGGTGGTCAGCACGATCGGGGCCACCGCGGTGTCGGTGAACAACCGCGAGGTGGGGTCGAGATCGGCGTTGCCGGTGATGACGGCGATCGGTGGCACCGCGTCCAACCCGTGCGCAAGCCGCCACTCGCGGCGGTGCTCGTTGGTACGGGCGCCGCCGTAGTCCTCGGCCCGGACCGTGCCGGCACCCACCAGCACCACGTCGCACAGCTCGCGCAGGACACCGAACACGGTCCGGTCGGCCGGCGTGCCCAGCCCGGTGGAGGAGTCGTCGAGCGTTGCGGCTCCGTCCAGGCTGCTGATGAAGTTCGCCCGCAGCCACGGGGCGGTCGGCTCGCTCGGATAGGCGTAGAGGTCCCGCAGGTCGTCGATGGTGAGCTGGGTCGCATTGTCCAGGTGCTGCACGAGACCGATCAGATCACGGCGCCGGGGCAACCGATTAGGGTGGCCCGCATGCCCAGCCGTCTCGTCGACCGCCGACCGGAGCTCGTCGCCGACGATCTGGTATCCCAGCTGGTGCCGCCACCGATGTTCGCCGAGGTGAGTTTCGCCGGCTACGTCCCCGATCCGGACGAACCGAGTCAGGCTGCCGCGGTGCGTGCGGCGGAACAGTTCGTCGCGCAGGTCGGCCGGGGGCGCGCTGCTCGGCACGGATTGTTTCGCCGCCGGCGGCGGCCGGAGCCCGGTGCGGGGCTCTACCTGGACGGCGGGTTCGGCGTCGGCAAGACCCACCTGCTGGCCAGCATCTATCACGCCTGTCCGGCGCCGAAGGCGTTCGGCACATTCGTCGAGCTCACCCACCTGGTCGGGGCGCTCGGCTTCGCGAATGCCCGCGCGCGCCTGGCGGACTACGCCGTGCTGTGCATCGACGAGTTCGAGCTGGACGATCCGGGCGACACCACGATGATCGCCGGCCTGTTGACCGAGCTGACCGAACACGGGGTGTCGGTGGCGGCGACATCGAACACGTTGCCCAGTCAGCTCGGCGAAGGGCGGTTCGCCGCCCAGGATTTCCTTCGGGAGATCAAGAAGTTGGCGGACGTGTTCGCGACGGTCCGGGTGGACGGACCGGACTACCGGCATCGCGACCTGCCGCCGGCGCCGCAACCGCTGCCCGAGGCAGAGCTGATCGCGCGTGCCGAGGCGACTCCGGGCGCCACCCTGGACGACTTCGACGCGCTCTGCGCGCACCTGGCCACCTTGCACCCCAGCCGGTACAAGCAGTTGGTCGACGGGGTGCGCGCGGTCTTCGTCGATCGGTTGCACCCGGTCGCCGACCAGGCGGTGGCGCTGCGGCTGGTGGTACTGGCCGACCGGCTGTACGACGCGAGCATCCCGGTCACCGTGTCGGGTGATCGGCTGGACCGGATATTTCCGCAGGAGATGTTGGACGGCGGCTACCGCAAGAAGTACCTGCGGGCCACGTCCCGGCTGCTCGCGCTGTCCCGGTTCGCTGCCACGGACTGATCGGCGGGCCCGGCCGGCTCGGTTCAGAAGGTCAGCTGCATCACGTCGTCACGATGGAGGGTGCGACCGACGCGGAAGGTTCGCGTGCCGACTCGGACGAAGCCGTGCTTGGCGTAGAACCGCTTGGCCCGTTCGTTGCGCTGATTCACGCCGAGCCACAGGCCGGCAGCCCCTGCTGTGCGCGCCCGCTCGGCGACCGCGTGCATCAACGCGGTGGAGACGCCGGTGCCGTGCCGGCCGGGTAGCACGTACATCTTGCTCACCTCGGCGACCGGCCGTACCGTGACCGCCCGGGCGATCGAGGGATCGGCCGGTTCGGCGTCGACCAGCATCGCGTAACCGACGATGTCGTCGCCGGCGGTGGCCTTCAGAACGCTGTGCGCCGGGTCGGACAGGTACTCGCCGAATCGTTCGCTGGACAGCACCCCTGCGACGAATGCGTCGACGTCTTCTTCGGTGGCTTCCGGCGGGCAGGCCAGCGGGAAGGTCGTCGCGGCCACATCGCTGAGCGCCTCGGCATCCCACAGCCCGGCCCGGCTCACCACGACCTCGTCTGTCATGCGCTTAGTAGAGCATGCCGGGCCGGACGAGTACGCCGGCCGACACCTCGGCTGCCGGCGGTCCGAGTACCGGCGATGCCGACGAATCCATGTCCGAGGATATTCAGCTATAATTGCGCTAACGAAAGGTGCGAACCGAAAACCGGTTCATGTGCAATCGACGCAAAGAATGGAGCGTCGCTACAGTCGGGTTTCGCCGAGATCGCAACTGCTCGTCGGTCGATATCGCGGTCGAAAACTCTGTTTTGTATCGCCGGATTCTATCCGGGATCGTCGTAGTACCGGAGTTCCCTGTGAGTGAGTTTTTTTTTCGTGACCTCGGCCAGGTCGAAGAGCTACTGCAACGCTATCTTCGAGCAATACTTCCGCTGAAGCGGCGAGACCGGCCTACTTTTACCGATTACGGAGTTTTCGACTACGCCGACGTGCTCGACGATTACGCCGTCGAGTATACCGGCGCGGGCGACGAGACCATGATCGAAGAGCTTCGGTCCATGTTCACCAACGCGGTCAACTGGGACTGCGTCGGCACCCTGTACAACGTGCATCCGAACCTGTCCCTGCATGCTCAGGTGGCGTCCTTCGTGTCGTCGTTCGCCAACCCCAACCTCGGTCAGGACGTGTCGAGCGGGCAGTTCGCCGCGACCGAACGCAGCCTGGTCCGGATAATGTCGGAGCTGGCCGGATGGGCGACCGACGGGCGCGGCATCTTCACGTTCGGGGGCAAGGCCACCAGCTTGTACGGGGTGAAGCTGGCGCTCGATCGGCACCAGCCGGACCTGCGCCGACGGGGCTTGGTCGGGCGTCCGGTCGTGCTTTCGACCGACGTAGGACATCCGTGCCACGTCGAGGTCTGCAACTGGCTGGGGATCGGTGAGGACAACTGCGACCGGCTACCCACCACCGCCGGTGTGCTCGATCCGGAGGTGTTGGCGGCGGCGTTGCGCGCGCACTATCGATCCGGGGCGACCCCGGTCTGCATCGTCGCGACCGGTTGCTCGACCAACTCGCACTCGGTCGACCGGTTCGCCGAGATCGCCGACGTCGCGGGGGCCGTCGCGGCGGAATTCGGCGCGGTCCGGCCCTGGCTGCACGTCGACGCGGTGATCGGTTGGGTGTACCTGCTGCTCGCCCGCTACGATTTCGTCGGCAACCCGTTGGATATCCCGGAACAAGTCGCGACGATCCTGCATAACAAGTATCGGATGATGGCCGACGTGAAATTCGCCGATTCCTTCGGTATCGACTTCCACAAGACCGGTTTCGCCGGATACAACAGCAGTTTATTCCTCACTCGGCATCCCGAAATTCTGCACTCGATCGAAGGTGGCTACGTCGAGTCCGATCCGATGCGTTTTTCCGACTATTCGCCGTATCTGTATTCGCTCGAATTGTCCCGGTCGGCACACGGCCCGGTTTCGGCATGGGCGGCCCTGCGCAGTCTCGGATTCGAGGGATTCACCCGGATTCTCGCCGATCAGACGGCCGGATATCTCCGGTTGAAACAACTCTTGGGCGCGGATTCGAGATTCCAGGTCCTGAATCGGACCGAAGAGTCCAATCTGGTCCTGGTGACCCTGTTGCCGCCGGACCTGGAGCAGGTCGATGCCGATACTCCGCCCGATGCGGTCGCTCGGGTCCGGGCGCTCAACGAACAGTTCCACCGGTTCGTCATCGCACAGCACGCCGAGAGCGCGTCGCCGGTCTTCTTCTCGATCTCGCGGGGGTACGACTTCGACGGGTTGCAACTGGCTCCGGTCAAGTTGTACTCGTTCAATTCGCACTTCGACCGGGCGGCCGCCGAAGCGAACTACGCGGCGATCGTCGATCTGGTGCATCGGTTCGGTCGGGATTCGGCCGGCGTCGGCTACTTCAACTGGATCGAGTTCATGCAGCTCAAGGACACCCGCGGGCGCGCCGCGCAGTAGGCCCGGCGGGGGCCGGCCGGGGCTACCCGGCCAGTTGCCGCCGGAGGAATCCGAGCTGGTGGGCGACCGCCGCGTCGAAGTATTCGGCAAACAGGGTGAAGTGGTCGCCGGGGTAGTGCCGGACCTCGGCGCGCGCGGCGAAGGCCACCTTGGCCGCGGCATGCGGCGGGGCGGCCCGGTCGAAGTCGGCGATCTGTACCAACACCGGCACGGTGATCCGGGCCGCGTAGGCGGCTACCCGGTAGTTCGCCAACTCCACGCCGAGCGCGGCGTCCACCTCGTTGCGCCAGGTCGGCCCGGCGACGGCAAGGTAGCTCTCGTAGTGGCCGGGACCGGTCAGCGCTGCACGTTCGCCGGGACGGCCGACCACCGGCAGCATCGTCGCCGCTCGTCCGGCTCGGCCGGCGAGCGAGCTGCGGAGTGCGGTACCGCTCGCTGCGAGCAGCTCGCGAACGCCCACCTGAGCAAGTGCGTGCCGGGCCGCCGCCGGCCCGGACACCAGGGGCACCAGCGCGATCACCGCGCACACCATGGGTAGCTCGGCGGCCAGCCGCAGCACGTGCCCGCCGGACATCGACACGCCCCAGAGCACGATGCGGTCGGGGTCGACGCCGGGTTCCCGGACGGCCGTGGCGACCGCGGCCCGGTAGTCGTCGCGTTGTCCGGCCAGCGAGATCCGTTGTCGAGGCTGCCCGGCGGAGGAGCCGAAACCTCGATAATCGAAGACGAGCACGGCGAGTCCGGCGTCCCGCAACGCACGGGCGAACGCGGCCAGGCCGGAGTCCTTGGTTCCCCCGAGCCCGTGCGCCATCACCACCGCCGGATGCCCGGCCGCGCGTTCGAAGGGTCCGCCGGGTCGCGGCGCGAAGAACCAGCCGTCGCAGGTCGTCCCGGACGAGTCGAAGGTCAGCGACCGGAAGTCGGTGTCGCTCATGCCGGTGCCTGTTCCGCCACCCGAGCCCAGCGCGGCGCACCGGCCGCCGCGGCGCGCCGGGCACCCGCCGGAAGCTCGCGAACCCGCATGTCGTGCTCGTAGAGGAAGTAGTCCACCTGCTGGGTATGCCGCGGCCGGTCGAGCATGTGCCCGGTGTAGCGCTGCTGGTCGGCGACGATCACCCGACGCATCTCGGCAGTGTCCGGCAATCGGTAGCGGCCCACCGCGTAGGCGCCGATCAGCCGTGCCTGGCATTCGACGAACGGGAACAACGTCGGCGTCGCCTGGGCGAATCCGGCGAACACCACGTCCTCGATACCGGGCAGGAACATCCGTTTGAACAGGTCGATCCGGTTGTCCGGGGCGCCGATGAAACCGGGGTCGAAGAACGGGAACGTGATGTTGTAGCCGGTGGCGTAGACGATCACGTCGAAGTCGTCGGCGCTGCCGTCCTCGAAGTGCACCGTGTGGCCGTCGAGCCGGGTGATGTTCGGTTTGGGGATCACGTCGCCCGAGCCCAGTCGCAGCGGCAACTCCACCGACTGGGTGGGATGTGCCTCGAACAGTTTGTGGTTCGGTTTCGGCAGGCCGTAGCGCTCGGGCCGGCCGGCGGTGATCGGCTGGATCGCCTGCGCAAGCTTGCGTTGCCACGACAACGGAAGGTGTGGGCTGGTTCGGTAGTACTTGTCGGCCGGTCGTCCGGCGATGTACTTCGGCACGATCCAGGCACTGGACCGGGTGGACAGGGTGAGCCGATTGCCCAGCGCCTTCGACGAGAGCTCGACGGCGATGTCGGCGGCACTGTTGCCCAGCCCGACCACCAGGATGCGCCGATCCCGAAAGTCCAACGGGGTCTGCGGATCGATGTAGTGGTGCGCGTGCAGCGTTTCGCCGGCGAATTCGCCCGGAAAGTCGGGCAGTCGCGGGTCCCAGTGATGCCCGTTCGCGACCACGAGCAGGTCGAACTGTCGCGTTTCGCCCCGTTCGTCGTCGATGTCCCACCCGCCGTCGCGCCGACGCCGCGCGCTGGTCACCCCGTTGCCGAACTCGATCATCTCGGCGAGCTCGAACGTCGCGCAGTAGCCGTCCAGGTATTGCTTGATCTGGGTGTGGTGCGGGAAGTCGGGGTAGTCGGCCGGCATCGGATAGTCCCGGAACGACAGCTGGTGCTTGGAGGTGTCGATGTGCAGCGAGCGGTAAGCGCTGCTGTGTCCGTTCGGATTGCCGAATGCCCAGTTACCGCCGATTCGGTCCGACGACTCGAAGCAGGTGTAGGGCACGCCGTAGTCGCGCAGCATCTTGCTCGCGGTCAGCCCACTGATCCCGGCGCCGATCACGGCGGTCCGCGGCAGGTACATCCTCGAGCTCCGTTCCGGCGGGTCGGCGGTCACGCAATAGAACCTGTTCCAGAATCGCAGATCCGTCCACCGGCGGCGTGATTACCATCGGGTTGATGACCGAATCCGTCGACGTCGCCGTGGTCGGCAGCGGACCGAATGGACTGGCCGCCGCGGTGATCGCGGCGCGGGCGGGTCTCGGGGTGCGGGTGTACGAGGCACAGTCCACCGTCGGCGGCGGCGCGCGCACGCTGGATCTCGGGTTGTCGCCGGGGGTGGTGCACGACGTGTGCTCCGCGGTGCATCCGATGGGTATCGCGTCGCCGTTCTTCCGCGAGTTCGATCTACCGGCCCGGGGCGTGCGGTTCCTGGTGCCGGAGGTGTCGTATGCGCAACCGCTGTTCGGGTTGCCGGCGGGGCTGGTCTATCGCGATCTCGACCGGACGGTGGCCGAGCTCGGGAGCGACGGTCCGGCATGGCAGGACCTGATGGCGCCGTTGGTCGCGGGGGTGGATGACGTTCTCGACGTCGTGCTCGGCGACAAACGCAGCCTGCCGCGCGGTGTCCTGACCCCGGCCGCCGCCCGGTTCGTCGCCGGGGTGGTGGAACAGGGGAGCGTGCTGTGGAACCGACGGTTCACCGGAAACACCGCTCCCGCCTTGCTGTCCGGGGCGGCGATGCACGCGATCGGGCCGATGCCCTCGCTGGCCACCGGCGCGTCGGCGATGCTGCTGGGGATGCTGGCCCATTCGCACGGCTGGCCGATTCCGGCCGGCGGCACCCAGACGATCACCGACGCGTTGGTCGCCGACCTGGTCGCGCACGGCGGCAGGGTGTGCACCGACCGGCCGATCGCCGACCTGGGCGAGCTACCCCGGGCGCGGGCATACCTGTTCGACACGTCGGCGGACGGTCTGCTCCGGATTCTGGGCGATCGAGTACCCATGCGGTTTCGGCGAGCGGTGGGCCGGTTCCGTCACGGGGACGCTGCCGCCAAGGTCGATTTCGTGTTGAGCGCCGACGTGCCCTGGTCGGACCCGCGGGTGGGTGTGGCGGGGACGGTGCACCTCGGTGGTACCCGGGCGGAGATGGCGGCTGCGGAAAGGGCGGTGGCCGCCGGGCAGATCGGGCCGCGGCCGAATGTTCTGGTCAGCGCGCCGAGCGTGGTAGACCGGTCCCGTATCGCGCCGAACGGGCATCGACCGCTGTGGAGCTACGCGCACGTGCCGAACGGGTCCGCCGTGGACGTGACCGAGTTGGTTACCGCGCGGATCGAGCGGTACGCGCCCGGGTTTCGGGACCTGGTCGTGGCGACCCGGTGCGTTCCGGCGAGCCGGCTGGCCGAGTGCAACGCCAACTATGTCGGTGGCGACATCGCGGCCGGTGCGGTGACCTTCTACCGGACGCTGGCGCGGCCGACCGCACGCCGGGACCCGTACCGGGTACCGGTGGACGGGGTGTATCTGTGCTCGCAGGCGACGCCGCCGGGACCGGGGGTGCACGGCATGGCCGGCTACTGGTGTGCGAAACGGGTACTGCGCCAAAGGTTCGGGATCACCGAGCTGCCGTCGTCGGCGCCGGATTGACCCGGATCACGCCGCGCGTTGCAGTGTCAGCGAGGTGTTCTCGGCGTCGATCTGCGCGGTATTGCCGTCGCAGCGGACCTGGGCCACTCCGGATGGGGCGAGGACCTCGGCCACCTCGGACAGCGGCACGTCCTGCACCGAGGTCGACGTGGTCATCACGGCGGCTCCGGCACTCTCGTCCACGGTGAACGTGGCCGGACTCCCGGCCACCGATCCGCGTATCTGCGCGTCGATGGCGACATCCGCGGTGAACCACGGTCCGGTGATCGGCAGATGCGCCCGACTCCCGCTGATCTGCCATCGGTCGTCGCGAAAAGTCATCGCCAATCCGGGAATCGGCTCGGTCACGTCGGGCCGGCCGATGATCGAGGTGCGGTGGCTTCGCACGCCGACGACGTCGTACTCGCCGGAAAGACACGAGGCGTCACCGGCATCGGTTGCGGTCGGTGTCGTGCTGGTTGTGGTCTCCGGCTGATCTGTGCCGGAGGAGCAGGCCCCGATCATCGCGAACGCCGTCGCGCCGAGCAGCGCCCGAGGAAGGTAGGCGAAGCGATAGCCGCAGCCACCCGTGGTGCTGTCGGTGGTGCCCATATTTCGACGATATCGCCGGATGGGGTCGAGTCGATCTGCCGACCGGAATCTTGAGCGATTCGCAATCGGGGCCGCTATCTGTATGGGTGGTCCCGGCTGGGTTCGAACCAGCGACCTTCCGCGTGTGAGGCGGACGCTCTTCCACTGAGCCACGGGACCGCCGACCAGCCCGAGCGGGACTGCGTCGATCGATGGGCAACGTTAGCACGCACCTCACCGACCGACGCAACCTGCGCGGTCAGCCGGTGATGATCACCGGATCGCCGTAGTTGGCGTTGTTCATGAACCATTCGGCGCGGTCGGTGGTCAGGTTGATGCAGCCGTGGCTCACGTTCTGGAAGCCCTGTTGCTGGATCGACCACGGCGCGGCGTGGACGAAGATGCCGCCGACGATCCGGGTGGCGAACTCGACATCGAGCTTGTAGCCCTCCGGGGAGTCGATCGGGACGCCGTAGGTCGAGGAGTCCATCACGATGGTCGGGTACTTCTCCAGCACCGAGAACTGGCCCCACGGGGTCTCGTGGCCAGGCTTGCCGAACGATGCCGGCCATTCTTTGACGACCTCGCCGTTCACGCTGACGGTGAACACGTAGGTCGAGGTGTTGCCGACCGAGACGGTCGCGTTGCCGATCTCGAAGCGGGCGATCCGGTCCGCCGCGAGCACGGTCACCGACGTGTGCGCCGGCCAGTAGCCGGTCGGCTGCCACACCATGTCCTGGTCGCCGGTCCAGGAGAATTCACCCCGCGGGACTTCGCGTGATGCCGAGATCGTGAGCGAACGCTCGGCCGCTGCCCGGTCGGTGACCGGTGCGGCGAAGTGCACCGATATCGGTGCGGCGATGCCGACCACCCGGCCGTCCGACGGGGTGATCTGAGCGACGGAGGGGACTCCCGATGGGGGATCAGGGGCGACAGCGGCGACGCCGTGGCCCGTGGACCACGCGATCGCGAGGGTCGCGAGGAGCGCGGTGAACAGGAAACGTACAGCCGGTTTACCCATGGCTGTACCGCCTTTCGACATGCGGACAAGCTTCGTTCGAGTGTACGAGGGCAAGATCATGGTTGGCCGGTCGTGGCGGCGACTGTTGTACGTCGGTGACCTTCGAGGTCGATATGACCAGCGGATTTGTGCCGGCTCGAGGCGTCGGCTAGTGTTCTTTTTCGCACCTGGGAGCTGATTTACCTAGTTCCGGGGGGTGCGGATGTAGCGCAGCTGGTAGCGCATCACCTTGCCAAGGTGAGGGTCGCGGGTTCGAATCCCGTCATCCGCTCGAGGTTGGACTCCGTCCCTTACCGGTGGAGTGGCCGAGTGGTGAGGCAACGGCCTGCAAAGCCGTGCACACGGGTTCGATTCCCGTCTCCACCTCGCGCGATTAGCTCAGCGGGAGAGCGCTTCCCTGACACGGAAGAGGTCACTGGTTCAATCCCAGTATCGCGCACCATTGTTTATGCAGGTCAGGACCGGTTTTCGCCGGTCAGTTCGATGCTCCGCACGACATACGCACCACGTCGAGAACCTGTGCACCACGTCACCCGGATCGAGCGACCGGGTACGCCCGCACCAATCGATCGACACCCCAGCAGCACGATGCCGGCCCGGTGTCGTGGGCGCGAAGCAGTTGCGGAAGACCCTATAGGTAGTTAAGGACAGCTATGCTGTCGCCGCGGGATCGTCCTGCGGCCGATCCTGGATACCGCGCCCGACCCGCCCGAGATCGGCCGACGTCGGGGACTCGGTCACTGTGGACTACGCCATCGAGATCAGGGACGGTCGGTCGGCGGCTTTACCGGGTCCGTAGTCCGCACCGATTTCTTGTGCATGTCTGCGGTACCGCGAAACCGCTCGGTCGGGCGGAGACTGTCGATGGTGGCTCCGACCATGGTCAGTGCCTGCCGCTTGAACGCCAGCGCCGCGACGCTCAGCTCGTATTCCTTCCGGCCGGCCAGCTCGTCGAACCCCGCCGGCAGGGTTTGGTCCCACAACACCACCTCGAAGAGACCGCGGCGAAGCGACTCGAGCAACCCCACCCGGATCCGATCGTCGGTGGCCAGCAGTTCGGGATCGACCGCCAGGACATTCGGAAACCGGTGATGCATCGGAACGGCGAGCGGTCCCTCCAACTCCAGCACGGTCGCGCCGAGGATGCGTAGCGGCGCCACGTCGGACACGTCGGTCAGCGCGACCGTCACCTCCCAGCCGGACATCGCCCGGTCGAACAGCCATCCGCCGGCATGCTCGACCACATGCCGGGCGTTCGGGGCGAGCACCGCCAGCCGGTACCGCAACACGTGCTGGTGGGCGTAGGCCCACCAGTTGGTCACCGATCCCCGAGCATCGTCCACGAGGTTGTCCGTTCAGTGGCGTCCGAAGCGCTTCTGTCGTTGGGGTGCGCAACTTCTGCGGACACGGTATCGGCCGACGGTCTGCATCGCGCCGTCCGGTGGTATGCGGCGCTTGTCGGAGAATGATATTTCCGATATACAGAATAAGCCTCTGCATCGTTCGGTCGAACCCAGGCCTGGAATCTCGATGCGACGAGAGCCTCGGCACCGAAAGGGACGCGTGATGACACTGCAGTCGGTTCTGGATCAACTACCCGGGCGTCCGGGGAAGGGCGAGGTCATTCCGGTCATCGATCCGGTGACCGAGGAGCAGATCACCGAGTTCACCGACTGTGGTCCGGAGGCGGTGGACGATGCGGTGGCGCGGGCGCGCGCGTCGTTCGACGCGGGCGTCTGGCAGGGGTTGCCCGGTCGGGAGCGGGCCAAGATCATGTGGCGGATCGCCGACCTGATGGAGGAGCATGCCGCCGAGCTGGCCGGGCTCGACTCGCTGAACACCGGCATGCCGCTCGCTCAGGCGGAGATGATCCTGCCGACGTGTGCGGAGTTCTTCCGGTACTACGCGGGCTGGTGTACCAAGCTGGACGGCTCGTCCTACGAGGTGCAGATGACCGGCGGCGTGTCCGGCGAGTACGCAACCATGCACACCTATACCCGCAAGGAGCCGTACGGTGTCGTCGGCTTGATCTTCCCGTGGAACGGACCGGTGTTCAACGCGTGCGCCAAGATCGCACCGGCGTTGGCCGCCGGGTGTAGCAGCGTGGTGAAACCGGCCGAGGAGACGCCGCTGTCGGCGGTGCTGCTCGATCGGTTGATCACCGAGGCGGGCGTGCCGGACGGCGTGGTCAACCTGCTCACCGGCTACGGGCACACGGCCGGCGCCGCGTTGACCGCACATCCGGACGTCGACAAGATCGCGTTCACCGGCTCGACCGAGGTGGGCAAGCTGATCGTGCAGGCCTCGGCGGGCAACCTGAAGAAGGTGATGCTGGAGCTCGGCGGCAAGTCGCCGGTGCTGATCTTCGACGACGCCGACCTGGACATGGCGATCATGATGGCCTCGATGGGCATCTTCATCCATTCCGGCCAGGGCTGCGTCTGCGGTTCGCGGATCTTCGTGCAGCGCGGCGTGTACGACCGGGTGGTGGCCGGGATCGCGATGGTCGCGGACAACCTCAAGCTGGGCGGGCCGAAGGAAGAGGGCTCGATGATCGGCCCGCTGATCAGCGCGAAACAGCTGGCGCGCGTGCTGGGCTATATCGACGAGGGCCGCTCGGACGGGGTCGAGGTGGTCACCGGCGGGAACCGGCTCGATCGCACCGGCTACTTCGTGCACCCGACCGTCCTGACCAACGTCGATCCGGCTACCAGCCGGCTCTACCAGGAGGAGATCTTCGGACCCGTCGTCACGGTGTTGCCGTTCGATGACGAGGACGAGGCGGTCGCGCTGGCCAACGACACCAGCTACGGCCTGGCCGCCACCGCGTGGACCAAAGACCTCGGCCGAGCGCATCGGGTGGCCAAGCGGTTGCAGGCCGGGACGGTCAGCCTCAACTGTCAGCTGGTGTTCGACCACAACGTGCCGTTCGGCGGGTACAAGCAGTCCGGCTGGGGCCACGAGTTCGGCAAGGCCGGTGTGGAGGCCTACATGCAGACCAAGTCGGTCTGGGCGCAGATCTGACCGACCGCACGAACCGGCCCGGCAATCCCGCACAGGATGCCGGGCCGGCGTGCGTCAGTCGAGAAACAGATCCGGGGTGGGGCTGGGCCCGCCGCCGTAACGGGCGAGGTCGTCGATTCCGGCGAACCGGGTAACGGCATCGGCATCGATGAAGCAGGTGCCGGTGACCTGGCGAGCGGGTTGGGAAATGATCGCGACCGCCGCGTCGGCCATGATCCGTGGGCTACGTGCGGCGGCGAGCTGCGTCTCCGCATCGCCGAGCGCTGCCACCGCCGAGGTCGCGATGAAGGTCTCCGGCCACAGGCAGGTGAAACCGATTCCGGCGTCGGCGTACTCGGCCGCCCAGCCCTGGGACAGCAGCGTCATCCCGTACTTCGACAGGGTGTAAGCCGGGTGTGCGCCGAGCCAGCGGGGGTTGAGGTTCACCGGCGGCGCGATGGTCAGCACGTGTGGATTCGGCGACCTGCGCAGGTGGGGCAGGCACGCCGCGGTCAGCAGGAACGTGCCGCGGATGTTGATGTCCTGCATCAGGTCGAACCGCTTGGCGCCGAGTTCTTCGGTGGGTTGGGTGGCGATCGCGCTCGCGTTGTTGACGCACACGTCGATGCCGCCGAAGCGCTCGACCGCGGTTTCCACCACCCGAGCGATGTCGTCCTCGCGCCGGACGTCGCCGACGACTGCAACCGCCCGCCCACCTGCTGCCTCGACGTCGGCGGCGGCGGTGTGCACCGTGCCCGGCAGCCGCGGATGCGGCTCGGCGGTCTTGGCCAGCAGCACGATATTCGCCCCCTGTCCGGCCGCCGCGACGGCGATCGCGAGACCGATCCCGCGGCTGGCCCCGGAGATGACGATGGTCCGGTCGCGCAGTTGTCCGTCCTGGCGGGGCATGGCTCTCCTCGAGATCGAGCGGTATTGGTGTTCTCCAATAGTGGAAGTATCATATTCACTGATGAACAACGAAGTGCGTACCTCGTCCGGGATTCCGCTGGAGCCCGTGTACGGGCCCGAGTCCGGATCGGCGGACCCGCCCGATCCGGGCGTGTTCCCGTTCACTCGGGGCAACTTCGCCCAGGGTTACCGCAAGCGGCTCTGGACCTTTCGGCAGTACTCCGGATTCGGCACCGCCGAGGAGTCGAACCGGCGCTACCGCTACCTGCTCGACCAGGGCGGCACCGGCCTGTCGGTGGCGCTGGATCTGCCGACCCAGTGTGGTTACGACTCCGATGATCCCGAGTACGGCGAAGAGGTAGGACGGGTCGGTGTCGCGGTCGACACCCTCGCCGATGCCGAGGTGCTGTTCGCCGGGATTCCGCTCGATCGGATCAGCACCAGCTTCACCATCAACGGCACCGCGGCGATCCTGCTCGCGTTGTATGTCGCCGCCGCCGAACGTGCCGGCGTGCCTCGCGAGAAGCTCACCGGCACCATCCAGAACGACATCCTCAAGGAGTACGCCTCCCGCGGCACCTGGATCTGGCCACCGGAGCCGTCGCTGCGGCTGATCGCCGACACCATCGAGTTCTGTGCCGGCGAGGTGCCTCGGTTCAACGCGATCTCGGTGGCCGGCGCGCACTTTCGCGACGCGGGCGCGAATGCCGTGCAGGAGATGGCCTTCACCCTCGCCGACGGCGTCACCTACTGCGACACCGTGGTCGAGCGCGGCCGGATGAGTATCGACCGGTTCGCCCCGCAGATCTCGTTCTTCTTCTACACCCACGGTGACTTCTTCGAAGAGATCGCCAAGTATCGGGCCGGCCGGCGCCGTTGGGCCACCATCGTGCGCGAGCGCTACGGCGCAACCACGGACAAGGCGTCGATGTTCCGGTTCGGCTGTGTCGCAGGTGGTGCCTCGCTCTACGCCCCGCAGGCGCGCAACAATCAGGTGCGAGTGGCCTACGAGGCGTTGGCGTCGGTGCTCGGCGGGGTGCAGTCGATGTTCACCGCCGCCTGGGACGAGCCGTTCGCGCTACCCAGCGAGGAGTCCGCGACGCTGGCATTGCGCACCCAGCAGGTGTTGGCCTACGAGACTGGGGTGACGCGGGTCGCCGACCCGCTGGGTGGGTCCTACTTCGTGGAGGCCCTCACCGATGCCACTGAGGCCCGGATCGTCGAGATCATGACCGATCTGGAGCAGCGCGGCGGCATGGTGCGCTGTATCGAGGACGGCTATCTGCAAGGGTTGATCGCCGACGAGGCGTACCGACTGCATCAGGCCGAGGAGTCCGGTGAGCGGCCGGTCGTCGGGCTCAACACATTCGTCTCCGACGAGCCGGCGCCCGATATCGATACCTACGCGCTCGACGCCGAAGGCCGGGGGCGGCAACTCGAACGCCTGGCCGAGGTGAAGGCAACCCGCGACAGCGCGGCTGTGCGCGCGACCTTGGCCGCGTTGTCCCGCGGCGCCGAAGGAGATGACAACCTGATGCACCGGTTGATCGATTGTGCCAACGCCTACTGCACCGTGGGTGAGATGACCGCCGCACTGAAGTCGGTCTGGGGCGTGTTCCGGCAGCCGGTGGTGTTCTGATGCCGGCACGCGTACTCGTTGCCAAGCCGGGACTGGACGGACACGATCGCGGCGCGAAGATCGTCGCTCGCGCGTTGCGCGATGCCGGGTTCGAGGTGATTTACACCGGTATCCGGCAGCGGGTCGAGGACATCGTCGCGATCGCGGTGCAAGAGGACGTCGCCGTGGTGGGGCTGAGCATCCTGTCGGGTGCGCACCTGGCCCTCACCGAACGGGTGGTTGTGGCGCTGCGCGCTGCTGATGCGGCCGACATCGCGGTGGTGGTCGGCGGCACCATCCCGCAGTCCGATGTGCCGAAGCTCGTGGCGGCGGGCGCCGCTGCCGTGTTCCCTACCGGCACCCCGTTGGAGACGCTGGTCACGCAGATCCGCGCGCTCACCGACACCTCGGAGGAACCATGCGCATCGGCGTGATGATCGGCCCGGAGAAGGGCGATACCACGCGCAAGCTAGACCGGATGCTGCGGGACATCGCCTGGGCCGAGCTGGTCGGCATCGAGACGGCGTGGATTCCACAGATCCCCACCGACTTCGACGCTCTCATCACGGTCGCAGCGATGGGACAGGCGACCCGCCGGATCGAAATCGGTACGGCGGTCGTGCCGCTGCAAGCGCAGCATCCGGTGGCCCTGGCCCGACAGGCGTTGTCGGCGCATGCCGCTGCGGGTGGCCGACTTGCGCTCGGCGTGGGCCCGTCGCACCACTGGATCGTGCGCGACATGCTGGGCTTGCCCTACGAGAAGCCGGGCGGCTACACCCGGGATTACCTCGAGGTGCTGAACGCGTCGTTGCGCGGCCCGGGCCCGGTGGACGTGACGAACGATTCGTTCACCGTGCACAACCCGACCGACCTCGCGCCGGTCGCGCCGTTGCCGGTGCTGCTGGCTGCGTTGGGTCCGGTGATGCTGCGCATCGCCGGGGAGCAGGCCGACGGCACCGTGCTGTGGATGGCCGACGAGCGGGCGATCGCCGAGCACGTCGTCCCGAAGATCGGGAAAGCCGCAGCCGACGCGGGACGCCCGGCACCGCGGATTGTCGCCGGCCTACCGGTCTGCCTGTGCACGCCCGGTGAAGTGGACGAGGCGCGAGCCCGGGCCAATCGTATTCTCGGCGAGGCCGAAGTATCGCCGAACTATCAACGGCTGCTCGAGCAGGGTGATGCCCGCAACATCGGTGACCTGTGCATCGCCGGGGACCAGGCGACGATCGTGGCCGGGTTGCGCCGCTACGCCGACGCCGGCGCCACCGACGTCTCGGTGCGGTTGCTGCCGATCGGCGACAATCGAGACGAGCTGGTCGCCTCCAAGCGGCGGACGCGGGAGATGATCGCGGAAGTGGCCCGGGAGCTGCGGTGACCGCGTCGGCGCCGCTGGCCGGCATCCGGATCCTCGAGGTCGGGACGATGCTGGCCGGTCCGTACGCGACGATGATGCTGGCCGATCTCGGCGCCGAGGTCACCAAGCTGGAACCGGCCGGCGGCGACATCTCCCGGCAGGTGAGCGACAGCTACTTCGCCAGTCTGAACCGGGGTAAGCGCAGTATCCGGATCGACTTGGGTACCGAGGCCGGCGATGCCCGGCTCGGCGACCTGGTCACGCAGTCGCATGCGCTGCTGGTGAATCTGAAGCCGTCGGCGATCCACCGGCTCGGGCTGACCTACGACGCACTGCGCCGGTGGAACGAGCGGATCGTCTGTGTCGCGATCACCGGCTACGGCTTACACGGTGGCGACGATCCGGCGTTCGATTACGTGATCCAAGCGGCGACCGGGATCGCTGCCCTCACCGGCGATCCGGCGGGGCCGCCGACCCTGCCGGGCTACTCGTCGGCGGACAACTCCACCGGGCTGGCTGCCGCGCTCGGCCTGCTCGCTCAGATCGTCTCCGGCCGCGGCGGTCAGATCGACGTGTCGCTGTACGAAGTGATGTTGTCGCAGTTGAACTATCACGCGGCCACCTATCTGAACGAAGGCACCCGCCCGCATCGGCGCCCGTTCGGCGCCCATTCCTACTATGTTCCGGCCCAACTGTTTCCGACTGCGGATGGGTACCTGGCGCTGTTCGTCACGCATGACGGATTCTGGCGGGCGTTCGCCGGCGAGGCCGGCATCGACGGGTTCGCGACGATGGCCGAGCGGGTATCGCACCGCGCCGAGGTACTGGCGGTCGTGACCGACGCACTGGCCACCGATACGGCGACGAACTGGGAGCGTCGGCTCGCGCCGCTCGGTATCCCGGTTGCCGCGGTGCGCGAGTTGCCGGCGGCGCTCGACGCTCCGGGCGCGCCGGTGGTCACCGCGGGGGAGCGGCGGCTGGTCGGCTGCCCGATCCACGTTTCCGGATATACCCCCCGCTACGGTCCCGCGCCGGGGCTGGGCGAGCACGGACGCTGACCGACTTTTCCCGGGCCTGCACCGTCCACCGCGAACCGGCCGGTCGATCGCGGCTACTCGTAGTCCACGGTGATGTCGGGGGTGTCCGGCACGGCTTGGCAGGTGAGGATGTAGCCGTCCTCGAGCTCCTCTTCGGTCAGCGCCTCGTTCCGGCGGAGCGTCGCCCGGCCGGACGTGACCAGCGCCATGCAGGTGGCGCAGTTGCCCTGCTCGCAGGAGAACGGTGGGCTGAGCCCGGCTCGCCGAGCGCTCTCCAACACGGTTTCGCCGTCCCGCCGGGGCACGGACTTCTTCCGGCCTTTCAGGATCACGGTTACCGTTCCACCCGAGGTGGCCGGCGTCGAGGCCGGAGCCGACGGTTCCTCGGGTAGCGGCGGCACGTCACCGAAGCGTTCGCTGAACACCTGGCCGGGCCCGGGCAGTGCGGACTCGACCAACGCCATGAACGCTTCCGGTCCGCAGAGATAGTGATCGCCCGCAGCGTCGTCGCCGACGAACGCCCGGACCGCGGCTGTCGTGATCAGGCCGCCGACACTGTCCAGGTGCCGCCTCACCTCCAGTCGGTCCGGATAGCGTCGGAGCAGGTCGTCGAAAGCCGCGGCGAAGATCGCCGAGTCGGCGTCGCGGTCGGCGCACAGCAGTCGTACCCGTCGTCCGGTGGCAGCCAGCGCGGCTTTGGTGAGCGAGAGGATCGGCGTGATTCCGCTCCCGCCGCTGTAACCGAGCAGTGGTAGGTCGGTGTCCCGCAGGCAGAACCGCCCGATCGGTCGGGTGATCTCCACCTCGTCGCCAGCGCCGAGGTTGTCGAGCAGCCAGTTCGACACCGCACCGCCGGGCACCCGCTTCACCGTGGTCATCAACTCACCGTCGGTCTCCGGCGCGCTGGACATCGAGTAGGAACGGAACAGTTCGTCGCCGTTCACGGTCACCCGGAACGTGCAGAACTGACCGGCCCGGTAGCGCAGCGGGCCGTCGTGGGGTTCGAGCACGAAAGTCCGGGCGTCCGGTGTCTCGGGGACGACCCGGGTCACGGTCGCGCGCTGGAACAGCGGGGGTCTCGCCATCGACGCCGTCTCCTGGTATGAAAGTTCTATTGATGAGAGAATCATATTCTCACTCAGGAGAACTTCCAAGATGCCGACTCCAGCCACATCCGCCGCGCTCGCCGCCGGCGACCGGACCTACACCCGGCCCGAGCTCGACGCGCTCGCAGCCGGTCTTGCCGCCGAGCTGGCCGGGCGCGGAGTGCGCGGCGGCGATCGCGTGGCGCTCATGTCGTCCAATCGGCCCGAGTTCGTCGTCGCCCTGCTGGCGATATGGCGGCTGGATGCGGTGGTCGTATTGCTCAGTCCCGCGTGGAAGCACGACGAGGTCGCCCACGCGCTGCGACTCACCGGACCTACCCATGCGCTCGGCGACCGGCCGGTGCTCGACGAGCTGCTACCGATGCGGTACCTCGACGCACCGATCACCCCGGCGACGGCGGCGCCGGTCCGATCCGATCCGGCGAGGGATGCGGTCCTGGTGTTCAGTTCCGGTACCACCGGAATGCCGAAGGCGGTTCGACATACCCACGGTTCGCTGGCGGTGGCCGTCCGGCAGTGGATCGACGTGCTCGGGCTCACCGACGCGGATCGGATTCAGATCGCCACTCCGCCATCGCACATTCTCGGTCTGCTCAACATCGTCACCGCGCTCGAAGCCGGCGTCTGGATGCGGTTACACCGGCGGTTCGATCTCGACACGATGCTGCGGTGTATCGCCGAGGACCGGATCACCGTGGAGATGGCGGTCGCGCCGATCGCCCTGGCACTCGCCGGGCATCCGGATCTACCGAGCTACGACCTGAGCTCGCTGCGGTACATCATGTGGGGCGCCACCCCGGTGACGGTCGACGTCGCCGAGCTGGTCAGCGCGCGAACGGGGGTGGGCTGGCTGCCCGCCTACGGTGCCAGCGAGTTGCCGGTCATCGCCTGCAATCCGCTCGACGATGCGCGGCTGGATACCGTCGGTAAGGCCGCACCCGGCGTCGAGGTCCGCATAGTCGGCCTGGATTCCGGGCAGCCGTTGGGCGCGAACGAACCAGGCGAAATCCAATGCCGATCGGCGGCGGCGATGGCCGGTTACCTGCCGGCGGAGGCGACGTCGGTCGCGTTCGACGACGGTTGGTACCGCACCGGCGATGTCGGGACGGTCGATCAGCAGGGCTGGATCCGGATCACCGACCGAGCCAAAGAAATGATCAAGGTACGCGGCTTCCAGGTCGCGCCTGCCGAGGTCGAGGCGATTCTGCACGGCCATCCACTGGTGCGCGATTGCGCGGTGTTCGGGGTGCCCGACGATCGAGACGGTGAGGTGGTCGTCGCCGCGGTGTCGGCCGAGGGAGTCGGCGCCGAAGAGTTGATCCGGCTGGTGGGGGAGCGTCTGGCGTCGTACAAGACACCTCGTCGGGTGGTGTTCGTGCCGGAGATTCCGCGTCTGCCGTCGGGGAAAGTGTTGCGCCGAAAGCTGAAGGGCCGAGTGCTGGAGGAGTGTCATGGACGTACGACTGACCGGTGAGCAGCGGCAGCTGCGCGACGCGGCGGCGCGGCTCGCCGACGAGCTCGGGCCGGGGTCGGTCGCCGACCTGGCCGATGCCGAGCGGGTCGCCCGGCTGGAGAAGGCGGTCGCGACGGCCGGTTATCGCACCCTGCGTTCGGACGGTGCGTCCGGTGTAGAGGTCGCACTGGTCGTCGAGGAGTTCGCTCGTGGGCTGGTGGACGTGCCGTTACTCGGGCCGGTGCTCGCCGACGACCTGCACCCCGCGGACGGGCGGTGGACGGTCGCCGTCGGCGAGCGAGCACTCGACGCGGCGGGCTGCGAGCGGGCGGTGCTGCTCGACGTGCTGCAGGTATCGGCCGGTTCGGTTGTCGATTCGAGAACGGCAGCCGACCTCACCCGTCAGGTCGCGACCGTGATCGATACCGAACGGCTCGGCGACGTGACGCCGGACCAGGCGCGGCGTTGGCAGGCGTTGGCGATCACGGTCACCGCTGCCGATCTGCTCGGTGCGGCGCGCGGCACGCATCGTCTCGCCGTCGAGTATGCGAAGGTCCGCACGCAGTACGGCCACTCGATCGGTTCGTACCAGGCGGTATCGCATCTGCTGGCGGAGAGTCTCGCGCTGATCGAGGGGTCGATCAGCGTGTTGCGGCACGCCGCGTGGGCGGTCGACGAGCTGTCACCCGACGATGCGTTGCGTGCCGCTCGGATCGCGAAGGTGTACCTTGCCCGGGCCGCACGCACCGTCTGTGAAACCTCGATCCAGGTGCACGGTGGCATCGGCAACACCTGGGAGTGCCTCGCGCATGTCTACCTACGGCGCGTGCTGACCTCGACCGAACTGTTCCCGGTACAGCTGGCGGAGACCGCGCGACTGGAGGAGATCGACTGTGGATTATCGTGATTCGCCGGCCGAGGCGGAGTTCCGGACTCGGCTGCGAGCCTGGCTGGCCGAGCACGCCGGCGCGTTCCCGACCGAAGGCGACAAGTATTGGGCGCGGGCCGGCGAGTGGCACCAGGCGCTCTACGGGGCCGGCTTCTTCGGCTTGTCCTGGCCGGCCGAGCTCGGCGGACAAGGCCTGCCGCCGGTCTACGACGTGATCCTGGACGAGGAGTTGGCGGCGGCCGGGGCGCCCGCTCGGCCCAGCCTGGGCTATCTGGTCGCCGGACTCGGCCGGCACGCGAGTTCGGAACTGCAGCAACGCTTTCTACCCGGCATGATCGACGGGTCGCAGCGCTGGTGTCAGGGTTTCAGCGAGCCCGACGCCGGCTCGGACCTCGCCTCGTTGCGCACCACCGCCATCCGGGACGGCGACGAGTACGTGATCCACGGCCACAAGATCTGGACCAGCTACTCCGACGTGGCCGACTGGTGTTTGCTGCTCGCCCGCACCGATCCGAATGCACCACGGCACAAGGGGATCTCCGGCTTCATCGTCTCCATGCACCAGCCCGGCATCGAGCAGCGCCCGCTGACGATGATCAGCGGCGTCACCAAGGAGTTCGGGCAGGTGCTGTTCGACGGTGCGCGGGTTCCGGCGGCACAGATGGTGGGCGCTCCGGGCAACGGCTGGAAGCTGGCGATGACCGTCGTCGGGCATGAACGCGAACCGTCCACCCTCGGCTTCGCCGCGCGTTACGCCAAGACGGTGCGGTTGCTGCAGGAGCGTGTGAACGGGCCGGCGCCGGAGGAACTCTCGTGGGCGGCGGTGCAATCGGAGATGCTCCGGCTGCACGTGCGGCGGCGGTTGTCCGAGCAGCTGGACGGAGTTACCCACGGCCCGGACGGCTCCTTGGACAAGCTGCTGATGACCTGGGTGGAGCAGTCGGTCGGGCACGCGGCACTCGCTGTTGCCGGCACCGGCGACGACGCGATGTTCGGCACCTATCTGTACAGCCGGGCGCAGTCGGTCATGGGCGGCACGTCCCAGATCCAGAAGAACATCATCGCCACCCGCATCCTCGACCTGGGAGCCTGACATGTACGACGTGCCCGCGGAGATTCTTGTCGAGGCCGAAGGCCCGCTGCGGATCATCACGCTGAATCGCCCGGATGCGTACAACGCGGTCGACGACGCACTGCACACCGGCCTGGCGAAGCTCTGGCCGCAGCTGAACGAGGACCGACAGGCGCGGGTGGCGGTACTCACCGGCGCCGGCAAAGCCTTCTCCGCCGGCGGGGATTTCGGCTATCTCGCCGAGCTGGCTCAGGATGCGGATCTGCGGGCGAAGACCATCGCGCACGGCCGGGAGATCGTGCTGGGTATGGCGCGCTGCCGATTACCGGTGGTCGCGGCGGTGAACGGCCCGGCGGTCGGTCTCGGCTGCAGCCTGGTGGCCCTGAGCGACATCGTCTACATCGCCGAGGCGGCCTACCTGAAGGATCCGCATGTGCAGGTGGGCCTGGTGGCGGCGGACGGCGGCCCGCTCACCTGGCCGCTGCACACCAGCCTGTTGCTGGCCAAGGAGTACGCGCTCACCGGTGCGAAGATTCCGGCCGAGCGCGCTCGGGAGATGGGCCTGGTGAACCACGTCGTCGCGGACCCGATGAGCGAAGCGCTGGCCTGCGCCGAACGGATGCTGGAATTGCCACGCCAAGCGGTGGAATCGACCAAGCGGCTACTCAACCTGCATCTGGAACGGGCGGTGCTGGCCACGCTCGACTTCGCCATGACCGCCGAGGATCTGTCTTTCCAGACCGAGGACTTCCGTGCCGTGATTGCCGGCCTGACCGCCAAGTCGGGTTAGCGCGCCGCCGCCCGCCCGCCCACCGTCTTATTAGTGGGTGCGGGAACGGCTCAGCCGGGGTCCGGCGCCACCAGTCGTCGATCGGCATGGCGCGGCCCGATGATCTGCAATCCGACCGGCAGCCCGGCGGCGGTGAACCGCAGGGCACGCTGATCGGGGGCTGTTGGGTCAGGTTGAACGGATAGGTGAACGGTGTCCATTCGGTCCACCGGCGGCCGGCATCTCCCGCTGGCCGCTGCCGGCTCGCCTCGAACGAGGCGCCCACGAGCAGGCCGAGCGGGGTTGCCCTCGAACACGGCACGCGCGGCAGCGGTCTCGACGGCCTCACGTGCGGCGTAGATCTCCATGATGTCGAGCGGGGTCAGCTCGATCACGAACACGCCCGGTTGCGCTGGCTGACCAGCAGCCCCTCCTGTGCCAGGCGCTGGAATGCCTCGCGTACCGGGCCGCGGGAGACGCGCTGTTGCCCAGCAATACGCGCCTCGCTCAGCTGCTCACCCGGGCGGTGGGACCCGTCCAGGATCCGCTCGCGCAGCTGGCCGGAGATCACCACCGAGGTCTGCGGTGCGTTCGGCGGCGTCAGCTGCCGGCCCATCCGGGATTCCGTGGGATGGCCGGGTACGGTACTCGAGAAACTAGCGATCCTGACCCGGCCGTCCTCCCGGCCCAGGCCGGATTGCTCGATTCCGCCGAACGGTGCGGCCGTGGAAGGCGACGATATTCGACCGGTTGGTCGCCATCTTCGCCAGTCCTACCGCGGCCTCGACCGCTTCCGTGCCCGAGTTGACGAAGAACAGCGAATCGAGTCCCGGCGGCAGGTACTCGCCTAGCTTGTCGGTCAGTTCCAACAGTGGGCGGTTCGGGTCGGTGGTGGTCTGCGTATGGATCACCGAGCCGACCTGCGCACGGCCGGCCTCGGCTCCTATGCTCGACCGGGATCAGGAGATCGTGGACAATATACAACGCGTCACGCGTGGCGACTATGCTGCGGGCATGGCCGATCTGGCGATCACGGCTGCCTACACCGCGCAGGTATGGGCCTGGGGCGGCTTTCCGTGTGCCGAGCTGTGCGTCAGCGCCGACAGCAAGCGGGTGTTCGACGCGACCAACGCGGTGCTCGGGGTCATGCGCCGCGGCACGCCGTTGCGTTATGGGTTGGTGCACCGACACGCGATGATCGATCACCTTCTGCAGGTGCAGCGCCCGCAGCGGATTGTCGAGCTTGCCGCCGGCTTCTCGCAGCGGGGGGCGGCGATGAGCGCCGACTCGGACCTGGACTACGTGGAAGTCGACCTCCCCGAGGTCGTCGCGCACAAGCGGGCGCTGCTCGAACGTACGGACGCGGGCCGCGCGGTGCTCGCGCGGCCGAACTACCGACTGGTCGCCGATGATGTCGCGACGTACCAGCTACCACCTGCGGATGTGGTCGTCGCCGAAGGGCTGATGATGTACCTCGGCGCGGCGGCACGTCACCAGCTGTTCACCAAGGCCGCCGGCGGCGCGATCGGTCGGTTGGTTTTCGATCTGACGCCGACGAACGACGAACCCGCGCCGGGCATCACCGGTCGGCTACTCGATACCGCGATGAAGCGATTCACGAACGGGCGTTCGTTCGAGCGCGACGTGCGAACTCGGGCGGACATGTCGGCCGAGTTGCGCACAGCCGGGTTCGGTCGGGTCGATGTCATCGGGGCGGCCGAGGTCGCGCGCGACTGGAACCTGCCGCACCCGGATCGTCGAACCCCGACAGTGATATTCACCGCCGACCGCGATCTGTAGTACGTTCGGATGGTTCAGCCGGATATGGCTATGCACCAAAGAGCTTGATCTATATTCTGCCCGAGTGAATATCGCCGACCGGCGCGCAGCGGAATCGGACGAGGTTATCGTTCTGACCCCGTTCGAGCGACCTGATGTCGGCATCGTAGTCGCGGCCGGTCGGGCCGGGATCTCAGCGGTGCTCGACTGCGGGCACGATCGGGTCGTAGCCGAGCGCGCGCTCGCTGCCGCGGCCCGCTCGGTCGATACGTTCGGCGCGCTGGTGCGCGAGCCGATCGATCTGCCGGCCAACGTGAGTTCGGTGATCGTCACTCGGCCCGAGGACGTCTCGCGCTACCTGCCGCGCCGGGTGCTGGTCCAGGTGACCTCGGTCGACGAGGCAAGGGCCGCAGTGGCGGCGGGCGCATCTGGGGTGATAGCGAAAGGTTGCGAGGCGGGTGGCCGGGTCGGCGACGAGACGACTTTCGTACTGGTGCAGCGGCTGATCGCAATTTTCGATGCTGCTCCCGGCGGTGTCGGGGTCTGGGCGCAGGGTGGAATCGGCGAGCACACCGCGGCCGCATGTGTCGCCGGTGGTGCGGCCGGCGTCGTGCTCGACAGCCAGCTCGCCCTGCTGCCCGAATCTTCTCTGCCGGAATCGATTCGATCCGCAGTTCGGGCGATGGACGGCAGCGAGACGAAGATCGTCGATGGTCATCGGGTCCTGGACCGCCCCGGTTCGGTGGAGTCACCGGCGACGGTGCCGATCGGCCAGGACGGCGCGTTCGCCCATCGATTTGCGCGGTTCGGTTCGGTCGCGGCCGCAGTGGCGCAATTGCATTCTGCGATCGCCGGGCACCGGCTGCTGGCGGCCCGGCACCGGCCGCTCGCTCCGGACGCGCCGTTCGCCGCCGCACACGGCCTGCGGTACCCGATCGCGCAGGGACCGATGTCGCGAGTGTCGGATCGGGCGCGCTTTGCCCAGGCGGTCGCCATGGCCGGGGGGCTGCCGTTCCTCGCACTCAGCCTGATGGACGGAGCGGAGGTACGGGCACTGCTGACCGAGACGACGGCACTGCTCGGCGACCGACCGTGGGGTGTCGGAATCCTCGGGTTCGTGCCACCGGACGTCCGGGATGCGCAACTTGCCGTCATCACGGACTTCGCTCCGTCGGTGGCGCTGATCGCCGGCGGGCTTCCGGCGCAGACGCGACCACTCGAGGCGCACGGCATTCCGGCCTATCTGCACGCTCCCTCGCCCGGGTTGCTCGACATGTTCCTGCGGGACGGCGCGCGTCGCTTCGTTTTCGAGGGCAGCGAGTGCGGCGGGCACGTCGGGCCGCGCACCAGCTTCGCCTTGTGGGAGTTGCAGATCGAGCGATTGCTGAACCATCCCAGGCCGGACGAGCTGAGCGTGTTGTTCGCCGGGGGTATCCACGATGCGCGTTCGGCCGCCATGGTCGCCGTGCTGGCGGCCCCGCTTGCCGCCCGGGGAGTACGGGTTGGCGTCTTGCTGGGCACCGCATACCTGTTCACTACGGAAGCGGTTGCGGCCGGGGCGATCGAGCCGGGCTTCCAGGAAGTGGCCCTGGCCTGCGATCACACGGCTCTGCTGGAGACGTCGCCGGGACACGCCACCCGCTGCGCCGACACGGCCTATGTCCGGACGTTCGAGCAGCAGGCGCAGCGCCTCGCCGAACTCGAGGTGGCACCGAAAAAAGCATGGGCAGAACTCGAGCAGCTGAACCTCGGCCGTCTGCGAATCGCGGCCAAAGGGCTTCGGCGGGACGGGCCGGCGATCGTCCGAGTGCCGCCGGAAGTTCAGCGGCGTGACGCCATGTACATGATCGGGCAGGTCGCGGCGCTGCACGAGGCGACCTGCTCGATCGCCGAATTGCACGACGACGTCAGCGTTCGCGGAACTGCTCTCGTCAGATCGGACCTCGACGAGGAAGACCGGCGCACAACGAATCTCGATCGGCCGGACGACATCGCAGTGGTCGGCGTCGCGGCGATCTATCCCGGTGCGGCTGACACCGAAACGTTCTGGGCCAACATTGTCGCCGGTACCGACGCGGTGCGTGAGGTTCCGCCCGAGCGGTGGAGCGTCGAGACCTTCTACGATCCGGCCGCCACCGACGGCCGAAAGACGCCGAGCAAGTGGGGCGGATTTCTCGACGAGGTGCCGTTCGATCCGCTCGAGTACGGAATTCCGCCCAGGTCACTCACCGCCATCGAGCCGGTCCAGCTGCTCGCGCTGGAGACCGCGCGGCGGGCCCTCGACGACGCCGGGTACGGCGAGCGCGAGTTCGACCGGTCCCGCACCGCGGTGATCTTCGGCGCCGAAGCTGGCACCGACCTGTCGAGTGCATACAACTTCCGCGCGATGTTCCCGCACTGGGTCGGTCGGCTTTCGTCGGAACTCGACGACGCACTCCCGGCGCTGTCGGAAGATTCGTTCGCCGGCGTGCTCGCCAACGTGGTGGCCGGGCGGATCGCGAATCGGCTTGATCTCGGCGGGGTGAGTTACACCGTCGACGCAGCGTGCGCTGCCTCGCTGGCCGCGCTCGACATCGCCGCCAAGGAACTCGCCACCGGATCCGCCGACATGGTGTTATGTGGCGGCGCTGATCTGCACAACAGCATCAACGACTATCTGATGTTTGCCAGCGTGCAGGCGCTGTCCCCGACCGGCAGATGCCACACCTTCGATGCGAAAGCCGACGGCACGGTCCTCGGTGAGGGTGTCGGCTGCGTGGTTCTCAAACGCCTTGCTGACGCCGAGCGAGACGGCGATCGGATCTACGCTGTGATCAAGGCGATCGCTGGGACGAGTGACGGCAAGGGACTGGGCCTCACTGCGCCCGGCAAAGCAGGCCAGATGCGCGCGCTCGACCGCGCGTATCGGCAGGCCGGAATCTCGCCGGCTGCCGTCGGACTGGTCGAGGCGCACGGCACCGGTACGGTCATCGGCGACCGGACTGAACTGGCGGCGTTGACCGAGGTGTACCAGCAGGCGGGGGCGGCGTCGGGCGGATGTGTGCTCGGTTCGGTCAAGTCTCAGATCGGGCACACCAAGTGCGCGGCCGGCATAGCCGGTCTGATCAAGGCGACGCTCGCGATCCACCATGGCGTGTTGCCGCCGACCGCGAACCTGGACCAGCCGATCGACGAGTGGCAACCGGGGACCAGCCCCTTCGCGTTTCTCGATAGTGCCCGGCCCTGGACCGCGGCCACCCGGGTCGCCGCGGTGAGCGCATTCGGCTTCGGCGGGGCCAACTTCCACGCGGTGCTGCGCTCGTACGCCCCGGCGCGGACAGCCGATCGATGGCCCACCGAGCTCGTCCTGGCCCGAGGCCGGGATCGCGCGACTGCGCTCGCCCGGATCGAGCAACTCCTGGCGGATCGGCCGCGGCTGCGTGATCTCGCCCGGACTGCAGCCGCAGATCCCGGACCGGTGCAGCTGGCCGTCGTGGCGGGCTCGCTCGACGAGGTCCGGGAAGCGGCGGCGAAGCCGGCCGACGCCGAGCTGGGCGGAGCTATCGCATTCCTGTGCCCGGGGCAGGGCAGCCAGCGGCCGGGGATGCTCGCCGACTTGTTCCTCAGGTTCCCGCTGCTGCATCGATGGCTCGAGTTCGGGGCTGCCTGGCTACCGAAGATCTATCCGCCGCAGGCGTTCACTGCCGAGACACGGGCCGCGCAGCGCGCCGCTCTCACCGATACCCGGGTGGCCCAGCCGGCACTCGGGGTCGTCGACTCCGCGGTAGCCGAGTTGCTGCAGTTGTTCGGTGTGCGGCCCGACATGGTCGGTGGCCACAGCTATGGTGAGCTCGCCGCACTCGGCGTTGCCGGCGTGTTCACCGAGGCTGATCTGGTCGAGGTCAGTGCTGCGCGCGGTGACTGTATCGCAGCGGCTGCCGAGCCGGGGGTGATGGTTGCGGTCAAGGCGTCGGCGACCGTAACCGCGCCGCTGTTGACCGGTGATGTGGTGGTCGCCAACCACAACTCGCCGAGTGAGTGCGTGATCGCGGGCACCCGGGCGGCGATCGACGCATCCCTCGCGCAGATCGCCGCTGCAGGTTTCGCCACCAGACGGATCGACGTCGGGTGCGCGTTCCACAGCCCGCTCGTCGCGCGGGCGGGCGCGGCATTCGCCGAACGTCTTGCGTCGGTACCGGTGCACCCGCCCCGTATCCCAGTGTGGTCGAACGTCACTGCCGCACCGCATCGGCCGGACACGATTCGCGACGCACTTGCCGCACAGATAACGCAGCCGGTGCGGTTCGCCGAGCAGATCGAGGCGATGTATGCCGCCGGTGCCCGGATCTTCGTCGAGACCGGGCCGGGCCGGGTGCTCAGCCGGCTCACGCGCGAGATCCTCGGAGATCGACCCCATCTCGCGGTGGCGGTGGAGGATGGCTTGCTGCCGGCATTGGCTCGGCTGGCCGGCGCCGGAGTTCCGGTCGATCCGGCACCGCTGTTCTGGGATCGCGACGCGGTCCTCCTGGATACCGCGCACCGGTCCGACGCACGGCACGGCACGGCACGTCCGACGGCCTGGCTGGTAAACGGCCAGCGCGCGCGGCCGGCAACTGCCGAGCCACCGAAACCGGTGATCCCGGTGGCCGCGGCCCCGACCACCGCCGATCCGGCGGAGGTGGTCGTCGAGTACCTCCGCAACATGCGCTCGATGATCGCCACGCAACGTGACGTGCTGCTCGCCTACCTCGGTAGCGGGGCTCCGCACCCCGCCCCGGAACCAACGAGTGACCCACTCGCGCCGTCACCCCGGGCGGTCGAAGCCGGGTTACCGGCGCCGCAGCCGCCTGTGGTGACCGATCCGCTGCAGTTGGTGCTCTCGATCGTCGGTGAGCGCACCGGCTATCCGATCGAGACGCTCGGCGTCGACCTCGATCTGGAGGCGGATCTGGGTATCGATTCGATCAAACGGATCGAGATCGTCGGTGTACTCGCGCAGCGGTTGGGATCGCGGATCGACAACGGGGGCCGCGATCAGGAGGCGGTGGTCGATCAGGATGCGGTGGTCGAGGAACTTGCGACGCGCAAGACCCTCGGCGAGCTCGTCGCCTGGTCGACCGATCGAATGGCCGGACGGCCGGCGGATACGCAGGCGCCTGCGGTGTCGGTGCCCGCGGTGTCGGTGTCCGCACCGGTCGGGCGCTACCGGCTGGAGGTGGTACCGGCACCGCTGGTGGATGGCGATCGCGCGGGCACGCAGATCGCGATCTGTGCCGACGGACCGGCCGGTCGCGAGCTCGCCGACATGCTGCGCGCAGACGGCGCGGACGTGCAGCAGGTGGCGCCCGGTACACCGATCGGCGATGTCGATACGTTTGTCGACCTGACCCCCGGCCACGACGTGGTTGCGATGCGTGGCCGGTTCGAGCGGATCCGTGAGGCTGCACTCGGTGGTGCGCAGAAGATCCTGGTCGCGACGACGAGCGATGACCTCGGTCGGGCCGAAGGTACCGGCGGCCCCGCCGGGCTGATCCGGACTCTGGCGCTGGAATGGCCCGGGATCACTGCGCGGGCCGTACACCTCGAGTCCGAGTGTGATACGGCGACCACGTTGCGCACCGAGCTGCGCGTCGCCGACCGCACCGTCGAGGTGGGCTACGTCGGCGGCAACCGGGTGCGGCCGGAGATCGTCGCGGCCGCGCTCCCGACGGTCGATCGGCCATTCCCGCTCGACGCGGAATCGGTAGTACTCGTCACCGGCGGGGCGCGCGGTATCACGGCGAAGGCGGCGATCGCGATCGCCGAGCGCTACGGCTGCCGGATCGAACTGATCGGTCGGTCGCCCATCCCAGCCGACGAGGATCCGGCGCTGGCAGGTGCGGTCGACGCGCGGTCGCTGCGGTCGCTGCTCGCCGCCGATGTGGCCGCCCCGGCCGAGATCGAGGCGCGCTGCCGCCGCGTGCTCGCCGACCGGGAGATTCGGGCGACCCTCGCCGCGCTCGGGGAACTCGGGTCCTACCGGGTCGCCGACGTCCGCTCGGCCGAGTTCGGCGACCTGATCGACGAGCTCTATGCGATCCACGGCCGGATCGCCGGCGTGATCCACGGCGCGGGCGTGTTGGAGGACAAACTGATTCGGCACAAGACCGGTGAGTCGTTCGAGCGGGTGTTCGCCACCAAGGTCGTCGGTGTCCGAACGCTCGTCGAGCGGCTCCGCGACGACGTCGACGTGGTCGTGTTCTTCTCCAGTATCTCCGGCGTGCTCGGCAATCGGGGCCAATCCGACTATGCGGCGGCCGGCGATGTGCTCGACAAGCTCGCGTGGTCGTTGCAGCGGCGGATATCGGGCCGGGTCGTCTCGATCGATTGGGGACCCTGGGGCGACATCGGGATGGCAGCCGGGCTGGCGGGGGAGTACGCGCGGCGCGGAATCGATCTCATCGATCCGGTACTCGGCGTTGAGGCACTGCTTGCGGAGTTGGCCACCGGCGACGACGCCCAGGTGATCCTCAGTGCTGCCGATCCGCGGTTGTTCGTCGGGTCCGCCACCGATGTCTGAGCCGGTCGCGGTGGTCGGGATGGCTGCGGTATTCCCCGGCGCACCCGATCTCGACGCGTACTGGTCGAATCTCGTCGGCGGGGTCGACGCCGTCACCGCGATCCCGCCGGACCGGATGGACACCGCATTCCGGGACCTGTTCGAGACCACGCGAGGCGGCTTCGTCGCGCCGACCGTCGATCCGGTCGGGTTCGGCATCATGCCGGTCGCCGCGGCGAGTGCCGAGCCGGACCAGCTGCTGGGCCTGTCGGTGGCTGCCGCGGCGCTTGACGATACCGTCGGTCCGGTCGCTCGGAACCGGACCGGGATCGTTCTCGGTCGCGGTGCCTACCACACCCCGGGCATCGCACGCCTGGTCGACCGGGTGCGCGCTCCGGTGCAACTCGCGACGACCTTGGCCGAGCTCGGCCTGGATGCCGCGACGATCGATGCGGTGGTCGCTGCGTTCGGATCGCGGTCGCAAGCCGGTACGGACCCGATCGGTCTGGTGCCCAACCTGGCCGCGTCGCGGATCGCCAACCGACTCGACCTCCGCGGGCCGGCCTACACGATCGACGCCGCGTGTGCTTCCAGCCTGCTCGCGATCGACCAGGCCGCCCGGGAACTGACCGAACACCGCTGCGACGCGATGCTCGCCGGCGGGATCCACCTCTGCCACGACGTCACGCTGTGGACGGTTTTCGCCGAACTCGGTGCCCTGAGCAGGAGTTCGGCGATTCGTCCGTTCGATCGCCGCGCGGACGGAATCGTGATCGGCGAGGGAGCCGGGGTGATCACGCTGAAGCGTCTCGCCGATGCCGAGCGCGCCGGCGACCGCATCTATGCGGTGATTCGCGGCGCCGGCGTGTCCAGCGACGGCCGCGAGTCGGCTGCGATGCGCCCGCGCGTGGACGGCCAGCTCGCTGCGCTCACCGCTGCGTGGGCCGCCGCCGACTGTGATCCCGCGACGGTCTCGATGGTGGAGGGGCACGGGACAGCCACTCCGGCCGGGGACGAGGTCGAACTCGCCGTGCTCGGCCGATTCTTCGGTTCAGCGGCGTCGGCGCCGGTTCGGCCGCTCGGTTCGGTGAAGTCGATGATCGGTCATGCGATGCCCGCTGCCGGTATCGCGGGTCTGATCAAGACCGCACTCGCGATCCACCACGGTCTCGTGCCGCCGAGCCTGCACTGCGAAGAGCCGAGTGACGCGCTCGCAGCGGCACGATTCCGGGTCCCGGCCGTAGCCGAACCCTGGTCGGGGATACGACGCGCGGGCGTGAGTGCGTTCGGGTTTGGTGGGATCAACGCGCATGTAGTGCTGGAAGCGCATCCCGCGACGACCGTGGCGTCGCGAGTCCGACGTCGTCCGACCGGATTGGCGGTATCAGCACGCTCGATCGAGGATCTGCACGCCGCCATCGAGGCGCCCTGGCGATCGGCCGCCGGGCCGTTCCGGCTGGCTCTGCTGGATCCGACGTCGGACCGGATCAAACTGGCGCACAAAGTTGTAGAGCGTGGTCTCGGCTGGCGCGGCACCAAGGACATCTGGTTCACACCGGCTGGGCTCGGCGCCCTCGGCGGTAAACTCGCCTACGTCTTCCCGGGCGTCGAGGCCACGTTTGCGGCGAACCTGGACGGTCTCGACCTCGCCCCCGACGCGGCGGCCGCTGTTGCGCGAGCGAACACGACGGGGGTCTCCGAGGTCGGCGAGATAGAGGTGCGCGGACACGGGGTATTCGCTCTCGGCCGGGCACTTGCACAGATCGTGACCGCGCTCGGAGCGAGCCCCGATCTGTTGGCCGGCCACAGCATCGGTGAGTGGACCGCGATGGCGGTCGGCGGGATGGTCCCGCCGGCGACGGTCGACGCGTTGCTCGCCGAGATCCCGGCCGGCATGGACTATCCCGACGTCCGGTTTGCGGCGATCGGCTGCGGTGTCGAGGATGCCAGGCCGGCGCTGGACGGTCTGGACGCGATTGCGGTGACCCACGACAACTGCCCGCACCAGACCATCGTGTGCGGGGTGCCCGCTTCGGTGCAGACCGCGATCACCCGGCTCGGTCGCCGGGGTGTGCTGTCCCAGGTACTGCCGTTCCGGTCGGGTTTTCACTCGCCACTGTTCACCGACTACCTCGGCCCGCACCGGGCGCGCATCGCCGCGATCGCCCTGCAACGTCCGTGCGTGCCACTGTGGTCGGCGACGACCTGTACCCCTTACCCGGACGACCCGACCGCGATCCGAGTACTCGCTGTCGATCATCTGGTGCGCCCGGTGCGGTTCCGGGAGCTGATCGAGCGGTTGTACGCGGACGGTGTTCGGGCGTTCGTCCAGCTCGGCGTCGGTAGCCTGGCCGGCTTTGTCGACGACACCTTGCGTGGCCGCGAGTTCCTGGCCATCGCAGCTGCGGCGCAACATCCCCGGCAGCTCTCGCGGGTCGCCTGTGCCCTGTGGGTCGACGGTTTCACCGAGGACCTCGACCTGGGGATCGAGCAGCCCGGTCGCGGTACCCGGCTGGATCTCGGCGTCCCGCTCGTGCACCTGGCGGAGTCGGTGTCCCGGCCGCAGTTTCGCCGTGATCCGGCGGGCGGCGCCGGGGTTTCGGGTGGCCCGACTTCCGGTCTTTCGGGCGCGGACGGCACCGATCCGGTGCTCGCCGAACTGGTTGCGACGCTGGACGAAGCCGCCGCCGCGAGTCGCGCGGTCGTCGAAGCGTATCGGGCCGGCCGGCCGAGGGTGGTGTCGACGGTGACGACCATGTCGCGGGTGCTGTCGGTCGAGACCGAGCCGGCGCTCGGCGACCATTGCCTCGTCCGGCAACCCCAGGATGCGTCGGCGGCGGATCGCTACCCCGTCGTTCCGATGACCATGATGATCGCGATGATGATCGATGCGGCCGAACGGCACGCGCCCGGTCGGGTGCCGATCGGTTTAGAGGACATTCACGCGGCCCGATGGCTGGCGGTCGCGCCGCCGGTGGAGGTCGAGATCATTGCCCGCGGCGACTCGACGCGGATTCGGGTGGAGATCCGCGGCCATGCCAGTGGCACGGTGCTGTTGGCAGATCGGTATCCAGCCGCACCCGTACCCGAACTCCCGGAGCTGACCGGTGCGCGGCCGGCTCCGTTCGATGCACGCCGGATGTACGACGAACGCTGGATGTTCCACGGTCCCCGGTATCAGGGCGTCGGTGTGCTCGGACCGATCGGGGACGATGGCATCGACGGTGTGATCGACGTCCTACCCGCCCCAGGTGCGTTGCTCGACTGCGCCGGTCAACTTCTGGGCTGGTGGGTGATGCACACTCGAGCCCAGGATCGCCTCGCGATGCCGGTCGCGATCGAGCACATCTCGCTGTTCTCGGCCGAACCGGAGGTCGGCCGGCGCGTCGCCTGTCGAGTGCGGCTCCGGCAGGTCGGTGAACGTCAGGTGCAGGCGAATCTCGAACTCGTCGCCGGGGATCGGGTATGGGCGCGGATCGACGGTTGGATCGACCGGCGGTTCGACACCGACGCGGCTGCGTGGGATGTCTTCCGCCATCCCGAGCGCAACGTGCTTGCCGACGATGCCGGCGCATACGTCGTGGTCCGCGAACACTGGCGTACGGCTGCGTCTCGCGAGCTGATGCTGCGGCGCTACCTCGGCGAATCCGAGCGCGCGGTGCACGACGAACTGGGGCCGCGAGCGCGACGTGGCTGGTTGCTGGGTCGGATCGCGATCAAAGATGCCGTCCGGCAGTATCTATGGTCTCGTGGCGCGGGCCCGTTGTACCCGATGGAGATCGAAGTGCGCAACGATGCGAGCGGCCGGCCGGTGGTCGATCCGGCGGGAGTGCACGTCTCCGTCGCGCACAAGGACGACGTCGCGGTGGCGATCGTCTCCGATCGTGCGGTGGGGATCGACATCGAACGCATCGAGCCGCGCAGCGAGTCGTTCGCCGCCTTGGTGTGTTCGGCCGCCGAACGGGCGCTCGGTGGTCTCGACGACACCGACGAGTGGTTGACCCGGTTGTGGGCGGCGAAGGAGGCTGCGGCAAAGGCGAGGGGTCACGGACTCGGCGATCCTCGAAGCGTCGAGGTGACCGCACGAAACGGTGGGCGGGTTCGGATCGGTGAGTACTGGATCGCGAGCCGCCGCGAAGGGGAGGAGATTGTCGCATGGACAGTCCGATGAACAGTGAAGCGGAGATCTTGCGCACAGTCGAGCGACTCGTCGTCGAGGTCGCCGGCGACGAGATCCTGTTCACCGGCCCGATCGCGATGCAAACCACGTTCAACGGCGATCTGGAGCTGGAGAGCATCGAATTCGTGGCGCTTGCGGAGAAATTGCAGAATCACTACGGCTCGGCCGTCGACTTCGTCGGCTGGATCTCGACGAAGGAACTCGACGAGATCATCGCCCTGACCGTCGGCGACCTGGTGGAGATGATCGCATCATGCCGCTGGTAGCGGCGAACGGTGTGCAGCTGCACGTGCAGGATCTTGGAACGGCGGGGCCGCCGGTGGTCATGTTGCACGGCTTGCTGATCGGGAGCGCCGCGTCGTGGTACTTCACCTCGGCCCCGGTGCTTGCGCGTACCCGCCGGGTGCGCGTCTACGACCTGCGTGGGCACGGGATGAGCGAGCTCGCCCGCAGCGACTACAGCGTGTCCGCGATGGCCGCCGACCTCGCCGCGATTGCCGGTGACGAGCCGGTCGACCTCGTCGGGCACAGCTGGGGCGCTCTGGTCGCATTGCGTTTCGCCCTGAATCATCCGGCGCGGCTACGTCGGCTGGTGCTGGTCGAGGCGCCGATGCCGCCGTCGAGCATCCCCGAGACGATCGCGTTCGCGGCGAACACCGATCCGGCCCGGTTGGTGGCGGCGCTGCCGGTCCAACTGCGCGTCCCGGGCCGGCGCCGCGAACGGTTGGTCCGCTCGCTGGAACGGTTGGTATCGCAGACGTCGCTGGTTGCGGAGCTACTCGCCGAGCGGGAGCCGGATTCGGACGAGCTAACGCACCTGGCGCCGTCGACTCTCCTCGTGTACGGCGATCGGTCGCCGTGTCGCGATGGCGGACGGCGCCTGGCCGAGGCGATTCCCGACGCTCGCTATACCGAACTGCCGGGCGGACACTATCTGCATCTCGACGCGCGCGATGCGCTCACCGAGCTGATCGTGGGACACCTCGATGGTTGACGTGATCGCGAACGGAGTCCGCCATCACGTCCAGCGCTTGGGGCACGGCGAAGAGACCGTCGTGTTCGTGCACGGGCTGGTGATGGACAACCTGTCCAGCTTCTACTTCACACTCGCCAGTCCAGTGGCGGCGACGTCCGATGTTGTGTTGTACGACCTGCGCGGGCATGGCATGTCGGAACGCCCGGCGGCGGGCTACGCGGTCGCCGACCTGGTCTCCGATCTCGCGGCGTTGCTCGCCGCGCTCGCGATCGACCGGCCGGTCGCTTTGGTCGGCAACAGTTTCGGGGGGTTGGTCGCGCTCGCGTTTGCCGCGAAGTATCCCGACCGGGTCACGCGGCTGGCGTTGATCGATGCGCACGACGGAACCGCCGGCTGGGCCGCGCAGATGAGCGCCACGCTGACCCTGCGCGGCACGGCCCGGGACGCGAAGATCGCCGAGTCGTTCGCCGACTGGCTCGGCCGGCACAGCGAGCGGAAGCGAAACAGGTTGGTGCGCATCGCGGGAGCCCTTATCGGCGAGACGTCGCTGGTCACCGACCTCGGCACCTCGCCGGCGCTGACCGCCGAATCACTGGCCCGCATCGTCTGCCCGACACTTGCGCTGTACGGCGAGTTCTCCGATGTGCGCGACCGCGGCGAAGCGCTCGCAGAAACACTGCCTGCCTGTACTTTTCATTCTTATCCAGGCTGTGGTCATTCGGTCCTGTGGGAGGCTACCGCTGCGGTGCGCACCCGAGTCGTGGAGTTTCTGCGATGAAGTTCCTGTTCGTCGTACCGCCCCTCGTCGGCCATGTCAATCCGACGATCTCGGTGGCGGCTGCTCTCCGAGCGCGCGGTCATCGCGTTGCCTGGGTCGGGCATCCCGATCCGGTACGTCCGCTGCTACCCGCCGACGCGCTGCTGTTCGCGCTACCGCCGGATACCGACCCGGCACGTTCGCGTGCGGTGGCTGCGGCGGCGCGGACTGCTCGGGGCGCCGCAGCGCTGAAACTGCTGTGGGAAGACTTTCTCGTGCCGCTGGCGCACCAGATGCGGCCCGGCGTCGATGCTGCGGTGCGCGAGTTCGCCCCGGACGTCCTCGTGGTCGACCAGCAGGCGTTGGCCGGCGGGATGGTTGCCCGGGAGCGTGAAATCCGATGGGCGACGTTCGCGACGACCTCGGCCGACATCATCGATCCGTTGGCGACACTACCGCAGGTGAAGCGTTGGCGCGGTAACCTTCTGAGCGGCCTCGGGTTTCCGGCGAGCGGCGAGTTGTCGCCGCACCTGGTCGTGGTCTTCTCCACCCCGGCACTGATCGGGCCGGTGGATCGGTACCCGGGACACTTCAGCTTCGTCGGTCCGTCGTTCGGCTGGTCTGGTCGGTCCGATTCGGCGGTGCCGGGCAGCGGTCGGGTGGAGACCAGCTCGTTCCCGTTCGCCGAGTTGCGTCGGCCGTGTGTGCTGGTGTCGATGGGAACGGTGAATACCGCTGCCTGCGATCGGTTCTACGCGGTCGTCACCGCTGCGATTCGCCGAGTCCAGGTTGTGCTCGTCGGCGACGTCGCGGCGCCGAAGAATTTCATCGTGCGGCCGCACGTGCCACAACTCGCGTTGCTGCCCCGGGTCGACGCGGTCGTCTGCCACGGCGGGCACAACACGACGTGTGAGGCGCTCGCGCACGGGATACCGCTGGTCCTCGCGCCGATCAAGGACGATCAGCCGTTCATCGCCGATCAGGTGATTGCCGCGGGTGCCGGCATCCGGGTGAAGTTCGGTCGGGTACAGCCGGACGGGCTCGCCACGGCTGTCGATCGGGTGCTCACCGAACCCGCGTTCCGGGCCGCTGCACACCGTGTCCGCAGCTCCTTCGCCGACGCCGGTGGCGCAGCCGCTGCGGCTTCTGCGCTGGAGGCGCTATGACTTATCTGCTGTCCGTCCTTGCGGTGCTGTTCGTGCTCGATGCGCTTCGGTTGCGGCGCCGGGCCGGCGCGCTGGACGTACTCGGGCCGGCCGAGACCGCGGAGATGCTGCCGACCTACGAGATGGTCACCGCGCCCGGGATCACCGTCGACCAGGCGACCGAGCGGTCGGCTGCGGCGTTTGCCGGCGAGCGTGGACTCGACCTGCTCGACCTGGTCCCGGCGGGCATCTCGCTGAACCACGCGATGACCCTGGTACAGCTGGTCGATCCGTCGACCTACGGTGCCGACCGGCTACGCCCCGGATACACCGTCGGCCACGCGATACTCATCACCGCCGACGTTGTCGAACGGACGGCGATCACGGTTCCCGCCGACGACCTCGAGTTCGCCAGGTTGGCAGTGCGGCTCAAGCCCTACGGTAAGGCCGGTCTGGCGATCGCCCCCGGTACCCCGGCCCGACCCGGGAAGATCGACCAGCGTTTCGATGTTCTGCGCACGATGCTCGGTCCGGCGACCGCCCCGGCGATCGGCGCACTGCCGGTGCTCGGGATCGTCGTCGGGGTCGGCACCTGGCTTGCCCCGATCGCCGGCCTGGCGGCAATTGCTGCCTGGCATCTGCAGCCGCTGCTCGTATTCGCCGGTACACACCTGCGCCCGCGGCGTTTGCTGGTCTCCAGCCTGCTGCGGTTTCCGACCGAGTTGCTGCTCGCCTTCGGCGCCGTCTTCGCCCGTCGCAGAAGACAACTCGGTAAACATCCGACGCCGACCGAACAGCTCTTCGAGCCGCGCCGATCGACCTGCCCGATGTGCGACGCGCCAGATCCGGTACTGCACCTGCGTAGCCCCGATCGGATCAAGCACAAGCCCGGCCGGTTCACCCTGGAGCGTTGCCAGTCGTGTCGTCACATCTTCCAGAACCCCCGCCTGTCCGTCGCCGGCCTGGACTACTACTACCGAGATTTCTACGACGGGCTGGGCGAATCCGATATGGAGTTGGTTTTTTCCGCCGCCGTCCGATCCTATCGAGATCGGGCTCGGATGGTGAAACACCACACGATGCCGGCCCGCTGGCTCGATGTCGGCGCCGGCCACGGTCATTTCTGCATCGCTGCGCGCGACGAGTTCCCGGACACTCGGTTCGACGGACTGGACCTCAGCGAAAGCATCGACGAGGCGAAGCGCCGTGGTTGGGTGGACACCGCCTACCGTGGTTTGTTCGCCGACCTGGCGTCGACGTTCGCCGGTCGATACGACGCGGTCAGCATGAGCCACTATCTCGAGCACACCACGGATCCGCGGGCTGAGATCGGGGCTGCCCGGACCGCGCTCGAACCCGGGGGATACCTGCTGATCGAAGTTCCGGATCCGGATTTCGTCCTCGGCCGCGTGTTACGCAGCTACTGGCTCCCCTGGTTCCAGCCGCAGCATCTCCACCTTCTGCCGGCAGCGAAGCTCGGCTCGATGCTTGCCGAGTGCGGGTTTGTCCCTCTGACATGGCATCGTGGTGCGGCGCATCAGCCGGTCGATCTGTTCTTCGTCGTATATCTGTTCCTGGACCGGCTCGCGCCGCCGACCGACCTACCTTGGCGGCCGAGGCGTTGGCTTGCTGCCGCGCGGTTCCGGCGCACACTCGTGTGGACGCTGGGTATGCCCTTCCTTCTCGCAGCCGGCCTGACCGACCTGCTGCTCGCACCGTTGATCGCCCGAGCGCGAGTCGGCAACACCTATCGGGTCGTCGCTCGAAAAGAGGACTGAACGCGTCTGCAGTTCCCGACCGGCTCCCCCCCGACCTCAGCGTGGGGGGAAGCGCAACGCACCGTCGAGTCGGATGACCTCGCCGTTGAGGTAGTCGTTCTCCACGATCGCGGTGGCGAGCTGGGCGTACTCGTCGGAACGGCCCATCCGCTTGGGGAACGGCACCTGGGGACCCCAGTACTGCTCCAACTTGTCCGCGGCCTGGCCATAGGCGGGGGTGTTGACGGTGCCGGGCGCGATGGTCACCACCCGGATGCCGAGCGGGGACAGATCACGGGCGGCGACGAGGGTCATCGCAGCGACGCCACCCTTTGCGGCGGCGTAGGGGAGTTGGCCGATCTGTCCCTCGAAAGCGGCGATCGAGGCGGTGTTCACGATCACCCCGCGCCCGCCTTCGTCGAGCGGTTCGCTCTTCGCGATCGCCTCGGCCGACAGCCGCAGCACGTTGAACACGGCGGTGAGATAGAACTCGATCGTGGTACGAAATCCGGCCAGCTCCAGTGGCGAGCCGTCCTTGCCGATCAGCCGCCCGCCGGTCGCCGGCCCGCCATGGGTGTCGACCGAGATACGCAGTGGCGCAAGCTCGGCCGCGATGGCCACGGCCGCGCGTACCGAGTCCTCGTCGGTGGCGTCGGTGTGCACGTAGTGGATGCCGAGTTCGTCGGCGAGGTCCTTGCCCTTGTCGTCGGCGACGTCGGCGACCACGACCTGTGCGCCGGCGGCGTGCAGCCGCCGCACGGTGGCCTCGCCCAGCCCGCCGGTACCGCCCACGACAAGCGCGGAGCTTCCGCTGATGTGCACCGAGACCCTCCTTGTTACCGTTGCTCTCAGTCTGCGAGAATAATATTCTCGCACATAATTCGAATTGGCCACGATCGAATTCGATCGAGGAGGTCTCTCATGCCCGAAGCGATCATCGTCGCTGCCGTCCGCACGCCGATCGGCACGGCCCGCAAAGGGTCGTTACGTGATACGACGGCATTCGATCTTGCGCACGATGTGGTCGGCGCCTCGGCCCAGCGTTTGGCGACTGCCGGCGCCGAGCTCGCGGAGATCGACGATGTCATCCTCGGCGAGGGCCGCTACGGCGGTGGGGTGCTCGCCCGCCATGCGGCGATCACGGCCGGCTTGACCACCGTGCCGGGCCTCGCGCAGAACCGGCACTGCGCCGCGGGCATGGCTGCGGTGCAGTCCGCGGCTGCGAACATCCGAGCCGGTATGGCCGAATTGGTGATTGCCGGGGGAGTGAACAGCGAATCCACCGCACCCCGGGCGCGGTTCCGGGTCGGCGCCGACGAGTGGATCGATCCCTGGGTGTCGCCGACCCATCCGGATCGGCCGGACGCCCCGGCCATGGACATGTCCATCACGGTCGGTTGGAACACGGCCGTGAAGGCCGGAATCAGCCGAGACGAGATGGACGCGTGGGCGGTGCGGTCGCACCGCAACGCGATCGCGGCGATCGACGAGGGCCGGTTCGCCGCCGAAGTGATCCCGGTAACCACCCCGCATGGGGTGTTCGACACCGACGAACACCCGCGCCGGGACACCAGCGTCGAGCGGTTGGCCGGGCTGAAGCCGTTGCATCCGGAGATCGACGGCTTCTCGATCACGGCGGGCAACGCGTCCGGAATGAACGACGGTGCCGCTGCACTGGCCGTAGCCGCCGATGCGACCGGTCTGCCGGCGCTGGGCTATATCCGTTCCTGGGCATCGGTCGGCGTCGATCCGGCGTTCACCGGGCTTGCGCCGATCGAGGCGATCACCAAGGCGGTGCGTCGGGCCGGTATCTCGCTCGACGAGCTGCGGCTGATCGAGATCAACGAAGCGTTCGCGTCGGTACCGCTGGCGGCGATCCGCGCGCTCGATCTGAACCCGGAGATCGTCAACTACAGCGGCAGCGGCTGTTCGCTCGGCCACCCGGTGGCGGCAACCGGTGCCCGGATGATCGTCACCCTGGTGCACGAGCTGCGCCGGCGTGGCGGCGGGTTCGGTGTCGCTGCGCTCTGCGCCGGCGGTGGCATGGGTTCGGCGACGGTGGTCGAGGTGCCGGCCGGATGAGGTTCCGGTGACGCGCGACGACGTCCGCTCTGCCGGACCGGACGTCGCCGAGTTGTTGGCCGGTGCTCGGGCCGGTTCGATCCGCGCGGTGGGCAAACTGCTGAGCCTGGTCGAAAGCGATCGGCGGAGCGAGGTGCAGGCGCTGGTGGGCGCCGCCCGCACTCGCGTCATCGGCATCACCGGCCCACCCGGTGCCGGCAAGTCCAGCACGATCGCCGTGCTGGTAGCCGCCTATCGAGCGCGGGGTCTGCGGGTCGCGGTGCTCGCCGTCGACCCGTCCTCGCCGTACAGCGGGGGCGCGTTGCTGGGCGACCGGATTCGGATGGCGCAGCATATCGACGATCCCGGGGTGCTGATCCGATCTGTTGCTGCGCGGGGACACGTCGGTGGGCTTGCCGAGGCCGTGCCGGCGGCCGTCGGCTTGCTCGCGGCGCTCGATTACGAGCTGGTGGTGCTGGAAACCGTGGGCGTCGGCCAATCGGAGATCGAGATCGCCGCGGTCGCCGATCCGATCCTGGTGATCCTGAATCCCGGCGCCGGTGACGCGGTACAGGCGGCCAAGGCCGGCCTGCTCGAAGTGGCCGACCTTCTGGTGGTGAACAAAGCCGACCGGGACGGGGCCGACCAGACGGTGCGGGAGCTCCGGGCCGAGTCGAGCGTGCCGATCCTCACCCTGATCGCCTCCCGTGGCGAGCGGGTCGACGAGCTGGTGGCGGCGATCGATGCGCACCAGCGGTCGGATACCGGGGATCGCCGGACCGCGCGCGCCCGGTCACAGATCCTGTCGCTGGCACAAACCCGGCTCCGCGCGCACCCGGCCTTGGACGAGCTGGCCGACGCGGTCGCCCGCGGCGGGATCGATCCCTATCGTGCCGCCGGCCACCTGGTGCGAGCCGCGTCGGACGAGAACTTTGCCGGTCAGGTGCGAGCGAATCCGTAGGCGCAGAACCGCCAGACCTCGGCCGCGCTGATCGGGTGCTGGGTCTCCTCGTCGGTCGCGCCGGCCGACTGAGCGGTGAACATGACGGTCTGCATCACCATCGCTGCCGCGCGCCGGGCGTTGATCTCGGCGCTGAGCTCCCCGGCCGCCACGGCCAGCTCCATCAGTTCGGTGAACAGCGCCAACATCGGCGCGTGGGCAACCTTCACCTGCGCCGGGTGCGATACCAGCAATTGTGGCGCGAAGTCGGTGAACAGCGGGCGCTGGGCGGCCGGATCCGGCCGGCACAACTCGAACAACAGCTCCACGGTGACCTGAAGTTTGTCCATCGGGTCGGTCTGCCCGCCGGCTGCAGCGTGGAGTTGTTCGGCGGTGCGTGCCAACGCATCTTCGAACAGCGCGAGCAGCAGCTCGTGCTTACCGTCGAACTGGAGGTAGAAGCTGCGCAACGACTGCCGCGAGCGGTCCACGACCTCCTGCACCGTGAAGTCGGTCGTCCCCTTCTCCGTGATGATGGCTTGCGCAGCGTCGAGGAATCGTTGCACCCGTTCTTCTGCGCGCAACTTCGCTGAGCGCAGCGACCGTTCGACAGCGCGCTGCTTCCACGCCGGCTCCTCGCTCGGGCTGGTCACGGTCACCTCGATTCCCCGGTGGTGGAAGAGAACATGGATGCACCCTACCGGAGAATGGCATGTAGCAGTAACCCCGCCGAGGCGGTCGTGGCAGGTTTGTTGGAATAGTGACTTCCAATAGTGAGAATGCTATTCTCTTCGCACTCCGATCGCGCGGTTAAGGAGCCCGAGTTTGTTTATCCGTTACCAGGTCGCAGACCGTATCGGCACGATCACGCTGAACCGCCCCGAGGCGGCCAACGCGCAGAACGGCGAGCTGCTCGACCAGTTGGACGCGGCATGGCAGCAGGCGGCCGCGGACCCGGACGTGGCGGTCGTCGTGCTCCGGGCCGAGGGTAAGCACTTCTCGGCCGGGCACGACCTCAAGGGCAGCTCGCCCGCGGAGTCCGGGCCCATCACCTTGGAACGTATCTATCAGGTCGAGGCCAGGCGCTACCTCGAATACTCGTTGCGCTGGCGCAATATGCCCAAGCCGTCGATCGCCGCCGTGCAGGGCAGGTGTATCGCGGGTGGCTTGTTGCTGTGCTGGCCGTGTGATCTCATCATCGCCGCCGACGACGCCCAGTTTTCCGATCCGGTGGTCATGATGGGCATCGGGGGTGTGGAATATCACGGTCACACGTGGGAACTCGGCGCGCGCAAGGCAAAGGAGATCTTGTTTACCGGCCGGCCGGTGACCGCCGAGGAGGCACGCCAGACCGGCATGGTGAATCGGGTGGTGGCACGCGCCGAACTGGATGAACGTACGCGTGAATTGGCTGCGCAGATCGCGGCGATGCCGCCCTTCGGACTGCGCCAGGCCAAGCGCGCGGTGAATCAGACCCTCGACGTGCAGGGCTTCTACGCGGCGATCCAGGCGGTCTTCGATGTGCATCAAACCGGGCACGGGAATGCATTGAGCGTCAGCGGTTTTCCGATTCTGACCCAGCTGGCCGAAATGAAAAACAACATCAAGTAATGGCGGAGTTTCCCCGCTACCCCATCCAAGAAACGAGGAAGTTTCATGCGTACATCGCTCACCGGGCGGGTCGTGGCCGGCTGCGGCATGGTTGTCGTGGCAGCGGGAATCGTCACCGGTTGTAGTTCCGACGACAGCTCGGGTGACAGCGCTACCACCACCTCGGCGAGTTCGTCGGCTGTCTCGTCGTCGGCTGCGTCGACGTCTGCTGCGTCGACGTCTGCGGAGGCCATGCCGGCAGATTCCGCGGCCGCGCAAGCAGCGATTACCAAGGCGTACACCACCTTCTTCGACGGGACCCTGCCGCCGGAAGAGCGGGCCACCGCGGTCGAGAAGGGCGACGTCTTCCTCCCGATCCTGCAGGCGCAGGCGGCCAATCCGTCGGGCGCCACGGTTGCCGTGGGGACCGTCACGCTGAAAGACGCGACCAACGCCGATGTCGGCTACACCCTGTCGATCGGGGGTAATCCGGTGCTGCCCGACCAGACCGGTCAAGCAGTAGAGCTCGATGGCAGCTGGAAGGTCGCTGCCGCCACATTCTGTGCGCTGCTCGCGGTCCAGGGCGGCAACTCCCCGGCCTGCTGAGCCGCCGCCGCGCGATCGGCGCCGGCGATGATCACGGTCCGACTCGACGAATTGGTGACAGACGTCGGGGACGTCAGGCATCACCCGCTCGTCCTGATCGATCTGGACGGGGTGCGCTGGCCGCACTCGTCCGCGTCGATCCGGCTGCTGCGCCGGACCCCGGTCGTCCTGGTCGGTATCGCGAGCGCGCCGTTGCCCGATGCCGCAGCCCCGCTGCTCGGTGCGCTGGACTGCACCCTGGCGCCGGCGGGCCCGGGCCGGACGTGGGCGCGGGCGACCACCGCCGACGTGGCCGCCATCCGGGCGACGGTCGCCGGCGCGCCCAGCGCGGCGGTCGCGCTGGTCGACCTGTTGCGGATCACCGCGGCGGCGTCGGTTCGCGACGCATTGGCCGCCGAGTCGTTCGCGTATTCCATGCTGCTCGCCGGCGGCGAGTTCGCGACCTGGCGGGCTACCCGGCCACGGTCACCGATACCGGTGACGGCGGAGCCTGTTCTGGTGGAACGAGCCGATGACGAACTGGTGGTGCGCCTCAATCGGCCGCATCGGCGCAACGCCTTCGATCGATCGATCCGGGACGGCCTGGTCGATGCGCTCGCGCTCGCCGAGATCGATCCGTCGATCCGCCGGGTGGTCTTGTGTGGCAACGGTGTGTCCTTCTCCAGCGGAGGAGATCTGGACGAGTTCGGCACCGCGGAGGATGTGAGCCGGGCCCACCTGATCCGGATGCAGCAGAGTGCCGGCTACGCCGTCCACCGGATTGCCGATCGGGTCCACGCACATCTGCACGGCGCGTGCATCGGTGCCGGGATCGAGGTGCCGGCGTTCGCGCACCGGGTCGTCTGCCGCTCGGACACGTGGTTCCAGCTTCCGGAGTTGTCGATGGGGTTGGTGCCCGGCGCGGGCGGGACGGTCGGCATCCCGCGCCGGATCGGTCGCTGGCGGACTGCGTTCCTCGCGTTGACCGGGCGTCCGATCGACAGCGCCACGGCGCTCGACTGGGGGTTGGTCGATGCCGGAGAGTAGTCGGGGCGCCGTGTCGGAGGCGCAGTTGTGGGCCGCGTCCGGCGCCATGGCGTTGACCGGTCGGCCCGGCGGTCCGCCGCGGGTGGCGCCGGGGGCACCGGCCACGGTCTGTCACCTGGCGTTGCGTCGGGTAGCCCGCTACACGCGCCAGCGCAGCGGCGCTACCCCGATCCTGCCCGGCGTCACGGTGCTCGGCGAGCGGGCAGCGGTGAGCCGGCTGACCCGCAACGGTCCGTGGTCGTGCGGTGGATCGTTCCGGCCGCTGCGCACTTCGGATGGCTGGATCGGTCTGTCCCTGTCCCGGGTCGAGGACCGAGAGCTGTTGCCGGCGTTACTCGAACAAGAGGCGCTCGAACAAGAGGTGACCGGACCACCGCTCGGGCCCGGTGGCGGGTGGGATCGGGTGGCAGCGTGGGCCCGGTCGACGCCCACCGCGGTGGCGGCCGAACGAATGCACTTGCTCGGTCTCGCCGGTACGGCGTTACCCGATCCGGCGCGGTCGGGTCGACGTGGCGTCGAGGTGCGTGAGTTCGGGGTTCGGCGGCATCGGCGAGAACGTCCACACGTCGTCGATCTCACCGCGTTGTGGGCCGGTCCGCTCTGTGCCCACCTGCTCGGCCTGGGCGGCGCCGAGATCGTCAAGGTCGAGAACCGCGGGCGTCCCGACGGCGCCCGGCGTGGACCCGACCGGTTCTTCGATCTCCTGCACGGCGGCCACGCGATGGTGGCGCTGGATCTGCGCGACCCGCACGACCTCGATCAGCTCCGCCGGCTGATCGACGACGCCGACCTGGTCCTGGAAAGCTCCCGGCCGCGGGTGATGTCGCACTTCGGGATCGATGCCGAAGAGGTCGTCGCCGGCGGTACCTCCTGGCTGTCGGTCACCGCCCGCGGCCGCGACTCGAACACGATCGGTTTCGGGGACGACACCGCGGCCGGCGCGGGGCTGGTAACGCTGGATCGGGGTGAGCCGGTGCCCTGCGGTGACGCCGTCGCCGATCCGCTGGCCGGCGTATGTGCCGCCGCGGCGGCGAGCGCGGCTCTGGTCGCCGAGCGGGCTCAGCTGATCGACGTGTCGCTGCTGCACGTCGCCCACGATGCGGCGACGATAGCGACGACCGGGCACGACCACTCGGTGGTTCGGGAGGAGGGATTGTGGTGGCTGCGGACCGATCGAGCGCGGATCGCAGTCGCCGAGCCGGTGTGTCGGCGGGCGGCACAGCCGGCGGCCGGAATCGGTGCCGACAACCTGCGGGTGCTGTCGAGCCGGTGAGACTGCTGCTGCGCGACGTGGCGGTCGACGGTAGCCGGACCGATGTGCGCGTGGTCGGTGGTCGGATTCGGCAGCTGGGTGTCCGACTGCCGCATCGGGGTGCCCAAACCGTCGTGGAAGGTGGCGGGGGCGCGCTGATCCCGGGACTCCACGACCATCACCTCCACCTGTTGGCGATGGCTGCGGCCGCGCGGTCGGTCGACTGCGGCCCACCCGCGGTGCGTGATCTCGCCGGGCTCCGGGCCGCCCTGCAGCGGACGTCGGCAAGCGGATGGGTACGCGGAATCGGGTACCACGAATCGGTGGCCGGGCCGCTGGATCGCGATGTTCTCGACCGGCTCGTTCCGGACCGGCCGGTGCGTGTCCAGCACCGTAGTGGTGCGTTGTGGATGCTGAACAGCGCTGCGCTGGAACGGGTATCGGGAGTGCTCGACGCCGGCTCCGACGTCGGTCGGGACTCGCAGGGCCGGCCCGACGGTCGCCTGTGGCGGTACGACGAACGGCTACGCTCGGCCCTCCCGACCGAACCCCCGGATCTGGCAGCGGTCGGGCGGCAGCTGACCCGTTACGGCATCACCGGGGTGACGGATGCGACACCGGATCTGGACGCCACCGCGATCGAGATGCTGGCCGGCGCGCGCCGGACCGGCGCGATTCCCCAACGCATCACCCTGCTGGGGGCGCCGCTCGGTGTCACGCTGCCGGACGGTCTCGACATCGGCCCGTACAAGTTGCTTCTGCACGACCACGACCTGCCGTCGTTCGACGAACTACGCGCGCGGATCGCGGCCGCCCGCGAGCATGGCCGGCCGGTGGCCGTGCACTGTGTCACCCGCGAGTCGTTGCTGTTGACGCTGGCCGTACTCGGTGCGGTAGGCGCCCGTCCCGGCGATCGCATCGAGCATGCCGCAGTGGTGCCACCCGATGTGGTGCACCAGCTTTCGCAACTCGGGCTCGCAGTGGTGACCCAGCCCGGGTTCCTGTACGCCCGCGGCGACACCTACCTGCGCGAGGTCGCAGCCGATGACCTCGAATGCCTGTACCCGTATGCCAGGCTGGCATCGCACGGGGTGCCGGTGGCGCCGTCCAGCGACGCGCCGTACGGCCCACTCTCGCCGTGGCGGGTGATCCGTTCGGCGATCGAGCGTCGCACCGATTCCGGAGTTGTCCTCGGTGCGGCGGACCGGGTCGACGCCGCGTCGGTGCTCGCCGGGTACTTCAGTCCGCCGGAGCGTCCCGGCCGTTCACCCCGGCGCATCGTCGTCGGCGCGCGGGTGGATCTGGCCCTGTTCGCCGCCCCGTTGAGTCGGGTGCTCGACAACGAGGCGGGCGGCACGGCTCCACCGACGATGATCTACGGTGCCTGACTCACAGTGCCGCGCAAAGCCGGTCGATCACTTTGCGGCTTGCGACCCCCCAGATATCCTGGCCCCGCGCCTGAATGTCCAACCGACTGGTTTCGGCTGTGGGGCCGGATAAAACGGATACCCGCAGCCGCACCGGATTCAGCCCGTAGCGTGTTTTCACGACCAGGAATCGCGAGTTTTCCTGCGCTTCCTCGATCGTCCCCAGCGATGCGGCAGCGGCCTGCAGTCGGTCCCAGGCTGCGGCCGTGGGCATTTGCAGTTCGACGGTTCTGGCGGTCATATCGCAATTCTATTCCGGGATCAGCCCCTGTTACGAGGTCAAAGTCGAGCGAGCCTGGGCGCACTGCCGCGGGCGCGGATCGTTGCGCCGGCTTCGCGGGTGAGTTCGCGTGAGCTGCCGAGCAAACCGTCCAGAGCGAGGACGCGTCGCACGTGCCGATGCAGTGGGTGTTCCGCGGTGAAACCGACGCCGCCGAGTACCTGCTGACAGTGTCGGGCGGCGGTGGCCCCGGCGTTGCCCGCCGCGACCTTGGCCAGCAGTGCGGTCGGCGTGCCGTCGTCGGTATCGGCGGCCTCCGCGGCTACGGTCAGGGCTGCCTCGGCGCCGTCGAGCGCGACCAATGTCTCGGCCAGGCGATGCCGGACGGCCTGGAACGATGCGATCGGTCGGCCGAACTGGGTGCGCTGCAGCGCATGGCTGCGGGCCAGCTGCAGCATCGCATTCCCGGCGCCGAGCAACCACCAGCCGATCGCCCGCCGGCCGGCGGCAAGCGCCTCGGCGGAAAGCTCGACGCCGTCGGGCACGCGGCGCAGCGGCAGAATCTCCACGTCGATATCGGGGTCCCAGGCCACCCATCCGTTTCCGGCGAACGGTAGCGGGCCGGCATCGGCACCGGCCCGGGATAGCACGTCGAGCAGCACCGACGCGTGCGTGCCGGTCTCCCCGAGCAGCCGGAACACCATCGGCACAGCCACCTGCGGTGCGTCGTCCAGCAGTTCACGCCAGCCCAGTTCCGCGAGTGCGGCGTCCAGCGCCGGACCGTCGGCGCCGCTCATGGCGCGGCGCAGCGTGTCGGCGAGCAGTGCGAGCTCGTCCGGATCCAGGTCGAGCTGAGCGGTCACGCCGACTCCTTTCCGAGATCGAGCAGGCGGCGGGCGATGATATTGCGCTGGATCTCGGCGGTGCCCCCGTAGATCGTTGCGGCTCGGGAGTAGAGGAATTCGGTGCGCCACCGGTCGTCGTCCAGCTCTATCGCCCCGGGTAAGACGTCGCGCGCGGTGTCGAACAGCCGTTGCTCGGCGGTTGCCAGCAGCACCTTGTCGATCGAGGTCTCCGGGCCCAGTCGGGCACCCGCGGCGAGCCGGCGTTGGGTGAGCAATGATCGGCACCGGGTGGTATGCAGCATCGTGAACACTTCGCCGAGCGCGGGGTCCTCGGCCGAATCGGTCGAGTCGGTCTCGGCCAGAACCTGATCGAGCCGGGTGAACAGGTACGCGATCCGGTGCCAGAAGCAGGTGGACCGCTCGAACGGCAGCAGATCCATCGCCAGCTGCCAGCCGTCGCCGGGGGTGCCGAGCATTCGATCAGAAGGCACCAGCACGTCGTCGAAGAACACCTCGGCGAACTCGTCCACCCCGTGCATAGTCTGTAGGGGACGCACGGTGATGCCCGGGGAATCCATGTCGACGAAGAAAGCGGTGATCCCGCGGTGTCCCGGTGCGGTGCGGGTCAGCAGCACGCAGCGGGCCGCGTACTGGGCGAGGCTGGTCCACACTTTCTGTCCGGAGACCACCCAGTCCGCGCCGCGGGGGATGGCCCTGGTGGTCAGCGAGGCCAGGTCGCTACCGGACTCGGGCTCGGAGAATCCTTGGCACCACAGCTCGGCGCCGGACAACAGCCGTGGCACCATCTCCGCCGCCAGATCGGGGCGGGCGTAGTCGATCATCGTCGGTGCCAGCACCTCGATCAGCGACCAGATGCCGGGCTCGGCGAGGTCTCGGGTCGCGACCTCTTCACCCAGTACCGCGCGCAGCGCGGCCGGTCCGCCCAATCCGCCGGCCGCGGTCGGCCAGCCGTATCGCATCCAGTCGGCGTCGAACAAGGCCTTTCGCACCCGCAACAACTGGGCGACCTGGCCGTCGAGCGAATGATCCGGGCCCGGCGTCAGGTCGTGTTCGCCCAACCACGCCTGCAGCCCGCTCCGGAATTCGGCGATGCCGGGTACGGGGTCGGCGCTCATGTGCGGGAATGCTCGAAAGCATGCGGGATCCCCGCGTCGTGGTCGCCGCTGCGTCGGATGAAGGTCATCCGGCGAGTCTTTATCCGCCAGCCGTCGTCGGTCCGCACCAACGCGTCGGTGTAATAGCCGATCCGCATGTCGTGGGTCGCGTGATCGACGAAGCACAGTGGCTGGGTGCCGGCGGCGGTGTCGCCGTCGATGTCCAACACCGGAAGTCCGGTGAGGAAAAGTCCTTTCGGGGCGGCCGCCACCAACTCCGGGAACAGATCGAGCGAGTAGGTGTCGCCGAATGCGCTGTAGCTGCCGTCCGGGGTGAAAACCGCCAACAGACCCTCGATGTCGCCCCGGGTGATGGTCACCGCGTACCGGGCGAGCACTTGCTGGATCTCCAGCAGATCGTCACTTCTGGACATAGATCTTTCCGCCTTTCATCACGAACCGCACATCCCGGGTGACGGCGATGTCGTCGGTCGGGTCCCCGGGCACGCCGATCACATCGGCCAGCTGTCCCGCGGCCAGTCGGCCGCGGTCGTCCACGCCGATCAGCTCCGCGCCGCGGATCGTGGCGGCGCGCAACACGTCGTCGGCCGGCAGCCCGCGATCCACCAATGCCACCAACTCGTCGGCGTTGCGGCCGTGTGGAATCGCCGGTGCGTCGGTGCCGACCGCGATCTTCACCCCGGCCCGGTAGGCGGCGAGCACCGACGTGCGCGCCTTCGGAAACATCTGGGCCGCCTTGGCCTGCAGCTTCGGATCGGCCTTCGACACGTCCATCGCGTCGGCCAGTCGGGTCGTGGGCACCAGCCAGGTGCCGTGCTTTACCATGAGCTCGATCGCCTCGTCGTCGATCAGGAATCCGTGCTCGATGCAGTCGATTCCGGCGTCGACCGCGTGCTTTACCGCATCCGCGCCGTGCGTGTGGGCCGCCACCCGCAGGCCCCGCCGGTGCGCCTCGTCGACGATCGCGCGCAGCTCCTCATCCGAATAGTGCTGCGCACCGGGCGCACCGGTAAGCGACATCACCCCGCCGGACACGCAGATCTTGATCAGTTGGGCGCCGTGCTTGATCTGATAGCGGACCGCTTTGCGCACCTCGTCGACACCGTTGGCGATGCCTTCCTCCAGCGTCAGCTGCAGGACGTCGGGGGCGAACGCAGCGAACATCGTGGGATCCAGATGCCCGCCGGTCGGGGTGATCGCATGCCCGGCCGGAACGATCCGCGGGCCGTCGATCCAGCCCGCGTCGATCGCCTTACCCAGTGCGACGTCGAGGAGGTAACCGCCGGTCTTGACGAACAATCCCAGGTTGCGCACGGTGGTGAAGCCCGCGCGCAGGGTGCGCCGGGCATTGCCGACGGCACGGAGCATCCGCAACGCGGGATCGTCGGTGACGCTCGAGGCCAGGCCGGTCTCGCCGCGCCCGCCCATCAGCAGATTGACCTCCATATCCATCAGGCCGGGCAGCAGGACGAGATCGCCGAGATCGACGACCTCGCCGTCGCCGTCGGTGTCGCCGCCGACGCCGACGATCCGGTCGTCCTCGATCCGGAGGAGCCCGGGTCGAACGATCTCGCCCGAGTCCACATCGAGCAGCCCGGCCGCTCGCAGGGTCAGCGCCGGCATCGACGTCACACCATCGGTTCGTGCACGATATCCAGATACGCCGCACCGGAATCCGGCACCCGCGGCTGCTTCCACACTTCGATCGGGAACGACACCATCACCAATGACTGCAGCAGGTGGAACAGGTTGCGGGCGTCGTCGGGCAGGTCCGGCCATTCGAAGGTGTCGAGATATGCCAAGGCGTCCTGCAGCCGAGCGAACACCGTGTCGTAGAGATCCTGCATCTGGTCCATGCTGGACGCGAGGCGCTTGGCATAGCGTTCCGGCTCGGTGGCCAGCACCCAGTCCGCGAAGCGTTCCAGGTCGGCGAACTGTTCCGGCAGGAGGGTGTCGGTGCGGATGTCAGTGGGCGCGACCATTGCGGTACTCCTCGACGATGCGCTGGGCGGTCTTGTGCAGATGACGGAGCAGGATCTCTTGATCGTTGAGCGGGAAGTCGGTCACCTCGCGGGTGGCGATCATGGTCTGGGTGGCTTCCAAGGTATTCGCGTCCTGCAGCGCGTACTCCTTGAAGGTCACTCCGGCCAGTTCCTGAGCCAGCCGGTCCCGAGCGTTCTTGGCCGGAACGAAGTAGAGGCTGGCCTCGAAGATGTGCTTGTCCACCGCGGTCGGCCAGTAGTGATACGTCAGGAACCAGCCGGGCGCCCAGAACAGCAGCGACATGTTCGGGAAGAACTCGAACTCGTCGACCCCCCAGGCCTTGTGGCGTGCCGGGTTGATGCCCACCGGAAGCGGTTCGAGGCCGTCGATATCGGGCCGGTCCCACGGACCGAACAGGCCGCTGCGTAGCTCGCGTTCGATCGGTTTCACCATCGACGGGTCCTTCGGCGGCGCCATTCCGCCCCAGGACGAGATCATCGAGTGCGGTGCGGCGATCTCGTAATGGAGTGCTTCGTAACCGAATCCGGCCAGCTTGTCGGCTTCGTCCTTCACCGCTTGCTTCTGGTGCAGGATCGGCGCGTGGTAGAACTCGGCGAACGCGTCGATGAACAGCTTCCAGTTGGAGCCGACCTCGGCCCGGTAGCTGAACACCTCGCTCATCTGATCGAACGGGTAGCCTTCCAGGCCCTTGGCGAGCGGCCCGAGATACTCGACGAGCGGCCGGGCCTCGGGGTCGAGGTTGACGAAGATGAAACCTTCCCACACCTCACAGCGCACCGCTTTGAGTCCGAACCGGGACTTGTCCAGGTCGAAGAACTCACCCTCCTGCTGCACGAAGGTCAGCTCACCGTCGAGGCCGTAGCGCCAGGCGTGATACTTGCAGGTGAACTGGCGGCAGGTACCGGAGGTCTCTTCGCCGGGGTAGTCGTCCCACACCAGCTTGTTGCCACGGTGGCGGCAGATGTTGTGAAACGCCCGAATCTGCTTTTCCCGGTCCTTGACGATGATCAGTGACGTCCCGACGCAGGCCAACTCCTTGGTGAAGTAGCTACCGACCTTGGGCAGCCGGTTCACCCGCCCGACGTTCAACCAGGTCCGACGGAAGATGGCCTGGCGCTCGTCCTCGTAGAAGGCGGGATCGATCGAGTCGGTGTAGTCCACCGGCTCCGTGCCCAGCTCGGGATAGTTCTGCGTCCAGCTCCCTGCTGCTGGTTTGGTGAAGTGTGCCAACGGATTCCCTTCCGGTGCCGGCGTTGTCGGTCGGCGGCGCTCGACAGCCCGGCACACCGTGCCGAACCAGCGGAACGGCAACGCCGCGCCACGTTCATGAGAATAACATTCTCCTTCAGAGAGTGGAATGTTCTTGGCTTTGGCCTGTGGCGATGTGGCGCCGGTCGGGCCGACGGCCGGGGAAGTCGGCCGATCTCGCGGTGGCTTGCGGCAGCCGTCGCTATTGTAATTGCCCAGATATGAGAAGATGATTTCCGCACCTGGCAGTGCCGCCCCGAGGAGGATCCGGTGAAACCGCAGCGAATCGTTGTCGCCGTGCTGGCGATCGTGCTCCTGGCGGCCGGCTGCGGCCGGGACGGTGGCACGACAGAGACGACCGAAAGTCGGACCGGCAGCTCGACGACGTCGGGCGATTTCGGCACGCTGGCGAATGTCTGTCAGTCCGGCAACCCGTCCGGTGCGCCCGCCCAGGGGGTCACCGACACCGAGATCGACGTGGGCGTCTTCACCGATACCGGGTTCACCAAGAATCCGGACCTGGTCGACGCAGCCAAGGTGTTCACCTCCTGGTGCAACGCCGCCGGCGGGATCAACGGCCGCAAGGTGGTCGCGAATCTGCACGACACCAAGTTGATGGAGGTCCGTCAGCGCATGCTGGAGGCCTGTCGGGAGGACTTCGTGCTGGCCGGCGGCAGTGCCGCGCTGGACAGTCTCGGCGTGAAGGATCGGCTCTCCTGCCTGCTGCCGGAATTTCCGGCACAGGTGAGCCAGACGGCGAACACCGGTTCGGACCTGCAGGTCGGTGCCGGAGCTGCGGTGTCGGAGAACGTCAACCCGTACACCGGGTTCCAGGATTGGCTGATCAACGAGGCATATCCGGACTCCAAAGGCGCGATCGGGATGATCGTCGGGGACAACCCGATCACCAAGGTGATGGCCGAGAAGCTCGACGAGTCGCTCACCGCGGCCGGCGCCAAGGTCGCCTACAACGACCTGTACCCGATCTCCGGCGTCCCGGACTGGACTCCCTACGCGCAGGCGATCAAGTCGCAGAACATCAAGGGCCTCATCTTCTACGGCGACTTCCGTTACCTGGCCAAGCTGGAGGATGTGCTCACCGGGATGGATTACAAGTTGGACTGGATCGACGCCAACGCCAACTCCTACAACCAGACCTTCCTGGACGAGGCAAAGGGATCGCTCGGGTTCCAGAACAACGTGCTCGACATGAGCGGTACGGCGCCGCTGGATGCCGCGGACAAGGTGCCGGCGGTGCAGGAGCTGAAAGATCTGTTCCAGCAGTACGCGCCCGGCAGCCCGATCACCTTCCAGGTGCTGCGCGCATTCCAGTCCTGGCTGCTGTTCGCAAAGTCGGCGAGCAGCTGCGGTAACGAGCTCACCCGCAAGTGCATCTACGAGTCGGCGCGCGCTGAGACCGATTGGACAGCTGGGGGTTTGGTCGCACCGGTCGATCTGTCCAAGCCGCTCGCCGATCAGCCGCGGTGCTTCAACGTGCAGCAGGCAGGCCCGGATGGTTGGCACAGCGCCGATTTCGGCGCCGACACCGACGGCCTGTACCGCTGCGGCTTTACTCCCTACCGGTACACGGGAGACTTCGGCACGCCGACCACGCTTGCCGATGTCGGTAAGAGCATGGCCGATCTGAACTGACGAACGGGACGCGCTGATGGAGCAGTTCCTCGCCTTCGGCATCGTCGGTCTCAGCACGGCCGCGATCTACGCGGTGATCGGCAGCGGCCTGGTGCTCACCTACACCACGACCGGGGTGTTCAGTTTCGCCCACGGCGCGGCCGGAATGATGTCAGCGTTCGTCTACTGGCAGTTGACGGTCGGCTGGGGCTGGCCGGTGCCGTTGGCCTTGGCCGGGGTCCTGCTCGGCTTCGCGCCGGCTTTCGGGCTTTTCTTCGCCAAGGTGCTCGCCCCGGCCCAGGGGCTCGGTGACGCGGCCAAGTTGGTGATGACGATCGCGCTGCTCAGCGGGCTGATCGTGGTTGCGCGCTGGATCTGGAACCCGAGTGAGTCGCGCTCGCTGCCGCGGTTCTTCGCCGACCGGCCGGCGATCGACCTCGGCGTGGTCACGATCACCTGGCATCAAGCGTTGACGATGGTGGTCGCCGTCGTGGTGGCCGTGGTGCTGCGGCTGGTGTTGTACCGGACCCGAACCGGGGTGGAGATGCGGGCCACCGTCGACGATCGCGCACTGGTCGGGCTGACCGGTGCGGATCCCCGCCGGGCCAACCGGATCGCCTGGATGCTCGGCATCGAGCTCGCCGCGATCGGTGGCGTGCTGATCGCGCCGACGGTCACCCTGGACGCCGCCGGACTGTCGCTGCTGATCGTCAGCGCCTACACCGCCGCCATCTTCGGGCGGCTGCGTTACCTGCCGATGGTGTTCGTGGGTGCGGTCGTGGTCGGTCTGCTGGAAAGTTATCTGACCGGCTATCTGCCGCAGAATCAGTACTTGCCCGGCCTGCGGCTCGCCGCTCCCGCACTGTTGCTGCTCGCGGCATTGCTGGTGTTCCCCCACGGTCGACTGCGCGGGCGGGACCGAAAGCTGGGCGCCGTGCCGCTGCCGACGCTGGGCGGCTCGGCGGTATTCGCCGGCCTGATCGTCGTGTTCGGGCTGATGTTGGCCAGCATGCTCAGCGAATCCGACATCATCACCTACGGCGCCATCTTCGCGTGGGGTGTGATCGCGCTGTCCTACGTGCCGCTGCTCGGCTTCGCCGGACAGATCTCGCTGTGTCAGCTCGGGCTGGCCGGGATCGGTGCGGTGGCCTACGGCCATCTCGGCCCGGACGGTCAGTGGTGGGCGTTACTCGCCGCGATGGGCATCACGGGCCTGGTCGGCGCGCTGATCGCGATTCCGGCGCTGCGCCTGTCCGGGGTCTACTTGGCGCTGGCCACGGCAGCGTTCGCGGTGATCCTGGATCGCTGGATCTTCACCCTGCCGGCATTCGAGGTGGCCGGTATCCGGATCGCCTTCTTCGATCAGGGCTCGGTGTCGGTGGTCGGTCCGAACTTGTTCGGCCTGCGGATCGAGACCGTCGCAGGGTGCACCGTGTTCGCGGCGGTGTGCCTGGCGGTCGCCGGCTTCGGCGTGGCGCTGCTGCGCCGCAGCCGGTTCGGGCGTCGGTTGATCGCGCTCCGGGACAGCGAGGCCGCCTACGCCACCCTCGGCGGCAACGTCCTGGTGGCCCGAGTCGCGGTATTCGCGTTGGCGGCGGCGATCGCCGGGCTGGGTGGTGCGCTCTACGGCATGCAGATGCAGGCGGTCACCCCGGATCAGTTCAATTTCGTCACCGGGCTGCCGATCTTTCTCATCGTCACCATCGCCGGTCTCGGCGCGGTGGGCGCAGGGTTGTTCACCGGCGTGGCCTACGCCGGCCCGCTGCATGTGATTCCGGTGCTGTGGCCCGGACTGCTGAGCCTGTCACAGGTGTTGCCCGCATTGGGCGGCATCCTGTTCGGCGGCGGAGTGCTGGCCGACGGAGCGATTCGGCCGTTGCGCGCCGAATGGCTGCCGATGTTGCGGGATCGCCTGATCGCCCCCCTGCTCGCGCTCGCCGTGCTGGTGCTGTGGGGGTTGCGACTACTCGAGGTGCTGGACGGTTGGGGCTTCGTCGCCGGGGTGGTGATCGCTGTGATCGCCGCGCGGTTGGCCTACCGGGCGGTGAATCGGCCGGCGCCGGACTCGACGGTCGTACCGGTCGAGTGGTGGGGTGTGCGCCGGCCGTGGACGGCCGAGGACAGGGAGGAGCTCGACCGTGCCGTCGCAGTTGGCCGTTGACGACGTGACCGTCATGTTCGGGGGCAATCGGGCGCTGGACGGTGCGGCGCTGCGTGCCGAGCGGGGCGCAGTCACCGGTCTGATCGGGCCGAACGGAGCGGGCAAGAGCACGCTGTTCGACGTGATCTGTGGGCTGCGGACCCCGACCCGCGGCCGGGTCGTGATCGACGGTCACGACGTGACGAAGCTGGGTCCGGCGCGTCGCGCGCGGCATGGTTTGGCCCGGACCTTCCAGCGGCTGGAGCTGTTCGGCCGACTCGGCGTGCGGGACAACCTGTTGGTCGCTGCCGACCTCGGCCCGGATCGGCGGCACGCGGAAGCGACGGTCGACGGGTTGCTCGAGCGCCTCGGTCTGGCCGCCGTCGCCGACACCCCGGCCGACGACCTACCCACCGGGACCGCACGTTTGGTGGAAGTGGGGCGTGCGCTCGCGGTCCGGCCCACGTTGCTGTTGCTCGACGAGCCGGCGGCGGGTCAGGACCACGCCGAGACCGAGCGTTTCGGTGCGTTGTTGCGTGCGGTCGCTGCCGACGGCACCGCGGTGCTGCTGGTCGAACACGACATGGGGTTGGTGATGGACGTCTGCGATCAGTTGTACGTACTCGACCTGGGCCAGGTGATCGCGGCCGGGCCACCGGCGACGGTTCGCGCCGACGCCCGGGTGCTCGCCGCGTACCTGGGGGCGGCATGACGGCCGCTACCGCACCACCCGCCGCGGCGACCGTGGACACCGGACCGTCGGCACCACTGGTCGAATTGCGTGATGTTCGAGCGGCTTACGACGCGATCACGGTCCTGCACGGCGTCGATCTGACCGTTCGCGCCGGCCGAGTGACCGCGCTGCTCGGTCCGAACGGAGCCGGAAAATCCACCGTGTTGGCGACCGTCGCGGGTGTGCACCCGGTCAGCGGGGGACAGCTGCTGCTCGGTGGGCGGGACGTGACCGGCGCGCAACCGCGTGAGCTGGCGCGGGCCGGAGTGTGTCTGATCCCGGAGGGGCGCGGGATCTTTCCGAACCTGACCGTCCGGGAAAACCTGCTGATGATGACCTGTACCGGCCGGCCGCGGGGGGAGATCGAAGAGATTGCGTTCGGTCGGTTCCCGATTCTGGCCGACCGGGCGAACCAACTCGCGGGCACCATGTCCGGTGGCGAACAGCAGATGCTCGCACTCGCCCGAGGACTGACCACCGACCCTGCCGTGCTGCTGCTCGACGAACTCTCGATGGGACTGGCGCCGCTGGTGGTCGGCCGGCTCTACGAGCAGGTCGCCGAGATCGCCGCGCAGGGCGTCGCGGTGCTCGTGGTCGAGCAGTTCGCGGCGGCGGTCCTCGATCTCGCCGACCACGCGGTGGTGTTGGTTCGGGGTCGAGTAGCGCGACACGGAGCCCCGGACAGTGGAATTCGCGATGAACTGGCCGCCCTCTACCTAGGAAGTGACCCGGCATGACCGACTCCCGTGCGGACCGATTCGTCCGTGAGATGCAGGAACTCCAGATCCCGGATCCGGCGGCCGGCCGGGCGAGGTTGTGGCTGCGGGTCGGAGTGATCCTGATGGTCGGCGGCCTGGTGGTCACGGTGGTCGCCTACCTGATGTGCCACGGCACCACCGACCCGCTGGCCCAGCGCGACGCGATGACCCTGGCCCTCGGTGGAATCGCCGACACGGTGATCGGGTCGGCGTTGTTCCTGCGCTATTCGCTGACCAACTTCCTCCGATTCTGGCTGGCGCGGCAGTCCTTCGATCTCGCCGAACTCGCGTCGCGCCGGTCGGAAGAGGCGTCGCGATGACCGTGCAGCCGGCCCGGGAAGGGATGAGCTTCGAGCTGTCCGAGGACCAGGAGCTGATCCGCTCCTCGGTCGCCGAGCTGTGCCGCAAGTTCGACGACCACTACTGGATGGAGAAGGATCGGGCGCACGAATTCCCGACCGAGTTCTATTCCGCGATCGCGAGCGGTGGTTGGCTGGGCATCACCATCCCCGAGGAGTACGGCGGACACGGTCTGGGCATCACCGAGGCGACGTTGCTCGCCGAGGAGGTCGCGCGATCCGGTGGCGGTATGAACGCCGCCAGCTCGATCCACATGTCGATCTTCGGGATGCACCCGGTCGTGGTGCACGGTTCGGCGGAGCTCAAGCAGCGCACGCTACCGCGGGTGGCCGGCGGTGACCTGCACGTGTGCTTCGGGGTGACCGAGCCGGGCGCCGGCTTGGACACCCCGCGCATCACGACGTCGGCTCGTCGGGACGGTGACCACTACGTGATCAACGGCCGCAAGGTGTGGATCTCGAAGGCGTTGGAGTCGGAGAAGATCCTGCTGCTGACCCGCACCACCCCGTACGACCAGGTCGCCCGTAAGACCGACGGGATGACCCTGTTCCTCACCGATCTCGATCGTGCGCACGTCGATATCCGGCCGATCCCGAAGATGGGCCGAAACGCGGTGAGCTCCAACGAAGTGTTCATCGACGACCTGCGGGTGCCGGTCGCGGACCGGGTGGGGGAGGAGGGGCGCGGCTTCACCTACCTGCTCGACGGGTTGAACCCGGAACGGATGCTGATCGCGGCGGAAGCGCTGGGATTGGGCCGGGTCTCGTTGGATCGTGCGGTGCGGTACGCCAACGAGCGGGTGGTGTTCGACCGGCCGATCGGCAAGAACCAGGGCGTCCAGTTCCCGCTGGCCGACGCGCTGGCCCACCTGGACGCGGCGGAACTGATGCTGCGCAAGGCCACCTGGCGTTACGACAACGGAAAGTCCTGTGGGCGGGAGGCCAACACCGCCAAGTATCTGTGCGCCGAGGCGGGCTTCGCCGCGGCCGATCGCGCGCTGCAAACCCATGGTGGGATGGGCTATTCGGAGGAATACCACGTTTCCCGCTACTTCCGGGAGGCCCGGGTGATGCGGATCGCCCCGGTGAGCCAGGAGATGATCCTCAACTATTTGGGCACCCACGCTCTCGGCCTGCCCCGAAGTTACTGACCGCCAGCTCTACCGACGATGGGATGTTATCGATGAACCGGCAGAACTTGTTCGACTTGACCGGCCGGTCGGCGCTGGTCACCGGCGCCGCCGGCGGTATCGGCGCGGCTGTTGCGCAGGCGCTGGCCGATGCGGGCGCGGCAGTTCTGGTCACCGATCGAGACGGACCGGCCGCCGCAGCCGTCGCGGAGAAGATCGTCGGCAACGGCGGGGTCGCGGCGAGTTTTGCCTTCGACGTCAGCGATCGCGCCGCCGCCGACCAGGCGGCCGAGCGGGCGGCCGGACTCGCCGACGGCACGTTGCACATCCTGGTGAACAACGCCGGCATCACCGCCCCGGCCATGTTCGCCGACACCACCGCCGAGTCGATGCGCCGGATCTACGAGGTTCACGCGCTCGGCACGGTTCATTGCGCGCAGGCGGCGTTGCCCTACCTGGCGACCGACGGCCGCGGCCGGATCATCAACGTGACCTCGGCCGCGGGCTTGGTGGGAACCCTCGGTCAGGTGAACTATTCGGCGGCCAAGGCGGCGATCATCGGGATCACCAAGTCGCTGGCCAAGGAGTTGGCGCGCAAGCAGATCCTGGTGAACGCGCTGGCACCGCTGGCGGCGACTCCGATGACCGAGACGATCCGCACCGACGACCGGTTCGCCCCGCAGATGCTGGACCGGATCCTGCTGCGCCGCTGGGCCGAGCCGGACGAGGTCGCCGGCGCATTCGTATTCCTTGCGTCCGACGCTGCGTCGTTCGTCACCGGGCAGGTGCTACCGGTCGACGGCGGAACGGTGATCTGATGGCGGTGGCGGCCGGGGCGCCGCTGGCCGGGGTGACCGTCGTCGCGCTGGAGCAGGCGGTGTCGGCGCCGATGTGTACCCGCGCGCTGGCCGACTTGGGCGCCCGGGTGATCAAAGTCGAGCACCCGAACGGGGGTGACTTCGCACGGCACTACGACGACGTCGTGCTCGGTCAGGGGGCCCACTTCGTCTGGGTGAACCGGGGCAAGGAGTCGGTCGCGCTGGACCTGAAAACCGATGCCGGAGTAGAAGTTCTCCATCGGTTACTGGCCCGGGCCGACGTTCTGGTGGCCAATCTGGCGCCCGGTGCGACGGCCCGGTTGGGGGTGGCGCCCGACGACCTCGCCCTGCGCTATCCGGACCTGATCGCGGTGGAGATCGACGGGTTCGGTGCCGGCGGACCGCTGTCGCACAAGCGGGCCTACGACCTGCTGGTGCAGGCCGAGTCCGGGGTGTGTTCGGTGACCGGAACCGCCGACGCGCCGGCCAAACCCGGCCCGCCGATGGCCGACGTGACGACCGGTCTCTACGCGGCACTGTCCATCGTCGCCGCGCTCTACCGCCGGGCCGAGCTCGGCGGCAAGCGGATCGCAGTCAGTCTGTTCGACACGATGGCGGATATGATGGGGTATCACCTCACCTATACCCGGCATTCCGGCGTCGAGCAGCAGCCGCTGGGTATGAGCTCACCGGCGGTCGCCCCCTACGGCGCATACCCGACCGCGGACGGGCGCACGGTCGTGCTGGGCACCACCAACGACAACGAGTGGCAGCGGCTGGCGACCGCGATCTTGGAGCGTCCCGATCTCGCTGCCGACCAACGGTTCGCCACCAATGCCGGTCGCACCCGGCACCGGGCCGAACTCGACGAAGCCTTGACCGTGTGGTGCGGCGCCCGCGATCTGGCTGCGATCCAGCGCATCGCCGACGCTGCCGGGATCGGCAACTCCTGCTACAACCGGACCCGCGATCTGCTGAATCACCCGCAGCTGGTGCAGCGTGGGCGGTGGCAGCAGATCGACACCCCGGCCGGGCCGATCCCGTCGCTGTTGCCGCCCGCGGTGATCGACGGATTCGACCCGCCGATGGGCGCGGTACCGGCGCTGGGTGAACACACCGCCGCGGTGCTGGCCGAGTTCGGCTGTGTGGCGGAGCCGTCCCCGTGAGCGGCGGTCCGGTGCTGTTGTCCGACGACCGGTCCGGCGTCCGCACCCTGACCTTGAACCGGCCGCACCGACGCAACGCGATCGACGCCGAACTGTGGGTGGCGCTGGCCGACGCGTTTCGAGCGGTAGCCGCCGACCGTTCGGTGCGCGCGTTGGTGCTCACCGGTGCCGACGGTGCGTTCTGCTCCGGCGCCGACATCTCGGTGCCCGACAATGCACACCCGATCTACCGGATGCGCGCGCTCACCGACGTCGCGAACCTGTTGCACGAGCTGCCGTTGCCGACCGTTGCGAAGGTGGCCGGACCGGCGTTCGGGGCCGGCTGGAACCTGGCGTTGGGCTGTGACCTGGTGGTATCCACACCGGAGTCGACCTTCGCGCAGGTGTTCACCAAACGCGGGTTGACGATGGATCTGGGCGGGTCGTGGTTGCTGCCGAGGTTGGTCGGTATGCAGCAGGCCAAACGACTCACCATGCTGGCCGAGACCATCGACGCCGTGCAGGCCCACCGGCTGGGATTGGTCACCTGGGTAACCCCGGCGGACGAGATCGATGCGTTCACCGACGATCTCGCCGGTCGGTTGGCTGCCGGCCCACCGGTCGCCCTCGCCCAGACCAAGGCGCTGCTGCATGCGGGCGCGGACACCACGATGCGGGCTGCGCTCGACGCCGAAGCCCGGGCGCAGGGACTCAATTTCGCCACCGCCGACGCGCCGGAAGCCTTCGCCGCTTTTGCCGAACGGCGCCGGCCGCAGTTCACCGGCCGATGGACGGTACATCGTCCACCGATCCGACCCACCACCGAGAACGGGAGCTAGTCCATGCCCGAAGTCGTCATCGCCGCCGCCGTCCGCACCCCGGTCGGCAAACGCAACGGGGGGCTCGCCGGGGTGCACCCCGCCGACCTGTCCGCGCTGGTACTCGCTGCGCTCGCGGAACGGACGAACCTCGACCCGGCGATCGTCGACGACGTGATCTGGGGGTGTGTGTCCCAGGTCGGCGACCAGTCCAGCAACATCGGCCGCTACAGCGTACTGGCGGCCGGCTGGCCGGAGAGCGTGCCCGGCACCACGATCAATCGCGCCTGCGGATCCAGCCAACAGGCAATCGATTTCGCCGCGCAGGCGGTGCTGTCCGGCCAGCAGGAGGTGGTTGTGGCGGGTGGCGTCGAGGTGATGAGTCGAGTACCGCTCGGCGCGGCCCGGGCGACCGGTCAACCGTACGGACCGAAGGCGTCGGGCCGCTATGCCGGCTTCTCGTTCAACCAGGGCCTGTCGGCCGAACTCGTCGCGCAGAAGTGGGGATTCGACCGAACGCGGGTGGACGAGTACTCGGTGCTCTCGCACGAACGTGCGGCCGCGGCGCAGGACGCGGGGGCGTTCACCGAGCAGATCGTGTCGGTCGACACCGGCGACCGTGTGGTGACCGCCGACGAAGGAGTCCGGCGCGGCAGCACCGTGGCCAAACTGGCCGGGCTGAAGCCGGCGTTCCGTGACGACGGAGTGATCCACGCGGGCAACTCCTCCCAGATCTCCGATGGTGCGGCCGCAGTGTTGCTCACCACTGCGGCGAAGGCCCGCGAGCTCGGCCTGACCCCGCTGGCCCGCTACCGGGCCGGGGCGGTAGCGGGATCGGATCCGGTGCTGATGCTCACCGGGCCGATCCCGGCCACCGAGAAGGTACTGAAGAAGGCGGGTTTGGCGCTCGACCAGATCGGCGTGTTCGAGGTGAACGAGGCGTTCGCCCCGGTGCCGTTGGCGTGGCAGGCCGAGACGGGCGCCGACCCGGCGTTGCTGAACCCGCTCGGCGGCGCGATCGCGCTGGGACATCCGCTCGGCGCATCCGGCGCGGTGCTGCTGACCCGGATGCTGTACCACATGCGGGACAACGACATTCGCTACGGATTGCAGACGATGTGCGAGGGCGGCGGCACCGCGAACGCCACTGTCGTCGAGTTGCTCGGTTAGGCAGCGCCATGCGTCGCGACCTTTACACCGCCGACCACGAGGCGTTCCGCGACCTGGTTCGCGAGTTCGTGGCCAAGCAGATCGTGCCGAACTACCCGCAGTGGGAGCGGGCCGGCCGGATGCCGCGAGAGATCTTTGCCGAGATGGGCAAGCTCGGCATGCTCGGCTTCGCGCTGCCCGAGCAGTACGGTGGCGCCGGCCTGCGCGACTACCGCTACAACGCGATCCTGCAGGAGGAGGCGTATCGGGCGTTGGTCACCCTCGGTACCGTTCGCACCCAGCTGGATGTGATCCTGCCGTACTTCCTGGAGTATGCCGATGCCGCACAGCAGGCACGGTGGTTCCCGGGCCTGGTCGACGGCTCGCTGCTCACCGCGATCGCGATGACCGAGCCCGGCACCGGGTCCGACCTGGCGGGTATGCGCACCGGCGCGGTCCGAGACGGCGACACCTACGTACTCAACGGGGCGAAGACCTTCATCACCGGCGGTCTGCTCGCGGACTTGGTGGTCGTCGTCTGCCGCACCGCGACCGACCCGGACAACCGGCGCGCCGGGTTGACCCTGCTGGTCGTCGAGGACGGCATGCCCGGCTTCGAGCGCGGCCGGATGCTGGAGAAGATGGGCTGCAAGGTGCAGGACACCATGGAGCTGTCGTTCACCGATGTCCGGGTGCCGGTGACGAACCGGTTGGGCGAGGAAGGCGCCGCGTTCGGCTACCTCGGCCACAACCTGGCCCAGGAACGGATCACCGTCGCGGTCGGTTCGGTCGCCCAAGCCCGGTCGGCGATCGCGGCGACGGTGGAGTACACCAAGGCGCGCAAGGCGTTCGGCACACCGGTGGCGTCGTTCCAGAACACCAAGTTCGAGCTGGCGGCCATGTCGGCCGAGGTCGAGGCGGCGCAGGCGATGGTCGACCGCGCCGTCGTCGATCTGGTGGACGGGCTGCTCGCGAGCGCCGACGCAGCCAGGGTCAAGCTGTTCTGCACCGAAGTTCAGGCCCGGGTGGTCGACCGCTGCCTGCAGCTGTTCGGTGGTTACGGTTACATGACCGAGTACCCGATCGCCCGGCTCTACACCGACGCCCGGGTGGCACGGATCTATGCCGGCACCAGCGAGGTGATGAAAACGATCATCGCCCGGGATCTCGGCCTGGTCTGATCGCAACCCTATCCGGGGTATCTCGTAAGTTCGGACCGCTCCCAGCGGACTCACAGCTCGAGCTCAGCGTGCGGCAGAGGCGATCGGTGAGGGTGAGGTCCATGACCGCACTCGTCGCCACGCGACCTCCGGCCCGCCACGCCGCGGCACCCCCGCCGCCGCGGCGCTGGGCCCGGCCCGACCGCTGGGCGCCGGCGTTGCTCTGCGCGGCGACGGCCGTGCTCTACCTCTGGGGGTTGAGCGCCAACGGTTGGGCGAACTCGTTCTACGCGGCCGCGGTGCAGGCGGGATCCCAGTCGTGGGAGGCCTGGTTCTTCGGTTCCTCCGACGCCGGCAACTCGATCACGGTCGACAAGCCACCTGCGTCGCTGTGGATTCCGGGTCTCGCCGCCCGGATCTTCGGGATGAACTCGTGGTCGCTGCTGGTACCGCAGGCGCTGATGGGCGTGGCCTCGGTCGGGCTGCTCTATCTGATCGTCAAGCGGCGCCACGGGCTCGGCGCGGGGCTGCTCGCCGGATCGGCTCTGGCGCTGACCCCGGTGGCGGCGTTGATGTTCCGCTTCGACAACCCGGACGCGCTGCTCGTGCTGTTGATGATCGCTGCGGTGTGGGCGACCGATCGGGCGTTGGAAACCGGTCGGCTCCGATGGATGGTCTGGACCGGGGTATTCGTCGGATTCGGCTTCCTGACCAAGCAATTGCAGGTGATGCTGGTGGTCCCGGCGCTGGCGGCCACCTATCTGGCATTCGGGCCGCGCGACGTCCGGGTTCGGATCGGGCACCTGTTCGCCGCGTTCGGTGCGCTGATCGTGAGCGCCGGTTGGTGGGTGGCCCTGGTGCAGCTGTGGCCGAAGGCCGGCCGGCCCTACATCGGCGGTTCCGACAACAACTCGATCATCGAACTGACCTTCGGCTACAACGGTTTGGGCCGACTCACCGGGAGCGAAGGGGGACCGGGTGGCGGCGCTCCGGCCGGCAGTGCGGCGATGCCCGATATGGCGAACATGCCGGAGATGCCTCGGCCTTCCGGTGGCGGGATGGGAACGGGTTTCGGCGGCGCGACCGGCTGGGGTCGACTGTTCGATGCCGGCCAGGGCGGTCAGATCGCCTGGCTGATCATCGGCGCGGTGATTCTCGCCGGTGCTGCACTGGTTCTGCGTGGCCGAGCCCCGCGCACCGACCTACGTCGCGCCCAGCTGGTGCTGTGGTTGGTATGGGGGGTTGTCACCGCCGCCGTGTTCAGCATGATGTCCGGCATCTTCCATCCGTACTACACCGTGGCGCTGGCACCGGCGGTCGCTGCCTGCGTGGGTATCGGTGCGGCTGCATGCTGGCAGCACCGTGAGCGGTGGTGGCCCCGGTTCGCCCTGGTGGCGGCCCTGGCTGCGACCGTGATCACCGCGTTCGTCCTGCTCGGCCGAACGCCGGACCACTTCCCCTGGCTGCGGTACGTGATCGTCGTCGGAGCAGTGGTCGCCGGTTTGGGGCTGTTGCTCCCGACCGGTGCGCGGATGTCGGTGGCCGCGGCGGTCGTGGCGCTCACCGTCGGTTTGGCCGGACCCGCCGCGTTCACCCTGAACACCGTCGCACACGCTCGGACCGGTCCGATCCCGATGGCCGGGCCGCAGAGTTCCGGCGAGCGTTCGCCGGCTCGGCCGTCCGCAGGGGGCGGGCCGCCGGGAGGTGCGCAGGCCTCGGCGCAGGTGCTGGACCTGCTCCGGGTCGATGCGGGCACCTACCCGTGGGCCGCGGCCACGATGGGCTCGATGGCCGCCGCGCCGTACCAGCTCGCGCTCGGCCACTCCGTGATGCCGATCGGTGGGTTCTCCTCCGGTGACCCGTCGCCGACGCTCGACCAGTTCCGGCAGTATGTGGCCGAAGGAAAGATCCACTACTACATCGACGGCGGGATGAACGGTGGCCCCGGCGGGGGCACGCACATCGACCTGGTGAACTGGGTGCACGACAGCTTCAACTCGGTGACCGTCGACGGGGTGACGATCTACGATTTCACCTCGCCGAGGTAGCCGACACCGTGGGTGCGGTCCGAGCCGAACGCGCCGCTCACTCGAGCAGCAGGTGCACCTGGAGCTCGCCGACGAGGAAGCCGAGCACGGCGCCGACCACCACGAGTTTCCATTCGTCCTGCTTGAACGCCGGCCGCAACAGGCTCTCGTACTCCTCGTCGGTCATCTGGGCCATCTTTTCGGTGACCAGGGCCTGCAGGTCGATGATCTCGCTGGCGACAGCGGAGAGTTCCTCGTTCTCCCGCATCTGCTGCACCGTCGCGGCGACCGCACGATCTTTGATCGCGGCGTATCGGTCGCCGCCGATCGCCAGCACCACCAGCGGCTTCATCGGGCCGGACTGCGCGTCGATCATCGACTGCATCTCCCGGTCGATCAGCCGCAGGAAGCGATCCGACTTCGGCCCGTTGAGCATCGCTTCGAGCATATTGGCCGGGCTCAGCAGCTCGTTGGCCACCAGGCTGGCGTAGTCGGCGGTCACCTTATCCCGTTTTGCGTGGAACAAGCCTTGCCAGCTGACGAGTCCGAAGCGGCGCTTGCGCACCGGTCGGAAGATCATCTGCAGCGCCAGCCAGTCGGTGACCAAGCCGGTGAGAGCGCCGAAGCCGGGCAGAATCCACGGGTTCTTGGTGTAGTACCAGGCGATCGCCTGTACGACGCCCAGCGCGAATCCGGACGGAATGCCGAACATGATGATGAAGTGGAACGCGTCCTTGCCGGCGGTACGCACCAGCCGGTTGGTCAGGGCCTTGTCGCGGACCAGCGCGTCGATCGCCAAGGCGCGGATATCGATGACATCGTCGACCCGGTCCTGCATCTCGTCCAGCATCCCGCGCATCATCTTCGGGACTTCGGCCTCGATATGGTTGATCATGTACTGCTTGACCTGTTCCGGCAGTGCTTCCCAGAAGGTCGGCTGGTACTCCCGCATCAGGTCGCGGGTCATCTGATCGATCAGCCGCGACATGGGCTCGTGCAGCGTCACCATCATCTCGTCGACGTCGATCTCGGAGATGATCTCCTTCGGGTCGATCAGCCGATTCATCAACAGGTTGACCGAGATGTTGGCCATCCGTTCCGCGCTGCGCGGAATGACGCCCTGCCAACCGAGATAGGGCGGTATCCCTTTGAATTCCAACGGCCGGAACATCATTTCCACGGCCGCTACCTTGGTGATCCAGCCGATGAACGCGGCGATCAGCGGCATGGCGGGGTAGATCCACCAGTCGGGTAGCCAGTCAGGCATCATCACTGACCTCCGCGGTGTCTTCGTCGACGGGTCGCAGCCGGTGCGCTGCGCGATGGTCGACCGAGAATAGTCCGGGCGACCGATCCGGCGTGGCCGGATCGCCGGGCCCACCGACCGATTTGTCCGGGGGGACAAGTCGGACCCGCGCGTACCAACCGTAAATGTCGTTACCGATTGTGGCAAGTCGCATTCTTGCGGGGCGTGGCCGGGCCGGCTCCGACCGCCAATATCGCGTCAGGATCCGCCGGTGCAGCGTCAGGGATCCATCAGGAACCCGGGAGTCACCGGTCGGCCGGAGTACCACTGACCGGTGCGCCTACCGCGCACCGGGTGGCCGGACTGTCCTTTCCGGCTTCGAAAGGCAGCGTCATGGCCGACCTGTCATACCTCCTCATGACGATCGGGTTCTTTGCCGCGCTCGCCCTGCTGACCGGACTGCTCGACCGGCGGTTGAACCGATGAGCGATGCACTCGCGGCGGCGCTACAGGTCGGCGCGCTGGTGGTGGCGCTCGCGGTCACCGCGCCCCTGCTCGGGCGCTTTCTGGCGCACACCTACACCCTCGCCGCGGCATCTGCGAATCGAACGAGTCACCTACCGAGTGCTCCGGCTGGATCCCGACGCCGATCAGCACTGGCGCAGCTACGTTCTGTCGTTGCTGGGATTCTCCCTGATCGGAATCGTGGTGCTGTTCGGCGGCTTCGGCCGCCTTCAGTCGCACCTGCCGCTGTCGCTCGGGATGGCGGCACTGCCGAGCGACGGTGCGTGGAACACCGCGGTGTCTTTCGTTACGAACACCAACTGGCAGTGGTACTCGGGTGAGGCGGCAGTCGGCCATCTATATCAGATGGCCGGGCTCGCCGTGCAGAACTTTCTGTCCGCCGCGGTCGGCCTGTCCGTGGCCGCGGCGTTCGCCCGATCCCTGGCCCGTTCGGAGAACGGCGGCCGGATCGGCAATTTTTGGACGGATCTGATCCGGGGCACGCTTCGTGTCCTCCTCCCGATCGCGTTCGTCGGTGCGCTGCTCCTCGTCGCCGAGGGGGTGGTACAGAATTTCGATACCCCGCACATGATCACGACTCTTGCCGGTGGCGGCCAGAGCGTGCCCGGCGGTCCGGTCGTCTCCCAGGAGGTCATCAAGGAGCTGGGGACCAACGGCGGCGGTTTCTACAACGCCAATTCCGCGCACCCGTTCGAGAACCCGACGGCGCTGTCGAACCTGTTCGAGATCTATCTGATGCTGTTGATTCCCTTCGCGATTCCGCTGGCCTTCGGCAGGATCGTCGGCGCTCGCCGAAACGGATACGTCATCGCCGCGGTCATGTCGCTGCTGCTCGCCGTCTCGGTCACGCTGCTGACCGTCGCGGAACGTGCCGGCCCGGGCGCCGCGTCCGCCGCGGCGGACGGTGCGATGGAGGGCAAGGAGGTGCGCTTCGGGGAAGCGGCCAGCGCGCTGTTCGCCGCGGCCACCACCGGTACGTCCACTGGGGCGGTCGACGCGATGCACGACTCGCTGACCGCACCCGGCGGCGGTGTCGCGTTGCTCAACATGATGTCTGGTGAGATCGCGCCCGGCGGTGTCGGGTCGGGGCTCACGATGAGATTGCGGTCGGGGTGCGCCGACCCTCCACGTTGTCGCCACTGAGTCCACGCCGACAGCTGGCGGGGTGGGTCGCCGCGCTGGTCGGGCCGCTTCTGCTGACTGTCGTGCTTTCCTGGGCGCGTGCCGACGACACGTTCCCGTTGGCGGTCCTGCTGTTCCTGACCGTCACCGTGACGGCGGGCAGCTGCGCCACAGCTTCGCGCAGGGCTCGGCTGGTGGGCCGCGCAGTCGTCCGAACGGGCTATTTGCTGAACGTGATGTTGGTAGCATATGTTCAGATGTACATTGCCAACATTGGGAGGTCGCCGTGACTGTGACCCAGATCGATCTCGACGATGACGCACTCGAGCGGGTCATGGCGACCTCGGCCGCCAAGACGAAGAAAGATGCGGTCAACCTGGCGTTGCGCTACTACGCGACGCGGCAGGAACGTGCGGCGTTGATTACCAAGCACCTGGAACGCGCACGGGATTGGGGTGCGATCGAGGACGCGCGACGTCGCCACGATGCGGAGAAGAACGCTTTGTGATCTACCTGCTCGATACCTCGGCGCTGGTACGCCTGCTGTCGGATAGTTCGCTGCAGCGCGTCTGGTACGACGCGATCGATGGCGGGGCAATCGCTTCGTGCTACCCGCAGCGTGCCGAATTCCTCTACAGCGCGCGCAACGCGCTCGAGTACGACCAGATCGCCGAGATGTTCGTCGACCTTTACCCCGACCGGGCGGTACCGCGGAATGCCGGTCGTTGGATCGACGCGACACAGCGTCGGATGGCCGGCTCAGGCGAACACCGTTCGGCGTCCGCGATCGATCTGATGATTGCCGCGACCGCAGCGCATCATGGGCTGATCCTGCTGCATGACGACGCCGACTACCGCGTGGTCGCCAACCATGCCCCCGACCTGGCCGAACACCGCATCTGCGATACCACCTGATCGGAGTCGCCGACGCGGCCTACGCGTCCGGTGCGTACCCGAGAATGCCCTTCGTCTCCAGGTACTCGTGGAAGCCGAACTCGCCCCACTCCCGGCCGTTGCCGCTCTTGCGGTAGCCGCCGAACGGGCAGTGGAAGTCGAAGGCGTCGTTGATGGTCACCCAGCCGGCCCGGATCCGCCGGGCCACCGAACGGGCCACGTCCAGATCGGCACCGGCGACGTTGCCGGCCAGGCCGTACTCGGTGTCGTTGGCGAGTTCGACTGCGTGGTCCAGGTCGTGATAGGCGAGGATGGTCAGCACCGGGCCGAAGATCTCCTCGCGCGCGATGGTCATGTCGTTGGTGACGTTCGCGAACACGGTCGGCTTGACGTAGTAGCCCTTGGGTAGCCCCTCGGGCCGGCCGACCCCTCCGGTCACCAGCGTCGCACCGCCGTCGATGCCCTGCCGGATCAGGTCCTGGATCTTGTCGAACTGCCGTTTCGAGACCACCGGGCCGAGCGCGACCTCGCCGGTCGGGTCGCCGACCGTCAATTGCTCGGCAGCGGCCCGAGCCGCCTCGATCGCCTCGTCCATCCGGGCGTGCGGAACCAGCATCCGGGACAGTGCGCTGCAGGTCTGGCCGGAGTTGTTCATCAGCGTGCCGATCGCCCCGCCGACGTTCGCGGCCAGCTCGCCGTCGTCGAGCACGATGTTCGGGCTCTTACCGCCGAGCTCCTGGGTGACCCGCTTCACGCTCGGCGCGGCATTCTTCGCGATCTCGACACCGGCACGGGTCGACCCGGTGAACGAGATCAGGTCGACGTCGGGATGTGCGGACAGTGGCACGCCCACGCTGACACCGTCACCCTGCAGGAGGTTGAACACCCCGGCCGGAACTCCGGCCGCGTCCAGTATCTCGGCGAAGATCTGCGCCGAGAACGGCGCCTGCTCCGACGGCTTCAGCACCACCGTGCAGCCGGTGGCCAGAGCCGGGAAGACCTTCACCGCAATCTGATTCAGCGGCCAGTTCCACGGTGTGATCAGCCCGCAGACCCCGATCGGCTCCTTGACCACCAGCGTCGCCCCGCGCTGCTCTTCGAACGCGAAGCCCTCGAGGATCTCCAGCGCGGTGGCGAGGTGGCCCGCGCCCAGGTCCACCTGGAACCCGTTGGCCAGCCCGGCCGGTGCGCCCATCTCGGTGGTGAGTGCCGCCGCGAGATCGGCTCGCCGGCGGTCGTATTCGACGCCGATCGCGCGCAGCACCGCGGCCCGGTCGGCGATCGGGGTCGCCGCCCAGGCCGGAAACGCCGAGCGCGCGGCCGCCACTGCGCGATCCACGTCGGCGGCCGATCCCTGCGCGACCGTTCCGGCCGGTTCCTCGGTGGCCGGGTTGACGACGGTGAAAGTGTCGGATCCGGCCGGATCGAGCCATTTGCCGCCGATATAGAAGGTCGAGATCGCGCGCATGTCGTTCATGGTCACTGCGTTCATGACTACTGCGTCGTTCATGGTCACTGGGTCCCTTCGGCGTACCAGGTGCGGAACTCGTCGTATGACGGCATTTCCTCGGAGTTGGCTTTCGGGTCGACCGCGACGTGGATCACGCCCGGTTTGCCGCTGGCGTAGGCCCGTTTGATCGCCGGCGCGATGTCGGCGTCGCGCTCGACGTACTCGCCGTAGCAGCCAAAGCCCTCGGCGACGATGTTCAGTCGGGTGTCGCGGCTCCAGTGCGTCCCGGTCTCCCGCGAGCCCGGTCCGAAGGTGCGCTTGTAGACGCCGACTTCCAGCCCCCAGGCGTAGTCGACCGCCACGACACACACCAGCGGCAGGTTCAGTCGGGCCGCGGTTTCCAGCTCGGCGATCTGGAACTGGAACGACGAGTCACCGGTCACCAGCATCACCGGCCGCTTGCCGCCGTCCGCCACCGACGCACCCACCGCATACGGTAGGCCGGTGCCGAGGTGGCCGAAGTTCTGGTTCCAGATCACGTCGTGCGGCTTGGCCTGCGAGTAGGTCCAGCCGAAGATCGTCGTCGCACCGCCGTCTCGGACCATGATGCCGTCGGCCGGAAAAGCTTTGGTGGCCTCGACGATCAGCCGGGCCGGGTGGACCGGCGTCCGGCCCACCGGTGCGGTCTCGGCCAACTCGGCGATCCGGGCGGCGTCGGCCTCGACCAAGCGGGCCAGGTCCGGGCCGGCGGTCCGCGGCGTGTCGGCGAGCGCGTCGACCAGTTGCGGGACCACCGCGCGCAGATCACCGACCAACGGCACGTCGATCGGCCGGTTCACCCCGATTGCGGTCGGATCCTGCTCCACCAGAATCCATTTCCGTCCGGCTTCCCCGGCGTGCCAGTGCCGGCCGCGGCCGTAGTGCACCGGTTCGCCCAACTCGGTGCCCAGCGCGAGGCACAGATCCGATCCGACGACGGCCTCGATCGCCGAGGGGGAGAAGCCGTACGGGAAGGTGCGATCCGCCACGCCGTCGAGATAGGAGGTGCCGCCGGAGGTCTGGATCACCGGGCAGGCCATGAGTTCGGCCAGTTGTCGTACCGCGGGCCCGGACCGGCTGGTGTGCACCCCGTGGCCGACCAGCAGGATGGGATGCTCGGCGGCCCGGATCAGCTCGACTGCCTCGGCCACCCGGTCCGCGCCCGCGGTCTGCCCGACCAAGCGATAGCGGCTCGGCGGCAACGGCTCCGGGACATCGAGTTCGGCCAGGATGACGTGCGACGGGTACTCGATGTACACCGGTCCGGGGGTGCCGGTCAGCGCTCGGCGCAGCCCTTCGCGGATGATCTCGTCTGTCTGGTCGGCGTATTCGATGCTGGCGGAGTACTTCACCGACGGCGCGAACAGATCCGCCTGGGGCACGAACTGGATCCGGCCGCGGCGCACCCGCTGTTCGGTGATCCGGGCGCGTTGCCCACCGAGAAAGATCACCGGTGAGTGCTCGACCTTGGCGCACATCATCGCACCGGCCAGGTTCGCCACGCCCGGGCCGAGCGTGCCGATACATACCGCCGGGCCACCGGTCATCCGGGAGACCGCCTCGGCCATGAAGCCGGCGGCTTCTTCGTGATGCGGCGCGACGACGTTCCAGCCGCGCTCCTCGGCGAGATGGAACATGTGCACGAAGTTGGGATCGGGGATGCCGAAGATGGTGTTGATCCCCTCGGCCTCGAACAGATCCAGAATACGTTCGTAGACAGGAACTTTCGTGTTCATTCGGCGGCCTCCATAGCTCGGGCGAAGCTGCGCTTCAGGTGATCGGTGTGTCCGGTCGCGGTGGGCAGGATCCAGGAGTCGGCGGTGTCGCGGATCGCCTCGATATCGGCGCCGACCTGCTCGACGGACCACTGGGGCCGGTACACGCCCGGAGTTTCGGCAAGGTAGGCCCGCGCCACCCGGCCGGCCACCGCGACGAAGATCTCGCCGGTGACCGAACAGCTTTCGTGCGCCAGCCAGCCGACGGCAGGCGCGACCAGTTCGGGACCCATCGGGGGATAGGCCGAGGTGTCCAGCCCGTCGGCCAGCCGGGTCACGGCGGCGGGCACGATGACGTTGCACTGCACGCCGCTGTCCGCGCCCTCCAGCGCGACCACATTGGACAGCCCGAGAATGCCGGCTTTGGCCGCAGCGTAATTGGCCACGTTGCGGTTGCCGTACAGGCCGCCGATCGACGAGGTGAGGACCACCCGGCCGTAGCCGGCGTCGGCCAGCACCCCGAAAGCGGGCCGGACCACGTGGAACGCGCCGCGCAGGTGGACGTCGAGCACCGCCTCGAAGTCGTCGTAGGACAGGTCGCGCAGCGAGCCGTAGCGGACGTTGCCCGCGTTGTGCACCACGATGTCGAGCCGGCCGAACCGGGCCAGCGCGGTGTCGACGATCGTCTGCCCGCCTTCCGGTGTGGCGACCGAGTCGGTCGAGACGACCGCGCGGCCGCCGGCCGCCTCGATCTCGGCCACCACATCCGCCGCGGGACTGCCGGGCACCGTGTCACCGCGGACGCCGGCGCCCGGGTCGTTGACCACGACGCGGGCGCCGCGCTCGGCGAGCAGTAGCGCGTAGGCGCGGCCCAGGCCGCGTCCCGCGCCGGTGACCACCGCGACGCGATCGTCGTAGCGCAGCATCACTTCTCCAGGTCGAGCCCGGCCAGATCCCCGGCGTCGCGCCAGGCCTGGAGTACGTCGCCCATCGCGTGGAAGCCCGGCCAGTACGGCTCGCCGAGGTGCGAGCGGATCGGCTGCTCGCCCTCGTTGTTGTAGTAGCCGGGGGTGCATTCCAATTGGAAAGCGCTGTTGTCGACTGCGGTTTCGGAGATCGTGGTGCACCACTGCTGGACCGCTTCCTCGGTCGGTTCCAGGCTGGTGACGCCGTCCGTGGTGGCCTTGGCGAGGAGGTACGCGAGATGGGTGGCCTGCTGGTCGAACATGTCGGTCGTGCTGGCGGTGACGCCGCCCTGGATGAACCCGGTGAAGAAGATGTTCGGGAATCCCCGGGTGGTCAGGCCGTGCAGCGTCCGGTAGCCGTCGGCCCAGTGCTCGTAGAGTGACAGGCCGTCGCGGCCGGTGAACGGGGCGATGCCGAACCGGCGGTCGAGGTCGGTGGTGATCTCGAACCCGCTGGCGAAGACGATGCAGTCCACCTCGTGCTCGACCCCGTCGGCGACCACACCCTTGGCGGTGATCCGCTCGACCCCTTTGGTTTTCGAGACGTCGACCAGCGTGACATTGTCCCGGTTGAAGGTCGGCAGGTACGCGTCGCTGAAACACGGCCGCTTGCAGAGGAACCGGTAGTAGGCCTTGAGCGCCTCGGCGGTTTCCGGGTCGTCGACGAGCTCGTCGACCCGCTGCCGGGCCCGCTCCATCGCCTTGTAGTCCTCGATCTCGCGCAACTCCATGAACTTCTCCGGCGTCAGTGTCGCCCAGCCGTTCGTGGCGCTGATGTGCGCTTCCAGATTGCGGCTGACCTCGGTCCAGCCGTCGCAGATCAGGTCCGGCTGGCCGGGGGCGAACGCCTCGAACGCGGCGGTGTGGAAGTTGCGCTTGCGCTCGGTCGTCCAACCCGGCTGCAACGACGCGGCCCATTCCGGATCGGTCGGTACGTCGCCGCGGTCGTAGATGTAGGAGGGGGTGCGCTGGAATACGTACAGGTGCTCCGCCGAGCGGGCAATATGCGGAATCACCTGGATGCCGCTGGCGCCGGTGCCGATCACCGCGACCTTCTTGCCGGCCAATCCGTCCAGGTCACCCTGCATGCTGCCGCCGGTGTAGGCGTAGTCCCAGCGCGCGCTGTGGAAGCTGTGGCCGGTGAACTCGTCGATGCCCGGGATGCCCGGCAGCTTCGGCTTGTTGAACGGGCCCTGCGCCATGATGACGAACCGGGCGCGGATGTCGTCGCCCCGGTTGGTGCCGATCTTCCAGCGGGAACTTTCCGCGTCCCATTCCAGCGAGCGCACCAGCGTGCTGAAGATCGCCCGGTCGTAGAGGTTGTAGTGCTTGCCGATCCGCTGCGCGTGCGCGAAACACTCGTCGCCGCGGGAGTACTTCTCGACCGGCATGTACCCGGTCTCCTCGAGCAGCGGCAGGTAGGCGTAACTGTCGGTGTCGCACTGGATGCCGGGATAGCGGTTCCAGTACCAGGCACCGCCGAAATCCCCGCCCAGCTCGATGATCCGGAAGTCGGTCACCCCGGCCTCGGTCAGCCGGGCGCCGGCGATCAGGCCGGCCCAGCCGCCACCCAGGATGGCCACCTCGATCTCGTCGGTGATCGGCTCGCGCGGCTCGACCGCAGTGTACGGATCACCCTCGTAGGCCTCGGTGAACCCGTCCTCGGTCGTCCGGTACTGATCCTGGCCTTCGCTGCGCAGCCGCTTGTCCCGCTCGGCGAGGTATCGCGTGCGCAGCGCGTCGATGTCGATGTCGGGCGTCGCGGTGGGGGTGCAGTCGGTCATCGGAATCCGTTCGGGGTGAGGAGTTCGACTCGGGTCAGCGGAGATCGGTGGGTTCGCCGGTGCCCATGTACTTCGCCAGGTTGTGATGCAGGTTGACCACGCTGCGTTCGCGATACGGGTTCGGCTTCGGGCCGGAGAAGCCTCGCGACTTCATGCCCTGCTGGACCGCGGCCATGTTGTCGAAGTCCTGCGGGAGCACCGTGCGCCAGCCCGGGTCGCCGACCGGTGTGTACTCCCACGCGGTCGCCGGCTCCTGTCCGTCCGGGAACAGCTCGAAGACGGCGGCTTCGAAGATGCACTTGTCCGGATTCACCCCGAACGGCCGGAACCGGTAGCAGAGCATGTTGTTCACCGCGTGCCCGATCTGGAAGTTCGGGAAGATCTGCCAGGCGGTGCCGCTTTCGGCGACCACGGACGGCTCGACCTGCGGCCAGAACACGCCACGTGCCTCGTCCTCGGCGCGTGCGGTGTCGAGCCAGTACCGCAGCACCTGGTCGCTCGGGGTGCCCTCGGGGAGCTCGTCGACCAGTCGGTTCGCCACGTCGACCAGCGTGCGGGTGGTGTTGGTGTTGGCGTTCTCCCAGGTGAAGTTCTGCAGCGTCGCGGTGGAGATGCGGGCGTCGGTGCCGCCGCCGACCCGCAGCTTGGCCTGGTTCTCCTCCATACCCTTCGGCGCGTCGTAGCCGATGTTGGAGTGGCGGCCGTGTGCGCGGGCCCAGCCGAGGAAGCTGCCGAAGTTGGCGAACTCGGGATGGGTGTAGGGGACGTGGTAGGTCTCCATGAAGGCCTCGAACGCGACCTTCCAATTGCAGTCGAAGTCGACCCAGCGCCGCCAGCGGTACCGCATCTTCTCCAGCTCGAAGTTCTCCAGCAGCTTTGCCGCCGGTTCCAGGTAGTCCCGCAGGGATTCGGCGTCCGGGTCCATGTTGATCCAGACCCAGCCGCCCCAGGTGTCCACCTGGACCGGGTTCAGCCCGTCGTTGCGTTCGCTGAGCCCGCAGGTCCAGTCGTCGCGCTCGGCGACGAAGGTGTTGCGGCCGTCGAGGTCGTAGCGCCAGCCGTGGAAGCCGCAGATGAACTGCCGGGCGCTGCCTCGGGCGTCGTGCGCTCCGGTGGGGGTGTCGACCAGCCGGCGGCCGCGATGGGCACACACGTTGTGGTACGCGCGGATGGTGTCGGGAGCGGTGCGCACCACGAGGATCGAGTCGTTCACGATGTCGTAGGTGAGGAAGCTGCCGACGCGCGGCAGCTCTTCGACCCGGCAGACCTGTTGCCACACTTTGGCCCACAGCTTGTCGCCCTCGGCGCGTGCGTACTCCGGGCTGGTGTAGGCGTCGATGCCGATCTCCATCGGCGTGGACAGCAGCTCGGTCGGGGTCTCGGCGGTGTCGGTCATGACAACTCCTGGTCGATATCAGCGGGTGATCGCGGCCCGGAACTCGGCGTTCTCCAGGAACAGCGACGTGTGGTCGGCGCCCAGGTGGGTCCATTTCAGGTTCAGGCCGCCGTCGACGAGCAACGTCTGGCCGGTGAGGTAGCTCGACAGGTCCGACAGCAGGAACAGGATCGGCCCGGCCTGTTCCTCCGGGGTGCCGCGGCGGCCCATCGCAATCGCCGTCCGGTCCCGTTCCGGATCGTCGCCGACATAGGCCGTCGACGCCGGGGTCGCGGTGACCCCGGGAGCAACCGCATTCACCCGGATCCCGGTCTGTGCAAGTTCCACGGCAAGGGTGCGGGTGGCCGCTACCAGGGCGGCTTTCGCCGTGCCGTAGGCGATGTGGAACGGCGCGGTGTTCATCCCGCTGATCGAGGAGAGCGAGACGATCGAGCCGGGCCGTCCGGCGGCTTTCAGTTCCGTGGCGACCGCCTGGCTCATGAAGAACATCGTCTCCACGTTCTGCGCGAACAGATCCCGCCAGTCCGTACGGGTGACCCGGGTAGCCGGCATCCAGGTCGCCGGTGCCGCGCCGCCGGCGACATTCACCAAGCCGTGCAACGGAACTCCGCTTGCTCGGGCCGCATCCAGGATTTTTGCCACGCCGTCGTCGGTACTCGCATCGGCGGCGCAGGAGACAACCGGAAGTCCTTCCGCAGCAAGCGGCTCCACGTGCGTGGCAAGGTTCTCCGGCGAGCGGCTCACCGCGATCACGGTCGCGCCGGCGCGGGCGAGGAGTCGGGTGATAGCGGTGCCGATCCCGCCACCGCCCGCACCGGCGACGATCACGCCGCGATCGCCGAGCCCGAGTCCGGCGAGGCCGGGATCGATGCCGGTGTGGGCGCTGCCGTTGGCCATGGACTACCCCGAGATCCGTACGGCCAGCACACTGCCCTCCGCGTCCGCCGACACGTAGACCGTCCCGTCCGGGCCGGCGGTGATTCCGGCGAACGGACCCATCGGCCCGGAGAACGGCGGCGTGCCGAGCAACGGCTTGGCGACGACGCCGTCGGGCACCCCGAGTGGCAGGTCGGCGGCGAGGGTCTGCCGCTCCTTGGTCGCCAGATCGACGGAGATCAGCTCTTTGCGGCCGGAGTCGACGATCAGCAGTCGGTCGCCGCGCATCAGCAGTCCGTGCGGGGTGACCAGGCCGTCGACCACAGTGTCGACTCCGCCCGAACCGACGGACACAACCCGGCCCGCGCCGGTCTCGGCGACCAGGATCTGCTGCCCCGGTCCGATCACCACTCCGGTAGGTGCACGCAGCCCGGTCGCGAGCGCCTCGGTCTGCCCGCCGCGGACCGACAGCACCCGACCGGCGCCCATCTCGACCGCGACGATCGAGCCGTCCGCTGCGGCGGTGATCCCGTAGAGCTGGTCGAAACCGTCTGCCACGAAATCGGTTTCGGGTTCTGGGCCGTGCCGGTAGTAGGCGATCTGCCCGCCGGAGGTCGCGCAGAGGAATTCGTTCGCGCCGACCGCGGTCACACCGCGGACATAGCCCGGGGTGTTCAGGCTGAACAGCGAGGCGACCACGTCGAGCCGGCCGCCGACCCAGGCGTAGAGGAAGGTGCCGTCGGCGACGTACAGGGTGCCGTCCGGGCCGACCGTCAGGTCCAGCGGCCACATCAAGCCACCGTCGAGCATGTCCTTGGTCGCGCCGCCGCCGAGGATCTCGGTGATCGCGCCGCCGAAGCTGGAGACGAACAGCCGGCCGTCGACGAACGTGCAGTTGTCCAGGCCGGGGGCGAGCTGGGCCAGCACCTCGCGGTTGCCGGTGCGCGGATCGATCCGCAGCACCTCGCCGGTGCCGACCTGGGTGGAGACGATGAAACCGGCCGCATCGAACTTGACCGAGTCGGGCACCCCGAGGTCGCCCACGACCCGTTCCGGTGTGCCGCCGTCCGGGTCGATCCGCCAGATGTCGTTGGTGCCCATGACCGGGTAGTAGAGGAGACCGTCCGGGCCCACCTCCATCGCGTTGGGCATCGGGAGGTTGTCCTGCAACACTTTCGGCGCGCTGCCGTCCAGTGGCAGCTCCATCAGCCGGCCACCGATCCGGCACTCGTTCACGAAGAGCCGGCCGTTGTGCACGGTGATGCCGTTCGCGCCCGGCAGGTCGTCGCGCAGCACCCGGCTGGTGCCGTCGGTGCTGCGCACGCTCACCCGAGCGTCCATGTACTCGGTGGCGATGAGGTTGCCTGCCGGGTCGAACGCGATGTCGTCCGGCGCGATGATGTCGCCGCCCTTGGCGCTGATCGTCTCCAGTTCGCCGGTGCCGATGTCCAGGGCGCTGATCTGGCTGCCGGCGACCTGCGCCACGTAGATTCGGTTGTCCGGTCCGGTGCGCAGACCGTTGGCGCCGAACAGTCGGCTCGGCGGCGTCAGCCGCTCGACGGTCACCCCCTCGGCGGCGGCGATGGGTGTGGTGCTGCGATAGCGCCCTCGAGTCACAGCGCAAACCTCCCGGTACGTCTGGCTCTGTGTCGTGGATCACGCTACGCCAATCCTCATAAGGATGGCAATAAGCCTGGTGTCGGGCTCGCGCGCGTCTTGTCCTATCAATGCAGGTCAGAGCATGAAATACGAATATTTCAGAGTGAGAACGCGGTTTTCGGTGACGTCTCGATCGGTCAGATGCGCGCGCGGGTGACCGATTGCAGAGCCAGCCGTGCGCCGGCCGCCGCCGCACTCACGATCCCGTCGTCGGTCTGATCCAGCACCACGGCCTGCGCGGCGCTCAGGTGCGTCCGGTATAGCCGCTGCGCCTCCGCGCCGCGGCCGGCTTCGATCTCCTGCACGATGCGCCGGTGGGTGCGCACGACGGCCTCCGCTTCGTCGCGGGACGGGTAGTGACCTTCGCGGGTGAGCGTCTCCGCCCAGGCCTGCTCCTGTGCGGACCACAAGGTGACCAGAGTGGCAACCACATACCGCACAGTGAGATTCGGGGTGTACGAGACGATCAGATCGTGGAACTCGCGCGCGGTGTGGGTGAACGCCACGCCATCGCCGAGTAGGGCGGCCGATCGGTCGACATTGTCGATCAGTGCTGGCACGACGGTGGTCGCCCGATCGGTCCGGGCGGCGCATTCGCCGGCGCACAGCGGTTCGAGAGCGCGTAGCCCGGCGGCCAGATCGCCGAGCGTCACCCGGGCGCCCTGGAGGGCGAGGCCGAGGTGATACGCGGCCGATGCGGCGTCGGGGCGATGGACCTCGGCGCCGCCGATATTGCCGCGGCGGACCGTCACCAGCCCCTCGGTCTCCAGGATGCGAAGTGCCTCGCGGATCGACGGATAACTGACCCCGAAGTCCTGGACCAGCTGATCCTGGGTGGGGAGGCGGTACTCGTCGTCCCCGTTCAGGATGCGGGTGCGCAACTCGGCAGCGACGGTCTCGGCGATCCGGCGCTGCGGCACCCGGCCCGCCCGAGCGTTCGTCATAGCGGCAGTTTAGTCGGCAGCGGCTGCGCCATACAAAGATTGCTATCCTTATGAGGATTAACGTACCGTGCCAATCATGGACTTCTCGATGGGCGAGGTCGCCGCTGGTTTGCGCGGTGAGCTCCGGCGCCTGATCGACACGGAGGTCCCCGACGGCTATCTGGGTGCCTTCACCGACGACCCGGCGGACCTCGCAGCGGCCCAACGGTTCTGCGGCGTGCTCGCCGAGCGGGGCTTGCTCTGCGCGGCCTGGCCCGAGCGGTTCGGCGGGCGGGACGCTTCGGTGTGGGAACAGACGGTCGTCCGCGAGGAGATGTGGGGTTACCACGAGCCGCGCGGCGCGCAGTACATGGGCGTGAACTGGGTCGGACCGACGATCATGCGACACGGAACGCACCTGCAACAGCGGCTGCATCTGCCGCCGATCGCGCGCGGTGAGGTGATCTGGTGCCAGGGATTCAGCGAGCCCGACGCCGGCTCCGACCTGGCCTCGCTGCGCACCGCGGCGCGGCGGGACGCCGACGGCTGGCGGATCTCCGGGCAGAAGATCTGGACCTCGTACGCCACCATGGCGCAGTGGTGCTTCTTGCTCGCCCGCACCTCCACCGGCGGCCCGAAACAGCGGGGGCTGACCGTCTTCCTGGTGCCGATGACCGAGGCCGGGATCGAGGTCCGGCCGATCCGGTCGATGCTCGGGCCGCACCACCTCAACGAGGTGTTCTTCGACGGGGTGCGGGCCACCGACGCGGATGTGCTGGGGCAGGTCGACGACGGGTGGTCGGTGGTCCAGGAGGTGCTGGCGTTCGAGCGGGTCGGCATCGCCCGCTACGCCCGCTGTGAGCGGCTGCTGCAAGCAGCTCCGGATGCGCTCGGAAAGGATTGGGACGCCATCGCTCCGGCGTTGCGTGGGCGCTGGACCCGGGCGCTGGTGCGGGCCCGGCGGGCTCGTTTGCTCGCCTATCAGGTGCTCGCCCGCCAGGACGCGGGGCGGGTGTCGCCTGGCGACACTGCCGCCTATCGCATCGCCGTGACCCGGCTGGACCAGGAGAGCGCCGCCGTGCTGGCCGAACTCGCCGCACATGTGCCGGACGACACCGATGCCGGCCGGCACTTCCGCCGTGCGGTCGAGGATCACTGGCGCTATGCCAATGCCGCCACGGTGGCCTCGGGGAGCGTGGAGATGCAGCAGATCCTGCTGGCCCGGTCGTTGCTCGGGGGTCGGCGCCGGGTGGGTGAAGCCGCATGACGATGGTTCTCGAACTCTCCGAGGAAGCAACCGAATTCGGTCTCCAGGCAATACAGGTGCTGCGGGCCGCAGGCGGCGACGACCTGGTGCAGGCCGCCGAAGCCGACCCGACCCGGCGGCAGGCGCTGGTCGAGCCGGTGTTGGCCCGGATCGGTGCCTGGGAGCTGGCGCCCCGCCGCGACCCGGTGGAACTGGAGGCCGCTGCGGCACTGTGCCGCAGCGCGGGGTATTGGGCCACCCCCTATCCGGTGGCCGAACGACTCGCCCGTCCGGACGACCTCGACGTCGATCTGCTCGTCGCGGTCGCCGGGGCGCATCCGGCCGCGGCACTCGCCGGTATCGACCTGCGGGTCGCTGCGGTGGACCCCGGTGGGCGGCGCGGTTCGGCCACCGTGCTGCCCGCCGCGGGCTCGCCCAGGGAGACGGGGTTCGTGGCGCCGCTGTCGGTCGATCCGGTGGATGAATCCGGCTCCGGCGACCTGGCGCTCGCGTACGTGTTGCCGTGCTGGACCCTGCTCGGACTGCTCGATCGGGCGATGGAGTTGGCTCGCGAGCATGTCCTCGTGCGACAGCAGTTCGGTCGGCCGCTGGCCGAGTTCCAGTCGGTGCAGTTCCAGCTCACCGACGCGGAGGTGGAGCGCCGCGGCGTCGAAGTGCTTGCCCGGTATGCGCTCTGGAGTATGCAGGCCGGCCGCCCGGACGCGGTGGCCGACGCATTGGCCCTACGCGTCGCCGCGCTGGAGGCCGCCGACGTGGTCTTCCGGGTGACCCACCAACTGCACGGAGCCCTCGGCTTCTGCGACGAGACCACGCTGTCCTGGCTGTCCCGGCACAGCTTGGCCCTGCGCCGATTGCCGTTCGGCCGCACCGACACCGAGGATCTGCTCACCCGGCGGATCGGCACCGCCGGACTGGCGGGCCTGTATTCCGATCCACCGGGGGTGTGAGCCGTGTATGACGGTTTGCCGCCCGGTCTTACGGTGACCGCGGACGGTGCCGTGCGCACCGTACTGATCGATCGGCCTGCCGAACTCAACGCGGTGAATGCCGATCTGCATCGGGCTTTCGCCGAAGTGTGGCGGCACCTCGCGGCGGATCAGGGAGCGCGGGTGGTGATCCTGACCGGCGCCGGCCGCGCGTTCAGCGCCGGTGGCGATCTGGACTGGATCACCTCGTTCCTCGACGACCCGGTCGCCCGGGACGAGAGCATCCGGGAAGGCGCGCAGATCATCGAGGAGATGCTGCGGTTCCCGCTGCCGGTGATCGCCGCGGTCAACGGTGCGGCGATGGGGCTGGGCGCGAGCATCGCGATCCTGTCCGACATCGTGCTCATGTCGGACCGGGCCTACCTCGCCGACCCGCATGTTGCGGTCGGGCTGGTCGCCGGTGACGGCGGGGCCGCGTTCTGGCCGCTGCTCACGCCGATCCTGCGCACCCGTGAGTTCCTCTACACCGGCGATCGGATCGACGCTGCGACCGCGGTCGAGGTCGGCCTCGCGAGCCGGATCGTGCCGGCCGATGGGCTGCTGGACGAGGCGCGGGCCCTGGCCGGGCGGCTCGCAGGTCAACCGGTGGAGGCGCTGCGCGGCACCAAACGGGTGGTGAACATGTACTTGGCGCAGGCTCTGGCCGGGCCGATGCAGGCGGGGTTTGCGGCCGAGGTGGTGTCGATGCAGACGCCCGAGCATCGGGAGCGGCTGTTGGCGTTGCGGAACCGGTCCGGATGACCGCCTGGTCCGACGACCCGGAGGAGTTCCGTGGCCACGTCCGCCGGTGGTGCGCCGAGGAGATTCCGGCCGACTGGCGGACGACCCAGGCAGCTGCGAGCGACGCCGAGTTCGTTCGTTTCCAACAGGGCTGGTTCCAGCGGCTACGCTCGGCTGGCTTCGCGGTGCCGCACTGGCCGGCCGAGTACGGCGGCGGTATGCCCGTCGCCCACCAGATCGTGCTGTATCAAGAGCTTGCCGCGCACGATGCGCCGCGGCTGGTACTTGCGTTCGTCGGGGTGCACCATGCTGCCGCCACCCTGCTGGCCGCGGGTACCGAAGCGCAGCGCCACCGGCACCTGCCCGCGATCCTGGACGGCGAGATCTGGGCGCAAGGATTCTCCGAGCCGGAGGCCGGCTCGGATCTGGCCGCGCTGCGCACCACCGCCCGCCGCGACGGTGACTACTACGTCGTGACCGGACAGAAGGTGTGGGTCAGCGGAGCCCAGTACGCCGACTGGTGCCTGCTGCTGGCTCGCACCGATCCGGATGTGCCTAAGCGGAAAGGCATCTCGTATTTTTTGCTGGACATGCGCAGCCCGGGCATCGAGGTGCGGCCGATCCGGCAGGCGACGGGGGAGGCACACTTCTGTGAGTTGTTCCTGGACCAGGTGCGGATACCTGCGGCGAACCTGATCGGCGCGGAGAACCAAGGTTGGCAGGTGGCGCAGCAGACGCTCGGTGCAGAACGCGGACTCACCATGCTGGAGCTGTCGGAACGGCTGGGCCACGCGGGATTCCGCTGGCTGGCCGAGGAGGCGCAACGCTGCGGCCGGGACGCGGACCCGTTGGTCACCGACCGGCTGTGGCGGCTGGAGACCGAGCTGACCGGGCTGCGCCTGATGTGCCGGGACCTGGTGGAACGGCACGAAGCCGGCACCGTCGGCCCGGCCGATGCCTCGATCGTCAAGCTGTTCTACAGCGAGTTGTTGCAGCGGATCATGCGGTTCGGCACCGAACTCGGCGGGGTGGTATCGCACACCGTGGTGCGTAAGCCGATGTCCGGCGGCTGGGAGTCGGGGGCCTGGGTGCTCGACTTCATCGGGTCGTGGGAATGGACGATTCCCGGCGGGTCCAGCGAGATCCAGCGCACCATCATCGCCGAGCGTGGTCTGGGCCTGCCGCGGGAGCCGGTGGTGCCGGGATGAGCGAGTTCGCGGAGCTACACGCCGAACTGCGCGCCGTGGCGCGTGACGTGCTCGGCAAGGCCGGACCGGAACCGGTGTCCTGGGATTCGATTGCCCGTGCGGGCTGGATCGGGCTGGAGGCGTCGGAGGAGTTCGACGGTGCCGGAGCCGGTTTCGCTGAGGCGGCGGTGCTGTTCGAGGAGATCGGGCGGGCGGCCGCGCGCACCCCGCTGCCTTCGGTACTCGCTCTGAGTATTCCCGCACTGGCTGCGATCCAGCCGGATGAACGGCGCGACAACCTATTTCGAGAGGCTATCGCCGGAGAGACGGTGCCGATCGTCGTGCTCGAGCCGGGGTTCCGGATCGAGGACGGCTGCGTGCACGGCGCGGCGGAGTTCGTGCTCGACGCGCCCGTTGCCGATCTGTTGCTGATCTTGGTGGGGACCGCGATTGCGGTGGTCGACCCGGCGAACGTCGTGGTGACCGAGACCCCGCTGGTCGACGCGACCCGCTCGGTGGGATCGGTGGCGGCCGCCGGTGCAGCGGTCCGGGCGCTCTGGCCGGTCCCGGAGCTGGCCGGTCTCCGGGACCGAGCCGCGCTGGCGGTCGCCTGTGATTCGTTGGGCGTCGCCGAGGCCATGCTCGACGCCACCGTCTCCTATGCGAAGGTGCGCGAGCAGTTCGGCCGGCCGATCGGCTCGTTCCAGGCGGTCAAGCACGCGTGCGCAGACATGCTGGTCACCGTGACGGTCGGCCGCCATCTCACGGCGGCTGCCGTCCGAGCGGTCGCCGAAGGTGGCCCGGACGCGCGGATCGCGGTCGCCAGAGCGACCGTCTACGCCACCGAAGCCGCCGTCGACGTCGCCGGTAAGGCCATGCAGTTACATGGCGGCTACGGCTACACCTGGGAGAGCGGCATCCATGTCTACCTGAAGCGGGCCACTATGAACCGGGCGCTCTTCGGGTCATGCGACGGTCATGGCCTCGAACTCGGGTGCTTCCACCAATCGGCGCCGACAGCTATCGGTAGCGCAGCTCGAAGCGAGCCTGATGGTACTCGCAGTAGCTGAGTACACCCGTTTCGGAGGCGGCGCCGGCCGGATTCCCTACGCAGGTGTAGGCGTCGATGACTACCGCGTTGCGCGCCACCGGTACCCCGTCGCCTGCGAACATGCGGTCGAAGACCTCTCGCGCCTCGGCGCATCGGTCGGCGGGCTGAACGACCAACTCGAACTCGCCCTGGTCCGTCCTATATAGACCGCATGACTGCCACCCTTCCGTGGATGTACTCGAGGCCTGCTCGAGTGCGCAGCCCTCGCTGCCTTGGCTACGCCCGATATGCGGCTGACCGATCGTATCGTCGTCGGCCAATGTGAATGCGATGGAATAGCCAGCGTCCTTGGGCGTCACGCGAAGGATCTTCGAACCTTGGCCGCCTGTTGCCCGCTCAACGGAGGCGTCGGCGGCGTACGCCTCGGTAACTGCGGCGACCGTGGAGCCGTCCCCGACGCCGCGGTCGGTCATCGTGCCGAGTGGAGTGTTGATACCCGTGACCTTTCCCGTCTTGTCGTCGATCCACACGGAAAGTTCCCTCCAGTCCGCTCCTCGGGCAGCGGCCAGCACGGTGCAGTTATAGTAATGCTGCTTGTCCAGAGGTTTTTCGGCGACGGACCGGACCTCCGTTTCGGTCATTCCGATCTTCATCGGCCCATATCCCTGAAAGTCCGCCAACGGCGGATTCGTCGGCTTGCATCGGCAAAGCACGATGGACTGGATCTCCCCGGACAGGGTGCTGCCGGAGTCGGCGTATTCTTCGACGACCATTTGATAGGCCGCTTCACCACTCGGATCAGCATCGAACAGCACGGTACGGGTACCGTCGCTGTTGTCGTTGGTCTGCAACGGCTTTCCGTACAGCTCGACTGCATGATCCAGGTCCGTGCCAGGGATCAGTCCGTCGATGGTCCGGCCGCCTCCATCGGGCACGATCCGATCGAGTACGCCGTCGATGAACGTCCAGCCACAATCGATGTAGCTGACCGTGACCGTCCCGGTTCTCGATACATCGGGAAAGTCCCGGTGGTTCGCCCGGATCTCGTCGAGCGTGCTGCCGAGCGTGATGCCTTGCAGTCCGTTGTTCGTCAGTGATCTCTGGGCTTCCGGAAGGTCTTGGGTGGCCAGCAGTCGGGCACTCAGCTGCCCGGCGTTGTCCGCCTGCACGAACAGCCCGCCGGTGGCGGCGGCGATGCAAGACAGTTGATCGCTGGCCGCGCCGACGGTCTTGAAGCCGATGGTTGAAATCGACAGGCCTGGACGCGACCGTTCTGCCTCCGCGGCCGCGTCGCACGGCGGGGTATCGCAGGTGTCCTCCCCGTCGGAGACCAGCACGATAGCTTGAGCTTTTCCGTCGTCGGGTAGCTGCGTGACAGCGTCGCTCAGCGCCAGGCTGATCGGCGTCCAGCCGGATGGTCGTAGTCCGTTGATCGCGCCACGAATTGAGCCGCGATCCAACTTGCCCAGTGGTACCAGGGTCGATATGTCACGACAACCTGCCGTCTTCTCGGCGTCGGAGCTACCAGTGTGGGTGCCGTAGGTGATCAATCCGATTGAGCTACCGTCCGGTAGCGCGTCGACCAGTGCCGCGCCGGCGGCTTTCGCAGCATCGATTCGGGGGCCCGGTGCGTCGGCCTCGGCCATCGAACCGGACCCGTCCAGGATCAAGATCGTCGGCACCGCATCAGCAGTCGCGCCGCGTAGAGGCTTCGATCCGTTGTTGTCGTCGGCTTCCCCACATCCGGTCGACACCAACGCAAGAAGGGCCATAGCCAACACAATTCGACCCATCATGCCTACTGACCGTACAACGCTTTCGTCGGCTGCACAGTCGTCCGAACGACCGACAAGTTAGTTGACGGCGCCCGGTCCAGCCGTCACCAGGTGGTTCACACCGAGTAGTAGCCGATGCGGTGGCACGCCCCGCCGACCACATCGCTCATCTGCTGGCTCGACAGGGTCACGGCGCCGTCCGGTCGGACCAGTGCGTCGGCGCGTCGGCGTCGCTCAGTCAGCTGGCCAGGGCCGACCCGGGTTCGACCTCGAGTACCGCGCAGTCTCGGGCGGCCAGCGCTCGCCGGTCCGATGGGGCGGGCGGGGCGCTGGTGCTGTCGGTGAGCAATTGGGTGGCTTCTCGGGGGTGCTCAGCCCACAAGATGGTCGTGATGGGTGCGTCGTCGTGCGGCTGCGGCAAGGTGAGTCCTGCGGCGCCCGACAGCGCCCACCGGCCTTGGCTCGCTTGCCCAGCGGAGGCGACCTGGCCTAGGGGCGCGGTCCCGGTGAACAAGGCGACGTCGGGGCTGCGCAGTGGGGAGGCGTATCGCGCTGCGGTGGTGAGCAGGTCGACCGGGTCGGATGTGCCGGCGTATCGGGCCAGGCGTTCCTGCCAGCGGGTCAGGTGCCCGTCTGGGTCGGTGGGGTAGCCCGCTTCCAGCAGCGCCCGCGCCGCGCGGGCAGCAGCCGGCTCGCTGCTGGCGCGTGTGGCGAGATCCAGTTGCAGTCCGCATGCCAGTGCGATCTCGTTCAAGGTTCCGGCGGCGGGATCGACGCGGCCGCCGAGGATGCGTGACATCGTCGACTGCGAGATGCCGGCGCGGCGCGACACCTGATTGGGGCTGAGCCCGGTGTCGGCTATCCATTCTCGGACAGCAGAGGCGATTCCATCCATATATGGATGTTCGTCCGCCGCCGGAGTGCTCGGTTTCGTCAGTTTGTTCATGTCTACCCAAAGCGGGCGACGCTGAACCGAGCAGTCTTCGGGTCATGACGTCATGCAACCGCTTAACAACACACTTCGTGGGTCTCGGCGCTCACGTTCTCGCTGAGATGGGGAAGCTCGAAGCGAACTCCGCGATCCTCCGGTGCCGCCGATCCAACGGGGACCGCCCGGGGTTGCCGATAGACGCCCGTCCAGCGGTCCAGGATCAGCACCGACGACGACAACCGGGAGAACCTCGTCGGTGGGAGCGGGGCCCGGGTGGCGACATCGAGATCGTCACCGGCTGCGCCTTCATCCGCACGCGTTGCGGCAAACGGTCATCCGGCGTACCGCACTCTGGTGGTTTGCGTGCCCAGGTCGAGCGCGCCGTCCCGGGTCGCGACGGTGGCCTCGACGAGGTCGCCGTCATGCAGATATTTGGGGTTCTTCGCCTGGCGTCCGAAGAACAGTTTCCACTTGGTTGCGGGTGGCAGCAGCGAGCCGATGATCTCCACCGGCTTGGGTGGCGCCGAGAGCGCGGTGCCGACGGGCGTGCCGGTCAGCACGAGATCGCCGGCGGCCAGATCCTGGAACCGGGTCAGCGATTGCAGCGCCCGCAATGGCGGATAGATCATGTCGCCGCCGACTCGACTGTCCTGGCGCAGTTCACCGTTGACCCAGAGCCGGAGCACCAGGTCGTCGAAGCGGCGGAGTTCGTCGGCGTCCAGCAGCACCAGGGCCGGCCCGGTCGGGGTGAACGTGGGGTAGGACTTGGCTTCGTAGAACTGGGTCTGCGGCAGCTGGATGTCGCGGGCGGAGACATCGTTGGTCACGACCAGACCCGCGATGAACTCGGCCAGGTTGTCCGCGGTGATCGCGGTACCGACCGGGATCGGCCGACCGATGACCAGACCGATCTCGACCTCGTAGTCCAGCAGCCGCACGTGCGCGGGTTTCACGATGTCGTCGACCGGACCGCTGATCGAGGCCGACGACTTCCGGAAGAAGGTCAGCGGAATCGATGCCGGATCCATCCCGGAGTCGGTGACATGCGAGGCGTAGTTCGTCATCTGCGCGACCACCCGGCAGGGTGCGGTCACCGGGGACAGCAGGGTGAGGTCGGTTACGGGTACGAGATCGGCACCGGCCGCCGCCGCGGCGACGGCCGGGCGATCCGTGAGCAACTCGGCGGTACTACTCGCGCTGGTGGCGACCTTCACGGCATGCTCCGGATCGCCGGGGATCTGCACCCACCACGCATCGGCGGTGCGCAGGACGGACACGCTCATCTGTCTTTCCTTCTGCTGTTGGATGATTCGGTCAGGAACGGGCGACGGCCAGCAGACCGCGCAATCGGGTGAGATCGAACTCGTTGTCGCCACGCAGTGCTGCGGCCATCGATCCGAGTTCGTGGAACGAGTCGGCGCGGCGCGGGGATACGCCGAGGAAGTCCAGCGAGGCCGGCGGTCCCCACTGGGCCAGGCCCGAAGCGGTCATCTCGGACCAGCCGGTGTCCAGCGTGTTGTCGAACATGTCGCCGTCGGTGAAGTGCTCCACGAGGAAGCCGTCCGGATCGCGCCAGTAGTCGAAGATCTGACTCCCCTCGATGTGCCGTCCGATACCCCACGAGCGGAAGTAGCCGTGATCGAGCAGGTACTCTCCGCCCGCGGCGAGCGCGTCGAGATCGCAGACCTGGTATGCCGAATGGACGTATCGGTTGCGGGGCCCGAGCGTCAGCGCCAGGGTGTGATGGTCGGTCGGGTCGGTGCCCCGGTCGCACCGGATGAAGCTCATCACCGGACCTCGATCACGTTGCCCGGCATAGAATTTGAAGTCGCTGACGATCATTCCCAAGTGGTTCAGATACCAGTCGAGAGTTTCCCGGTACTTCGTCGTCTGTAGCACCACGTGGCCGAGCCGTCGAACCTGCGCCGGCTCGCGCGGCGGCCGCTGTGGCGCGTTCACCCGGGGGGTCGCACCGGCGTTGATGACCTGCGTTGTCTGCGATGCCATTTCGGGGAGCCGGTGGGTGTCGGTGACCACTCGGACGCGGAGCCCGCTGGGGTCGAGCAGGTCGGTGCTGAAGCCGCCGAGGTGTTCCGGAAGGCGCCGCGCCCGTACCCCGGTCGCGTCGGCGAGGAGTGTCAGGTCGGCCGGGTCGGCCGCGGCAAAGGCGGCGCCGAGATAGGCCGAACGGGGGCTCTTGGTGATCAGGACGGCCGGCGTGCCGGCCTGGGTGCCGCGCAGGACCAGCTCGCCTGCGCTACGGGTGACGGTGCTGAATCCGAAGGCGTGAGCGAACGCTTCGGCGCGAGCCAGGTCGGGTTTGGCGAACTCGAGCCAGGCGAGATCGGTGACCTTGATGATCGGGTTGGTCGCGCGCCCTGGGTGTTCGCCGGGCAAGGCGCCGCGTTCGCAATGCAGGTTGTCGTGGTGATTCATGGCGATCCCCTCAGCAGTTCTGAATATATCTTCAGTTATGAGCTGGGAGGCTGTCAATGACTTCTGACGATTTCCTCGAGTTGGTGCGGTGCGCTCGTCAGGCCAGGTCGGGCAGCGGCACCGCGCAGATCGCGCGGGCTTCCGGCGAGCTCAGCCCCAGATGTCGCAGCAGGTCCACAGCGAGCCGATCGGTCGCGTCGGCATCGTCACGGTCGGGCTGCACGTGCAGTAGTTGTCCGAGGCAGATCATGGTTCCGGCGACAACGGTCATCGTCAGATCGAGGTCGTCGACGGTGAACCGACCGGATGCGACTCCCAGCTCGATGTCTCGGCGTGCCCGTGGCCACAACCCGACCGGGGAATCGATCAGGGTGAGTGCGGTATTGAGCAGCGCCTTGCTCAACAACGGCTCGATCCGGTGCAGCCGACCGGTGAGCCGGAAGCTGTGCGCGAACGCCAGCGCGGGATCATCCAGATCAGCCGTCAGCCGGTCCAACAGCGCGCCGTGCGTATCGAGCGCGTCGACCGCGGCGGCGCGAAAGAGGGCTTCCTTGGTGTCGAAGTGGTTGTAGAACGACCCGGTCCCGATGTCGGCGGCGGCGGTGATCTCCGAAATCGGCACCGCGACATTGCCCTCGGCCAGAAAACCCTGTGCGGCGGCGACCAGGGCGGCTCGGGTCCGCGCTTTTCGCCGGTCGAACCGACTCGGCTCGCTCATCGGAACGCCTGGGGCTGCGGTGCTGCGCATTCGGTCGCGACGCTATTCCGCGACATCGCCGAGCAAGCGGCCGAGCACAGGTGCGCTTGCGCTTCACGTGGCATAGAGTTCGTCACCGCGTCTGTCAGTCGCATCGCGACCGCCGGGGGCACGGCATACCTCCTCGCTGGCCTGATCTATCAGGGTAGCGGCCGCGTGCTCGGCGGCCCCGGGATCGCGAGGTCACACCTCGACCAACGTCACCCGCCCCCCGCACAGGCGCGACATGTCGTCGACGTCGGCGGTAAGCATGATCACCGGTCCTGGCTGGTGCAGCGCGGTCACCGCCACCATGGCATCGATTGCGTGCTTGCGGCCGTCGGCGTGATGTTTCGCGAGTAGGTCGGCAGCCTCGCGAAACCAGGCGACATTCATCGGTTGGATATCGAGCTGGGAAAGAACGTGATTCCACCGTCCCGGGGTGGTTCCGTGGTGCATCGATTCGACCAGCGTGACACCGCTGATCGTCCGGTTCGCGCCGCGATCGAGCGCTGACCGGACAATCGACATCACTCGACGATCCTGCTCGAGGTAGCGGGAGAAACCCTGACAGTCGAGCACCAGCGTGCCCGCCGAGCTCAACCCGCGTCGGCGTGCCATGCCTTCTCGGCCGCCTCGGCTCGGCGCCAGATAGCCTCGGCTTCGTCGATCTCGTCGGCGGTGAAGGCGCCGCCACGCTGTTCGTACTCGGTCAGGTAATCGGCGGTTGCCCGGTTGCGGAGATGCTGCTCGATCGCGCTTGCTACCAGGGCGGACACACCTCGTGGTCCGACCCGGCTACGGAGTGCACGTACCGTGCCCTCGGGTAGTGACACACTGATCACCCTCGCTGGTCCTTCGCCGATACCGGGAGCTGGTTCAGTGTCCATGCTCAGGTCCATGACACAATATTAGCAAATGAATTATCAACGAAGCCTCGGAGGTGATTTGGTCCGCGATGGCAGTCCGGCGGCGAGTGGACTGTCCGCCGCGTCGTTCAGCGCGTCCGAATTGTCGACCGCCGGCGTCGAGGAAGTCGAGCGACTCTATGGCGGTCTGGCCGACGATGTCCGCCGGCTCATCGACGTCACGATCCGCTCGGCGGTCGACGAGGACCGGGTAACGCAGGCCCGGGCCCTGGTCCGGCAGGCCGAGCGCTTGCTGGCCGAGCAAGCGTCGCCGGAGCCGGCCGGAGTGCACTTCAACCGCGAGGGACGATCGTGGGACTGGGGAAACGCCGTGGTCGGGGTGCGGAACGCGATCGCGCCACCCGTCGTGGTCGTCCGCGCGCCCGACGGCACCGTCAGCTCGGAGGTCGAGCTCGGGGCCGCCTACGAGGGACCGCCGGGCTGTGTGCACGGCGGTGTCTCGGCGCTGATTCTCGATCACCTGATGGGTGAGACGGCCAGTGCCGGCCACACCCGGGTGACCGTGACGGGCACATTGACCCTCCGCTACGTCGCCCCGATCCCGCTCGGCCGGATCTGGATGCGGGCCTGGATCGCAGACGAGTCCGGTCGCAAGGTCACCGTGGTCGCGCAGATCGGCGCGGGCGAGGTGGGCACCGCCCCCGCAGTCGAGGCGACCGGGCTGTTCATCGTGCCGCGGTGGGCGACCGACGACGGAGTTCCGGCCGACATCGGATCTCTCGACTGACGCTCGCGATCCCTGCCCGGTAGGGTAGCCGGGTCAGCCGAAACGGGGGAGTCGGTATGTCGGGTTTCGAGGTAGATCCGGTGCGGGTAAACGCCGCGGCATCGGGTATCCACCGGATCATCAACGATTTCACGAGTATCGGGGTCGACCGCATCGTCGGGCCCGACGCACAATACGGCCACGAGGGCTTGCACGCCGCGTTCCGTGAGTTCTGCGAACGGTGGCAGCCGGGCGTTTCGGCGCTGCTCGCCGACGCGGGAACGCTCGCCGGCGGCCTGTCCGTGATGATGCGGCGGTACGAGCAGTCCGACAGTGCGTTCGGCGCGGCCGCCGGATCGGCATGGCCCGGCGGTCGGTGAGATGCCCGACCTGGGCGATACCGCGAATCCGCGCGCGTTGATTCCGGGTGATCCCGACGCGATCGCCGACAACGTGCGAGCGATCGGTGGGCGGGGTCACGCGCTGGCACAGGTAGGGGCGGCACTCGACGGTATCGACACCGGGGATGGAGGAGGTTTGCGATGAAGAAGATTGCCGGGAAGACGTTCATGACCAGCGAAGAAGCCGGCCTCGATCCGCTCACCCCACAAGACACCGAGGACATCAAGCAGAGAATCCGGAAAGGGCGGGCTCCGCAGCCGCAAGGCCCGCCCGAGCGAGACCCGCTGTTCCGGGAGCGGCTTCAAGACGACCTGAAAGGTACCGAGTTCGATCCCGACCGGCCGCCGAAATCTACCGACGACATTGCCAGCGGCGCGTGACGCGGACCGGGTGCAGGCGCTGATAAATGCAGTTCGCATACCGGTAAGGACGTGAGCAGATACTCGAAATTCCCGTGGCAGGAGAAGGTTCTGTTCCCACCGGAAACCCGATTCATGGTTGGCGCCCGTACCTACGACGCGACGACCGACACGGTCCGCATTCTGATGGAGGAAGTCCGATGAAGAAGATCGCGGGAAAGAAGTTCTGGACCAGAGAAGAGCTTGGCAAGGATCCGCTCACCCCGGAGGAAATCGGGCTCTTCCCAGATGAGGGTGTAGGTTCGGCACGGCGGTCACCGGATAGTGGTCGAGGTCTCCCGAGGATGAAGGTTCCTACACCGCTCATCCGGAAGACCTCGACGTGCCTGACGCTACCGTCGGCGCGAGCCCTGATGCTGGGTTCGGCCGCCCTGACCTGACTACGTTCTGCCGGCTGGACGAGCTCGGCCTCGTCGTGACCGGCCAGCACCTCGAACCCGATCGTGCCGTGCTGGCCTGCAAGATCGTCGAGCCGGACGACTGGTGTCGCCGTTGCGGCTGCCAGGGCACTCTGCGGGACACGGTGACCCGCCGGCTGGCGCACGAGCCGTTCGGTTGGCGACCGACGACGCTGCTGCTCACGATTCGCCGGTACCGGTGTACCGACTGCGGTCACGTGTGGCGCCAGGACACCGGCAAGGCGGCCGAGCCGCGAGCCAAGCTGTCTCGCCGCGGGCTGCGGTGGGCGTTGGAGGCGATCGTCGTTCAGCATCTGACAGTGGCCCGGATCGCCGAGGCACTCGCGGTCGCGTGGAGCACCGCGAACGACGCCGTGCTGGCCGAGGGCACGCGGGTGTTGATCAACGACCCGAACCGGTTCGACGGAGTGAAGGTCATCGGCGTCGATGAGCATGTGTGGCGGCACACCCGCAAGGGTGACAAGTACGTGACCGTGATCATCGATCTGACCGGTATCCGTGACGGCACAGGGACTTCCCGCCTGTTGGACATGATCGAAGGTCGGTCCAAACAGGTGTTCAAGACCTGGCTCGCCGACCGCGACGAGGCCTTCCGCGACAACGTCGAGGTCGTCGCGATGGATGGCTTCACCGGCTTCAAGACCGCCACCACCGAGGAACTCCCGGACGCGGTCGCGGTGATGGACCCCTTCCACGTGGTCCGCCTGGCCGGCGACGCGGTTGGACCGCTGCCGACGCCGCGTCCAACTGGACCTGCACGGACACCGCGGTCGCGCCGCCGACCCGCTCTACCGATCCCGGCGGACCCTGCACACCGGCGCTGACCTGCTCACCGACAAGCAACAGACCCGCCTCGAAGAGTTGTTCGCGAGCGAGGACCACGTCCAGGTCGAAGCGACCTGGGGCATCTACCAGCGGATGATCACCGCCTACCGCGAACCCGACCGCACCCGCGGCCGACAGTTGATGACCGCGCTGATCACCTCGCTCAGCAGTGGCGTACCGAAAGCCCTGATCGAGCTCGCCACGCTCGGCCGCACCCTGAACAAGCGTGCCGCCGACGTACTCGCCTACTTCCACCGGCCCGGCACCAGCAACGGCCCGACCGAAGCCGATCAACGGCCGACTCGAACACCTCCGCGGCTCCGCGCTCGGCTTCCGCAACCTGACCAACTACACCGCCAGATCGCTCCTGGAGACCGGCGGATTCAGAACTCGACTACACCCTCGATTGTGAAGAGCCGGAAATCGAAGACATGAAACGAAGGGCCGGTGCCGGGCGGGCTCCGCAGCCGCAGGACCCGCCCGAGCGAGACCCGCTGTTCCGGGAGCGGCTTCAAGACGACCTGAAAGGTACCGAGTTCGATCCCGACCGGCCGCCGAAATCCGCCGACGACATCGCGAGCGGCGCGTGACCGCGGACCGGGTGCAGGCGCTGATCAATGCATTGGCCAAGCTCCCACCCTACGTCGGCCCGGTGTTTCGTGGAACGAACCTTCCCGCCGACATCGTCGAGTTCTACGTGCCGGGAATCTTGGTGACCGAGTTCGCTTTCGTCAGTACGACCGCGGATCCGGCCAGCGAGTTTCCGGTTTCGACCGAGCTGGAGATCTTCTCGCGGAACGGTAAATCCATCAGTGCGCTCTCGGTGGACCCGGCCGAGCAAGAGGTGTTGTTCCCGGCGTACACCACGTTCGAGATCCTGGGCCGCGAGGTCGATCCGGTAACGGGAAAGACCTGTCTGCGGTTGACCGACACCGGGTGGCTGGGCGGAATCGACCCGAGCCGGGCGGTCGCCGGAAAGGTTTTCTCGACGCCCGATCAACTCGGTATCGGCGTCGACCGGGTGCCGTCCGATCAGGTCACGGCGATGGATCGGGCGCTCGCTGCCGCCCGCGCCGCTCGAAAGGCGGTACCGCGACGGAAACGGATCGTTCGCAGTGACAAGTTCTGGGACGACCTCCCCGGGACGGGTCTCGACGCGTAGTCGACCCGGGGTTCACTGGGGCGTGGCGGGTTCGGTGAGCCGCTTTGCCGCGAGTTCGCGCAGGTCCGACGACTTGATCTTCGCGCTGCCGGTGAGCGTGAAGTCTGTCTCGTCGAAGAACAACACGTGGCGGGGCACCTTGTAAGCGGCCAGACGCTCGCGGACGAAGCTTCGCAGCGCCTCGGCGTCGAGTTCGGTGTCACCCTGCGGGACGACGCAGGCCACGACGATTTCGCCGAGCGTGTCGTGCGGAACGCCCACGGTGCGGGCGATTTTCACCCCGGGGTAGTGGGCCAGTGCTTCGTCGACCTCGAGTGGAGACACGTTGGCGCCGCCGGTCTTGATGATGTCGGTGAGTCGACCGGTCCAGTACAGCCGGTCGGATTCGTCGAGGTAGCCGTTGTCGCCCGTGTGGAAGAACCCTGCGGCATCGACGGTTTCGTCCAGCGGGGTGCCGAGGTAGCCGAGCATCAAGGTGGGGCTCTTGATGCAGATCTCGCCGGACTCACCGCGCGGCAATATCTCTCCGGTGAGCGGATCGGCGATCTTCACCGTGACCCCGGGCAGCGGCAACCCGCTGCTGCCGGCGTGCACCTCGTCCGGCGTCCGGGCCGGGTAGCAGGTGGAGATCGTGAACGTCTCGGTATTGCCGTAGGCGTGGCCGCAATCGGTGTAGTCGGTAGCCACCGTGGGATGGCGTGCCGCGGGCGTATTGCGATCGGCGAACACCATGCTGCTCAGGTCGGCGTCGTCCCAGTTCGGCGCGGCTGCAAGTTGTGCCCACTGATGTGGCCACGCCACCGGAAAGGTGATCCGCTCCGATTCGAGCAGCGTCACGGCCTCGGTCGGGTCGAAGATGCGCTGCAGCACCAGTGTTCCGCCGGCTGCCAAGGTGGTCCCGAGTGCTTGGCCGAAGTTTCCGGACCAGAAGAACCCGTTCGCAGTCCAACACCGCACGGTGTCGTTCGGGCCGAGGCCGAACATTCGGGCAAATCGCCACAGCTGCACCGTAACTCCACGATGCGCGCTCAGAATTCCCTTGGGCTTGCTGGTCGTACCGGAGGAGAAGAAGAGCACTGCAGTATCGCCGGGTCGGGTCGATTCGGCGATCGCGGTGATCAACTCGGCCGGCTCGACCGTTCCGCGGGCGAGGAAGTCGGCCCAGCTCTCGACCGTGCCGTCCGGCTCGGCCCCGCCCACCACTGCCAGGTACCGCAGGAACGGATAAGCGGCCGAACGCAGTTCACCCGGCGCGGTGGTCCGGATCGCCGGTTCCAGGTCGGTGAGCACATCGGTGAAATCGGTCCGGGCGACCTGGCGCTCGAAGAGCAGCACCGACACCGCTCCGGTCCGGAGCAGGTGGTCGAGCTCGGCTGCGGTCGAGAAGGTGCTCAGCGTGACCGCGACGCCACCGGCCAGCGCGGTACCGAACACCGCTGCCAGCCACTCGGGCCGGTTTGTCATGAGCACCCCGACTCGGCCGTCTTTGCCGAGGCCGCACGCCCGCAGTGCGCGTGCCACATCCATCGAGCGATCCCACAGCTCGCGATAGGTCCAGCTGGTTTCGCCGGGCAGGCACACCGCCGCACGATCGGCGTACCGCGCGGTCACCTCGCGCAGAAACCCCGGCAGCGTGAGCGGTCCCAATCCCGGCTCGTCGGCCAAGGGTGGGCCGGTGGCAATGGCGGTGGTCATGACGAACCCTTCAGTACGGCAGTTCGATTTCGGCGGTGCAATCCACCAGCGTGGTGAACTCCTGGTTGGTCAGTCGTAGCCGCACCTGGACCAGTGGTGCGCCCCAGGACGAATCGGGGATCTTGTCGACGATCTCGGCGTCGAAGTAAGTCACGTCGCCCTCGAAGGCGGGTCCGCGGAAGTCGGCCTTGCTGTGTCGCACCAGGCCGTCGTTGCCCGCCCAGAAGGCGAGATAGTCGGTACACCAGGCACCCATCGTCGCGCCGTAGCCGTAGGCACGGGCCATCCCTACTTCGTCCGCCCGGTCGGCGTCGATGTGCCCGCGAGACGGCCCGACGTAGAGTCCGTCGCGCTTGCGCGGGTCGATCTTGGCGCCTTCCTCGTCGAACTCGAAACCCTCGGTCCAGCCGGGGTCCTGGTTGATCCAGGGGTCGTCGATGCCGTCCGGAGCCACCCAACCGAACGTCCCCCAGATGTTGAACAGAAATGCGCGATACTCGGTGGTGAAGCTGGCAATGGTGTGTGGCCCGATCACCCGTCGGGGCAAGGGGTCGCCGACCTTCACCTCGTCGAAGTGTGGTGACACACCGTCGCGGTTGGACAGTAGCCAGGCGTGCCGCAGCTGCTCGATGTCGGCGAGTTCGGCAGCGGTCCAGCGCTTCACCGCGCCGAGCTGATTGGCGTACATGCCGCGCTCGGCCGCCTCGGCAGCCAGATGCCGGATCGCGGTCGAGCGCTCCCGGGCGACGAGTACGCCATGCTGGTTGCGGTGGGCGGTGTCGCCGCGGGAGAACATGGTGGGCCCGGCGAACTTCGTCTCCACCACCTTGTAGTCGTGGAATCTGCGCTCCTGGAACAACGTGTCGCCCGGTCGTACCGGCGCGCCGTAGAACCACCACTCCTCGCCGCCGAAGATCAGGTGGCTACCCGGGATATGGCCGACGCACGCCGGCTGCGCGCCGTGCCCGTAGTCCAGCGCGACTGCGATGGACTGCGGTGCGACCAGCCCACCGTAGCGGGACGCTCGAGCGAATTCCTGGTCCCAATGCAACGGATTCGGGTAATCCATCGCCATCACCCAGCGGCGGATGTCACTGGAGCTGCAGGGATCCCAGAGCTGACCGCCGCCGACCGGCTTTCCGACCCGAGGCTCGACGTCGGTCAGGTCGAGTTCGGCGGCTTTCGGCACGGTCGGCCGGCGCCGCGCGGGAGTCTTTCGCGGAGCTGCCTGCTTGGCGGGAGTCTTTCGGGCAGTAGGCACGGTGCCCCCGATCAGCGATTCACGTCGACGACGATGCGCCCGCGGACCGTGCCGTCGATCAGCCGACCGGCCGCGGCGATCGCGTCGCCCAGGGCGATCTCGGTCGCGATCGCCTCCAGTGCCGCCGGATCGAGGTCACGGGCCAGACGAGCCCAGGCCTCGAGCCGGGCCGGCTTCGGCGCCATCACACTGTCGATGCCGAGCAACGAGACGCCACGCAGAATGAATGGGGCGACGGTGCCGGGCAGGTCCATGCCTTGGGCCAGGCCGCAGGCGGCGACCGCGCCGCCGTAACGGGTCTGTGCCGCGGCATTGACCAGCGTGTAGCTACCGGCGGTGTCGACGACACCCGCCCACCGTTCCTTCTGTAGCGGCTTCCCGCGCTCGGCCAACTCGGCGCGGTCGATGATCGTTCCCGCGCCGAGCCGAGTCAGGTAGTCGGCCTCGCCGGCCTTACCGGTGGCTGCGGCCACGCCGTAGCCGGCCGCATGTAGTAGTGCTATCGCGACGCTGCCGACCCCGCCGGTCGCGCCGGTGACCAGGATGTCGCCGTCCTCGGGCCGAATTCCGAAGCGGACCAGCGCGTTCACGCAGAGCGCAGCGGTGTAGCCGGCCGTGCCGATGGTCATCGCTTGGCGGGCGTCGAACTCGGGTGGCAGCGGCACCAACCAGTCGCCGTCCAGCCGGGCGCGTCGGGCGAGGCCCCCCCAATGGGTCTCGCCGACGCCCCAACCGTTGAGCACCACCGCGTCCCCGGTCGCCCAATCCGGATGGGTGCTGTCGGTCACGATGCCCGCCAGATCTATTCCGGGCACCATCGGGAACGACCGCACAACCGGAGACTTCCCGGTGATCGCCAGCGCATCTTTGTAATTGAGCGTCGAGTAGGCGATGTCGACCGTCACGTTCCCGTCCGGCAGGGTCGAGTCGTCCAGGCTGGTCAGCGTGACGTGCTGACCGGCGTCGGTCTTCTCGATCAGGAGTGCCGAGAACATCGGAATGGGTGTCCTTCCGTCGGTCCGATTGGAGAATATGATTCTCTTTTTCGGATATTTGATAATCGCATTGGCTGTTCGAGGTGTCAACGAGCCGGCTACCGCACGTGATCCCCAGCCGCTGTTCTGTCCACATCCGGTTCGTACCCAACCAACTGTGGCCACCGGCCTGTCGCATCATCGGTGCATGCGGGCAGCAGACGAACCTTTCCCCGGTTCGTGGGCGGTGGCGGCCGGTTCGGTGAGCCGATGGGAGCTACGGCACAACTACGACCGGGTCTACCCGGACGTGTATGTCCGCAAGGGGGTGACGCTCGACCCGGTCGCTCGGGCGAAGGCGGCGGTGCATTGGGCAAAAGGAGACGCGGTGCTCGTCGGGCGATCTGCCGCCGCCATGCACGCGTGCCGTTGGCTCGATCCCGATCGACCCGCGGAGATCGCCCTGCGGGCACACCATCGGACACCCCCCGGCATCGTCGGTCGACGAGACTCCATCGCCGCGCGGGATATCTGTCACATCGACGGGTTCCGGGTGACCACCCCGGTGCGCACCGGATACGACCTCGGGCGACGGCTGGATCGAACGGCGGCGGTGATCCTGCTCGACGCACTGTGCCAGGCGACCGGAATAGGCCCGGATCAGATCGGCGCGTACGCAGATGAGCACAGCGGTGGCCGAGGCGTCCGCCGGTTACGAGCGGCGCTCGATCTGGTCGATGCGGGAGCCGAATCACCGCAGGAGACCCGGACTCGACTGGTCTTGGTCGACGACGGTTTGCCTCGCCCGTCCACTCAGGTCCGGATTCGCGATGCGGTCGGTCGGGTGGTCGCGCGAGTTGATCTGGCATGGGAGTCGTGGCGGGTCGCGGTCGAGTACGACGGCGCTCAGCACTGGACCGACGAGTCCCAGCGCACCTGGGATATCGAACGCGCCGAGCTGCTCCGCGAGCTCGGTTGGTGTGTCGTCCGGGTCAACTCCGAACAGTTGCGTAGCCGACCCTGGCTGATCTGCGACCGGGTGCGTGCCGCACTGCGTCGGGCCGGTGCGCCGAGCGGGCTCTGACGGTGTTCGGCTCTTGGCGTTTGCCGCCACCAGAGCCCGTTCGGCGAGTCGGTGTCTCATCGGGCCGTCCAGCCGCCGTCGACGACGACGGTTTGGCCGGTCACGTAACGAGCGGCGTCGCCGGCCAGCCAGGTGATCGCCCCGACCACGTCCTCGGCGGAGGCTTCGACGGGCAGTGGGGTATTTCGCCGCAGATACTCCGCACCCCGATCGCTGTCGTACAAACTGTCGGTGATCTCGCTGCGGAAGAAGCCGGGCGCCACCGTGTTCACCCGGATCGAATGTCGTGCCCACTGCACGGCCAACTCGGCGGTCAATCCGGACAATCCGGCCTTGCTGGCCGCGTAGGAAGCTTGCGGGATGCCCGGCACCCCGACCCGGCCGCTGATCGAGGACACGTTGACGATCGATCCGCCGGTCTGCTGCATGTGCGGGAACACTGCCTGGGCCAGGCGAAACGGTGCCACAAGGTTCAGCTGCAGGGTCTGTCGGACGCTCTCGGCCGTCTCGTCCTCGGCGCGTGCCGTGGTCAGCCGGTTACCGGCCCCGTTGATCAGGATCACCGGCGGCCCGAGTTGCTCGACGACGGCCGGCACCACCGTGTCGAGCTGATCCGGATCGGCCAGGTCGCAGGGCACGGCGATGCCGCCGGTGCGGTCGGCGAGCGCGCCGAGGCGATCGGCGCGACGGGCGACCAGCGCGACTCGCGCGCCGAGCTCGGCCAGGGACGCGGCGACCGCTGCGCCCAGGCCGGACGATGCGCCGGTCACCACCGCCACGCGGTCGGTCAGCTCGAACAGTCGTAACGGACTGCTCATCGCTGCTCCGCGACCAGCGCCGGGAGCCGGGTGCGGTCCACCTTGCCCATCGCGTTCACCGGTAGCGCGTCCACCCGCGCCCACGCCTCAGGCACCTTGTACCCCGCCAGCTCGCGACGGCCGAGCGCCGCCAGGTCGCCGAACTCGGCCGTGCCTTCGACCACTGCGGCCACCCGCTGACCGAGTCGCTCGTCGGGCACCGGACAGACGGCCACCCGAGTGACGTCGGGGTGGGTGCTCAACACTCGCTCGACCTCCAACGGATAGACGTTCGCGCCGCCTCGGATGATGACCATCTTCCTACGGTCCAGTATCGAGAGGCGGCCGGCGACATCGACGGTGCCGATATCGCCGGTCGGGAACGGTCCGGCCGCCGGCGGACGGACGGCGCCGTCGGCCCAATAGCCCAGCGTGGGTCGCCACCGCCGCGCCCACGGTCCGTCGCCGGCAGCGGCGAGGCGGAGTTCGCCGAGCGACCCGGGGGAGAGTCGCTCGCCGTCGTCGGCGTAGGCGGCAACATCGAACTGGGGGAGTACATATCCGCTGGATCCGGTGGTCCAATCGGTGCCGGGCCGGTCGATCGCAACCACCGTCGGCGCCTCGCTCAACCCGTAGGTCGCCCGCGGCACGATGCCGTGCGCGGCCGCAAACGCCGTCCGTACCGGGTCGGGGGTGTCGCTGCCGCCGCTCCACACTTCCCGCAACGACGACAGGTCGGCGCCCGGCCTGCGGGCCAGGTCGTAGAGCTGGGCCGGGGCGCCGTTCCACACGGTCACCCGGTGCGCGGCGATCCATTCGGCGACGCCGTCGACGTCACGCCGGTCCATCACGATCGCGCAGCCACCGGCCCGGGCCGTGGTGAGCGTGGACAGTACGAGCAGGTTCAGGATGGTCATCGGGAAGCTGTCGCCCTTGCGCAGGTCCGGGCCCCACCCCCGGGTCGCGGCCAGCACCGCACCGGGCAACAGCAGGTTGCGCTGACTGTGCACCACCGCCTTCGGACGTCCCGAAGTGCCGCTGGTGAAACCGATCCCGGCCGGGGCGTCGATATCGAGTGGCACTGCCGGTGCCGCTTCCGCGGCGGCCACCAGTGCGGACCAGCGGTCCGGCGGGACGGCGACGGGCGAGTCGGCGGACCAGTGCGGCCCGGCCAGCACGGCGGCGGGAGCGCACAGGTCGTGCAGGTGTTGCTGCTCCGCCGCGGTCAGCGCCTCGCCGATGCCGGCCCAGATGGCGCCGATCCGTTGTGCGCCGTGGAACGCGGCCACGATGGTCAGATCATTGGGCAGGCAGGCCAGCACCCGATCGCCCGGACGCACGCCGAGCGACCACAGCGCGCCCGCGGCACGTGCGGCCTGTTCGTCCAGATCGCGGTAGCTCCAGGTGCCGGACGCGGCTACCAGGGCGGGGGAATGGGGATCCGCAGCCAGCGCGGCGTCCAGCACCGTCGCGACGGTGCCGCCACCGGAGCCGAACGTGTCCACAGCTTCATAGATACCACTATCCTTATAAAGATTCACTAGTTGGGCGCGATGCGGCGAAACGAGGACGGGATGGAGCACACAGGTCCGCTGTCGGGGGTGCGAGTCGTCGATCTGACGGCGATGGTGATGGGCCCCTACTGCACACAGATCATGGCCGATATGGGAGCGGACGTGATCAAGGTGGAACCGCCGGGTGGCGACGACACCCGCTACATCTCCGTCGGACCCGAGCCCGGAATGAGCGGCGTCTTCGTCAACGTCAATCGTGGAAAGCGCAGCGTGGTGCTCGATCTGCGTCGCCCCGACGGGGCTGCCGCACTGCGCGCGCTGATCGCCGATGCCGACGTGTTCGTCCACTCGATGCGCGGTGCGGCCATCGCCCGGCTCGGTTTCGGCTATGCCGAGGTCGCTGCGCTGAATCCGGGCATCGTCTACACCAACTGTTACGGCTACAGCCGCCGCGGGCCGGATGCCGACCGGCCGGCCTACGACGACACGGTGCAGGCCGACTGCGGGATCCCGGCCGCACAGCAGATGTTGACCGGCACACCGGGCTACGTGGGCAGCATCGTCGCCGACAAGATCGCCGGGATGACCGCGGTCTACGCCACCACGATGGCCCTGTTCCATCGGGAGCGCACGGGCGAGGGCCAGGAGGTGGAGGTGGCGATGTTCGAGACGATGGCGGCCTTCATGCTCGTCGAGCACGCCAACGGCATGCTGTTCGACCCACCGCTCGGGCCGGCGGGCTACCCACGTGCGTTGACCCCGAACCGCAGGCCGTATCGAACCGCCGACGGCTACCTCGCGGCGCTGGTCTACAACGACAAGCAATGGTCGGCGTTCGTCGGTGCGGTGCAACCGGCCTGGGCCGGTCCGGAGCTCGCCACGCTCGCTCGACGAGCTGCCCGGATCGACGAGGTCTACGCCCGGCTCAGCGATACGTTCGCCGAACGGACCACCGACGAATGGTTGAAACTGTTGCGCGAGTTGCAGATCCCGGCGTCGCCGGTGCGGTCGCTGGACGATCTGTTCGAGAACGAGCAGTTGGCCGCGTCCGGGTTCTTCCAGACCGTGGAGTCGCCGCACGGCCCGCTGCGTTTCCCGGGCCCGCCGACCTGGTTCTCGCGCACCCCCGGCCGGATCGCCGGTCCGGCGCCGCGCCTCGGCGCCGACACCGACGAGGTGCTCGGCCGATTGCCTGCGCCGGACGGTGCCGACCGGTGACCGCCGTCGATCTGCGCCCGATCCTGCGCCCCGGCGACCGAATCGTGGCCGGCCAGGCCTGCGGTGAGCCCACCACCCTGATCGAGGCGCTGATCGCGCAGGCCGGCGATATTCCGGACCTGTCGCTGTTCATCGCGACGAGCTTCTCCGGCCTGCTGACGCCGGCCGCAGTGGACGGTATCCGGGTGGCGAGCATGGGTGCGATCGGCGCCCTGCGCGGTCTGACGAAGGCGCATCGGCTGAGTGTCGTGCCGTGTCATGTGAGTCGGGTCGGGCCGATGATCAGCTCGGGCGAGATGCCGTGCGATGTCGCGTTCATCCAGGTGGCGCCGGCCGAGCCGGACGGCACGCACAGCCTCGGCTTGATCAGCGATCATGTGCTCGCCGCAGTTCGGGCCGCCCGGGTGGTGGTCGCCGAAGTGAACGAGCGGGTGCCCCGCTCCTGCGGTGAGCGGATCGACACCCGCGCCATCGACCACGTCGTGCCGGTCGCGCGGGATCCGGTGCGGGTGCAGCCGGCCACGATCACCCCGGTGGACGAGGCGATCGCGCGTCATGTCGCCGAGTTCGTCGAGGACGGGTCGGTGCTGCAGACCGGGATCGGCGCGGTACCGGATGCGGTGCTGCGCCTGCTGCGCGATCGCGCCGACCTGGGTGTGCACTCCGGCATGATCGGTGACGGTCTGGTCGATCTGGTCGAGTCGGGGGTGATCACCAACGCGCGCAAGGAGATCGACACCGGTGTCTCGGTGACCGGTGCGCTGATCGGGACCGAGCGGCTGTACCGGTTCGCCGACCGGAACCCGGCCATCCGGATGTGCACCACCGACCACACCCACGACCCGGCGGTGTTGGCTCGGCTCAGTCGTCTGGTCACCGTCAACGCGGCCGTCGAGGTCGATCTCACCGGGCAGGTCAACGCGGAACAGAGCGGTACCGCCTACCTCGGCGGAACCGGCGGGCAGGTCGACTTCGTCCGAGCGGGCGCCCGCTCACCCGGCGGGCACGCGATCATTGTCGCGCCATCGACTGCCAAGGGCGGCACCGTCTCCCGGATCACCCCGGGATTGTCCGGGCCGGTCACCACCGCACGCAGCGAGGTGGACGTGATCGTCACCGAGTACGGTGCCGCCCGACTTGCCGGCTGCACCCTGGCCGAACGTGCGCGACGGTTGACCGCCATATCGCACCCCGACTTCCGCGACGGCCTGGAGCAGGCTGCCCGCGCAATCGAACAGAGAGGATTCTGATGAGCGACGCGGTGATGTTCGACGCGCGACCGGATGGGATCGCGGTGATCACGCTGAACCGGCCGGATACCCGCAACTGCTTGTCCGGTGAGGTTCGGGCGGGGTTGTTCGCGGCATGGGACCGGTTCGAGCGCGACCCGGCGCTGCGGGTGGCTATCCTCACCGGCGCCGGAGGCACGTTCTGCGCCGGCGGGGATCTGAAGGAGATGGTCGCCACCGGGATGCGGGTGCCCCCACGCCACATGTTCCCGGTGCCCTACGACACCGTCGAGCTGACCAAGCCGACCATTGCCGCGGTACACGGCGCGGCCTTCGCCGGGGGATGGATGATCGCACAGGCCTGCGACCTCTGCGTCGCCTCGACCACTGCGACGTTCGCGGTGACCGAGGTGAAGGTGGGCCGCAGTTCGCCGTGGGCGTCGCCGTTGATCCACATGATTCCCCAGCGGATCATGATGGAGATCCTGCTGACCGGGAAGCCGATCGACGCGCAGCGGGCGTACGAGATCGGGCTGGTGAATCGGCTTGCCGAGCCGGAGCAACTCCTCGCCACCGCAATGGATCTGGCCCGCCAGATCCTTGTCGGCGCGCCGCTGTCGGTGCAGGCGGCGCGGGAGATCGTCATGCTCGCCACCGAGATGGGCCGCTCGGCCGCGCTACAGGCCGCGCGGCACGCCGCCGTGCCCTGTTACGAGAGCGATGATGCGCAGGAGGGACCGCGGGCCTTCGCGGAGAAGCGGCCGCCACATTGGGCCGGGGCGTGAGGCTGATCGGTCGAACTGGGTACACCGAGCGGGCTCTGATGGCGTTCGGCTCTCGGGCGATGCCGCCATCAGAGCCCGTTCGGCGACTGCTACTCAGCTCCGCCCGTGCTTGACCTGGTTGAACGGGACATCCCGGTCGGCGGCGTATTCCCGCGGCATGCCGAGGACTCGTTCGGCAATCACGTTGCGGGCCATCTCGGTGCTGCCGCCGGCGAGACTCCACGCGGCTCGGAACAAGTAGTCGAGCCCCACCGTCTCGGTGTCGGCGGTATCGCCGGGGGCGTGGGTGGCGGCATGGGAACCGCAGATCCGGACCGCGGTGTCGGACTGCAGCCACGCGTTCTCCGCCGAGAACAGCCGGGTGATTGCCCCTGCCGTCGGCGGCAATGCCCCCGATCGGATCGCCTCGGTCACATGGTCGATGAGCTGGTCGCGGACCAGGTTCATCGCCCGGGCCTCGCCGACGTCCTCACGCACCCGCGGGTCGGCCAGTTGCCCGGTCGCCCGTGCCAGTCGCAACAACTTGTCGGCCTCGCCACCCAGATGCGGTTTGGCCCCGCTGGTGTAGGGCGAGGTACCACCGAGCGCCCCGCGTTCGTGGAACAGCAAGCGCGAGGCGGCCGCCCAGCCGCCGCCGACCTCGCCGAGCACCGCGTCGGCGGGTAGCACCACGTCGTCGAAGAACTCTTCGCAGAACTCGGTCGAGCCGGTCACCTGTTTGATCCGGTTCACCGTCACGCCCTCGGCGTGCACCGGGACGACGAACATGGTGAGTCCCTGATGTTTCGGCACGCCCCAGTCGGTACGGGCAAGGCACAGACCGTAGTCGGCGGCGTAGGCGCCGGAGCTCCAGATCTTCGTGCCGTTGAGAATCCAGCGGTCGCCGTCGAGCTCGGCCCGGGTGGTCAACCCGGCCAGGTCCGAACCGCTGCGTGGTTCGGAGAGGAACTGCACCAGTAGCTCGTCGCCGCGCAGCACCGCAGGTAGGTGGGCTCGCTTCTGCTCCTCGGTGCCGAGGTCGAGCAGGCTGGCCGCGCAGATCGCCAACGTCGGCACGTTGAGCAGCAGGGGCATCTCGTAGGGCAACGACTCCTCGTTGAATGCGAGTTGGTGCTGCAGAGTCAGCCCTCGACCGCCGTACTCGACCGGAAAACAGAGTCCGGCGAAGCCGCCGTCGAACAGCGTCCGTTGCACGTGCCGAGCGCGCTCCCATGCCTCGATCGAATCGGACTTCATCTCGGTCGACGGTGCGGCCGGCAGGTTCTCCCGCAGCCAGGTGCGCGCTCGGACGCGGAACTCCGCGATCGTGTCCACGTCGTTCACGCTGCACTCCGCTCCAGTAGATCGGTGAGATGCCGGCGGTGTTCCTCGGGGGTGCCGTACAAGGCTCGGCCGAGAGTTATCCGCCGCAGGTAGAGATGGAGGTCGTGCTCCCAGGTGACCCCGATACCGCCGTGTAACTGCACGCAGTCCTGTGCGATCGCGGGGGCCTTCGCTCCGACATACGACTTGGCTACGCTGACCGCCTCGTCCGGGTCCGCCGCTCCGGCGTCCCACAGTGCCGCGGCGGCAAAGGATGTCGCACGGCACGCCTCCAGCCAGGTCTTGTTGTCGGCCATCCGGTGCTTGAGCGCCTGATAGGACGCCAGCGGCCGGCCGAAGGTGTATCGGTCGAACAGCCAGCTCAGCGTGCGGTCCAATGCCACGCCGGCGGCTCCGGTGGATTCGGCGGCGGTGAGTAGTGCCGCGGTGCGCGCCTGCGTGCGGATCGCCGACGTGGCTGCGGCGCCGGTGTGTACGACGGCCGCCGAGTCGAGTCGGACGTCGTCGAAACCGACTTGTGCGGTGCGTCGAGTCAGGTCGAGGGTCCAGGTGGGCTGCACCGTGACACCGGGGGTGTCGACCGGCACCAGCAGCTGCACGCAGCCGTCGGCGCCGGCTGCGGTGACCAGCAGCAGATCGGCCTGGTCGGCGGCCTCGACCCGGTCCTTGAGTCCGTCCAGTCGGTAACCGTCGCCGTCGGGCACCGCCCGGACCCGCGGCTCGGCTGTGCCGCCGAGTGCGCCGAAGCCGTCGCCGGGCTCGTAGATCGCCCAGGTTGCCACCGTGGCACCGGTGAGGATCGTCGCGACGGTGTCGGCGAACCGCGCCTCGGATGTGGCGAGTCCGGCGAGCACCGCGCTGGTCACGACGAACGGACCGGGCGCCGTGGCCCGGCCGAGTTCTTCGGCGACGATGGCCAGTTCGGTCATCGGATGACCGGAGACCGAACCACCGCCGAGGTCCTCCGGCACCAGCATCGCGGTCCAGCCGAGTTCCGCACCGCGCCGCCACCAGTCGCGGTCGAACCCGGCGTCGGCTTCGGCGAGTTCACGAACGGTCGTGACGGGCATCGTGTCGGCGAGGAAATCCCGCGTGGTGGCACGGAAGAACCGCTGGTCGGCGGTGGCATCCTCGGGCATCGGGCGGACCTCGCGATCGACGGTGGCAGATTGTCTGGAAATTTCATACTCATATGTGAGAGCCTTATTCTCAATCACGGAAAGTCACCGGTGATGGCGGAGCTCGGCCCATCCCGGTCGAACGTCGAAGGGACCGTCGCGCGATGGCCAAGTTGCAGGATCCGGACTTCTTTCTCGGGCAGGAATTGCTGGCCGATCCGTACCCGTACTTCGACGAGTTGCGGAGCAAGTGCCCGGTGACCCGGGAAGATCACCACGACGTGATGATGGTGACCGGATACGACGAAGCGCTCGAGGTCTACAACGACGTCGAACGGTTCTCCTCGTGTATCTCGGTGACCGGGCCGTTCCCCGGGTTCCCGGTGCCGCTGGACGAAACCAGCGATGTGGACGCGTTGATCGCCGAACACCGGGACAGCCTGCCGATGAGCGACCAGCTGCCCACCATGGACCCCCCGATGCACACCGATCACCGGGCGCTGCTGATGCGGCTGATCACGCCGAAGCGGTTGAAGGAGAACGAGGAGGCGATGTGGGACATCGCCGAACGGATGCTCGACCGCTACCTGAGCGCCGGCGGAGGCGACTGCATCCGTGATTTCGCCGGTCCCTTCACCCTCTACGTGATCGCCGATCTGCTCGGCGTGCCGGCGGAGGACCAGGAAGAGTTCCTGTTCACGCTGCAGCGCGATCCGCACCGGGACGAAGCCGTGGGCAGCACCAAGGGTGAGGAGGGCATGTCGCACAACCCGATGGAGTTCCTGTACGGACGGTTCGCCGACTACGTCGACGATCGGCGGAAGAACCCGCGCGCCGACGTGCTCACCACGATGGCCTCCGCGACCTTCCCCGGGGGCGCGCAGCCCGAGGTGATCGATGTGGTCCGGGTCGCGGCGAACATCTTCTCCGCCGGTCAGGAGACCACGGTCCGGTTGCTGAGTTCGGCGCTGCGGGTGATCGCCGAGCAACCCGAGCTGCAGCGATACCTGCGCGAGGACCCGACCCGGATCCAGAACTTCATCGAGGAGTCGCTGCGCACGGAGAGCCCGATCAAGGGTGACTTCCGGCTGGCCAAGCAGACCACCACGGTGGGCGGCACGGACGTGCCGGTCGGCACGGTGCTCATGGTGATCAACGGTGCCGCCAACCGCGATCCGCGTCGCTTCGAGAACCCCGACTCGTTCGATCCGGCCCGCTCGAATGCCCGCCAGCACTTGGCCTTCGGCCGTGGGGTGCACACCTGCCCCGGGTCGCCGCTGGCCCGCGCCGAGGCGCGCATCGCACTGGAACGGCTGCTGGCCCGGACCACGGACATCCGGATCGACGAATCGGTGCACGGCCCGGCGGGCGAACGGCACTACAACTACCTGCCCACGTTCATCCTGCGGGGCATGACCGCGCTGCACCTGGAAGTGGATGTGGTGGAGAGCGATCGATGAAGGTCACGATCGACACCGACCGTTGCCGTGGCCACGGTGCATGCCTGAGCTGTTTCGAGGTATTCACACTGAATCCCGACGGGTATGCCGACGCGATCAGCGATCCGATACCGGACGAGCTGGTGCCGGATGTGCGCGAGGCGGTCGCGGCCTGCCCGGAGCAGGCCATCGTCGTGGTGGAGTGAGTGCGGTGATGCGCACGTTCCGGGTGATCCAGTGGACCACCGGCAAGGTGGGAAAGCTCAGCCTGCGCGGCATTCTCGACGATCCGCGACTGGAGCTGGCCGGTGTCTACGCCTACTCGGCGGACAAGGTCGGCGTCGACGCCGGGACGCTGTGCGGCCGTCCCGAAACCGGGGTGTCGGCCACCGCCGATATCGACGCGTTGCTCGCGCTGGATGCCGACACGGTTCTCTACACCCCGTTCATGGCGGATCTCGACCACGTGACCCGCCTGCTCGGTGCCGGACTCGATGTGATCAGCACCAACCTGTTTCTCAATGTCGGCGGGATCCGGGGCGACACGAAGGATGCGCTCGCCGCGGCCTGTGCCGCCGGCGGCAGTTCGCTCTACGTCACCGGGATCAACCCGGGCTGGATCAACACCATGGTGACGGCGATGACCGCGGTGTGCCGCGACGTGCAATGCGTGTCGATCGCCGAGTCGGCGGATGTGTCGGTCTACCAGTCGGCGGAGACCTGGCAAGCGCTCGGCTTCGCGCTGCCCGAAGCGCCGCCGGCGGTGCTCGAGGTGGCGAAGCTCTGGTTGAGCACGTTCCGCGACTCCGTCGAGCGGATGGCGGTGGCGCTGGGTTACGAGCTGGACGAGATGCAGTTGTTCCTCGAGCATCAGACGGTGAGCGAGACGGTCGATCTCGGTTGGCTCCGGCTCGAGCAGGGCACGATCGGGGCGTTGCGGGCCCGATGGGACGGGAACGTGGCCGGCCGAACCGTCCTGCAACAGCACATCGCCTGGTATCTGACCAAGAAGCTCAACGGCGGCTGGACCTTCGACGACGACCACTACCAGGTGATCATTCGTGGCGAACCCGAGGTGCGGACCCGGATCCGCTTCGTCCCGCCGGAGAGCTGGGGCAACCACGAATGGGACACGATGACCGCGATGCCTGCGGTCAGCGCGGTCGGTGATGTCGCCGCCGCGCCGCCCGGCATCCTCACGTTGGCCGACGTCGGGCTGCCACGCGCGCCGGCCGGGCTGTGGCTGCGGGACCGGCAGGGAGGGTCGGTCTGATCAGAACCAGAACCCGCCGGTGGCGGCGCCGTCCAGGGTGAAATTCAGGTCTCGTCCGGCGGTGGTGCCGAGCGCGATGGTGGTGGTAATGGGATTGAGCGGCACCCGTCGGCCGTCGGCCGCCGTCGAGTAGATGTCACCGGACGAGGTCGCGTGGTAGGCCTCGGTCCAGTCCGGGGTCGTGACCGTTACCGCCTCGGTGAAGCCTTCCTCGCCGTCCAGCTCGAACTTGCCCACGAACTGCCAACCCCGGTACACATCGACCCGATTGCAGGCCGTGCCCGGCGTGCCGAGTGATTGACCGAGGTGGACCTGCCAGAGCTCGCTCTGGTGCCGGCCGTTCTCCGCGCCGAGTGTCCAGCTGGCACAGTTGAAGTAGTTGTCCGCGTACGGAAACGACGTCTCGCGTAGCTTCACCGCCGAGGCGGCCTCGGCTGCCTTCCATCTTTCGCTCGCCATCGGGAGCAGGACGAACAGGCTCGCCGCGAGCAGGACCGCACCGATGACGGCCGTTCGCTGCCGATATGCCCACGGTCGGACCACCAGAAAGAGCGCCACCGGCACGGTGAGCGCGAGGAGGCCGCCGAGATAGTCGGGGACGAAGTGGTCGAGCAGTCCGCGCACCCGGGGCTCGAAGACAGCAGGGTCGTCTGCCAGCAGCGGGGTTCGGCGCATGAGGAAGTGCCCGACCAGATAGGGCACGAGCACGGTCACTGCCGCTGCGCCGAGCAACTGGAGTGCGGGCCAGTCGTTGCGGGTGCGCCGTCGTCCCGCAGCGCGCAGATCGTTTTGCCGCTGCTCTGCGGCTGCGCGTTCCTGATTCTGCCGGCGCTCATCGGCGGCCTGCCGCGTCTGCCGTGCCTGATCTGCTGCCGCATCGAATGAGACGTCCGCGAGCAGTACGAGGCTCAGCCGTTCGGCCGACTCCGTCACAGCTCGGCGTCCGTGCAGAGTTGGGCGAACCAGTTCGTCTGGCGAGCGATCGTGTTTTCGGGGCGCCCGAGTCGCTCGCGGACGTCCCGTACGTAATGGCTGCTCATCGTTTCGTCACCCGCAGCGAGAAGCAGCGCCCGCCGGATGATCTGGATCCGGATCACGTCGGACATCGGGATGGCGCGCTGATCCGCGAGTTCGGTGGTGCGAGCGGTCAGATCGTGCCACGTCGCGTCGATCATCCGGTACTTCGCACGGCCCGACGAGTCGGCGATCGCACCGATCAGCTCGGCACGGAGCAATGCGTCGATCGTGGCGGGATCGGCGGCGTGGGCCAGGTTGCGCAGGTCCGCCGGAGTGGTCAGCAGGCATCCGCGATAGCTGAGCGATTCGTCGGGCGCAAGCTGTGCGATGAAGTACGTGGCCTGTTCGTCGGGTCCCCAGTGGTTTCGATGTGTCCTGAAGTCGGAGTAGCCGACCCCGGTCTTCACTTCGTCGGTCAGCCAGGTGATCAACTTCTTCGCGCCCCGGCCGGCGAGTGCCCGCGCTGTTTCGGTCGGGTGTGCTGCCATGGCACGACCGAGTTCGGTCGGATCGTCGAATTCGCCGACCCCGGGTACGGCGAACGTGACCGGCGGACGCGGAGGTTGTCCCGGGCCGGCCGGCTGCGCGACCGCCGGCCGGGCAACGGGCGGGGTCCGTCCCGCCGTCCACTCGGCGACCTGGCCGGCACCCCACCGGTCGTCCGGGTTGCGGGTCAGCAAGCCCGTCAGCAGGAGTCGCCAGCGCTTGCGGCGATCGGCCGGGAACGCCAGCCGGTCGATGGCCTCCAGCGACACCTCGCGGGAGATGTGCTCTCGCTCGATGAGGTCGTCGTCCATCCAGGTTCCGTCATCGCGTTGGAAATAGGCGCGTCCGACCAACAGGGTGTAGAGCACCATGCCGACGCTCCACCAGTCGGCCGCCGGGCCTTTGCTGCGCAACAGTTCCGGCGCGTTGTAGGCGGTGGTGCCCTGGCCGAAGTTGCTCAACGACGACCGCTGCCCCAGATCGACGGTGAGACCGAAATCGGCCAGGACCAGGTCGAGCGGCGATTCACGGCGAACCAGGATATTGGCTGGCTTGATGTCACCGTGGACCAGTCGTGGGGGTGTTCCCTGTACCCCGCGCACCGCTGCGGCGAGCCGGCCCACGATCCGCCCGGCCAGTTCATCGGAGACCGCGTCGCCGTGGCGGCCGGCGAGGTCCGCGAGTGTTCCGGGTCGGCAGTACTCCATCACCTCGTAGTGGAAGCCGTGATCCTCGCCGCGTTCGTAAACCTGCACCGCACAGTCGATTGTGAAGTGCTGGCGGTACTTTGTGGAATCGAATCCGATGCGGTACCTCGGCGCGTGGCGATACAACTTGACGGCAAGCTCGTTGCCGACGGCATCGGTGCACAGCCACACCGAGGCCTCGGCCCCGCCGCCGAGGAGGCGGCGCATCCGGTATCCCCGGTCCACCAGTGTGGGTGGAAGATTCTTCCGATGAAAATCTTCCGGGCTCGACGCGGGTGCAGGCGACGGTATCGAGCCCTCGATGCTGGTCGCAGGTGCCGGACCGGATAGCGGTGTCCGATCGGCGTCCAGGCTTGTCTTCGGCGCTCGGTTACGCTTGGTGTAGTCGATCCGGGGGCGATCGTCACCGGGTTCCATCCGGGTGGGTTCAGCCATGATGCTCCTCGATCGCCACGGCGCCGACGGGCCGGATGTACTCCAGCTGCACGATCGTCACGTTGTCCCCGCCGCCCCCGGCGAGTGCCAGGTCGCGAAGACGGACTGCGAGATCGGGCCGGTTTTCGATTGCCAACTCCTCGATCGCGTCCTGTGTTGCGTAGTCGTCCAGCCCGTCGGTGCTCAGCAGCAGTCCGGGCGCCTCGGGCACTGCGCATTCGAAGAAGTCGGGTTCGACGATCAACCGGCGACCGCCACCGAGCGCCTGGGTCAGTACGTTGGTGCCGGACCGGCGATGGTCGACCGTCAGCTGGGCCAGGTAGCGCCCTTCGATGCGGTAGCAGCGGGAGTCGCCGACATTGAACACCAGTGCGCTGCCGTCCGGATGGACGACCGCGCCGACCGCGGTGCATCCCATGCCGGTCAGCTCCGAGCGGGCCCCGGACAGGTCGTTGAGCCGGTCGGATACGTGCTGGATACGCTCGGTGAGCTGGCCGTGCGCGATCCCTGTGGAGACGAACCATTCCGGCGTGCTGAGCATTTCGGCCGCAATTCGGCTTGCTGTGCTGCCGCCGGCGTGTCCGCCCATACCGTCGCAGACCACGACGACCGTCGGCTGGACGACGTCGAACTCGAAGACCAGGGGATTCGCCCGGCCGCCGGTCATCGACCAGCCGTTCCACCCCACGCAGTCCTCGTTGTGCTCCCGCTCGTGGCCGCGGTCGGTGAGCGCGGTGATACGCATCCTCATCGGTCCGGCCAATCCAGCTCGATCGGGACGTCGGAGGCGAACCTGATGGTCTGGTGTGGGAGCACTTCGTACTCCGTTCCCTTGGTGAGCCGGTTGCCGTTCACAAAGGTTCCGTTGGTCGACATGTCGGTGATGTGCAGCCGGCCGTCCTGCAGCCGTACCGAAGCATGGAACCGGGAGACATTGCCGTCGTTGCGCAGCGCGGTGGCGGTCGGTAGGTCGTCGTCGCGGCCCAACATCAGCGTCTCGCCGTCGGCTACGGCGAATCTGATCCCGCGCACGACGACGCCGATGCCCGCCGTAGCGGGTGGAGCACCCGATTCGACTACGGTTCCCGGCGCCGCGCCCGCCGGCCGGGAGTTGGTGTCGGGCAGCGCGTCATCGGGGCTGCGCCCGCACCGGGGGCATTGGAACAGCTCCGTCGGGTCGTAGGTCTCGGCGCACGGGCACCGGACGGTCGCGACGTCGTCTCGGTCGGTCAGGTCAGCCACGATGTCCGTCCCAGCTCTACTCCGCGTTCGGTGAGGTGGTCGCGCAGCTTCGGCAGGTCGCCGTGGTGGGGCAGACCGACCAGCCAGATCGACTCGAGGTCCACATGCACTCCGATCTTCGTCCGTTGCGGCGCGTACGTGCTCTCCAGCGATTCGGCCGGGTAGCGACGCCGCGCGAGTTCGGTCAACAGGTTCACCCGCTGGTTGTCCGAACCGCGCAGCGCGCAGCCGGCGGCACGGCTTGCTTCGTACGGCTCGCTGATCAGGATGTCGACCGACTCCCACAGCCATGGCAGGCCGTGCCGGAGCGTGTCGGCGGATCGGCCCGAATACATCAGCACATCGATCTCGGAATCCCCACGCCACTCGGCGATCCCGGCCAGGAGGCCGAGCAGTGCCTCGGGTTGATCCGTGGGTTCGCCACCCGAGATCGTCACCCCGTCGACCTGCCCGTCGAGGCGCCGCAGCCAGGCCAGGACCGCCTCGACATCGGTGCGCGTCGCGGGGTCGAACGTCCATGTGTCGCGGGATATACAGCCGCGACAGTAGATCGTGCAGCCCTGGAACCAGATCCCCGCGCGGCTCCCGTATCCGAGATTGTCGACCGGAAAGTGCAACCGGGAGAGCAGTATCGGTTCGGTCATGTAAGCGTCACCTGCCAGCCCTCGGCGCTGCGGTCGATCGCGCTGACGGTCCCCGAGACAGCTCCTGGTGGCTGCCCGAACAGCGCTCGTGCAAGCGGATTGACCAGCATGGACTCCACCGTGTTGCTGACGCCGCGCCCGCCGAACTCGAGCTTGGTGAGCGCCTCGGTGACGATCTGCTCGAGTACCTGGTCGGCGACCTCGACCCGAACGCCGGTTTGGTCCTCGACCCGGTCCACGACGTTGCGCACGAACTTCGGTACCAGGTCCCGGGCCACCGACTCGGAGACGAAGTCGAAGACGACGATGTTGTCCCCGATCCGGTTCAGCAGCTCCGGCCGGCCGATCTCCTTGGTGAAGTGTTCGGCAACCGCTGCCCGGATCTTGCGCTCGACGTTGTCGTAGTCACCGGGCTCGACCACCGGAACCCGGTCTCCGCGCGCGTCCACCCGGTAGACCCCGAGATTCGAGGTGAACACGATCAGGGTCTCCGAGAAATACACCGTGCCGCCGGTTCCGTCCGTGAGTCGGCCGTCCTCGAGAATCTGCAGAAACTTGTCCAGGATCCGTGGGTGCGCCTTCTCGATCTCGTCGAACAGGACCAGCCGGAACGGCTGCTGCCGAACCGCGTTGGTGAGTTCGCCGCCGCTGCCGAAACCGGTGTAGCCCGGCGGCGCGCCGATCAGTCGGGCTTCGGAGTGTTCGGAGGTGAACTCGCTCATGTCGAACCGGATGAAGGAGTCGTCCCGCCCGAAGACGAGTTCGGCGATCGACTTGGCCAGCTCGGTCTTGCCGACACCGGTGGGGCCGGCGAAGAACAGCACGCCCTGCGGACGAGCGGCGCTGCTTCGAGTCTGTGCACCGCTGAGACCCATCGCTGCGCGGATCAGGATGTCCAGCGCCTTGCGAGTCGCCGCCGGCTGGCCGAACACGCGCTCACCCAGTAGTGCGGTGCCCGCTCGAATGCGCTTCCGCAGATCGTCCGACTGCCACGGGTTGTCCGGCACGCCGACGCGATAGGTCTGGATCGCCACGTCGATGTCGGCGGCCGGAATCCGCCGGTCGATCGCGAGCCGGTTGATCTCGGACATCGAGCGCAGGGTGAGTCCGTCGGCTCGGGCGGCGAAGGTCTGAGCCAGCTCGGTGAATTCGGGGGTGCCGCGGGTGGGCGCCCGGTCGAGCGCGCCGACCAGGCCGCGTGCCATGGTGACCCGCTGCTGCATGTCCGGCGCCGGGATCGACACGTTCCGGGCCAGTTCCGATCCGGTGAGCCAATGCGGCAGGTCGCTCGCACGGTCCAGCAACCACACGACAGTGTTGTACAGCGGGGTGCGGTGCGGCCCGGGGACCGGTAGCCGCCGCGCTGTCACCATCAGTTTTTCGGCCGTGCTCAGGAGCCGGTGCACGGCCGAGTCGGTGAAGTCCGAACCCGGGATCAGCCGGGACGCGCTGTCGATGACCAGGCAGCAGGGAGTGGGGGAGTGCACGACCCGGCGGATCACTTCGGTGAGCGTGTCGAGCACGCCCTCGTCATCGCCTCGTTCGGTGCGGGCGATGGTCGCGGCGGTGCCGGAGTCGATCGCCGCTCGAGCGCCGTCGACCGGATCGGTGACCACCACATCGGTGTGGCCTGCCGCGGCCAGTTGCTTGACCAGGGCGTCGACCACCGACACGGGCCGAGCGGCGGCCTTGCCGGGCACCGGGACCAGAACGAGATCGCGAAGGTTGCCGGTGACCAGGATCTGCGGATTCGCCGCGAGTGCGACATCGATCTCACGGAGCCAGGCGGGCGCCGATGCGGTCGCGGTATCCACCGAGGTGCTCAATCGGCGCTCCGTTCACGGGTCGTCCTGCGACGATGCGAGCGGGTCTCGCCGGCAACCTTGCGGGTCAGCAGCCGGGGCGATACGACCCCGGCCGGCACCTGTCGGGTGACGGTGGCCGCCACGCCCCGCGCCTGCAGGCCGGAGGTGAAGGCGGGCAGGTCTGCGCACAGCGCCTGCTCGGCTCCGCGATCCTCGGCGCGGTCGGTGCCGGCGACGAGCCGTACCGTGCGCAGATCGATCTCGCCGTCGGCGACCACCGCACGCACCGCATGGGTGGCGTTCCCCGGCGGGAGCAGGACCAGCGACTCGCTGGTCTCCAGCTCGACGTCGGCGACGATGTAGCCCAGTTCCTGCAGCGATGCGGTCACCGCGGCGGCCACGAACCGGCGATCGCGTTCCGGTGTCTCGTGATCGCGTCGTCGATCATGCAGTTCCCGTGCGGCGTCCAGCAACGACTCGGCGTGCGCAGGATCGCCGATGGTGGACTCGGCTCGCGCCAGCAGCTCCAGCACCGGGCCCGGATCGTCGAGCAGCTGCGCCCGGCCGTGCAGTGCGGCGATCTCGGATTGCAGCTGCCGAACGCCCTCGGTCCGGCGATTCGCCTCCGTGACGCGGGCGGACAGGTCCCGCAGGAGCAGTCGGGCCCGCTCCGGGGCGGCGAACAGTAGCGCGTGGCCGGCCGCTTCCAGTTCGGTCGAACGCTCTGCCAACGTAGCAAGGACACGCTGAACCTCGTCGGCATGATCGTGGCGGGCCGGAGCCGGCGGCGGGTCGGCCACCCGCTCGGTTCGAGCCGCAGCCTCGGCCTGCTCGCGCTGCGCCAATTTGTCCAAGGCGCTCTGCATTCCGGCGAAGAGTTCGCGGTTCCGGTCGGCGGCCGATCGTTCGGTCAGCGCGGCTTCCGCCGCCAGCAGCCGCCGCTCGAGTTCGTCGCACGCCGCGTTCGTCTCCGCGGAGCCGGCACGGGCCGGTCCGAGTGACACCCCCAGCTCGGGATGGCCGGCGGCCACGCAGCGAGCCGTGAAAGCCCGGGCCCGCCCTTCGAGGGCGACCCGGCGTGCCTGCGCGGCTTCGGCTGCACGTTGCTCGGCGGCGATTCGGTAACTGATGCCTTTGGGTCCGCTCACGGCGTGACACCCGGTGCCGGGGTGGTCGCGAGTCCCGAATCCGGCTGCGCATAGGCCACTCGATACCGCACTTTCCGTTCGGGACCCGCACCGCTGACGGCGGTCCAGTCGATCCTCGGACTTGCCACCCCGACAGCTGGATTCGTCTGCCGACGCGAATTCTTGCAGACTTCGGTGGCGTCGTCTGTCCACCGTTGGGACGACATCGGTACAGCGACGGCGATACCGCCACACACCGATGTCGTCCGGGGGACCGGGACGTGCTCGGTCGGTATGCGCAAGGACAACTCGTCATCCCCGACCGTGCCCACCCCGCCTGGTGTCGATCTCGGCCTGAACGTCTTTCGGCGGGCGGTGGGCGCTCGCGCCTACTCCGACTTCCTGGCCGATCATGGCGTCGCACCGGCAACCATTCGGACCGAGGCGGACTACTCCCGGATACCGGTCATGACCAAGGACAACTACCTACGCCGGTATCCGCTCGACGAGCTGATCCCCGGCGGTGACCTGACCGACCTCGGCACCTGGTGGACCAGCTCGGGATCGACCGGTCGATCGACCTATTGGGGTGGCGCCGGTACCTCGACGGCGGAGAGCGTCGACCTCTACGACCGGATCTTCCGCCGCAGCTTTGCCGTGCCGGGCCGTTCGGTGTTGGTCGTGAACGGATTCGCGATGGGCAACTGGATCGGTGGGATATACACCTATCTGGCGGCGCTCGGACTCCGGTCACGCAAGCACCGGTTGTCGGTGATCACCCCGGGCATGGACATCGAACGGATCCTGGACAACATCGCCACGCTCGGGCCGCATTACGATCAGGTGATCCTGACCGGGTACCCGCCGTTCGTCAAGGATGTGCTGGACCAGGCACCGGATCCGGTGCTGCACCGGGACCTGCGCCTCTTGCTGGCCGGCGAGAACGTCACCGAGGAGTGGCGCGACCAGATCCTCGGCCGCATCGGCCGGGCGGATTCCGCGGAGCATACGACGCTGATCTACGGCACGGCGGATGCCGGCGTGATGGGGAACGAGACCCCGACCACCATCGCCGTGCGTCGGCTCGCCCGTGCCGATCCGGCGCTGTATCGGGCTCTGTACGGGGCGGCGCCGACCCAGCCGACCTTCGTCGAGTACGAGCCGGCCTACCGCTGCACCGAGGCGGGCACGGACGGGAGCTTGCTGTTCACCGCGGATACGCCCATCCCGCTCGTGCGATACCGGATCAACGACCTCGGACGGGTGATCTCGGCGGCGGAACTGGACGCCGTCCTGCGGGCCCACGGCCATGACCTGCCGATCGCGACGTCGAGCCGGACCGCCGGCTTCATCGCGCTGCACGGTCGCACCGACGTGGCTGCCACCTTCTACGCGGTGAAGCTCTACCACGAGTCGGTGCGACCGGCCATCGAGGACCGGGCCGCCGCGGGCCGGCTGAGCGGAAAGTTCGTCCTCTCCGGAGCGGTAGACGCAGACTTCGAGCAACACCTGGTGCTGGACGTGGAGTTGTGCGTCGGCGGGTCGGGCGGCGACGCCTTGGCCACGTTCGTGCAGCGATCGGTGGTCGACTCGCTGCGCCGAACCAGCACCGAGTACCGGAAACTCCATGACACCCTCGGCGAGCGTGCCGAGCCCAGGGTCGAGTTGCATCCCTACGGCAGCGATCGTTTCCTGCACGGACCCAAGCATCGCTGGACGGCGGCGTCTTGATCGCGAGGGATCCTGATCGCGAGGGGTCATGGTCACGGCCCGGACCGGCGCGCTACTGTTGCCGATCAGTAGCTCCGTACGAGGTGGATGTGACGAATCGGGTTTGGTGGCTGGGGTTCTGGCCGACCCAGTCCGCGGTCCACTGGTGGTTGACCAGTCGCGTCCTCGGCGACGGCGCGGTCGGCCTGGTCTCACGGCCACTGTCCGGTCGGATCCCGTCGGCAACGGTGCAGCCCCTGCTGGGCAGGCTGGTCGACGCTTTGGCGATCGGCGCCGCGACCGACGACGGGCGCCGTGGTGCGGTCTGGACCGGGGCGCTCGCCGAACCACGTGCCGAGCGGGCACTCGCAGCAGATCTCGGTCGGGTGCTGCTTCCTCCGGTGCTGACCGCCGCGCTCGGGCAGGCGGGCCTGGACGAGACGGTGGTGATCGCGCCGGGCCCACTGCTCGCCCGGGTGCCGTGGGAACTGCTGGCGGTCGACGCGGCCGGCACCCGGCTGGTCGAAAAGGCCCGGATCCGTGGTGGTCTCGGCGCCGCGATCCGGGCGGCCGACAGCGGCCGTACCGCCCCTGCCGCCGGCGCGGTTCGGGTACTCGATCCGGGCCCGCGTTCGGCCGCTGCCCGCGCGCGCGGCGGAACCTATGCCGGATCGGTGCCGGCGCCGGTGTTCGGCCCGGCGATCGACGACCGGTGGTACGACGCCATGGGCCCGGAGGACGACTATCTGAACGAGGCCGACACCGGGGTCCCGGTCACCAAGGATGCACTGTCGGCGATGCTGAGCGGGCGAACGTGGCAGCGAATGTTGTACTACGGGCACACGATTGCCGGCACCAGTACCGCACCGGCGGCGGCCGGGCTGGTGCTCGCCGACCCCGGCACCGGTGGTCCGTTCGAGCCGTTCGTCGCTGCGGAGTGGATCCGTGAGCCGGCCCGCTGGCCAGCGCCGGAACGGGTCGGGTTCGTCAGCTGCCATAGCAACGACACGCACCTCTACGAGCAGATGGGGTTGGCTATGGCCGCCGTGCGAGCGGGGGCGCGGGTGGTGACGGCGACCCGCTGGTCATTGCCGACCGATATCGCCGTCGGGGTATCCGGTGCCACGCCGACCACCGACCTGGCGTTGGCTGTGGACACTGCCCTCGGCGCGCCCGACCCGGTGGACACGATTCGGCACTGGCAGCTGGGCAGGCTGTCGGACTGGCGCACCGCCCCGTCGCCGGCGACCGCGCCGCTGCTGTGGGCCTCGCCGACGACCTATCAAGTGTGTGCGCTCGCCGGGAGCCCACGATGAACGCCGGTCCCGCCGAGATCGAGGCCGAGATCCACCGGCTGCTCGAACAGGCCCGCTCGGTCGGTGACGAGCAGGAGTGCGCGGTGCTCACCGGCGGCCTCGGCGACCTCGCGTTTCAGGCTCATGACTGGCGGGGCGCTCGCGCGTACTACGACGAGGCGCTGCGCACCCTGGACCCGGCGAGCGGGTACTACGGCGCGTTCCACGGCGATCGAGGCGGCGCGCGGGCCCAGCTGCACGACCTCGACGGTGCGTGCGCCGACCTGGCCGTCGCGATCGAGCGGGCCGAACGCGACGGTGACCAGCCGCACCTGCTGATCTGGCTGGACAACCTCGCCCAGATCCGGCGGCAGCAGGGCCGGGTCGCCGAGTCGAACCAGCTGCGCGAACGGGCGGATCGGCTCCGTTCGGAGGTCGCCGCCGAAGACGAGGACCTCGAGGGCAGATACCAGGATCTCGCGGTCCGGTTCGAAGCCGGCGACGTCGATGAGCAACTGCACGATGCGCTGATCGATCTGCACGAGGCGTTCGCCGAGCGGGACAGTCCGCACTGCGTCGCGGTGTTGGGTCTGCTCGCGCTGGTGAAGTACCGATTGGGGGACCGGGACGACGCGATCGAGCTGGCCTACGAGGTGCACGATCTGTTCGTCGAGCTCGGTGGTCGGGTCGCCGCCGCGCAGTCGCTCGTGAACATCGGTGGGATGGCGGTGCTCGATGGCGAGCTGGTCCAGGCCCGGGCGATCATGACCGATGCGCGCGACAAGCTCGTCGCGGCCGGCGCGCCGGCCGCAGCGGCGATTGCGGAGCGCAATATCGCCCTGATCGACCTGAGATCCGGACTGCCCCAGGGTGTCTCGCCCGATGTTGCGGTCGAGGAGGAGCGCGTGGCTCCGACCGACGGTGCCGCGGCCTTCGAGAATCCGGCGGTCGCGGCCAGCGATCTGGCCACCCGAGGGGTGCGCGAGCTGGTCGTCGGCCGACTGGACGAGGCCGTTGCGTTGCTCACCCGCGCCCACGACATCTGGTGCGAGATCGGTATGCGGTACCAGGCCCACGGTGCGCTGTACACGATCGCGACCGCCCAGATCGACGCCGGCCGGTTCGACGAAGCGGAGCGACTATTGGATCGCCTCGATCCCCGGGTGGACCCGACCCTGGCCGGGGCGATCACCGTTGCCGAGGCGGAGGCCGACGTCGATTGCGCCCGGGGCTTCATCGCGATCGCCCGTGGACACCATCGGGAAGCGGAGCGGTTGCTCCGGGACGCCGCGGCGCGGTTCGCCCAACTGGACAACGAGAACAAGGCGTCGGTCGCTCGGGCCCGACTCGGTGCTGCGCTGGTCCGGGGCGGAGCGGAGTCGCCCGAACGGGCCGAGGAGGGTCTGCGTGAGTTGGTCGCGGCCCGGACCGGCTTTCGGGCGGTCGGTGCGCACGGCGACGCGGTCCGGGCCGACCTGGAGTACGCGTTGGCGTTGCGTGGGCTGGGTCGGCCCACGGCAGCGTTCGACGTAGCGGTATCGACGCTGCTGGACATCGACGAGACCCGCTATGACCTGGTCGTCGCGCGCGACCGGGACAGCTGGCGAGAACGGCACGGCGTGGCCCAGACGCTCGTCCTGGATCTGGCCGACGAACTCGGCGACCCCCGCCGCGCGGCGGAGCTGATGGAATTCCTGCGGGCGAACGCGCGGCCCGCCGATGTCGATGTGGCCGATCGCGGTGCCGTCGACCGGCCCGATCCGATCTCGCGGTTGTCGTCGTTCGGTGGCGGTGACCCCGACCCAGGTCCGGCGACCGACCTTGCCGCGGCGACACAGTCCCCGTCGGTACAGTGGGACGGCGTGCTGACCCTGCTCGACACCGGTGACCCGAGCCGGATGCGGATCGCGGCTCCGCCGCCGATTCTGATGCCGTGGGGACCGTTGCTCGCCGGCTACCTCCAGCCGTCGGCCGATGCGGGTGAGCCGATGGCCTGGGACGTCCAGATCGCGTTCCGGTGAGCCGCCGGGAGGCGGTTCGATGACCTCGGTGGCGGACTACGTCGGCGAGTGGGCAGCGGGTCATCGGCGAGAGATCGAAGCGGCTGGCACCAGCGTCGGACGGTTCCGGACGTCCGCCCACACCCGGGCCATCGAAGCGATCTTCCGCGATCGACGGGTGGCTGTCACAGCGCAGCAACAACTCTCATCGGAACTGGCCACCACGGTGTGGCCGTTGGTGGCCGCCGAGTGCGTCGCCTGGCTCACCGTTGTCGAGCGGGGCGCGCAGCTGAAGGCATTGTTCGTCGAGCGCACGGATCCGCTCGTCGGAGCCGATGCCGAACGGGCGCAGCTGAGGCAGAAGTTTGTGGACAACCGGATATCCGACCGGCGGCGCAACCCCCGGGGGGTCGAGGAGAACGTCGCCGAGCTGGTGGCGGAGTTCGAGCGTGCGATCGCCCGCACGGCCGGCGATCCGCTGGCGCAGCTCAGCCGGATCCGGGCGCAATCCGATCGCTCGGCGGAATGGGCAGCGGCCCGGCAGATATGGTGCACCGCTGCGGGGTTCGTGGCCGACGACGGTGACCTCGACGACCTGATCCGGCCGGCCGCCGAGGTGTTGCTCGGCGCGGTCGAGCGCAGCCCGGCCGGCCGGCAGGCGAGCCTCGCGGAGCAGGTGACCGCCGCTGCCGCGCGGATCGACTGTCCGTTCGGGATCATGGACCCGGCGAAGCGGCGGTTCATGATGGTCGGCTGGTTGCTCGTCCATGCCGAGTCGACCGCCGACTCGGTCACCGCGGCGGCGGATTCGGCTGTCGAGGTGGATCGGGAGGACTCGCGGCAGCGGGTGGCATGGGCCTGTCGTCGTTATACGGACGGCACGCACGACATGGTGGGCGGGATGGATCTGCTCCGGGTTGCCGCCGCGACTCCCGGCGTCGCCGCCGTTCCCGATCATGCGCACGGTTGGCCGGAGGCCGCGCTGGACGGCGTGGGCATCGACGAGAGCATCCGCGGTGTGGTCGGCGAAGCGGTGCCGCTGCACGACCGGACCTGGCAGCAGCGGCCCTGGAACGGCCCCGCCGTGGTGCTGCGCCGACACTTGGCCGAGGAGAACATCGCGACCGGGGAACACCCGGCGTTCATTCGGGAGTGTCAGCGGGACATGGTGATCCGGTTTCGGCAGCAGCTGATCCGAAGTGAGCTCGACGGGCCCGCAGCGGACTTTCCAACCGTCCTGGCGGTGCACGGCATGATCAAGGTGATCGGGCAGCGAGCCTGGCTCACCATGATCAAGAAGCAAGTCGAGGCGTCCGTCCAGCAGACCCGCTACTGGGTCGCAGCAAGCTCGGCCGGATCCCACGCCCCGGATCCGGCCGACGCTGTGCTCGAGGATCCGGGGTCTGCTGACGAGCTCGGCGACGGATGGGCTGTGTTGCTGTCGCGGATACTGCCGATGGATCGGATCCCGGAGCACGTGCAGGCGGATCCGCGAGCGATCCATCACGCCCGGCGGTTCTTGGCCCAGGTGCGCGGTCGTGGCGCGGTCCGGGCGCACTGGGGCCTACCCGCGGGTGCCGATCTCGACTTCGACGAGGCGCTCCGGTGCAGTGTGCAGCAGGCCTGGGCGCCCGGCTCGGTGGGCGAGCGGCAACGGCAACGTCGGGAGCGGGAGGTGCGGCAGACCCGCGCGCTGCTGATCAAGATGGTCCGGGCACAACTCGAGGTCGGTGCTGGGCGATGACGAATCCCGCCGGAAACATCCGGTACGTCCGGGACGACGAGGGTGCGCAGATCATCGGTCCCGGCGCGGGTCCGGCTGCGTCGGTTCGGGTGTTCCTCGCCGGCGGAGTGAGCGTCGTCCTCGATCCGTTGCGCCCCCGCGTACCGCTGCTCGTCGAGTTCCCCGACGCCGACGAGCAGGCCGAACTGGTGCTTCGCGAACTGCTCGGTGATGCCACGGCGGATTTCCGCTCGGTCGGCACGCGGGAGCTGGATCTGCCCTCCGGTGACTGGTGGTGGGGCGTGGTGGAGTGGGCCCGGGTCGAATGGCTCGCGATCTGGTCGCCGAATCGGCTCGACCCGCAGTTGCTCGATATCGACCGGTTCCGTTGTGCTGCCCGGGCCGGCGATCTCGCCGATCCGGACCGGTGCGAGGAACTGGCCGCCGCGGCGGCGGAGCCGATTCGAATGCTGGCGGAGCGAGCGGCTGGTGGCCGATTGACGCCGGTCGCGGCCCTGGCTGTGCGCGCTGCGGTCGAAGCGGCACGCGATCATCTGCCCGGCATCGAACTGCCGGATCCGTGGCCGGAGTCGAACGGCGAGCCCGCCCCGGATCGGCCGGTGCGCGCCCGGCTCTGGGACGTGGTGCGGGCGGTGGCGCGGCAGGGGCAGGCGGCCACCCTCGGGGAATCCGGCCGGGAGCCGCCCGATTCGGTCGCCGTGCGCCGCAGCTCGGCCGACTGGCGCTTGATCCCGCCCGGAATCGTCGACCTGGCCGAGGACACGATCGTCGCCAGGGCGGCCGGGGACTCGATCGAGATCACGATTCCGGCGCTCGGTGGCGCAGCTCGTCGATTGGATCCCGACGTCGACGACGGCTACCTGATGGCGAGGGTCGTCGGGACCGACGCGATGCCGATCGGCCAGTGCGCGCTCTACCCGGACCGGACGATCGCGGAGTACCGGGGCCGGGCGGTGCTGGATCGGCCGTCCAGCGGCACGGACGTGATCGACGTCTTCCTCGTATCCAACCCGAGGCTTTCCGAGACCGATCCGGTCCGGCGACAGCTGCAGCGGGTGCGCCGCTGCGCCGCACGGGCGTTGGTCACCGAACGCCTTGCTTCGATCGGATTGGTGGAGTCTGCCCGCTGGGGCGAGGTCGCGGCATTGTGGGCGATCGTGGCCGACGAAGCCGCTGCGACCTCGTCCGACGGCCGGGACCGCTGGGCAACCGAAGCGATGGCGCTGCAGATAGCCGCACTGGAGCGCGCCGGCAGTGGCCGGGCACGCATGTTGCGTAGCCGGAATCCGGGCCTGCCCGAACCAGCCGTCGATCGCCTGGCGTCGCCCACGCTCGCGGAGCTGGATCTGTTGGGCTTGCTCGACGCCGCCGGCTCCGGCGGAGCCCGGCCCGGTGCGTAGGTCCGGGGTCTACCACTCGTCGAGTTGCACGATCCCGTCCTGTACCACCCGCACGAACAGATCGCACTTCGTCCTGGCGGGCCGTCCGGCTGCGGCGTACTTCCGGCGGATCCGCTCGATGTGGGTACTCACGGTTGCCGGCGAGATGTAGAGCCGGCTCCCGGTCGTGCCCTTGGAGTCGCAGCGCAGCCAGGTGAGCAGCACCTGCTTCTCGCGTCGGGTCAGCGTAGGTCGGCGTGCAGCGCCGGGGTCTGTGGTTGTCATCGGAGGGTTCGCCTTTCCCGGTCGAGTGGTCGGGCGCGGCCGCATGTCCGGCGCGCTCGACTACCGAGCAGGTCCAGGCCGAATGACCGACATGGATGTTCGAGTGATCTACATCACAAATAGATGGCGGAGCAGTCCGGAGTCGACGCCGAGGGTGGCTGCGGTTGCTCGGGCGGTGGCCGAGTCCTTGCCGAGGAACTCGCCGACCGAGGCGCGAAATTCGCGCACCGAGCCCTTGGTGGCGCGATTCCGGTCAGCGCTGCTCGCATGGGGGCGGGCGGCGAACAGTGTGCGGACCCGGATCCGCTTAGTCCCGCCGGAGAGCTGGGGCGGACACGATGACCGCGATGCCTGCGGTCAGCGCGGTCGGTGATGTCGCCGCGGCCCCGCCCGGCATCCTCACGTTGGCCGACGTCGGGCTGCCACGCGCGCCGGCCGGGCTGTGGCTGCGGGACCGGCAGGGCTCGAACCAGGCGATCGGAGCGGCCGAACGTCAGGAGTCCGGATAGGGTGCTCGGACATGATGGAGGGCACGCGCGTTGCGGTACCCGAGGATCTCGACTCGGTCACCACCGCCGGAATCGAACAGGCAGGCGGGATCGCCGTCGACGAGATCTGGCGGTCGGTCCAGGACTGGTATCGGACCGGGCTGCACCCGGCGATCCAGGTGTGTCTGCGGGTCGACGGTGCGGTCGTGCTCGACCGCGCTATCGGACACGGGTGGGGCAACGCCCCGGACGACCGTGCGGACACCGACCGGGTGCTCGCCACCCCGGACACACCGTTCTGTGCGTATTCCGCGGCCAAGGGCATCACCACGGTTGTGCTGCACCTGTTGGCCGAGCGGGGGGTGCTGTCGCTGGACGACCGGGTAAGTGACCACATCCCGGGATACGAGCGCAACGGCAAGGGGGCGACGACCGTCCGCCACGTGCTAACCCATTCCGCCGGCGTGCCCTTTCCCCAGGCGCGGGTCGGCCGGCTCGACGACATCGACGATCCGGCGGTCGCGGTTGACGGGCTGGTGCGGATGAAACCGCTGCATCGACCGGGCGCGTTCCATATCTACCATGCTCTGACGTTCGGTTTTCTGACCCGTGAGATCGTTCGCGGTGCAACCGGAAAGAGCATCCGCGAGATCCTGGCGGCGGAGATCCTCGATCCGTTGGGGTTCCGCTGGACCAACTACGGTGTCGTACCCGAGGACGTCGCCGCGGTCGCGCCCGCGCACGTGACCGGCATCCGATCCCGGCAGATCGGTCAGGTCGCGAAGCTGGTGCTGGGTGCCGACTTCGAGAAGACCATCGCGATTTCGAACGATCCGCGCTTCCTGACCGGGGTGGTGCCGTCCAGCAATACGGTCTCGACTGCCCGCGAGCTGTCCCGGTTCTACGAGCTTTTGCGGCGGGGCGGCGAACTCGACGGTGTCCGGGTGATCCGGCCGGAGACCGTGCGCCAGGCACGCGTGCAGTCGATGCGGCTGCGTCCGGAGCTGGTGAATATGGGCCGGCCGGTCCGGATGGGCCAGGGCTTCATGCTCGGCTCCAGCCGGTTCGGCATGTTCGGTCGTGGCACCCCGCAGGCTTTCGGCCATCCCGGATTGGTCGAGGTGCTCGGGTGGGCGGACCCACAGCGCGGATTGGCCGCAGCGATCATCTCGTCGGGCAAGCCGTTCATCCAGACCGGCAGCAAGTTCCCGGCGGTGCTGGACCGGATAGCGGCGACGGTGCCGCGGTCTGCGTAGGTCGGCATCGAGGTCGAGGACTCGGGTGAACTGTTGCCCGCTCCCTCAGCGCCGGCGATTCATCAGGGCCAGGGTGGCGTCGGCGGCGTCGAGTTCGATCCCCGGGGTCACGCCGGCCGAGGCGGCCAGCTCGGCGATCAGCCCGACGTCTTTGCGCAGCAGGTCGCCGGCGTGCTGGGCCAGCCGGTCCAGGGTGCCGCCGGCCGAGACGATCCGGCCGAGCGCGAAGCTGTTCGCGGTTCCGTGGGTGATCACCTCGCCGAGCCGTTCCGGGGCGACGCCGAGTTCGGTGCCGAGCCGTAGAGTGCCCTGCGCGGTCGCGAGGTTGGCCGTGAACAGCACGTTGTTCAGCAGTTTTGCCATCTGGCCGGAGCCGACCTCGCCCAGATGGACGATCGGGTCGGCGTAGGTGGCGAACACCGGCCGGGCCCGCTCGACCACATCGTCCGGTCCGCCGACCATCACCAGCAGTCGCTGCTCGGCGGCCGCCTGACCGCCACCGCTGACCGGCGCGTCGATCACCGAGACACCCTGGACACCGGCTAGTTCGGCCAGTTCGCGGCAGGTGTCCGGATGCACGGTGGAGTGGATCGCCAGGATCGAGCCCGGCGCCAGCCCGGCGAGCACGCCCTGCTCGCCGGTCACCACCTCGCGGACGTCGGCGTCGCCGACGACGCATATCCCGACCAGGTCACTGGTTGCGGCGAGGGCGGCGGGGGAGTCGGCGACGGCCGCCGCGGTGTCGGAGAACGGTTCCACCGACACCGGGCGGCGTGCCCACAGTGTGGTCGGATAGCCGGCCTCGGCGATCCGTCGTGCCATCGGCCCACCCTGGCTGCCCAGTCCGATGAATCCGACCCGCATCACGCCACCTTCTCGGCATGGGCAGGGGCGGGGCGGTAGAACACAGCCAGCAGACCGGCGGTCGCGAGCGCGCCGAGTCCGGCCGCGGCCGCACCGCCGGCCCAACCGTCGACGACGATGTCGGCGGCGTGGTCGATCGAGGCCCGGCCCGGGCCCAGCATGGCGAGTGCCACCGCGGTGACGGCGAGCACCAGCACGTACTCGTAGCCCTCCTTGAACACGAAGAAGCCGTTCGGTCGGTGCGCCAGCAACCCGGCGACCAGCATCACGCCGACCACGGCGGCGCAGGCGAGCGGGGTGAGCAGGCCGAGGATCAGCAACACGCCGGCGCCGATCTCGGTGACCACGCTCATCCATGCCTGGAACACACCGTTGCGCAGGCCGAGGCTCTCGAACCAGCGTCCGGTGCCGGCGATCTTGCCGCCGCCGAGCCAGTGGTTCACCCCGTGCGATATCAGCGTCACACCCACTACCAGTCGTAGCAGCAGGAGCGCGGTATCCGTCGCTTCCATTCCGATCATCCTTCCGGCGGTGCCGTTTCGGCCGTCACGATGCACTCCTCGACAAACGACAGCACACCCAGGTGGTAGGCCGCGGCGGTGTACCCGACGCTGGTGTTGTGGGCGGTGCCGAACTGCCGATTGAGCACCACCCGGGGCGCCGCGGTGAACAGGGCACCGACCTCGGCCAGTCCCGCCGGATCGCTGCGCCACACCCGTTCGTGGTCGCCGACGGTGAATCGCACGGGGATTCGCACCCGGGCAGCGAGCTCGGGGAAGTCCTTGTTCGGCCAGTCGACGACGCCGGTCGCTTCGATCCGCGGACCGGGTACCGCGATCGCGCCGCCACGGAGCACGTCCGGCGGATAGAGGTGGATCGGGTTCCAGATCAGGTCACCGACCCCGGGCGGCCGGGGGTTGTCCGGACTCACCGAACGGAGCAGCTCCATCGCATCCGGGTGGTACTCGCGGCCGGTGCCGGCCAGCTCGAGCCCGATCAGATCGCGGTAGCGGACATCGGTCGCCATCCGCAGCGTCAGCTCCGATCCGGCCGAATGCGATAGCAGGAACAAGCCGGCGCCACGCGGTAGCCCGGCCAGAAGTGCCTGTACCGCCCCGAACATCAGATCGACTCGGGCCGCCGGGGTGGCGAGCCGGTCGGTGAACGGTGCCGATGCCCCGTAACCCGGCCGGTCCGGCGCGAGCACCGTGAACCCCAGTCGGCGGGCCAGGCGGACCAGCGACAACTCCGGATGGCCGGGATAATCGAAGTAGGCGCCGGTGGTGGCGCCGCCGTGCAAGGCGACGAGCACCGCTCGCGGATCGGGTGACTCCGCCAGCAGCGCCGACACCGGGATGCCCGCGACGTCGACGACCACCGATTCCGGTTCGGGAACACCGGTATCGGGGAGCTCGGACCGAGTCAGCGTCATGAATCGGCTCGCGTCATGAATCGGCTCGCGTCATGAATCGGCCCGCAGCAGTAGCGCACCGCCCGGGGTCAGCCCGCCGCTGGTGACGACCGCCACCCGGGCATCCGGCACCTGCCGGGCGCCGCCGTCCCCGCGCAGCTGCACCACGGCCTCGTGCAGCAGCCCCAGACCGTGGGTCCGGCCGTGCGAGAGCTGCCCGCCGTGCGTGTTGAGCGGCAGCTTCCCGTCTCGGGCGATGGTGTGTCCACCGTCGAGAAAGTCCCGCGCCTCGCCGATTCCGCAGAAGCCGAGTGCTTCGATCCAGGACAGACAGTTGAACGTGAAGCCGTCGTAGAGTTCGGCCACGTCGACGTCGTCCGGACGCAGATCGGTGCGCGTCCACAGGTGCGCGGCGGGGCCGAGCACCTGTGGTTCGTGGGTGAGGGTGCTCTGGTCCCACTCGATCCGTTCGACGATCTGCGTTCCGACCGCCTCGACCAGCACCGGCGTGCTCGGCAGGTCCTTGGCGGCATCCTTGGCCGAGACCACGACGGCTACCGCGCCGTCGCACGGGACGTCGCAGTCGTAGAGCCCGAACGGGGTCGTGACCGGCCGGGCATTCAGGTAGTCGTCCATCGTCATCGGATCGCGGTACACCGCGGTCGGGTCGAGGGCGGCGTTCGCCCGCTGGTTCAGCGCGATCCAGCCCAGCGTCTCGCGCGTCGTTCCGTAGTCGTGGAAGTGCCGTTGCGCCTTCTGCGCCAGGGTATGCGCCGCAGACGTCGCCCCGAACGGCAACTGCCAGCTGGTGGTCCGGCCGCCCGACGGGGTGATCCGGCCGGTTTTCATCAGCTCGGCGAACGTCGCCTCCCAGACCGTCCGGAAACACACCACGTGTCGGGCCACGCCGGCGGAGACCGCGATCATCGCGGCGATGACCGAGCCGCCCGGCCCGAAGGTCTCGATCCCACCGTTGTGCCAGACCGGCCGGATACCCAACGCAGCCTCCAGCGCGGTGACCCCGCCCTCGCCCATCCCGCCCAGGTTGCCGCCGCCGGGATAGGAGGCCAGCCCGTCGATGTCGGCGAAGGTCAGTCCGGCATCGGCGACCGCGCGTTCGCAGGCCTCGACGGTGAGGGCGAGCGGGGGGATCATCAGCCGACGACCGATCCGGGACATGCCGATTCCGGTCAGCGCGACGTCGTCCTCGAACTTTCGGGTGCCCAGCATCGGGCGGACGTGCTCGGCGTAGCGGTCCGGCGGGATCTCGTCGACCGGCAGCGGACCGAGCGCGCCGTCGGTCGGCCGGAACAGCGGTAACCACACGTCGCCGTCGGGCTGAAACACCACCTCGACCGGCATGCCCAACCGAAGATCGGCCGGATCTGCTTCGATGATGTTGGTGCTCAGCCGAACCCGCGGGTCTTCGGCCAGAGCCACCGTGGCCACCACGTACGGCGGTGTCATCCCGGGCACGGCGAATCGGTGATTGACCGTGTAGCTCGCCAGGGTCGCCGCCCCGGACACGTCCCGAACCCCGAGATCGTGGCCACGGCAGTATCGGCAGATCGGTTGCGGCGGATGCAGTAACGCCGCGCACGACCGGCACTCCTGGATCCGCAGGATGCCGTCGCCGCCTGCGGTCCAGAAGAATTCGGTGTCCAGGCCGAGCAGTGGTAGTGGTCGACCGGACGCGTTCCTAGATTCGGGCATCGTCACGGTGCACGGTGACCGGCTCCGCAAGTTCCTGATCGTCGACCACCTGTTGCAGTTTCGCCAGGGTTTCCGCCAGCCCGGGACCGAGTCGGGGACCGGGGGTGAACGTCGCCGGTAGGTGCCGCATGCCCTGGATCACCGCGATGGTGTCGTAGTGCACCGTCTCCTCGGGGATCGCCCGGTAATCCGGCATCCGGTCGAGCACCGCCACCAGCATCCGTTTGAATACGGTGCGGGCCACGTTGGAGCCGATGCATCGGTGGATGCCCAGGCCGAAGCTGTAGTGCCGGTTGCCGCGGCGGTCCAGTCGAATCTGGTCCGGATCCTCGAACACCGCGGGATCGCGGTTGGCCATCGCCCAGGACAGCCACACCCGGTCGCCTTCCTTGAACGCGGTCCCGGCCACCTCGCAATCGGCTGCGATGGTGCGGCCGTCGCCGGGTGCCGGCGCGTAGTACCGCAGGAACTCCTCGGTGGCCGGGTCGAGCAGGTGGTCGCGCTCTCGACTCAGCAGGTCTCGCTGTTCCGGGTTCTGCGACAGCCATTCCAGCGCGTGTGCGGTGAGCGCAGTGGTGGTGTCGAAGCCGCCCCCGATGAGCAGCGCGAGCATGCCCAGAATCTCCATGTCGGGTACGGGTTCGCCGTTCATCGTGGCATTCGCGACCGCCTGGATCAGCCCGGGACGGGGTTTTCCCCGCACCTCGAACAGGTTGGTCAGCAGGTCGATCCCCATCGTCCGGTGCATGTCGGCGATCCGCGGATAGTCCGGCGAGTCGGGCGGGGTGTACACGGCGGCGTGTACCGGTTCGTTGTAGATCTCCCATTTGGCCAGCGGCACACCGAGCATCCCGAGGGTGAGCACCGCGGGAACGACGTTGGCCAGGTGGTCGACGAAGTCGATCCGGCCACTTTCGATGTGTTCGTCGAGCGCCGCGCGGACCACCTCGTCGACGAACGGAATCCAGCGTTTCACCGCTGCCGGAGACAGATAGGGGTTCAGCGCCGAGCGCAGTTCCCGATGCTCGGGCTCGTCCATCTCCAGGATGCCGCCGCGGACGCCGCTCGCCCGGGCCGGCTTGGGAATCGAGATCCCCTGGTAACCCTTGCGTTCGCCGTTGACGTCGTGGTCGTTGGAGACGTGCGGACAGCGCGCCAGCTCGAACACCTCGCGATTGCCGGCGGCAACCCAGTGGCCGTCGTAGGTATCGCTCCAGGCGAGGGGGCACTCGTCCTGCATCTGCTCGGTGATCGTCTGGAACTGTTCGCGATACTCCGGCGCGTAGCGATCGAAGTGGAAGCGCGGTGTCTTGCGAGCGTCTGTGGCGGCTGTCGTCAGGTCGGCGGCTGTCGTCAGGTCACTGCCGACCGCCGCATCGTGGTCCGTCGTCATACCGGTGCTTCCTCCTCGACCAGCGAGATGGCCCGCTCCGGACAGGACTGCACCGCCTCGCGTACATCCGCCTCTTGCTCGACCGGGACCTGCTCGGTGACCGGCGACGCGTGGCCGTCGATATCGCTGAGCTCGAACGCCTGCGGAGCGGTCATTGCGCAGAGCGTATGTCCCTGGCAGCGTTCGTGGTCGACGTGAACCTTCATGGAGCTTCGTCCTCTCAGATGTGGTGCTCGTACCACTTCAGATAGCCGCCGGCATCGATTCGCAGTTGTGTTCCGGTGACGAAACGTGACTCGTCGGAGGCCAGGAACAGCACCGCGTCACTGATATCGCCCGCCTCGACGTACGGGGTCGGCATCGCCTGCTGCACGCTGAAGACCGGTTCGGCATCGGCGCGGGTCGGATTCTCCAGATCGGGCCGGAACGAGCGGTACATCGGCTCGCTCTGCAGCATCGGGGTGTTGCAGTTGGTCGGGTGGATCACGTTGGCCCGAATACTCTTCGGTGCGATATGCAGCGCGAGCATGTGCACGTACTGGGCCAGTCCGCGCTTGGCCACCACGTAGGCCACGCCGCCCGGATCTCGCCCTGGCACGTCGGTCTTGGAGATGTCCATCAGCGCCGCTACCGAACCCGTCGCGATGATCGACGCGCCGGCATTCAGGTGCGGAAGTGCCGCCTGGATGGTGTTGATCACGCCGATCAGGTTGGTGTCGATGACATCGGACCAGGCCTGCCATTGCGGCTCGCCCTTCATCCCGGCGATCCCGGCCTGGGCGACCACGACGTCGAGGTGGCCGAACTCGGCGACACCCTGCTCGACCACCTCGCGCAGCCGTGCGGCGTCGCGGACGTCGGCCTGTTCGGCGATGATCCGATGCCCGGTCTTCTCCACCAGTCGGGCGGTCTCGTCCAAATCTTCCGGCCGGGCGAGCGGGTAGCCGATCGAGTCGATGTCGTGGCAGATATCGACGGCGATGATGTCGGCGCCCTCCTCCGCGAGCCGTACGGCGTGGCTTCGGCCTTGGCCGCGGGCGGCGCCGGTGACGAAGGCGACCTTGCCCTCTACGCGTCCCATCGGGGTTCCTCTCTGATTGCGGTTTCCTGACTCAGGTGTTCCGGCCGCCGTTGACTCCGATGATCTGACCGGTGATGTAGCCGGCTTCCTCGGCGATCAGGAAGGAGCAGGTGGCGGCGAGATCGGCCGGCGTGCCGACGCGGCGTACCGGGGTGCGCGCGATGTGCTCGTCGACGGTGCCGCCCAGGCGACCGGCTTCCTCGCTCTTGCGCAGCATCGGTGTGTCGATAAATCCGGGAGTTACCGCGTTGACGGTGATCCCGGACGGGCCGAGCTCCAGCGCCAGCGCCTTGGTCAGCCCGTTCACCGCGGACTTCGCGGCGACATAGTGCGCCATGAACGGCTGGCCGGAGTGCGTGCTCGACGACGAGATGTTGACGATTCGGCCCCAACCGGCGTCGAACATGTCCGGCAAGACGGTCTGCGCGGCATGGAAGACACCGTGCAGGTTCACCTCGATCACCCGTTGCCACTCGGCGAAGGAGAGGTTGCGGAACCGTTTGAAGCCGTCCAGTCCGGCCGAGTTCACCAGCACCGTCACCGGTCCGATCCGACCGCGGATCGCATCGACCGCCGCGGCAACCTGTTCCGGGTCGGTGACATCTGCGCGGAAGGCCAGATCGTCCTCCGCGGGGGGATTCAGATCCAGGGTGGCGACGTGAAACCCGTCGCTGCGCAATCGTTCGGCGATTCCGCGGCCGATGCCGGAGGCGCCGCCGGTGACCACAGCCGTCTTCACGTCGAGTTTCCCTCTCCTCGGTCGGAACGGCCGACCGACACGAATCACCGCGGCAAGAATGCCACTTCCATTCAATGGAAATCGTACTCTCAGCAACCGCGGGGCGGCAAGGGTGGGTATGTCCCAGGTCACATCTGGAGATGTATGCTTCTCGTAGGTGGAGAACATCATTACCGCCACGAGGAGGAGACGGATGTCGACGCAGGAGAAGGCCGTGACGGTGACTCGTCGGCTGCTGATCGACGGAGAACTGATCGAGACGGACCGCACCCTGGCGTCGCTCAATCCGGCGACCGGTGAGGTCTACGGTTTCGCACCCGAGGCCGGAGTCGCCGAGGCCGACGCCGCGATCGCGGCCGCGCGGCGCGCGTTCGACACCACCGATTGGGCTACCGACGTCGAGCTGCGTGCCCGGTGCCTGCGTCAGCTCTACCAAGCCCTCCGGGACAACGTCGAGGAGCTGCGGGAGCTGACCATCGCCGAGGTCGGCGCCACCCGCAACCTCACTCTGGGCAATCAACTCGAGGCACCGTTCGAGATCGTCCGCTACTACGCCGACCTGCTCGACGACTACGCCTGGACCGAGGATCTGGGCAACGTCGAAGTCCGTGGTCAGCAGCACCACCGCTGGGTGGAGCACGAAGCCGCCGGCGTCGTCGCCGCGATCGTCGCCTACAACTACCCCCATCAGTTGGCGCTGGCCAAGCTGGCGCCGGCATTGGCGGCCGGCTGCACCATCGTGCTCAAGGGCGCTCCCGACACCCCCCTGGCCACCCTTGCGTTGGGTGAGATCATCGCCGAACACACCGACATCCCGGCGGGTGTGGTGAACGTGCTGTCTTCATCCGATGTGGCGGTGGGCAAGCGGATGACCACCCACCCGGACGTGGACGTGGTCACCTTCACCGGTTCCACCCCGGTCGGGCGCGAGATCATGGCGGCCGCCAGCGGAACACTCAAGCGGGTGTTCCTCGAGCTGGGTGGCAAGTCGGCGATGATCCTGCTCGACGACGCGGACTTCACCACGGCGGCCATGTTCGCGGCATTCAGCATCGTCACCCACGCCGGTCAGGGATGTGCGCTGACCACCCGGCTCCTGGTCCCGGCCGCGGCCCACGATCAGGTAGCGCAGCTGGTGGCGGCCAACTTCGGGCACGTCCGACACGGGGATCCGGGCGACTCCAGCACCTACATGGGCCCGCTGATCAGCGAGCGGCAACGAGACAAGGTCGACGGCCTGGTGCAGCGTGCGGTTGCCGACGGCGCGACCCTGGTCACCGGTGGCGAGAAGCTGGAGCCGGGCTTCTTCTATGCCCCGACCCTGCTCGCGAACGTCGACCCGGACAGCGAGATCGCCCAGGAGGAGGTGTTCGGTCCGGTCCTGGTGTTGATCCCGTACACCGACGACGACGACGCGGTGCGGATCGCGAACAACTCGCGCTACGGCTTGTCCGGGGCGGTGTTCGGCGCCGATTCGGAGCGAGCCAAGGCGGTGGCTCGACGGGTGCGTGCCGGCACGTTCAGTGTCAACGGCGGCAACTACTTTCATCCCGACGCGCCGTTCGGTGGCTACAAGCAGTCCGGGATCGGGCGGGAGATGGGTCGCGACGGGATGGCCGAGTTCCTGGAGCGTAAGACGCTCGCGGAGATCGTGCCGTGAGTGGGCCGCTGAGCGGTATCACCGTGCTCGAAGTCGCGATGTACGGCTTCGTGCCGTCGGCCGGCGCCGTGCTCGCCGACTGGGGGGCCGACGTGATCAAAGTCGAGCACGCGGTCACCGGCGACCCCCAGCGTGGGCTGCGCCGAGTCGGTCCGTTCGTGGTCGAGGGTGAGCCGAATCCCAATGTGGAGCATGCGAACCGGGGCAAACGCAGCATCGGGATCGACATGTCCGTAGCGGCGGGCCGCGAGCTGATCCTGCAGCTGGCCGAGGGCGCCGACGTGTTCCTGACCAGCTTTCTGCCGCAAGCGCGGGTCAAGTTCGGCATCGACGTCGACGACATCCGCGCGGTGAACCCGGATATCGTCTACGCCCGCGGCAGTGCGCTCGGCCCGCGTGGCGGTGAGGCGGATCGGGGCGGGTACGACATGACGGCGTTCTGGTGCCGCGGCGGAATCGCGGCCACGCTCACCCCGCCCGGGATGGACGGCATCGTCGCGCCACCCGGACCGGCGTTCGGCGACACGATCTCCGGCACGAACCTCGCCGGGGGCATCGCGGCCGCGCTGCTGCAACGCGAACGCACCGGTGCGACGTCGGTGGTGGACGTGTCGTTGCTGGGCAGCGGGATCTGGGCGCTCGGCCACACCGTGGCGTTGTCCGCGCAACAGCAACAGCCGATGGTCGCGCCCGCGCCGGGCGCGCACGGCGCGCCGACCAATCCGTTGTCCGGTCTCTACGCCACCGCGGACGGCCGGTACCTGTCGCTGGTCATGTTGCAGCCGGCGAAGTTCTGGGCCGAGGTGTGCCGGCATCTGGACCGGCCCGAGCTGGCCGAGGATGCGCGGTTCGCCGACGCGGCGTCGATCGCCGAGAACACCGCGGCGGCGGTGGCTGTGCTGCGCGCGGTGATCGCCGAGCGGACCCTGGCGGAGTGGAGCGAACGGTTGGCCACCCTCTCGGGTCCATGGGCGCCGGTGCAGGACTCGCTGCAGCTGCTCACCGACGGCCAGGTTCGCGCCAACGAGTACGTCGTGGCGGCCGGCGAGCTGGAGCTGGCCGCCAGCCCGGTGCAGTTCGATGCGACGGCGCCGCAGCTGCAGCCGGGGCCGGAGTTCGCGGCGCAGACCGAAGAGATCTTGCTCGAGCTGGGGCTCGATTGGGACCGGATCACCGCGCTGAAGATTGCCGGCGCGGTCGCCTGAACAGGAGTCGAGATGCCGCACATCGCGTCGTTGGGCACCTACCTGCCGTGTTGGGGGGACCGCAACGAACGGATCGCCGGGGACGACGAAGATGCGGTCACCCTGGCAATAGAGGCGGGTCGCGCCGCGTTGACCGCCGGCGAGCCGGTCGAACGGGTGGTCCTGGTCAGCCGAGATCTCCCGCAGGTCGAGAGCAGCAATGCCGCGGTGCTGTTGGCCGGTCTCGGTCTCGATCCCGAGCTGGAGGTGATCGAGCGGCTCGGCGGGGCGCCCGCGATGCTGGATGCGTTGAGCTCGGCCCGGCCACGCAGTCTGGTGATCGGCGTCGACCTGGCACCTGCCGGCGCGGCTGCCGCGTGGATCTCCGATCAGGGTGGGGCGCATCTGCATACGACGGCTCGGGTGTCCCGTAGCCTGCCGGTGCGGACTCGCAACGCTACCGGTGTGCACGACTACGGCGATCCCAGGCTGCTGCGGGAACGGGGATTGGTGGCATCGCTGTCGGCGGCCTGGCTGGACACGCCCGTTGCGGTGGCCGGGGTCGACCAGGCTCAGGTCGCTGCATTGTGCCGGCCCGGTGCGCCGCAGTTGCCGACACTGGGTGCCTCGTCGGCCGGGTTCGCGTTGGCGGCGATGCTCGAATGGGATAGGTCCGGCTTGTTGGTCGGCGCGGAGCAGGCGAGCCTGTCCGGAGTGACCGTGGCGCCCGGTTCGGTAGCGGTGCGCCGGATCGAGCCGTTGCCGCACCCGCCGTCTGCCGGAACGTTCGTGCCGGGTTCGGAGTTGCCGATCTCGCTTGCTGCCTACGAGCGGGCGTTCGAGGCCAAGGTTCGCTGGGTGGCCGGCAAGCACGCGGGCCGTGACGAACTCGACTTTCCGCCGCGGTACCGGCTGGCACCGGACGGGGCGTTGGCGGCCGACTACGAGTTGGTGCCGTTGCCACGCACCGGCGTGGTGTACGCCGAGACGACCGTTCGCATGCCGGTGCCGGGCATCCGTTGCCCGTACTCGTTGGTTCTCGTGCAACTCGACGACGTCGGGGTGCGCGTCCTGGCTACGGTGACCGGTGCGGACGCCGGTACCGCCGGGATCGGTGTGCGGGGGCGGATGGTGTTGCGTCGGGTGGCGGTGCGCTCCGGCGTGCCCGATTACGGTTACGCTTTCGAGCCCGATCTGGACAGCGTCGCGGTCCGGCGGTCGGCATGAGGCGGGTAGCGCTGGTCGGCGCGGGAATGACCTCGTTCGCAGAGCATTTCGCCTTGGGCATCGATGATCTGCTGCCGATGGCCGTCGCCGAATGTGCCGCGTCGGTGGACAAGGGCGTGCAGCTGTCCGATCTCGATGCGGCCTGGTTCGGCATGGTGCGCAAGGCCGACGGACTCCCGGCGGGACTGCTCGCCGATGCCCTCGGAACTCCGGACCTACCGGTCACCCATATCGAGAATTCTTGTGCCACCGGCAACGACGCGGTGCGCAATGCGATGTACGCGATCGGTTCGGGCGCGGTCGACGTAGCCCTGGTGATCGGCGCCGACAAGCTTCGGGAGACCGGGCAGCAGGATGCATTGCGCGAGTGGGAATCGCTGACCCGGGACCGCGTGTGGGACTACCCACTCGGGGTGTTCGCCGCGGCCGGCTTTGCCCTGCATGCCAACCGCTATCTGCACGAGTCGGCAGCGACGCGGGAGCACCTGGCGCTGGTGGCGGTGAAGAACCACCGACACGGGGTCTCGAATCCCAAGGCGCGACTGCGGTTCGAGATCACCGCGGAGCAGGCGCTGGCCGCGCCGATGGTGGCCGACCCGTTCGGGGTGTACGACTGCGTGCCGCAGACCGACGGCGCGGCCGCGCTGTTGCTGGTGGCCGAGGACGTCGCGGACCGGTACACCGATGCGCCGGTGTGGGTTCGCGGGGTGGGGCTCGGGCTGGACACCGTGATGCATCAGCACCGGACGGATCTGACGTCCTTTCCGGCGACGTTGCGGGCGGCCCGGCGGGCCTTCGCGATGGCCGGCTTGGGCCCGCGCGACGTGCATGTCGCCGAAGTGCACGACTACTTCACCGGGATCGAGTTGATGAGCTACGAGGACCTCGGTTTCGCCGACCGGTTCGAGGGGCACAAGTTGCTGGAGGCGGGGGTGACGACGGTCGGTGGCGCGCTCCCGGTGAATCCCAGCGGCGGACTCAAGTGCAAGGGACACCCGCCCGGCGCGACCGGGATCGCGCAGTGCGTCGAGCTCTTCCAGCAGCTGCGCGAAAGCGCGGTCAACCAGGTCGACGGAGCGCGAATCGGCCTGGCGCACAACCTGGGCGGCCCGGCGGCGGTCGCGGCGGTGACGATTCTGGAAGGTCCGAGCGGCTAAGTTATCAACTACTTGTCATTATGCTTCGGCGGCGATACCGTCGAGACGACAGTCGAATCTGTTGCGGAGGATGGTCATGGCGCGTTTTCCCAAGCCGGCCGAAGGCAGTTGGACCGAGCACTACCCGGAGCTGGGTACCGCCCCGGTCTCCTACGAGGACTCGATCGATCCGGAGATCTACGAGCTGGAGCGCAAGGCGATCTTCAAACGTGCCTGGCTGAACGTCGGTCGGGTGGAGCAGTTGCCCCGCAAAGGTAGCTACTTCACCAAGGAAGTGGTTGCCGCCGGCACCTCGATCATCGTCTGCCGCACCACCAGCGGTGCGGTGAAGGCGTATCACAATGTGTGTCGGCACCGGGGCAACAAGCTGGTGTGGAACGACATGCCGCTGGAGGAGACCAGCGGAGTGTGCCGACAATTCACCTGCAAATACCACGCGTGGCGGTACGACCTGGACGGGCGGCTGACCTTCGTCCAGCAGGAGGGTGAGTTCTTCGATCTGGACAAGGATCGCTACGGCCTGCTCCCGGTGCACTGCGACATCTGGGAAGGCTTCATCTTCGTCAACTTCGCCGTCGAACCCGAACAGTCGCTGACCGAATTCCTCGGTCCGATGATCACCGACCTGGCCGGTTATCCGTTCGACAAGATGACGTCCCGGTTCACCTACCGGTCGGAGGTGAAGGCGAACTGGAAGCTCTATATGGACGCCTTCCAGGAGTTCTATCACGCACCGGTGTTGCATGCGAACCAGTCGCCGACCGCCTACTCCAAGGCGGCGGCCGAGGCCGGCTTCGAAGCGCCGCACTACCGGATCGACGGTCCGCACCGGTTGGTGAGCACCTCCGGAGTGCGAGCCTGGGAGATGCCCGACGAGATGCGTAAGCCGATCGAAGACATCTGTCAGAGCGGACTGTTCGGGCCATGGGCCAAGCCGGATCTGGGCGAGATGCCGCCCGGCCTGAACCCGGCCAAGTGTGACCCGTGGGGGCTGGACTCGTTCCAGCTCTTCCCCAACTTCGTGATGCTGTTCTGGGGCCAGGGCTGGTATCTGACGTATCACTACTGGCCGACTTCGTTCAACACCCACACGTTCGAGTCCACGCTGTACTTCCCCCAGCCGCGGACCCCACGCGAACGTATCGGGCAGGAGCTGGCCGCAGCCACGTTCAAGGAGTTCGGTCTGCAGGATGCGAACACCTTGGAGGCCACCCAGTCCAGCCTCGAATCCCGGGCGGTCGAGGAGTTCTTGTTGTGCGACCAGGAGATCCTGATCCGCCACCTACATCACGAGACCGCTGCCTGGATCGACGATTATCAGCGCACGACCGCCGGAGTGTGACGCCATGCCGATGTTTCCTACCGAGTTCGCGGATCTGGAGCCGTTCGCCGACTGGTGCCTGCCGACCGAAGCGCAGCGCTATCGCAAACGGCTCGGTAGCACGATGGACGAGATCCAGGCGTTCTACGACGTGATCACCCCACGGGCCGAGGATGCGATCAGTTACTGCGACAAATTCAGCCTCGACGATCTGCCCGACGATGTGCTGAATCTGATGCACCTGCTCTACTCGATGGTGACGGTGTCGTTCCCGGTGGAGTGCTGGAGCCAGCCCCGGGTGCCCGACTCCGGCGCCACCAGTCTGGATTGCGTCGCCGAGCCGGTGCCGTGACCGCGACGCCCGGCGCAGCGCCTCGGACGGTGCTGCGTGCGGCGCGCTGGGCCGACGTGGCGACCGGCACGATCCACACACCGGCGGTGCTGGTGATCGAGGGCAACCGGATCGCCGCGATCGGTGCCGAGGCGCCGTCGCCCGGATCTGCGGTCGAGATCGATCTGGGCGACGTGACGTTGCTGCCCGGGCTGATGGATATGGAGCTGAACCTGCTGATCGGCGGGCCGGGCAGTCCCGAGGGATTGCCGACGCCGATGCACGGGGTGCAGGACGACCCGGCATACCGGACGTTGCGCGGCGCGGTGAACGCTCGGACCACGCTGGAAGCCGGCTTCACCACGGTGCGCAACCTCGGTCTGATGGTGAAGACCGGTGGCTATCTGCTCGACGTGGCGCTGCAGCGCGCGATCGACCAGGGTTGGTTCCCCGGTCCGCGGATTCAGCCGGCCGGGCACGCGGTGACACCGTACGGCGGGCATCTCGATCCGACGGTGTTTCAGCGGCTCGCGCCGGGCATCATGCCGTTGTCGATCGCCGAGGGCATCGCCAACGGGGTGCCGGACGTGATCGCGTGTGTGCGGTACCAGATTCGACACGGCGCGAAGCTGATCAAGGTGTCGGCGTCGGGTGGGGTGATGTCGCACAGCACCGCGCCCGGCGCGCAGCAATACTCCGATGCGGAGTTGGCGGCGATCGCGGACGAGGCGCATCGGGCGGGGGTGCGGGTGGCGGCGCATGCGATCGGGGACTCGGCGATCCGTGGCTGTATCCGAGCCGGCATCGACTGCATCGAGCACGGCTTCCTGGCCAGTGACGAAACCTTGCAGATGATGGCGGATCACGGCACCTTCCTGGTATCGACCACCTATCTGACCGACGCGATGGCGATCGACCGGATCGCGCCGGAGCTGCGGGCGAAGGCGGAGGTGGTATTTCCGCAGGCGAAGGCGATGCTGCCGCGGGCTGTTGCGACCGGGGTGCGGATCGCCTGCGGCACCGATGCGCCGGCGATCCCGCACGGCAAGAATGCGATGGAGCTGGTCGCACTGGTCGATCGGGGGATGACGCCGATGCAGGCGCTTCAGGCGGCCACGGTCACCGCCGCGGAGTTGGTGGACGTAGCGGATCGGCTGGGTCGGCTGGCGCCGGGCTACCTGGCCGACATCGTCGCGGTCCCGGGTGACCCCGCGCGCGACATCACCGGCACGCTCGACGTACGGTTCGTGATGAAAGACGGACAGGTCGTCGTCGACCGTCGGGAGTTGTGAGCGGAGGCAGGTCGGTGGGGGAGGAGGCGATCGAACTCACCGACAACATCCTCTGGTTGCTCAAACAGGCCTTCTATTTCTCGCTGACCACCGTGAACGACGCGGTGAAGCAGCATGGGGTGAGCACCGCCCAGGTCGGCGTGCTGCGTCACCTCACCCAGGAACCGGGGCTGTCCGGCGCCGAGCTGGCGCGGCGGCTGCTGATCACCCCACAGGGGGTGCAACTCGCGCTCACCGCGCTGGAGAAGCGTGGCCTGATCGAGCGCAAGCCGGATCCCCGGCACGGCCGCATCCTGCAGGTTTTCCTCACCGACGAAGGCCGCGCGATCTCGGCGGCCGTGGTCGGTGATGCCGTCGCCGCACACGACCGGGTGTTCGGCGTGCTGACGCCGCCGGAGCGCGAGCAACTGCGTGGCTTGTTGGTGCGGGTCGTCGAGCAGGGGACCGGGCACGACGTGGTCACCGGCCGGATTCAGGTCAGCGGCGACGGCACTCCGCGTAGTCGACCATGAAAAGGGCCTCGGCGAGCGCGATGTGCGCGATCTCGGCGGGCGCGACGCTCTCGTTCGGTGCGTGGATCAGACAGCTCGGCTCTTCGACGCCGTACAACATGATTTCGGCGTCCGGGAAGGTCTGCTGAAGTACGTTGCAGAGCGGAATCGACCCACCCTGCCCCGATGTCGCCATCGGAACGCCATAGGACTTTTCGAGCGCGGCCTGCAGCGCGTCGAATGCCGGCCCGGCCAGTGAGCCGGTGAACGGATCACCGACCGCGACTCGGGTCACCTCGCACCGTAGGCCCCACGGAACCTGCGCGGCCAGATGCGCTGCGAGCGCGTCCTGGGCGGCGATTCCGCTTTCCCCGGGAGGGAGCCGGAGCGAGACCCGCGCGGTCGCCGAGGCCTGAATCGCCGACACCGATTCCGCCACCGACGGAAGATCCATGCCGACGACGGTGGCGGCGTATCGGGCCCACACCCGGTCGGCGACCGAACCGGTTCCGATCAGATCGACACCGTCGAGCACCTTTGCGTCGGCGCGGAAGTGATCTGTGGCGTAGTCGTCGCCGTGCCACGATCCGCTGTTGTCGAGCCCGGCGACGGTCGTGTCCCCGTCCGCGTCGTGCAGCGTGGCCAGTACCGCGATCAACCCGGCGACCGGATCCGGCGCAGGACCGCCGAATGTTCCGGAGTGCAGCGCGCTTTCGAGCGCTTCGAGCTTGATGTCCACGCTCACCATGCCGCGCAGCGACGTTGTCAGGGTCGGCACCCCGAGCGCCGAGTTCCCGGTGTCGACCACGCATATCGCGTCGGCGCGCAGCAGGTCCGCGTTCGGTGGGACGAAGTGTTCGAGCCCACCGGTGCCCTGTTCCTCCGAGCCCTCGGCGATCAGCTTGACAGTCAGCGGGAACTCGCCGCAGACCTTCGCGAGTGCCCGTAGCGCGGTCAGGTGCATGACCACGTTGCCCTTGCAGTCGGCCGCGCCGCGCCCGTACCAGCGGCCGTCTGCTCCCTCGGTAAGCGTCCAGATCGGGGTTTTCCACTCCGCCGCACCGAGTGGCGGTTGCACGTCGTAATGGCAGTAGAGCAGGACCGTCGGAGCGCCCTCGGGTCCGGGAGCGACGCCGTGCACGGCATCGCTGCCATCCGATGTCGTCGATCGCCGGACGTCGCGTAGCCCGGCGTCGGTGAAGGCCTGGACGAGCCATTCGGCAGCCTTCGAGCAGTCGTCCGGCTGGGAGCCGTCGGCGATCGATTTCAGCGCGACGAGCTCGGTCAGGTCGCGCTTGGCGCGCGGCATCAGCTCGGCGACCGCGGTTCGGAGTGCGGCTTCGGTGGACGTCATCGAGGGCCCCCTGTCTACGGCACAAGTCTGACCGGCGATCAGCGACCGGGCAAGGTTTGCCAATCGGCAGACTTATCGTTTTGTACTGCAACAATATTCGCCGTGACCAGGTGCACGAACGCGGGATAGAGATCGATACCGTCGATCCCCCCGGCGATCGTGATGCCCTCGTTGGTCGCGACCAGGATGCGCGCAAGCGTGTCGGCCGGGATGGCGAGGGCGCCGCCGAGCTGTTCGACGTAGGTGTCGATGAAGGTCGTGAAGGAGGCCACCATCTGCTCGCGGCGCTCGGCCAGCCGGTCCCGGGCATCGGGGTTACGGAGCAGGAAGAGGGAAAACTCGTAGCCGAGCGCGGCACGCTCCGGCCCGGCTCGGGTCAGTTCGCGCCAGCGGTCGGCCAGCTTGTCGACATCCAGTGTGTCGAGCCCGTCGAAGGATTCGATCACCTCGGCAAAGCCGGCCATGAAGCGTTCCAGGTGGCGATCGATCACCGCCAGGAACAGATCTTCCTTGCTACCGAAGTGGGCGTAGATCGCACCGCGGGTATAGCCGGCGGCGTCGGCGATATCTTCCAGCGCGGCGCCGCCGAAGCCGGCACCGGCGAAGACGGTCTCGGCTGCGTCCAGCAGCAGGCCGCGGGTGTGTTCGACCCGTCGCTGTCGGGTCCATCGTTCGGTCACCCTGGCTATTTTGGTCGCTCGAAGGCCGACAGGTACATCGCCAGGACCGGTCGGTAGAGATCGATCTCGTCGAGTGCGCTACTCAGGGCGACGGAATCGCTGGTGGCGATCAGGATCTGCGCGAAGGTCGTCGAGGGGATCGACAAGGCGCCGCCGAGCCGTTCGATGCCTTCGGTCACAAAGCTGCCGAGATCGGCCACCGCAGCGGCCCGTTGCGCGGCGACGCGGTCGCGCACGTCCGGATTGCGGGCCAGATACAGCAGGAACTCCAGCCCCAGCGCCGCTTGCCCCGGACCGCGCTCGACGCTCAGCTCTCGCCACCGCCGGGCGACCTCGTCGAGTTCGGCCTGACCGACCCGCGCGGTGTCGGCGAGGACGTCGACGAAGGTCTCGAAGTAGCGGCGCCAGTGCCGGTCGCAGACCTCGAGGAAGAGATCCTCCTTGGTCTCGAAGTGCGCGTAGATGGCGCCCTTGGTATAGCCGGCGGTGTCCGCGATGTCGTCCAGAGTCGCCGGGGTGAAGCCCTTTTCGGCGAACACCTGCTCGGCCGCATCCAGCAGTAACGAGCGGGTGTGCGATAGCCGTCGCTCCCGCGTCCAACGCTCGGGCATGTCGGCCATCGTGCCACGGGAAGAAATAAACACTTCCGTCATGCAGATACTGGTGAGTATTCTGAGTGCAGTTTTGCAGCCGAAGGGGACTGTCATGACCGAGCTGTCGCCGAAGGCGGAGTTGTCCCGCCCGAAGCCCTATGTCGCGGAGAAGCTCGGCAGCGCCGCGCTACCCGCCGACCGGCCGCCCACCGCCCGAGCGGTGAAGATCTGGGCGACCGTCGGCGGGGTGATCCTGGCCTTCCAGCTCTACGTCTGGATCCGGTGGATCACCGGGCCCAACTTCGAACGGGTGCCACCCGGCCCCACAGATCCGCCGACGTACATGAAAGCGGTCTTGGTCACCTGGACGATTGTGATCATCGTCGGCCTGCCGATCAGCCTGTACTACTTCATCGTCCGGCCGTGGCGGCGGGAGCGGCGGATCACGCTCGACGGCATGCTGCTGGTCGCCTGCGGCCTGTTGTTCTTCCAGGACCCGCTGCTGAACTACTTCAACACCTGGAGCACCTACAACACCTGGATGTGGAATCGGGGTTCGTGGGTCCAGGACGTGCCGGGTTGGGTGTCCTACGGCAAGCCCGGCGCGATGATGGCCGAGCCGATTCTGATGAATGCGCCGGGTTATTCGTTCGGGGTGCTGCTGTGCACGATTCTCGGCTGCTGGGTGATGCGCAAGACCAAGCAGCGGTTCCCGAACATCAGCAACCTCGGCCTGATCGGCGTGTTGATCGTGTGGGCGTTCTTCTTCGACCTGGTGATCGAGGGCCTGTTCCTGATGCCGATGGGGCTGTTCACCTACCCCGGCGCGATCCAGTCGTTGTCGATCAATGCCGGAACCTACTACCAATGGCCGGTGTACGAGGGTCTGATGTGGGGCGGAGTGCAGGCCGGCCTGTGCGCGCTGCGGTACTTCACCGACGACCGCGGCCGCACCTTCGTCGAGCGCGGCCTCGACAGCGTTCGCGGCGGGTTCGTTCGCCAGCAGTTCACCCGGTTCCTGGCGATCTTCGCCGCGTGCAGCGCGTTCTTCTTCGTGATGTACAACCTGCCGGCACAGTGGTTCGCGATGCACGCCGACCCCTGGCCGGAAGACCTGCTGAAGCGGTCGTACTTCCTGATGGGTATCTGCGGCGACGGTACCGACCGGCCGTGCCCCGATCCGGCGCTACCGATGCCGCTGACGAACTCCGGCTACATCGACAAGGACGGGCGGCTGGTGTTGCCGGACGGGGTGGTGTTGCCGTCGATCGTGCCGGTGGAGCAGGGCAACTGACGATAGCGGGACGATCCGACAGCTCGGAAGGACCGACCCGATCAGCCGATCGCTGCGAAGTCAGGTCGGGTCGATCCAGCTGGGAAACCGTCGAGTCGCGCGTCGTTCGGAGCTGTCCAAGCTGCCGGATTCCCAGCGGTGGCCGTCCGGCAACCATGCGTCTCGGACGACTCCGACCCAGGCGCCGCTGCTGTCGATCAGGCAATGTTCTTCGGCGTTGCCGGAGCAGATCGCTTCAACGAGTCCGAGCGCCGGCACCGGTCGCTTGCGGTCCTCCGAGACATAGTCGACTACTGTGTCGAAACACCAACCGGTCTCGATCCTGGCGGCCTCGTCGTCGAAGCGGGTGACCCGGACACTTCCCCGAGACCGGCCATCAGGTAGAGCCCTGCGGGCCGACATGACCACTACGCCCTCGTACAAGTAAGTCTTGGCGTTGTACTTCATCGTTAGATCGCACAAGCCGACGACGAAATCGTCCCAGTTGCCCTGTTCGCTCACCGTTGTGCTCCTCGCTCAGCCACAGGGATTGATCACCGATTGCGAATACTGCCAGCCAGCTTGCCGTTGCGGCCCGGTACGCCGACCACGATCCATTCCCCGTTGATTTTCCGCTCGAGCTGGGCGAACACCTCCACCGAGTCGATCGCGGCGGTGCAGAAGATTCCGCCCTTGCCGACGATCCAGCCGGGCGAACCCTTGGACTCGTGGGGATTGTTTGCTTCAGCATGGCAGGTTGCGTCACCCGGTGTCGCCATCGAGACGACCGGTGCGAGTCCTGGTGCGGTCAGCGCGGCGACGACTACACCGGCGACCACAATTCTTTCGATGTCCACTGCGTCCCCCGGCGCAGTTCAATTGCGGTGGAGGAATTTCCGACCGCATACCTATTGGATGTGCCGAGGATCGGTCGGTTCCACCAGCCGTCCGACGTCTATGCGGACTTGGCCGGGTTGCCTACCGAGCTGGTCAGTGCGCAGCGAGTTCGACGTAGGCCCGGTCAGGTTGTCTCGAAGCGCGCACACACGCCGGGCGAGTAGCGGGTGGTCGTGATACTCCACGTCGACCGCCCGTCACTTCTCGGTCGGGCGTCCCGGTCATATCGGTGCCTTCACGTTGCTTCCGTAGCCGCAGCAAAGCGCAGTATCTAGTACTTGATACTAATGCCAAGTACTAGATACATTGGATGGTGTGAACCCCGCGCCCCGAGTTCTGCTCGACGAGGCGGCCCCAGCCGTCCCGGACGCGGACGGCTTCGCGTCGTTGGTGGTCGAGCGGGTGATTCGGGAGACCGGTGACGCGGTGTCACTGGAATTGCTGAACGCGGCTGGATTCCGTTACGAAGCAGGACAGTACGTCACCCTCCGGGTGACGATCGACGGGCAAGAACACCGGCGCTGCTATTCGATGTCGTCCTCGCCGGCGGCGGGAGACAGCCTGCGGGTCACCGTCAAGCGGGACCGGGATGGCGTCGTTTCGAACTGGCTGAACGATCATGCACGGGCCGGTGATCGGCTGGACGTGGCGGCGCCGGACGGGCGGTTCACGTTGACCGAGACCGCGGACGAGCTGGTGGCGTTCGCCGGCGGCAGTGGCATCACCCCGGTGCTCTCGTTGATCCATACGGTGCTGGTGACTACCGATCGGCGTGCTCGACTGTTCTATGCGAACCGGAACGCTGATTCGATCATCTTCCGTGCTGCTTTGGCCGAGCTCGCGGCAGCCTGGCCGGATCGGTTCACCGCGCACCATCACCTTGATGATCAGTCCGGGGTCGTGACTCCTGAGCAGATTCGTGACTTCACGAACGGTTCGGCGGCGGAGTACTACATCTGCGGGCCCGCGCCGTTCATGGATGCGGCCGAGTCGGTGTTGCAGACTGCCGGCGTGCCGGGCGCGCGGGTCCACCTCGAGCGCTTCTCGGTGGAACCTGGACCGATCTCCGCGATCGCGGAATCGGCTGTCTGCGAAGAGGTGACGATCCAGCTCGGGCGGAAGACGATCACCACCGCCTACCGGCCCGGCACCACGTTGCTGCAATGCGCCCGCTCGACCGGACTGCGCGCGCCGTCGTCGTGTGAAGTCGGTTCTTGCGGAACGTGTATGGCCCGAATAGACGAGGGCAGCGCGCGCATGTTGAACAACGACGCACTGGACGAGGACGAGGTGGCCGAGGGCTGGGTGGTGACCTGTCAGTCGCTGCCGACCAGCCGCACCGTCCGGGTGGTCTACGAATGAGAGCCGAGGTACACACATGAGCAGGGTTGCCGTGGTCACCGGTGGTGGTTCCGGGATGGGCGAGTCGACCTGTCATGAGCTCGGTCGACGCGGGCACCGAGTCGCTGTGGTGGATGTGAATGCCGAATCAGCGCAACGGGTCACCGACGATCTTCGGTCGACCGGGATCACCGCGACTGCGGCCGCCGCCGACGTGTCCGATCGGGCCGCGGTGCAGGACGCGTTCGCCAAGGTCCGGTGCGAGCTCGGCCCGGTGGACATCCTGGTCACCAGCGCCGGCATGTTCGGATTCTCGCCGTTCGAGGAGATCACCGCCGAAGCCTGGCAGCGGATGTTGGACGTCAACCTGACCGGAACCTTCCTCTGCTGCCAGGCAGCGTTGCCGGACATGGTGGCTGCCGGTTGGGGCCGGATCGTGCTGATCACTTCCTCTAGTGCGCAACGTGGTTCGCCGTTCGCCGCCCATTACGCCGCCTCCAAGGGTGCGTTGATGACACTGACCAAGTCGCTGGCTCGCGAGTATGCGGACCGCGGGATCACCGTCAACAACATTCCGCCATCCGGTATCGAGACCCCGATGCAGCATCAGGGCCAGGCCGCTGGACACCTGCGGTCGAACGAGGAGATCGCCGCGGCGATCCCGATCGGCCGGCTCGGCACCGGCGCCGATATCGCCTGTGCGGTGGCGTTTCTCTGCTCCGACGATGCCGGCTACATCACCGGTCAGACGCTCGGGGTCAACGGTGGCGCCGTGATGTAGGCGCCCGTCCCCACACATCGTCTCCGCACCGCATAGTCATCCGCACTGCAATAGGAGGTTCCCATGGTGCAGTGGCCCAAACCGGCCGAGGGATCGTGGACCGAGCACTACCCGGAACTGGGTACCGGTCCGATCTCCTTCCGCGACTCCATCTCCCCGCAATTCTACGAGCTGGAGCGGGATGCGGTCTTCCGGCGTGCTTGGCTGAATCTCTGCCGGGTGGAGGACCTGCCCGAGGTCGGCAGCGTCGCCACTTGCGATCTCGAAGTAACCAATTCGGCGCTGTTACTGATCCGCGGCGAGGATCAGCAGATCCGGGCGTTCCACAATCTGTGCCGGCATCGCGGTACCCGGTTGGTCCGCGCGGACGACTCCGGCGCGCCGCGCACCGACATCGACTGCACGCACTGCGGCTGGCGTTACGGCCTGGACGGTCGACTGCTCCACGTGCCGAACCCGGAACGGTTCGTCGATCTCCGCTTCGCCGACTACGGCCTGGCACCGGTGCATTGCGATGTCTGGGCCGGTTTCGTCTTCGTCAACCTCGATACCGAACCGCGGCAGAGCTTGCGTGAGTTCCTCGGCCCGATGATCACCGGCCTCGACGACTACCCGTTCGACAAGCTGACCGAGCGCTACGACTGGATCGCGCACAACAACAGCAACTGGAAGATCTTCGCCGACGCCTTCCAGGAGTATTACCACGTGCCGTCGCTGCACACCCAACAGGTGCCGCCCGCGGTTCGGGTACCGGACGCCGGATTCACTTGTGCGCATTTCCAACTCGACGGTCCGCACCGGGTGGTGTCGACGGCCGGCACCCGGCGCTGGTTGCTCCCTGCCGAATACATGTATCCGATCGAGCGCGCGACTCGCAGCGGGCTCGTCGGTCCCTGGCACACCCCCGACATCGGCGAGTTGCCGGCCGGGCTGAACCCCGGCGGGATCGAGAAGTGGGGGATCAGCAACTTCCAGATCTTCCCCAATCTGGAGATCCTGATCTACGGCGGCTGGTACCTGCTCTACCGGTACTGGCCGACCTCGCACAACACGCACCGGTTCGAGGCCTACACCTATTTCCATCCCGCGCGCACGGTGCGGGAGCGGATCGAACACGAGGTGGCTGCGGTGGTGCTCAAGGAGTTTGCACTGCAGGACGCCGGCATGCTCGGCGGCACCCAGGCCGCGCTGGAATACGATGTGCTCGACGACTACCCGATCAACGATCAGGAAGTGCTGGTCCGGCACCTGCACAAGGAGGTCGTCGACTGGGTCGCGGACTATCGACGGGAACAGGCACCGGTAGGGGTCCGACGATGACCACGCGACTGCCCAGCGCCTTCGCCGAGCTGGAGCCGTTCGCGGGGACATGGTGTCTGGCCACCGAAACCGAGCGCTGGAATCAGCGGCTGGCCAGCACGCTGCCGCAGATGAACGAGTTCTACGACGCGTTCTTCCCCCGGCTGGAAGAGGCCATCGACTATTGCGACAAGTTTCCGCTCGACGAGGTACCCGACGATGCACTGAACCTGTTGCACCTGATCTATTCGCTGGTGATGGTGTCGATGTCGGTGGAGATCATGCATCAACCGGCCCCGGTGGACAGCGCGGACGCGGTGATGATCCGGGTCGCTGAGCCGCGCCCGTAGCGGTAAGGAGTCGTTGTGAGTCTGCTGACCATCACCAAGCTGACCGCATCGGTGGGTGCCGAGGTCTCCGGTATCGATCCCGAACGGCTCGGCACCGACGACGGGTTGGCTACCGCCGTGCTCGACGCGCTGGAGGACAACGGCGTGTTGGTGTTCCATGATCTACACCTGAGCCCGGCGGCGCAGGTGGCATTCTGCGCCCGCCTCGGCGAGGTCGACCGGTCGTCCGACGGACACCATCCGGTGTCGGGGATCTACCCGATCACGTTGGACAAGAACAAGAACAAGGCGGCCGAGTACCTCAAGGCGACCTTCGACTGGCATATCGACGGCTGCACCCCCTTGGCCGGCGAATGCCCGCAGAAAGCGACGGTGCTGTCGGCGATCCAGGTTGCGGCCCGGGGTGGGGAGACCGAGTTCGCCAATGCCTACGCCGCCTACGACACGCTCGACGCAGACGAGAAGCAGTGGTACGACTCGCTGCGCGTGGTGCATTCGCTGGAGGCCTCGCAGAGTCGGGTGTACCCGGATCCCACGGCCGAACAGCTGGCCCGCTGGCGATCCCGGCCGACCAGCGAACACCCGCTGGTGTGGACCCATCGCAACGGCCGGAAGTCGCTGGTGCTCGGTGCGTCGGCCGACCACGTGGTCGGGCTCGATCTCGATCAGGGTCGGGAGTTGTTGGCGCAGTTACTCGCTCATGCCACCATGGCGGACAAGGTGTACCGGCACAAATGGGCCGTGGGGGACACCGTGATCTGGGACAATCAGGGCGTATCGCATCGCGCCGCGCCGTATGAGCCGAACTCCGCGCGGGAAATGTTGCGTACCACCGTTCTCGGCGACGAGCCGATCCGATGAACCGAGGAGATCCGATGACCAAGTCGCTGCTGTTCGTGGAAAGCCAACCGGCCGGCCCCGAGCAGGTCGAGGAATACCACCGCTGGCACGACGAGGTCCATTTGGCCGAGATTCTCACCATCGACGGTTTCACCTCGGCGCGCCGGTGGCAGACCGACGGCGACACGTTCGTCACGATGTACGAGATCGACACCGACATCCCCACCGCGCAGGCGAACTTCAAGGCCGCCTATGCCAGCGGGAAGATGTCGCGACCGGTGGGGATTCAGCTCGACCCGCCGCCGGTGATGCGGTACCTGTCGCTGATCGGCGAAGTCACCGGCTGAGCCGATCAGCCGGTCCTGCCGAGGAGATGGGCCAGGGCGGGGCGGATCTGGGTGAACCGGAACCGGTGGCCGACCGCGTCCAGTGCGGCGGGCAGCACGCGCTGGTCGGCGTAGGCGAGTTCGGTTGCGCCCTGATCGCCGAGCAGGAGCCGCGGGCCGAACGACGGAACCGGCAGGATCGCCGGCCGGTGCAGGGTTCCGGCCAGCGCAGCGGTGTATTCGCTGTTGCGGACCGGTTCCGGCGCAACCGCATTGACCGGTCCGGTCAACTCGCCGTCGTAGAGTGCGCGCAGATAGATCTCGATCAGATCGTCGATGCCGATCCAGGACAGCCATTGCTTCCCGGAGCCCAGCCGGCCCCCCAACCCCGCAGCAAACAGCGGCCGCAGCAACTGCAACGTTCCGCCACGCGGCGACTGCACGATCCCGGTTCGTACTTGCACGCACCGGATTCCGGCATCGGCGGCGGGTTGGGTGGCGGCCTCCCAATCCGCCACCACGTCGGCGAGGAAATCGTTGCCGCGGGAACTCTGCTCGGTCAGCGTCTCCGCACCCCGGTCCGCCCCGTAATAGCCGATCGCAGAGGCGCTGACGAAGACCGTCGGTCCGTTCACGGTGGCGGCGGCTACCTCGGCCAGCCGCTGGGTCGGGGCGATCCGGCTGTCCCGAATGGCCTGCTTGTGCGCCTCGGTGAACCGGCCCGAGATGCTTTCGCCGGCGAGATGTACGACCGCGTCGACCCCATCGAGCAGGTCGGGCGCGGGATCTTCGGTGTCCCAACGGCGTTCGTCCGGATCCTGCGCCTGCCCGCGGACCAGCCGGATCACCCGGTGCCCACCGGTGGTCAGCAGCGCAGTCAGCGCCGAGCCGACCAGCCCGGACGACCCGGTGACCGCGATCGTCCGGTTGGTGAAACCGGCCGCGGTGGCGGTGGCGTGCGCGGCAAGGTCGTCGGTGAGCTGGCGATGCCGGTAGACGAACGTGGGCCGCAGCGCGGCGGCGGGGAGCGGCGCATCCACCCGGTCGATCACCCTGGTGCCACCGTCCGGCAGCTCCTCGAAGGTGTGCGTGTGCCGCCAGGGCAGGGGCGCGCTCGACGGTAGGACGGGCCAGATCCCGTCCACCTCGTCGACGAACCGGTGCGGCGGGTCGAACTCTGCCGGGTCGTGCGCGGCCGTCCACCGGAGGCCGAGCGGCAGGGTGAGCACCGCACGACCGTCGCGTAGCGAGCCGGATTCTTCCCGGACCCGCATCGGCTGCCACGGCGGGATCAGCCGCAAGATCGCGCCCGGGCGGGCGTGCCAGTCGAACACCTCCGTGCGGGGGAATGGCAGGTCGCTGCGGTAGGTGATGCTCATGGCCGGAAGTCCCTTGGCTGCACGGTTCCAGCATGGCACATGCTGCATCGGTTTCGCATCGAATGATGGGACCGCCGATACGCGGACGGGAATCGGGTCCGGGAACGGTCCGGCTCAGCAGCCTTCGGTCGCGTAGGCGCGGCCGACGCTCGGTGGCCACGACCGGCCGTCGTCGTCGATGGAGAAGGCGATGTAGCGGCCGGCGTCGTTCGTGGCGTTCGAGTGCACGATCACCGCTGGGGAGCCCTGTCCGCCGATCATTCCTTCGCGGATCGAATGATCGCTGGAGTACGCGGCGCGGATCTCGGCGACGGTGGATCCGGGACCGACGCCGCGGTCGGTGCGTGGACCGGCGGGAGTCGGCGAGTCCGGTCGGTACACGAAGGTGTCGATCCCGGTGACCGTTCCGGTGGTCTTGTCGACGAAGGCTTGTACCGAGCGTTGGTCCACGGTGCCGGTGGGAATCAGGCACTTCGAGTAGTAGTCGCGACGATCGACCGGGCCGGTAAGTGCCGCAGCGGCTTCGTCCACGGTCATCCCGAGGTGCAATGGACCGAAGCTGTGGTCGGTCACCACGGCTCTGGGCTTGGTATAGAACATCGTGATCTCGAACGCGCCGCGGTCCAGCTGCAGCGTCATCACCAGGTCGGTGACCCCGATCGACGGCTCGCCGAGGGCCACCAGCGGAAGCAGCTTGGTTTTGGCCGCATTGACGAGTTTGCGTAGCTGGCCCTGGCCTGCGAGGCGCTGCCAGACCTTGGGGGAGACCCGCTTCCGAACAGCATCGACGATCTTCGGGCCGGCCTCCACGATGCACTTGGCCAGTCCAGCGATGGCTTCGGACAGTGCCAGCGCGCTGCCGGCGCCGGCGGCCTCGCGCGGCGAGTTCTGGATGCACACCGCGGCCGTGCCAACCGCCACCAATGCGACGAGTTCGGGATTGTCGACGATATCGAGGAGCGCTTTCCAGACCATTCCGTAGACCGCCGACGAGGTGTTGAAGTCGGCAGTGATCGGGGCAATCCCTCCGGACCCGGCGAGGCTGTCGAGGGTCAATCCGATATCCACCCCACCGCCCGGCGGGAGTACCCATGCCCGCGACTGTTCAACTGCCGGAACGCCGAGCGACTCGGTCCACTGAGTGAGGAGGTCGACGAAAACCTGCGAGATGCTTGGGGTGCCAGCCAGATTGATCGACGCCCAGGCCGGAGTCACCGGGGCGGTGACGACCATGGCGCCGCCGCGATTGTTCCTGATCTTCACCACGGCGATGTCGGAATCGTTCGGGTCCGCCCCGATGCAGACCAGCAGCGGGGCGTTCTGCTCGTCCAGGAAGACGACGTCGTCCACCCAGGCCGGTGGGGGCTGCGCTTCGCAGGTGGGCGGGGCGGTCCGTTGGCCGGCGAGCGAGGTGATGAAATGCGCGGCATTGTCGACGCCGATCTCCCACCATTGCTTGCCGCTCAGGTGGTCGATCGGCGCGGTGGCGGTGCGTCGGTCCGGAGAGATCTCGGCGCGATGCAGGGTCGCAGCCGTTGGTTCGCGGTCGAGGTCGGGTGTGGTGGGCAGGTCCGCGGTGTCGTCCAGCAGATACACGACCGATCCGTCCGCCAGCGGTTCGTCGAGCTGCAACCGCATGGTGATCGGGCCGAGCGGTTGGCCGGTGCTGAGCTCGAGATTTGCTGCGCCGTATCCGGTTCCGTCGGGAATCGAGTCCTGGTCGACGCGGGTCACCGCGAGGTTTGCTCCGTCCGGCGGAACCGTCCCGGCGGGGAACAGCGCGGACCAGGCATCGCTGATTCGTGCTGTCGACTCCGTATCGCCGGCGATGGCCACATCCGCAGTCGCACCGATCGGCTGTTCCTCCCATTTCGGGGGAGTGCTGCACCCGCTGCACGCCACGGCCACGACCAGAATCGCAGCAGCTGACACTCTTCTCCACATGGCACTCATCCGAATCCTGCTGCCTGAGCCCGGTCCTGATCAATGGTGCCAGCTGCGTATCGGGCTGAGTAGTCGGCCGGATGGGGGACAGCCGGCCCGGCTGTCCGACGGGGTTCTACAGATCGAGTGCGGCGAGCAGGCGCATCTCCAGCGAGCCCTTCCGCGCTCACGGTGTAGCCCTGTTTGACGCTGAACGTGCCGGTCTTGACTCGTCCGGCGACGGCCAGGCCTCACCCGACGAGCGGTGCCGTGTTGCGCATCGATTTGAGCAGCCACGTCCTGCGCCGCAGCAGTAATGCGCCCGGATTAGCGATAGCGTGGCCTATTCCTGGTGGTGGTATGCACTCGATCATTTGGTCGGTGTTGAACCGGGTGAGGTGATGCAGATGCTGGTCGCCGATCGGCGGCGATGGCTGGTCCCGATGGTGACTCCGGCAGGAACTCGGGTTCTGCGGATCGCAGGTCGGACGGTTGCCGGGACGCCGGTGGTAGCGGTTGTTCGTCATCTCGATGGTCGGGACGGGGGAGGTGGTCCGTGCCGGCGAGTTGACAGGAGCTACCGATCTGGTTGCAACCGGAGAACCACCTCCAGACGAAGAACGGCTCGAGCCTGCCGACCAGCAGATCTGGGTGACGACGTCGTTTCGGATGCGCCGCGACCAACATCAGCGGGTTGCGGCGTTCGCGGCAGCGCGCGGGATCGATAAATCGACACTGCTGCGACAGTGGATCGACATCCAGCTTGCTGCTGAGGAAGGTGCTGCGACTGAACTGATTTGGCGGGGTGATGCGTCGCGCGCTGGCCGGCCTGCCGCCGTTGAATCGTTCGGCCTAGCGTGGCGAATCCCTCGGTGGCGATGCGATAGGGCGGCCCGCTGTGTGTCACGGGTTCGCCGCTCCACAGTGGCCGTCGAGCACGGTCGGCGCAGCGTATCCGGCGCCGAAGATCACGCGTCCGCCGGAGAGCCGATCGAGCGCGCTCACCTCCCGGGCCAGCTTGGCGACGTGACGTCGAGGCACTGAGGTGACAAGCGTGCCGAGGCGAACACGTTCGGTCGCCAGGGCCATCGCCGTCAACGCATCGCTACGCCTTTGCCACCGCGATCGACTTGGTCTCCAGATAGCCGGCTAGCCCCTCCGGGCCCAGTTCCCGGCCGTAGCCGCTGCACTTGACTCCGCCGAAGGGAGCGATCGGGTCCATGGTGTAGCCCTGGTTGACGCCGAAGGTTCCGGTTTTCACTCGTTCGGCGACGGCTAGGCCCCGGTCGGTGTCGGCGGTGAATACCGAGCCGGCGAGGCCGTAGTCGGAGTCTGCGGCCAGCGCCACCGCCTCGTCCTCGGTGCGGTAGCTGATCACGGTCAGCACCGGGCCGAAGATTTCCTCGCGGGCGATCCGCATCGCGTTGCTCGCCCCGGCGAACAGGGTGGGCCGGACGAACCAGCCACGGTCGACGCCGGCCGGCAGGTCGGTGCCGCCGGTGACCAGCCGGGCCCCCTCGTCCTGACCGGTGCGGATGTAGTCGAGCACCCGTTGTTGTTGGCGGCGACTCACCAAGGGGCCCATCTGGGTTGCCGGATCGGTCGGGTCGCCGACGACGATGCCGGCCAGCTCGGCAGCGAGCGCGTCGACGAACTCGGCCTCGCGGGCTTCGGGCACCAGCACCCGGGTCAGCGCGTTGCAGATCTGCCCGCTGTTGGACAGACTCGCCGAGCGCACCGCGGCCGCAACAGCTTCCGGGGCGGCGTCGTCGAGCACGATCGCGGCCGACTTGCCGCCCAGTTCCAGGCTCACCTTCGTCAGGTTCGGCGCGCAGGCGGTGGCCACCGCCTTGCCCACCGCGGTCGAGCCGGTGAACGACACCTTGTCCACACCCGGGTGGCCGACCAACTGCGCACCGGTCGCGGCGTCGCCGGGCAGGATCGAGACCACCCCGGGCGGCAGCCCGATCTCGTCGAGCAACTCGCCCAGCAGCAGCGCGTCCAACGACGTCTCCGCGGCGGGTTTGACGACCACCGAGCAGCCGGCCAGCAACGCCGGCACCAGCTTGGTGACGGTGAGGAACTGCGGCATGTTCCACGGCACCACCGCGGCGACCACGCCGACCGGCTCGTGCCGCACCAGGACGTCGGCGCCGAAGAAGCCGGTGCGGGTCTGCTGCCACTCGAAGCGTTCGGCGAGGTCGCAGAACGCCGAGATCATCATCGCCGGCAGGCCGACCTGCGCGCGTTGGGCGAAGCTGGTCGGCGCGCCGATCTCGGCGGTGATCAGCTCCGCGAGTTCCGCCCGCCGGGCGCCGTAGCGTTCGGCGAGCCGCCGGACCACGGCGATCCGTTCGTCCGGGGACATCCGTGGCCACGGCCCGGCGTCCGCGGCGGCGCGCGCCGCAGCGACTGCCTGGTCGACGTCGTCCGGGCCGGCGGCGGCGACCTCGTCCAGTCGCTGCTCGGTGTGCGGCGAGATCAGTTCCATCGGTGCGATGTTCGCTTTCTTGTCGGTTCAGGAACGGCTCGGGGTCGGCCGGGGCGCGGCCAGCTCACGCAACGCGGCCAGAAACAGCTCGTCCATCCGCGGGCTCAGGTCCGCCAGGGCGGTTGCGCGGGCCAGGCCGGTGGCGCCGAAGGTGCGTTCCAGCGCGTCGGTCGGGGTGGTCGCGCTGATCGCCAGGCACAGGGTGGCGATCCCGTCCGCGCGCACCTCTTCCAGCGCCTTGCAGGTATCCGCTTCGGCGTAGCCGGCCTCGTACCCGTCGTCGTACGGGTGGCCGTCCGACAGCACCAGCAGCAGCCGGTTCGGCGTGCCGGCCTCGGCCGCGAGGATCGCTGCCGCACCCCGGATTCCGGCGCCGAGCCGGGTGTAGCCGGACGGTTGCAGCTGATTGAGTCGGGCTCGGTGCAGGGCGCCGAACCGTTGCCCGAAGCTCTTGATCGCCGGCAGGTGCACGGCGTGCCGGCCCTGCGAACGGAACGCGTAGACCGCGACCCGGTCCCCGAGCTCCTCCAACGTGACCGCGAGGGTGGCGGCGGCCCGGCGCTGATGGTCGTGCACCGCCAGGCCCGCGGGATCGGTGTCGGTGGCCGAACCGGAGGCATCGACCAGGATCAGCACGCCGAGGTTGCGTTCCAGATTGCGCCGGTCGATGTAGACGTGCTCCGGCGGCGACCAGCCGGACCGGAGATCGACGTGCAGGTCGACCAGCGCCTCCAGGTCCAGATCGGTGCCGTCGGAGCGGGCGCGTAACCGGCGCGGGCCGAGCCCGACCCGGGACAGCCGCCGGCGCAGCACGTCGTCGTGCTCGACAGCCGCGGCGGAGACGTCGGCCGCCGCGGTCGAGGGAAAGTCGATCACCCGACACCAGTTCGGCCGGTACCGCTGGTTATGCCGGTCCCACTCCGGATAGAGCGCGCCGCCGACCCCGACGGTCGCGCCCGGCCGATCGGTGTCGGTAAACCGGATCGGCGTCGCCATCGGCCGGGCGTCCGCGCCGACCTTCTCCACTCGGCGCACCGCGCGCACCGTCAGTTCGCCGCCCGCACCGGTATCGCCGGGGGAACGCGAGTTGCCGAAGATCTTCCGCAGGAAGTCCGACATCAGCTGCGAGTTCAGCACCGGGTTCTCGAACAGCTTGAGAATCTTGCTGTCCTCCATCCGGTCGCCGGCTTCGTCCTCGTCCTCGGACTCCGGCAGGTCGACCAGGTCGAACTCCAGCCGCAGATCCTGCTGCGTGGCCTTGCCCGCGGCCTTGACCGACGACAGGATGCGAGAAGGGCGGATGACCCCGAACCACTCCGGCGGTTCGGGCACCGCAGCCCGGCCGCGGGCCAGCTCCAGCGACGCTTCGGCGGTATCGGTGCCCGGCGCCACGTCGAGATCGAGGGTCGCGATGATCGGTACCCGGTCGGCGAGCACGCCCAACGCGCGCGGACCCTCGACGGCGAGATAGCGCCGGGCCAGACCGCGACGAGCTCGTAGCCCGCGTACCAGCGGTTCCCGGAGGCTGCCGGCGCCGATCAACGCACTCTGCACCAGGACTTCGCGGCGCTGCCGGTCCGGGGAGGCGCCGGCCGAGACGAAGACGATCCGGCCGTTCGTATACGCGGCCTCGCCCGGCGGTGCGGCGGCGACGGCGACCGACCGGCCGGCGACCGCCGAGGCGAGCAGCCGGAACCGGTCCGGATCGGCGTTCATCGCCGGGGCAGTACCGCGTCGACGAGTTCGCCGAGCGCGCGCACGACCTCGTCGTCGTCGGAGAGCACCTCGACGACGGCCGACTGCACGGCGGTCCGCAGGTCGAGTCCGGCGGCCACCAGGCTGCCGGCCAGGATCAACATCCGGGTCGAGGACACCTCGCCCAGTGGGGACCCGTCCAGATTCCGGATCGCCCGCCCGAGGCCGACCAACGACCGGGCGGTCGCGGTGTCGATCCCGGCTTCGTGCGCGACGATCTCGGTTTCGGCGTCCGCGCCCGGGAAATCCAGCGTGATCGCCACGAAGCGCTGCCGGGTCGACTCCTTCAGATTCTTCAGGATGCTCTGATACCCGGGGTTGTACGAGATCACCAGTTGGAATCCCGGTGCCGCGTGCAGGATCGTGCCGAGCCGGTCGAGCGGCAGTTCCCGGCGATGATCGGCGAGCGGATGGATGACCACCGTGGTGTCCTGGCGCGCTTCCACGATCTCGTCCAGGTAGCAGATCGCTCCCGCACGGACGGCGCGGGTCAACGGGCCGTCGACCCACACCGTCTCGCCCCCTTTGAGCAGGAACCGACCGACCAGATCGGCCGAGGTCATGTCCTCGTGTCCGGCGACGGTGATCAGCTCTCGGCCGAGCCGATGCGCCATCGTCTCGACGAAGCGGGTCTTGCCGCAGCCGGTCGGCCCCTTGAGCAGCACCGGAGTGCCACGTCGGGCGGCCGCGGTGAACACCTCGACTTCGTTGCCGGCCGCTCGGTAGAACGGGTCGAGCACCGAGGCGCCGGCAGCATCGGGCGAGCGATCCGCGATCAGCATGTCATTCTCCCTGTCGGAGCGGCACCGCGTCGGGCACCTGGGCCCCGTCCGGCATGATCAGCTTGCCGTTCAGATCGATATAGCCGGATTCCCGGCTCGGCATCGGCAGGTTCGGATCCGGGCACGGCACATCGGTGCCCTCGCCGCAGATGCCGTTGACGAAGTACGAGCGCTCCATCACGTCGGCCGGCCACGGGTCGGCGTGCATCGCGAACCACTGCACCGGGACGTTGTACAGCAGGAAGAAGCACGCGCTGACCGCGCCGAAGATGGCCAGGAACCGGGTGAACTGTTGGGTGGCGAACCCACCGCGCACGCTGTCCAGGCCGCGCTCGACCACGGTCCGGCCGCGATCGTCGGTGAAGAAGCGCAGGCTGCACAGCGCCGTCTGCACGCCGCCCCACAGGACGCCCTCGTAGATCGGCCACTGGTAGTAGGTGCCGGCGTTGAACGAGACAGCCTGGATGGCGCCGGGGTAGGTGTAGAGACCCATCGGCAGCAGGATGAGGGCTTCCATCACGAAGTCGAAGACGAAGACGATCGCGAACGTGATCATGATCAGTCGCAGATTGCTCAACGACGGCCAGCGCGACTTGATCTTTCGCATCACCCAACAGCCGAGGATGGTGATCACGAGTACGCCGGCGGTATAGCCGGGCAGGTTGGTCAGGACGGGTTCGGGCACCATCGCACCGGGCTTGTCCGGGGAGACCCAGCCGGGAATGTAGGGTGTCCAGGCGCCGCGGTTGAACAGCCAGCTGTTGTACGTGCACCAGGTGTTGAAGTAGTTCAGGATCGGGTCCTGGAACGACATCAGGCCCATCGACAGCAACAACATGCCGTCGAGGGTGATCCGCCGTTCCCGTACCCACGGCCGGATGAGGAACCACCAGATCGCGATCGGCAGGCCGACACACACCACGACCGCATTCGCGATCAGCGGGATCTTCATGTAAAGCGGTGGCTCGCTCGGTCCGGTCGGCACGCGTTCGAAATAGGGGCCGGTGACCCACCGGGTCCAGACATACAGCTCGAGCAACAGGACGGCTGCGCCGACGACCGCCCAGACGCGTACTCGGCTGGATGGCTGGGCCGGTGGATCACCGATCGTCGCGGTGCTGGTCCGAGAGTCGGTGATCGTGGTCCCACTCTTCCTCGGTCGGTCGCTCATCGGGTGGCTCCTGCCCGTTCGGTGTAGGCGGCTGCGTACTCGGCCCGCGAACGGGTGGAGATATCGACATCGGTCGCGGTGGCGCGGAGCGCGCCGACCGTGGCCCGCTCACGCGGGATCGTGGTGAACGGGTCCCAGCCGAAGTGCCGGCAGGCGTTCTCCCAGGTGATCTGGTGGATATCGGAATCCGATGCCCCGGCGGCGTCGAGCTCCTCCAGGACGAACTCGGGTGCGTTCGGCCAGATCGAGTCCGAGTGCGGGTAGTCGCACTCCCAGGCGATGTTGTCGATGCCGATATCGTGCCGGAACTTCAGCGCGGTCCGATCGGTGACGTAGCAGGCGAGCACATGTTCGCGGAACACCTCGCTGGGCAACTTTCCGCCGAAGTCCCGGCGCAGCCAGCGCTGATTGGTGTAGTGGCGATCGGAGCGGTCGAGGAAGAACGGAATCCAGCCGACGCCGCCCTCCGACAGCGAGATCTTCAGGCCGGGATAACGGCGGAAAGCGGGACCCCACAACAGGTCCTGCGCGGCGATCAGCGAGATACTGGGCGCGAGCACCATCAGATTGTCGATCGGGGCGTCCGGGGCCAGCCGCAGTACCCCGAAGCCCTGACCGATATGCAGATTCATCACCGTGTCGTGATGTTGCAGCGCCTCGAACACCGGTGCCCAGTATTCGATGTCGTGGTAGCTGGGCAGGCCGTCGATGTGCGGTAGCTCCGGCATGGTGACCGAGCGGCAGCCGCGGCCGGCGAGGCGTTCGATCTCGGCGACCGCGAGTTGCGGGTCCCACATCGGCAGAATGCCGATCGGGATGAACCGACCCGGATACGCGCCCGCCCATTCGTCGATGTGCCAGTCGTTGTACGCCGAGATCATCGCGACGGTGATCTCGTCCTGCCCACCGCGACTGAGGTGCCCGGCACTGAATCCGGTGAAGGTGGGGAAGCACATCGAGGTGAGCACGCCGTTGACGTCCATATCGCGCACTCGTTCGTGCACGTCGTATACGGCGGGGCGCATCTCGGCGTATCCGGCCGGGTCGCGGCCCCATTCCTCGGCGGGCCAGGTGACCACCGCATTCAGCCCGGCGACCCCGGTCGGTCGATCCCGGTATATCCATTGATCGACGCCGTTCTCGCCGACGACCACCTTGGGTGCGTACTCGGCCCACTTGGCCGGCACATGCCGGTCGAACATGTCGAGCGGTTCGACCACGTGGTCGTCGATGCTCACCAGGATCAGATCGTCGGGCTTCACGGGACTCCTCGCTCCGGTGGCCGCGTGGTGCGGGCTGGATCGGCAAGAGAGGTTCGATCTCTAGGGTGAGAATCACACTCGCATACATTTATGAGAATAGCGCAGCCCACCTACTCGGTCGATAGGTTTCCGCAGCGAAGAGCCGCACCATCTCTGCGTTCCCGCACGCGCTTTCGGGGCCGAAAAGTCGTGCGGAAACGCAGAAGTGGTGCGGCTCGGGTGGGCGGTCAGCGGGGGAGCTGGTCTTTCATCACCTTGCCGGTGGCGTTGAGCGGCAGCGCATCCAGGAATCGGACTGTTCGGGGCACTTTGTAGCCGGCCATCCGCTCGCGGCTCCAGGCGATCAGGTCTGCTTCGGTGACCGGCCCCTTGGCCACGATGTAAGCCCGACCGACCTGGCCCATCCGGTCGTCGGGCACCCCGACGACGGCCACCTGAGCAACCTCGGGGTGTTCCAGGAGGAAGCCTTCGATCTCGGCCGGATAGGCATTGAACCCGCCGACGATGAACAGGTCTTTTTTTCGCCCGACGATCCGCAATCGGCCGTCGTCGTCGAGTTCGCCCAGGTCGCCGGTATGCAGCCAGCCGTCCGGGTCGATCGCTGCGGCGGTCGCTTCCGGATCGTCGAGATAGCCCTGCATCACGGTGTATCCGCGGACCAGGACTTCACCGTCGTCGGCGATCCGCACCTCGACGCCGTCGCAGGGTTGCCCGACCGTGGTCGCGATCTGTTCGAAGCTGTCGCCCGGCCGCGATGCGGTTGCTGTGCCGGCTTCGGTGAGGCCGTAGCCGGTCATGATCGTCTGGAACGGCAGTTCCTCGCGGATTCGACGGATCAGCTCGACCGGGATATCAGCCGCGCCGGTGACCGCCGCACGTAACGAGGAGAGGTCGTGCGTCCGGTCCGCTTGCAGCAGCGAGTGGTACAGCGTCGGTGCGCCGGGCAGCATCGTCACCCGTTCCCGCTCCACCAGTCCCAGTACGGAATCCAACTCGAACACCGGTACCGGCAAAATGGTGGCGCCGCGGATCAGCGACGCGACCAACCCGGCCTTGTAGCCGAAGGTGTGGAAAAACGGGTTGACGATCAGGTACCGATCGCCCTCGCGCAGATCGGCCAGGTCGCACCACTCGGCGTACAGCCGCAGCGTCTGCAGGTGGTTCATCATGACGCCCTTGGGCCGGCCGGTCGTGCCGGAGGTGAACACGATGTCGGCGATATCGGTCCCGGCCACCACCCGCTCGAACGGCTCGCCCGCGGAAAGGAATCCGGACTTCACGTCGACCACCGGGACACCGGCCACATCCCGATGGTCGGCGCCCAGGAACCCGTGCTGGACGAGCACGAGCTTCGCGCCACTGCGCTCGATCACATCGGCCGCTTCGGCGAGCTTGAATCGGGTGTTCACCGGCACCAACACCGCGCCTGCGGTGAGCGCGCCGAACGCCGCCACGATCCATTCGGCGGAGTTCGGCGCCCATACTGCCACCCGATCGCCGCGGTCGATGCCGGCGGCGGCGTAGGCGCCGGCGGCCCGGCGCACCCGATCGGCCAGCTCGGCGAAACTCCACCGCACCTCGCCGTCGACGACCGCTTCGGCGGCACCGAAGCGGTCGCCGGCGGACCGCACCAGCTCGGGCAGCGTCTGCCAGGTCATACCTTCAGCAACCGGGCCAGGTTGCCACCCATGATCTTGGCTTGATTCTCCAGCGGCATGTCCTTGATCTCGTTGATGTAGCGGGCCGGCTCGGCCAGACCCTCCGGGTGCGGCCAGTCCGAGCCGAACAGCACGTGGTCGGCGCCGATCGTGTCGGCGAGCTTCTGCAGGTCCTCTTCCCAGAACGGGCTGACGTAGAGGCTCTGCTTGATCGCCTCGATCGGGTCACGGAAGCCGAAGCCCTCGGGCGCCTTCTTGTACACATCCGACAGCTGCTGCAGCAGCGGCTCCAGCCAGACGCACCCGTTCTCGATCACCGCGATCTTCAGCTCCGGGAAGCGATTCAACGCGCCGTGGCACACCCAGGACGCGACCGCGTCGGTCACCGGCCGCCACTGGTTGGTCATGGCGAAGGTGTTCGTCTTGAACGGCAACATCTCCAGGCTGTTGCCGTCCCACTCGGCGTCGAAGCGGGAGTAACCGCTGTCCGACGAGTGCATGGTGACCAGCACATCCAGCTCGACAACCCGCTTCCAGAACGGATCGAATTCGGGCTGCGCGAACGAGCGCATCCCCTTGTATCCGGGCACCGGGGCCGGGCGCACCAGGATGGCTTTCGCGCCGTGCTCGACCACCGCCCAGTTCAGCTCCTCGATCGCCCGGTCGACGATCGGCAGCGTGATCACCGGAACGGTGAAGATGCGCCCGGAGTGGACGAAGCTGCCGTCCTGTCCCCAGGTTTCGAGCATCCACCGGTTCAGCGAGCTGATCACCGCGTGGATCAGCTCGGGATATGCGCGCATCCGCTCCTCGACCAGGCTGGCCAAGGTCGGGAACATCAGCGCTCGCTGCAGCTGCAGCTGGTCCATCATCGCCAGGCGTGCGACCGGATCGCGGAACGCTTCGATCGCACGCATCGGCTCACCGAAGATCTCCCGCCGGCTCTTCCCGTCCGGATTGCCGTATTTGAAGTACTCCTCCATCGCGCCCGGCCGCGCTACCACCTCGAAGGTCGGGTTGGGGATGTACTCACTGATCTGGCCCAGAATTGCGATCTTGGTGCGGCCCTTGATCTCGATGTACTGGACCGCGCCGGCGTACTCCTGGGGCAGATACCGAGTCAACGCATCCTGGGTTTCGTAGAGATGGTTGTCGGCGTCGAAGAGCTGATAAGGGAGATTGACGTCGCTCATGCGGGGCTCCTTCTGATGAGGGGAATCGGTTCGGGCGATCAGGTAGCGGAACGAACCGCGGCAAGGTCCTTGCGGACCCGGAATTTCTGGACCTTCCCGCTTGCGGTACGCGGAAAGTCGGGCACGACATGGACTTCCTCCGGCCACTTCTGCTTGGCCAGGCCCGCGTCGGCGAATCGACCGCGCAGGTCGTCCAGCGTCGGGGCGGTCGCGCCCGGCACCAGCCTGAATACGGCTGCGGTCCGTTCGCCGAGCAGCGGGTCGGGCACCGCCACCGCGACCGCCTCGGCCACCCCGGGCAGGGTGAGCAGCACCTCTTCGACCTCGACCGCGCTGACGTTCTCCCCGCCCCGGATGATCACGTCTGCCTTGCGATCGGTGATCGTGAGGTAGCCGTCGGCGTCGAGCGTGCCGATATCGCCGGTGTGGTACCAGCCGTCGGCGTCGAAGGCAGCCGCGGTGAGCGCGGCATCGGTGTAGCCGAGGCACAGATCCGGTCCCCGGCTGAGGATTTCGCCGTCCGGGGCGATCCGCATCTCGACCCCGAGCAGCGGTTTCCCGTCGGTGAAGAGCCGCTTGGGTTCCGGCGCGGTATACCGCGAGCCGGTGATCGACGGGTGCTCGGTGCTGCCGTACGACCGGAAGACGGTGATGCCCAAACCGGCCAGCCGGGTGGTGACCGCGGCTGGGACGGTGGCGCCGCCGAGCCCGGCGTACCGCATCTGTGCGAGGTGCCGGGGGCCGAAGTCCGGATGCTCGAGCAGGCTGGTTATGAAGTAGGGCACCCCGCCGCCGACGGTGAGATCGTTCGAGCTCATCAGGGCGAGGACCCGCGCCGGGTCCCAGACGTCGATCAGGTTGATCGGCAGCCGGTCCAGCACGGGGATGAGGAACGCATTGACCATCCCGATGAAATGGCCCACCGGCGCTGCGGTGAGTTGGTCGCCCCGGTCGCGCGGGTAGCCGGCGGCCAGCTGCCGGGTCTCGTAGCCGAGCGTCTGATGGCTGTGTACGACGCCTTTGGGGGCACGGGTCGTGCCGGAGGTGAAAGCGATCACCGCCGGGTGGTCGGCCGGCACCGGTAGCACGCCGGCCAGCGGCTCGTCGTCGAGCAGCCGGTCGAAGTCACGGCCGACGACGCCGACGATCGGCACGTCGGCGGCCGGCTCGAGCGGAAGATCACCGCCGCCGAACCGGCCGGCACTGACGAAGACCTGTGGCCGTACGGTGCCGATGACGTGGTTCAGCTCGCGCGGACCGTAGAAGTGCACGATGGGGACCACCGTCGCGCCCAGGAACGCCGACGCCCAGAAGACCGCGGCGGCCTCCATCCAGTTCGGCAGCTGGAACGCGACGACGTCGCCCGGACCCACGCCACGGCGGTGCAGCCCCGCCGCCAGCCGCCGCGCCGTCCGCTCGACGTCGGCGAACGTGCCGGACCAGGGGCGCTGGGTGGAGTGGATGCGAAGGGGGGTGTCGGCCGCGGCGGCCAGCCCGTCGGCCAGCAGATCACCGAGGGTTTGCGACGTCCACCAGCCGTTGTCCCGATAGTGCTGGGCCAGCTCGGGCGAGATCGCCCGCGTCGTCCATTCCACCTGTTGCACTCCTCGGTGCGGATATGATTCTCCACACAAGAGAATCACATTACCGATCGGAGAACAAGCGTGGTCGAGCTCGAACGCGACGGTGACCTGGCGATCGTCACGATCAATCGCCCGCAAGCGCGCAACGCCATCGCGCCGGCAACGATGGGGGAGCTCGAGGACGTCCTCGACGCGGTCGCGGACGCGCGCGCGCTGGTGCTCACCGGTGCGGGCGACCGAGCTTTCGTCTCCGGTGGCGACCTCCGAGCGTTGGCCGAACTGCGCACCGAGGAGCAGGCGTCCGAGATGGCCTGGCGGATGCGCCGGATCTGCGATCGACTGGCGGCATTTCCCGGACCGGTGATCGCGGCGCTGAACGGCCATGCGCTCGGCGGCGGCGCGGAGGTCGCCGTGGCGGCCGACATACGAATCGCCGCCGCGGACGTTACGATCGGATTCAATCAGGTGACGCTCGAGATCATGCCCGCATGGGGTGGGGCCGAACGTCTCGCTCGGCTGGTCGGGCCGGGGCGTGCGCTGCTGTTGGCCGGTTCGGGCGAGATCGTCGATGCTGCCGCGGCCGAGCGGATCGGCCTGGTCGACCGGGTGTTACCGCGGACCGAGTTCGCAGCTGGTTGGCGCGCGATATCGCACCGGCTGGCACATCGCCCGGCCGGGGCGATCAAGCGGGTGATCGGTGGAACCGACCCGGCGGCGGCGGTTGCCGAGTTTGCCCGGCTCTGGGTTGCCGACGCGCACTGGGCGGCGGCGGATCGGGTGCTCGAACGCACTCGGCGGACCGAATGAGAACATTATTTCCCGAAAACGGATACGATCTTCTTCGGGTCGCCGTGATCGGGACTACGATGACCCGACGGCGCAGCCATCGCCGTCATCGTCGATATTTCGTACCCATTTCGCTCAGCAAGGTGCAGCAATGACGACCCGCGACAGCCTCGAGCTCGAGCAGCCGGCGGCCGCACCGGACCCACGGTTCGGATGGTCGGAACCGCCGCCGACCCAGGAGATCGCCGACTGGTGGCGCGGCTACCTCCGGCGCCATCCGTTGGCTGCGTTGTCGACCGTCGGCAACCAGTTCGCTCTCGGTGTGCAGGCGATGCAGTATCTCGTGGTCGATATCGTGCGTCGGCGATTTGCCTTCGGCGAGTTCGTCCGGCAGTCCGCGTTCATGGCGTCGGCAGCAGCGCTGCCGACGATTTTCGTTTCGCTGCCGATCGGGGTGACCCTCTCGATCCAGTTCGGCCTGCTCGCCGGGCAGGTAGGTGCCACGTCGTTGGCCGGTGCGGCGAGCGGGCTCGCGGTGATCCGGCAAGGCGCGCCGATGGTGGCCGCGCTGCTGATGGCCGCCGCGGTCGGTTCGGCTGTCTGTGCCGACCTCGGCTCGCGCAAGATTCGCGACGAGCTGGACGCGATGGAGGTCATGGGCGTCTCGGTGATCCGGCGCCTGGTGGTTCCTCGGGTGGCGGCCGCAATTCTGGTCGGGGTCTCGCTGACCGGGGTCGTGTGTTTCGTCGGCTTCTTCTCCGGGTACCTGTTCAACGTTTTCGTCCAGGGCGGCGCGCCGGGCAGCTTCGTGGCTACCTTCGCATCGTTCGCCACGGTCGGCGATCTGGTGCTGGCCGTGGTCAAGGCGGTCGTCTACGGCGGGATTGTGGGAGTGGTGGCCTGCGAGAAGGGGATCGGCGCGAAGGGTGGACCGGCCGGGGTGGCCGACGCGGTCAACTCCACCGTGGTGTCGTCGATTCTGCTGCTCATGGTCGTGAACGTCGTCTTCACTCAAATGTTCATGATCTTGTTCCCGCGGCCGGGGTTGTAATGGCCGCACCATATCTGCCCGCCGGCGCCCGGACCGCGCTGCTCGTCTCGCGGCGGTTCGGCCAGGCGATCATGCGCATCGGGCACATGATTACCTTCCTGGCGCGGGCACTGGCGGCTATTCCACTGACCGTTCGGCATTACCGCCGAGCGTTCCTCACGGTGCTGTCGGATATCACCTGGGGCAACGGTTCGATCGTGGTCGGTGGCGGCACCGCGGGCGTGATCATCGTGCTCGGCGCGGCCGGCGGCGCGATCATCGCGCTGGAGGGCTACAACGCGCTGCACCTGCTCGGCATGGAGCCGGCCATCGGGTTGATCTCGTCCACCGCGTCCACGCGGGAGCTGGCGCCGATCATGGCGTCGCTCGCCTTCGCTGCCCAGGCCGGTTGCCGGTTCACCGCCCAGCTGGGCGCGATGCGCATCGCCGAGGAGATCGAGGCGATGGAGACCATGGGTATCCGGTCGATTCCCTACCTGGTCAGCACCCGCCTGCTGGCGGCAATGGTGGCGATGGTGCCGCTCTACATCGTCTGCCTGGCGGCCAACTACCTGGTGGTCGCGCTGGCCATCGGCGTGACCGGCGGGCTTGCGGCCGGCACCTACGAGCATTACTTCCAACTCGTGCTGAGCGGCACCGATATCGCCTATTCGCTCGCCAAGGCGGTCATCTTCGTGATCCTCACGACCGCGGTGCAGTGCTACTACGGCTACTACGCTTCCGGCGGGCCGCAGGGTGTCGGCGTCGCCGCGGGTCGGGCGATGCGCTCGGCGATCTCGTTGATGATCATTTTCAATCTGTTGCTGACCATCGCCATCTGGGGTATCGGCTCCAGCGGCGCCCGGCTCGGAGGGTGAGTCGATGTCGATCCTGTTCGATCTCGACGGGCGTGGTCCGTCCGGCCGGGCCTTGTTGCTTCGTGGGCTCGCGGTGCTGATCGTGGCGGTCGGGTTGCTGGCAGCACTGTTGCTCAAGACCTCCGGTTACTTCGACGAGAAGGTCGAAGTAACCGCGATGCTGCAGCAGCTCGGCGACGGAGTGCCCGATCGGTCCGATGTGAAGTTTCGTGGAATGCTGGTCGGGACGGTGGCCGGGGTGACCCCGGCGGCCGACGGCGAACCCAATCGAGTGTTGTTGAATCTCGATCCGACCGCGATATCGGGCATCCCCGAGACCGTGACCGCCAGGGTGGTTCCGAGCAACGTCTTCGCGGTGTCATCGGTGCAGCTGGTGGACAACGGTCCGGCCCCATCGTTGCAACCGAACGCGGAGATCCCGCAGGACACCAGCCTGTCGACCGTGCAGTTGCAGAGTGCGTTGACCAAACTCCGGCAGATCATCGCAGCCACCGCGCGAATCGGTTCACAGAATGTCGTCGGCATCCTGGCCACGGTGGCGCAGGCGACCGATCGGCGCGGCAGTCGTTTCGTCGAGGCAGGCGCCCAGCTGGACCGGATCACCAAGCAGTTCGATTCGTTACTGACCTCCGACGGCGGAACTCCGACGTTGACCATGCTCGCCGACTCGGTGCACGGACTGAACACCTCGGCGCCGGAGTTGCTCGACGCGTTACATCACGCGGTGCTGCCGATGCGCACGTTGGCCGACCAGAGCGGGCAGCTTACCGCCTTGCTGACCGCGGGCGCGAGCACGCTCGGCTCGGTCGATGGCGCGCTGGATCGGCGGACCGACGAGATCTCCGGGGTGATCCAGAAGTTGGACCCGGTGCTCGACGTGGTCGCCGACGGCTCGCCGACGTTCAGTCCGATCATGCTCCGGATGAAGAACCTGTCCGACAAGTGGTTCGCCGAGGTCTGGAACACCAACACGCCGCGCGGCATGGGCCGATTCCAGTTCCGGCTCACCCCGCACATGATTTACACCAAAAAGGACTGCCCGCGGTACGGCGAGTTGGTCGCACCGAGCTGCAGCACCGGTCCGACCGACACACCGCCGGAGGCATTACCGCCGAGCCTGGACCTGCGTAACTACCCGGAGATCACCGGTGCCGATCTCCTGGGCAGCCTGCCACCCGGAGTAAAGGACATGATCGAGCGTTCGTTGCAGGGCCTGCCGACCGGGGCGGAGTCCTTGCTCGGGCCGCTGTTGGCCGACGGCCCGTTGCCGGCCGGCGTCGCGCCGGGCGGCACGCCACTACCCGGCCTTCCGGCAGCGCTGATTCCGGCGGCTCCCGTTCCGGCGAATGCCCCGGCCGGGGGTGGGCGATGAGTTACCGAAAGCCGCTCATCGGGGTGAGCCTGTTCGTTGTGGCGTCGTTCGGCCTGATCTGGATCACCTTCGTGACCCTCGACCGCGGAATCAACGCCGACACCCAGCCCTACTCGGCGGTATTCAGCGATGTCACCGGTTTGCGGGTGGGCGACGACGTCCGAATGGCCGGCATCCGAGTCGGCCGGGTGGACCGGATCGAATTGGACGGCACGCGAGCCCGGGTGCACTTCGAGGTCGAGCAAGGGCAGACGCTGTACGGCAACACCAAGGCGTCGATCACCTACCAGAACGTCATCGGGCAGCGTTACCTCGGTCTGGCGATGGCGAACTTCGACGACGTGTCGGTGTTGGCGCCGGGCGGGGAGATCCCGCTGGACCACACCGAGCCGTCGTTCGATCTGTCCGGCCTGCTCAACGGCTTCGAGCCGTTGTTCGGTGGGCTCGATCCGAAGCAGGTGGACAATCTCACCGAGGCGCTGATTCGGGCGCTGCAGGGCGACGGTACGTCGCTGGTGTTGCTGGTGGAGCAGGTCTCGAAGTTGGCCGAGTCGGTGGCCGGACCGGACCAGGTGCTCGGCGACGTGATCGTCAATCTCAACCAGGTGGTAAGTCATCTGTCCGGGCAGCGCGAGGAGATGAGCACCTTGATCTCGCAATCGCGAGCCATCGTCGACGGCCTGTCGGCGCATCGAGACGAACTGTTCGGGCTGCTGGATTCGGCGTCACCGACGGTCGACCGGGTATCGCAGGTGATGGACCAGGTTCGACCCGACCTGGACGCGTTGCTCTATCGGGAGCCGGGGTTCACCGAGCATTTCCAGCAGCACAAGGACGAGTTCGCCTACCTCGGCTTCAACGTCCCGCAGGTCTTGAAAGGGGTGGCCCGCTTCAGCCAGAACGGTCCGTACATCAACACGTATCTGTGCAACTTCGACATCGCTCCGCTGCCCGCGCTGCGGCAGTTGGTGCCGACCATCGTCAATCTGGCTACCCCTGGCGGGCAGGCCAAGTACACCCCGATCTGCAGGTGACCGACCACATGACGAGACGGCAACGGTGGGCCCAGCGGCTCCGGAAACCCTTCCAGCGGCCGGCGTTGCTCGGTTCGATCGGCATCGTCGCCATCGCCGCCCTGCTCGCCGGCGCGGTCGGTTACACCAAGCTCGGTGTCGGTAAGACGACCTACCACGCCGATTTTGCCCAGGCTGCGGGGATCCGGCCCGGCGATGTCGTGTCGGTCGCCGGTATCCCGGTCGGCGCGGTCGGCGGGACGAAGCTGGCCGGGGACCACGTCGAGGTGGCCTTGTCGGTGGACTCCGACGTGCCCCTCGGCCGCGCGACCGGCGCGTCGATCAAGCTGACCACGTTGCTCGGTGCTCGTTACGTGGAGTTGCGCCCGGCCGGTGACGGCGAGCTGCCGGACCGGCGGATCACCATCGAGCACACCGAGGTTCCCTACGATCTGCAGGCCACCCTGAACGATGCCGCCGTGACCGTCGACAGTATCGACGGCGAGCAGGTGGGTAAGTCGCTCAACGTGCTGGCCACCCAGGTGGAGGGCATGCCGGGGGTGCTGCCCGGACTGCTGACCAACCTGCGCTCGCTGGCTGCGATCCTGAGCGAACGGCGCGGCGAGATGGGGGCGCTGCTGGCCAGCAGCAAGGAACTCACCGGCGTGCTCACTGCACAGCAGGCCGATCTCGCCGGCGTGTTGACAACCGGTCAGGACATCCTGGGACAGATCGCCGCCCGGCGGGAGGTGGTGCTCGGGCTGATGGACGCCACCCGACGCCTGGTCGATCAGTTGCAGACGCTGGTCGGGCGGGACCGCCCCGCGGTAACCGAGATGCTGGCCGGACTGGAAGGACTGATCGGCGCCCTCGCTCGCAACGACGCCTTGCTGCGCAACCTGCTGGAGATCCTGCCGGTGCCGATGCGCAACATGGCCAACGCCACCGGTGGCGGGCCCGAGGTGAACTTCAGCTCGACCGGCGGCCCGCTGATCGACTCGTGGATGTGCGCGCTGAGCGGTCGTGCGCAACAGGTGGGCCTCACTCCGTACTTCAAGGACTGCCAATGACTATCAGAGGTAGCAGGATCGGACGCACGTTGGTCCAGCTGGTCGTCGTGTCGGCGGTCGGCGCCACGTCCGCATGTGCCGGGGCCGGGTCGGATCATGCGATGTCGGTCGTCGCCGAGTTCGACAACGCGGCCGGTCTCTACGTCGGCAATACGGTCGCGGTGCTGGGGATGCCGGTGGGCACGGTGACGGCAGTCGAACCACGCGGCACGAACGTCGAAGTGACGATGGAGATCGACCGCGACATCCGGATTCCGGCCGATGCCAAGGCAGTCACCTTGTCCACGTCGGTGCTCACCGACCGACATGTCGAGTTCACCCCGGCCTACACGGACGGCCCGGAGATGGCGGACGGCACTCGTCTCGGTTTGGACCGCACGCGCACCCCGGTCGACTTCGACCGACTGCTGGGTGCCGGCGAGCGACTGTCCGGTTCGTTGCAAGGGGCAACGCCCGGTGACGGCCCGGTCGCCCGGTTGCTGGGCGCGTCCGCGGCCATCGCCGGCAACAGCGGTCCGGAGCTCCGGCAGACCCTGGACCAACTGTCCACCGCGTTGCGCTTGGGCGACGATCGCGGCCTGGCCACTCAGGACACGCTGAACCAGTTGATGGATCAGGTCGCCACCCTGCTGCGTGCGGCGGCCGCCAACGATCAGACCATTCGCCAATTCGGCGGCGCGACCGGACAACTCGGTCAGATGGCGGCCGACCTGAACATCGGCACCGGCGATACCGGCGCCAAGGCGGTCGCGGTACTCCGCGACGCGGACGCCCTGCTCACCGACAACGCCGACCTGTTGGCCGCCACGCTCGGCGACGGCACGACGGTGACCAAGGCACTCGTCGACTACCGCGACCAGTTGGCCGAATTCCTCGACGTGACACCGATGTTGCTGGACAACGCGTGGAAAGCGGTGGACTTCGACACCGGTGGCATCCGGGTTCGTTCGCTGCTGGAAAAGGTGGCGGTGGAAGGGCAGGCGCTCAAAGAGGTGTGCAACATCCTCGGGTTGCGCCAGCTCGGTTGCGCTACCGGCACCTTGCAGGACTTCGGGCCGGACTGGGGGATAACCTCGATTCTCGAGGGAATGACGAGGTTGCCACGATGATCGGGCATCCGGCTCGGGCAGCAGCGTTGGCCGTGGCCGCTGCGGTGACCACCGGCTGCTCGGTCGGGCTCGGCGACCTGCCGCTGCCGGCGCCGGGCAGCAGCGGCGACAGCTACACCGTCCAGGCGAGTTTCAGCAATGCGCTGAACCTTCCGGCGAAGGCAAAGGTGCGACTGTCCGGCGCGGACATCGGCGAGGTTGCCGATATGGCCGTGCGGGACTACACGGCCGTGGTGGCGCTGCGAATCCGGAGCGATGTTCGGGTGCCGGTCGGTAGCACCGCCGAACTGCGTACCGCAACCCCGCTGGGCGATGTGTTCGTCTCGTTGAAGCCGCCGGACGACGCCACCCCCAACTCGCCGTCGCTGGCCGACGGCGACACGATCGAGCTGGACCGCACCTCGGCGGCGACCACCATCGAGGAGCTGCTCACCACGGCGTCGATTCTGGTCAACGGAGGTGTCCTACGGAACCTCACCACCCTGGTCAACGGCCTGGGCCGGGCGGTGGGCGACCGTGGTGATCGGATGGCGGCGTTGTTGGCGCAGTCCAACGGTGTGGTGCAGAAACTGTCCGCGCGGTCGGCGGATATCCGGACCACGCTGAACGAGGTGAACCAGCTGACCCAGCAGATCGGCGCGCAGCAGGGCACCATCGACGACGTCCTGGCCGGCGCGGGCCCCGCGCTGGACACGTTGCGAGCCAACTCCACGCAGGCGCTGAGCCTGATCCACGAGGCGGCGGGCATCACCAAGCAGATTGCGACGTTCCCCGGCATAGACGCCTCGAAGACCGCCGGATTGGTCGCCGACATCAATCGGATCGCCGACCAGATGAACGCCGCCGCCACCACGCCCGGGGCCAGTCTCGCCGCGGTCAACGCGATCCTCGCCCCGGTGATGAAGCGCACCAACAGCACCGGCGGCAACGCCGACGCAACCTGGATGGACCTGACCATCGGCGCGGTACCCGACGTCAATCACGGTGTCGCGCCGGAGACCCGGTTGCCGGATGTCGGGGATGTGGCGAATGTGATCGGCACGCTCGCCTTCGCGCTGACGAAGTTGCAGGAAAAAGTGATCGGACCGGGCCGATGAGCGCGATCGTGCAGGTGCCCGCCGGCTGGCTGGTTCGGCTGGTTCGGCTGGTTCGGGCGCATCGCCTGGGGGTTTCGGCGTTGGCGCTGGCGTTGACGCTGGTCGGCGGGGTCGGGTACATGGTGTTCGGTGCACTCGGAGTGAATCCGGCGGCCGAAAAGATCCGGGTTCGGGTACATCTGGTGGAGTCCGGCGGCTTGATGGCCGGGCAGAACGTCACCCTGCGCGGGGTACCGGTCGGCAAGGTGGAAGGGTTGGAGCTGGGTGCCGCCGACGTGATCGCCACCGCCCTGATCGAGGCGGACAACAAGGTGCCGGCGGACGGCGAGGTCCGGGTCGCGAGCTTGTCCCTGGCCGGCGAGCAATACCTCGATTTCCGGCCGACCCGGGACGGCGGGCCCTACCTGGTCGACGGTGACGAGATCTCCGCCGATCGAACGAACACGCCGATGCCGCTGTGGCGCACGCTCGCCGCGATGGACCGCACCCTGGCGCAGGTCGACCCCGCGAAACTGGCGACGGTGGTGGACCAGTTCGGCGTGAGTCCGGCCGGCCCACAGAAGTTGGCCGACCTGTTCGACGGCGGCACGTTCGTCGTCTCGATGCTGGATTCCATTCTGCCGCAGACGATGTCCGCGATCGTGGACGGGCGGCAAGTGATCGGCACGGTTCGCGACATGACGCCGGGGCTCAATCGGTTTGCCGACAACGCCAACCGGATCCTGACCGGCGCCGAGGCCAAGTCCGGCGGGTACGTGCAACTGCTCGATGCCGCGCCGGGGACCTTCCACGCGGTGGACAATCTCCTGGCCGCGAACTCGACCACCATGGCGGCGCTGCTCGGCAACCTCCGGGTGGTGGCCGACGTCACCAACTCCCGCGTGCCGGCGCTGCAGGAGTTCTTCTTCCCGACCCAGCGGGGCGGATCGGCACTCGACGCCATCGCGGCGTCCTTCCACGACGGTGGGATCTGGGCGCTGGTGAACCTGTATCCGCGACCGAGCTGCGAGTACGACCTGCCGGCCGGGGTCCCGGCGTCGCCGAGCTTCCCCGAGCCCTACCTCTACACCCACTGCACGGGCGATACCGGCGCGGAGATCGTCCGGGGTGCGGACAACGCGCCGCGCCCGCCGGGTACCCCTATCCCGGGCCGGGCCCCGGACGGTGTGTCACCGCAGCAGCAGAGCAATTCCACGCCGGTCGGGCCGCAATCGTTGCCGACCACCTACGGCGGCCCGCCGCTGCCACCGCCACCGGTCGTGCCGCCGCGATGACCGCGGTGGACACAGGACGAGGGAGCACACGGACATGAGCAAACCCGACACGGTGGTCGACGCTCGGCCGCCCGACGCCACGCCGGACCCGGATCCCGCCGCCACCGATCACGGCGGCCCGGATCACGCCGAGCTTGCCTGTCCGCTCTGCTCGGCTGCCGGGGAGGACGCGGCGATCCAGCCTACTCGGCGCGGTCGATCGGTCGCCTGGGTGCGCCGCGCGGCATTGCCGCTCACCGCGCTGACCGCCGTCGTGGCGGTTACCGCCGCCGCGGTGCTCGGTTGGCAGCTACGGCAGGAACGCCGGATCGACGACGCGCGCGCTGCCGCGGTCGCGGCAGCGCGGGCTTACGGTGTCACTCTGACCAGCGTGAAAGCCGACGACCTCGACAGCGGTTTCGCCGCAGTGCTGGACGGGGCGACCGGCGAGTTCCGCGACATGTACAGCAAGTCCAGCGGTGATCTGCGCACCTTGTTGCAGGACAACAAGGCGTCCGGCACCGGGACCGTCGTGGACGCGGCGGCGAAGTCGGCGACCGAAACCAAGGTCGAAGTGTTGTTGTTCATCGACCAGACCATTACCAATGCGGCGTCGCCCGACCCGCGAATCGATCGCAGTCGGGTGGATATGACGATGGAACTGGTCGACGGCCGCTGGTTGGCCAGCCGGGTCTTCCTTCCCTGAGTTCGGCGCAATCCCCGTTTCTCCCCGGATTGCTTGCTGCCCAACAGAGAATGCTATTCTCGTTAGAGATATCATCGTTTCCCACAGGAGCGTTTCGATGACCGATTTCGACACCGTCGACTACTTCACCGATCCGGCGCTGGTTCCAGATCCGCATCCGTACTTCGACTACCTGCGTGCGCAGTGCCCGGTCAAGCGGGTATCGCAGCACGGCGTGTACGCCGTGACGGGTTACAGCGAAGCTGCCGAGGTGTTGCGCGATCCGGCGCTGTTCTCGTCGGCGGTGGCGGTGGGTGGGCCGTTTCCGCCGCTGCCGTTCGAGATCGAAGGTGACGACATCACCGGCTTGATCGCCGAACACCGGGCAAAGATGCCGATGTTCGAGCACATGGTGACGATGGATCCGCCACAGCACACCGCCGCGCGCTCACTGCTCAACCGCTTGCTCACCCCGGCGCGGTTGAAGGAGAACGAGGAGTTCATGTGGCGGCTGGCCGACCGCCAGCTCGACGAGTTCGTCGCCGACGGCAGGTGCGAGTTTCTCGCTGCATACGCCAAGCCGTTCGCCCTGCTCGTCGTCGCCGACATGCTCGGCGTCCCGGAGTCCGATCACGAAGAGTTCCGGGTCGCGCTGGGTGCAGACCGGCCGGGGCAGCGCGTCGGCGCGTTGGACAAGGAGAGCCTCGCTTCGAATCCGTTGCAGTGGCTCGACGAGAAGTTCAGTGCCTATATCTCCGATCGCCGGGAGCACCCCCGCGACGACGTGCTCACGTCGTTGGCGCTGGCCAAGTACCCGGATGGGTCCACTCCGGAAGTCGTCGACGTCGTACGGTCGGCCACCTTCCTCTTCGGTGCGGGGCAGGAGACGACGGCCAAGGTGCTCGGTGCGGTCATGCGGATCCTGAGCGATCGGCCCGATATCCAGCAGGAGCTTCGCGACGACCGCAGCAAGATCCAGGTCTTCGTCGAGGAGACCCTGCGGATGGACGCGCCGGTGAAGTCCGGCTTCCGGTTGGCGACTCGCGACACCACGGTCGGAGACGTCGAGGTCCCGGTCGGGTCGGTCGTCATGTTCTGCCCGGGTGCGGTCAACCGGGATCCGCAGCGATTCACCGAGCCGCACGAGTTCCGGCTGGACCGCAAGAACTTTCGTGAGCACATCGCGTTCGGCCGCGGGGTGCATACCTGCCCGGGCGGCCCGCTGGCCCGAGTCGAGCTGCGGGTGTCGGTCGAGCGAATCCTCGACCGAATGCTCGATATCCAGGTCGACGAGCAATACCACGGCCCGCCCGGAGACCGCGACTACCGCTACGAGCCGACGTTCATCCTGCGGGGACTCAGCGACCTGCACATCACGTTCACCCCCAACCCCTGAAATACAGAGAAAAGCGAGGTTCCACCATGACCGGACGGGTCGAGGGCAAGGTCGCCTTCATCACCGGGGCCGCGCGTGGGCAGGGCCGCAGTCACGCGGTGCGCCTGGCCCAGGAGGGCGCCGACATCATCGCGATCGATGTCTGTCGACAGCTGGACCGAGTGCCGTTCCCGATGTCCACGCCCGAAGATCTTGCCGAGACTGCAGATTTGGTAAAGGCGCAGGGCCGGCGGGTGGTGACCGCCGAGGTCGACGTGCGTGACTACGACGAGATGAAGGCCGCGCTGGACAGCGGTGTCGAGCAACTCGGCCGGCTCGACATCGTCATCGCGAACGCGGGTATCGGCAACGAGGGGGGCGCGATGGCCGACCTGGAAGAGCCGCTCTGGGACGACATGATCGCGGTCAATCTGACCGGGGTATGGAAGAGCGTGAAGGCCGGCATCCCGCACCTGGTCGCCGCGGGCGGCGGCGCGGTTGTGCTGACCAGCTCGGTCGGCGGGCTCAAGGCCTATCCGAACGTCGGGCACTACATCGCCGCCAAGCACGGCGTGGTCGGGCTGATGCGGACGTTCGCGGTCGAGTTGGGGTATCAAAATATCCGGGTCAACTCGGTGCATCCCACCCATGTCAGCACCGACATGCTGCTCAACGACGGCACCTACAAGTTGTTCCGCCCCGACCTGGAGAACCCCGGGCCGGACGACATGAAGCCGATCTGCCAGATGTTCCATACCCTGCCGGTGCCCTGGGTGGATCCGGTGGATGTCAGCAACGCGATTCTTTTCCTGGTTTCCGACGAGGCCCGTTACCTCACCGGCGTCGCGTTGCCGGTGGACGCCGGCAGCATGCTCAAGTAACCCATGCTGTTCGAGTTCGACGCCGACCAGCGACTGCTGGCCGATACGGTCCGCGAAGTCGTTGCTCGGCAATGCACTTCGGCCCTGATTCGGGACATCGTGGACAAGGGCGCCGATCCCGGCCCGCTCTGGCAGACCTACGTCGGCCTGGGCTGGACCGAACTCACCGAGCCGGATTCGGCGGTCGAGCTCGGCATCGTGTGCGAGGAGCTGGGCCGGGCGACCGATCCGACGCCGTTCCTGGCGACCGTGTCCCAGTTCGCTCCGCTGGCGCCGGAGGTCGCGTGCAACCAGGCCGGCGCCGCAGTGTATTCCGGGGTCACCGCAGCACATGACGGGACGGACTGGCGGCTGCGCGGCACCGCTCGGTACGTGCTGGACGGGGATCGGGCCGAGCGGTTCGCGGTGGTGACCGACGCCGGCGTGTTCGTCGTGGACGCGGGTTCGGTGCGTGCCCGGCGGACTCCGGTGTTCGATCCGGTATTACACGTGGCGGAGGTGACGTTCGACGACGTGGCAGCTGCCGAGTCCGCCCGTCGAGTGGTGGACGTGGCCGCTGCGCGGGAGCGAGCGCTCACCGCCATGGCATTGCACACGGTCGGTGCGTGTCGGCGAATCCTCGATCTTTCGCTCGAACATGTCCGTAACCGCAAGCAGTTCGGCGTGGCGATCGGTTCGTTCCAAGCGGTGCAGCACAAGGCTGCCGACATGTACATCGCGATCGAACGAGCCCGGGCGCTGGGCTATTTCGCTGCGCTGTGCCTGGCCGCCGACGACCCGCGGCGCGCGCTGGCGGCGTCGATGGCCAAGGCGGCCGCGGGTGAGTGTCAGTCGTCGGTCTTCCGCAACGGTGTGCAACTGTTCGGCGGAATGGGCTTCACCTGGGAGAACGACCTGCAGTTCGCGATCAAGCGAGCCAAGGCCGGCGAGTTGATGCTCGGCGGCGCAGCTGCGCATCGGGCCGCGGTTGTCGACCACTACCGTGCGTTGGAAGGTAATCGTGCAGCTCACCTTTGATGCCGATGTCGAGGAGTTCCGGCGGAAGTTCGTCGAGTTTCTCGACGAACACATGCCGGCCCCGGGCGATGTTACCGAGCGATCGAAATCCAGTGCTCACGTACCGGATTGGGCGCGGCGGTGGCAGCGGTTGATGTTCGAGCACGGCTGGTTGCTGCCGGGAAACCCGCCGGAATTCGGTGGTCGCAACGCGACCGTTCTGCAGCAGTACGTCCATCTCGAGGAACTGTCCAAGCGCCGGATCTACCACAGCTTCAACCCGCAGGGTCTCGGCATCATCGCCGCATCGATCCTGTCTTTCGGCACCGACGAGCAGAAGCAACGGTGGGCGGTGCCGATCCTGCGGGCCGAGATCACCGCCGCGCTGGGTATGAGCGAACCCGGGGCCGGCTCGGACCTTGCCGGTCTGCGTACCCGAGCGGTGCGGGCCGGTGCCGAGTACGTGGTGGACGGGCAGAAGGTATGGACCTCCGGTGCGCACGACGCGGACGTGCTGCTCACCTTCGTCCGGACCGACCCGACAGCGCCGAAACACCGAGGGATCAGTGTGTTGTTGATCCCGACGGACACTCCGGGGGTGACCCGGCGGCCGTTCCCGTCGGTCTGCTCGCCCGACGATCTGGACTTCAACGAGGTCTACTTCGAGGGCGCGCGGGTACCGGTGGCGAACCGGATCGGTCCGGAGAACGGTGGCTGGCAGGTCGCGAACGGCTCGCTCGGTCACGAGCGCACGCTGCTCTGGCTGAGCTTTGCGGATCGGCTGGAGGATCTACTCGGCGACTTCCGGCCGCGCACCGAACTCGACCGGGATGCCTACGCCCGACTGGTGATGGACAGCTACGCGCTGCGGATGCTCGGCTCGGGCGCACTGGCCGCGGCCGCTCGTGGCGAGCAGGACACGGCTGCGCTGTCGATCCTCAAGGTCCTGGGTTCGGAGGCGTCGCAGGCGGCGTCCGAACGAGCTCTCGACGCGGTCGGTATCGAGGGGTTGACCCACCCGGCGGTGACCGCGCCGCCGCCACCGCTGAACATCGAGCACTTCTCGGCGAGTTGGTTCGAGCGCTATCTGCGTAGCTTCGCCGGCACCATCGCGGGCGGCACGTCGGAGATTCAGCGCAACATCATCGCGCAGCGGGTGCTAGGACTACCGCGCTCCTGACCTGCGGCCGGCGCTCGCCCTCCCGGGGCCGGGGTTGTTCAGGTTCCGGCGAGCGGCGCTTCCTCGGGGCCGATCCCGAACGTGTTGAACGCCATGGCCAGAGTCGTGTAGCAGCCGACGGTGAAGACGAAGTCCATCCGCTGCCGGTCGTCCAGTCGTGCACCGAGCGCGGCCCACGTGGCGTCGGACAGGATCGATTGCTCGTCCAGCTCGTCCACGGCGCCGAGCACCACGCGATCGAATTCGTCGGCGGCCGCAGCGCCGGCGGCCGCAGCGATGTCGGCGTCGGTCAGGCCGGCCGCGCGGCCCAGTTTCATGTGGTGATGCCATTCGTAAGCGCAGTCGCGCCGGTGCGCGACCCGCAGAATCGTCAGCTCGCGCAGTCGCGGATCCAGCGTCGATCCGAACAACAGATGCACGTTGAAGCCGAGGAACGCGCGGGTCAGTTCCGGGTGCCGGACCAACACGGCCAGAGCGTCGCCGGCGCCGGCGCGATTCCGCCGTTCCGCCGGAAGCAGCCGAGCCAACGCCCGATCGACCTCGTCGTTCCATTCCTCGTCGGGCAAGGGGGGCAGAGCCATGACGGCCTCCGAATCAAGTGACGGGCAATCGGGTTGGCGAGCAGGGCCAAGCGATGACTTTGTGCGATTCTATTTCTAGATTCTCCGACCATGAGAACATAGTTTCCGTCATTGGCGACCAGCAGAAGCGGGACGGGGAATCTCATGACTGCTCACACACTCGACTCCTTCGACGGAAATCGCTCGGCTGCGCACCGCCGGGCGCATTCCCGCAAGCACGTATTGCGGTACCGATTGGCAGTGGTCGCTCCCTCCGCCATCGAGGTCGTGCGGCACATCGGGGGTTGGCTGTGTGATCGCACCATGGCGGGTTGGGATGTCACCGCGGTGATCACCGATACCGCCGACGCGCGTTCGCTGGAGATTCTCGGCGTCGCAGTGCTGGAGCTGGAGGCGTCGCTGGCCACGTCGGCGCACGACACGTGGCCGCACGCGTTGGCGGTCGCGCCGGAACTCTACGACCAGGATTCGCGAGTACGCACCGGCGTGCTCGGCTGTCTCGACCAGGGTTCGGCCGAGGTGGCGATGTGGGGCGATGCGATGCCGGACGAACTCGACGATCGGCTCGGCACCGTCTGCCATCGGCTGAGCGTGGCGGCACGGGCGTTCAAGGGTTGCGCGCTCGCTGCGGCGGGATTGCCCACCGCTGATATCGAGTATTCGGAAGTTTTCCGCAGTGGCGAGCTCTCGGTGACCGGCCGGTGGGGCGGCACCGATCTGCTGCCGGTGGCCTGACGGAATGAGTTTATCGCTGCTGCTCGAAATGGCAGCAACCGGCAATTCGGATCGGCCCGCGGTGGCCTGTGCGGAGATCGCGTGGACGGTCGGCGAGCTGCAGGCGCTGGTACAGCGCGGTTCCGGCATCGTCGCCGAGTCCGGGGCACGCAGCGTCGCGTATGTCGGTACCGGCGGGCACATGCTGCCGCTGCTGTTGTTTGCCGCCGCCGGTGCGGCAGTCCCGTTCACTCCGCTGAACTATCGGCTCAGCGTCGAGGCGCTCGGATCGCTGATCGATCGACTGGACAATCCGCTGCTGGTCTACGACGAGGAATATCGCGCGGTGCTCGACGCGGGCGCACCGAGGTCGGTGCCCGCGCTGAGTTCGACCCGGTTCCTGGCACAGGCGGCGACCGCCGCACCGGTGACCGAGTTCGCCGATCCGGACGAGGTGGCGGTGGTGCTGTTCACCTCCGGCACGACTGCGGCACCCAAAGCAGTGGAGCTCACCCACCAGAACCTGACCGAATACATCACCGGAACGGTCGAGTTCGACTCGGCCGCCGTGGGGGACACCGCGCTGGTCGGCGTGCCGCCCTACCACATTGCCGGGGTCAGCGCGGCGCTGTCCAATCTGTACGCCGGCCGCCGGATCGTGTACCTGCGCACCTTCGATGCGGCGCGCTGGGTCGAGCTGGTCGGCACCGAGCAGGTGACCTCGGCGACCGTGGTGCCGACCATGCTGTCGCGCATCGTCACCGAGGTGGAACGCGCCGGTACCCGGCTGCCGTCGTTGCGCACCCTCGCCTACGGCGGGTCCAAGGTGCCGCAACCGCTGTTGCGGACGGCGTTGAAGCTGCTTCCCGACGTCGGTTTCGTCAACGCCTACGGTCTGACCGAGACGAGTTCTACGATCACGGTGCTCGGGCCGGACGAGCATCGCGCGGCACTCGCCGCGACGGACCCGGCGGTCGCCGACCGGTTGGGGTCGGTCGGTACGCCGGTACCCGGTATCGAACTGCAGATCCGCGCCGCAGACGGCACCGTCCTCGGGCCCGGTGAATCGGGCGAACTGTTCGTTCGCGGCCCACAGGTATCCGGGCGATACACCGGCATCGGTTCGGTGCTCGACCCGCAGGGCTGGTTCCCCACCCGGGATCGGGCGATGCTCGACGCGGCCGGCTACCTGTTCCTGGGCGGTCGTGCCGACGACACGATCATCCGGGGCGGTGAGAACATCGCCCCCGCCGAGATCGAGGATGTGCTGGTCGAACATTCGCAGGTGCGCGAGGTGGCGGTGATCGGGGTGGACGACGCGCAGTGGGGGCAGATCATCGTTGCGGTCGTGGTGCCGGTCGCCGCGGCATCCCCGGACGCGGAGGCGCTTCGAGCCTTCGTGCGCTCGAACCTGCGTGGCTCGCGGACACCGGACCGGGTCGTGTTCCGGACGGCGCTGCCGGTCACCCCGACCGGCAAGATTCTGCGGCGCGAGCTCGTGGCGGAGTACGGCGGCCCACCCGGAAAGGACGATCGATGATCAAGAACGGAGCGCGCCTGCGCAGTCAGGTGTGCGATACCGAGGTGATCGTGGTGCGTGCCACCGACGGCTTGGCCGACCTGCGGGCCGGTGGGGTGGCGATGGTGCCGCTCGACGGTGCACGCGAGCCGCACGGCGCGCCGATGGCCGGATTCGACGGTGGTGCGCTGCTGGGCAAGCGCTATGTCGACGAGTCCGGCGCCGAGGTGTTGGTCACCAAGCCCGGCGCCGGCAGCCTGAGCGTGGGCACGGCGCTGTTGCAGGTCAAGGCGGCCAAACCGCTGCCGGCCAGCGACTGATCGCTCGGCAGCGGTCCGCGCACATCTGTCCCTAGGTCAATTCGGCAGTCGAATCAACGCTTCCTGGGCGAAGGACGCGACCAGTCGGCCGTCCGCAGTGAGGATGTCGCCACGTCCGAAGGTCCTGCCATGCGCCAGGATCGGACTGTGCTGACGGAGTAGCTGCCAGTCGTCGCTGCGTACCGCGCGGTGGAACCAGAGGGTGTGCGAGGTCACCGCTGAGCGGAACCGGGTGCCGTTCCCGGTATGACTCAGCCCCTCCTCGGGGCGTAGTGCGGTCCCGATCAGGGTGAGATCGGTGGCGTAGGCAGTCAGCGCAGCGCCGAGGTCCGGATCCACCGCCGGTGTTCGCATCCAGAGTTCGTAGTCGGGTGGTCCGGCAGCGGTGCTGTCCAGATCGACGACGGCGCGGGTCTGCCACGGCACCAAACTCATCTCGACGTCGTGGGCCGCGCCGGGACACGCACCCGGGGCGGGGACGGTCTGTCGATCCCGCCCGTCCTCCGGCACGTGCATGGAGACGACGGCAGCGGCGACGACGTGTGGATCTTGTCGAGCGGTGACGGTCGCGCCGGCGAACGACCTACCTTCGTGGGCGGTGGTCACCTCGTAGCGGATCGGGGTGTCGGAGCGTCCTTCTCGCGGGAACACGGTGTGCATCGACTTCACCGACTTGTCCGGGAAGGTGGCGCGGGCCGCGAGCAGCAGTTGCCCGAGGATCTGCCCCCCGAAGACCCGGTGGTAGGGGAGGTGCTGGTTGGACCCGAGGTAGGCACAGTGGCCGTGGTCGGGCGGCGGTTCCAGGGCTACCGGTTCCAGCTTCAAGCAGGTGACCAGGTCGTTCCACATATCAGACACACTTCAGTGTAGTAGGCACCTTCCGAAATAGGGCAACGCTACCTGCGAAAAAAGAAAACGCGATTATCGCGCGGCATGGCCGCGATGCGGCCCGAGGTCCCGCGACGGTGCCGGGTCGAGCTCTAGAATCCGGCCTGGAAGCGAGGTCTATCTCTGATGAGCACCGATGACGGCAAGAAGCGAACATCGTCGACCGCCGCGCGCAGCAGCGCGTTGGTCACCGACTCGGCCGGTGGCGCGCGCCGACGCAGCGTCGGGATTCAACTCGGCCTGGCCGCGGTCCTGGTGGGTTTGATCGGGGCGATCGCCTTCGGCGTGACGCGGGACAAGTCGACGAACGATGCGGCGCCGGTGCAGCCGCCCGCGGTGGCCCGAGCCGACGGCGCGATCCGGATCGGCTCGGCTGATCCGAAGGTCGTGGTGACCGTGGTCGAAGACTTCCAGTGCCCGGCCTGCAAGCAGTTCGAGGCGGCCGGTTCGGCGACGCTCACCGAGCTGGCCACCGGGGATGTCGCCGTGGACTATCGACCGATCGCGATCTTGAATCGGATGTCGTCGACGAACTATTCCACCCGTGCCGCGGCAGCGGCCTACTGTGTCGCCGAAGCCGACATCGGCGCATGGCCGGCCTGGCATGCGGCCATGTTCGCCCAGCAGCCCGCGGAGGGCGGTGCCGGCCTGACCGATCGACAGATCATCGATATCGCTGCCGCCGCAGGCATCACCGGCGACCCGGTGGCGCAGTGCATCACCTCGAACCGGTACGGCAGCTACGCCGATCAGAACACCACCGCGGCCACCGACGGGGGGATCGACCACACCCCGACCGTGCTGGTCGACGGCAAAGAGGTGCAAAGCCCGACCCCGGAGGCATTGCGGGCCGCGGTCGCCGCGGCGCAGTGACCGCAACCCGCGGAGCCGGCCGATACCTGGCCGGTGGCGGGGCTGTCGGCTTGGCTGCGGCATCGGCGCTGACGATCGAGCGGTTCGAGCTGCTGATCGACCCGACGTACCGGCCGTCCTGCAGCATCAACCCGGTGCTGTCCTGCGGCTCGGTGATGGTCACCGATCAGGCGGCCGCCTTCGGCTTCCCGAATTCGATCATCGGTATCGTCGCGTTCACCGTCGTCGCGGTGTCCGGTGTGTTGCTGGCGTCCGGCACGCCGATCCCGCGCTGGTACCTGCGCGGACTGTGGGCCGGAGCGCTGCTCGGTGTCGTCTTCGTCCACTGGCTGATCTTCCAGAGCCTCTACCGGATCGGCGCGTTGTGCCCGTACTGCATGGTGGTGTGGGCGGTGACGATCCCGACGTTCACAGTGCTCAGTCGCCTGGTGGTGGCCCGGCCGGGCCCGGTGTCGGCCGCGCTGCTGGAGTGGCGGTGGGCGATCACCGGGGTCTGGTTCGGGGTGGTGTTGTTGCTGATCTACCTGCGCTTCGAGAGTTACTGGAACACGCTGTGGTGATTCGGCTTCGCCGAGGGGTGATTCGGGTCGACCTAACCTGAACTGATGCACAACCCGGTCATCGACATTCTCAACGACGTGTACGAGCAGTGTCGGCCGGACACCGCGGGTGCCGTTGCCGACTACATCCCGGAGCTTTCCCGGGTCGATCCGGACTCGTTCGGGATCTGCTTGGCCACGACCGACGGCTTCGTCTACGAGATCGGGAATGTGGGTACCGAATTCACCATCCAGTCGATCTCCAAGCCGTTCACCTACGGTTTGGCACTGGCCGACCGTGGAGTAGCTGCGGTCGCGGCCCGGATCGACGTCGAACCGTCGGGCGAGCCGTTCAACGAGATCAGCCTCGATCCGGACACCGAGCGGCCGCGCAACCCGATGATCAACGCGGGCGCGATCGCTGCGGCAGGACTGGTGGTCGGCGACTCCGCGGAGCACCGGTTCGAGCGGGTCCGGCAGTGCTACTCGCGCTACGCCGGTCGGCAGCTCGCCGTGGACGAGGCCGTGTACTCCTCGGAAGCTGTTACCGGCCACCGTAATCGGGCGATCGGTCACATGCTGCGGTCGTTCGGCGTGGTCGACGACGCCGACGCTGCGGTCGATCTCTACTTCCGGCAGTGCTCGCTGATCGTCACCGGCCGCGATCTGGCAGCGATGGCCGTGACCCTGGCGAACAACGGCCGGCACCCGCTCACCGGGGAGCTGGCGCTGGCGCCGGAACTGGTCGAGCGGGTACTCAGCGTGATGACCACCTGCGGCATGTACGACGCCGCCGGCGCCTGGGTGACCTCGGTCGGGTTGCCGGCGAAAAGCGGTGTCGGCGGTGGTGTGCTCGCGGTGCTGCCGGGGCAGCTCGGCATCGCGGTGCACTCGCCCCGGCTCGACGAGCACGGCAACAGCGTGCGCGGCGTGCAGGCGTGCGGGGAGCTGTCCCGGCGACTCGAGCTGCATTTTCTGCACGTGCCGCGGGCCGCGCGGTCGTCGATCCGGTCCAGCTACACGGTGGTCGACGCGCCGTCGCGGCAGCGACGTTCACCGGCGGAAGTCGAGGTGCTGCAACGCTACGGGAATCGCGCGCGCACCTATGATCTGCACGGAGACCTGCTGTTCGCCGGCGCCGAAACCGCGGTGCGGGCCATTTCCGCGCAGGCCGGCGAGCTGGATGTGGTGGTGGTGAACGCGACTCGGGTCGACGAGGTCAGCACGGTCGCGGTCGATCTGTTCGCTGCGCTGAGTCGGGAGTTGACCCGGCTCGGTCGCCGATCGGCTCTGGTCGACCCGGACGGTGCGTTCGGTGACACTGGGCGCGGTGACACGATGCTCGGTGACACGGCGTCGTTCGACGAATCGGCACCCGCCGGCGAGCGGCCGGTTTTCGTGTCGGCCGACGCGGCGGCCCGCTGGTGTGAGGAGATCCTGTTGGATCGCTACTGCGCGGACGGTCGCACGCCGGCGTCGGTCACGCTCGCGCAGCATCCGCTGGTCCAGGCGATTCCCGCGGCGCATCGGGCCGGATTCGTCGCGGAGTTCGAGCTGCGCAGCGCGGCCGCCGACGACGTCCTCGTGCGCCGCGGTGATCGCCGTGCCGGATTGGTGCTGATCCTGCAGGGGAAGGTCGGCCTCACCCTGCCGACCGATGCCGGTGCCGGTTACCCGATGACCACGTTGCCGGCCGGTACCTCGTTCGGCGAGCTTGCGCTGTTGACCGATGGTGCTGCATTCGGTGACGTACGGGCCGAGACCGAGGTACGACTCGCGGTACTGCCGGCAGACCGATTCGAGCTGATCGCTGCGGCCACGCCGGCGGTGGCGCTCGCGCTGGTGCGCCGCTTGGCGGTCGACGCGCAAGAACAGCTGGAGGTGACGGTTCGGGCGGCCGGGGTCCGGGCCGGGGGTGTCACGGTCACCGGACGGTCGGCGTCGGAACGAACCGGCCCGGCTACCACTGCGACGGAAGGTGCCCCGTGAAGCTCTACGCGGACTTACCGATTCGGCGAATCCGGCAGATCTCCAGCGACCTGTTCGTGGTCGGCTGGGTGGTGCTGTGGGCATACGTCGGGTGGCTCGTCCACGACGTCACGATGACGCTGGCCGCGCCCGGCCGCACGCTCGAGTCGGCCGGCACCGGCTTCCGGGACCGGATGAACGGGGCCGGCGATGCCGTGGACGACCTGCCGCTGCTCGACGACCGCATCGCCGCCCCGTTTCGCAGCGTGTCCGGGGTCGGTGACCAGCTGAACTCCGCCGGGAGCGAGCTGATCGATGCGGTGGGCAAGCTGGCACTGGTACTCGGCTGGACCACCGCACTGATCCCCATCCTGATCGTGGTGGGGCTGTGGTCGGTGCTGCGGATCCGGTTCATCCGCCAGGCCTCCGCAGCGCAGGGATTGATCGACGACGCGGCCGATCTGGATCTGTTCGCCCTGCGCGCACTCGCCCGGCAGCCGATGCCGCGGCTCGCCCGGATCTCGGCCGATCCCGGCGGCGCCTGGCGGCGGGGGGAGCCGGACGTAATCTACCGGCTGGCCGTGCTCGAGTTGCGTGACGCCGGTCTGCATCCGCCGAAATTACGGACCTGAAGACGGTTTCGGGCGCGTCGCGCACCACGGTGATGCGTTACGTGCATACTGAGCCCGACCCGAGGAAAGGTGCAGCGGTGGGATTTCCGATGAGGTTGACCGGGCGGCCGCGGGCGGTGCTGATCGCCGCTGTCCGCCGGATCGGCCGGACGATGCAGAGCACGCTCGATGCACTCGGCGCCGAGCCGCCGCTGCTGGTCGCCGAAACCGTCCCCGCCGACCGCGATCTCGCGACGATCAGGCAGGCGCAGCGGGCTGCGCTGGCCGGCCGGGACTATGCCCTCGCCCGCCGGCTCGGCGACCTCGAAGCATCGCTGCTGCGGCAGAATCGGGCGGTGCCGGCGCCGCAGCCGATGCTGACCGCAACCACCGGGCGCAAACAGGTGAACCTGCAGCTGGAAGACATGCGGCAGCGGCTGTTGGCCAGCACGCCGCGGCCGGGGGCCGAGTCGGCCGACTGATCCTGCCATCTCGACTCGGCATCCGGCCGGTATCCCCGGTGTCGGCGAGTAGCATTTCGCGGCGTGGGCAATCCGGAGCTGGAGGCAGCCGAGCTGGATACAGCGCAGCCGGTCCGAATTCTCGTCTACAGCGACAACCCGCAGACCCGCACCGCGGTGATCTCGGCGCTCGGCCCGCGGCCCCATCCGGACCTGCCGCCGGTCGAGTACACCGAGGTGGCCACCGCGCCGGTCGTGGTGCAGCGCCTGGACGCCGGGGCTGCCGATCTGGTCATCCTCGACGGTGAGGCGACGCCCGCCGGCGGGTTGGGCCTGGCCCGGCAGCTCAAGGATGAAATCGCCGATTGCCCACCGGTGCTCGTGCTGACCGGTCGCCGCGACGATGCCTGGTTGGCCGATTGGTCGCGCGCCGAGGCGGCGGTACCGCACCCGCTCGACCCGTTCGAACTCGGTTCGGCCGTCATCGGCCTGCTCCGCACGAAATCGTCGTAGTCATCCCCAAACCCACCGGCATTCCCGGCTGGTGAGTAGGCTGTGTCTTAGCTCACAATGGCTTAACGCACAATCGGGTGCCGGCTGACAGCCGAGTCACACACGATTCGCGGCCTGGCTGCGGAACGGAGGTTCGGGTGATCGGATCGGTGGGACGCGGGAGCCCGCGGTGAACGAGTTCGCGCCGATTCTGGTGCTCGGTGCGCTCGCCGCAGCGTTCGCGGTGTTCTCGGTGGTGCTCGCCGCCGTCGTCGGGCCGAAACGGTACAACCGGGCGAAACAGCAGGCCTACGAGTGCGGGATCGAGCCGCTGGAGCAGTCGGCAGCGAGTTCCGGGCTGCGGATCCCGGTGAAGTTCTACCTGACCGCGATGTTGTTCATCATCTTCGACATCGAGATCGTCTTTCTCTATCCGTGGGCGGTGCACTTCGACGCGTTGGGGATGTTCGGACTGGTTGCGATGGCGCTGTTCGTGGCGAATGTCTCGGTTGCCTACGCCTACGAATGGCGACGCGGCGGCCTGACCTGGGATTGAGGGCACCGTGGGACTGGAAGAGAAGCTGCCGAGCGGGTTCCTGCTCAGTACCGTCGAGGGCCTCGCCGGCTACATGCGCAAAGGCTCGCTTTGGCCGGCGACGTTCGGGTTGGCCTGTTGCGCGATCGAGATGATGGCCACCGGCGGACCACGTTTCGACATCGCCCGATTCGGGATGGAGGCATTCCGGGCGTCGCCGCGGCAGGCCGACCTGATGATCGTGGCCGGTCGGGTGAGCCAGAAGATGGCGCCGGTGCTGCGCCAGGTGTACGACCAGATGACCGAGCCCAAATGGGTTCTGGCGATGGGGGTGTGCGCCTCCTCGGGTGGCATGTTCAACAACTACGCGATCGTGCAGGGGGTGGACCACATCGTGCCGGTGGACATCTACCTGCCCGGCTGTCCGCCGCGGCCGGAGATGCTGCTGCACGCGATCCTCATGCTGCACCAGAAGATTCAGGACGAACCATTGGGGGTGAATCGGGTCGAGGCGATCCGCGCGGCCGAGGAGGCTGCGCTTGCGGCTCGGCCGACCATCGAGCTGAAGGGGCTGTTGCGGTGACCGGGGACGCGGTGCCCGGCGACGAGCAGATCGGTACTCGGCGCGGGATGTTCGGGGTGCGGGGGAGCGGCGACACGTCCGGATACGGCGGTCTGGTTCGGCCGGTGCTGTTGCCGGGCAGCACACCCCGACCGTACGGCGGATATTTCGACGAGCTCGTGGATGCGCTGGCCGCAGCACTGGCGGAGCGATTCGAGGCGGCGATCGAACGGGTCGTGGTGTTCGCCGGGCAGCTCACCGTGCACGTGCGGCGCGGCCATCTGGTCTCGGTGGCGCAGCAGCTGCGTGACGATCCGGCGTTGCGGTTCGAGCTCAGCCTCGGTCTCAACGGGGTGCACTACCCGGCCGACGCCGGTCGCGAGCTGCACGCGGTGTACCCGCTGATGTCGATCACGCACAACCGCCGGATGATGCTGGAAGTAGCTGCTCCGGAAGATGATCCGCATATCCCGTCGCTGTACGGGGTGTATCCGACCACCGACTGGCACGAGCGGGAGGCCTACGACTTCTTCGGCATCGTCTTCGACGGGCACCCCTCGCTCACGCGGATCGAGATGCCCGACGATTGGGTCGGCCATCCGCAGCGTAAGGACTATCCGCTCGGCGGAATTCCGGTCGAGTACCTCGGCGCGCGGATACCCCCGCCGGACGAGCGGAGGGCCTACAGCTGATGGCGGAGGACGAGACGGTGCTGACCGCAACCGGTCAGGACTGGGACACGGTGGTGGCGGCGGCGCATGCCGACGAGCGGATCGTGGTCAACATGGGCCCGCAGCACCCGTCGACCCACGGTGTGCTCCGACTGATCCTGGAGCTGGACGGGGAGACGGTGACGACCGCCCGGTGCGGAATCGGCTACCTGCACACCGGGATCGAGAAGAACCTCGAATACCGGAACTGGATTCAGGCGGTCACCTTCGTGACCCGGATGGACTACCTGTCGCCGTTCTTCAACGAGACCGCCTACTGCCTGGCCGTCGAGCGGCTGCTCGGTGTCACCGAGGCGATTCCGGAGCGGGCCGAGGTGATCCGGGTGCTGCTGATGGAGCTGAACCGGGTCTCGTCCCATCTGGTCGCGCTGGCGACCGGCGGCATGGAGCTCGGTGCGGTCACCGCGATGCTGTTCGGTTTCCGGGAGCGGGAACTGGTGCTCGACGTGTTCGAGACGATCACCGGACTCCGGATGAACCATGCCTACGTCCGGCCGGGCGGGTTGGCCCAGGATCTGCCGGACGACGGCGTGCAGAAGGTTCGGGAGCTGCTGGACCTGTTGCCGAAACGACTGCGCGACATGGAGGATCTGCTCAACGAGAACAGCATCTGGCGGGCCCGCACGGAGAACGTCGGTTACCTCGATCTGGCCGGCTGTATGGCGTTGGGGGTGACCGGGCCGATGCTGCGCGCCACCGGCCTGCCGCACGACCTGCGTAAGTCCCAGCCCTACTGCGGCTACGAAAACTACGAGTTCGAGGTGCAGACGACGACGGGCTGTGATGCCTACGGCCGCTATCTGATCCGGGTGCGGGAGATGCGTGAGTCGCTGAAGATCGTCGAGCAGTGTCTGGACCGGCTGCGCCCCGGCCCGGTGATGATCGAGGACGCCAAGCTGGCCTGGCCCGCCGACCTGAAGTTGGGTCCGGACGGGCTGGGCAACTCGCCGGCACATATCGCGAAGATCATGGGCACCTCGATGGAAGGGCTGATCCATCATTTCAAGCTGGTCACCGAGGGAATGCAGGTGCCGGCCGGACAGGTGTACGTAGCGGTCGAGTCGCCGCGCGGCGAGCTGGGGGTGCATGTGGTCAGCGACGGCGGCACCCGCCCGTACCGGGTGCACTTTCGCGATCCGTCGTTCACCAACCTGCAGTCGGTCGCAGTGACCTGCGAAGGCGGCATGATCGCGGACGTGATCGCCGCGGTGGCCAGCATCGATCCGGTAATGGGTGGAGTGGACCGATGAACATTTCGGCGAACCGGACGAACGGTCGAGTGCTGATCCCGTTGGGTCGCCCGGCAGACGAGCCGGGGGTGTTGCCGCAGCGTGCGGCTCGCACCGGCTATCCGGCCGAGGTGGCCGACCGGTTGCGGCGGGATGCCGCCGAGATCGTCGCCCGTTACCCACACCCGCGATCGGCGCTGCTGCCGCTGCTGCACCTGGTGCAGGCCGAGGACAGCTTCATCACCCCGGCCGGCGTCGAATTCTGCGCGCAGCAGCTGGATCTCACCCCGGCAGAGGTGGCCTCGGTGGCGACCTTCTACACGATGTACCGGCGGCGACCGACCGGCACCTATTACGTCGGGGTCTGCACCAACACGCTGTGCGCGGTGCTGGGTGGCGACGAGATCCTGGCGGCCCTGCGATCGCATCTCGACCTGACCGAGCCCGGTCACGACGCGGGCGCTGCCGACCCCGATCCGGCCGATACGACCGCCGACGGCAGCATCACGTTGTCCCATGTCGAATGCAATGCCGCGTGCGACTACGCGCCGGTGGTGATGGTGAACTGGGAGTTCTTCGACAACCAGACCCCGGACTCGGCCCGCGCCCTGGTCGACGATCTGGCGGCCGGCGCGCCGGTGACCCCGTCTCGAGGCGGCCGGCTGGCCACGTTCACCGAAACCGCGCGGATCCTGGCCGGCTTCCCGGACCCGCATCCAGGCGCGTTGGACGGCAACGCCGGGGCGGCGACGTTGGCCGGGCTGCGCGCAGCCGGACTGCCCGGAGCGGAGGACTGAGATGTCGCTGACGCCGGTGCTGAGTCGGTACTGGGACGAGCCGAATTCGTGGACGCTGGACACCTACCGGCGGCACCGCGGCTACGTCGCGCTCGGCGACGCGCTTCGGATGTCGCCGGACGACGTGATAACGCTGGTCAAGAGCTCCGGCCTGCGCGGTCGGGGCGGGGCCGGGTTTCCGACCGGCACCAAGTGGGGTTTTATTCCGCAGCAGCCGGGTCCGGACGGCAGCAGTCCGCCGCACTACCTGGTGGTGAACGCCGACGAGTCCGAACCGGGCACCTGCAAGGACATCCCGCTGATGCTGGCCACCCCGCACGCGCTGATCGAAGGCGCGATCATCGCCGCCTACGCCATCCGGGCCCGACACGCGTTCGTCTATCTACGTGGTGAGGTGGTCGGCGTGCTGCGCCGGCTGCAGGCGGCCACCGCCCAGGCCTACACCGCGGGCTATCTGGGCCGCGACATCCTCGGCAGCGGTTTCGATCTGGACCTGGTCGTGCATGCCGGCGCCGGTGCCTACATCTGCGGCGAGGAGACCGCATTGCTGGATTCACTCGAGGGCCGACGGGGCCAGCCGCGGCTACGTCCGCCGTTTCCGGCGGTCGCCGGGCTGTACGCCTGCCCGACCGTGGTGAACAATGTCGAGTCGATCGCGAGCGTACCCCCGATCATCCGGCGCGGGGTGGACTGGTTCCGGTCGATGGGCAGCGAACGCTCACCCGGTTTCACCCTCTACTCGCTGTCCGGACATGTCACCAGGCCCGGCCAGTACGAGGCCCCGCTCGGGGTCACCCTGCGCGAGTTGCTCGGCTTCGCCGGCGGTGTCCGGGCCGGACACGAGCTGAAGTTCTGGACCCCGGGCGGGTCGTCGACGCCCCTGCTCACCGCCGAACACCTCGACGTACCACTCGATTACGAGGGCGTAGCCGGGGTGGGGTCGATGTTGGGGACCAAGGCGTTGCAGATCTTCGACGAAACCACCTGTGTGGTGCGCGCCGTGCTGCGATGGATCGAGTTCTACGCGCACGAATCGTGCGGCAAGTGCACTCCGTGTCGGGAGGGCACCTACTGGCTGGTCCAGCTGCTGCGCGGGTTCGAGAACGGCACCGCCACCGAGGCCGACCTGGCGACCCTGGCCGATGTCGCCGGCTCGATCGACGGCAAGTCGTTCTGCGCGCTCGGCGACGGGGCAGCCAGCCCGATCACCTCGTCGCTGAAGCACTTTCGGGACGAATATCGCACCCACATCGCCGGTGGCTGTCCGCTGGACCCACGCCGGTCCACCGTGTTCGAGGGAGTCACCGTATGACCGGAGACGAACCGAGCGACAACTCGGTGTCGCTGACGATCGACGGGGCGCCGGTGCGGGTGCCGTCCGGCACGCTGGTGATCCGGGCCGCGGAGACCGTCGGGGTGCAGATCCCGCGGTTCTGCGACCATCCGCTGCTCGACCCGGTCGGTGCGTGCCGGCAGTGTCTGGTCGAGGTGGTGGGTCAACGGAAACCGGTCGCCTCCTGCACGATTCCGGTGACCGAGGGGATGGAGGTACACACCCAGCTCAGTTCCCCGGTGGCGGCGCGGGCGCAACGCGACGTGATGGAGCTGTTGCTGATCAATCATCCGCTGGACTGCCCGGTGTGCGACAAGGGGGGCGAGTGCCCGCTGCAGAACCAGGCGATGTCGACCGGGCGCGCCGAATCCCGGTTCCACGGGGTCAAGCGCACCTTCCCGAAACCGATCGCGATCTCCGAACAGGTGCTGCTCGATCGGGAACGGTGCGTGCAGTGCGCCCGCTGCACCCGGTTTTCCGAGCAGATCGCAGGGGATCCGTTCATCGAACTGATGGAGCGGGGCGCCGCCGAGCAGGTAGGCATCTACGACGGGCCGGTGACCGGGCCGGACGGGCACACCGACGGCGCGCCGTTCGACTCCTACTTCTCCGGAAACGCGGTGCAGATCTGCCCGGTCGGTGCCCTGACCGGCACGGCCTACCGGTTCCGGGCCCGTCCGTTCGACCTGGTGTCCAGCCCGAGCGTATGCGAGCACTGCGCGAGTGGCTGTGCGCAGCGCACCGACCACCGGCGGGGCACCGTGTTGCGGCGGCTCGCCGGCGACGACCCGCAGGTCAACCAGGAGTGGAACTGTGACAAGGGCCGCTGGGCGTTCGGCTATCCGACCCTGCCGGACCGGCTGACCACACCGTTGGTCGCCGGCGAGCCGGTGTCGTGGGCGCACGCGCTGGCGGTCGCCGCGACCGGCCTCGGCGGAGCGCGCGGTCGGACCGGCGTCCTGGTCGGCGGCCGGGTCGGCTACGAGGATGCCTACGCCTATACGAAGTTTGCTCGGATCGTGCTGCGCTCCAACGACATCGACTTCCGGGCACGGGCACACTCGATCGAGGAATCCGGCTTCCTCGCCGCTCGGATCGCCGGTCGGCCGCTGGCCGTCGGCTATGCCGACCTGGTGGCGGCCGACACCGTGCTGCTGGCCGGTCTCGAGCCCGAGGACGAGTCGCCGATCGTCGCGCTGCGGTTACGCCGTGCGGTTCGCGCCGGTAGCTTGCGGGTGTATTCGATTGCGCCGTATGCCAGTCGCGGGCTGCGCAAGCTGGCCGGACGGTTGATCGCGACGGTGCCGGGCGCCGAGGCGCAGGCGCTCGCGGGAGCCGACGACCTGCTGGGCCCGGCCTCGGTGATCGTCGTGGGCGAACGACTGGCGGCGGCTCGGGGGGCGCTGACCGCGGCCGCTCGACTCGCCGACCGGACCGGTGCGAAACTGGCCTGGATTCCGCGTCGCGCCGGTGAGCGCGGCGCACTGGAGGCCGGGGCGATGCCCGAGCTGTTGCCCGGTGGTCGTCCGGTCGACGATGCAATAGCACGGGCACAGGTGGCGCGGGTCTGGGGTGTGCCCGACCTGCCGACCGACCTCGGCAGCCACACCGGCCGGATGTGCGCGGCCGATACCCGCGCGTTCCTGGTCGGCGGGGTGGACCCGGCCGATCTGCCCCAGCCACGGGACATGCTCGCTGCGCTGTCCGCGGCACCGTTCGTGGTGAGCCTGGAGCTACGCACGAGTGCGGTGACCGAGCTCGCCGACGTCGTGTTCCCGGTGGCGGCCGTCGTGGAGAAGGCCGGAACGTTCCTCGACTGGGAGGGGCGCCCGCGTCCGTTCGAGGCGGCGTTGCGGACCGCGGCGATGTCGGATCATCGCGTACTCGACGCGATCGCGCGGGAGCTGGGGGACTCGATCGATACCGGCGACCTCGCTGCGATCCGCCGCGAGCTCGCCGAACTGGGCAGTTGGGACGGCACGCCGGGCGCCGAGCACGGGGTGCATCCGGTGCCGGCGCCGCGGCTGATGCCGGGCGAGGCGATCCTGGCCACCTGGCATCAGCTGCTCGATCTGGGCCGGCTACAGGACGGCGATGGCAATCTCGCGGCAACCGCGCGTCGTCCGGTCGCCCGGATCTCGCCCGGCACCGCTGCCGGGATCGACGTCGGGCCGGGTGCCGAGCTGACCGTGTCCACCGACACCGGTGCGGTGTGCTTGCCGGTGGTGATCACCGAGATGCCCGACGATGTGGTCTGGCTGCCGCAGAACTCGCCGGGCAGCCGGGTGTACCGCAGCCTCGGGGTGACCGCCGGCGCTGTCGTTCGGATCGGCGCCGCCGTTCGGCTCGGTACGGAGCGGTGATCTCGTGACGACGACCGTGCTGGCCGCCACCGAGTACGCCGACCCGTGGTGGTTGGTCGTGCTCAAGGTGCTGTTCATCTTCGTGTTCCTGATGACCATTCCGCTGTTCGGGGTGCTCGCCGACCGCAAGGTGATGGCCCGGATGCAGATGCGGGTGGGCCCCAACCGGGCCGGCCCCGGCGGGGTCGGGCAGAGCGCGGTCGACGGCGCGAAGATGGCGCTGAAGGAGGACATCGTCCCGGCCGGCGTGGACAAGCCGGTGTTCATCCTGGCGCCGATCATCGCCGCGATTCCGGCGTTTCTGGCGTTCGCGGTGATCCCGATGGGCCCCGAGGTCTCGATCTTCGGTCACCGCACCCTGCTGCAGCTCACCGACCTGTCGGTCGGTCCGTTGTGGGTGCTGGCGATGACCTCGATCGGGGTGTACGGCATCGTGCTCGCCGGATGGGCATCCGGCTCCACCTACCCGCTGCTCGGCGGACTGCGCTCGACCGCACAGGTGATCTCCTACGAGATCGCGATGGGCCTGGCCTTCGTCGCGGTATTCCTGGACGCGCACACGATGACCACCTCCGGGATCGTCGCCGCGCAAGCGGGCGGCTGGTACGCCTGGCTGTTGCTGCCCTCGTTTCTGATCTATCTGGTGTCGATGGTCGGCGAGACCAACCGCGCCCCGTTCGACCTCCCCGAAGCCGAGGGGGAGCTGGTCGGCGGGTTTCATACCGAGTACTCGTCGCTGAAGTTCGCCATGTTCATGCTGGCCGAATACGTCAACATGGGCACGGTTTCGGCGTTGGCCACCACGATGTTCCTGGGCGGCTGGCGGGCGCCGTGGCCGTTGAACGACGGCTGGTGGCCGCTGCTCTGGTTCACCGTCAAGGTCTGGGCGTTCATCTTCGTGTTCGTTTGGCTGCGTGGCACCCTGCCCCGGTTGCGCTACGACCAGTTCATGAACTTCGGCTGGAAGGTGCTGATCCCGCTGTCGCTGGTGTGGGTGATGCTGGTGGCGACGTTCCGGGTGCTGTACCTGGAGGGACACGACCCGCATCAGGTGCTGCCGGTGATCGGTGGCCTGCTCGTGGCCGGCTGGTTGGTGCTGGCGATGCGTCGCTCGTTGCACGGGCCCCGGGTTACCGCACCGGCGCCCCGAGCCGGCCCGGGGCAACCGTTCGATCCGATGGCGGGCGGTTTCCCGGTGCCGCCGCTGCCCGGGCAGATACCGAAACGTCTCGAGGAGGTCAGCGATGTCACCGCCTAGCAAGGGCTGGCTGGCTCGGCTGCTGGAGCCGATCGCCGGGTTCGGCGTCACCTTCCGCACCATGTTCGTCAAGCCGACGACCGAGTTCTATCCGGAACAAAAGGTACCGACCGCACCGCGATATCACGGGCGGCACCAGCTCAATCGGTATCCGGACGGGCTGGAGAAATGCATCGGTTGCGAACTGTGCGCCTGGTCCTGCCCGGCGGATGCGATCTTCGTCGAGGGCGCGGACAACACCGCCACCGAACGGTTTTCGCCGGGGGAGCGGTACGGCCGGGTGTATCAGATCAACTATCTGCGATGCATCGGCTGCGGGCTGTGCATCGAGGCCTGTCCGACCCGGGCACTCACCATGACCAACGACTACGAGCTGGCCGGCACCAGCCGAGCCGGGATGATTTACGACAAGTGGCAGCTGTTGGCCCCACTCGACCCGGACATGCTGGCGCCGCCACACCCGATGTACCCCGGGGCCACCGACGAGGACTATTACCGCGGAAACATCACCGGGCCGGCGCCCGAGCAGGCGGTCGGACCGGCGGACGACGACGTCGAACCCGACCCCGAGGTGCGGCGGTGACGTCCGTGCTGGCCGACCCGATGACGACGACCGGTACCGCCGAAGCGGTGCAGTTCTGGGTGCTGGCGGTCGTCGCTGTCGTCGGTGCGTTGGGGACGGTATCGGCGCCCAAGGCCGTGTACTCGGCGATCTTCCTGGCGACCACGATGATCATGTTGGCGGTCGCCTACATCGCGCAGGGGGCGTTGTTTCTCGGCGTGGTGCAGATCGTGGTCTACACCGGTGCGGTGATGATGCTGTTCTTGTTCGTGCTGATGCTGATCGGCGTCGATACGGCCGAATCCCTGGCGGAGACGTTGCCCGGGCAACGTTTCGTCGCGGTCGTCGCCGGACTGGGCTTCGGCGTGCTGCTGATCGGTGCCGTGGGTAACGCGGTGACCACCGCGTTCGTCGGCCTGACCGACGGCGCCGACACCGTGTCCGGACTGGCCGAGCTGATCTTCCGCCGCTACGTGTGGGCGTTCGAGTTGACCGGATCCTTGCTGATCGTCGCGACCATCGGTGCGATGGTGTTGGCCCATCGCGAGCGGCTCACCGAGCGCCGGACCCAGCGGGAGCTCGCGATCGAGCGGATCCGAACCGGCACCCGGGTGACGCCACTGCCGAATCCGGGGGTGTTCGCCCGGCACAACTCGGTGGATCGCACCGCCGTGCTACCGGACGGCTCGCCGGCGCGGGACTCGGTGAGCGCGGTGCTGGGCGCCAAGGACGGCCGGGAATGAGTCCGGGCAACTACCTGTACCTGTCGGTGTTGCTGTTTACCATCGGCGCCGTCGGATTCTTGGTGCGGCGCAACGCCATCGTCGTGTTCATGTGCGTCGAGTTGATGTTGAACGCGGCCAATCTGGCATTCGTCACGTTCGCGCGGATGCACGGGAACCTGCACGGCCAGGTGTTTGCCTTCTTCACCATGGTGGTGGCCGCCGCCGAGGTGGTGGTGGGTCTGGCGATCATCATGGCGATCTTCCGGTCCCGCCGGTCTGCCTCGGTGGACGACGCGAATCTGCTCGCCCGATGAGCGCGGGCTGGTTGATCGCGTTGCCGCTGGCTGGCGCGGCGATCCTGTTGCTCGGCGGTCGCCGCACCGATGCTTGGGGTCATCTGCTGGCGTGCGCGGCCGCCGCCGGATCGTTCGTCGTGGGCCTGGTGCTGTTCGCCGACCTGCTCGGCTCGACCGATCGGCTGCGGCACGAGACGCTGTATCGCTTCGTCGACGCCGGGTCGCTGCACATCGACATGGGCCTGCAGCTCGACCAGCTGTCGCTCTGCTTCGTGCTGCTGATCACCGGAGTAGGCACGCTGATCCACATCTACTCGATCGGCTACATGCGGCACGATCCGGATCGGCGGCGATTCTTCGGCTACCTGAATCTGTTCCTGGCGGCGATGTTGCTGCTGGTGCTGGCAGACAACTTCCTCGGTCTCTACGCCGGGTGGGAGGGAGTCGGCCTGGCGTCCTACCTGCTGATCGGATTCTGGCAGGCCAAACCGTCGGCGGCGACCGCGGCGAAAAAGGCGTTCGTGGTGAACCGGGTCGGCGACCTCGGGCTCGCCGTGGCACTGATGATCATGTTTGCCACGTTCGGTGGGGTGAGCTTCGCCGAGGTGTTCGGCGGGGTGGGCGGGACCGGCGAGACGACGCTCACCTGGCTCGGGTTGTTGCTGCTGCTCGCCGCCTGCGGCAAGTCGGCGCAGGTGCCGCTGCAGTCCTGGCTCGGCGACGCGATGGAGGGTCCCACCCCGGTGTCCGCGCTGATCCATGCCGCGACGATGGTCACCGCCGGGGTCTACCTGATCACCCGGGCGCACCCGATCTTCGACGCGGCGCCGCACGCCCGCGATGCGGTGATTGCGGTCGGCACGGTGACGTTGCTGTTCGGCGCGATCGTCGGCTGCGCGAAGGACGACATCAAGAAGGCACTGGCGGCGTCCACGATGAGCCAGATCGGTTACATGGTGCTCGCTGCCGGGATCGGCCCGGCGGGATACGCGTTCGCGATCATGCACCTGTTGACCCACGGCTTCTTCAAGGCCGGGTTGTTCCTCGGCGCCGGCTCGGTGATGCACGCGATGGGCGACGAGGTGAACATGCGCCGCTACGGCGGTCTGCGCCGGTACCTGCCGATCACCTTCGTCACCTTCGGATTCGGCTATCTGGCGATCATCGGAATTCCGCCGTTCGCCGGCTTCTTCTCCAAAGACAAGATCATCGAAGTGGCGTTCGCGACCAACCCCGCGCTCGGCGTCGCCACGCTGATCGGCGCCGGCCTCACCGCGTTCTATATGACGCGAGTGATGCTGCTGACCTTCTTCGGCGAACCGCGATGGGATACCGAAACGGCGCATCCGCACGAGTCGCCGCCGTCGATGACCGGGCCGATGATCCTGCTGGCGATCGGCTCGATCGCGGCCGGGGCGCTGCTGGCCTGGGGCTCTGCACTGGTGCACTGGCTGGCGCCGGTGGTCGGCGAGGCGCCACACGAGCAGCCGTTCCTGCCGGCGTGGGTGCTGACCGCGCTCACCCTGGGCGTTGTGCTGGCCGGGGTCGGCGAGGCGTACGTGCGGTACGCCGGGCAGCGGATTCCGGGTGCCGCGCCGCCGGCTTCGGTGTTGACCGAGGCGGCTCGCCGCGACCTGTACGGGGACGCGCTCAACGAGCAGCTGCTGATGCGTCCCGGCCGGACGCTGACCCGGCGCCTGGTTGCGTTCGACCGGGTCGTGGTCGACGGTACGGTCGCCGGCACGGCCCGGTTGGTCGCCGGCGCGTCGGAAACGATTCGACGCACCCAGACCGGCTTCGTCCGGTCGTATGCGCTGTCCACGTTCGTCGGCGCCGGTCTGGTCGTCGCGATGCTGCTGCTGGTGAGGCGTTGATGGACGACTTTCCCTGGTTGAGTGTCCTGTGGCTGATTCCGCTGGTCGGCGCGGTCGCGGTGCTGGTCTTCCCCCCGGCCGCGCGGTCGGCGGCCCGCTGGTTCGCCGTGGCGGTCAGCACGCTCACCTTGGCGGTGGCCGTCGCGACGGCGCTACGGTTCGACAGCGGTGGGCCGCGGTTCCAGTTCGTCGAATCGCACGAATGGATCCCGGCGTTCGGCGCGGGATACACCCTCGGCGTGGACGGTATCGGCTTGGTGCTGGTGCTGCTCACCGCGCTGCTGGTGCCGCTGCTGCTGATCGCCGGCTGGGACGACGGCGGTTCGGGGGAGCGGCGGGTGCAGGTCTATGCGGCGTTGCTCCTGGCGGTGGAGTCGATGGTGCTCATCTCCTTCGTCGCCACCGACATCCTGCTGTTCTACATGTTCTTCGAGGCCATGCTGATCCCGATGTATTTCCTCATCGGCGGCTTCGGCACCGGTCGCTATCGTTCCCGGGCCGCGGTGACCTTCCTGTTGTACAACCTGGTCGGGGGGTTGGTGATGTTGGCCGCGGTGGTCGGGGTGTACGCCGCTGTCGGTGGCTTCTCCTGGACCGCGGCCGTGCAGAGCGGTGCGCTGAACGAATCCCCTTGGGCCGTTTGGTTATTTCTCGGTTTCATGTTCGCGTTCGCGGTGAAGGCGCCGCTCTGGCCGCTGCACAGCTGGCTGCCCGGTGCGGCGGTGGAGTCCACGCCGGCCACCGCAGTGCTGATGATGGCGGTGGTCGACAAGGTAGGCACCTTCGGGATGTTGCGGTATTGCCTGGAGCTGTTTCCGGACCAGTCGCGGCGGTTCGCCCCGGTGATCTGCGGGTTGGCGGTGGTCGGCATCGTCTACGGTGCGTTGCTGGCGATCGGCCAACGCGACATGATGCGGCTCATCGCCTACACCTCGATCTCGCACTTCGGCTTCATCATCCTCGGCATCTTCGCCTTGACCAGCCAGGCGCAGGCCGGATCCACGCTCTATATGGTCAACCACGGCCTGGCGACGGCGGCGCTGTTCCTCATCGCGGGTTTTCTCGTGGCGCGTAGAGGTTCCCGGCAGATCGGCGACTTCGGCGGGGTGGCCCAGGTCGCGCCGGGGTTGGCCGGCGCGTTCCTGATCGCCGGACTGGCGACGCTGTCGCTACCCGGGCTGGCGCCGTTCGTCAGCGAATTCCTGGTGCTGATCGGCACCTACACCCGCTATCCGGCGGCGGCGGTCGTCGCGAGCTCGGCGCTGGTGCTCGCAGCGATCTACGTGTTGTGGCTGTATCAGCGTGTGATGACCGGGCCGCCGAACGAGCGCACGGCCACGTTGCCCGACCTGCGGCCACGCGAGCTGGTCGTGGTGGTGCCGCTGCTCGCGCTGCTGCTGATCTTCGGGGTGTTTCCGAAACCCGCGCTGGACGTGGTCGATCCTGCGGTCGGCGGAACCCTGACCTCCGTCGGGGTCGGCGATCCGGCGCCGACCGAGGCGGGTGCGCAGCGATGAGTGTCGAGTACCACGCATTGTCGCCGATGCTCATCGTCTTCGGCGCCGGGGTGCTGGGGGTGTTGGTCGAGGCCTTCGCCGGGCGGAACGCGCGGTACCCGATCCAGCTCGGCCTGAGCATTGCCGGGCTGGTGGCGGGCTTCGTTGCGGTGCTCACCGTGGCCGGCACCGAGACCACCGCATTGGCCGGCGCGGTTGCGGTCGACGGTCCGGCGCTTTTCCTCCAGGGCACCGTGCTGTGCGTCGCGCTGGCGACGGTGTTGCTGGTAGCCGATCGACGACTCGACCGGTCGGACGCAGGTGTCGGGCTGGACGCGTTCGCGCCGCAGGCGGCACTGACCCCCGGTAGCGTCGCCGAACTGCAGGCAACCCGGGCCGGCGTGGTCACCACGGAGGTGTATCCGCTGTTGCTGTTCGCGGTCGGCGGGATGATGCTCTTCCCCGCCGCGGACGACCTGCTCACCATGTTCGTCGCGCTCGAGGTGTTCTCGTTGCCGCTCTACCTGCTGTGCGGACTGGCGCGGCGGCGCCGCTTGTTGTCGCAGGAAGCGGCCCTGAAGTACTTCCTGCTCGGGGCGTTTTCGTCAGCGATCTTCCTGTTCGGCATCGCGCTGCTCTACGGTGCCGCCGGCACCCTCGACCTCGACGGTATCGCGGTCGCTGTCACCGCCCCGGGATCGTTGGACGGGCTGGTGCTGGCCGGGGTCGGGCTGTTGTCGGTCGGGTTGTTGTTCAAGGTGGGCGCGGTGCCCTTTCACTCCTGGGTACCGGATGTGTATCAGGGCGCGCCGACCCCGATCACCGCGTTCATGGCGGCAGCGACGAAGATCGCCGCGTTCGGGGCTTTGCTGCGGATCGTCTGTGTGGTCTTGCCGGGAGCACGCGACGACTGGCGCCTGCTGCTCGCCGCCGTCGCGATCCTGACCATGGTGGCGGGAGCGATCTTCGCGGTAACCCAGACCGACGTGAAGCGGATGCTGGCCTACTCCGCGATCGCGCACGCCGGCTTCCTGCTCACCGGGGTGATCGCGGCAGACCGGGCCGGCGTCGCCGCCACCCTGTTCTATCTGGCCGCCTACGGATTCAGCACTCTCGTGGGCTTCGCGCTGGTCGCGGTGGTCCGGGACGACGACGGTGAGGTGACCGAACTGCGGCGATGGGCCGGTCTGGGCAAACGCAATCCACTGGTCGGTCTGATGTTCGCCCTGCTCTTGCTCGCTTTTGCCGGTATCCCGCTGACCAGTGGGTTCGTTGCGAAGTTCGCCGTGTTCACGGCGGCCTACGGCAGCGGAGCCCGCAGTCTGGTCGTGGTCGGCGTACTGGCCAGCGCGATCGCCGCGTACTTCTACGTCCGGGTGATCGTCGCGATGTTCTTCGCCGATCCGCCGGCCGACGCGCCCGATGTGGTGGTACCGAGTGTGGGTACGCGAATTGTGATCGCCGCCGGTGCCGTGGTCACGGTGATGTTGGGCATCTATCCGCAACCGTTGCTCGATCTGGCCACCCACGCAGCGACATTCCTTGCCTAGCCGGGCCGAGCGACAGACCATCCGGTTCGGTTGCCACTGCAGCCGACCGTCGGTCGCGCCCGGTTGCGCCGGAAATGCGTCGCCTTTACCTTGGTGTCGGTGACTGCCCGGTTCAGGCGACTGCGCGCGAAGCTCGCCGAGCGGCGGTTGCTGAATCTGGCCTACCGGATCGTCGTCGGCGTGGTCGGGACGCTCGTTCTCCTCGTCGGCATGCTGGCTATTCCGTACCCGGGTCCGGGCTGGGCGACCGTGTTTGCCGGATTCGCCATCCTGGCTACCGAATTCGACTGGGCGCGTTCGACATTGCGCTGGGTGAAGCAGCGCTACGAGCGGTTCACGGCCTGGTACCGAGCGCAGAACCTCCTCGTCCGGATCGGGGGTGTCCTGATTACCACCGCGGTGGTCATCGCAACACTGTGGCTACTGGGAGTCTTCGCCATGGTAGGCGGGTGGTTCGACGTGGACTGGCCATGGTTGAGCAGCCCGCTGTAGGAGGCACCGCTGTAGGAGGCACCGCGCTGGCCGACCCGGCGTGGTTGGCGGCCCGGTTGATCGATCTGGCGGCGGCGTGGCAGATCGACGACCTACGGGTGGCGGGAACGCTGTGGTGGTACATGGCCTCGGCCACTTTGCTCGATGCGCCCGTGCACGACTCGCGGGTCGATCCCGGGTTGACCGCGCTCGTCGTGGAGCTGCGTCCGGACGGGAGCGTCGCCCGGGTCAGGCATACCGGCAGTGCCCGGCGGCAGATCCCGGCTTTGCGCGAGATGGTGCGCTGCATCGTTGTTCCGCTCGCCGAGGTGTCCGGCGCGGCCGAACGTTCGCTGTGGGCGGTGACGACCGATGCGATCGCGGGCCACTGCCTGGCCGCTCCGGCGCGGGCCGATGAACTGACGGCCGCGATCCCCGAGCTCCCGTCGCCACGGTTCGTCGACGTCGGCGAACGACGTTTCGTGCGGCGCGGTTCGTGCTGCTTGATCTATCGCAGTCCGATCGCGGGTCTGTGCACCAGTTGCCCGAAACGGCCACCGGCCGAGCGAGATCGCTTGCTCGCTGCGTTGGTCGGTGATCGACCGGGGTGACGCCCGGCCCCGCGGGTCAGCCGGTTGCCCAGACCGCGGCTACCTCGCCCGCAACGGCGCGGCCGACGGCACGCCCGGCTTCGGCGGCCGGAGCTCGCGTGGCGGGGGAGAGCGAGTCCGCGCCGAACGCCGCCCACGATCGCTCGTCGGCGTACACGACGAACGTGCGGGGATCGCCGGTGCGGCGCAGCTCGGCCAGCTCGTCGTCGAGCTCGGCTCCGACGAATGCGGGCATGCCGGCCGGTTTCGGGACGAGGGCCAGCACCACGGCGGCGCTCGCGGCAAGGTCGGCGTTGGTACCCGACCAGACGCCGCCGTCGACATACCGAGCTGCGCCGATTGTCACCGGCGGCCACACGCCGGGCACCGCACAACTCGCGGCGACCGCATCCAGCAGCGACACCCCGGATGTGCGGTCGAAGACCACCCGATCGCCGGTGGCCGCGTCGACGGCGGGCAGGAGCAGGTCGCGATCCGGCCAGGCCAGGCTGGACAGTCGTCCGCGTACGGCCTGCAGCCGCGCCGCTTCGGGCACGGTTCGGGTGGCCAGGGCTATCGCGCAGATCCGGCGACGTCGATCCGCCGCGTCGTCGGCGTCGGTCGCGGGCGCCATCCGCTCGGCGAGGGCGACGCTGTCCACTCCGGGATCGATCTCGACGGTGGCCGGATCGAGCTGTGCAGCATGGAGTTCGGCGAGTGCTACATCGCCGGTGAGCTGAGCCGCGACCGCCGAACCGGCCGATGTCCCGATCACGAGGTCGGCGCTCCGCACGGCGGCCGCCAGCGCCGGATCGACATCGGCGAGCCCCTGGATTACGCCGATCTCCCAGGCGATGCCGGCGACCCCACCACCGGCCAGGACGAGCGCGCGGCGCTGCGATGCGATCATCGCCGCAATCTATCTATCCTGCCGTTGGAGCTCGGCGTAGGCGGCCGCCTCCTGATATCGGAACAACCGGAACCAGGCGTCGAGTCGTTTCGGGTCGCACAGGTCGAGTGTGGCGAGTACGTCGCGGGCGAACTCGACCGGCGCGATCGGGCTGGCGGTGACGACCAGTCCGTCGCTGACCGACACCGCATCGGACCGGTAGCGCGCACCACCGCGGTAGCCGCTGGCGGCGAGGAAGCCGGGGTCCGCGCCGGTGTGTGCGCGTTCGTCGAGCAGGCCGGCGGCTGCGATGCCCCACACGGCGCCACAGATCGCTGCCACCGGAACGTGCTCGCCGACAAAGACCTTTGCGGCCGCCGCGAAGTCGCTCAGCGCGCCGGAGGTCCAGTGGTCGGCGCCGGGCAGCACCAGGCAGGCGCTTGCCGTGGGGGACAGCTCGGCGAGGGTCAGGTCGGGCTGAATTCGTAGACCGCCCTTGGTGCGTATCGGCCCGGCGCCGGCCGCGACCGTCCGCAACTCGACCGGCTCGCGGGTCAGGTCGGAGTTCAGTGCGGTGGTCAGGTAGCCGATCTCCCAGTCGGCCAGGGTGTCGTATACCGCCAAGTGGACCGTCGTCATGACAGTAAGTTGTGTCATCGGCAGCATGCTGTCAATGGGTGGCGGTCGAGTAACCGGGTCGGCCTGGCCGGACCTCTCCGGCGACGATGCTCGTTCCCCGACTGGTTTGCCGCGCGGGGCGGGCCGATAGCATGGGGCCGTTCCCCGCCGCACCTCTCGATTCCCCAGGAGCCGATCTCGTGACCGCGCCTGCCGTGCAAGCTCGCATCGAATCCGTCCTCGTGCCGGCCGGGACGACCGCGGGCGCGGCCGTGCGGGAGGCGGGGCTGCCGCTGAAGGGTCCGGGAACCGTAGTCGTGGTGCGGGATCCGGACGGCCGACTGCGCGACCTCGGCTGGGCGCCGGGGACCGACGTCGAGGTGGAACCGGTCGCGGCGGACACCGAAGCCGGGCGCAGCGTGATCCGACATTCGGCCGCGCACGTGTTGGCCCAGGCGGTGCAGCAGGAATTCCCGGAGGCGAAGCTCGGCATCGGGCCGCCGATCACCGACGGCTTCTATTACGACTTCCAGGTGGAGCGGCCGTTTACGCCGGACGATCTGGCGAAGCTGGAAACTCGGATGCGCAAGATCGTCAAGGGCGCGCAGCGGTTCTCCCGTCGGGTGACCGACGCCGAGTCCGCGCAGTTGGAGCTGGCGAACGAGCCGTTCAAGCTGGAGCTGATCGCCGACAAAGCCGGGATCGACGATCCCGAGGTGATGGAGGTCGGCGGGTCCGAGCTGACCATCTACGACAATCTCGACCCGCGTACCGGGGAACGGATATGGGCCGACCTGTGCCGGGGTCCGCACCTGCCGACGACGAAGTTCATCCCGGCGTTCAAGCTCACCCGCAGCTCGGCGGCGTACTGGCGCGGTGACCAATCCCGCGAGGGATTGCAGCGGATCTACGGCACGGCTTGGGAGTCGACCGACGCGCTGGACGAGCACCTGCGGCTGCTGGCCGAGGCCGACAAGCGGGATCATCGTCGGCTCGGTCAAGAGCTCGACCTGTTCAGTTTTCCGGACGAGCTCGGCTCGGGCCTGCCGGTGTTCCATCCCAAGGGCGGGATCATCCGTAAGGAGCTGGAGGACTACTCCCGGCAGCAGCATGTGGCGGCCGGGTACCAGTTCGTCAACACCCCGCACATCACCAAGGGGCATCTGTTCGAGGTCTCCCGGCACCTGGAGTGGTACGCGGACGGGATGTTCCCACCGATGCATCTGGATGCGGAGTACAACCTCGACGGCAGCCTGCGGAAGCCCGGCCAGGACTACTACGTCAAGCCGATGAACTGCCCGATGCACAACCTGATCTACCGCAGCCGCGGTCGCTCCTATCGCGAGCTGCCGCTGCGGATGTTCGAGTTCGGCTCGGTGTACCGCTACGAGAAGTCCGGGGTGATCCACGGATTGACCCGCGCGCGCGGCTTCACCCAGGACGACGCGCACATCTACTGCACCCGAGAACAGATGCTCGACGAGCTGTCGAACACCTTGCGGTTCGTGCTGGACCTGCTCGCGGACTACGGCCTGGACGACTACTACCTGGAGTTGTCCACCCGCAACCCGGACAAGTCGGTGGGCAGCGACGAGGTCTGGGACGCGGCCACCGCAGTCTTGCAGCAGGTGGCGGATGCGTCGGGGCTGCCCTTGGTGCCGGACCCGGGCGGTGCGGCGTTCTACGGTCCGAAGATCTCGGTGCAGACCAAGGATGCGCTGGGGCGGAACTGGCAGATGTCGACGCTGCAGTTGGACTTCTTCGAGCCGGAGCTGTTCGGGCTGGAGTACACCGCTCCCGACGGGTCCAAGCAGCGCCCGGTGATGATCCACCGCGCCCTGTTCGGTTCGATCGAACGATTTTTCGGCGTCCTCACCGAGCACTACGCCGGTGCGTTCCCGGCATGGCTGGCCCCGGTGCAGGTGGTCGGGATCCCGGTCGCGGAGCCGCACACCGCGCACCTGGTCGAGGTGATCGATCGGCTGCGGGCCGTCGGCGTCCGCGCCGAGGTGGATACCGGCGACGACCGGATGCAGAAGAAGATCTTCAATCAGACCGCGCAGAAGGTGCCGTTCATGCTGCTCGCCGGTGAGCGGGACGTGGCAGCCGGCGCGGTCAGCTTCCGCTTCCGGGATGGCAGCACCGTCAACTCCGTGCCGGTGGGCGACGCGGTCGCGCTGATCGCGGACTGGGTGCGACGCCGTGAGAACACCTCGCCGACAGCCGAGACGGTGCAGCCGGGATGAGCGACGGGCTGGTCGACCGCAGCGCCGGAGAACCGGACCGGCTGGAACGGATCTGGACTCCGCATCGGATGACGTATATCACCGAAGCGGTCAAGCCGGCCGATGCGACCGGAGAACCGTTCACCGACATCCCGAAGATGTCGGACGAGGACGGTTTGGTCGTGGCGCGGGGTGAGCTGGTCTACGCGGTGCTGAACCTGTACCCGTACAACCCGGGGCATCTGATGATCGTGCCGTACCGCCGGGTCGCCGGGCTGGAAGAGCTGACCGTCGCCGAGAGCAGCGAGCTGATGACGTTCGCGCAGCAGGCGATCCGGACGATGAAAGCGGTGTCCCGGCCCGCCGGGTTCAACGTGGGACTCAATCTGGGCGGGGTTGCCGGCGGGTCCCTGGCTGATCACCTGCACCTGCATGTGGTGCCCCGATGGGGCGGAGACGCCAACTTCATCACCGTCGTCGGCGGGGTAAAGGTGATGCCGCAGCTGTTGCGTGACACCCGCGCACTACTCGCCGCCGCGTGGGAGACGACCGGCGCGGACCAGGCTCCGGACACAACGTCGGATTAGGGCATTACAGTGAGCTCGCACTCGGGATGCGAGGAAGGTGTGCGGTGCTGAGCTTTTTCGGGCGCGACGCGGTGTCGAAGGTAACCGCGCCGCTCGGCCGGACGCTGGTGAACGTCGGCCTGACTCCGGACGCCATGACGTTGGTCGGCACGGTCGCCACCGTGGCTGCCGCGGTGACCTTGTTCCCCACGGGGCACCTGTTCTGGGGCACCATGGTGATCTGGCTGTTCGTCATGTTCGACATGCTGGACGGCGCGATGGCGCGGGCACAGGGCGGCGGAACCAAGTACGGTGCGGTGCTCGACGCGACCTGCGACCGGATCGCCGACGGTGCCATCTTCGCCGGGCTTACCTGGTGGGCGGCGTATCAGGCGAACGACCGGACGCTGGTTGCGGCTACCTTGATCTGCTTGGTCACCTCGGCGGTCATCTCCTACGCGAAGGCCCGGGCCGAGGCGAGTGGGCTGTCCGCCGACGGCGGCCTGATCGAACGGCCCGATCGATTGATCATCGTGCTGGTCGGAGCCGGTTTGACCGGGATCGGCGACCACTTCGGGGTCGGTTGGCTCGGCCACGCGATCGAGGTGGCGATGTGGGCATTGGCTGCGCTCAGCGTGGTCACCGTCGTCCAGCGGATGCTCGCGGTGCGCCGCGCCGCCGGTGCTCGGGATGTGCTCTCGGCCGCCCCGGCGAGCGACGGCCGGTGAGCCCGTTGCCGGGATTCGGGCTGCGCGCGCGGGCCACCGACCTCGGCTATGGTGCCGGATGGCGGGCGGTGCGGCTGATGCCGGAGCGGATGGCGGCGGGGGCGTTTCGGGCGGGAGCCGACATCGCGGCCCGGCGGGAGAGTTCGGCAGCGGGGCGGGGCGAGGCCGGCCAGCTGCGGCGCAACCTCGCCCGAGTGCTCGGCCGACCCGCAGCCCAGGTACCGGACGAGCTGGTCCGGGATGCGTTGCGCTCCTACGCTCGGTACTGGCGCGAAGCCTTCCGCCTGCCGAGCATGGATCATGTCCGACTTGCGGCCGACCCACGGCTGCGGTTGACCGGGCTGGAACACCTCGACGCGGCGTTGGCACGGGGTCGCGGGGTGATCCTCGCGCTCCCGCACTCGGGCAACTGGGACATCGCCGGAATGTGGCTGGTGCAGCAGCACGGACAGTTCTCCACGGTGGCGGAACGGCTCCGGCCGGAGTCGCTGTTCGAGCGGTTCGTCGCCTATCGGGAAAGTCTCGGGTTCGAGGTGTTTCCGCTCACCGGCGGCGAGCAACCCCCGTTCCAGCTGCTCGCCGAGCGGCTGCGGGCCAACCGCATCGTCTGCCTGCTCAGCGAGCGCGATCTCCAACGACACGGCGTTGCGGTGACCTTCTTCGACGGGCGGACCCGGTTCGCGGCCGGGCCGGCCCGGTTGGCCGTCGAAACCGGTGCGGCGCTACTGCCGGTGGGCTCCTGGTTCACCGACATCGCCGGTGAAGGCGAGGGATGGGGGTTCCGGGTCGGCGCACCGATCGACACCACCGGCGGGGTGCCCGCCGCTACCCAGCTGTTGGCCGACGAGTTCGCCACCGACATCGCCGCACATCCGGCGGATTGGCACATGCTGCAACCGCTCTGGCTCGGTGATCTGACCGATGCCCGGCTGGAGCGGATCGGCGAGGGATAGATCGAGGTCGGGAGAAGTATGAAGATCGGAATGGTGTGCCCGTACTCGCTGGATGTGCCGGGGGGCGTGCAAGCACATGTGGTCGATCTCGCCCAGGTGCTGATCGAGCGTGGGCATCGGGTCAGTGTATTCGCGCCGGCCGCCAAGGAGACGCCGCTGCCGGACTATGTCGTGTCCGCGGGGCGTGCGGTGTCCATCCCGTACAACGGGTCGGTGGCGCGGCTGTCCTTCGGTCCGACCGCCTACTCGCGACTGCGCGCCTGGATCAGCGGCAACGACTTCGACGTCCTGCATATTCACGAACCGAACGCCCCCAGCGTGTCCATGCTCGCGCTCAAGGTCGCCGAAGGTCCGATCGTCGCCACCTTCCACACCTCGACCACGAAGTCGCTGGTGTTGAGCACGTTCCAGGGGGTGTTGCGGCCCTACCACGAGAAGATCCGGGGCCGAATCGCGGTATCCGAGCTGGCTCGCCGTTGGCAGGTGGAAGCGCTCGGCTCGAACGCCGTGGAGATCCCCAACGGAGTGGACGTGCCGTTCTTCGCGAATGCGCCCCGGTTACCCGGTTACCCCCGGTCCGGACCGACCGTGTTGTTCGTCGGGCGCTACGACGAACCACGCAAGGGAATGGCGGTGTTGCTCGGCGCCTTGCCCGCCTTGGTCTCGCGCCATCCCGACCTGCAGGTACTGATCGTCGGACGCGGTGACGAGGACCGGTTGCGCCGGGCGGCCGGCCCGCTCTCCGGGCATCTGCGGTTCCTCGGGCAGGTGACCGACGCGCGGAAGGCGTCGGCGATGCGGAGCGCAGATGTCTACTGCGCGCCGAACCTGGGCGGGGAAAGCTTCGGCATCGTGTTGGTGGAGGCGATGGCTGCCGGAGCGCCGGTCGTGGCGAGCGAGCTGGATGCATTTCGTCGAGTGCTGCGGGACGGGGCAGCGGGTCTTTTGGTACCTGTCGCCGACTCGGACCGATTGGCCGCGGCCGTCGATACGATGCTGACCGATCAGCCGCGGCGGACCGAGCTGGTTCGGGCGGCCGGTCGGGCGGTCGCCGACTACGACTGGCCGGTGGTCGCCGAGCAGATTCTGCGAGTGTACGAGGCGGTTGCCGTCGGCGACCTGCACGTCCGCGCCGGCGCACGATGACGCTGTCGGCCGGGACGATCGCGCTCTTCACGCTGGTCGTGGTGCTGCTGGTCGGTTTCGCGGTCTGGGCGTATTCGGTGGCGAATCGGCTGGATCGGTTACACGTACGCGCCGACTTGGCCTGGCAGGCGCTCGAGTCGGCGTTGGGCCGGCGCGCCGTCGTGGCGAGATCGGTGGCATCGGCGGCGTCGACCGTCGACGCCGAGCGGTCCCGGCAGCTCGCTCGGCTGGCCGACCGCGCCGAACGCGCGGATCGCAGCGACCGGGAGACCGTGGAAAACCAGCTCTCGGCCGGCCTGGCCGGAATCGACGTCGACGAGCTCCGTCCGCAGCTGGTCGGTGAGCTCGCCGACGCCGAGGCCAGGGTGCTGATCGGACGCCGGTTCTACAACGACGCCGTTCGCGACACCCGCGCGCTACGCAGCCGGCCGGTGGTTCGGGTACTGCATCTGGGTGGCACCGCGCCGACGCCGGCCTACTTCGAGATTGCCGAACGCGCGCCTTCGGTGCCCACCGGGCTCGACCTGGCCGACAACCGCACGGCCGCCCGAGTGCTGTTGCTGGATCCGGAGGGCCGGGTGCTGCTGCTCCGCGGGGTCGATCCGCGGCAGCCCGATGCGGCGTTCTGGATCACGGTCGGGGGCGGGGTGCTGCCCGGGGAGAACTTGCGTTCGGCGGCCGTGCGGGAGGTCTTCGAGGAGACCGGGCATCGTATCGACAACGCCGATCTACGTGGGCCGATCTGGCGGCGAGTGGCGGTGTTTCCCTACGACGGCGAGCTGATCCGTTCCGAGGAGCTCTTCTTCGCGCTCGCCACGCTGTCGTTCGAGCCGGTCTCGGCCCATTTCACCGAGCTGGAGCGGCGCACGATCAGCGAGCATCGTTGGTGTAGCTCGGACGACATCGCGCGCTTGGTGGCAGCCGGTGAGCCGGTGTACCCGGACGACCTCGACGAGCTGCTCGCCGAGGCGCGCGCGGCCGCCACCGCCGGTGCCGAACCCGAGGTCCGGACGATCCGGTGACCGATCGATGCCGACCGTCTGTCGGTGCCCGGCGCTACGCTTCCGAGCATGAATACGGGGGAGACAGGGCGGGAAATCCGCCAGCTCGGTAACGATGTATACGCCATCTACGTGATGCTCGACGGCATCACATCGACACAGACGGAACTGATCGCGACGCTCGCGCGACACTGGGTGATCCTGGCCACCCACACCCGGATGTTGGATGAGCACACCGCCAAGTTCGACGAGCACACCCGGACGTTGGATGAGCACACGGTGAAGTTGGATGAGCACACCGTGAAGTTGGATGAGCACACCGTGAAGTTGGATGAGCACACCGTGAAGTTGGATGAGCACACGGTCAAGCTCGACGAGATCCTGGACATCTTGCGGCATCCGGCCTGAGCGGCGGGCCACTCATCCTCGACCGGCTATCGGTCGGCTGTGTTACGCCACCTACACTTGCGGGTCGCAGAGGTGCCGTCGCCGACGCGACACCCTTCCGAGTTGCCGACCCAGGAGTTCGCTGTGAGCACGTCCGAGACCAGCCAGACGACCGGTACCTCGCGGGTGAAGCGGGGCATGGCGGAGATGCTTCGCGGTGGCGTGATCATGGACGTGGTCACCCCCGACCAGGCGAAGATCGCCGAGGACGCCGGGGCGGTCGCGGTGATGGCTCTGGAGCGGGTGCCGGCCGATATCCGCGCCGAAGGTGGGGTGTCCCGGATGAGTGATCCGGACATGATCGACAGCATCATCGCCGCAGTCTCCATCCCGGTGATGGCGAAGGCGCGGATCGGTCACTTCGTCGAGGCGCAGATCCTGCAGAGTCTCGGCGTCGACTACATCGACGAATCCGAAGTGCTCACGCCGGCCGACTACGCGCACCACATCGACAAGTGGCGCTTCACCGTCCCGTTCGTGTGCGGTGCGACGAATCTGGGTGAGGCACTGCGCCGGATCACCGAAGGTGCGGCGATGATCCGGTCCAAGGGCGAGGCCGGCACCGGTGACGTCTCGAACGCGACCACGCATATGCGGCAGATCCGCGCCGAGATTCGTCGGCTCGGCTCGCTGCCCGACGACGAGCTGTATGTCGCCGCGAAGGAACTGGCGGCACCGTACGAGCTGGTCCGCGAGGTGGCCCAGGCGGGTCGGCTGCCGGTCGTGTTGTTCACCGCCGGGGGAATCGCGACCCCCGCCGATGCCGCGATGATGATGCAACTCGGCGCGGAAGGCGTGTTCGTCGGCTCGGGCATCTTCAAGTCCGGCAATCCGGCCCAGCGGGCCGCCGCGATCGTGAAGGCGACGACGTTCCACGATGATCCGGATGTGCTGGCAGAGGTCTCGCGCGGACTCGGTACGGCAATGGTCGGGATCAACGTCGAGCAGCTTCCCGTCGATCACCGACTCGCCGAACGCGGCTGGTGATCGGCCGCACATTCGCCCGAACAGCTCGGTTTGCGCAGGCGGACAACCGGGTTCGTCGATAGGCTGCCCGCGTGGAACCCATGCTGATCGTGGTCGCGTTCGCCGGTGGCGTGCTGGCAATGCTGATCCGGCTGCCCCCGATGGTGGGGTTCCTCGCTGCGGGCTTCGTGCTGCACATGTTGGGCTACCGGCTCAGTGCGAGTGTCGAGACGGTCGCCGACCTCGGCGTCACGCTTCTGCTGTTCACCATCGGGCTCAAACTCAATGTGCGGACTCTGCTCCGCGGTGAAGTATGGGGATCTGCCGTACTGCACGCGGTGACCTCCACCCTCGCGCTCACCCTGGGCTTGTTCGCGATCAAGCTGACCGGCCTGGTTCTGCTGCGCGACGCGGACTTGCGCACGCTGCTGTTGCTCGGTTTTGCGCTTTCCTTTTCCAGCACGGTGTTTGCGATCAAGGTGCTGGAGAGTCGCGGGGAGGCCCGCGCGCTCTACGGCCGGATCGCGATCGGCGTCCTGGTGATGCAGGACATCTTCGCCGTGCTGTTCCTCACCGGTACCGGGCATCTGCCCAGTCGCTGGGCGCCGCTGTTGCTGTTGCTCCTTCCCGGTTCCTGGTTGCTGCGCGCTGTTCTGGACCGGATCGGGCACGGTGAAATGCAGGTGCTGTTCGGCATTCTGTCGGCATTGGTCCTCGGCTACGCGGCGTTCGAGGCGGTGGGGATCAAGGGTGACCTCGGCGCGTTGATCGTCGGCATGCTGCTGGCGCCGAACTCGCGGGCACCGTCGTTGGCCAAGTCGCTGTTCGACATGAAAGAGCTGTTTCTGGTCGGCTTCTTTCTCTCCATCGGATTGCGCGACCTGCCGACCTGGGAGACGGTCGCGGTCGCGTCGGCACTGCTGTTGTTGTTGCCCGTCGCCACCCTGGTCTATCTGGGGGTTTTCGCGCTGTTTCGGCTGCGCGGGCGGACCAACCTGCTCGCCACACTGGCACTGGCGAACTTTTCGGAGTTCGGCCTGATCGTCGCCGCACTCGCGTCGGAACGGGGCTGGCTGAGCGACGAATGGTTGGTGGTGCTCTCGCTCGCGGTAGCGGCCAGCTTCGCGATCGCTGCGCCGCTGAACACCTGGAGCGAAGCGCTGAACAGCCGCTTCGAGCGATTTGTACCGACCGTGCCGGTCGACCGACTCCACCCGGACGATCGACCGATCGACGTCGGTGACGCCGAAGCGATCGTGCTCGGGATGGGCCGGGTCGGGCACGGTGCCTATCTGCGGCTGACCGAGACGTTCCAGATGCGGGTGCTCGGCATCGAGAACGATGGGGACCGGGTGCGTCGACTGCTGGCCGAGGGCCTGAACGTGGTCGAGGGCGACGCTGCCGACACGGACTTCTGGCTGAAGCTGGAAGTATCCACCGGGGTGCGATTGATCTTGCTAGCGATGCCGGCACACGAAGGCAACGTGTTCGCGTTGGAGCAGCTGCGACACCACCCGTTCGCGGGCCGGGTGGCGGCGGTGGTGAAGTATGCCGACCAGATTCCGCAGCTGGAGCGGCTCGGTGCGCACTCGGTGCACCACCTGTACGAAGAGGCGGGCCAGGAGTTGGCCGACGACGCCGTCGCCGGCTTGCGGGAGCCGAATGCCTAGGCTGTGAGCCGAGCGGCATCGGCAGTGGAAGGAGCGTGCGGGTGGTGGCGATCGAGCAAGCCCTCGACGTAGAGCAGCTGGAGCGGGACATCTTTCGCGGCCGGACCACCGCGACCCAACTGGTCCGGACCTTCGGCGGGCAGGTGGCCGGCCAGGCGCTGGTATCCGCGGTCCGCACGGTCGAACCGGAGTATCTCGTGCATTCGCTGCACGGCTACTTCCTCCGCCCGGGCAACCCGAACGAGCCGACGGTGTACCTGGTCGACCGGATCCGGGACGGTAATTCGTTCGTCACCCGTCGGGTGACCGGGGTGCAGGACGGAAAAGCGATCTTCACCATGTCCGCCTCGTTCCAGAAGCTGGACGCGGGGATCGAGCATCAGGACGAGCTGCCGCCGGTGCCCGCTCCGGACGACTTGGAAGACCCGCTGGACCGCCCGGCCGAGCAGCGACACTGGTTGTTCCAGGAGTGGGGCGAGCACTACGACATCCGGATCATCCCGCCCGATCGGGTCACCCGGCGCGAACGGGTCGCGGCTCAGCAGCAGGTGTGGCTGCGATATCGCAGCCGGTTGCCCGATGATCCGCTCATCCATGTCTGCACCCTGGCCTACATGAGCGACATGACCTTGCTCGGTTCGTCGATGGTGCACCACCGGGGCGACCGGGTGCAGACCGCGTCGCTCGATCACGCGATGTGGTTCCTGCGACCGTTCCGGGCCGACGAGTGGCTGCTCTACGACCAGACGTCGCCGTCGGCGGGGTTCGGCCGCGCACTGACCCAGGGCCGGATCTTCGATCGATCCGGACGGATGGTCGCCGCTGTGGTGCAGGAAGGTCTGACGCGTCGGCTCCGGGACAAGCACGGCGACGGCACCGGCTGAGGACGACCGGTAGGCTCGCCGCCGTGCCGCGGATAGGAGTGCTCGCCTTACAGGGCGATGTACGCGAGCATGTGGCCGCGCTGGCTGCCTGTGGCGCGGACCCGGTTCCGGTCCGTCGAGCGGACGAACTGGCCGGCGTCGACGGGCTGATTCTGCCGGGCGGCGAGTCCACCACCATCGCGCGGCTGCTCACGGCGTTCGATCTGGCCGATCCGCTGCGGGCGCGGCTGCGCGACGGGCTGCCGGTGTTCGGCTCGTGTGCGGGGATGATCCTGCTGGCCACCGAGGTGCTCGACACCCGGCCCGACCTGCTACCGCTCGGCGCACTCGATATCGCGGTACGCCGCAACGCCTTCGGCCGGCAGGTGGATTCGTTCGAAACCGAGCTGGAGCTGACCGGAGTGCCCGGCGGTCCGATGCGGGCGGTGTTCATCCGGGCGCCCTGGGTCGAGCGGGTGGGTCCGGGCGTGGGCGTCCTGGCGCGCATCCTCGACGGCCCGGCCGCCGGTCGGGTCGTCGCAGTACGGGACGAGGTCCGGCTGGCCACTGCGTTTCATCCGGAGGTGACCGGTGATCGCCGGCTGCACGCGATGTTCGTCGCGATGGTCGACCGTGCCTCGGCGAACGGTGCGTAGAATCGCCGAGTTGCCCGGGTAGACCCAGACGTGAAGGACGTAGCAGATGAGCGGCCACTCCAAATGGGCCACCACCAAGCACAAAAAGGCCGTCATCGACGCCAAGCGCGGCAAGATGTTCGCCAAGCTGATCAAGAACATCGAGGTTGCGGCGCGCACCGGGGGCGGGGATCCCGGGGGTAACCCCACGCTGTACGACGCCATCCAGAAGGCCAAGAAGTCGTCGGTACCCAACGACAACATCGAGCGGGCGCGCAAACGCGGTGGCGGTGAAGAGGCCGGCGGCGCGGACTGGCAGACCATCATGTACGAGGGTTACGGCCCGAACGGGGTCGCCGTGCTCATCGAGTGTCTCACCGACAACCGGAACCGGGCCGCCGGCGAGGTACGTACGGCGATGACCCGCAACGGCGGCAACATGGCCGACCCGGGTTCGGTGGCGTATCTGTTCCACCGCAAGGGTGTCGTGCTGCTCGAGAAGAACGGGTTGGCCGAGGACGACGTGCTGGGCGCGGTGCTCGATGCCGGCGCCGAGGATGTCAACGACCTGGGCGATTCGTTCGAGGTGGTCAGCGAGCCGGGCGACCTCGTGGCGGTACGGAGTGCGCTGCAAGCGGCCGACATCGATTACGACTCCGCGGAGGCGAGTTTCCAGCCCTCGGTGAGCGTGGCCGTCGACGCCGACGGTGCACGCAAGGTGTTCAAGCTGGTCGACGCGCTGGAAGACTGCGACGACGTACAGAACGTCTATACCAACGTCGACGTGTCGGACGAAGTATTGGCCGGGCTGTAGGCGTCGTCGCGCGCCGTGCCGGTCGTGTCCGGGTGACCCGCTAAGCTCTCGAACAATTGTTCGTAGGCGAGTGGAGGTGGTGCCGGTGCGCGTCATGGGGGTCGATCCCGGACTCACCCGTTGCGGGCTGAGCCTGGTCGAGGGCGGTACCGGTCGCTCGGTCGTGGCGCTCGACGTCGACGTGGTGCGAACTCCGGCCGACCTGGAGCTGGCGGAGCGGCTCCTCCGGATCGCCGACGCGGCGGAATACTGGATGGACACGCACAAGCCGGCGGTCGTGGCGATCGAGCGGGTGTTCGCCCAGCACAACGTCCGTACCGCGATGGGCACTGCGCAGGCCGGCGGGGTGGTTGCGCTTGCCGCCGCGCGGCGCGGAATCGGGGTGAGTTTTCATACCCCGAGCCAGGTCAAGGCAGCCGTCACCGGCAACGGTTCCGCGGACAAAGCCCAAGTCACCACGATGGTGACGCGCATTCTGGGGCTGCAGACGAAGCCCACTCCCGCCGATGCCGCCGATGCTCTGGCGTTGGCGATCTGCCACTGCTGGCGGGCCCCGATGCTGGAGCGAATGGCGTACGCCGAGGCGGCCGCTGCAGAGCAGCGCAAGCGATACGAGGCGCGACTGCGTCAGGTCCGCAAGGCGCGGAAGGAGGCCGGTACTCGATGATCGCGTCGGTGCGTGGCGAGGTGATCGACATCGCGCTCGACCATGTCGTGATCGAGGCGGCGGGCGTCGGCTACCGGCTGATCGCCACCCCGGCCACGTTGGCGACCCTGCACCGGGGCAGCGATGTGCGGCTGCTGGCCACGATGGTGGTCCGGGAAGACGCGATGACGCTCTACGGTTTCGCCGACGCGGCGTCGCGCGAGCTGTTCGCGCTGTTACAGACCGTCTCCGGGGTGGGACCCCGGCTGGCGATGGCCGTGCTGGCAGTTCTCGAACCCGACGCGTTGCGGACCGCGCTCGCGGCCGGTGACGTCGCAACGTTGACCCGGGTGCCGGGAATCGGCAAACGTAGCGCTGAGCGCATGGTGGTCGAGCTGCGGGACAAGGTGGCCGCGGTGGTCACGTCCACCGGGGTGCCCGGCGCGCCGGCGGCGTCGGTCGGGGCGGGTGCCGTGCGCGACCAGGTGGTCGAAGCCCTGATCGGGCTCGGCTTCACGACGAAACCGGCGGAGCAGGCAGTCGATTCGGTCGTGGCCGAACAGCCGGATGCCGGTACGACCACGGTATTGCGCGCCGCCTTGTCCACCCTGGGGCGTAACCGATGATCGACCCGGATGGGAGTGAATCGCAGGTCACGGCAAGATATCTGGCGGCAGACGGGGAAGCCGAGGCGGGGTTGCGCCCGACATCGCTGGACGACTTCATCGGGCAGCCGAGGGTGCGCGAACAGTTGACCTTGGTGCTGCGTGGGGCAAAGCTGCGCGGCGGCACCCCCGATCACATCCTGCTGTCCGGGCCGCCCGGACTGGGCAAGACCAGCATGGCGATGATCGTCGCGGCCGAGCTCGGCTCGGCGCTGCGGGTGACCTCCGGACCGGCGCTGGAACGCGCCGGCGACCTGGCCGCGATGCTCTCCAACCTGGTCGAGGGCGACGTGTTGTTCATCGACGAGATCCACCGGATCGCCCGGCCGGCCGAAGAGATGCTGTATCTGGCGATGGAGGACTTCCGGGTCGACGTGGTGGTCGGCAAGGGGCCGGGCGCGACCTCGATACCGCTGGAGGTCGCGCCGTTCACGCTGGTCGGTGCCACCACCCGGTCCGGAGCGCTGACCGGGCCGTTGCGCGACCGGTTCGGATTCACCGCGCACATGGATTTCTACGAGCCGGAGGAACTGCAACAGATCCTGGCCCGCTCGGCCCGCATCCTCGGCGTCCGGATCGCGCCGGAGGCGAGCGCCGAGATCGCCGCGCGCTCGCGCGGCACTCCGCGAATCGCCAACCGACTGCTCCGCCGGGTACGCGACTACGCCGACGTGCGCGCCGACGGCACGATCACCCCAGCGATCGCACAGGCGGCACTGGTGGTGTACGACGTCGATCCGCTCGGTCTGGATCGCCTGGACCGAGCGGTGCTCGGTGCGTTGGTACGCAGTTTCGGCGGCGGTCCGGTCGGCATCTCCACGCTGGCGGTCGCAGTCGGCGAGGAGCCGGCGACGGTCGAGGAAGTATGCGAACCGTTCCTGGTACGCGCCGGGATGGTGGCCCGGACCCCGCGTGGCCGGGTCGCCACCGCCGGTGCGTGGGAGCATCTCGGCCTGGTTCCACCGGTGGATCTCGTGATCGGGGGTATCGAGGTGCGGGCGAACGAACCGCAGTTGGGCCTGTTCGACTCGTGATCGTCGGCGGCCCCGCTACCCCGCCGCACCCCTTCTCCGTTCCCGCACACGGTTTCGGGCCGGAATTCGGGTGCGGGAACAGAAACGCGGTGTGGCGGGCGGCCTTCGTGGGCTTCCGCCCAGGGCGTGCGTGCCCGAGGACGGGGGAATGGCAGACTGGTCGCGCGCCCCGTTCGTGGCGCCGCCGCCCTGAGAACCGATCGAGGACTGACTTCGCCGATGGACCTGCTGTTTCCGCTCCTGATCCTTGTCCTGTTGGTGCCGATGTTCCTGGCGGTGCGTCGGCAGCGAAAGGAGATGGCCGCGAGCACCGCGATGCAGGCCGCGTTGCAGGTCGGCGATCGGGTGGTCACCACGTCCGGTCTCTACGGCACGATCACCCACGTCGACGACGAGTCGGTCGACCTGGAGATTGCCGAGGACGTGATCACCACATGGCTGCGCGCGGCGATCCGGGAAGTGCGTAAGGACGATTCGGCTCCGGTCGAGGAATCGGCTGCCGGTGGCGAGTCGCCGCCGGACGTCTCATTGTCCAAGGACGCCGGACCGACCGCCGGCACCGCGTCGAGCGCTGGGGAATGAGGCGGCGCGGATCGGCTGCCGAGCTCTGGGCGCTCGCCGCCTTCGCAGCACTGGTGGCCGCGGTGTACGGCATGGTGTTCTTTCTCGGCGATCGTTCGCCGACCCCGGAGCTCGGTATCGATCTGCAGGGTGGCACCCGGGTGACGCTCACCGCGCGGACCCCGGATGGTTCGCGGCCCAGCCAGGACAGCCTGCGGCAGGCCCAATCGATCATCGAGACCCGGGTGAACGGGCTCGGGGTGTCCGGTTCCGAGGTGGTGATCGACGGTGACAATCTGGTGATCACCGTGCCCGGTGACGACAGCTCGCAGGCGCGGACGTTGGGGCAGACGGCACGGATGTTCATCCGGCCGGTACTGGCCACGCAACCGGCCGTCGGTGCGGGCAAGCAGCCCGCCCCGGAGTCCGGCACAGGTAGCAGCTCCGCGGAGGCGGCGGCTCAGATCCAGCAAGCGAAGGCGCAGCGCCAGAGCACCGATGAGGCTACTCAGAAGGCGGCACTCGCGGCGCTCGATTGCAGCAAGCCGGACCCGCTGCAGGGAAACGACGACCCGGCGCTACCGCTGGTCGCCTGCTCCACCGACGGGACCAAGGTCGATCTGCTCGGGCCGAGCATCATCGACGGCCAGGAGATCGCCGACGCCAGCTCGGGTTTCGATCAGCAGCAGTCGCGCTACATCGTCAGCTTGGAGTTCAAGTCCGGCGGGAGCGAGACCTGGGCAAAGTTCACCTCGGAGAACATCGGTAAGCAGGCGGCGTTCACCCTGGACTCGAAAGTGGTCAGCGATCCGGTGATCCAGGGTGCGACGCCGGCCGGGAGCGCCACCCAGATCACCGGCAATTTCACCGCCGCAGAGGCGAAGTCGCTGGCGAACACGCTGAAGTACGGTTCGTTGCCACTGTCGTTCGCCTCGTCCGAAGCAGAGACGGTGTCGGCGACCCTGGGCCTTGCCTCGCTGCGCGCCGGATTACTGGCTGCTGCGGTCGGGCTCGGCTTGGTGCTGCTGTACTGCCTGCTCTACTACCGAGCGCTCGGTCTGCTCACCGCGTTGTCGCTGATCCTCTCCGGGGTGGCGATCTACGGCATCCTGGTGCTGCTCGGACGCTGGATCAACTTCACCCTCGACCTCGCCGGCATCGCCGGGCTGATCATCGGTATCGGGATGACTGCCGACTCCTTCGTGGTTTTCTTCGAGCGGATCAAGGACGAGATGCGCGAAGGACGTAGTTTCCGCTCGGCCGTGCCGCGTGGCTGGGCCCGGGCGCGCCGGACGATCCTGTCCGGCAATGCGGTGAGCTTCATCGCCGCGGCGGTGCTGTACACCCTGGCGTTGGGGCAGGTGCGGGGCTTCGCGTTCACCCTCGGGCTGACCACCATCCTCGACGTGATCGTCGTTTTCCTGGTCACCGCACCGCTGGTCACCCTGGCGTCCCGATCGCCGTTCTGGTCGCGGCCGTCGGTGAACGGCCTGGGCGCGGTGCAGCAGGTCGCCCGGGAGCGCAAGGCGGCGACCGTGGTCGCTGCAAAGGAGGCGCGGCTGTGATCTTCCGATCCATGCCCGAACGAAACGGGGCCGAGCTGCCCGTCAGCACTCCCACGCCGGCCGATCCGGATCGGCACAGTATCCGGCTGCGCGGTCCGGTGGAACCCGACGACCCGACACCGGAGCCGACCGCGGAACCGGCCGACGGCGTGCGGCGCAGCTGGTTGCAGCGGCTCTACACCGGCACCGGCGCGTTCGAGGTGGTCGGTCGCCGACGGTTCTACTACGCGCTGACCGCAGCGTTGGTCGCCATCTCGCTGCTGAGCATCGCGATCCGCGGCTTCACCCTGGGCATCGATTTCGAGGGCGGCTCCCGGATCCAGTTCCCGGCCGCGGACGGCGTGTCCGCCGGTCAGGTAGAAGACGTGTACCGGGACGCACTCGGCGCCGACCCGGTGTCGGTGCAGACGGTCGGCTCCGGTTCGTCGGCGACCGTGCAGATCCGCTCGACCGCGTTGGACCAGCAACAGGTGGACAAGCTGCAGGACGCGCTCTTCACCGCGTTCCAGCCGAAGGGGCGCGACGGTGCCCCCGACCGCAACTCGATCAGTAGCTCGGATGTGAGCGAAACGTGGGGCGGGCAGATCACCCGCAAGGCGCTGATCGCGCTCGGCGTGTTCCTGGTGCTGGTCACGATCTACATCGCCATCCGATTCGAGCGGGACATGGCGGTCGCCGCGCTGGCTGCGTTGTTCTTCGACCTGACCGTCACCGCCGGTGTCTACTCGCTGGTCGGCTTCGAGGTCACCCCGGCGACGGTGATCGGCATGCTGACCATCCTCGGCTTTTCCCTCTACGACTCCGTGGTGGTGTTCGACAAGGTGGAGGAGAACACCCGTGGGGTGCTGCACCTGAACAAACGCACCTACGCCGAGCAGGCCAACCTGGCGATCAACCAGACGTTGATGCGATCGATCAACACCACGCTGATCGGGGTCCTGCCGGTGTTGGGGCTGATGGTGATCGCGGTGTGGCTGCTCGGCGTCGGCACGCTGAAGGATCTGGCGCTGGTGCAGCTGGTCGGACAGATCGTCGGCGCCTACTCGTCGATCTTCTTCGCCACTCCGCTGCTGGTGTCGATCAAGGAGCGCTGGGGACCGGTTGCTGCGCACACCAGAAAGGTGCACGCACGGCGTGCCGCCCAGGGGCGGACCGCTCCGGCGGCCCCGCGTCCGGTCGCCGAGGCGGTGAGCTCGGGCCCTGCGCCCGGTGCGCGGCCGACCGGCAAACGGCAGCGCGGAAGGTCCTGATCAGCATGCGAATTCAGCGGGCAACCGGCGTGTTGCTGGTTGTGGGTGCCGCAGCTGCCGGTCTGCTGACCGGCTGCTCCTCGCAGGACCAGGTGCCGTCGATCGGGTACGCGATCGACAATGTGATTACCACCTACAACGCGGGAACGTCGGCCGGCGCGGCCACCGGTGCCAAAGCAGCGTTCGCCCGGGTACTGCCGGGTTTCGGCTATGTCGGCCCGGAGGGCGCCACGGTGTCCGACACCGACGCCGGTACCGCGAACGTGGTCCCGGGGGAGGTACTGACCGTGCAGTACCGGCTCAATCCGAACGGGGTGTATTCCGACGGCACCCCCACCACCTGCGACGATCTGGTGCTCGCGTGGACCGCCCACAATGGGCGGTTCACCCTGACCGACGACAAGGGCGCCACCGCGCCCGTGTTCGATGCGGCGTCCAGCGCCGGGTACTCCGACATCGACCGGGTGGACTGTCAGCCGGGCTCCAAGGACGCCACGGTGGTGTTCCGCCCCGGCCGCACCGACACGAATTGGCGTGCGCTGTTCGGCGCCGGCGATCTGATGCCGGCACATATCGCCGCGAAAGCCGCGAACGTGCCCAGCGTGGTGACGACGGTGCAGTCCGGTGACCAGGACGGCATCGGTCGAATTGCCGATTTCTGGAACACCGGGTGGGCGCTCGCTGCCGGCCAGTTGGACCTCTCCCGGTTTCCGTCGTCCGGGCCCTACCGGATCGAGTCCTACAGCGCCGAAGACGGATTGGTGTTGGTCGCCAACGACAAGTGGTGGGGTGACCGGCCGGGAACTCCGCGGATCGTGATCTGGCCGAAGACTGCGGACCTGCCGGGTCGGATCACCGCGGGTGCGGTGCAGGTGGTCGATATCGGCAGCGGGTCGGTGCCGGGCCTGTCGCTGGACGGGTTCACGAGCACCGATATCGCATCCCGCAGTTCCGAACAACTGATCTTGGCTACCTCCGGCGTCTTCCAGGCAGCTACCGTCCGTAAGGCATTCGGCCTGTGCGTGCCGCGCAGTGCGCTCTTCGATCAGCTGGGACACGTCGGCGACCCGCCCGAGACGGGGCTCGGCTCCGGGGTGCTCAACACCCGGTTCGTGGCATCGGACGCATTGATCTATCCGCCGGCCTCGGCTGCGGGGGTGGCGCTGCGCGGCGGGGACGCCCCGGGTGCCAAGGTCGCCCTCGGCGGTGCGACTCCGACCGTCCGGATCGGCTATCTGGGCCCCGATGATCGCCGGTCGAAAACCGTCGCCGCGATCGCCGAGGCGTGTAAGCCCGCAGGGATCACCGTCCAGGATGCTGCGGCTGCGGATTTCACGCCGAAGGCGTTGCGCGAGGGCACGGTCGACGCGGTTCTGGCCGGGACGGCGGCCGGGGCCGGTGCGGCCGGCACGGCCGAGCCGACCGAGGCGCTGTACGCCCTGCGGGCCGGCAGCGGGAGCAACTACGGCAACTTCTCCAATCCGCGATTCAACGACATCGTCGACCAGCTCGCGATCGAGCCGAATCCGGACACCCGACTGACCCTGTCGGTCGAGGGGGAGAACCTGCTGTGGGGGGAGATGCCGACGGTGCCGTTGTTCGACGAGCCGCGCACCGTCGCGTTCGCCGACGGACTCCGGGCGGCGGTACCGAACCGGACCGAAGCCGGATCGGGCTGGAACATGGACCGGTGGGTACTCCGGCGGTGATCGATCCGGCCCGACCGACCGGGGAGTCGGCCGGCGCCGCGGTCGAGCGGTTGACCCGTTGGTGCGACGACTTCCCCGTGTCCGGCGTCCGATTCGCCGATCTGACACCGGTGTTCGCCGATGCCGCCGGCTATCGCAGCGTGCTGGACGGGTTGGTTGCGGTCGCCGGTGACGTCGATCTGGTGGCGGGCCTGGACGCTCGCGGCTTTCTGTTGGCCGGCGGTGTCGCGCTGCGCCTGGGCACCGGAGTCCTCGCCGTGCGTAAGGCGGGCAAGTTGCCGCCGCCGGTACACGGACGGGAGTACGTGCTGGAGTACGGCACCGCCCGGCTGGAGATACCGGCCGCCGGTATCGACCTGACCGGTCGGCGGATTCTGCTGGTGGATGACGTACTCGCGACCGGCGGCACCCTCCGCGCCGCGACCGAACTGTTGGAGTCGGCCGGTGCGGTGGTGCCTGCTGCTGCGGTGGTGCTGGAGATCGTCGCCTTGGCCGGGCGGGCGGCGCTCGGTGGCCGGCCGTGCCACTCGCTGGTCCAGGTCTGAACCGCGCGGCAACTCTCGCGCGGCCGCCGACCGGTATGCGGGATAAAGTTGAGCCCTGACGCAAGTGTCGGATGACACGCGGTCCGCAGCAGGAGGTTGCGTTGACTCAGGATCTCGACCAGGCGAGCACCGGGTACGCCGAGGATCCGGGCAGCACCGGAACGGCATCGCCGGCCAAACCGGTGGAGACGCCGGCGCCGGTTCCGAGCTCGGCCTCGCGCAGAGTACGCGCGCGACTGGCCCGGCGAATCACCACGCAGCGGCACGCCGCGGTCAAGCCGGTGCTGGAGCCGCTGGTGGCGATTCACCGTGAGCTCTATCCGAAGGCGAACCTGGCATTTCTGCAGCGTGCTTTCGACGTCGCCGATGCCAAGCACGCCGGGCAGTTCCGCAAGTCCGGCGACCCCTACATCACCCACCCGCTGGCGGTGGCGAACATTCTCGCCGAGCTCGGCATGGATACCACCACGCTGGTAGCTGCGTTGTTGCACGACACCGTCGAGGACACCGGATATACGCTGGACCAGCTGACTGCAGACTTCGGTGACGAGGTATCGCATCTGGTCGACGGGGTGACCAAGCTGCAGAAGGTGAATCTGGGAACCGCGGCCGAGGCGGAGACGATCCGCAAGATGGTCATCGCGATGGCCCGCGATCCGCGGGTCCTGGTGATCAAGGTCGCCGACCGGTTGCACAACATGCGCACGATGCGATTCCTGCCGCCGGAAAAGCAGGCCCGCAAGGCGAAGGAAACACTCGAAGTGATCGCGCCGCTGGCGCATCGGCTGGGCATGGCAACGGTCAAATGGGAGCTGGAAGACCTCTCGTTCGCCATTCTGCATCCCAAGCGCTACGACGAGATCGTCCGCTTGGTCGCCGATCGGGCGCCGTCGCGCGACATCTACCTGACCAAGGTGCGCGACGAGATCACCACCTCGCTGACCAACTCGCGGATCGAGGCGAAGGTCGACGGGCGACCGAAACATTACTGGTCGATCTACCAGAAGATGATCGTCAAAGGGCGCGAGTTCGACGATATCCACGACCTGGTCGGCATCCGGATCCTGGCCGACGACACCCGAGACTGCTACGCAGCGGTCGGCGTGGTGCATTCGCTGTGGCAGCCGATGGCGGGCCGGTTCAAGGATTACATCGCTCAACCGCGCTACGGGGTCTACCAGTCGTTGCACACGACGGTCATCGGGCCCGAGGGCAAGCCGTTGGAGGTGCAGATTCGCACCCGGGACATGCACCGTACGGCCGAATACGGTATTGCTGCCCACTGGCGATACAAGGAGTTGCGCGGCAAGGAAGTCCGCGGCAAGGAGGCGACGCGACCGGCCGACGCGGCGGCCGAGATCGACGACATGGCCTGGATGCGCCAGCTGCTCGACTGGCAGCGGGAGGCGGTAGATCCGGGCGAGTTCCTGGAGCAGTTGCGCTACGACCTCAGGGTGAAGGAGATCTTCGTCTTCACTCCGAAGGGCGATGTGATCACGCTGCCGGTGAACTCGACGCCGGTGGACTTCGCCTATGCGGTCCACACCGAGGTCGGGCACCGGTGTATCGGAGCTCGGGTGGACGGTCGATTGGTCGCCTTGGAGCGGCCCTTGCAGAACGGCGAGCGAGTCGAGGTGTTCACCTCGAAGGCGACCGGTGCCGGACCCAGTCGGGACTGGCAGAAGTTTGTCGTGTCACCGCGGGCGCGGGCGAAGATTCGGCAGTGGTTCGCCAAGGAGCGGCGGGAGGAGGCGCTCGAAGCCGGCAAGGACGCGATCGCCAAGGAAGTGCGTCGGGTCGGCCTCCCGCTCCAGCGTCTGGCCAACGCGGATTCGATCACTGCGCTGGCCAAGGAGTTGCAATACCTCGACGTGTCCGCGCTGTACGCGGCCGTCGGCGAGAACCAGGTGTCCGCGCAACATGTCGTGCAACGACTGGTGGCCCAGCTGGGCGGCGTGGGTACGGTCGAGGAGGAGCTGGCCGAGCGGTCCACGCCGTCCACCGTGTCGGCCCGGCCGGCCAGCGGCGGGGATGTCGGCATCCTGATCCCCGGGGCGCCCGGCACCGTCGCGAAGCTGGCCAAGTGCTGTACCCCGGTGCCCGGTGACGCGATCCTGGGCTTCGTCACCCGAAGCAAGTCGGTCAGCGTGCACCGCACCGACTGCACCAACATCGGCTCGCTGCGGCAACAGCCCGAGCGAATTCTCGACGTCGAGTGGGCGCCGTCGCCGTCGTCGGTGTTCCTCGTCGCGATCCAGATCGAAGCGCTGGACCGGCAACGACTGCTGTCGGATGTGACGCGCGTGCTGGCCGACGAAAAGGTCAACATTCTGTCTGCATCGGTCGCTACGTCCGGCGATCGGGTCGCTGTGTCGAAGTTCACATTCGAGATGGGTGACCCCAAGCATCTGGGCTATTTGCTGAACGTCGTGCGTAATGTCGAAGGGGTATACGACGTCTACCGGGTCACGTCGGCTTCTTGACCGGCGCACAGTTCAATATTATCGGCGAGTTGCGTGATCGGATGCCCGTAATTCGGCCGACGCCTGGTACAAAAAAATTGATGGCAGTCGCAAGCGTTGACGACTGTCGCCGCGCAGGTCGGTCCGGCGTGCCGCGCCGGATTCGACGTCGAGATTTTCGACGGGGGATTTGTCTCGGTGCCCAGTGATCGGCAGGAAGGACGTCATGAGCGACGACGGGCCGCACGAGCCGCATGAGGAGCACCGGGAACAGTCGGGATTCCGCCGCGAAGTGTCGCGATGGTATTCGGCACTCAATCCCGGCGCGAATCGCGACTCGGGCGGTGATCCCGACGCGGAACCGGCTTCCGGTTCCGATGCCGGTCGGAAAGAGGAAAAACCGGAATCCGCTGCCGCTGGGGGACCGAAACCCGGCGACTCCGGCCCGGCGCCGACGGCGTCATCGGACGACGGCGCGGCGCCGGAGCTGGCGCAGCGCGACCCGGGAACGTCGGAGTTGGCTCGGCGGGTGCCGAAGAGTCCGGCAGATTCTGCGGCAGCGACACCCGCGGCAGCCGATGGGACCGATTCGGTGGACGACACCGGCAAGTCGACGGCGTCGGCTCCGCCCGTGCCGATGACCGAAGCGCCCGAAGCAGAGAAACCGAAGGGCGAGACCGCCGCGGAGGGAACCGCCGCGGACCCCGCCGACGCGGGTGGGCGCTGGTCGGGCATGACGAAGCCGGGGGGCGTCGCCAAGCCGGCTGCGGCTGCGGCGGTGGTGGTCGGCGCCGGTGCTGCGGCAGCTGCCGCGGCCAAGGCGCGCGCCGACAAGCAGGAGCTGGCAGCCAAGAAGGCAGCGAAGAAGGCAGCGAAGGCCGAAGCGGAGGCCGCACGGGCGATCGAGGAGAAGCAGGCCCGCGACGCCGCCGCGGCGGCACAGGCTGCCGCAGCATCGGCGAAAGAGGCCGAGGACAGGGCAGCGGCCGAGCACAAGGCGGCGGCCGAGCACGCCGGCGGGGAGCGGGCGGCCACGGACCAGACGCCCAAGCAGCTGGCCGCGGCGCGGAAGGCGGCCGAGGACGAGGCCAAGGCGGCCCGGCATCAAGCAGCGGCCAAAGCGGCCGAAGCGAAGGCAGCGCTGGCGAAGGAATCCGCGGCGGAACAGGCCGAGTCGACGAAGGCCACTGCCGACTCGGCGAAGGCCGATCGGCCGCAATCCGGCAAGCCGGCCGCGGCTGCGGCCGGCGCGGCTGCGGTCGCGGCGGCCGGCGCCGCCGCGGCGACGGCCGGGCGGGGCGAGTCCGGTAGCGGGAAGCAATCGACGTGGTCCCAGCCGGGCGCCGCGGAACCGGCGCGGCCCGCGGTCGCCGAAACCGTTCCCCCGGCGCCTACCTCGACGAGCCGGTTCGAGCCGCGGGAGATCGATCTTCGGCCGGTTCGCCGGACCAAGCGGCGGCTGCCGTGGGTGCCCGCGTTGGTCGGCGCGCTGCTGGTGGTCGGACTGGTGGCGGCAAGCATCTGGGCTTTGCACCGGTCCGGTAATTCGGTGGACGACAGCCGGAGTGTCGCGGCGCCGGCTACGGACTCGTCGGCAACCGAGTCGTCGACTGCCCCATCGTCGGCAGCCGAGTCGTCGGCCGGCGAATCGGCAGCCCCGGCACCCGGTCCGACGACCGGCACGGAAACTCCCGGTACCTCGTCGGCGTCCGCGACGTCGAGTGGTGCCGCGCCGGTCTCCGCCGCCGCGGCCGACCAGTGCCCGCGGGCGCAGGACGGTCGGACCGTCACCGGAGACGGTCCGGGCGGTACCGATTCCGGTCCGGCGGCCATCATGTGGTTTCAGCATTCGTTCTATGTCGAGCGGTCGGCGGCCCGGGCGCGGGACGCGGTGGCGCCGGACGCTCAGGTGCCCGCGACCGACACGCTGCAGCAAGGCATCGACAGCATCCCACCAGGTACGCGGCATTGCCTCAAGATTGAACGAGTGGACACCGGTCGTTATGTGGTGGATCTCGTGGAGTTCCTCCCGGACGGGCAGCTCGCGGGATACAAGCAGACGGTGACCACGGCGGACGTCGGCGGTCGCACCCTGATCACCGGCATCGCAGCAGGTTAGGAACTTGCGATGATGGGCGTAACGAGTTGGGGCAGGTGGCGGCCGACGCCTCCGGCGCCGGTTCGGCATGCCCGACCGACAGCTGCTGGGTGGCACGGAACGACCGGGAACGGCTGATATGACTGCCGCGACCAGTTCTGATACCGGCGGCAGTAACTCGGCAAACGATGAATCACGCGTGGCCGGAGTGGTTCCACCGCCGGAGGACCGCCGTGCCGCGGTGTGGGACCGGCCGGTGCCGGGCAGCGGCCGCGCGCCGTTGTTCTGGCTGATGGGGGTGCACGGCGGTGCCGGTGCAACCACGTTGGCTCGGCTGCTGGAACCGGCCGCGGACTGCTGGCGTCGTTGGCCGGCCGTGCTCAACCAGGAATCGCCGTACGTGGTCCTGGTGGCCCGCGAGACGATCCCGGGGCTGAGCCGGGCGCACGAACTGCTCCGGCAACACCGTTCGGGGTTGGCCGGACCCAGCTCGGTGCTCGGGCTGATCATCACTGCTGCCCGCCCAGGTCGGGTGCCGGCCGAGATTCGGCGCTATCGCGAGGTCATCGGCGTGCTCGCCGGCAACGTGTGGCGGATCGACTGGCACGAAGAATGGATGCTGGTCGAGCCGGAGGACCTGCCCGTGTGGGTACCCGGTGAATCCAGCCCTGTCAAGCGTCGGTCGGATCCGTTGCTCACCGTGTCGCCCGATATCCGAGAACTCGGCGACAGCATCCTCGACGTCGTCCGAGAGGTTGTGTCCAGCAGCACCGATTACCAGGAAACGAAAGGTCAACCATGAGCATGCTCGCCGCTGCAGTCGACGGGTACACCATCTACGCCCAGCAGATCAGCAATGTCACGCCCGAGGCGCCCCCGGGTTCGGAACAGATCATGAAGCTGGTCCGATGGCTGATGTGGTTCGTCCTGCTGATGGGCATCACCGGAATCATCTGGGCTGGAGGCAAGTTCGCCTGGGAGCGATACAACGGTGGGCCGCTGGAGTCGCCGAAGATCGTGATCGGGGCCTTGGTCGGCGGCATCATCGCCACCAGTGCGGGCACCATCATGAACGCCGTGATCCTGAACAGTTAGGTCGCGGTGATGCTCGCTTGCGCCGCGACGGTACCGGTCGAAGGGGAGATGGTGCCGGGCTACGGAGAATCGGTACTGGCCTACAAGCAGATGCCGGCCGACGTGATCGAGCCGATCATGTCGTTGCTCGGCTGGTTGTTGTGGGCGGTGCTGGCATTCTGCTTGGCCTGGTTGATCGTCTCGGCCGGTCGGCTCTGGTTCGGCGTGCGCAGTGGCGACATCGGTTCCAACGACGGAACCCACGGTGTGCTGATGAGTTTGGTCGGTGCGATCTTGGCCAGTTCGGCGACGGTGGTCGCCCTGGCGCTGCTGCCGACCTGAACACGGTTCGATAGTTGAGTTTGGAGGCTCGGCCACATGAGCAATAGGGCCGCAATGAGTAGTAGGAGAGACTCGCCCCCGCGCGAACGAGTGTCTTTCGGGCTCGTCGCGTCGGCCGCCGCCCTGGCGCTGATCGTGGTCGCGGGAGTGTTCGCTTTCGTTCAGATGCGTGGATCGGACGCGTCCCCGGCACCGTCGGGACAGTCGGCCTCGCCGCCCGCAGTCGGTCCGGCCGGCGGTGCCGGCTTCGGTGCGGCCGACGTGGACCTTTTCGGCCGCCGGGTCGACGTCCCCGACAACCCGGCCGGGCAGCCGCTCGCGCAGACTCCGGGGACGCAGAAGCGACCGACCGACTCGGATTGGCTGACCGCTGCGCCGAAGGGGATGGACGGACCAGGTGGCTGGCAGCGGGTCTACGGAGTCTCGGTGCCGTTCTCGAGTTCCGACGGTCCGGCCCGGATCGACGGTGGCCTGGCAGTCGGCTACGCGCACACGCCACAGGGGGCGGCGCTCGCGGCGGCACAGATCTCCTACCGGATGAACGCTCGCCCGGCGGACCGGGATCTGTACGCCCGACAGGTCGGTGTGGCGCCACAACAGCTGGCCCAGTTCGACCGCCTGGTCTCGGATAACAAGCTGCCCGCGCAACAGCCGGAGAAGGTCACCCGGTTCTTGATCGCCTCGGACGCGTTCCAGGTCGAGTCGTACGCCGACGACATGGCGATCGTGCGGCTGGCCGCCCGTGGCCCGACGGTGGAAGGTCGACAAACCTGGTTGGCCACCCGATTGGTGACGGTCTGGCAAGACGGCGACTGGAAGCTCAAGCCGGTCACCGGGCGGCCGCAGACCGAAACCCTGACCTCGCTGATCGGCTGGACCCCGTGGTGACTGCGGTGCTGCCGGTTTCCCGGTTGCTGGTTCCCGAGTTGCGCCGGGCGCGGCGTCCGCGGCGGCGGTTCCGGCTGCATCGGCGCCTGGTTCAGCGGCTACTGATGCTGGCTGCTGCGGCGATGACCGTGTTTCTGGTGGTGCCGGCGACCGCGTTCGCGCAGCCGAGCGACACGACCTACGGCTTCGACGCAACCTGCAACGAGATCCACGACAATCTGGACGGGGTCGGCGTACTGGGCCTGCCCTCGTTGGGTGACCTCTCGTCGGCGGTGTGCAAGGGTGCGAACGCGACAACTCACCCGGGTCAAGCCGCGACCGCCGTGGTCGACCGAGCCTGGGACTCCACGTTCGGCAAAGTGGTCCAGTCGCTGATGGACGGGATGGGCCAGGCGATCGTGATGTCGCTGGTCTGGTGGACGAAGCTCCCGAACGAGCGGATCGCCGATCAGGACACGCTGTTCCAGCGGATAAACGACTACACCTATCAGGCGCAGATCCTGCTGCTCATCGCTTCGGTGATCTTGACCGGCGCCAGATTGGCCGAGGCCAGACGCGGGGCGGCGATGAACGAAGCCGCCGAGTCCTTCCGAATGTACGCCCGAGTGGTGTTTTCCTCCTGGATGCTGACGGCGGTGATCGTCGCCGCGACCCGGGTGTCCGACCGCTTCTCCGCCTGGTTGCTCGACGATGCGACCAACGGCAATGCGCGGGGAATCGCCGAACTGATGGTGAAGACCTCCAAGCTGCAGGCTTTCTCGCCGGGGCTGATGCTGATCATCGCGGTGGTCGGGCTGTTCGGCGCGCTCGCCCAGATGGTGCTGGCGGTGATCCGGCAGGGCTTGCTCGTCGTCGCGGCCGGATTCCTCCCGATGGCGGCTGCTGCGTCCGGGATGAAGACCGGCCGTCAGTCCTACGACAAGTTGGTCGCTTGGATCGTGGCGTTTCTGCTGTACAAGCCGGTCGCGGCGGTGGTTTACATGATCGCGTTCACCACCGCGGGGGTGGTCAACGAGGATCAGCCGTTGGCGGGCCTGCCGGATGCGGTGCAAGCGCAGCGATTGTTGATCGGGATCGTGCTGTTGTGCTCGGTCGCATTCGTCCTACCCACCTTGTTGCGCCTGGTCATGCCGGCGGTCTCGGTGGTCGGTCAGGGTGGCTCGGGCCTGACCACGACGGGCGGAGCGTTGCTCGGCGGCTTCGGACTCGCGCTGATCGGCGGCAAGGCGGTGGGTGCGAAGGGTGCTGCGGCACCGGGCGCGCCCGGCTATGCCGGAGGCGGTGGCCAACCCCCGCGCGGCACCGGCGGCAATCGGCCACCGCAGGGTGGCGGCCGGCCGTCGGGTGGTGGTGGTGGGCAACCGGCGCCACGGGGCGGTGGCGGTGGGGGCCAGACCGCTGCTGCGGCCGCGGGCGCTGCGGGCGCCGCGGCCGGACCGGCCGGGCGGGTGGCGGCCGGGGTGGCCGGGGCGAACGCGGCCCGCTCCGGCGCCGGTGGCGCGAACCAGGCTGCCGGGGATCTGGCCGGCGACCGGTGGGTCAACCGGGCGCCGGATCTGGGCAGGAGCACAATTCCGCGATGACTCCTGATGGCCGGCGAACTCGGATACCGCATGTGCAGTGATGCCCCGTGACCGCATCGACCACGCTGTCCGACACCTACGAGCGGCGCTCGTACGGGTTGTGGCAGAAGCCACGCAGCGCGGGCCTGTTCGGCCTGCGCTGGGGCGAAACAGTGCTCGGTTTCGTCGTGGTGATCACGGCGTTGCTGGTCAGCCTGATCGGCGGGCCGATGGCCGGCCTGGTGGTGGCTGCCGTGGGGCTGGTGGTGCTGGCACCGTTGGTGTGGCGGCGCGGTGGGCGTTCCGGATACGAATCGGGGTTGATGATGTTCAAGTGGATGCGGGCTCGCGGCCGCGGCGAGCACGTGTATCGGGGCGGCCGGTTCTCCCGGATTCCGGGCGGTCAGGCCAAGCTGCCCGGGCTGCTCGCGCCGTCGAAGCTGTACGAGGGAATCGATGCCGGCGGCTACACCTTCGGGATGATCCACCTGCCCCGGTTCGCTCAGTACACGGTGGTGCTGCGGGCGTGGCCACAAGGGCACGAAGCCGTCGACCAACCGGTGATCGACCGTTGGGTCGGGGCCTGGGGCACTTTCCTTGCCTCGTTGGGGCAGACCAGTGACATCGTCGCTGTGGTGCCGGTGATCGACACCGTTCCCGAGACCGGTAATCGGCTGCTCACCGAGGTGTCGACGATCACCCAGCCGGGTGCTCCCGATCTCGCCAAGCAGGTGATGTTCGAGCTTGCGACCGAGCTGCCCCAAGAGCGGGTGCAGCTGCTGCCCCGGATCGCCATCACGTTCAAGGCGACCACCGCCGAGCGCCGCAACGATCCGGCCGAGGAAGCGGTCGAGATCGGCCGTAGGTTGCCGGGGATCTGTGCGGCCCTGGCCGACGCCGGGGTCCGAGCGCAGCCGATGTCGGCCGAGGAGATCATCGCGTTCATCCGGCGCAGCTACGATCCCGCGGCCCAGGCAGATCTGGAGGTGGCTGCCGGCGAGCCGGAGGGACACGGCTTGACCTGGTCGGATGCCGGTCCGCTGTCGCAAGACGAGAAGTGGGACCACCTGATCCACGACGGTGGACGTTCGGTGACCTGGGAGATGGAGACCGCACCGGAAGGCGCGGTCGACGAGCGGGTGTTGCAACGCTTGCTGGCGCCCAATCCGGAAGTGCCGCGGAAGCGGGTCGCGCTGGTCTTACGGCCGCATTCGGCCGCCGACGCAGCCGAGATCGTCGACAACGACTTCAAGAACGCGCTGGTCGCCCAGCAGAGTGAGCGTGGGGTGGTGTCGGCGGCCGCCACCCTGCGGGTCGGCGCGACGCAGCAGGCGCGGGAGGAACAGGCCCGCGGGCACGGGGTCACCCGATTCGGCGCCCTGGTCACGATCACCGAGCCGGCTCGTGGCGATCTGCCCCGGATCGAGGCGATCACCCGTGATCTGTCCACCCAGTCGCGGCTGAAGATCCGTCGTTGTTACCGCTACCAGTCGGCGGCCTTCGCCGCGTCGCTGGGCTGTGGCGTGATCCTGCCCGAGCACGCCAGCATCCCGAAGGCGCTGGCCGGATGATCGACGGAGTGGCCCGATGGCGGTGAAGCTGCTCGACGAGGCCGACCGGGCCCGGTACGAGCAGATGCTGCGCGAAGGCGGTGGTTTGCGCGGGGCATGGGCCGGTTTCAAGATCCGGACCGATGACAACCGCCGACGCAACCTCGCCGCCCGCGTCGACGCAGCGTCCGATACCGAGGTGGACGCGGCGCACCTGACCGACTACGGCTATGCCGGCCCCGGTGGTGGCCGGATGAGTGTGATCGGCCGGCCGGTGGAGTATCGCGCGACGACTGCTCAGGTTGCCGGGTTGTGGCCATGGTCGGTGGGTGCCGGGGCGCCGCTGATCGGTACGCCGCTGGGTAGCCACCTGCATACCGGCGCACCGGTCTGCTTCGACCCGATGAACTGGTTCACCCGGGGGAGCTTCATCACCGCTCCGAGCCTGTTCGTGCTCGGGCTGAACGGATTCGGCAAGTCGTCGCTGGTGCGCCGGATCGTGCTGGGCGGGATCGCGCAGGGCATCACGCCGTTGATTCTCGCGGACGTCAAGCCGGACTATCGCAAGGTGGTCGAGCTGGTCGGCGGACAGGTGATCGACGTCGGATACGGGCACGGCAAGCTGAATCCGTTGGCCGGTGGCGTCATGGGGGAGATGATCCCGCGGATGCCGAACGCGGAGATGCAGCTGCAGTTGGCCCAGGAGTTGCGCGCTCGGCAGGTGACCCTGATCGCCGGGCTGGTGGAACTGGTCCGTGGTTCCCGGGTGGCCGACTACGAGGAGACGCTGATCTCCACCGCGCTGCGAGTCCTCTACGGTCCCGGCGGATTCACTCCGGACCGGCCACCGATCATGCAGGACCTGTTGGACGCGATCGTGGCCGGCGGCGACGATCTGCTGCTGGATGCGGGTGCCGACGACGACGCCGAGTATCAGGAAGCGATCAAAGGCCTGCGGCGGTCGTTGCGGGCGCTCACCCAGGGTCCGTTCGGTGCGGTGTTCAACGGGCATACCACCATGCCGATCGATTTGGACGCCACCGCGGTGTGCGTGGATGTATCGCATATTCCCAAGGGCGACAAGAAACTCAAGGCCGCGGTGATGCTGGCTTGTTGGGCCGACGGCTTCGCCTCGGTGGAGGCGGCGCACGCGCTGGCCGATGCGAAACTCGGCCAGCAGCGGTATTTCCAGGTGGTGATGGACGAGTTGTGGCAGGTGCTCGGCCTCGGCGACTTCATGGTCGACCGGGTGGATGAGCTCACCCGGCTGCAGCGTGGCATCGCCGCAGCATTGATCATGATCAGCCATACCGTGAAGGACCTGCAGTCCTTGGGCTCGGACGCCGCGATCGCCAAGGCAGTGGGCTTCCTGGAACGGTCTCGGGCAAAGATCTTCGGCGCATTGCCGGCCGAGGAGATCCAGCGCCTGGATTCGACCGTTCCGTTCACCGCGGCCGAGGCCGAGATGGTCACCGGATGGTCGGCGCCGCAGGCGTTGACCGGTGAAGCGAGCAAACCCGGCCGACACCGCCCGTCGGCGCCGGGAACCGGCAAGTTCCTGCTTAAGATCGGAGAGGATCGCCGGCCGGGCATTCCGTTCCACATGGAGTTCACCCAGACCGAGCGAGACAGCGGGATTCACGACACCAACACCCGATTCAGCGAATTCGACTCACCCAACGGGAGTGCAGCATGATGCCGAAGCGCACGAGCCATCCAGTCCGGTCGGACCGTCTGATCCGCGCCGAAGCACGCCTGGCGGACCGATCGGGTGAGTCGGTGACCCAGCGGATCGGGGTGCTGCAGCGGCAGCTCGCTGCGATGTCGGCAATGGATGCGCCGGCGGAACCGGAATCGCCCGACCGCCACTCGTGAGATCGACAACGCTGTTGCTCGGAGCTTTCGGGCTCGTCATGGCGACAGCGTTGTTTCTGATCTTGATTGTGTTGCCGTCCAGCGACAGTTCCGACTGCGGGCCGAGTCCGGTGGCGGTCCCGGCGATCGCAATGCAGGCCGCCTGCCCGACCACCGGAGATCCGGCGGAGGCGACGTTGCAGCCTTTCGCGGCGAGCGTGATGCGTTGCGTGGTATCCCATTTCGGCTCCGGTCGGGCCGGCTTGGTACGTCCGGCGAGCGATCCGACGCCGGGGTATGCGGTCGACGTGTCGGTGCCCGACTGGCAATCGCCGGCCGGTGTGGCGCTGGGCGATCGGATCGTGCTGTTCGTCCAGCAGAACGCGAGCGCCTTCGGCATCGATCACCTGCTCTGGCGCAGTCGGGCATGGTTCCCCGCCGGCGACGGACCGGGGGAGTGGCGGCCGCTGCCCGATCATGGGGATCCGGCGCAGAACCGGCTGGATCGGATCAGCATCGTCACCCTCGGCGCCGACGGAAACCCCGTCGTGAACTCGGATGTCACGCTCGCCGGCGCGATCCGGCCGCAGCCCGGTCCGGCGCCGCCGGCCGGCGGCGGATGGATCGGCGGCTCGGATCAGCGACATCACCCGATGGGTGGTCCGTTCACGGTCAGCGACACCTTCGGCAGTCGGGACGGCGCGCACCGGGGGATCGACTTCGCGGCGCCGATCGGCACGCCGATTCTTGCCGCCGCGCCCGGGCGCGTCGTCGCTGCCGGTACGGCATCCGGCTTCGGACACTGGATCGTGGTCGATTCCGTGGACGCCCGACGTCAGATGTTCTCCACCGTGTACGGCCATATGTTTGCCGACGGTCTGCTCGTTCGGGTCGGTGACACTGTCGCTGCCGGGCAGCGGATCGCCTCGGTCGGCTCCGACGGCGAGTCCAGCGGCCCACACCTGCACTTCGAAGTGGTGCCGGGCGGCCGGTTCACCGGCGGTCGGCAGATCGACCCGGGGCCCTGGCTGGCCGGTGCCCCGATGACCGCCGACCAGCTTCCGATGCCGGGCGATCCGGGCTGTGACAACGGTTTCGGTAGCCCGGGCGGCAACCTTGCGCCCGGGCGGGTGCCGGACGAGCTGGTTGTCTGGTATCGCCGGGCCGGGTCGTTGTGTCCGCAGATCGCCCCGTCGTTGTTGGCGGCGCAAGGTCGACAGGAGTCCGGGTTTCGTCGCGGCCTGATTTCGCCGGCCGGTGCGCAGGGTCTGGCGCAATTTCTCCCGTCGACCGCGCGGCAGCCGGCGCCCGACGGTCAGCCCTACGTGATCGATGCCGACGGCAACGGCGTGGCGAGCGTCTGGGACGACGGTGACGCGATCGTCGGACAGGGCCGCTACATGTGTGCGCTCGCCGCGCAGATCGATGCCTGGCGGGCGCAGGGCCGGGTGCGTGGCGATACCACCAGTTTGACGCTGGCTGCCTACAACGCCGGTGAGGGCGCGGTGCTCGCCTCCGGCGGCCTGCCGAACCAGGTGCCCGGTCATTATTCGGAGACCCAGCCGTACGTCCGTGCGATCGAAGCCGCGGAGCCGGGATTCCGCAGCCCGGGCGGATCGGGCCGGTTCGAACCGGTCGACGGAGATCTCGGCGGTCAGATCGTACTGGCCGGACGGCAATGGTTGGGCGCACCGTACGTGTTCGGCGGCGGCGGGCCGCAGGGCCCGACCGCGGTCGGGGCCGGGCCGCCCGGGTTCGATGCAGCCGGCTTCACCGCCGCCGCGGTATCCGCCGCGTCGTCCGGCACGGTCACGCTGCCGCAGACCGCCGAGCAGCAGTGGTTGGTGGGTACGGAGATTGCCGCCGAGCAAGCCCGGCCCGGCGACCTGGTGTTCACCCGGTTCGGTCCGGCGGGGCCGGCGCAGGTGGCGATCCTGGTCGGGGACGGGCGAGTGCTGCAGGCGCAGCAGGGTTCCGGGGTGGTCGAGATCGCCCCGGCGCCGGATGCTCGATTGCGGCGGGTCGGATGATGGTCCGGGTGGGGTGGGCGCTGGCCGGCTGCCTGCTGGTGTTGGCCGCGATCGCCGGCTGTGCCGGCGGCGCTTCGGGTTCGGCCGGTGACGCGGCCGGAGGTACCTCGTCGTTCCCCCCGCCGCCCGCTGATCCGGACAGCCCGGCCGGGGTGGCGGTGGAGGCACTTCGGCGGATCTACAGCTGGCAGCCGGCGGCCGAGCAGCCGGGGGCGGCGATGCAGCGCGCGAAACCGTTGTTGGGGCCGCATCTGTCGGCGGTGCTCGACGCCGGAACGGGCGCCGTGGGCCTCCCGAAAACCGATGCGCGGTGGGCGGAGTGGGCGGCAGCGCAGGCGCGGGTGGACGCGGTCGCATTCGCCTCGGCGGAGCAGGCACCGGATGAGACGGCCGACCGCCGGCAGCTCAAGATCGGGGTTGCGCAGACCGTGATCTATCCGAGCGGACGGAGCGAGACGTTGCCGTCCGCGGTGATTGTTGCGACCGTAGTACGTACGGTGCAGGGCTGGCGGTTGGATGACTTCGGCTGAGCGGCCGACCGGAAGATCGAGGAAGAGTAGCTATGGCGAAACTGGAATCCGAAGATCGCGCCGTCTTGATCGGCACCGCTGCGGTGGCGCTCGGCTTTGCCATCCTGTTCGTCGCGATGCACGTCGGCACCGCGCTGTCCGGCGTCACGCAGGATGTTCCGGGAAACCCGATTGCGATCTTGATAGAGTTGGTCAAGGGTGACCTGACCTGGCCGTTCGGGGCCACGGTGGTCGGATTGGTGTTGCTGCTGCTCGTCGCGGCCGTGGTCTGGCTGTTTCGGCGGCGACGCGGTGGTCGGACCAAGACCGAGCATCCGGTGGACAAAAAGGCGCAACACATGGCGGCCGGAAGTGCGCTGGCGCCGTTGACCGAGCAGGGCGCCCGGGCGAAGGCGAAGGATCTCGGCATGAAGCTCCGGCCGATCGATCCGCCCGGTGTGGTGATCGGCCGGTCGGTGGCCGGCAACGAACGGTTGTACGGTTCGTACGAAGATCTGCAGCTCGACATCTGGGGGCCGCGCCAGGGCAAGTCCACCTCGCGGGTGATCCCGGCGATCGTCGAGGCCATCGGCCCGGTGATCGTGACGTCCAACAAACGGGACGTGGTCGACGCGACGCGAGATGTGCGGGCGGACAAGGGACACCCCGTCTGGGTGTTCGATCCGCAGGAGATCACCCGTGATGCCGCGACGCCGGAGGACGCCGAACCGACCTGGTACTGGGATCCGCTCGCCTGGGTCGGTGGGAAGGCGCTGCGCGCCGAACAACTCGCCGGGCACTTCGCCGACGCCGACGACCTGACCGAAGGCAGCAAGGACACCTTCTTCGAGTCCGAGGCCGAGGACCTGCTGGCCGCGCTGTTCCTGGCCGGATCGCTGGCGAAAAAGCCGATCACCGATGTCTGGCGGTGGATCACCGACGATGCGAGCCCGACCCGGGAAGCGGTGAAGATCCTCCGCGACAACGGTCGTGCCAGCGTGGCGGACGGGCTGAACATGCAGTACGCCGCGCACCCGCAGCAGCGGGGTGGGGTGTTCGGCACGGCGAAGAAGATGGCTCGCAGCCTCAAGATGGATGTGATTCAGCCCTGGGTAACCCCGGGCGACGGGCGCACGCCGCTCGACATCGAGCAGTTTCTCGCCGGTGCCGGCGGGACGCTCTACTGTCTTTCGCTGGAGGGGCGGGGCTCCGCGGCGCCGCTGGTCAGCGCGCTCAGTTGGGCCGTTGTCGAAGTCGCCATGCGGGAGTCGACCAAGCAGCCCGGGGGCCGGCTGACCCGCCCGCTGCTGGCGGTGCTCGACGAGGCCGCGAACGTGGTGCGCTGGCGCGATCTGCCCAAGCAGTACAGCCACTTCGGCTCCCGCGGCATCGTGGTGATGACCATCCTGCAGTCCTGGGCGCAGGGCGAGAATTGTTGGGGTCGTGGCGGTATGGCAGCGTTGTGGTCGGCTGCGACGATCAAGGTGCTCGGTGGCGGAGTGGATGACGTGGCGTTCCTGCGGGATCGCTCCGAGGCGATCGGGTCGCATGAGGTTGTGTCCGAATCGGTCACCACATCGCGGGGTGGCCGCAGCCGCAGCACGTCGGCGGGCGCATCGGTGACGATGAGCGTGTCCGATCTGCAATCGTTGCCGCGGGGCCGGGCGATCCTCTTCGCCTCGGGGATCTCGCCGACCTTGATCCGGACCGAATCCTGGTGGAACGGGCCCGAAAAGAAAACCATCCAAGCATCGATCGATCGGCACAACCCGGTGCACCCGCGGAAGCCGACGCTCGACGACATGTCGACGAGCGATGCGACGAAGAGCAATACGCCGGAGAACGTTGTCGACCTTCGAAAGCCGAAGGTCGCGCAGGAGGTGCGTGGGTTATGAGTAGCGAAGAATGGCCATCGGTGGAGGGTCCGGTCTTCCACAATGTGTTCGATTTCGTCTCCAATTACCTGGCCGAAGTGTATCGGCGGCAGGTCACCGACGTCAGCGACCGCGTGTGGTGCCCGCAATGGTGGGAGCACCCGGAAGCCTGGGCCCGGTTCACCGCGCTCTGGCAGGCGTGGGAGGCGGCGCGGGTCGGCTCGGCCGACGACATGAGCAGGTGGTGGCTCGGGCATGCCGACAACCACATGAAAGTGCTGCTCGACGTGCAGGGACCGTTCGTCTACTGCAGCGTGCGCGACGGGCACCGCCCGACGCTGGGGCCGCTACCGATCGAGGAGCCGCGAACCGTGGACGAGGTCGACGCCTTGCGGCAGGACGAAGCCGGATCACCCAGCTCGAACGGTCGTCCGCCGGGGAACTGAGCCGCGCGGAGCGGGAGAGCCGGTGGCTCGCGCAGGGTCAGCGATAGAGGCCGCGACCGAGACCGAGGTCGAGGGCTTTGCGAGCCACGTGCGCCTGGGGTAGTGGGACCGCGGCGAGCGCCAGCTTCGGAGCTACCTTCATCGCCTCGGCGACCGGCCTCGCCTGGCCGATGTCGGCGAGCATGCGGCCTTTGACGACCTCTTTGCCGAGGCCGGCCTTCTCCAAACCGGCCTTGAGCGCGGCGCGGCGCTCCGGCGAGTCGTGCGATATCGCCTTGGCTGCCGACTCGCCGACGGTCTTGCTCATGGTTTTTCCGGCGGCCTTCTCGGGGGCGGCGGCCAGAGTAGCTGCCTTTTCCAACCCCAACGATTTCTCTGTTGTCTTGTCCAGCCCCAGCGTCTTGGCGGCACCGACGGTCTTGCCCAGCGCGAGCTTCTCCGCTTCGGTCTTCGCCAGCGTCTGCCCGGGCGCCTTGATCGTCGCGGTGTTCTGCGTGATCATCTTGGCCAGCTGTGCATTGCGCGGATCCATCGCCTTCACCGCACGCAGCTCGCGCAGCTTGGCGTCCTTGACCTGTTTCTGCCGGGCGCTCAACACCCGGGCCCGGGCTTCGGCTTCCTTTTGACCACGCTCGCGGGCGCGCATCGCGACCAGCCCGGCGATCTCGAGCATTGCGCGCGTCATCGCTGCCGCTTCGCGGCCCATGTCGTCGAGTTCGCCAGCCAAGATTCGCTCCTCATCTGTCCGCGTCGGCGGTGTCGGTCGGGTCAGGGACGGTCGGTCGGATCAGGGACTGCGCACGCCGATGTGGCCGGGCCTCGATCCGGCCAGCTTAGCCGGATGCCTCACGAATCGGCCGACTTGGTTCGGGATTGTTGTTTTCGTGGCGCGGTGTGCCGGCTTCGCGCCGCCGGTCGATCCCCGGCTCAATTGTCCAGCCGCGCGCCCTGGATGATGACGTTCGCCGCCGGCTTGCCGTCCCCGCTGGTGTCGCCGTCGGCCAGGCCGGCCGCGGCCACCTTGTCCAGAGTCGCGAGCCCGGTGTCGTCGATCGTGCCGAACACGGTGTAGTCCGGCTTCAGCGGCGAGTCCCCGTAGACCAGGAAGAACTGACTGCCGTTGGTTCCCGGTCCGGCATTGGCCATCGCGATCAGGCCCCGCTTGTAATTGGCCGGGCGGCCGGCTTCGGCGCTGGTGGGATCGACTTGATCGGTCGGGTACTCGTTCGCGAATTGGTAGCCCGGCCCGCCCGTTCCGGTACCGGTGGGGTCGCCGCACTGCAGCACCTTGATGCCCTGGGTGGTCAGTCGATGGCACGGGGTGTTGTCGAAGTAGCCCTGGGCGGCCAGGCTGACAAAGCTGCTCACGGTGCACGGCGCGTGCGCATTGTCCAGGTTCACCCCGATCGGACCCTGTGAGGTGGTGATGCTCATGCTCACCGTCGCCGGGCTGGTACCCACCGGATCGGTCCGCGGCGGCGTGACCGGGCGAGCCGACGGCTGTTGCGGGGTCGGCGGATAGGCGCACGTGACGCTGGCCGGCCGCGGATTGGGCGCCGGCAGATCGGCCGGCGCGTCCGGCTCGGGCGAGGTGGTACTGGTCGTGGCGTCGGCGGCGGCAGCATCGTCGTCGTCGCGGTTGTAGAGATAGACGCCGACGATCCCCCCGCCGACCAGGACGACCGCGAGAACGGCACCGGCGACGGTGAGCACGCGGCGTCGCTGCGCCCGCTGTGCCCGCCGTTCGAGTTGCCGCTCGAGCTTGCGCTTCGCCGCTTCTCGGCGCTGTTCGTTCGATGGCACTGGCGGTGTTCCTCCTTGCATCGTTCCCCCGGCGGTCAGAGAGTTTGCCATTGCTGCGGCGGGTGTGGCTGACTGGTCCCTGTGTCGAAGCCGACCATCTTTTCCGCACCGAAGGGGATTCCGGACTATGTGCCCCCTGGATCGGGTGGGTTCGTCGTCGTTCGCGACGGTTTGATCACCGCCGCACGCCGTGCCGGTTATGCCCATATCGAGCTACCGGTATTCGAGGAGACCGGCCTGTTCGCGCGGGGCGTCGGCGAATCCACCGACGTGGTCAGCAAGGAGATGTACACGTTCGCCGACCGAGGCGGACGGAGCGTGACGCTGCGACCGGAAGGCACGGCCGGGGTGATGCGCGCGGTGATCGAGCACGGGCTGGACCGAGGCGCCCTCCCGGTGAAACTCTGCTACAGCGGGCCGTTCTTCCGGTACGAGCGGCCACAAGCCGGCCGGTATCGCCAGCTCCAGCAGGTGGGGATCGAGGCGATCGGGGTAGACGACCCGGCGTTGGACGCGGAGGTGATCGCGGTCGCCGACGCCGGATTCCGTGGTCTCGGCCTGACCGGTTTCCGGCTCGAGCTCACCTCGTTGGGCGATGCGACCTGCCGGCCGCATTATCGGGAACTACTGCAGGAATACCTGCTCGGTCTGCCGTTGGACGAGCCGACCCGGGAACGCGCGCGGATCAATCCGTTGCGCGTGCTCGACGACAAACGGCCGGAGCTCCGCGCGTTGGTCGCGGACGCGCCGCTGATGATAAACCACCTGTCCGACTCTGCCCGGGCGCATTTCGACGAGGTGTTGTCCCACCTCGATGCGCTGGGGGTTGCCTATACGGTGAATCCGCGGTTGGTCCGCGGCCTGGATTACTACACCAAGACCACCTTCGAGTTCGTGCACGACGGACTGGGCGCCCAGTCGGGTATCGGGGGTGGTGGCCGCTACGACGGTTTGATGGCTCAGCTCGGTGGTGCGTCGCTGTCCGGCATCGGGTTCGGACTGGGGGTGGATCGGACGTTGCTGGCGTTGACGGCCGAGGGAGTGGATCTTGCCGGCCCCGGCGGCTGCGATGTGTTCGGAGTGCCACTGGGTGACGCCGCGAAAGCCCGATTGGTGGCGATTGCCGGGCAGCTGCGTGCCGCCGGGCTGCGGGTCGACCTCGCTTACGGGGGGCGGGGTGTGAAGGGGGCGATGAAGGCGGCCGATCGTTCGGGCGCTCGGTATGCGCTGGTCCTCGGCGATCGGGATTTGGCGGAGGGGACGATCGGCTGTAAACACTTGGAAACCGGGGAGCAATGGTCGATCCCGCTTGCCGACGTGGTCGGTGAGTTGAGTGCAAAGCTGGATGAGGGTGGAGCCGATGTTCGAATCCGGTGAGTCCGAGCCGGGTGGGTCACGGTCTGCCGGGCCGATCCCGCTCGATCTGGTCGATCCGGCGATCTACGCACCGAAGCTGCGCCGGGTTGCGGTACTCGCCGCGCTGGTCGGAGTCGCCGTTGCCGGACTCGCCGCGCTGTTTCTTTCCTGGCCGGTGGCGGTGCTCATCGGGTTGGTGGTCGGTGGGCCGACGGCCGGGTATGCCGTTGTCGTGGCTCGTCGGCGGATCTGGCTGTCCGGCACCGAGGTACATGCTCGGCAGTTTCTCCGAACCCGCCGGATAGATTTGGCGCGGCTGGACCGGGCCGAGCTGATCACTCATCCGGGCAGGATCGGGCGGGTGCTGCTGTCGATCGGGGCCGGACAGCGCGGTCAGATCGTGCCGTTGGCGATGTATACCGACGAGGGTGCCGGCCGGGAGCTCGATGTGCGCGCCCTGCGGGGCCTCGCCGACGGCCTCGCGCACAGCGAGCTGGCCGCCGGCGCCGCCGTGTCTTCGGTGTTGCTCCGGCAGTTGCAGGCCGAGGCGCGCGACGCGCCTCTCGGTGAACGGCCGTTGTTCCGGGCATTCCGGATGTTGCGCGACAATCCGGAAGCCGGCCACCTGACGTTGACCGATTCCGAGGTAGCGGCGCTGATCGACTGAGCGCGCTGATCGATCGAGCGCTGGGCTGGGCTACCGAGCTGGGGGACCGGCGCCGATCACCGGCGTGACCACCGGTCCCAGATCGCCGACGAGCTCGCTATGGTCGACCGGGTTTCGGAACACCGACGAGGCGGTATGCCGCTCGTCCCCGGCACGTGCCGGGGACGGTGCCGTCGGCGCCATCGCGGTCGCGAGCCCGCCGCGGGCGGCGGCGGTGCTGCTCGAGGCCCCCGCAACCGTCGAGGCGGGTGCGGGTGCGACCCCCGGCGGTAGCGGTGCACCGGTCAGCGCACTGCCGGTTCCGGACGAGCCGATCGTCCCAGCCCCGCCGGTCGCCGCCGAACCGACATCCGGCAGTGCGGATCGGGCACCGAGTCCTTCGGTGGCTGTCGTCGCAGCGGGAGCGGTCGGTGGCGCTGGTTCACCGGTCGGCAGGGTCGTGCTGGGCGCCGCGGGCGGCTGTCGGGGCCCGCCGCTGCCGTCGATCGGCGCCGGCCGGCCGGCATCGAGCAGGGCCGCCGTGCCGGTGTGCAACGGCGCGGCGACGCTCCCGACGAGCTGCGCCGCAACGCCGAGCGCCTGGGGTACCTGCGGAGCCGGTGGCAGCGGGATCGGCGTCGCCAACAGGTCGAGCTGAGCGGTCTGCCCGGCCAACTCGGCCCGAGTTCGGCTCACCACCGCGATGGCGTGTCCCAGGTGCTCGGCAGCGGCGGCGAGCAGCATCGCCTGCCCCGGCGGGGTCAACGCAATCGGAGCTGCCGCGGCTGCGGTCCCGGCGAACGACTCGACGATGCCGGCCAGCTCGGCGTTTCCCCGCGCCACGATTCCGGCTGCCGCTTGTACGACCGCGCCGAGATCTTTGCTCCGCCGGCCGATCTCGTGTCCGGCGCGCTGTGCTTGGGAACCGTTCCGATGGGCCTGCTCGGCGGCGGCGCCGGACCAGTGGCCCCCCACGGCGGTCAGCGCGTCCGCGCCGGTCGTCACCGCGGCCTCGATGAGGCCGCCCGAGCGTTGCAGTGCGGTACCCGGATCCATCGTGCTCATCACCCCGGTACCGAGGACGGCCCGGAGTTCGAGGATCGGCCGGAACAGCGCATCGAGATCCAATATCGCGGGATGCGATATCGCGGTGTTGCCCGGCGCAGCGGCGCCGCTCATCGCCGACCGACCTGCTCGACTGCGGTCAGCGCAGTGCCGATTGCCGTGTCCGTCGTTCGATAGCCTGCCGCGCACGCGTGCGCCGCTGCCGCAGTTGCGGCGTAGTGCGCGGCCAGGTGCCCCACCGACAACGCATGCTCGGCCTGGACCGCCCCGAACTTGGCCAGGAAGTCGGCACCGATCGGGCCGAACACCGGTGCGAGCGCGGCGAGATGCGCTGCGAGATCGGCACCACCCGCTGCCGCGATGTGGGTAGCAGCCAGTGCTGCAGATTGCCCGTAGGCGTCGATGTCGTCCGGCACAGCCGTCAACGCGCTCATGCGATACCCCCCGTTGTCGCTGTGCCGACTATACCGTCGCCACCCGACATGTCACGGCCGCCCGAGGTGGGGTGCTGCGGGTCAGATTCCGCCGCTGCGGGACAACGTGAGCAGGGCCAGATCGACTGTTTGCCATAGCATGTCGATCTCGATCTCGGCGGCGCCGGCGGTGGCCGGATCGGCGAGCGCTATTCCGTTCCCGAGAATCACCACGTTCGCGCCCAGGTCGGCAAACCGGAGCAGCTGTTGCGAGGCGGCATTCGTGCCGGTCAGCTGGTCCAGGCCGGCGCCGACGAAGTAGAAGCGCCAGAGTGGGCCCAGGTCGACGTCGTAGGCCGCCCGGGTTGCGTCGACGACAACCTGGCCATGTGTGGCGATCGCGTCGACGATCGTGAAGTAGTCGCCGGCGTTCTCCGGTCGGCCACCGACCGCTGCGACCGATCTGGCAAGATCGACGACCAGGTGCGCGTTGTACCCGGTCATCGCGACGTAGCCGCCCGATTCGGTGCACTGTCGGGCCACCGCGAAATAGTGTGCCCAATGCCGTTCCGGAACTCCGCCGGTGAACTCCAGATGCACGTTGTGCAGCCAGCGGCGCAGCAGATCCAGACTGATCGCGCGGCCGTACGCCGGGTCGGCAAATGCGGCCGGATTGCGTTGCAGCGGGAGGACCGCGCGTTGCTCGACGGCGTCCAAGCCGACGGCGAACAGCCCCCGCCGGTCCTGTCGAGACGCGAGGATCGTGGCGATCCGGTCGTTGCGGGCTATCCCGTCGGTGAGTTGGTCGAGCGGGGCGCCGGACAGCGTCGTGACGTCGGACAGGGCGATGATCTCGGCGACTTCGCCCGATCGGAGCGGTGTTCCGCAGGCGGCCGACGACGTGGGCGCGGCAGCGGCGGCGGTCGGGTCGAGCAACGTTGCCGCGGCCGGGCCGACCAGCGTGGCCACGGTGATCAGCAGGGTGGTGAGCCCTCGACGGGCGGTGTCGACCGAACTTCCGGAGCGGGGCACGCGAGCAGCCTACGACGCGCCGAATTCGGGCTAGGTTGGTGACGCCATGACTGACGATTCCCACGATATGCCCACCTCTGCCGCCACCGCGGCGGCTCTGCTGGCGTTCGTCGAGCGCTCGCCGGCTGCGGTCGCGGCGCGCGACCGGACGGCCTGGCTGACGCTGTTCGCCGACGACGCACAGGTCGCGGACCCGGTCGGGGCGCGACCGCACGTCGGGTCGACGCAGATCGGGCGCTTCTACGACACGTTCGTCGGACCCAACCAGATCGAGTTCGAGGTCGGTCGGGATCTGGTGTGCGGGACGACGGTGATTCGCGACGTCACCTTGCACACTCGGATGTGGGGTGGCGCCGAGCTGCGGGTTCCGGCGTTTCTGCGCTACGAGCTGAGCGTCGTCGCGGGCGAACCACGATCGATCCGGCGGCTCTACGCTTACTGGGAGCTACCCGCGATGTTGGTGCAGCTCCGGGAAACCGGGCCGCGGGGCGCGCTGGCGGCAGCGGTACTCGCCCCCAATCTGCTCGGGCGGCAGGGGGTCGGCGGCGCGGTCGGTTTCGTCCGCGGCCTCGATCGGGTCGGTGGCTGGGCGAAGGCCGATGCGGCCGGCTTTGCCGGGGCCTTGCGCCGCGGAGATCCGGCCGCCGCGGCGGGCATGCTTGCCCCGGACGCCGCGTTGTGGACAGGTGAGACGCCGGGCTCGATCGAGGACGTGGTCGCGGTCGCGCTGGGCGCCGGCTGGTCGAAGATGATCGTGGCCGGCCGGACGGTGAGCATGGCGTTGGCCGGTCCGCGTGGTCCGGCCGTCCTGCTGCTGACCTTCGGGTCCCGGCGGACCGGGATCACCGGCTGCCGGCTGTACTCCGCCACCGGACGACCGCGGGCTGCCGACTGAAACGTGTTCCAATCTAGAACAGGTTCCATTATTCTCGGTCCATGCAGGTCGCGGTCACCGGTGCAGCCGGTTTTCTCGGAACCAATCTGATCGCCGAGCTCGTTGCCCGGGGCGACGAGGTCGTGGCGATCGATCGGGTGGCGCCGCCGGCCCGGCCCGGAGTGCGGTGGGTCGTTGCCGATGTGCTCGATCCGCAGTCGGTTCGCGCAGCGTTGGCCGGCGCCGAGGTGGTTTACCACCTCGTTGCCATGATCACCTTGGCGCAGCGGAACGACCTGGCCTGGCGGGTGAACACGCAGGGCGTACGCGTGGTCGCGGAGGCCGCGCGGGCCGCCGGCGTCCGTCGGCTGGTGCATTGCGGATCGGTGCATTCGTTCGTTCCGGAGACGCCGGGTGGTCGATTGGACGAGACCTCCCGACGGTCGTCGGATCCCGCGCTGCCGGTCTACGACCGGTCCAAGTGGCAGGGCGAGGTGGAGTTGCGCGCGGTGATCGAGGCCGGTCTGGACGCGGTGATCTGCAATCCGACCGGGATCTTCGGCCCGATCGATCCTCGTCCGTTGTCGCGGATCAATGCCGGCCTGTGCGGCGCGGCGCGCGGCCGGGTTCCGGTCATGCTTGCCGGTGGTTTCGACCTGGTCGACGTTCGCGACGTTGCGACCGGCCTGATCGCGGCGGCGGAGAAAGGGCGGACGGGCGAGAACTACCTGCTTTCCGGCCATCTGGTGCCGATGCTGACGGTCTCCCGGCTGGCCGCGGCCGCGGCCGGAGTGCGTGGCCCGCGGTTCGCCCTACCGTCGGCGCTGGTCACACCGCTGGTTGCCGCAGCAGAGCCGGTACTCGGCCGGTTCGGGTCGGACACGATCTCCCGGGCGACGCTTTCGGCGCTGACGTCGGCGCCGGCGGTGGACGGCGCCAAGGCCGGCCGAGAGCTGGGCTTCACCGCACGGCCGATCGAGCGCACGGTCGAGGACTTGGTCGACTATTTCCGTCGGCAGCATCTGCTCTGAGCGAACTACGCTCGAGTCGGAATATTTCTTGAGTCATACACGCTCAACTTCATGACAGTCCGACAACTTGGATCGAATGGAGTGAGAATGATGACCTATCCCGTTCGCCGGAGCAGTGCATCGGCCGTGTTCGAGGCGGCTTTCGGCGCATCCGCAGCGCCGGTGGCCACCCGATGGGCGCCCCCGGTGACGGTCACGGAGACCGAGCAGGAATTCGTCGTGCTGGCCGAGGTGCCCGGCATGACCGTCGACCAGATCTCGGTCGAGGTCATCCGCAACGTCGTGACCATCTCCGGAGAGAAAGCGGGCGAGGCCGAGGCCGACGGCGCGGTGCGGTACACCACTCGGCGGAGCGGATCGTTCGGCTACCGCGCGCAGCTTCCCGGTGAGGTGGCCGCCGACGAGGTGACCGCTTCGCTGGAGAACGGTGTGCTCCGCGTGCTGGTACCCAAGGTCACGCCGCCCGGCGCGCGCAAGGTGACGATCGAAGCGATCTGACGCCGGCGACGAGACGGCGGGAACCGGCCGGGTTCCCGCCGTTTGCCCGCCGAGATGCTTGACATCGAATAGCACAAATGTTCGACTAGCCCGGTGCGGTGGCAGGGGCAGACGGTAGCCGGAGACGACGGTGCGTTTCCCGGTTTTGCGCGAGATGCGTTGGTGCAGACCGTGCAGACGCCGGAGTTCGATGGGATCACGTTCCACGAAGTGCTCTGCAAAAGCGCGCTGAACCGGATTCCGGCGGAGTCGGGACTCCCGTTCGGCTGGACGATCAATCCGATCCGGGGCTGTTCGCACGCGTGCCGATACTGTTTCGCCCGGAGCACCCACGAATATCTGGAACTCGACGCCGGGCACGATTTCGACAGCCAGATCGTCGTGAAGACCAACGTTGCGGCGGTGCTGCGACGAGAGCTGGCTCGCCGCTCGTGGCGCGGCGAGCCGGTGGCGCTCGGCACCAACACCGATCCCTATCAGCGGGCCGAAGGGCGCTACCGGCTGATGCCGGGGATCATCCGGGCGCTGACCGACGCGAACACCCCCTTCTCGATCTTGACCAAGGGTTCGTTGCTGCGGCGCGATCTGCCGCTGCTTACGTTGGCTGCAGGTCGGGTCGACGTCCGGATCGGCGTCTCGCTGGCGGTGTTCGATGCCGAGCTGCACGCTGCGCTGGAGCCGGGAACGCCGTCGCCCCGGGCTCGGTTGGAGTTGATTCGTGCGATTGTCGCCGCCGGTTTCGCGGTCGACGTGATGGTGGCGCCGGTGATCCCCTATCTCACCGACGGTCGGGCGCACCTCACCGGCTTGCTGGCGGCGATCGCCGAGGCCGGCGCGACCAGTGTCACCGCATTTCCGATGCACTTGCGCGGCAGCACACGTGGCTGGTTCCTGTCGTGGCTGGGTGAGCACCACCCCGCGCTGCTGGGCAAGTATCGCAAGCTCTACGGTCACGGGGCGTACGCCGCACCCGAGTACGGGGCCTGGTTGCGCGACCGGCTTGATCCGATGATCGCCGAGTACGGCCTCGGCCGGCCGGCCGGCCGTCCGCAGCCACCACCACCGCCGCCGGTCGCACCGGCCGAATCCCAGCTGGAGCTGTTCGGATGAGCGGGGCCGGCGGTTACCTCGAGCCGGACCGGCTGGTGTCTCGGTTGCGTGCCGCCGGATGCGTATTCGCCGAGGACGAGGCTCGAATACTGCGCGCAGCTGCTCGGGATCCGGACGAACTGGCCGTGCTGACCGCGCGGCGGGTCGCCGGGGTGCCGCTGGAGCAGGTGGTCGGGTGGGTCGAGTTCGCGGGTATGTCGCTCGTGGTCCGGCCGGGGGTGTTCGTGCCCCGGCGGCGTACTCAGTTCCTCGTCGCAGTTGCTGCCGAGTCGGTGGGCCCGGGGGCGATCGTGGTCGACCTGTGTTGCGGTACCGGCGCACTCGGCCTGGCGTTGGTTGCATCGCGGTCCGATCTGCACGAATTGCATGCGGTGGATATCGACCCGGCGGCGGTCGAGTGTGCGCGGATCAACCTCGGCGGCCGCGGCACTGCATACCGTGGTGATCTGTTCGATCCGATTCCCGTCGAGTTGCGCGAGCGGGTCGGCATTGTGCTTGCCAATGTGCCGTACGTTCCGACGGACGAGATCGGCATGCTGCCGGCCGAGGCGCGCGAGCACGAGCCGCGGGTGAGCCTGGACGGCGGCGCGGACGGTCTCGATCTCGTCCGGCGGGTCGCCGCCGCTGCGCCGGCGTGGCTTGTGCCGGGTGGCAGCGTCCTGTTCGAAGTCGCGGTACCGCAGATCGAGCCGGCACTGGCGGTGTTGCGCCAGGCCGGGCTGGCCGGCCGGGTCGAGTGCGCCGAGGAGCTCGGGGCCACCGTTGTCGCAGGAAGTCGGGCAGTTGTCCCGCAGTAATCGGGAAAAGGCGACTGTGCGACCGAGAGCCGCGTGGCGAAGAGTAACGCAGGAGTGCAAAGATGCCGACAACGATCGTGCCGGGCGGGCGATCGACGGCACGACGGAGATCGGTAATGCGCATCACCCTCTTCGCCACCGCGGCGATCGGATTGCTGTCCACACTGGCCGGTACCACCACGACCGGGGCTGCGGCGAATCCGGGCGCGTTGCGGCTGGCCGCGGCCGATCCGCGAACCGCGTTCGCGATGATTTCACTGGACTCGGGGAACGTCTCGGTGACATCGAATGCTGCCGACCAGCGTGCGGCACTGTCGATCGCGAAGTTGTATCTCGTCGACTACGTACTCCGGCATGGCGGCGGCGCGCCGGGGGAGCGGGATCTCGCGCAGCGAGCGATCGAGCTTTCCGACGATGCGGCCGCGGATCAGCTCGACGCGATCTATCCGGAGGCGATCGACGAGGTTGCCGGCGAGTATCGACTCTCGGCGACCGCGCGCGGATCGTTCTGGGGGACGTCGGTGACCAGTGCGCGCGACGCGGCCGGTTTCCTGGCGGCGAAACTGCGGGCCGACGCGGCGTCGCCGATGCTCGGCTGGATGCGGGATGCCCAGCCGGTGGCCGCGGACGGAACCGAACAGAACTGGGGCACGGCACATCTGCCTGGGGTGATCGGCACCAAGTGGGGCTGGTCCGACGACAGGGTCTCCGAAGTGGCGTCCGCCTCGTACGGGGATCGCTTTGCGGTAGCCGCGTTCACTGCGGGGGACGCCGACGCGGAGAATGCAGACCTGGCCGGACTAGGCGGATAGCTCACCGTGGACCGCTGATGATCCACGGCGGCCGCCGAACGGGGTTACCGCGGGATCTGCGGGTTGTTCAGGTCTCGGGCGGAGAACGTGTCGCAGGCTTTGACCAGCCCGGTCTGGTAGCCGGCCAGGAACCATTTCTGTCGTTCCTCGGACGAGCCGTGGGTCCAGGTTTCCGGGTTGACCCGCTGTCCGGCCGAACGCTGAATCCGATCGTCGCCGACCGCTTGGGCCGCCGACAGTGCGTCCCGGATGTCCCTGTCGGTGAGTTTCTGCAGGAACGGTTGGCCGCCGTTCGGGCCCGGCGTGCTGTCCGCCCAGTGTGCCCAGACGCCGGCGAAACAGTCCGCCTGCAACTCGGTGCGAACGCCGCCGCCGGCGGCGCCCTGCGGGTCCTGCTGAGCTGCGCCGAGGGTGCCGAGCTGGTTGGAGATGTGGTGCCCGACCTCATGCGCTACGACGTATTCCTGGGCCAACGGGCCACCGCTGGAGCCGAACCGATCCACCAGGATCTGGAAGAAGCTGGTATCGAAGTAGGCGGTGCGGTCGACCGGGCAATAGAACGGTCCGACGTCGCTGGTGGCGTTGCCGCACGCGGTGGCGACGCTGCCGGAGAAGAGCTTGACCCCGGGCGGGACATACCGCACTCCGGTCTGCCGCTGGAGTTGTTGCCCCCACACGGCGTCCAGGCTGTTGGCGGTGGCGGCCACTCGACAGTTGACATCGCGGTTCGCGTCCGCTCCCGTCGTGCAGCCCTGCAGCGAGGTCGAGCTGCCGGCCGAGTCGTCCTGTCCGGTCACGCCACCGAGCACACTGCCGGGATCGCCGCCGAGCAGCAGAGTGATCACCAACAGGATCAATCCGCCCAGTCCGCCGCCGACCGCGATCCGGCCACCCATGCCGCCGCCGCCGACCGAGACCCGCCCGGCGTCGATCTGGGTATCGTCGTTGAAGGTCATCCGTCCACGCTTTCTCGTCGCGTCCCGCCCGGCCTCGTCCGGCGACGGCCCAGGTCGGCGTGCCGCCCGCGACGGCCCGACCCCTACAGCTTTCCATGCTCGAGCCGGGGGCGCCCGTATCTTCTGTCAACCACCGCGCTGGTGCTGGCGATGTCGCCGGTTCGAAATCGCTCGGTCAAATCGGGTTGTCGGCCGCTGCCGGCTGCTCCGTAGGATCGCCACGTTCACCCGTCACCCGAGAGGATTCCCGAGTTGCTACGCACTCACGAGGCCGGCACGCTGCGTCGCGAGCAGGCCGGACAAACCGTCACCCTGGCCGGTTGGGTGGCTCGGCGACGCGACCACGGCGGCGTGATCTTCATCGATCTGCGGGACGCCTCGGGGGTTGTGCAGGTGGTGTTCCGCGCGGCGGACGTCGCCGAGCCGGCGCACCGGCTACGCGCCGAGTACTGCGTCCAGGTGACCGGGACCGTGGACGATCGTCCGGCGGGTAACGAGAATCCGGATATCCCGACCGGCGAGATCGAAGTGGATGCCGCGGTCTTGACCGTGCTCAACGAGAGCGCGCCCTTGCCCTTCCAGCTGGACGAGCAGCCGGGGGAGGAGGCGCGGCTGACCTATCGTTACCTCGATCTGCGTCGGGCCGGACCCGCGCGGGCACTGCGGCTGCGTTCGGCGGTCAATGCCGCCGCTCGGGATGTGTTGGCCGCCCGCGGTTTCACCGAGGTGGAGACGCCGACGATGACCCGGTCCACGCCGGAGGGTGCACGCGACTTCGTGGTGCCTGCCCGGCTGCAGCCGGGCAGTTTCTACGCGTTGCCGCAGAGTCCGCAGCTGTTCAAACAGTTGCTGATGGTGGCCGGGGTCGAGCGGTACTACCAGATTGCCCGTTGTTATCGAGACGAAGATTTTCGGGCGGACCGACAGCCGGAGTTCACCCAGCTCGACGTCGAGATGAGCTTCGTCGACCAAGCTGACGTGATCGAACTGGCCGAGGCGGTTCTGGTCGCGCTCTGGCAGTTGATCGGCTACCAGCTGGCTACCCCGATCCCGCACCTGACCTACGCCGAGGCGATGCGGCGCTTCGGCTCGGACAAGCCGGACCTGCGGTTCGGGATCGAGCTTGTGGAGTGCACGGAATTCTTCGCCGACACCCCGTTCCGGGTATTCGACGCGCCGTACGTCGGCGCGGTGGTGATGCCCGGGGGAGCGAGCCAGCCCCGTCGCCAACTCGATGCGTGGCAGGAATGGGCCCGCCAGCGTGGGGCCAAGGGGCTGGCGTACGTGTTGATCGGTGCCGACGGAACGCTCGGCGGCCCGGTGGCGAAGAACCTGTCGGATGTCGAACGGGCCGGGCTCGCCGCCCATGTCGGCGCTCAGCCGGGTGATTGCATCTTCTTCGCCGCCGGCGCGGCAAAGCCCCAGCGCGCCCTGCTCGGTGCTGCGCGGGGCGAGATCGCCCGACGGCTGGACCTGATCGATCCGGACACCTGGGCCTTCGTCTGGATCGTCGACGCGCCGTTGTTCGAACCGGTCGTCGACGCGCTGGCCGGTGGCGACGTCGCGGTCGGGCACTCGGCGTGGACTGCAGTGCATCACGCGTTCACCTCACCCAAACCCGAGTCGCTGCCGTTGTTGGCGACCGACCCGGGCGCGGCGCTGGCCTACGCCTACGATATTGTTTGCAACGGTAACGAAATTGGCGGCGGCAGTATCCGGATCCATCGTCGTGACGTACAGGAACAGGTGTTCGGCGTGCTCGGCATCGGGCCGGCCGAGGCGCAGGAGAAGTTCGGTTTCCTGCTGGACGCGTTCTCCTACGGAGCGCCACCGCACGGCGGGATCGCGTTCGGCTGGGACCGGATCACCGCGCTGTTGGCGGGGGAGGATTCGATCCGCGACGTGATCGCGTTCCCCAAGTCGGGTGGCGGGCAAGACCCGCTCACCGGCGCCCCGGCACCGATCACGGCGCAGCAGCGGAAGGAGTCGGGGATCGACGTGATCGTGCGCGCCGAGCCGGCCGAGGAGGCGGCGCGGTGACGGTCAGGACCAGGGTGACCAGACGAGCACCAACACCGACAGCAGCAGCCCGATCAGCAGTGCCGCACCGATTCCGGCGGCGACTCGGCTCGGCCGGTCCGGCTGTTCGATCCGGAGGTCGTCGTCCGTGGTCTTATCCGTGCTCTGATCGGACAGCCGCCGGGGCGCGGGTGGTGGGGGCGGCTCGCCCTCGACGTCCGGGACCACGACCGGCAGGCCGACCGGCGTGGGTGGCTCGACCGGTACGCCGTACTGACCACCGCCTGCTCCGCCGATCGGCGCATATCCGCTCGTCGGCAACTGATGGCGGGCGCGGCGCCGGCCCGGTGTGGGAACGGAGGTCGAGGGTGGCGGCGTCGGGGAATGCGGCGGATCGCCCGGCGGCGTTGCTCGCTCGTGGCGGCCACCGAGTTCGGGACCGACGTCTTCGCGTGGGTTCCCCCCGACTTCATGGGTCATTCCCCAGCCTCCTGATCGAACCCCTGATCGAGCTCGGAGCAAACCGCCGACAAGCTCGGTTTCAGTCGAGCGAACCTGACCCTGTTGCAGTTGTCAAGACATCGGTATCGGTGTTGGTTCGGCATCGATCAGGACAGATCACCGTCCAGCGGTCCGAGTACGGTGGTAGCCGATGACCGCAGTATTGGCCGGACGTGCCGCCGAAGCCGTGTCCGGAGCGCAGGATCTACTCACCCGACGCCTCGGCGCGCCGGTCGGCCTCACCGACCCGGTCGAGCTGGGCGTCGGCCGGACCACCGTGCTTCGGGTCCGGGTGATGGATGGGGCGTTCGCGCTGCCCCGCACGGTCATCGTGAAACAGGTTTCCGACACGATGCCGGATCCGCGTGACACGCCTGCCCGGTCGGCTTTTCTGCGCGCATCTGCCGAGTCGGCTTTTCTGCGCGAGACGGCGTCGTACCTGTTCGCCAACGCATTACCGAAAGCGCAGCGGCCCGGCCCGGACTTGCTCGCGCACGACGTCGAATCTCGGCTGCTCATCCTCACCGATCTGGGCGAGCAGGACCGACTGTCCCGGCTGCTGCGTACCTCCGACGAACGCGTGGTGGCGAATCTGCTGATGGCATACGCGCAAGCGCTGGGCCGACTACATGCGGCTACGGTCGGTCGTGAGGCCGATTTCGCCGCGTTGTTGCGCCGAGTGGGTGCGCGGCACCGGATCGGTGACCTTGCACAGCAAGCTCAGCTTGCCCTTGCCGAACTGCCCGGCGCCTTGCACCGAACGTTGGGGGTGAGCGTGCCCGACTCGGTGACCGATGCGGTCGGCACGGCGATGCACCTGTTCGACGGTGGTCGGTTCCGCGCGTTCAGCCCGTTCGATCTGTGCCCGGAGAACGTGATCGTCAACGACGACGGGGTCCGCTTCCTCGACTACGAGTGGGGTGGTTACCGGGACGCCATGCTCGACCTGAGTTATGCGTTCGTTCCCTATCCCCGATGCCTGTGCGACCACCGGCTCGGAACCGACCGGGCGCAGGCGATGATCGAGGCCTGGCGCGCAGAGGTGGTCGGTGCGTGGCCCGAGCTGGCCGACGACCACCTGCTCGCCGTCAAGGTCCTCCAGGCCCGACTGGCCTGGGTCTGGCTGTCCACCCATTGGCTGTTATCGGCCGACGACGAGCAGGTCGCGGATGTCCGCGGGCATTCGCTGTCGATACCCCGGTCGACGGCGATGGTCGAGCGCTGGTCGACCTTGGCGACCGAAGCGTCCCGAACCGGAGCGGTGTCCCTGGCTGCGTTCGCGTTGTCGGTGGTCGAGGCATTCACGATTCTGTGAGCCGGCATCGGATTCGGTGAGCGGGCGCGGTACAGCACATAGCCGGCGATCGACGTGTGTCGTACCCGGTCGGTAGGTTCGACCGGGTGACCGACGGTTTGTTCGAGGTATTCGAGGACGTCCCGACGGCGACCGAGTTTCAGCCGGCTACCGGGTCGCCGCTCGCGGTGCGCATGCGGCCGGCCACGTTGTCCGAGGTGGTCGGACAGGACCACCTGCTCGGGCCCGGTTCACCCCTGCGCCGAATGGTCGAGGGCTCGGGTGCGGCCTCGGTGTTGCTCTACGGCCCGCCCGGCACCGGCAAGACGACGTTGGCCTCGCTGCTGTCCCAGGCGACCGGGCGCCGGTTCGAGGCATTGTCGGCGTTGTCGGCCGGAGTCAAAGAAGTGCGAGCGGTGATCGATCTGGCTCGTCGCCGCCTCGCTGCAGCGGGCGGCGGCGCGGGACAGCAGACCGTACTGTTCATCGACGAGATCCACCGGTTCTCCAAGACCCAGCAGGATGCCCTGCTGGCTGCGGTGGAGAACCGGATCGTGCTGCTGGTCGGCGCTACCACCGAAAACCCGTCGTTTTCGGTGGTGTCACCGCTGTTGTCCCGCTCACTGGTGCTGCAGCTACGGCCGTTGACCGACGACGACATCCGCACGGTGCTCGATCGCGCTCTGACCGACCCGCGCGGCCTGGCCGGCAGTCGGACACTCACCGAGGATGCCGCGACCCATCTGGTGGCCATCGCCGCCGGCGATGCCCGGCGTGCCCTCACTGCGCTGGAAGCCGCAGCCGACGCCGCGCCCGACCCCGAGATCAGCCTGGCGCTGGTCGAGGCGAGCGTCGACCGGGCGGCGGTGCGTTACGACCGTGCGGGCGACCAGCACTACGACGTGATCAGCGCGTTCATCAAGTCGATCCGGGGCTCCGACGTGGACGCTGCGGTGCATTACCTGGCCCGGATGCTGGCTGCCGGAGAGGACCCGCGGTTCATCGCCCGGCGGCTCGTGGTCCACGCCAGCGAGGACGTCGGGATGGCTGATCCGAGCGCGCTCCTGATCGCCACGGCGGCGGCGCAGGCGGTACAGCTGATCGGTCTTCCCGAGGCTCGGCTTGCCTTGACCCAGGCCACGATCCACCTGGCAACCGCGCCGAAGTCGAATGCAGTGGTGACGGCGATCGGTGCCGCGACGGCGGATATCGGCGCGGGGAAGGCCGGCCAGGTGCCGCCGCATCTGCGCGACGGCCACTATTCCGGTGCGGCTCGGCTGGGGAATGCGGTCGGCTATCGCTACCCGCACGACGACCCGGACGGTCTGGTATCCCAGCAGTACCCACCGGACGAACTGGTCGGCACCGACTACTACGCGCCGACCGAACGTGGCAATGAACGCGAGATCGGTAACCGGGTGGCCAAACTCCGCCGAATCCTGCGCCAGCGCGCGGACTGAGCGGCAACCACCTGCGCCCGCGGGGAGCCGTAGCTACCATCGACAGCAGCGACCGTGTCGACCACTGCTGAAGGATTCATTGTGCGGAAACTTGTTGCTGCAGGATTGCTATCGGCTGCGCTCATCGTTCCGGCGGTCACGGTTTCGGCACCGCTCGCCGCCGCGGACCCGGTAGCCGAGTATCGGGTTCCGGTTCTCGAAGTCGATCCATATCTCCTGGCCCAGACGATTGCCAACATCTCCGGGGCACTGTTCACGCCGCAGAGCGCCGAGTTCGTGGGGTCGATCGGTGCCGCGGTTGGCGGTCCGATTCTGGACTTCACTGCAGATTTGCTGCAGCCTCGCTGACTGTGCGCAGGGCTCGGCGCACCGGGCCGGTAGAGTCGGTGCAGTGACCGGTTCCGAGACCGTGCCGGACGCTGCGCCCGCGCGGTCGAGTATCGGCGCCCTGGTGCGGCGTGGTCTGGTCGTCGGCACGATCCTCCTGCTGTTGGCGGGCCTGCCGGGATGGACACTCTTAGCCGCCGGCGCCGACTGGCCGCGAGCGGTGGTTGTCGTCGGCGGCCTGATCTTCGCGGCTGCGGCCGCCGCTCCGATTGCCCTGTTTTCCGGGCTCGGGCGCCGCTCCGATCGCCTCATGGCCCTCGGGACGACGGTGCTCGGCGTGCTGTGGGTGTTGTTCGTCTGGTCGGTACTCGGTCAGCTGCTGGGTCTCGCGATGCTGCTGATCGGGATCGACAACCCGATCCGCGCGCGAGTCGTCGCGAGCGTCGTGGTCGCTGTCTCGGCGCTGCTGCTGGGCTGGGGTTTCGTGGCGGCGATGCGGGTGCCGCAGGTGGTCCGGCGCGATGTTGTTCTGGATCGGCTCGGCCGGCGGCTGGACGGTCTGCAGGTCGCGCTGATCACCGACACCCATTTCGGGCCGATCAACCGGGCCCGCTGGTCGGCCGGCGTGGTGGCGAAGCTGAATCAGCTGGACGCCGACATCGTCTGCCATCTCGGTGACATCGCCGACGGCGCGGTCGGCCGGCGGCAGCCGCAGGCGGCGCCGCTGGCCGACGTCCGGGCACGGTTGGCTCGGGTGTACGTAACCGGCAATCACGAATACTTTTCCGATGCCCAGGACTGGCTCGACTACATGGCCGAGATCGGCTGGACGCCGCTGCACAATCGGCATCTGCTCGTCCGGCGGGGGGTCGACGGGCTGGTGATCGCCGGGATCGACGACGCCACCGCTGCCGGCAGTGGCGTGCCCGGACACGGGGCGAGCTTGGCCACGGCCCTTGCCGGCTCGCATCGGGATCTGCCGGTACTTCTCCTGGCCCACCAGCCGAAGCAGGTCGTCGCGGCCGCCGCAATAGGCATCGACCTGCAGGTTTCCGGCCACACCCACGGCGGCCAGATCTGGCCGTTCAACTTCCTGGTCCGGCTCGACCAACCGGTCGTACACGGCCTGAGCCGGCACGGCCCACGAACCCAGCTCTACACCAGCCGTGGTACCGGATTCTGGGGACCACCGTTCCGGATCTTCGCGCCCAGCGAGATCACGTTGCTCACCTTGCGCCGGCCGTAGCAACCGCCGACCGACGTGGTCGCCATTGCGGCGCCACCCCGGAAATCCGACCGCCGAACCCTTGTAACCTGAACCTCCGTGCAGACCCACGACATCCGGCGGCGTTTCCTGGACCACTTCATCCGGGCCGGGCACACCGAGGTGCCCAGCGCCTCGCTGGTCCTGGACGACCCCAACCTGCTGTTCGTCAACGCCGGAATGGTGCAGTTCGTGCCGTACTTCCTCGGCCAGCGGACGCCGCCCTGGGACCGAGCGACCAGCGTGCAGAAGGTGGTCCGCACGCTCGACATCGAAAATGTCGGGATCACCACCCGGCACAACACCTTCTTCCAGATGGCGGGCAACTTCAGCTTCGGCGACTACTTCAAGCGCGATGCCATCACCTACGCCTGGGAGCTGCTGACCGGCAGTGTCGCCGACGGTGGGTACGGGCTCGATCCCGAACGGCTGTGGACGACGGCATACCTCGACGACGACGAGGCGATCACGCTGTGGCAGGAGGTCGCAGGCGTGCCGAGTGGGCGGATCCAGCGTCGCGGCATGGCCGACAACTATTGGTCGATGGGCATTCCGGGCCCGTGCGGCCCGTGCTCGGAGATCTATTACGACCGTGGTCCCGAATTCGGCCGCGACGGCGGGCCGGAGGCGGACGAAGACCGCTATGTCGAGATCTGGAATCTCGTGTTCATGCAGAACGAGCGGGGGGCCGGGCGGGGCAAGGACGATTTCGAGATCCTGCGTCCGTTGCCGCGGCGCAACATCGACACCGGGATGGGGGTCGAGCGGATCGCGATGGTGTTGCAGGGGGTCGACAACGTCTACGAGACCGACCTGGTACGTCCGGTGATCGTCGAGGCCGAGCGGCTCACCGGTCGCCGTTACGGCAGCGACCACGGCGCCGACATCCAGTTCCGGGTGATCGCCGACCACGCCCGCACCGCCGCCATGCTGATCTCCGACGGCGTGAATCCGGGTAACGACGGTCGCGGGTACGTGCTGCGGCGGTTGCTCCGGCGGATCGTTCGATCGGCGACCTTGCTCGGCGCGACCCAGCCGACGATGGACCGCTTCATGACCGTGGTCCGTGACGAGATGGCCGAGTCCTACCCGGTGCTGCGGACCGATTTCGAGCGGATCGAGAACGTCGCGGTGGGCGAGGAGACAGCCTTCCGCCGAACATTGGACTCGGGCTCGAAGCTGTTCGCGGTGGCCCGCGACAGCGTGGTCGCCGCGGGCGGGAGTCGGATCAGCGGTGACGACGCGTTTGCGTTGCACGACACCTACGGTTTTCCGATCGATCTGACCTTGGAGATGGCCGGTGAGGCCGGTCTGGCAGTCGACGAAGCGGGCTTCCGCGAGCTGATGTCGCAACAGCGCCGGCGGGCCAAGGAGGACGCGCAGGCGCGCAAGCAGAGCCACGCCGACTTGTCGGTGTATCGGGAGTTCCTCGACGGGGTGCCCACCGAGTTCACCGGCTACACCGAACTGAACACCGACGCGCGGGTGCTGGCGTTGATCGTCGGCGGGGTGCGGATTCCCACGGCGGAGGCCGGCGCCGACGTCGAGGTGATCCTCGACCGGAGCCCGCTCTACGCCGAGTCCGGCGGTCAGATCGCCGACCACGGCCGGCTCGCCGCGGCCGGGCTGCGGGTTCGGGTGAACGACGTGCAGAAGATCGCCAAGTCGCTCTGGGTGCATCGGGTCACGATCGAGGAGGGGCAGCTCACCGAGGGGGACGTGGTCACCGCCGAGGTCGATCCGGCCTGGCGCGCCGGTGCTACCCAGGGACACTCGGGCACCCACCTGGTGCATGCCGCGCTGCGTCAGGTGCTCGGGTCGAACGCGACTCAAGCCGGCTCGTTGAACAAGCCGGGCTACCTGCGGTTCGACTTCAACTGGCAGGGCGGGTTGTCGGCAGCTCAGCTGGCCGAGCTGGAGGCGGTGACCAACGACGCGGTCGATGCCGACCACGCAGTGAACAGTTTTGTCACCGACAAGGACAGTGCGTTGCGCATGGGTGCGCTTGCGTTGTTCGGGGAGAACTATCCCGACGAGGTTCGCGTGGTCGAGATCGGCGGACCGTTCTCGATGGAGCTGTGCGGTGGCACGCACGTAACCCATTCGGCGCAGATCGGCCCGGTGACGCTGCTCGGCGAGCAGTCGGTGGGCTCCGGGGTGCGCCGGGTCGAGGCATTCGTCGGTCTCGATTCCTACCGCTATCTGGCGAAGGAACGCGCACTGCTGGCCGGGATTGCGTCTTCGCTGAAAGTGCCCGGTGATCAGGTGCCGGCCCGGATCGAGCAGCTGGTCGAGCGGCTGCGGGTGGCGGAAAAGGAACTGGAGCGGGTCCGCGCTGCCGCCGCCGCGTCTGCGGCCGGTGACTATGCCGCGCGCGCGGAGCGCGTCGGTCCGGTCGCGCTGGTTGCCGAGCGGGTGCCGGATGGGATACCCGCCGGTGACCTGCGGACGTTGGCGATCGATATCCGAGGTCGGCTCGGATCCCAGCCCGCGGTTGTGGTGCTGCTCGGTTCGGTCGACGGCAAGGTGCCGTTCGTCGTGGCCGCCAACCCCGCCGCCCAGCAATCCGGGTTTGCTGCCGGGACGCTTATCCGATCATTCGCGTCGGCAGTCGGTGGTCGCGGAGGCGGAAAGCCGGATCTGGCACAGGGCGCGGGGAATGACCCGGCCGGAATTCCGGCGGCACTGGCTGCCGCACGCGCCGCGGTCGCCGCAGGATGATCGTCGGTCCGGACCACCCGGACGGCGCCGATCCGGGGCGCGGCCGCCGGATCGGGATCGACGTCGGCACGGTGCGGATCGGGGTCGCCGTCAGCGATCCGGACGCGATCTTGGCTACCCCGGTCGAGACCGTCACGCGATCTGTTCGTGATTCTTCCGATATCGACCGCATCGCGACCTTGGTGCGGGAGTATGAAGCCGTCGAAGTCGTGGTCGGGCTCCCTCGGACGTTGCGCGGCGAACACGGACCATCCGCCCAGGCGGCGGTTTCGTTCGCCGGCGAGTTGGGTCGGCGTCTGTCGGTCCCGGTGCGGCTGTCGGATGAACGGCTGACTACGGTGTCAGCAGCCCGCGCCCTGCGGGCCGGCGGGCTACGCGCGAAAGGTCAGCGGAAAGTGATCGACCAGGCAGCTGCGGTGTCGATCTTGCAAGGATGGTTGGATCAGCGCAGTTCGGCGTCGGGGCCCACTCGTCGATGGCACTCGCCGCAGTCAGGGGATGAGCAGTGACCAACGGTTGGACACCGACCGATCGACAGGATCCCGGCCGCACCATGGGTCGGGCCCATGATCCGGACTCCTACCCGCCCGGATCCACGCCTCCTGGAGAGCCGGGCTCCGGCGCGTCGCCGCCGCACGAGGATCAGCCCGGGTACGAGCATCAACCCGGGTACGAGCATCAACCTGAATACGACCGGCACCCCGAGTACCGACCGCCGGAGTACGGCCCCGACTACGGCGGACAACCGGACTATGGTGCGCAACCGCACTACGGAGCACAACCGGACTATCCCTCGTATCCCGAGTACGAAGAGCCGGCCGGCTACCGTGAGCACGGCGGCTACGCCGAACGGCCCGATTACGGGCCCGGTTATCCGGACCAGCCGGGCTATCCCGAGCATTCGGGTTACCACCAGCCCTATCTCGGCGACCAGCACCCCCGATACGAAGAGTCGCCGCCGGACCATCGGCCCGGCCAGCCGGCCTACCTGCCGCCGGGCCAAGCGTTTGCGGCGGATTCGGCGGAGGACGAGTCGTCGCGCCGGGCTGTGCTGCTCACTCCGGGCGCCGCGGCCCGACGGCAACGCAGCCGGGTGATCCTGTCGTTGGCCGCGACATTCGCCGTACTGATCGTCGCCGCGGTGGGTTTCATGATCTACAAGGGCAATCAGACTCCGCCCGTGGCCGCCGACTTCACCGGGCCGCCGGGAGATCCGGTGATCATCCAGGTTCGCCCCGGCGACGACGCCTCGGCGATCGCCGAAGAGATGGCACAAAAAGGAGTCACCGCCAGTTCCGCCGCGTTCTACGAGGCAGCGGTGAAGGTCGAGGCGATGAACAACCTGCAGCCCGGCTTCTTCTCGGTGCCGACCAACGTGCCGGCCGCCGACGCGGTCGCCGCGATGACCGACGAGAAAAACCGCGTCGGGCACGTGATCTTGTCCGAGGGACGGCAGCTGCACGACTCCAAGGACGTCAATACCGGCGCGGTCAAGGAAGGCATCTACCGCAAGATCGCGTCGGCCAGCTGTATCGGACCGGCCGATGCCGAAAAATGCGTCGGCTACGACGACCTGAACCAGGCCGGCGCCGGCGATCCGGCGCAGCTCGGGGTGCCGGCCTGGGCGATCGACGCGGTACGCAAAGTGCCCGACCGGACGCGGCAGCTGGAAGGCCTGATCGCGGCCGGCAGCCTCGACTTCGATCCCACCGCCACGCCGACCGAGATCTTGCGACAGCTGGTCAGCACCAGCGCCACCAGCTACGAGCAGACGGGGATCGAGACCGCCGGTGCCGGGGTGAATCTCACCCCGTACGAGATGCTCACCGCGGCGTCACTGGTCGAGCGGGAGTCGCTGCCGGCGGACTTCCCCAAGGTTGCCCGAGTAGTGCTGAATCGGCTCAAGGCGAATCAACCGCTGCAGTTCGACTCGACCGTGAACTATTCCTTGGACGAGACCGAGGTGGCGACTACCGACGCGGACCGGGAAAAGGTCACGCCGTGGAACACCTACGCCAAGTCGGGTCTGCCGGCAACGCCGATCTCGTCGCCCAGCATCGAAGCACTCGAGGCGGTCGAGCACCCGGAGCCGGGCAACTGGCTTTATTTCGTCACGGTGGACAAAGAAGGCACCACGCTGTTCACCGCCGATTACGAAGAACACTTGACGAACATCGAGAAGGCGAAGCAGAGCGGCATTCTCGACCAGGGACGAGCAGATCAGCCCCGGTGACGACGGCGGTATGACAGCGGCTGACCATGCCTAGAGCGGCGGTGCTCGGCAGCCCGATAACGCACTCGCGTTCGCCCCGGTTGCACCTGGCCGCCTACCGCGCGCTCGGCCTGACGGACTGGACCTACGAGCGGATCGAGTGCTCCGCGGAACGGCTACCCGACCTGGTGGCCGGGCTCGGCTCGGAGTGGGTCGGCCTGTCGGTCACGATGCCGGGCAAGTCGGCTGCCCTGGCCGTGGCGGCCGAGCGCAGCGCCCGAGCCGGCCTGGTCGGCTCGGCGAACACGTTGGTGCGTACCGCTACCGGCTGGCGCGCGGACTGCACCGACGTGGACGGGGTACGGGATGCGTTGATCGGGGCCGGTGTCACCGATCTGGCCGGTGCCGCAGCGGTCGTGCTCGGCGCCGGCGGGACGGCCCGTCCGGCGCTGCTCGCTCTGGCCGGTCTGGGTGCGGCGCAGGTGAGCCTGGTGGTTCGGGAGCCGGCACGTGCGGCGAGTGCGCGGGCGCTGGCGGCTCGACTCGGCATGGCGGTCGAGGTTGCCGGGTTCGACGGCGCCGGTGGGTTCGATCCCGCTACGGTGCGCGCCGTCTGTGCCGCCGCCCGGGTGGTGGTATCCACGGTTCCCGCGGGCGCTGCGGTGCCGATCGCAGCCGCGGTCGGCCCGACACCGACCCTGCTGGACGCGATCTACGATCCGTGGCCGACACCGCTGGCGAGTGCTGTCGAGGCGGCCGGAGGCCGGGTCGTGAGTGGCTTGGAGATGTTGCTGGCGCAGGCATACGGCCAGGTCGAGCAGTTCACCGGGCGGCCCGCCCCGCGTGCGGCGATGCGCGCCGCGCTCGACTCCCCGGCGCTCGATCCTCCGGGATAGTTCCTGGGGATAGCCGTCGATCTATCCACAACCGATGGCCGCGCGCCGGGTCGGCGGCGGTGATCGGGCGCAGACTCGGCGCATGACGTCGCTGCTCGCCTTCACCTGTCTGCTCGCGTGGTGCGCCTGGCTGTCCGCGATCGATCTGCGCGAGCATCGGTTACCGAATCCGGCGACCGCCGCCGGTGCCGTCGCGATACTGGGTTACGCCGCGAGCCAGGGCAGCCTCGGGGTGGCTGCGATCGGCGCGTTGCTGCTCGCCGGCTGTTATCTGGTCGTGCATCTGACCGCGCCGGCCGCACTCGGTGCGGGTGATGTCAAGCTCGCCGTCGGACTCGGTGCCGCGACCGCCCTCGGCGGCGCCCCGGCATGGGTGCTCGCGGCGCTGCTTGCGCCGGTGTTCACGGCGACGGCCGGGTTGATCGCGCTCGGTCGGGGGAGGCCCGGCCCGCTCGCGCATGGTCCGGCAATGTGTGCGGCGACGTTGACGGCCTTGGCGGTGGCCGGGTGATCGGCCGGATCGCCGTCGCGTGGAAAGATGGCGGGCGTGCTGCGTTGGATCACTGCCGGAGAATCCCATGGCCGAGCGCTCGTCGCGATCCTGGACGGCATGGTTGCCGGAGTCGAGGTGACCTCGGCGGACATCTCGGCGCAGCTGGCCCGGCGGCGACTCGGCTACGGCCGTGGCGCCCGGATGAAGTTCGAGGCCGACGTGGTGACCATGCTCGCCGGGGTCCGGCACGGCCGGACTCTCGGCGGGCCGGTCGCGATCGAGATCGGGAACACCGAGTGGCCCAAATGGGAAACCGTGATGTCGGCCGACCCGGTGGACCCGGCGGCCCTGGCCGACTTGGCCCGCAACGCGCCCCTCACCCGCCCACGACCTGGCCATGCAGACTATTCCGGAATGCTCAAGTACGGTTTCGACGATGCGCGGCCGGTGCTGGAACGGGCCAGCGCGCGCGAGACCGCGGCCCGGGTCGCGGCCGGCACGGTGGCCCGATCGTTCCTGTCCCAGGCGTTGGGGGTGGCGGTGCTCTCCCACGTTGTGGCAATCGGAACCGCGACCGCGCCGGACGGTTCGGCGCCGACTCCGGCCGACCTGCCGGCCGTCGACGCCAGCCCCGTGCGGGCATTCGACGCTGTCGCGGAGGCGGCGATGATCGCCGAGATCGAGGCTGCCAAGCAGGATGGCGACACCCTCGGCGGAGTGGTGGAAGTGATCGTTGCCGGCCTGCCCGTGGGGCTCGGCTCGTTCACCAGCGGCGAGAATCGACTCGACGCGCGGCTTGCCGGTGCGCTCATGGGTATCCAGGCGATCAAGGGCGTCGAGGTCGGCGATGGTTTCCTGACCGCGCGCCGCCGCGGCAGCCAGGCGCACGACGAGATGCAGCCGGGCCCGGACGGAGTGCTGAGATCGACCAATCGGGCCGGTGGTCTCGAAGGGGGCATGACCAACGGCGAGCCGTTGCGGGTTCGTGCTGCGATGAAGCCGATCTCCACGGTGCCGCGCGCGCTCGCCACGGTGGACATGTCCACCGGCGACCCGGCCGTCGCCATCCACCAGCGCTCGGACGTGTGTGCGGTGCCGGCAGCCGGGGTGGTCGCCGAGAGCATGGTCGCGTTGGTCGTGGCGCAGGCCGCGTTGGAGAAGTTCGGTGGCGATTCGCTGGCCGAGACCGCCCGGAACATCGCCGGCTACCGGCAACGGATCGCCGAGCGACCGCCACAGCCGGCCGACGCCGCGTTGTGACCGAGCCGGAGCCGAGCGGGCCGGCGCCGGCGATAAAGCCTCGAGCGGTGTTGGTCGGCCTGCCCGGTGCCGGCAAGTCCACGATCGGTCGGCGGTTGGCCCGCGAGCTCGGTGTCGAGTTCCTCGACACCGACGTCGCGGTCGAGGATCGCACCGGGCGCACCATCTCCGAAATCTTCGCCACCGACGGCGAGGCCGCGTTCCGGGCGATCGAGGAAGAGGTGGTCGGGGATGCGGTCCGGGGATTCCCCGGCATCCTCTCGCTCGGTGGCGGCGCGGTGTTGTCGCCGCGCACTCGCGCCGGGCTGCGTTCGCACACCGTGGTGTATCTGGAGATCAGCCTGACCGAAGGCCTGCGCCGGACCCGGATGAGCCGCAACCGTCCGCTGTTGGCAGGTGCCGACCCGGCGGCGGCCTATCGTGACTTGATGCGTCGCCGGCAGCCGCTGTACCGGCAGGTGGCCACGATCCGGATCCGGACCGACGGGCGCAGCCCGAGCCGGGTGGTCCGGCAGCTGACCGCCCGATTGACCGCGCCGCAACCCGAAGGGAGAGTCAGGTGAGCGACGAGCCGACCCGGATCGAGGTACGTGCCGAGCGGCCGTACCCGGTGATCATCGGTCGAGGACTGCTCGGCGAGCTGGTACACCAGCTCGCCGGCACCGCGACCGTGGCGATCCTGCATCAGCCGACCCTCGCCGAGACCGCCGAGGTGGTTCGCGCTGCGCTGGCCGAGACCGGCATCGACGCGCATCGGATCGAGATCCCCGACGCGGAAGGCGGCAAGGATCTGGCGGTCGCGGGGTACTGCTGGGAAGTTTTCGGCCGGATCGGGCTCACCCGCAGCGATGCCGTGGTCGGCCTCGGCGGTGGTGCGGCCACCGACTTGGCCGGATTCGTCGCTGCCACCTGGATGCGTGGGGTCCGGATCGTGCAGGTGCCGACCACGTTGCTGGCCATGGTCGATGCGGCGGTCGGCGGCAAGACCGGGATCAATACCGATGCCGGAAAAAACCTGGTCGGCGTCTTCCACGAACCGGCCGCGGTGCTGGTCGACCTGGCCACCCTGGAGACGGTCCCGCGGAACGAGATCGTTGCCGGGATGGCCGAGATCGTGAAGGCCGGTTTCATCGCCGACCCGGTGATCCTCGATGTGATCGAGCGTGACCCCGCGGCCGCACTGGACCCGACCGGACCGGTGCTGCCGGAACTGATCCGGCGCGCGATCGAGGTGAAGGCCCAGGTGGTCGGTGCCGACCTGCGGGAGTCCGGCCAGCGGGAGATCCTCAACTACGGTCACACCCTCGGACACGCGATCGAGCGTCGGGAACGGTATCGCTGGCGGCACGGCGCCGCCGTCTCGGTCGGGTTGGTGTTCGCCGCGGAACTGGGCCGGCTCGCCGGCCGCCTCGACGATGCGACCGCCGACCGGCATCGGACCATCTTGGCCGGCCTCGGCTTGCCCACCGGCTACGACGCGGACGCGCTGCCCGATCTGTTGGCCACCATGCAGACCGACAAGAAGGCCCGCTCGGGTCTACTGCGGTTCGTCGTGCTGGACGGGCTGGGCCGACCGAGCCGGCTGGAAGGTCCGGATCCCGCCCTCCTCGCTGCCGCATACTCGGCGGTGGCGCGCGACGCCGACCCGACCGTCACGCTGTAACCGGTACCGATCAGCTGGACAGGGTGGCCGGCTGCGCCGTCCGGCGCGGGGTTCGGGCAAACCGGCCACCGAGCGCGACCCCGACCATCGCGGGTATCACCACCAGCAGCAGCGTCCACGCGGCGCCCGAGGTGAGCTCGAAGATCAGCTGGTTGTCGCCGAGGTAGAAACCCGGCAGCCGGTCGAGCAACCACGCCACCACCCCGGCGATCACCGCTGCTGCGGCACCGCTCTGCACCCAGCGCAGCGCCTGGTCGGGGCGGTCGCGGCGGCCGTCGAGCAGTCCCCAGACGAGTGCGGCCAGCACGACCACCGCCAGACCGGCCCAGCGGAACAGCCAGCCCTGCGTCGGCGTTGCTGCCGAGGCGAACCCGACGAGGACGCGGGCGGCGACGTTCACCGCGGCCAGCACGACCCCACGGAACAACCAGGTAACCACGTTCGTCACGGTAACGTGCGATGTCCCGGTCGGCGGTAGGTTCGGCTTATGCCAGCCAATCGACCGGGGCCGGCCCGGCTGCCCGACTACGCGCCGCGCCGCGCCGCCCTGCGCGCCGCGCTCGGTACGGCAGAGCTACCGGCGTTGTTGGTCACCGACCTCGTCGGAATTCGCTATCTCACCGGGTTCACCGGCTCGAACGCGGCCCTGCTCGTGGTCGCCGACGACGAATACGACGCCGAGCAGCGCACGGTGATCGCCACCGACGGCCGCTACCGTACGCAGGTATCTGCCCAGGTGCCCGATCTGGCGGCGGTGATCGAGCGGGCGGTGGGGCCGGCGCTCGCGACGCGGGCCGGCGAGCTGGGCGTCGGTCGGCTCGGATTCGAAGCGGAGGCGATCACGGTTGCCGGATACGGCCGGCTGACCGCCGTCGTGCCGGACCTGGCTCTGGTCCCGACGACCGGGATGATCGCGCGGCTCCGTGAGGTGAAGGACCCCTACGAGGTGGATCGGCTGCGTGCGGCCTGTGCGATCGCCGACGCTGCACTGGCCGACCTGCTGGAGCGAGGCAGCCTGCGGCCCGGACGCTCCGAGCGAGCGGTCGCGCGCGAGCTGGAGTGGGCGATGTTCGACCGCGGTGCGCACGCGGTCGCATTCGAGACCATCGTCGCGGCCGGTGCGAATTCGGCGGTCCCGCATCACCGGCCGACCGATCAGGAGCTGGTTGCCGGAGATTTCCTCAAGCTGGATTTCGGTGCTGTGGTCGACGGCTACCACTCCGACATGACCCGCACCTTCGTGCTCCGGAAAGCCGCCGACTGGCAGCGCGAGGTCTATCAGCTGGTCGCCGCGGCGCAAGCGGCCGGCCGCGCGGCGCTCGTTCCGGGAGCCGATCTCCGCGAGGTGGATGCCGCGGCTCGTGCGGTGATCGACGCCGCCGGCCACGGCGAGTTGTTCCCGCACGGCCTGGGACACGGCGTCGGTTTGGAGATCCACGAAGCGCCCGGAATCGGCCTGGCCGGCACCGGTACACTGCTCGACGGCGCGGCGGTGACCGTCGAACCCGGGGTCTACTTCTCCGGACGCGGAGGCGTCCGGATCGAGGACACCCTGGTGGTGCGTGCGGCGGGTCCGGAACTGCTCACGTCGACCAGCAAGGAGCTGACCATCGTCTAGACCCCCGAACCGGGGTGTCGTAGCGGGTGCACGAAAGAGGAGATTGTGGCTGATACGAGCGATTTCAAGAACGGTCTGGTGCTGCGGATCGACGGAAACCTGCAGCAGATCATCGAGTTCCAGCACGTGAAGCCGGGTAAAGGCCCCGCCTTCGTGCGCACCAAGCTGAAGAACGTGCTGTCCGGCAAGGTGGTGGACAAGACGTTCAACGCCGGCGTCAAGGTGGAGACCGCGACCGTCGACCGGCGCGACATGACCTACCTCTACCACGACGGCTCGGACTATGTGTTCATGGACGCCCAGACCTTCGAGCAGATCGCGATCGCCGAGGCGACCATCGGCGACGGCGCGCAGTTCCTGCTGGAGAGCATGAAGGTTCAGGTCGCGACCCACGAGGGTGAGCCGCTCTATGTCGAGCTGCCGGTCACCGTCGAATTGGAGGTGCGGCACACCGACCCCGGTCTGCAAGGCGATCGGTCGACCGGCGGCACCAAACCGGCGACCCTGGAGACCGGCGCCGAGGTGCAGGTGCCGTTGTTCATCAACACCGGCGACAAGTTGAAGATCGATTCGCGTGACGGTAACTACCTCGGCCGTGTCAACGCGTAGTCGATCTGTAACCGGATGACCGACGAATCACGGCCGGAACCGCCCAAGAAGCACGGCGCCCGGCATCGGGCCCGCCGACGTGCGCTGGACCTGCTCTTCGAGGCCGAGGCGCGCGGTGTCGCGCCCGCCGATGTCGTCACGCAGCGCCGTGAGCTGGCCGCGGCCGACGACACGATTCCGTCGGTGAGCGCGTACGCCGCGACCCTGGTGCTGGGCGTGGCCGCCGACCAGGATCGGATCGACCGGACCATCGCCGACTACCTGCAGGATTGGACGTTGCCGCGGCTGCCGGCGGTGGATCGAGCGATCCTGCGCATCGCGGTGTGGGAGTTGTTCCATGCGGCCGACGTTCCGCCGGTCGTCGCGGTCGACGAGGCGGTCGAGTTGGCAAAGGAGCTGTCCACCGACGACTCGCCGAGTTTCGTCAACGGGGTCCTGGGGCAGATCGTCGTGGTCGCCCCGCAGGTGCGGGCCGCTGCGGCGGCGACATCGCCGGAGTCGTCGGCCGGCTGACGACGAGAATCTCGCAATCGGGCGAGAACTCGACGTCCGAATTCATGAGACGAGGAGCGTAACCGTGGATTCGATCGCATCCGGCACCGTGTTGATCACCGGATCGACCGGCGGCCTGGGCCGGGCCACGACCCTCGCGATGGCTGGCCGGCCCGCGCGAGGGCGACCCGATCTGGTGCTGCTCGGCCGGCCCGGCCGCACCTTGGACGGGCTGGCGGCCGAAGTGCGACAGACCGGAGCGACGGTCCGGCAGATCGGCTGCGACCTGGCGCGGCTGGCCGATGTGCGCCGGGCGGCGCAGCAGGTCAAGGATCTGTTGGTGGCCGGTGCGGTGCGTCCGCTGCGCGGGCTGGTGGCGAACGCCGGACTGATGTCTGCCGATACCCACGCCGTGTCGGCAGACGGCTACGAGCTGACCTTCGCGGTGAACTATCTCGCCCATGCCCAGCTGATCGGCGACCTGCTGGACAGCTTCACCGCCCCCGCCCGAATCGTGCTGGTCGGGTCGAACACTTACCACCAGAACGTGTACCGCCGTATTCTGCGGGTCGCGCCCGCGGTGTGGCGGGACCCGATCGAACTCGCCCGGCCGCTGCCCGCGGCCGAGCCCGCCGGGACGCAACCGTCCGGTATCGCGTACTCGAATTCCAAGCTCGCGGTCCTCTACTACGCACACGAGCTGCAGCGTCGCGCACCGGACGGGATCGGTGTGGCCGTGTTCGAGCCGGGCTTCATGCCCGGAACCGGCCTGGGCCGCGACCAGGGTGCCGCCGTGCAGTGGATCGGTCGGGCCGTTGCCGCCCTCCCCGGGGTGTCGACGCCGGCCGAATCCGGCCCGTTGTTCGCGTCGGTGGTGCTCGACGACCGGTGGGCCCACCTGCGCGACGGTGCCTTCGTGGTCAAGGACACCGAACGGACGGTCGAGCCGTTCGCGATCGACCCGGCACGGGAACGACGACTGTGGGTCGCGACCGAGGAACTGCTGGGGGACACTGTCGACCCGGATGTCCGGCCCGGGTAATGTGCGGTGCGACAGACATCCTTTAACGGTCCGTCCGGTGAGGCGGAGAAGGAGGTCGGTGGTATGGGTGTGCCGGAGCGGCACGATCCCCAGCGGGTGCAGGCCGGGCGAGAGCTGTTGTCCGAGTCCGAGGTGGCCCGCACGATCGCCCGGATATCGCATCAGATCATCGAGAAGACCGCGTTGGACTCCGGCGTCGGCGCCCCGCGAGTGTTGCTGTTGGGTATCCCCACCCGGGGTACCACCCTTGCCACCCGGCTCGCCGACCGGATTGCCGAGTACACCGGCCTGCGGCCCGGAACCGGATCGCTCGACATCACGCTCTACCGCGACGACCTGCGCTCCCAGCCGCACCGGCCGCTGGAGCGGACCTCGGTGCCGGACGGTGGTATCGACGACGCCCTGGTGATCCTGGTCGACGACGTGCTCTTCTCCGGCCGGTCGGTGCGCGCGGCCCTCGATGCGTTACGTGACCTGGGCCGTCCGCGCGCGGTGCAGCTGGCGGTCTTGATCGACCGGGGTCATCGGGAGCTCCCGCTGCGCGCCGACTACGTCGGCAAGAACGTGCCGACGGCGCGGAGCGAGGATGTGTCGGTGCTGCTCGCCGAGCCGGACGGGCGCGACGGCGTGTACCTGCGCGATGCGCGAGGCTGACCGGTGCGACACCTGCTCTCGGTCACCGATCTGACCCCCGACGCGGCGGTTGCGCTCCTCGACGACGCCGAGCGGTTCCAACAGGCTCTGCTCGGCCGGGAGGTGCGCAAGCTGCCGACGCTGCGCGGCCGCACGGTGATGACCGTCTTCTACGAGAACTCGACGCGCACCCGGGTGTCGTTCGAGGTCGCCGGCAAGTGGTTGAGCGCGGATGTGGTCAACGTCAGCGCCAGCAGTTCCTCGGTGCAGAAGGGGGAGTCGCTCCGCGACACCGCGCTGACGCTGCACGCGGCCGGCGCGGATGCGTTGATCATCCGGCATCCGGCGTCCGGAGCCGCGCACCGCATCGCCGCGTGGCTCGACGATGCGGCGGCCGGTGCCGCGACGCCCGCGGTGATCAACGCCGGCGACGGTACCCATGAGCATCCGACGCAGGCCTTGCTGGACGCGTTGACCATCCGGCAGCGGCTGGGTGGGATCGAGGGTCGGCGAGTGCTGATCGTCGGCGACATCCTGCACAGTAGGGTCGCCCGGTCCAACGCGTTCCTGCTCGCCCTGCTCGGCGCGGAGGTGGTGCTGGTGGCACCGCGCACGCTGCTGCCGGTGGGGGTCGCGGACTGGCCGGTCACCGTGGTGGATTCGCTGGATGCCGAGCTGCCCGGCGCGGACGCCGTGCTCATGCTGCGGGTGCAGGCGGAGCGGATGAACGGCGGCTTCTTCCCGAGTGCCCGGGAGTACGCGGTGCGGTACGGGCTGTCCGAGCGGCGGCTGGGCCTGCTGGACGAGTCCGCGGTGGTATTGCACCCCGGACCGATGCTGCGCGGAATGGAGATCGCCGCCGCGGTTGCCGATTCCCCGCAGGCTGCGATCTTGGCGCAGGTCACGAACGGAGTGCACGTGCGGATGGCCGTGTTGTTCAACGTATTGGTCGGCACCGAAGCGGCCCTGACATGACGGTATTGATCAGCCGAGCCCGTCCGTACGGCGAGGAGCCGGTCGACGTTCTGATCGCGGACGGGGAGATTCGGGAGATCGGCGCCGGCCTGACGGCCCCGGCCGGGGCGGAGCGGCTCGATGCGGCCGGCGGAATTCTCCTTCCGGGCTTTGTCGATCTGCACACCCACCTGCGGGAACCCGGCCGCGAGGATACCGAGACGATCGAAACCGGGTCGGCGGCCGCGGCGCTGGGCGGGTACACGGCGGTGTTCGCCATGGCGAACACCGACCCGGTCGCCGACACGGCGGTGGTCACCGACCATGTCTGGCGGCGCGGTCGCGAGGTCGGCTTGGTCGACGTATATCCGGTCGGGGCGGTCACCGTCGGGCTGGCCGGGACGAAGCTCGCCGAGCTGGGCACCATGGCGGCCGGTGCGGCCGCTGTCCGGATGTTCTCCGATGACGGCAAGTGTGTGCACGATCCGCTGCTCATGCGCCGGGCGCTGGAATATGCAACATCGTTGAATGTGCTGATCGCCCAGCACGCCGAGGAGCCTCGACTCACCGAAGGTGCGCTCGCCCATGAAGGTCCGACCGCGTCTCGGCTCGGGCTGACCGGCTGGCCGCGTGCCGCCGAGGAGTCGATCGTCGCCCGGGATGTAATACTCGCCCGGGACGCCGGCGCGCGCGTGCACATCTGTCATGCCTCGACCGCGGGCACGGTGGAGCTGCTGCGCTGGGCCAAGGCCCAGGGCATTGCGATCACCGCCGAAGTGACCCCGCACCACCTGCTGCTCGACGATTCCCGGCTGGTCGGCTACGACCCGGTGAACAAGGTGAATCCGCCGTTGCGCGAGGTCGGCGACACCGTTGCGCTGCGCCGGGCCCTGGCCGAGGGCGTGCTGGACTGCGTGGCGACCGACCACGCGCCGCACGCCGCCCAGGACAAATGCTGCGAGTTCGCGCTGGCCCGGCCGGGGATGCTGGGCCTGCAGACCGCATTGTCGGTGGTGGTTGCGACGATGCTCACGCCGGGGTTGCTGGACTGGCGTGGCGTGGCTCGGGTGCTCAGTGAGCGCCCGGCGCAGATCGTGGGATTGCCCGACCAGGGGCGCCCGATCGTGGTCGGCGAGCCGGCCAACCTCGTGCTGGTCGACCCGGACGCGGTGTGGACGGTTCGGGGCGCGGAGCTGGCCAGCATCGCCGACAACACGCCCTACGAGTCGATGGAGCTGCCGGCGCAGGTGACTGCGACGTTGCTGCGGGGTCGGATCACGGCCCGAGACGGGAAAGTGGTGGATCGGTCATGGAACGACTGATATGGGTGCTGGCCTTCGCGGCGCTCTGGGGCATCGGGGTGTGGGCGATGCTCCGCGGCCGGCGTAACCGCGGCCGCCGTCAGCTGGGCCGCGTCGGTCATCTGCCCGACCTCCCCGGTGACGTGGGCGCCCAGGTGCTGGAACCGGCACCCGGCCTCTACCTCGGCAGCACCTTCGCACCCAGCTGGCAGGATCGGATCACCGCCGGCGACCTCGGCGACCGCGCGCTCGCCGAGCTGACCCGGTTCGAGGAGGGGATCCTGCTGACCCGGACCGCTGCCAACGCGATCTGGATTCCGCACGATTCGGTCGGTACGATCCGCACCGAGCGCGGGCACGCCGGCAAGGTGATGGGCACCGCGGGTGTGCTGGTGGTGCGTTGGCGGCTGCCGAACGGAACCGAGGTCGATACCGGATTCCGGGCCGACGACAAGTCGGTATACCCCGCGTGGGTGCGGCGCTACGAGCGACCACCGGCGCAGGGCGATCCGGTGCCACAGAACGGAGAGCTGTTGTGACCACCGAACGGGCCGCGCTGGTGCTCGAAGACGGTCGGATCTTCCGCGGCGCGGCGTTCGGTGCGGTCGGCGCGACGCTCGGCGAAGCCGTGTTCTGCACGGCGATGACCGGTTATCAGGAGATGCTCACCGATCCCAGCTATCACCGGCAGATCCTGGTCGCGACCGCCCCGCAGATCGGCAACACCGGTTGGAACGACGAGGACGACGAGTCGCGGGACCGGCGGATCTGGGTGGCCGGCTACGCGGTGCGTGACCCGGCCCGGCGGGTCTCGAACTGGCGCGCGACCGGAACCTTGCCGGACGCCTTGATCGCGCAGCGGATCGTCGGGATTGCCGGGATCGACACCCGGGCCGTCGTCCGCCATCTCCGTACCGCCGGCTCGATGAAGGCCGGGATCTTCTCCGGCGACGCCCTCGCCGCCGATGACGAGATGCTCGCCCGGGTCGCCGGTCAACCCGCGATGCGCGGTGCCGACCTGGCCGGGGAGGTGTCCACGACCACCGAATACACGATCGAACCGACCGGCGAACCGCGGTTCACCGTGGCCGCGATCGACCTCGGGATCAAGACCAACACGCCGCGGATGCTGGCCGCCCGCGGGGTCCGGGTGCACGTCCTGCCTGCCGCTGCCAGCTTCGAACAGGTCGCCGAGCTGGCGCCGGACGGGGTGTTCCTGTCCAACGGACCGGGCGACCCGGTCACGGCCGGCAACGCGGTGGCACTCACCCGGGCAGCGCTGGACGCGGGCCTGCCGCTGTTCGGTATCTGCTTCGGCAACCAGATCCTCGGCCGGGCGCTGGGCCGCAATACCTACAAGATGACCTTCGGTCATCGCGGGATCAACATCCCGGTGATCGAGCGGGCCACCGGCCGGATCGCGATCACCGCGCAGAACCACGGCTTCGCGCTCGAGGGCGAGGCGGGCGAGCGCTTCGACACCCCGTTCGGCCGCGCCGAGGTATCGCACACCTGCGCCAACGACGGCGTGGTCGAAGGGGTGCGGCTGCTCGATTCGGCCGGGGGACCCGGTCGGGCGTTCTCGGTGCAGTATCACCCCGAGGCCGCGGCCGGTCCGCACGACGCGGCCTACCTGTTCGACCGGTTCGTCGAGCTGATGGACGGGAGCAGGCGTTGATGTCGTCGGACACTCCCTCGGGCATCGAGTCCATCAAGATCAAAAACTATCGATTGCTGAGGGACGTCAGTTTCGCCAAGCTGACCAAGCTGACCGTGTTGACCGGGGCGAATGGCAGTGGGAAATCTACTGTTTTCGATGTGTTCGCGTTCTTGCACGAGGCGTTCAGCAGCGGTCTTCGGAGCGCCTGGGATGCCCGAAACCGGATGGCGGGAATCCGCAGTGTAGGTGCCGATGGGCCGGTTGAGTTCGAGCTGAAGTATCGAACCTCCGTCCATCGAAAGAGTCGGTTGGTCACCTACCAGCTCGCGATCGACGAGGAGCGTGGTGCACCGGTTGTCGTCGAGGAGCGGATGCGCTGGACGTCGGCGCAGGGTTCTGGCAGACCTCGGGACATTATTCGGTTCAGCCGAGGGCAGGGCGCGGTCTGGGACGAGAAGTCCGGGCGGTCGGAGCAGGTCGAGCTGGAGAGTCCCGACCTTCTCGCTGTTTCGGCACTGGGGCAATTTCGCGCGCACCCTCGAGTGCGGGTGTTACGCAACTTTGTGTCCGGGTGGTACCTCTCCTACATATCTGCCGGTAACTCTCGAACGACCCCGGTAGCGGGCCCGCAGGAGCGGCTCAGTCAAACTGGCGACAATCTGCCGAATGTCATCCAGTACCTCCAGGAGAGCCACCCCGAGCGCCTTGGGCGAATTTTCGAGGTGCTGAGCCAGCGGGTTCCGCACGTTGAGCGGGTCACGTCCGACACCTTGGCCGACGGGCGCCTGCTGCTTCGGTTGAAGGATCGGCCGTTCGATGAGCCGGTGCTCGCTCGATTCGTCAGTGATGGCACGCTGAAGCTACTCGCCTACCTCACGATCTTCTACGACCCGACTCCGCCGCCGGTAATCGGGATCGAAGAGCCGGAGAACCAGCTGCACCCGAGTCTGCTGCCGATCCTGGCTGATGAGATTCGGCAAGTCTCCGCCTCCGCTCAGGTGCTCGTCACAACGCACTCGCCGGACTTTCTCGGCGCGATCTACCCGCAGGAGCTCTGGATGATCGGTCGTGGCCCGGACGGATTCGCGGAGGTGACTCGGGCCAGTGACAGTCAGCTGATCATGGAGATGATCGACGCCGGTGCGCAGCTCGGGGCCTTGTGGAATGAAGGATTCCTGGCGGCCGCGGACCCGGCCGGGATTCGCTGACGTGGCGGTCTCGCACCTCGAGCTTCTCGTCGAGGATCGCTCGACCGCCACGGTGATGAAGATCATCATTCCGCGGATCGCCCCCGACCTGTCCTTTGCTGTTCGTTCGTTCGACGGAAAGACAGACATCGAGAAGAAGTTGACGACAACACTGCGTGGTCTTCGAAGCCATGTACGGCGTCTCGACGGCGCCGTCGTTGTGGTAGTCGACCGGGACATCGAAGATTGCCGCAAGCTCCGGAGCCGGATCGCACGACGAGCCGAGGACGCCGAATGGTCGACGTCCGAGCGGCCGAGACACGACGCGCCGACCGTTATGGTTCGGATAGCCGTGGAAGAGCTCGAAGCATGGTTCCTAGGCGACGTGTCGGCCATCTGCTCGGCATACCCGAGGGTCAATCCGAAGATCCACCTGGCCCGGTCGAAGCTTCGGGCCCCCGACGACGTCGTCGGCGCGGCGGACGAGCTGGAGCGAATTCTGAACAAGGCCGGCTACCACAAGGGACGTCTTGTGAAAACCACCGCCGCCGCGGACATCGCCGCACACATGGACGTCGAGAACAACCACTCACCGAGCTTTCGCGCCTTTCGTGACGGAGTGCGGCGACTGGTCGCGGTAGAGGAGATGCACTGATGCCGAAGCGCACCGATCTGTCCCACATCCTGGTGATCGGCTCGGGTCCGATCGTGATCGGCCAGGCCTGCGAGTTCGACTACTCGGGTACTCAGGCGTGCCGGGTGTTGCGCGCCGAGGGGCTGCGGGTCTCGCTGGTGAACTCGAATCCGGCGACGATCATGACCGATCCCGAGTTCGCCGACGCCACCTACGTCGAGCCGATCACCGCCGAGTTCGTCGAGCAGGTGATCGCGGCGGAACGGCCGGATGCGATTCTGGCCACGCTCGGCGGGCAGACCGCGCTGAACACCGCGGTCGCGTTGCACGAGCGCGGTGTGCTGGACAAGTACGGCGTCGAGCTGATCGGGGCCGACTTCGAGGCGATCCAACGAGGCGAGGACCGGCAGAAGTTCAAGGACATCGTCGCGAAGGTGGGCGGTGAGTCGGCGCGTTCCCGCGTTTGCTTCACCATGGCCGAGGTCCGCGAGACGGTCGCCGAGCTGGGCTTTCCGGTGGTTGTGCGACCCAGCTTCACGATGGGCGGACTGGGCTCGGGGATGGCCTACGACGACGCCGATCTGGAGCGGATCGCCGGCGGCGGGCTGGCCGCCAGCCCCACCGCGAACGTGCTGATCGAAGAGTCGATCCTGGGTTGGAAGGAGTACGAACTCGAGCTGATGCGCGACGGCCGGGACAACGTGGTCGTCGTCTGCTCGATCGAGAACATCGACCCGATGGGTGTGCACACCGGCGATTCGATGACCGTGGCGCCCGCACTCACCCTGACCGACGTCGAGTACCAGAAGCTGCGGGACCTGGGCATCGCGATCCTGCGTGAGGTCGGCGTGGACACCGGCGGCTGCAACATCCAGTTCGCGGTGAATCCGGCCGACGGCCGGCTGATCGTGATCGAGATGAATCCTCGGGTGTCCCGTTCGTCGGCCCTGGCTTCGAAGGCGACCGGATTCCCGATCGCCAAGATCGCGGCCGAGCTGGCGATCGGTTACACCCTCGACGAGATCGTCAACGACATCACCGGGGAGACCCCGGCCTGCTTCGAGCCGACCCTCGACTACGTCGTGGTGAAGGCACCGCGGTTCGCGTTCGAAAAGTTCCCCGGGGCCGACCCGACGCTGACCACCACGATGAAGTCGGTCGGTGAGGCGATGAGCCTGGGTCGCAACTTCGCCGAAGCGCTGGGCAAGGTGTTGCGCTCGCTGGAGACCAAGGCCGCCGGATTCTGGACCGTGCCCGACCCGGCGCAGACCACCGACGAGATCCTGGCCGACCTGCGGGTGCCCACCGAGGGGCGGATCTACCAGATGGAGCGCGCGCTGCGGGCCGGTGCGAGCATCGAAGCGGTGCACGAGGCCTCCGGGGTGGACCCATGGTTCCTGGCCGAGATCGCCGGCCTGGTCGAACTGCACGACGAGCTCGAGCAGGCGCCGGTGCTGGACGAGTCGTTGTTGCGCCGGGCGAAACACGCGGGCCTGTCCGATCGGCAGGTCGCGGCGCTGCGCCCGGAGCTGGCCGGGGAGGACGGGGTGCGCACGTTGCGCCATCGGCTCGGGGTGCGGCCGGTGTTCAAGACCGTCGACACCTGTGCCGCCGAATTCGAAGCGCGCACCCCGTATCACTATTCGACCTACGAGCTCGATCCGGCGGCCGAAAGCGAGGTGGCGCCGCAACGGGAGCGACCGAAGGTGCTGATCCTCGGCTCCGGGCCGAACCGGATCGGCCAGGGCATCGAGTTCGACTACTCCTGCGTCCATGCCGCGCAGACGCTGTCGGCGGCCGGGTACGAGACGGTGATGGTGAACTGCAACCCCGAGACCGTCTCCACCGACTACGACACCGCCGATCGGCTCTACTTCGAGCCGCTCACCTTCGAGGATGTGCTCGAGGTCTACCACGCCGAAGCCGAGTCGGGGACGATCGCCGGGGTGATCGTCCAGCTCGGGGGACAGACGCCGTTGGGGCTGGCACAGCGGCTCACCGACGCCGGCGTTCCGGTGGTCGGGACCAGCGCCGCCGCGATCCACCTGGCCGAGGACCGCGGCGAGTTCGGTGACGTGCTGCTCGCTGCCGGTCTGCCGGCGCCGAAGTACGGCACCGCCACCAACGTCGAGCAGGCCAAGCGGATCGCCGCCGAGATCGGCTACCCGGTGCTGGTCCGCCCGTCGTACGTGCTGGGCGGGCGCGGGATGGAGATCGTCTACGACGAGTCCGCGTTGGAGGGCTACATCACCCGGGCCACGGAGCTGAACCCGGCGCACCCGGTGCTGGTGGACCGGTTCCTGGAGGATGCGATCGAGATCGACGTCGACGCGCTCTGCGACGGCACCGAGGTCTACCTGGGCGGGGTGATGGAACACATCGAGGAGGCCGGTATCCATTCCGGTGACTCGGCGTGTGCGCTGCCGCCGGTGACGATCGGTCGCGCCGACATCGATGCGGTCCGCCGGTCCACCGTGGCGCTTGCCCACGGGATCGGCGTCCGCGGCCTGCTCAACGTCCAGTACGCGCTCAAGGACGACGCGCTGTATGTGCTGGAAGCGAATCCGCGGGCCAGCCGCACGGTGCCGTTCGTGTCGAAGGCGACCGCGGTCCCGTTGGCCAAAGCGGCTGCCCGGATCATGCTCGGTGCGACGATCGCCGAACTGCGCGCCGAGGGCATGCTGCTCGCGGAAGGGGACGGCGGCAGCGCCGCCGCGGACGCGCCGATCGCCGTGAAGGAGGCGGTGCTCCCGTTCAACCGATTCCGCCGCGCCGACGGCTCCGGGGTGGACTCGCTGTTGTCGCCGGAGATGAAGTCGACCGGTGAGGTGATGGGGATCGACACCGATTTCGGTACCGCGTTCGCCAAGTCGCAGACCGCGGCATACGGACCGTTGCCGACCAGCGGGACGGTGTTCGTATCGGTGGCGAACCGGGACAAGCGGGCGATGGTGTTCCCGGTGAAGCGGTTGCACGACCTCGGATTCCGCGTCCTGGCCACCGAGGGGACCGCGGAGATGTTGTGGCGTAACGGGATTCCGTGCGAGCACGTCCGCAAGGTGTCCCAGGAAGCCGACGGTGAGCCGGACATCGTGGACCGGATCAAGGCCGGCGAGGTACAGATGGTGATCAACACGCCGTTCGGCAACTCCGGGCCGCGGGTGGACGGTTACGAGATCCGCAGTGCCGCGGTCGGCGCGAACATTCCGTGCATCACCACGGTGCAGGGTGCTGCGGCCGCGGTGCAGGGTATCGAGGCGGGGATCGGCGGCGCGGTGGGGGTGCGGTCGCTGCAACAGCTGCACGCGGCGTTGCGGCCGTGATCGAGCCGACCGACGCATTCGGCGCTCGGCTGCGCGCCGCGCTGCATCGGCACGGCTCGCTCTGTGTCGGGATCGATCCACACCCGCAGCTGCTGGCCGCCTGGGGACTGACCGACGACGTTGCCGGGCTGGCGGCGTTCGCCGACATCTGCGTCGAGGCGTTCGCCGGCCGGGTCGCCCTGGTGAAGCCGCAGGTGGCGTTCTTCGAGGCCTACGGCGCGGCCGGGCTGGCCGTCCTGGAGCGGACCGTCGCCGCGCTGCGGGCCGCCGACACGCTGGTGCTGGCGGATGCCAAGCGGGGTGACATCGGCTCGACCATGGCGGCGTACGCGCGGGCCTGGCTGGGAGACGGTCCGCTCGTTGCGGACGCTGTCACCCTGTCGCCCTACCTGGGCTTCGACGCGCTCGCCCCGGCACTGCAGGTGGCGCGGGCACGCGGTCGGGGCGTCTTCGTGCTGGCGGCGACGTCGAACCCGGAGGCGATCGCAGTGCAGCAGGCCGTGGTCGGCGCAGGGTGCACCGTGGCGCAGTCGATCGTCGATGCGGCAGCGGCGCGCAATGCCGACACCGCAACGCTCGGCTCGATCGGCGTGGTGGTGGGCGCCACCGTGTCCGACGCACCCGATCTGCACGCGTTGAACGGGCCGATCCTGCTCCCCGGAGTGGGGTACCAGGGAGCCGGCCCGGCCGAGGTGCGTCGCCTGGCCGGCGACTTGCCGGGGGTGCTGCCCAGCGTGTCGCGGGAGCTGCTGCGAGCGGGTCCCGGGGTGTCGCAGCTGCAGGCAGCCGCGGACCGGATCGGCGCGGCGTTCGGTTTCCTGCCGACTTGACTCCCGGACACGGTCGTATCCTGAACACGGTCGTATCTCGGACACGGTCGTATCTCGGACACGGTCGTATCTCTCGGCCGGCGCACTATCGTCGTTCCATGCGTAGTTCTGTTTTCGTTTTCCTGGCAGCGGGTCTGGTTGCGGCAGCGGCGGCCGGATGTTCGAGCGACTCCGCCGCATCGGATTCGGGTGCCTCGGATTCGGGTTCGGCGGTGGCCGAGTCCGGCGGCGTGTCGCCCGCGGGACCGGTCGTCGACGCGTGTGCGTTGCTCACCGCGGCGGACATCACGCCGCTGATCGGCGAGAACGACGGCGGCAAGCCGACCAGCACCGATCCGGACGCACCGTCCTGTGTGTGGACGAACTCGCAGTCCTACGAATCGGTCACGGTGATGATCGGCGATACCGACACGGCGATCAACGGCACGCTCCCGCCGCTGCCGGACGGGATCACGGCCGAACCCGGCCCCGACGGGATGCGGTTCGTCGGCGGAGGTCAGGTCGAGTTCGCGGCCGGCAAGCGGAACAACTCGGTCCAGGTGGCCCGACTCGGTTCCGCCGACGAGGTGAACGGTGAAGCTGTTGCGTTGGCGAACAAGATTGCGCCGCAGATTCCGGCCGGCTGAGCGGGCCGTCCGCGCGGGCGCGGAAGCGCTCCGACACACCCCGCATTCGTGCCGTGACCTGTGGGGTGAGTTCGCCAAGCCGGACTACCGTGGGTACCGTCGCAGGGGCTGCCGGTGACCGGCGGTGTGCGACCAGGTGTGTAGAACGATTGATACGGAGGAATCGTGGCCCTTCCCCAGTTGACCGACGAGCAGCGTGCCGCTGCTCTGGAGAAGGCGGCTGCCGCTCGTCGCGCCCGGGCCGAGCTCAAGGAACGGCTCAAGCGTGGCGGTACCGATTTGAAGCAGGTGCTGGCCGATGCCGATCAGGACGACATCCTCGGCAAGATGAAGGTTTCCGCCCTGCTCGAGGCGCTGCCCAAGGTGGGCAAGGTGAAGGCTCAGGAGATCATGACCGAGCTGGAGATCGCTCCGACCCGCAGATTGCGCGGTCTCGGCGAGCGGCAACGTAAGGCCCTGCTGGACAAGTTCGGTTTCGAAGGCTGACGGAGCAGGTGCGCGCCGGCATCGGCGATGCTCAGGGGGGTCGGCTGGTCGTACTTGCCGGCCCCTCGGGCGTCGGTAAGTCGACTGTGGTGAGCTGCGTACGTGAGCAGCTGCCAGATCTGTTCTTCAGTGTTTCGGCGACCACTCGCGCTGCTCGGGCGGGCGAGGTCGACGGTGAACACTACCGATTCGTGAGCCGGGCCGAATTCGACGCGATGATCGCGGCCGGTGAATTCTTGGAGTGGGCCGAGATCCACCGTGGCCTGCACCGTTCCGGGACGCCGAAGGCGCCGGTCCTGGCTGCGCTCGCGGCGGGACATTCGGTGTTGCTCGAGCTCGACCTGGCCGGCGCACGCAACGTGATGCGATCGGTGCCGGACGCGTTGAGTGTGTTCATGCAGCCGCCGACCTTCGAAGATCTGGCAGCGCGGATCATGGCGCGGGGCAGCGAGACACCCGAGACGATGGGCCGTCGGTTGGAGACCGCGCGGATCGAGATGGCCGCGCGCACCGAGTTCGACCTGGTCGTGATCAACGACGAGGTGAAACGGACCTGCGATGAATTGGTATCCTTACTGGTCGGGCCGTCGTCGCGGACGACGCGCGCCCGGTAAAGCTTTCCCGAGTCGACCCCAGGAGTTATACGAGTGAGCAGCACGTCCGACAGCAAGGCCGCGGCGCCGGCGTACGACACTCCGCTCGGCATCACCAATCCGCCGATCGACGAGCTGCTCGAGCGCACCTCCTCGAAGTACGCGTTGGTGATCTATTCGGCCAAGCGGGCCCGCCAGATCAACGACTATTACAACCAGCTCGGCGACGGCATCCTGGAGTACGTCGGGCCGCTGGTCGAGCCGGGTCTGCAGGAGAAGCCGTTGTCGATCGCGCTCCGCGAGATCCACTCCGACCTGCTCGAACACACCGAAGGCGAGTAGAACGCGAGTGTCCGGGATCGTCGTCGGGGTCGCCGGCGGGATCGCGGCGTACAAGGCTTGCGCGCTGATCCGGTCGTTCACCGAATCGGGCCATCGGGTCCGGGTGATTCCCACCGAGGCCGCACTCGAGTTCGTCGGGCGGGCCACCTTCGAAGCCTTGTCCGGTAACCCGGTACATACCGGCGTTTTCGCCGACGTAGCGCAGGTACCGCACGTACGGATCGGTCAAGACGCCGATCTCGTCGTGATCGCGCCGGCGACCGCGGACCTGTTGTCCCGCGCCGCGACCGGTCGCGCCGACGATCTGCTTACCGCGACGTTGCTTACCGCCCGCTGCCCGGTGCTCTTCGCGCCGGCCATGCACACCGAGATGTGGGAGCACCCGGCCACCGTCGCGAACGTGGCGACATTGCGGGCGCGTGGTGCGGTGGTGCTCGAACCCGCGGCCGGCCGGCTGACCGGTACCGATACCGGTCCGGGACGGCTGCCGGAGCCGACGGAGATCTACGGACTGGCGACGTTGCTGTTGGAGCGCTCGGATGCGGTACCCCGTGACCTGGTCGGACGCCGGTTCGTGGTCTCCGCCGGCGGGACCCGGGAGCCGCTGGACCCGGTCCGGTTCCTCGGTAATCGCAGCTCCGGTAAGCAGGGCTACGCAATCGCTCGGCTCGCCGCGCAACGGGGCGCGTCGGTGACGCTGGTCGCCGCGCACACCGCCGGTCTGGCCGATCCGGCGGCGGTCGAGGTCGTGCATGTCAGTACCGCCGAGCAACTGCGGGTGGCGGTGAACAAGCACGCAGCCGGGGCCGATGCGGTGGTGATGTCGGCCGCCGTGGCGGATTTCCGGCCGTCGACGGTCGCCGCTGCCAAGATCAAGAAGGGTGAGCGGGAGCCGGATACGATCGCGCTGACCAAGAACGCCGACATCTTGGCGGGTCTGGTGCAGGCCCGCCGCGACGGGGCGCTGGCACCGTCGACGGTGATCGTCGGATTCGCTGCGGAAACCGGCGACGACCATGGCTCGGTCCTGGAGTACGCGCGGGCCAAACTGGCCCGCAAGGGCTGTGATCTGCTGGTGGTGAACGCAGTAGGGGAGGGGCGAGCATTCGAGGTGGACGACAACGACGGCTGGCTGCTCGCCGCCGACGGCACCCAGACCCCGCTCGAGTTCGGCTCCAAGGCGTTGATGTCCAGCCGAGTGCTGGACGCCGTCGCGGGTCAATTGTCCTGATCTGCGGCGTCGACGGGGCGTCGGCGCGCCGCGGACTCCAGCACGGTCAATTCGTCGCCGACGGTCAGCCGGACGCCGGGATTATCCGGGATGAGATTGCTGGCGAACCATACGCTGCGGTCCCACTGCCGGTGCTGGGCCAGCGTGACCAACGGCTCTCGGCCGCGTGCGGCAGTGTCCGGGTCGACGGTGGTCAGCACGCAGCGATTACACCCCTTCACCACGCGGAACTCGGCGGCGCCGATTCGGATTCGACGCCAGTCGTCCTCGGCCCAGGCCGGTGCGCCGTCGACCACCAGATTCGGTCGGAATCGGCGCATGTCCATCGGTCCTTCGGCCGCGTACGGACCGGTGGCGATCCACGCGTTCAGCGCGGCCAGCGAGCTGGTGCTGGCCAGCAGCAGGGGATAGCCGTCGGCCAGGGAGACCCGATCGTCGGGCCGGCCGAATTCCGGATCGACCGGCCGGGTTCGTGGGTCGGCCTGATACATCAGCCGTACCGGCTCGTCGAGCAGCTCGGTGAACCAGGTGTCGGCCGATCGGCCGGCCGGCACCGTCATCATCGTTTTCCGGAAATGGCGCACCGGCTCGACCGGCCCGGTAGGAAACGGCACGGTCAGATCGTCGCGCCCGGCCGCGCTCGCGGTGATCCCGGTCGCGGTGCATCGCGCCGACACCAGGAGCAGGGTCTGGTGCGTCCGTGCGGTGACCGCGCGGCCGTCTCGGTCGACGAGAGCCCAGCGTCGGTCGTCGCGCAACCCCCAGGGCTCGACCACCGCACTGCTCGGTGACTCGCCTCGAGTGGACTTCACCGGGTAACGATGGATGGCACCCAATCGTGCGGTCATGCCCTCATCGTGGCTGCCCGCTATCGTGGTTTCCAAAAGGGCTCGTGCTCGTCGACTGCACTGCTGGGGTGCCTATCGCAGCGTATTCGTATCGAGCCTTCGTAGATCGAGAGATGGAGAAAGTTTGTGTCCAGTTCGGGTAGTCGTCTGTTCACCAGTGAGTCCGTTACCGAAGGACACCCGGACAAGATATGTGACGCGATCAGCGACTCGATCCTGGACGCATTGCTCACCGACGACCCCCACAGCCGGGTAGCGGTCGAGACGTTGGTGACCACCGGTCAGGTGCATGTCGCCGGTGAGGTCACCACGTCGGCCTACGCCGACATCCCGAAGATCGTTCGGGAACGGGTACTCGATATCGGCTACGACTCGTCGGCCAAGGGCTTCGACGGAAACTCCTGCGGGGTCAACATCGCGATCGGGGCCCAGTCACCGGAGATCGCCCAGGGCGTGGATCATTCGCACGAGGCCCGGGTCGAGGGCGTCTCCGACGACGACATCGACCGGCAGGGTGCCGGTGACCAAGGCCTGATGTTCGGCTACGCCACCGTCGAGACCCCCGAGCTGATGCCGCTGCCGATCGCGCTGGCGCACCGCCTCTCGCGCCGGCTCGCGGCGGCGCGCAAGGACGGCGTCCTGCCGTATCTCCGGCCGGACGGCAAGACCCAGGTGACCATCGAGTATCGCGACCACCAGGCGGTCCGGTTGGACACGGTGGTGATCTCCACCCAGCACGCCGCCGACATCGACCTGGACAACCTGCTCACTCCCGACATCCGGCGGGAGGTGCTCGATCATGTGCTCACCGAGCTGGCGCTACCCAGCCTGGACACCAGCGACGTCCGGCTGCTGGTGAACCCCACCGGCAAATTCGTCCTCGGCGGTCCGATGGGCGATGCCGGGCTGACCGGCCGCAAGATCATCGTGGACACCTACGGCGGCTTCGCCCGACACGGTGGTGGAGCGTTCTCCGGAAAAGACCCGTCGAAGGTGGACCGCTCCGCGGCGTACGCCATGCGCTGGGTCGCGAAGAATGCCGTGGCCGCCGGCCTGGCCGATCGGATCGAGGTGCAGGTGGCATACGCGATCGGCAAGGCTGCGCCGGTCGGGTTGTTCGTCGAGACGTTCGGCACGGAGAAGGTCGATCCGGATCGAATCTCGGCGGCGATCACCGAGGTGTTCGACCTGCGACCGGGGGCGATCATCCGCGATCTCGACCTGCTCCGACCGATCTACGCGCCCACCGCCGCGTACGGCCACTTCGGTCGGACCGATATCGACCTGCCCTGGGAGCAGACCGACCGCGCCGACAAGCTGCGCGCCGCTGCCGGCGTGTAGTCCGTGGATCGACCGGTAGCTCGCATTCTCCCGCTGCTACCGGTACCGCATCTCGATCGGGAGTTCGACTATCTGGTGCCGGCCGACCTGGACGAGATCGCCCAGCCCGGGGTTCGAGTCCGGGTCCGGTTCGCCGGCCGATCGGTCGACGGATTCCTGCTGGACCGGCTCGATCGGTCCGACCATCCGGGTGAACTCGCGCCGTTGCATCGGGTGGTCTCGGTCGAGCGGGTACTGACGCCGGAGATCCACGCGCTCGTCGACGCGGTGGCGACCCGCTATGCGGGCACCCGGGCCGACGTGCTGCGGTTGGCGATCCCACCCCGGCACGGTCGGGCCGAGAACGCTGCGTCGCCCGCGCCGGTGTCGGTGGTGCCTCCGACGGTTGCGGGCGATACCTGGGCGCGCTACGCACACGGCAACGCCTTCCTGACCGCCCTGGCCGAGCGCCGATCGCCGCGGGCTGCCTGGCAGGCGCTACCCGGGGAAGACTGGCCGCAGCGGCTGGCCGAGGCCGCCGCGACCGCTGCCGCGGCCGGTGCCGGTGTGGTGTTGGTGGTACCCGACCAACGCGACCTGGATCGCGTGCTGGCCGCCTGCACCGCGCTGGCCGGCCCGGATCCGGTGGTTGCGCTGGCCGCCGGGTTGGGGCCGCAGGCGCGGTATCGACGTTGGCTGGCCGCGTTGCGGGGGAGCGCGCGGATCGTGGTCGGTACCCGCAGCGCGGTGTTTGCGCCGGTCCCCGACCTCGGCTTGATCGCGATCTGGGACGACGGCGACCCCGGTTACGCCGAGCCGCGTGCCCCCTATCCGCACACCCGCGAGGTGGCGTTGCTGCGCGCGCACGCGACCGGTGCGGCATTCCTGGCCGGTGGGTTCGCGCGCACTGCCGAGGTGGCGTCGTTGGTCGCCTCCGGCTGGGCACACGACCTGCTGGCGCCCCGGTCGGTGGTGCGGGCGGCCGCCCCGACGATCACCGCTCCCGGCGACAGCGACATCGCGCTCGAACGCGACCCGCGGGCGGCTCAGGACCGGATTCCGGCGGTGGCGTTCGCGACGGTCCGAGCTGCCCTGGCAGCCGACGCGCCGGTGCTGGTGCAGGTGCCGCGCCGCGGGTATCTGCCGGCGCTCGCCTGCGCGAAGTGTCGCGCTCCCGCTCGTTGTCGACGCTGCCATGGTCCGCTTGCCCTCCCTGCGGCCGGGGACGCAGCCGCGCCGACGTGTCGTTGGTGCGGTATCGCCGAGCCGAACTTTCGCTGCGCGGTCTGCGGGTCACGGATCCTGCGCGCCGTGGCGGTGGGTGCCGCGCGCACCGCCGAAGAGCTGGGCCGAGCGTTTCCCGGCGTCCCGGTCGTCGCATCGGGCCGCCCGGGCGGGTCGACCGGTGCCGAGGAGCTCGTCGTATCGGACACGATCGCCGAGGGGGCACAGCTCGTCGTGGCGACGATCGGCGCCGAGCCGGTGGCGCCGACCGGGTACGGCGCAGCCCTGCTGCTCGACGGCTGGACGCTGCTCGGCCGGGCGGATCTGCGCGCTGCCGAGCAGACATTGCGACGCTGGATGGCGGCTGCGGCGCTGGTGCGGCCGGCCGGGGCAGGTGGCCGGGTGATCGTCGGCGCCGATCCGGGCGATCCCACGGTGCAGGCGTTGGTCCGCTGGGATCCGGCCGGGCACGCCGCCGCCCAGCTGGCCGAGCGCGTCGAACTCGCCTTCCCGCCGGCGGTGCGGGTCGCGGCGATCGATGGCACCGCGCGAACGATTGCGGCGCTGCTCGAGGTCGCCGAATTGCCGCCGGGAACCGAGCAGCTCGGGCCGGTGCCGCTCCCGCCGGGGGCCCGGAAACCGTTTGCAGCGGACGATGGCGGGTCTGCGACCGCGGAGCCGGCCGACATCGAGCGGACGCTGCTGCGCGTGGCCAAGACCTCCGGTCCGGCGCTCGCCGAAGCCCTCGGCGCCGCGGTCCGCGCACGCAGTGCGCGACGAGACGGCGGCCCACTCCGCGTGCAGATCGACCCGATCGATTTCGGCTGACCCGACCGATCGTTACCGGGACTTGCAGTCGATGCATTGACGATATATCGTCGTTAGTACGTTCAATAACGAGCCTGAAGGAGGCTGACATGGAATACCCGGAGACAGACTTCACCGAACGAGATTTCCGGTCGAAAGGTCGGAAGGCGATGCGGGAGCGTATCCGCGAGCATCAGCGGCACGGCGGTCCGGAGGGCTTCGGCCGGCCGGGCTTCGGTCCCGGATTCGGCGGTCCCGGGTTCGGGCCGGGGCGCGGTTTCGGGCCCGGCGGTCCCGGCTTCGGTCGCGGACGCGGCCGGGGCGGTCGCGGACGGCGTGGCGACGTGCGAGCAGCGGTGCTGCTACTGCTCGCCGAGGAGCCGCGGCACGGCTACGAGCTGATCCAGCAGATCCGCCGCCGCAGCAACGACCTGTGGCGGCCCAGTCCGGGATCGATCTACCCTGCGCTCGCTCAATTGGAAGACGAGGGATTGGTGCTGATCGAGAAGGTGTCCGGGCGCAAGACCGCGAAGCTCACCACCGAAGGTGAGACCTACGTGGCCGAGCATCGGACCGAACTCGGCGACCCGTGGGCAGAAGTTGCCGACGGGGTCGACGACAAAGAGGTCGATCTGCGTGCGTTGACCGGCACGGTGATGGGAGCCGTCGCCCAGGTTGCCATGGTCGGTGATGCCGAGCAGGCAGCGCGGGCTCGGCAGATCCTGATCGACACGCGCAAGGCGCTCTACCGACTGCTGGCCGAAGACGAAGCCGACACCGATGACCCGGCCCCGTCGGGGCCGGTCGACCCGACCGCCGAGTGAACCGATCGGCGTGCCTACCGAACGACCGACTACCGGTAGGCACGCCGAAGGTCGATACTCTTCGGCGTGCAACGCCGATGGAGGGTCAGGCCGTCTTGTCCGACACGCACGATGCTGCCTGTTTCAGCTGTGATTGCTGCGTCGGTTGTGATCTTACTACCGCTCGTCGCCCGCGCTGGGCCGACCGCTGATTCGTTACCCGGGATCTATCCCGCGCCGCTGCCGGCCAGCATTGCCGAAGTGCCGATGCGGCCCGGGCCGCCGCAGAACGGACACGGAACTGCGGCACGTTACGCCCGGGACCACCCCGGCACCGCGCCGCCCGGCGCCAACGACTTCTCCTGCCGGAGCAAGGATCACAGCCGCCCGGTGGTGCTGTTGCACGGCACCGATGCGAATGCCTATTCGGACTGGGCCGCTATCTCGCCGCGGCTGCGCTCGGCGGGCTATTGCCCGTTCGCGGTCAATTACGGCGGTCGGCCCGGCGAGGACTCGTTCGGCACCGAAGACATCACCCGAAGCGCTTACCAGGTTGCCGACTTCGTTGCGCGTGTCCGTGCCGAGACCGGTGCGCCGCGGGTCGACCTGATCGGCTACTCGCAAGGGGCGACCGTTGCCCGGCTGTATGTCAACCGGCTCGGCGGCGCGGCCTCGGTAGCCCGCTGGATCGGCCTGGCCTCGCCCACGTACGGCGGCGTGCTCTACGGCGCCGTGCCGATCGCCCAGGCGATACCGGGTGCGCTGGACGTGGCCACGCAGCTGGTCTCGGTCGCGGCGGTACAGCAGGTTCAGGGCTCGCCGTTGCTCGACGACCTCAACGCCGGGGGGGACACGGTCGCGGGGGTGGAGTACACGACGATCGGTAGTCGGTACGACGAAGTGATCCAGCCGGCCGACAACGCGGCACTACGGTCACCCGGCGCGACGAACATCGTGCTGCAGGACTCGTGCCCGGTCGATTTGACCGGGCATTTCCATCTGGTCTACGACCCGTACGTGATCGATCTCCTGTTGACCACCCTGGACGCGGCCCGCCCGCGGACCGCGCCGTGCGTGCCGGTGCCGCTCGGCACCGGCATCGCCGAACTGATCGAGGCGACCTACAACTGAGCGACTATTCGGCCAGTTTGGCGATCGCCTGGGCCCAGAGGAAGTACTTGTTGGTGCCCAGATCGGCGATCGTCCGCACGCCCAACGCTTGCAACAGCAGTTCCGCCTTGGCGTCACTGATGCCCTGCAGTGCGGCGACCGGGGCCTTCGCGAGCTCCTCGACCGGCTTGTCTTCGTACGCCTTGTCCAGCTTGTTCTCGAATCCCGCCACAGTTCCTCCATAGACGTGTATCGCAAGTGGCCGGAGTGGCCGTTGGTCAGTCAACACGGACCGGCCGGTGCTGTACACCGCTTGTGGCTGCGTGTTTGCCACGTCACGGTTACTAGACTGTCCGAGTGATCGTCGATGGACCGGCCCGATGCGACTGATCTTTGCCGGCACCCCCGAGCCGGCCGTGCCCGCGCTGCGGCGGCTGCTCACATCGTCTTCGCACTCCGTGGTTGCGGTGCTGACCAGGCCGGATGCGGTGGCGGGACGCGGTCGACGGGTGACTCGGTCGCCGGTCGGGCAGCTTGCCGACGAGTACGATATTCCGTTGCTCATGCCGCAGCGTCCGGCCGAACCGGGGTTCGCCGAGCAGGTGGCCGAGCTGGCACCGGACTGTTGCCCGGTCGTCGCTTATGGCGCTCTGTTGCCTGCCGGATTGCTCGACATACCCAGGTACGGCTGGATCAACCTGCATTTCTCGCTGCTGCCGGCGTGGCGCGGGGCGGCGCCGGTCCAGGCTGCGATCGCCGCCGGTGACGACTTCACCGGCGCAAGCACCTTCCGGATCGAACCCGCTCTCGACACCGGGCCCGTATACGGGGTGGTGACCGAGTCGATTCGGCCGTGGGACACCGCCGGCAAGCTGCTCGCTCGGCTCGCCGAGTCGGGGGCCGACCTGCTCGCCGCGACGATGGACACGGTGGCGGCCGGGACGGCGGCGCCGGTTCCCCAGTCGACCGACGGCGTCTCCTACGCACCGAAGGTCACCGCGGCCGCCGCGCGGATTCGGTGGGATCGCCCTGCGTTGGCGGTGGATCGGCAGATCCGCTCGGTCACTCCGGCGCCCGGCGCCTGGACCACGCTGGCCGACAATCGGATCAAGGTGGGTCCGGCGGTCCCCGGCGAGCGCACCCTGCCGCCGGGCCGGATCGAGGTGACCCGCGACGGGGTGTTCGTCGGTACCGGCACCGCGGCGGTCCGGCTGGATCAGGTGCAGCCGCCGGGTAAGAAGATGATGAACGCGCTCGACTGGGCTCGTGGCGCCCGGCTGTCCGACGACACGGCCTTCCGGTAGATATGGCCTTCCAGTAACGGTGGTATTGCATGACGCAACGTCCGGCGAATCGTCGCCGACCCGGCGGGCCGCAGCGCGGCCGCCCGGCTCGCCCGCCGCGCCCGGAGACAGCCGAGTCGGAGTCGGCCGGCGACCCGGTTCGTGCGGCGGCGCGTGATGTGTTGCGCGCCGTCCGCGAGCGCGACGCATACGCCAACCTGGTGTTGCCCGGCTTGCTGCGGGACCGCCGGATCGCCGGCCGGGACGCCGCACTGGCCACCGAGCTGGCCTACGGGGCGTGCCGGACGCAGGGACTGCTGGATGCGGTGATCACCGCCTGTGCCGATCGCCCGCTGGATCGGATCGACGGTCCGATCCTGGACCTGCTACGCCTGGGCACCTATCAACTGCTCCGCACCCGGATCGGTGCGCATGCCGCGGTGAACACCACCGTCGAGCTGGCCCGGGCCGAGTTCGGGATCGGCCGTTCGGGTTTCGTCAACGCGGTGTTACGTCGGGTGGCCGAGCACGACGCGGACGACTGGGTGGCGCGGCTGGCGCCGACCGATCCGGTCGGCCGATCGGCCTTCGCCCACGCCCACCCGGTCTGGATCGCGCAGGTGTTCGCCGACGCGCTCGGCGCCCGGGCCGGCGAGCTGGCCGACGCGTTGGCCGCCGACAACGTCGCGCCCGTCGTGCACCTGATCGCACGGCCGGGCCGAGTCTCGGTCGACGAACTCGTCGAGCTGGCCGACGGGCAGCGCGGACGCTGGTCGCCGTACGCGGTGTATGCCGGTGGGGACGATCCGGCCGACCTCGCGCCGGTGCGCGACGGCCGGGCCGCGGTGCAGGACGAAGGCTCCCAGTTGGTCGTGTCGGCGCTTGCGGGCGCTGAATTGTCCGGGCCGGACCAGGGGCGGTGGCTCGATCTGTGCGCCGGACCCGGCGGTAAAGCGGCGCTGCTCGGCGCGCTCGCGGCAATGCACGGATACCAGGTGGACGCGGTAGAACCGGCCGAACATCGCGCCGAGTTGGTCCGGTCGGCTTGCCGTGATCTCCCGGTCCGGGTACTCGTCGCGGACGGGCGGGCGTCCGGGCTCACCCCGGGCTACGACCGGATTCTGGTCGATGCCCCGTGCACCGGGCTGGGGGCGCTGCGCCGCCGGCCGGAGGCGCGTTGGCGCCGCAGCCCGAACGACGTATCCGCTCTCGGCCGCCTGCAACGCGAGCTGCTCGCGGCGGCGGTCGGGTTGCTTCGGCCGGGGGGCGTCGTGGTGTACGCGACCTGTTCGCCGCATCTGGCCGAGACGGTCGCCGTCACCCGCGACGCGATCCGCCGGTTCGGCCTGATCGAGCTGGACACCCCGGCACTGCTGCCGGGAGTTCCGGACGTCGGGGACGGCCCGGCAGTGCAGCTGTGGCCGCATCGGCACGGCACCGACGCGATGTTCATCGCGGCGCTGCGCAAGCCGTAATCGGAAGGGAATGCGCATGGAGTATCGACCGCTCGGCCGCACCGGAGTGCGGGTCAGCCCACTCTGCCTGGGCGCCATGATGTTCGGGCCGTGGGGCAATGATGATCGGGCCGACGCGATCCGCATCGTGCACCGCGCGCTCGACGCCGGGATCAACATCGTCGACACCGCCGACGTCTACTCCGCAGGAGTGTCCGAGCAGATCGTGGGTGCTGCGATCAAGGGCCGCCGCGAGAACGTGTTCCTCGCCACCAAGTTCTTCATGCCGATGGACGCGGACGACCCGAACATGCGGGGCGGCTCGCGCCGCTGGATCATCCGGGCGGTCGAGAGCTCGCTGCGCCGCCTGGGCACCGACCACATCGATCTCTACCAGGTCCACCGACCCAGCCCCGACACCGACGTCGAGGAAACTCTCGGCGCCCTGTCCGACCTGATCGTTCAGGGAAAGGTGCGGTACATCGGGTCGTCCTCCTACTCGGGGTCGCAGATCGTCGAGGCGCAGTGGGTCGCCCGCGACCGGAACCTGCACCGGTTCGTCACCGAGCAGCCGCCGTACTCGTTGCTGGTGCGCGGAATCGAGGAGGACGTGCTCCCGACGGTGCAGCGGCACGGCATGGGCACGCTCACCTACAGCCCGCTGGCCGGTGGCTGGCTCTCGGGTCGGTGGCGCAAGGAGTCGGCGGCCGCCCCGACATCGGCGGCTCGTCCGCCTGCCCGCTTCGACCTGACGACGCCGGGTAACCAGCGCAAGCTCGACGCCGTGGCGGAGCTCGCCGAGCTCGCCGAACAAGCCGGTCTGACCCTGATCGAGCTGGCCGTCGCGTTCGTGACGAACCACCCCGGGGTGACCGCGGCCATCATCGGCCCGCGAACCATGGCGCAGCTGGAGGGGTTCCTCCCGGCCGCCGACATCACCTTGAGCAACGATGTCCTGGACCGTATCGATCAGATCGTGGCGCCCGGGGTCACGGTCAACCCGGTGGACAACAGCTACGGCGATCACGAACTGCGGGCAGACCGCCGCCGCCGCTGAGCGGCGAGAACCGGACACCGTTCAGGCACCCGCTGATCCGACTGTGCCACGGTGAAGGGCCGCTCGGCGGACGAACTTCTTTCCGCCGACCGAGCAGGCCGGAATAGACTCGCCCGATGCCTGCTCCACTCATCGCACCGTCCCTGCTCGCCGCCGATTTTGCCCGGCTCGCCGACGAGGCGGCCGCGGTCGCCGGTTCGGATTGGCTGCACGTCGACGTGATGGATGCACATTTCGTGCCGAACCTGACGCTCGGCCTGCCGGTGGTGGAGAGCCTGCTGAAGGCCAGCGACATCCCCTTGGATTGTCACCTGATGATCGACAATCCCGGCCGCTGGGCGCCTGGTTACGCGGAGGCGGGCGCCTACAACGTCACCATCCACGCCGAGGCCACCGACGACCCGGTTGCGGTCGCGCGGGACATCCGCGCGGCCGGTGCCAAGGCCGGGCTGAGCGTGAAGCCGGGCACCCCGATCGAGCCCTATCTGGAGATCCTGCGCGACTTCGACACCCTGCTCGTGATGAGCGTCGAACCCGGCTTCGGCGGGCAGTCGTTCATCCCCGACGTGCTCGACAAGGCCCGGGCGGTACGTCGCCTGGTCGATGCGGGCGAACTGACCCTGGTCGTCGAAATCGACGGCGGGATCAACGCCGACACCATCGAGGCCGCGGCCGAGGCCGGGGTGGACTGCTTCGTCGCGGGATCGGCCGTCTACGGTGCCGCCGATCCCGCCGAGGCGGTGCACAAGCTGCGGGAGCGAGCCCGCGAAGCCTCGCCGCACCTGCACTGATCACCCGGCTGATCGGGTTCGTTCCAGGTGGAAATCGCGCGGGTCGGGTTCGCGCAACAGCTCGGTCAGCCGGGCGCGATCGAACGGGAACAGGTCGATGCCACCCGACTCGGTCAGGTACCAGGAGTTGCAGCCGGTGTTCCACACGGTCGGGCCGAGCGCCGCGGCGACCTCGTCGTTGAACCGTTGGGTCGCCTCCTCGGTCACTTCGATCCGATCGAATTCCTCGGCTTGCCAGCGGCGCAACCACTGCACCAGGTAACGGGCGGTGAGCTCGGCGGTGTACTGCAGCGAGATCGACGCGGTCGGCGAGTTCGGCCCGAGCACGGTGAAGAAGTTCGGGAAGCCCGGAATCGCGGTCGTCCGGTAGGCCCGCGGCCCCTTCGCCCACGCCTCGTCGATCGACATCCCGTCCCGCCCGAGCAGCTGCATCGGTCGCATGTAGTCGTGCGTGCGGAATCCGGTGGCCAACACCAACAGGTCCGCTTCGTACAACCGGTCGTCCGTGGTCCGGACGCCCAGGGGAGTGATCTCGGCGATCTCGGTGGTCACCAGTTCGCTCCCGGGCGACGCGATTGCCTTGTAGTAGCTGTCGGACATCACCTGACGTTTGCAGAGGGGTTCGTCGATGGGGGTGAGCCGGTCCCGCAGGTTCGGGTCCCGCACTTGTGCGCGCAAGCTGAACCGGGCGCATTCCTGCGCCAACCGTCGGCGCCAGCTCGGTTTGGTGACGATGTCGGCGAGGAAGCCCGACCCCCAGAGCAACGCGTCGTAGGTCCGCCGATGGACGCCCGGCAGTCGCAGCACGGCATCGACGCCGGGCAGTTGCGGCAACCGCATCGGCGCCCAGAGCACCCATTGCGGGGTCCGGACGAAGTGGGTCACCGCCGCGGCATCGGGCTGCAGGGCCGAAACCACCTGCACGCCGGTCGATCCGGTGCCGATCACTGCGATCCGGCGGCCCGCTGTGGCCAGTCCGTCCGGCCATCGAGCGGTATGCACGACGTCGCCGGCGAAGCTGTCCAGGCCGGGAATATCGGGCGTGGACGGGTGGTGCAAGATCCCGGTCGCCGAGATCAGGAAGTCGGCGTGCAGTACGTCGCCGTCGGCCAACTGCACCCGCCATCCGTCGGCGCCGTACTCTGCGCCGACCGCTTCGGCGTTCAGCCGCAGATAGCGATCCAACTCGAATCGGTGTGCGGTATCGGCCAGATAATGCTGGATCTCGGCGCCGGTGGCGAACGTGCGCGACCAGTCCGTTTTGGGGGCGAAGGAGAACTGGTAGAGCTGTGACGGCACGTCGCAGGTCAGGCCCGGGTAGCGATTCCAGTGCCACACCCCGCCGACCGCCGAGCCCTTCTCCAGGATGGTGAGTCGGCGAAAGCCGGCTCGCTGCAACGTGACCGCCGTTGCGATACCGGCGACGCCGGCACCGATCACGATGATCCGCGGGTCGCGTTCGGCGGTCATCGTCGCGCCTGCGCTGCGACGGCGGCGGTGTAGTCACCGCGACTCTCGGCGGCGAGGTCGGTCAGTCCGCGGCGGTCGCCGAGCAGCCGGCGACCCAACTGCATCACCGGTTCCGGGACGACGGCCTCCAGCAAGTTCCAGCCGGCGAGGTAGCCGGGTACGGTGACCTCGGCCGGGCGGTCCGCCACGGTGCCGACGATCGCCCGCGCCACGTCGAGCGGCTCGACCGTCGGCATCCCCTTGCCCAGCGGAATTCCGGTGGTCAGCCGGGTGCGTACCGCGCTCGGCAGCACGGTCGTCACGCTGACCCCGGTATCCCGGTACTCTTCGCGCACCGCCGCGCTCAGCCCGACCGCGGCGAACTTGCTGGCGTTGTACACGGCCAAGCCCGGAACGGCCAGCTTGCCGGCCATCGAGGCGACGTTGACGACGTGTCCCCGTCGCCGTTCGATCATCTGCGGCAGCACCGCTCGCATGCCGTGGATCAAGCCGAAGACGTTGACGTCCATGGTTGCCCGGCTGATCGCGGGGTCTTCGGTGAGAAAGTCGCCGAGCGGCATGATCCCGGCGTTGTTCACCAGGATGTCGATCCGCCGATGCCGGGCGAGAATCGTGGCGACGAACTCGGCGAAGGACTCGGCCGAGGTCACGTCGAGGGCGTGGCCGGTCCCGCCGATCTCGGCGGCGGTGGCGGCGGCGACGTCGGCGTCCAGATCGCCGATCCATACGTCGGCTTGTCCGGCGGCGAACAGTTCGGCGGTCGCTCGGCCGATGCCGCGCCCGCCGCCGGTGACCGCGACGACCGCGCCGTTCAGATCGATGCTCGGGTACCTCATGACCGACTCCGTTTCAGTTGTGCTGGTACGTGGCGTAGCGCGGCATGCAGCGCGGGCAGCCGCCGGCGCGGGTCCATGAAGTTGGCTCCCATCGCGTCGAGCTCGGCACGACCGGGGCAGACCAGCCGGACCGGGGTGCCGGCCTCGGCGAGAGTGCGGACCTCCCGGCGCAAGGCCCAGCTCATCGGCGCGCGAAGCAGCAGTTCTGCGATCCCGGCCGGCCCGGGAACCCGAGCGCCGTCGGACGATGCCATCGGCGCCACAATGATCACCTCGTCGAGCCGGTCGCCGGCGAGCAGATCGGCCGACGCGGTGGAGACGGCTCCGCCGTCGAGGTAACGCCGACCGGCGAGGGTGACCGGGGGATACCAACCGGGGATCGCCCACGATGCGCGTACCGCGTCCCGCAGCGGGACGGTCGGTGCGCCGGGTCGACCGAATGCGACGCGCTGCCCGGAGTCGGCGTCGGTGGCCACGATGCCGACGCTGGGGTGGCCGGCCCAGCCGCCGAACGGCAGCAGGTCGTCGATCAGCTCGTTCAAGAAGCCGGCATCGGTGCGACCGGGTAACGCAAAGCCGGCGGCGGCAAGATGCACGGCGCCCCGGCGTAGCCCGGCCAGTGTGGTGCGCGGCGACGGTAGACCGAACGGGAGGGCCGGCAGCGGAGCGGGCGGATCGCCGAAGAACCGGCGCAGCGACGGGCGGGCCTCGGTCGAGTTCAGCTGGGCCGCGACCATCTCGTCCACCGCAACGCCGCTGCCGAGCATCGCCGCTGCGGTTCCGCCGGCGGAGGTGCCGAGGATCGTGTCGGCGGTCCGTGGATCCCAGTCGAGCGCGGCGGCGAGCGCGGCCAGCGCGCCCACCTGCCACGCGCCGCCTACCGTTCCGCCGCATCCGAGTACCAGCCCGCGTCGCACCATTGCGTCCTTTCGTACAGATACCAAAAGTATTGCGATACCAATGGTATGTCAATAGGCTGTGGTCATGCCTCGACTGACCCGGACCGAAAGCCAGGAGCGCACGCGTGCCCAGCTGATCGAGACCGCACGGCGGCTGTTCTTCGCCGAGGGTTTCCACGCCACGTCGCTGGAGAAGGTCGCCGAAGCGGCCGGCTACTCCAAGGGCGCTGTGTACTCGAACTTCCGGAACAAAGACGAGCTGTGCGCGGCGGTGCTCGAACGGGTCCGCGCCGATCGTTTCGGCGAACTGCTGGCCTTGTTCACGGCGCCGGATCAGGACACCCGTTTGGCCGCGTTCGGCGAATGGGCCGAGCAGGTGATCGGCGACCCCGGCTGGACCTCGCTGGAGTTGGAGTTCGCGGTGCATTCCACCCGTAGCGACGAGCTCCGCACCGAGTTGGCCGCCCGCGCGGACAGCGTGGTCGGCATGCTGGCCGGTGCACTCGGCGGCATGGACGACGTGAGCTGGCAACTGCCGGAATCGGAGACGGCGTTGATTCTGCTCGCGCTGGGCGTGGGTCTGGGCATGTTGCGCACGGTCGACCCGGCGGTGCCGGTTCGCGGGATCGTCGACGCGACTCGGCTGCTCGCCATCGTTTGACACCCACCTCGGCGCCGATCAGCGAAGTGGTACAAGGATTTTGGTGTATCGCTCGCGGATCGTCAGGTAGCGGAGGACGGGCGGGTGAGCGGGGGTAGCATTCGGTGTTGTCGGGGGTTTCGGATCGCATAGGGGGATGCGATGAGTGATGGGGTGGATGGTTTTCTGGCGTTGGCCGGTTTGGCGAAGGCCGGGCGGTTGGTGTTGGAGCCGGGGGTGGCGAGGGAGTGTGCGGCGGCGTGTGCCGACGCGATCGCCGAGTTGACTCGTTTTCGCGACCGTATGAGTCACCTCACCGAGGTGCTTCCGCTAGGCAACTTTGCGTGCGCCCATGATCTGGCTCTGATCTTGTCGGAGACGACGCAGCAGTACCTACTGCGGATCGATGAGCACATAACGTGTCTGGCTGCAATCCATGACCTGGTCGGCGCACAGGTGGTCGGGACCTTGACCAGTGACGCGGCGACGGGTGCAGCGCTGGCGCGTGTCGGTCCGGGCCAGGGCTGGTAGTGCCCGTCGGCCGCCGGGCCTTGTCGGCGCTGGTCGGTCTGCTGGTCTTGGCTGGCTGCGGTGATCGAGTCTCAGGCGTCGCGATCACAGCTCCGCCTCCGGCGCCGTGGGACCCGTGTTCGCTGACGGACGACATTTTGAGTGGGGCGATGCTGAATCCGATGACGGAGAATTCCACTCCGATCATTGATCGGCACGGCGAAAAGAGTTGCGGCTGGACCGGCCTGGATGTGGGCGTGATCATGTCGACGCTGCCGACTGCGCGAATGGCTCAGCTACGTGGTGGCGACAATATTGACTTCCGCGAGGTCACGGTCGCCGGCCGAAGCGGGGTGACGTACCGGGATGAGGGTGACCGGCGGGGGGTGTTCTGTCATCTGGCCGTTCCGTTCGCCTCCGGCGGCATCATGCTGATGCAGGTGGCGCGCTCGCCGTTCGGTCAAGACCAGACCACCCCGATGTGCGTGTGGGCCGTCCGGGTGGCGGAGGTGTTGGTCGCCGGGATGCCGAGGTAGGACGGCCCGCCCGCGCGCCCGATACCCTGGTCCGCTGTGTACGAGCCGCTCACTCCTACCGACGCGATGCGGACCGCGATCGAGGTCTCGGCGACGGTGCGCGGCACCACCAGTCCGAACCCGCCGGTTGGCGCAGTAATCGTCGACGTGGCCGGCGTTGTGGTCGGTGTCGGGGCAACGGCATCGCCCGGGGGTCCGCACGCGGAAGTCGCGGCGCTGGCCGCAGCGGGGGATCGGGCGCGCGACGGCACGGCCTACGTCACGCTCGAGCCGTGCAACCACCACGGCCGTACCCCACCCTGCACCGAGGCATTGATCGCTGCCGGGGTGGCGGCGGTGGTGTATGCGGTCGCCGACCCGAATCCGCTCGCGGCCGGCGGGGCCGATCGGCTGCGGGCCGCCGACATCGAGGTACGGGCCGGCTTGCTCGCCGACGAGGTTCGGGGCGGTCCGCTGCGCGCCTGGCTGCATCGACAGGCGACCGGGCGGCCGCACGTCACCTGGAAGTTCGCTGCCAGTCTGGATGGGCGGAGCGCTGCGGCGGACGGGTCGAGCCGGTGGATCACCGGACCCGTCGCGCGCGCCCGGGTGCACGCCGAGCGGGCCACCTGGGACGCGATCGTGGTCGGCACCGGCACCGTGCTCCGCGACGACCCGTGGCTCACCGCCCGATTGCCCGACGGCTCCCTCGCCGAGCGGCAACCGGTTCGGGTGGTGGTCGGCGAACGAGCCATCCCGCCGACCGCGCGGGTGCTCGACGACGCCGCACCGACCCGGCTGCTCCGCACCCGTGATCCGGACGCGGTGTTGAGCGCGCTCGCGGACTGCAACGACATCCTGCTGGAGGGCGGGCCGACCCTGGCCGGTGCGTTCCTGGCTGCCGGCCGGGTCGACCGCGTGCAGGCCTATCTGGCGCCGGTTCTGCTCGGTGCCGGGGCGGCCGCGGTGCAGAATGCCGGGGTGGGAAGCATCGAGCAGGCGTTGCGGTTCCACCGGGAGAGCGTCGAGACGATCGGTCCCGACCTCCTGTTGAACCTGGTCCCCGCGACCGATAAGGAGTGATGCGCGTGTTCACCGGCATCGTCGAGGAACTCGGTGAGGTGGTAGCTGCGGAGCCGATCGGCGACTCGGCGCGGTTCACCGTCCGGGGTCCGTTGGTCACCTCGGACGCCGAACCCGGCGACTCGATCGCGGTGAACGGGGTATGTCTGACCGTGGTGGACGTGCTCGACGACGGCGCGTTTACCGCAGATGTGATGAAGGAGACACTGGATCGGTCCAGCCTCGGCGCACTCGTGGCCGGATCCCGGGTGAACCTCGAACGGGCTGCCGCGCTGAACAGCCGGCTCGGCGGGCATCTGGTGCAGGGGCATGTCGACGGCACCGGCGCGGTGCTCTCCCGAACCCCCGGCGACCGGTGGGAGGTGGTCCGGATCTCGCTGCCGGACAACCTGGCCCGGTACGTGGTCGAGAAGGGTTCCATCACCGTGGACGGTGTTTCGCTGACCGTTTCCGGGGTGGGCGGCGAGCCGGGTGCGGATTGGTTGGAGGTTTCGTTGATTCCCACGACGCGGGAGCTCACCACCGTCGGCGCCCTGCCGACCGGGACCACGGTGAACCTCGAGGTCGATGTGATCGCAAAATACGTCGAGCGGCTCCGACAGCGGGCCTGACGGGTCGTACTGTGAGTCGACACGTGCTGAGCTAGTCAGCTGCCGGGAAGTGCTGCTTGGACGGGAGATCCAGGGTGGTCAAGTTCGATACGATCGAGCGCGCGGTCGCCGAGATCGCTGCCGGTCGGGCGGTGGTCGTAGTCGACGACGAAGACCGGGAGAACGAGGGCGACCTCATCTTCGCCGCCGAGAAGGCGACTCCGGAACTGATGGCGTTCATGATCCGCTACACCTCCGGCTACATCTGCGTTCCGTTGACCGGCGACGACTGCGACCGGCTCGGTCTGCCACCGATGTATTCCACCAACCAGGACAAGCACGGCACCGCGTACACGGTGACCGTCGATGCCCGCGAGGGAATCACCACCGGCATCTCGGCCGCCGATCGCGCCGCGACGACGCTGCTGCTCGCGCAGGCCGACACCAGCGCGGCCGACTTTCGCCGGCCGGGCCACGTGGTTCCGTTACGAGCCAAGGAAGGTGGGGTGTTGCGGCGGCCCGGACACACCGAGGCCGCGGTGGATCTGGCCCGGATGGCCGGCTTGCGCCCGGCGGGGGTGATCTGCGAGATCGTCAGCCAGAAGGACGAGGGTGCGATGGCCCGCACCGACGAGTTGCGGGTCTTCGCCGACGAGCACAACCTTGCATTGATCTCGATTGCCGACATGATCGCCTGGCGCCGCCGACACGAGAAGCAGGTCGAGCGGATCGCCGAGGCGCGGATCCCGACCGCGCACGGCGAGTTCCGCGCGGTCGGCTACACCAGCATCTACGACGGCGTGGAACATGTCGCGCTGGTTCGCGGTGACCTGGCCGGACCGGACGGCCGCGGTGAGGACGTCTTGGTCCGGGTGCACTCGGAGTGTCTGACCGGCGACGTGTTCGGCTCGTTGCGCTGCGATTGTGGCCCGCAATTGGACGCCGCGCTGGAGATGGTAACGCAGGAGGGCCGGGGGGTGGTGCTCTACATGCGCGGCCACGAGGGTCGGGGGATCGGACTGCTGCACAAGCTGCAGGCCTACCAGTTGCAGGATGCCGGGCACGACACCGTCGACGCCAACCTCGAGCTCGGTCTGCCGGCCGACGCCCGCGACTACGGAATCGGCGCGCAGATCCTGGTGGATCTCGGCGTGAGTTCGATGCGGCTGCTCACCAACAACCCGGCCAAGCGGGTCGGCCTCGACGGGTACGGGCTGCACATCAGCGAGCGGGTGCCGATGCCGGTGCGAGCCACCGCGGAGAACCTGACCTACCTGCGCACCAAACGCGACCGGATGGGACACGACTTGGCCGGATTGGACGACCTCGACCTGGGCCGGTCGGCGCAGTGAGCGGCGAAGGCGTTCCGGCGCTGCAGATCACCGGCGCTGACGACCTGACCGTGGGCATCGTCGCGTCCCGTTGGCACGCGGAGATCTGCGAGGCGCTGGTAGCCGGTGCGCTGCGGGCCGCCGAGCAGGCCGGAGTGCGCAACGTCGAGGTGTATCGGTGTGCCGGGGCGATGGAGTTGCCGGTCATCGCGCAAGGAGTCGCTCGACGGCATGACGCGGTGGTGGCGCTGGGTGTGGTGATCCGCGGCGGCACCCCGCACTTCGAGTACGTCTGCGACGCGATGACGGCCGGTCTCACCCGAGTGGCGTTGGACGAGAGCACGCCGGTCGGTAACGGGGTGTTGACCACCAATACCGAACAGGAAGCGATCGATCGCGCCGGCGTGCCCGGTTCGAAGGAGGACAAGGGCCACGATGCTTGTGCCGCAGCGGTGGACGCCGCGCTGACCCTGCGATACCTGGCCCAACCGTGGACGGATCGGTCGCTGTGATCGGATCAGGGACGGCATCAGATCAGGCAGGGACGGCGATGAACTGGGAACTCGACGTCCGCCCGCGCCGGTCCGTCCGGATCGCGATCGTGGTGGCGGTGATGCTGCTGGCCTTCTTCGTATTCGGCGGAATCGTCTTGCGTCACGGTTCGACCGGGGTGCAGTTCCGGACCGCGGACCAGGCGGCAATGATCGGTATCGGTGTGCTGTGCGCCGGAGCGGCGCTGTTGTTCACCCGGCCCCGGCTGCGGGCCGGCGCAGACGGAGTGCTGGTGCGCAACATCCTCGGTGATCGACGCTTCGAGTGGAGTCAGATCCGCGGGTTGAGCTTTCCCGACGGCAAGCCGTGGCCCCGGCTGGAGCTGCCCGGCGACGAGTACGTTCCGGTGTTGGCCATTCGCGCCGCCGACCGCGACCATGCGGTGGACGCGGTGCGGCGGTTTCGTGCGTTGGGCGCGAAGTACGCGGCTAGCTGACCGGCTTTCGGCGGGGGAGCAGCGCGATGACGATCCCGGCCAGAGCCCAGCAAACGAGCACGATCCATGCGTGTGTCGCGCCCGCACCGTCGAAGAAGGCGGCCGAACGGATGACCGTCCCGGCGGCGCCGATCGGGAGGAGCTGACCGACTTCGCCCCAGATGCCGGGCAGCCACTCCGGGCCGGTGCCCAGACCGGACAATGGGTTGCCGAGGAACATCAGCAGTACGCCCATCAGTGCGATACCGGCTGTGCCGATCTTGGACTCCAGGCCGAGGACGGGATAGGCGATCGCCAGAATGCCGGCCGCGACGGCGCCTGAGATGTGCAGGTAATTGTGCTCGTAGGCGCCGAAGCCGAACTCCAGGATGGCGGTCGTGGCGAGCCCGCCGACAACGGCGAGTCCGCTGACCGCGAGCAGACGGTTCCGGGTCGGGCCACGGTAGGCGAAGATCAACGCGGCGGATGCGGCCATGCCGCCGAAGAGCAGCGGCAGCCCGAGGGTCGCCGTGGCGCTGCCGCCGAGGCGGACGCGGCACTACATCCCCGGACGTTCGTCGAGCGTGGTCGCTACATGGCGGCACAGCGGGACCATGATCCCGAGCTGGTGCGGTACACGCCGCGCACCGGCGAGCGCTGGCGCGGATTCGCCGGCGCCGAGGAGCTTTTCCCCGGGATCGTGCTGATCAGCCTGCCCGGCCACACCCGCGGCCATGCCGCGATTGCGGTCGACACCGGCCCGCGCTGGGTATTGCACACCGGTGACGCGTTTTACGACCGTGGACAGATCGACGGGACGGGGAAGGCGCCGCTGACGCTGACCACGATGGAGCGCGCGATCGCACACGACCGGCGCAAGGTCCAGGACAATCACGATCGCCTTCGTGAGCTCTGGTCGGCCGGAGAACCGGACCTGCTCCTGGTCAACGCCCACGACCGAAAGTTGTTGCGGCAAGCGCAGGCTACCGGGTAATCCCGACTCTCGGAGAGGACAGGCGACAGCAGGGCTCGGATGCTTCGAATCGCCCTGGTAAGGCTGTCGCCATGTGCAGCGGCGCCGTTGACATCCCACTTTGTGGAAGCGAACTCGTTGAGCCGCTGGACGTACAGCGTCAGTGACTTCGTTGAGACCGGGATCGAACTCATCAATCCGTGGGATCTGGAAACGCCGTAGGGGCGGAGATCAGGCATACACGCCGGGTGAGAGTCGTTGTGCCACAGGGCTATTCGGCGCAGTAAAATGTCATAATATCGATTATCGGCGCTTATGCAGGGCTCGTCGATGTGTCACCAAATCAAGGTGGCGTCCAGCACTCGGACGTTGCCGAAGAACCGCCTGTTCGTGTCCGTCCCGTCGTGGTTGTAGTCGTTCATCAGGTCGGCCAGCTGCTCGGCGAGCGTCTGCAGCTCGGGGCTGACGATCTCGACACCGTCCCGCGTCACCCAGCCCCAATCCCGCGGAACCCCGTCGATCGTGATCACGATGCGACCATGCATTGGCGTCTCGACCGAGTACGTAACCTGCACCGGCGCATCTCGGATCGCGCTGTGCGCATCCACGGCACGCGCGTCCAAAACATCCGATCTGTCGTACATGGCGAAGGTGCGCGCCAACGCGATGTCCGCGCGGATCATCTCGCAGACCTGCTCGAGGCCGGCATGCCGGCCGACGCGGTCGTACCGCGCACCGTAGGTACGGTCCGCTGACGGATTGTTGCGTCGAGCTTGCGCCGATTTCCGCTGGATGCGATCCAGCATTCGCTGTGCTGCCGCGCGCTCGGCGTCCCCGGTGCGCGGGTGATCGATCAACATCCGAAGCCGCGAAATCCGCAAACCATGACCCGCCATCATCGTCCAGCCCCTCGCGGGCAGCCAACCGTCCACGTGGTCGGGACGTACGTAGCGCCGCCTCAATGTAAGTGAGATTGGCCTGCACCGGCAACGATAATATCGGAGCATATGCTCTGTTATTGTTAGCGGCATGCCCCGGCCGCGCACGCACGATCTCGACAAGGTGCTGGATGCCGCCGAGGCGCTGGCTGTCGAGTCGGGGGCGGATGCGGTGACCGTGCGCGCTCTGGCCGAGCGGACCTCGGTGTCCAATGGGGCGATTTATCACGCGTTCGGCTCGCGGGCCGGCCTGGTCGGCCGGGTGTGGTTACGCGCGGCACGGCAGTTCCTCGCTGTTCAGCGCGCTGCGGTACGCGGCGCAATCGGTGCGCACGACCCGGCCGATGCCGTCGTTGTCGCCGCCGACGCGCCCGCGGCGTTCCTGCTGGAGTTTCCGGTTCGCGGGCGGTTGCTGCTGACCGTAGGTCGGCGCGAACTGCTCCGTTCGGACGACTTGCCGGCCGAGCTGGCCGCGGAACTCCGCGATCTCGATGCCGCTGTGACCGAGTTGCTGGTCACGCTGTCCGAGGCGATGTGGGGTCGCGCCGATCGAACCGCGGTAGCGGTCATCCGGGACTGCGTGGTGGAGCTCCCGACAGCGCTGCTGTTGCGTGGCCGCCGAGCTCCGGAACCCGATTCCCGAGAACGACTCGCCGCTGCCGTGCGCGCGATCCTCAGGCTCACCCCACCCGACCCCTCCCCTGCCCCGGAACACACGATCCGGACCGCCGACCGAAAGGACCCCCCATGAACCCGACCGTGACCTACCGCGACGATCTCGCCATCGTGACCTTGGGTGACAACGAGAACCGGTTCTCCCCCGACTGGTTGGCGGCGGTGAATGCTCAGCTCGACGAGATCGAGACCAAGGCCCGTGGCCTGATCACCGTCGGTGCCGGCAAGTTCTACTCCAACGGGCTGGACCTGGACTGGCTGATGGCCAACGGCGACCGCGCCGACTGGTACGTCCAGCAGGTTCACGAGCTGTTCGCTCGGATTCTGATCTGCCCGGTGCCCACCGTCGCCGCGGTCAACGGGCACGCGTTCGGCGCGGGAGCCATGTTGGCGATCGCGCACGACTATCGCATCATGCGCGTCGATCGCGGCTACTACTGCTTTCCCGAAGCGGATATCAACATTCCGTTCACCCCGGGCATGGCCGCGCTGATCCAGGCCAAGCTCACCCCGCAGGCCGCACTCACCGCGATGACCACCGCTCGGCGGTACGGGGGCGCGGACGCGCTGAACGTCGGTCTGGTCGACCGGACCGCGCCGGAAAGCGAGGTCGTCGCGGCTGCCGTCGAGACGGTCACGCCGATCGTGGGCAAAGACCGGGCGACCCTCGCAGCGATCAAGTCCACGATGTTCGGTTCGGTGGTCACGGCCTTGCGAGAGGGTGGGCGTGGCTAGGCTCGGCTCGGTATCGAAGACCACCGACCAGGGGGACAGATGAACGCGAATACCCGCAAGACCTACACGGCGATCCTCGGCCACCCCGCGCCGCGGAATCTGGACTGGAAGAAATTCGTCCAGCTGTGGGAATCCCTCGCCGACAACGTCGAACAGGAGAGCGGTGACCGGCTCGCCGTCACGATGAACGGGCATCGCGAGGTGTTCCATCGGCCGCACAACGCGACCGTGTCGATCGAGGACATCGAACGCGCCCGGCACCTGCTCGCGGCCTCACCGAAGCCGAAGGGCTCGGGGACGTTGGTCGCGGTTACCGTCGACAACGAGCGAGCGCGGATCATCACCTTCGATCTGGACGCGCAGGCGGTGGTGGACCACGAGCACGTGGTCGACGATCACGACCCCCGCGCACGCCGCCTGCGGACCGTCGAGCGCCGAACCGGGCGGGACGACGAGCACGACCTCACCGGGTATTTCGACGATCTCGCGGCCGCGCTGACGGCCGATGCGGCCGATCGCACATTCGTGGTGCTCGGCCACGGCGCCGGCAAGTCCAACGCCGCCGAGCAGTTCGTCGAGCGGCTGCGGGCCGAGCATCATCAGCTCGCCGAGCACCTTGCCGGCGTCGGCGTGATCGATCTCAGTGCGGCGAGCGACGCGGATATCGAAGCGAAGGCCGTCGAGCTAGTTTCGTGAGCTGTTCCGAGTAAAAGGGATCACATGATCGGATCAATCGCCTCGGGGGGCGATCGGCCCGGCTACCTCGCCCGCTAGGGTGGGCCCCGCGGCGGCGTCGGGACGTAGGGCAGTCCGTCGGCGTAGGTTATCTAGGGGATTGTGTGAGTACGTACGGGCGGGTCAGCCGGACAACCGTCGAGGATTCGCTGGACGATCCGATGATCGAGGAGTTCTGGGACCTGTACGAGATCGCGTTCGGACCGCTCCGCACCCGGGCAGCCGCGCGCCATGTGTTGTACAAGGACGAGTTCTGGGAAGAGATGACCGATTCCCGGATTCTGAAGTACGTTGCCTGGTCTGCCGACGGCGAACCGCTCGGGCTCACCACATTGACCAATACGCTCGAAGCCGTGCCCTGGATCAGCCCGGAATACTTCACCAGCCGGTACCCCGATCATGCGGCGCGTGATGCGCTCTACTATCTCGGCTTCACCCTGGTCACGCAGTCTGCCCGGCACACCGATGCGTTCCGGATGATGGCACAGGCGATGATGGACCGACTGGTCGCCGAGCAGGCCGTCGCATTCTGCGATATCTGCAGTTTCAACGTTTCCCGCGGGCATGCCCGCGCGATCAACTCGATCATGCAGTCGCATGGGGCGGTGGAGGTGGGCCGGCTGGATCAGCAGAACTACTATTCGGCCACCTTCGCCGGGGCCGGTTAGCCGCTCGCGGCCCGGCCGGGCGGGAACCCCATGGTGGGGTCAGGAACCGCCGAGGACGAAGCCGTGATCGACCGGCAGGTCGTCGAGGGCCAATACCCGATGCAGGGGGTAGGTGCCGGCGGGCAGACCGCGGGCGGCGCGCGCCGCCCGGGCCGCGACTACGGCACCGGCCCACGATTGATTGCGGCCGTGCGCCCAGCGGATCGTGCCGTCGGCGGCCCGAGCGGCCACCGTCCACTGGTCCGAGCCGGGCAGGTGCACTCCCCGGGGTGCGCGCGACGCGCCGGGAATCCAGGTCAGCATGCGCAGCAGCGCGGTTGCCGGGGTGGAGTCCAGGGCAAAGTAGGTGCGAACCGGAATATCCAGGTCGCGGGTCAGGGTGTGCTGGTCGGAGAAGTCCAGTCGGACCAGCTGGCGTCGGCCGACGCCCGGGATATAGAACGCTCGCGGCCTGGTGTAGTTGCGTACCGGGTCGGTGCCGTCGGCGAAGTGCGCGCCGAACAGCCGAAACGTCCATTCGATCGCGGCGGCCCCGTGCTGGTCCCCCGCCCCCAGGTAGACGAGAATGTCGATCGGCTGATGCGGTGCCTCCGCGTGGACAGCGGCGGTGAGCAGGTTGGTCAGCCCCGGTGCCAGGCCGACGTCCACCAATACCGGCGCTTGGGCCGGCAGTTCGGTCAGTGCCGTCACGTAACTGGTGGTGGCGCTGATGTCGACGAACGGGCGCCCGCTTTCGCCGGCCTGCTCGGCCAACTCGAGGCGTTCCGAGCCCGACGCGTTGACCACCACGTCCACCTCGGCGAGCGTCCGTCGGTAACTTCCGATATCCGGATCGCGCAAGTCCAGCACGACATCCGACCGAGCCGGGTCGCGCCCGGCGACAAGCACTACCTGGCGGGCCAGCCGTAGCTCCTCGACCACTCGCCGACCGACGTTGCCGTAGCCGCCGAGTACCAGGTAGCGCCCGGGTCTGCCGTCGACCGCCATCTCAGCGCCAGCTGGCGTCCGGCAGCATTTCCGGACAGACGCCGCCGGGCACGGTGGCGAGCTCGAAGTGCCACCATTCGTTGGCAAATGTCCGGCACAGCCCGTACCGGCTGCCGTTCGCCTCCAGCCACGCCGCACCGTTCTGCGGGCCGACGTCGATCGCCTCGCCCCGCACATGGGTGGACTCGCCCGGCGGAAGCACCCAGGGCCGGGTTGCCTCGGGGCTGCCGTAGGTGGCCAGGGCCCTGCTGCCAGAGCTGTTCCTGCATTTCCGGCGTGCGATAGCCGGAAGTTATCGACAACAGCACGCCGTTGGCCTGAGCATCCAGCTGGGCCGCCGAGTAGGCGGCCGCGAGACCCGGCGTCAGACCGGCGGTGCCGGCGGCCGAGCCGCTCGCCGGCTGTGCGGCTGCCGGTGCCGCCACACCCAGCAGACCGGCGGCGAACAATGGCAGCCACGCCCACCGTTTCACGACGAAACTCCCTGGTAGATCGAGTCGGGAAAGCTGAGGTAGGAATTGAGTCGAGACGCCACCGCAGAACTCTCCTGACATGTCCAACTACACACCGGTCACGAAAGCGTATCGCGATCCACCGGCTCCGTGCCCGCTCCGGCCCGTCCGGACCGGGCTTGCAGTACGCTTCACCAGCGTGAGTATCGCCGATGAGAAATATCTCGCACCGGTGCGCGCAGACTCCGGCGGCAAGTTCCCGATCGCGAGCCCGTTGCCTGCCCGACCGGCCGGGGCGCCCGCCTTCGAGACGCAATGGCCGGTGCGACTCGGCGATACCGACACCGACGATCGGCTCCGGCTGGACGCGGTAGCGCGCTATCTGCAGGACATCGGATTCGACAATCTGGATGCGGTGCCGGAAGGGAACCTGCATCCGGCCTGGATCGTCCGCCGCACGGTCGTCGACGTGCTGGCGCCGATCGAGTTCCGGGACACGGTGCACTTGAGCCGGTGGTCGTCCGGGCTGTCCAACCGCTGGTGCAACATGCGGGTGCAGATCGCCAGCGAGCGCGGCGGGCGGATCGAGAGCGAGGCCTTTCTGATCAACATCAACCCGGAGACCATGCGGCCGGGCCGGATGTCGGACACCTTCATGGCACCGATGCTGGCCTACACCGCCGAGCATCGGCTGCGTTGGCGGGCGGCGTTGCACGCACGGTCCGACGTTTCCGCCGAGCCCCGACGGTTTGCGCTGCGGATCACCGACTTCGACCGGATGGGTCACCTGAACAACGCGATCTACTGGGCCGCGCTGGAAGAAGCGGTCGTCGACCGGCCGGACGTGTTGACGCTCCCCTACCGCGCGATCGTGGAGCACGTTGGTCCGGTGGTGCAAGGTGACGAGCTGTGGTCGCGGACGTGGGACGAGGGATCGATGCGGTGCGTGCAGTTGGAGGTGGCGGGCGAGGCGCGGGCGCTCGCCCGGGTACAACCGTTGCCGGCCTGAACCGGCTCAGTCCCGCTGCTGTTTGACCAGGGTGAGGAGCGCGTCGAGTACCGGGGCCACTCGTGCGGCGCCGCCGAGCATGGCGGGCCCGGTGACATACCGACCGCCGACGGCGATCTGCGCGGGCGCATCGATCTGGTATTGCTCGGTCATCTGAGTGGCGGCGTTGCACTTGGCGCTGACCTCGATCGAACCCATCACGGCGCGGAGCGAGCCGCGGTCGACACCCTGATATACCGCCCAGTCCACGGTGGACGCATCGGTGGCCAGCTTGGCCGTCTGCAGCTCGTTCAGCGCGCGCTCGTGCAACAGATCCAGAAGGCCGAGCACTTCCAGGCTGTAATAAAGACGCTGATGTGGACCGTAACTGAGCAACGAAGTCGGTCGCGGGTCGAGATTGACCGGCACCCGGCGGTACTGCACCGGACCGGCTGCGGCAAGCCACTTGCGGAACTCTTGCTGCCACGCCAAGCTGGCCGCCGAGGCGTACCAGAAGAACTCGACGACGACCGGCGGGCCGTCGGTGCGGACGGGAACCGGCGGATCGAGGACAACGTAACCGGTGCGCGCCGTTGCCTGGTCGCTCATCGACACTGGCTTCGGTCCTTCCTAGTCGAGCTGTCGGGCTGCCCCGGGGCCACTACTACCTACGTACTGTGCCACCGGTCGCGCGTTTACCCGAAAACCGGGCTCGACCCCCGTCGCACGAACAATTATCACGTTTCGCCGAAAGATTGTCGATGACACCCCCGTCGCCCGGCCGGGCGGAGAGCTCAGCGCAATCGCTCGGCGTCCCGGGCCCGGACGAGCAATTCTGCACAGAGCGTAGACAATTCGTCGTTTGCAGCACCTTCTCGGATGGCGATGACGACGTCCTCGGCCGCGCAGCGGGCCGCGAAGATCCGGTCGGCCAGGTCGGTCACCTCCTGCGCCGACAACACCGTCGAGTCGGCCGGGAACGAGGTGCCCCGTACGGCGATCCGCTGCTCGTAGGCGCGCTGGCGGCAGGACTGGCGGCAGTACCGCCGCCGCCGACCGGACTCGGCCGCGGCGACCTCCCGGCCGCACCACAGGCACGGCTCGGGACGGGGACGCATGCCGGGCAGCGTAATGCGCCGGGCGGCGACAGCATTGCTCGGGTCCCGCGTACAATCGGCGGCCGGGCTCGACACGCCCGGGAACTTTCCATCCGGAAAATCTGTTGTACGGATCGGGCCCGTAATCGGGTTTCGACCGCAACCGCACGAGAGGACTGCGCCATGGCAGATCGCGTATTACGAGGCAGCCGACTCGGTGCGGTGAGTTACGAGACCGATCGTGATCATGATCTCGCCCCGCGCCGGGTCGCTCGCTACCGTACCGACAACGGTGAGGAGTTCGACGTCCCGTTCGCCGACGAGGCCGAGATTCCCGGTACCTGGCTGTGCCGCAACGGGCTGGAGGGCACCCTGATCGAGGGCGCCGCTCCGGAGGCGAAGAAGGTGAAACCGCCGCGTACGCACTGGGACATGTTGCTCGAGCGGCGGTCCGTCGACGAGCTCGACGAGCTGCTCAAGGAGCGGTTGGACCTGCTGAAGGTGAAGCGCCGCGGCGTGACTTCCTGAATTCGCGCAGCTGCCGCAGTCGCTCTTCCCGGCCCCAGGTGAACACCTTGCCCATCGCTTCGGCGACGATCGCGGTGCTCATCTTGGACTCGCCGATCGCTCGCTCGGTGAAGGTGATCGGCACCTCCACCAACTTGCGTCCGGCGCGGAGCAACCGCCAGCCCAGGTCGACCTGGAAGCCGTAGCCGCGGGATTCGACGGCGTCCAGATCGAGGGCGGCCAGTGCCTCTCGTCGATAGGCGCGGAAACCACCGGTCAGGTCCCTGATCCGGGTGCCGAGGGCGAGCCGGACGTAGAGGTTGCCGACCCGGGAGATCAGCTGGCGCGACATCGGCCAGTTGACGGTGGTGCCGCCGGGCACGTATCGCGAGCCGATCGCCAGGTCGGCACCGCCGTCGACCGCGTGCAACAGCCGGTGCAGTTCTTCCGGCGCGTGGCTGCCGTCCGCGTCCATCTCCACCAGCACCTGGTAGTCCTGTTCCAGACCCCAACGGAAACCGGCGATGTACGCGGCACCCAGGCCGTTCTTCTGGGTCCGATGCATGACGTGAATTCGGCCGGCATGGTCGTTGATCGCCAACTTGTCCGCGATGTCGCCGGTGCCGTCCGGGCTGCCGTCGTCGACCACCAGGACGTGTGCCGTGGGCTGGGCCTGCTGCAGCCGATCGACGATGAGCGGCAGGTTCTCCGCCTCGTTGTAGGTGGGGATGATGACCAGGGTGCTGTCGCTGATATTCGGCACTATCGTCGCATTCCTCCCTGCCGGCCGGTGCCGGCGCTGATGTTGGCGTTGCTGTCGCGCGGGCCGCTTCGCGATCGGCGTAGGACGATCGACGCGGCGGCGGTCAGGAGCGCGGTGCCGCCGAGGACGAACTCCGGCAGCGGACCTAATTGCGTTGCCAGCGTAGTACCTGAGCGGAGCGGTAGCCGACTCACCAGAGCGGCCGGGGAGAACAGCGGGGTCTGCTCCAGCACCGCACCGTCGGCGCCGACGATCGCGCTGACCCCGCTGGTCGCCGCGACCACCACCGCGCGGCTGTGCTCCACCGCCCGCACCCGGGACATGGCGAGCTGCTGGTACGTCATCTCGGTGTCGCCGAACGTCGCGTTGTTGGTCGGCACTGCCAACAGCTGCGCGCCTGCCCGCAGCGACTGCTCGAACGCCCGGTCGAACGCGACCTCGTAACAGGTGGCGATGCCGATGTCGACGCCCGCCGCATGGACGGTCCCGTCGCCGGACCCGGGAACGAAATGTCCGGCCCGATCGGCATACGGCGAGAACAGCCGGAAGAAGCTGCGCATCGGCAGGTACTCGCCGAACGGTTGGATGATCTTCTTGTCGTGCCGCTCCCCCGGCCCGGTCTCGGGATTCCAGACGATCACCGAGTTGGTCGCGGTGTCGTCGGAAGCGACCAGCACCGCCCCGACCAAGATCGGCGCGTCGATCTGCGCGGCGGTGGCCGAGATCTCGGTGTAGGCGTCGGTGTTGCGCAGCGGGTCGATGTCGGAGGCGTTCTCCGGCCAGATCACCAGGTCCGGTTGCGGCGCGCGGCCGGCCCGGACGTCGTCGGCCAGCTGCCGGGTGCGGCGCACGTGGTTGTCCAGCACGGCGCGGCGCTGCGCGTTGAAGTCGAGCCCGAGCCGGGGCACGCTGCCCTGGATCGCGGCGACGGTGATCGCCTTGTCGCCCGGATCGCGGCTCGGCAGGGTCGGCCACAATGCGGCGCCGACCACCGGAGCCAGGAGGGCGAGTGCGGCCAGCCGGACGCCGCTGCGGCGGGCGCCGGCCCGGAACCGCTCGATCGTCGCGGCAAGCGCGGTGCCGGTGAGGGCGACCGCGAAGCTCAGCAGCGGTGCCCCACCCAGCTCGGCCAACGGCAGCAGGAGGCCGCCGGGCTGGCTGAAAGCCAATCGGCCCCAAGGAAATCCGCCGAACGGGAAGCTGGCGCGGGCCCATTCGGCCAGCGACCAGCAGGTGGCCAGCCAGAGCGGCCAGCCGGGCAGGTCGCCGATCAGCCGGGCGAGCGCGCCGAACCCGGCCACATACAGCGCGCAGGCCAGCGACAACGCCAGCCAGGGCAACGCGCCCACGTATACCCCGGTCCAAGGCAGCAACGGGACGAAGAAGGCGAGGCCGGCGACCAGGCCGTAGCCCGCGCCGCCGCGCACCGACCGGCCCGAGCGCAGCACCCAGGTCAGCAGCGCGACTCCGACCGGAGCCAGAAACCACAACGGTCGCGGCGGAAAGCTCGCGAACAACGCGATGCCGGCCAGCAGCGCCACTCCCAGATTGCCGAGCAACTCCCCGCTCGGCACGCTACGGAACCACTGCCCCGGTGTGGCTCGCTCACCGGTCATGGATCACCACTCCGTGATGCACGGTGCGTAGGCAGATCGGGTCGGCGACGCCATCCAACTGCGGCAACGCGGGAACGCCCGAGCGCGGATCGGTCGACCAGCGCTGCGCGCGCCCGGCCCGGCCCGGCTCCGGCGTGGCGAATCGATCCACCGCCCACACCGCGTAGCTGGCCGGGGCGCCGGGAACCAGGGTGCCGGCAACCCCGTCACGCACTCCCCCGGCCCGCCAGGCGCCGCGTGTAGCGGCGGCGAACGCGGCGCGGGGCGAGATGCCGCTGCCCGGGGTGCGGTGCCGGACCGCAGCTCGCACCGCCGCCCACGGCCGGATCGGAGTGACCGGAGCGTCCGACCCGATCGCCATCGGCACCCCGGCGGCCGCCAGGGTGGCGAACGGATTCATCGCCGCCGCCCGTTGCGGCCCGAGCCGAGCGGCGTACATCCCGTCCGGCCCGCCCCAGCCGGCGTCGAATCCCGGCTGCACGCTGGCGATCACCCCCCACGCGGCGAGTTTGCCGGCGCACTCGGCGTCGATCATTTCGAGGTGCTCGATCCGGTGTCCGCGGGCGGCCACCGCGGGTCCGCCGAGCTCGGCCACGACCCGCCCGAAGCCGGCGACGACGGCGTCGACCGCGGCGTCGCCGATCGCGTGGAACCCCGCCTGCGTCCCGGCCAGCGTGCAGGCGCGAATGTGCGCGGTGATCGTCGCCACGTCCAGGTAGGCCGTGCCGGTATCCGGCGTGTCGGCGTAGGGCTCCCGGAGCCAGGCGGTGTGTGAGCCGAGCGAACCGTCGACGAACAGATCACCGGCCAGACCCGCGGCGCCGGTCTCGTCGATCAGCGTGCGGGCCTGCTCCGGATCGGTAACGGCCTCGCCCCAATAGCCGCGCACGTCGACTCCGTGCTGCAGCGCCAGCAACTCGCGCAGGTCGTCCCGACCGGCGATCTGCGGTCCGGCACACTCGTGTACCGCGGCGACGCCGCGGGCGGCGGCGTGGTCCAAGGCGGCCCGCCGGGCCCGGTCCCGCTGCTCCGCGGTGAGCCGGGCGTGCGCGGCGGCGCGGGCGTCGTGATGTGCCGCGCGGCAGACCACGGCCGACTCGGTCGCCGGGGGGGCGCCGGGCAGCCCGGCGACCAGCGCCGAATGCACGTCCACCCGGGTGAGATAGACCGGCCGGCCGGCCGCGGCAGCGGTCAGCTCCGCGCCGGTCGGCGGGGTGCGATCCGGCCATTCGGTGTCGTCCCAGCCCTGCCCGAACAGCACCGCGTCCGTCGCCCGGGCCGCGTATTCGCGCAGCTCGAGCAGCAATTCGGCGCGAGATCGGACGCCGGTCAGATCCAGTCCGGTCAGCTGCAGGCCGAGCGCGGTGACGTGCACGTGCGGGTCGACGAAGGCCGGCGCTACGAACGCACCGGCCAGATCGATCACCTCGGCGTCCGGATAGAGCGCGCGGCCGGGACGGTCCGCGCCGAGCCAGACGACCGTATCGCCGTCGGTCGCCATCGCGGTGGCATCCGGCGCGGTCGGGCTGTAGATCCGACCACCGACCAGCAGTCGTTGGGTCACGAACGATCAGTCTGCCCTACCGGTCCGACATCGACGGGTGCGTCGAAGTCGATCCGATGATCGAACATCCACGCCTGCGACTGCGGGGTCGCGAACCGGCGCAGCACGAGCGGCAGCATCGCGTCGCGCACGATCGCCCCGATCGCCTTACCGCTGCCGTTGCGCCGGCCCTGTTGCACCACCCGTTCGACTCGGTCCCGGCGTAACCGCTGGTAGCTCTGCAGCGCGGTGGCCGACTCCGGGATGTCGCGCAAGCATCGGGCCAGCGTCACCGCGTCTTCGATCGCCATCGATGCGCCCTGCCCGGAGGACGGAGAGGTGGCGTGTGCGGCGTCGCCGATGATCACCGCGCGCGCACTGTGCCAGTGCGGCACCGTGCGCAGGTCGTAGGTACCCCATGGCGCGAAGATGTGCTCGGTCGTCGCGATCAGCTCGAGCGCGGGGCCGGCGTCCCGGGCGAACAGGCGCTCGAGTCGGGCCCGCCAGGCGCTCGGAGGGATCGCTGCCAGTTCGGCCGGTTCGGGTTCGGTTCGCATCGGCGGGTTGGCGAACCACCAGGCTTCGTCGTCGCGGTCCGGGTGGGTCAGCCAGCCGAAGAAGCAGCGTCGGCCGAAGAGGAACTGCGCCACCCCGGGTCTCCGGGGGCGCGCACGCCGTGCGCGTATCCGCCGGTATTCAGCAACCCCAGATACTCGGCCCGGGCGCCGTCGGATCGATCAGGGTGCGGGTTGTCGAGTGCAGTCCGTCGGCGCCGACGAGCACGCCCGCCTCGACGGTCGAGCCGTCGTCGAAAACTGCCCGGACCGCGTCCGGCAATTCGGTCAGGCCGATCGGTTCCAACGCGGCGAGGCCGTTGCGTGCCAGCGTCAGGACGCGCCGACGCCGTCTGCCGTGCGTCCGTACGCCTCATGAACTGCGGCGGTGATGCCGACCTCGTGCAAGGCGATCGCCGCAACAGTCCCAGCGATTCCCCCGCCGCTCCGGCCTTGCCGTCGCGGTGCTTTCGATGCTCACCGAGTCGCCGATGCACGCCTATCGGATGCAGCAGCTGATCAAGGAACGGCACAAAGACGATGTGGTCAACGCCAGCCAGCGAGCGAGCATCTATCAGACGATCCAGCGGCTGGAGCGGGATGGGCTGATCGAGATCGAGGGGACCGACCGGGCCGAGAACCGGCCGGAGCGCACCACCTATCGGATCACCGATGAGGGGCGCAGCTGGGTACGGCGTTGGCTGAGCGCGATGCTCGCTGTCCCTGCTGCCGAATACCCGCAATTTTCCGCGGCGCTGTCGTTCCTGCCGAACATCGCCGAGATCGAGGCGGTCGAGCTGCTCCGGGAACGGGTGATTGCGGTCGCGTCGCGGTTGGCTGCGTTACAGGCTGAACTCGATGCCTACGGCGGGGTGTTACCGCGGGTCTTCTTGATCGAAACCGAGTACACGGCACGAATTCTGCAGGCCGAGCTGGACTATGTGCGGGAGCTGATCGCCGCGGTGTCGAGTGGCGAGGTCGACTGGGACGAGCGCGGTGGGCACACCGCCGGCTGAATACTCAGCGCTCGTGGCGTACCGGGGCTTCGATCATCAGCCCGGTCGGCTCGAATCGCGAATCGACCACTTCCCCGTCGATCACCGACGGCATCGTCCGTCCGGTCGCGGCGGCGACCCGACGGGCGGCGCGGGCGACCACGAGCGGCCGCAGCACGGCCCGTGTCGGCGGCAGCACCAGCAGGATGCCGACGACGGTGGTGGCCAGTCCGGGCACGACCAGCAGGGCTCCGCCGATCGCCACCAGCGCTCCGTCCGCGAGCGGACCGGCCGGTGCGATATCGCCCGTCGCGGCATGGCGCAGACCGTCGATCACCCGCCGCCATTGATTACGGACCAGGAGCAGCCCGGCGACGGTGCCAGCCACCACCAGCAACAAGGTCCAGCCGAAACCCAACAGATGCACCGACAACGCCAGCGCAGCGATCTCGATCAGCGGGTACAGCAGGAGCAGGGCACGCATCGGCGGTCCTTTCCGAAAGCTTTACTTCTTGTGCCAACGCGCGGCCTTGGTCTTTTGTGCCCGGCGCCGGGTCAGCAGGCGCGCTCGTCGTTCCGACACCGCACTCCAGACGGTCTGTTGGAAGGCCAGCGTGGCCCAGCCGGCGGCGGCCATTCCGACCAGGTTCACCCCCAGCTGGGCGGCGCTGCCGGCCACCTCCTGCCAGGCGCCGAACGCCATGCCGAGCGCGATGTTTCCGGCGGCGGGCACGGTGGTGACCGAGATGAACACCCCGGACAGGCCGCCGACCTTCGCCGAGGTCAACGAGAGCACCCCGGCCGACGCGGCGATCACCGCGACGATGAACGACCAGCGGTCCGGACTGTAGATGAAGTCGGTCTGCGGTCGTGGGCCGACGACCTGTTCGATCGAGATCCAGCCCAGGCCACGGGCGGCGAGCGCCGCGGCGGTCGTCAGGGCGATCGCTGTTGCGAAGCCGACGATGAGGGTACGGGTGGCGTAGAAGCCGAGCCCGGCGCGGCGGCGGACCAGCGCGAGCCCGAGCGCCGCGATCGGGACGAACTCGGGGCCGAGCACCATCGCCCCGATCACCAGAATCTGCGAGTCGACCACGATCGCGATCGCCGCCAGTGTGGTGGCCATCGTCATGAACGACAGGAAGGTCCAGTTGAGTTCGGACTCTTCGTAGGTGCGCTGGGTGACTTCGCTCCACACCATCGCGTCGGCGCCGCTACCCGGCGTTCGGCGGTCGGCCTGGAGTGCGGCGTCGGAGATCCAGGTGGCGACCGGCTCGATGTGGATCGAGCCGCGCTCGGCCAGGTGCAGTGCGCGGAGCTGGTCGATGACGTCGTCTGCTGCTTCGCGCACGATGTCTGCCGACACGATGTCGCCGGCCGGTTTGATCGACGCGCCCTCGAACATCGCGATACCGCTGACCCCGGGGTCGTCGTCGAAGATCTGCATCACCTCGGAGGTCAGATCGCTCGGCGTGGCGACCCGGATTTGCAACACCCCGAAAGTGTGCCGGACGCGCGGGCGGGGTGGCCAGGTGTGGTGGACGGCGACCTCGGTTAGCGTGCGGCGGGTGATCACCACGCTGTTGTTCGTCCACGGCACCGGCGTGCGCGGCGAGCGTTACGCGGAGACGTTGCGCGCGGTCCAGGCGCAGGTCACCGCCCGGGCCTGGCCGGTGCGGGTGGTCGGCTGTTACTGGGGCGATGCCGTCGGCGCCCGGCTGGCGTTGGGCGGGCGTTCGGTGCCGGAGTACGAGCGATCCAAGGGTGCAGGGCCCACGCCGGTCGAGCAGACGCGAGATCTATGGGCGGTGCTCTACGTCGACCCGTGGTACGAGCTGCGGCTGTTGCGTGACTTCCCGCCGCAACCGGTCGGCTTCGGCGTGGAACCCCCGGCGGATGCGATACGTCGGCAGATCGCGGAGTTCCGGCCGTCGGACACGCTCACCGCCGAGCTGGCCGAGCACCGGCTCGGCGTCGAGTTCGCCGAGGCGTGGGCCGGGCTGCGGGCGGCACCGGAGTTCGCGGCGGCGGCTCGTACCGCGCCGGCCGATCCGCTGGAGCATCGGGGCGCGATCGCCCGGGCGGTGGTCGCGTACGCCACGGCCCGAGCGACCGCAGCGGGTCGGCCTGCGCTCGGCGGTACCGCGCGGGAACAGCCGGTCGACCAACTGACCGCGGATCTGCACGGCTCCGGTCTCGGTGTCGGCACGTGGCTGGCGACCCGAACCAAACGGCTTGGCGCGCGCGCTGTCACATCGCGCCTGGTGCGCAACCGAGGCGGCCTCACCGACGCGGCCGCCCCACTCGCCGGCGACGTGTTGCGTTATCTGGCCCGCGGCGAGGCGATGCGCGCATACCTGCGGCGCACGATCACCGACCAGGGCAGCGGCCCGATCGTGCTGCTCGGGCACTCGCTCGGCGGCATCATGTGCGTCGATCTGCTTGCCCACGAATCGATTCTGTCGGTGACCACGCTGATCACGGTCGGCTCGCAAGCGCCGTTCCTATACGAGATCGGCGCGCTCCCGAGCCTGGAATCGCCGCAACCGCTGCCGGCGAGTTTCCCGCGCTGGATCAACGTTCACGACCGCGACGACCTGCTGTCCTACAGTGGAGCGGGAGTGTTCGGGGACCGGGTGCGCGACGTGTGCGTCGACAACGGGGAGCCGTTTCCGGCCTCGCACAGCGCCTACTGGTCCAACGACGAGGTGTGGGCCGCAATCGAATCTCTGCTGGAGTAGGTGCTCTTGACTACGATCGACCCGTCTCGGGTGTTGGTGGTAGCGGTCGGCATCGACTGCTACCAGGACCCGGAGATGCGTCTCAACGGTGCCGCGGCGTATGCCCACCGGTTCGCGGAATGGGCGCTGGGCTGGGGCGTACCGGCCGACAACGTCTGGCTGGCCTGCTCCTGGCCGAGCGACACGGCAATTCCGTCGTCGCCCGCGCGGCAGCTCCAGCCGACCTTCACCGGCATCCAGGATCTGCTGGCCGACGCCGCCGAGTTCGACGCCGACCTGCTGTTGTTGTATTGGTGTGGGCACGGTGTGTTGAACATCCAGCGGGAGCGCACGCTGTTCACCGCGGACGCCCGGGCGGGGGTTCGGCGACAGCACAATGTGTCGGATATCCAGCAGTATCTGAGCTCGACTACGGTGCGGCGGCTCGACCGGCAGATCATCGTGGTCGACGCCTGCGCCAACTTCTACGCCGACCTGAACCTCGACGAGGCACTGCCGGGTGGCACGCTGAACACCGGTCGCCCACGCCACGTGAATCACTATCAGCTGTTTTCGGCGAGCCAGGGGCAGATTGCCGAGCACGATCCGGTGACCGGCACGACTCTGTTCTCCGAGCTGGTGCTGGAATGGCTCGCCGCCGCGGACCCGACCGCATTGCCCGACGTCAACGAGCTGACCGCGCATGTATCGGCCGAGTTCGCGAGGTCGGACCTTCGGCAGCGTCCCACCACCTTCGTGTTACGGCACAGCCACGGCGAGAACCGGGACTGGAGCTATGCCGGCGGAGTGCTGGGCGGAGCGGCGCCCCAGATCGTCGTCGGCGCGATCCCGGCCGCGCCGGCCGCACTGGTGGTGCGCCCGGCGGCCGACGCGCTCGCGCGCCAGGTTCGCGAGGCTCCGGTGGTGGCCGTGGTCACCGGACTCCGCGGGGTCGGCAAGAGCCAGCTCGCGGCGGAGCTTGCCCGATCGCGGGTCGCCGACGGCTGCGGTCTGGTGCTCTGGCTCAACGCCGAGGAATCGGACGGCTTGTTGGCAGATCTGGCCGCCGCTGCGGACGCGTTGGGCGTCGCCGATCCCGAGGGTGATTCGACGAAGTCGGCTCGCCGCTTGCGCGATACCTTGTCCGCCCGACGCGAGCCCGGACTGCTGGTGTTCGACAACGCCACCGACCCCGACCGGCTGCGCGCGTTCCTCCCGGTGGCCGGCCCGGTCCGGGTAGTGATCACCAGCACCGATCAGACGTTCGCCGAACTCGGCAAGCGGCTGCCGCTCGACGTGTTTCACCGGGACGAATCGGTCGACTACCTCGCGCGGGTCACCGGGCTGGAGGATCCGTCCGGCGCCGATGCGCTCGCCATTGAGCTCGGCGACCTCCCCTTGGCGCTGGCGGTCGCCGCGGCCGCGATTGCCGGCCCGAGCTGGGGCTGGGGCGGCTACCGGGATTACCTGGCCGAGCTGCGCGCGTACCCGCTGGACGAGACACTGCGCCGCCGCGTCGGCAGCGACTATCCGCGCTCGGTGGTTCAGGCGGTGCTGCTGTCCCGCTCGAAATGTATCGCCGGGACCGCCGATCCGGCATTGGATCGAGATACCGAGTCCGATCAGCTGACCGGCCGCGTGCTGGAGACGCTGGCGATGCTCTCGCCCGACGGTGTACCGCCGGATTTCCTGACCCCGCTGGCTGGTCAGCAACCGGCCAAGCGTCAGCTGCGTCGGGCGATCGAGCGGTGTGTTACCGCCAGCCTGGTGTCCTGGTCGGGCGACCGTGAACTGCTCTTGATGCACCGGTTGGTCGGCCGAGTGCTGCGGGAACAAGCCGTCGCCGACGATTCCGTGGGCCGCGTCGCCGGCGCGGCGCTCGAGCTGCTCACCGACAGGTTGTTCGACCATCGCGAGGCCTGGCAGCGCCGGGCCGAGGGCGAGCAGCTGCTGGCCCAGATCGAAGCCATATGGGCCACCGGCGTGTACACCGATCCTGACCCGACTGCCGACGCATCAGTGGCCGCAGTGCTGGACGCTCGGTCGTGGGCGGTGCGGCACCTCATGGAACGCGCCGACCTCGCCCGAGCGATACCGCTCGGCGAGGTGGTCCTGTCCGACCGGGTGCGGGTCCTCGGTGCCGACCACCCGAGCACTCTCACCTCGCGCCACAACCTCGCCGGCGCCTACGAGTCGGCGGGGCGGGTGGGTGAGGCGATCGACCTGTTCGAGGTGGTCCTGTCCGACAGTGTTCGGGTCCTCGGTGCCGACCACCCGAGCACTCTCGTCTCCCGCCACAACCTCGCCGGCGCCTACCGGTCGGCGGGGCGGGTGGGTGAGGCGATCGACCTGTTCGAGGCGGTCCTGTCCGACCGGGTGCGGGTCCTCGGTGCCGACCACCCGAGCACTCTCGTCTCCCGCCACAACCTCGCCGGCGCCTACGAGTCGGCGGGGCGGGTGGGTGAGGCGATCGACCTGTTCGAGGCGGTCCTGTCCGACAGTGTTCGGGTCCTCGGTGCCGACCACCCGGACACTCTCACCTCGCGCCACAACCTCGCCGGCGCCTACGAGTCGGCGGGGCGGGTGGGTGAGGCGATCGACCTGTTCGAGGCGGTCCTGTCCGACCGGGTGCGGGTCCTCGGTGCCGACCACCCGAACACGCTCGCCTCCCGCCACAACCTCGCCTACACCTACCGGTCGGCGGGGCGGGTGGGTGAGGCGATCGACCTGTTCGAGGCGGTCCTGTCCGACCGGGTGCGGGTCCTCGGTGCCGACCACCCGAACACGCTCGCCTCCCGCCACAACCTCGCCTACACCTACCGGTCGGCGGGGCGGCTGGGTGAGGCGATCGACCTGTTCGAGGCGGTCCTGTCCGACCGGGTGCGGGTCCTCGGTGCCGACCACCCGAACACGCTCGCCTCCCGCCACAACCTCGCCTACACCTACCGGTCGGCGGGGCGGCTGGGTGAGGCGATCGACCTGTTCGAGGCGGTCCTGACCGACAGTGTTCGGGTCCTCGGTGCCGACCACCCGAACACGCTCGCCTCCCGCAACAACCTCGCCGACGCCTACGAGTCGGCGGGGCGGGTGGGTGAGGCGATCGACCTGTTCGAGGCGGTCCTGACCGACCGGGTGCGGGTCCTCGGTGCCGACCACCCGAACACGCTCACCTCCCGCCACAACCTCGCCGACGCCTACGAGTCGGTGGGGCGGGTGGGTGAGGCGATCGAGCTGTTCGAGGCGGTCCTGACCGACACTGTGCGGGTCCTGGGTGCCGACCACCCCGACACGCTGGCCACCCGGCAGGCGCTCGACCGTGCCCGTGCCGAGGCGGACGGTTGATCGTCAGCGCACCCGAATCCCGTCGGCCACGATGGCGGCCAACAGCGCAAGGAGCTGGTCCGGTGCGGCGCGGTGCCGATCGGCCCGCCAGGACAGCGCGAGGACACCGTTGAAGGCCGCCCAGAGCACGGTGGCCGTCTGATCGACGTCGAGGTCGGCACGCATGGTGCCGGCGGCGACGCCGTCCCGGAGGACGGCGGCCAGCTTGCCGTTCTGTTCGTCGGTCAGATCGGCGATCCGGTCCAGCGCCTCCGGCAGGTCCGGGGGTGCCGCGAGTAGCCGGAACTGGTGCGGCCGTTCCGCAGCGAACTGGGCGTACGCCGCTCCCGCGGCCACGATCCGCTCCTCCGGGGTCCCCGGCCGCGCATACATCTCGTCCATGTAGTCGCGGTTGGCGGCCAGGGCGCGCTCGGCCACCGCGAGCAGCACCGCGTCGCGCCCGCCGACCCGGTTGTAGATCGTCTGTAGGGCAACGTCGGCCCGCTCCGACACCGCCGGCAGCGTTACCGCGTCGACGCCGCCGCGTTCGAGCAGCGCTTCGGCGGCGTCGATGATCGACTCGCGGGTTGCCGCGCGCTTGCGGCCTTGTCGGGACGGGCCGGGTTCATCCGTCATGGGCGCCGCTCTTTCCGGTGATCCAGCCGGAGTCGGCGAGCGCCGCCGCCTCGGGGATCGTGGTGCCGGGGAAGCCGATGCGCTCGACGATCGGGCGGATCAGGCCGGGAACCCGGGCGACGAGCGTATTGCCGCGCGGCGACACCACCAGCGGCGCCCGCCGCTCGATCCCGGCGACGATGTCGTCGACCACCTCGTCGAGGCTGATCATCTTCCACAGGCCCTGTTTGTTGCCGCCCCACAGCCGGGTGCCGGCGGGATCGGCGTGCACATCGGCCATCATCGGGGTTTCGAAGAAGGTCGGGTGCGCGCTGCCGACCGCCACGCCGTAGTGCCGGAGCTCGAGCCGGGTGGCATCGGCCAGCGCCCACACCCCGGCCTTGCTCGCCACGTAGGGCCCGTTCAGTGGCGAGTGGATGAACGCCGCCATCGAGGAGATCGCCAGCAGATAGCCGCGCTGTGCCTTGACGTGCGGGAGGGCGGCCCGGAACGTTCGCCACACGCCGCCGAGGTTGATGTCGACGACACGGTCGAAGACGTCCGGGTCCAGCGACTCGATCGAGGCCATCGAGCCGATGCCCGCGTTGGCGATCACCACGTCGACCCGGCCGAAATGCTCGGCTGCGGCCTCGATTGCGGTCTGGACGCTGTCGAGGTCACGGACGTCGACGGTCCAGCCGCGGGCGACCGAGTCCGGGCCGAGCCGGTCTGCTTGCGCCTGCACCGCGGCGGCGTCGAGGTCGAGCAGGGCGAGGTTGGCGCCCCGGGCGCGTAGTGCGGTGGCGAGGGCGGCGCCGAGGCCGCCGGTGGAGCCGGTGAGGACGACCGTCCGGCCGGCCAGGTTGTAGCGAGACATGCGAGTGCCTTCGATCGTGGGGCTGGGGGTCAGCTCGGCGGGACGTGCCGGGTGAGGAAGTCGATCTGGTCGGCGACGTTGCGCTCGAACCATTCGCCGACATAGATGTCGAAGTGGCCGGTGTCGTAGAGCTTGATCTCACCGCGGGGCGCTTGCGCGGCGTAGCGCTGCGTCGGTTCGGCCGGCGCCACGGTGTCCTGCTCGCAGATGGCGAAGAAGATGGGACATTCGACGTCTTTGGCTTTGCGGCCCGGGAAGGCGAGGGCGATCTGCAGCGCGATCCGGGCGGCGGCGCCCTTGGCGATATCGGCGCCCGGCGGCATGAGGGCTTCGACGCCCGAGACGGCGTCGGGCGAGGTCATCAGTGCGGTGGATCCGGGCGGACCGTAGGTGGGGATCATCACCGGGGCCATACCCAGTCGGGCGCCGACCACGTCGCGGACCGCGCGAACGGCGACCTTGGCCGACACCCACGGTGCGGTGGCCGTACTCGACGCCAGCCCGTCGGTGAACGGGCACTGGGAGATCGCGGCGGCGATGCGCTTGTCTTCGGCTGCCGTGACGATGGAATGCCCGCCGCCGAACGACGTTCCCCACACGACGACCCGATCGGGGTCGACGGTCGGCAGCGACCGGGCGTAGGCGACCGCCGCTCGCCAGTCTGCGCGCTGGCTCGCGATGTCGAGCAGCTGTCGGGGCTCGCCGCCGCTGGCGCCGAAGTAGCGGTAGTCGAAGACGAGGCTGGCGTAGCCGGCGGCGGCGAACCGTTCGGCGAACGCGTCGAGCCGTTCTTCCTTGACGCCACCCAGGCCGTGCGCCATCACGATGATCGGGGCGGGTGAGCTGGGTGAGCCGCTATCGGGGGTGTAAAGCCAAGCGGCGCAAGTGGTTTCGCTGGAGGGAAAGGTGACGTCGGTACGGGTCATGGCATTCGATCCTTACTGGTGGATAGCGAGGCGGTCAGGAGACGACGAGGCCGATGTCGGCACACGCGCGGGTGAGGGTGTCGAGGCCGAATGCCTCGGTCGGGCTGAGGACGCCGGCCGCGGCAGCACGGCCGTGGGCCAGCTCGTCGCCGGCCCACGCCATGAGCTCGGCGGTGAGGTCGTAGACGCTGGGCCCGACGACGTGCACTTCGGCGAGCACGGTTCCGCCGGCGTCCTTGGCGACGGCGACCGTGTGGGCGCGGGTCCTGGCTCGCTCCGCAGTGTCCGGTCCCCCGGGCTCGCCGGTGGTGCGCGACAGCACGGTATCGAGGGCGCGGGCACCGAGTGGGAGCTGCGAGACGGTGGTGGTCAGCGCGGTGACCAGCGGCAGCAGCCGGCTGATCTCGGGGAACCAACCGTTGTAGACGGTCACCGACGCCAGTTGCGGGTGTTCGCGCGGCAGGAACAACACCTCGGTCCCGGTAGCCAGGGCGGCGGTGCGGGTGCGGCCGTCGATCCGGAAGCTGCGCACGGTCGCGGCCGCACGGCGATCGACCAACGTGTGGTTGTGCCACAGGGTCACCGGCAGACTCAGCCCCTCGGCGACGGTGGTGCGCGTCCCCTTGCTCAGTCCCTTACCGCCGCGGAGTGATCCGTCGATGAAGTACCCGATGTCGAGCGAACGGACGGTCGTCCCGCCGCGCTGGATCGCGACCGCGCCGGCGAGGAAACCGGGGACGTAATCGTTGCCGAACGCCGGGAGCATGGTTGCGCCGGTGCGTCGGGCCTGGGTGTCGTGGCGGTCCTGGAGAGTGCGGACGAAGCCGACCTCACCGGTGGAGTCGAGGTAGTGCGCGCCCTGATCGGCGGCAGCCTGCGCGGCGTTGTGCCCGACGTGATCGAACGGTCCGACCGTGGTGATAAGCACATCACCGGCGGCGACCAGCGCACGGAGGCTATCGAGGTCGGTCGCGTCGGCCAGCCGGTGTTCGAGCCCGCCGAGGCGCTGCGCCGCGGCCTGCGTGCGTGCCGCCGAGTGCCCGGCGACGACCGGGCGGATACCGCGGCGCATCAACGCTTCGACGGCGAGCTCGCCGGCGTATCCGGTGGCTCCGAAGACGACGATCGTGCCGGTCATGGGGTTACTCCTTGCGATGGGACTCGAGCGGGCGGTCGGCTTGGTTACGAACGGCTTGGTTACGGACGCGCGGTGCCGATGTCACCGGCGTACGGCCGGGCCGGGCCGAGCAGCTGGAAGGGTAGTGGGATGTGGCGCTGGCGTTGGGTGAATCCCCAGGTCCCGATACCGAGGTAGACGCCGGGACGGACCCGCCGGATCTCGTCGACCATGTTGATCCGGCCGTTGAGCGAATCGAAGGGGCGGTAGTCGAGCTGGTAGACCGGGCGGCTGTCGTAGCGGGACGCCGCGATCGAGGTCAGCATGGGATAGCGCCGTACGTCGCGTCCGGCGCCGACGATACGAAACGAGTTGTAGCCGCGGCCGGAGACCGCGTCGATCGGGCGGAAGGCTTTGGCTCGCCACGGCGCCAACGGGTATCGCACCATGACCGCGCCCAGTGCGGTGCTGAGCAGGTTCGGCTGGCTGAGCAGCGTGGCGTCGAATTCGCCGTCCATGTCGGCGATGGCCGGAGCGTCGAGTGTGGCGAAGAGCGCCATCAGATCGTCGACCGATTGCGTGGTGGTGAGGTCCACGGTGTCTCGGTCCAGTAGCGGAGTCATAGGTGTTCCTGTCGGTGATCGCCGCGCTCCCGTTGTGGGGGCGCTACGGAGACCACTTTATGGAACGAAATCCAAAATTGGAAGGCAATCCAAAAAATTTTGGAGTGGTGTCGCCCACTGTGCGGCCCCGAACCTTCCGATCGGCGCGGAGTTTGCGCGCGTCGCGCGAAAACGTGCGCGGCAGCGGGGTATTCGGCGGAAGTTCTGGCGCGGGATACGTGCCAGGCCTAGAATTAGGACATACGTTCGAGTAGCGAGGATTCGGCCGTGTTGCTGCCGGAGTTGGGGTACTGCCGCGTTGGGGGCGTTGGAGCGGGTGCAGCGGCGGATGACCGGTCTCGGGTACCGGTTGATCCGTGTCGTCGCCGAAGCCCCTGGCGAGGAGTTCGGTGGGCAGCGGTGAACTGGGTTTCTCGGTAGTCCGGTTCGCCGTCGGGATAGACCGGCCAGGCATCCTAATGGGGCGTCGACGAGCCGGAGGATCCGTTCCATGAGCGCGTCGTAGGCAGTGTCGTTGTCGATAGGGCACGCAATTGTGGCCACTGCCCGACCTCACGGGCGGCCTCGGGTCCGGACCGGTACTCGGCCAGGAACTGGACGTGCCACCGGTTCGGCAGCACTGCGAGGATCTCGGCGGGATCATCCGGATCCGGTTGCACCGGTAGCGGTTCCGCAGTCACGAGGCCTTCTCCTCTCCGGTCTGCGGTCACCACCAGGGGCTGACCGACCACGGCTGGGCCGTGCAACACGACCCGCGAGGCCGGATCGAATGGCTCCCACCGGCCTGGCTCGACCGGCACCGCACACCCCGAACCAACACCCACCACCGCCCCACCGACACGACCACCAGCCCACCCACCATATGAACCCGGATTGGCTACCGTGGGCAGCTGTGAGCACCCGCGAGATCGACGCCGAGTTCCGCGCACTGCCGTTGTCCGCGCTGGCCGACGCGGCGCTGTCCGCCGCTCGAGCGGCCGGCGCGACACACGCCGATCTACGCGTGCACCGACTGGTGCAGCAGTCGATCCGGTTGCGAGACGGGCAGGTGCAGTCGGTCGTCGACGGCACCGAGGTCGGCCTCGCGGTGCGCGTGATCGTCGACGGGACCTGGGGATTCGCAGCTACCGCCGAATTGACGCCCGACACCGCAGTGCAGACGGCGCGGACCGCGGTGGAGATCGCCCGCACGCTGCGTCCGTTGAACCGGGACCCGGTGGTGCTCGCGGACGAGCCGGTGTACCCGGATGCGCAGTGGGTGTCCGACTACGCGGTGGACCCGTTCACCGTCCCGACCCCGGACAAGGTGGGGTTGCTGACCGAGTACGCCGGTCGGTTGGGTGCGGCCGACGGTGTCGATCACACGTCGGCGAGCGTCCTGCAGGTCAAAGAGCAGACCTACTACGCCGACACCGCCGGGACTCGCACGATCCAGCAGCGGGTTCGGCTGCACCCGGAGCTGGCGGCGACCACGGTGGACGCGTCGACCGGCGGGTTCGAGTCCATGCGCACCCTGGCTCCGCCGGTCGGCCGGGGCTGGGAGTATCTGACCGGCGCGGACGGCACCTGGGACTGGAACGACGAGCTTGCCCGCATTCCGGAATGGTTGGCCGAGAAGGCGAAAGCGCCCTCGGTCACCCCCGGGCCCACCGATCTGGTGATCGACCCGAGCAACCTGTGGCTGACCATCCACGAGTCGATCGGTCACGCTACCGAATACGACCGTGCGATCGGCTACGAATCCGCCTACGCCGGAACCTCGTTCGCAACACCGGACAAGTTGGGCACGCTGCGTTACGGCGCGCCCGGCATGCATGTCACCGCCGACCGCACCGAGCCGCATGGGTTGGCGACCGTCGGCTACGACGACGACGGTGTGGCCGGTCAACGCTGGGACCTGATTCGCGACGGCGTGTTGGTCGGTTATCAGCTCGACCGGGTGTTCGCCGCGCGGCTCGGGCTGGACCGATCCAACGGCTGCTCCTACGCCGACGCCGCGCTGCACGTGCCGATCCAGCGGATGGCAAACGTCTCGCTGCAGCCCGGGCCCGACGACCTGACCACCGCCGATCTGATCTCACAGGTGGACAACGGAATCTACATCGTCGGCGACAAGTCGTGGTCGATCGATATGCAGCGGTACAATTTCCAGTTCACCGGGCAACGGTTCTTCCGAATCCGCAACGGGCGGATCGACGGCCAGCTCCGCGACGTCGCCTACCAGGCCACGACCACCGACTTCTGGGGTGCGATGACCGCGGTCGGCGGTCGGTCCACCTGGCGGCTCGGCGGCGCGTTCAACTGTGGCAAGGCGCAGCCGGGGCAGGTGGCGGCGGTATCGCACGGCTGTCCGGCGGTGCTGGTGCGTGGCGTGAACATCCTCAACACCCGAGCGGAGGGTCAGCAGTGATCGCTGCCGATGACGTGGTCGATCGAGCGCTCGCGGCGTCCCGCGCGGACGAGACGGTGGTGATCGTCGCCGACACGGCGGAGGCATCGCTGCGTTGGGCCGGCAACTCGATGACCACGAACGGTCGCACGTCGAGTCGGTCCTGGACTGTGGTGTCGATCGACCGGACCGGCGAACAGGCTCGGGTCGGCAGCGTCAGCTCCACCAGCGTCGACCCGAGCGATATCGAGATGGTGGTGCGGGCGAGCGAAGCGGCGGCCGCCGACGCCGAGCCGGCCGCAGATGCGATGTCCGCGCTTGCGGCGGTCACCGCCGTCGACGGCCCCGCCGCCCCGGTCGAGTCGCCCCGGATGTTCGAGCGGCTCGCCGCTCCGCTGGCCGAAGCGTTCTCGGTCGCCGACAAACTGTACGGCTTTGCGTTGCAACAGATCACCACCACGACGTTGGGTACCTCGGCGGGGCTGCGGCGGCGGTACACCGACCCGACCGGGTCGATCGAGTTGAACGGCAAACGCGGCGCCGGTGCCAGCGCCTGGGTCGGCGCCCACACCAAGGACTTCGCCGACGTCGACGTTCCGACGCTGCTGGCAGAACTCGACACCCGGCTGGATTGGACCGCGCGGCGGGTGGAGCTGCCCGCCGGCCGATACGACACCGTGCTCCCGCCGTCGCCGGTGGCCGACCTGATGATCGATCTGATGTGGTCGATGGAAGGTCGCGGCGCCGAAGAAGGACACACGGCGTTCACCCGCTCGGGCGGGGGCACCCGGGTCGGCGAACGCCTGACCGACCTGCCGTTGACGCTGCGCTCCGACCCGCACGCGGCCGGCCTGGAGTATGCCCCGTTCGTCGCGACCGGCGCGTCGTCGGAGGCGATCTCGGTATTCGACAACGGGATGCCGATCGAGCGGGTCGACTGGATCCGGGACGGGACGATCGGTGCGCTCGCCTACCCTCGTTCCGCCGCCGCCGAATTCGGCGCTCCGGTGGCTGTGCCCGGCGAAAACCTGCTCCTCACCGGCGGTTCCGCCGCCTCGACCGCGGACCTGGTGGCCGATGTCGAACGCGGCCTGCTGCTCACCACGCTCTGGTACATCCGGATGGTCGACCCGATCACGCTGTTGCTCACCGGACTCACCCGGGACGGGGTGTACCTGATCGAGGACGGTGCGGTCACCGCGGCGGTGAACAACTTCCGGTTCAATGAAAGCCCGCTCGATCTGCTGCGCCGAGTCCGGGCGGCCGGGGCGACGGTGCCCACGCTGCCCCGCGAATGGAAGGACTGGTTCACCAGGACGGCGATGCCACCGCTGCGAATTCCCGACTTCCACATGTCCTCGGTGAGTCCGGCCACCTGAGGACGATCACCGGAGCCGGCTGATCCGGGCGGCTACTCCGGGTTCGCGGTGACCACGATGCCGCAGCTGCCGTCGCGGCCTCGGCGGATCAGGCTGCCGGTAACGGTGAACCAGCCGACGATCCCGTACCGGCGAGAGACGGCGGTACGAGCGCGGCGGGCGCCGTCGCCGTCCACCACCTCGGCCCGACCGGTCACGATCGGCCCGAACCGTTTGTCCCCGCGCAGCGAGCAGGCCTGCACGGTCACGTCCGGATTCCGGCGCAGCCGCTTGACCTTCCAGGAATCCGTCACGGTCCAGAGGATGAGTTTCGAGCCGTCCACCGCGAACCAGAGCGGACTGCCGACCGGCGTGCCGTCCTTGCGATGGGTGGTCAGGTACACGTACTTCGCGTCGACGATCGAACCGAATGGAGAATCCACCCGGCCACCCTAGCGAGGTTGTCGGACCCGACTACGGGGCCCCGGAGTCCTGAAGGTGTCCCAGGGCGGCAGGTAAGACCTGCGTGAATTCGTGCCGGTGCCTCAGGTTCGCCGTTACGCTCCGGTGCCGTGCAGCGCGAGTGGTCGACCGAGGATCTGGTGGCGTCGTGGACGTTGATCGGCGATGACTGGCAGCTGGTCGGCAACAAGACCGGTGCGACACGGCTCGGGTTCGCGCTGCTACTCAAGTTCTTCGAGATCGAGGCGCGCTTCCCCCGCAGTACAGCCGAATTCCCTTTCGAAGCTGTTGGTTACGTTGCTGAGCAGGTGAAGATCGATCCTGCCGAACTCGACCGGTACGACTGGGACGGCCGCGCGATCGAGCGTCATCGGATGCAGATCCGCAGCGCGTTCGGCTTCCGCATGTTCACCAGGGCGGACGAGGACACGCTCGCCGAGTGGCTCGCCGCCGACGTGTGCCCGGTCGAGTTGCGCGACGAGCAGCTCCGCGAGGCCTTGCTGGTTCGATGCCGAACCGAGCGACTGGAACCGCCGGGGCGTATCGATCGAATCGTCGGATCGGCACGGGCGATGTTCGATCAGCGTTTCTGTGATCGCACAGTCACTCGATTGGGTGACGGCGGTACGGCTCGGCTGGAACAACTTGTCGACGGTGGCCTGTTGGCCGACTTGAAGACCGATCCCGGCCAGGTCGGGCTCGAGACGCTGCTACGAGAAATCGACAAGCTCGACGCGATCCGCCGCCTGCGCTTGCCGGTGGACCTGTTCTCCGACACGTCGGACAAGCTAGTTGAGGCGTGGCGAGCGCGCGCTGCCCGCGCGTATCCGTCGGATCTCCGTTCAGCCCCACGGCCGGTGCGGTGGACCCTGCTGGCGGCACTCTGCTGGGTGCGGTCGGCAGAGATCACCGACGCACTGGTGGATCTGCTGATCGCACTGGTGCACAAAATCAATGCGCGCGCCGATCGTCGCGTCGAGCGCGAGCTCATCGACGACCTCCGGCGAGTGCGTGGCAAGGAAGCCATCCTGTTCCGGCTGGCCGAGGCCGCCGTCGAGCACCCCGACGACACGGTGCGGGAGGCGTTGTACCCGGTCGTCGGCGAGAAGACGCTGCGCGAACTGGTTCGCGAGGCGAAGGCCGATCAGGACGCGTTCCAGGCCCGTGTCCGGACGGTGTTGCGCGGCTCCTACAGCAGCTACTACCGGCGCATGCTCCCAGCACTGTTGGCGGCGTTGATGTTTCGCTGCAACAACACCGCGTACCGGCCGATCATGGAAGCCCTGGAGCTGCTCGCTCGTTACGCCGAGATCGACGGAAAGGTCCGCTTCTACGCCGCTAGCGACCGAGTTCCCCTCGACGGTGTCGTACCGAAAGCGTGGCGGGACGCAGTGCTCGACGAGCGAGGCCGGGTGGAGCGGATTCCGTACGAACTGTGCACGCTGATCGCGTTGCGGGATGCGTTGCGTCGCCGCGAAATCTACGTTCACGGCGCGAATCGTTGGCGCAATCCCGACGACGACCTGCCCGGCGACTTCGACACCACCCGCGAAGTGCATTACGCCGCGCTGCGACAGCCGATCGATCCGACCGAGTTCGTCACCGACCTCCGCACGCGCATGAACGACGCACTTACCCGCTTGGATGCCGCGCTCGTCGACGCCACCGCCGGGGTCACCGTCACCAGCCGGCGCGGCGAACCGTGGATCGCCGTGCCGAGGTTGGATGCACTGCCCGAACCGGCCAACCTGCAGAAGGTGAAGGACGAGGTGATCCGCCGCTGGGGCACCCTCGACCTGCTCGACGTGCTCAAAGACGCCGACTATCTCGCCGAGTTCACCGGCCAGTTCAGCTCCGTCGCCTCGCGTGAAGTCATCGATCGTGCCGCCCTCCGACGCCGACTCCTGTTGTGTCTGTTCGCGCTCGGCACGAACATGGGCATCCGAGCGATCGTCGCCACCGGCGAGCACGGCGAATCCGAAGCCGCCCTACGCCACGTGCGCCGGCACTTCATCACCCGCGACAACCTCCGACGAGCGACCGCGACGCTGGTGAACGCGACATTCGCCGCCCGTGACCCGCACTGGTGGGGCACCGGCACTGCGTGCGCGTCGGATTCGAAGAAGTTCGGCTCGTGGGAGTCGAACCTGATGACCGAATGGCATCAGCGCTACGGCGGTCCCGGGGTGATGATCTACTGGCACGTCGAACGCCGCTCGACCTGCATCTACAGTCAACTCAAGTCATGCTCCTCCTCGGAGGTGGCCGCAATGATCGAGGGCCTGTTGCGGCACTGCACCGACACCGAGATCGAATCGAACTACGTCGACACCCACGGCGCATCGGTGGTCGGGTTCGCGTTCACCGAGCTGCTCGGCTTCCGGCTGCTGCCGAGGTTGAAGAACATCGGCGCGATCCGGCTCTATCGCACCGACGAACAAGCTGTCTACGGGCAGCTCGGTCCCGTCGTGACACGGCCGATCCGCTGGGACCTGATCGCCCAGCAGTACGACCAGATGGTCAAGTACGCCAGCGCATTACGACTCAGCACCGCAGAATCAGAGTCGATCCTGCGGCGCTTCACCCGCGGTGGACCCAAACACCCCACCTACCAGGCGCTCGAAGAACTCGGCCGCGCGGTGCGCACCATCTTCGCCTGCGACTACCTCGCTCTACCCGAGTTGCGCCGTGAGATCCACGGCGGGCTGCAGGTGGTGGAGCAGTGGAACTCCGGCAACACCGTCATCTTCTACGGCAAGGACGGCGACCTCACCGGCTCAGACCGGGAACACGCCGAGGTGTCGATGCTTGCGCTCCACCTGTTGCAGAGCGCGCTCGTGCACATCAACACCTTGCTGGTGCAAGCGGTCCTGGAAGTGCCCGAGTTCCACGACCTGATCGGGCCCGACGAACAGCGCGGGCTGACACCGTTGTTCTGGTCGAACATCAACCCCTACGGCCGGTTCCGGCTGGACATGGACACTCGCCTCGATCTCGCCGGCAACGGTGTACAGCGCGTCGAATCGGTGCTGTAGTGGTTGCCCGATTCGGGGGTGTCCGTTGAAGGAACCTCAAACGGACAGTGTCGTCGGTCCTGTTTGTCGGTCGTTTCGCCGCTGTTTCGAATCGTGCGATTGCAGATCGACCCGTTCGGCTGATCGTGACCAAAGAAGATCTGCGACACCGATTTCCAGGATTGCCACAGTCTCAGCGCAACCCCGTCTTACACGCCGGGCTGCGGTCTCAGCGCCAAGGGATCGGCCTTTGGGCTGCAATGTGCCTCGGGTTTGAGGTCGAGCAGGCCAGGTGCTCATTGGGCGCGGCCGGACATCGGGCGGCGCTGAGGCCGCCGGAGGAGCCGGGCGAAGACGACAGCGCCCCCGGTCAGGTCATAGCGGGTCACTGACATCAGCCGCGGGTGCCAGTTCCGGCTTCGGCGAGTCCGGCGTTTCAGGAGGTAGCTGTCCGCGGCTGGGTGGTGGGGATGTGCCGGGTCAGGAATTCGAGTTGGTCGGCCACGACGCGTTCGAAAGCTTCGCCGAGGTAGATGTCGAAGTGGCCTTCGGGGTAGAGCCGAATCTCGACGCGGGGTGCGGTGCGGGCGTGACGCAGGGTGGCCTTGGCGGGGGCGACGCTGTCGGTCTCGCAGATGTTGAACAGGATCGGACAGCGTACCCGCTTGGCCTGTCGTCCGGGCCGGTGACGCAGGATGTCGAAGACGACGCGGGCGGCGACCTGGTTGTCGAATCCAGCAGCCCGCGCCTCGGCGTCCACCAGGGCAAGGTAGCCGGGCACGGCGTCGGCGGTGGCCATCAGCGCCGCGGAGTGGAGGGGTCCGGCGGTGGACACCATGACCGGGGCCTTGCCGAGCCGGGCGGCGATCACGTCACGTGCGGCGCGAGCACCGATCTTGACCGAGGTCAGGGGGTCCATCGCCAGCCCGGATGCCAGGCCGTCGGTGAACGGGCATTGGGCGATGACGGCGGCGACGCGGGTGTCGCGGGCGCCGGTGGCGATGACGTGGCCGCCACCGAAGGAGGTGCCCCACAGCACCACCCGGTCGGGGTCGACCTCGGGGCGGCTGCGGGCGTAGGCGATGGCGGTGGCCCAGTCGGCCAGTTGAAGTTTGACGTCGAGCAGTTGGCGGGGCTCGCCGGTGCTGGCCCCGAAGTGGCGATAGTCGAACGCCAGCGCGGCGTATCCGGCGGCGGTGAAGCGTTCGGCATAGGCGTCCAGGCGCATCTGGCGGATGCCGCCGAGGCCGTGGGCCATGACGATGACCGGCGGCGTGGGCGCTGTCTCGGGCAGGTCGGGGAGGTAGAGCCAGGCCGCGAGGGTGTCTTGCCCGGACGGGATTTCGACGTCGAGTCGCATTGGTTCATCTTTCCGTGGAACGGTTGTGTCGGAGTGGGATCGGGCCGATGACGTGGGTTGCTGATGCCATGGTGCTGGTCGGTGGCCCCGTGTTGGGGTCAGGAGGGCGACCCGGGAGTGGGGGTGTCGGCCAGGGCGAGCGCTGTCTTGACGGTCGCGTCGGAGAAGCTGACTCGGTTCATGAGCATGCGGGACAGGATCGGGGTGCCTGCGGCGGCGGCAAGGACACGGGGGACGGTGGTGATGTCGGCGCGTCGTTCGATGGCGTCGACGGTCTCGGTGACGACGAGCTCGCGGGGGATCAGCTTCCAGGGTGCTTTCTTGTGTTCGCCCCAGAGCGCGCGAGCGGCTGGGTTGGCCTGGACTTCGTCCATGAGCGGGGTGTCGAAGAATGTCGGGTGGATCGTGCCGACCGTGACGCCGGTGTGGCGAAGCTCCAGCCGGATCGCGTCGCACATCGCCCACACGCCGGCCTTGCTGGCTGTGTAGGCGGCCTGGAGTGGGGAGTGGATGAAGGCGGCCATGGACGAGATGGCCAGCAGATGTCCCTGCTGTTCGATGACGTGGGGGGCGCCGGCTCGGAAGGTCCGCCAGGTACCGACCAGGTTGATGTCGATGAGGCGTTCGAAGTTGCCGGGGTCACCGCCGAGCATCGACTCGACGCTCTCGATGCCGGCGTTGGCGATGACCACGTCGAGTCGGCCGAAGTGGTCGGCGGCTGCTGCCATCGCGGTTTCCAGTGCGTCGAGGTCGCCGACGTCTGCGCTGAAGCCCCGGGCCGTCTCGGGGCCGCCGAGCTGGGATGCCTGGGACTGGACGGCGTCGATGTTTCGGGCGATCAGTGCCAGGTTCGCTCCGCGGGAGCGCAGTTCTGTGGCGAGGGCTGTCCCGAGTCCGCCGGTGGACCCGGTGATGGCCACGGTTCGGCCGGCGAGGGAGTAATTGGGCATCGTTTCTGTGTCCTGTCTGGATCGGCTGCCAGGGGCGGTGGCGGCAGCCAGGTTGTCGGGAAGGGATGGGGTGCGCCGGGTCAGGTCCGCGGTTAGGCCCGGTGATCGGTGTTCGCGCGGCCTCTGCGGCGGGGGGCGGAACCTTGGGGTAGTGCAGCCTCGAGCTCGGCGAGTGCGTCGGCGGTGTAGCCGGCGAGTCGCTGCAGGTGGGGCAGGTTGTCGCGCGCGCCGGTGAAGCCGATGTTGAACTGGCCGGCGTAGCTGATCGAGGTGATGTTGAGGGCCTGGCCGCGTCCGGGCAGCGAGATCGGGTAGAGCGCTTCCAGGCGTGCACCCCGGAGGTACTTGGTCCGGTCGGGGCCGGGCACGTTGGAGATGATCAGGTTCATCGGTGGGCGACGTGTTGCGCCGAGCCCGGTGATCAGGACGGCTGTCACGGGCATGGCGGTGAGGACGGTGAACAGGCGCCGTACCGGGAGCGGCATCGAACGCAGGTGGTTCTTCGCGGCACTGGAGGAGACGTTGATCGCCTTCAACCGGGTCATCGGGTCGGCGATGTCGGTGGCGAGACTGGCCCACACCATGCCCGCGGCGTTGCCGCCTTCCTCGCCCTCGTAGCGCAGGCTCACCGGTACGCCGCTGATCAGTGGAGCCTCGGGGAGAACATCCTCGTCGAGCAGGTGGCGGCGCAGCGCGCCGCTGCACACTGCTAGGAAAACGTCGTTGACCGAGACGTCCGCGAGGCGGGCGACTTCCTGCATCCGGGCCAGTTCGACCTGTTGGGTCGCGACCCGCCGAGCGCCGGTCACCGGGAGGTTGAGCACCGAGGTCGGTGCGTCGAAGGGGCGGCGCACCGCGTCGCTGCCGCGGCGGATCAGCAGACCCGACACGCCTGCCGACAGCGATCGGGCCCATTCCGCCGGTCCGAGGCCCGCGGGCTTTCGTGCCACGTGTGCGGTGTGCTCGACAGTTCGGTGGTTGTGCCATGGCGCCGTCGACGGGCCGGCGGGCGTGTCGGCCAAGGCGTTGCCGCACATGCGGACACCGTTCACGCCGTCGGTCAGGGCGTGGTGGATCTTGGTGTAGATCGCGAACCGGTTGTCGCTGAGCCCTTCGATGACGTGGCAGGTCCACAGTGGCCGGGACCTGTCCAAGGTGACACCGTGCAGGTAGGAGATGAGCTCACCCAGCTGCCGCTCCCCGCCCGGCGCCGGGAGCGCGGTGTGGCGCACGTGGTACTCCATGTCGATCGACTCCGCGGGCACAACCGCCGGGAAGGCTCGGGTCGTCGGCCCGTGCACCAGCCGCAGGTTGAACGGCGCCACGAGGTCGCTGGACGCCCGATAGGCCGCCACGATGTCGGCGACCAACGAGCCGGGCGCGCCGTCGGGGATCGAGAAGATCTGGAGCGACCCGACGTGCATCGGGGTTGCGGGGGACTCCAGGTGGAGGTACGCGCCGTCGATGACGGGAAGCCGCCGCGAGTCGGTCTGGGCCATGTCGACTCCTTTCAGGGGACGCTGACTGTTACCTCTCCCAAGATGTCAGGCGACAGCATCTGCTCCTTGACGTCACGCGACAAGAACTTGATGATTTACGACATGGGCCTAATCCGCGGGACATCGTTGCAGGGGTATTCGGAGCTGGTGCGATCGCTCGGTGGAGACCCGAACGCCCTGTTGCGTGCGGTCAAGATTCCGCCTTCTGCGGCGGGCCAGTTCGATACCTACCTGGGTCATCGCGGTGTGATCGGCGCCATCGAGAGTGCTGCCACCGTGACGGGGACGCCCGACTTCGGCAGGCTCCTTGCCCAACGTCAGGGCATCGAGATTCTCGGCCCGATCGGAGCGGCCGCGCGCACGGCCCGCAACTTCGGCGAGGCGCTCGGTTCCTTCCGTGAGTACCTCGCGGTCTATTCACCCAACATTCAGGCGACCGTGCAGCCACATCACGACCACCACTACATTTTTCTCGACCTGCGTATTGTGTTGCGGCCGAGGCCCGCGCTTCGCCAGACTCTGGAGCTCACCCTCGGAGTGACGCTCAACATCCTCAAGCTGTTTCTCGGCCCCACCTATCGGCCGGTCAGCGTCCACGTCCCCCACGAGGCACTCACTCCCGAACGGGAATACCGCCGCTACTTCGGAGCCCCCGCCCGCTTCGGTGAGCCGTCCTGCGGCTTCACGATCCTCGCCGCCGAACTCGACCGGCCGCTCTCCGACGACGAGACCGCACACCGCGCCCTGCGCGCCTACCTCGACTCCATCTCCGGGGTCGACCACAATGACCTCGATGAGTCGGTGCAACGGCTGATCAGCCACCTACTCCCCACCGGAGGCCTAAGCATCGGCGTCGTCGCCCGCCAACTCGACCTCCACCCCCGCACACTCCAACGGCGCCTCGCCGACCAGGGCACCACCTTCGAAGCGTTGGTGGACCGGACCCGGATGGACCTGGCCGACCGCCTGCTCCGCGAAACCGACATGCCCATGACACAGCTCGCGGGGGTACTCGGATACAGCGAACAAAGCGTGCTCGTCTGGGCCAGCCGACGCTGGTTCGGCACCACCCCAACACACCGACGACGAGACGCACAGCACGGCTGACACCCGATATCGCACGATCGCTGCCATAGCCGTGCTGGAGTGAAGAGCTTGGTGGTTCCCGGTGGCGGCGGCCCCCACCTGTCGACGCCCTGTCCGCACAGCCCTGACGGGTGACCCAATTGAGGACCGGCTAACGGACACCCTGCATACCCCCTCGCAGCGTTGATTCGACCTGGGGCGACGTCGTCTCATTTGACTGGTACGAATTGTTTCTCAAAGAGGGGAGGCTATCCGTTACAGTCGGACGATGGCCGCGACGCACGTCGGCTACTGCCGATGCTCCACCGATTCCCAGGACCTCACCGCACAACGCGAACGGCTTCGTGAACTCGGTGTCGCCGCGGATCGGATCTACCTCGACCACGGACTCACCGGCACCAACCGGGCTCGCCCCGGCTTGGACCAGGCGCTCGCCGCCCTGCGCGAAGGCGACACCCTCGTCGTCCCGAAACTCGACCGCCTGGCGCGGTCGGTTCCCGACGCCCGAGCCATCGGGGACGACCTCGCGCGACGCGGAATCAGACTTTCCCTCGGCGGCCAGGTCTACGACCCCACCGACCCCATGGGCAAGATGTTCTTCAACATTCTCGCCACCTTCGCCGAATTCGAAGTCGACCTGCTCCGGATGCGCACCCGCGAAGGCATGGCAGTCGCCCGTGCCAAAGGCCGTCTAAAAGGTCGAAAACCCAAGCTGTCCAACAAACAGCGCGCCGAACTACGACGTATGCACGCCACCGGCAACTACACCATCACCGATCTCGCCGAACTGTTCAGCATCTCCCGGCCCACGGTCTACCGCGCGATCGCAGCGGCAACAGAAAGCCGTGCGCCGCAACGGAGTCACGACCCATAGCGTCACCGTCGATCGGGAATGCCCAAGACGTTTGCATGCCGCAGGGTGCCCGATCGTGCCGACTATCTACCTGTCGCCCTGGGCCACGTTCAGGAGTTCGGGGCCTACGGGGAGGAGAGAATCCGGAGGACGAACACCAGCGTGTCGCCGGCCTCGATCCCTGCCTGCGGCTGGCCGCTCGGATATCCGTCCGCGGAGGTGATCGCCACGGCGACGTCGGAGCCCACGGTCTGCCCGGAGATCGCCTTGGCGAACCCCGCCACCACCCCCCCGAGCTGGAACTGGGCCGGTAGGCCGCGGTCGTAGCTGGAGTCGAAAACCTTGCCGGTGCGGCCGTTGACCCCTTCGTAGCAGACGGTCGCGATCGCGCTCGGCGCGACCACCGACCCACTGCCGACCGACAAGGTGTGCACCGTTGTGGTCTCGACGTGGAACGGCGCGGTGACCTCGACCACCGGGCGGGCGTCGTCGGTCGGCCCGGTCACCGCGATGCTGCCGGTGTCGCCGGGGAACTGCCACTGCGGGTCCGGGGTGCCGGCTCCGGCGGGGCAGGCCGCGGTGGCGGCGGCGCTGGACGACGCGGCGGCGGCGCTGTGCGAGGTGCTGGTCGAGCCGGCGCTCTGCTCGTCCGAGCCGCAGCCGACGAGCAACAGGGGGGCGGCCACCAGCACAGTGGCAAGCCGGGCGGAGCGATGCGGTGATCTGGTCACCAGCGGAACGTTATCAAGTCGAAAAAAATTACCGAAACCCGGTATCCCACCCAATAATCCGGATGCTTATCCGGCAAATACCCGGATTTTCCTCGGACCCCACTCTTTCGTTGCACCGGTTCATTGCTCCAGCCGGCCCTCGGCCTCCAGATAGGCCGAACGCAGCCGATCGAGGGTCTCCGGCTTCGGTGCCGACCAGAGCTCGCGTTGCGCCGCCTCCAGCAGTCGTTCGGTGATCCCGTGCAGCGCCCAGGGGTTCGCCTGCTCCAGGAACTTCCGGTTGGCGTCGTCGAAGACGTATCGGTCGGTGAGCTGCTCGTACATCCAATCCGGCACCACACCGGTGGTCGCGTCGTAGCCGAACAGGTAGTCCACCGTCGCGGCCATCTCGAACGCCCCCTTGTACCCGTGCCGGCGCATCGCATCCAGCCAACGTGGATTGACCACGCGGGCGCGGAACACCCGCGCGGTCTCCTCGGCCAACGATCGGGTGCGCACCGTGTCCGGCCGGGTGCTGTCGCCGATGTAGGCCGCCGGATCGGCACCGGTCAGCGCGCGAACAGTGGCGATCATTCCGCCGTGGTACTGGAAGTAGTCGTCCGAGTCGGCGATGTCGTGCTCGCGGGTATCGGTGTTCTTCGCCGCGACCGCGATCCGGCGGTAGGCGGTCCGCATGTCCTCGGTGGCCGGCGCACCGTCCAACCCGCGGCCGTAGGCGAAGCCGCCCCACGCGGTGTACACCGCGGCCAGGTCGTCGTCGCTGCGCCACGACCTGGAGTCGATCAGCTGCAGCAGCCCGGCGCCGTAGGTGCCCGGTTTGGAGCCGAAGATCCGGGTGGTGGCGCGTCGCCGATCGCCGTGCTCGGCCAGGTCCGCCTGGATGTGCGCCCGGACGTAGTTCTGCTCGGCCGGTTCGTCCAGCGCGGCGACCAGCTGCACCGCGTCGTCCAACAACACCACCACGTGCGGGAACGCATCCCGGAAGAAGCCGGAGATCCGCACCGTGACGTCGATCCGCGGCCGGCCCAGGTCGGCCGGTTCGATCGGTTCCAGGCCGGTGACCCGCCGAGACGCCTCATCCCAGAGCGGGCGCACCCCGAGCAGGGCGAACACCTCGGCGATGTCGTCGCCGGAGGTGCGCATCGCCGAGGTGCCCCACACCGACAACCCGACCGAACGCGGGTACTCGTCGTGGTCGGCCAGGTAGCGCGCGATCAGCGAGTCGGCCATCGCCTGGCCGGTATCCCAGGCGAGCCGGGACGGGATCGCCTTCGGATCCACCGAGTAGAAGTTGCGGCCGGTGGGCAGCACGTTGATCAGCCCGCGCAACGGGGAGCCGCTCGGCCCGGCCGGGACGAACCCGCCGTCCAGCGCGTGCAACACCCGGCTCAGTTCGGCGTCGGTGCCGCGCAGCCGGGGCACCACTTCGGTGGCGGCGAACCGCAATACGTCGCGAACCGCGGGGACCTCGGTGAGCCCGTCGACCGCGTCCGGCGACCAGCCGGCCGCCTGCAGGGCCGCGACCAGCTCGCGCGCCTGCTGCTCGACGTCGTCCACCCGGGCCTTCGTCTCGGTGTCGTCCTCGGCCAAGCCGAGCGCCTCCCGCAACCCGGGCAGGTGTCGCTGCCCGGCCCAGAGCTGGCGGGCACGCAGCATCGCCAACACCAGATCGACCTCGGCCGCACCGACCGGGGCCCGACCGAGAATGTGCAGCCCGTCCCGGATCTGCACGTCCTTGATTTCGCACAGCCAGCCGTCGACGTGCAACAGCATGTCGTCGAAGGCGTCCTCGTCCGGCCGCTCGGCCAAGCCCAGGTCGTGATCGAGCTCGGCGGCGCGCATCAGGGTCCAGATCTGTTGCCGGATCGCGGGTAGCTTCGCCGGGTCGAGCGCGGCGATGTTCGCGTATTCGTCGAGCAGCTGCTCGAGCCGGGCGATGTCACCGTAGGACTCGGCGCGAGCCATCGGCGGTACCAGATGGTCGACCAAGGTGGCGTGCGCCCGCCGCTTGGCCTGGGTCCCCTCCCCCGGGTCGTTCACCAGGAACGGGTAGATCAGCGGCAGGTTGCCCAGGGCGGCGTCGGTCGCGCAGTCGGCAGACATGCCGAGGGTCTTGCCCGGGAGCCATTCCAGATTGCCATGCTTGCCCAGGTGCACGATCGCATCCGCGCCGAACCCGGCCGCGTCGGCGACCCAACGGTACGCAGCCAGGTAGTGGTGGGAAGGGGGCAGATCCGGGTCGTGATAGATCGCCACCGGGTTCTCGCCGAACCCGCGCGGCGGCTGCACCATCAACACCACGTTGCCGAATTGCCGCGCGGCGATGACGATGTCGCCGTCCCGATGCCGGCTGCGATCGACGAACAGCTCGCCCGGCGCCGCGCCCCAATGCTCGGTCATCCCGGCGCGCAGCGCCTGGGGCAGCGTGTCGAACCAGGCTCGGTAGTGGCCGGCCGGCACCCGAATCGGATTGGCGGCCAGCTGCTCCTCGGTCAACCAGTCCGGGTCCTGGCCGCCGGCGGCGATCAGCGCGTGGATCAGTTGATCCCCGTCGCAGGCGACGAACCCGGGGATCTCCGCCACCGGCCCGAGGTCGTAGCCGGCGTCGTGCAGGGCATGCAGGAGGGCGATCGCGCTCGCCGGCGTGTCCAGCCCGACCGCGTTGCCGATCCGGGCGTGCTTGGTCGGGTACGCCGACAGCATCAGACAGATCCGGCGTTGCGCCGGCGGGATGTGCCGGAGCCGGGCGTGGGCGACCGCGATCCCGGCGACCCGCGCCGCGCGCTCCGGATCGGGCAGGTAGGTCGGCAACCCGTCGGCGTCGAACTCCTTGAACGAGAACGGCACCGTGATGATCCGACCGTCGAACTCGGGCACCGCGACCTGGGTGGCCACATCCAGCGGGGACAGCCCCTCGTCGGTGGCGGCCCACTTCTGTCGCGAGCTGGTCAGGCACAACCCTTGCAGGATCGGAATGTCCAGATCGGCGAGGGCGCCGATGTCCCAGGCGTCGTCGGCGCCGCCGGCCGACGCGGTGGCCGGGGTGGCGCCGCCGGCGGCGAGCACGGTCACCAGCAGGGCGTCCGCGGCGCGCAACGTCGCGATCAGCTCCGGCTCGGCGGTGCGCAACGATGCGCAGTAGATCGGCAGCGCACGCGCTCCGGCGGTCTCGATCGCGGCGCACAGGGCCTCGATGTAGTCGGTGTTGCCGGCCAGGTGCTGCGCCCGGTAGTACAACACCGCCACCGTGGGTCCGACCTCGGTTCCGGCCGGGCGGTCGAGGCGGCCCCAGGTGGGTGCGGCGATCGGGGGGGCGAAGCCGTGCCCGGTCAGCAGCACGGTGTCGGACAGGAACGCGTGCAGTTCGCGCAGGTTGTCCGGGCCACCTTGGGCGAGGTAGTTGTGTGCCTCGGCGGCGACCCCGACCGGCACGGTGGATTGCGCCATCAGTTCGGCGTCCGGGGCGAGCTCGCCGCTCACCGCGACCACCGGTAGCCCACTCGCGCGGACGGTGGCCAGTCCGTCGGTCCAGGCGCGGATTCCGCCGAGAATCCGGACCACTACCAGCTCGGCGCCGTCGAGGAGCGCCGGCAGATCGGTCGGGAGTACCCGGGCCGGGTTGGCCAGTCGATAGTCGGCGCCAACGGCGCGCGCGCTGAGCAGGTCGGTATCCGAGGTGGACAGCAGCAGGATCACGCGATGGCAGCCTACTCGGCGGACCGGTAGACCCGGCCGTGCGGCTCGGCGCAGTGCGGCTCGGCTGCCGGCTGGTCGGCGTGGTCAACCTGCAGCGTGCTGTGCTCGATCGCGTACCGCTGGTGCAGGATGTCCGATACGCCGACGCGCACCGCGTGACAATCGGCGGATTCCTCGACCAGCACGTGTGCCGACACGACCGCCCGCGCCGAGGTGATCTGCCAGACGTGCAGGTCGTGCACCTCGAGCACGCCGGGCACGGCGGCCAGCGCGGTGCCCATCGTCTCCGGGTCCAGATGCTCCGGCGCCGCCTCCAGGAAGATCCGGCCGGAGGCGGTGACCAGCGCCCAGCCGGCCTTGACCATCAGTGCCGCAACCACCAGCGCGGCGATCGCGTCCGCCCGGGACCAGCCGGTGAGCCAGACCACCGCGCCCGCCACTGCGGTCGCGATGAAGGCGTAGAGGTCGTTGAGGATGTGCTGGTAGGCACCTTCGACGTTGAGGCTGGACCGATCGGCTTGCCGGATGCACCAGGTGGCGGCCAGGTTCACGGCGATCCCGACCAGCGCGGTGACGAACACCAACGCTCCTTCGACCTCGGGTGGGGTGATCAGCCGCCGGATGCCCTCGTAGGTGAAGTAGGCGGCCAGCAGCAGCAGACTGACCCCGTTCACGTGTGCGGACAGGATCTCGGCGCGCTGCAACCCGAAGGTGTAGCTGCCCTGTGCGGGGCGGGCCGCCAGCCGGATCGCGATCAGTGCGAGCACGATGGCGGCGGCGTCGGTGGTCATGTGCGCCGCGTCCGACAGCAGTGCCAGCGAGCCGGACAGCAGCCCGACCGCCACCTCGGCGGTCATGAAGCCGAGCAGCAGCGCGAGCGCCAGGCTCAGCCAACGCCGGTCGGCGTCGGCGCTGATGCCGTGATCGTGATGTTCGTGCGCCATGGCACCTCCCCTTCGTCGATTTATTGCAACATGCGCATGTATATACGTCAATGAGGACGGTGCACCACCGGCGGCGACTAGACTCGGCTGCCGATGACCGACCCCGATCGCTGCCCCGGCGCGCTCACCCTGCACGACGCCGCGGACGGCCCGCTGGCCCGAGTCCGGCTGCCGGGCGGCCGGCTGGATCCGGCGCAGCTGGCGGCACTGGTCCTGGCTGCGGTCGAGTTCGGCAGCGGGAGTATCGAACTCACGTCGCGGGCGAATCTGCAGCTGCGTGCCGTCCGCGATCCCGCCGGGCTGGCCGAGCTGCTGACCGGCGCCGGACTGCTGCCGTCGGCGACGCACGAGCGGGTGCGCAACATCGTCGCGTCCGCGCTGTCCGGCCGGGTCGGCGGGCGGGCCGACGTGCGTCCGCTGATCGACGAGCTGGACGCGGCGCTGTGTGGTACGCCCGAGTTGGCCCGGCTGCCCGGCCGCGTGCTGTTCGGGCTCGACGACGGCCGTGGCGACGTCGGTGCGCTCGGGCCGGACTTCGGGTTGTTCGCGGCCGGCGGCGGCGAGTTCGCCCTGCTGCTGGCCGGGGCCGACAGCGGGGTCCGGCTCGGCCGGGACGGGGTGGACCGGCTGATCGCCGCCGCGGCCGTGTTCGGCCGGATCCGGGACGGCGCGTGGCGGTTGGCCGACGTGCCGGACGGCGCAGCCCGGGTCTGCGCCGCGCTGGGCCTGGTCCCGAGCGCCGCTCCGGTCGGGCTACCGCCGGCGCCGGCGCCGGCGATCGGCTGGCTCCCGCAGGACGACGGCGCGGTCGCGCTCGGTGCGGGCCTGCGCTTCGGCACCCTGGACGCCGGCCTGGCCGAATTCGTCGTCGCCGTCGAGCACCCGATCGTGATCACGCCGGGCCGCGGCCTGATCCTGGCCGACCTGGCCGAACCGGTCGCCGACACCGTCCTGCGGGTGCTGGCGCCACTGGGCCTGATCTTCGACGCGGAGTCGCCCTGGTTACGGGTCAGCGCGTGCGCCGGGCAGCCCGGTTGTGGCAATGCGCTCGCCGACGTGCGCGGCGACGCGGTCGTCGCGGTGGAACGGGGTGACCACCCGGCCGGCCGGCAACACTGGGCCGGATGCGCCCGCCGCTGCGGACGGCCGCCGGCGCCGGTGACCGACGTGGTCGCCACCGGCGCGGGCTATCGCATCGCCACCGACTCCGAGTCGGGGTAGGCCGAGCCGGGTCAGCCCACCTCGCATGCGACGCCGTCGCCGTCCCGGTCCAGCTTCGCCCGGTAGCCCGGTTCGCCGAGGAACAGCGGCGCGGCACCGGCGGCGCGAACTGCATCGCAGTCGCCGTAGTAGGTGGCGCCCCCGGACCTGGACGGCTCTGGAGTTTCGACGGTCGGCACGTCCACCAGGGGCGCGCGCGGGATCGTCACCGGCGGTGGGGCCGGTGCGACCGGAGCGGTGGTGCGGGTGGTCGACAGTACGGCGCTGGTGGATGACGGAGTGACACTCGTCGACTGCACGGCTGCCGGTACCGGCTCGGCCTCGTCCTGCGTTGCCTCGGGTAGCAGGCTGCCGCCGAGGAAGAACAGCGCCGTCGCAACCCCGGCGACGCGTGCGGCTTGCGTGCGGTTGTGCAGCCCGATCCGATCGAGCCGCCCGCGGATCACGCCGACCAGTGCGACGACCAGTATCGCAACCGCGGCGAGGACCAACACGCTACCCAATGCGGTCTTCACCGCACTCCCCCACAGTTCATTCTGATATTCCTTTACTCCGACAATGGATCTACCAGGGCTATCGGCGGGCAACCGGGGGTGGGTTACCACTCGGTCGTTCGACCGACATCGCGGATCGGGCTGTTCGGCGGCCGACTAGGGTAACCGGCATGGCCGACTACATCCGGGACGGCGCCGCGATCTATCGGCAATCGTTCTCGATCATCCGTGCGGAGGCCGACCTCCGCCGCTTCCCGGCCGACATCGCTCAGGTTGTGGTCCGGATGATCCATGCCTGCGGCCAGACCGATCTCGCCGCCGACATCGCGTTCTCGCCGGATGTGGTCGTCCGGGCGCGGGCCGCACTGGCAGGTGGCGCCCCGATCCTCTGCGATACCCGGATGGTTGCCGCCGGGGTGACCCGCGCCCGCCTGCCGGCCGCCAACGAGGTGGTGTGCACCCTGCCCGACCCGCGGGTGGCCGAGTTGGCCGCGGCTCACCGAACCACCAGATCCGCTGCTGCGGTGGAGCTCTGGGCCGATCGGCTGGACGGTGCGGTGGTCGCCGTGGGTAACGCGCCGACCACGCTGTTCCACCTGCTGGAATTGCTTGCGGCCGGCGCGCCTCGGCCCGCGGCGGTGCTCGGCGGCCCGGTCGGCTTCGTCGGCGCGGTGGAATCCAAGCAGGCGTTGGTGAATTACGGCCGCTCCTGCGGGCTGGAGTACCTGACCGTGCTGGGCCGGCGCGGCGGTAGTGCGATCACCGCTGCCGCGGTGAATGCGGTGGCGAGCGAGGTGGAATGAGCAGCGGCGAGGCGCGGCCCGGCAAGCTGTGGGGCGTCGGACTGGGACCGGGTGATCCGGAGCTGGTCACGGTGAAGGCAGCGCGGGTGATCGCCGCGGCGGATGTGGTCGCCTTCCACAGTGCCCGGCACGGCCGCAGCATCTCCCGCGGGATCGCCGCAGCGTACTTGCGGCCAGGCCAGCTCGAGGAGCACCTGATCTATCCGGTGACGACCGAGACCACCGAGCATCCCGGCGGCTACAGCGGCGCGATCGAGGATTTCTATGTCGAGTCGGCCGAGCGGCTGGCCGCCCATCTCGCTGCCGGCCGGGACGTCGCACTGCTCGCCGCCGGCGACCCGCTCTTCTACAGCTCCTACATGCACATGCATCGCCGCCTGGCCGACCGGTTCGAGACCGAGATCGTCCCGGGGGTGACCGCGGTCGCCGCCGCTACGGCGGCGATCGGCGAACCGTTGGTGGAGGCCGACCAGGTGCTGACCGTGCTGTCCGGCACGCTGCCGCCGGACGAGCTCGCCGACCGGCTTCGGCACACCGACGCCGCTGCCGTCATGAAACTGGGTCGCACCTACCCGAACGTCCGACAGGCGCTCGCCGACGCCGGCCGGCTCGACGAGGCCTACTACGTGGAACGGGCCAGTACCGACCGGGAACGGGTGCTGCCGGCCGGGGTGGTGTCCGACGCCGACGTCCCGTATTTCGCCATCGCGATCGTCCCCGGCCGGGCGGTTTCCCGACCGGCCGCGGTCGGTGAGGTGGTGGTGGTCGGGCTCGGCCCGGGCGCCGACGACTGGACCACTCCGGAGGTGCGCCGGGCCCTCGCCGCCGCCACCGACCTGGTCGGCTACACCACCTATCTCGCGCGAGTCCCGGTCCGGTCCGGGCAACGCCGGCACGCCAGTGACAATCGGGTCGAGGCGGAGCGGGCGACGATGGCGCTCGACCTGGCTGCCCGGGGCGCGCGGGTGGCGGTGGTCTCCTCCGGCGATCCCGGGGTGTTCGCGATGGCTGCGGCGGTGCTGGAGGAATCCGCCGACCCGCGCTGGTCCGAGGTGCCGGTGCGGGTGCTGCCCGGGATGACCGCCGCCAACGCGGTGGCCAGTCGGGTCGGGGCACCGCTGGGTCACGATTACGCGGTGATCTCGTTGTCGGATCGGCTCAAGCCGTGGGAGGTTGTCGCGCAAAGGATTTCGGCAGTAGCGGCGGCAGATATGGCGATCGCGATCTACAACCCGGCATCGCAGACCCGGACCTGGCAGGTCGAGGCGATGCGCGAACTGGTGCTCGAACACCGCACCGGCGACACCCCGGTGATCGTCGGCCGCGACGTCGGCGGGCCGACCGAATCGGTGCAGGTGCGCACCCTGGCAACCCTGGACCCCGCCGACGTGGATATGCGAACCCTGCTGATCGTCGGTGCCTCGACCACAGCGACGATCGACACTCCGGCGGGCCCGCGGGTGTACACCGCACGGCGCTACGCGCGCTGAACTCCCCGTTGGGCCGCCAGCCAGTCGGCCGCGCCGGCAGCGTCGGTCACCACGGTCACCCCCGGCGGCGACGGTGGCCGGTCGACAAGCAGCACCGGGATCCCGGCGGCTCGCGCTGCGACGAGCTTGCCGGCCGCATGGGGACCACCGCTGTTTTTGCTCACCAGGAGCTCGATCCGGTGCCGGACCAGCAGCTCGGCGTCGTGCTCGACGGTGAACGGCCCCCGCTCGAGCAGTAGCTCGGCGTGTGCCGGCAACGGACCGTTCGGCGGGTCGATCGCGCGGATCAGAAACCAGGCGGCGGCGCAGCCGGCGAACTCCGCCACCCCTTGCCGGCCGATGGTCAGGAATACCCGCTCGTCGGCGATCCGGGCGGCCGCCGCGGTGAGCGAGGCCACCGATTCCCAACGGTCGCCGGGCTGGGCGACCCAGGCCGGGCGGCGGACGAGCAGGGTCGGCAGCCGCACATCGGTGGCGGCCCGGATCGCATTCGTCGTGATCCGCGCCGCGAACGGGTGAGTGGCCACCACAACGACGTCGATGTCGTTGTCCCGCAACCAGTTGCGTAAGCCGGCCACCCCGCCGAAGCCGCCGACCCGCACCTCGCCGGCCGGCAGCTGCGGATCTCGTACCCGGCCGGCCAGCGAGGACACCACGTGATACCCGGGCCGGCCGGCCATTCGGCCGGCCAGCTCACGGGCCTCGGCGCTGCCGCCGAGCAGCAGAATCCTCAGGCCGACCGACTCACCGGTTGAGACAGGCGTCGGCCAGTGCCGGCCCGCCCGCGACCACCAGGCCGATCGCGGCGCCGATCACCGTGGTGAACAGCCAGCCGAAGATGAACAGCACGCCGACCACGAAGCCGATCAGCGCGCCGATCGCGGCGCCCGGCGCCGCGCGTTGCACCTCGTACCAGCAGTCGCCGGCCACCGGACGCAGCGGCAGCGTTCCGGTGTTCATCGTCAGCGTGCCGCCGTTGTCGGAGATCTGTGGGACGAACGAGACGGTCTGGCCGTCGGTCGCGGTGTATCTGGTCGGGATGGCGGTGACCTCGGCGCCGGCGTTGTTCCGCAGCAGCACCGCGCCGTCGTTCAGCGTGAACGAACCGTTGGTCACCGAGGTGGTGATCGACTGGCCGTCGTCGGCGACCGACATCGAGTAGTCGATCCCCCGTTCGGCGGATTGAATTGCCGGCAAAGAGCTCTCGCCGTGTGCGGTGCCGGTGGCGACACCCAGTGTGGCGGCCACCAGCGCACCGGCCACGGTCATCTTCTTGAACAACATGATCCCTCCCGACTGTCGAACCCCCGGACCAGGAAAAAGTCCGGTATGCGGTACTTTAACCGGTGCGCTGTGGGTCGCGGGTAACCGCCCACTGGACGACCGGCAATTGTGGGCGCCAGACGGTGAATCCGCCGAGCGGCCCGCGATGCTGAAACTCCAGCCGGCGCAGCGTGCCGCCGTACTCGTCGGCCAGCCGGAGCAGCACTGCCTCGGACTCCAGCGTGACCGCGTTCGCGACCAGTCGCCCACCCGGCCGCAGTCGCGACCAGCACCCCTCGAACACGCCCGGCGTGGTGAGTCCACCCCCGATGAACACGGCGTCCGGGTCTTCGGTGTCGGCGAACGCCGTCGGTGCCGCGCCCAGGACGGTCAGTTGCGCGGCACCGAGCGCGGCCGCGTTCTGCTCGATCCGCGCGGCCCGGGCCTCGTCCTGCTCGAATGCCATTGCCCGGCAGCCATAGTCGACGCGGCACCATTCGATCGCGACGCTGCCCGCGCCGGCGCCGACATCCCAGAGCAGCTCCCCGGCGGCCGGTGCGAGCGCGGCCAGTGTCAGCGCGCGCACCTCGGACTTGGTGAGCTGGCCGTCGTGGGCATACGCGGTATCCGGCAGGCCCGGCACGCGGGATCGCCGGTCGGCGGCGGCCTGGCGCGGATTCTCCACGGCGACCACGTTCAGCGGATCGCCCGGCTCGTGCGACCATTCCGCGGCGATCCCCCGCAGCCGGTGCTCGCGCGGGCCGCCCAACTGTTCGAGCACGGTCAGGCGGGCATTACCGTGCCCGTTCGCGGTCATCAGCCGCGCCAGCGTGGCCGGAGTGTGTTCGTCGTTGCTCAGGACGAGCAGCCGTAGGTACCGATCGAACGGTACCGACGCCGGGGTGATCGGCCGGCCGACCACGCTCACCACCGGCAGGTCGGCGAGCTGCCAGCCGAGTCGGGCGCAGGCCAGCGACGCCGACGACGCCTGCGGCAGCACGCGTAGTCGATCGGGCCCGAGGATGCGCGCCAGGGTCGCGCCGATCCCGTAGAACATCGGGTCACCGCTGGCCAGCACACAGATTCGACGCCCGGCGTGCTGCTCGAGCAGGGTCCGCAGCACCGGTAACAGCGGTGACGGCCAGGCGACCCGTTCGGTCTGATCGGCCGGTACCAGATCCAGCTGGCGCTCCGACCCGAAGATCACCTCGGCGCCCGCCACGGCCGCGCGGGCGGTCAGCCCCAGTCCTTCCCAGCCGTCCGCGCCGATCCCGACGACATGCACGATCATCGCGGCATCCGGCGCCAGATCGCTTGTGGCAGCAGTCGCAGCAGAAAAAAGGTGGGCTGCAGCGTTCGGGGAATCCAGACCACCCGAGCTCGGCGCCGCAACCCTTCGGCCACCGCGTCGGCGACCTGCTCGGGCGTGCGCGACATCGGCGCCGGCGCCATTCCGGCCGTCATCCGTCCGATCACGAACCCGGGTCGAGCGATCAGCAGGTGAACTCCACTGCCGTGCAAAGCATCCGACAATCCGCTGGCGAACCCGTCCAGGCCCGCCTTGGCCGAGCCGTACACGTAGTTGGCCCGGCGGACCCGGGCGCCGGCGACCGAGCTGAACACCACCAGATGCCCGGATCGTTGCGCCCGCAGCAGGTTTGCCAGCGTGGTCAGCACGCTCACCTGGGCGACATAGTCGATCTGCAGGACGTCGCGAGCATGTGCCGGATCCCGTTCGGCCCGTTCCTGATCGCCCAGGATTCCGAACGCGAGGACCGCCACCCCGATCGGCTCCGTCGCGGCGAGCTCGGCGAGCAGCCCGGCATGCGCCTCGGTGTCGGCTGCGTCGAATTCGATGCGGCGCACCTCGGCGGCGCCCGCCGCCTGGAGCCGGGTGGTCTCCTCGGCCAGCTGCTCGCTCCGCCGGGCAGCCAGAATCACCGTGCGGCCGTGCGCTATTCGTTCGGCCAGCGCCAACCCGATCTCGCTGCGGCCACCGAGGATCAGGACCGATCCCGGCGCCAGGTCCGCCTTGTGCATCGAGTCAGTCTGCTCGACTACTGTCGAGCCATGCCCGTGACCCCTGTTCATCTGACCCCCGACGGGCTCGATTTCGTGCGCGAGCGACATCTCGCGACGTTGACGACAATTCGCCCTGACGGTACACCGCACGTGGTCGCCGTCGGATTCACCTGGGACCCGGATGCCGGCATCGTTCGGGTGATCACCGGGGGTGGGTCGGTGAAGGTGCGCAATGTCCGTCGGCACGGCTACGCCGCGGTCAGCCAGGTCGACGGCCCGCGGTGGCTCACCCTCGAAGGGATTGCCTCCGTCACCGACGACCCGGCGGCGGTCGCCGACGCCGAGGCCCGTTACGCCCGCCGCTACCGGGTGCCCCGGCCGAACCCGACCCGAGTGGTGCTGCAGATCGAGGTGCGCCGAGTGCTGGCCGGCTCACGGTTGCGCGGCCCGGCCGATCAGTCGAGGACGACCAACTCGCGGGGGCGTTGATTGAGCAGCTCGCAGCCGTCTGCCGTCAGCACCACGATGTCCTCGATCCGGGCACCCCAGGCACCGGGAAAGTAGATGCCCGGTTCGATGCTGAACGCCATCCCCGCGGTCAGCTCGAGCGGGCTGCCGGCCACGATGTAGGGCTCTTCGTGTACCGACAGGCCGATCCCGTGCCCGGTGCGGTGGATGAACTTGTCGGCCAGGCCGGCCTGCATCAGCACCTCCCGGGCGACCGCGTCCAGCCCCTCGGCGGTGATTCCCGGCCGAGCGGCCGCCCGGGCCGCCGCCTGCGCGCGTTCCAGTACCGCGTACTGCTGGGTGACCGTCGCGGACGGCTCGCCGAGTACATACGTGCGGGTGCAGTCGGAGTTGTACCCGGAACGGAGCGGGCCGCCGATGTCGATCACCACCACCTCACCGGGCTCGATCGGCTTGTCCGAGACCTCGTGATGCGGGTCGGCTCCGTGCCGACCGCTGCCGACGATCACGAACGCCGCCGCGGTGTGGCCTTCCGCGACGATCGCGTCGGCGATGTCGGCACCGACCTCGGCTTCGGTTCGCCCGGGACGCAACAGCTCGGCCATCCGCGCGTGCACCCGGTCGATCGCGGCGCCGGCGCGACGCAGCTCGTCGGTTTCCGCCCGATCCTTGATCATTCGCAGCTGTCGCAGCATCGGTGTCGCCAGGACCGGCAGCGCGCCGAAGGTCTGTGCCAGGGGGATGACGTGCAACGCCGGGGTGGCGTCGGCCACCGCCGCACGGGTCCCCCCGAGGGTGGCTGCAACCAGTGCGTACGGATCGTCCCCGTCCACCCAGTCGAGCACCGGCACGTCCAGTTCGGCAACCGCGCTGTCGCCCAGGCCGGCCAACTCCAACCGGGGGACCAGCAGGGTCGGGGTGCTGCCGTCCGCCGGAATGATCAGGCAGGTCAGCCGCTCGAACGAGGCTGCCGTCGAACCGATCAGATACCGTAGATCCGGGCCCGGCGTGATCAGCAGACCGTCCACGTCGCCGGCGGCGGCCGCTGCCGCGGCCCGGTCGAGTCGGTCGGCGTACACGCTCCCGGCGAAGCGGGACAGGGGATTGTCGTTCATTCTCCTACCGTAGGTCGGTTCCGTGCGCGTGTGCGGACAGCACGCCGGGTGGCCGGTACCGTGCGCACCATGAGTGAACGATCCGGACGCCTCCTGCTGTTGGATGGGGCGAGTCTGTGGTTCCGGGCGTTCTATGCGGTACCGGACTCGATCCGGGCACCGGACGGACGTGCGGTGAACGCGGTGCGTGGGTTCACCGACATGGTGGCGGCGCTGATCACGATGCATACCCCGACGCGTCTGGCAGTCTGCCTCGATCTGGACTGGCGGCCCGCTTTCCGGGTGGCGGCGGTGCCGAGCTACAAGGCGCACCGGCTGGCCGATCCGGACGCGGCGGCCGGCGGTGGGCCGGCGGAGCACGCCGAGGAGGTGCCCGACCTGCTCACGCCGCAGGTGGACATGATCCTCGACGTGCTGGACGCGGCGGGGATCGCCACCGCCGGGGCCATCGGGCTGGAGGCCGACGACGTGCTCGGCACGCTGGCCACCCGGGAATCCGCGGCGGAGGTGATCGTGGTCAGCGGTGACCGGGACCTCCTGCAGCTGGTTCGGGACGAGCCGGGCCCGCCGGTCCGGGTGTTCTACGTCGGCCGCGGGCTGGCCAAGGGCGAGTTGTTCGGTCCGGTCGAGGTCGCCGAGAAGTACGGGGTGCCGGTGGCGAACGCGGGGCCGGCCTACGCCGATCTGGCCACCTTGCGGGGCGATGCTTCGGACGGGCTACCCGGGGTCAAGGGTATCGGCGAGAAGGGTGCGTCCACGCTGATCCTGCGGTTCGGCTCGCTCGCGGCCTTACGCGTCGCCGTTACCGACCCGGCCGCCGACCTCGCCAAAGGCATGCGGGCCAAGCTCGCCGCCGCCGACGACTACCTGGCGGCGGCGACCACCGTGGTCCACGTGGTGCGCGACGCCGACGTCGAGATGTCGCGCTCGGATCTGCTGCCGGCGGTGCCCGTCGACCGGCCCCGGCTGGATCGATTGGCTGCCGAGTACAACGCCGCGAACCCGGTCGCCCGGCTGATCGAGGCAATGCGCGTCGTCGCGGCGGGCACGCGATAAGCCGGATTCCGCCGGTCGGGCCGGGTCAGTTCGGCCGGCCCACCTCGTAGGTCCCGGAATCGTCGGTGAACGTGCTGGTGACCGCTTTCTGCGCGCCGTCGATGGTCACCGAGCAGGTGAACTTCGCGCCCTCCTGCACCTTCTGATCGGCCGGGCAACTCACGTCGCTCACGTTCTGGATCGCGTAGGCGTCTTCGAGGACCTTCTGCACGCCCTGTTGGGCTGCGTTCTGATCCAGCTTGTCCGTCGAGTTGAGCAGGGCGAAGACGACGATGGCGAGCACGACCAGGACGGCCACGCCGAGGCCGATCATGAGCGGCAGCCGCTTGGACCGACCCGAGCGGCCGGGCGGCGGCGCGGGAACCGGTCCGCCGTCGCCGAACTGCGCCGGCGGCGGCCAGTGCTGTCCCGGTCCGGGTTGTCCCGGTCCGGCCTGGGGCTGGTTGGGCGGTGACCATTGCTGCGGTGCGGTGCCCCACGGTTGCCCGGCCATCGGCTGACCGGGTTGGGCCGGTGCCTGGCCCCATGCCTGCTGTGGCTGTGGTTGGCCCCACTGCTGGGGTTGCGGTGGTTGTGGCTGCTGTGGCCATTGGCCGGGTTGCGGCGGTTGGGCTGCCGGTGTCGGCAGGCCGCCCCACTGGCCGGCCGGTTGCTGCCCGGTCGGTTGTTGCGGTGGCACCAGCGGTTGCTGTCCGGTCGGCGCGCTCCACTGCCCGGTCGGCGGTGCGGTCCACTGCTCGGTCGGGCGATCGATCGACGGCAGCTCGGGATCCGGCTGGTCGTCCCCGGCCTGCGGCGCGCGCCACTGCTTCGGATCGTTCGGTCCGTACGGTCCGCTCATGTTTCCCTTCCCCGCTCGCCGCTTGATGCTGTTCGTGCCTGATCGGGTCCTGCAGCCCTCTTTACGGTATCCCGGGTTCGGTCGACACCGCGACCGGCCCGCCGAGCCTACCCGGCGTCGATCGCCACCACACCGCGCCGAATCGCCCGGATCGCCGCGGTCGCCGTCTGCGCCAACTGCCGGTCGTCGGTCGCGTCCGGCAGCTGGTCGAGCAGGTCGATCACCTGCCGACACCACCGGACGAAGTCGCCCGCCGACAGGGGCCGGCGCGCGTCACCGGCGGCCAACACGTCGACCAGCGGCCGACCCCGCGCCCACCGGTGCACCGGTTCGACAAAACCCAGATCCGGTTCCCGGGTGGCGGGTAGGTGGTGGCGGCGCTCGTCGGCACGGAGTTGCGACCAGACCTCAACGGTGCCGTGCACGGCCTGGCGGGTCGCGTCGTTCGGTCCTTCCGCCAGGGTGTGCGCGTCGTCGGTCCGGGACTCGAAAACCAACACCGATACCACCGCGGCCAGGTCGGCCGCGGTGAGGTTGCGCCACAGTCCTCGGCGCAGGCATTCGGCGACCACCAGGTCGCTTTCGGTGTAGATCCGGGCCAGTCGGCGACCGGCGGGCGTGATCTCGTCGCCGTTGAGATAGTTTCGCTCGCGCAGCAGCGCCAGGATGCGATCGAACGTCCGCGCGAGCGAATCCGTCGTCGCCGCCACCTGCTCGCGCAGGTGCTCGGTCTCCCGCATCGCCCGGTGATACCGCTCGCCGATCCGGGCGAGTTCTTCCCGGTCCGGCCGGGTGTGGGCCGGGTGAGCGCGGACGGCGCGGCGCAGTGCGGCCAACTCGTCGTCGCCATCGGTGCCGGCCCGGCTTCGCCGGGTCGACCGCGGCACCGTCAATCCGGTCTCGCGCAAGGCGGACGCCAGATCCCGGCGGGTCCGCGGCTGCCGGTGATCGACATGTTTGGGCAACCGCAGCCGGCCGATCGGCACGATCGGCACCGGCGCGTCGGCGATCGAGATCCGCCCGGCCCAGCGCTGTGCGGTCAGCACCAGCGGCCGCGGATCGTCCGGCTGTCCCGCCGGTTCCAGGACGACGGCCAGCCCGGCCCGCCGGCCCGCCGGAACGGCCACCACGTCGCCGCGCCGCAGCTGCGACAGCGCGGTGGCTGCTGCCCCACGCTGGTCTTCCCGGTCGCGGCGGCGCAGCTGCCGCTCCCGGTCCCGAATTCGGGCTCGCAGACCGACATACTCGACGATGCCGTCCGCATCGGCGAGCTGAGCGCGCAACTCCGCGACCCGGGCTTCGTTCCGGTCGATCCCGCGGACCAGGCCGACCACCGAGCGGTCGGCCTGGAACTGTGCGAACGAGCGTTCCAGCAGTTCCCGCGCAGCCGCGGTTCCGACCCGCGCGACCAGGTTGACCGCCATGTTGTAGCTGGGCCGAAACGAGCTGCGCAACGGGTAGGTGCGGGTGGAGGCCAATCCCGCGACCTCCGACACCGCGAGTTCCGGCTGCCAGAGCACCACCGCATGCCCCTCGACGTCGATTCCGCGCCGCCCGGCCCGCCCGGTCAGCTGGGTGTACTCGCCCGGCGTGAGGTCGACGTGGGCCTCCCCGTTGAACTTCACCAGCCGTTCCAACACCACCGTCCGCGCCGGCATGTTGATTCCCAACGCCAGCGTCTCGGTGGCGAACACCGCCCGCACCAGGCCGCGGACGAACAGTTCTTCGACCGTGTGCCGGAACGCCGGCAACATCCCGGCGTGATGCGCGGCGATTCCCCGGAGCAGTGCCTCCCGCCACTCCCAGTAGCCCAGCACCTCGAGATCGGCGCGGGGTAGCTCGCCGGTATGCGCGGTGATCACCGCGTCGATCTGCTCGGCCGAGTCCGGTGCAGCCAGATCGAGCCGGGACCGCAGGCACTGGGCGAGGGCAGCATCGCAGCCCTGCCGGCTGAACACGAACGTGATCGCCGGCAGCAGACCCTCCTGGTCGAGCAGGGCAAGCACGTCCGGCCGCGGCAGCGGGCGGTAACCGCGGCCTCGTTGCGCGGACGGGCCGGGCCGTCCGCGACGTGGCGCCCACGAGTTCGCCTGCTCCAACTCTTCGCGCTGTTTCACGTACCGGACCAGATCGGCGGCCACGATCGTGGCTGCCGTCGGATCGTCGGTCTGGAACAGATCGAACAGTCGCCGGCCGACCAGCACGTGTTGCCACAGCGGGACCGGACGAACCTCGTCGAGCACGACCGCGGTGTCGCCGCGAACGGTGGTCAGCCAGGCCCCGAACTCCTCGGCGTTACTCACCGTCGCGGACAGGCTGATCAGCCGGACATCGGCCGGCAGGTGCAATATCACCTCTTCCCAGACCGCACCCCGGAATCGGTCGGCCAGGTAATGCACCTCGTCCATCACCACATGGGACAGCCCGCGCAAGGTGTCGCTGCCGGCGTAGATCATGTTCCGCAGCACCTCGGTGGTCATCACCAGCACCGGCGCGGACGGATTGATCGACTGATCACCGGTGAGCAGGCCGACGCTGTCGCGGCCGTAGCGGCGGACGAAGTCGGCGAACTTCTGATTGCTCAACGCCTTGATCGGCGTGGTGTAGAAGCAGGTGCTGCCGGCGGCCAGGGCCAGATGCACCGCGAACTCGCCGACCACGGTCTTGCCGGCGCCGGTCGGGGCGCAGACCAACACGTCGCGACCGTCCGCCAGCGCCGCGCACGCTCGCTCCTGAAAGCCGTCCAACTCGAAGTCGAGCCCGGCCGCGAATGCGGTCAGCTGAATTTCCCGGCCGGTCAGAGTGTGTCCGAGTAGTCGTGCACCGGCCCGGCGGCGGCTACCGGGGTCGGCGCGGCCGGCGCCGGAGAGGCCTCGTCGTCGGCCAGGCCGGCCCACTCGCCCTCCCCTGCCCCCCGCGCCCGCCGCCGGTCGGTCCACCGCGCGATCTGGATCGCGACCTCGAGCAAGACCGTCAACGCGAGTGCCAGCGCCAGCATGGAGAACGGGTCTTGGCCCGGGGTCGCGATCGCGGCGAACACGAACAGCGCGAATGTCAGTCCGCGCCGCCACGCCTTCAGCCGTTCGTACGGGAGCACGCCGACCAGGTTGAGCGCCACGATCAACATCGGCAGCTCGAAGCTGACCCCGAAGATGATCAGCAGATTGATGATGAAACTGAAGTATTGGTCGCCGTTGAGCGCGGTGATCTGCACGTCGCTGCCCACCGTGAGCAGGAAGTGCAGCGCCTTGGCCACCACGAAATAGGCCAGCGCGGCGCCGGCGACGAACAACGTCGCGCCCGCGCCGACGAATGCCATGCCGTAGCGGCGCTCCCTGGCGTACAGCCCGGGCACGATGAACGCCCAGATCTGGTAGAGCCAGACCGGGCAGGCGAGGACGACGCCGACGGTCAGCGAGACCTTCAACCGGAGCATGAACTGCTCGAAGGGCGCCGTCGCCAACAGTCGGCACGCGCCGTCCGGGCTCAATTCGGCACGCGATTCCGGCGGCAGCGCGCAGTAGGGACCGCGCAGAATATCGCCCACGCTTGCGAGCCCGAACGGTCCGTGGGAGTACCAGAGGAAGCCGAGCAGGGTGGTGACGAACACCGCCGCCATCGAGATGAGCAGCCGACTCCGCAACTCGAAGAGATGCTCGACCAAGGTCATGGTGCCGTCGGGGTTCGTCCGGCGCCGACTACGCCGCGGGTCGAACGGGATGCGCACCTGGCTCAGGCCGATTTGTGATCCGTGCGCTGAGCTTCGGTCGGCGTGGTCACGCTGGGCGCGGCCGGCAACGGCTGCGGCGCCGGGAGTGTGCCGGTCCCGGCGGCCGGCTCGGCCGGCTTGGCCCCGTCGTCGCTCATCTGGGACATCTCACTTTTGAAGATACGCAGCGAACGCCCCAGCCCGCGGGCGGCGTCGGGCAGTCGCTTCGCGCCGAAGAGCAGCAAGAACACCAAGATCACGATGGCCCAGTGCCAAGGGCTCATTGCCCCCATGGTGATACCTCCCAGGGTCGACCGGCTCGATCGTACCGGACGCTGCTCACCGGGCACCGCTTACCGGACGCCGCCGTTCCTGGCTCGCCGAAGTTCGTCCCGCAGTTCGTCGGCCGACCAGTCCCGCCGCCCACCGGCTTCGGCCTCGTGGACCAGTGTGAGCAGCCGCCGGTTCACCGGTGTCGGGGTGCCGACCAGCTCGCCGACGGTGACCACCTCCCCGCACAGCCAGTCGATCTCGGTGCGCCGGCCGGCGTACAGGTCGTCGGCCATCGACGAGCGTGCGGCCGGATGTACCGCCACGATGCCGCCAGCCAGCCGGCGGAACAGCACGTCCGGCATCGGCAGGACCGCGGCCATCAGCCGGGGCCCGACCCGGGTCAGCCGGGCCGGTTCGATCCGGCTGCGCCGCAGTGCGGCCAGCGCTTCGCGCTGTGCCCAGGCGAGGCATTGGCGATATCCGCGCCGGCTCAGTTCTTGCTGCAGCGACAGCCCGGACAATGCGTTGATCGGATTGTTCAGGTTCAGCAGCAGCTTGGCCCACTGCGCCGGGCGCACGTCGGCCCGCCGGACCAACGACAGGCCGGCCGCGGCGCAGGCATCGGCAAACGGGTCCAGTTCGGGCCGATCGGCCACCAGCAGCCCGCCGGAGGTGGCCTGCCGGAAGGTGGCGTCGTCCCCCACCACGTTGTACTCCACGACGCCGGGCAGCACCGTGCAGTCCGGGAGCAATTGCTCGAGGATCGCGGCGTTGCCGATGCCGTTCTGCAGGCTGACCACCACCGTGTTCGAGCGCAGCGTGCCGGCCAGGGCGCGGCCCGCCGCCTCCGTCCCGGTCGCTTTCACCGTCACCAGGACCAGGTCCGCGTCGGTCACCGGTTCGGCCTCGGTGTGCAGCCGGAACTGCTCGACGGGGATTGCTGTGGTGTTGCCGGCAAAATCGACGAGCTGCAGGCCGTGCTCGGCCAGCGCATCGACGACCCGGGGGCGGCCGACGAACTCCACGTCGGCACCGCCGGCGAGCAGCCGTCCGCCGACGTAGCAGCCGATCCGGCCGGCGCCGAAAACGCAGATCTTCACCCGGCGCTCACCTCGTGTCCGGCGGTCAGCTCGCCCCCCAGCAGGTCGGCCCCGGCCAGGTCGTACGCCGCCAATGCCGCTGTCGCCCGGGTGCGCAGGGCCGCGGCCAGCTCGGGTGGGCCGAGTACCTCGACCCCGTCGCCGAAGCCGAGCAGCAGCCGGACCAGCCAGTCCAGGGTGGCGAACCGCATGGTGGCCGCGATCGTCCCGTCGGCACCGACCGAAACATTCGACATCGGGTAGTGATCGAGCGTCCAGGCATGAGCCGAGCCGATCCGCAGGTGCGCCTGCGGCAGTGACTCGTCGCCGACGAACAGGTCCAGCGTGCCGTCGGTGAGATCGGCGGCAGCCGGCGGGCGGGACGGCTCGGTCAGCGCCGTCGCCGCGTCGATCCGATCGAACCGGAACAGCCGAACCCCGTCGGCCTGTCGGCACCACGCCTGCAGGTAGCTGTGCTCGTCGACCACGACCACGCGGATCGGATCGACGGTGCGATCGGACACGGCATCACGGCTGGCCGAGTAGTACATGATCCGCAACGCCCGCCCGTCGGTGAGCGCCGCCCGCACCGTCGTCGCAATCCGGTTTTCGGCGTTCGGTTCGGGCGCAGGCTCCGGACTCGCGACACTGCGGTCGAGCCGGGCCGCACCGGCCGCTGCTTCGATCTTGGCCATCGCCGACCGCGCAGCCCCGGGATCGGCAGTTCCGGGCAGCTCCAGCATCGAGCGCAGTGCGATCCCCAGCGAGATCGCCTCGGTGGAGGTGAGGCGCAACGGTCGTTCGATCCCGGCAGAGAAGGTGACTTCGATGCTCTCCTCGGAGAAGGACAGATCGATCAGGTCGCCGGGGCCGTATCCGGGTAGGCCACACATCCACAGCTGGTTCAGATCGGTCATCAAGTCGGCTGTGCTCACACCGAGCTCGGCGGCCGCCGCCGGGGCGCTGATCCCCGGATGCGCGATGAAATACGGCACAAGGTTCAGCATCCGGGACAGCCGGGTGCTCAGTCGCGGGCTCATGATCGAGCCACCGCACGCAGCCGCCGGACGACTTCGGTGCGCAGTTCCGGCGGATCCAGCACGACCGCGTCCGGCCCGTACCCGGCGACCAGCCGGACGAGCCAGTCCTCGTATCCGGCCGGCACCTGCAGCACGGTCCCGTCCCGCCCGCCGATTCGACGCGACTCGCGCACCGTGCCCATCCGGCGTAGCTCGTGAGCGCGGTCGTCGGCGACCCAGACGGTCGCGGGTCGCGCGTCGGTGGGCCGGGTGCCGGTCACCCGATCGACGATCGCGCGCAGGTTCACCCGCTCCGGCTTGCGGACACGACCGGCCGGACCGTACGCGGCGACGTCGTCGGCGATCCGGGACAGCCGAAAGGTGCGAGTATCGTCCCGGTCCAGATCGTGCCCGACCAGATACCAGCGGCCCTGTCGGGTGACCACGCCCCAGGGTTCCACCCGGCGCTCCTTGAACGGTTCGTTGGCGGCGCCGCGATGTCGGAACCGGACGGCGCGGCCGGCGTCGATCGCGGCCAGGAGCTTGCCCAGCGCCGGTTCCGAACCCCGGGTGCGCGCCGGCATCGCGGTCACCGCCGGTGCGTCGCCCGGGTCCACCTGGACACCGGCCGCGCGCAACTTCTGCACCGCGCTCTGCGCGACGGCGGCAAGCTCGGGCGACTCCCACATCTGCACGGCCACCGCGACCGCCGCAGCCTCGGCACTGTTCAGGTCGATCTCCGGGAGTTCATAGGCGTCCCGGTTTATCCGGTAACCCTCCACCGACGACCCCCGGTTGGTTCCGGTTTCCAGCGGAACCCCGAGATCGCGCAGCTCGTTCTTGTCGCGCTCGAACATGCGGTAGAACGCCTCGGTGCTCACCGAGTCGGCATAGCCGGCGACGCTGCGGCGAATGCGCTCGGCGGGCAGGTACTGGTGGGTGGACAACAGCGCGATCACCAGGTTCATCAGCCGCTCGACCTTGGAGACTGCCACCCGAGCGAGCCTAGCCCTGCTTCGCCCGTATGTGCGAGTCCGGCGCGGTGATGACCGGCCGCGAGTTCGAGCCGGTGCAATAGCAGCCGGTTCACATCGAAGCGATCAGCCGTTCCACCCGCTCGTCCACCGACCGGAACGGATCTTTGCACAGCACGGTCCGCTGTGCCTGATCGTTGAGCTTCAGGTGCACCCAGTCGACGGTGAAATCGCGGCCCGCCTCTTGCGCGGCGGTGATGAAGTCGCCGCGCAGCTTGGCCCGAGTGGTCTGGGGTGGCGTATCGACCGCGGCGGTCACCGCGTCGTCCTCGGTGATCCGCTTGGCCAGGCCCTTGCGTTGCAGCAGGTCGAACACGCCACGGCCGCGTTTGATGTCGTGATAAGCCAGGTCCAACTGGGAGATCTTGGGATCGGACAGTTCCATCCCGTACCGATCCTGGTACCGCTGGAACAGCTTCCGCTTGATCACCCAGTCGATCTCGGTGTCCACCTTCGCGAAATCCTGTGCCTCGACCGCGTCCAGGGTGCGGCCCCACAGGTCCACCACCGCGTCGACCTGCGGATCCGGCTGCCGATTGCGCAGATGCTCGACAGCGCGGGTGTAGTACTCGCGCTGGATGTCCAGTGCGCTGGCCTGCCGGCCACCGGCGAGCCGGACCGGACGTCGCCCGGTCAGATCATGGCTGACCTCGCGGATCGCCCGGATCGGGTTGTCCAGCGCGAAATCGCGGAACGATACGCCGGCCTCGATCATCTCCAGCACCAACGACGCGGTACCGACCTTGAGCATCGTGGTGGTCTCGGACATGTTGGAATCGCCCACGATCACGTGGAGCCGGCGGTACTTCTCGGCATCCGCGTGTGGCTCGTCCCGGGTGTTGATGATCGGCCGGGACCGGGTGGTCGCCGACGACACCCCCTCCCAGATGTGCTCGGCTCGCTGCGACAGACAGAACGTGGCGGCCTTGGGCGTCTGCAATACCTTGCCGGCACCGCAGATCAGCTGGCGGGTGACCAGAAACGGCAGCAACACGTCGGCGATCCGGGAGAATTCGCCGGCACGGATCACCAGGAAATTCTCGTGACACCCGTAGGAGTTGCCGGCCGAGTCGGTGTTGTTCTTGAACAGGTAGATGTCGCCGCCGATGCCCTCGTCCGCGAGTCGATGCTCGGCGTCGATCAGCAGATCTTCCAATACCCGCTCGCCGGCGCGGTCGTGGGTGACCAGCTGCACCAGGCTGTCGCACTCGGCGGTCGCATACTCCGGATGCGAACCCACATCCAGGTAGAGCCGGGCGCCGTTGCGGAGGAACACATTCGAGCTGCGACCCCAGGAGACCACGCGGCGGAACAGATACCGCGCAACCTCGTCCGGGCTCAGCCGCCGGTGCCCGTGGAAGGTGCACGTGACCCCGAACTCGGTCTCGATTCCCATGATTCGCCGCTGCACACCATCGACAGTACAGCCAGCGCCGGACCGGGCGGCCGGATTCCCGGCGGGGTCATGCCGAGTCGTTGCCTCCGGCATCGCCGCTGCCGGTGTCGTCGCCCGCAGTTGCGCTGCCTGCGGTATCGGTGCCGACGGCCGAGATTGCGGCCAGCGCGTCACCCTGCAGCCGGCGGAACGCCCGGCGCGGCCGGGCCTGATCGAGGATCGCCACCTCGAGTGCGGAGTTTCCGTTCGGTTTGCGGTCCTTGTCGCCGTTGCCCGGCTCGTGGGCACCCGCGCGGAGCGCGGATCTGGCTACGCCGAATGCCGTCGTCAAGTTCATCCCGGGCTGGTACGCCGAACGCAGCGCGGTGCTGATCGGTTCGGTCACGCCGCCCATCACGACGAACTCGCGTTCATCGGCGATCGACCCGTCGAAGCTGATCCGGTACAGCTGTGGCTGTCGGTTCTGCTCCGGATAGCCGACCTCGGCGACGCAGATCTCGACCTCGAACGGCTTGAGCTGGTCGGTGAAGATCCCGCCGAGCGTGGATGCGTACATGTTGGCCAGCGCCCGCGCGGTGACGTCGCGCCGGTCGTAGCTGTAGCCGAGCAGATCGGCCTGGCGGATGCCGCCCCGGCGCAGACTCTCGAACTCGTTGTACTTGCCGACCGCGGCGAAACCGATCCGGTCGTACAGCTCGCTGACCTTGTACAGCGCCGTGGACGGATTCTCCGCGACGAACAGCACGCCCTGGTCGTAGGTGAGGACGACGACGCTACGCCCCCGCGCGATACCTTTCCGGGCGAGTTCGGTCTTGTCCCGGACGATCTGTTCCGCGGACGCGTAGTACGGCAGGGTCATAGGTTCTCCGATTCCTGCGTGCGCGCGGCGACGACCTCGCGGGCGATCTGCTCCAGTTGTTCGGGCGCCACCTCCAGCGCTCCGGCGGCGGTGATCATCACCGCGGTCGGGTAGATCCGGCGGGCCAGATCCGGTCCGCCGGTCGCGGAATCGTCGTCGGCGGCGTCGTACAGCGACTCGACGGCGATCCGCAGTGCCCGGTCGATGTCGATACCGCGGGTGTAGAGCTTCTTCAGCGCCGAGCGGGCGAACAACGAGCCGGAGCCGATTGCGGCATATCCGAAGCGTTCCTCGCTCCGACCACCCACCACGTCGTAGGACACGATCCGGCCCGCCTCCGCCGGATCGGCCGCATCCAGGTCGTAGCCCGCCAACAGCGGTACCACGGCCAAGCCCTGCATCGCCGCCGGCAGGTTGTTGCGGACCAGCCGGGACAGGTGGTTCGCCTTGCCGGCGAAGGTGAGCGGAATCCCTTCGATCTTCTCGTAGTGTTCCAGCTCCACCGCGAACAGCCGGACCATCTCCACCGCGACGCCGGCAGTCCCGGCGATACCGACCGCCGAGTACTCGTCGGTGACGATCACCTTGTCGATGTCGCGCTGCGCGATCAGGTTGCCCTGGGTGGCGCGGCGGTCACCGGCGATCACCACCCCGCCGGTGCCGCAGACCGCCACGATGGTCGTGCCGTGCGGTGCCAGATCGGCCTGTCCGGCCGCCGCGGTCTGGTCGATCCGATTGTGTGGCAACAAATCCGGCGCGTACTCCCGGAGATGTTCGGTGAACGAGGAGCTGTCGCTCCCCAGCCGGAGCCGCTGCGCTGCGGCTGCCGGTTCCCGCCGTGCTGTCACTGGCCGCCCTTCTGCACGTAGGCACGCACGAAGTCTTCGGCGTTCTCCTCGAGCACGTCATCGATCTCGTCCAACAGGTCATCGGTATCCTCGGCCAGCTTCTCCCGCCGCTCCTGACCGGCCGCGCCGGTGTCGCCGGGCTGCTCGTCGTCGCCACCGCCGGTTCGTCTGGTCTGCTCCTGCGCCATGCAGCCGACCTCCTCGTGTGTGTTTCCCGGGATGCCCGGAAACCAATGTGCTCGAAAGTCAACAGTACCGATGTCAGGCGGTCAGCTGCGCGACCAGGTCGGCCGCGGTATCAGCTTTTTCCAGCAGTTTGCCCACGTGGGACTTCGTCCCGCGCAGCGGCTCCAAGGTCGGGATCCGGACCAGCGAGTCGCCGCCCAGATCGAAGATCACCGAATCCCAGCTCGCGGCCGCGATGTCGGTGCCGAACCGGCGCAGGCACTCGCCCCGGAAGTAGGCCCGGGTGTCGTTCGGCGGGTTCGTCACGGCAGCCAGCACGTCCTGTTCGCTGACCAGACGTTGCATCGAGCCGCGGGCGACGAGCCGGTTGTAGATGCCCTTGTCCAGCCGCACGTCGGAGTACTGCAAGTCCAGCATGTGCAGCTTCGGTGCCGCCCAGCCCAGGCCCTCGCGGACCCGGTACCCCTCCAGCAGCCGCAGCTTGGCCGGCCAGTCCAGCAGGTCCGCGCACTCCAGCGGATCGCGCTCCAGCAGGTCGAGCACCATCGCCCACTTGTCCAGGATGTCGAGTGCCTGCTTGTCGTCGTCCCCCTGCGCCGCCACGAAGGCCGCCGCGCGCTCGTGGTACACGCGTTGCAGCGCCAGGCCGGTCAGCTCCCGGCCGTCGGCGAGCGCGACCGCGGCGCGCAGCGTCGGGTCGTGGCTGATCTCGTGCACCGCGGTCACCGGCCGAGCCAGCTGCAGGTCGGACAGATCGATCCCGGCCTCGATCAGGTCGAGGACCAGCGCGGTCGTGCCGACCTTGAGGTAGGTCGACATTTCGGCGAGGTTTGCGTCACCGAGAATCACGTGCAGCCGGCGATACTTGTCCGCGTCGGCGTGCGGCTCGTCCCGCGTGTTGATGATGCCGCGTTTGAGGGTGGTTTCCAGGCCGACCTCGACCTCGATGTAGTCGGCGCGTTGGGACAGCTGGAAACCCGCGTCGTCGCCGGACTGACCGATACCGACCCGGCCCGAGCCCGCGAACACCTGCCGGGAGACGAAGAACGGGGTGAGCCCGGCGATGATCGCGTTGAACGGGGTGTCCCGGCTCATCAGATAGTTCTCGTGGGTGCCGTAGCTGGCGCCCTTGCCGTCCACGTTGTTCTTGTAGAGCTGTAGTCGCGGGGCCCCGGGCACGCTGGAGGCATGCCGAGCGGCGGCCTCCATCACCCGCTCCCCCGCCTTGTCCCAGATCACCGCGTCCAGCGGGTTGGTCACCTCCGGGGCGGAATACTCCGGGTGCGCGTGATCGACATAGAGGCGGGCACCGTTGGTCAAGATCATGTTCGCGGCGCCGACCTCGTCGGCGTCGATCACCGGCGCCGGGCCGGACAGTCGGCCCAGATCGAACCCGCGGGCGTCGCGCAGCGGCGACTCGACCTCGTAATCCCAGCGGGTGCGGCGGGCTCGCGGCACGCCTTCGGCCGCCGCGTAGGCCAGGACCGCTTGGGTGGAGGTGAGGATCGGGTTGGCCGATGCCTCGGTCGGTGAGGAGATCCCGTACTCCACCTCGATGCCGATGATGCGCTGCATGACCAGCAAGCCTATTCGACGGCACCGACGCATAGCATCCATCCATCGACCCTTGCCCGAGCCGAGGAGACTACCGAGCATGCCGATGGCCGAGATCGCTGCAGCGGACAGTCACGACCTGATCCGGGTCACCGGCGCGCGGGAGAACAATCTGCGCGACGTCAGTGTCGAGCTGCCGAAACGCCGGCTGACCGTCTTCACCGGGGTCTCCGGCTCGGGCAAGAGTTCCCTGGTGTTCGGTACGATCGCGGCCGAGTCGCAGCGGCTGATCAACGAGACCTACAGCACATTCGTGCAGGGCTTCATGCCGAGCATGGCCCGCCCGGATGTGGATGTGCTGGACGGGCTGACCACCGCGATCATCGTGGATCAGGAGCGGATGGGCGCCAACGTGCGGTCCACCGTCGGCACCGCCACCGACGCGAACGCGATGCTGCGGATCCTGTTCAGCCGGCTGGGGAAGCCGTATATCGGCTCGGCGCAAGCATTCTCGTTCAACGTCGCGTCGATCAGCGGCGCCGGTGCGGTGACCGTGGAAAAGGCCGGGAAGACGGTGAAGGAGCGGCGCTCGTTCTCGATCACCGGCGGCATGTGCCCGCGCTGCGAAGGCATGGGCAACGTCTCGGACTTCGACCTCACCGCGCTCTACGACGACAGCAAGTCGCTCGACGACGGGGCGATCACCATCCCCGGCTACAGCATGGCCGGCTGGCACGGCCGGATCTTCCGCGGCAGCGGCTATTTCGATCCGGAGAAGCCGATCGCCCGCTACACCAAACGGGAGCTGAACGATCTGCTGTATCGGGAGCCGACCAAGATCCAGGTGGAAGGGATCAACCTCACCTACTCCGGGCTGATCCCGTCGATCCAGAAGTCGTTCCTGAGCAAGGACCGCGAGGCGATGCAGCCGCACATCCGGGCGTTCGTCGACCGCGCGATCACCTTCACCACCTGCCCGGAATGCGACGGGACCCGGCTCAGCGAGGCGGCACGGTCGTCGACGATCGACGGGGTGAGCATCGCCGATGCCTGCCGGATGCAGATCAGCGACCTGGCCGACTGGGTGCGCGGGCTGGCCGACCCCTCGGTCGCGCCGCTGTTGGAAACGCTGCGCCAGACGCTCGATTCGTTCGTCGAGATCGGCCTGGGCTACCTCTCGCTGGATCGCCCGGCCGGCACCTTGTCCGGCGGGGAAGCCCAGCGCACCAAGCTGATCCGCCATCTCGGTTCGTCGCTGACCGACGTCACGTACGTGTTCGACGAACCGACCGTGGGGCTGCATCCGCACGACATCGCCCGGATGAACGACCTGCTGCTGCAACTGCGGGACAAGGGCAACACGGTGCTCGTGGTCGAGCACAAGCCGGAGACCATCGCGATCGCCGACCACGTGGTCGACCTCGGCCCGGGCGCGGGTACCGAGGGCGGCACCATCTGCTTCCAGGGCACGCTGGCCGGGTTGCGGGCCAGCGACACCCGCACCGGCCGCCACCTGGACGACCGCGCCCGGCTCAAGGACGCCGTGCGTGAGCCGACCGGGGCGATCGAGATCCGTGGCGCGAGCACGCACAACCTGCTCGACGTCGATGTCGATGTCCCGCTGGGGGTGCTGGTCGTGGTCACCGGGGTGGCCGGGTCGGGCAAGAGCTCACTGATCCACGGCTCGCTGGCCCGCCGGGACGGCGTGGTGACGATCGATCAGGCCGCGATCAAGGGCTCGCGGCGGAGTAACCCGGCCACCTACACCGGCCTGCTGGAGCCGATCCGCAAAGCCTTCGCCAAGGCCAACGGCGTGAAACCGGCCCTGTTCAGCGCGAATTCGGAAGGCGCCTGCCCGAACTGTAAGGGCGCCGGGGTGATCTACTCCGACCTGACCATCATGGCGGGGGTGGCGATCCCGTGCGAGGTGTGCGAAGGCAAGCGGTTCGACGCCTCGGTGCTCGACTACCACTTCGGCGGCAAGGACATCAGCGAGGTGCTCGCCATGCCGACCGCCGAGGCAGCGGAGTTCTTCGGTAGCGGTGACGCGAAACTGCCGGCGGCGCACAAGATCCTGGCTCGGCTGGTCGACGTCGGTCTCGGCTACGTGACCCTGGGGCAGCCGTTGACCACGCTGTCCGGCGGTGAGCGGCAACGGTTGAAGCTGGCCACCAATCTGGCCGAGTCCGGCGGGGTGTACATCCTGGACGAGCCGACCACCGGCCTGCACCTGGCCGACGTGCAGCAGTTGTTGGGCCTGCTCGATCGGCTGGTCGATTCCGGTAAGTCGGTGATCGTCATCGAACACCATCAGGCGGTGATGGCCCACGCCGATTGGATCATCGATCTCGGCCCCGGCGCCGGCCACGACGGCGGACGCGTCGTCTTCGAGGGCACCCCGGCCGAGCTGGTCCAGGACGGCTCGACGTTGACCGGGCAGCACCTGGCCGAGTACGTGAATCACAGCGACACCAGCACGACGTGATGTGGGCCCGGGTGGCCACGCTCACCACGCGGGTGACCTGATCGAGGTGCGCGCCCGCGGCTTGTCCGTCGTTCGTCCGACACCCGTGACCGCGCGACTGCAATACCCTGGGTGCCGTCGCGCCGACGGATTCGGAGGAGCCGGTGGAGTACCTCGAACACACGGTGATCGTGCTACCCGGCATACTGGGCAGCGAGCTGGTCGATGACCGCGGCCGAAAGATCTGGGGCGAACTGGACTATCGGCCGTTGGCGCGCAGAGTCGCGATGGCGGAGACGGTGGCGTAGCCGCGCCATTCAAGCGCCGCGGCCTCGGAGTAGCTAGTGAAGTCCACGCTCCATCCACCGTCGGCCTGCTGTCCGTGTTCCAGGCGATCGAGGTCAGCAGCCACGGCGTCGGCATCGATGAGCTCTCGGATTGGGCGTCCAGGTTCGGGCGCAAAGTCGAGAAGGTGAAGCGTCTCCCCTTCAGCACCCCCGACGACCGGAATCGCGCCATCGGCGGGCACATATTGGCCCAGGCGGCGCAGGAGTTCATGGGCGTCTGGATGGGTGTCGGCGGCCGCGTCGAGGAATCGAAGTGCGAACGACAAGACGTAGGCGAACGGGGCCTCGTCAATCTGGGTGATCGCGTCGAAGCAGTAGCGCGTCACCCGCGCCAGCCAGGGATGCGCCCGCGCTTGCTCGTCAAACCGGGCGACGCGGTGCGCTTGCGCGGCAACTCCGGCTGTGATTTGTAGCGACGACTCGTGGGGGTCTGTTTCGACCCAGAATGGTGCGCAGGCAACGGGGTTCGCGATGGGCAGCGCGAAAGGGAGGCCCCCGTCTGGCAGGGCGACCGAGGCTAGCCAGTCGAAAAGTTTTACTGTCGCAGGTGTTGTCTCTGGAGCAGTATCGCCGATCGCTTCGAGCGCGTGAAGGGCACCTGCCGGTTGGCTTTCCGTCGCGCGCAGGTCAGGTTCGATGCCCCATCCGTAGCCGCCGTCGGCGTTGCTGTAGCTATCCACAGCGGCGAGTACCGATGCCCGATCTGCGGTGTTGCCCCGACTGGTAAGCAGGCTGAAGCGTCGTCGATCCAGTACACGCCCGTGAGCTGCCAGAAATGATGACGCCCGGCCGATATCGATACTCATGCCTCCCACGGTGTCATGTGTACTGCACCCTGGTCTTGGATGAATCGGCCAATCGCGACATGGGCGCGGTTTGACCGGGGTTCGTGCTGAACGCGTGCCAAACCGCGAGAATGTCCGCGACAGCCTCGCCGGAACACGCGACCACCTCGCCATTCGCTGGCCCGAACTCGGGTTGCCCGGCCTGTTCGGTCCCGGGACGTCAGTCCGCTATGAGCAGCATGGTCAGACCGGCAGCAGCACGTCGTTGAGCGTGACCAGCTCCAGTTTGCGCTCCCGGATGACGTCGATCAGCTGCCCGTAGGTATGCGTGATCGCCGGATCGTTCGCGGTGCACAGGACGATCCCACCGGGCTTGAAGTGAGTGCGCGCGAGGTCGACGATCGCCGGCTCGTCGGTCCGGGGGGCGGCGGTATCCTCGAGCTGGCCGGACCAGTCGACGATTCGGGGGTAGCCGAGGTCGGCGGCCACCTTCACCACCGCCGGACTGCTGCTGCCGTAGGGCAATCGCAGATACGGCCCGCCGTCGACGCCGAAGGTGTCGCGCAGGAAGTTCTGGCAACGGACCAGATCGTCGGCGACCTGCCGCTCGGGCAGCTTCGCCAAGTCGGCGTGGCTCCAGGTGTGATTGGCGAGCTGGATCTGCCCCGACTCCACCAGGGGGCGCAAAGCGTCCCGATTCGCCGCCCAGCTCGCGTACCGACCGGTCACGAAGAAGGTGAACCGCGCGCCGGTATCGCGGGCGAACTGGATGAACGCCGCGACCACCTCGGTGTTCTCGCCGTCGTCGACGGTCAAGGCCATTCGCTGACCGGCGTTCGGGAGCAAGGTCAACGTGCCTGCGGAGACCGGGATCTTCGGCAGCAACGAGATCCCGGGCAGCGTGGGTAGCAGCGGGCGGCTCGGCTCGGCGACCGCCAGCGCGGACGGCGCGGCCAACGCGGCCACCGTTCCGGCTGCCAAGGCGGTCAGAAACCGACGTCGATCCACAGTATTCGTCCTCCGAAGTGCGCCTGTACGTCCCCCGACGTGATCGCTCTGAGATCAGACGCAGTCAATGTAGCCGATGTGTGACCGCAGCGCCGCCGTCGAGTGATTTGTCGTCGCGTGTTCTCTCGGTCTTCAGCCGGCAGATGCCGAGGAACCGGCCCATGCCGCGAACGCTCCCGGGTTGCGGGTTTGCAACAACACCCGCCCCGGTCCGGTGAAATCGAAGACCAGGCCCTCGCCGGACTTCAGGGATTGGATCGAGCGCCCGGCGACGGCGCGACGCATCCGGAACGTCATCGCCAGGTCGTAGGCGACCACATGCCCGGTGTCGATGGTCACCTGCTCGCCCGGTGCCAGATCGAACACGTCGATGGCGCCGTACACGCCGAGCACCACCTCGCCGTTCCCGTGCGCGCGCATCCCGAAGCCGCCTTCACCGCCGAACAGGTTGGTGAATCCGCCCCACTTGCCCTCCACCTCGACGCCGTACGAGCTGGCCAGCCAGCCACCACGGGTGATGAAGTACGGCCGCTCGGGCGTGATCTGCAGGGCCAGCGCATCACCGGGCAAGGCCGACGCCACGTCCACCCAGCCGCCATCGGGCGGCGCGGTGAACGTGGTGACGAAGAACGACTCGCCCGCCAGCACCGACCGTTTCAACCCGGCGATGATTCCGCCCTCGGCCTTGGCCTGCACCTGCACGCCGGCCGAGTGGGCGATCATCGCCCCACTCTCCACCCGGACCGGCTCCTGCGGACCGAGGAAGCAACGAGCGACCGTGTAGGCCGGGTTGTGGCGAAGTTGAATCTGCACGCCGTGCAGACTAGCTACAGGTACTGGCCGGTGTTGGATTCGGTGTCGATCGCCCGGCTGGCACTGGCGTTCTTGCCGGTGACCAGTGTCCGGATATAGACGATCCGCTCACCCTTCTTCCCGGAGATACGAGCCCAGTCGTCCGGATTCGTCGTGTTCGGCAGGTCCTCGTTCTCGGAGAACTCGTCGACGATCGAATCGAACAGATGCTGGATCCGCAGACCCGGTGCGCCGGTATCGAGCACCGCCTTGATCGCGTACTTCTTCGATCGATCCACGATGTTCTGGATCATCGCGCCCGAATTGAAGTCCTTGAAGTACAGGACCTCCTTGTCCCCGTTGGCATAGGTCACCTCGAGAAACCGGTTGTCCTCGCTCTCGGCGTACATCCGATCGACCACCCGCTCGATCATCGCCCGGACACACGCTGCCCGATCGCCACCGAACTCGGCGATGTCGTCGGCGTGCACCGGCAGCGACTCGGTCAGGTACTTGGAGAAGATGTCCTGCGCCGACTCGGCGTCCGGCCGCTCGATCTTGATTTTCACGTCGAGCCGACCGGGCCGCAGGATCGCCGGATCGATCATGTCCTCCCGGTTGGAGGCACCGATCACGATGACGTTCTCCAGGCCCTCGACCCCGTCGATCTCGCTGAGCAGCTGCGGCACCACGGTGGTCTCGACATCGGAGGACACGCCGGAACCGCGGGTCCGGAAGATCGAGTCCATCTCGTCGAAGAACACGATCACCGGCGTCCCCTCCGACGCCTTCTCCCGGGCGCGCTGGAAGATGATCCGGATGTGCCGCTCGGTCTCGCCGACGAACTTGTTCAGCAGCTCCGGGCCCTTGATGTTGAGGAAGTACGACTTCGCCTCCCGGGCGTCGTCGCCGCGGGCCTCGGCGATCTTCTTCGCCAGCGAGTTCGCCACCGCCTTGGCGATCAGCGTCTTGCCGCAGCCGGGCGGGCCGTAGAGCAAGACCCCCTTCGGCGGGCGCAACGAATATTCGTGGAACAGATCCTTGTGCAAGAACGGCAGCTCGACCGCGTCCCGGATCTGTTCGATCTGCCGACCGAGGCCGCCGATGTCGTTGTAGTCGACGTCGGGCACCTCCTCCAGCACCAGGTCCTCCACCTCGGCCTTGGGCACCCGCTCGAAAGCGAATCCGGCCTTGGTGTCGACCAACAGCGAATCTCCCGGCCGCAGCCGACGAATCGGGATATCCGGATTGGCCAGATCGTCGTCGCAGGCGACCTTGGCCAGCGGCGCGGCCAGCCACACCACCCGCTCCTCGTCGGCATGTCCGACCACCAGCGCCCGCTGGCCGTCGTCGAGGACCTCGCGCAGCGTGCTGATCTCGCCGACCCGCTCGTACGGGCCGACCTCGACCACGGTCAGTGCCTCGTTCAGCCGCAGCGTCCGGCCTTGCTCCAGGCCGGCCAGCTCGATGTTCGGCGAGCAGGTCAGTCGCATCTTGCGGCCCGAGGTGAAGACGTCGACCGTCTGGTCCGGATGCACACCGAGCAGCACGCCGTAGCCGCTCGGTGGCTGGCCGAGCCGATCCACCTCCTCGCGTAGCGCCACCAGTTGTTCCCGGGCGTCCCGCAAGGTGTCCATCAGCTTGGTGTTGCGGATGGTCAGCGCCTCGATCCGGGCCTCGGCCTCACGCGCTCGATCGGGTGAATCGATCATCTGCCGGCGGAGCGCGGCGATCTCGGCACGGGCGGCATCGAGCTCTCGCCAGGGATCCGAATCGGTGTTCTCGATTGGGCTCATCTGCCGCTCCTCCCAGTACCGGTCACACAACGCTACCGGCGATCCCGGACAACTGCTGTCCGACACGAGTCTGGACCAGGTCACGGGGGGTGCGCGTGGTCTGTGTCAGCCCTTCGACGGACGACGTTGCGGTTTCGGCGCGACGGTTCCCGGGGCGAGCCGCCGGGTGCCGACCAGAAACGCGGTGTGCCCCTGCATCCGGTGCTCAGGGCGCACCGCAAGCCCGACTACGTGCCAATCCCGCACCATCGACTCCCATGCCCGCGGCTCGGTCCAGCCACCCTGTTCGCGCAGTGCTTCGACTACCCGTGAGAGCTGCGTCACAGTGGCGATATAGCTGATCAGCACCCCGCCCGGCAGCAACTTTTCGGCGATCGTCGGCAGCACCTCCCAGGGGGCGAGCATGTCCAACACCACCCGGTCGACCGGGTCGCCGGAGTAGTCGGCGACGTCGGAAATCTGCAGTTCCCAGTTCGGCGGGAGGTCGCCGAAGAACGTCTCGACATTGCGCCGCGCGTGCTCAGCGTGGTCCGCCCGGACCTCGTAGGAGATCACCTGCCCGGCCGGCCCGACCGCACGCAACAGCGAGCAGGTCAGCGCGCCCGAACCGGCACCCGCCTCCAGCACCCGGGCACCCGGGAACACGTCGGCCTCGGCGACGATCTGTGCGGCGTCCTTCGGGTAGATCACCGCGGCACCGCGCGGCATCGCCAACACGTAGTCGACCAACAACGGCCGCAACGCCAGGTACGGGGTGCCGTTGGTGGAGGTCACCACGGTGCCCTCGGCAGCTCCGATCAGGTCGTCGTGGGCGATGGCGCCGCGATGGGTGTGGAACTGCTTCCCAGGGTCGAGCACGACCGTGTGCTTGCGGCCCTTGGCGTCGGACAGCTGCACCCGGTCCCCCGGCTGGAACGGGCCGGTGCGGCGCGCGGGCACCTCAGAACGCCCGGCAGGAGCGGATGTCGGAGGCCAGGATCGCCCGCGCGCCGAGCTCGGCCAGCTCGTCCATCACCGCGTTGTGCGCCGTGCGCGGCACCATCGCCCGCACCGCGACCCAGTCCGGGTCGGCCAGCGGCGACAGTGTCGGCGACTCCAGACCCGGGGTGATCTGCACGGCCCGGTCCAGGATCGCGCGCGGGCAGTCGTAGTCGAGCATCAGATACTGCTGGGCCAGCACCACCCCCTGGATCCGGGCGGCCAGCTGGTTGCGCGCCTTGTCCGACGCACCCGGTTGCGTGGCGACCCGCTCGACGAGCACGCCCTCCGACTCGCACAAGATCTCGCCGAAGGCCACCAGATCGTGTTGCCGCAGCGTCCGCCCGGAACCGACCACGTCGGCGATCGCATCGGCCACGCCCAACTGGATCGAGATCTCCACCGCCCCGTCCAACCGGATCACGGTCGCCTCGATCCCCCGGTCGGCCAGATCGGCGCGCACCAGATTCGGATAGGCGGTCGCGATCCGCTGCCCGGCCAGATCGTCGACCTTCCAATCCCGCCCGGCCGGTGCGGCGTAGCGGAAGGTGGACCGGCCGAAGCCCAGCGCCAGCCGCTCACGCACCGGCGCCCCCGAATCCAACGCGAGGTCGCGGCCGGTGATGCCGAGATCGAGATCGCCGGAACCGACGTAGATCGCGATGTCCTTCGGGCGGAGGAAAAAGAACTCGACGTCGTTGGCCGGGTCCAGCACGGTGAGGTCCCGAGTATCGCTCCGCCGCCGGTAGCCGGCCTCGCTCAGGATTTCCGCGGCGGCCTCGGACAACGCACCCTTGTTCGGTACGGCGACGCGCAGCATGGATGCGTTCCTTTCGGGTTGCGGATCAGAGGTGGCGGTAGACGTCCTCGAGCCGCAGCCCCCGGCCCAGCATCAACACCTGCACCCAGTACAGCAGCTGCGAAATCTCCTCGGCCAGGGCGTCGTCGCTTTCGTGCTCGGCGGCCAGCCAGACCTCGCCGGCCTCTTCGAGCACCTTCTTGCCGTGGCTGTGCACGCCGGCGTCGAGCGCGGCGACCGTGCCCGAACCGGCCGGGCGAGTGACCGCCTTGTCGGCCAGCTCGGCGAACAGCGAGTCGAACGATTTCACGAGGCGTGATTCTCGCACGTGCCCGCTGTCCGCCCGTCGGCAGCAGCGCCGCCGGCCCGGGTGCTCAGGCCTCCAGCAACGCCGCCAGCTCGTTCGCGGCGATCGGCAGCTGCTGGGCGAACATCTGCATCTGCGCCTCGACCCGCTTCGGCGTGCTCAGGTACAGGTTCCACCGAGCCGGGAGCAGGGCGTAGGCCAGGCCGATGCACTGCTCGCTGGTCGAGCCGAACCCGAAGAACTGGATGTTCACCGACGGCGCCGAGCTGGTGCTCAGGTAATCGTCGCGCATGATCGTCCAGCCCGGGCTGGTGTACAACGCCAGCGGAGCATCGAGTCCGGCGCCACGGCCCTGCTCGATCAGCCGCCGCTGCAGCAGCTGCAGCTCCCACAGATGCTGCTCCGGTGCGGCACCGGACTGGCACTGCTTGGCCCGGGCCACATGCGCGTCGATCGCCGCCCGCAGCGTGGTGCGCCTGGTGTCGTCGTCGGCCGCCGGGTCGTCCATCGCCGCGACGAACTCGAGCACCTGGGGGGTTACCACGCGCATCGCCTCGGTCCGCCCGTTCTGAAACTGCCGCGTGGCGATCGACTCGTAGGTGGCGCCGTTGAAACCCTTGGCCCGCTTGTGGGCGAGCTGGTACGCCATCTGCACGAAACCGTCGGGCGAGACCTTCATCGCCTTCACCCGCGGTGCATCGAAGCCCGCGACGTCCATCCCGAGATACGCCATGTCGGCTGCGTACTGCGCGAAATCGGCTGCCGCGGCACCGATGTCGGCGCGTTGGGCATCGGTGAGCTCGAATCGCACCGGGCTCACCGCCGGCGTGCCCTGATCGCGGGCGCCGGCGTCCGCGGCGTGCTCGGCCGAGGTCTTCTCCAGCAGGAAGTCGACGAAGCCGAGGATCGTCGTGCCGTCCAGCCCCAGGTGCTCGCTGTTGATCCCGGCCCGGCCGTCGGCGAACACGATCAGCGACACCGACTTGTCGAACCACCGATTGCCGGCGTCCCCGTGGAGCAGGTGATCGCTGGCCTGCTGTTCGTCGACCGGCTCGAGATCGTCGAGCGCGAGGAAGAACAACGCCGTCTCCACCGCGTCGAAGGCGTCCTTGTTGGCCGGCAGCAGACCGTCCCGGGCGGCCGCCCACTCCGCCCGCGCCTTCGTGGTCAGCGCACCCACGGCGGCGTCGGCCGGGTTGGCCTCGGCGCCGAGCCGGATCACCTCGGACAGACCCGCGGCCAGATCGGTCAGGCTGTACGGCACGCCGTCGGGGCCCACCACATCCATCGTGAACAGGTTGCGGCGGTAGCTCACGGCGATATGCCGCGCAGTGGACGGGCCCGGCTCGGCCTCGGTGTACGGCATCCGCACCGTGTCCTGCACCGCTCCCGGGATCCGGGTCTCGGAGAACAGGAACTTCTGCTGCTCCATCGACTGCGGCACCCCGCGGGCCACCGCCGGCGGCATCGTCTCCGCGTCCACCCGCAGCTTGTAGTCGACCGCGCCGGCGATCAGTCCGGCCGCTCGATCCACCTGGTTCTCGCCCGTGTCGTTGAACAGGAAGAAGAAGTTGGCGTTCAGTGCGATCCGGTCGCGCCGACCCAGATAACGCGACTGCCAGAAGTCGTCCAGCCAGCTGGCCACTCCCGGGGTGGCGTCGTACTCGACGAGTGCCGCCTGCAGCGCGTGCGCGGGGCTGTCCGGCGCGAGAAACTGCGACACCGCCTGCTCGGTGTCGGCGAGCTGCTCGGCGGTGAGCAACGGGGCACACCACTCGACGACCCGGGCGCAGCTCTGCTCGAGCGTCGGCAACGGCACCCGGGGCAGTCGATCTTCGTTTCCGAACGTGCGGTCGGACAGCGGCGCGGTCGGATCGGCGCCCGGCTGATCGGTACGAGTCATACGGAAGGTTCTATCGCACCGGCGTCCGGGTGCGGTCGGGAGATGAACAATTGTGCGTAGAACCACCCCTCCGACTCCAGCCCGGAGGGATCGATTCCACTGTGCCCCAACGTTTCCAACACCTGCTCCTGCTCGCGCTCGTCGGCGAACCGGCGCTGCCGGAACACTCCGTCCACCTGCTCGGTCTGGTAGCCCAGCCGGTCCAGCTCCGCGCGCATCGCGTCGAAGGAGAACATCCGCAGCACGAAGTGGGCCATCCACGGCCGGCGCCGCGCTGCCCGGGCGACGCGACCGATCGTGCGTTCGGTGACGTAACCGATACAGCCGGTGGAGAACACCAGGTCGACGTCGGCCAACTGGTCGCGTTGTGCCGCAGTCGGATCGGCCTGCTCCAGGTCGGCATGCAGTGCGTCGTCGAGAAATCCGGCCGCCCGGGCGTAATCCAGCGCGGGCTCGGACGCGTCCAGCCCGATGAACCGGATATCGCCGATTCCGCTGCGCGAGCGCACCATCGCCCGGTCGCGCGCCGCCAGTTCGGCGGCGCCGGTGGACTCGGCGGTCTGGTAATGCTCGGCCAGCTCACGCATCGTCGTATCGCAGCGCAACAGGGCGGCGTTGATCCCGTAGCTGCAGCCGACGTCCAGGATCGTCGGGGTGTCGACCTGCCGGTCCGCCCGATAATCTTTGATCAGCTTGCGGAAGTACGGTTTTGCCAGTTCCGGAATGCAATAGCCGAGTTTGGTGAGTTCGGCGTAGTACGCGCGCGGATCGGGCTGGGTATACACATGGTCGAAGGACTGCTTCGCGGCGTCGGGATCGGGCGCCGGCACCTCCTGGCTCGGTCGTACGGTCGGGGCGGGTGGGTCACTGCGCACGGTGTGTGGAACTCCTTCCGGCGTCAGTCCAGCAGGCGATCACCGCGCACGGCGTGCGCGGCTGCAGCGTGATGCGCGGGCAACACGCGGCCGAACAGTTGCCTGGTGCGTTCGACGGCGCCGATCACGCCCGGTCGATCGCTGTAGGCGAAGATTGCCGAATGCCGGGCGGTCGTCCCGGCGACCGGCGTGACCCGGTGCAGCGAGAACCGACCCTGGAACAGCTGCAGATCCCCCGGCCGGAGCTCCAGCTGCCGCACGAATCGGTCACCGGTGCCGCGCAGTACCGCGGCGATATCGGCGAAGTTCTCGGTCGCCGGGGTCCGGATGTTCGGGCAGTACTCGAAGCTGCCGCCGGACTCGGACCGCTGGGTGAGCATGCTGACCGTGAACTCGTTGGTGTCGAAGTGCCACGGATGTGACATGCCGGGTGACACCACGTTGAGGCACAGCCCGGCGAGCGGATCGGCGTACTCGTACAGCGCCGGCAGCTGGAAACAGTCGGCGACGAACTGCTGGAACACCGCGCTGGTATAGAGCTGGTGGATCAGCGCGTCCGCCGGAATCTGGTCTCGGGCGACGAAGGCATTTCCCCGGTCCATCTGCAGCCGGGCCGGATGGTCGTCGGGCAGTACGGTATCGAGCGGAATATTGTAGGCGTTGACCCGTTCGACCCGGTAGTGCGCGGCCGGCGCCACGGCGGCACCTTGCGCGCGGAGCTCCGCGCGTAGCTCGGGCCGGATGAAATCGGGGAGCACGCTGCAGCCGTCCTGGCCGAGTTCCGCGCGAGCGCGGTCGACCACCGCGCGCCACGCAGCGCTGCCCGGGTCGTCGAGCGGATATCGATGTGTGTCGACCACGTCGTCGATGACCTGGGTATGCGCGCTTCCCATGGATTCCATTGTCCAGATGCGATCCGACGCCCGCCGCGAGCAGCCTGAACTGGGACAGTGAAAGATCACACGTTGTAGCGCGCAGCATGTTTTTTTACAATGTAGACCGCGTCATCCGGGGAAAATTCCGGATTTCCGTTCGGAACGCACCGATATTTCGGTCGCGGGGATGTTGCTCAGCTGGTGTAGGCACGCTGCAGATCGGCGAGCTGCAATCCGCGCAACGAGGTGCGGACAGTCCGGCCCGGCCCGGTGGGCACCGCGATCTCCGAGGGCACCGCCAGCACTGCGCAACCGGCGGCCTCAGCGGCCGCGACGCCGGTGGGTGAGTCTTCGATCGCCAGACAATTGCCGATCGGGACGTCGAGCAGCTCCGCCGCCCGCCGATACGGGTCGGGTGCCGGCTTGCCGCGAACGACCTCGTCGCCACACACGGTCACATCGAAATGCGCTCGGTCGAGCGTGTCCAGGGCAACCTCGGTCAGCCGTCGCTGGGTATTGGTCACCAGCGCCGTCCGCAGACCGGCGGCCCGGACCGTTGCCAGCGCGGTCGCCGCGCCCGGCCGCCAGTCGATGCCCCGGGCGAACAGTTCGGTCACCCGGTTCTCCAACCAGGCCGTGGCCGTGGTCAGTGCGGCCGGAGTCGGCTCCCGGCCGACCGACGCGAAGATGATCTGCAACGCGGCCGGTCCGGCCGAGCCGACCAGTGCGTGCCTGGTCTCGTCGGTCATCACCCCGCCCAGCTGCACGGACAGCTCGCGCACCGCCACATCCCACAGCTTCTCCGAGTCGAGCAGGGTGCCGTCCATGTCCCACAAGACGGCCGCCGGAAGCCGATGGTCGCCGGCAGGTGCCGATGTCACGTGCTGAAATACTTCGCCTCGGGATGGTGCAGCACGAACGCATCGGTGGATTGCTCCGGATGCAACTGCAACTCCTCGCTGAGCGTCACCCCGATCCGGTCCGCGCCGAGGAACTCCACCAACGCCGCGCGGTCGTCCAGATCCGGGCAGGCGGCGTAGCCGAAGGAGAACCGGGCGCCGCGGTAACCGAGCTTGAAATACTCGGCGACGTCGGCCGGGTCGTCGCCCGCGATACCCAGATCGGCGCGCACCCGCTTGTGCCAGTACTCGGCCAGCGCCTCGGTCAGCTGGACCCCGATCCCGTGCACCTCGAGATAGTCACGATAGGAGTTCGCCGCGAACAGCTCGTTGGCGAAGTCGGCGATCGGCTGTCCCATCGTGACCAACTGCAACGGGAGCACGTCCACCGTGCCGGTCGCGAGCGCGCGCTCGCGGGAGCGGACGAAGTCGGCGATGCCGAGGAACCGGTCTCGCTGCTGGCGGGGGAACCGGAACCGGAACCGGGCCACCGCGTCCGGTGTGGGTTCGGCAAGCACGATCACCTCGTCGCCCTGGCTCACCACCGGCGCGTAGCCGTACACCACCGCGGCGTGGGACAGCACCCCCGCGGTCGCGAGCCGGTCCAGCCAGTACCGCAGCCGCGGTCGGCCTTCCGTCTCGACCAGCTCGTCGTAGCTCGGCCCGGCTCCCCCGCGCTGGCCGCGCAGACCCCACTGACCGAGGAACAGCGCGCGCTCGTCGAGCAGGCCACGGTACTCGGCCAGCGCGACCCCTTTGACGATCCGGGTTCCCCAGAACGGCGGCGCCGGCACCGCGTCGAGTTCGGCGACGTCGGAGCGGGCGGGCACCTGCACAGGGGTCTCGGCCGCCTTGCGGCGCTCGGCGATTCGCTTGGATCGTTCGTGCCGGGCGCGACGCTCGGCGGCCTGCTCCGCCGCGGCGAGCTGTTCCGGGCTGTCCGGAGCAGTGCCGCCGCCGCGCTTGCGGGTCATGATCGCGTCCATCAGCCGCAAGCCCTCGAAAGCGTCACGGGCGTAGCTGACTTCGCCGTGATAGACCTCGGTCAGGTCGTTCTCCACGTAGGACCGGGTGAGCGCGGCCCCGCCGAGTAGCACCGGGAATTGCTCCGCCATCCCGCGGGCGTTCAGCTCGGCCAGGTTCTCCTTCATCACCACGGTCGACTTGACCAGCAGGCCGGACATGCCGATCACGTCGGCTTTCTTGTCCACGGCGGCGTCGACGATTGCCGCGATCGGCTGTTTGATTCCGAGATTCACCACTTCGTAGCCGTTGTTGGACAAGATGATGTCCACCAGGTTCTTGCCGATGTCGTGCACGTCACCCTTCACCGTGGCCAGCACGATCCGGCCCTTGCCGGCGTCGTCGGTTGCCTCCATGTGCGGTTCCAGATGCGATACGGCGGCTTTCATCACCTCGGCGGACTGCAACACGAACGGCAGCTGCATCTGCCCGGACCCGAACAGCTCGCCGACCGTCTTCATCCCGGCCAGCAGGGTCTCGTTGATGATCTGCAGCGGTGGCACCGTCTGCATCGCCTGGTCCAGATCGGTATCGAGGCCGTTGCGGTCGCCGTCCACGATCCGCCGCTCCAACCGCTCGAACAGGGGTAACGCCGCCAGCTCGTCGGCGCGGGAGGCCCGCGCGTCCGCCGCCGACACCCCCTCGAACATGGTCATCAACGTCTGCAGCGGGTCGTAGTCGTCCCGCCGCCGGTCGTAGACCAGATCCAGCGCGGCGGTGCGCTGATCCTCCGGGATCCGGGCCATCGGCAGGATCTTCGACGCGTGCACGATCGCGGTATCCAGCCCGGCTTCGACGCACTCGTGCATGAACACCGAGTTCAGCACCTGCCGCGCCGCCGGGTTCAACCCGAACGAGATGTTGGACAGGCCCAACGTGGTCTGCACCCGCGGATGCCGTTGTTTCAGCTCGCGGATCGCCTCGATGGTCTCGATGCCGTCGCGGCGGGACTCTTCCTGGCCGGTGCCCAGCGTGAAGGTGAGCGTGTCGACGATGATCGACGACTCGTCCAGACCCCAGTTGCCGGTGATGTCGGCGATCAGCCGCTCGGCGATCTGCACCTTCTTTGCGGCGGTGCGGGCCTGGCCCTCCTCGTCGATGGTCAACGCGACCACGGCGGCGCCGTGCTCGGCGACCAGCGCCATCGTGGTGTGGAAGCGCGACTCCGGCCCGTCGCCGTCCTCGTAGTTCACCGAGTTCACCGCGCACCGCCCACCCAGATGCTCGAGCCCGGTGCGGAGCACGTCGATCTCGGTGGAATCCAGCATGATCGGCAACGTGGATGCGGTGGCCAGGCGGCCGGCCAGCTCGGCCATGTCGGCAGCGCCGTCCCGGCCGACGTAGTCGACGCAGACGTCCAGCAGGTGCGCACCGTCGCGGGTCTGGTCTTTGGCGATCTCCAGGCAACGCTGCCAATCCGCGGCCAGCATCGCCTCGCGGAAGGCTTTCGAACCGTTGGCGTTGGTGCGCTCGCCGATCATCAGTATCGATGCGTCCTGGGCGAACGGAACCGCCGAATACAGGCTGGACACCGCCGGCTCCGGAGTCGGGGTGCGGACCCCACGCGGTGCGGCGTGGACCGCGTCGGCGAGCTGCCGGATGTGCTCGGGTGTCGTCCCGCAGCATCCCCCGACCAGCGCCAAGCCGAACTCGCCGACGAACCCGGACAGCGCCTGCGCCAACTCGGCCGGACCGAGCGGATACTCCGCGCCGTGGGCGCCCAGTACCGGCAGACCGGCGTTCGGCATCACCGACACCGGGATCCGAGCGTGCCGCGACAGGTGCCGCAGATGCTCGCTCATCTCGTCCGGGCCGGTAGCGCAGTTCAGCCCGATCATGTCGATCCCGAGCGGTTCCAGCGCGGTCAGGGCCGCGCCGATCTCGCTGCCGACCAGCATCGTGCCGGTGGTTTCCACCGTGACGTGGGTGATGATCGGCAGGCGGCGGCCGCGCTGGGTCATCGCCCGGCGGCTGCCGATCACCGCCGCCTTCACCTGGAGCAGGTCCTGGCAGGTCTCGATCAGGATCGCGTTCGCGCCACCGTCGATCATGCCCAGCGCAGCCTCGGTGTAGGCGTCGCGCAGCGCGGCGAAGGGGGCATGCCCCAGCGTCGGCAACTTGGTGCCGGGGCCCATCGACCCGAGCACCAGCCGGGGCATACCGTCGCGCCCCGGCCCTACCTCGTCGGCCACCTCGCGGGCCAGTCGCGTGCCCTTCTCGGCCAACTCACGGATTCGGTCGGCGATGTCGTAGTCCGCCAGGTTCGGCAGATTGCAGCCGAAGGTGTTGGTCTCCACCGCGTCGGCCCCGGCCTCGAAGTAGGCGCGGTGAATGCTGCGCAACACGTCCGGCCGGGTGTCGTTGAGGATCTCGTTGCACCCCTCCAACCCGACGAAATCGTCCAGGGTCAGATCGGCCGCCTGCAGCATCGTGCCCATGGCGCCGTCACCGATCACCACCCGTCGGTCTATCGCCTCGAAGAGAGCCGGATCGATCGGTATAGCCATATCCCCAAGCTTAACGCCGAGCACCGACACGGTATTCGGATGCGAAACCGGTCGTGGATCGGACTGCGACGCGGACGCGATACCGATCCGCCGCCGGTTCGGGAGGGCAGAAACGTAGGCTCAGGTCGTGAGCGGTAGCGACTACGCGGAAAGCCCCGATCCGGATCTGCCCACCCTGCGCGATCCGATCCTGGTAGCGGCTTTCGAGGGCTGGAACGATGCCGGCGACGCCGCCAGCGGTGCGGTCGAACATCTGGAGCTGATCTGGGACGCTGCGCCGCTGGCCGAGCTCGACTCCGAAGACTACTACGACTACCAGGTCAATCGGCCGACCGTGCGGCTGGTCGACGGGGTGACCAGGGAGATCCAGTGGCCGTCGACCATGCTCTCGGTATGCTCGCCGCCCGGCAGTGAACGGGACGTATTGCTGTTGCGCGGCGTCGAGCCGAATATGCGGTGGCGCAGTTTCTGCGACGATCTGCTGGAGTTCGTCGAGCAGCTCGGCGTGACCTCGGTGGTGATCCTGGGGGCGCTGCTCGCCGACACGCCGCACACCCGGCCGGTGCCGGTCACCGGCACCGCATACAGCAGGTCCGCGGCCGAGCGGTTCAACCTGGAGGAAACCCGCTACGAAGGTCCCACCGGAATCACCGGGGTACTGCAGGACGAGTGTGTGAAGGCCGGTGTGCCCGCGGTGTCGTTCTGGGCTGCGGTACCGCACTACGTGTCGCAGCCGCCCAACCCGAAGGCCTCGATCGCGTTGTTACGCCGCGTGGAGGACGTACTCGACATCGAGGTGCCGCTCGGGGAACTACCCGAGCAGGCGGAGAACTGGGAGCAGGCGGTGTCGGAGATGACCGCCGAGGACGAGGACATCGCGGAGTACGTCCGCACACTGGAAGAGCGCGGCGACGCGGAGTTCGACGTCTCCGAGGCGATGTCGAAGGTCGACGGAGACGAGATCGCGGCGGAATTCGAGAAGTACCTCAAGCGCCGGGGCCGACCCGGATCTTTCGGTCTGTGAACTGACAGCTAACCGAACTCGACTTCCTTCTTCCGGACCAAAAGCGTACTCTGAGTACGGTGAGGTGTCTCGGGGCCGACCCCTCCAGGCCGCGCCCGGCTGCTCATCCGGTCCTTTTCGCGCGGCTGTTCCGCCAGGTCGCGAAAGGAAAGCTGAGTTGAGGATCGCCAATCCCTCCCGCGCCATCCGCCGCGCGCGGACCCGGCTCGTCGCCGATCCCCCCATCGGGTCGGACCCGATCGGCCCGGCACCGGTGGTACCGCACCAGCTCGGCACCGACCCGATCCCGGCCGAACCGGCCCCTGTTCCGCCCGTCGTCCACGTGTTGTTCCTGGTCACCGCCGTCGACGGGCTGACTCAACGCGCCGCGCTCGCCCTACGGGAAATGGGGCATACGGTGCGGGTGGTCGTGGTGTCCGACACCGACGACCTGACCCAGGCGATGGCCGCTGCCGACTTCGAGCTGATCATCTGCCCGTATCCGACGGTGACCGTTCCCGAGCCGATCCGGCGCCGTTACCCCACCGTGGGGCTCTACCCGGGTCCGCCGGGCGACCGCGGACTCAGCTCGCTCGACTGGGCGCTGATGAACGGTGAGACCACCTGGGGAGTAACCGCTTTCGCCGCCGGAGCCGGTTCGGCGGAAGGTCCGGTACTGGCCGCGCGAAGCTTCGGCATCGGCGTGGCGCGCAAATCGTCGATCTACAAGGGCCCGGTCGCGGACGCCGCCGTCGAGTGTGTCCGGGAGGTGGTGGCCGGGTTCACCGACCCGGAGTTCCGGCCGATGTCGTTGCCCCCGGTCCCGTTGCAGTCGGAGTTCGCCGGCCGGAAACGGTCGGTGATGTCTCAGGCGACGCGCGCATTCCACTGGACCGACGGGCCCGAGCGGATCTGTCGCACCATCCGGGCGGCCGACGGGTCCCCGGGCGTGCTTGCCGAGTTGGCGAACTATGTGCTCTACGTCTACGACGCGCACCCGGACGGCCCGGTCGACGCGGCGCCGGGGACGATCGTGGCCAAACAGTACGGCGCCCTGCGGGTGGCGGCCGGCGACACCGGCAGCGTCTGGATCGGACATGCGCGGCTGTCCGGCGAGGATCGGATCAAGCTACCCGCCACCCTCGCACTGCCCGATGTGGCGGCGATGGTGCCGACCCGAAGTGCGCCGTCGGGCTATCCGGGCGTGCATTACCGCCGTGAGGGTGCGGTCGGGCACGTGTCGTTCTCCTTCTACAACGGGGCGATGAGCACCGAGCAGTCGCGGCGACTGACCCGGGCGCTGCTCACCGCTGCTCGAGACGACACCGGAGTGATCCTGCTCACCGGCGGGACCGACTATTTCAGCAACGGCATCCACCTGAACGTGATCGAGGACGCGGTCGACCCGGCGCACGAGGCCTGGGAGAACGTCGTCGCGATCAACGGGGTGGCCCGGGCGATCCTGGAATGCCGGAGCAAGGTGATCGTCGCCGCCTTCACCGGCGACGCCAACGCCGGCGGTGCCATGTTGCCGCTCGGGGCCGACGTGGTGGTGGCCCGCGCCGGCGTGGTGCTGAACCCGCACTACGCCACGATGGGCCTGTTCGGCTCCGAACTGCACACCTACACGCTGCCGGAACGGGTGGGCGGCCAAGTTGCGGCGCGGCTCACCCGGGAGTGCCTTCCGATCAGTGCCCGCCAAGCCCTGCGGATCGGCCTGGTGGACCAGATCGGCCCGCGCAATCCGGCCCAGTTCCAGGACTGGCTTTCCGCGCTTGCCCAGCACTACGCGGGTGACGCCTGGCAAGCCACGATGGCGACGAAGACACTCCGGCTCGACGACGCCGACCCGGTGATCAACTCGTGCGAGCGGTTCGAGCTCGGTCAGACGATGGCCGACCTCTTCGACGACCGCGGCGGATTCGCCGCGCGGCGGCACGCCTTCGTTCGCTGATCTGCTCGGCCCGCCCGTTCGACTTCGGCGGCGCCTGTGCGCACTTTCCACTGTCGGGGGACAGTGGGCGCAGGCGCCGCCGCTGTATCTGCTCGCCGGTCCGGGTCAGGCCGCCTCGGCCGGAGCGACCAACGCGACGCCGAGCAGTGCGTCCACGGCGTCGGCTACCGCACCGGGGGCGGTCGGGTCGCTGCCGCCTCGAGTCAGCGCCCGCTCGGCCCAGTCATCCACGGCGTCAAGCGCTTTCGGCGTGTCCAGGTCGTCGGCCAGCCATCGGCGCAGCCGCGCCACGGTGTCGGCTGCCGCCGGCCCGGCCGGCAACGCAACCGCCGCGCGCCACCGGTCCAGCCGGGCCGCCGCGGTCGCCAGCACCGCGTCGCTCCATTCCCGGTCCGATCGATAATGTCCGGCATACAGGCCGAGCCGAATCGCGCCCGGGTCCACGCCGGCGGCGCGCAGCGTCGACACCAGCACCAGGTTGCCGCGGCTTTTCGACATCTTGGCCCCGTCCCAGCCGATCATCCCGGTGTGCGCGTAGTGCCGGGCGAACCGGTGTCCGGGGGTGAGTGCCTCGCCGTGCGCGGCGGAGAACTCGTGGTGCGGAAAGATCAGATCGCTACCGCCGCCCTGGATATCGAATCCGATGCCGAGCCGGTTGATCGCGATCGCCGCGCACTCGATATGCCAGCCCGGCCGGCCCGGTCCCATCGGGGCCGGCCAGGACGGTTCTCCCGGCCGCGCCGCACGCCAGAGCAGCGGATCGAGCCGGTCGTGTTTGCCCGGTCGGTCCGGGTCGCCGCCGCGCTCGGCGAACAGCGCGTCCATCGTCGTGCGGTCGTAGCCGGATTCGTAGCCGAACTGCTCGGTCGCGTCGGCACGGAAGTACACATCCGGATACTCGGGGTCGGCCACCACGTAGGCCGCGCCGTCGGCCAGCAGTTTGCTCACCAGCTCGACAACTTCGTCGACCGATTCGACCGCGCCGACGTAATCGTGCGGCGGCAGCACTCGCAGCGCCGCCATATCGCTCCGGAAGAGGTCGGTTTCCCGGGCGCCCAACTCGCGCCAGTCCAGCCCGTCCCGCTCGGCGCGTTCGAAGAGCGGGTCGTCGACGTCGGTGACGTTCTGCACGTACCGCACCTCGTGGCCCGCGTCCCGCCACAGTCGATGTACCAGGTCGAAGGTCAGGTAGGTCGCAGCGTGACCGAGGTGGGTGGCGTCGTACGGAGTGATCCCGCAGACGTACATCGTCGCCACCCGACCGGGTACCACCGGGCGTACCGCGCGGTCGGCGGTGTCGTAGAGCCGCAGCGGCAGTCCCGTGCCGGACACCTGCGGAACTGGGGGTTCGGTCCAGGACTGCATTCTCCGAGGTTAGCGATCGCGTCCGCAGCCGGCGTCGGCGGCCGGGTGGCGGTCAGAACGCCGGCCACGGTATCGGCCGGTGCTCCGGCGGCAGCGGCATGATCCGGCTGGTCAGCAGCCGGTCCACCCGCCCGGCCAGCGCGTCCAGTTCGGCGCCGGTGAGCAGTTCGGCGAGTTCGGCGCCGTGCCGCCGGTCGAGCTGGGTTCGGTAGTCGCTCAGATCCGTGAGCAGGTGCTCGGGCACCGGCTCCCCCGCCCACCCCCACAACACGGTGCGCAGCTTGGGTTCGACATGCAGGCAGATCCCGTGGTCGACCCCGTAGACCCGGCCGTCGGTGCCGTCCAGCGCATGCCCGCCCTTGCGGTCGGCGTTGTTCAAGATCACGTCGAGTACGGCCATCCGCTGCAGCCGGGGGTCGTCGGCATGGACCAACACGACTTCGTCCCCGCCCGGCGCCAACGCACGCAGGATCGGCCGGAAGCCGCCCGGCACCCGGTCGGGCGGAACCAGGTCGATCAGGCCGAGCGGCGGTGCCACGTCGTCCCCGCTGTCGTCGTCGATCCGGTCGTGGTCGACGATGTCCACCCAGCGTTGCACCATGCCGAGCCCGAACGGACCGTCTCGGAGCACGGTCTCGGGAACGACGCCCCAATCGAGTGCCTCGGAGATCAGGTAGGCGGCGAACTCCCGGCCGGCGAGGGTGCCATCCGGGAAATCCCACAGCGGTCGCTCGCCCCGCACCGGCTTGTAGACGCACCGTACGCAGTCGCCCGCCGATCGCGCCTCACAGACCAGGGTGGCGTTGCTCGCGGTCGGTATCCGGCCCAGCGGGGTGAGGTCGCCGGTCCGCAGGGCGTCGGTCGGGGTTGTCGTCACGGCGTGTCGTCGGAACCGGATATCGCGATCCGGTGGTACCCGTTGGTGCGCGTACAGATATGCCCTTCCGCGGACAGTGGTTGCTCGCACAGCGGACAGGGTGGCCGGCCAGCGGAGACCACTCGTTCCGAGCGCAGCGCGAACTGCCGCGCTTGAATCGGGGTGAGGAACACCCGCACCGCATCCGGTCCTTCCTCGGCGTCGCCGAGCACCATCGATTCGTCGAGTTCGGTATCGGTGACGGCGAGCAACTCGACCACCACCGATCCGGCATCGGCATCCCAGCCGAGGCCCATCGTGCCCACCCGGAACTCGGTGTCGATCGGCATCTCCAGCGGATTGGTATCGCTGACCTCGGTCTGCACCGGCGGAATGTCGGCACCGAACCGACGGTGTACCTCGTCGAGCAGCAGGCCCATCCGGTCGGCCAACACCTGCAGCTGTTGCTTCTCCAGCGCGACGCTCACCACCCGGCTGCTGTGCACCACCTGCAGGTAGAACGATCGCGCTCCCGGCTCCCCGACCGTGCCGGCGACGAACCGATCGAGGGTTCGAAATTCATGGACCGAGCGTGGCATGTCGCCTCCATTCAACTACGGTCGTCGCGCTGAGACCGGGCGGCGGTACGCTGCGGGTCATCGCCCTCGGCCTCATTATCCTCGGACCCCGACTGTGCTACGTCACCACCGGGCGCCTGCCCGGTGCCGGCCTTGTCGGCCGGATGGGCGATCGGTGTCCTCGGCCCGCCGCCGGTGACGTTCATCCGGTGCACGTAGGCCGATCCCGGCGTGTAGCGGATCACGCTCAGCGCGGCGGGTTCGACGACGATTCGCTGAAATCCGTCCAGATGCATGCCCAGTGCATCTGCCAGCACCGACTTGATCACGTCACCGTGGGTACACGCCAGCCAGACGACGTCGGTCCCGTGTTGCTCGGCGAGACGCCGATCGTGTTCGCGGATGGCGCGGACCGCCCGATACTGCACGGCAGCCAGCCGCTCACCGCCGGGGAATTCGACCGCCGACGGGTGTTGCTGCACCACCCGCCACAGCGGTTCGTCGATCAGCTCCGCGATCGGCCGTCCGGTCCACTCGCCGTAATCCACCTCGGCGAGGTGCTCGTCGACGACCGGCTCCAGGTCGAGGGCGGCCGCCAGCGGTGCCACCGTCTGCGCACACCGCAGCAGCGGCGACCGCACGATCGCCCGGACCTGGCTGCCGCCGAGCCGGTCGGCCAGTTCGCGAGCCTGGTCCAGGCCCCGTTCGGTGAGCTCGACACCCGGTGTCCGACCGGCGAGCGTGCGGGCCACATTGGACCGGGACTCGCCGTGCCGGAGCACGATCACCGTCATATCGGCGAAACCGTCATACCTCGCAGGCTACTCAGGTCGCCGCGACGACGCCGCCGGCCAGCAGGCCCATCATCGCCAGGCCGAGCACGATCCGGTAGCCGACGAACCAGTACATCGAATGTTGCGCCACGAACCGCAGCAGCCAGGCGATCGAGGCGTAGCCGAGCCCGAACGCCACCACCGTCGCGACGATCAGTTGGGCGCCACTGGCATTGAGTCCCTCCCCGGCCGGCGCGAACGCATCCGGCAGGCTGAACAGACCCGATGCGGTGACCGCCGGAATGGCCAACAGGAAGGAGAACCGGACCGCGGCCTCCCGGGTGAGTCCGAGGAACAGGCCGGCGCTCGACGTCGCGCCGGAGCGGGAGACGCCCGGGATCAGCGCCAGGCACTGGGCGAAACCCATCGCCAAACCGTCTCGGGTGGTCAACTGCTCGAGCGGGCGCTGCTTGCTGCCGAAATACTCGGCTGCCGCGATCACCAACGCGAAGATGATCAGCATGGCCGAGATCAGCCAGAGATTGCGGGCGCCGGTCCGGATCTGATCCTTGAGCAGGAAGCCGATCACGCCGATCGGGATGGTGGCAATGATCACGTACCAGCCGATCCGGTAGTCCAGATTCCGCTCGCGCTTATCGAGCAGGCCGCGGAACCAGGCCATGATGATCCGGGCGATATCGCGGGCGAAATAGATCAGCACCGCAGCTTCGGTCCCGAGCTGGGTGACGGCGGTGAACGACGCGCCGGCGTCGTCACCGAAGAACACCCCGGACACGATCCGCAGGTGCGCCGAGGACGACACGGGCAGAAACTCGGTGAGCCCTTGCACCGCCCCCAGCACGATCGCCTGCAGCCAGGTCATGGACTCACCCATCAGCGGTGCACCGCCGAGCGCAGGGAAGCGTCCGAAGTGTCGTTTTTCGGCGAATCTGTTCTGCGCGCGGGGATTTTCACGGCTGGAACAGTACCGCGCGCGAGCCTCGGGTCGGATCACCGGCGCGTCGCACTACCCTCTGACGGGTGATGCACCGCACCGTGGGTGGGAGTGGTCTGCGAGTATCGGTCGTGGGCCTGGGCACCGGCTCCTGGGGACGCGAGACCGACGGCGACGAGGCCGCCGCCCAGCTGATGGGGTTCTTCGAAGCGGGCGGCACGCTGGTCGATACCTCACCGGAGTACGCCGGCGGCGCCGCGCAACGAGTTCTCGCCGAGCTGCTCGACGACGTCATCCCGCGGTCCGAGCTCGTGCTCAGCGGGTCGGCGGGGATCGCCGAAGACCTCGACGGTGCCCATCGCATCGACTGTTCCCGGCGCACGCTCCTGCGTCAGCTCGACGAGAGCCTGGACGAACTGGGCACCGATCACCTGGATGTCTGGAGCATCGCCGCGTGGGACCCGGCCACCCCGGTGGACGAGATCGGGGCGACGCTCGACGCCGCGGTGTCGAGTGGCCGGGTGCGGTACGCGGGCGCGCGCGGGCTGTCCGGATGGCAGCTGGCGACCCTGGCCGGCGCAGTCCGCATCACCGCGGGCCAGGTGGAGTACTCGCTGTTGGAGCGGCGTGCCGAATACGAGTACGCGCCGGCCGCTGCGCACCATCGAGTCGGGATGTTCGCCACCGCGCCGCTGGCCGGCGGAGTGCTCACCGGCAAGTACCACGCGGGCGTCCCCGCCGATTCCCGTGGTGCCGACGAGCACCGCGCGGCCGAGGTGCGTGGCTACCTCGACGAGCGCACCAGCCGGGTGGTGGATGCGGTGCTGACCGCCGCCGACGGTCTCGGCACCTCGCCGCTCGGCGTCGCCCTGGCGTGGGCGCGGGACCGGCCCGGGGTGGCCGCCACGATCGTCGGCGCCCGGGACAGTGCGCAACTCACCGGCGTGCTGGCCGCCGCGGACCTGGAACTGCCCCGGGCGATCGGTGCGGCATTGGACGACGTCAGCGCCTGATCTCCGCGGTCGGCGAACCTGTCGGTGCGGGCCGCTACGGTCGTGGCCAGCCACCCGGATCGCACCGAGGAGATGTCGTGAGCGACGACCTGACAACGTGGGTAGACGCCGGCTGGACGCCGATGCCAAGCTTTCCGAGGACAGCAAATTGCTTGTTCTGGCCGCCTTGGAAGGACGGACCGCGCTGGCCGACCTGGTCGGCTTCGCGCGGCCCGAGCCGGCCGACTCCGGAGCCGCGACCGAGCCGGTCGGGGCCTTCCTCCAGCAGATTTCGGTCGGCGGCTTCCGCGGTATCGGTCCGCAGGCGCGGCTCGAGCTGGCGCCCTACCCGTCGTTGACCGTCGTCTCGGGGCGCAACGGCTCGGGCAAGTCGAGCTTCGCCGAGGCGCTCGAAGTCGCGCTCACCGGGACCACCTACCGCTGGCACAACCGCGCCGGCCACTGGAAGGAGCGGTGGCGCAACCTGCACGACGGCGCCGCGCCCCGGATCGAGGTGACTCTGGCCGAAGAGGGTGTCGGGCACACCAAGTTGAGTGTCGACTGGCCGGACGATGCCGAGCTCGACGCGATGGTCACCTCCCTGCAGCGCCAGGGTGAGAAGAAGCAGGCCGGTACGGCCGGTCTCGGCTGGGCCGGTCCGCTCGACACCTACCGCCCGCTGCTGACCTACGAGGAGCTCGGTGCGCTGCTGGCAGCCGAGCCGAAGGTGCTCTACGACAAGATGTCGAAGGTGCTGGGGCTCGAGCAGCTGACCAGCGCGGTCCGGATACTCGACGACCATCGTAAAGCCACGGCGGCGACGGGCACGGAACTGGCGACGACGAAACGGCGGCTGGTCGCCGAACTGGCCGAGTCCGCCGACGAACGGGCCACCCGGGCGGGCGAGCTGCTCGGCGCCCGGACGCCGGACATCGCCGCCCTACGGCGCCTGGCGACCGGTACTGCGCCGGACGTCGGCGTCGGGTCGAGGCTGCGCGCCCTGTTGCGGCTCGACGTTCCGCGGGAACCGGACTGCGCGGCGGCCGCCACCGAGCTCCGCGCCGCGGTCGAACAGCTGGCCGAGACCGGTACCCGCATCGACGATGCACTGCAGCGCCGAAGCCGGCTGATCGACGCCGCGATCGCGGTGCACGACCACGACGGCGACCAGGCCTGTCCGGTGTGTCGATGCGGCCGTCTCGACGCGACCCGGGTCGCCGAACTACGCGCCGAGCTCAGCGCGACGAACGCCGAGTTGTCCGGCTTGGACGCCGCGCGGGCTCGCCGGTCGACCGCGCTGACCGCAGCGCGGTCGCTGGTCGGACCGGTGCCGGAGGCGTTGCGCGCCGACCTGCCGGACGAACTCGCGCCCGCCGCCGCAGCGGTGCTCGAGGCGTGGTCGGCGTGGTCGGCGGTGCCGGAGGATGCACTCGCGCTCGCCGCTCATCTGACGACTCGACGTCGCCCGCTGGCCGAGGCGCTGGCAACCTTGCTGCAGTCCGCCGAACGATTCGCGCGCGATCTCGACGAGGCGTGGAGCACGCTCGCCGCCCGGCTGGCCGGGTACGCCGACCGCGCCGAGGCATGGCAGGCCGAGCGACCGGCGGCCGACCAGGCTGCGGCCGCACACAAGTGGCTCAAAGCCAACGAGATCGTGCTCAAGAACGAGCGGGTGCGGCCCATCGCGGCCGAGGCGATACGGATCTGGTCCCGGCTCCGGCAAGAAAGCAACGTCGCGATCGCCGATGTGACGTTGGCGAGTTCCAACACCCGCCGGCACGTCCTGATCGCCGCCGAGGTCGACGGTGCGGACGCCGGCGCGCTGGCGGTGATGAGTCAGGGCGAGTTGCACGCGCTCGCGCTGGCCCTGTTCCTCCCGCGCGCCACCATGTCGCAGAGCCCGTTCCGTTTCGTCGTGCTGGACGATCCGGTGCAGGCGATGGACCCGGCCAAGGTCGACGGGCTGGTCGAGGTACTGCTCGAACTCGCTCGGAGCCGGCAGGTGATCGTCTTCTCCCACGACGATCGGTTCGCCAGCGCCGTTCGACGCGCACCGAAAGATGTGCCGATCAAGATTCTGGAGATCGTTCGGGAGGCTGGATCGACGGTACGTGCCGTCGTGACCGACAGTCCCGCATCGCGCTACCTCCACGATGCATTCGGCCTGGCCAAAGATAACGGCTTACCCGAGGAGACGCTGCGTCGCGTGCTGCCCGGCCTGCTCCGGATGGCGCTGGAGGCACAAGCCCGAGAAGCATTCTTCACCCGCGAGCTGACCGGCGGCGCACCACATCGACAGGTCGAGGAAGATTGGACGGCGGCCACCAAGACCCGGCAGCGGCTGGCGCTGGGCCTGGACGACCCAGCGACGATCGAGAACTGGCTGAACCGGCAGCGCTACCGCAAGTCGGCCCTGAACGCGGCGAACGCGATTCACAGCACGTTCCGCGGCGATCCGCTGGTCGCCTGTCGTGATGTCGAAAAGACGATGTCCGATCTGGCCGAAGGGCGGAGATGAGCGGCCCGGATCAGCTCTCGGCGCTGGATCAGGCGGCCGCGGTCCTGGCGGGCCGGCTCGCGATTCGGGTGCACTCGATTCGCGCCGCCGCCTGGATCACCCGGTCGGCGCTCGAGCAGACCATCGACGGGCTCCTCCAGCGCAAAGGCCTACCGACCGGTCGGGCCAACACCCGAAGCCTGCTCGGTTGTCTCGAGGTGCTGTACCAGGATGACGCGGCGTGGGTGGCGACCTCGGCTCAATACGCCTGGGACCGGCTGTCGCGGGCGGCCCACCACCACGCCTACGAGTTGCCGCCGACCCACGCCGAGGTTGCCGTGCTGGTCGAGGTCGTGCGCCGGCTCGACGGGTACTGCACGAGCTCGACGCCGGACAGCCGGGCAGGCTCAGCCGCGCAGTCGTCGCCCCCAGGTCCGGTCGCCCATTAACCGCATCGTGACCGGCACCAGCAACATTCGGATGACCGTGGCGTCGATGATCAGCGCGGCGATCATGCCGTAGGCGATGTACTTCATCATCGCCAGATCGGAGAAGCCGAACGCGCCGGTCACCACGACGAGAATCGATGCCGCAGCGGTGATCACCCCTCCGGTGTGGGCGACGCCGGAGCGGATCGCCTCCGGTGTACTCGCACCGTCCGCGCGAGCCTCCACCATCCGCGACATCAGGAACACCTCGTAGTCGGTGGACAGTCCGGACACCACCACGACGATCAGCAGTAACGCGGCGAACATCAGTGGACCGGGGGTGACATTCAGCTGGGCGGCACCGTGTCCGTCGACAAAGATCCAGGTCAGGATGCCGAGTGTGGCGCCGAGACTGAGCAGGCTGAGCACGATCGCTTTCACCGCCAGCAGCAGCGAACCGAACGCCACGAGCATGATCAGGGTGGTCGTCAGCACCAGTAGCAGAGCGAGTACGGGCAACCCGTCGATCATCCCGTTGATCGCGTCGCGTTCCAGCGCCGGAATTCCGGTCACCAACGTCCGGACGCCGGCCGGCGGCTCGAGCCCGCGCAGTACTGCGATGGTGAGGTCGGCGTTGCTCTTGTCGACCAGCCCGGCCTGCAGCACGGTGGTCCCGTCCTCGGTCGGCGTCGCCGGCTCGAACGGACCGGTCAGCCCGGGAGCGGCGCTCGCCTTCGCGCGGATCGCAGCCAGCTGGTCGTTGGACGCCCCGATCACCACCAGCCGCAGCGGCTCGGCACGGAACGCCGGGAAGATCGCGTCGAAGTCCTGCTGCGCCACCCGTGCCGGGTTGTCCGGGGCGAGGTAGCGTTCGCTCAATCCGCCGAACGTGGCGCTGCGTGCCGGGGCGACCAACGCGAGCAACAGCAGCACGATCGGTACCGCCACCAGCCAGGGCCGGCGCATCGAGGCGACCGCCAGCCGGGAGAACCAGCCGGCGTCGATCTGGGCCGCGGTCCGGGTACGGGCGAACCGCCGCCAGCTCAGCGCATCGACTCGGTGCCCGATGATGCGCAGTACCGCCGGCAGCACGGTGACCGACAGCAGCGCGGCCAGGAGCACCGAACTGATTCCGCCGTAGGCCACCGACCGCAACACCCGAATCGGAAAGATCAGCAGCGCAGCGAGACTCGTGGCGATGATCAACGCGGAGAACACGATGGTTCGGCCCGACGTGGCCACGGTCCGGATCACGGCCTCGTCCACCGAACGGCCGGCGGCCAGCTCCTCCCGGAACCGGCTGACCGTGAACAGGCCGTAGTCGATCGCCAGACCCAGGCTGACCAGGGTGACCACCGCGGTCGCGAAGGCGTTCACCTCGATGAACGTGGTGAGGTACCGCATCACCCCTTGGGTTGCGATGATCGTCATGCCGCCGATCAGGACCGGCAGCAGCGCGGCGACCGCCCCACCGAACACGAAGAACAACAGCACCGCCACCACCGGCAGCGCGATCAACTCGGCCCGATGGATGTCGCGCTGCATCCCGTCGTTGAGCGCCTGCACCACCGGCTGCACCCCGGCCAGCTGCACCTGGAGTTCGCCGCCGCTCGCCCGCAGGTCGTCCTCGATCGCCAGGTAGTGCGTGAGGGTGACGCTGCCGCTGCCGGTCAGCCCGACGCTGGCGAACGCGTGTTGCCGGGAGGGGTCGGCCATCGCCGCGTTGAACGGACCATCCCAGTAGCCGTCCACCTTCAGCACCGCATCCGGGTGGTCGGTGGCCAGTCGGGCCAGCCCGGCGCGTGCGGTGGCGGTCAGCGCCGGATCGTCGACGCTCCGCCCGGGCGGTGCCGTGTAGAGCACGAGCACGTCACCGTCGGTGTCCCGGCCGAACGTCCGGTCGGCGAGCTCGGCGGCCCGGACCGATTCGCTGCTGTCGTCGAACCAGCCCTCCTGGGAGAGTCGCTGACCGAGGTCGAGTCCGTACAGGCCGGACAGCCCCACCAGCACGATCGCGGCGGCCAGGACCGTCCAACGGGCTCGGCAGATCCAGCGGCCGAGGCCGGCGAACCGATCAGCCACAGGCCGAGGTGCGGTACTCCGCGATCAGCAGGATGCCACAGAGATCGGTGCGGGAGATCTGCCAGTGCCCGTCCTTGGCGATGAAGTGCACCACGGTCGAGCGCACGTTTGCTCCGGTGCCGTCCTTGTCCAGCCGCAAGGTCGCGCTGATCGTGCCGTCGTGGTTGTCCAACACGGGGTCGACCACCCCGTAGACCGCCCCGGGATTGTCGTTCATGGCCCGGTACAGATCCGGGATCGCGGTGCGGAAGGCCGCGCCGTCCTGGATCAGCGCAACCCGTTGATCATCGGGCAGATTCGGGTCCAGCGCCTGTTTGAACTGCTGGTCCAGCTCCGCTGCGGTCGGGATCGGTGGGTGTGCTGCGGCCGACGCGGATTGGACGGATTGGGTATAGGCAGCTTCGGCAGATGCCCGGGCGGACGCGATGGCGGCCTCGTCCGGCCCCTCACTGCACGCGGTTGCGCCGAGCGCGAGCAAGGCCGAGGTGACGGCCGCCAGCGTCACGATCGAGCGCGGGGGGCGCTTACTTGCCATCGATCACCGAGCTGATCCGGCTGAGAAACGCGCGCACTGTCGTCCGGTCGGTGCGGCGTTCGGCCGGCCGGGCCGCGGCCAGCGCATCGCGTACCAAGGCCACCACGCTGCGCTCGTCACCCAGATCCACATCGGTCACCGGCGCCTCCGCGACCGCGGCCACGTCCTCCGGCGCCGGAACGGTGGTGGTCAGGTCATCCCGGTAGACCTCGACCAGCAGGGAGGTCCGAATCACCCGGAAAGCGAAAGAACGACCATCTTCGGCGGTTCCGTAGCCGTGTGCGTACGGGCCCAGCGAGATCTCCTCGACGGTGAAGGTCGGTGTCTGTCCGGCGTTCAACCACACTCCTGCCCCGCCGTCGGCTGCGCCGACGGCTATCTCCTGGTTGCCACCGTAACCCGGAATCCTCCCGGTGTGCCGCCGGGTTGCGAATCCCGATAGAATCCTCGCTTTCTGCTTGGATGACCCGATGACCACCGAACATCGCACGGTGCCCGCCCCAGGCGCCGATCTGGGCTATGACGTGCACGGCGACCTGAGCGCGGGTGTGCCGTTGTTCATGTTCGGCTCCCCGATGGAAGCGAGCGAGTTCGCCGAACTCGCGGCCCAGTTTGCCGACCTGCCGGTGATCACCTACGACCCGCGCGGCACCGGGCGTAGTCGCCGCACGGATGCGGCCGACCGGACCACCACCGCCGAGCATGCCGACGATCTGCGTCGGATCCTCGCCGATCTCGCCGTTCCCGCGATCGACCTGTTCGCCAGCAGCGGTGGCGCCGTCAACGCGCTGGCGCTGCTGGGTAGTACCGCGCCGGCGGTGCGGACGGCGGTACTCCACGAGCCGCCGATCGCGGAGTACCTGCCCGACCGGGACGTCGTGTCGGCTACGACGCGCGCGCTGTCGGAGTTGTACCGCACCGCCGGTTTCGGGGCGGCGATGGCAAAGTTCATCGATATGGTGGCGCGGTCGGGACCGCTACCGGACAGCTACCCGACCGAGCCGGGCCCCGATCCCGCCATGTTCGGTTTGCCCGCAGTGGGCGACGGCGACGCGTTGTTCGTGCTCAACCGGGACACCACCGCGTTCGTGCCCGACCTCGAGGCGTTGCGCGCCGGACCGGCGCGGCTGGTGATCGGCTACGGCGCGGTCTCCGGCGAGCAGCTGCCCGGTCGGGCGGCTCGGGCACTGGCCGACCGACTCGGGTCGGCTGCGACCGAGTTCCCCGGGCACCACGGTGGATTCGCCGCACCGGACCGGGGCGGCGACCCGGTCGCGTTCGCAGCGAGGTTGCGTAATGTGCTCGGCCTGCCGACTATCGACGGAGATCGTTGATCGAACCGGACGGGAGGCGGAATGAGTCGAGCGCGACTGCCTGCCGGTTGGGAGACCGGCAACGACGATTACGAGTACGTCCCGTTACGGCTGCCGCCGGATGTGACGCGGGTGAGTGCATCGATGCGGTTGGCGATCCAAGCCGAGTTCGGCGGCTGGGAGCTGTCGCGGGTCCGGCTCTACCCCGACGGGAGCCGCGCGGTACTGCTCAAGCGGCGTAAAACAGGTCTGCCCGGCACCGATCCGGCAGTCTGAACGGCATGTACCAACTGCTGCTGCGGCTGTTGTTCCTGCTCCCCCCGGAACAGATCCATCGTCTCGTCGCCACGGTGCTGCGCTGGTCGACCAGGTTTCCACCGCTGCGCCGGCTGCTGATCCGAATCCTTGCCGAGCAGGACCCGATCCTGGCCTCCACCGTCTTCGGGGTGGACTTCCCGGCGCCGCTCGGTCTGGCTGCGGGTTTCGACAAGGACGCCACCGGCGTCGATACCTGGGCGCCGCTCGGCTTCGGCTTCGCCGAGATCGGCACGGTGACCGCGCAACCGCAGCCGGGTAATCCCGCGCCACGGTTGTTCCGGTTACCGGCGGACCGCGCCTTGGTGAATCGGCTGGGGTTCAACAATCGGGGGGCGCATGCCGCGGCGCAGCGGCTGCGGACCCGTCGCCGCGAGATACCGATCGGCGCCAACATCGGCAAGACCAAGGTGGTCGATTCCGATGCGGCGGTCGCCGACTACGTCGACAGCGCGCGGCTGCTCGGTCCGCCGGCCGACTTCGTGGTGGTGAATGTGAGCTCGCCGAACACGCCGGGGCTGCGCGACCTCCAGGCGGTTGCCGCGTTGCGGCCGTTGCTGACGGCCGTGCAGGCGGCCGCAACGGTGCCAGTGCTCGTCAAGATTGCCCCCGACCTTTCCGATGCGGAGATCGATGCGGTCGCCGATCTCGCGGTCGAACTCGGTGTGGCCGGGATCGTTGCCACCAATACCTCCGTCCGCCGCGACCACCTGGTCACGGCGCCGGACGAGATAGAACGGATCGGTGCCGGCGGCTTGTCCGGCGCGCCGATCGCCGACCGGTCGCTGACGGTCCTGCGCCGTCTCTACGCCCGGGTCGGCGACCGGCTCCCGCTGATCTCGGTCGGCGGGATCGAGACCTCGGAGCAGGCCTGGGAACGGATCCGGGCCGGTGCCTCGCTGCTGGAGGGATACACCGGCTTCATCTACGGCGGGCCGGCTTACGCCCGACGGATCCATCGCGGAATCGCCGCACGATTGCGCGCCGGTGGCTATCCGAATCTGGCGGCGGCGGTCGGCTCCGCTGTGACCCAGCCGGTGCAAAAATCGGACATTTAGCCCTTCCGGGACTGGTACTGTGCGGCCACACCCCGGCATCCATCGAGCACGGAGCTGTCATGACCGACGTGTCGTTCCCCCATGAGTCCGGCAAAGCTGTACGGACTCTTCCCGAGGCCTTCCAGGCCACCAGCCAGATCCACCCCGACCGGGTCGCGTTGCGCCGTCCCCGCGACAGCCTGACCGTCACCTGGCGCGAGTACGCCGCTCGAGTCGAGGCGATCGCGGCCGGGCTGGCGGGATTGGGGGTACGGGCCGGCGACACGGTCGCGATCATGCTGACCAACCGGCCCGAATTCCACCTGATCGACACGGCGGCGCTGCATCTCGGAGCCGTGCCGTTCTCGATCTACAACACCAGCGCCCCGGAGCAGATCAGCTACCTCTTCGGCAACGCCGGCAACCGGGTGGTGGTCACCGAACAGCGTTTCCTGCCGCAGATCCAGGCGGCAGATGCCGAACTCGAGCACATCGTCGTGGTCGACGGTCCGGCGGCCGGGACGATCTCGCTGGCCGAGCTGGAGCAGCAGCCGGCCGCCGACTTCGACTTCGAGGCGACCTGGCGGGCGGTGCAGCCGACCGACCTGGCCACGCTGATCTACACCTCCGGCACCACCGGCCCGCCGAAGGGGGTCGAGGTGACCCACCGCAACATCGTCGCCGAGCTGGCCGCGTTGGTCGATATCGTGCCGGCCGGCTTCGAGGGTCGGCTGGTGTCGTACCTCCCGTCGGCCCACATCGCCGACCGGGTGTCCGGGCATTACGCCGGCATGGTCCGCGGTCTCCAGGTGACCAGTCTGGACGATCCGCGGGAGATCGCCGGCGCGCTGCCGGACACCCGACCGACGGTGTTCTTCGGCGTGCCACGGGTCTGGCAGAAGATCAAGGCGGGTATCGAGGCAAAACTGGCCACCGAAGAAAGTGCGGTGAAGAAGCAGCTGGCGGGCTGGGCAACCCGAGTCGGCGCGGCGAACGCGCGCACCCAAGCGGCGGGCGAGTCACCCGGATTCCTGCTCGGCCTGCAGTATCGGGTGGCCGACCAGCTGGTGCTGAGCAAGATCCGGCATGCGCTCGGTCTGGACCAGATCGAGGTCGCGGTAACCGGCGCATCCGCGATCCCGGCCGAGGTGTTGGAGTTCTTCCTCGGCTTGGGGGTTCCGGTGCAGGAGGTGTGGGGCATGTCCGAGGGTGGCGGTGCCAGCACCATGGTGACCCGGGACAATCTGAAGTTCGGCACGGTCGGGCGGGCGCTGCCCGGGGTCGAGCTGAAACTGGCCGAGGACGGCGAGATCCTGGTGCGCGGTCCGATGAACACCCGTGGCTACCGCTCGATGCCGGAGAAGACGGCCGAGACGATCGACACAGACGGCTGGCTGTATACCGGCGACATCGGCAAGATCGCCGCGGACGGCACGCTCTCCATCGTCGACCGGAAGAAGGAACTGATCATCAACGAGTCGGGGAAGAACCTCTCCCCGACCAACATCGAGAACGCGATGAAGGCCGCCTCGTCACTGATCGGCCAGGTGGTGGCGATCGGCGACGACAAGCCGTACATCTCCGCGCTGATCGTGCTGGACCCCGATGCCGCCGCCGTGCGCGCCAAGGCGCTCAACGTGTCCGAAACCGACCTCGCGGCGCTGGTCGCGCGGCCGGAGGTGCGCGACGAGGTCGCCCAGGCGGTCAAAGCCGGCAATGCGAAGCTGTCCCGGGTAGAACAGATCAAGCGGTTCGTCGTGGTCGACCAGGCCTGGGAGCCGGGTGGCGACGAACTGACTCCGACGATGAAGCTGAAGCGGCGTCCGATCGCGGAGAAGTACGCCGCCGAAATCATCGATCTGTACACCACGCCGCCGAGCGACCGGGTGGTCAACCTCGGCTGATCCATCGAGAAGAGCCGCCGAACGGGCTCTGCTGGCGGCATCGGCCGAGAGCCGACCGCCAGCAGAGCCCGCTCGGCGTTTGCTCAGCTCTGTTCGTAGGTGCCGACGAGGTAGGCGCGGGCGATCGCGTGGCCGAACAGGTTGAATCCGAGATAGGCCGGGGTGGCGGTCTCGTCGATGTCGAGCCGCGGCACGTCGAGCGCGTGCACCGCGACGTAGTAGTGGTGCGGTCCGTGGCCGGCCGGTGGAGCTGCGCCCACGTACCGGGCGGAGCCGGCATCGTTGCGGAGCGTGACCGCGCCGGTCGGCAGGTCGGCGCCGGTGTCGCCGGCACCGGCAGCCAACGAGGTCGTGCCGACCGGAATGTTCGCAACCGCCCAGTGCCAGAAGCCCGAGGCGGTGGGCGCATCCGGGTCGTACACGGTGACCACGAAGCTCTGCGTGGCGTCTGGGAAGCCGGACCAGGACAGCTGCGGCGAGGTGTCGTCGCCGCCGGCCCCCATCAGGCCGCTGACCTGGGCATCGGCCAGCGGTTGGCCATCGGTGACATCGGTCGAGGTGAGTTCGAAGCCGGGCAGGTCGGGTAGGTCGGCGTAGGGGTTACGGGTCACCGGGTTCCTTTCGGGTCAGCTGTGCAGCAGGAAATGTTCGAGAACGCGAGTGCCGAACTCGAGGGCCGCCACCGGGACTCGCTCGTCCACGCCGTGGAACAGTGCGGCGAAATCCAGGTCCGGTGGCAATTGCAGCGGTGCGAAGCCGAAGCAGCGGATACCCAGCTTGGCGAACGCCTTGGCATCGGTACCACCGGACAGCATGTACGGCACTGCTCGTGCGGCCGGGTCGTGGAACAGCAGTGCGGCGTTCATCGCATCGACCAGGTCGCCGTCGAAGGTCGTGGTGTAGTCGTCGAGTTTGGTCACCCATTCGCGGGTGACCGCCGGGCCGATCAGCTCGTCCACCTCGCGTTCGAACGCCGCTTGCCGACCCGGGATCACTCGGCAGTCGACCACCGCGGTCGCGGTCTGCGGGATCACGTTCGCCTTGTAGCCGGCCTGCAACATCGTCGGGTTGGCCGTATCCCGCAGCGTCGCGCCCAGAATCCGGGCGATCCCCCCGAGCTTGCCGAGCTGGTCGGCCAGGTCGGGGGCGGCGGGGTCGAGCTCGATTCCGGTCTCCTGCGACAGCGCACGCAGAAACTCCGCGACGGTGTCGGTCATCACCAACGGGAAAGTGTGTGCGCCGAGCCGCGCCACCGCCTCGGCGATCCGGGTGACCGCGTTGTCGTCGTGCACGAACGAACCGTGCCCGGCTCGGCCGTGCGCGGTGAGCCGCATCCAGGCCAGGCCCTTCTCCGCGGTCTCGATCAGATACAGCCGCTTCTCGCCGCCGTCGCGGGTCGGCACAGTGAGCGAGAAGCCGCCGACCTCACCCACCGCCTCGGTAACCCCGGCGAACAGGTCCGGCCGGTGCTGCACCAGCCAGTGCGAGCCGAGGGCTCCCCCGGCCTCTTCGTCGGCGAGAAAGGCGAACACCAGCTCGCGGGGCGGCACCGTGCCCTCGGCCTTGAACTGGCGTGCCACCGCCAGCATCATCCCCACCATGTCTTTCATGTCGACCGCGCCCCGACCCCAGACGTAGCCGTCCTGGATCGCTCCGGCGAACGGATGCACGGTCCAGTCGGCGGGTTCGGCCGGTACCACGTCCAGGTGCCCGTGGAGCAGCAGGGCACCGCGGGACGGGTCGGCGCCGGGCAGCCGGACGAACACGTTGCCCCGGCCCGGTCCGCCCGATTCGACATACTCCGGCTGATAGCCGACATCGGCGAGTTGCTGCGCCACCCATTGCGCGCATTCGCGCTCGCCCTTGGTGGTTTCCGGCTCGCCGGTGTTGGAAGTGTCGAATCGGATCAGCGCGGCGACCAGTTCGACGACCTCGTCCACGGCGCGCGACATCCGTTCTTCCTACCATCGGGACGTGGCCGCCGTACCCGGGTCCCGGGGATTAGGCCGAGCCCGACGGATCGGCTAGTCTTGCCAGGCGAACCGCGGCAGTACCAGCGGTGCAGCATGTCCGAGTGGCGGAATGGCAGACGCGCTAGCTTGAGGTGCTAGTGCCCTATTAACGGGCGTGGGGGTTCAAGTCCCCCCTCGGACACCGCATAAAAGCCATGCGAAATCGTTGATGGTTCGCGTATTCAGTTGGCGAACCTGTCTTTGATCGACTCGCATGCTGTGGGCACCCCGGTGGCCTGTCCACCTTCGTGGCAGATTGGTTTTCGACGATCCGGCAAGTGCCACCCGCCGGGCGCGGACGACATCCGGCAAATGCGTGAGCGGACTCCAGCTGCCGGCGTCGCCGCGGCCCGTCCACCCTCGGGTGGAGGGATCGGGGCACAGAGCCATCACCCGTCAACGCCGACCTCTTCGAACTCGACGACGACGAACGATCGCTCTACCACGACCCTCGTCGAAGACGTCCTCGGCTATCGCTGCGCTATCCCGTTGCCGCGAGCGCTACCACCGAGGTCTGACTGCCGAAGGCGAACGACATCGAGACCGCCAGGTCCACGTCCGCAGGCCGCCGGCCCTCGCCGACATGGTCGTGGTCGCATTCGGGGTCGGGCTCGGTCAGGTTGATGGTCGGAGCGAGGGTCTGATGTTTCAACATCAGACTGGTCGCCGCGACATTGATGATTCCGGCGATGCCGAACGTGTGCCCGTAGATCGGCTTGTTGGAACTGATCGGTGGCAGCGCGGTTACCTCGCGGTCGTCGTACAATACCCGCAGGGCCCGTGACTCGGCGAGGTCGTTGAACCGCGTGGCGGTGCCGTGTGCGCAGTAGTAGTCCACGTCGTCCGGGGTCCGCCCGACATCCTCGAGCAGCTCACCGATCAGGCCGGCGGTGATCTTGCCGGTCAGGTCCATGGTCGTCGCGTGACCGGCCTCGTTCAGGGTGCGTTGGCCCAGCACCGTGGCGTACGGGGTGGCACCGCGCGCCTCCGCGTGAGCGCGGCGTTCCAGGCACAGGACCACCGATCCCTCGCCGAGCGCGAAACCCTCCCGGTCCCGGTTGTACGGCCGTACCGCCCGGGTCGGGTCGTCCCGCTCGGCCGAGATCACCCCCGAACCGAGCGCCTGGTAGCAGCGAACCACCTCGGCGAGGATCGGGAACTCGTGGCCGCCGACGAGCATCACGTCCGCCGCGCCGACCTGCAGTTCACGCAGCGCGATCCCGACTGCCTGATGCCCGCCGACGCAGGCGTTGCTGACCGTGGTGACCAACCCCTCGGCCCGGGTGTAGATCGCCGACAGACTCGCCGGCGTGCCGGGCAGCCCGCGGAACATGGCCCCCTTGTCGGCGAATGCGGTCGAATCGTCGCCCAGGATCGCCGCGCGCCACCAACCCAGCGGGCCGCGGGAGGACGACATCACCACGCCGAGCCGCCGCGGATCCACGTCCAGGGCAGCCAGTCCGGCGTCGCGGCGGGCTTCGGCGACCGCGGACATGGCCACGAGCACCTCGCGCGAGTACTTGTCGGCATGCGTATCGGAAAGCTCCGGCAGGTACGGGTGATGGTCGAAATCGGCGAGCTCGGCCGCGGTGTAGATCGGCACATCGAACTCGGCCGGATCGAACCGGGTAACGGGGCCGACCTGTGAACGGCCACCGGAAATATTTCCCCAGAAGTCGTCGACGGTCCTGGTGTTCGGCAGGATGACACCGATCCCGCTCACCACCACCTCGTCACCGAACATCATGTCGAGCCTCCTGTCCCGAGCGGCGTCGGCTCGGCTCACTCATCCGGTGCCTCGCCGGTGGGCGAGTTTACCGGTCGAGCGAATTCCGCTCATCCGCGGGCAGAACCAAAAAGCTTGGTAGACAGTATTTTTGAGCTGCATCCTGGACCGGAACTCGCTCTCCTTCGGCACGTCGGGCAGCCCGGCCCGCGACACGCCGCCTCCTCGGCCACGTCGATCACCGTCGTGGCCCGAATCCCGTCGAGGAACCCGAATATCCCCGGGCTCCCCGCTCGCTACGCTTCGTCGACTGGGGCAGCCGGTGGGTACCGCACGACGGGCGGCGGAGGCCGGACTCAACACCATCTGGGTGGTGTTTCTGGTCGACTATCTGGCGCGGTTGGCGGCGGCCGACCGCCGCGCCCACTGGTTAGTCACGCACCTCGACGAACTCGCGGCCGTGGTGTTGCCGATGTTTCGCACTCTCCAGGTGTTGCGGCTGGTCACGCTTCCCCGGGTGCTCGGCCGCAGTATCGGGCAGGGTTTCCGCGACCGGGTTGCCATGTACACCGGCGTGTCCACCTTGCTGCTGCTCTATCTCGGTGCGCTCGCAATACTGGCGGTCGAGCGGGATGCCGACGGCGCGACGATCCGGTCGTTTCCCGACGCGCTGTGGTGGTCGGGATGATGGCGGGCGGCGGCGCGCTGCACGGCGTCGTGACCGCCACCCTGGCTGCCTGGCTCGTCGATCGAGCGGACACGGCGCGTGCGCGGCGCGAGGAGATAACGCAGGAAAATGTCGGTCGGCTCGGCGGCGAGATCGCCGCGTTACGCGAGGAAGTGCGTCGGCTCGGCGAGTCGCTGGCACCCCGTGACGCCGGGTGACCAGCGAGCTCGGACGGTCGCGGCTCAGGCCGACGACGAATCCCCCGCGTCGAGCCGACTCAACGCGTCGAGTACCCCGTCCACGCCCGGATTGACCGCCGGCGGCGAGAGGTGGCACCAGCGGATCACACCCGCGCCGTCCAGCACGAACAGAGCCCGGCCGGCGAAGCCGCCGGTCGACTCGTAGATGCCGTACTCCCGGGCGACCACTCCCTTGGGCTCGAAGTCGGCCAACAGCTCGAACCCGATCGCCCGGTCCGCCCGATACGCCTGGTGGCTCCAGACGCTGTCCACCGAGATCCCGAGCACGGTCGCACCGTGCTCGCCGATCCGCGACAACGCCTCGGTGAACACCACCAACTCGTCGCTGCAGACCGGGCTCCAGTCGAACGGATAGAACACCAGCACCACCGGCCGGCCCCGCAGCTCCGACAACGTGACCGACCGCTCGGGGGTCGTCGGCAAGGTGAAATCGGGTGCCGTAGTCCCGGCGGGCAGGATCTCGGCAGGGGACGTGGAGTTTTCGGTCATGCGCCGAGTCTGGCACGTACGGCGTTACTTCGGGACCGGCACCGGGCCCACGTCCCAGATGTCGTCGCAGTACTCGGCGATCGCCCGGTCGGAGGAGAACTTGCCGCTGCGAGCCGAGTTGTAGATCGACATCCGCGTCCAGCCGGCCGAATCCGCCCATGCGGCGCTCACCCGCTCCTGGGCTTCGAGGTAGGCGGCGTAATCGGCCAGCACCAGGAACGGGTCGTCGCGGTAGAGGTTGTCCACCACCGGACGTAGCACCTCGGTGTCGCCGTGGGTGAAGGTGCCGTCGCCGATCAGTCCGAGTACCGCGGCCAGCTCCGGATTGCCGTCGACGTAGTCGGCCGGGCGGTAGCCGTCCCGCTTGATCTGCTCGACTTCGTCGGCGGTCCGGCCGAACAGGAAGAAGTTCTCCGGCCCGGCCTCGTCCCGGATCTCCACGTTTGCGCCGTCCAGAGTGCCGATGGTCAGCGCCCCGTTCATCATGAACTTCATGTTGCCGGTGCCGGACGCTTCCTTGCCGGCGGTGGAGATCTGCTCGGAAAGATCGGCTGCCGGGTAGATCAGCTCCGCGTTCTGCACGTTGAAGTTCGGCACGAACGCCACCCGCAGGAACCGGTTCACATCCGGGTCGTTGTTCACTCGTTCGCCGACCGCATTGATCAGTTTGATGATCCGCTTCGCCAGGAAGTATCCCGGCGCGGCCTTGCCGCCGAAGACGAAGGCCCGCGGTGCGATGGTGGCGTCCGGGTCCTGCTTGAGCCGGTGATACAGCGTCACGATATGCAGCACGTTGAGGTGCTGACGCTTGTACTCGTGAATCCGTTTGACCTGGATGTCGAACAGCCAGTCGGGGTTCAGTTCGATGCCGGTGTGCTCGTGTACGTACCGGGCCAACCGGGCCTTGTTGCCCCGTTTGACCTCGCGCCACTGCCGCTGGAACGTGGGATCGTCGGCAAACGGTTCCAGCTCGCGCAGCCGATCGAGGTCGGTGAGCCAGCCGGGGCCGATCGTCGCATCCAGCAGTTCGCGTAGTCCGGGGTTGGCCCGCGCCAGGAACCGGCGCGGCGTGACGCCGTTGGTCTTGTTGCCGAACCGCTCCGGCCACAGCTGGTAGAAGTCGGCCAGCACGCTGTGTTCCAGCAACTCGGTGTGCAGTGCCGCGACCCCGTTGATCGCGTGGCTGCCGACCGTGGCCAGGTGTGCCATCCGGACGGTCTTCCCGCCCTCCTCACCGATCAGCGACATCCGCCGCAGCCGCGCCTCGTCGCCGGGGAACGCCGCCCGCACCTCGTCGAGGAACCGCCGGTTGATCTCGTAGATGATCTCCAGGTGTCGGGGCAACGACTCGTCGAACATCGCCAGCGGCCAGGTTTCCAGGGCCTCCGGCAACAACGTGTGGTTGGTATAGCCGAAGGTCGCCACCGTGATCGCCCACGCCTCGTCCCAGTCCAGCCGACGCTCGTCGACCAGCAGCCGCATCAGTTCGGCGACGGCGATCGACGGGTGGGTGTCGTTGAGCTGCACCGCGAATCGTTCCGGTAGCGCGCGCACCGAGGTGCCGGCCAGGTCGTCGAGGATATGCAGGATGTGCTGCAGCGAGCAGGACACGAAGAAGTACTGCTGCAGCAGTCGGAGCCGCTTGCCGGCCTCGGGCTCGTCGTTCGGATACAGCACCTTGGTGACGGTCTCCGAGTTCACCTCGTCCTCGACCGCCTTGTAGTAGTCGCCCGTGTTGAACGCCGCCAAGGCGAACGAATCGACCGCGTGCGCGCTCCACAGCGTCAGCACGTTGCAGGTGCGCACGTCGTAGCCCTGCACCGGGGTGTCGTAGGCGACGCCGCGCAGCACCCGGCCGGGCACCCAGCGCACCCGGTCGACGTCGCCGGCGTCACGATAGTGTTCGCTGTAGCCTCGCCAGCCCACCCGATAGCTCACGTCCGGCTTGGCGATTTCCCACGGATTGCCGGCCACCAGCCAGTTGTCGGTCTTCTCCACCTGCCAGCCGTCGCGGATCTCCTGATCGAAGATGCCGTACTCGTATCGGATGCCGTAGCCGATCGCCGGCCGTTCCAGCGTGGCGAGGGAATCGAGGTAGCACGCGGCGAGTCGCCCCAGCCCGCCGTTGCCCAGGCCGGGCTCCTCCTCGCAGGCCAGTACCTCATCGAGATCCTGGCCGAGTTCGGCCAGGGCGGTCGCCGCCGCTGCCTCGATGCCGAGGTCGAGCAGGTTGACCCCGAGCTGTGGGCCCATCAGGAATTCCGCCGAGAAGTAGCAGACCACCTTGTGGCCGAGCTCCAGCGACGTCCGGGTGGAGGCAACCCGGTTGTCCTGCATCCGGTCCCGGACCGCCAGCGCGAGCGCGCGGTAGTAGTGCTCGGGGCGCAACGTAGCGGCCGGCCGGCCGATCGAGTACCGCAGGTGGTCGACGATCCCCCGACGGATCGAGTCGGGGTCCATCCCGGTGCGGCTGTGGCTGCGGGTCTGCTCCGGCGTCGACTCCGACGAGGGGCCGGACGCGGATGATGCGAGATCGGTCACCGCTCGATCGTCACACCCGCGGCTGCACGGCGGGTGAACTTGCGCAGAAGGCTCGACACCGGCCCACATCCCGCACCGGTTCACCGACGGCGGTTCAATCGATACGTGCGGGTACTGCTGGTGGACGACGAGGAACGGCTGGCCGAGACGCTGCGTCGGGGCCTGACCGAAGCCGGCTTCGTCGTCGAGCTCGCCGGCGACGGTCACGAAGGACTGGAGGCTGCCACCGTCGGCGAGTTCGATGTGGTGGTGCTCGACATCATGCTGCCCGGACTCAGCGGGTACCGGGTACTGCGCGAGCTGCGGGCCCGCGAAGTGTGGACGCCGGTGCTGATGTTGTCGGCCAAGGACGGCGAGTACGACCAGGCCGATGCGTTCGACATCGGCGCCGACGACTACCTGACCAAGCCGTTCTCCTTCGTGGTGTTGATCGCGCGACTGCGGGCGTTGGTACGGCGCGGCGCACCGGCTCGGCCGGTCGTGCTGCGTGCCGGCGACCTGGCGCTGGATCCGATGCGTCGGCGGGTGACCCGGGGCGAGGTCCCGATCGACCTCACTCCCCGCGAATTCGGCCTGCTGGAGTTTCTGCTACGGCATCGGGACGCCGTGGTGACCAAGTCGACGATTCTGCGCGGGGTCTGGGATGCCCACTACGACGGCGGCGACAATGTGGTCGAGGTGTACGTCCGCTATCTCCGCCGCAAGATCGACATTCCGTTCGGGGTGTCGTCGATCGAGACGGTGCGCGGCGTCGGCTACCGGCTGGTCGATTCCTGATCCAACGGCAGCTCGACGGTGAACACCACGCCACCCCCGGGCCGGTCGGCCACCTCGACGGTGCCGCCGTGCGATCGCACCACCTCGGCGACGATCGCAAGTCCGAGCCCACTGCCCCCCGCATTGCGCGTGCGATGCTCGTCGAGCCGAACGAACCGACGGAAGATCCGCTCCCGATCTGCCTCGGGAATGCCCGGCCCGTCGTCGGCGACGATCAACCGTGCGTGGCGGCCGACGTCGCGACAGTCGAGCTCGACCATGTCGGTGGCGTGCCGCACCGCGTTGTCCACCAGGTTGCGTACGACCCGAGCGAGCGCGGCCCGGTCACCGCGCACTCGACACGGTTGCACGGTCGCGACTACTCGCGGGGCCGAACGGCCGACCAGCCGCCGGCGCTCCGCGAACACCAGATCGTCGAGGTCGACATCGACCCTACGGAGCCGCCCTGCTCGCTCGTCGGCGCGCGCGAGCAGCAGCAGATCGTCGACCAGCAGTCGCAGCCGGTGCACCTCCGGGATCAACGTCCGCGCCGCGATCGTGCCGTCCGGTCTCGTACCGGCAAGGTCGAGGGCGGCCGAGATGGTCGTGATCGGGCTGCGTAGCTCGTGCGAGGCATCACTGACGAACCGGCGTTGCGCGAGTTGCGCCGCCTCTGCCCGCTCGAGCATCTCGTTCATCGTCTCGGCCAACAGCGCCACCTCGTCGCGAGCGGCCGGGACCGGGACCCGCCCGCTGAGGTCGCTGCCGGAGATCGCCGCGACTCGCCGTCGCATCGTCTCGACCGGCCGCAACGCGGCGCCGACCAGTCGGGACGTCCCGACGACCACGAGCAGCACGATCACCGGCGAACCGACGGCGAGCAGTGCGATCACCCGGTACACCACGGTCTCGATCGGCTCACGGTCGGCGCCGACCAGCACGGTTATCGCGCCGTCCCGGCCCGCCGCACCCTGACCGACCACGAAGTAGTCGAACGCGTCGTCATCTGGTGTCCGGCGCCCGAACGATCGTGTTTCCCCGCGAACCAGCGACACCGAAACCAGGGGCGTGCGCGGGGCACCGTTGGACGCCGTGAGCACTCGACCAGCCGGGTCGACCAACTGGACCGCGCCGACCTGGCCGTCGGTGGCGAGCAATGGCAGGTCCAACCCGGCGGCCGGTTCGCTGCGGAGTTGAGCGGCGATCTGGTCGGCCCGGGATTGCGCCGCGCCGATCGCACCGAGCTCGAGCGAGCGATACAGCACCGACACCAACGCGGCTGCAGCGAGCAGTAGCCCGATGCCGACCACCAGCGCGGCGGCCAGCGCCGAGCGTGTCCGCAGCCGCCAGTGCACCGGGGTCAGCCATCGGGACGCCACCCGACGAGTCTGCCGGGTGGATCACGTCCGACGGTTACCGGTTCTCAGCGGCTTCTCAGCTCCCGAGTGACAACCTGCGCCGGTGCAAACGACAGGTGAGTTGGCGCCATCCGAGCCCATGCCCATTCGACCCGATGCCGACGGGCGTCCGACCGAAGTGCGGTACCCGCGGTGAGCGGGCTCGGCTATCTCGAGGCGATCGCGGTCGGCGCCCTGCAGGGCGTCACCGAGTTGTTCCCGGTGTCCAGCCTCGGTCATGCGGTGCTGATTCCGGCGATCGTCGGTGGACAATGGGCGACCGACCTGAACGTCTCCCGGCCGGAGTCGCCCTACCTGGCGTTCATCGTCGGCCTACATGTGGCGACGGCAGCCGCGTTGCTGCTGTTTTTCCGGCGGGACTGGGTGCGGATCATCGGCGGCTTCGTCAGCTCGCTACGCCACCGCCGGGTCGAGACCGCCGACGAGCGGCTGGCCTGGTTGATCGTGCTGGCCACCATCCCCGTCGGAATCTCCGGTCTGGCGCTCGAACACCTGTTTCGCACGACCCTCGGCAAGCCGGCACCTGCCGCAGCCTTTCTGATGCTCAACGGTGTGGTGCTCTACGTCGGCGAGCGGCTCCGCCGCGTCGCGGATCGTCAGCCGGTTCTCGTCGGCGCCGACGGGGGCGAGAGCGGCCGCACCGATCCGGACCGAGCCGACGCCCGCCTGTCCGAGATGCCGTTGCGGGACGGGATCGTGATCGGCTGCGCGCAGATCCTCGCGTTGCTGCCCGGCATCAGCCGATCCGGGGTGACGATGGTCGCCGGGCTCGGCCGAGGACTTTCCCACGAGGACGCCGCTCGGTTCTCTTTTCTGCTCGCCACACCGGTGATCCTCGCTGCCGGTGTGTTGAAGATCCCGGACCTTTTCGGGCCACTCGGCGACGGAATCCACGGTCAAGTCATGGCCGGCAGCGTCGTCGCGTTCGGCAGCGCCTATCTGGCGGTGCGGTTCCTCACCCGCTATTTCCACGCCCACACGCTCACGCCGTTCGCGATCTACAGCGTGTTCGCCGGTGTCGGCGCCCTCGTGTGGCTCGGCATCCACTGACCCTCGGATCGGAGCAAGAAAGTCATGACCGACAACAGCCCGACCGCAAGCCGCTTCGGGGTTGACCGACAGCTCAGCAAGGTGCCCGAGGTCACCGTCTGGTTCTGGGTGATCAAGATTCTCTGCACCACCGTCGGCGAGAGCTTTGCCGACTGGATCAGCCTGACCCTGGGTGTCGGGCTGAACCGGACTGCGGTGATCTTCACCGTGCTACTGCTCGTCGTCCTGAGTTATCAGCTGCGGTTACCCCGGTACGTGCCGGGCGTCTACTGGTCGACCGTCGTGGTGCTGAGCGTGAGCGGCACGCTTTACACCGACATCCTCACCGACATCCTCACCGACAGCCTGGCGGTGCCGCTGGCGGTGAGCACCAGCTGTTTCGCGGTGCTCCTCGGGGTCGTGTTCGGTATCTGGTACGCCCGTGAACGAACCTTGTCGATTCACAGCATCGTGACCCGGCCCCGCGAGCTGTATTACTGGCTCGCGGTGCTGGTCACCTTCGCTCTGGGCACCGCGATCGGCGACTGGACGCTATCGATCACCGGCTGGGGTCCTGGCACCTCGGTGCTCTTGCCGGCCGGCTTGATCGCCGCAATTGCAGTGGGCCGGCGACTGGGCGCGAACGCTGTGTTGTCGTTCTGGCTGGCCTATATCTTGACCAGGCCGCTCGGCGCCAACCTCGGTGACTGGCTTGCATCGCCGGTAGCCGACCACGGTCTGGGGATGGGTACTGCGCTGACCAGCGTCATCTTTCTGCTGGCGATCCTTCTGGTGGTCGGCTACCTCACCTGCACCAAGCGCGACGTGATCAACGACCGACCGACTCCCGCGCCGCGGCCGGCCCGTGAACCGCTGATGCTCGGCTACTACCTGGTGGTCGCGGTGGCGACCGGGCTACTGCTCGGGTGGGCGGCCGCGCAACCGCACGACGCCGGGTCCGGCACGGAGGAGACCGGCGGCTCCGCAGCCCCAGCGCTCGCTCCGGGCGCGGCCACCGCGCGTTTCCCCGCCGACACCGTCGCAAGTTTCCGAGCGATCACCACGGATATCCTTGATCGAGTTCGATCGGGCGACCAAGCTGGCGCGCGGGCTCGAATCACGGATCTGGAAACGGCCTGGGACGATGCTCAGCCGAGGCTCCAACCGCTCGACGAGGCAGGCTGGGGCGCAGTCGATCAGCGGATCGATGCGGCGTTGACGGCCGTGCGGGCGAATCCGCCGGACTCGACCGCCGAGATCGGAGCGCTCACGGCGCTATCGAGCACGCTTTAGTCGACGATCGTGGTCGCCACTCTGCGTGCCGCGTGGGAAACGTGTGCGGCGCGCCGAACTCGGGCGGATCGCCGGCTGTTGCGGAGGCTCCTGGTGCGGAGTTCGGTGGGCGGCGGTGTCGGGAGGTGCTTGCGGATGCGTTATAGATCACGCCGTACGAGGCGTCGGCTTATGGAGAGCGATGAGTAGTGCCGCGTTGTTCGCGGCGGTGTTTCTGGCCTGCCTCGTCGAGGCGGTCGAAGCGCTGACCATAGTGCTCGCCGCCGGCACCGCCAGAGACTGGCGCTCGGCCATCACCGGGGTGCTCGCCGGGCTGGCGATCCTGGCCGGTGCGGTGGCGATACTGGGTACCGCATTGACCGAGCTACCCCTCGACGGCTTGCGGCTGGTCGTCGGCGGGCTGCTGCTGGTATTCGGCCTGCAGTGGCTGCGCAAAGCGATCCTGCGCGCCGGCGGGTGTAAGCCACTGCGCGACGAGCAGGCGGCCTTCGAGACGACATCTGCCGCGGCGAGAGCGGCCGGTGCCCCCGACCACCGCGGCCTGGTCCGCGACTGGTACGCATTCACGCTCGCGTTCAAGGGCGTAACGCTCGAGGGCTTGGAAGTAGTTTTTATCGCGCTCACCTTCGGCAGCGCCCAGCGCGACATCTCGCTGGCGGCGATCGCTGCGCTGGCCGCCTCGATGCTGGTAGTGGTCGCCGGGTTCCTGATCCGAGCTCCGCTGGCACGAGTCCCCGAAAACGCGATGAAGTTTGCGGTCGGTGTCATGCTCACCGCCTTCGGCCTCTTCTGGGGCGCCGAAGGCGCCGGCGCACACTGGCCTGGTGGTGAGGTCGCGCTGTTGGTGATCGTGCCGGGGGTGGCATTGTACGCCCTGGCGTTGGTCGCTTGGCTGCGGGGAGCCGGACCCACGATCCAGTCCGCACGAGAGGGATCACAGCATGACTGACCGTGTGCGGACGTTCGCCGCGTTCTGGTACGACTTCGTCGTCGGTGACGACTGGCGAATCGCCGTCGGCGTGCTGCTGGGGCTACTGGCCACCCTGGTGGTATCACACTACAGCGTGCTACCGGCGTGGTGGATCATCGTCGCGGCGACCGCGATCCTGCTGCCGACGAGCATCGTGCGGGCGATCCGCTAGCGCTACCTGGATCGATCCGCCGCGAAGTCCGCACCTTGGAAGACCATGCCGTTGACCGCGTACACGCTGTGCAACACATTCGGTTGGCCGACCCCGGCGCCGTCGCAGATCGTGTCGCCCGGCATGCAATATTCCACGGTCTTGCTGCGGTAGCGCTCGCCGATCGTCACCGCCGGAGCCCCGGCATCGCGCATCCATCGATCCGACGGCTTGCCGAACAGCACGACCGCAGACACGTGGTCGGCCATCGCGGCCGGCATCGGTGGTGGCACATACTGCGCGTACTGGGACGGCACCTCGGTCGGCATCCGGTCCATGGTCGCGAACCCCGTGACCACGGCGCCTTGCGAATACCCGGCAAGGACAATCTTGGTTCCGGGGCAGCCCGCGACGACCGACTCGATGCGCCGTTGGGTGTCGCGGATGCCGTCGACGGCGGTCCGGGCAATTTCCATCGGATCGCCGAAATTCGCGCTCGCCGCGTAGTTGACCCCGTACGACTCGACCGACCGGCCGACTGCCCGAGCGCGCAACGCTTCGACGAATACGGCGCCGTTGATTCCCGGGCCGGGCGGCTCGGCCGTACCCCGCGCGAAGACCACCTCGATGTCCGGACACGGCCCGGCGGCCGCCGGCACAGCGGCCGCCGGCAACAGCGGTACTGCGCCTGCTGCGATGGCGACTCCGACGATTCGAGCCAAACGACCGATGATCATGGCCCGCAGAGTACCGGGTGTCGAGGCGACACGCACAGCGGATCGGCCGCCGCGCGGACCGTTCACGCGGATGTGGGCGTGTCGCCGAACTCTGCGTTGCCGAACTCGGCGCGGATCGCATCGGTGTGTTCGCCCAGACCGGGTACCGAGCCGTTACGCACCGCCCAATCGGTCGCGACCGCCGGTGGTAGCAAGGCAGGGACCGGACCCACCGGAGTGCCCACCTGCCGCCAGCGGCCCCGCTCGGCCAGCTGCGGATGAGTACTCAGGTCCCGGACGGTTCCGAGTCGGGAGTTGCCGATCCCGGCGGCGTCGGCGGCCGCTTGAATCTCGGCCAAGCTGCGTTCCCCGGTCCACTTCGCCACTTCGGCATCGATCGCTTCTCGGTTCGCCGCCGCGCACCGGTCTTCGTTGCGGGCATAGCGCGGCTCGGCGGCAAGATCCGGGCGGTCGATCATCTCGGTGAGCCGCTGCCATTCCCGGTCGTTGGTGGTGCCGAGCACCGCGGTCTGCCCGTCGGCGGTGGGATAGCCGCCGTACGGTGCGCAGGCCGGCGAGCCCATTCCCACCGGCACCTGCTCGGTACCGGTATGGATGACGTAGTTGAGCGCGAAGCCCATCATCTCGGCGGCGACATCCAGCATGGCGATCGGGATAACCGCCCCTTTGCCGGTGCGTTCCCGGTGGAAGAGTGCGGTGAGCACCGCCGAGTAGGCATAGAGCGCGGTGCCGACGTCGGCGAGCGGAATGCCGGACTTGACCGGTTGCCCCGGCAAGCCGGTGATACTGCACGAGCCGCTCTCGGACTGGATGAGCAGGTCGTAGGCCCGCTTGTGATCGATCGGGCCGCCCGTGCCGTACCCGGAGATGTCCACCACGATCAACCGTGGCTGACGCCGGACCAGCTCGTCCGGATGCAGGCCGAGTCGGCCGAGTGCACCGGGCGCAAGGTTGCTGACCAACACATCTGCGTTAGCCAGAATGTTGCTCAAGATCCGCATATCGGATTCCGACTTCAGATTCAGCGCGGCCGATTCCTTGCCGTGATTGAGCCAGGTGAAGTGGGCGGACAGTCCTTCGCCTACGGCCGAGTCGTATCCGCGGATCGAATCACCGTGCCCAGGCGCCTCCACCTTGATCACTCGGGCGCCCAGATCGGCCAGATGCCTCGTACACAGCGGCGCGGATACCGCCTGTTCCAGGCCGACGACCGTGATCCCGGCCAGCGGCCGATCACCATCGGTCGAATAGGTGTCATTCATCGCACAACGCTGCCTCTCGAGTACGTTTCGGGCGACGTCGACGCGGCCGGCTCGACGAGCGTCCGATCCGGATCAGGCGCTCCGCCGTGCCGGCGTCTCGATCGGCTCCGACTCCCGGACGATCGGCTCCACTCCGATCGACTCCACCAGAACCGTGGCCTCGGTCGGGGTGCCGTATGCGGCCAGCACGGCTTCGTGCCGCCGCGGATGGATGTTCGTCTGGGTCACGTCGCCGTGGTAGTGCGATAGCACCCGCGGGTCCATCACCCGTCGCCACAGCGGCGGGACCAGCGCGAGCAACACCATGGTCGCGTAGCCGGCCGGCAACTGTGGCGCCTCGTCCGAGCTGCGCAAAGTCTGATATCGGCGGGCTGGGTTCGCATGATGGTCGCTGTGCCGCTGCAAGTGGAACAGCAGCACGTTGGTCACCAAACGGTCGCTGTTCCAGCTGTGCCGAGGCGCGATCGCTTCCCGATTTCCACCCGGCGTCTGCTGCCGGAGCAGGCCGTAGTGCTCCACGTAGTTGACCGTTTCCAGCATCAGCACCGCGATTGCAGCCTGCAGCAGCAGGTACGGCAGGATCGTGAACCCGAAGACGCCGATCATCACACCGAACAGGACCAGCGACATCGCCCAGGCCTGCAGGTTGTCGTTACGCCAGGACCAGGTCCGAGAGCGCCGCCGAGCCATCCGGTCGGCCTCCAACCGCCACGCCGAACGCAGGCTGCCGAGCACACTGCGCGGCAGGAACTCGTAGAGCACCTCGCCGAACCGGGCGCTGGCCGGATCCTCCGGAGTCGCAACCCGGGCATGGTGGCCCCGATTGTGCTCGACGAAGAAGTGGCCGTAGCAAGTCTGCGCCAAGGCGACCTTGGCCAACCACCGCTCGTGCTTCTCCACCCGATGGCCCAGCTCATGCGCCGCGTTGATACCGACACCGCTGATCACGCCGACCGAGACGCATAGCCCGATCTTGTCCAGCAGGCTCAATGCCGGATCGGCCCACAGGTAGCAGGCAACCACGAATGCCGACAGCAGGATGGGCAGGAAGAGATAGGTGCACCAGCGGTAGTACTTGTCTGCCGACAGCTGTCGGTACACCGAATCCGGCGGATTCTCGCCGTCGTCACCGACCAGCAGATCGATGATCGGAATGATCATGAACACGACGAAAGCGCCGAGCCACCAGAACGCCTTCACCTGCGTGAGGGCAACCAAGGTGGACGGCGCAAGCGCGCTGACCGGCGCAATCAGGCCCAACAGCCAGAGCGGCCGCTTCCGGTCCCGCCATTCGATTTCTCTGTCACCCGAATCCACTTACCGACTCCCGCTCCCCGACCGGATGTCCCGAATCACCACGTCGTCGTTGCACACTCTCAACTGTTCTTCGTCCGCCGGCATCCCCCTAGCAAACACTTGTCGTTGATATGTTTCGCAACATCAGGCCAAGCGTTACACCGAGCGGACTGTGGCAGTAGCGTGTCGGTCCAGGACGGGTCGAATGATAGACCATGGGCCGCACCGGGCGATCGGCTCGGATCGGTCCGGGTCGGTGAGGAGTAGCTGGGGATGGATCGCCGCCGATTTCTGGCATTCGCCAGCGGCGTCTCCGCCGCCGCGCTGGCTGCCGGTAGCCGAACCGCCCCGGCTCGGGCCGAGGGTGCGTGGGCCGGGATGTTCCGCTCGTGGGTGCCGGAGATCTTCGAACCGTTGCCCGATCCGCCGGAACACAGCCGGGCGCTGGTGATCGGTTCCGGTTTCGGCGGTGCGGTGGCGGCGCTGCGGCTGGCTCGGGCCGGGGTTCCGACGACGGTCCTGGAGCGTGGCTCCCGCTGGCCGAACGATCCCTGGCGGGAGATCTTCACCGGTGATGATCTGCCGGACGGCCGCGGTTTCTGGCATCGCACCAGCTTCACCGGCGTCACCAAGATCCCGATGCAGTTCGAGGACTTCGGCGGGGTGCTCGACTGCACGTCCTACCCCAACCTCGATGTCTGGCGGGCCGCAGCGGTCGGCGGCGGCTCGGTGATCTTCACCGGCGCGATGCCGGAGCCACCCCGGCACCTGTTCGAGTCGGTGTTCGGCGGGCTGGTCGGATACGACGAGATGGTGCGCACGTACTACCCGCGGGTGCGCGCCGAACTCCGACTGTCCACGATGCCGCCCGACATCTACGGCTCGACACCGTTCGCGCACTCGCGCGCCTGGGACGACCAGGCTCGTAAGGCCGGCTATGAACCGACCCCCGTCGAATCCATCTTCCGCTGGGATGTGCTGCGGGACGAGCTGGCCGGACGCAGCCGCCCCTCGGCCACCGCGGCCCGGAGCAATCTGGGCAACTCCAACGGCGCCAAGTTCGATCTCAATCAGAACTATCTGGCACAGGCGCAGGCGTCGGGCAACGCCACCGTCTATCCCGGGCATCAGGTCGACTCGATCGGGCACGACGGGAGCCGCTTCGTCGTCGAGCTGCGCAAGCTCGATCCGACCGGTGCGGTGACGGCGCGACGCACCCTCACCGCCGACCGGCTGTTGCTGGCCGCGGGCTCGGTCGGCAGCACCGAACTGTTGGTCCGGGCCAAGGCGGCCGGATCGCTGCCGCATCTGAACGAGCACGTCGGCCAGGGCTGGGGCACCAACGGCGACGTGGTACTCGCGCGTGGAATGTCCGCCCTGGCCGGCACCGGCCAGGGAGTTCCCTGCGCCAGCATGATTCACGACGAGTCCGGTCCACCCACCACCCTGGAGAGTTGGTACATCCCGGGCATCCCGATCGAGACCGGCGCCTTGGCCTCCCTCGGGATGGTGCTCGACCCGACCCGGGGCAGCTTCCACGCCGGTCCGGATGGGAAGGTCACGCTGAACTGGCCGGCGGACGGCAATGCCCGCGCGCTGGCGGCGGCGCGGGCGGTGAATCACAAGATCGCCGCAGCGGCCAACGCGTTGGTCGAGTACGACGCGATCGGCTACGCCGCGAACGCCAACTTCACCGCGCACCCACTCGGCGGTGCCGTGCTCGGCGCGGCGACCGACGGCTACGGTCGGGTGCACGGGCATCCGGGTCTCTACGTCGTCGACGGCGCGATGATCCCGGGGAGTACGGCGACGGTGAACCCGTCGATGACCATTGCCGCACTTGCCGAACGGGCGATGGACCAGTTCGTCGACGAGATCCGTTAGACGGAGCCACCATGTCTGCTTCGGTAAGCGTGCCCGCCCTCCCCCCGGTGCCGACCGGGCTGTGGCTCGGCGGCGACCAGGTGCATCCCGGCCCGGTGTTCGGCGTGCGCAACCCGGCGACCGGGGACGTGCTCATCGAGATCGCCGACGCGACGCCGGCCGACGGTGCCACGGCGCTGGCCGACGCGGTCACCGCACAACCGGGCTGGGCCGCGACCGCGCCGCGGGAACGCGCCGAGTTGCTGCGCCGGGCGTGGGAGCTGGTGATCGCCCGCCGGGACGAGTTCGCGCTGGTGATGACCCTGGAGATGGGTAAGCCGCTGGCCGAGAGCCGGGGTGAGGTCGACTACGGTGGCGAGTTCCTCCGCTGGTTCGCCGAGGAAGCAGTCCGAATCGGTGGCCGCTATACCCGGTCGCCGTCCGGGACCGGACGGATCCTGGTCACCGAGCAACCGGTCGGACCGACCCTGGGGATCACCCCGTGGAATTTTCCGCTGGCGATGGGCACGCGCAAGATCGGCCCGGCACTCGCTGCCGGCTGCACCATGCTCATCAAGCCGGCCGCCGAGACGCCACTGACCATGTTGCTGCTGGGGCAGGTGTTTGCCGACGCCGGGCTGCCGCCGGGAGTGCTGTCGATCCTGCCGACCACGAACGCGGCTGCGCTCACCACCCCATTGCTGACCGATCCCCGACTGCGCAAGCTCACCTTCACCGGTTCCACCGCGGTCGGCAAGTTGCTGCTGCGGCAGGCCGCCGAACGGGTGCTGCGCACGTCGATGGAACTGGGCGGCAACGCACCGTTCGTGGTGTTCGCCGACGCCGACGTCGACGCCGCCGTGACCGGCGCGCTCCAGGCCAAGATGCGCAACACCGGCGAGGCATGTACTGCCGCCAACCGATTCCATGTCGCCGATCAGGTTCGCGCGGAATTCACCGCCGGCCTGACCGAGCGGATGAGCGAGCTGACCGTCGGCCCCGGCTACGCGCCCGACGTCCAGGTCGGGCCGCTCATCACCGACCGGCAGCGCACTACCGTCGCCGAGCTGGTGCAGGACGCGCTCGATCGGGGCGCGCGGGTCACCACCGGCGGAAACGCTCTACCCGGCCCCGGTTGGTTCTTCGAACCGACCGTACTGGCCGACGTGCCGGCCGACGCCCGCATCCTGCGTGAAGAGGTGTTCGGTCCGGTTGCCGCGATCGCCGGGTTCAGCGGCGAGGCCGCCGGGGTGGCAGCGGCGAACGACACCGAGTTCGGCTTGGCCGCCTACTTCTACACCCGCGACCTGGACCGGGCGCTGCGGGTGTCCGAGGCGCTCGAAGCGGGCATGGTCGGGGTCAATCGAGGCGTCGTCTCCGATGTCGCCGCACCGTTCGGCGGAGTCAAGGAGTCCGGCCTCGGCCGCGAGGCCGGGACCGAAGGAATCGCCGAGTACCTCGAACCGAAATACATCGCGCTGCCGTGAGCGCAAGCCCGGCTACCGGCCGGTAACCAGGGCGGCGAGTGCGCTTTCGAGAGCGCTTGCCGCACAACGTTACTCGCCGGTAGCCGCGACTCGCCGGAGCGCAGCCGGATTTCTTTCGATATCTGGATCGCATTGCCCGACAATGCGATCAGCGAAGATAACGATCCGATAGCGGGATTTGCGGCACGGTGGAGTTTGGACTGTGACGCTCGCGTGCTGCAGTCTGGAGCGCGCCGCGCACCCGGACGCGACAGCTGGTACCCACGACGGACGATGTGAGGGACATGTTCAAACGGATTGCAGTGGTCAACCGTGGTGAAGCAGCCGTGCGCCTGATCCGCGCGGTCCGCGAACTCGAGGCGGAGTACGGGGCGACGGGCAACCCGGCGAGTCCGGGCCTGGTCACCATCGCACTGCACACCGAGGCCGAGAGCCGGGCGATGTTCGTCCGCCAGGCCGACGAGTCGGTGACCTTGCGGCCGTCCGCGACCGCGGCGAGTCCGTATCTGGATCACGCCGAGCTCGCCCGCGCGCTCCGCGTGGCTCGGGCCGACGCGGTGTGGGTCGGCTGGGGCTTCGTCGCGGAGGATCCGGCGTTCGCCAAGATGTGCGCCGATCTCGGGATCACCTTCATCGGCCCGTCCGCCGACGCGATGCGGCTGCTCGGTGACAAGGTCGAGGCCAAGCTGCTCGCGGAGAAGGTCGGCGTGCCGGTCGCGCCCTGGTCCGGCGGACCGGTATCCACGCGGGCGGACGCCCGTCGCCATGCGCAGGCGATCGGCTACCCCCTGATCATCAAGGCCCGCAGCGGTGGCGGCGGCCGCGGCATCCGCAAGGTCTACGCCGAAGACGAGTTGGAGCTGGCCCTGGAACGCACCCAGGGCGAGGCGCAGCGGTCCTTCGGCGACCCGGTGGTATTCATCGAGCGGCTGGTCACCGACGCCCGGCACGTCGAAGTTCAGATCATCGCCGACAGTCATGGAAACGTATGGGCACCCGGGGTGCGCGACTGCTCGATCCAGCGCAAGAACCAGAAGGTGATCGAGGAGTCGTCCTCGCCGGTGATGACCAAGGAGCAGGCCGATCACCTGCGTACGGTGTCCGCCCAGCTGGTCCGCGCCGCCGGATATTGCGGCGCGGCCACCGTCGAGTACCTCTATCAGCCCGAGCAGCAGATTTTCACCTTCCTGGAGGTGAACACCCGACTCCAGGTCGAGCACCCGATCACCGAGGCCACCACCGGGTTGGACCTGGTCAAGCTGCAGATCCACGTGGCATCCGGCGGCCGGCTGACCGGTGACTGCCCGGCCGAATTCGGCCATGCGGTCGAGGCCCGACTCAACGCCGAGGACGCCGACAACGGGTTCGCACCCGCGCCGGGCACGGTGTCGTTGCTGAAGTTCCCGCTCGGTTCCGGTCTGCGGGTGGACACCGGCATCGCGCAAGGTGACGTGATCCCGCCCGATTACGACTCGATGGTCGCCAAGATCATCGCTTGGGGACGAGATCGCAGCGAGGCGCTCGCTCGGCTCCGCACCGCCCTCCGCGAGACCACCGTGGTGCTCGACGGCGGCACCACGACCAAGTCCTTCCTGCTCGATCTGCTCGACCGCCCCGAGCTGATCGACGGCTCGGCCGACACCGGCTGGCTGGACCGCACCGGCGCCGGAACGGCCACGGGCCCGTCCCCGGTGGCCGACATCGCCCTGGTCGCCGCGGCGATCGCGAGTTACGACACCGAGGAGGCACGCGAGCGCGCCGCGTTCCTGGCCTCGGCGCGGGGTGGTCGGCCACGGGCCAGCCATGTGGTCGGCCGTACGGTCGAGCTCGGCTATCAGGGGCACGCCTACGAGCTCGGGGTCGGCCAGACCGGGCCGCGCCGGTACCGGGTGGAGACCGAAGATGGGGACTACCGGGTCGAGGTGGACCGACTCAGCGACTACGAGAGCCGGCTGGTCGTGGCCGGTCGGCGGTATCACGTCGTCACGGTCCCCGGGCCGGCCGGCTACCTGGTCGAAGTGGCCGGCGTCTCGCACCAGATCAGTCAGGACGAGGGTGGCGTGGTCCGGGCACCGGCACCGGCCGTCGTGGTCGCCGTTCCGGTCGCGCCGGGTGACGAAGTCGAGGTCGGCCAGACGCTGGTCGTGCTCGAGGCGATGAAGATGGAGACCGCGGTTCGGGCGGCCTACCCGGGCCGGGTCCGGGAAGTGCTCGCGGTGGTCAATTCGCAGATCGACGCCGGTGCGCCGTTGCTGCGGGTCGATCAGATCGGCGAAGCCGCGGCCACGACCGCCGTGCCCCGGGTGCAGTTCGACACGGTCGACGTGGCCGACCAGGAAAGCGACGCGGTCACCGAGGCCACCGCCCGGCTGCGCGCGATGCGCGCGATGATCAGCGGGTACGACGTCAGCGGGGTTCGCGGGCGGGCGCTGATGGCCGGCTACATCGCGCTGCGGGACGAGCTGCCGCCGCGCGAGCAGAGCATCGCGGCCGCCGAACTGGAGCTGCTGGCGACCTTCGCCGATATCTGCGAGCTGTCGCGGAACCGGCCCGGCCTGGCCGAGCTGGACGCGGAAGCCGTGCACAGCCCCCGCGAACACTTCCACGCCTATCTGCAATCGCTCGACGTCGACGTGCAGGCACTGCCGGCGAAGTTCCAGGACAAGCTGGCTCGCGCGCTGCAGCACTACGATGTCCGGAGCCTGGAACGCTCGGCCGAGCTGGAAGAGGCCGTCTACCGCGTTTTCCTGGCGCAGCAACGCACCGAGAACGGTGTCCCGGTGATCGCCGGACTGCTCGAGCGCTGGTTGTCCGACGATGCCGCCGCGCCCCGCCCCACCCCCGACGTCTCGGAGGTACTGGATCGGCTGATCGACGCGACCCAGCTGCGGCACCCGCTGATCGGTGACATCGCCCGCTCGGTGCGGTTCACCTACTTCGACGAGCCGGTCATCCGCTCGGTCCGGGAGCGGACCTTCGATCAGGTCCGCGGCAGTCTGCAGTACCTGGCCGAACGCCCGGCCGCGCGAGACCTCGCGACTCGGATCGACGAGCTGGTCAACGCGCCGGAACCCCTGATCGGCATGCTGGCCGAACGGATCGACCAGCCCGGCGCCCTGCTCGAGGTGGTGACTCGGCAGTACTACCGGATCCACACCCTCGACGACGTGAAGTCGTTCGATCGGGATTCTCGTGATGTCGTCACCGGCACGTTCGAGCTGGCCGGCGATCGGATCCACCTCGTCTCCACCACCGGAACCGCCGCCGAGCTGCCCGGCACGTTGCGCGCGATCGACGACGTGGCCGGCGCGGCTCCGGAGAATGTCGCGGTCGACCTGTATCTGAGCTGGCCGGATGCGCCGGAGGACGGCGACGAACTGGCCGATGCGTTGCGTGCTCGACTGGCCGAACACCCGAACAGCCGGGTCTGGCGCCGGGTCACCACCACGGTGATCGGGCCGGACGGGATGCGTCAGGTGACGTTGCGTCGAGCCCCGGAGGATACCGCGCACGGACTGGTCGAGGATCGGATCATCCGCGGCATGCATCCGTTGACCGCACAACGGCTGGACATGTGGCGGCTCAAGCACTTCGACGGCACTCCCCTGCCGTCCCCGGCCGATACCTATCTGTTCCACCTGGTAGCCCGGGACAACCCGGCCGACGAGCGGTTGATCGCATACGCCGAGGTACGGGCCGAGGCGGTGCAACGCGACGACGCGGGCAACGTGATCGCCGTGCCGGCGATCGAGCGCGCCGTCTCCGCCTGCATGAACGGGATTCGCCGAGCCCAGGCCGAGCGCCGCACCCCGCGATACGACAACAACCGGGTGGTGCTGTACATCTGGCCGTTGATCGACCTGCCGCTGGCGTCACTGCCGTCGATCGCGCAGCACATCGCACCGATCACCGCCGGTGCCAACCTGGAGGAAGTCGCGCTGCACGCGCGGCTGCGGGAACGGCCGAACGAGCCGGTGCGCGACGTCGCGCTGCGCTTCTCCTTCCGCTCCGGCGCCGGCCTCACGATCGCCGTCACCGAGCAGCCCAACGAACCGCTGCGCCCGCTGGACGAGTACACCCAGAAGGTGCAGCGGGCCCGGACGCGCAACACCGTCTACCCGTACGAGCTGATCCCGCTGCTGACCGGCGACGACGGCAGCTTCGTCGAGCACGACCTGGTCGGTACCGGCGCGGCTGCCGAGCTCGTTCCGATCGACCGCCCCTACGGACGGAACTCGGCCGGCCTGATCGTGGGGCTCGTCACCACCCCGACCGAGCTGTACCCGGAGGGGATGACCAGGGTCGCGATGTTCGGCGACCCGACCAAGGCGCTGGGCACGGTGGCCGAAGCCGAGTGCGCTCGGATCGTGGCGGCGATCGACCTGGCCGAGCAGATGCGGGTGCCGGTCGAGTGGTTCACCCTGTCCTCCGGTGCCACCATCTCGATGGAGAGCGGCACCGAGAACATGGACTGGGTGTCGCGGGCCCTGCGCCGGATCATCACCTTCACCCAGGCCGGCGGCGAGATCAACATCGTGGTGACCGGGATCAACGTCGGTGCTCAGCCGTACTGGAACGCCGAAGCGACGATGCTGTCGCACACGAAGGGCATCCTGGTGATGACTCCCGACAGTGCGATGGTGCTCACCGGCAAGCAGTCGTTGGACTACTCGGGCGGGGTGTCGGCCGAGGACAACTTCGGCATCGGCGGCTACGACCGCGTGATGGGCCCGAACGGTGAGGCGCAGTACTGGGCACCGGACCTGACCGCCGCCTGCGACGTCCTGTTCGCCCATTACCGGCACGCCTATGTCATGCCGGGGGAACGCTTCCCACGGCGGGCGGCGACCACCGACCCGGTCGAGCGGGATGTCCGGTCGTTCCCGCACGTGCACCCCGGCAGCGATTTCACCACGGTCGGCGATGTGTTCTCCGCCGAGCGCAACGCGGAGCGCAAGAAGCCGTTCGATATCCGGACGGTGATGCGCGCGGTGGTCGATCAGGACCATGCGGTGCTCGAGCGCTGGGCCGATATGGCCGGGGCGGACACCTCGGTGGTGTTCGACGCGCACCTGGCCGGCTATCCGGTCACGGTGATCGGGATCGAATCGCGCACGGTGAGCCGGAAGGGCTGGTTCCCGACCGACGGACCGGATACCTGGACCTCCGGGACGCTGTTTCCGCAGTCGTCGAAGAAGACCGCCCGGGCGATCAACGCAGCCAGCGGAAATCGCCCGCTGGTGGTGCTGGCAAATCTGTCCGGCTTCGACGGCTCGCCGGAGTCGCTGCGCAACATCCAGCTGGAGTACGGCGCCGAGATCGGCCGGGCGATCGTCAACTTCGACGGCCCGATCGTCTTCTGCGTGATCTCCCGGTACCACGGTGGAGCGTTCGTGGTGTTCTCCGGCGCGCTAAACGACAACATGGAGGTGCTCGCCGTCGAAGGCTCGTTCGCCTCGGTGATCGGCGGTGCGCCGGCGGCCGCGGTGGTCTTCTCCCGCGAGGTGAACAACCGCACCGCAGCCGACCCGGCGGTGCGCGGCCTGGAGGAGCAGCTGGCCCGGGCCCGCACCGACGCGACACGGGCGCAGCTGCGCAGTGAGTTGGCCAAGACGCGGGCCGCGGTCCGGTCGGACAAGCTCGGCGAGGTAGCGCAGGAGTTCGAGGCGATCCACAACATCGAGCGCGCTCGCGAGGTCGGCTCGGTAAACCACATCATTCCGGCGGCCGAGCTGCGGCCACAGCTGGTGGCAGCGGTCGAGCGGGGCATGGCGCGCGCGGTCGGGTAGCAGCAGACGGGCGCGACTACGCGCCCGGACTGTTCGTTTCCGCCCCCCACACCCCGGCCAGCCAGAGTCGGCGGACGGCGGTCAGTCGCCGCTCGTCGTAGTCCGGCCGGGGTCGGCGGGTCTCGTCCAGCAGCGCCCAGATCGTCGCCCCGACCAGGCTGTCCACCAGTGCGGGGAGATCGGCGGAGACCGGCCGGACTCCTTCCGCGGCATCCACTCGTTCGACGAATCGGGTCAGGCGCAGCGTGAGGTCGTCGACGAACCGGTCCCAGGCCGTGGTCAGCCCCGGATCGGTGGACTGCGCGCACACGGCGAGCAGCCGCGCGTGTCGGCGCCACACCACGACGGCGTCGTTGATCATCCGGTCGCTGAACTCCGCCGGCGGCACCGCGAAGTCGTACTCGTCCAGCGCGGCCGTCGACTCCTCCAGGTCCTGCCACACCTGCTGCAACGCCGCCGCGGCCACCGTGTATTTGGAATCGAAATAGAAGTAGAAGGCCGGCCGGGTGACCCCGGCGTGCTCCGCGATCCGAGCGACCGACAGATCAGCGATCGGCACGGTCTGCAACAGCTCGGCCACCGCGTCCATGATCACCGCGCGCTGCTGGTCGCCCCGGCTGACCGGTCGCCGGTCCCCGGATGACCGTCCTGGCCGATCCGTCGTCTTCGCCGCCATCCACTGAGCCTATCGATCTATTGACACCCTGTCAGCCCAGCTGACATGCTGTCAGAACCTGACGCAGTGTCAGGTTGCTGGTCGAGACAGTGAGGCCGACGACATGCACATGCACACCGAGCACCCGGGGCTGAATGGCGCTACCTGGACGCTGTTCGCGCTGCTCCTCGGTTGCGCGCTGATCAGCCTGATCCGGGCCGCCGCTCCCGGCGGCGGTGACCGAGACGGCGATATCGCCCATCTGGCGATGAACCTGGTGATGGCAGCGATGCTGCTGGATCACCGGATGGTCGGCGTGCAGTGGTGGTCGGCCGCGACGGTGCTGATCGCGGCCGGTTGTGTGGCACGGCTGGTTCGCCGGCCGGACCCGAGCCACGCGGCGTCGACGTTCTGGGCGGTGTGCATGGTCGCCGCCACTGTCGTCGCAGTGACCGATACCGCCGTGACCGATACCGCGGGCGGTCTCCGTACGGCATTGACGCTGATCGTCGTGGTCGATCTGGTGGTGACCACCGCTCTGCTGGCGGTCGGCGATCGCGTGCCGGTAGCGGTGACGATCGGTGGCGGGGCGGCCCCCACCCGCGCTGACCGGCTGGGCCTGATCCCCCATGTCGGGATGAGCATCGGGATGCTCGCCATGCTGGCCGGCGGGTGAGCGATGGGTTGCTGTATCGCCGCCGCCTACCTGATCGCCCTCCTCCGCCGAGCTTTCCACCGCGTCACCGGCGCAACGGAATCGCCGGCCGACTTTCCGCCGCCCGCCACCCGACCCGCACCCGTCCGGAGCACATGATGACCCCCTCCCCCGAAACTCGTTTCCCGGCAAAGCCGTCCGGCGAGCACGAAACCTCCGATATCCAGATCGGGTTGCCGAGACCCCGCCGCACCGGACCGGTCGCCGCGCGCAAGGTACGACGCACCCTGACCACCTGGCTGGCGCTGTGGTCGACCGGTCCGGCCGCGGTACTCGCGTCCGCACCGACCGGCATAACCGCAGTCGCGCTGAGTCTGGCCAACCCCGGCGGCGGACTCTGGTATACCGGCCATCCGATCCTCGCGGTGCTCGGGCTCGCCGGGTTCGTCGTCGCGGTATTCGCTTGGTGGGCAGCCGGACCGGCGCTGGCACCGATTCTGGTCTGGGCCGGTCTGGCGGTGTTGCCGCTCGTCATCGGCACCCCGTCGACCTCGACCGCCGGAACGGTGATCGCGCTGACCGGTCCGCCGATCCTCCTGCTCGTGGCGGCCCTGTCGCAGGAATGGCGTTTTCGCGGCCAGGCGCGCCGCGGTGCCGACCTCGCCGACCGGTTGGCTCGCGAGCGCTTCACCATCACCGGCACGCCGGCCGGCCGCTCCCCCGTCACCGAATCGTCGCCCGAAGATCTGGCCGCGCTGCGTTACGCGCTCGACCTGGCGCTGCAACCGGTCGACGAGTTCGCCGGGTTCACCCGGATCGACCAGTTTCGCGAGTCGGCACTGCGCTACCAGCTGAACTCGTTGGGCTATGCCCTGGCCACCGCCCAGTTCACCCGAACCCCGGCGTTCACCGGCTATCTCGCCGAGGCGCAACGCAACGCCATCGCGAAGATGTTGGACCGGAGGGTATTCGGTTACTGGGCGGTCGAGAACCTCTGGGGCAATCTGCGCTGGAACCCCGATCCGGTACTGCGCGAGAACATCATGCTCACCGGATTTCTCGGGGTGCAGGCCGGCATGTACGCGACGCTCAACGACGATCGGTTCGCCGAGCCGGGCGCGTTGACCTTCCGATACGACGACCGGCACGTCTACCCGAACAGCTTCTCCACGCTTGCCGAATCGATCCACCGCAACCTGCTCGGTTCCGACTTCACCCTCTTCCCGTGTAAACCGAACTGGATCTACTCAGTCTGCAACACGTTCGGGCTGAACACGCTGATCAGCCATGACCGACTGTGCGGCACGGAGCTCACCGGGGACGTGCTGGACCGGCTTCGGCACGCCTACGAGACCGAGTTCCTCCGCCCCGACGGCCGGATCATCGGCGTGCGGGCCCAACGACTCGGCCTGTCGTGGAACCTGTGGGCCGGTCCGGTGATCGGGTTGACCTCGGCGTTCTGGCTACACGCCGGCCTGCCCGACTTGGCCCAACGCGCATGGTGGATCGTGCGTGACCAGGAGATCCGGCTCGACGGCGATCGATGCGTGCTCCCGGTGCGCGCGTCCAGCCGATTGGACCCGGGCAACTACCGCCTCGGCAGCACCGCCTACGGGCTGAACATGGTGGCGATGACCGCCCGGGAACTCGGCGACGACGAGTACGCCCGGGCTGCCACCGCCGGACTCGAGGAGCACGGGGACCCGGTGCAGCGCGACGGCGTGCGGCGCTACGCGGGGTTGTCCGGACTCGGCAACCTGTACGCCCTGCAGCATCGCTTCAACCGCCGCAGCGGGTTACGCGACCTGATCACCTACGGCGGGCCGGCGGCGTGGCAACGCGGTCCGGTACTCGGCGCGGCCGCCTACCCCGACGTGCTGGTAGCGCGGGCGGAAACCGACGGTGCCGCCCTGCATCTGGTGCTCCGCCCGGGAGCCGGTCCGGTTCGGACCACGCTCGGCATCGAGCGGCTACGACCGAACCGCGAATACGCGGTCACCGGCGCCACCACCGACCGGATCACCGCCTCCGACACCGGCGCCGCGATCGTCGAGCTGGACCTCGGTGACCGGCGGGAGCTCTCGATCACCCCACGCTGACCCGCCCTCATGGAGCGGATCATCCGGCTCATCAGCGCGGGCGCTTCGGTCGCTTGTCCATCAACCGCAGGATCAGCGGGGTGAAGATGAGCTGCATCGCCAGGTGCATCTTGCCGCCGGGCACCACGATGCTGTTGGTCCGGGACATGAACGAGTCGTGCAGCATCGACAGCAGATACGGGAAGTCGATCTCCTTGGGATCGGCGAACCGAATGATCACGAAACTCTCGTCCGCGGTGGGAATCGTCCTGGCGGTGAACGGATTCGAGGTATCCACGGTCGGCACCCGTTGGAAGTTGATGTAGGTGCGGGAGAACTGTGGGCAGATGTACTGCACATAGTCCGGCATCCGGCGCAGGATCGTGTCGATGATCGCCTCGTCGGAGTAGCCGCGTTCGGTCTTGTCCCGGAAGATCTTCTGCGTCCATTCCAGATTGACGATCGGCACCACCCCGACCAGCAGATCGACGTGCCGCGCGACATCGACGGTGTCGGTCACCGCGCCACCGTGCAAGCCCTCGTAGAACAGCAGATCGCTACCGGGTTTCAGGTCTTCCCAAGGGGTGAAGGTACCGGCCGGGAGCCCGTGCGGCTTGGCCTCGTCGTCGTTGTGCAGATACTTGCGGACCGAACCGACGCCGGATTCGCCGTAGTCGCGGAACAGGGCCGCCAGTTCGGTGAGCAGGTTGGCCTCTGCGCCGAAATGCGACAGGGTGTGTCCCGTTGCGTCGGCGTCGGCGAGCGCCGCCCGCATCTGCTCGCGGTCGTAGCGGTGGAACGAATCGCCCTCGACGATGGCCGGTTCGATTCCCTCGCGGTGGAAAATCTCCTGGAACGTCCGGGTCACCGAGGTGGTACCGGCACCGGACGAACCGGTGACCGCGACGACCGGGTGTTTGACCGACATATCGGCGCATCCTTCCGCTCAGGCCCGGAACAGGGATCGGGACCGGAAGATCGAGGTGTCGAAACCGACGGTGGACGGCGCCGGGTCCAGATGATAGTTCTCGATCCGCAACACCTCGTCCCGTGAGCCGAAGATCAGCGGCACCCGTTGGTGCACCGCGGTCGGCTCGAGTTCCATCACCCGCCCACGTCCGGTCGTCGCCGCGCCGCCGGCCTGCTCGACCACGAACGCGATCGGATTGGCGCCGTACAACAGCCCGACTCGGCTCGGCCGGTCGGGATCGCGGGTGTCGTGCGGGTAGAGGTAGACACCACCCCGGGTAAGGATGTGGTAGGTATCTGCGACCAGCGATGCGACCCAGCGCATGTTGAAGTCGCGGCCCCGCGGTCCGGCCGCGCCGTCCAGACATTCCTGCACGTAACGGCGCACGGGCTGCTCCCAGAACCGCTCGTTGGCTGCGTTGATCGCAAACCCGGTGGCTCGCGCCGGAATACGCATGTCCGGGTGAGTCAGCACGAACGAACCGATTTCGTGGTCCAGGGTGAATCCGTTGACTCCCTGGCCGGTGGTCAGCACCAGGATCGTGCTCGGCCCGTAGAGCGCGAAACCGGCGCAGACCTGCGCCGTTCCCGGCTGGAGAAACTCGGTCTCGGCCGGCGGGGTAGCCCGCGGCGGATCGGGCCGGCGGAGCACGCTGAAGACGGTGCCGACCGGCAGGTTCACATCGATATTGCTCGACCCGTCGAGCGGGTCGAAGGCGAGCAGGTATTTTCCCCGCCGGTAGGTGTCCGGGATCGGGTAGACCGCCGTCGACTCCTCGGACAGGATCGCCGCGAGATGTCCGGCGGCCTCGGTCTCGTGCCGCATCGCGATGTTGCCCAACGCGTCCAGTCGTTGCGGTGCGGCGGCATCGCCGGAGCTGAGGCTGCGCAGGATCACCCCGCGGGTGACCAGGTTGGCGATGATCTTGGTTGCCGTGGCGAGCACGTTCACCAGCGCCGAGAAGTCGCCGGTCGAGTCCGGATGCCGATGCTCCTGTTCGATCATGAACCGAGTCAGCGTCTTCCGGCGATCTGGCATGAACTTGCTCCGATCAGATCGCCGGCGCGGGGGCCGGATCGAACACGCGGCTGCCGCGTACATCGGCGGCCCGTAATGTCACCAGATCATCCCTGGTCAACGGACGACCGAGGTCGACCAGGCGTTTGGCTTGACGCAGCCGGCATCGCTCCACCGCATTGCGCACGCTACGCGCATTGGCGAAACGGGGCCGGCCCATCCGCAGCTCCAGATACTCGGCGAAGGCGGTTCGCCCGGCGTCGTCGAACCGGAAGTTCTCGCCCGCCACCATCAGCTCGGAGATCTGCAGCAGCTCGTCGGCCGAGTAGTCCTCGAAGCCGATGTGGTGGGCGACCCGGGAGGACAGCCCCGGGTTCGCCGAGAAGAAGGTATCCATCCGGTCCGGGTAGCCGGCGAAGATCACCACCAGACTGGTCCGTTCGGATTCCATCTCCTGCAGCAGGATCTCGATCACCTCCTGGCCGTAGTCCCGCTCGTTCTCCGGTCGGAACAGGTAGTAGGCCTCGTCGATGAACAGGATGCCGCCGGCCGCCTTGGCGATCGCCTCCTTGGTCTTCGGCGCGGTGTGCCCGATGAACTGGCCCACCAGGTCGTCCCGGGTCACCGTGTGCACCTTGGGCTTCCGGATGTAGCCGAGCGCATGCAGCATCTCCGCCATGCGCAGCGCGACCGTGGTCTTACCGGTGCCCGGCGGACCGGTGAAACTCATGTGCATGGTCGGGCGCGACGCGGCCAGCCCGAACCGTCGCCGCGCCCGATCGATCTGCAGCAGCGCCGCGATCTCGCGCACCCGTCGCTTCACCGCGCCGAGCCCGACCAGCTCGGCGTCGAGTCGGGCCAGCGTTTCGGTGACCACGTGCGCCGCCTCGTCGGTGGCCAGGTCCAGCTCCGCGTCGTCGGGGAGCAGCGGCTCCGGCGCCGGTTCCGGGTCGGCCGACGGTTCGCCCCGGCGCGCCGGCTGCGTGCCGCGGTACATGGCGAACCCGGTGCGCTCAGCCGGCATAACGACTTCCCGCCGGAGCGCCGGTCGCGTACGACCGCAGGCTGTAGGCCTGGCGGCGGTCCGCGCCCTCGGTCCGGACCAGCTCGAACCCGGGTTCGGTGGCCGGCCGCTGCACCAGGAAGCTCAGCGCGGTGGTCTGCCGACCCAGCCGGGCATCGTAGGCGAGTACCCGCACGTAGTGATTCGGGAACGTCGAACGACAGGCGTCGATCTCGGCCAGCACCCCGTCCGGCTCGTCCAGGTCGAACAGCGGCAAGCCCCACAGCTCCCAGTAGACGTTGCGCGGGTGCGGATCGTCGGTGTACTCGATCGAGACCGGCCAGCCGTTCAACAGCGCATAGCGAACCTGGCCGGCGATCTCGTCGTCGGTGAGATCCGGTAGGTAGGAGAAGGCTCCGTGACGCAGATACATCGGTGCTCCTTGGTGCTGTCCGGCGGGACTAGTGGGTCGGGGTCGGCACGACGTCGGGTGCGTCGGTCGAGGTGTAATCGAACGTGACGTCGCCCCAGGTGGCCAGCGCGACCTCCAGCGGTGCGCTGTGCGCCGCGGCGGCGCGCAACACGTCCGGTCCCTCCCGCAGCAGGTCCCGGCCCTCGTTGCGGGCCTTCACGATCGCCTCCAACGCCACCCGATTGGCTTCCGCACCGGCCGCGATACCGAGCGGATGGCCGATCGTGCCGCCGCCGAACTGCAAGATCACGTCGTCGCCGAACAGATCGAGCAGCTGATGCATCTGGCCCGCATGGATACCGCCGGACGCAACCGGCATCACCCCGGGCATCGAGACCCAGTCCTGGTCGAAGAAGATTCCGTTGCCCGGATTGGTCGGCACGTGATCGTCACGCAGTGTGTCGTAGAAGCCGCGGGTGGTGGCGGGGTCGCCCTCCAGCTTGCCGACGACGGTGCCGGCGTGCACGTGATCCACCCCCATCAGCCGACACCACTTCCCGATCACCCGGAAGCTCACCCCGTGCGTCTTCTGCCGGGTGTAGGTGGAGTGCCCGGCCCGGTGCAGGTGCAGCAGCACCCCGTTCTCCCGGGACCAGTTCGCCATCGACTGGATCGCGGTGTAGCCGACCGTCAGGTCGATCATCACGATCACGCTGCCGAGTTCCTTGGCGAATTCCGCGCGACGGTACATCTCCTCCATCGTGCCTGCCGTCACGTTGAGGTAGTGGCCCTTGATCTCGCCGGTCTCGGCCATCGCCCGGTTCACCCCCTCCATGGCGAACAGGAACCGGTCGCGCCAGCGCATGAACGGCTGGCTGTTGATGTTCTCGTCGTCCTTGGTGAAATCCAGCCCGCCCCGGCACGCCTCGTACACCACGCGGCCGTAGTTACGTGCGGACAGTCCCAGCTTCGGCTTGATCGTCGCCCCGAGCAGCGGCCGACCGTACTTGTTGAGGAACTCCCGCTCCATCACGATGCCGTGCGCCGGACCCTGGAAGGTCTTCACATAGGCCACCGGAATGCGCATGTCCTCCAGCCGCAGCGCCTTGAGCGGCTTGAAGCCGAAGACGTTGCCGATGATCGAGCTGGTCAGGTTCGCGATCGAACCCTCCTCGAACAGGTCCAGGTCGTAGGCGATGTAGGCGAAGTACTCGCCCGGGCGGCCGGGGACCTCGTCGACCCGGTACGCCTTGGCCTGGTAATGGCTGTTCGCGGTGAGCCGATCGGTCCACACGACCGTCCAGGTGGCGGTGGACGACTCGCCGGCGACTGCGGCCGCCGCCTCGATCGGGTCGACACCGTCCTGCGGGGTCACCCGGAACACCGCCAGGATGTCGGTGTCCTTCGGCTGGTAATCCGGGTTGTAATACCCCATCGACGCGTACGACTGCACGCCGGGATCCCAACGGTCCTTCGATGTCTCGTCCGTGCGGTCGCCGGCCATGGTGTCCTCCTGCGGGGTCGGTCATCCCAGGATGCGGTAGCCGACCGCAAGCGACAATTTGAATATCTGATCGAAAGGTCAAGCTGTGAATTAACCTTCACGACCTAACCTGGATGCATTGTGCAAGCCGTCAGTGCGAATCGAATGCAGACCTTCCTCGCCGTCGCCGACCGGGCCAGCGTGCGCCGCGCCGCAGCATACCTGCATGTCACCGAGGCGGCGGTATCGGCGGCAGTGGCCCAGCTGGAGCGGCAACTGGGAGCTCGGCTGATCACTCGCTCCGGGCGTGGGATCGCGCTCACCGACGCCGGTCGGGTCTACGCCGACTATTGCCGGACCATCCTCGGTCTGATGCAGGAGGCGCAGGCCGCAGTGCGCCGGGCCGAGACCGGCCGGTTACGGATCGGGGTGGTCGCGACCGCCGCGGAATACGTGGTGTTGGCGCCGCTCGCGTCGTTTCGGCAGCGCTATCCCGACGTCGAGCTGAGCCTGTCGATCCACCCGCGCGATCTGCTGTTCGCCGAGCTACGCCACCATGAGGCCGATCTGGTGATCGCCGGCCGGCCGCCGCAGGGCACCGGATTGATCATCCGGGCCAGCCGGCCCAACCAGTTGGTCGTGGTCGGTGCGCCGGACGCCGACCCGCACACCGCAACCTGGCTGCTGCGTGGCCCCGGTTCGGGTACCCGGGACGCGACTGTCGCCTTGCTCGACCGGCTGCAGACGGCTCCGCCGACGCTGACCCTGGGCACACACGGTGCGGTGCTCGCCGCTGCCCGCGCCGGGTTGGGAGTGACGCTGGTGCACCGCGACGCGATCACCGACGACCTGGCGGCCGGGCGACTGGTGCCGATACCGATGCCCGATACCCCGATGGACCGACCGTGGCACGCGGTGACGACCGTCACCCCGCCACCGGCGGTCGTGCTGTTCCTGTCCCACCTGACCGATCCCGATCAGGTCGGCGCCGCCGCCTTCACCCCGGCCACCGGAGTCTCGCCGCGATGAGCAGCAGCGATGAGGTGCTCCAACCCGGGGCGGCCGTCGCCGATGAACGCCACCGCCCAGGACGCCACCGCAACCACCCGGTTGCGGAAGCCGACGAGGTAGAAAAGGTGCACGCCGAGCCACAGCAGCCAAGCGATCATTCCGGTCAGCCGGAACGGGCGGCCGAGGTCGGCGACCGCGGCGAACCGCTCGACCATCGCCATGCTGCCCTTGTCGTGATAGACGAACCGGGTGCCCGGGTCCAGCACCCGCCGGATCACGTCCGCGACGTGCCGCCCCGCCTGCATCGCGACCGGCGACTGCCCGGGGTAGCCGTGCAGCGCGGCCGCGTCGCCGATCAGATATATATTCGCGTAGCCGCCGACGGTCAGGTCCTGGTTCACCAACAGCCGCCCGGCCCGGTCGGTGGCACAGCCGGTGGCGTCCGCCAGGGTCCGCGCCAGCGCACCGGCCTGGACGCCGGCCGACCACACCACGGTCTCGGCCTCGATCAGGTGCTCGCGGCCCTTCTGATCGCGCACGGTCACGCCGCGGTCGTCGATGTCGGTGACCGTCGTGTTCAGCTGCACGTCGACGCCGCGGTGCGCCAGGCGCAGCTTCGCGTACGACGACAGTCGCCCGCCGAACGGCGGCAACACCAGACCGGCCGCCTCGATCAGGGTGACCTCGATCGGCCGGTCGAAGTGGCGGCGGGCCAGTTCCTCCAGCTGACCGGCCAGCTCGACCCCGGTCGGGCCGGCGCCGACGACGACGAAGCTGCGCAGCCGTCGGCGAACTTGCTCGTCATCTGTCGTGTCGGCGGCCGCGAACACTCGGGCGAGCTGGGCCCGCAACCGAAGCGCATCGTCCAGCGTCTTCAGCGCGAAGGTCCGCTCGGCGAACTCGTCCCGGCCGAAGTAGGACTGCTCCGCCCCGACCGCCACGATCAGCGACCGGTAGGCGAGCTGGTGCGCGCCGGTCGTGTCGGTGTAGGTGATCACCGACTCGTCCGGGTCGACGCCGACCACGTCGCCCAGCCGGACGTCGATACTGGGGTAGTGCCGAAGCACGTCGGCGATCGGTGCCGCGATCTCGCGTGGTTCCAGAATTCCGGTTGCCACCTGGTAGAGCAGCGGTTGGAACAGGTGCTCCGGCGTGCGGGAGATCAGCACACAGCGGATCCCGACTCGGCCGAGCCGCTTCGCCGCGGCCAGTCCGCCGAACCCTGATCCGACGATGACTACTTCGGTCCGCTCGACTCCGGTTTCGGTGCGTTGCACGGTATGCCTCCTGCCACCAACTCCACGCTTCCAACTCATGAGTTCCAACGGTCGATCGGCGCCGACCATTTCACTCTCGACCGCGCATACTTCAGATGCCAGTTATCTCGATCATCGATAGATAATCGAATGCGTGGAGTTGCGCCAGCTCAGGTACTTCGTCGCGGTCGCCGAACAGCTCAGTTTCAGCCGCGCCGCCGATCGGTGTTTTATCTCACAGTCGGCGATTTCGCATCAGATCGCTCGGCTGGAACAGGATCTCGGCGTCCAGCTGTTCGAGCGATCCACCCGTGCGGTGACCTTGACCCATCCGGGCGAGCGGCTTCTGCCGCTCGCCACACAGATGCTCGGTCTGGAGTCGGCGATCCTGGCCGAGTTACGGCCGTCCGGTCACCGGGTCCGGCTCGCTGCCAACATGAGTTTCGCGACCGCGTCGCTCGGCGCGATCGCGACGGTTCGAGCGGCCAACCCGGACGCCGAGATCGAGTTCGTGATCAAGAGTTTCCACCACCGGGTTGCGGCCGTTCGGGACGGCGACTGCGATCTGGCGTTGATTCGGGGAAACATCGACGACCCGGCGCTCCAGCTGGATCACCTGTGGACCGAAAGTCTGACGATCGCGACCGCCCGCACACATCCGCTCGCCGGGCATGACGCTGTCGACGTAGCCGACCTGGCACCGTTTCCGCTGATCCTGCCGCCGCCGCGAGAGCAGCGGCTGCTCCACGAGGTGATCGAGGCCGCATTCGCCGAGCGGGGCCGGACCCCGCTGCTCGGACCGGCTATCCCGCCCGACCACACCGCGACCCTGGAACTGATCAACCACCCGGATGCCTGGACGGTGCTGTACCCCGACGCGATACCACCGGATGGGCTGGCCCTGCTGCGCGAACGTGACCGAGGCCTGCGGATCGCGGTGTCGGCGGTCACCCGGCGGAACCGGCCGTTGTCGCCGATGGGGTCCGCGCTGATCACCGCCCTGCGCGCACGCAACGGTGCAGAACCCCGCTAGCCGGCCGGGCGCTCAGGTCGCAAATCGTTCGCCGGCGTCGACCACGTCGATCGGTTGACCCGCTCCGGTCCGTAACCGCGCGCGCCAGCCGGCGAGATCGAACGCGACCGGGTCCGTCGAGCCGATGAAATCGTCGATCACCCGGACGAACCGCTTCGGGTCGGCGTCGAACACCATGTGTCCGCCCCGCGGGAAGACCACCAGGCGGGAGCCCGGCATCGCGGCATGCGCGTTGTGTGCGTGGGACACCGGAATGATTCCGTCGTTCGCGCCCCAGATGATCTGCACCGGCAGATGCTCGTTCAGATAGCAGCGATCCAGCGTGGTCGCGCCCTGGCCGCGCCAGTCCACACTGCTCCGCAGGATGCGCATCGACGCTCGATAGGCCCCTGGATCGGCCAGGCCGGCGAGCGACGAGATGACCTTCGCCAGATCAGCCAAGATCGTCGGCGCACTGTGCCCGGTGGCTCGGTACCCGCGACTGGCCAGACCGCCGACGAAGTTCGCCGCCGGCGTGACCCCGGGAAGCCGGAACAGGCGCAACCAGTCGTGTCCGATCGGTGACGCCATCAGCCGGAGCCCAGGATGCAGGTCGGTGCCGAGACCGGCCGCGCCGACCAGTACCAGCCGGTCGACCCGCTCGGGAAATTGATACGCAAACTGCGCGACCACCGCACCACCCAACGAATGGCCCACCATGGTGGCGCGCTCCACGCCCAACACCGTCAACAGATCACGCAGGCCGTTGGCGTAGGCGGCGACCGAGTAGTCGGCGCGCGGCTTGTCGGAGAGCCCGTGGCCGAGCAGATCCGGTGCGATGACCCGATAACGACCCGCCAGCTGCGCGAAGACCGACCGCCACGTCAGTGAGCTGTCGGTGAATCCGTGCAGCAGCACGACCGGCTCGCCGGTGCCGGCGATCCGCACGGCGCGACGGTAGCCGTGCACCGTGTGGAACTCGACAGATCGGTCGATATCGGCCACTCGCGGAAACTCGAGTACCGGCGCGTCGTTCATCGTCTGCGCTCCGTTCCGGACGAGTCGGCAGCGACTCGGCGTTCGATCGAGTCTACTGCGAGCACCCCGTACTCGCTCACCGAGCGAAAGCGGACACGAATCCCGGCCAACCGAGGAAACCCGAGCCGGACACGAAGCTAACCGAAGAACTCCGAGCGGGCGGCGGTGATCCGTGCCTGAGCGGCCCGTGCACCACTGCCGCTGATCACCCCGGCGGCGCCGCCGGCGAGCATCAACGCCAGTACCCCACCGACGACGGCGAGCGGATTGGGGAGAGCGCCGGCCGCACTGGTCTCGGCGATCTCCGGTTGAGCCGCTACCACCGCCGGAGCGCCCGGCGCCGTGACCGGGCGAGCGTTCGGCGACGCCGACGCCGGCGCGTCGATCGAGGTGTCCGACACCGCAACACTGTCGGACACCGCAACACTGTCGGACACCGCAACACTGTCGGAGACCGCGGCGCTGTCGGACGCCACCGGCTCGTTCGAAGTGGTCGACCGATGGGTTGCGGCGGACCCGGCCGAGCCGGCGCTGCCGCCGACCCGCGGAGCCAGCAGGGTCGGCAGTCCGACGTCGCCGGGAAGATCCGGTCCGCCACCCCCCGGCGGCGGTGACGTCACCAGACCGGCCAGAACCGGACTCTGCACCGTCGGCGCGGCAACCTGTGACGCTGCGTCGGCAGGTGTGGCGGCGGTGGTCGGCACCGCGGCCGACGGTGGTGCGGTAACGCCGATCGATGTCGTCGGCGCGGTCACCGGGACGCTCGGCCGCGGCGAGCCGCCGCCACTCGACGAGGAGCTGTTCGCAGCCACGCCGACGTTGGTCCCGACGCCCGGTGTGGCTGCGCCGATCAGCGCGGGCACTACCGGCGACGTCGCGACGAGGGCCGCGGTTTCGATCGGCAGGGTCCCGGTCGGGGGGAGCGTGCCGGTGGTGACGGAAACGGTCGTGGTCGGCGAGATCGTCGTCGTGGGTAGGACAGTCGTGGGTGGCACAGTCGTGGGTGGGACGGTCGTTGCCGACGGTGTCTGGGGAGGGACCGAGCCCGAGCCGGCACCACCACCCCCGCCGATCGAAATTTCGACGGTCGCATCGGCCGAGATATCGGTGGGATCGGTCGACCCGCCGACCGTAGCGCCGACCGACACCGCGGTGGTGGGATCGGTCGACCCACCGACCGTCGCCGCCACCGACCCCGCTGCGGTCGGCGACTCGCTGCTGCGCGACGCGCCGGTCGGCGGATCGGCACCGTCGGTCGAGCCGGCACCAACTCCGCCGGTACCACCGCCACCGACGGACGCCCCGGCGGACACCGACGAACCCGCCTCATCGCCGGTGCTCGAGCCGCCGGTACTCGAGGCGCCGAGTGATGCGGTCGGCCGCGGGGCCCGCGACGGGCGCGAATCGGTCCCACCGGCGGCGCCGGTACCTGCCTTTTCGGTGCCGCCGTTCCCAGTCCCGCTATCGGTGTGCGTGCTCTTCGAACCGGCGGTCTTCGACCCGGTATTTTTCGAGCCGGCGCCGATACCCGAGTCGCCCGCGGAACTGTCGGTTCCGCCGACGGCTGCAGAGCCCGCTCCCTGGTCGGCGGGCGCTCCGGCGGCGCCGGGCACCGCCCCCAGCAAGGCGATGGCCGAAACCCCCGCCGCGGCTGCCAAACGCGCGGCAACCCCCCTTCGCGCGCGCACGCCCACCGTTCACCTCCATGTCGGCCGTCGGCCGGTTTCGTACTGTGTCGAGATCACCATCGTAACCATGCGCGTGGTCTGCGACTGTGGCGATGCCGGACTTGCGGTGGTGAAATGTCGCCGACCCGATTCCGACGGTCGGTGAAAAGTCCGGGAATCGGAGCCGGCCGCCGTTCGGCGGCCGGTGATCCGCGGCCGGTCAGCGTTCCATACTGCTGTCGAGCACGGCGAGCGCGTGCGCCTCACCGGCGAACCATCGAGCCAGCTCCTCGGGATTGATCTCGTTCATCCCTTTCTGGAACTCGGCCACCAAAGCGGCGATCACCGCGGTCGGACGTAGCTCTTCGGTGGGGTCCGCGATGGCGTCGAGGGAGGCCGTGACAGCGACCCCGTCCCGACGGGCGGCGTGCGCGAGAATCGACACCGCGACCTGCCGCTCTCGAAGTGAGGCTTCGTGATTGAATCGTCCGGTCATGCCGTCAGTCCTCTCTCTCGAACCCGTCACAGGTGCGACGGTGATGGATTGAACTTCGCCCGATCCGCTGGCCGGTGATGCGATCGGCGCCGGTCTCTCGATGCCCGTAGTCGGACATCGCTGTATCGACTGACCTGCACAGACTATTACGACCAACGTTGTTTTCTCGAACGAAGTGCTGCGGGACCACGCCCCCTGCGGATGCGCGACCCAGCTCGACCGGCAGGCACACTCGCCGGCCTTTCTAGCGGTCCGCTCGCGACTTCGCACAGCGCCCCATCGGCCCGTTCGGACCCGGCGACACGCGATACCCCCGAGCGCACATCGATCCTCGAGTCGACTTCGCCGACCCTCGCCGCCGCCGTAGCAACGACCCCTCGACTACAAGTCGGCAGCCGGTCCGGGCGACTTACCGCCATCGCACTGCACGCCGCAGTCGGCCGGACCAACCGGTTCGACTGCGCCATGGGCCACCTCTTGCACTCGAGCTTGCAACTATTCGCTCTGAGAAAGCAGGTTTGCTGCAAATTCGCGGCATGTCAACGTACACGCCGAGACACGCCGAACAATCGTCGCGTCATCGCATTCGCGTAAGGGGTTAGCGCAATCTACCCGTTCCAATTTTCGGACCAAAACAAACTCCAGGTCCTTTATGGCACACTGGAAAGTCCATCACGTCGGGGTGGCGGGCACGCATCGGCCAGATCGGAGCGGTATGAGGACCATGAGCGCAAACCAGCACGTAGACCCGGTTCGCGGGCCCGACGTGCAGCAGATCCGGTTCGCGATCGACGGTGTCGACTACGACATCGAGCTCGATTCGCTCGAGTCTGCTCGGTTCCGGGAACTGCTCGGTCCTTACGTCGCACGAGCCGTCGCTGCGCCCGACCGTCGTCGGCACCTGCAGGAGATCCGCCGCTGGGCGCGTGCCAACGGCCTGCCGATCTCGGCGCACGGTCGCATCCCACGTTCGGTCCAGGAGGCTTATGACACCGTCCACGACCTCTGATCGGCGGGCACCCGACCAATCCCCGTTCATCAGCCTGACCACCGACTTCGGTTCGTTCTACAGCGGAATCTGCGTGGGCGTGCTGGCCCGCCTCGCACCGGCGGCCCGAGTGCTCGTGGTCACCGCAGATCTGCCACGATTCGCGGTGACCGCCGGTGCGGTGCAGTTGCGAGCCGCCCTGCCTTACCTGCCGGTCGGGATCCATCTCGGAATCGTCGATCCGGGGGTCGGGACCGATCGGCTGCCGATCGCTATTCGATGCGCTCGGGGCGACGTGCTGATCGGACCGGACAACGGGCTGCTGGTGCCTGCGGCGCAGGTACTCGGTGGTGTGTACGAAGCCCGTGCGCTGGCCGCCCCCGACCTGCGGCTGCCGAATCCGGCGCCGACGTTCCACGGGCGGGACATCTTCGCGCCGGCCGCCGCGTATCTGGCCGACGGTGTGCCGTTGTCCCGGTTCGGCCCGTCGATCACGCCGGTCGAACTGGACCGCCCGCGCGTCGAACACGACACCTCGAAGCCGGGGGCGGTGCGTGCGGTGGTGCTGTTCGTCGATGCCTTCGGCAACCTGGTCCTGGGCGCGGAACCGGCCGACCTGGCGGCGGCGCCGGGCTCCCGGTTGCTTGTCCAGGGCCACGCAGCAACCCGAACCGACACCTTCGCCGCGGTAGCGCCCGGCGGGTACGCCGTCCTGGTCGATTCGTCGGGCTGGCTGGCCGTCGCGGTGAACCGCGGCGACGCGGCGCGGGAGCTGGGGCTGGGGCCGGGCGATCCGGTGCTGATCGAGGTCGGCAGCCCGGCGTAGCCTGCAGGGCGTGCAGCTGCCCGTGATGCCGCCGGTAAAGCCCATGCTGGCCAAGTCGACGCCGTCGGTACCGCGGGACGCCGGCCTGCGGTTTGAACCCAAGTGGGACGGATTCCGTTCGGTGGTGTTCCGGGACGGCGAGGAGGTCGAGCTCGGGTCGCGCAACGATCGACCGCTCACCCGCTACTTCCCGGAACTGGCCGAATTTCTGGCCACGGCACTGCCGCCCCGCTGCGTACTGGACGGGGAGATCGTCCTGGTCACCGAGCGCGGGCTGGACTTCGACGTGCTGCAGAATCGACTGCATCCGGCCGCGTCACGGGTTCGCAAACTTGCCGCCGAAACCCCGGCCAGCTTCGTCGCCTTCGACCTGCTGGCACTCGATGACGCCGACCTCACCGCAGCGCCGTTCGACCGGCGTCGGGAGTTGCTGGAGACGATCGTGCCGCCGGATCAGCCGAACGTGCACCTCACCCCGATCACCGACGATCCCGACCTCGCCCAGGACTGGTTCGACCGGTTCGAGGGCGCAGGCTTCGACGGTGTCATGGCCAAGGCCGCCGATCAGGTATACCTCCAGGGCAAACGGGTGATGCTCAAGATCAAGCACGAGCGGACAGCCGACTGCGTGGTGGCCGGATTCCGCTGGCACAAGGACGGCGCGGGCGTCGGCTCGCTGCTGCTGGGTCTCTACGACGACGACGGGCAACTGCACCATGTCGGCGTCGCCGCCAGCTTCACGGCGGCCCGCCGGCGCGAGTTGGTCACCGAGCTGGCGCCGTTGCGGGCCGGGGCTGCCGACGAACATCCGTGGGCGCGCTGGGCCGAGGCGGCCGAGCAGGCACGCGCCACCGGCAAGATGCCCGGCGGGCTGAGTCGCTGGTCGGGCGGCAAGGATCTGTCCTGGGAGCCGCTGCGCATCGAGCTGGTGGCCGAAGTTCGCTACGAACACGTGCAAGCCGGGCGGTTCCGGCACGGTGGCCGACTGGTCCGGTTCCGGCCGGACCGGACCGCCGCATCCTGCACCTATGCCCAGTTGGACCAGGTCGCCCCGGCGGAGCTGGGCGCGATCTTCACCGGGTCCCGATCCCGGCCAGCAGATCGGTCTCGGTGATCCCCGGACCCTGGCCGGCGCGGATGAACCACTCGGTGCCGAAAAGGTAGGCGAAGGCTTCCGGCGGAATCGACAGGAAACGCGACGACTCGCTGATCTGACTGGCGTGTGCTGCCATCGCATCCCGTTTCGCGTCCAGGTACTTCGTCACGTCGACCGACGCGGTGAGTTCCGCGGCAGGTTTGCCCATCGTCGACATCCGGGCCACTTCCTCCTCGGTCAGCTCCGTCGGTTCCATACCCAGCTCCGCCGCGGCCGCGACGCCGGCCACGAACATGTCGCGGTTCATCGTCTGCTGGAACACCCGCGGCGTCCCGGCCAGTTCGCCGGCCCGCATCCCCACCCGGTGCACCTGGATATGGTCGGGATGGCCGTAACCGCCGTTGTCGTCGTAACAGGTCAGGACGTCGGCGTTCTCCTCGGTCAAGATCGCGGCCAGCCGCTGTGCGGCCTCCTCGACCGGAGCGGTCCAGAACGAATCCGGTGCGGTGTTCGTCGGTTCGCCCATCATTCCGGAGTCGCGGTAGCCGAGAAACTCCACCCGATCGGCGCCGAGCACCTCGGCGGCGGCATGGGTCTCGGCCACCCGCCGCTGCCACAACGGCTCACCGTCGGCGAGCACGCCCTCGACGACCTCTCCCTCCTCGCCCCGGGTCGCGACCACCAGCACCACCCGATGGCCGTCCTCGTGGGCTTTGCGCATCACCCCGCCGCAGGCGATCGATTCGTCGTCGGGATGGGCATGAAAGGTCACCAAGGTCGCCATCGCGCCGACGGTACCGGGCCGGTCCGGCCCGATGCGAGAATCGGCCGGTGACGATCGACCCGGACGACCTCGCTACCTGCCTGCGGGTGCTCGATCAGGCCGCCGCACTGGCCGACGATCACCCTGATTCGGTGAGGGTGCAGCGAGCGGTCGGGCACCTGTTCAAGCGGCTCAAGCGGCGGCGCCGGCTGGCCGCGCGCGAGACGGTGGCCGCGGCCGACCGGGCGGTGGTCGCGGCCACCGCCACCGGCGCGCCGGACCGGATCGACGACGAGACAGCCGGGATTCCGTTGCGATCCACCGATCCGGGTGCCAGTGCCGGCACCTACGTTCGGCCGCGCCCGTGCTACATCTGCAAGCAGCGCTATCAACAGGTCGACGCCTTTTACCACCAACTGTGCCCGGCATGCGCGACCCGCAGTCACACCAAGCGCAACGCGCGCACCGACCTGTCCGGGCGGCGGGCACTGCTGACCGGCGGGCGAGCCAAGATCGGCATGTATATCGCGTTGCGGCTGCTCCGGGACGGCGCGGACACGACCATCACCACCCGGTTTCCACGCGACGCGGTCCGGCGGTTTGCCGCTATGCCGGACAGTGCGGACTGGCTGCACCGGCTCTGCGTGGTCGGGATCGATCTGCGCGATCCGGCTCAGGTGGTGGCGCTGGCCGACGATGTCGCCGGGCGGGGGCCCTTGGACATTCTGATCAACAACGCCGCGCAGACCGTCCGCCGCTCGCCCGGTGCCTACCGCGCGCTGGTCGAGGCGGAGGCGGCACCGTTGCCGGCCGGTGCGGTGCCGGAGCTGATCGTCTTCGGTTCCACCACCACCGAACACCCGGCCACGCTGACCGCCGGACTGCGCGCCCGGCTCACCGCGGGCGAGGTCGCCGAGCTGGCGTTGGTCGCCGGATCGGCCACGCCGGAGCGGATCGTCGCCGGTACCGCGATCGACGCCGGCGGTCTGGTGCCGGACCTGACCCACAGCAACAGCTGGGTGCAGACGGTTGCCGAGGTAGACCCCACCGAGCTGCTGGAGGTGCAGTTGTGCAACTCGACGGCGCCCTTTCTGCTGATCTCCCGGCTGCGCGCGGCGCTGGCCGCTGCACCGGCCCGACGTAAGTACGTGGTGAACGTTTCGGCGATGGAGGGTCAATTCGGCCGGGGTTACAAGGGCCCGGGTCATCCGCACACCAACATGGCCAAAGCGGCGCTGAACATGCTCACCCGGACCAGTGCCGCCGAGTTACGCGAGCGGGACCGCATCTTGATGACCGCGGTCGACACCGGCTGGATCACCGACGAACGCCCGCACTACACCAAGCTCCGCCTGGCCGAGGAGGGTTTCCACGCGCCGCTCGACCTGGTGGACGGCGCGGCGCGGGTCTACGACCCGATCGTGCAGGGTGAGGCCGGCACCGACCTGTTCGGGTGTTTTCTGAAGGATTACGCTCCCGCGCCATGGTAGCGGCCGCGGTATCGTCGCCGCATGGGCGAAGCCGTCACGTCCCGGAAGTTCACCCGCCGCGACCGGCAGCAGTTCCGCGGCAAGGTCCGCGAATGCCTCGACGCGCTCGGCAGCATGCTCGCGGATGGCCGATTCGCCGTTGCCGAACCCCGGATCGGGATGGAGATCGAGCTCAACCTGGTCGACGACGCGATGCAGCCGGCGATGGCCAACGCCGAGGTGCTCACCGCGATCGGCCATCCGGCCGGCGGCGACTACACGTATCAAACCGAACTGGGTCAGTTCAATATCGAGATCAACGTGGCGCCGGAACCACTGCGCGGCACTCACCTGACCGAACTGGAAGGCGCGCTACGTGATTCGCTGAATCGCGCGAACGACCGGGCGACCGGCGTCGGCTGCGGTCTGGCGATGATCGGCATGCTGCCGACGCTGCGGGAGAATCACTTCGATCAGCGGTGGGTGTCGGCCGATCCGCGGTACGCGCTGCTCGGCGAACAGATCTTCGCCGCGCGTGGCGAGGATATCGAGCTGCAGATCGGCGGTATCGCACTGCCCGGCAGCGATCGGCGCGACCAACTGGATCTCATCTGCGACACGATCCTGCCCGAGGCGGCCTGCACCTCGGTGCAGCTGCACCTGCAGGTCGCGCCGGACGCCTTCGCCGCGCATTGGAATGCCGCCCAGGCATTGGCGGGCGTGCAGGTGGCGTTGGCCGCGAACTCGCCGTTCTTCGCAGGCCGAGCACTCTGGCACGAGACCCGGATCCCGCTGTTCGAGCAGGCCACCGACACTCGCCCGTACGAGCTGCGGAGCCAGGGAGTGCGGCCTCGGGTCTGGTTCGGCGAGCGCTGGGTGACCTCGATCTTCGATCTGTTCGAGGAGAATTCGCAGTACTTCCCCGCGCTGCTGCCGGTGTGTTCCGACGAGGATCCGCAGGCGATGCTGGCGCGCGGCCAGGTGCCGGCGCTGCCTGAGCTACGGCTGCACAACGGCACCGTCTATCGCTGGAACCGGCCGATCTACGACGTGGTGGACGGCCGACATCACCTGCGCCTGGAGAACCGGGTGCTGCCGGCCGGTCCGAGCATCGTCGACGTGCTGGCCGACGCTGCGTTCTATTACGGTGCGGTGCAAGCCTTGTCCACGGCCGAACGGCCGCTGTGGACCCGGATGACGTTCGACGCGGCCGCGGAGAACCTCCGCGCGGCCGCGCGGGACGGGATCGACGCCCGGCTGTACTGGCCGGAAATCGGCTGGGTCTCGCCGTCGGAGCTGGTGCTGCGGCGGTTGCTGCCGTTGGCCGACGCCGGCCTGGCCGCGCACGGCGTGGCTGCGGCCGTGCGCGACCGCTATCTCGGCGTCATCGAGGGCCGTTGCCTGACCGGGCGGAACGGCGCGGTGTGGCAGCGGGCCGCCGTTGCCGCCCGGGAACGGTGCGGCGACGATCGCGGCACGGCCCTGGCCGGGATGCTCGGCGACTACCTCGACCGGATGCACGCCGGCCCACCGGTGCACACCTGGACCTGGTGACGGGCTCGAGCCGAGGCACACTGGACCGGTGCTGTACCGACTCCTCGCCGACGCCACGGTGCTCCTGCATCTGGCGTTCGTGACCTACGTCGTGGTCGGCGGGTTCCTCGCCTGGCGGTGGCGGCGCACGATCGGCTGGCATCTGGCTGCGGCGGGATGGGGCATCCTCGCGGTCGGCGTCGGGATTACCTGCCCGCTGACGCTGCTGGAGAACTGGGCTCGGCACCGGGCCGGCCAAGCGGGACTGCCGCCCAGCGGTTTCATCGACCACTATCTGACCGGGGTGATCTACCCCGAGCACGCGCTCGGACTGGTCCGGTTGCTGGTGCTCACCGCGATCCTCGGCTCTTGGCTCGGTTACCTGTTGCTCGGCCGGCGCCGCGCCCCGGCCCACGACTTCTCGCACACCCCCTGACGATTCGCACCGAAAGCGGTACCGCACCGGACGTAACTGTGGCTACCGATCCGCCGCGCCGGTAAGCGAAGATGCAGGGGTGTTACCTGCAGTACCTCTGATGGTCGACGTGGACACCGGGATCGACGATGCGCTGGCATTGCTGTTGCTGCTGGCCAGCCCCGAAGCGCATATTCTCGGCATCGCATCCACGGCCGGTAACGTCACGGCCGAGCAGGTCGCCGCGAACAACCTCGCCCTCCTCGATCTGTGTCGAGCCCGCGACATCGAGGTGGCGCTGGGATCGGCCGCTCCCCTGGCGACGCCGCTGCAGACCACCGAGGACACCCACGGTCCGCGGGGGCTCGGCTACGCCGGCCTGCCCCGATCGCGGCGCCCGTTGTCGTCGCGTACCGCGGCGCAGCTGTGGATCGACACCGCCCGCAACCGCCCCGGCGAGGTGGTCGGGCTGTGCACCGGTCCGCTGACCAACCTGGCCTTGGCGCTCCGTGCCGAGCCGGCTTTGCCGCGGCTGTTGGGCCGACTGGTCGTGATGGGCGGCTCGTTCGACCATCCGGGCAACACCACGCCGGTTGCCGAATGGAACGTGCACGTCGACCCGGAGGCCGCGCAGCAGGTGTTCGCTGCGTTCGCCGACGCGCCCCGGCGGCCGCTGGTATGCGGGCTGAACCTGACCGAGTCGATCGAGATGCACCCCAGCCATCTGGCCCGGATCGCCGCGACGGCCCGCAGCCAGCCGGTGGAATATCCGACGCCGGACGATCCGCCGGGCGAGCGGTCCGCCGCGACCAACCCGATCGTGCGGATGCTGTCCGACGCGGTGCGGTTCTATCTGGAGTTTCATCGCGATCACGGACAGGGCTACCTCGCGCACATGCACGATCCGTTCGCCGCCGCGGTCGCGCTCGATCCCTCGATCGTCGAGCTGCGACCGGCGACGATCGACGTCGAACTCACCGGCACCCTGACCCGCGGGATGACGGTGGTCGACCACGCCGGCCGGTGGGGCAGACCACCGAACGTCGACCTCGCCGTCTACACCGACCCGGACGCCTTCTTCGACCGGCTGATCGAGCGGGTCGGGAGCTATGCCGCTCGGGTCTACCCGCCCGAATTGTCGTAGTTACGCGGCAGGAGGGCGCCGTCTGAGCGGCGCCCAGATCCGTCAGAGTGACTACTCCGTCGAATTTAGGTATTTGTTGGTAGAGAAAATTTCTTTGTCGCGAGGTCCAGCGCGCAGTGTATTGTCGTGGCGCGTAGAATCTCCGGCGATAAGTCATCAATGGATTCGATATCTGGACGCACGAGAACTGTCCGCATCCCTAGGTTATGAGCAACTTTAACGTTGCTCGGATTGTCATCAAGAAAAATCATTTGTTCGAATCTACGCCCTAGACGTTTACTCAACATCAGGAAAGAAGTACTACTTGGCTTAGGTGCCCGTGGAAAGTCTTCGATGGTGACAACCTGGTCAATCATGGTCGCAACGCCTAGCATCATAAGCACTTTTACAACGTGCTTATATGGTGCATTAGTAAATACGATACGAGGAAGGGCTATTGCCTCCAGCTTTGACAGTAATTTTTCGTCTGAATGCAGAACTTCTTCATACTGCAACTCGTGAGCATACTTGAGCGCTTCCGTGAAGTCGACCCCCCACTCGGCTTGCAACCCGCAGGATACCAAGCCGTACTTGGTCAGGAGGCGATCGTACTCAACCAAGGCAGCCGTTCTATCCATACTTGTTTTCATCATCAGAAAATCAAGGATCCGCCTATCCATCACCTCAATAAGCCCCAACTCACGACCGTAAAGTGTTCCGTCCAGATCCAGGACAAGAACATCCGACGATCTGCTGTCCGGATCGGCTGTGCGGCGGCAAATTTCAGATCGATTGGATTCAAGCCAGTCCATCGCCGGGTAGCTGGTCCAGAATAGCGGAGTAGACAACTTCTCAGCTCTTGCTGTCAGCGCGATCCGCGCAGACGACGAAGACAACAAGCGCCAATCACTGTCGTTGGTATTGAAATACACCCGATCGGTTGAGCTAGTCCAATCATCTCCACACATTTTCATTCCGACCAGCTTTCCGAGATGACGTCTGTCTCATCCAGGTAGTAGAAGTCACCGCCGACAACAACATCCACAAAGTTCCGAGCCATCACGAGAATTATAATATAATCTTTCAGCGGGACTTGCGGAAGAATCGGCCTTATTGCTAGCACCGATACCAGACCCGCCTGACGAAGCCGAGCTAATAGCCCGACCCGCGATATCGGGGACGGGATTGGCCTCAGTTCAAGAGCGAATATGCCTAGCTGAGATATGCAGACACACCCAATAAGAAGACGGCCACTTGCCCTCAGATTCGAGGCTACACGCGACAGGCGTCCAATGCTCTCTTCTGTAATATCGGCACGAGTTGTGAATAATATGTCGACCTGAAGATCCGCTAGCATTTCTGGCAGATAAATTGCCGCGTCTTGCCTCGTTGACGCGAACGAATCTGTATCGCCCGATATGTAGACAACGGAGTATTCGGTACGGTGCGCCCATAGAAAACGAAGGATTTCAGCAATTTCCAGCGTTGGATAGCCCGCGTAAGCAGCATGCACGTAGCAGAAAGGGCAGCTATAGGCACAGTATTCGTCGTAGACAACGGCCCGGGACTAACCATCGCTCGACGACCGTCTATAAGGAAGCTAGGCTCCATTGTCGGCTCGCCCACGTTTTCCCGTACTTAGGCCCCAGGGGAGATAAAAATCAGGATTCTCGCTGGTATACCAATAGTAGTCGGGGGCTTGTCCGATGGTTATTGCGTGCTCGGTAACAAATAGGGCGGCAGTTTTTATATTTTCTCTAGGTATCCCTTGAGCTGTCAGAGAATCAATGAGGCGCTGTTTCGACTCACCGCTAATAACAACGTCTTCCAATACTAGCACTCGTTCGGCGCCGGCAGACGGCAGGTCCGCCGGAATAAATGTCTCCCACCGAACCGTGGTGTACCGCTCGCTATATATTGGAACTGAAGTGAACTCGCCCAGCCGACTCTTAGATACCCCGACATACGTCGGAATGAAACGGTCCGTGTTGGTGAGGTATAGGTTCGCGACGACTCCTACCGAGCCGCCTGATGAAGAAACGATCAGATCTGGGCTGTATCTCTTTTCGATCTCCTCAGTAAAGTGCTTCATTCCGACGTCGATATCGCTCCAACTGTACGTCCGAACCTTTTGAGCTAGCTTCCGATTCTCAATTCCGAAGTAGATGCTGAGGAAGATTCCAAAAATACCGACAGCAAACGAGATTACATTTAATATATCGAGGTTTTTCAATTCTCCCTAGTTTCAACCTTACGCCCGCTATCGTCAACTAGCTGGCTACTGTTCCGGTAGTTCCGTTGGCCCTTGACTAACATTCGGCCTTCCATAGTCCACGATTGTAGTAGTTATCTCACGCCAGCCGAGGGCGGTGTCATAGCGTCGTAGCAACGAGTCGTTGAGGAAAGGCTGGGTTGCTGTGGCGCGCAGGATGTTGACGTTCGCGGATCAGGCTGACATCGCGGTCGGGATCGAGTCGGGACTCTCCGACGCCGAGATCGCGAAGAAGATCGATCGGAACCGCACCATCGTGTGGCGCGAACGACGCTGGCAGGTCCCCGACAACTGGTCCACCGGTAGTAGAGCCAGGTTGATTTGGTACCGGTTTCAGTTGATCTCGCAGGCCACGGGTGTGTGGGTGTGCCGGCAGGCGGCAGCGTACTCGGCAGGGGTCAGGTAGCCCAGCGCCGAGTGACGATGCCGCGTGTTGTGCTCGGTCGTGAAGTCGCCGATCACGACACGGGCTTCGAGCAGACTGGTCCAGTGGTTACGGTTGAAGCATTCCCGGCGCAGCCGGTTGTCGAAACGACTCGATGTGCCCGTTGTTCCACGGCGTTCCGGGTGGAATGTAGGCCAGGCCGACCTTCCCGGCGCAGAACGATTGCAGTGCTTGTGATATCAGCTCGGGACCGTTGTCGAGCCGGAGGATCGTCGGTGGGCCGCCCGCCCGGGTGAACACCCGGTCGAGCTCATCGACGAGCTTCTCGGCGGTGATGCTGCGCTCGACCAGGTGCAGCAGGGATTCGCGGGTGTATTCGTCGATCATCGACGCGATCGTGATCGCGGTGCCGTCGATCGTGGAGTCGAACTGGAAATCGATCGCCCACACCACCCGCGGGGCGTCGGCCTCGACCTGGGGCGCCGTCGAGATCCCCGCCCGTTTGCGCGGGGACCGGGCACGCGCCTGCAGACCTTCCTCACGCCAAAGCCGGTGAATCTTCTTCTTGTTGATCTGCGCGCCTTCCTCATGCCGCAGCACCGCCCACGCACGCCGGAACCCATGACACGGGTGTTTCGTGGCGTAACCGCGCAGCCAGGCCCGCAGATCCGCGTCCGGGTCCGCCGGCGTCTGCGCGAGCGGGATCCTGCGGTAGGCGGAACGGGCAAGCCCGACCGCTTTACACGCCAACCGCTCCGACATGCCCAACACCTCGGTGAGCATGTCCACGGCGCGGCGTTTCGCGGCCGGGCTCAGAATTTTCCCTTCGCCACCTCGCGCAACGCGTCCTTCTCCAACTCGGCCTCGGCCAACAACCGCTTCAACCGCGTGTTCTGCTCACGCAGCTCTTTGAGCTCTTTCGCGGCGTCGGTGTCCATCCCGCCCTAGGCGCGGCGCCAGTTGTACAACGTCGCCGCCGACACCCCCACCTCGGCCGCGACCTGTTCACCGGTGCTGCCCGCCGCGGCGAGTTCATCCGCCCGCCGCAACTTCCGCACGATCTCCTCCGCGGAATGCCGTTTCCGACCAGCCATGTCTTCATCGTCCCTTCCACCCGCGATTCGCGGGCTACAAGACTCTAAAACCAGACGGACTCATTCACAGGGGACATGCCACCCGGACTACCGAGAACCATTTTCACGGCCTCGTCCTTGCACTCCGACGAGAACTTCCTACGCGCTGCGCTCCCACAATATTTCCCTCTCCCATTTCTGTAACCCCCCTACGAGGGATCACTATCCGGAGGAATGAGGTTCCCCAGAAAAAGTGGACACGGTTAGCTTGATTGCCGACTTGTACGCGAGGTGATCTCGAAGTCGATCGGCGAGACCATCCCCAGCGAACTGTGTCTCCTGTCATTATTGTAGAATCGGATGTACTTGCCAAGTCCTGCAAGCAAACTCGCGTATGTGGTGAACGCGTGACGCTTGTAGTACTCGTGCTCGACCGTCGACCACAACGACTCGGCGCCGGCGTTGTCCCAGCAGATACCGGTAGCGCCCATGGACCGGCGCAAGCCATGACCGGAGCAGGCCTTCGCCATGTCGTGGCTGGTGTACCGGCTGCCCCGGTCCGAGTGCAGGATGGTGCCGGTCACCGACCCGCCACGCACGGTCACCGCGGCCTCGACGGCAGCGGTGACGAGTTCGGTGCGCATGTGCTCGGCCAGTGACCAGCCCAGCACCCGCCGCGAATGCTCGTCCCGGATCGCGCACCAGTAGGCGTCTCCTTCGCCGCAGGTCAGGTACGTGATATCCGAGGTCCACACGGCGTCGAGGCGACCCCGGTCGAAGGACCGTCCGACCCGGTCCGGCGGGAACGACGCGGTTGGGTCCACCACCGTGGTCCTGACCTTGAAGGTTCGCGGGCTGATCCCTTCGATCCCCATCTCGGCCATGATCTCGGCGACAGTGTTGGCCGACACCCGCTCGCCCTCGGCGTGCAGATCGGCGGTGATCCGGGGCGACCCGTACGTGCGGCGCGACGCCTGCCAATGCGCCAGGATCTTCACCTCGAGATCACGGCGCCGCTGCCGGCGCGGCGACACCTCGCCACGACGACGCCGCGCCGCCCACGCGTCATAGCCCGATCGTGAGACACCGAGCAGAGCAGTGAGTATCGAGATGTCGTGGTCGGCGCACTCCGCGGCGACGAGCTCGTAACGACTCACCGGTGTTGCTGTGCCGCAAAGTACGCCGAGACTTTTTTTCAGGAACGCGATGTCGCCGTCCTTCTCGGCCACTTCGGCGCGTAGCCGAGTCAGCTCGGCACGCTCGTGCTCGGCGAGCCCCTCATCCGGCGGAACACCGCGCGCAGCAGCTACGGCCCCCTCCCGAAGCCGTTCAGCACGAACCCATTTCCCCAACAGACTCTCGTGCACACGCAGCTCGCGTGCCACCTCGGTGACCGACCGGCCACCATCGATCACCCGACGAGCAGCCTCCACCTTGAACTCAGGCGTAAACAACCGACGTGTCCTGGACACCTCGACATCCTCCCAGCCGGAACCTTCGTCCCGCTATCTCGGGTGTCCACCCAAACTGGGGAGGCTCAGAAACAGGGCACCTCAGGTCCGCGGGGGTCTCCGCGAGCGGGTCCTACGGTAGGTGGAACGGGCCAGCCCGACCGCCCTGCACGCCAACCGCTCCGACATGCCCAACACCTCGGTGAGCATGTCCACGGCGCGGCGCTCGGCGGCCGGGCTCAGAATTTTCCCTTCGCCACCTCCCGCAACGCGTCCTTCTCCAACTCGGCCTCGGCCAACAACCGCTTCAACCGCGTGTTCTGATCACGCAACTCCTTCAGTGGCTCTTCGCAGTTAGCAGTGGCACTGGTGGGTGCTGATTGGCGCTCTGAAGTGCCCCGGGCTGGTGGTCGCCGTGACCAGCCGGACACCGTCGTCGAGGCGCTCGACTCCGGCCACGTCGATACCGTCGAGATCGAGAAGCAGTGAACTACCGTGGACCATGCTCGCGTCCTTCGTGCCTGGATGCCTGAGAACACCCAGCTCACAAGGACGCGAGCCCTCGATCAACAACCGACACGACACCAGGCCGGAACCACCCCGCACCTACCACTGCGAAGAGCCCCTTCAGTTCCTTCGCGGCGTCGGTGTCCATCCCGCCGTAGGCGCGGCGCCAGTTGTACAACGTCGCCGCCGACACCCCCACCTCGGCCGCGACCTGTTCACCGGTGCTGCCGGCAGCGGCGAGTTCGTCCGCCCGCCGCAACTTCCGCACGATCTCCTCCGCGGAATGCCGATTCCGACCAGCCATGTCTTCATCGTCCCTTCCACCCGTGATTTGCGGGCTACAAGACTCTAAAACCAGACGGACTCATTCACAGGGGACACGTCAGTCCCACCCGTACCCCTTTTTACGAGGAATCTCCTGTACAGGATATTCCACGTTTTATCGGGTCGGGCCGGGTACTCGGAGCGGTCGATTGTCGAATGCGGACAGCAACCGTTGCGCCGCCAGCGCCGGGGTGAGCGAACCGTCGCGCACCTGTTGTTCCACCGCGGCCCGGATTTCGCGGACCGCCGAATTGTCGTCGAGCCGCTGCAGCAACTGGTCGTGCACCATCGTCCAAGTCCAGTCGACCTGCTGGCGGCGACGCTTCTCGGCGAACTCCCCGGCCCCGGTGAGCACGTCGCGATGCCGCTCGACTTCGGCCCAGAAATCGGTCAGGCCGGCGCCTTCCAGTCCGCTCATGGTGAGCACCGGGGGCCGCCAGAGCGCGTCGCGGGAGTGGATCAGGCGCAATGCTCCGGACAGTTCCCGGGCCGCCGACTGCGCTTCGTGCACGTGTTTGCCGTCGGCTTTGTTCACCGCGACCAGATCCGCCAGCTCGAGCACCCCCTTCTTGATCCCTTGCAGCTGGTCGCCGGTGCGGGCCAAGGTGAGGAAGCAGAAGATGTCGACCATGTTCGCCACGGTCACCTCGGACTGCCCGACGCCGACCGTCTCGACGATGATCACGTCGTAGCCGGCCGCTTCCAGCAACACGATGGTTTCCCGGGTTGCCTTCGCCACCCCGCCGAGCGTGCCTGCCGTCGGCGAGGGCCGGATATAGGCGTTCGGCTCGACTGCCAACCGGGCCATTCGCGTCTTGTCGCCGAGGATCGAGCCACCGGTACGGGTGGACGACGGGTCTACCGCCAGGACCGCCACCCGGTGCCCGCCGGCGAGCAGGTGCATGCCGAGGGTGTCGATGAACGTCGATTTGCCTACGCCCGGCACGCCGGTGATCCCGACCCGGTGTGATAGCGCCGCCGCGCCGCCGTCCGTGTCGGGCTGGACCCGCAGCAGCAGTTGCTGGGCCGCCAGCCGATGATCGGCCCGGGTCGATTCCACCAACGTGATCGCCCGCGCCAGCCCCGCACGGTCCCCGGCCCGGATCGCCGTGGCGAGCGTTTCGACGTCGGGCGGCCCGACTCGCCGGCTCATTCGGTGTCGGCGTGACCCAGCTCGGCGCGCAGCTTCTCCAGCAGGCCGATCGCCGCGTCCGCGATCACCGTGCCCGGTGGGAAGATCGCCGCCGCGCCGGCGGCGTACAGGGCCTCGAAGTCGCCGGGCGGAATCACCCCACCTACCACGATCATGATCTCCGGACGGCCGGCGTCGGCCAGTGCCTGCCGCAGCGCCGGCACCAGGGTGAGATGGCCCGCCGCCAGTGAGTTCACCCCGACGACGTGCACGTCGTTGTCCACCGCCTGCTGCGCGACTTCTCCCGGCGTTGCAAACAGCGGACCCACATCCACGTCGAAACCCAGGTCGGCAAACGCGGTCGCGATCACCTTCTGTCCGCGGTCGTGCCCGTCCTGACCCATCTTCGCGACCAGGATGCGCGGTCGACGACCCTCGTCCTCGCCGAACCGCGCAACCAGGTCGCTCGCGGCGGTCATATTTCCACCGGGCCCGGCCTCGTCGGAATACACCCCGGTGAGGGTACGGATCTCCGCCTGGTGACGACCGTATACCCGTTCCAACGCGTCGGAAATCTCACCGACCGTGGCCTTGGCCCGCGCCGCGTCGATCGCCGCCGCCAGCAGGTTCCCGGTCCCGGACTCGGCAGCGGCGGTCAGCGCGTCCAGCGCTCGGGTCACCGCGGCGCCATCTCGCTCGGCGCGCAGCCGGTCCAGTTTCGCGAGCTGTTCGGTGCGGACGCGGCTGTTGTCCACCTTCAGCACATCGATCTGGGAGTCGTCGTCCACCCGATAGCTGTTCACCCCGACCACCGGCTGTTGCCCGGTGTCGATCCGGGCCTGGGTGCGGGCCGCGGCCTCCTCGATCCGCAGCTTCGGGATGCCCTCGGCGATCGCCTGTGCCATCCCGCCGAGCCGCTCCACCTCGGCGATGTGTGCTCGAGCGCGCTCGGCCAACCGGTGGGTGAGCCACTCCAGGTAGTAGGAGCCGCCCCACGGATCGATCGGCCGGGTGGTGCCCGACTCCTGCTGCAGCAGCAGCTGGGTATTGCGCGCGATCCGGGCGGAGAAGTCGGTGGGCAGTGCGATCGCCTCGTCGAGGGCGTTGGTGTGCAACGACTGGGTGTGTCCCTGGGTGGCGGCCATCGCCTCGATACAGGTACGCGCCACGTTGTTGTACGGGTCCTGCGCGGTCAACGACCAGCCGGACGTCTGCGAATGTGTCCGCAGCGAGAGCGATTTCGCGCTCTTCGGGTCAAACTGGCCGACCAGTTCGCTCCACAACAATCGGCCCGCGCGCAGCTTCGCGACCTCCATGAAGAAGTTCATCCCGATGCCCCAGAAGAACGACAAGCGGGGTGCGAACGCGTCGACGTCCATACCGGCGGCCCGTCCGGCCCGGATGTACTCCACGCCGTCGGCCAGGGTGTAGGCCAACTCGAGATCCGCCGTCGCTCCGGCCTCCTGAATGTGATAACCGGAGATCGAGATCGAGTTGAACTTCGGCATATTCGCGCTGGTGTAGGAGAAAATGTCGGAGATTATCCGCATCGACGGCTTCGGCGGATAGATGTAGGTGTTGCGGACCATGAACTCCTTGAGGATGTCGTTCTGAATGGTTCCGGCCAGTTGCTGCGGTGTCACCCCCTGTTCCTCGGCGGCCACCACATACAGCGCGAGAATCGGCAGCACGGCGCCGTTCATCGTCATCGAGACCGACACCTGGTCGAGCGGAATGTGGTCGAACAGCTGACGCATATCCAGGATCGAGTCGATCGCCACACCGGCCATCCCGACGTCGCCGGTCACCCGCGGGTGGTCCGAGTCGTAGCCCCGGTGGGTGGCCAGGTCGAACGCCACCGACAGACCCTTCTGGCCGGCCGACAGGTTGCGCCGGTAGAACGCATTGGAATCGGCCGCGGTGGAAAATCCGGCATACTGTCGAATCGTCCAGGGCTGGTTGACATACATCGTCGGGTAGGGCCCGCGGATGAACGGTGCCGCGCCCGGCATGCTGTCCAACGGGTATCCGGCGGCCACCGCGGCGTCGCGGTCCGCGCGGGTGTAGACCGGGGCGACGTCGATCCCCTCCGGTGTCGCCCAGACCAGGTGCTCCGCGCTGTGTCCGTGTGCCTGCGCCTGCGCGTCGATCACGGCGCGCACCTGCTCGGCGCTCGGCGGCGCCGGCGTCGGAAAGCTCGGATCGTGCAGTGGCACGTCGGCGAAGCTGCCGATCAGATGTTCCACCGTCCGGGTCATCACGCACCTGCCTTCGTCAGCAACTCGGCCAAGGTCGACACCGCGTCGATCCGCAATGTGAGAAAACCGTCCGGACGTGGCTCGGCCGTACCGAACGCTTTTTCCGGGCCGGCCAGCAGCACCGTGCCCACCCCGGCCGCGCGCAATGCGGCCGTGGCCGGGGCCGCTTCCGCGCCGTAGCGCCGGTCCGACCCACAGACAACCGCCACCGCTGCGCCCGATTCCGTTGCTGCCGAAGCGATATCGTCGATCGTCAGCGGACCGGGATCGACCGTCTCGATCCCGCCGGAGGCCAGCAGGTTGGTGGCGAACGTCACCCGGGCCGTGTGCTCGGCCACCGGACCGAGCGGGATCAGGACCGCTTGTGGCCGAGCGCCGTGCGTTGCCAGGTACTTGTCGGATCGGTCGCGCAGCGCCTCGAAAGCGGCGCCGTAGCGGGCAACTCCGGCCAGCGGAATCTCGGCGTCGGCGGGTTGCGCCGGCTCGGCGAGGTTCGGGAACTCGTTCACCCCGGTAACGGCGGTCCGGCGGTGCGCTATGTCGTCGGCCCGGGTAGCTGCGGTCGCGCCGATCACGTCGCCGATCACGCCGGACCCGAGCGCTGCCTGGTAACCCCCGGCCGCCTCGATCCGCTGCAGGAATGCCCAGGCCTGCGCGGCCAGCGTTGCGGTCAGGTCTTCGACGAACCAGGATCCGGCGGCCGGGTCGGCGACCCGGCCCAGGTGCGACTCCTCCAGCAACAGCAGCTGGGTGTTGCGCGCCATCCGGGCCGCGAACTCCGGGGTGACGTCCAAGGCGCCCGGCGCGAGCGCGGCATCGAACGGGAGGACGGTGACGGTATCCGCGCCGCCGATTCCGGCGCCGAAGGCGGCCAGGGCTCCCCGGAGCAGATTGACCCACGGGTCCCGGGTGGTCAGCATCGCCGCCGACGACACGGCGTGTTGCGGTGCATTACCGGCATCCGACGCGCCGCACACCTGCGATATCCGGGCCCAGATCTGTCGCCCGGCACGAAACTTGGCGATGGTCCGAAACTGGTCGTCGGTGGCGGCGAAGCGGAACTCCAGCTGGCCGAGAGCCTGGCCGATCGTCATGCCGGCACCGGTGAGCGCGCGCAGGTACTCCAGCCCGGCTGCTGCGGCCGCACCGAGTTCCTCCGAGTCGGCGGCACCTGCGTCGTGGAACGCGGTGCCGTCGACGACGATCGTCCGGACGCGCGCGGTTCGGCGGGTGGCGCGGGTGGCCAGCTCGACCGCCGCGCGCAGGTCGACGTCCGGAACTCCGGCAAAGGTGCTGGTCAGCGGGGCGGTTCCGAGGCAGAGCTGCACGTCGGCCCGGTCCGGTGCAACGTCGAGCAGCGCCGCTGCCGTGGCAGTATCCGGGCCGGCCGCCAGGGTCACCGGCACCAGGTCGAACAACACCCCGTCCAGCGCGGTCGAGATCGCGTCCGGCGCGGTCGCCAACCAGATCGCGCTGACCCCGTTGTTCAACGCGGTCAGGATCTCGGTGTTCAAGGCGGTCGGATCGGCGCCGGCGAATCGGGCGCTCACCCGCCAGCCGCGCAGCGGGTCCCGAGCTCCATCGCCACCCCGGACGAACGGGAACGTCCCCGGGAGCGGTTGCTCGGCGCGCTCGTCGGCGCGGGTGTACAGCGGAGCCACCGGTACACCGTCGTAGGTAGCGGCGGCGAGCAACTCTTCCGGGTGCTCCGGCAACTCGGCAGGATCGACCCGCCGCGCCTTCGCCAGCACTCCGGCCACGGCCTGCCGCCATTGCGCATACCCGGCTGTGGTCGCCTCGCTCGACATCGCCGTCGGCCTCCCGTCGTCGCTTTCGAGCCATGCTAGCCCCGGCATCCTCGCCGGCAGGAGGGTGGAGGGCGCCTGTTGTCACTTCGAACCCGACGTTACGGGTCGGTACGCTGAGCCGATGCGTCCACTCCGCGATACCCGGTTGCTCGCGGCGGTAGTAGTCGGCGCGGTCCTTGTCCTGCTGGCCACGCTGACCCCGCTGCCCGGCCCGGGCCAGGTCCGGGACTGGGCACTGACGGCCGGACCGTGGTTTCCGGTCTGGTTCTTCCTGGCCTATGCACTGATCATCGTGGCGCCGATCCCGCGAACCCTGTTCACCCTTACCGCCGGTTTGCTGTTCGGTCCGATCACCGGCGTGTCGGTGGCGGTAGCCGCTTCGGCTACCGGTGCGGCGATCGCATTCGTCGGCGTCCGCCGGTTCGGCCGGGCGGCTGTCGGCCATCGGCTGACCCATCCCCTGGCCACGGCCGTCGACCGACGGCTGGCTCAGCGGGGCTGGCTGGCGGTCGGCTCGCTGCGGCTGATCGGTGCGGTGCCGTTCTCGATCGTGAATTACTGCAGTGCGGTCTCCTCGATCCGATTCCTGCCCTTCTTCGCCGCGACCGTGGTCGGGCTGATCCCGGGAACCGTCGGCGTGGTGGTGCTGGGCGATGCGCTCACCGGTGAGGTCGAGCCGGGTCTCCTCGCCCTTTCGTTCAGCTGCGCGGCGATCGGGCTGCTCGGTCTGGTTCTGGACGCCCGACTCGGCGTCGATCCGATGTCCGACCGACCGGCGATTCCGGCTCCGGAAACCCCCGCCACACTACGGTGACGATATATCGGCAACCGCGGCTGCTCGCGTTGGTTTTCGTCGGCGGCACGGTCGGGACCGCGGCCCGGGAGGGGTTGAGCCTGGCATTCCCCACCGGCCGCGGCGTCCCGTATCCGATCCTGGCGATCAACGTCGTCGGGGCGTTCGCCCTGGGCTTCCTCCTCGATGCGATAACCCGTCGCGGCCCCGATCTCGGCCGCCGCCGTGCGGCACGGCTGTTGCTCGGCGCCGGGGTACTCGGCGGGTTCACCACTTACAGCGCGCTGGCCGTCGCCACCGCCGAACTGATCGACGACGGTGCCGTGGCATCGGGCATCGGCTACGCGGCGGCGACGCTGCTCGGCGGCGCGGTCGCCACGTGGCTCGGGATCGCGGCCGGCAGCGCGACCCATCGGCCCGGCCGGGAACGCCGATGACACCGGCTCTGTTCGGCGCACTCGCGCTGGCCGGCGGTCTCGGCGCCACGGCTCGCGTGGCGCTGGACGGACTGGTCCGAGCCCACACCGACCACGCCATCGTCTGGGCCACCGCCCTGATCAACCTCAGCGGCTCGCTGCTGCTCGGGCTGATCTCCGGCCTGGTGATCGCACACACACTGCCGGACGCCTGGCAGGTGGTGGTCGGCACCGGCTTTCTCGGCGGCTACACCACCTTCTCCACCGCCAGTTACGAAACCGTCCGGTTGGTCCAGCAGGGCCGGCGGTCCAGCGCGGTCGGCTACGGCGTCGGCACGCTGATCGCCGCCACCGCCCTGGCCGGTGCGGGTCTCCGGCTCGGCGCGCTGATCTGAGCTTTCGGGGACCGACCGGATTCCACCCGGTGACCGCTCATCCGGCGGTACATCACAAATCGGGCAGCGGAATGGTGAGGTTGGGCGCGGTCAGCCCCCCGTCCACCTCGAGCACCTTGCCGGTCAGGTAGCCGGATGCCGGAGACGCGAGAAAAACCGCGGCTGCGGCAACGTCGTCCGGGTCGCCGAGCCGGCGCAGGGGTGTGGCCTGTTCCATTGCGGTCCGCAACGCCTCGTTGCCGGCGACCACGTCCAGCGCCGAGGTCAGGATCGCGCCGGGGGCGATCGCGTTCACCCGGATCTTCGGTGCCAGGTCCGCCGCAGCAGTGCGCGTGTAGTGCGATAGTGCCGCTTTCGCGGTGGCGTAGCCGAGGAACGCGCGACCGGGAAACCGCCCCATCGCCGAGCTGATGTTGATCACCGACGCGCCGTCGGACCTCAGCAGGTGCGGTACGGCGGCGCGGAGCAGCGCGTGCCCGGTCCCCACGTTGAACACGAACGCGTTAGCCAGGTCGTCGGCGGTGGTGTCCAGAAAGGGTTTCGGCGCGGTGCCGCCCACGTTGTTCACCACGATGTCGAGTCGGCCGAACCGCTCGACGGCGCGGTCGGCCAATGCCGCGGCGTTCTCCGGGTCGGACAAGTCCGCGACCACGATCTCGGCTGCGGAACCCGCCTGCCGCACCGCCTCGGCCGTCACCGCGAGATCGGACTCGGTCCGCGCCGCGATCAACACCTCCGCGCCGGCGTCGGCAAGACCACGGGCGATGGCCGCGCCGAGCCCGCGTCCCGCGCCGGTGACGACCGCGACTCGTCCGGGCAGTCCGAACCGATCCATCAGCATTGCCGCACCATAGCCCGCATCGACCGCAAGATCGGCGGTTCGGCGGTTCGGCGGTTGCGGAATAATGCGCCGGTGACTCCAGCTCGGACGACTGCAGGGACCCCGGAACACGTGACCGAGACGACCTCGGTGGTCGAGTTCTGGCAGGCGCTGAACCTTCCCGGGCTGATCGACGTGCACACCCACTTCATGCCGCGATCGGTGATGGACAAGGTGTGGGCCTACTTCGACGCGGCCGGCCCGATGCTCGGCCGACCGTGGCCGATCTCCTACCGCGGCGACGAGGACGCCCGGGTGGCGCTGCTGACCGCGTTCGGGGTCCGCGCGTTCACCTCGATGCTGTACCCGCACAAACCGCACATGGCCGCTTGGCTCAACGGCTGGGCCGGTGACTTCGCCGCGCGGGTGCCCGCCTGTCTGCATACGGCCACCTTCTACCCGGAACCGGGTGCGGCCGACTACGTGGCCGAAGCGGTCGCCGCCGGCGCCCGAGTATTCAAGGCGCACATCCAGGTCGGCGACTACGACCCATGCGATCCGCTGCTCGACCCGGTCTGGGGGTGCCTGGCCGACGCCGGTGTGCCGATCGTGATCCACTGCGGCTCCGGACCCGCGCCCGGACGGTTCACCGGGCCCGAGCCGATCGCGCAGGTGCTCGCCCGGCACCCGAATCTGGCATTGATCGTGGCGCACATGGGGTTACCGGAGTACCGCGAGTTCCTCGACCTGGCGCAGCGGTACCCGCGGGTCATGCTGGACACCACGATGGCGTTCACCGACTTCAGCGAGGCGCAGACACCGTTCCCGCCGGAGGAACGCCGTCGGCTACTCGATCTGCGTGGAAAGATCCTGTGGGGCAGCGACTTCCCGAACATTCCCTATACCTATCGGTCCGCACTGGCCGCACTGGAACGCCTGGACCTCGGCGACGACTGGCTGCGCGGGGTCTGTTACGACAACGCTGCGCGACTGTTCGGACTCGAGCTCACCCAGTGAAAGGCTATATCTGTGGCGACGATGATCGGTCCAGTTCGGCGATCAAGGTGCGGGACGCGGTGTTGCGATACGAGGCATCGACCAGCTCGGTGATCTCGTCCCAGTCCGGCTCGGCCGACTGCAGATCGAGCCCGATCCAGCCGTAGGCGCCGAGGTAGCCCGGACGGAAGAATCGCGGATCCGCCAGCAGCGCTTCGCGTTCGGCCGAGTCGGGCAGGATCACCACCGACCGGGCCCACCGATCCGACGAGTGCGCCCCTTTCTCGACCGCGCCGTACCCGGCAAAGATCTTGCGGGTGAAGAAGTTCGGCCGGCCGTGCGAGATCTTCTCACCCGCTCCGGGGAAACGCAGGCACACCGCCCGCAGTCGAGCGAGCAGCGGGTCGTCCGGGTCGAATCGCGCCGGATGGCTCACCTCGACCGGTGCGGATCCTGCTGGTAGGTCGCCGTGGCGGGCAAGCCGGCCGGATCGTCGTAGGGCAACGCGCGATACTCGTCCGGCCCGTCGACCGGCTTGCGCGCATCGGCCTCGGCAGCCCGTACCGCCTGTTCGATGGCCGGGTCGGTGGTGGTGTCGAACCAGTCTGCAACCTCGTCCGAATCATCCTCCGGGCGAGAATGATCAGCGCTGTCGTCGCTCGGCTCGTAGCGGAACACGCCGTCCTGACCGGGCGCGCCGAGGGTCTTGGCGAAGCCCTTCAGCGCATCACCGAAATCACTCGGCACCAGCCACACCTTGTTCGCATCACCCTGGGCCATCTGCGGCAGCGTCTGCAGATACTGATACGCGAGCAGCTCCGGCGTGGGCTTACCGGATTTGATTGCCGCGAAGACTTTCTCGATCGCCTTCGCCTGCCCCTGTGCCTGCAGATAGCTCGCGGCCCGCTCGCCCTGCGCGCGCAGGATCCGCGCCTGCCGCTCGCCCTCGGCGGACAAAATGGCGGATTGCTTGGCGCCCTCGGCGGACAGGATCTGGCTTTGCTTCTGCCCCTCGGCGGTCTTGATCGAGGCTTCCCGGGTGCCCTCGGCGGTCAGGATCATCGCCCGCTTCTCCCGATCGGCCTTCATCTGCTTCTCCATCGATTCCTGGATCGACGGCGGCGGATCGATGCTCTTGAGCTCCACCCGGGCGACCCGCAACCCCCAGCGGCCGGTGGCCTCGTCCAGCACGCCCCGTAGCTGGCCGTTGATCTGGTCGCGCGAGGTGAGCGTCTCTTCCAGGGTCATGCCGCCGACCACGTTGCGCAACGTGGTCACCGTGAGCTGTTCGACCGCGGCGATGTAGTTGCTGATCTCGTAGACCGCCGACTGCGGGCTGGTCACCTGGAAGTAGACGACGGTGTCGATATGCAGGGTCAGGTTGTCCTGGGTGATCACCGGTTGCGGCGGGAAGGACACCACCCGCTCACGCAGGTCGACCTTGGCCCGGATACGGTCGACGAACGGCACCAGGAAAGTCAACTGACCCGAGACGGTGCGGGAATAACGTCCCAGCCGTTCGATCACCGCAGCCTCGGCCTGTGGCACCAGAGCCACCGATTTGAACACCACCACCGCCACCAACAGGACCAGCGCGAGCAGCAGCACGAGCGCGGAGACAGCCATCTCAGGCACCTTTCCAGACGACGGCGGTCGCTCCGTCGATCTTCATCACGGTGACGGTACTTCCGGCCGGGTACACCTCGGATTCGTCCAGCGGCCGGGCGGTCCATACGTCCCCGTCCAGCCGGACCTGGCCTTGGTGTGCCCCGACGTCTTCGAGCACGAGCGCAGATCGGCCGGGCAATGCGGCAACGTTGGTCGGCGTGGGCGGCGGCGCCCCGAACCGGCGCTGCAACTGCGGCCGGACACCGAGCAGCAACAGCAGTGCGGCACAACCGAAGATCAGCGCGTCGACGACGACCGGCAGGTCGGTGACCGCTGTGACTCCGGCCGTGGCCAGCGCAGCGCCGCCGAGCATGAGCAGAACCAGATCACCGGTCAGCGCTTCGGCAGCGACCAGCAAAATGCCCGCTATCAGCCAGATCCACGCGCTCACCCTTATACTGTACGGCCCGGAGTCCGCTACGAACCGGACAAATTGTCGATCGTCACGAAATCGACCAGCCGTTCGACCGCCCCGATCAACGGCGCCTCCAGGTCGCGGAAGCTCGTTACCGCGCCGTACACCCGGCGCCAGCCGTCCTGTGGGGTGCCCCAGCCGAGTCGTCGGCAGACCCCCGTTTTCCAGTCCTCGCCACGGGGCACTCGCGGCCATTCGGCGATGCCGACCGCCGCCGGCCGTACCGCCTCCCAGACGTCGATGTAGGGGTGGCCGGTGACGAGCACGTCGGGCCCCAGACCCGCCGTCAGCCCGGTCTCTTTCGAGCCGGTCACCAGGTGGTCGACCAGCACGCCGACCCGACGCCCGGGTCCGGGCCGGAACTCGGCCAGCCGGTCGGCCAGGTTGTCCAGGCCCGCCAGATGTTCGACCACCACCCCTTCCACCCGCAGGTCATGCCCCCAGACTCGCTCGACGAGCGCGGCGTCGTGCACCCCTTCGACCCAGATTCGGCTGGGTAAGGCCACTTTCGCGCGCAGGCCGGCAACCCGGGTGGAGCCGGACGCGGATCGAGCGGATTCCGGTGCCGCCGGCCGGGTGACCGGGCGGACCAGTGTGACGGGCTTGCCGTCGATCAGGAACGCCGCTTCGCGCAGCGCGAACAGCCGAACTCGACCCTGCGCGTCTTCCAGCTTGACGAACTCCCCGTCGTAACTGCGATCGAACCCGACCACCGCGCCACAGAAGCCCCCCTCGGCATCTTCGACCACGAGATCGGGGGTGGCCGCCACCCGGGGCACCGGGGTGCGCTTGGTGCGAGCGTGACCGGCGAAGATGTCGCCGTAACCGGAACGAGATGACACGCCGATTCACGGTAGGTGGACCGGACGGTGCGCACCGCTCGCCACGCCGCCCTATCCTCGATCGTTATGTGCACTCCCAGCACGACACTCGCCGTGTGGACGTCCGCGTGGCAGGCCGGTGCCTGCGCACCGGACGATCTGCTCGCCGCGCTGCACGCCTGGGCGCCGAGCCAGTTCGTGCTCGCCGGCGACCGCATCGGAACCGAATCGACCGATATCGGCAGCACGGAGCTGCTCCGGCTACTCCGCAACGCCCCGGGAGCGCGCCTGCTGCTACCGGTCCCCGGGGACTCGCGTGGGCTACCGGCCGGGTCGTCGTTTGCCGTCGCGGCGATGACCGCCGGCGAAGGGGTGCTGGCCGGCTCCCCCGGCTCCATCGGAGTAGGCCTGGTACCTCGTCACGACCAGCACGACGTACTCGGCTGGGCGCACTTCACGGTGCGGGTACCGGACACCCCGCCGATCGACGTCGGCCTCGGCGAGGCCGAGTATCAGATGCGCGACGCGGTCCGTACGGCCGCCGACGCCCTGGCCGAGCTGCGTGGCCCCGGCTATCCCGGCTTCGATCCGCGTCGGGAGGTCGAGGTGGAGCTCGACCGCATGGCGTACCACCAGTACCCGGAGAAGATGTCACCGCGCGCCCGTCGCGTACTCACCACGGCCGACCATGTGGCGGCCATCCTGACCGTCGCGGAGCGGACGCCGGCGGCGGCACCGCCGTCGGCGGCGGCCCAAGCAACTCACGCGGACGTCACTCGTCCGTTGTGGGACGCGATCCGCACCGCTCGGGTCGCCGCCGCGGCACACGCCTTCTGAGCAGGCTGCGGGCCGGCCGATTCAGGAACCGGCTGCGTCCGGCATCTCACCGACCGTGGTGGCCACGTCGATCAGACCGAACATCTCCCCTTCCAACCCGGCCACGATGGACATCCGGCCGAACGGGCTGTCCGTCGGCGGCATCAGCTGATTCGCCCCGAGCTCGACGGCACGTGCCGTGGCGGCATCGCAGTCGGCGGCGGCGAACCAGGTCAGCCAGTGCGACGGCGTTCCGGGCGGCGCCATCTCGTTGCCGCACATACCGCCGATACCCGCGGTCTCGCCGGCACGTTTGGCGACGAAGTAGGTGAACTCGGGGTTGGTGAGATCGTCGTATTCGTAACCGAACACGGCGGTATAGAACGCGCGGGCCGCATCCAGGTCGTTGGAGTGCAGCTCGTTCCAGGCCAGCGCGCCGTCTTCGTTGTACCGGGTGGCGCCGGTGTGCTGCTTGGCCTGCCAGATACCGAAGCTTGCCCCATCCGGCGCGACCGCGAAGAACATCCGGCCGAACTCGCCCACATCGAACGGATCCATCTGCAGCGTGCCGCCGGCCGCCTGGATCGCGGTCGCGGTGGCGTCGGCATCGTCGGATGCGAGGTAGGTCGACCAGTTCGCCGGCATCTCCGGAACCGGCTTCGGACCGATCCCGGCGACCGCTTCGCCGTCCTTGAAATTCATGATGTAGTCACCGAACTCCACTCCGGACGCTTCGTTCGTCCAGCCGAACAGCGATGCGTAGAACTCGGCGGCTTTCGCAGGATCGGCCGCGGACAGATCCACCCAGTTCGGTGTTCCGGCCGGCCAAACCTCGTGGCGTACAGGCATGATGTCTCCTCGGTAGTCGGACGTTCGCGACATACGTGATTGCCCAGGGCAATCCGGAATCGATCCCCGGTCGGAACCGCGAATCGCACCCGCCGAGCAGTCTTCACCCGGCCACCGACAGAAACAAGCAGCGAGCACACCGACCCCGCGCGAACGCCCGGGCGTCCCTCCGGCCGGGCGTTCGTCAAGGCAGCGGGCGAACGGTCAGAACGGGCACTGGGCGATCGGCAGGCGGCCCAGATCACAGACGGTCGAATTGGCGAGCTTCCAGGTACCGTCCAGCCACTTCCAGGTCAGCGGCAGGACCTGCGGCGGCAGGCCGGGAACCAGGATTCGTAGGCGCGCGGTCAGCGTGTCCGGGGTCGGCGTGGCGACGGGCCCGAGCACCCGCCAGTCGAGCATCGGCCCGGCGGCCTGGTCCGCCACCTGCAGCGCGGCCAACAGTCCGGCTGCGGCGGGACCACCCTCGAGTTCGTCGGTGTTGTTCCGGCCGAGCGCAATCTGCAACTTGGCCTGCAGCTGGTCTGCGTCCAGCGGGCCGCGTTCGGCGTTCGGCGTGGGGAGCGCCGATGCCGGGTCGGGCGAGCGCGGAACCGTCGTCGGCCCACCGGGAACCGTCGCCGGCCCACCGGGAACCGTCATCGGCGCCCCGGGAACGGTCGTCGGTGCCGAGCCGATCGCGGCGAGATCCGGAACGGTCGTCGGGCCCGGCGGATTGGCGCCACCGGGCGGGACGTCGTTCGGCGCGGGCGCCGGCGCCGGGACCGACGGAATCATGGGCAGCGCTGTGGCCGGCGCCGCCGGGACTGTCGGCGGGACGGCGGCCGGAGCCGATCCGAACGGACCGAATGCCGGCGCAACCGACGCGGTCGCCGCCGGGGGCAGTGCGGTCGCCGTCGGGGGCAGTGCGGTCGCCGTCGGGGGTCGGGCGGCGGCCGGGGCGCCGACCGCCGGAACCGTCGCCGGCACGGTCGGCGGAATCGTCGCCGGCACCGTCGGCGGAGCACTCGCACGGGCGGGAACGGTCGGTGGTACCGGCACGCTCGACGGCACAGTCGAGGTCGCGCCGGACGACGGAGCCGCCGACGTCGATCGGGCAGCCGAGGACGGCGGCGCGCCGGACGGTCCGGTCGTCGGGGCGGCCGCCTGAGTCGGAATGGCGAAGACGGTCGGCTGAGCCGGCTGGTCGTCGCGCATCATGTACGCGGCGAACATGCCGCCGGACACGATCGTGGCGGTGACGACTGCGGATACGCCGGACGCCAGGGCAACCACAGCGGCGGTACGTGGGGCCTGATTCTGCTGCATGGTGAGCCGATGTCCTTCGTCGCTGTCCGCTGCGGTCACACGCCGGGCAGCGGACGCCTCCCGCATCGGCTCACCGGCACGGTTAGCATAGCCTTACCTACAAGATCGTCCACCTGGCATCGCTGTGACACAGCACACACAGCGTGTCGGTTCGGCTATCCGGGACAGCGGCTATGCGCCGCAGCAATGCAGCGCGCAGATCGCGCCGTCGGTTCCGCTCCCCCAGCCCGGCTCGGCGCCCAGACGTCGCGCCGATCCCCCGGAGCACTGCTCGGCGACCAGCTCGACCACCATGCGCGCGAAACGCGGATCGGCACCGGGCGTCGCCGCACGGACGTATCCGATACCCAACTCGGCCGCGCGCAGGCGCGCCTCGTGGTCGAGGTCCCAGATCACCTCCATGTGATCGGAGACGAAGCCGACCGGACAGACGATCACGGCGCCGGTCCCGGACGCTGCGAGCGCATCCAGGTGATCCACGATGTCCGGCGCGAGCCAGGGGACCTGGGGCGGACCGGACCGGGACTGCCAGACCACGTCGTATTCGGGGTAGCCCGCTGCCGCGGCGGCCAACCGCGCGGCCTCGACGACCTGACGGTGGTAGAGACCGCCGCCGGCGTCCGGCGGGCCGGCCTGATCGTCGGCCCGGGTCGGCACCGAATGCGCGGTGAATACCAGCCGCGCCGGCCGTCCCAGGGTTGCCGCGGCCGCCGTGATCCCGTCGGCAACAGCGGCGACGAACAGCGGGTGGTCGTAGAACTGCCGCAGCTTCCGCAGCTCCGGTGCGTTCGGTACCGCGGCCCGGGCGCGCGCGATGTCCTCGTGGTATTGCCGGCACCCGGAGTAGCCGGCCCACGCCGATGTGGCGAACACCAGCGCGGACCGGACGCCGTCGTCGTGCATCCGGGCCACGGTGTCCTCGACCAGCGGGTGCCAATTCCGGTTACCGAAATACACCGGTAGATCCAGCCCGGCGGCGCGCAACTCGGCCTCGACCGCCGCGATCAACTCCCGGTTCAACCGGTTGATCGGCGACACACCGCCGAAGTGCAGGTAGTGCTCGGCAACTGCGTCCAGCCGGGCCCGCGGCACACCGCGACCCCGAGTGACGTTCTCCAAGAAGGGAATCACGTCGTCGGGACCTTCCGGGCCACCGAACGACAGCAACAGCAGCGCGTCGGTCACAGCGCAACCAGGGTCAACGGGTACCGAAGCCCTCGGGGAACCAGATGTTGTGGCTGGCGCCACCGTCGACGTACACGATCGAGCCGGTGGTGCCGGGCAGCCAGTCCGACAGCAGCGTCACGATCGATTTGGCCACGACGCTCGGGTCGTCCACACTCCACCCGATCGGCGAGGCGCCGTCCCAATAGGTATCGAGCTGGTTCAGCTGCTTCGCATCATCGGTGGCGGTGCCGGCGATTGCTTTCGCCGCCAACGTCTTGATCGGCCCGGCAGCAACGAGATTGGAGCGAATCCGCTTGGCCTCGCCCACTTCTCGCGCGACGTACCGGTTCACCGACTCCAGTGCCGCCTTGGCCACGCTCATCCAGTTGTAGTACGGCATCGCCCGGCGCGGGTCGAAGTCCATCCCGACGATGGAACCGCCCTCGTTCATCACCGGGAGCACCGCGCGGGCCAGTGCGGCATAGCTCCACGCCGATACCTCGAATGCTTTGGCCGCGTCCGGGCCCGGTCCGTCCAAGAACGGCAACATGTCGGGTCCGAGCAACGACTTCGGGGCGAACGCGATCGAGTGCAGTACCCCGTCGACCCCGTCCGGCGCATGCTCGGCGACCCGATCGGCCAGCGCGCCGAGATCCTCCTCGCTGGTCACGTCGAGCGGTATCGCGGGCGGTACCTCGGCCGGCAGGCGTTTGGCGATCCGGTCGATCAACCGCAGCCGTGCCGGAATCCCGGTGATGATCACCTTCGCGCCCTGCTCCTGGGCCATCGCGGCCGCATGGAACGCGATCGACGAGTCGGTGATGATGCCGGTGATCAGTACGGTCTTGCCGTCGAGCAATCCGCTCATGTCAGTGCCCCATTCCCATGCCACCGTCGACCGGGATCACGGCGCCGGTGATGTAGTTCGCGTCGTCGGACGCCAGAAAGCTGATCGCGGCGGCGACCTCGTCGGCCTGCCCCATCCGGCCGGCGGGGATCGCCTTGAGCGCAAGCTGGCGCATCTCGTCGGTCATCTCCTCGCGGGTCATGTCGGTATCGATCAGCCCCGGCGCGACCACGTTCGCGGTGATATTGCGCGAGCCGATCTCCCGGGTGATCGCCCGCGCCATCCCGATCAAGCCGGATTTGGCTGCAGCGTAATTGATCTGGCCGGGCGCCCCCATCTGACCGACCACCGAGCCGAGGAAGATGATCCGGCCCCAGCGTGCGCGCAGCATGGCCCGGTTGGCCCGCTTGGCGACACGGAACGCGCCGGTCAGGTTGGCATCGAGCACCTGACTGAACTGATCCTCGCTCATCCGCATCAGCAGCGTATTCGCCACGACTCCGGCGTTGGCGACCACGACCTCGACCGGCCCCTGATGCGCCTCGACCTCGGTGAAAGCTCGGTCCACCGCGTCGGCATCGGTGACATCGCAGACCACGCCGAACAACCCGTCCGGCGCGCCCGAACCGCGATGGGTGACCGCCACCTTGTGCCCGTCCGCCGCCAGCCGCCGAGCGACTGCGAGCCCGATTCCCCGATTCCCACCGGTCACCAGGACGGAGCGCGAGGTGTTCCCCATAGTTGCGATTACCTATCTGTTATGGATCGCTCTGATCACGGCAGCCTCTGACGATAGAGCAAGGCGGCGCCGAGTCCGGCGGCGGTCGCCACGATGCCGAGGATCAACCACGGCCGGCTCGCGTCCCCGCGGGTCATCTCGTATCCGATCTGCTCTTCGAGCGTGTCGTAGACCTTCGTCAGCTCCTCCAGGCTGGAGGCGGTGAAGAACTGACCGCCGGAAAGTTCGGCGATCTTCTTCAGGAACGGGTCGTCCACCGGCACCGGCACCCGTTGCGTGGAGCCGGTGTCCTGATCCGGGATCTCGACCGTGCCCCAGCTGGTGCCGAACGAGATGGTCGAGATCGGGATGCCTTTGTCCTTCGCGGCGCGGGCTGCGGTGAACGCGTGCCGCGGATTGCTCTCGTCCTTGTCGTCGGGCACGGTCTGCTTGCCGTCCGACATCAGGACGATCCGCGCCGGCGGCGGGGTTTCCGCACCGCCGAGGACGTCGCCGAGGGTCTGAATCGACTGCAGCGCGGTGAAGATCCCTTCCCCGGTCGCCGTCCGCTCGGACAGCTGCAGATGGTCGATCGCGGCCTTGGTCGCCTCCCGGTTGGCGGTCGGCGACACCAGCACCGACGCGGTTCCGGCGAATGCGACCAAGCCCAGGTTGATTCCCGGGGTCAGTCCCTCGGCAAACGCCTTGCCGGCTTCCTCGGCGACCTCCAGCCGGCTGGGCTTCACATCGGTCGCCTCCATCGACAGCGACACATCCATCACCAACACCACGGTGGCACGGTTGCGCGGCACCTTCTGCGCCTTGGTCGGGCCCGCCGCGGCGATGGTAAAGCAGAGCAATCCGACCAGGATCAATGCGACCGGTACGTGCCGCCACGGCCCGGGACGGCGGGGCGCCACCCGCTCCAGCAACTCCATGTTGGAGAAGCGGAGCATGTGCCGCTGTCGCCGCCGTTGCGCCAGCAGGTAACCGACCCCGAGTGCGGCGACGACCAGCGCGAACATCAGCCAGATCGGCGACGCGAAATCGGTCAGGCTCATCGCATCCTCACTGCCTCACTGCATCCTCACTGCCTCGCTGCATCCTCACTGCCTCGGCGCCCGACCTGCCGCTGCAGCACCGAACGTGTGCCGACGGGTCGAGACGAACCGGACGACATCGGTTATCCAGTCGCGGTCGGTACGCAACGTCAGCACCGGCGCACCGCACCCGCGCAGCGCCGCGTCGACCTGATCGCGATGGCGTTGCGCCGCGGTCGCGAAATCGGCCTGTAGTTGGGGCGTGATGCTGAACTCACGGGTCCGGCCGGTCTCCGGATCGTGCAGGACCACGTCGCCCACGTCCGGCAGTTCCAGATCACGCGGATCGAGCACCTCGACCGCGAGCAGATCGTGCCGACCGGAGATCGCCCGCAGCGACCTCTCCCAGTCGATCGGGCCGAGGAAATCGCTGATGATCACGGCGAGGCCGCGCTTTCGCTGCGGCCGTCGTAACGACTCGATCGCCCCTTTGAGATCGCCGCGGGTACCGTCCGGCGCCGGCGCCGTGGTGGCCAGCGCCCGCAGCAACGACTGTGCGTGGGTGCGCCCGCTCCGCGCCGGGATCCGCTTCAGTTGCGCACCGGTGGACACCACCGCGCCGATCCGATTCCCGCCGCCCAGGGTCAGATGCGCTATTGCGGCGGTTGCGGCCACGACCAGATCGCGTTTCTCGCAGTCGGCGGTACCGAAATCCAGACTGGCCGACATGTCGGCGACGATCCACGTCTCGAGTTCACGATCGGCGATCATCTGCCGGACATGGGGGTGGGTGGTCCGCGCGGTGACCGACCAGTCCATCTGGCGAACATCGTCGCCCGGTTGATAGACCCGGGCATCACCCGGTTCGGAGCCCGGGCCGGGGATCAAACCCAAGTGGGCACCGTGCAAGACGCCGTCCAGCCGGCGCCGCACGGTCAGCTCGAGCGTTTTCAGCGCCGCCGCCAGGCGCGGGTCGTCCAGTTGGCCCGACCGGAACGACGGCGGCCCCGAGGTCGCGGGTGTCCGAGCCGCCTGCTCTCGGGTCACTGCTGCGGCGCGGTGCCGGGCTGTGGGGGAACAGGTTGCGTCGCACCGGCACGCGCCGGCGGGGACGTCTGCTGCGGTTGCGGCGGATTGGCTTGCGCCGCAACCTGCGGCAGGCCGACCGTCTGCAGAATCTTCGCGATGATGTCGTCCGGGGAGATCTCGTCGGCGAGAGCGTCGTAGGAGAGCACCAGCCGGTGCCGCAGCACGTCCGGGATCACCTCGAGCACGTCCTGCGGTACCACGTAGTCCCGACCCCGGACCAGCGCCAGGGCTCGAGCCGCTGCGATGATGCCGAGGCTGGCTCGCGGAGACGCACCGTAGGCCACCCAGGCGGCCACATCGTCGAGACCGAACTCGGCCGGCTTTCGAGTGGCCGCGATGACCCGGACTACGTAATCGACCAGAGCATGGTGCACGAACACGCCCGCAGCGATCTGCTGCAGCCGGACCATCTCGCCCGGCCCGAGCACCTGCTTGGCCTGCGGCGGGGTGACCCCCATCCGGTAGATGATCTCGCGCTCTTCCTCGACCGACGGGTAATCGACGAGCACCTTGAACAGGAAGCGGTCGCGCTGCGCTTCCGGCAGCGGGTACACGCCCTCGCTCTCGATCGGGTTCTGCGTCGCCATCACGAGGAACGGGTCGGGCATCGGGTAGGTCTTGCCACCGATCGACACGTGCCGCTCGGCCATCACCTCGAGCAGCGCGGACTGCACCTTGGCGGGCGCCCGGTTGATCTCGTCGGCGAGTACGAAGTTCGCCACGACCGGGCCCAGTTCGGTATCGAACTCCTCCCGGCCCTGCCGGTAGATCCGGGTACCGACCAGGTCGGTGGGCACCAGGTCGGGGGTGAACTGCACCCGGGAGAACGAACCGCCGACGACCTTCGCAAACGTCTCGACGGCCAACGTCTTCGCGATCCCGGGCACGCCCTCGAGCAGCACGTGCCCGCGCGCGAGCACGCCGATCAGCAACCGCTCGACCAGCCGGTCCTGACCGACGATCACCCGCTTGACTTCGTAGATCGTCTGTTCGAGCGTCTTGACGTCGTCTTCCAGGCGGTACCGCGAACCCCCGGAATTCGATCCGGCCTGCCCGGACCCGGACTTCTGCGTCGACACGACACCGGCCTGGTCCGTCGAGGTCACCGGCACTCCCCACTTCCGCTTCAGCTTGCGCGTGGTTCCACGCAGAGCCCACTATTCCAGGTCGCCGCGAACGGCGCCGCAACCGGGACCGTGTGGCGCCGCTACGCCGGCGGACGCGCTCGATTCCGCCGGAGACTCACCAGTCGTCGATCATCCGGACCACGTACGGCATCAGCCCGCCCCACCGAACCGGCGACACCTTGACGACGTCGCCGGATTGCGGCGCCTCCAGCATCTGACCGTTGCCGAGGTAGAGCGCGACGTGTTCGCTGCCGCCCGAACCCCAGAAGAGCATGTCGCCGCGACGCATCTCGTCGACCGGATACTGGCTGCCGGCGGTGTACTGATATCCGCTGTAATGCGGCAGCGAGATGCCGACTCCGGCGAACGCGTAGACCATCAAGCCGGAGCAGTCGAAACCGGTCCGCTTGTAGTCGCCATAGCTGTCGGCAACGCCACCATCGCGGATACCGAGCGTGGGACCGTTCTCGTTGCCGCCGCCCCAGGAGTAACTGACACCCATCTGCGACATCGCCCGATCGATCACCGTCTCGACCGCTTCGCTGCCGCTGACCACCGCCACACTCGACTGCGGCTTCTTACGCTGCCGGGTTCGGCCGGAGTCCGACCCGGACGTGTCGCTGCTGTCGGCGTACTCGCTACTGTCGGAGTAGTCGCTGCTGTCGTCCTCGATCGCGGTGTGCGGCCGTTGCGCGGCGGCCAACGCTGCCGCCCGCTGCGTGGCGGCCTGGTCGGCGGCGACCCGGGCCGCCGCCTCGACCGCCGCTTGCCGGGCCGCCTCGGCAGCGGCTTGTGCGGCCGCCTCTTCGGCTCGCCGTTGGGCGTCCCAACTTTCGTAGGCCGCGCGTTGCCCGGCTAATCCGACCGCTGCCGACTTCGCCGCGGCGAGTTCGGTTTCGGCGCCCTCGCGCTGCTTCTCCAGCTCTGCCTTACGAGCCGCTTGCGCATCGGCGTCGGCGCGGGCGGCCGCAACCGCCTGCTCGGCTTCGCCCTTGCGGTCCTGCGCGGCCTGGGCCGCATCCACCGCGTCCGACTCGGCCTTCCGCGCCGCCGAGTCCTTGTTGGCCTCTTCGGTGCGTGCTCGCTGCAATCGTTCGATCACCGCGTTGTGCCGGCGACTGAGCAGGTCCAGCACCTGGGTCCGGTCGAACACGTCGTCCGGAGTGTTCGAGGTGACCAGCGCAGCCAGTGAGGCCGTGGTGTTTCCGTCCGTATAGGCACGCCGGGCCGCATTGTCGAACTTCGCCTGTGCGTCCCGGATCTGCGCGCCGGCCAGGTCGAGCGCCTGCCGACTCGCGAGGACCGCTGCTGCAGCCGCGTCGGCGACGTCCCGCGCGTTCTGCAGGTCGACCAGCGACTTGTTGACCTGTTCCCGTTTGGCTGCTACTGCATCGTCGAGCCGGCTCAGCTCCTGGCTGGTCGAGGCGACCTGGTTGACCAGCTCACCGACCCGGACGATCTGCGCGCTGACCGACGTTACGGCCTGGGCGAGTTCGCCGTCGGTGGGGTTGGGCGGCGGCGCGGGAACGCCGGTGCCGACGGCGGGTACTGCGAGCGCGATACCGATGGTGATCGCTACGCTGCTCAACGCCCTCCCAATCCGGAGCGGCGACACTACACCGGCACGTATGTGTATCCCGTTCCGGCTCACACCGTTCTGTCCCACGTAGTTCTCCCTCGGTAGCACGACCAAGAGAGGAAGGACGCGTCACAGGTCCCGACTCGCCCGATGAGCGCACTCGAACACCTCCAAACTCATCAGTAACAAATGTATAAATGCAGCTCCCTGTAACACTTCTTCCCCAAGAGTGTCAGGAGTAACCGTACGTCACATTGCTCCCATTGGAAAATGGTTGGCGTAAATAGCATCGGTGTAATTTGGGTCGCTACCTGCGACGATGCCGGCAAAACAAGGAAACCGCAGGAAAAGGGGCAATTACCCGCGTGGAATTACCGCGATGGAGTTCGCGGTGAAATCAGCTCGCCCGAGAGCGCGCGCGACCGGCTTTGACCAGATACAGCCCGGCAACCAGAAACGCGGTACAGGCCAGCATCAGGCAGGTGATCGCCGTCCAGGACACGTACGGCGTCTCCAGGTCGTCGACGAACCGCTGCGCCGCCACGACCGATTCGCCCCCGGTGTACTTGGCCGCGTCCTCGGCGCCCTCCAGCCGCACCCGGCTGATCGAATCGCTGTAGGTGCCGACCCAGTCCGGGCTCAGCACCAGGACCGTCCCGTGTTCGGTCCGACCGACATCGGTGGCGAGATCGCGCAACTGCGAGTCGTGCCGGGGGTTCTTGTCGATCACGACGATGCTCAGCGACAGCCCGTCGGCCCGCGCCCGATCGGCGATCTGCACCAGTTCGTCGTCCACGTCGGCCGGAGCGGACACGTGATCGTCACGAACTCCGGCCAGCACCGCGTCGAGATCGACATCCGATGGCAGGTCGGTAGCGAACGGAACCGAGGTGCGATACACGAAAGCACACTAACGTGCGTTGCGTGACCGCGGCGTGACCCGTCGTCGATGTCGTCGCGACCGCTGGTCACGGCGACATCGACGAAGCGCTGCCGCGGATGCAGGACAAGCGTACTGTCAGAATTGGACCGGCCGCCGGCACAGCCCAGTCGGCGGCGACACCCTTGCAGCGAGTGGAGCCGACGTGAACGCAAGCATCGATTCGCTCGGGGCCAAGGGCACGCTGGAGGTGGGAGATGCCTCGTACGAGATCTTCCGTCTCTCGGCGGTACCCGGCACCGAGAAACTTCCCTACGCCCTGAAGGTACTGGCAGAAAATCTGCTCCGTACCGAAGACGGCGCCAACATCACCACCGACCATATTCACGCGCTGGCGAACTGGGATCCGTCCGCCGAGCCCAGCATCGAGATCCAGTTCACCCCGGCCCGGGTGATCATGCAGGACTTCACCGGGGTGCCCTGTGTGGTCGACCTCGCCACCATGCGTGAGGCGGTCGCGTCCCTCGGCGGTGATCCGAACAAGGTCAACCCGCTCTCCCCGGCCGAGATGGTCATCGATCACTCGGTCATCCTGGACGTGTTCGGCACCGCGGACGCGTTCGAGCGCAACGTCGAGTTGGAGTACCAGCGCAACGGCGAGCGATACCAGTTCCTCCGCTGGGGCCAAGGCGCGTTCGACGACTTCAAGGTTGTCCCGCCGGGTACCGGCATCGTGCACCAGGTGAACATCGAGTATCTGGCCCGCACGATCATGGTCCGAAACGGCCAGGCCTACCCGGATACCTGCGTCGGCACCGACAGCCACACCACCATGGTCAACGGACTCGGGGTGCTCGGTTGGGGTGTCGGCGGCATCGAGGCCGAGGCCGCCATGCTGGGCCAGCCGGTGTCGATGCTCATTCCGCGGGTGGTCGGGTTCAAACTGACCGGCGAGATCCAGCCCGGGGTCACCGCCACAGACGTGGTGCTGACCGTGACCGACATGCTGCGCAAGCACGGCGTGGTCGGCAAGTTCGTCGAGTTCTACGGCGCCGGTGTCGCCGAGGTGCCGCTGGCGAACCGGGCCACGCTGGGCAACATGAGCCCGGAATTCGGCTCTACTGCAGCGATTTTCCCGATCGACGGGGAAACCATCAACTATCTGCGGCTGACCGGCCGATCCGACGAACAGCTGGCGCTGGTCGAGGCCTACGCCAAAGAGCAGGGCATGTGGCACGACCCGGAACGGGAGCCGGTCTACTCCGAATACCTCGAGCTGGATCTGTCCACCGTGGTGCCTTCGATCGCCGGACCGAAGCGGCCACAGGACCGGATCCTGCTGTCCGAGTCGAAGATTGCGTTCCGCAAAGACATCCACAACTACGTCGAGGAACAGCACCCGGCGCCGGAGACCACGCTGGACGAGGCGGTCGAAGAAAGCTTCCCGGCCAGCGACCCGGCGGTGCTGTCGTTCGCCGACGACGACGCGGTCGTCGTGCATTCGGCCGCCGGCAACGCCGAGGGCCGGCCGAGCAAACCGGTACAGGTGTCGTCGGAGTCGCGCGGCCAGTTCGTGCTCGACCACGGTGCCGTGGTGGTGGCCGGCATCACGTCCTGCACCAACACCTCCAATCCGTCGGTGATGATCGGTGCGGCACTGCTCGCCCGCAACGCCGTGGAACGGGGGCTGACGAGCAAGCCGTGGGTGAAGACCAACATGGCCCCGGGCTCGCAGGTCGTCTCCGACTACTACGAAAAGGCCGGCCTGTGGCCGTATCTGGAGAAGCTGGGCTTCTACCTCGGCGGCTACGGGTGCACGACCTGCATCGGCAACACCGGACCGTTGCCGGACGAGATCAGCAAAGCGGTCAACGACAACGACCTGTCGGTGACGGCGGTGCTGTCCGGCAACCGGAACTTCGAGGGCCGGATCTCGCCGGACGTGAAGATGAACTACCTGGCGTCTCCGCCGCTGGTGATCGCCTACGCGCTGGCCGGCACGATGGACTTCGATTTCGAAACCGACTCGCTCGGCCGCGACACCGACGGCAACGACGTCTATCTGCGCGATATCTGGCCGGCCCCGCAGGAGATCGACGACACGATCAAGGCGGCGATCAGCCAAGACATGTTCCGCGATTCGTACGCGGACGTTTTCGCCGGTGACGAGCGGTGGCGGAACCTGCCGACGCCGGACGGCGACACCTTCGCCTGGGACGAAAAGTCGACCTACGTGCGGAAAGCGCCGTACTTCGACGGGATGGCGATGGAGCCGGCGCCGGTCACCGATATCAGCGGCGCCCGGGTGCTGGCGCTACTCGGCGATTCGGTTACCACCGACCACATCTCGCCGGCCGGTCCGATCAAGCCGGGCACACCGGCAGCGCAGTATCTGGATGCCCACGGGGTGGCGCGGCAGGACTACAACTCGCTCGGCTCGCGCCGCGGCAATCACGAGGTGATGATCCGCGGCACCTTCGCCAACATCCGGCTGCGTAATCAATTGTTGGATGCGATCGTCGACGGCGGGGTATCCGGTGGCTACACCCGCGATTTCACCCAGGAGGACGGCCCGCAGGCGTTCATCTACGACGCGTCGCAGAACTATCAGCAGGCCGGTATCCCGCTGGTGGTGCTGGGCGGCAAGGAGTACGGCTCGGGCTCGTCGCGTGACTGGGCGGCCAAGGGCACCCGACTGCTCGGGGTTCGGGCGGTGATCACCGAATCGTTCGAGCGGATCCACCGGTCCAACCTGATCGGTATGGGCGTGATACCACTGCAGTTCCCGGCCGGTGAATCGGCGAAGTCGTTGGGGCTGGACGGTACCGAGGTGTTCGACATCACCGGGATCGAGGAGCTGAATTCCGGTCGAACGCCGAAGACGGTGCGGGTCACCGCGACCAAGGCCGACGGGACGGTGGTTGCCTTCGATGCGGTGGTCCGAATCGACACGCCCGGGGAAGCGGACTACTACCGCAACGGCGGCATCCTGCAGTACGTGCTGCGCAACATGATCCGGACGTAACGCGGCGACGGGACGGGCGCCCACCGGGATCGGTCCCGGTGGGCGCCCACCGGTTTCTTTCAGCAGAGGGGGTAGTGTGCCGAAGGTCAGCGACCAGCACCTGGCCGCCCGCAAGGGGCAAATTCTCGACGGGGCCCGGCACTGCTTCGCCCAGTACGGTTACGAGGGCGCCACGGTCCGTCGGCTCGAGGAAGCCACCGGCCTGTCCCGGGGAGCCATCTTCCATCATTTTCGCGACAAGGACGCGCTGTTCCTCGCGCTCTGCCACGAAGACGCACAGCGGATGGCCGAGGTAGCCGCCGAGCAAGGCCTGGTCCAGGTGATGCGCGACATGCTTGCCCGGCCGGAGGAATTCAACTGGCTCGGTACCCGACTGGAGATCGCCCGACGGCTGCGCACCGACCCGGAGTTCCGAGCCGGTTGGAGCCAACGCTCGGCCGAGCTGACCGCCGCCACCCTGGCTCGGTTGGAGCGGCGCAAGGCAGCCGGCCGGTTGCGCGACGATGTGCCGACCGACGTGCTGCTCGGCTACCTCGACCTGGTCCTCGACGGCCTGATCGCGCGAATCGCATCCGGCCATGCCGACGACAACCTGTCCGGCGTACTCGACCTGGTCGAGGCCTCGGTGCGCCGGAAAAGCTGACCACGCAACAGAATTGGGAAAACTCCGGCGGGTGTTGCATACACCACCGGAGTTCTCTCGGCCGCCCACGCAACCACAAACGACATGCGGTCGACGAGACGGAGTTGTTCGATTTTCACCGCTCAACCGGCGGGAGCACCAGCGCACGATGTGGGTGCGGACCGTGGCCTCGGTCTATGCGGAGCTATAGCCCCGGGCCGTGCGGCGACTGGACTGGTCTGCGTCCCGATCAGGAAGCTTTGCGCCGGTTCGGTCCACCACGTCCGCGCATCTGAACGTCGGACTCGACGAGCACGTTGTGAATAAATCCGTATGAGCGACCGGTGGACTTCGCCAACGAACGAATGCTGGCGCCTGCCTCGTACTGACTTCGCAGTGTGCTCTGCAGCTTGTCCCGAGTGGTACCGGTTACTCTGACACCTTTGGAGATTCCCGACGATTCCATCACTATCTAGCCTTCCCGACCCAACCTCTAACAACATCACCAGGCTAAAGCACCTGTTGAATTCAGAGCAAGAATATTCGAGAAAAAGACTATTGGTGTGTCTTCAGGCGAGCTCGATCAGTTCCGCATAGTCCGCTGACCAGTGGTCTTCGGTGCCGTCGGGCAGCAGGATCACTCGTTCGGGCGACAACGCCTCGGCGGCCCCGGGATCATGGGTGACCAGTACGACCGCACCGGCGTACGACCGCAACGCATCGAGGACCTGCTCCCGGGAAATCGGGTCGAGGTTGTTCGTGGGCTCGTCGAGCAACAGCACGTTTGCCGACGACGAGACCAGACCGGCCAGCGCCAAGCGCGTCTTCTCGCCGCCGGACAAGGTGCCGGCCGGCTGGTCCAGCTGCGGGCCGCTGAACATGAACGCACCGAGCAGTCCCCGCAGGTCCTGCTCCCCCGCGTCGGGGGCGGCATGCCGGATGTTTTCCCAGACCGTCGCATCGTCGTCGAGCGTGTCGTGTTCCTGCGCGAAGTAGCCGATCTGCAAACCGTATCCGGGTTCGACCGCTCCACTGCTGGGCTGCTCGACCCCGGCCAGCAATTTCAGCAACGTGGTCTTACCGGCCCCGTTGAGGCCCAACACCACCACTCGGCTGCCGCGATCGATGGCCAGGTCCACCCCGGCGAAGATCTCCAACGAGCCGTAGAGCTTGGTCAGATTCGCGGCGGTCAGCGGGGTCTTGCCGCAGGTAGCCGGATCCGGGAACTTGATCCGCGCGACCCGGTCGGCCACCCGGACGTCGTCCAGATCGGCCAGCATCCGTTCGGCTCGACGCACCATGTTCTGCGCGGCGACCGCTTTGGTCGCCTTGGCGCCCAACTTTGCCGCCTGAGCTTTGAGTGCGCTCGCCTTCTTCTCCGCGTTGGCCCGCTCGCGGCGGCGGCGCTGCTCGTCCGAGGCCCGGGCATCCAGATACTTCTGCCAGCCCATCGCGTAGATGTCGGCCTCGCCCCGCACCGCGTCGAGGAACCACACCTTGTTCACCACGTCGGCGAGCAAACCCACGTCGTGGCTGATCACCACCAGGCCGCCCTCGTGTTGCTGCAGGAACCCGCGCAACCAGGTGATCGAGTCGGCGTCGAGGTGGTTGGTCGGTTCGTCGAGCAGCAAGGTGGTCGCCGAACGGCCGCCACCGTCCGAGGCGGCGAACAGGATCCGGGCCAGCTCGATTCGGCGCCGCTGGCCGCCGGACAGCGTACGCAAGGTCTGGCCGAGTACCCGGTCGGGCAGACCGAGGCTGTGGCAGATCCGGGCCGCGTCGCTCTCGGCGACATACCCGCCGAGCGCGGAAAACCGATCCTCCAGTTGCCCGTAACGGCGTACCGCGCGCTCACGCTCGGCGTCGTCGGCGATCTCCGCCATCAACAACTGCTGCTTCTCCAGGTCGCGCAGCAGGGTGTCCAACCCGCGGGCGGACAGCACCCGATCGGTGGCCAGCACGTCGAGGTCACCCTCGCGCGGATCCTGTGGCAGATAGCCGATCTCACCGGTGCGGGTGACCGTTCCGGCGTACGGTTCGCCGGCTCCGGCCAGGATGCGCAGGGTCGTGGTCTTGCCGGCGCCGTTACGACCGACCAAGCCGATCCGGTCCCCCGGCTGTATCCGCAGTGCCGAACCGGGTGCGGATAACAGGGTCCGCACACCGGCCCGTACCTCCAGGTCGGTGGCGGTGATCACAATCGATTCTCCTCGGTGCAGGGCTGACGGACACGGCCGAGACCGGCCCGGCGTAAAGAACTCCCGATTCTACAGTGCGCTAACGTTCGAGCCATGACACGTGATCTCGAAGGTCGGTCCGCCCTGGTCACCGGCGCCAGCCAAGGTATCGGACGAGCGATCGCAACCGAACTGCTCGCCCGGGGGGCGAACGTGCTGATCACTGCGCGCAAGCCCGAGCCGCTGGCTGCAGCCGCCGACGAGCTGACGGCGCTCGGGCACGGCGGCAGCGTGCTGACCTACGCCGGAAACACCGGCGAACCGGAGAGCCGGAGCGGCGCGGTCGGGCTGGCGATGGAGCAGTTCGGCCGACTCGACATCTTGATCAACAATACCGGCGTCAACCCGGTGTACGGCCCACTGATGGAGGCCGACCTCGGCGGGGTGCGCAAGATCTTCGAGATCAACGTGGTCGCGACACTCGGTTACACCCAGGAGGCGTATCGCGCCTGGATGGGGGAACACGGCGGCTCCATCGTCAACCTGGCCAGCGTGTCCGGCCTTCGGTCGAGCGGTGCGATCGCCGCCTACGGCGGCTCGAAGGCGGCGCTGATCCGCCTGACCGAGGAGCTGGCTTGGCAGCTGGCGCCGAAGATCCGGGTGAATGCGGTGGCTCCGGCCGTGGTGAAGACGAAGATGTCCTCCGCGCTCTATTCCGACGACGAGGTCGCGGCGACCAAGTCGTATCCGATGGGTCGGCTCGGCAACCCCGAGGACGTCGCGCAGGTCGTCGGCTTCCTGGTATCCGACCAGGCCGGCTGGATCACCGGCGAGACGGTTCGGGTGGACGGCGGCCTGCTCGCTACCGGCGGTCTCTGACCACGGCGCGCCGGGTCGGTATCGCCCGATGTACGACGTCGCCATCGCCGGTCTCGGTCCGGCCGGGCGGGCGCTGGCGCACCGCTGCGCTGTGCACGGTTTGCGGGTGCTCGCGATCGATCCCCATCCGGACCGCGCCTGGGCGCCGACCTACGGCGCATGGACCGACGAACTGCCAAGCTGGTTGCCGGACGTGGCCGCAGCCCGCGTCGCCGAACCCGCGGCGTTCACCGTCCGGCTGCATCGGCTCGCCCGCGAGTATCAGGTGTTCGACAACGCCGCACTGCGGCCGGCACTGAACCTGACCGGGGTCACCGTGCGGGCGGCGCACCTCGACGGCCTCGGCCCGCTGGCCGACCAGGCGAGAATCGTGATCGATGCCCGGGGAGCGATCGGTGGTGCGGCGGAACAAACCGCCTACGGCCTGGTGCTGCCCCGATCGGTTGCCGCCCCGGCGCTCGACGGTGCCGCTGCCTGGTTCATGGACTGGCGTGCCGACAACGGCACCGCTCCGGGCGATCCGCCGTCGTTCCTGTACGCCGTGCCTACCGGCCCGGACACCATGCTGCTCGAGGAGACCTGTCTGGTCGGTCGACCGGCGCTGGACCTCTCGATTCTGGCCGATCGGCTCACGACCCGATTGGCTGCGCGCGGCGTCGCCGGCAGCGACGGCCGGGTCGAGCGAGTGCGGTTTCCGGTCGACGCGCCGCGGCGGCGGGGCGCATTCGGTGCGCGGGGCGGATTCGTCCACCCGGGAACCGGCTACAGCGTCGCCGCCGCGCTGGCCGCAGCCGACCCGGTCGCTGCGGCACTGGCGCAGAGCCGAGCCACGGACCGGACACTCGTGGATCGGGCACTCTGGTCGTATCGAGCGCGGGCCGTGCACCGGTTGCGCCGGCTGGGTCTGCGCAGCTTGCTGGAGCTGGCGCCCGAGCAGGTCGTACCGTTCTTCGCCGCCTTTCTCGACCTCCCGATCGCCCGTCAGCGTGCCTATCTGTCCGGCCGCCACGACCTCGTCGGCGTGCTGACCGCAATGGTCACGCTGGCTCGTTCGCTTCCGCCGGACCTGCTGCGGGTGCTCGCCAGATCGGCCTCGCTGGGACAAGATTGAACTCATGAGGTCCATCTGGAAAGGCTCGATCGCCTTCGGGCTGGTCAACGTGCCGGTGAAGGTCTACACCGCGACCGAGGACCACGACATCCACTTCCACCAGGTGCACGCCAAGGACGGCGGCCGGATCAAGTATCACCGGGTGTGCACGGTATGCGGCAATACCGTGCAGTACGCCGACATCGACAAGGCGTACGAGTCACCGGAAGGTGCGCGGGTGATTCTCACCGACGCCGACTTCGACAAGCTTCCGGCAGCGGAGAAGCACGAGATCCCGGTGTTGCAGTTCGTTCCCAACGAACAACTGGACCCGATCCTGCTGGACAAGAGCTACTACCTCGAGCCCGACTCGACCACCCCCAAGGCCTATGTGCTGCTGGCGGCAACCCTGGAGAAGATCGACCAGGTCGCGCTGGTGCATTTCACCCTCCGGCAGAAGACACGGCTGGCCGCACTGCGGGTGCGCAACGGAGTGCTGGTGCTGCAGACGTTGCTCTGGCCGGACGAGGTGCGCGCCGCGGAGTTCGACGTACTCGACGATGTCGCGGCCCCCGGCCCGCGGGAATTGGCGATGGCCGAAACCCTGGTCGCGAGCATGAGCGGCGATTTCGACCCGAGCGAGTACACCGACGACTATCAGATCCAGCTGCGCAAGATACTGGACGAGACCATCGCCGCCGGCGGCGACAAAGTTGTCGCGCTCGACGAGCCGGCCAAAGAGGTCGAGGACGCCGACGTGGTCGACCTGGTCGCGGCGTTGCAGCGCAGCGTCGAGGCGGCCGGGCGGAAGGGAGCGTAGCGTCACCGATATGCGTGAAACCGCCACCGTCAGCATGGCAGCGCCACCGGACAAGGTGTGGGCTCTGGTCAGCGATGTCACCCGAATCGGCGAGTTCAGTCCGGAAACCTTCGAGGCCGAATGGCTCGGCGGTGCCACCGGACCGGCGGTCGGCGCGCGGTTCCGTGGGCACGTCAAACGCAACGAGCGCGGCCCGGTCTACTGGACGGTGTGCCGCGTGGTGGCCTGCGAGCCGGGTCGCGAGTTCACCTTCGCGGTGACCGCGCCGGGTGCCGGTGAACTCACCCGTTGGGGATACCTGCTCGACCCGACCGACACCGGGACCGAAGTGACCGAGTTCTTCGAGGCTGCGCCGAGCCTTCCCATGCGGTTGTACTGGATGCTCGCCGGGCGTTGGCGCGGTCGGCGCAATCGCAACGACATGCGGCGCACCCTGGAACGGATGAAAGCTGTCGTCGAACGAGCCTAGTCGGCCCGCCGGCCGGCCGCCAGCGTCGTCCCGGTCCGAGCGTCGTGCCGACCGCCGGCGATCTCGACGATCAACGCCGCAGCTGCCGCCGGGTCGTCCCAGTCGGTGACCTCAGCCCAGACCGGCATCGACTCGGTCATCGAGGTACGCACCAATCCGGGGAGCACATCGAGCAGTACGACGCCCGTGCCGGCGACCTCGACCGCCAGCCTCTCGGTCAGCCGCGACGCCGCCGACTTCGACACGGCGTAGGCGGTGTAGTGCCCGGTCCGCTGCGCGGCGAGCGCTCGGCTGGCCAGGGTGACGACATGTCCACGTCCCCGCGCGACCATCGCCGGCAGTACGGCTCGGGTCATGATCAGCGGTCCGAGCAGGTTGGTGGCGACGACGTCGAGCAGCTCGTCCGGGTCGGCCAGCCAGAACGGCCGCGCCGCCGACTCGATCGCGCCGGCGCTGTTCACCAGTAGGTCGATCGCGCCGAGTTGTTGCTCGGTGTGCATGATCACTCGGTCCACCGCGCCGCGGTCGGTCACGTCGATGGCGGCCGGTAGACAGGGCGTCCGGTACCGCTCGGCGAGCTCCTCGGCCAGCTCCCGCACGTCGGCACCGGTACGGGCAGCCAGCAGCAGCGACATGCCGGCCGCGGCGAGTTCGGTCGCAATCGCCCGGCCGATGCCCCGGCCGGCCCCGGTCACCACGGCGACCCGGCCGTGCAGGTGAGGTATCACAGGTGCGCCTCCGCTCGGACCGGCCCACCTTATCGAGACGAGTTCGGCCGAGGCCGCGCACCCGGCGGAATAGCGACTCGTCCGGCGATGTTGCGTCCGAGGTGAGTGAGAATGTGGAACTGAGCCCGACGGACTGGGTTCGTGCCCAGACCGAACAGATTCTGGCCCGCGGCAGCACCGACGGCGTCGAAGTACTCGACCGGCCGATCGTGTTGTTCACCACCACCGGCGCCAAGTCCGGCAAGCAGCGCTACGTCCCGCTGATGCGCGTGGAGGAGAACGGCCACTACGCGATGGTCGCCTCCAAGGGCGGTGCGCCGCAGCACCCGTCCTGGTACTTCAACGTCACGGCCAACCCCACGGTCACCGTCCAGGACGGCGACCGGATTCTCCCCGACCGCACGGCGCGGGAGCTGACCGGCGACGAGCGCGAGCACTGGTGGCAGCTCGCGGTTGCCGCCTACCCGCCGTACGCGGACTATCAAGCCAGGACCTCGCGCCTGATCCCGGTCTTCGTGGTCGAATAAAGCCTGCTCGGACCGGATTACGCCGGAGCGATCACGCCGCCGACCGTTCGCTCGGGCCGAGCAGCCGCAATATCGTCGCCGCATCCTCGGCCGAGATCGTGTCGACGAACCTGACCAGCGCTGCTCGACGGGAGCCGGGGTCGCACTCGTCGAGTGCCTGCAGCATGTGGTCGGCGACGATGCTGCCGCAGCTGCGCAGCGGCGTGTACCGAAACGCACGCGCCTCCCGGCTTTGCCGGACCAAGCCCTTCTCCGTGAGCCGGCCCAGGACCGTCGTCACCGTGACGTACGCCAGCGGCCGGCGCACGGCGAGCACAGTATGCACCTCGCGCCCGGACAACGGCGCGTCGCCGGCCCACAGCACATCCAGGACGGCGCGCTCCAACGTACCGAGAAACGGGCGACCACTCGCCTTCGCGGTGCTGCTCATATGGTTAGCCTAACCTTTGTTGCAGCTTCGCGCAGCCCTCGACGCCGCGGGGTTTCCGGCTCAGACGGTGAACCCCAGCGCCCGCAGCTGCTCACGACCGTCATCGGTGATCTTGTCCGGGCCCCATGGCGGCATCCAGACCCAGTTGATCCGCATGTCGGCGACCAGGCCGCTGCGCACCAGTGCACTGCGCGATTGGTCCTCGATCACATCGGTCAGCGGGCAGGCCGCCGAGGTGAGGGTCATGTCGATCAGCGCGGTCCGGCCCGCCTCTTCGTCGGCGACCCCGATCCCGTACACCAGACCCAGATCGACGACGTTGATGCCGAGCTCGGGGTCGACGACGTCGCGCATCGCCTCTTCGATATCGTCCAACAGCTGCTGGTCCGGCGGCTCGTGCGCCTGCGCTTCGGTCATCAGCGTGCTCCTTCGATCTGTACCACGGCGTCCTTGAACGCCAGCCAGCCCAACAACGCGCACTTCACCCGTGCCGGATACTTCGCGACGCCGGCAAACGCGATCCCGTCGCCGATCAGGTCCTCGTCGCCTTCGACGGCGCCACGGCTGGTGATCATTTCGTCGAACGCATCCACCACCTGCAACGCCTGCGGCACCGGCAGCCCGATCACCTGATCGGCCAGCACCGATGTCGCGGCCTGACTGATCGAACAGCCCTGCCCGGCGTAGCTCACGTCCCGCACGCTGCCGGTGTCGTCGATGTCCACCCGCAGGGTGATCTCGTCGCCGCAGGTGGGATTCACGTGGTGCACCTCGGCGCCGAACGGTTCGCGCAGCCCTCGATGATGCGGGTGCTTGTAGTGGTCCAGGATCACCTCCTGGTACATCTGCTCCATCCGCATCGGACTACTCCACCCCGAAGAACTGCTGCGCTCTGCGCACCGCGGCGACCAGCGCGTCCACCTCGTCGAGGGTGTTGTAGACCGCGAACGACGCGCGCACCGTGGCCGGCACGCCCATCCGGCGCATCAGCGGCCAGGCGCAGTGATGACCTACCCGTACCGCCACCCCTTCGTCGTCCAGGATCTGTCCGACATCGTGGGCATGGATACCGTCCACCACGAACGAGACCGCACCACCGCGCAGATCGGTGCCGGTCGGGCCGACGATCCGCACCCCGTCGATCGCGCCGAGGCCGGCCAGCGCAGCCTCGGTGAGCGTCCGTTCGTGCGCAGCGACCGTGTTCATCCCGATCCGTTCCAGGTACCGGACCGCCGCGCCCAGGCCCACGACCTGCGAGGTCATCGGCACGCCCGCTTCGAACCGCTGCGGGGGCGGCGCGTAGGTGCTCGCCGCCATGGTGACCGTCTCGATCATCGATCCGCCGGTGATGAACGGCGGCATCTGCTCCAGCAAGCCGCGCCGGCCGTAGAGCACACCGACGCCGGACGGGCCGAGCATCTTGTGTCCGGAGAACGCCGCGTAGTCCACGTCGAGCGCGGCGAGGTCGACCGGCATGTGCGGGACCGACTGGCAGGCGTCCAACACGACGAACGCACCGACCGCCCGCGCCCGGCGGACCAGTTCGGCCACCGGCGCCACCGCGCCGGTCACGTTGGACTGATGCGTGAACGCGACGATCTTCGTCGCCGGCGACAACGCCGACGAGTCGAGATCGATCCGACCGTCGTCGGTGATCCCGTACCAACGCAACGTCGCCCCGGTCCGGCGGGCCAGCTCCTGCCACGGCACCAGATTGGCGTGATGCTCCAGCTCGGTCACCACGATCTCGTCGCCCGGCCCGACCCGGTGCTCGAACCGGTCGTCGCCGAACGCGTATGCGACCAGGTTCAGCGCCTCGGTTGCGTTCTTGGTGAAGACGATCTCCCCCGCATCGACGCCGACGAAGCGCGCGATCTCGGCGCGGGCACCCTCGTAGGCGTCGGTGGCTTCCTCGGCCAGCTGATGCGCGCCGCGATGCACCGCCGAGTTGTGCCGCTCCAGGAACTCCCGCTCCGCGTCCAGCACCGCGACCGGACGCTGCGCGGTGGCACCGGAATCGAGGTAGATCAACGGCTTCCCGTCCCGCACGGTCCGGGACAGAATGGGAAAGTCGGCCCGGATCGCGGCGACGTCGAGCACCTGCGTGGGAGCGGTCATCTACACCGCCGCCTGGGCGAACCGCACGTAGCCGTTCGCGTCCAGCTCGTCGGCCAGCTCCGGGCCACCGGACTCGACGATCCGCCCGCCGACGAACACGTGCACGAACTCGGGCCGGATGTACCGCAGGATCCGGGTGTAATGGGTGATCAGCAATACTCCGCCGTGATTGTCCTGCTGATACCGATTCACCCCGTCGGAGACCACTCGCAGCGCGTCGACGTCCAGGCCCGAGTCGGTCTCGTCCAACACCGCGATCTTCGGTTTCAGCAGCTCCAGTTGCAGCACTTCCTGCCGCTTCTTCTCACCGCCGGAGAAGCCCTCGTTCACGCTGCGCTCGGCGAACGCGGGATCGATCTCCAGCTGTGCCATGGCGGACTTGACCTCTTTGATCCAGTGCCGCAGCTTGGGCGGCTCGCCGCGGACCGCGGTCGCCGCGGTCCGCAGGAAATTCGAGGTCGAGACGCCGGGGACTTCCACCGGATACTGCATCGCCAGGAAGACACCCGCACGCGCCCGTTCGTCGACGGTCATCGCCAGCAGATCTTCACCGTCCAGGGTGATCGAGCCTTGGGTGACCCGATACTTCGGGTGCCCGGCAATCGCGTAGGACAACGTGGACTTACCCGAGCCGTTCGGACCCATGATCGCGTGCGTGGTGCCGGACTCGACGGTGAGATCCACCCCGGTGAGGATCTGCTTCACCGTGCCTTCGGGCGTGTCGACCTCGACGTGCAGGTCGGTAATCGCCAGGGTCGTCATTTACGCTCCGATCGCAGAAAGTTCGGCCTCGACGGCTGCCTCGAGGCGGTCGCGGACCTCGGGCACCGCGACGCGTTGGATGATGTCGTGGAAGAAGCCACGGACCACCAGACGCCGCGCCTGGTCCTCCGGTATCCCCCGGCTGCGTAGGTAGAACAGCTGCTCGTCGTCGAATCGACCGGTGGCACTGGCATGTCCGGCCCCGGCGATCTCGCCGGTCTCGATCTCCAGGTTCGGCACCGAGTCGGCCCGGGCCCCGTCGGTGAGCACCAGGTTCCGGTTCACCTCGAAGGTGTCGGTGCCTTCGGCTTCGGCCCGGATCAGCACGTCGCCGACCCAGACGGTCCGCGCATCTCCCTTCGACGACGCCGGGTCACCTTGCAGCGCCCCCTTGTACAGCACGTTCGAGCGGCAGTGCGGCGCCGAGTGGTCGACCAGCAGTCGCTGTTCCAGGTGCTGGCCGTCGTCGGCGAAATAGAGTCCGAGCAGTTCGGCGTCCCCGCCCGGTCCGGCGTAGCGGACCGTTGCGGCGAGTCGGACCAGGTCGCCACCGAGCATCACATCGGTGTGTCGGAGGGTGGCGTCTCGGCCGACCGATGCGTGGTGCTGGGTGAGGTGCACCGCGTCGTCGGCCCAGTCCTGCAGCAATACCACGGTCAGCTGGGCACCGTCGCCGAGCACGAACTCGACGTTGTCGGCGTACGTTCCACTGCCCCGGTAATCGACCACCACGGTCGCCTTCGCCAGCGCGCCGAGCCGCAGGTGCAGGTGCCCGTAGGCGGTCCGGTCCACGCCCGGCCCGGTGACCACGACGTTGATCGGGTCGGTGACCTCGACCTGGTTCGGCACGTCCAGCACGGTCGCCACCGAGAAACCGCTGTAGGCCTGCGCAGCCACCCGGTCGCTCGGCGCCCCGGCGGCACCCAACCGCGGATCCGCCCGGCCCACGGTTTCGCCGTACGCCGACACCGTCACGGTCGCTACGCCGTTCGCGGCGGCGGTACCGTCGTGCAACCCTCGCAGCCGGCGCAACGGGGTGAACCGCCAAGCCTCGTCCCGGCCGGACGGAACCTCGAACGCATCGACGTCGAACGAGCTGAAGACGCTCCCTTTGTTGATCGCCAGGGTCATCCGACCGCGCCCTCCATCTGCAGTTCGATCAACCGATTCAGTTCCAGTGCGTATTCCATCGGCAGTTCCTTCGCGATCGGCTCGACGAAACCACGCACCACCATCGCCATCGCCTCGTCCTCGGTGAGGCCGCGGCTCATCAGGTAGAACAGCTGGTCTTCCGACACCTTCGAAACGGTCGCCTCGTGCCCCATCGTCACGTCGTCCTCGCGGATGTCGACATAGGGGTAGGTGTCGCTGCGGCTGATCGTATCCACCAGCAGCGCATCGCATTTCACCGTGGAACGGGAGCCGTGCGCGCCCTTGTTCACCTGGACCAGGCCACGGTAGGACGAGCGGCCGCCGGCCCGGGCCACCGACTTGGACACGATCGTCGAGCTGGTACGCGGAGCCAGGTGCAGCATCTTCGCCCCGGTGTCCTGGTGCTGGCCTTCGCCGGCGAACGCCACCGAGAGCACCTCACCCTTCGCGTGCTCGCCGGTCAGCCAGACCGCCGGGTACTTCATCGTCACCTTGGAGCCGATGTTGCCGTCGATCCACTCCATCGTTGCGCCGGCCTCGGCCTTGGCCCGCTTGGTGACCAGGTTGTAGACGTTGTTCGACCAGTTCTGGATCGTGGTGTATCGGCACCGCCCGCCCTTGCGCACGATGATCTCGACCACCGCCGAGTGCAGCGAGTCGGAGCTGTAGATCGGCGCCGTGCAGCCCTCGACGTAATGCACATAGGCATTCTCGTCGACGATGATCAACGTTCGTTCGAACTGGCCCATGTTCTCGGTGTTGATCCGGAAGTAGGCCTGCAGCGGGATGTCCACGTGCACCCCGGGCGGCACGTAGATGAACGAGCCACCCGACCACACCGCGGTGTTCAGCGCGGAGAACTTGTTGTCCCCGGCCGGGATCACCGAGCCGAAGTACTGCTGGAAAATCTCCGGATGCTCACGTAGGCCGGAGTCGGTGTCCAGGAAGACGACGCCCTTCTCCGCCAGATCCTCCCGGATCTGGTGGTACACGACTTCGGATTCGTACTGTGCGGCCACCCCGGCGACCAGCCGCTGCTTCTCCGCCTCCGGGATACCCAGCTTGTCGTAGGTGTTCTTGATATCCGCCGGCAGATCTTCCCAGCTGTTCGCCTGCTTCTCGGTGGACCGGACGAAGTACTTGATGTTGTCGAAGTCGATCCCACCGAGCGCAGCACCCCAATTCGGCATCGGTTTGCGATCGAAGATGCGCAGGGCCTTCAACCGCTGCTCGAGCATCCAGTGCGGCTCGTTCTTCTTCGCCGAGATGTCGCGCACCACCGCCTCGGACAGACCGCGCTGCGCGGCGGCGCCGGCGTCGTCGGAATCGGACCAGCCGTACCCGTAACGGCCGAGAGACGCGATGGCCTCCTCTTGGGTGAGCGGCGCGGGATCGCTGATGGTCATCGCGCTCCTTCCGGAGTCGTCGTGTTCGAGGGTGGAGCAGTCGGTGCCGGGTCGGCCGGTGGCGGATTGCTGAGGGGTACGTGAGTCGTGCAGGCACAGTCGCCGTTGGCGATCGTCGCAAGTTGCTGCACGTGGGTGCCCAGCAACTCACCGATCGCATCGGTCTCGGCGAGACAGAGTTCGGGGAACTCCTCGGCCACGTGCGAGACCGGGCAATGATGTTGGCAGATCTGCACCCCGGACCCGACCTCGCGGGTGGTCGCGGCAAATCCGGCGGCACTGAACGCCGCTGCGATCGCGGTCGCGGTAGCCGTACGACTGTCCGGGTCGGCACCTGCCGGCGGTACGTCGGCCACCACCGCGTGGGCCCGCCGCCGAGCGAATTCGGCGATCGCCGCCGCCCCGCCGATCTCGCGGAGCTGGCGCAACGCCGCACCGGCCAGATCGTCGTAGGCATGGCCGAGTGCACCCCGGCCGGCAGCGGTGAGTTGGTATCGCTTGGCCGGGCGGCCGCGCCCCTGCTGCTGCCACGTCGCCGGGCCGGACGCGCGCGCCCGGCCGGTCTCGACCAGCACGTCCAGATGGCGGCGCACCCCGGCCGGGGACAGCCCCAGCTGCTCGCTGATCGCGATGGCCGTGATCGGTCCGCGCTCGAGCAAGAGCTGGACGATCGCGGCGCGGGTCTGGCCGTCCGATGTCACCACCGGCGTCTCTGATGCAGGGCTCGCCGGCCCTGTCTCGGTAACGGCCACTTTTTTCACAACAACAGTGTGGTGGAATTCGTTCCCCCAATCCAGCAAGGGTACCCTCACCGGTGGGCCGCCCCGCTACCCTCGACGCCGTGGGAGCAGTGGACGTAGGTCGCCGAGTGCTCGGTCTGGTCACTCCGGCCCCCGAACGAACGGTCGCCGCACTGCACGGCACCGAGGCCCCCGCGCCGGGACTGAACCCGCGGGAACTCATCTTTCTGCAGCACATCCGCTGGTTCGGCACCACCGGCAGCCTGCTGATGGCGTTCGGCGCGCTCGGCGTCGGCGCGCAACCGGTGCGCCAGAACCCGACCTTCGGCATCCCGGTGCTCAGCTTGCCTGCGCGGATGCAGACCAGCGCGATCGCGGTCACCATGATCGGCACCGTGATCGTGGTGCTGGCCTGGCTTCTGCTCGGCCGCTACGCCGTCGGCCGGTTCGCCGACGGAACCCCACCGCGCCGGCTGTCCCGCGGCCAGTTGGATCGCACGCTGCTGCTCTGGATCATCCCGCTGGCGGTCGCACCGCCGATGTTCAGCCAGGACATCTACTCCTATCTGGCCCAGGGTGAGATAGCGCACCGTGGGCTGGACCCCTACGCGCTGGGGCCGGAGCCCGCGCTCGGCCGCGATCACGTGTTGACCAACAGCGTGCCGAACATCTGGAAGTCCACCCCGGCGCCCTACGGGCCGTTGTTCGTCTGGTGTAGCCGCGGAATCGCCGCCGTCGCCGGCGACAACATCGTGGCCGGGATCTGGCTGCATCGCGCGCTGGCTTTGGGCGGCGTGGCGCTGATCGTCTGGGCACTCCCCCGGCTGGCCCGCCGCTGCGGGGTCGCCGCCGTCAGCGCGCTCTGGCTCGGCGCCGCCAACCCGCTGCTGCTGTTCCACCTGGTCGCCGGGGTGCACAACGAAGCACTGATGCTGGGTCTGATGCTGGCCGGGATGGAGCTGGCGCTGCACGCAATCGAGTCCGCGGCGCCGATCCGAGGCACGAATCTGACGTTGTTGATCGGGGGCTGCGCGATCATCGCGCTCTCGTCGACGATCAAGATCCCGTCGCTCGTCGCACTCGGCTTCGTCGGGATGGCGCTGGCCCGACGATGGGGGCACGGCTGGCGCGGGGTCCTCGCCGCCGCAGCGGCTACCGGGGGGATCGCGCTGACGACCACGCTGCTGATCACGACTGCGAGCGGACTGGGCTTCGGCTGGGTTCATACCCTGGGCGCAGCCAACGCAGTGCGGAGCTGGATGTCGCTACCCACCCTGATCGGCATCCTGACCGGGTTCGGCGGGGTGGTGCTGGGTCTGGGCGATCACACCACCGCAGTACTGAACATCACTCGGCCGATCGCGGCGATCCTGGCGATGTTCGTCACGTTGCGGATGTTGTTGGCGGTCTACACCGGGCGGCTGCACCCGGTCGGCGCGTTCGGTGTCGCGATGGGTTCGGTGATCCTGTTGTTCCCGGTGGTGCAGCCGTGGTACCTGCTGTGGGCGGTGACCCCGCTTGCTGCATGGGCCACCTTGCCCGCCTTTCGAATCCCGACGATCGCCCTGTCTGCGCTGGTCAGCGTCATCCTGATGCCACGCGGTGCCGAGTTCACCGTGTTTCAGATCGTCGCGGCGGCTGCGGCCACCGTCGTGGTGGTCGCGGGAATGATCATCGCTACCCGCACCGTGCTGCCGTGGCGGGTCGACGATGCCGGGGCACCCAAGCCGTTCCCGCACCGCACGCCCTACGCTGAACGACCGTGACCGGTCTCGCTCCACCAGCCGTCCAACTGGACGTCGTCGTGAAGTCGTTCGGTCCGGTCACCGCGGTGGACGGACTCGAGCTGAGCGTGCCGACCGGCCGGATATTGGCATTGCTCGGGCCGAACGGGGCCGGCAAAACGACCACGGTCGAGATGTGCGAGGGATTCACTCGGCCGGACAGTGGGACGGTACGCGTGCTCGGGCTGGACCCGGTCACGGATGCGGCCACGCTGCGTCCGCGGATCGGGGTGATGTTGCAGGGCGGCGGTGGCTATCCGGGCGCCCGGGCCGGCGAAACCCTGCAGCTGATCGCGGCCTATGCCCGCAACCCGCTCGACCCGGAATGGTTGCTGCACACACTCGGCCTCGACGAGGTTCGCAACACCGCGTACCGGCGGCTGTCCGGCGGCCAGCAGCAACGGCTGGCGCTCGCCTGCGCGCTGGTCGGCCGACCCGAGCTGGTTTTCCTGGACGAGCCGACCGCCGGCATGGACGCCCAGGCGCGACACCTGGTCTGGGATCTGATCGACTCGCTTCGTCGCGACGGGGTCACCGTGGTGCTGACCACGCACACGATGGAGGAAGCCGAGCAGCTGGCCGATCAGCTGGTGATCATCGATCACGGCCGACAGGTTGCCGCCGGGACCCCGGCCGAGCTGACCCGGCACGGCGCCGAGGGGCAGTTACGCTTCAGCGCCCCGCCGCAGCTGGACCTGTCACTGCTCGCCGCGGTGCTGCCGGAGGGGTATCAGCCGCAGGAGACCACCCCGGGTACATATCTGATAGAAGGCGAGATCGATCCGCAGGTGATGGCCGCAGTGACCGCATGGTGTGCCCGGATCGGCGTCCTCGCCACCGACCTTCGGGTCGACCGACGCAGCTTGGAAGACGTGTTTCTGGAATTGACCGGACGGGAGTTGCGCGGGTGACCGCGGCCAGATTCGCGCCCGGAATGTTTACCCCGGACCCGGGCCCGAACCGCTGGCCGGCGATGCTGTCGGCGCAGTCCCGGATGGAGCTGACCCTGCTCCTGCGCAACGGCGAGCAACTGCTGCTCACCATGATCATTCCGGTGGCGCTGCTGCTCGGTCTGTGCCTGCTGCCGATACCGGGTCTCGGCGAGCACGCGGTGGACCGGGTGGTGCCCGGCGTGACGATGGTTGCGGTGATGGGGACAGCGTTCACCGGTCAAGCGATCGCGGTCGGCTTCGACCGACGCTACGGCGCGCTGAAGCGGCTCGGCGCCACCGCCCTGCCCCGCTGGGCGGTCATCGCCGGCAAGAGCATCGCCGTGCTGATCGTGGTGGCGTTGCAGGCGTTGCTGTTGGGAACGATCGGTATCGCCCTGGGCTGGCGCCCGAGCCCGGCCGGGGTCGTGCTCGGCGCGCTGATCATCGGGTTGGGAACGGTGAGCTTCGCCACGATGGGCCTGCTCCTCGGTGGCACGCTGAAGGCGGAAGTAGTGCTCGCCCTGGCCAACCTCGCCTGGTTCGGCCTGCTCGCGGTCGGGTCGTTCGCGCTGGCCGGCGCGCCCGAGACAGTACGGACGATCGCCCGACTGCTGCCCTCCGGCGCGCTCGGGAACGCGCTGTACGAGGCGACCCAGGTCCGGGTCGACGGGTTCGGCATCGCGGTGCTCGCCGGCTGGGCACTGGTCTGCGGATGGGCCGCCGTCCGCTGGTTCAAGTTCGACGGCTGAGCCGTCACGGGATCACCGACGGCTGAGCCTTACGATCGGCTCGTGATCTCTCGCGGCTTCCTCAGGCTCGTCGACCGGTTGCCGCTCCCCCCGCTCCGGGTCCAGCGGCTTGCAGCGCTGGCGGTGCTGCTCAGCCAGGCCGGGATCGCGGTCACCGGCGCGGTCGTGCGGGTGACCGCCTCCGGGCTCGGCTGCCCGACCTGGCCGAAGTGCTTTCCGGGGAGCTTCACCCCCACCCGGGTCGCCGAGGTGCCGGTGGTTCACCAAGCGATCGAGTTCGGCAACCGGATGTTGACCGGCGTGGTCGTACTCTGCGCCGCGCTGGTGGTGTTGGCCGTGGTACGGGCACGCCGCCGACCGGAGGTGATCCGCTACGCCTGGCTGATGCCCGGTGGCACCGTGCTCCAGGCGGTGATCGGCGGGATCACCGTCCGCACCGGCCTGCTGTGGTGGACCGTCTCGATTCACCTGCTGGTTTCGATGCTGATGGTGTGGCTGGCCACGCTGCTGTATCTGAAGGTCGGGGAGCCGGACGACGCGATCACTACCGCGGCGTACCCGCGTCCGTTGCGATTGTTGGCCGGGCTGAGCGCGCTCGCCTTGGTCGGCACGCTGGTTGTCGGCACGCTGGTGACCGGTGCCGGGCCGCACGCGGGCGACAAGAGCCTGGACCGGACGGTGCCGCGACTGCAGCTCGAGATCGTCACCTTGGTTCACGCACATGCCCAGTTCCTCGTCGCCTACCTCGCCCTGCTGGTCGGCCTGGCCTGCGGGTTGACCGCGGTCGGCGCGCCGCGGACCGCGCTGCGCCGGCTGCGCATCCTGCTCGTCCTGGTGATCGCCCAGGCCGGGATCGGCATCGTGCAGTACCTGACCGATGTGCCGGCGGTGCTGGTCGCCTTGCATGTGGCCGGCGCGGCCGCGTGTACCGCTGCCACCGCAGCGGTCTGGGCAGCCGGTCGAACCCGGGAGCCCCTACCCCTCCGCCCCGTTGCCGCAGGGGCGACGGTTCACTGACGGGAGACCCACATGCGCGCAATCCGTGTCGACGAACACGGCGGCCCCGACGTACTGCAGCTCGTCGAAGTCCCCGAGCCGGCGCCCGCCCCCGGGCAGGTGCTGGTCCGGACGGAGGCGGTCGGGGTCAACTTCATCGACATCTATTTCCGCACCGGCAAGTACCCGCACGAACTGCCCTATGTGCCCGGTTCCGAAGGCACCGGCGTGGTCACTGCGGTCGGCGCCGATGTCGGCGACATCGCGGTCGGCGACCGGTTGGCCTGGGCCGCGGCCGAGGGGAGTTATGCGGAGCTGGTCGCGGTGGATGCCGCCCGGGCGGTGCCGGTGCCGGACGGCGTGACACCGGAGGTCGCCGCTACCGCACTGCTACAGGGGATGACCGCGCACTACTTGCTGAACTCGACCTTTCCGGCGCAGCCCGGTGACACCGTTCTCGTCCACGCCGGCGCGGGTGGGGTAGGCTTGATGCTCACCCAGCTGGCGGTCGCCCGAGACGTCCGGGTGATCACCACGGTCTCGACGGCCGAGAAAGAAGAACTGAGCCGGGCCGCCGGCGCGACCGATGTGCTCCGCTATCCCGACGACCTCGCCGCCGAAGTTCGTGCGCTCACCGACGGCGAGGGGGTGGCAGCGGTCTACGACGGGGTCGGCGCGGCGACCTTCGAAGCCAGTCTCGCGGCGTTACGGGTGCGCGGGACGTTGGCACTGTTCGGCGCAGCGAGCGGGCCGGTCCCGCCGTTCGATCTGCAACGGTTGTCGCGCGCCGGCTCACTGTTCGTCACCCGGCCGACGCTGAACGACTACACCAGAACTCGCGACGAGTTGTCGTGGCGGGCCGGCGAGGTGTTCGCGGCGATTGCCGATGGTGTGCTCGACATCCGGATCGGCGAGCGCTACCCGCTTGCCGATGCCGGCCGGGCACAGACCGATCTCGCTGCCCGGCGCACGACCGGGTCGCTGGTGTTGCTGCCGTAACCACGACACCGGTCCGGCTCGGTGTCGTTTGCGCACCACTTCTGTGCTACTGCACCGGAAATCCGCTACAAAAGCGTGTGCGGGAACCGAAAAGGGGTGCGGCTCGGTGGCGCGGGTCCGGTAACGGGAGAATCGCGGGCACGCCGATCAACGCGACACGCCGATAGTATGGAGGCTGACATTGCTCGGGGAGCGCCGGCAAATTCAGCGACGAGTAGTGGACCCCAGTCAGTCCACCGGCGTCAGCGGCGAGGGAGCTGGCAGTGGACGACATCAGGTTCGGGCGGTACCGGCTGCTCGGCCTCATCGGCCGCGGCGGGATGGGTGAGGTCTACCGGGCCTACGACACCGATACCCGTCGGGAAGTTGCGCTGAAACTGCTGCCCGAGCACCTCGCCGAGGACGACACCTTTCGAGAGCGGTTCCGGCGGGAAGCGCACATCACCGCCGGATTACGCGACCCGCACGTCACCCCGATCCACGCGTTCGGCGAGATCGACGGACGGCTTTATCTCGACATGCGACTGATCGACGGCGCGGACCTGACCAGTGTTCTGGCCGGCTCGGGTGGATTGCCGCCCGAATCCGCGGTGTCCTACCTCCGGCAGGTCGCCGACGCGCTGGACGCGGCGCACGGTCAGGGACTGATCCATCGAGACGTCAAGCCGTCGAACATCCTGATCACGGATCGGGACTTCGTCTATCTGATCGACTTCGGGATCGCCCACGGCGAGCAGGACACATCGCTGACGGCGATGGGCTCGGCGGTCGGCACGCTAGCCTACATGGCGCCGGAACGATTCCGGCCGGAGCGCGCGGGTAAGGCGGCCGACGTCTACTCGCTGGCCTGTGTGCTCTACGAATGCCTGACCGGCCAGATACCGTTCCCCCGCGATTCGCTGGAACAGCAGGTCTCCGCACACATGACCACCGATCCGCCGCGACCGACCGATTATCGCGACGGCATCCCACCGGACTTGGACGAGGTGATCGCGCGCGGGATGGCGAAGCGGCCGGCCGATCGCTTCGACAGCGCGGGGGCGCTGGCCGGCGCCGCGCTCCGGGCGGTTTCGGGCCGGCCGACGGTGTCCCGCGGGCCGCTCCCGGCGGTCCCGCTCGGACCCCGCCGCGATACCTGCCCCGGTGAACCGATGGAACCGAACTGGTCCGGCGAACCGGCCGAGACGGTGGGCCGGGGTCACCACGGCGGCTGGCTGATCGCGATCCTGTCGATCCTCGTAGTGTTGACCGCCGGCTCAGCGCTGACGTCCAACGATCTACTCGGCCGCGGCGCCAACCTGACCAGTACGGTCGCGACCTCGACCGTCACGGTGACCGCGACCGGGCCGCCGAGTTTCGATCGGATCGCCCGGTTCGTCCGCGACTATTACGCCCTGCTACCCGAGCGGCGGGATCAGGCCTGGGACGATCTCGATTCCACATACGCCGCGCGCACCGGCAGACCCGAGTTCGACCGATTCTGGTCCTCGGTCAGTGCGGTCCAGCTGGACTCGGTCAGTCCGCAAGACGGTTCCTCGGTACAGGTACGGCTGACCTACCGCACGACCGACGGGCGCACCGAAACCGAGAATCGTTGGGTGCAGGTCACCCTGACGGACGGGCGCATGCAGGTGGCGAACTCGACCCGACTCGGCCCCGGCTGATCCGACTCACGACTGCTCGGTGGGGATCCGGAGTCCGGCCACGACGGCGTCGACCAACGACTCGACCAGCTCCGGCCTGGCCGGTGGCCAGAGCACCAAGGCCAGGATCGACCGGATCGCGAACTCCGGGCCGACCGTGTCGTCCGGCGCGAGCCCGATCAGTTCGGCTGCAAGTCGCGGGACGAACGGCGTATCGAGCGCGAGGCCGAGCTGGCGCAGTGCGTTGCGAGACCGGAGGAACTGCCGGGTGATCGGGTCGGCCCGAATCCCCTCGACTGCCAAGCTGATCGTCAGCCGGGCCCGCTCGCGCCCCCGCCGGGCGGCGACGGTGTCGCGGATTCCGGCGACGACGGCCGTCGATGCGCGGATGAGCACCGCTTCCTGCACCCGCCGTTTGCCCCCGGTGTGCCGGTACAGCGTGGCCCGCGAACAGTGCGCCCGCCGGGCAAGTTCGTCGAGGTCCAAACCGTCCAGGCCGTCCCGAGCGATCAGTTCGGCAGCGATCTCGTAGAGCCGTTCCCGCGCCCGATCGGCGCGGTCGGCGCCCACCAACCAGTCTTCGGCCATATCTCATCGTGAGACATCTGACGCGTTCGTATCACCGATTCGACGAGGTCGGCGGTACGGATGAGATGTCGATATCACCGACGTCGAGCGGGCCGTATCGACTTCGCCGGAACAGATTGACCAGGCCGCGGCCCGGCATCGAGCCTGATCCCATGCACGAACTCGACGATCCGTACCCGCATTACGCGATGCTGCGCACGCAGGCGCCGGTCAGCCGGGTGGCCGACTCGTCGTTCCATCTCGTCAGCTCGTGGGAGCTGGTCACCGAAGCAGTGAAGCGGGCCGACGACTTCTCGTCGAATCTCACCGCCACGATGGTGTGGCAGGCCGACGGCAGCGTGACCGAGTTCCCGCTGTTCGAGCTCGGTTCACCGATGCATGTGCTGGCCACCGCCGACGAACCGACGCACCGACGACACCGGCGGATGGTGCTGCCCGCACTGTCGGCAACCCGGATTCGGGCACTGCAACCGTTCATCGCCGACGCTCTGGCAACGATGTGGGCGGCCGGCCGGGACGGCGACCGCATCGACTGGGTCACCGCCGTTGCCCAGCGGCTGCCGATGGCCGTGGTGGCGGAACTGGTCGGCTTCCCCACCTGCGATATCGACGAGCTGATCCGCTGGTCCTTCGCGGCTACCGCGCTGCTCGACGGGATGGTGGAAGCCGCGCAGCTGGCCGAAGCGGCACAGGCTGCCGGCGAACTTGCCGATTATCTGAACACGGCATTCAGCGCCGAACTCGCCGATCCCGGAGCGACCGCGATGGGCGACCTGGCCCGGCAGGTGCGGTCCGGCGAGGTCCAGCACGATACCGCGGTGTTCACCCTGATCCAGCTGGTGATCGCCGGCGCCGAGTCGACGGTGAGCTTGGTCGGCAGCGCCGTGTGGCTGCTCGGGCGGCACCCCGACATCACCGCGCAGTTACGCGCCGACCGCGATCTGGTCGCGCCGTTCATCGAAGAAGTGTTGCGACTCGAGTCGCCGTTCCGCGGGCACTACCGGCACGTGACCACCGACACCCAGCTCGGCGGTGTCCCCCTGGCCGCCGGCGACCGGCTCTACCTGCTCTGGGGCGCAGCCAACCGCGACCCGGCCGTCTTCGACGAGCCCGACGAGATCCACCTGGCTCCCGCCCGCCGACAGCCGCATCTGGCATTCGGCCAAGGCCTCCACCGGTGCGTCGGCGCCGCGTTGGCCCGGATCGAGGGCAACGCCGCCGTCGGGTTCCTCCTCGACGCCACCACCGATTTCGAGGTCACGGTCGATGAGCCGGACTGGCAACCCAGCCTGCTGGTCCGTCGGCTGCGCAGCCTGGAGCTGACCGCGCGCTGAGCCGATTGAATCGCGAGGCACCGACACGTTTTCCCGACCGTATACCGGAAAACCCGGCTAAAACAGGTCCATCCGCCGGTGCCGTCCCCCCGCCCCGGAACCGGGATCAGGCTGCAGCGGGAGGTCCTGATCTATCAAGCCACGCTTCTGCTGCCAGCGGGCCAGCGGAGCAGGCGCCCACCAGTTCGCGCGGCGCATCAGGGACATAGTGGCCGGGACCAGCAGGGTCCGGATCAGGAAGGCATCCACGGTGACCGCGACCACCAAGCCCACGCCGAATCCGCGCATGAACGACACCTGTCCCGCCGCGATGCCGAGGAACACCACCACCATCACCGCTGCGGCAGCGGTGACCAACCGGCCGGTGCGGGCCATGCCCATCGCGATCGCCCGGTCGTTGGCCTCGGGACCACGGTCGGAGTTCAGCCACTCCTCGTGGATCCGGGACAGCACGAACACCTCGTAGTCCATCGCCAGGCAGTACGCCAGGATGCCGAGCATCGGCGGGATGGTCACGACCGTGTAGCCGGTGGCCGTGGTGCCGAGCCCGCCGAGATGGCCGTCCTGGAAGATCCAGACCATCACGCCGAACGCCGCACCGAGCGAGATGGCGTTCATCAGGAATGCCTTCACCGGAAGGAAGATGCTGCCGGTCATCAGGAAGATCACCACGAAGGTGACCAACAGCACGACACCGAGCGCCACCAGCGCGCGGTTCATGGTGACCGCGGAATTGTCGGCATTGCGTTGCGCGGCACCGTTGAACAGGACCGGCGCGGGTGCCGGCACATCGTGCAGCTGCGTCACCTGCTCGCGCCCGGCCGCACTGAACGGATCTTCGACGGTGAACACCGACAAGTACCCGGCATCGTCACGCTGCGCCGCGTCGAAGGCAAGCGGACTGATCGATCGGCCTTCGGCGTAGATCCCGCTCGGACTGGTGACCATCGATACGCCGGCCACCTCGGACAACCGCGCCGCGTACTCGGTGAGCGCAGCCGGCGACTCGATGCCAGCGGGTAGCACCACCTGGACGGTGCCGATGTTGTTCTGCGCGAACTCGGTTCGGAGCAGGTCCCCGGCCTGCCGGGAGGTGTGCGAGTCCGGCAGCGCGCGATCGTCGGGCATGGACAGCCGCAGACCCAGCGCGGGCGCCGCCAGCCCGAGCAGGATCACGACGAGGACGACGACGACCGCGATCGCATGCCGAGACGCGAAGCGCGCTGCGCTATACCAGAATTGCTCCTCCGGTGGGCGGACCCGCGGCGCTTCGCGGCCGAACCACCGGCGCACCGGCTTGCGGATGTCGAGGGTTTCGATCCGGTCGCCGAACGCGACGATGAACGCCGGGGCGAGGATCAACGCGCCGAGTAACGACATCAGCGCCGCGGCGATGCCGCCGTAGGCCAGCGACCGGAATACGTACTGCGGGAACACCAGCAGACTGGCCAGCACCAGCGAGGTGGTCAGCGCCGAGTAGGACACCGTGCGCCCGGCGGTCTGCAGGGTGCGATGCAGGGCGCGTTCCCGGGACGCCCCCCGGGCGATCTCTTCGCGGTAGCGGTTGATGATGAACAGCGAGTAGTCCAGCGCGAGCGCCAAACAGATCGCGGACGCCAGGTTGACCGCAAAGATCGAGACGTCGGTGAACCGCTGCACCACCGCGAGGCTGGCCATGGTCAGGCCGATCGCGCAGATCCCGACCAGCACCGGGATCAGCGCCGCGACGGCACTGCCGAAGATCCAGACCATCACCAGGAAGGAGAGCGGGATCGCGATCGCCTCCATCAACGCAAGGTCGATCCCGGACTGCTCCTCGACCTCGTAATAGGCGACGGCCTGTCCCCCGGCAGCCACGGTGACGCCGTCCTGCTCGCCGACGAAGCGCTCGGCCAGTTCGTGCGCGCGGGCGGCGATCTCCTGTTCACTGCCCTGCAGGCGCGCGAAGACGATTCCGGTCCGTCCGTCGGTGCTCGTCAGCCCCGCCCGCAGCTGCGGCAACAGCAGCGGCTGCGGGATACTCCAGTACGAGCCCTGCTGCGTGGCGTCCGACGTTTCCTGCAGGGCGGCAAGGATATCCGCGCCGCGCGCGGCGGCTGCGGGACTGTCCACCCCGGCATCGGAAGTCACCGTGAATACCAGGGAACGCCCGGCGGCGGAGAACTTTTCGTCGAGCACCCGCTCCGCACGCGCAGCCTCGGTGTCGGGCGCTTCGTCCCCGCCGGCGGGTAACGAGAGCACCACCGGCCCGGCCAGCGCCGCGGTCGCGACGAGCAAGAAAAGCGCCACGGCGACAATTCGCCGCGGGGCAGCGAGTGCGAACTCCGCACATCTGGTCAGGATCACGGCGGCGCAGCTCCTCATCCGGATCGGCGCATAGTCGCAAATCCGCGCCGCCAGCGTACTCGAGGAAAGTCGCACGTTCAATGGCTTTCACCGGCTGGCAATGGCCTGCGCCACGACAGAAAGACCTGATACCTCCTTTGCTGCAACAATGCCAATGCTTAACATCTCTCCGGTTTATCGTGTTTGAAACAATATTCAAGCCCGATAATAGTGACTAATACGAGATGACCACCGGCCAAAGTGGGCCTAACAGGCACGAAACTCGCACATCAGGATATCCGATCGATTCCAGGCGCCCCCGCGGCCTGAATGCGAAGATCTCCCGAGGTTATGTCGGAAAAAGTTAGCTATGCAGTTGCTGATCCCGGAGTTCGGCCGTTTCTGCTGCCTTTCGCACTAAACTTTGCCGTGCTAAACTTTCAAATGCGGGTGTCGGCGTAACGGCCGTAGGGGTTTTACCGATTTTTCCAGGCAGATCGGTAACTTTTCCGAGATCTGCACTCCGAGCGAGTGACAGACAATGAGTGACAGACAATGAGTCGACCACTCCTCAGACCAGAGCATCCGGAGGATCGTTGTCCCCCACTGCATTGACGAATCGCGTATCGCAGGACGCGCGGCGAACCGCTGTCGACGCCCTTCAGGCGCAGGGTGCGGCGCCGTTCTTCCGGCAGGTCCAGTCGCCGATCGAAGCGACGACGACGGTCGACGGACGTCCGCGGATCATGCTGGCATCGAACAACTACCTGAGCCTGGCCAACCATCCACAGGTGGTGTCGGCCGCCCGCGCCGCAACCACCCGATTCGGTGCGGCGACGCTCGGCAGCAGGCTCTACAGCGGCACGACCGATCTGCACGTCGAGCTGGAGCGCGAACTCGCCGACTGGCACGGCGCCGCGGAGGTCCTGTTCACGACCGGGTACCAGACCAGCGTCGGCACCATCTGCGGTTTGATCGGCGCGGGCGACACGGTGGTGGTCGACTCGGCCATCCACGCGTCGATCCAGGATGGTTGCCGCCTGTCGGGTGCAGCGACCCGGACCTTCCAGCACAACGACGTCGATTCGCTGCGCGAGCAACTGCAGCATGTCGCCGACCGGGGCGGTGCATGTCTCGTCGTGGTCGAGGGTCTTTATTCGATGGAAGGCGACGTGCCCCCGCTGCGCTCGATTGCGGAGGCCTGCCGCGAATACGAGGCGTCGCTGATGGTCGACGAGGCGCACAGTATCGGCCTCTTCGGCGCCGACCGCACCGGCCTGGTATCGCACTACGACGTGGCCGACCTGGTCGAGATCCGGATGGGCACCTTCTCCAAAGCGCTCGCTTCCACCGGCGGTTTCATCGCGGGTTCGACCGAGCTCGTCGACACCCTGCGGGTCAATGCCCGGGCGTTCATCTTCTCCATGTCGGCCGTGCCCGCGGCGGTGGCGTCCGCGCTGGCGGCCGTACGGATCGCGCGCAGCGATGAGGGCGCCGCCCTGGCGGCCCGAGCTGTCGCCAATGCCGATCACCTGCGACAGCTGCTGAGCGATCGGGGAATCACCGGCGGCGGGGTGACGCCGTCGGAATCCGGAACACCCCTGAGCGGTCCGATCGTCTCGATCGAGCTGGGTGAAGAACTCGCCGCGGTCGCGACCTGGAACCGGATCTTCGATGCGGACGTGTTCACCGGCCTGTCCCTTTTTCCCGCGGTGCCGCAGGGCAAGGCGCTGCTACGGCTGAGCGTCATGGCGACACACACCGAAGACCAGCTGGATCGCGTCGCCGCAGTGGTGGGCGCCGCCCTGCAGGACCACCGGACTTCAGAAAAATCTCACTGACCGACCCATCCGAACGGCTCCGACGCACGAACAACTGTCCGGTCGGGCAGTGGCGCCGCGCCATACGGCGGGCGGAGAGAAGGAGAGCTGGCATGGCCGAATTGTGCATTGCCGACGACATCATCGACGTGGTCGCCGCGCTCGCACCGGATCGTGGGGCGCCGGTCACGCCGGATACACAACTGATCGACGGACTCGGATTCGATTCGGCCCGTCGGCTCGAGCTCGGCGAAGCGCTCCAGCGACGCTTCGGTTGCGCAGTCGACGGCGAGCACGGCATCGCCGCCGCCCGGACCGTCGCCGATGTCGTCGCGCTGGTAGTCGAGCAGAAAGACACCGACCTCCGATGAGCCGATTCAGCGAAGAACTTCACCGGGCGATGCACGAGTCGCCGAACGGCCTGGTGACCGGCGAGCCGGACGCTCCGACGTTCCGCCGCTGGTCGGAGGTCTTCGCCACGGCCCAGCGATGGGCAGCCGGCCTCGCCCGGCACGGCGTCGGCCACGGCGACAGCGTCGCCATCCTGGTCGCACAACCGGCCGATGTGGCGCCGCTCATCCAAGCGGTCTGGCTTCGGGGCGCGGTGTTCACGATGCTGCATCAGCCGACTCCGCGGACCGATCTCGAGACCTGGGTCGGCGACACCATCGAGGTCCTCGACATGCTCGACGCCCGATTCGTCGTGGTGGGCACGCCGTTCGAACCGGTCGAATCGCTGCTCACCGACCGGGGCCTCACCGTCCTCGACACCGCGGTACTGGCGGACGACTCGGCGGCCGAGCCGATCCCGACGCAGGTGGAGCAGGTGCCGGTCGCCGAGGACGATCTGGCGATCCTGCAGCTGACCTCGGGCTCGACCGGGACACCCAAGGCGGTCGCGGTATCGCATCGAAACCTGTATCGCAATCACCTCGCCATGGTGGCGGCCTCCGCCGGAACGTCGGCGGATGTCACCGTCAGCTGGCTGCCGCTGTTCCACGACATGGGCATGGTCGGTTTCCTCATCGAGCCGATGATCTGCGGCGGCACGGCCGTCTGCATGACCCCGATGGACTTCCTCACCGCGCCGCTGCTGTGGCCGGAGCTGATCACGAAGTACCGCGGCACCATGACCGCCGCACCCAACTTCGCCTACAGCGTGCTCGCCCGCCGGCTCCGCAGCGCACCGGACGGCGCGTACGACCTGTCCAGTTTGCGTTTCGTGCTCAACGGCGCCGAACCGATCGACATGGCGACCATCGACCTGCTCCTCGAAGCCGGTGGTCGATTCGGTCTGCGTCCGGAAGCCATGGTCGCGGCCTACGGTATGGCCGAGGCGACGCTGGCGGTGTCGTTCAGTCCGTTGGACCAGCCGCTGGCCGCCGAACACGTCGACGTCGAGCGCCTGGAGGTCGATCGGCTCGCCGTTCCCGTCGACGGTCCGGGCACCCGCGCTTTCGTGCCGCTCGGCTCGCCGCTGCCCGGCCTGGAGGCGCGGGTCGTCGACCGGACGCGTTCGGTGGTACCCCATCGCCAGATCGGCGAGATCGAGATCCGCGGCGAAGCGGTCACGCGGCGCTACCTCACCCCGGCCGGCTACCAGCCCGCCGTCGACACCGACGATTGGTTCCCGACCGGCGACCTCGGGTATCTCACCGACGCCGGTGAAGTCGTGATCTCGGGCCGGAAGAAGGATTTGATCATCATCGCCGGCCGCAATCTGTCCCCGGCCGACATCGAGAAGGCGGCCGGCCGGGTGGCGGGCGTCCGCAACGGCGGCACCGCTGCGGTACCGCTGCAAAACGACGGTGGTCGAGAAGACTTCGCCGTCATCGTCGAGTCGGACCAGGTCGACGACGAGGCCGACTGCCTGCGTATCCGGAGCGAGGTGTCGCAGTCGGTCCTCGACCGGATGGGCGCCACACCGGGATCGGTGCTCGTGGTGGCCAAGGGCACCCTGCCGAAGACCCCGTCCGGGAAGATCCGCCGAACCGCTGCACGAGAACTGGTCGAGTCGAGATGAGGCGGTCGTGAGATGAAGACAACCGAGAAATGAAGATAGCTGTCGTCGGTGCCGGTGTCGCGGGCCTGGTGCACGCGCGGATGCTGCGTGCGGTGGGCTTCGAAGTCGTCGTCTTCGAGAAGGCACCGGATGTGGGCGGCGTGTGGAGCGCGACCCGCCGCTACCCCGGATTGCGTACGCAGAACACGAAGAAGACCTATCGGTTCTCCGATCAGGCGCTGCCGACGTCGGTGCCGGAATGTCCGAGCAGTGCGCAGGTGCAGTCCTATCTGGCCGATTACGCGTCGCGCCACCGCATCGACGAATGTCTGCGGCTCGGCACCGAGGTCGAGCACGCCGCCTGGCACGACGACCACGGCTGGACACTGCGGCTGCGAACCCAGGGCCGCCGAGGTGACGGTGGCAGGTCGACCGAGCAGTTCGATCACCTGATCGTCGCCAACGGGGTCTTCCAGCAGCCGAACCTGCCCGATCTGCCCGGCCGCGCCGCATTCGAAGCCGCCGGCGGCCGGGTCTGCCACTCGTCGGAGTTCCACGATCTCGAACTCGCCCGCGGCCGCAACGTCGTGGTCGTCGGCTACGGCAAGTCGGCGTGCGATCTGGCCGTCGCGGTGAGCGAGGTGGCCACCTCGACGACGGTGGTGGCGCGCCGGCTGCTGTGGAAGATGCCGCCTCGGCTGGTCGGCCTGTTCGATTTCGAGGGCCTGGAGTTGACCCGGCAGGGCGAAGCAGGCTTTCTGTACCTGGAACCGAACCGGATCGAACGATTCCTGCACGGTCCCGCGCGACTGCTGTCCGACGCGATCTTCCGGGTCCTGCAACGACTGACGACTCGGCAGCTGGGACTGCGCGAACTCGGACTGGTGCCACACGGCCGGTTCGAAGACATTTCCGACGCGACCGAAAGTCTGGCCACCGAAGGATTTTTCGATCAGGTGCGCCGTGGTCGACTCGACGTGCGCCGAGACCGCTCCCTGGTGCGATTCGATCCGGCCGGGGCGGTCGAGCTGACCGACGGCGGCGCGGTCGCTGCCGACCTGGTGGTGTTCGCCACCGGATTCCGGCAGGACGTTCCGTTCCTGGCCGAGGAGATCCGCCGACAGGTCGTCGACGAGCAGGGCAACTTTCGGCTCTACCGCAACATCGCGCCGATCGGTGTACCGGGGCTGACCTTCGCCGGATACAACTCGTCCGGCATCAGCATGCTCAGTGCGGAGGTGGGCGCGTTGTGGACCACCCACCTGCTGACCGGGCAGCTGGTGCTGCCCCCGGATGCGCAGCTCCGGGCGACGGTCGAGAAAAAGCTGCGCTGGCTCGATGAACGAACCGACGGGAGATTCGCCAGCGGCGCCAGCGTGACCCCGTTCGCCATCCACAACATCGACGAGATGCTCGGTGACCTGAACATGAACCTTTCCGCGGGACGACGTTTCCTCCAGTGGTTCGTCACCGTCCGACCGGGCGACTACCAACGGCTGCTGTGGGATCGACTGCCCGGGGATCAGCGGCGTGGGGATCGGCGGCGCGGAGCTCGACCGGCCGCAGATCAACTACCGGCCGACAGCCGCCGAACGGTGGCCTGAGGTGCGGAACTGGCCGGGCGCCCGGGTACTGATCACCGGCGGCTCCAGCGGTATCGGTCTGGCCACCGCGCGGTTGCTGACCGGGCGCGGCGCCTCGGTCGTGATCGCCGCGCGACGAGCGGATGTGCTGCACAGCGCGGCCCAGGAGCTGGGTCCGTCCGTCCGCACCGCCGTCGTCGATGTCACCGACCGGGCTCGGGTCCGCGGCGTGGTGGACGAGTTGACCGAACACGGGAGCAGCCCGTTCGACGTCGTCGTGATGTCCGCCGGCGACGCGCGACCGGGCCATTTCATGGATCTGGACCACGACGTGTTCCGGAGCATGATGGAGGTCAACTACTTCGGCACCTTGAACACCATCCAGGCGACGGTGCCGGCGATGCTGGAGCGGCGGTCCGGGTCGATCGTGGCGGTATCGTCCGTCGCCGGAATCCTGGGGGTGTTCGGCTACACCGCCTACAGTCCGGCCAAGTTCGCCGTCCGGGGCCTCATGCAATCGCTGCGAGACGAGTTGACCCCGCACGGCATCCACGTCGGGTGCGTTTTCCCCCCCGATGTCGACACCCCGATGTTATTGCAGGAAGCGCGCTTCAAGCCGGCCGAGACGGCTGCGCTCAGCGGGACGATACGGCCGCTGCCGCCGGAGCAGGTCGCGCGAGCTGTCGTCCGCGGCATCGAGCGCCGCCGCTTCGCCATCTACCCGGACCGGAGTACCGGTTTGCTGGCGGCGACGTCGGCACCGCTCGCACCGATCTTTCGGGCCTACTTCGACCGGCAGATCGCCCGAGCACGACGTACCTAGCCCAAAACCGAACCGATGGTGGGCCAGCCCAGCACCGAATCGACCGCGAGGCCGCAGAAAACCACGGCCAGATAATTGTTCGATTGCAGGAACAGCCGTAGCGGCTGCACGGAGTCACCGCGCCGCACCCCGGCGTAGAGCTGATGGGCCATCACCAGGAACCAGCAGCCGGCGACCAGCGCCACCGCCGCGTAGAGCGCGCCCGCCGCGGGCACCAGAGCCAGGGTCGCGAGGACGGTCAACCAGGTGTAGATCACGATCTGCCGGGTGACGGTCTCCTGGCTCGCTACCACCGGCAGCATCGGGACCCCGGCCGCGGCGTAATCCTCCCGGTACCGCATCGCGAGCGCCCAGGTGTGCGGCGGCGTCCAGAAGAAGATCACCGCGAACAGCGCCAGTGCCGGCCACGCGATCGTGCCGGTCACGGCAGCCCAGCCGACCAGAACCGGCATGCAGCCCGCGGCACCACCCCAGACGACGTTCTGCGCAGTCCGCCGCTTGAGCCCGAGCGTGTAGACGAAGACGTAGAACAAGATCGTTACGAGGACGAGCACTGCGGCAAGCAGATTCGCCCGCCACCACAGCCAGCCGAACGATGCCGCCCCGAGCACCAGACCGAAGATCAGGGCGTTGCGCCGCGGCACCGCCTCCCGCGCCAACGGCCGACGCACGGTGCGTTTCATCAGCTTGTCGATGTCGGCGTCGGCGACGCAGTTGAGCGTGTTCGCGCTCGCCGCGCCCAGCCAGCCGCCGAACAACGTGCCGATGATCAGCGCAAAGTCGACCCGACCGCGGTCGGCCAACAGCATCGTGGGGATCGTGGCGACCAGCAGCAGCTCGATCACCCGGGGTTTGGTCAACGCCAGATAAGCCAGCGGTGTGGCGAAGCGACCCGGCGACCGGGTGTCGGCGGCCGCCGCCCGCTGACCTGTCCCCACCACTGGTTCTCCCGCCGCCGCACGAACTACTACGGAGGATGGTAGTCGGCGAACGGCGGTGCGGACGACCGGACCCGGCTCACCGCGTGCTCGCATCGTCTGGGTGAGCCGGAAGACGCCTGCGATCAACTCGGTGGAACTAGTCTGGAAGCAACGCCACCGAACTTCCAGGAGCACGCCTCGTGACCGTGACCGACGACATTCACGCACTCACCCGGCCGGAACATCCGACCGACTGGACCGAGCTGGACACGCGGGCGGTGGATACCGCGCGCGTACTGGCCGCCGACGCCGTGCAGAAGGTCGGCAACGGCCACCCCGGTACCGCGATGAGCCTGGCGCCCTTGGCATACACGCTGTTCCAGCGGGCCATGCGGCACGACCCGAACGACACCCATTGGCTCGGCCGGGACCGGTTCGTCCTGTCCTGCGGCCACTCCAGCCTGACCCTCTACATCCAGCTGTATCTGGGCGGTTTCGGCCTGGAGCTGGCCGACCTCGAGGCGCTGCGCACCTGGGGCTCGAAGACTCCCGGCCATCCGGAGTACCGGCACACCACGGGGGTGGAGATCACCACCGGCCCGCTCGGCCAGGGGCTTGCCTCGGCCGTCGGGATGGCGATGGCGTCGCGGCGCGAGCGCGGCCTGTTCGATCCGGAACCGGCCTGGGGGGACAGCCCGTTCGATCACTACATCTACGTGATCGCCTCCGACGGAGACATCGAGGAGGGCGTCACCTCGGAGGCGTCCTCGCTGGCGGGCACCCAGCAGCTGGGCAACCTGATCGTCTGCTACGACGACAACAAGATCTCCATCGAGCACGACACCGCGATCGCCCTGAACGAGGACGTGCCGGAGCGGTACCGGGCCTACGGCTGGCACGTCCAGGTGGTCGAGGGCGGTGAGAACGTCCGCGGGATCGAGGCGGCGATCGAAGAAGCGAAGTCGGTTACCGACAAGCCGTCGTTCATCGCACTGCGCACGATCATCGGCTATCCCGCGCCACACAAGATGAACACCGGTGGCGTGCACGGCTCCGCCCTGGGTGCGGACGAGGTGGCCGCGACCAAGGAAGTACTCGGCTTCGACCCGACGCAGTTCTTCCAGGTCGCCGCCGACGTGCTGACCCACACCCGGGAGCTGGCCGAGCGCGGCCGCCGGGCGCACGAGGACTGGAACGTCGAATTCGCCGCGTGGGCGCAGCGCGAGCCCGAACGCAAGCAGCTGCTCGACCGGCTGTCGGTGCGAGGAAAGCCGGCGGGCTGGACCGATGCGTTGCCCAGCTGGCAGCCGGGCGACAAGGCGGTGGCGACCCGGTCGGCGTCCGGCGCCGTGCTCACCGCACTCGGCCCGATCCTGCCGGAGCTGTGGGGCGGCTCGGCCGACCTCGCCGGCAGCAACAACACCACGATCAAGGGCGCCGATTCGTTCGGTCCGCCGTCGATCTCGACGTCGGACTGGAACGCCACCTGGTACGGGCGGACGATGCACTTCGGCATCCGCGAGCACGCGATGGCCGCGATCTTGTCCGGCATCGTGCTGCACGGTCCCACCCGGCCGTACGGCGGCACGTTCCTGCAGTTCGCCGACTATATGCGCCCGTCGGTACGGCTGGCCGCGCTGATGAACATCGACCCGACCTACGTCTGGACGCATGACTCGATCGGGCTGGGCGAGGACGGGCCGACCCACCAACCGGTGGAGCATTTCGCCGCGCTGCGCGCGATCCCGAACCTCAGCCTGGTCCGGCCGGCGGATGCGAACGAGACCGCGGCCGCCTGGCGTGCGGTGCTGGATCGGCCCGCCGAATCCGGCCCGGTCGGGCTGGCGCTGACCCGGCAGAACGTGCCGATCCTGGCCGGGACCAGCGCCGAAGGCGTCGCGAAGGGCGGCTATGTGCTGGCCGAGGCGACCGGTGGCGAGCCGGCGGTGTTGATCATCGCGACCGGATCCGAGGTGCAACTCGCGGTCGGCGCCCGGGACCAGCTCGAGCAGGCGGGTACGCCGACCCGGGTGATCTCCATGCCCTGCGTGGAGTGGTTCGACGCCCAGGACCAGGCGTACCGCGACGAGGTGCTACCGCCGGCGGTGGTTGCGCGGGTGTCGGTCGAGGCCGGTATCGCGATGGGTTGGCAACGTTTCGTCGGCGATCGCGGGGTCACCGTCTCGCTCGAGCACTTCGGCGCCTCCGCCGACTACCAAACGCTGTACCGCGAATTCGGCCTCACCGTCGAGGCTGTCGTCGCCGCGGCCCAGCGCTCACTCACCGCCGCGAAGGGATAGCTTCATGTCCGAACAAAACCCCAACCTCGCCGCCTTGTCCGCCGCCGGGGTATCGGTGTGGCTGGACGACCTGTCCCGCGAGCGCATCCAGTCCGGCAACCTGCAGGAGTTGATCGACACCCACAGCGTCGTCGGCGTCACCACCAACCCGACGATCTTCCAGCACGCACTCAGCCACGGCGACAGCTACGCCACCGAGGTGGCCGAGCTGGCCGGTCGCGGGGCGAGTGTCGACGAGCTGATCCGCACGATCACCACCGACGACGTGCGCTCGGCCTGCGACGTGCTGGCGCCGGTGTACGAGGCCACCGGCGGGGTGGACGGCCGGGTATCGATCGAGGTCGATCCGTCGCTCGCGTTCGAGGAGGACAAGACCGTCACCCAGGCGATCGAACTGTGGAAGATCGTCGACCGGCCGAACCTGCTGATCAAGATTCCGGCGACAAAGCCGGGCCTGCCGGCGATCACCCGGGTGATCGCCGAAGGAATCAGCGTGAACGTGACGTTGATCTTCTCGGTGGCCCGCTACCGCGAAGTGATGTCGGCGTACCTGGCCGGCCTGCAGGCGGCGCGCAACACCGGGCACGACCTGTCCCGGATCCACTCGGTGGCGTCGTTCTTCGTGTCCCGGGTGGACACCGAGATCGACAAGCGACTCGACGAGCTGGGCGGCGACGAACGGCTGGCACTGCGCGGCAAGGCGGGGGTGGCCAACGCGGTGCTCGCCTACGCGGCCTACCAAGAAGTGTTCGTCGACGGCGGGGACTTCCCCGAGCTGACCGCGGCGGGCGCGAACGTACAGCGGCCGCTGTGGGCCTCCACCGGGACGAAGAACCCGGATTACTCGGACACGCTCTACGTCACCGACCTGGCCGCTCCGAACACGGTGAACACCATGCCGGAGAAAACTATGCAGGCGTTCGCCGACCACGGCGAGGTGCGCGGCGACGTGGTCTCCGGGCACGCAGCCGAGGCGGCACAGCTGTTCGCGTCGCTGGAGGAAGCCGGGATCGAGATCGGCGACGTCTTCGAGGTGCTGGAGACCGAAGGGGTCGACAAGTTCATGAAATCCTGGCAAGAGCTGCTCGATGCCACGGCGGATACCATGCGGTCCGCGAAGCAGCGCTGACCGTGTCGCCCGACTCCGCGTCGCTCGATTCGGTGCACGCCACTCGGTCGTCGGGCAAGTCGGCGAACCCGCTCCGCGATCCGCGGGACAAGCGGGTGCCGGAGATCGCCGGGCCGTGCAGCTTGGTGATCTTCGGCGTTACCGGCGACCTGGCCCGGAAGAAGCTGCTTCCGGCGATCTACGATCTGGCCAACCGCGGGCTGCTGCCGCCCGAGTTCGCGCTGCTCGGCTTCGCCCGCCGGGACTACGCCCACGAGGATTTCGCCGCCGTGGTCAAGGATGCGGTGGTCGCCCACGCCCGCACCCCGTTTCGAGACGAGGTGTGGGACCGGCTGGCCGAGGGCATCCGGTTCGTCAAGGGCACCTTCGACGACGACGACGCCTTCGACCGGCTCGCCGCGGAGCTGAAACAGCTGGACACCGAACGCGGCACCGGCGGTAATCACGCGTTCTATCTGGCGATTCCGCCGGACACCTTCCCGGTGGTGCTGCGCCAGCTGGAACGCTCCGGACTGTCGCAATCTGGCGACGACCGGTGGCGCCGGGTGGTGATCGAAAAACCGTTCGGGCACGACCTGGACAGCGCCGAGAAACTGAACGCGCTGGTGAATCGGGTGTTCCCGGAAGAAACCGTGTTCCGGATCGACCACTATCTGGGCAAGGAGACGGTGCAGAACATTCTGGCGCTGCGCTTTGCCAACCAGCTGTTCGAGCCGCTGTGGAACGCGCACTACGTCGACCACGTACAGATCACCATGGCCGAGGACATCGGGCTGGGCGGCCGCGCCGGATATTACGACGGAATCGGCGCGGCCCGTGACGTGATCCAGAATCACCTGCTGCAGTTGCTCGCGATCACCGCGATGGAGGAGCCGGTGAGCTTCTCGGCGACCGAACTGCACGCGGAGAAGATCAAGGTGCTCTCGGCGACCCGGCTGGCCGAGCCGTTGGCCGAAACGACGGCCCGAGGCCAGTACGCGGCCGGTTGGCAAGGCAGTGAGAAAGTGGTCGGACTGCTCGACGAGCAGGGATTCTCGCCGGAGTCACGGACCGAAACCTTCGCCGCGATCACCCTGGAGATCGCATCGCGGCGCTGGGCCGGGGTGCCGTTCTATCTGCGCACCGGGAAACGGCTGGGACGGCGGGTGACCGAGATCGCGCTGGTCTTCAAGCGCGCACCGCACCTCCCGTTCGACGCCACGATGACCGCAGAGCTCGGGCAGAACGCGCTGGTCATCCGGGTGCAGCCGGACGAGGGCGTGACCGTGCGGTTCGGCTCGAAGGTGCCCGGGCCGGGGATGGAAGTCCGCGATGTGAACATGGACTTCTCCTACGGGGAGGCATTCACCGAAAACTCCCCCGAGGCCTACGAGCGGCTGATCCTGGATGTGCTGCTGGGCGTGCCGTCGCTGTTCCCGGTGAATGCCGAGGTCGAGCTGTCCTGGAAGATCCTCGATCCGGCGCTGGACTACTGGGCGGCACACGGTGCCCCTGATCCGTACGAGTCGGGCGGCTGGGGCCCCGCGTCGGCCGACGCGATGGTCCGTCGGACCGGCCGGGAATGGCGGCGGCCATGATCGTCGACCTGCCCGATACCGACACCGGTGCGGTGAACAAAAAGCTGCTCGCGCTGCGCGAAGAGGACGGAGTGGTCACCCTCGGCCGGGTGTTGACCCTGGTGATCTGCATCCGGGCCGACGATGCGGAAGAGGCCGCGGCGATCGACGCCGCCGCGGCCGCCGGTCGTGAGCATCCGTGTCGGGTGATCGTGCTGGCCCGCGGACGCAGCGACGCGGCCACCGGGATGGACGCGCAGATCCGGCTCGGCGACGGCGCCTCCGAGGTGGTGGTGCTGCGGTTGCGTGGCGAGCTGCGCGACCATCAGGACAGCGTGGTGATGCCGTTCCTGTTGCCGGACACCCCGGTGGTGGCCTGGTGGCCGGATCACGCGCCGAGTGCGCCGGCCGAAAGCGCGGTGGGCCGGCTGGCGGTGCGCCGGATCACCGACGCGACCAACGCCCGCGACCCGCTGGCAGCGATCCGCAGCCGCCGCGCGGTCTACTCCGCCGGCGATACCGATCTGGCTTGGGCCCGGATCACCCGGTGGCGTGCGCTGCTCACCGCCACACTGGACGAACCGCCGTACGAGCCGGTCACCTCGGTGACCGTATCCGGCCTCCGGGACGAGCCGGCGCTCGATCTGCTGGCCGGCTGGCTGGCCGATCGGCTGCGCTGCCCGGTCCGGCGAGTCGTCGGCGACCTCCGGGTAGACCTGATCCGACCGAGTGAGACCGTGTCGGTCAGTCGGCCGCAGGACGGACCTACCGCAACGCTGAGCCGGTCCGGTCGGCCGGACCGGCTGGTCGCCCTGGCTCGCCGGGAGACTCGGGAATGCCTTGCCGAAGACCTGCGCCGACTCGACGCCGACGAGATCTACGCCGGCGCATTGGACGGATTGGAACGGGTCAGTCATGACTGAAACAACGGTGCGCCGGTTCGCCGACCCGGACGAGGTCGCCGTGGCCGCGGCGGCGCTGTTCCGGAACGTGGTGGTCGCTGCCCAGCGCGCCCGGGGGTCGGCAGCGGTGGTGCTGACCGGCGGTGGCGTAGGGATAGCCACCTTGGCGCAGCTGCGCGACGAACCGGGCGAGGTGGACTGGCGGCAGCTCGACATCTATTGGGGCGACGATCGATTCGTACCCGGCGCGGACCCGGACCGCAACGAGCTGCAGGCACGGCATGCATTGCTGGACCACGTGTCGGTCGACCCCGCCCGGGTACATGCGATCTCGGCATCGGACGGACCGCAGCCGGACCCGGCGGATGCCGCCGCCGCGTACGCGCAGCTCCTGCCCGATCGGTTCGACCTGCACCTGCTCGGCATGGGGCCCGAGGGTCATGTGAATTCGCTGTTCCCGCATACCGATGCCGTGCGGGAGACAGCGCTGTCGGTGGTCGCGGTGACCGACTCGCCGAAGCCGCCGCCGATTCGGGTCACCCTCACCATCCCGGCGATCCGGCGGGCGCACACGGTGTGCCTCACGGTCACCGGGGCGGCCAAGGCGGATGCCGTCGCGGCCGCAATAGGTGGCGCCGACCCGGTCGATGTGCCGGCCGCCGGCGCACAGGGTTCTGCCGAAACCGTGTGGTTGCTGGATCGATCGGCGGCCGGACGACTCTGACGCACCAGTTCGACCCCGACCGACACCCGCGCCCAGCCGACCGGCACCGGCGTATGGAAAGATCATCTTCCGTCGTGACCACCGCAGCGAGTACCCGACCCGGCCGTCACCGCGCGGCCCCCAGCCGGGTCGAGCGGCGGACAACGCGTCGTCCCGAACCCCGGGCACCGATCCGGGACGATCGCAGTTTCCGGGTCGATATCGAGGGTTTACGCGGCATCGCGGTGTTGGCGGTGGTGTTGTTCCACGCCGGCCTCCCCGGGATCGGCGGCGGTTTCGTCGGCGTCGACGTGTTCTTCGTGATCTCCGGATTTCTGATCACCGGGTTGCTCTGGCGCGAGCTGGACAGCTACGGCACGATCCGGCTGGCCCGGTTCTACGCGGCCCGAGCACGACGGCTGCTGCCGGCGGCCTGCGTGGTACTGGTGGCGACCGCCTACGGTGCGATTCTGCTGCTGCCGCCGTTGCGGTTGCGCGACGTCTTGCTCGACGGCGCGGCCAGCGCGCTCTACGTGGGTAACTATCGGTTCGCTATCCAGGGCACGGACTATCTGGCGGCGGACGCGCCGCCGTCGCCGTTCCAGCACTACTGGTCGTTGTGCGTGGAGGAACAGTTCTACCTGCTGTGGCCGGCGATCCTGATCGCGGTGGCCTGGCTGATCCGGCGCGCCGCTCGACCGCGCACCGGCCAGCACGGCCGGACCAGCCATCGCGCCCGCCGAACCGACGTCCGGAGTCGCTGCCTGTACACCCTCGCCGCGATCGGGCTGCTGTCGTTCCTCGCGGATCTGGCGACCACGACGAACCTGCCGCCGTGGGCGTTCTTCTCCCTCCCCACCCGGGCCTGGGAACTGGCGATCGGCGGCGCGGTTGCGCTCACCGCATGGCGCTGGCGGGAACTCGCGCCGGCGGCTTTGCGTGCGCTGGGCTGGGCCGGCCTGGCGCTGATCGCGCTGGCCTGCCTGGTGCTCGACGAATCCACGCCGTACCCGGGAACGGCGGCGTTGCTGCCCACCGTCGGGACCGCGCTGGTGATCGTATCCGGCTGCGGCCGAACGATGTCCGATGCCGGTCGGATTCTGGCCACGCCGGCGTTGCGGACCACCGGGCGGCTGTCCTACTCGCTCTACCTGTGGCATTGGCCGGTGTTGCTGCTGGCTCCGGCCGCGCTCGAGCGCGACCTCGGGTTGTCCGAGCGGATCATCGCGGTGGCCGTCGCCGTCGGATTGGCCGCGTTGACCATGCAGTTCGTCGAGAAGCCGGTCCGGTATGCGGCCGCGCTGCGCGCCTCACCGGCGGCCGGCCTGGCGGTCGGCGGCGTCGCCACCGCGATCGCGTTGAGCACCACGCTGGTCTTGGCGGTCGCCGGGCCGACGCCGGTCGGACACGGCGCCGCCGCACCGTCGGTGACCATCGCGGCACCCGCGCCCACCCAACCGGCCGCCGGAGCCGCGGCCGCACCGGCACCCAACACGCTGGTAGAGCAGCTGACCGCGCAGGTACAGGCGGCGGTCGCCGCCTCGGCGGGGGCACGTCCGGTGCCGTCGAACCTGTCCCCCGCGCTTGCCGACGCCGCCGGCGACAAACCGGCCGTCTTCACCAACGGCTGTGTCCGCTCCTGGCTGGATCTGGGCCAACCCGAGTGCGGCACCGGCGTGACCCGGTCGACGACCACCGTCGCCCTGGTCGGTGATTCACATGCCGCGATGTGGCAACCGGCGCTGGAGTTGATCGCCGACCGGCGACAGTGGCGATTGGAGACGATGGCCAAGGTCACCTGCCCGTTGATGGACCTGCCGATCACCAGCCCGTATCTCGGGCGCACGTACACCGAATGCGAACGGTGGCGCGCCGACGTGCTCGCCCGGCTGCGGGCGGAACGACCGAAGCTGGTGGTGCTCGGGATGTCCCGGCGCTACGGCGGCGACTTCGGCTTCGTCAGCTACGACCGGGCGTGGCAGGACACGCTGGGTCGGCTGGTCGCCGAACTCCGCGCGGCGGGCTCGGCGGTGCTCGTGCTCGGTCCGGTGCCCGACCCGCATTCGATCGTGCCCACCTGCCTGTCCGCCCACCCGGACAACGCGTCGGCCTGTGCCCCGACCCGGCCGGTAGCGGTGAACGATGCCGGGATCGCGAACGAGACGACCGCCGTATCATCGGCGGGCGGCCGGTACGCCGATCTCACCCAGCTGTTCTGCACCGCGGAGCAGTGCCCGGTGATCGTCGGCAACAACCTGGTCTACCGGGACGACAACCACCTCACGGTGGAGTACGCGCGCACCTTGACGTCGGTGATCGAAGCACTGGCCGATCGCGCGCTCGCACCTGCCTGAGCAGCAGCGACTCACGTCCGACTCGCCCGGCCGGTTCGGCGACCACCGGATCTGCCACCGGCACAGACTGCGGCGCGCCCGCCTCGACAACCTTCCGGCGCTCGGCGGCGGCCTACTCGACATCCTCGAACAGCTGGCATATCCCCCACCCCTTTCACCTCTTCCGACGGTGCAGGGTGGGCGACGGTTCCCGGGGTAACGCAGGCCGCTAGGCGAACTTGATCTCCAAGCCGATCCCGATGATCGCGATGAACCAGATCATGCCGGTGAAAACGGTGAGCCGGTCCAGGTTGCGCTCCACCACGGTAGAACCGGCCGCACTGGACTGGACGCCGCCACCGAACAAGCTGGACAAGCCGCCGCCTTTGGCCCGGTGCAGCAGCACCAGCAGCACCAGCAGCACGCTGGTGACCACCAGTGTGATGTCCAGAAACGTCTTCATGGCGGTCAGTCTAACGACGCCGGAACCAGGGCCGGGGTGCACCCTTCGGCGTGGCAGGCTCGACGCATGACGGATCCCACGGCGATCGGTACGGCGGGTGGCTCCGCGGACCGACCGGCCACGTTCTTCGCCGGGCCGGACGAGTTCCGCCGGTGGCTGACGACGTACCACGCAACCGCGACTGATCTATGGATGGGGCTGTACAAGAAGCACGTGCCCGATCGCGGCCTGACCTGGCACCAGGCCGTACCCGAGGCATTGTGTTTCGGGTGGATCGACTCGGTGGTACAGCGGATCGACGACGACGCGGTGCGGCAACGCTGGACACCACGACGGCCGGGCAGCAATTGGTCGGCGGTCAACATCGAGCATGTCGCCCGGCTCACCGCCGAAGGCCGGATGCAGCCCGCCGGGCTCGCCGCGTTCGAACGGCGGCGTGCGGACCGATCCGGCGTGTACTCCTACGAAAACCCGCCGGGCGAGCTGCCGCCCGACTATGCCGGACGGCTGGCCGCCGACCCGGCGGCCGGCGCATTCTGGGCGGCGGCCACCGCTTCCTACCGGCGCGTCGCGATCAACTGGGTCAACACCGCCAAGCAGCAGGCCACCCGGGACAAGCGGATGGCGCAGCTGATCGCCGACAGTGCGGCCGGGCGGCTGATCCCGTCGCAGCGCTACGGCGTCGCGCCGACCTGGGTCGAACGGGCCGCCGCCGCTGCGCGTGCGGCGGGCGAGCTACCCTGAGTTACGCAGCGCCGTCGCCAGCCCGTTCATCGTGAGCAGGATGCCCCGCTTGACCAGTTCGTGGTCGTCACCGGCCCGATACCGGCGCAACAGTTCCACCTGCATCTGGTTCAGCGGCTCCAGGTAGGGGAAGCGGTTACGGACCGATGCGGCCAGGTTCGGATTATCGGCGAGCAGGTGGTCGCTACCGGTGATCGCGGCGTGCATCGCGATCGTGCGGGCGTGTTCCTTGCTGATCATGCCGAAGATCCGATCCCGTAGCTCTCGGTCGGCCACCAGGTCGGCGTAGCGGGCGGCGATCGCCAGGTCCGATTTCGCCATCACCTGCGCCAGGTTGGACAGCACGGTTCGGAAGAACGGCCAGCGCCGGTAGAGATCCGACAGCTGCGTCAGCTTGTCCGCGTCGCCGTCCACCCACTCCTCGAACGCGGACCCGGTGCCGTACCAACCGGGCAGCATCACCCGGCACTGGCTCCACGACATCACCCACGGGATAGCGCGCAGGTCGTAGACCGAATTGGTCGGTTTGCGCGACGCCGGGCGGCTGCCGATGTTCAGTTCACCGACCTCGGCTACGGGCGTGGACTGACGGAAGTATTCGACGAATCCCGGCTCGGCATGCACCAGCCGGCCGTACGCGGTCCGGGCCCGTGCGGCCAGGTCGTCCAGCAGCGCGTAGGCCGGCTCGGCGTCGGCGCCCAGGCCCTCGACGTCGAGCAGAGTCGATTCCAGCGTTCCCGCCACCAGCGACTCCAGGTTGCGGTACGCGCGGGTGCGGTCGGCGTACTTCGCGGCGATCACCTCCCCCTGCTCGGTGAGTCGGAGCGACCCGCGGACCGCACCGGCCGGCTGGGCCAGGATCGCCTCGTAGCTGGGTCCACCGCCCCGGCCTACCGTGCCACCCCGGCCGTGGAACAGCCGTAACCGGATTCCGGTCTTGCGCGCGGCCTCCACCAGGTTCAGCTCGGCCCGGTACAGCGCCCAGTTCGCGGCCAGGTAACCGCCGTCCTTGTTCGAGTCCGAATAGCCCAGCATCACCTCCTGCTGCATCCCGCGCGATTGCACCAAGGCGCGGTACTCGGGCACCGCCAACGTCGCGGTCAGGGTGGCAGCGCCCTGCTGCAGGTCCTCGATCGTCTCGAACAGCGGGACGATGCCCACCGGCGAGTACGGCCCGGTACCGCCGTCGCGGAGGTCGGCGGCCGGATCGAGGATGCCGGCCTCTTTCAGCAGCAGCGCTGCTTCCAGCATGTCGCTGACCGACGTGCACATGCTGATGATGTAGTTCGGCACGCTGTCCGGGCCGAGATCGTCGATCGCCTGCTTCGCCGCCCGTACGATCGCCAGTTCCTTACCGGCCAGTTCCGACAGGTCCGCGTCCGGCTTGGTCAGCGGCCGGCGGGTGCGCAGCTCGGCCGCCAGCAGTGCCACCCGGTCCGGCTCGGCCAAGCCGACATAGTCGGGATGGGTGCCCGACCACGCGAACAACTCGGCGACGACCTGCTCGTGGGTCTCCGAATTCTGCCGCATGTCCAGCCCACTGAGGTGGAATCCGAACGTCTCGACCATTCGGCGCAATGCGGCCAGGCGTTCGTCGGCGATGATCCCGTCACCGGCCGCGCGCAACGATGCGTCGACCGTGTCCAGGTCGTCGAGGAACGCTTGCGGACTGTCGTAGGGCGGCACGCCGCCGTCGTCGACCGCGGCCCGCGGAATGTCGTCCACCGCCCGTCGCGCGGTCGCGGTGAGTCGGGCCCGGATGTGATGGAAGGCACGTCGATACGGCTCGTCGGTACGGCTGGCGCCGAGATCTGCGCTGGCGCCGGCCAACGCGGCGAGCCCGGCGGTGATCGGCGCCAATCGGGCCGACTGCCCGGAGGTCTTCTCCAGCTCCAACAGCTCGTCGGCGTAACGCTCGAACGCGACGCCGGCGGCCCGGTGGGTCGCCGTGTGGACGACCTCGGCGGTGACGTTCGGGTTTCCGTCCCGGTCGCCGCCGATCCAGGAGCCGGGTCGGACGATCGGGCGGGGCAACAGCTCGGCGTCCGGCCATCGTCCCCGGAGATGATCACGCACGTCGGCGTTGAGTGCCGGCACCACATCCAGCAGCGTGCGGTCGTAGTACCGCAGACCCTCGGCGATCTCGTCCTGGATCCGCAGTCGAGACAGCCGGATCAGCGCGGTGCGCCAGAGCGCGAGCACGCGGCGGCGAATCTGCAGGTCCAACTCGGCGCCCGGGTGCGCACCGGTGCGTGCTCGCAGCAGCTCGAGAATGTCGCTCTGCAGGTCGAACACGGTGCGTCGGCGCGTCTCGGTGGGATGGGCGGTGATCACCGGCGCGACCAGGGCATCGCCGAGCGCATCGGCCACCTGGTCCGCCGACAGCTGCGCGGCGTCCAACTTGAGATAGGTCGCGGCCAGGCTGGACTCCTGCGGTGGTTTCCCGGCCTCGGCCTCGGCGGCAGCGCGGCGTTCCAGCGACAGGTCCTCGGCGAGGTTGGCGAGCAGGACGAAGTGCGAGAATGCCCGAATCACCGGGATCGCGACGCTGACGTCGAGGTCGCGGACCAGGTCGGCGACCGCACTGCGGTCCACCTCGGACCGGCGAATCCGGAACGACTCGACTCGGGCCCGTTCGACCAGGTCGAATACGTCCTGGCCTTCGGCCGCGCGGATCGTGTCGCCCAGAATGCCGCCCAGGTAGCGGATGTCGGCGCGCAGCAACTCTTGCGGATCCGAAAGGTACATGCGGAGCAGTATCGCCCGGCACCGGCGGCCCCGCAGCGCGACGGCACCGAACGTTCGAACACCCCTGACGAAGCGGCACGCCGTCCGGCATGCGGCACCGTCAGGGGTGTCGGAAACGGATCAGGGCAAGCGGTTCACGGGAGCGGGCCGCCGGCGGCGATCGCGCTGAGCGCGGCGAACTCGTCGCCCTGCAGCGACGCTCCGCCGACCAATGCGCCGTCCACATCCGGCTCGGCCACGATCTCACCGACATTCTTCGCGTTCACCGAGCCGCCGTAGAGCACCCGAACCGAGGCGGCGACCTGTGGGTTCGCCAGCTCAGCCAGCTCGGCCCGGATCGCCGAGCAGACCTCTTGCGCGTCCCGCGGGGTGGCAACCTTGCCGGTGCCGATCGCCCACACCGGTTCGTAGGCGATCACCACCTTGGCGACGTCGTCGGCCGACAGCCCGGCCAGCGAACCACGCAGCTGGGCCAGGTTGTAGTCGACCTGATCGCCGGCCTCGCGCACCTCGAGCCCCTCGCCGATGCAGACGATCGGGGTGAGCCCGACCGCCAACGCCGCCGTGGTCTTCGCCAGCACCGCCGCGTCGTCCTCGGCGTGGTACCGACGTCGTTCGGAGTGGCCGACGACCACCCAGGTGCAGCCCAGCTTCGCCAGCATCGGCCCGCTGATCTCGCCGGTGTAGGCACCCGAGGTGTGCACCGAGATGTCCTGCGCACCATAGCTGAGCAATAGCTTGTCGCCCTCGATCAGCGTCTGCACGCTGCGCAGATCGGTGAACGGCGGGAGTACCGCGACGTCGACCTTGTCGAAGTACTTCGCCGGCAACGCAAATGCGATCTTCTGCACCAGCGCGATCGCCTCGAGATGGTTCAGGTTCATCTTCCAGTTGCCGGCGATCAGGGGCTTGCGTGCCACCTATGCCTCCAATATCGCTAGACCCGGAAGTTCCTTGCCCTCCAGGTATTCCAGCGACGCTCCGCCGCCGGTGGAAATGTGCGAGAAGCCGTCCTCGGGCAATCCCAGCAGACGTACCGCGGCTGCCGAGTCGCCGCCACCGACCACGCTGAACGCACCCTTGGCGGTCGCCCCGATGATCGCTTCGGCAACCCCCTTCGTGCCGGCGGCGAACGCGTCGAACTCGAACACGCCCATCGGCCCGTTCCAGAAGATGGTCCGGGCGCTGCCGAGGACGGCGGCGAACCGAGCCACCGATTCGGGCCCGATGTCGAGACCCATCCAGCCGTCCGGAATCTCTTCCGCCGACACCGTCTTCGTCTGGGCGTCGGCCGCGAAGGCATCCGCGACGACGATGTCCCGCGGCAGATGGATCACGTCGGCGTAGCGGTCCAACAGGCCGGCGCAGGTGTCGACCATCTCCTCTTGCAGCAGTGAGGTGCCTACCGAATATCCTTGCGCGGCAAGGAAGGTAAAGCACATTCCGCCGCCGATGACCAGGGTGTCGACCTTCGGCGCGAGCGCCTCGATCACCGCGAGCTTGTCCGACACCTTCGAGCCACCGAGCACCACCGCATAGGGCTGTTCCGGCTGGTCGGTCAGGCGGCGGAGCACCTCGACCTCGGTCGCGACCAGCGAGCCGGCGTAGGACGGCAGCACCTTGGCGATGTCGTACACCGACGCCTGCTTGCGATGCACCACGCCGAACCCGTCGGAGACGAACACCCCGCCGTCGGTCAGTTCGGCCAGTGCGCCGGCCAGCGCTTCCCGCTCGGCCTCGTCCTTGCTGGTCTCCCGCGGGTCGAAACGCACGTTCTCCAACAGCAATACGTCGCCCTCGGTCAAGCCCTCGGCGCGGGCGAGCGCGTCCTGCCCGACCACATCACCGGCCAGCTGCACGTTGCGACCGAGCACCTTGCCGAGCTCGGCCGCAACCGGCGCCAACGAGTACGCCGGATCCGGCGCACCGCTCGGCCGACCCAGATGCGCGGTGACGATCACCCGCGCCCCGGCTTCCATCAGCGCGCGGAGTGTCGGCGCAGAAGCGATGATCCGGCCCGGATCGGTGATCGCGCCGTTCTCGTCCAGCGGAACATTGAGATCGGAGCGGACGAGCACGGTCCGGCCGGACACGTCCGCACCGAGGAGGTCCTGCAGTGTCTTGACGGGCACGGCGCTACAGCGACTTCGCGACGAGGCCGATCAGGTCGACCAGTCGGTTCGAGTAGCCCCACTCGTTGTCGTACCAGGACACCACCTTCACCTGATCCTCGATCGCCTTGGTCAGCGGAGCATCGAAAATGCTCGACGCCGGGTCGGTGACGATATCGCTGGACACGATCGGGTCGGTGTTGTACTTCAAGATGCCCCGCAGCGGCCCTTCGGCAGCGGCCTGCATCGCGGCGTTCACCTCGTCCACGCCGGCAACCTTCGCCAGATTCACCGTCAGATCGGTGACCGAGCCGGTCGGGATCGGCACCCGCAGCGCGTAGCCGTCCAGCTTGCCCTGCAGCTGCGGCAGGACCAGGCCGATCGCCTTGGCCGCCCCGGTGCCGGTCGGTACCACGTTCAGCGCGGCGGCGCGCGCCCGACGCAGATCGGCATGCGGGCCGTCCTGCAGGTTCTGGTCCTGGGTGTAGGCATGGATCGTCGTCATCAGACCCTTGGTGATGCCGAACGAGTCGTCGAGCACCTTCGCGATCGGGCCGAGGCAGTTCGTGGTGCAGGACGCATTGGAAATGATGTTCTGCGAACCGTCGTAACGGTCGTCGTTGACGCCCATCACGATGGTGATGTCCTCACCCTTGGCCGGCGCCGAGATGATCACCTTCTTCGCGCCCGCGGCGAGGTGGCCCTTGGCCTTGGCGGCGTCGGTGAAGATGCCGGTCGACTCGACCACGACATCCACGCCGAGCTCGCCCCACGGCAGCTCCGCCGGACCGGCCTTGACCTCGAGCGCATTGATCCGCCGGTCGCCGACCACGATCGTGTCTTCACCGTCGAGCGAGACGTCGTCGGCCAGCCGACCGAGGATCGAGTCGTACTTCAACAGCTGCGCCAGCGTCGCATTGTCGGTCAGATCGTTGACCGCGACGATCTCGATATCGGTCGTGCCGAGCGCCTTCTGCGCCTCCACCGCCCGGAAGAAATTTCGGCCGATTCGGCCGAAGCCGTTCACTCCTACGCGCACCGTCACCGTGGCTCCTTGCTGTTCGGCTCTGACGAGGGGTTGCCTGCCAGCCTATCGTCCGGCCGGATCCGCGCGACTCGAGACCGACGATCGACGCCCGCTGCCGGACGAGATCAGGCGTCGTCCAGCAACTCCGCCGTAACCGCCGCTTCGGTAGCCGGGATGCCGAGTTCCTTGGCGCGCCGATCGGCCATCGACAGCAGCCGGCGGATCCGCCCGGCCACCGCGTCCTTGGTCATCGGCGGGTCGGCCAACTGACCCAGCTCCTCCAGCGAGGCCTGCCGATGCTGCACCCGCAACGCACCGGCAGCAGCCAGATGGTCCGGTACCTCGTCGGCGAGGATCTCCAGCGCCCGCTCGACCCGGGCGGCGGCGGCGACCGCGGCCCGGGCGGAACGGCGCAGGTTCGCATCGTCGAAGTTCGCCAGCCGATTCGCCGTCGCCCGGACCTCCCGCCGCATCCGGCGTTCCTCCCAGGTCAGCCGGGTGTCCTGGGCACCCATCCGGGTGAGCAGCGCACCGATGGCGTCACCGTCGCGGACCACCACCCGATCGGTGCCACGGACTTCGCGCGCCTTGGCCGCGATGCCGAGCCGGCGGGCCGCGCCGACCAGGGCGAGCGCCGCCTCCGGCCCCGGGCAACTCACCTCGAGCGCCGACGAACGGCCCGGTTCGGTAAGCGATCCGTGCGCCAGGAACGCGCCGCGCCAGGCCGCCTCGGCATCGCCGACGGTACCGCCGACCACCTGGGCCGGCAGGCCGCGCACCGGCCGGCCACGCAAGTCCAGCAGGCCGGTCTGGCGCGCCAACGCCTCCCCGTCCTTCGCCACTCGAACCACATAGCGGGAACTCTTGCGCAGGCCGCCGGCACCCAACACGTGGACGTCCGAGCCGTAGCCGTAGAGCTCGAAGATCTCCCGGCGCAGGCGCCGTGCGATCGAGCCCAGATCGACCTCGGCCTCGACCACCACCCGGCCGGCGACGATGTGCAGGCCGCCGGCAAACCGTAACAACGCGGACAGTTCGGCTCGCCGGGCACCGAGTTGGGTGATCGTGAGCCGGCTCAGCTCATCCTTCACCTCGGCTGTCATCGCCAATTCGCACGCTCCTTCCCGACCCGGCCGGCCGCGCTCGGGCCGAGGTCGCCGATCATGCCGTCCGGCGCTTCGCAGACGCCGGGGCAAGCTGTTCCAGAGTGGCCGCGAGGCGACCGGGGTGATGCATGGTGGTGCGGGGCTCGGCGACGTCGGTGAATACCGATTCCGCGCCGAGCCGGGCAGCAGCGCGGACCAGTTGGTCGCGCTCCCGTCCCGCCGGCACCGACGCCGAGTCCACCACGACGTGGTCGACCCGAAACGCCGGCGCGTGCTGCGCCAGAACGTGCAGATGTCGTTCGGTGGAGAAGCCGGCCGTCTCGCCCGGCTCCGCGGCCAGGTTGAGCACCAGAACTTTACGCGCCCCGGTTCGGGCCATCGCATCGTGCAGCTCCGGGACCAGAACGTGCGGGATCACACTGGTGAACCAGGAACCCGGTCCGAGCACCACCAGATCGGCGTCGCCGATCGCCGCGACCGCGGCCGCGCAGGCCGGCGGATCGCTCGGGATCAGCCGGACCCGCCGTACGGTTCCCGGCGTCGTCGCCACGGCGACCTGGCCGCGGATCCGGCGACCGACCCGGGGATCTGCCTCCAGCCCGGACACGTCGGCCTCGATGGTCAAGGCGGTCGAGGCCATCGGCAGCACCCGACCGGTCACGTCGAGCACCCGGCCCAGCTCGTCGAGCGCGGCCACCGGGTCGCCGAGCAGCTCGGTGAGTCCGGCCAGGATCAGATTGCCGACGGCATGTCCGGCCAGCGCGCCGCTGCCACCGAATCGGTGCTGCACCGCGGCCGGCCACACCCCCGCAGCCGGCCCGGCCAGCGCGGCCAACGCCATCCGCAGGTCGCCCGGCGGAATCATGCCCAGCTCCGCGCGGAGCCGGCCGGACGAACCACCGTCGTCGGCTACGGTCACGATGGCGGTGATCCGATCGGTCAGCCGACGCACCGCGCTGAGGGTGGCGTACAGCCCGTGGCCGCCGCCGAGCGCGACCACCCGCACCTGCTCGCCGTCTGTCCCATCTCTCATTCGCGCCCCAGATCCCGATGCACCACCCGCACCGAGTTGTTCGCGTCGGCGCTGACCAGACCGGCCAGCGCCTCGGTGATGGCGACGCTGCGGTGTTTACCCCCGGTGCAGCCGACCGCGACCGTCATGTACCGCTTTCCCGCCCGACGATATCCCGTCGCGGTGAGGTCGATCAGATGACGGCTGGTCTGCAGGTAGTCGGCCGCGCCGGGCTCGGACAGTACGAAGTCGCGGACGACCTGCTCCTGGCCGGTGTGCTGGCGCAGCTCGGGGATCCAGTGCGGATTCGGCAGGAAACGGACGTCGAGCACCAGGTCGGCGTCGATCGGCACGCCGTGCTTGAACCCGAACGACTGGACGATGATCTGCAGCGGGCCGCCGGCCGCCCCGCCGAACGCCTCCTCGATCTTGCGGCGCAGCTCGTGGATGGACAGCGCGGTCGTGTCGATCACCAGGTCGGCCATTGCCCGGGCCGGCGCCAGCCGCCGGCGTTCCTCGGCGATGCCTTCGGACAGGGTGCCGCCGGCGGTCTCGCTCTGCAGCGGATGGCGCCGACGGACGTGACTGAAGCGGCCGACCAGTACGTCGTCGGCGGACTCGACGTAGATCACCCGGGTACGGACTCCGCGCCGGGTCAACTCGTCCAGCAGCCCGGTCAGGTCACCGGTGAAGAATCGGCTGCGCAGGTCGAGCACGACGACCAGCCGGTCGATGGGCGGGTCGGCCTGCAACCCCAATTCGACCATCCGCCCGATCAATTCGGGGGGCAGATTGTCGGTCACATACCAGCCGAGATCCTCCAGCACCTTGGCTGCGGTGCCCCGGCCGGCACCGGAAAGGCCGGTGACCACCACCACCTCGGCGGCCCCGACCGGACTCTGCTCGTTCACCCGCTCCCCCGTGATTTGGCTATCCCGAAGCAACCCGTCGGGCATATCATTGCGCATCGGTCTCGTCGATGATCATCAAGGGTCCGGTGCAGCCCAGGGTGGCGTCGGTGGCGATCGCCGCTGTACCAGGCTGTCGCCCCGTCGCTATGGTGGAGACACCGCGAATCGGGTCGCGGCGTTGGGGGTGCACGTCGATGGGACCACGTTCGAGCGGCCGAGAGCACGGCACCACGGCGGAGATCATCGGCGCCACAGCAGCCATCTTGGCGATCGTCGTCGCCGTGGTTTTCGGAGTTGCCCAGTGCTCCAACGGGTCGGGTACGGAGCAAACCGCCACCGCCGAATCGTCGAGCACGGTGTCGTCGATCATGTCGTCGTCGAGCACGGGCGCGTCGAGCACGGCTGCCACCACAACAGCAGGCACCACAACGGCTTCCACGACACCATCCACCACCACCGGCACGACGACCAGCTCCGCGACCGGTTCCCCGGTCCCCCGTAGTCAGTTCGTCGCCGACCTGCGACCGAAGAAGGGCAACCCCTCGACCGGCTCGGTCGAGGTGGATGGCACGACCTATACCCACGCGCTGTCGAGACAGCTGAGCGGATGTCAGCGCGACTCGGCCTGGCCGTTCGACATCGGTCGGGACTGGACCTGGTTCACCACGACGGTAGGTGTCAGCGACAAGAGCGATTTCGACGTCGCGGTCCGGTTCGAGATCTATGCCGACGGAAACCTGGTTCGGACCGCGGACGTCTCGTTCGGCGAGGCCGACACGCTCACCGTGCCGGTTACCGGGGTGCTGGAACTCGAGCTGCGCAGCACCTTCGTCAAAGGGAACATGGGCCTGTGCAGCTCCGCCGGCTATGCCGTCTGGGGCGATCCGACCCTGCGGCGCTGACCGCGACCGCATCAATCGGGCACGGCGTCAATCGGGCACGGCGAGCGCCGCGAGGACCGCCTCCGCGGTGCGTACCCCGATCCCGGGGACCTCGGCGATCTCGGCGATGCTGGCCTGTTTCAACTTGGCGACCGAGCCGAAATGCCGAACCAACGCCGCCCGGCGGGTTTCCCCCAGACCCGGTACCGCATCCAACGCCGACTCGGTCATCCGGCGCGACCGCTTGCTGCGATGGAAGGTGATCGCGAACCGGTGTGCCTCGTCCCGCACCCGCTGCAACAGGTACAGAGCTTCGCTGGTGCGAGGCAGGATCACCGGGTCGGCCTCGCCGGGCACCCAGACTTCCTCGAGTCGCTTGGCCAGCCCGATCACCGGCACGTCGGTGATGCCGAGTTCGTCGAGCACGGCGGCCGCCGCGGCCACCTGTGGGGCACCACCATCGACCACAAACAGATTCGGCGGGTAGGCGAACCGGCGCGGCTTACCGTCGACGACCGACACCTGCGGAGCAACCCGATCGGCACCGCCGGGATCGTGGGTTTCGCGTTCGAGCCGGTGGAATCGCCGGCGGGTGACCTCGGCGATGCTGCCGACGTCGTCGGAACGTCCGTCGCCGGCGGCCTCCTTGATCGTGTACCGCCGGTAGTCGGACTTGCGCGGCAGCCCGTCCTCGAACACCACCAGCGAGGCAACCACGTCGGTGCCCTGGATGTGGCTGATATCCACACACTCGATCCGCAGCGGGGCGGCCGCCAGCTCCAGCGCGTCCTGGATGCCCTGCAACGCCGCCGACCGGGCGGTGAAGTCGCCGGCGCGCTTCAGCTTGTGCTGTGCCAACGCCTCGGCGGCGTTGCGCTGGACCGTCTCGGCCAGCGCCTTCTTGTCGCCGCGCTGCGGCACCCGCAGCGCGACCGCGGAGCCGCGCAGCCCGCCGAGCCACTGCTGCACCTCCTCGGCGGCCGGGGGCAGCGCCGGCACCAGCACCTCGCGCGGCACCGGACGAGCGGTATCGGCGTCCGGGTTGCCGACACCGTCCTGATCGCCGGCCAGCGCGGCCTGCTCGCCGTAGAAGCGGGTGAGGAACCGACGCACCTGCTCGGGCAATTCGCCCGCGCCGGCCTCGGTGTCCACCTGATCGCGCTCGACGATCCAACCGCGCTGACCGCGCACCCGGCCGTCGCGCACGTGGAACACCTGCACCGCCCACTCCAGCTCGTCGCCGGCGAAGGCCACCACGTCGGCGTCGGTGCTACCGCCCAACACCACCGCCTGCTTCTCCAGCGCCCGCCGCAGCGCGCCGACGTCGTCACGCAGCCGGGCCGCGAGCTCGAAATCGAGATCGTCTGCCGCGGCGTGCATTCGGGCTTCCAGCTGGCGGACCAACCGATCGGTGCGGCCGGCCAGGAAGTCGCAGAAGTCCTCGACGATGTCGCGATGTTCGGCCGCGGTCACCCGGCCGACACACGGCGCCGAACACTTGTCGATATAGCCCAGCAAACACGGCCGGCCGATCTGGTTGTGCCGCTTGAACACTCCGGCCGAGCAGGTACGCGCCGGAAACACTCGCAACAGCAGATCGAGGGTCTCCCGGATCGCCCACGCATGCGCATACGGGCCGAAATACCGGACTCCCTTACGTCGCGCACCGCGGTAGACGAACAGGCGGGGAAACTCCTCGTTCAGCGTGACCGCGAGCACCGGGTACGACTTGTCGTCGCGGTAGCGGACATTGAACCGCGGATCGAATTCCTTGATCCAGCTGTACTCGAGTTGCAGCGCCTCGACCTCGGTGGTCACCACGGTCCACTCGACACCGGCCGCGCTGGTCACCATCTGGAACGTGCGCGGGTGCAGCGAGGCAAGATCGGCGAAGTAGGAGTTCAGTCGGCTACGTAGGCTCTTCGCCTTGCCGACGTAGATCACCCGGCCGTGTTCGTCGCGGAACCGATACACCCCCGGCTCGACCGGGATCGTTCCCGGCGCGGGCCGATAGGTTGCGGGATCTGCCACGGACCCAGAGTAGCGGCGCCCGCCGACACCTCCGGGCCGTGTGCCACGGGATCCGCGGGCATACCCCTCAGCCCAACAGCGCCATAGCAGCAGCCCTCCCCTGCGCCGGATCGGCCGCCGCCAGCGCAACCTCGGCCGCTGCGGCGCACTGCTCGAAGCTCACCCGGGCCAACCCCGCTCCCACCGCGCCGACCGCACCGGCCGCGCAGGACAGCGAGGTCACGCCCAGGCCGGCGAGCACACAGGCCAGCAGCGGGTCGGCGGCCGCCTCGCCACACACCCCGACCGGTTTGCCGGCTGCCGCCCCGGCCCGCGCGGTCGCGGCAACCAGCGCCAGCACCGCGGGCTGCCACGGGTCGTTGAGCGGGGCGAGGTCTGCGGACAGCCGGTCCGCCGCCATCGTGTACTGGGCCAGGTCGTTGGTGCCGAGCGAGACGAAGTCGACGTGGGCGAGGATCCGGTCGGCGAGCAGCGCCGCGGCCGGCACTTCGATCATCACCCCGGGTACCAGATCCCGCACCCGAACCCGCTCGGCGAACCAGGCGGCCTCGGCCGGGGTGGCGATCATCGGCGCCATCACCCAGGGCCGGCTTCCGGTCCGGCCGGCGGCCAGCGCGATCGCGTCCAGCTGCCGATCCAGAATGCCGTTGTCGTCGAATGCAATTCGAAGCCCGCGTACACCGAGCGCGGGATTCGCTTCGGCGGTGTGACCGGTGAAGGCCAACGGCTTGTCCGACCCCGCGTCGAGGGTCCGAACGACCACCTTGCGATCGGCGAACGGCTCGAACACCGCCGCATAGACCTCTGCCTGCTCCGCGACCGACGGCTCGGTGGTCCGGCCCAGGAAGCACAACTCCGTGCGAAACAGGCCGACTCCGGCGGCCGGGGTGGCAGCCGCCGCGACCGCCGCGGAACCGTCCGCGACGTTGGCGAGCACCTCCACCCGATGTCCGTCTGCGGTCCGGCCGGGACCGGACCACGCCGCCGCCCCGGCCGCGGCCCGGCGCCACTGCGCGGCGGCCGCGGCAGCCACCTCGGGGACAGGGTCGGTCTCGATCCGGCCGGCCGCCGCGTCGAGCAGCACCATCGTCCCGGCCGGGAGATCGTCGAGCCCGCTCACCGCGACCACACTGGGGATGCCCAGTTGGCGCGCGATGATCGCGGTGTGGCTGGTCGGCCCGCCGAGCGAGGTGGCGAGGCCGACCACCAGCGCCGGATCGAGGCCGGCGGTGTCTGCCGGGGCGAGATCGTCGGCGCACAGGACCGACGGCACGTCCGGTACGGGCACCCCGGGCTCGGGCTCGCCGCGGAGCTGCGCGACCACCCGATCCCGGACATCGCGGAGATCGGTGATCCGCTCGGCCATCATGCCGCCGACCTTGGTGAACATCGCCTCGAACACTCCGGTCGCCGCGTCGACCGCGGTCGTCGCCGCGCTGCCGGTGCCGATCCGCTTGCTCACCTCGCGGCGCCAGCCGCGGTCCCGGGCCATGGCCGCGTCCGCGGCGAGCACCTCGGCGGCGACCCCACCCGCTGCCGCCGCACGCGCGGACAATCGGTCCGCGACCACGTCGGCGGCTGCGATGAACCGCTCCTGTTCGGCAGCCCGATCCGACTCGGGCATCTCGGGGTCGAATTGCGGACCCGGACCCGGGCGCGGCCCCGGGCGGACCACCGGGGCGTACACCGTGCCGGGCACCACCGGAGTCCCGGTGTACACCTGTCGATCCGGCGCCGTCGCGGCCGATCCGGTCGTCGTTGGTCCCGTCATCGCTCGTCACTACCTTTCTCCGCTGCTGTGATCCAGGTTACGCGAGTTCGTTGACAAAGCAACATAATCAGGCGTAAAACAACATATAACCACTTCAACGTCATGGAGTTCACAGGTGTACGCAGAAGAGCGGCAGCAGGCGATTGCGACCCTCGTCACAACCGGCGGCCGGGTCGCCGTTGTCGATCTGGCCGATTTCTACGGCGTCACGACCGAGACGGTTCGCCGTGATCTGGCAGTGCTGGACCGGATGGGCCTGGTTCGCCGGGTGCACGGCGGCGCGGTACCGCTCGACGCGGTGGCGGGCATCGAGGCCGGCACCAAAGAACGGGAACTGGCCCGGGCCGACGAGAAGGATCGGATCGCCCGCGCGGCCCTCGACCACCTCCCCCGGCCCGGCGGCACCGTGTTGCTCGACGCCGGCACCACCACCGGCCGGCTCGCCGCCGAACTGCCCGCCGACCTGAGTCTGACCGTGGTGACCAACTCGGTCCCGATCGCCGGCCGGCTGTGCGCACTACCGAACGTCCAGCTGCACCTGCTCGGCGGCCGGGTCCGCGGAGTGACCCAGGCCGCCGTGGGCGACGAGGCGCTGCGGGTGCTGGCCGACCTTCGGGTCGATGTCGCCTTCATCGGCACGAACGCGCTGACCGCCGGCCATGGCCTGTCCACACCCGACCCGGACGAGGCGGCGGTGAAACGCGCAATGGTGCGGGCCGGCCGGCGCGTCGTCGTGCTGGCCGATTCCACCAAGCTCGGCCACGAGTACCTGGTCCGGTTCGCCACGGTCGACGAGATCGACCTGCTGATCACCGATTCCGGCATCGGCACCGCCGACCGCGACGAGCTGGCCGGCCACAACCTGGAAGTGGTGCCCGCATGATCGTGACCCTGACCGCGAACCCGAGCGTGGATCGGGCGGTCGCGATCGAGCTGCCACTCGAGCGCGGCACGGTGATCCGAGCCGGCGCGTCCTTCACCGAGCCGGGCGGCAAGGGGATCAACGTCGCCCGGGTGCTGCACGCGGCCGGGATCGCGACGACGGCCCTGTTCCCGGCCGCGCCCGGTGGACCGTTACCGGCCGCCTGCGCCGAACTCGGCCTTCCGTTCGAGGTCGTACCGGTCGCCGGTGGCGTGCGGACGAACCTGACCATCAGCGAACCGGACGGCACCACCACCAAGATCAACGAACCCGGGGAAACGCTGTCCGATACCGCCCGGGCGAACCTGGAGCAGCGCCTGCACGATCTGGCCGGATCCGCCGACATCGTGGTCCTGGCCGGCTCGCTCCCACCCGGCGTCGCGAGCAGCTGGTACGCGGATCTGGTTCGGTGCCTACGACAGCGCGGCGTCACCGTCGTCGTGGATACCTCCGACCGACCCTTGACCGACCTCGCCACCGAGTTTCCGGCTGCCGCGCCGGACCTGATCAAGCCCAATGCCGACGAACTCGCTCAGCTCACCGGCGCGGATCCGGTCGAGCTGGAACACGCTGCCGCGGCCGGCGACCCGGCTCCGGTCGCGCAGGCCGGGCGGACGCTGATCGACCGAGGAGTAGGGACGGTGCTGGCCACGCTCGGCGCCGGCGGGGCAGTTCTGGTCGACGCCGGGCAGGCCTGGCATGCCGTGCCGCCGCCGACGATCCCACGCAGCACCGTCGGCGCCGGCGACTCGTCGCTGGCCGGCTACCTGATCGGGACCGTCCACGGGGCGCCGCCCGCCGAGGCACTGCGCCTGGCTGTCGCCTACGGAACCGCGGCCGCCGGCCTGCCCGGTACCGGGCTGCCCGCCCCTGCCGACATCCGGCCGGGCTCCGTGGTCGTGACCCGCGTCCGCTCACCGCAGTAGCCACCAACCCCGGCAGTAGTCACCAAACCGGCAGTAGCCCATCCCTTCAACCGAGGACCCCACCATGGCCAACCCCCCGATCATCGACGAATCACTCGTCCGGCTCGACGTCGATCTCGGCTCGACCAAAGCGGAGGTGATCACCGCACTCGCCGAGCTGCTCGCCGCCGCGGGGCGAACCACCGACGCCACCGCACTCCGCGACGGCGCGCTGGCCCGCGAGGCGAAATCGGCTACCGGCCTGCCCGGCGGGATCGCGATCCCGCACTGCCGTTCGGCTGCCGTGACCACCGCATCGCTGGGCTTCGCCCGGCTGCGTCCCGGGGTCGATTTCGGTGCCGCGGATGCACCCGCCGACCTGGTGTTCCTGATCGCCGCACCGGACGGCGCCGGGAGCGCCCACATGAAGCTGCTGTCCGCCCTGGCCCGGGCGCTGGTCAAGCCGGACTTCGTCGCCTCCCTCCGAGCCGCCGGAACCCGGGCCGAGGTCGTCGCGCTGGTCCAGTCGGTGGTGGCCCCGGCTGCTGCGGCCGCACCACCGAGCGCCCCGACGGCGCCCGCGTCCACCGGTAGTCGGCGGTCGATCGTGGCGGTCACCGCGTGCCCGACCGGGATCGCGCATACCTACATGGCGGCCGATGCCCTGAAACAGGCCGCCGATCGGGCCGGTGCCGACTACACCGTGGAGACTCAGGGCTCGTCGGGCAGCACCCCGCTGCCGGCCGCGACCATCGCCGCCGCCGACGCGGTCATCTTCGCCACCGACGTCGGTGTGCGGGGGCGGGAACGGTTCGCCGGCAAACCCGTGATCGCCTCCGGGGTGAAACGGGCGATCAACGAACCTGACACGATGATCGCCGAAGCCCTTGCCGCCGCTGACAATCCGAGCGCCGCCCGAGTGGAGGCGGGTCCGGGCGCCGCCCGGGCGGTGGGCGCGGCCCCGCCGGCCGGCGGGGTCGGCTGGGGCACCCGGCTGCGGCAGATCCTGCTCACCGGGGTGAGTTACATGATCCCGTTCGTCGCCGCCGGCGGCCTGCTGATCGCGCTCGGCTTCCTCCTCGCCGGGTACGAGATCTCCACCACCGCCGACGACATCGTGTCGGACAACTCGCTGACCGATCTGCCGGCCGGCGGTCTGCACCTCTACCTCGGCGCGGTGCTGTTCAAACTCGGCGCCCTGTCGTTCTCGTTCCTGGTCCCGGCGTTGGCCGGCTACATCGCCTATGCGATCGCGGACCGGCCCGGCCTGGCGCCGGGCTTCACCGCCGGCGCCGTGGCGGTATTCGTTGGCGCCGGCTTCATCGGCGGCCTGGTCGGCGGCCTGATCGCCGGTTTCGCGGCGCTGTGGATCTCCCGGCTGCCGGTCCCACCGTGGGCGCGCGGGCTGATGCCGGTAGTGATCATTCCGCTGCTCGCCACGTTGACGGTCGGGGCGCTGATGTTCTTCGTACTCGGCCGACCCCTCGCCGCAGTGACCAGTGGGCTGACCAACTGGCTGAACGGTCTGAGCGGGTCGTCGGCGATCCTGCTCGGCGTGATCCTCGGTCTGATGATGTGCTTCGACCTGGGCGGGCCGGTGAACAAGGCAGCGTACGCGTTCGCCACCACCGGGCTCAGCGTGAGCGATCCCGCAACGCTGCGGGTGATGGCCGCAGTGATGGCGGCCGGCATGGTCCCGCCGCTGGCGATGGCGCTCGCGACGGTGCTGCGGCCGAAGCAGTTCAGCGAGGCCGAACTGGAGAACGGCAAAGCGGCGTGGCTGCTCGGCGCCTCGTTCATCTCCGAGGGCGCGATCCCGTTCGCCGCCGCCGACCCGCTCCGGGTGATCCCGTCGATGATGGTGGGCGGTGCGGTCACCGGTGGATTGATCATGGCGTTCGGCACCACCCTCAGCGCGCCGCACGGCGGCATCTTCGTCCTCTTCGCCATCGGCAACATTCCCGGCTTCCTGATCGCCCTGGCAGCCGGAACCGTGATCGCCGCGGTGGTGGTCCTCGTCGCCAAGCAGTTCGGCCCGCGGACCGGCACGACCCTGTCCACCAGCCCGGTCGCGGCACCCGCCGCGGCGCACTGAGCACCCGTCCCGCAACCCCTTCGAAGGAGCACCCATGCCCAGCACCACTGCCATCGTCGGCTCGAGCGTCGGCCTGCATGCCCGGCCGGCCGGCATCATCGCCGAGGCCGTCACCGAATCCGGCGTCGACGTCACGATCGGACTCGGCGCCGATGAACCGGTGGACGCCGGCTCGGCCCTGATGATCATGACCCTCGGCGCCGAGCACGGCACCGAGGTGACGGTCACCGCCGACGATCAAGCCACCCTCGACACGATCGTCGCGCTCGTCGAGGCCGACCTGGACGCCTGAGGTACTACAGGTCGTCCGGACTGATCAGGCCGTCCTGGATAGCTCGCGCCACCAGGGCGGTCTAGCCACCCGGGTTCATGTGGTGGGTGGGCTGTTCGCTGTGCCGGTGTCGGTGATGTGACTGGTGGTACTGCTGGTGTGTTGTCGGGGGTGGTGGTACCAGTGGGTGGGGCGGTGGTAGGTGTTGGTTCGGGGTGTGCGGTGCGGGTCGAGCCAGGTGGGTGGGAGCCATTCGATCCGGCCTCGCGGGTCACCTCGCACGGTCCAGCCTTGGTCGGCCAGCGTGTGGTGGTGACCGCAGACGGGGGCGAGGTTGGTGATATCGGTCGGTCCGCCTTCGGCCCAGGCCAGCAGGTGGTGGTATTCGCAGTCGAGGGCGGGCCGAGCGCACGCGGGGAAGCTGCACCCGCCGTATCGGGCGGTCGCGACGATCCGTTGGTCGGGTGAGGCGAGACGTTTCGACCGGCCCAGATACAACGGTTGCTCGGTGTGGGTGTCGAACACGGCCAGGTAATGCCAGGCATGCGCCGCCATCGGCGACCAGGTCCCGGTACGGGATCAAAGTCCCACCGGCAGTGGTGGCTTTCCCCCCGTTCCCGCCCGGGCTACGACCCGGCACCGGCAGGCACGACGCCTCAGATACGGCGGGTGCAGTGGTGGCGGCGGTACCGGCGGCGGTTTCCAGGTCGTGCAGGGTGGTGGTGACGATCACCGTGACCGGCAACCCCCGATGCCGACCGAGGTCGCCGGACGCGATCGCTGCGCGCAGGACCGCGTGTAACGCGTCGTGGTTACGTTGGGTCGGGGTCCGCCGATCCCGGCGGGCTCGATCGTCGGACACCTCACCATCACGGACCGCAGTATCGACGGCGGGGGTGTCGTCGTCGGGGTTACACATTCCGGGGGCGGCGTACTTCGCGAGGATCGTTTCCAGATAGGCCCGCAGTTCCGGGGAGATATACCCGGTGACCCGGCTCATCCCGTCACGCTCCTGCTCCCCGACCCGGATACCACGCTTACGGGCGCGATCACGATCATCCGACAGCGAACCATCCGGGTTCGCAGACCGCATCCAGATGAACCGCCACCTTACGGAGCTGATCCGGCCGCACCGTGACCGCGACGGTGGCGAGCTGTTTCTCCGCCTCCACCCGAGTCGGATAATCCACGACGGTGGGCAGGTCCCGCAGAAACGTCCGGATGACCCGCACGTGATCACGCCCGATCACACCCGCCTCGACCTTGCCTGCGGTCGCCGGCAGCACCGGCTCCACCGACTGTCCGGTCATCGTCAACCCTTCGGTGAGGTCCGCGGATTCGAACAATCGGGCGGACGCTTCTTTCGGGGTGATCCGCAACGCATCGGCGAGCACATCCCGGGACCGCTGCCCACCGAACTCCTCGCCGGGGGCTTCGGCGACGACTCGGATCAACCGGTACCCGAGACCGGTCACCCGCCGCTGCACCCGCTCCAACGCCTGCAACACCCCCAACGCGGCAGTACCCGAATCCGGCAACAACACCGCCAGGCTGTCGAGCGCGGCATCGATCACGGCAACCGTGTCGGCCACCGTGTCCGAATCCCCGTCACTCGAATGCATGTTCGAATACTATCGAACGTCCGGCGATACGGCAAGAAACCAGACCCAAAGCCGGCTCATCCCCGTCGAGACCGCGCGGTCGTGGCCTGAAGCCCGCAGGTCTCCAGCAGCGATCGGGCGATGAAGTTGGGGCCGCTGCAACGCGCGCCGCGACCGGTAGAGCAGGGGCCTTCTCCGCCCGCCATGCCCGTGCAGATCCCGTTGGACGCGGCGACGACAAAGGGTCCCGCACATCGCCGGCCAGCCCGACGACGTGGAACGGGTCCATGACCGCAATCCCCGTCGGGTAGTTCCTCGATGGTGGCAGTCTTCAAGCCGCTGAACCCGTCCATCACGACCACCTCGACTCCATCGGGCACGGCCCTTGCCTCGTTCGCCGAGCCAGGCCTTGAACACGGCTTTCGGAGCAGCCCTCGACCATGTCCGACAGCCGGGAAAAGCCTGTCCCGTCACCGATTCCAGTCAGATCAATGATCATGGTCACGTACTTGTCGCCCTTGATAGCGGCCATGCCGAGGCCTCCCGGATAAGCGGGTAGGAACCTTCATCCCCGGCAGACCTCGACCCCTACCGGGTCACCGCCGCGTCGAGATCTACACCCTCGATTGCAACGAGCCAGATGCCGAACGACTACGCCGAGTGCCGAGTACTGGTGCGAAACTCGGCCGACAGACGCTATCCAGGACCGTCGTACCGAGGCCGAGTCACGATGAACGGGTCGGCCGGGTGAAGGTCGCCCGACCCGGCGATTACCGGCTACTCGGCGTGACAGTCGACCATCGCGGCAAACACCTGGCGCACCGTCGGCGTCGACACCATCCCGACCGGGTCGGTGAGCCACTGGTAGCGGGTCGACGCCACTGACGCGACACCGGTGTGGCATCCGGACGTGGCGCCGCTTTACGAGACTGTCAGTCTTGAATTTTGCCAGCGGAGATAGGCTGTCCAGGTGAACGCCTTCGCCGCGCCGACACCGGCCGACAACGGGACACCGGCCGACAACGACCCGCGCCGCGCCCGGTCCCGGGCGCGGCTGCTCGACGCGGCGGCCGGCCTGCTGAGCTCGGGCGGGGTCGAGGCGGTCACGGTCGACGCCGTGACCCGCGCATCCAAGGTCGCCCGGGCAACCCTCTACCGGCATTTCGCCAGTACCAATCAGCTGATTGCCGCTACCTTCGAGCGCTTGCTCCCGCAGGTCGATGCGCCGGCCGCGAACCTGCCGTTTCGCGAGCGCCTGGTGGAGCTCCTCGATCGGCAAGCCAGCCTGATCGAGGAAACTCCGATGCACATCACCACGCTCGCCTGGCTGGCGATGGGCCGCAATCAGCTCCCGGAGATCGCCACGGACAGCGGTGCGCCCGACGGCGTGGACACGTTGCGTTCGGTCGTGCGGGACCGCTACCGCCGCACCTTCGACGCCATCTTGGACACGCCCGACGCCCGCGCACAACTGCGCGTCCAGGATCCGGACCTGGCGATCTGCCAGCTGCTCGGGCCGATCGTCTTCGCCCGGCTCACCGGTCTGCCCCGGATCGATCGTGCCGGGTGCACGCTGCTGGTCGACGCGGCCCTGCTACCGCCCGCCGACTCGGGTGAGCGGTGATCGCACCCGCCGCTACGGTGTGCCGCCGTCCAGCCGCAGGATCGAACCGGTCGCGAAACTGGCCTGGTCGGAGACGAAATACAGTGCAGCACCGACGATTTCGGCCGGCTCCCCGACCCGGCGCTGCGCAGTAAGCCCGCTCATGTAGTCCGCCATGTCGGGAGTCCATGCCTCGGCGATGTCGGTCCGGAACGGTCCACACATGATCGCGTTCACCCGGACCTTCGGCGCAAACGTCTGTGCCAGGCCGACGGTCAGCGAGTTCAGCCCGGCCTTGGCTGCGGCATATGGCAGCACTGCCGCGTTCGGCCGGATCGAGGCGACGGACGAGATGTTCAGGATCGCGCCGCCGGCGTCGGCCGCCATTCGGGCGCCGATCGCGGCCGACAACCGGAACGGCCCCTTCAGATTGGTCGCCAGCACCTTGTCGAACAGCGCCTCGCTCACCTGATCCACACTCGGGTAGAGCGGCGACATCCCCGCGTTGTTCACCAGAATGTCCACCCGGCCGAACTCGGTATAGGCGGCATCGGTCAACGCATCGCACTCGGCCCAGTTGCCGACGTTCGTCCCTACCGGCAGCGCGCGGCGCCCGAACCTCGCCCGGACCTCGTCGGCGACCGCCGCACAGTTGGCCGGTTTCCGGCTGGCGATCACCACGTCGGCGCCGTGCTCGGCGAAGGCCAGGACCATCTCCCGGCCGAGTCCGCGACTGCCACCGGTCACCACGGCGACCCGCCCATCGAGGTCGAATTTGCCCGTCGCAGCCATGCCGTCACCTCTCCGCCCGGTCGCGCTCTAAGCTACCGGGCACAGCGGGCGACACGGTCCGGGTGGGCCGAGGGAGAGCACAGGTGAGACCGAACGATCTGTCGGCCCCCGAGCCGCACCCGACCCGCCGAGAGATACGGCGGCACGCGTTCTGCGACGACGCCCTCGGCGAGTCCGATGCGACCGAGGTCGCGGAACGGATCGCCGCCGGCGAAATTTCCGCGGTCGAAGCGATCCACGCGGCGATCGCCCGGGCGCGATCGATCCAGCCTCGGCTATACCCGCTCCAGGTCACCGATTTCGAACGTGCCATCCGTACTGCCGCCGCGCCGAAGCGGGGTGCGTTCGCCGGCGTACCGACCGCCGTCAAGGACAACTGCGCCGTGCGTGGCCTGCCGACCGGATTCGGCAGCGCGTCGTACCGGCCCGGAAGGGCCAGGCGTAACGGCGATTTCATCGATCAGTTCCTGGCCACCGGGGCGATACCGATCGGCAAGAGCCGGCTGCCCGAGTTCGGACTCGACGCGACCACCGAGTTCGGGCACGCCGAGCCGGTGCGCAATCCGTGGGACCCGACGTATTCCGCGGGCGGTTCCTCCGGCGGCGCAGCCGCTCTGGTCGCCGCCGGGGTACTGCCCTTCGCGCACGGGAACGACGGAGCCGGTTCGATCCGGATCCCGGCAGCGGCGTGTGGCCTGGTCGGCTTGAAGCCCACCCGCGGCCGGACCGTCGCCGAACTGAACGAGCGCCGGATGCCGATCCGGATCGTGTCCCAAGGTGTGTTGACCCGGACGGTCCGCGACACCGCGCGGTTCTACGCGGCCGCCGAGACCTACCGCCGGAACCCACGGCTGCCACCGATCGGTTCGGTCACCGCGCCGGGGGTCCGGCGGCTCCGGATCGGCCTGATCGTCGACTCGTTACCCGGCATTCACACCGACGCCGAAACCTGCGCCTCGGTGCTCGCCACCGCCGACCTGCTGACCGAGCTGGGTCACCGGGTGGAGCCGGCCGAATTACCGGTCGGTGCAGATTTTCTCGGTGATTTCACCCTCTACTGGGCGATGCTGACATCGCTGCTGCTGCTGCAGGGGCGGCGCGCGTTCGGCACCAGCTTCGATCGCGAGCGAACGGAGAACCTGACCCGGGGCCTGGCGGTGATCTATCGACGGCGGGCACGGGAAACGCCGGCAGCGTTGTATCGGCTGCGGCAGGTCCGGCACGCCTACGCGGCGATGTTCGACCGACACGACGTAGTGCTCTCCCCGGTACTCGCCCACACCACTCCCGAGCTCGGCTACCTCTCTCCGGCAATCGATGCCGACACGCTGATGGATCGACTGATCCGCTACGTGGCGTTCACCCCGTTGAACAACGCCGCCGGTAGTCCGGCGCTCGCGCTCCCGCTGCACCGCACCGTGAACGGTCTGCCGTTGGCGTCGCACTTCTCGGCGCGACACGGCGACGAACGCACCCTGCTGCAGCTCGGCTACGAGCTGGAAGCTGCGCGGCCCTGGGCGCGCATCCAGGATCCGGACCAACCGGGCAATACTTGACTCAGTCCAGAAAAGGGCAGAATATAGCTCGTATGCCCTCGGCCTCGGACTACTCCGAACAGCTGCGTTCGGCCGATCTTCGGGTGACCCGCCCACGGGTCGCCGTGCTGGAGGCGGTAACCGCACATCCACACGCCGACACCGAGACCATCGTCTCCGCGGTGCGCCGCACGCTACCCGACGTGTCTCGCCAGGCCGTGTACGACGTGCTCGCTGCGCTCACCTCGGCGCGCTTGGTCCGGCGGATCCAACCCTCCGGATCGGTCGCTCGCTACGAGACCCGGATCGGGGACAATCACCACCACGTGGTCTGCCGGTCGTGCGGCGCGATTGCCGACGTGGACTGCGCGGTGGGCGCGATACCCTGCCTTACCGCATCGGACCCCGGCGGGTACCGCATCGACGAAGCCGAGGTCATCTATTGGGGCTTGTGCCCCACCTGTTTGTCCTCAGAACAGCGCGGCCGTTCCGATGGCCGTGGCTCCTATCCCACTCCCGAAAGAAGGATCTGACGTGCCCGACGATCAGCAAGTCGAGTCCGAACCACTCGCCGAGATCGACGCATCCGCGGGCTGCCCGGTGGTCGGGCGGCGTAAGCCGCCGGTCGAAGGTGGCGGTAACCGCGACTGGTGGCCGAACGATATCAATCTTCGTATTCTGCAGCACAATCCGGCCGATGCCAATCCGCTCGGTGCCGACTTCGACTATGCCTCAGCCGTTACCACCCTCGATGTCGAGGCACTGCGCAGCGACATCGAGGCGGTGCTCACCGACTCGAAGGACTGGTGGCCGGCCGACTTCGGCAACTACGGCCCACTGTTCATCCGGATGTCCTGGCACGCCGCCGGCACCTACCGGGTGCAGGACGGCCGCGGCGGCGCCGGCACCGGCATGCAACGGTTCGCCCCGCTGAACAGCTGGCCGGACAACGGAAATCTGGACAAGGCTCGCCGGCTGCTCTGGCCGGTGAAGCAGAAGTACGGGGACCGGCTGTCCTGGGCCGACCTGCTGGTGTTCGCCGGAAACGTCGCGCTGGAATCGATGGGCTTCACCACCACCGGATTCGCCTTCGGCCGGGCCGACGAATGGGTTCCCGACGAGGTGTACTGGGGCCCGGAGAACACCTGGCTCGGCGACGAGCGCTACACCGGTAAACGGGATCTGGAGAATCCGCTCGCCGCGGTCCAGATGGGCTTGATCTACGTCAATCCGGAAGGTCCGAACGCGAATCCGGATCCGCTGGCGGCGGCCGTGGACATTCGGGAGACCTTCGCCCGGATGGCGATGAACGACGTCGAGACCGCCGCCCTGATCGTGGGCGGGCATACCTTCGGCAAAACGCACGGCGCCGGCGACGCCGAACTGGTCGGCCCGGAACCGGAGGCGGCCCCACTGGAGCTGCAAGGGCTGGGCTGGCGCAGCGACTACGCCAGCGGTGTCGGGGCCGACGCGATCACCAGTGGGCTCGAAGGCATCTGGACGAACACCCCGACACAATGGGACAACAGTTTCCTGGAAATTCTCTACGGCTACGAGTGGGAGCTGTTCCAGAGCCCGGCCGGCGCGCATCAATGGCGCCCCAAGGACGGTGCCGGCGCCGACTCCGTGCCGACCGCATTCGGCGGCGGCCGGACCCATCCGACGATGCTCACCACCGACCTGTCGATGCGGCTCGACCCCGCCTACGAGAAGATCACCCGGCGGTGGCTGGACCATCCGGACGAGCTGGCCGACGAGTTCGGCAAGGCGTGGTTCAAGCTGATCCACCGCGACATGGGTCCGGTGACCCGGTATCGCGGGCCGTTGGTCCCGAAAGAGACGCTGCTCTGGCAGGACCCGATCCCGGCCCCCACCGGGGAGCCGATCGATGCCGCCGATGTCGAGCAGCTCAAGCAGCAGATCCTGGCTACCGGGCTGACCGTTGCGCAGCTGGTGCGGACGGCATGGGCGGCCGCGTCGAGCTTCCGCGGCAGCGACAAGCGTGGCGGCGCGAACGGCGGCCGGATCCGGCTGCAGCCCCAAGCCGGCTGGGAGGCAAACGAACCGGACGAGTTGACCCAGGTGGTCCGGGCGCTCGAGAACGTCCGGACCGCGTTCAACGCCGGGGCCAAGCAGGTCTCGTTCGCCGACCTGGTGGTGCTGGGTGGTGTCGCGGCGGTCGAGCAGGCGGTAAAGGCCGCCGGGCACGAGATCGAGGTACCGTTCACCCCCGGCCGTGGCGACGCGACGCAGGAACTCACCGACGTCGAGTCGTTCGAGTACCTGGCGCCGACCGCCGACGGCTTCCGCAACTATCTCGGTAAGGGCAATCAACTACCGGCCGAGTACCTGCTGGTGGACAAGGCCAACCTGCTCGGGCTCACCGCACCGGAGATGACCGTACTGGTCGGCGGGCTACGGGTGCTGGGCGCCAACTACGGCGGCGGGACCGCCGGGGTGTTCACCGACAAGCCGGGCACGTTGACCAACGACTTCTTCGTCAACCTGCTCGATCAGGACCTGAGTTGGACCGCCAGCCCGGACGACGCCGACCTGTTCCAGGGGCGGGACAGCTCCGGGCCCCGCTGGACCGGTAGCCGGGTGGATCTCCTGTTCGGCTCGAATTCGCAGCTACGCGCGGTGGCCGAGGTCTACGCCACCGACGGTGCCGCCGAGAAGTTCGTGACCGACTTCGTCGCGGCGTGGGACAAGGTGATGAACCTGGACCGGTTCGATCTGAGCTGAGCTTCGACGAAGCTCCTCGCCCGGGAGAGGCCCGGTGCGGCACCCGCCGCACCGGGCCTCTCCCGTCGTAAGATCAGGCTCGGCGCCGCGCCGGACCTTCCCCCGCGCTCCCCCAGACATCTTGACTGTGCTGCCACCGCGCCCGGAACCGATCCTCGGTCTCGACGTCGGTTGCGGTGAGTCGACCGGACAACCACCGCCGATACAACTGCTCTTCCCGCTCCAGTGCGTTATCCGGATCGAGTGGCTGATCCAAGAGTTCTCCGAAAGATAGCTCGATGATCGCCGGTAGCTGAGTATCAGGGCCGCCGTTGCGTTCGAGCAATTCAGTAGCATACCGCCCGACAATGCGGGAAAGAAAATCCCGCATCGCCCGTCGAGCAAGCCGGACCGCGCGCGCATCCGCATCCGCTTCGGCCAGGCCGGTGTCGACCACCTTGCTCAGTTTGATCAAATTTGTCAGTTCCTCGACCGGCAACGGAATATGTTGCGGGCCGGCGACCACGGCCCGACGCGAGGTCTCCAACGGGGTCGGCTCACCACCCGACATGATCGCCACAGCGCTGCCGGGCGCCCAGTTGAGCCCCTGGTCGAGCTTCGCCAACACCGCTGGGGTGAGCTTGGGGAGATTACCGTTCTCCAGCTTGACCAACGTGGCGTGCGAGGGTCCACCGGCCTCGGCGACCTGAGTTTGCGTCCACCCCTGGCGCGTGCGCCGAGCCTTCACCGCTTTACCGAGCACTACATGCGGTATCTCCTCCACGGGTTTTGATAATAGAACTCAATCCGCGGTCTGCAACACATCTCCACAAAGGTCTACCGAACGGACTACCTACGATCTAGATCGAAATGAGGAATGAATCTGGCGGACCGCTATGACTAAATAACTGCGAAATAACCATACAAATAATTAGCCGATATTTATCGGCTAATGCGCTCGAGCAGCCGGCCGGTTGTTGCTGATCGAGCCGCACGCACGGTAAGCGCGGGGGTCGCTCCGCCCTGCTCCCGTACGCTACGGGCATGCCCCCGGTCGACCATGGAGATCCCGGCGACGCCCCGACCATCCCGCCGCCGCTGGTACCGGTCGCCGTCGACACCCGCCCGTCCGCCGCCGAGGAGGCCCGCACGATCGTCGCTGCCAGCGACGTGGCGACGCTGGCCAGTCTGACCGCCGACGGTGACCCGTGGGCCTCGTTCGTCGCCTACGGTGTGCTCGACGGAGCGCCGGTGCTGTGCGTGTCCCGGTTGGCCGAGCACGGCCGCAATCTCGCCCGCGACCCCCGCGCCAGCATCGCCGTCGTCGCCCCGGACCGACCCGCCGACCCACTGGCCGGAGCCCGGGTCACGCTCGCCGGCGTGATGGAACAGCCGACCGGGGCGCAGCTGGAGGCGGCCCGGTCGGCGCACATCGCGGCCGTGCCGGCCGCCCGCCGCTACGTGGAGTACACCGACTTCACCACCTGGATCCTGCGCATCCAGCGCGTGCGCTGGGTGGGCGGCTACGGCCGGATGGATTCCGCGAGTGCTGCCGACTATGCCGCCGCGGCTCCCGACCCGATCCGCCCGGTCGCGGCCGGGGCCATCGCGCACCTGAACGCCGACCACGCGGACGCGCTCCTGACGATGACGCAGCGATTCGGTGGTTTTCCGGACGCCACCGCGGCCGTCTGCACCGACGCCGACCGATACGGCCTGGACCTGTGGGTCCGCACGCCGCGCGGCGAGGCACCCACCCGGGTCGGTTACGCCGCGCCGATCGGCGGAATCGAGGGGCTGCGCGCGGCGACCGTCGATCTGGCCCGTCGGGCCCGGGCGACACCACCGAGCTGATCCGGATTCCCGCTCTGCCATCCGCCTGCAGGCAATAATCGGAGCATGACCGGTCGAGCGCGTGTGGCTCTGGTGCTCGGCAGCGGCGGAGCTCGCGGGTACGCCCACATCGGCGTCATCCACGAGCTGATCGACCGTGATGTGGATATCGTCGGCGTCGCCGGTTCCTCGATGGGTGCGTTGGTCGGCGGTTTGTACGCGGCCGGCGTGTTGGGGACGTTCGAGCGCTGGGCGACCGGACTCACCCAACGGGACATCCTGCGTCTGGTCGACCCGTCGATCACCGCTTCCGGCGGGATGCTGCGCGCGGAACGGGTGCTCGCGGTCGTGCGCGATATCATCGGCGACACCCGGATCGAAGACCTGCCCATCCCGTTCACGGCAGTCGCCACCGACCTGATTCACGGCCGGTCGATCTGGTATCAGCGTGGTCCGCTCGACTCTGCGATCCGGGCATCGATCGCCATCCCCGGGGTGATCACCCCCCATGTGATCAACGGTCGGCTCCTGGCCGACGGCGGCATCCTGGACCCCTTACCGCTGGGCACCGTCGCCTCGATGGACGCCGACCTGGTGATCGCAGTCGATGTCGCCGCCGGCTCGCCGGTCGACCGCGGCAACATCTCCGCCACAGCGGCGCCCCGACCGGTGGAGGAATGGATCGAGCGGTTCCGGCGCGGCACCGACAACCTCTTGGAACGTGAACTGGTCAAAGCGGTGCGCGACCGGTTCCGCTCGGCCGATGCGGCGGCCGCTGCCGCGGCGGTCACGGGAACACCTCCCCCGGCCGCGCCCCTGGTCGCCGGCCCGCCGCTTCGGCTCGGCCAGCGTGAAGTCCTCAACCGAGCGCTGGACCTGCTGCAGACCGCGTTGAGCCGGCATCGGATTGCCGCCGACCCACCGGATGTGCTGATCGAAGTCCCCCGGACCGCCGCCCGGACGATCGACTTCCACCGGGCGAGCGAGCTGATCGCAATCGGTCGGGAGCGGGCGGCGGTCAAGCTGGACCAGTCCGGCTACTCCGCGCTGACCCGGCGAAACGGCACCGAATCGAGCCGCTGATACCCGGCCGGCGTGCGTTGCCGTTTCGCCTCGTACATCGCCAGATCGGCCCGCGCCAGCAGCTCCGATATCACGTCGTCGGGATCGCCGTCGTGATAGACCCGATGCACCTGTTCGGTCACGATGCCAACACTCGCCGTGACCGGGGTCGGGCCGGAATCGACGGTCAGGCTCCCCCCGAGCCGATCCACCAGCCGAATCGCGTCCGCCGCCGACTGATGCAGCAGGATCGCGAACTCGTCACCACCGAGCCGCCCGATCACCGCCGCAGATCCGGCCACCGCACTGATCCGGCGCGCCGTCGCGACCAGGATTCCGTCGCCACCGGCGTGCCCGAGCCGATCGTTGACCTGCTTGAACCGGTCGACGTCGACCACCGCGACGACAAGTTGGTCACTCGACGTCCCGGTCTGCGCGGCCCGCATGATCGCCGCGCCCGCCGCCGCGTCGAAGCCGCGCCGATTCAATACCCCGGTCAGCGCATCCCGCGCCGACAACGCCGCGTCCTCGGTGAGCGCCCAGATACCGATCTGCACGGCCAACGGCACCCCGGCCACCAACAAGATCGTGAGCAGCCCCCGAGCAGCTGCTTCCGCTGCACCGTAGTCCTCGCCGAGGTGGACAGCGACCGGAATGATCGCGACCACAGCAAAGCCCAGGTGCGCAAAAATCAGTCGGCGGCCGTGGACGAAGGCCACGTACACCGAGATCATCGAAAACGTCGTGAGCGCGAACATCCCGGCGATCGGCTGCGGATACACCCAGCCCACCACGGCGATCCCCAGATCCGATGTCGCGACGAACACGGCGGACATCCACCGCGACGGCATCACCGGGATCCGGAACCACCACCAGATCGCCCAGAGTACGGCCAACCCCAGAACCGCGACCATCGCCGCCCGGGACACAGGTGCGGTGGGCCCGACGTCCGACGCCAGTACCAACACGGTGATCACGGCCAGCGTGGCCGAGGAGATACCGCACACGAATCGAAAGTTCCCGGCCAGCTCACGCGCTTCGAAATAACGGGCGACCTCGTCATAGGTTCGCGGTGTCTGCCACCACTTACCGAGCGGACTCTCACGGATCCGTGTCCACCCACCGGCCCGGATACCAAGCACATGAACTCACCGCCTCCCGTTGCTGACGACGCGCACTGACCTGCTGTCGGCGCCGACGGCACCAAGATCAAGTGTTGCGTAGCCAGCAACGAGATGACGGGGATCCGCACAACGAATCTATGTCTATACGGACAGCTTCTTCGCCTTGTTGCGGATCACCACCGCGTAGACGATCTCGATGATGCCGAGCGGGATCATCCAGATTCCGGCGACCAGCACCAACGTCGCGATCGAGCTGATCGGCCAGACGAGCAGCACGATGCCCGCCATCAGCGTGACCACACCGTAGAACACTTGCCAGCCACGTCCCGGCATCTGCGACTCGGCCATCGCCAGACCGAGCAGGGTCGTCCCGCGGAACAACCAGGCGATGCCGATCCAGATGCCGAGCAGCGCGATCGAGGTCAGATCGTCCCGGAAACAGAACAGGCCGATCACCAGCGACAGGGCACCGCTGATGAACGACAGCACCCGCATGCTTGTCGAGAACCTGGACTCGAAGGCCGCGAACAGCTCCAGGACGCCGGTGACCACCAGGTAGATACCGAACAAGATGCCGACAACGAGGAGCGTGCGTCCGGGCCACGCCAGGATGACGGCGCCGAGCAGCACGGTCAGGATGCCGGCGGCGAGGAGTCGTTCCCAGCCGGACCGAACGAGCATCTGCAATGGTCCGGAGACCCCCACATCATTAGTCATGGTCAAATCCTATCCGAGGAACCGACCATTTCCGGCATGGTTGTTCCATCCCGCGGGATAGGTTCGGATCCCCACGGCGGCAATGGAATTGATCAAATCGGCCGACCTTCGGAACGGTCGCCGGACCGGCTGCAGCGAGCGCGGCCGCCCCGGTCCGGAACGGCATTGATTTCGGCTACCCTGAATTCTTGTTTAGGTGATCCTGACGGAGGTTGCGATGGCACTGCCCGACACCCTGGCGCCGGCGCTGCGCCGGGCCCGCGGCGGCTCTGCACTGCTCGGGCCGGCGTTCGTCGCCGCCATCGCCTACGTCGATCCGGGCAATGTCGCCGCCAACATGAGCGCCGGGGCTCAGTTCGGCTACCTGCTGGTCTGGGTGATCGTCGGCGCGAACGTGATGGCCGGCCTGGTTCAGTTTCTGTCGGCAAAACTCGGCGTGGTCACCGGCGCGACGCTGCCCGAGACGGTACGGACCCGGGCATCGACGCCGACTCGGCTCGGCTACTGGGCCCAGGCCGAGCTGGTGGCGATCGCGACCGACCTCGCCGAGGTGGTCGGCGGAGCGATCGCGCTGCACCTGCTCTTCGGGCTACCGCTGCTGGTCGGCGGCATCGTCACCGGGCTGGTCTCGATGGTGTTGCTGCTGGTGCAGGACCGGTACGGCCAACGTCCATTCGAGCGGGTGATCACCGGATTGTTGGCGATCATCGCGATCGGGTTCGTCACCAGCATGGTCGTCGCCCCGCCCGACCCCGAGGCGGTCGCGAGCGGGCTGATTCCCGGGTTCGACGGTGCCGAGAGCGTGCTGCTCGCCGCGGCGATGCTGGGTGCGACGGTCATGCCGCACGCGGTGTACCTGCATTCCGGTCTGGCTCGCGACCGGCATGGTTTGCCGACCCCCGGGGTCCGGCGCAGCGGGCTGCTCCGCGTTACCAAGATCGATGTCACGTTGGCGATGCTGGTTGCCGGCACGGTGAATCTCGCGATGCTGCTGGCCGCGGCCAGCACGCTGCAGGGACAGCCGGACGTGGACACGATCGAAGGCGCACACGCGGCGCTCCAGCACACCTTGGGCCCGGCGGTGGCGTTGTTGTTTGCGATCGGCCTGCTCGCCTCCGGCCTTGCGTCGACCTCGGTCGGTGCCTACGCCGGGGCGATGATCATGCAGGGCCTGCTGCGCCGACACATCCCGCTGCTGCTGCGTCGTCTGATCACCCTGCTACCCGCACTCGCGGTGTTGGCATCGGGCGTCGACCCCACCCGAGCACTGGTGATCTCGCAGGTGGTCCTGTCCTTCGGGATTCCGTTCGCGATGGCGCCCCTGGTCCGATTCACCAGCGATCGGTCACTGATGGGCGACGACGTGAACCACCCGGCGACCACCGTCATGGCCTGGCTGGTCACCACGATCATCGTGGCACTGAACGTGGTCCTGATCTACCTGACGATCGCCGGCTGAATGCGAGCGCCCGCCGTCACTCTTTCGTACGTCCGGTGAACTCCGACATCGAGTTGTAGACGCCGACGCGGCGGAGGAACTCGTCCCGCAGGCGGATGGGCAGAAATCCGGTCACCGCCTGATTCAGCCGCGAGGTCCATGGCAACACGACGAACGGGCCGCCCTTACGCATCTCGCGCCAGGCGGCGTCGACCACATCACGCGGCTGCAGGATCGGGGTGAGCAACATGCCTTTGGCGCCGTCGAACATGCCGGTGGAGATGTAGGTCGGGCACACCGTGGTGACCTTCACGTGCTCGACCTCGGCCTGTTCCAGCTCCAGGCGGACCGAATCGGACCAACCGACGGCAGCCCATTTCGACGCGGCGTAGACGCTCATCCGCGGGTTGGATACCAGGCCCGCCGACGAGGCGATGTTCAGGATCCGCGACTCCCGCTTCCCCGCGATCATCGCCGGCAGAAACTCCAAGGTCAGGTACATCGGCGCCAGCGAGTTGATCCGCATGGTGGCCTCGATGTCGGCCTTGTTCTCGGTCTCCCAGAAGTAGCGGTTACCCCGCACGATCCCGGCGTTGTTGATCAGCACGTCGATGTCGCCGACATCCCGCCGGACCGACGCCGCCGCCTCCGCGATCGCTGCCGGTACCGATACGTCGACCACGTAATAGGTGACCGTGCCGCCGGCCGCTTCCAGCTCGGCCGCGGTGTCCTTCAGCGCACCCTCGTTGATGTCCCACAACACGACGTTGGCTGCGTGCTCGTCGACCGCGCGCGTCGCGAACAGCTTGCCCAACCCCATCGCGGCCCCGGTGATCAGGACGTTCTTACCCTCGACGGTGTCCAGCTGCATCCTTCGTCCTCTCGGCGGCACACGATTTAACTACCGGTGTCGATGGTATCGACCATTCGACCGTCGACCCCGACCGCCCACGGTCGGGGCCCGGCCGCCGACCTGGTTGCGACGGGCCGGGTTGCTCGACGGGCCGGGCCGGTCAACGATTGGGCGGCTCGGAACGCATCCGCTCGGCGTAGCGGCCGACGTAGGTCTCGAAGTACTGCCGCCGGTCGTCCGCGACCACCGATTCGGCAACCCACTGCAGCAGGTCGGCGATCTCGGTGAACACGTCCTCCTTCTCGTCGGCGAACTCGGCGATCTGTTGGATGCCCACCCAGGCGTTGAGCATCCGTTTGCCGAATCGCTGCGAGTCGATGTCCGGACGCACGTCGCCGGACTCCTTCGCCGCCTCCAACTGCTCGACGAAGAAGCCCACCCAGCGGTCGGTCACCTCGTATCGATGTCCCGGCGCACGGCCGATCTCGGTCTGCAGCAGGACCGCCGCGTGATATCGAGGTCGAAACCGTTGATATCGGACCGATTCGAACATCGATGCACCCAACATTTCCAGTGACGGGGTCAGCCCGTCCAAACTGGTGCGCAGGTTCTCGAATCCTAAATCGAATTCTTCTTCGAGTAACTCCGTTGCGATCGCATACTTCGACGGAAATTGGTGATACAGCGAACCCTTGGTTACTTTCGCAGTCTCAATAATTTCATCGAGAGTGATCAGCGCGAACGGCTTCTCCACGACCAGATCGGCGAACGCACTGAGCACCGACTCCCGTGTTCTGATCCCCGGCCGGTACGGCACAGCCTAGCTCCTTCATAATGCTCACCGCACTGTACAGCGCCGCGGCCGTGCGCACGTGACCTGCGGGCACGAAGTGCACGTGTCGTCCGACACGATCGCAATTCCCTCGGACATCCGAAGGTTCTAGGAACCGGCCGATTCGGCCGCCGGGCGGTTGGATTCGGGCAGCCAACGCAGGCCGCTGGCGCGATATGCCCGGCGTTGCACCGCCGCCCGAACCACCTCGTCGGTACCGAGCAGCCGAACGCGATGTCGCGCCCGAGTAACTGCGGTGTAGAGCAATTCGCGGGTCAACAGCGCCGAACTCGTGCTGGGCAGCAATACGGTAACCGCGTCGTACTGGCTGCCCTGGCTGCGATGGATCGTCATGGCATACGCGGTCTGCACGGCGGGAAGTTGGCTGGGATGTAGCACGAACGGATCGCCGCCACGCTGGAAGGCGCCGACCAGGGCGCCGTCCCGACGTACCACGACGCCCGTGTCCCCGTTGTAGATCCGCGACTCGTAGTCGTTCGCCGTCACCAACAGCGGCTGACCCGGATACCAGCCGTGCGGATCGAGGCGCTCCTGTTGTGCTTGGGCTACCCAGCCCAACGCCTCGCGTTGCCATCGGCCGACACCGAACGGCCCGTCCCGGTGCGCACAAAGCAACCGGTGCCGCTCCAACTCGCGCAGGGCGGCAACCGCGTCGCCGACTTCGGCACGTTCCCGCACCCGCCCGGCACATGCAACGACGTCGGCGCGCAACGCCGTCCACTCCCCCGGCGGAACGAACTCGATCTGCTCGTCGCCGGAATGCAACAGCGCCAACGTGCGGTCGGCATCGCTGTCTCGGATCGCGCCGGCCAGGTCGGCGATCGCGCCACCGAACCGCCGACCCCGAACCAACCGGACGATGCCACCGCGCAGCCGCTCTCGCTCATCCGCGGTGAGCGGCGGTTCGCCGGTCGGAGCCGACGAACTCACGTCCGCGCCGGCCGGCCCGGCGAGGATCGGCTCGTCGGCCGACGCGACGACCCCGGCCGACAGCGGTCGGCCGACCAGATCGGCCAGTACCGCACCGGCCTCCACCGAGGCCAGCTGGTCCGGGTCACCGACGAGTACCAGCCGCGCGTCCGGCCGGATCGCTTCGAGCAGGCGGCACATCAAGGTCAACGACACCATCGAGGTCTCGTCGACCACGACGACGTCGTAGGGCAGCCGATTCGCCGCGCCGAAGCGGAACCGAGCCCGGCCACGGTGCCAGCCCAGCAGCCGGTGCAAGGTGACCGCCGACAGTTGCTGCGACAGCTCCAGACTCGCCGCCTGGCCGCGCACCTCGTCCTGCAGCCGGACCGCTGCTTTCCCGGTCGGAGCGGCGAGACCGATCCGCAGCCCGGGCTCGACGGTGTTGAGCAGCGCGAGGATCCGGGCCACCGTGTGCGTCTTGCCGGTGCCCGGACCACCGGCCACCAACGTGGTCCAGCGAGTGACGGCCAGCACGGCGGCAAGCCGTTGTCGATCCGGCGGCGGATCGGGAAACAGCGTCTGCACGGCCGTTTCGACCGCCGCCACATCGATCATCGGTGCGGTCCGGGCACGTTCGTCGAGGATTCGTCGCACCGTCTGTTCCTGACGGTGATACCGCGCCAGATAGAGCAGGTCGGTACCACCTGCCTGGACCAGACGTAACGGACGCAGCGGGCCGGCCGCCGCACCCTGCACCAGCGGGCTGCGGCGCAAGCCGGCCAACACCGTCTCGATCGACGGCCACGGCAGCGCCGCCGGATCGAACCGGTCCGGCTCCGCGTCGCCCCCGTCGACCGCTACGTCGCGCATGCGACGCAGGTCCAGGCAGACCGAGCCGGCCCGGACCGCGCGGACCACGAGCGCGGTGGCCAGCAGAACCTGCTCGTCGGACTCACCGGCCAGCCGGCCCAGACGTAACGCGACGTGCACATCGCCCGCGGCAAGTACCCCGGCCGCGTTGAATTCCCGGATCAGCCCGTTCGCCCGTTGCACCTGGGACCCGTCGATCACGCCGAGCCTCCGGCCAATCGATCCGAGAGTGCCACGATCAGCTCCGGGCTCGGGCGCCAATCGAACACACCACAGCCCGCCGGCGTCGCCGGGCCGGCCATGCCGCGCACGAACAGGTATCGGACCCCGGCCAGATGTGCGTGCGGGTGGTAGCCGGGCAGCCGCCAACGCAGATACCGATGCAGCGCCACCGAGTACAGCAACGCCTGCAGCGGATAGTCGGCGCGCACCATCTCGGCCGCCATCCGATCCGGCCGGTAATGATCGACGGTCAGTGGTCCGGCCGCGAGTCGGTTGGTCTTGTAGTCGACGATCGCGAATCGTGGCCCGGGCAGGCGCAGCACCGCGTCGATGCTGCCGGTGAGGTAGCCCCGCAGCGGGTCCGCAGCCAGCTCCGCCAGCCGGTCCGGATACTCGATCAGCGGATCGTCCGTGGCGAGATGGCGGCGTAGCAGCGCGGCGATCTCCGGGGCAGTGGCGGCGGCAGCGACCGGATCGGCACCACCGGCGAGCGGAAGCTCGAAATCCAACTCGGTGAGCCGATCCCGCGGCGCGATTGCAGCCAGGGTGACGCCATCCGGTAGCGGCGTGGCCAGCACGTGCCCCAATGCATCGGTCAGCAGATCCGGATCGACCTCGGCGAGTCGCGATTCGATCGATGCCGTACACCGCCGCCGGACCTCGGCGCGGAGGTCGGCCGCGCCCGTGTCGACCGTCTCCAGCACCTCGTGCACCAGCACGCCGAACAGCGGACCCGCGGGCAGATCGCTCATCGGCGACGCGAGCGCGCCGGCCCGGACCGTGTCGGCGCCGACCGGCGTGCTCGCGTCGTCGGCCGGCTCGTCGTCGCGACCCGGGTCCTCGGCCTCGCTGCGTACCCCGGCACCACCGGGCCCGCCGGCCGGGGCTGCGTGGCGGTCGACGGTCAGCGCCGAGTACGAGGTGCGCCGCCAATCCAGATCGAGCCGACGCCGGAATCGGGCAACCTCGAGCGGCTCCAGGTCGGCGGTGGCGGTGCGCCGACGACCATGATCCGGCGGCGCGTCGCGCACCTGTTCCACCGCGAGCACGTCGGCGACCGGTTCCGCCCAAGCGTCCAGGTCGGCGCCGACCGCTGCGTCGGCCGGCACCCGGGCCCGACCCGGCACCGTCGCCGAACCGGGTGCGCGCCCCAGAATCAGCCGATGCAGCGGAGACTCGGCCGTGGTGAATGCCGGCGCCCACCAGATCACCACCTGACAGCGCGCCCGGGTCAACCCGACGTAGAGCAGGCGGAGTTCCTCCCCGGCCTGTTCGGCCTCGTGCCGACGGCGCCGCTCACGGTAGCCGGGCGCGGACTCGTCGCCGACATCCAGCAGGCGGTCGCCCCGCTCGTCGTGCAACAACAGGGTCGCCGGATACGGGTTACGGCCGGTGTCCCAGCCGAAGGGCAGGTAAACCACCGGAAACTCGAGCCCCTTGCTGGCATGGACGGTCGCCAACTGGATCGCGGCGGCGTCCCGATCCAGCCGGCGGCTCCGGTCGGCCGGTCCGCCGGTCGCCGGCTCGGCGATCCGGTCGGACAACCAGCGCACCAGTTCGGTCGGCCCGCGGTGGTCGTCGACCATGACCCGATCCAGCAGCTGGGCCAGGTGGCGCAGATCGGTCAGTTCGCGCTCGCCGCCGTCCAGCGCAAGCAGGCGTTCGGCGAGCCGGGCTTGCTCGGCCAACCGCTCGAACATCGCCGCAAAACCCGACCCGAGCAACAGCGCGGCATACTCGCGGAGTCGGCTGCCGATCTCCGCGACCGCGTCCGGGCCACGCACGTCCAGCTCCGATACCGTCCAGCCGAGCAGCGGGCCGAGTGCCGCGAGCCGCACCCGATCACCGCGGTGCGGTTGCTCCAACGCCTGCAACAGGTGCAGCCAAGCGACCGCGCTCGTCGTACCGAACACGCTGCTTCCCCCGGCCAGCACCGACGCCAGTCCGACCCGGTCCAGCGCCGCCCGCACCGTCGCGAGCTGATTTCGGGTGCGGACCAGCACTGCGATGTCGCCCGGGCCGAGCGGGCGCGACCCGGCCTCGTCGTGCAGCAACGGCGGATCGGCCAGCAGCCGGACCAGGTCGGCGGCGAGGTCGGCCGCCACCCCGTCCCGGACTCGCCCCACCGCCGGGAAACCCGACTTGTTCCGCGGCCCGAGCCCGGCTCGGGGCAGCACCCGCAACCGCACCGGGATCGCCCCGGACAGTCGCGATCCGGGGTGCACGGCGGCCACGTCGGAGACGACGATCGCCGGATGGCCGAGGGCCGCGCCACCGTAGATGTGCGACAGCGCCCGAACCAGACCGGCGTCGCTGCGCCGGTTGGTATCGAGTTCCAGATGTGCTCCGGCCACCTGCACTGCGTCCAGATAACTGAGTACCTCGGCACCCCGGAAGGCGTAGATCGCCTGCTTCGGATCGCCGACCAGCACCAGCGGCACGTGGCCGTGGAACGCGCGGCGCAGGATCTCCCATTGCACCGGATCGCTGTCCTGGAACTCGTCGACCAGCACGACTCGATACCGGTCACGGATCCGCGCGGCGGCCGCCGCACCGTGCACCGGGTCGGCGAGCGCGTCGCGCAGCAGCACGAGCAGGTCGTCGAAATCGCGGATACCCAGCAGACGCTTACGCCGCTGCACCTCGGCGCGGACGGCGGTGGCGAAGCCGACCCGATGCGCCGCAGCCGAATCGGGTGCCGACCCGGCTTCGGCGTCCGGCACGAGCCGGGCCTGCCGATCGACCACCGCGGCGCGCGCGACCGCCCCGGCGTCGTCGCGCGACAACGGCGGTGGCCCGTCCCACCGGCCGTACCGCCGCAGGTACTCGTCGTCGGTCACCTCGTCGATCAGCTCCAGCACGTCCTCGACCAGCCGGGCGTCCGGCTCGCGTTCGGCCCAGATCCCGAGCCCGTCCAGCATCCGCTGACAGAAGCCGTGGGTGGTGGTGATGGTGCCGGCGTCGAAGTCGGCCAGTGCCCGGCGCAGCCGTCGCCGGCGCAGCGCCACCTCGGCCGGTGCCCCGGCGGCAAGCACCCGCACCACGGCATCGTCGTGCGCGGCCGCCGCCCGCGGATCGGCGAGCGCTGCCGCGACCGTGGTGAATCGGGCGCGCGCGCGGTCGCGCAGTTCCCGGGTGGCGTGCCGGCCGAAGGTGACCAACAGCAGGTCGCCGATCTCGGCGACGCCCTCGGCGACGAATCGTGCTGCCAGCCCGACGATCGCGTAGGTCTTGCCGGTGCCCGCGCTGGCTTCCAGCACGGTGGTGCCGCGCGGCAGCGGGCCGGCCGGGTCGAACGTCCGGCCGACGGTCGCCGGCGCTGCCGCGATCACCGTTTCTGCAGCGGTCACGGCCGGCCCATCGTCTCGGCGGCGAGCAACGGCAGCCACAGCGTCGTCGCCAGCGCGCCGAACCGGCCTGCCTCGTCGGTCGGGTAGCCGGGATCCGGTGGTAACTGCACCCATCGGTGCAGGCTCGGCGCCGCGCCGTGGACGTAACCCACGCTCGCGTCGTGGCTCTCGCCGTACTTGCTCGTCCATTCCGCTTCGGCAGCCTGTAGTGCGACGTCGACCGGGTCGCCGCCGTGGCGACGTTCGGCGTAGATGCACGACGCGGCGGTGAACAGCGGCAGCGGTTCGGTCAGTCCGAGGTCACGCAGCTCGATCAGCTCGCGCAGTACCGCCGACGGGTCGGCGGGTGCGATCAGGGTGGACCGCCAGGCGCCACGCCGCCCCCGACCGCGCCCGGTGGTCACCGCGCGCCACGGCCCCGGGTGCGTCGCAGCCAGCGCCAACAACCGCACCCAGGCGGCGATCCGGTGTTTCGGCCCGAGCCGGGAGTACACGGCGCGTACCAGGGTGGTGCCGTGCACACCGGGCACCGTACCGGTCAACCGGCGCCGCGGCGCCGGCTCGACCGACACATCGACCGACTCCGGCGGGCCGATGTGTGCCGACTCGGCCGCGACCAGGTCGGCGACGGCGTGCTCGATCTCGTCGAGCATCCGTTCTCCCAGCTGGAACGGCGGCAAGGTGCCGCGCCGCCACTCGGCCGAGCGGAAGTCCCCGGCCGACACCCCGGCCAGCCGGGCGGTGAGCATCCGATCGCCCAGCTCCCACTTGTCCAGTGGATCCAGGTCGATCGACAATGCGTCGGCCGGCTCGTCGGACCGATCCGGCAGACCGGTCCCGACCCGCTGGCGCAGGAAGGCCTGGGTCGGGTGCTCGGTGAAGCGGATCAGCTCCGCCAGCTCGACGTCCGCGGCCGGAGCGGCCGCCAGCGGGGTCGGAACCAGCGCCGGAACCGGTTGCGGCGGTTGCCGGCTCGCCAGCGCTCCGGCCCGCGCCACCCGGTCGAAGCTGAACGGCGCGCCGGCCCGGAACTGCCGTGGATCGTAGGGCTGCAGCGGATGTCGGATCGGTTCCAGGCCGAGCACGTCGAGTACCTCGCGCAGCGGGATCGCGGGTGGCAGCACAGCCCCGGTCACCGGGTCGGCCCCGCTGTAGAACAGCAGCAATCGCTGCTGCGCCGCCAGGATCGCATCGAGCAGCAACTGCCGATCCTCTGAACGCGGATCACGTTCCCCGACAAGCGGATTCCTAGCCAGTACGTCGTCGCCGTCGATCGCCGGAGTGCGCGGGAACACATCGTCGTCGAGCCCGAGCAGCACCACCACCCGGTGCGGAACCGAGCGCATCGGCACCATGGTGCAGACGGTCAGCTCGCCGGTCCGGAAGTTCGCCCGCGTCGGTCGGCCGGCCAATCGGCGGGCCAGCATGGCCCGGACATCGCTGTGCCGCAGCTCGACGTCGGCCGCATGCTCGGTGGCCGCAGCCAGCTCCCGGCGGGCCTGGGCGAGCTGCCAGGCATCCGCGGCGGGAACCGCGGTCAGCAGGTCCAGCGCCCGGTCGAGCACGTCGGTCCAGCGGCGCGCCGGCTGCGGCCCGGCCAGGTCGCGCAGCGTCACCGCAAGCCGATCGACGTATTCGGCGAACCGTCCGGCCAGATCGATGTCGGCGGATTCGACGTCTTCCAGCGGCAACGCCAAACCCAGCCAGCCGTCCGAGTCGTCGGCAGCCGCGCCGAGCAACACCCGGTCCACCGCGGTGTTCACCGTGTTCTGGGCAAAATCGCCGAGCCCGAACGCCGCCCGTTGGCGCTGTCCGATCCCCCACCGGGCACCGGCGGCGCCGGCCCAGTCCCGCAGCGTCGCCAAGTCCTCGTCGGTGAACCCGAACCGGTGCCGAACCGGCTCGCTCGCCGCCAGATCGAGCAGCTGACCGGCGGTCACCCGGCCGACCGCCGCATCGAGCAGCGTGGCCACCGTGTCGAGCAGCGGGTTGGTCCGGCGCAACGCGCGGTCGGCCAGCCGCACCCGCAGATGATGTGCGGGGTGGGCGAGTTCGTCTTGACCGAACCCGGCCCGGATCAGCGGCGCGTAGGTCTCGATGTCGGGACACATGATCAGCACGTCTCTCGGCTCGAGCGTCGGGTCGGCGGCGAACACGTGCAGCAGACAGTCCCGCAGCACCTCGACCTGTCGCTCCGGGCCGTGACACGCATGTACCTGCACGCTCTCGTCGGTGTCGAGGCGCACATCGGTCGCTGCCGGTGCCCGATCGGCCACGAGGTCGGCCTGCAGCCGGCCCAGCGTGGTCGGCGGGAAATCCGGCGCCGGCAGGTGCTCGTCGCGGCCCACGATCGGGCCGAGTCGAGCTTGCAGCTCCCGCACATCCCGGCCGAGCGCGGCGAGCAGTGGATGCCGCACCGCCAGCCCGCTGTCGTCGGCGGTACGCCGGATCGGCTCTGCCGCTGCCGCTGCCGCTGCCGATGCCGCAGCCGCGCGCTGCGTCCAGCTCGCCGGGCTCGGATGCGGTAGCCACAGGTGGAGTTCCCGGTGCGCAGCCACCGCTTCGAAAACCTGCAGATGCGCGCCGGCCAACCGGGTCGCACCGAACACCGACAGCCGCTCCGGCAGCGGGAGCAGCGCCGGATCGGACCGGATCGCCGCGCACGCACCGGCCCACCGCTCGGCCGGACCGGGAACGCCGAGACAGGCGCGAAGCCGCCGCCACAGTTCGGCCTGCCAGGCCAGGTCGGCCGGCAACGCCGCCCCGGCGCCGTCGGTGTCCCGGCCGGCCGCCCAGTCGGACAACATCGCCGGACGCTGCGCCGCGTACTCGACGAATCGCTCGGTGAGATGCTCGGCCGTCGCGAAGCGCCGCCCGGCGCGCCATTCGTCGATCCCTGCACCCAGGTGCCGGGCGAGCACGGCGCACCACGGCTGGTCGAGCGAGGCGTCGATCTGCTCCAGGACCCGCCACACCAGGTGGTGCGCCGACCAGGGGTCGCGGTCCGGGTCCAGCCCGCTCGCGGCCGCTACCGCGCGCTCGACCAACGCGGCCGGTGAGGGGAATTCGATGTTCGCCGCCACCCCGTCCGCGCCGAGGTCGGTACCGAGCCGAGCGGCCAGGCGCTGGTTCAACCAGCGTTCGACCCCCTTGGCCGGGACGGCGATCAGCTCCGCCGCGAACGGATCCGCCGGCGGTTGCCGGAGCACCTCGGCGAGCGCATCGGCGAGGATGTCGGCGCGCTCGGCGCGGTGCACGATCAGCACGCCGAAACCCGGGACGCGATCATCGACCGGCCGGTGTTCAGGCGACCGCCGGGCCGTAGGCGAGGTGCACGACACCGCCAGCGTAGGTCTGACTCTCCTGCAGCGCCAAGCGCAATTGCGGACCGCGCTCGTCGAACAACCGACGACCGGCGCCGAGCACGACGGGATAGACGAACAGGTGCAGGCTGTCGACCAGTCCCGCCGCGAGCAACGCCCGGACCAGGGTGCCGCTACCGGAGATGTAGACGGCGCCGTCCGTGCGCTGTTTCAGTGCCCGGATCGCAGCCGGGTCGTACCCGCCCAGCCGGGTCGAGTTGGCCCAATCCACCGCCGGCTGCCGGGCGCCGACGACGTATTTCGGCGTCTCGTTGAAGAACGGTGCACCCGGGTCGTCGGCGGCGGTCCGCCCCGACCAGGCCGGGGCGAACATCTCGAATGTTTTGCGGCCGAGCAGGATTGCCTCCGAGCTCCCGACGATCTCGGCCAGCGTGGTGCCCATCTGCGGGTCGAACGCGTACTCGACGGTCCAGCTCGGATCCTCGAACACCCCGTCCAGGCTGACGAACTCGTGTACGACGATGGTTCCCACAGCTCCCCTATCTCGGCTTTCCACCCAGTGCCGCCGCGACCGCGTCGGCGATCGGGCCATGGTACGACGGCCCGTGTCCGGGCAGCGCGATCGTTGCGCCGGTGCCCGCGAGCACCGTCTCCGCCGAGGCGACCGCCCGATCCCGCTCGTGATCGAAGAACGCCGGCAGCAACTGCGGGCCGGTCCGTCGGCTGAGCATATGCCCGGTGCACAGCGCGTCGCCGGTGACCACGACCTTCCCCTCGGCGAGCAGGTAGCAGGTGTGCCCGGTGGTGTGCCCGGCGACGACGAACGGCACCGGCGCACCCGGCGCCGCCAGGGGCTCGCGGTCGGCGGCGCCGGTCGCGGTCGGCACCACCACGGCGCGCGTGCCGCCGCGCGCCAGGACGTGCGCCGCCCAGGCCGCCGCACCCGGCCGCCAGATATTGCGCGCGACCAGCGCCGGCGTCGCCTGCTGGAGATACTCGCGACGGGCGTGCCGGGCTTCCTCGAACGAGGTCCGGACGGGCACCGGGACCCGTTCCAGCAGCGCGGGTATGCCGCCGACATGGTCGACGTGGGCGTGGGTGACGAGGATCATGCGCAGGTCGTCGAGCGAGTGACCGACCGCACGGAGCGAGGCCACCACGTCGGCATGATCACCCGGGTAACCGGCGTCGATCAGCGTCACCCCGTCGGCGTCGGACACGATGATCCAGTTCACCGCGCTGCCCTGGACGAGGTGGATGCCGTCGGCGATATCCTCGATCTGCACGCGGGCAACGCTAATCGGGCCGGTCCGGCGCCGTCGGCGGCCTCCCGAAAGCGAAATCGCCGAGTTCGATATGCCGTGGGCGGACCGGACCGCTACCGTTCCAGGGGCGACGTTTCACTGTCGCGGATCTGGAGGAACCTGGGAATGAGTATCGAACCGGCAGCGCCGCGGCGCCACCGAGTCGTCATCGTCGGTTCGGGATTCGGGGGTCTCACCGCTGCGAAGCATCTGCGCAAGGCCGACGCCGATATCACCCTCATCGCCCGGACCACGCACCACCTGTTCCAGCCCCTGCTCTACCAAGTCGCCACCGGCGTCTTGTCCGAGGGTGAGATCGCACCGGCCACCCGGCTGATCCTGGAGGATCAGGAGAACGTGCGGGTGGTACTGGGTGAGGTCGACGCGGTCGACCTGGCCAACCGGACCGTCACCTCGAAGCTGATGAACTCCGAGACGGTCTACCCCTACGACAGCCTGATCGTCGCGGCCGGTGCCCAGCAGTCCTATTTCGGCAACGATCACTTCGCGACGTTCGCGCCGGGCATGAAGACGATCGACGACGCGCTGGAGCTGCGTGGCCGCATCATCGGCGCGTTCGAGGCGGCGGAAGCGATCGACGATCCGGCCGAACGCAAGCGGCGACTGACCTTCGTCGTGGTCGGTGCGGGCCCCACCGGGGTGGAGCTGGCCGGCCAGATCGCCGAACTCGCCGATCGCACCCTGGCCGGGGCGTTTCGCACGATCGACCCCAACAATGCCCGGGTGATCCTGCTCGACGCCGCCCCCGCGGTGCTGCCGCCGATGGGTGAGAATCTGGGCCTCAAGGCGCAGCGGCGGCTGGAGGAGATGGGCGTCGAGGTTCAGCTCAACGCGATGGTGACCGACGTCGACTATCAGGGCATCACGGTCAAGGAGAAGGACGGCACCGAGCGCCGGATCGAATGCGCATGCAAGGTCTGGTCCGCCGGCGTGCAAGCCAATCCGCTCGGCAAACTGATCGCCGAACAATCCGACGGCACCACCACCGACCGGGCCGGCCGCGTGATCGTCGAGCCCGACCTGACGGTCAAGGGGCACCCGTACGTGTTCGTGATCGGCGACCTGATGAGCGTGCCCGAGGTGCCGGGGATGGCGCAGGGTGCGATCCAGGGCGCGGTGTACGCCACGAAGCGGATCAAGGAATCGCTGCGCGGCGAGGACGACCCGGCCAACCGCAAGCCGTTCAAGTATCTGAACAAGGGCAGCATGGCCACCGTCTCCCGGTTCAGCGCGGTGGCGCAGGTCGGCAAGTTCGAGTTCGGCGGGTTCATCGCCTGGCTCGCCTGGCTGGTGCTGCACTTGTACTACCTGGTCGGGCAGAAGAACCGGCTGACCACGGTGATGGCCTGGACCCTGTCCTTCCTGGGCAAGGGGCGGGGCCAGATGACGATCACCGAACGCTGGATCTACGCCCGCCAGGCGATGCAACAGCTGGAGAGCTACGAGGCGGCCGCGAAGGAACGGTTCGAGGAGGCCGAGACCGGCCACCCGAACCGCGCCACCCCGACCGGGTCGATCGTCGACGGCACGTCCGCCCGACTGTCGGCACCCTGATCCGGCGCCCCGCTCCGACCGCAATCTCGCTCAGGCGCTGCCCGGCGCCTGGGCGAGATTCTGCAATCGCACCTGTCCGCGGGCGACGACGCGCTGCTCCTCGTCGGTGATCGCCACCTGCCATACCTGCTGCAACCGGCCCTGATGCACCGGCCGAGCGTCGGCGGTCAGGGTGCCGGATCGGGCGGCGCGCAGAAAGTCGGTGTTGTTGTTGACCCCGACCACGACGCCGCGGTCGGCATACCAGGTGGCGCCGCCGACGCTGCACACCGACTCGATCACCGCGCAGTACACCCCACCGTGCACCAGGCCGTACGGCTGGAGCAGCTCCGGCCGGACGGTCCATTCGGCGCGCACGTGGTCCGGCGTGACGATCCGGTACTCGAGTCCGATCAGTGCGTCGAAACCGATCGCGACCAGCGGGGCCGAGTCGGTGGCGGGTGGTGTGGGAGTCATCTCGGTCATGGTCGAAAGATCTACACCACAGCGGCATCGAGCCGACCCGGCGCGCTGTACGACCTCCTGTAGTACGTGCCGCGCCGGAGGTACGTACACTGGAACGATGGCGGGTCTCGGTGAGCTGGAAAAGGCGGTCATGGACCACTTGTGGTCGGTCGACGAATCACAGACCGTGCGGCAGGTGCACGAAGCGCTGTCGGCACGCCGCGAGCTGGCCTACACCACGGTGATGACCGTCCTGCAGCGTCTCGCGAAGAAGAATCTGGTCAGCCAGCAACGCGACGACCGGGCACACCGGTACGCGCCGGTGCACGGGCGGGACGAGCTGGTGGCGAGCCTGATGGTCGACGCCCTGCAACAGGCCGACGAGTCGAGCGGTCGCGCGGCCGCACTGGTCCATTTCGTCGGCCGGGTCGGCGCCGACGAAGCCGCGGCACTGCGCGAGGCGCTGGCCGAACTCGACGCCGTGCAGCATCGGCAGACCCCTGCGGAATCCCCACCCGACAACTAGTCTGATCGTGATGAACGCGAGCCCACCGTGAACGCGGCCGCCCCGGTCTTCGCGGCCCTGGCTTTGCTGCTGGCCGGGCCGATACCGGCCGTACTGGCCAAGGCCACCTGGACCGCACGGGTGCCGCGGGCCGCCCTGGTGCTCTGGCAGGCGATCGCCCTCGCCGCCGTCCTGGCTGCCTTCGGCTCCGGACTCGCAATCGCCAGCCGACTGCTGGTGGTCGGGCCGGACGGACGGCCGACCGCCGAACCGCTGCGCGAGATCGACGCGCTGGGCATGCCACTGTGGCTCTGCTACGTCGCGGTGTTGATGCTCACGTTGCTGATCGGGGCGCGCCTGATGTTCGCGGTCGTGCGGGTTGCGATACGGACCCGCCGCCGCCGCGCTCGCCATCGCATGCTGGTCGACCTGCTCGATCACTCCGAGCACGGCCGCGACAGTATCTCCGCCGGCAACATCCGGGTGCTCGATACGCCCGAGCCGATCGCCTACTGCGTGCCCGGCCGGCGCGGGCGGGTCGTGCTCAGCGCCGGCACCCTGGACCGGCTGGCCGACGGCGAGATCCGAGCGATCCTCGGCCACGAGCGCGCCCACCTGCGCGCCCGGCACGATCTGGTGCTGGAGGCGTTCACCGCCGTCCACGAGGCGTTCCCCCGGGTGGTCCGCAGCGAGTCGGCGCTGGACTCGGTACGCCTGCTGGTGGAGTTGCTCGCCGATGACGCGGCGGTGCGGGTGAGCGGTCCGCGGCCGCTCGCCCGCGCACTCGTCGCCTGTGCCGGCGCGCGAACTCCGCAGGGCGCACTGGCCGCGGGCGGACCTACCACCCTGGTCCGGATTCGCCGGCTGAGCGGACCTACCCACGGCGGCCGCGGCCTGGCGGCTGCGGTATACCTGAGCGCGGCGGCGATCCTGGTGGTCCCGACCCTGGCGGTCGCGCTGCCCTGGCTGGCCGAGCTGAACCGGCTGTTCCGCATCTGACCGGAGCCCGCTCATCGGCCGTTAGCATGCCAAGCGTGCATTTTCTGTCCGGCCCGCCACCGTACGACCTCACCTACGACGACGTCTTCCTGGTACCCCGACCCACCGAGGTCACCTCGCGGTTCGACGTCGACCTGGCGAGCGCGGACGGTACCGGCACCACCATCCCGATCGTGGTGGCGAACATGACCGCGGTGGCCGGGCGGCGGATGGCCGAGACGATCGCCCGCCGGGGCGGCATCGTGATACTACCCCAAGACCTTCCGATCGGTGCCGTCGCCGACACGGTGGCGTTCGTCAAGTCCCGCGACCTGGTGGCCGACACCCCGGTGACGCTCGGCCCGGACGATTCGGTCTCCGACGCGTCGGCACTGATGCACAAACGGTCGCACGGTGCGGTCGTCATCGTGGCCGACGGCCGACCGATCGGGCTGGCGACCGCGGCCGACTGCGCCGACGTCGATCGATTCACCCGGTTGTCGGCCGTGCTGACCACCGAGATGCTCACCGTCGCACTGTCCACGCCGCCCCGTGCGGTCTTCGAACTGTTGGATGCCGCGCACGCCCGCCTTGCCGTGCTCACCGTCGACGGCGTGCTCGCCGGGGTGCTCACCCGGGTCGGTGCGGTTCGGGCCGGGATCTACCGGCCGGCGGTCGACGCCGCCGGCCGGCTTCGGATCGCGGCCGCAGTCGGGATCAACGGCGACGTGCCCGCGAAGGCGAAGGCGCTGGTGGACGCCGGGGTCGACGTACTGGTGGTGGACACGGCACACGGACACCAGGCCAAGATGGCAGAGGCGCTGGCCGCGGTGCGCGCGCTGGATCTGGGGGTGCCACTGGTCGCCGGCAACGTGGTGACCGCCGCCGGCACCCGGGATCTGCTCGCTGCGGGCGCCGACATCGTCAAGGTCGGCGTCGGACCGGGCGCGATGTGCACCACCCGGATGATGACCGGCGTCGGTAGGCCGCAGTTTTCCGCCGTCGCCGAATGCGCCGAAGCGGCCCGCGAGGCCGGCGGGCACGTGTGGGCCGACGGCGGAATTCGGCACCCCAGGGACGTGGCGCTCGCGCTGGCCGCCGGCGCCGACAACGTGATGATCGGCTCCTGGTTTGCCGGCACCTACGAATCTCCGGGCGACCTGCGCTTCGACCAGAACGGGAACCCGTACAAGGAGAGCTTCGGGATGGCGTCCAAGCGAGCGGTGGCCGCCCGCACCGCAGCGGACAGCAGCTACGACCGGGCACGCAAGTCTTTATTCGAAGAGGGCATCTCGTCGTCCCGGATGCAGCTGGACCCGGATCGACCCGGGGTGGAGGACCTGCTCGATCACATCTGCAGTGGTGTGCGTAGCGCCTGCACCTACGCGGGCGCGCGCAACCTGGCCCAGCTACACGAACGCGCGCTGATCGGCGTCCAGTCGGCCGCCGGCTTCGCCGAGGGCCGGCCGCTGCCGGGCGGATGGTGACCGACCGTCGGCATGCCGACCGGCTACTGCAGCGAGCCGGTAGACTCGGGCTGATCGGACAACCGCCCACTTCGACCAAAGGGACCCAGGAACGCATGGCACCTGCCGCCGGCACCAGGTCGACGGGCTCGGTCGGCGCCCACCCCGATCATCGCGCCTATCCCGCTCGTCGCCCGCAGTGAGCGTTGCACTCACCATCGTCGCACTGGTCGGTTTCGTCGGGCTGACCGCGGGAACTGCATTGTTCGTCGCCGCCGAGTTCTCGCTGACCGCGCTCGAACGCAGCGTCGTGGAAGCGCATGCCCGCGACGGCGACCGGCGGGCCCGATTGGTGCAGCGCGCCCAGCGATCCTTGTCGTTCCAGCTATCGGCCGCCCAGCTGGGTATCACCATCACCACGCTGATCACCGGCTACCTGGCCGAACCCGTGCTGGCGCAACTCTTCGAGCCGGCTCTGAGCGCGCTCGGGCTCGGCACCGGCCCCACCACCGCCCTCGCGCTGGCGCTGGCACTGATCCTGGCGACGTCGTTGTCGATGGTCTGTGGCGAACTGGTGCCGAAGAACGTCGCCATCGCCGAGCCGATGGCGACCGCCCGGTTCACCGCGGGCCCGCTGTTGGCGTTTTCGGCATCGTTCGCCTGGGCCATCCATTTCCTCAACGACACCGCGAACCGGGTGATCCGCCGATTCGGCATCGAACCGGCAGAGGAGCTGCGCTCGGCCCGCTCGCCGCAAGAACTCGGTTCGCTGGTGCGCACCTCGGCCCAACGCGGCGCGCTCGATCTCCGGGTAGCCACGCTGGTGGATCGCTCGCTGCAGTTCGGCGAGCGTACCGCCGAGGAACTGATGACCCCACGGGTCAAGATCGTCTCGCTCGCCGTCGACGACACCGTCGACGACCTGGTCGCGACGTCCGCACGCACCGGCTTCTCCCGATTCCCGATCGTCGCCGGCGACCTCGACGACACCCGCGGGTTCGTGCACGTGAAACAGGCGTTCGCGACCCTCCCGGAGCAGCGCGCACAGGTCCGACTCGGCACCATCGTCCAGCGGGTCCTGACCGTGCCGGCGACCCTCGACGGCGATACGGTGCTCGATCGGGTGCGCGCCGACGGGATGCAGGTGGCGTTGGTCATCGACGAGTACGGTGGTACCGCCGGTATCGTCACCATGGAAGACCTGATCGAGGAGATCTTCGGCGATGTCCGGGACGAGCACGACGACACCGTCCTCGACATCCGCCGTGAGGGCGCCGGCTGGACCTGCTCGGGCCTGCTGCGGATCGACGAGGTGACCGCGGAAACCGGATACGCGCCGCCCGACGGCGAATACGAAACCCTGGGCGGCCTGATCCTCGCTCGGCTCGGCCGGATCCCCGTCGAGGGTGATGAAGTGCCGCTCCCCGCGGACGTGCTCGATCCGGAATCGGACGGCTGGTTCGGCCGCGTGCTGGCCATGGACGGTCGTCGGATCGATCGGGTACAGCTCTTCGCCCGCCCCGGTCAGGATGCGGCCGCCGACGTCACCGCGCGCGGCGGTGCCCGATGAACGACCTGTTCGGCGTCCTGCTTGCGGTGGCGCTGCTCGGCGCCAACGCATTCTTCGTCGCCGCCGAGTTCGCTTTGATCTCGGCCCGCCGGGATCGGCTCGAAGCCCTGGTCGCCCAGGGCAAGCGGGGCGCTCGGACGGTGCTGCGGGCCAGCGAGCAGCTGTCGCTGATGCTCGCGGCCGCGCAACTGGGCATCACGATCTGCTCGATTCTGCTCGGCCGGGTCGGTGAACCTGCGTTTGCGCACCTGATCGAGGGGCCGATGGAGTGGGCGGGGGTACCGGCGGCGCTGCTGCACCCGCTGGCATTCGCGATCGCGCTGGCCGTGGTGGTCGTGCTGCATATCCTGCTCGGCGAGATGGTGCCGAAGAACATCGCGTTGGCCGGCCCCGAACGGTCCGCGCTGTTGCTGGTGCCCGCCCACCTGGCGTGGCTCCGGCTGGCCCGGCCACTGATCGGCTTCTACAACCTGTTGGCCAACCTGACCCTGCGAGCACTCGGAATCGATCCGAAAGACGAGCTCGCGGCCACCGTCTCGGCCCTGGAGTTGTCCGAGATGATCGGCGAGTCTCGCTCGGAGGGTCTGCTGGACGAGGAGGAACATCGGCGGCTCACCCAGGCCCTGGAGACCCAGGGGCGAACGGTGACCGATGTGCTGATTCCGCTGGCCGATGCGCATTGCCTGCCGACCGAGCGGGAGGGGGTGCGCCTCGGCGCGATCGAAGCCGCGGTCGTCGACACCGGGTTCTCCCGGTTCCCGATACGCGAATCCGACGGCCTGCTGACCGGATACCTGCACGTCAAGGACGTATTGGAACAAGTCGGCGATGTCCGCGCCGGTCCGAGCACGCTGATTCCACGCGCGGAGATCCGCCCCCTGCCGACGGTGCCGCGTGGCATGACTCTGTACGAGGCGTTGGCGTCGATGCGACAGGCCGGCTCACATCTGGGCCGGGTGGTCGACGCGAACGGGACGACCGTCGGCATCGTCGCACTGGAGGATCTGGTCGAAGAGTTCATCGGCAACGTTCGAGACAGCACCCATCGCCGGGAAGCCGGCTCTGCCGGCAACTGATCAGCGGATAAGCTCGGCATCGGCTACCGACTATCCAGCAGATTTCCCTTCGTATAGACTATTGGTATGTTCTCAAGCGGGAATTAAGCTTGAGGTTGGTATTAGCTGGTTTGTCGCGTGAGCACCCCGGAACCGACCAGGAGTGATCCATGAAGACTGCAGCGCGCCTGGCGGTAGCGGCCGCCGGAGTGATAACCGCAACGGTGGCGCTGACCGCCGGAGCGGCCGATTCCCGCACCGAGAGCGATGCCGGACAATCGGTCGACACCACCACCTCGACGACGCTTGCGCCGCCGAAAGCGGCACAACCGGTCACCGGCACGCAACTGGAACCGGCCTCGACCGACTCCGACTCGGCCGCCGCAACCAGCGTCGGACCGTGCACTTTCGCCAGCAGCACCCGACTGGACGAGGCCGCAGCGGCCGACCCGGTTGCCGACCGACACGGCGGCGTCGGCTTCGACACCGCCCGATGCGTTACCGATCCGAGCGGGACCGCCTGGGCGGTCGCCTGGAACGGTGCCCACCCGCCGGTCGGTGGACTGTTCCGATTCGTCCCGACCGCAACGCGCTGGGAACTGCTGGAGCTCGGTTCGCTCGGCGATTGCGTCCCCGCCCACGGAGTTCCGCCGGAGATCGCTGTACAGCTGCCCGGCTGCTGAGCGGACGGCCGTAGCATCGTCGCCGTGCAGATACTCCCGGTCGCGGTGTGGACCGCCCGCCGCGACCGGCACCGGCGGACGATATCGGCCTTGATCGAGCCCCACCTGCGACGCCGTGGCCGGGGTGAAGCGCACCCGGTGATCGACTTCTTGTTCACCTACTACAGCCATCGGCCGGCACAGCTGCTGCGCTGGCATCCGGGTCCGGGGATCCGGCTGATCGATGCGCCCGAGCACGCCCGATGGCGTGGCTATCGGCACATCGACGGCGGCACCGAGCTCGATCCGAGCTTCGCCTGCCACCGCCGGTCGGCAATCGAACACATCGCCGCTCTGCTGGCCGCCACCGCGGCCCGCCCACCGCAGCTGTCCTGCTTCGGTCTGCACGAGTGGGCGATGGTGTACCGGACCGAGCCGGTCCGCCACCCCGGTGCCGAGCTCCGGCTCGGCCGCGCCGGGACCGACCGGGTGGTCGAGTCGATGCAGTTGCGCTGCACCCACTTCGACGCGTTCCGGTTCTTCACCGCGGCCGCGGAGCCGCGCAACGCCACGGCACTCACCCGCGCCGGCCAGGTCGCTGCCGAGCAGCCCGGCTGCCTGCACGCCACGATGGATTTGTACAAGCACTGCTACAAGCTGTCCCCATTGATCGACTCGGCGCTCACCGCGGCCTGCTTCGAGCTGGCCTACGCGGCCCGCGAACTCGACATGCGCGCCAGCCCGTACCAGCTGACCGAACTCGGCTACCCGCCGATCCCGATCGAGACCGCGGCGGGCCGGGCCGAGTACGTCCGGGCCCAGGCCGAACTGACGCGGCGGGCCGCCCCGTTGCGGGCCGCGCTGCACCAGCGCTGCACTGCCCTGCTCCGACTCGCCGACCGAGCGGACAGCACCGACGGCGCGTCGGCTACTCATAGGTAAGATCCCGACCGGAAGCGGGTCGGCAGCGGATTCGGCCCGAGTCCGCGACCTGAAAGAGTGAGGTAGATGACTGAGCGCGTTCGGATCGGTGGATTGCAGGTCGCCACGGAGCTGCGGGACTTCGTCGAGCAGGAGGCGATCCCCGGTACCGGGATCGACCCGGCCGAGTTCTGGGCCGGCGTCGAAGCGGTCGTCACCGAGCTCGCCCCGCGCAACCGGGAGTTGCTCGCCACCCGAGACGAGCTGCAGGGCAAGCTCGATGCCTGGCACGCCGAGCATCCCGGCACCGACTACGACCGGGAGGCCTACAAGGCATTCCTGGTCGAGATCGGCTACCTGCTGCCGCCGGCGGCCGACTTCCGGATCGGTACACAGAACGTGGACGCCGAGGTCGCCGCGACCGCGGGTCCGCAACTGGTGGTGCCGGTGATGAACGCGCGGTTCGCGATCAACGCCGCGAACGCCCGGTGGGGATCGCTCTACGACGCCTTGTACGGCACGGATGCGATCCCCGAGACCGATGGTGCCGAACAGGCACCCGGCGGCAAGCCCGGTTACAACAAAGTGCGCGGCGACAAGGTGATCGCGTTCGCCCGGGGCCTGCTCGACCAGGCTGCGCCGCTGGTCACCGGCTCGCATGCGGGCACCACCCGGTACGCCGTCGACGGCCGGGCGCTCGCGGTCACCTTGGCCGACGGCACGGTCACCACGCTGGCCGGACCGGCGGAGCTGGTCGGCTACGCCGGCACCCCCGAATCACCGACCGCCGTGCTGTTGCGGCACAACGGGCTGCACATCGAGATCCAGATCGATCCGTCCTCGCCGATCGGATCCACCGATTCGGCCGGCGTGCGCGATGTGGTGCTGGAATCCGCGGTCACCACCATCATGGATTTCGAGGACTCGGTCGCCGCGGTCGATGCCGCGGACAAGGTGACCGGCTACCGGAACTGGCTGGGCCTGATGAAGGGCGACCTCACCGAAGAGGTGACCAAGGGCGACAAGACGTTCACCCGGGTGATGAATCCGGATCGCACCTACACGGCGGTCGGCGGCGGTGAATTGACCCTGCACGGTCGTTCGCTGCTGTTCGTGCGCAATGTGGGTCATCTGATGACCAGCGACGCGATCCTCGATCCGAGCGGCGACGAGGTTCCCGAAGGGATTCTGGACGGCCTGTTCACCTCGTTGATCGCGCTGCACGACCTACGCGGCGACACCACCCGCGGCAACAGCCGGACCGGCGCGGTGTACATCGTGAAGCCGAAGATGCACGGCCCGGACGAGGTGGCGTTCACCAACACGTTGTTCGACCGGGTCGAGCAGGTGCTGGGGCTACCGGCGAACACGCTCAAGGTCGGGATCATGGACGAGGAGCGGCGGACCACGGTCAATCTGGCCCGCAGTATCCAGGCCGCGCAGGAACGGGTGGTGTTCATCAACACCGGCTTCCTCGACCGCACCGGCGACGAGATCCACACCTCGATGGCAGCCGGACCGATGGTGCGCAAAGCGGATATGAAGTCGCAACGCTGGATCGCCGCCTACGAGGACAACAACGTCGACACCGGCCTCGCGGACGGCCTGCCGCATCATGCCCAGATCGGCAAGGGGATGTGGGCGATGCCGGATCTGATGCACGACATGCTGGAGCAGAAGATCGCGCATCCCCGCGCCGGCGCGACCACCGCGTGGGTGCCCTCGCCCACCGCCGCCACCCTGCACGCGATCCACTATCACCAGGTCGACGTGTTCGCCCGGCAGGCCGAGATCGCCCAGGGCGGTTCGCGTGCCACCATCGACGACATCCTCACCATCCCGCTCGCACCGACGCCGGACTGGTCGGCGCAGGAGCGGCAGACCGAGCTGGACAACAACGCACAGTCGATCCTGGGATACGTGGTGCGATGGATCGATCAGGGTGTCGGGTGTTCCAAGGTGCCCGACATCCACGATGTCGGGTTGATGGAGGACCGGGCCACGTTACGGATCTCCAGTCAACTATTGGCGAATTGGTTACGTCACGACGTGGTGTCGGCCGACGACATCGTTGCGAGTCTGGAGCGGATGGCACCGGTGGTGGATCGACAGAACGCCGGCGACCCGAACTATCGCCCCATGGCGCCGGACTTCGCGAGCAGCATCGCCTTTCAGGCAGCCAAGGAGCTGATCCTGGCCGGAACCGAGCAACCGAACGGCTACACCGAGCCGATCCTGCATCGGCGGCGGCGCGAGTTCAAGGCGTCGGAACTGGCCCGCTGATCGCCGGGCCGGCCCGAGCAGGCACGCCCGCAGCATGGCGAGACATCGAGGTCCGGCCAAGCACCGCGGCGGCGGCGCTCGCTCGATCGCGCGCGGTCCGTTGCTCGTTCTGGTAACGCTGGGGGTTCTGGCAGCACTGGCGGTCGGCTGGATGTTCCTGCGGGATCGAATCGCCGACGACGCCGCCGCCGCGGCCCGCCAGTGTGTAGCCGGGGACACCACGCTGGCGGTGACCGCCGACCCCGATATCGCCGGTCCGGTGCGCGCGGCGGCGCAACGCTACGGGGCCACTCACCCGGTCGTCCGGGATCATTGCGCGCAGGTCGAGGTCACGGACCGGCTTTCGGGCCCGATCGCGGCGGCGTTGCCGGGCCCGCAGTGGGATGCCGCTGCGCTCGGGCCACGACCCGCGCTGTGGATCGCCGACTCGTCACGTTCGGTGCGCCGGGCGACCGTTCCCGGACTGCTCGACGGCGAGCCGAAACCGATCGCCACGACGCCCGTCGTGTTTGCCGTGGCCGAGCCGTTACGGGCGGCGCTCGACAATGCGAAGGCCGGTTGGGCCGACCTGGCCGGTCTGCAACAGGGTGACCTGGATCGGATCGGCCTCGTCGGTTGGGGCGGTCTCCGGCTTGCCGTGCCCCCCGACGACGCAACGCTGGCAGTAGCCGAAGCGGTGGCCACGGCCGCGCTGGCCCCCCAACCGGTCACCGCCGCCGCGCTGCAACGCGGCCCGGCGGTGACCGCGGTGTCGTCGCTGGCGGTCGGCGCACCGCCGGCGGCATCGGCAGCCGACGGGATCACCACGCTGCGCGGCGCTGCCGTCGCAGCTGCCGGCGCGGTGCATGCGGTGCCGACCACCGAACTGCAGCTGCGCGGTACGGGCGTGGTGAGCTATCGACCGCCCGGGCCGGGACCGATCGCGGACTACCCGGCGGCCCGATTGACCGGACCGTGGATCGACGAGACCCAGAACGCGATCGCGGCCGAGTTCGTCGAGTTCCTCACCGCACCCGAGCAAGCTCGGCTGTTCACCGACGCGGGTTTCGTCACGCCCACCGGCACCGCCGCACCGGCAGCCGAACGCGCGGTCTACGACCGGCTCGCCGACATCCTGGCGCGCCCGACGCTGGGGGTGTCGTCCACCCTCCTGGTCGATGTGTCGGCATCGATGGGGCAAACCGAAGGCAACCAAACTCGATTGGCGAATGTGGTCGCGGCGTTGCGGTCTCAGCTGGACACGGTACCGCCGTCGTCATCGGTCGGCCTGTGGACCTACCGGCGCAGCGTGGACGGCGCCGCCCCGTATCGGCAGCAGACCGCAACCCAACCGCTGACCACGAACGCCCGTTCGGCGTTGAACACCGCGCTCGCGGCGCTGCGCTCGACCCGCGACCCGACTGCGGACGCCTACCGCAGCCTGGTCGAGGCCTATCGTTTCGCAATGTCGGTGTACCAGGCCAACCGGGCGAACTCGGTGCTGTTGATCACCGACGGCAGTCCGGACGACGAGTCCGCGGCAGCCGCTACCCGGGCGATATCCGATATCACCGCGATGATGGACCCGGCCCGCCCGGTTCGGATCGACGTGCTCCAGCTCGGCACTGCTCCGGTCGCCGACCCGGTACGTGCGGCCGCCGACCGCACCGGCGGCCAGATTGTTCCGGTCGCTTCCTCGGCCGGCCCCGAACTGGCTACCGCGCTGACCATGTTGCTCGGCTGACCGGACCGCACACACTCTAGGCTTTCGGGCGTGGTAGACGACATGACGATCGAGCGGTCGATCGAGATCGCGACGGTACCGGCGACGATTCACCCGCACATCGACAACTTCGCCGCCTGGCGGGCGTGGTCCCCCTGGGAGGATCTCGACCCGAATCAGGAGCGCACCTACACCGGGCCCGCTGCGGGCGTCGGCGCCGGCTATGCGTGGAAAGGCAACCGCAAAGCCGGCGCCGGGTCGATGCGCATCACCGGGTCTACACCGGAGCGAATCGACCTCGACCTGGAGTTTCTGAAGCCGTTCAAAGCGTCGAACGCCGTGACCTTCGAGCTGGTCCCACACGGCGCCGCCACCCGGGTCACCTGGCGGATGACCGGCAAGAAGAACCTGTTCTTCCGGCTCTTCGGCTTCATAATCAATCCGGACAAGCTGATCGGCAAGGACTTCGAGAAGGGCTTGACGACGCTGAAGGCAGTCGCCGAAGCACGCTGAGCAACCGCACCCGCTGCCCTGCCCGTCCGCCTATTTGCGGCCGGCTTTCCACTGCAGGCCCCACCCGTAGGTACGGTCGAGCACATCCTGCGCACCGTTGATGTACTGCACCTCGCGCTGCACGGTCAGGTCACCGCCTTTGTTCTCCAGCATCGCGATCGCGCAGATCGGCGCCCCGTCCACCGGGTGATCCAAGCGCACCTCGACCTGCGGCCCCCGCTGCGGGAAGAGCCGCACCACGCCGTCCACCGCAGCCCAGTTGCGCGCCCCCTCGTAGATCAGGGCGAAGACCAGGATGCGGCGGAACTCCGCCACCCGATCCATATTGATCGCCATGTTCTCGCCGCCGGTGACCGCGCCGGTCCGGTCGTCCTGGTCGAGCTGGATGTACGGCGGCTGATCGTAGGCGCCGAACGAGTTGCCGAGCGCTTGCACGATGCCCTTGCGCCCGTCGGTCAGCTCCCAGAGACAGCCGAGATCCAGGTCGATGCCACCGCTCGCCCCGGCCAGCCGGCTGAGGAAACCTTTCTTCGCCGGTTGCGCGGCACCTTGGCTCCAGTTGAGGTTCACCCGCATCGTGCCGCCGACCGCGCCGGACTTGGTCAGGTTGATCGCCGGCCGCTCCTTGGACAGCGACACCGGCCCGGCCGCTGCTGCTGCGTCGGGTGCCGCGGCCGATCCGCCGGATGGATTCTTCTTGTTGTAGTCGATTGCCACCGTTCCATCCTTCCACGCAATTCGGCCGAATCGGACATCGATCCGAAACCGGCGATCAGTCGGCGAACGCCTCGACCGGCGGACACGAGCAGACCAGATTCCGGTCGCCGTACGCGCCGTTGATCCGCCGGGTTCCCGGCCATACCTTCGCCCGGCCGGTACCGGGCTGCTTCTCGACCTGCGGGTAGGCGGCTTCGGCTCTGGTGTAGGGATGCGCCCACTCACGGGTCAGACACTCGGCCGTGTGCGGAGCGCCGCGCAACGGATTGTCGTCCACCGGCCACTCCCCCGCAGCAACTCGCTCGATCTCGCCGTGGATGGCGATCATCGCGTCGCAGAACTGGTCGATCTCGGCCAGGTCCTCGCTCTCGGTGGGCTCCACCATCAACGTGCCGGCCACCGGGAAGCTCATCGTCGGGGCGTGGAAACCGTAGTCGGCGAGCCGTTTTGCCACGTCGTCCACCGTGATACCGGTGCGCTTGGTGATCTCGCGCAGGTCCAGGATGCACTCGTGCGCGACCATCGCGTGCTCGCCCGTGTACAACACCGGGAAATAGTCGTCGAGCCGGCGGGCAATGTAGTTCGCCGAGGCGATGGCGGTGCCGGTCGCCCGACGTAACCCGTCCGCGCCCATCAGCCGGAGGTACGCCCAGGTGATCGGCAGGATCGAGGCCGAGCCGTATCGGGCCGCTGCCACCGCATGCGACTTCTGTTCCAACGGATCGCCCGGCAGATACGGCGCGAGATGGCTGCGTACCGCGACCGGGCCGACTCCCGGCCCACCGCCGCCGTGCGGAATGCAGAATGTCTTGTGCAGGTTCAGGTGGCTCACGTCGCCGCCGAACCGACCCGGCCGGGCCAATCCGACCAGCGCATTCAGGTTCGCCCCATCGACGTACACCTGTCCGCCGGCGTCGTGCACCAGCGCGCACAGCTCGGCGACCTCGTGTTCGTACACCCCGTGGGTGGACGGATAAGTGATCATGATTGCGGCCAGCCGGTCGGCATGATCGGCGATCTTCGCGCGCAGGTCGTCCAGGTCGATGTCGCCGTTGCGGCGGCAGCCGACCACCTCGACCCGGAAGCCGGCCAGGACGGCCGACGCCGCGTTGGTGCCGTGCGCACTGGACGGGATCAGACAGATGTCGCGATGCTCCTGCCCTTGATCCTGCTGAAATCGACGGATCGCAAGCAAGCCGGCGTACTCCCCCTGGCTACCTGCGTTGGGCTGCAGGCTGACCGCGTCGTAGCCGGTCAGCGCAGCAAGCCAACGCTCCAGATCGGCGATGATCCGAGCCATCCCCGGGGTGTCCGCGGCCGGCGCATAGGGGTGCAATCGGGCGAACTCCGGCCAGGTGATCGCCGCCATCTCCGCGGTCGCGTTCAGCTTCATCGTGCAGGAACCGAGCGGAATCATGCTGCGATCCAATGCGATGTCGCGATCGGCGAGGCGCCGCAGGTACCGCAGCATCGCAGTTTCGGTGCGGTATCGGGTGAAGGCCGGGTGGGTGAGGAACGCCGACGTGCGGTTGACGATTCCGGCGCAGACCGGCTCGGCGGCCGGCACGACACCGAATGCCGCGAGCACCGCCGCCACGTGCGCGCCGGTGGTGGCCTCGTCGCACGCCACCGCCACGTGGTCGGCATCGACCAGGCGCAGGTTGACCCCCCGCTCGCGCGCTGCGGCCAACACCTCGGCCGCCCGGCCGGGCACCCGCGCCAGGACGGTGTCGAAATACCGATCGTGCACCAGCGCATCCCCCAGCGCGGTCGCGATCGCCTCGGCATGTCCGTGCACCCGCCGGGCGATCGCGGTCAATCCGTCGGCGCCGTGGTAGGCGGCATACATGGCGGCGACGACCGCCAACAAGACCTGCGCAGTACAGATGTTGGAGGTGGCCTTCTCCCGTCGGATGTGCTGCTCCCGGGTCTGCAACGCCAGTCGATAGGCGGGATCGCCGTCCGCGTCGACCGACACCCCGACGATCCGGCCGGGCAACTGCCGGGCATGGCGACGCTGCACCGCCAGGTAGCCGGCGTGTGGCCCGCCGAAACCCATCGGCACGCCGAACCGTTGTGTCGTACCGAAGCAGGCGTCGGCGCCGTACTCGCCGGGCGGGGTGATGACGGTCGCCGCAAGCAGATCGAGCCCGACCGCGATCATCGCACCGCGCTCGTGCGCCGCGTCGATCAGCGCAGTCCAGTCGGTCACCCGGCCGGATGCGCCGGGGACCTGGGCGAGCACGCCGAAGAAGTCGCCGTCGGGCAATCCCGCTGCGAGGTCGGTCACGGCCAGATCGATACCCAACGCCTCGGCGCGGGTGGTCAACACCGCCAGGGTCTGCGGGAAAACATCGGCGTCGACGAGGAACCGGTTCGACCGGCTGCGCCCGGCCCGACGGAGCAGGCCCATCGCCTCGGCCGCCGCAGTGGCCTCGTCCAGCATCGACGAGTTCGCGGTATCCATCCCGGTCAAGTCGCACACCATGGTTTGGAAATTGAGCAGCGCCTCCAGCCGGCCCTGCGAAATCTCCGGCTGATAGGGGGTGTACGCGGTATACCAGGCCGGGTTCTCCAGAATGTTGCGGAGTAACACCGGCGGGGTCAGGGTGTCGTAGTAGCCGAGCCCGATCATCGAGGTCGCGACGGTGTTCGTGGCGGCCAGGGCGCGCAGCTCGTCGAGCACAGCGTGTTCGCTCACCGGCTCGGGCAGGACCTCCAGACCGGACCGGTCGGCGATCGCAGCCGGAACCACCCGGTCGGCGAGTTCGTCGAGAGTTGCGACCCCGATCAGGCGCAGGATCGTGGCGAGGTCGGTGGCATCCGGTCCGATGTGCCGGTCGGCGAAAGTAGAGTTCACGAGGTCTCCCGAGGGCAGGCTTGCGCTGGCCCTCTCCCTCTGTCGCGGCGCCTGAGAGATTCGGTCCCGTTCGACCTTTCCCCGTGGGCGGACGGACTCGGGTCCGCCACTTTCCAGAGGCGCCGGATGACCCGCACGGTCCTGGTGCCTGAGAGATCGACGGAGAGGTGCTGCTCCTTCGGCGTCCGGCCGCTGGTGTCGGCGCGGAACTCTCCCGTGTGGGGTGCGACGCGCGACCAGTCTAACCGGTCTTGCGGCTGACCCGGTTCTTCCGGCGGTAGGCCAGCTCGTCTTCCGGCCGCTCCTCCGTCGCGCCACCATCGGCCCGCTCGGCCGGGAACTGGGCAATCGTTCCGGTGAGCTCGCGCATCGCCCCGTTGACCGCGATCCCGAATACTCCCTGGCCGCCCTGCAGCAGGTCGACGACCTCTTCGGCCGATGTGCACTCGTACACCGTGGTGCCGTCGGAGAACAGGGTGATCTTCGCCAGATCCTGGACGCCCCGGTCGCGTAGGTGGTCCACGGCCACCCGGATGTTCTGCAACGAGATCCCCGCGTCGAGCAGCCGCTTGACGATTTTCAGGACCAGGATGTCCTTGAACGAGTACAGCCGCTGGCTACCCGAACCGGCAGCGCTCCGGATGGACGGCGCGACCAGTTCGGTGCGCGCCCAGTAGTCGAGCTGTCGGTAGGTGATGCCGGCGATCTGACAGGCCGTGGGCACCCGGTAACCGACCAGCTCGTCCGGCACGGTGTCGTCAGGAAACAACCCTGGCTGAACACTCGTGTCGAGCGGTTGGTCTCCCACTGACTGCTCCCTGTCTCTCCTGCAGTACCTGCTGAGGCTACTCCCCGATACAACGCCATCACCGGCCCGGCGGGCAATCCGACGCGCCCATCACCTACACCTCAACTCGAGGGTGAAACAGTTCCGTTACCCGTCGTTGGCCTTGAAGTCGTCAGCCGACACCGATTCCAGAAATTCCTTGAACTTTTCGACCTCGTCCTCGCGCTCGTCCGGCATCACCACACCGGCCTCTTGCAATATCCGCTCGTCGACGAAAATCGGCACCCCGATCCGTAGCGCGATCGCGACCGAATCGGACGGTCGCGCCGAGATCCGCAGGCTCTTGTCGAAGACCAGATCGGCGTAGAACGTGCCCTGCTGCAGGTCCACGATCCGGACCTCCAACAGCCGCCGCCCGAACGCCGTGATCAAGTTCTTGATCAGGTCGTGGGTGAGCGGCCGAGCCGACTCGACGCCACGCTGTTGCAACATGATGGCATTCGCCTCGGCCTCACCGATCCAGATCGGCAGATACCGCTCGCCGGTCGCTTCGCGCAGTAGCAGCACCGGACTGTTCGGTTGCTCCATCCTGATCCCGACCACTCGCATCTCGCTCATCGCCATCTGCCTCCAAGCGCCGCGCCCCTCGATGTCGAGTCTAGGGGAACCAGCGGAAGCGTCTACTCGATCACCGAGACCGTCTCGGTTCGGTGACCGAAAACGGACCCAGCAGGTGCGAGTGCACCCGCCGGTCAGCTGTCGAGTGCGCTCCGCACGGCGGCCGTGACCAGGCAGGCATGCAGCGTCACCGACAATGCGGCGAGTTCTCGGACCAGTTCGTCGGCGCGGTCTCGGGCACCCGCGTCACGCCCTTTTGCCACCGGTCCGGCGATCTGCGCGACAAGGCCGGCCTCACGGTCGGCGGCGAGCTTGAAAGCCCGCAGATGCCGCACCTCGAGCCCGAACTCGGCCATCGCCTTCGCGGTGACCGCCAGGGTCACCGCGGCCTGGTCGAAGAATCCGGCCCGACCCGGGACGATCAGGCCGGCCCGGACAAGTTCGGTCAGGAAGCCCTCGTCGATCCCGGACTGACGGAGCAGATCGGCCCGGCTGATCCGCACCTGCGGGCCGGGTCGAAATTCCTCCGGCGACACGGTGGTGGCCCGGCCGGGATCACCGGAAACCGCACCCGCCGGGCCGCCGACCACGCCGAGCCGACGGGGACCCCGACCGGCGTCCGGCGGGACGCCGCGCGCGGCAGCGTGGTCGATCGCGTCGAGCTGCTCCTTGATCACCTTCAGCGGTAGGTACTGGTCGCGCTGGGCGGTGAGCACGAACCGTAGCCGCTCACAATCGGCGGCGGAAAAGCGACGATAGCCCGCGGGGGTACGGTCCGGCCGGATCAGCCCCTCGGATTCGAGAAATCGGATCTTGGAGATCGTCACATCCGGGAAATCAGGTCGTAAGAGGTCGAGGACGGCGCCGATCGACATCCCTCCGCCAGCCCGCTGCCCGGCGGCGGTCATCAGCTGCCGGAACCCGCCGCAGCGTCGTCGGCAGACCGCGGTCCACTGAGGAAGACCAGCCGGAACTTGCCGATCTGCACCTCGTCACCGTTGGCCAGCACCGCGGAATCCACCGGCTCCCGATTCACGTAGGTGCCGTTCAGGCTGCCCACGTCGACCACCTGGAACTCGTCGACCTCGAGCCGGAACTCCGCATGCCGCCGACTCACGGTGACATCGTCGAGGAAGATGTCGCTGTCCGGATGCCGCCCCGCCGTCGTGATGGGTTGATCGAGCAGGAACCGCGAACCTGCATTCGGACCACGCTTGACCACGAGCAGCGCCGAGCCGAACGGCAGACCTTCGATGCCGGTGACCGGTATCGAGGCGGCAGGTGCGTCGCCGCCCGAGCGGGTCGGATCCACCTCGTTCAGGAAGTCGGCACGAAAGACCGATGTGGTCTCCGCGGGAGTCTCCTCGTAACCCGAATTCCTGTCGTTCTGACTCACCGTTTCTCCTCCTGAGTCCGATTGTTCCGTGCGGCTACATCAGTCGTCTCGGACCACACCCCGGGCCCATGCCATCTTTCGCCACGACCGTACCCTGCCGAGCCCGCCGTGTGCAGGTGGTCCACCGACGGACCGATCAGCCGGCGATCAGGGTGGCGTATGCCTGCGCGTCCAGCAAGCCGGCCAGCACCGCCGTGGCAGACTCCGAACCGGTCAGTTCCAGGTCCATCAGCCAGCCCTCGTCGTAGGGATCGGTGTTGACCAGCTCCGGATCGTCGGCCAGCTCCGAGTTCACCGCTACGATCCGGCCGGCCACCGGAGCATAGATATCACTGGCGACCTTGACCGACTCCACCTCACCGAGGACATCGCCGGCAGCGACCTCGGTCCCCTCGTCCTTCTGGTGGACGAAGACCACCTCGCCCAACTGCTGTTGGGCGTAATCGGTCAGCCCGACCCGGATGCGCTGGGGTCCGATCTCTCGCGCCCACTCGTGATCTTGGGTGTACCGCAAGTCCTCCGGCAGCTCACTCACCTGACGGTCCTTCCTCTTCGATATCCAGTACCCTAGATCGCTCGGTAATTATTCTGACCGTATCGGTTCCTGCCCGGCAACCGTACGGGCAACCCGGAAAGCTTTGGCTACGTACAGCATTCCGGTCCACAGGTAGAGCCCGGTACCCCAGATCAGGAAGGCTCCCCCGAAAGCCCGAGCGAAACCCGCGATCGCCCACTCGGTCTGCCCGGCCAACAGCCAGGGCAACGCCGCCATCAGCGCGAATGTCGCTGCTTTGCCCAGATAGATCACCTCCGGCGGCGGCAGGCCGCGCCGGCGATACACCCGCAGGGTCAGTGCCAAGATCGCGTCCCGGGCGATCAACGCCACGGCGACCCACCACGGGACGATTCCCCGGATCGCGAACGTGATCAGAGCGGTTACCAGATAGAGCCGATCCACCAACGGGTCGAGCAGCGCGCCCAACCGGGACATCTGGTCCAGCCACCGGGCGAGCTTGCCGTCCAGCCAATCGGTCGCACCGGACACGACGAGCAGCAGGAACGCCCACCCGTCCGCGTGCACTACCAGCATGAGATAGACGAAGACCGGCACTCCGAGCAGCCGCAGCAGGCTGAGCAGGTTCGGCACGGTGAGGACCCGGTCGGATTGCACACACCGTCCTTACCCCATCGCGCCCGGCACCACCAGCACCTACAGTTACGAAAGAGGCCGGTGTGGCGCGGTCATGCCCGCCGCCGGCGCCGGATGTGGACCAGGGGGCAGCCGAATGCTCGTAAGAATCCAGAACGCCAGCATGTCCAACGAGGAGCGACAGCTGGTCGACTGGCTACGCAGCTGGAACGGCGAATCCGATCCCCCTGGGGTCGCGGTGGTGAACTGCAACGTGCCGGGCGCGGACAAACTGCACCAGGTCGATGCGTTGGTCTGGACGCCGCAGGCCTGTGTGGTGGTCGAGGTGAAGGGGTTCGCCGACCGGCAGCACGGCGAGCTGACCCCCACACCGAACGGCCCCTGGCTGGTCGACGGGCAGCCGGCGGCGTTCACCTCGGCCCGGCGTAACCCGCTGCACGCCATGCGGGACGACATCGCGTCCGTCCACGCGGCGTTCACCCCCGCAACCGGCGACAAACGCGTGGCCGGACTGGTGTTCGTGGTGCCGGCGGACGGAGCGCAACTGCTGCTGTCCGAGACGCGGCTGCCCACCGATGTCGATGTGGTGCTCGGCGACCACGAGTACCGGGTGCGGCGATACTTCACCGATCTCACCGACGAGCCGGTGCAGTGGTCGGCCGACGACGTGGCCCGCGCGTTCCACGAGCTGCACCTGGACTCGATGCTGCCCACCGAGCAGGAGCTGGCAGAGCAGGATTTCGCCGGGCCGGTGACCTTCACCCGGCCGGCATTCCAGCCCGGCACCGCCGGCGAGGAGCCGTATCTCGAGCCGGGCTACGACGCTGCCGGCGAGCCGATCTACCGGCGGGAGTCGCCGCTCATGGCGTACAGCCCCTGGCGGCTGTATCCGCGGGACGCTCCGGGCAGCAAACTGGATCAGGCCGTGCTGCGAATCCTGCTGCTCGCCGGGATGATCATCGCCGTGCTATGGACGCTCTGGTTCCTGATCAGCGTCGCTACCTGGTGAAACGGGCTGCCGAACCGCTCTGCGGCGGTCGACTACGCTGCCAGGCATGCTCGCCGCCTACGCCGCCCGCTTGTCCGCCGACGACCCGCTGTCCGGGCTGGAGATCGGTGACCGACCCGAACCGGAAGCGCGCGACGGATGGTCGATCGTGCGGGTGCACTCCGCCGGGCTCAACCACCACGACCTGTGGTCGTTGCGTGGGGTCGGCCTGCCGGCCGACCGGTTGCCGATGATCCTGGGCTGTGATGCGGCCGGTACCGATGCCGACGGGAACGAGGTGATCGTCCACTCGGTGGTGTCTTCGCCCGGCTGGCGCGGCGACGAAACGTTGGACCCGCGGCGCTCGTTGCTGTCGGAGCTCCATCCGGGCACGCTCGCCGAGTACGTGGCGGTGCCGACCGCGAACCTGGTGCCGAAGCCGGCCGAGTTGTCGTGGTCGGCAGCGGCGTGCCTGTCCACGGCATGGCTGACCGCCTACCGGATGCTCTTCGTCAATGCGGGCGTCACCCCCGGCGCGACGGTGCTGGTCCAGGGAGCCGGTGGCGGGGTCGCAACGGCGCTGATCCAGCTGGGCGCCGCAGCCGGATACCGGATGTGGGTGACCGGCCGGGACGAGCAGAAACGCGCTCGCGCGCTGGCGCTCGGCGCGGACGCCGTGTTCGAGGCCGGCGAGCGGCTGCCCGCGCGGGTCGACGCGGTGATGGAGACGGTGGGGGCGGCGACCTGGTCGCATTCGATCAACTCGCTGCAGCCCGGCGGAACCGTCGTAATCAGCGGCGCAACCTCCGGCGACGCACCGGCGAAAGCCGAGCTGACCAAGGTGTTCTTCAAGCAGCTGCGGATCGTCGGCTCGACCATGGGCACCCGGGCCGAGCTGGCGCGGCTGACGGCATTGATGGCGGCCGAAGGCATCGAGCCGGTGATCGACTCCACCGTGCCGCTGGCCCGCGCGAACGAAGGCTTCGCCCGGATGCTGGACGGTGCCGTGTTCGGCAAGATCGTGGTCACCACCGCCATCGGCTGAGCCGATCAGGGGTTCGGCTGAGTCGACCAGGCCGATCAGGCGTTACCGGCCTGCCATTGCTCCCAGGGCACTTCCCAGTCGCCGTAGCGGTCCCAGACCGGTAGCCGGGGGCCGCCGGAGTTGCTGATCTCCACCACGTCACCGATGCCGAAGTGGTCGAACATCCACTGGGCGTTGTCCGGCGCCAGGTTCACACAGCCGTGCGAGACGTTCGCATTGCCTTGCTCACCCACCGACCACGGCGCGGAGTGGACGAACTCGCCGTCGTAGGAGATCCGCAGGTTGAGAAACACTTCCTCGCGGTAGTAGTTGGGGTCGCCCTTGCACACGCCGTAGGTGCACGAATCCATGATCACGCTGTGCGCGCGCTCCGAGATGACGTGCGGCCCCTCGTGCGACGGGTTGCCGGGCGAACCCAGGCTCATCGGCATCGAGTTCACCTGCGCACCGTTGTGGAACACGGTCAGCACCTTGGTGGCTCCGTCCGCCTTCGCGATCCACGAGTCGTGCACGGTGTAGTCGGCGGCGTTGTTCTCCGCGCCGAACACTCCGTTGCCCAGGTCGAGCCCGAACACGTTCGCCTCGATGTGCAGCTTGGTTCCCGGCTTCCAGTACTCCGGGCCCCGGTAGTGCACGTTCATGTCGTCGGTCCAGTACCACGCGCCGGGCTGCGGCGGGTCGCTGGTGATCACCAGATGCTTCTGCACCTCGGCCTTGTTCACCACCGGCTTGGTGAACTCGAACACCATCGGCTGACCTACGCCGATCCCGACGTCGGCGACGAAGTTCGGCGCGGGCACCACGTTGGCGTAGGCGAGGGTCGGGTTGATCGTGTCGACGGTGAAGGTTTGGTCGGTGACCCGCAAGGCGAGATCCACCGCCTGCGCGGTGACGGTGTACTCGGTGTCGAACGCGAGCGGCTGGTTCGAGGTCCAGGTTTTCGAGTCCGGGGCGAACCCACCGGTCAGCGGCTTGCCGGCCGGGTCGGTGACCGCCACCTTGTCCAACGTGCCGCCGGATACCTGCACCACGATCGGCTCGGTCGGATTGATCGGCTGTGCGGTTGCCGGCACCGTGATCGTGACCGGTTCCGGCGGCGGCGCCGCCAGCGGTGCGTCGGGGGCGTCGGACCCCGAGCAACCTGTGATCAGGACGAGCATGCCGACGGTACTGAGCAGAAACAAGCGTAATCGCATCGTCGGCCATGGTAGGCGATGGCGACCGGCCCGCTCGGCCGGCGCAAGCGGCGGTAGCGTCGCGCCCATGGTCTCGTGTAACGAGTACGGCCAGCCGGTCGGCGTCCCGGTGGCCTGGTCCGGCCCGGCCGGCACACCGGCCACGACACACCACGGTCGATGGGTCGAATTACGCCTTCTGACGACGGGGTTCGCCACCGATATCACCGGCACGCTCAGCCCCTACCCGCGGCTGTGGACCTACCTGCCGACGCCGGCACCGGGCGATCCCGCGGCAGCCGCGGCGGGGATCGACATGCTGACCGGCACCGCCGACGCCGTCGGCTACGCCATCCTCGACCGGGCGACCGGGCAGTTCGCCGGACAGGTCGCCTACCTGCGGATTCAGCCGGCCATCGGGTCGATCGAGGTCGGCTGGATCTGCTACGCGCCGTGGTTTCAGCGCACCCGCGGCGCAACCGAGACGCAGTACCTACTGATGCGGCACGCGTTCGAACTCGGCTACCGCCGCTACGAGTGGAAATGCGACGCCCTCAACCAGCCATCTCGCGCCGCCGCAGCTCGACTCGGGTTCGTCGAGGAGGGCACCTGGCGCAACGCGATGATCGTCAAGGGCCGCAACCGCGACACCACCTGGTTCTCGATCACCGACGCCGAGTGGCCGGCGGTTCGGGCGGCGCTGGAGACCTGGCTGGACGAGAGAAACTTCACCACCGACGGTGCGCAACGCCGGTCGCTGGGCACGATCCGGGTCGGGTCGTGAGCGGTCCGACGATCGACCTGAACAGCGATCTCGGCGAGGGTTTCGGGATCTGGCGGCTCGGCGACGACGACGCCTTGCTGCAGATCGTGACCAGCGCGAACGTCGCCTGCGGTTTCCACGCCGGCGACCCGGATACGTTACGTCGGGTCTGCACGACGGCCGCCGAACGAGGCGTGACGATCGGCGCGCAGGTGAGCTATCGGGATCTGGCCGGGTTCGGCCGCCGAGCGATCGACGTACCGGCGGACACGTTGGCGAACGAGGTCGTCTACCAGATCGCCGCGTTGGCCGGGTTCGCTCGGGTGGCCGGTACCCAGGTCCGCTACGTCAAACCGCACGGGGCGTTGTATCACCGGGTCGGCAGCGACGAGACACAAGCCGCGGCTGTGGTGGCCGCGGTGCGCGCCTACGATCCCGGGCTCGCCGTGCTCGGCCTGCCCGGATCGGCGTGGCTGCGGCTGGCCGCCGACGCCGGGCTGACCACGGTGGCGGAGGCGTTCGCCGATCGCGGCTACACCCCGGCCGGCACTCTGGTGCCCCGCGGCCGGCCGGGGGCGCTGATCACCGATCCGGCCGAAGTCGCCGAACGGGTGCTGCGGATCGCCACCACGGGCCTGGTCCGGGCGGTGGACGGCAGCGACGTCGCGGTGCCGGCCCGGTCGGTGTGTGTACACGGCGACTCCCCCGGCGCGGTCGAGCTGGCCCGGGAGATTCGGACGGCGGTCCTCGACCGTGGACTGGAGTTGCGGGCGTTCGCGTGAGCGGGCTGACGATCCGACCGGCCGGGGATCGGGCGCTGCTGGTCGAGCCGAACGAGCCGGCGGCGCTCGACGCGCTGGTGGATGCGCTCCACGCCACCGACCTACCCGGCGTGGGGTACCTACTGCCGGCCGCGGCGACCGTCCTGATCACCCTCACCCCCGACGCCGACCCTGTCGCCGTGACATCCGCCCTGCATACGTTGCAACTCACCGCCACCGAATCGGCACCGACCAGCACCGACGCCGACGTCTTGATCGTGCCGGTGCGCTACGACGGCGCCGACCTGGCCGTTGTCGCGAACCTGCTCGGCGTCGACCCGACGACGGTGATCGCCCGGCACACCGGCACGATCTGGCGCTGCCGGTTCGTCGGGTTCACCGCCGGCTTCGGCTATCTCACCGCGCCGGACGCCGAGCTCACCGTCCCGCGCCGGGCGCAGTCCCGCACCGCGGTACCGGCGGGCGCGGTCGCCCTCGCCGACGGCTACAGCGCGGTCTATCCGCGGCGCTCCCCCGGCGGCTGGCAACTGATCGGCCACACGGACCTGGCGATGTGGGACCTGACCCGGCCCCGGCCGGCGTTGCTCACTCCGGGCCACCGGGTCCGGTTCGCGGCGGTCGAACGGTGACCGCCCCCGCCGGCCGAACCACACTGCGCGTGCTCGCGCCCGGACCGCAGGCAACCGTGCAGGATCTCGGCCGGCCCGGCTGGTTCGCTACCGGCGTCGGCGTGTCCGGCGCGGCCGATTCGCTGTCGCTGCTGCGGGCCAACCGGCTGGTCGGCAATCCGGATTCGGCGGCCGGGATCGAATGTCTGCTGGGCGGGCTGGAGCTGTCGGTGCCGGCCCCGGTGGTGGTCGCGATCACCGGCGCGCCCGCACCGATCACCATCGACGACGAACCGGTCCGTCCCGGCGTCGCCGTGCCGGTGCCGGCCGGGGCACAGCTGCGGCTCGGCGTCGCGACCGCAGGCCTACGGGTATACCTCGGGGTACGCGGCGGGGTGGCGGTGCCGCCGGTGCTCGGCTCCCGCAGCCGCGACACGCTGGCCGGCCTCGGCCCGGAACCGCTGGTCGCCGGCGACGAGCTACCGGTCGGGCCGCTGCCCGCCACGACGCCGCGACCGGTACCGCCACCGCTGCCGATCAGCGGCGACCCGGTCGCGGTACGCGCGTTGCCGGGCCCACGGGACGACTGGTTCGCCCGGCCGACCGACCTGTTCGCCGGGCATTGGCTGGTCAGCGACCGGCTGGACCGGGTGGGGATCCGGCTGGATCGCCCCGGCGACGCGCCACCGCTGCGGCACCGCGCTCGGCGCGAGCTGCCTGCCGAGGGAATTCCGTTGGGCGCCATTCAAATTCCGCCCAGTGGTGAACCGGTCGTGTTCCTGGCCGATCACCCGATCACCGGCGGCTACCCGGTGATCGCGGTCGTGTTGTCCGCCGACATTCCGGTGCTCGCCCAGCTGCGGCCCGGCCAGCAGCTGCGGTTCGAGCCGCCCGGTGGCCGGACCCGGCCGGTCGGGCCACTCCGGTTCGGCGGCGGCGCGACCGACGACGACGTCACCGCGATCCTCGCCGCGTTCGCCTATTCGTCGGCGGCCGCGGCGACCCCGGCTCGGCGGCCGTAGAAGCTGCCGTCACCCAGCGACGCCCCGCTGGCGTAGCCACCGGTGCAGATGCCGGCGGTGCACCGGCCCGCGGCGTACAGCCCGGGGATCGGTGTGCCCGCCGCGTCGAGGACCCGGCCGTCCAGGTCGGTACGTAACCCGCCCAACGGGAATCCGGCGGTGAAGCCGCGCATGTCGTAGCCGGCGAGCGGCGAGCCGATCGGGGTCAGCCATTCCGGCTTCTTGCCCTGCACCGGGTCGACCCCGGCCGCGGCGTTCTCGTTGTATTCGGCGACCGTGCGCTGCAATGCACCCTCGGCCAGCCCCATCGCCGACTCCAGTTCGGCGACGGTCTCGGCGACCCAGGTGGGCTGCTGCCGGAAGAACGGGGTGGAGGTCTCCGTCTTCGCCGCGGCCTCGTGCCCGTCGTCGTCGATGATCAGAAACGCCTGGTTGTCCTGCTCCAGCAGGGTGGCCTGACCGATCCGGCCCGGGTAGGTGTCCTCGGCGATGTAGCGCTGCCCGGCACCGTTGACCAGGATGCCCCGGGCCAGCAGCTGCGGGTCGCCGAAGAAGGCGACTTCGCTGGCGGCCATCGCGTCCAGCTGCCCGCCGACGCCCTGGCCGACCCGGATGCCGATGCCGTCGTGCTCCTCGATCGCCGCCGCCGGACGGCCGACCAGCTGCGGTGCGTACTGCGCCACCATGTCCTGGTTGTAGGCGAAGCTACCCGTCCCGAGCACCACCCCGCGTCGGGCCCGGTAGGTTACCTCGGCGCCGTAGCGGCGAGCCGCGACGCCGACCACCCGACCGGTGCCGTCGGTGATCAACCGCTGCAACCGGGTGTCGTATTCGGCTCGCACACCCAGCTTTTCGGCGGTCTCGACCAGCGGCTTCATCAGCATGTAGCCGCCGCCCTGCTCGCCGGTGCGCTTGTTCGCCATCTGCGGGACGTGCCCGCGCGGCGCCGGCGGCACCAGCGCGTTGAACGGCGCGGCGTTCTCCCCGCCGGAATACATCAGACCTTCGTCGTGCGGCGGTTCCCACCCGGGCTCGCCCCAGAAGGCGTCCTTGAACACCACCCCCGCCTCGACCAGCCAGCGATGATGCTCGGTGCTGCCCTGGCAGTAGTCGGCGATCTTGGCCTGGTCCGCAGTCGGCCCGATCGCGGCGATCAGGAACGCCGCCATATTCTCCACGGTGTCGTCGAAGCCGAGCGCGCGCTGGGTGTCGGTGCCGCCGCCCAGGTAGATGAAGCCGCCGGCCAGCGCTGCCGCACCGCCCCACCCGCCGGTGCGTTCCAGCACCAGCACATCGGCCCCGGCCCGAGCGGCTTCGATCGCCGCGCACACCCCGGCGATGCCGTAGCCGATGACGACGACGTCCGCCTCGCCGGCCCATTCGGTGATCTCGGCGGCCGGCTGCGGCGCGACCGCGCTCGCGTCGTTCATGCTCGCTTGTTCTTCCGCTCGGCGGCGATGACGCTGCCGACCATGCTGTCCAGCTTCGCCCCGGACGCCCAGCCGACGTAGTGGGTGAGGAACAAGGCGATCTCGCGCAGCTGGTCCTCGGTCAGTTCCTCGTTGCGCAACGCCGAACCGATCTGGATTTCGGCTACATCGAACAGTCCCTGGGCAGTGAGCGCGCCGATCAGCAGCAGTCGCCGGTCCCGCACGGTCAGGCCCGGCCGGGACCAGATGTCGGCGAACAGGTGGTCGGCCGTGGCGGCGAAGAACGCGCCCGGCCCGTCGGCGAAGTCCCAGCCGTAGACCTCGCTCATCTTCGCCAGCCCGCGCTGCCGGCGCTCTTCGGCAGTTTCGGTTCCGGTCTCGTTGTCGCTCATGCTTCCTGCCTCTCGATACCGGTGGGCACACCCAGCCCATCGGCGAACCGGGTCAACGCGAGTTCGGCCAGCGGCAGCGGTACGTCCAGCCGCGCGCCCAGCTCGGTCGCCAACGTCAGATCCTTCTCCCCCAGGTCTCGCACATGGCCCAGGACCGAATACCACGGATCGTCCGGCGGGATCGGAGCGGTGGTGTCGCGCAACATGATCGAGCCGGGGCCGCCGGTTATCGCATCGGAATGCCGGACCACCGTGCCCAGCTCGGTGATGTCGAGCCCGGACGCCTCGGCCAGCCGCTGCGCCTCGGTCGCCGCGGTGAACGCGACGAAGTGCAACAGATTGCGCGCCAGCTTCATCCGGGTGCCGGCGCCGACCGGGCCGGCGTGCACGATCAGGTCGGCGAAGCAGCCGAACGGTTCCCGGATCCGCTCGATCGCGGCCGGGGTGCCGCCGGCCATCACCGCGAGTGTGCCCTGCTTGGCCGCACCGGCGCCGCCGCTGACCGGGGCATCGACGAACTCGACGCCGCGTTCGGCGCAGACCGCGGCCAGCCGTTCGGCGGTCCGGTCGCCGATCGTGGAGTGCACCGCGATCACCGTTCCCGGGGTAGCGGTGGCGAGGATGCCGCGCGGGCCGGTGACCACGTCGGTGACCTGGGCGTCGTCCAGCACGGTCACGCAGATCACAGCGGTCTCGGCGGCCAGCTCGGCCGGGTCGGCCGCGGCGCGGGCACCGTGCTCGACGAACTTGTCGGTCGCGCCGGGCCGGATGTCGCACACGGTGAGTCCGCCGCGCCAGGAGGTCAGGCCGCGCGCCATCGGCTTACCCATGTTGCCCAGGCCGATGAAACCGACCCGATCGACCGCTCGCTCGGTCGCCCCGTTCTCGCTCACCGGATGATCTGTCCGCCGTCGACCGCGAGGATCTGCCCGGTCACCCAGGCGGCGTCGTCGGAGAGCAGGTAGAGGCAGGCGCCGACCAGGTCGTCCGGGGTGCCCATCCGCTTGATCGGGATCCGCTTGACCATGTCCTTGACGATGCTGCCGGGGGTGACGGTCTGGGTGGCCTCGGTGTCGATCGGGCCGGGGGCGATCGCGTTGATCCGGATGTTCGAGCCGCCCAGCTCGGTGGCCAATTGCTGGGTGAGGCCGTTGATCCCGACCTTGGCCAGGCCGTAGAAGCCGGAGTACAGCCATGCCGCGGTGGAGGATTGGTTCACGATCGAGCCGCCGCCGGCCGCGACCATCGGCTGCCACACCGCGCGGGTCAGGTTCAGTGCGCCGTCCAGGTTCACCCCCATGAATTTCTTGTAGTAGTCCCAGGGGACGGTGAGCAGCAGGTCCAGCTTCATCTCGCCGTAGATCGCGGCGTTGTTCACCAGGTGGTTGATCGTGCCGAATTCGGCGACGGTGGCGGCGACCACCACGGTAGCTCCTTCGGCGGCAAGCGCTTTCGCGTAGGCCTCGCCGATGCCCTGCGCGGCCCCGGTCACGATCGCGACCCGATCGGTGAATCTGCTCATTTGATGTCTGCTCCTGCTGTGTCTGGTCGAATCAGGCCGGGTAGGCGACCAATTTGGTCTCCAGGTACTCCTCGAAGCCGGCGACGCCCATCTCGCGGCCGATGCCGGACTGTTTGTAGCCGCCGAACGGCGCGTCGGCGTGGTACCACAGCCCGCCGTTCACGCCGAGCGTGCCGGTGCGCACTCCCGCGACCACCCGCTCGATCCGGTCGGGGTCGGTGCCCCAAACCGCGCCGGACAGCCCGTACGGCGATTCGTTGGCCAGCCGGATCGCGTCGGCGTCCCCGTCGTGCGGGATGATCACCAGCACCGGCCCGAAGATTTCTTCCTGGGCGATCGTGGCGGTGTTGGCGACGCCGCCGATCAGCGTCGGTTCGACGAAGAAGCCACGCTCCCGATCGGTCGGGCGGCCCCCACCGATCAGGATGTCGGCGCCGTCCGCCCGGGCGCCGGCGAGGTAGCCCTCCACCCGGTCCCGCTGCCGCGCCGAAATCAGTGGACCGCAGATCGTTCCGGGGTTGTTCGGGTCACCGGGCGGTAGGGCGCCCAGGGTCGCGCGGGCGGCGGCAACGGCGTCGTCGTACCGTGCCCGCGGCACAAGCAGGCGGGTGGTCAGCGCGCAACCCTGCCCGGCGTGCACGACGACGGAGAACGCGGTGAAGCTGACCGCGGCGCCGAGGTCGGCGTCGTCGAGCACGACGGCGGCGGATTTTCCGCCGAGTTCCAGGAAGGTCCGCTTGATCGTCGGCGCCCCGCCGGCCATCACCGACCGCCCGGTCGCGGTGGAGCCGGTAAAGGTGATCATGTCGACCCGCGGGTCGCCGACCAGTTGGGCGCCGAGCGAGTGGTCGTCGGAGGTGACGAAGTTGAGCACCCCGGCCGGGATGTCGGTGTGCTCGGTGATCAGCGGGCCGAGCGTGGCGGCGCACCACGGGGTGTCCGGGGCGGGTTTGAGCACAACGGTGTTGCCGGCGGCCAGCGCGGGCCCGAGCTTGGCCAGGTTGATCTGGTGCGGAAAGTTCCACGGCGTGATCGCCCCGACCACACCCACCGCTTCGCGGCGAAGTTCTCGACGGCTGGTGATCCCCATCTGGGTGGCGGTGCCGAGATCGGTGGACCAGGTGTAGCTCTCGGCCAAATCGGCAGCGAAGGTCAGATCGCCGACCGGGCCTTCCAACTGCGGCCCGCTGGTCAGCATCCGCGGCGCGCCGACCTCGGCGATGGTGATCTCACGGAGTTCTTCGACGTGGGCTTGCATCGCGTCGCGCAGCTGGCGGATGCAGCGGGCGCGCAAGGCCGGGTCGCGGGACCACCCGGTCTCATCGAACGCCCGCCGGGCGGCGGCGATCGCGGCATCCATATCGGCCGGCGAGGCGTTGGCCGCCTGCCCGAGGGTTTCCTCGGTCGCCGGATCGATCGTCGGGAACACCCCGGCCGACCCGGGCACCAACTTCCCGTCGATCAGCAGCGCCGTTCCGCCGTCGGGGATCAGGCCGTTCATCCGCACGCTCCGAATACCTGTCTGGACAGGTGTACAGACCATAGTTCGCCAGGCTGGGGCGGCGCAAGCACTTGGCACGGAGGCGGGATTGTGGTCAGCCCGCAGCACGCCCTGGCGTGTCGTACTACCTCAGTAGTATCCTCGGCATGTACGAATGGTGGCCAGGCGCAAGAGCTCAGCTGCAGAAGGCTGGAGTCGAGACATGGGAAGTAATCGACGTCGTGTACTCGGAGCGACGATGGCCCCGGCCGGTCCGCACTCCGGAAGGGGCGCCCGGGCTGAGCGTATGGGGACGCACCGGAGAGGGGCGACCACTAGTCGTGCTATTGCGTCGGCTGCACCAACCAGGAGCAGCTGACATCTGGCAGATTGTCCTGGCCGTACCGATGGGACCACGCCAGCTGAAAGAGTTCACCGCATGGGAGGCGAACCGATGACCAATCCGGACCTCGGCGAGGACCCGCAGGCCTACGTCGATTCGCTCACTTACACGGACGATGACCCGCCGGCTCTGCCACCGACCGCGACGGAGCTCGAGCAGAGCATGGTGGCGACCTCGCTGAAGTGGAGCCCCGAGATGCGTCGCCGGGTTCGGGACGTCTCCGCGGCATACGGGATCACGCCGTCGATGCTGATCCGTCAATACATCGAGCAGGGCCTGGCCGCCGAACAGCCCGACCGCATGATCTCGCTCAGCGACGCTTTTCGCGCGCTGTCGAATCTGCGGCCAACCGGCTGATCCCAGAGGCTGTATCCCACATGGGAGGCCCGGAGCGCACGTTCGCGTTTGCTGCGATCGCTCGGTAGGTTTCGACTACCAGATTGCGGCGTTCGAGGAATGGGACAACCGGTGAGCGACAACGAATTCCACGATCAGGCGGCCGCCGAGGAAATGGCCGCCGCGTTTCGGGCCGGACAGGTCGTCTATGGCGAAGCCGTTGACGCGGACGAAGTCCTACCCAGCGCCGACAGACTGCCCGCCGATCCCGATGACCTACTGGTGCCGACGACCATTCGGTTGACGGTAGGACAACGGCGCCGAGCACAGGCGATCGCCGAGGAGCGCGGTATCGACATGACCACCCTGATCCGCGGCTGGGTCGCCGAAGGACTTGCCGAGATCGACAACGACCGCCGCGTCTCGCTCGCCGACGTCCGCCGCGCGATCGCCAGCCTCCCTACCGGAGCTTGAGCCGCCTCCCCTGTCGTCTATCGGACGATCCAGCTCGGGAATCGTCGCGTCGCCCGCTTCTCCGGCCGATCGTAGTCACCTGACCTCCAGCTACCACCGTCTCCCCAGGCGTTGAGCAGAACTCCGACCCAACGCCCGTCGGCATCGATCAGCGAATGTTCTTCGGCATCACCGCGACAGAGCGCCTCCACAAGCCTCAGTGCGGGGACCGGCCGACTGGCGCCCTCGGCGACGTAGTCGGTGACAATGGTGAAACACCAGCCGGTTTCGATGCGGGCGGCCTCGTCGTCGAACCGGGTGACGGCGATCCTGCCCGACTGGTCACCTGGCGGAAGCGCGCGTGCCGTCAACAGCACCAGAGACTCGTGGACAAAGGTATCGGCGTTGTACTTCACCGCCAGGTCGCACAGTGCTACAACGAACGCGTCCCAGCCTCCCTGTTCCCTCATCCTCTCGTCACTCCTTGTCAGTTACAGGGATTGGCGACGGTACCCGAGTACTGCCAGGCCATCGATCCGGAGGGACGTCCGCCGTATACGCCGCTGCCGCTTGCCGCCGTTCGGCACTCCCCGCGTTCACACCTGAACTGGACTGCCCGGTATGTCGCTCGTTCGCCTCGGGCGCGGGATACGGAGTCGCATCGGGGCCGGAAACAATTGCCCACTCGCCGCCCTGCCTTCGCTCGATCCGCACGACGATCTCCAGCGTGCCGAGGGCCTGTACACCTCGCATATCGCGGAGTGCGTAGATCGGCGTGCAGGAGAATGGAGAACAGGTTTCGTGACGAACTCCAGAAGCGTCGTTGTCAGCGGCGGGGGTTCCGGAATGGGACGCGCCATTGCCGAAGCGTTTGCTGCTGCCGGCGACAGCGTTCTGATCCTCGGCAGGCGCGCCGACAAACTCGCCGAGGTTGCCAGTTCCACCGGCGGACGTCACGTAGCTTGCGACCTTTCGAACGCCGAGGACGGCGCGGCCGCCGCGGAGTCCTTCGACAAGATCGAGGTGCTCGTCAACTGTGCCGGTGGCAGGTCGTGCCGCAAAGGCCGCGACCTGGGAACCATCCGCCAGCGGTGGACCGACGACTTCGAGACCAACGTGCTGACCGTGGTGCTGCTCACCGAGGCGGCATTCCCGCACTTCGCGCCGGGCGCCCGGCTTATCACGATCGGTTCGATTGCCGCGTGGCGTGGTAACGACTCGTACGGCGCGGTCAAGGCGGCGCTGCATGGATGGAACCATGGGGTAGTACCGCGGATGGCGGCAATCGGCGGTACCTCGAACGTCGTGGTTCCGGGATTTGTCTCCGGCACAGAGTTTTTCGACGTCGAACTCACTGAGAACGACCTGGCCCGGCGGGCTGGTGAGTCGCTATTCGGGCGCGTCGGGCAAGTCGACGACATCGTCGGGATGGTCACCTACCTCGCCTCGCCGGCGGCCAATTTCGTGACTGGCCAGATCCTGGGGGTCAACGGTGGCGGGAAAATCTTTCCAGGGCAGTGTTTTTCAACTCCGCATGCAGCGTCGGCATGTCGCCTTGACGGTGAACACGTAGTCGCCGCCACCGGCGGCGATCAGGGCGGCGGTGTCGGTCCGGGCGTGGCGGGCGTCCATCGTCACCACCACGCCCGCGAGGGTTACAACGCGAGCAACGCTCCCCCCGAGAACGCCGAGTCGTGGCACTCGATCGCTTCCGGTACCGCACCTGGCGGGATGTCGAACGTCACGGTCGCCTCGATACCTAGACCGGGGTTGATGTCCTCCAGCCAATTCTCATCGCTGATAGAGGTGGTCGCGTCGTATTTATTGCCGCTGACAATCAGATGTTGGTTGGAGGCGTGGAAGGTTCGGGCGTCGTCACCGATATTCGTCACCCGCAAACGGACGACGAAGAACTCGCCTTTAGCCTCATCCGGGTTGAACAAGCCCTCTTTCGTGGCCGATCGATCCACGCCGAGAACCTGGAACTCGAACTTGCCGTCGCGGACGGTGGTCCCTGCGGGAGCAACCGTCTCGGCCGCCGGCTTCACCGCCGCCGCCGTGGAAGACTCCCCCTTGCTGGACACGGTCTCCGCCGCGAGAGTCGAATTGGACTTGGCATCGGTGTTATCCGCACCGTCGACAACGGATCCCAAAGCGATCAATCCGAGGATCGTCGCTCCGAGTCCTAACCCAATCTTCATTCCACCGGACATGCCCTGTTTCTGTGGCCGGCCAGCGACCGGAACCGGCGCAGCGAGGGGGCATAGTGCTGGGTCCACACCCTGCCGTCGAAGTAGCGCTGCCGTCGCGGGTCTGCTGGATCGGGATACCAGCCCGCTGCACTCATTCTGTTGGTCCTCCATATTCGCATCTCTCGCAGAGAGGCCCGCAAACCTGCTCGGGACCGTATCACCCACCGTCGAGCCCCACCCACGGCGACCGCACGACATCTGTTCTACGACGAGCACCGCGTTGCCCCATCCCCGCACCAGTGATACTGTCCAGACACATGTCCAGCTATGTGTCTCCACGCTGCACGGCGCGCGGGCATCGACTGCGCGGGAACACCCGGAATGCGAGGTATGCGGGATGACTTCGACCTCCTTGGAGCCGTTCACGTTCGACCCCTACGACTACGGGTTCCATGACGACCCGTACCCGGTCTACGCCCGACTGCGCGCCGAGGCGCCGCTCTACCACAACCCCGAGATCGGCTTCTGGGCGTTGTCCCGGCACGCTGATGTGATCGCCGGGTTCAAGGACAACGCGCGGCTGTCGAACGCGAACGGGGTCTCGCTCGACCCGGCGGCCTGGGGCCCGCACGCGCACCGCACCATGTCGTTCCTGGCGATGGACGATCCCGGGCACCTGCGGCTGCGCCGACTCGTGTTCAAAGGGTTCACCCCGCGCCGGGTCACCGAGATGACCGACCGGATCCGCGAAATCACCCTGGACTACCTCGGACCCGCGCTGGAACGGGGCAGCTTCGATTGGATCGACGAGCTCGCCGGCAAACTCCCGATGGACGTGATCTCCGAGCTGATGGGCGTCCCGCCGGCCGACCGCACCGAGATCCGCCGGCTGGCCGACCTTCTCGTGCACCGCGAAGACGGCGTGCTCGACGTGCCGCCCGCCGCGATCGATGCCGCGATCAAGCTGTTCACCTACTACACCGAATTGGTCGCCGGACGCCGCCGGTCCCCCGGCGACGACCTCACCTCCGCGCTGGTCGGGGCCGAGGTGGACGGTGACCGGCTGACCGACGAGGAGATCATCGGCTTCCTCTTCCTCATGGTGGTCGCGGGCAACGAAACCACCACCAAGCTGCTCGGCAATGCGCTGTACTGGGCGGGCCGCAACCCGGCCGAGTACGCCAAGGTCGTGGCCGAGCCCGAACTGGTGCCGGACTGGGTGGAGGAGACCTTGCGTTACGACACCTCCAGCCAGATCCTCGCCCGCAGTGCGACCACCGACATCGAGATGTACGGCGCCACCATCCCGGCCGAGTCCAAGGTGTTGCTGCTGGCCGGCTCGGCCAACCGGGACGCCGCGGTGTTCGACGACCCCGACAGCTACCGGATCGACCGGGTGAACCAGGGCAACCTGGCCAGCTTCGGCGCCGGCGTGCACTTCTGCCTGGGCGCGCACCTGGCGCGGCTGGAGGCCACGATCGCGCTGCGCGAGTTCGTCGACAGGGTCCGCGGATACCAGCTCGCCGATACCGGTATCGAACGCGTGCATTCGACGAACGTGCGCGGCTTCGCCAAACTGCCGATCACCGTGGAGGTCCGCTGATGCCCCGATTCGCCCCGCAACCCGACCGCCGCCCGGCACTGATCGCCGGCGCCTCCTCCGGGATCGGCGCGGCCACTGCCGAACTGCTCGCCGAACTCGGTTACCCGGTCGCCCTCGGCGCCCGCCGGGTCGAACAATGCGCCGCACTGGCCGAGAAGATCGTCGCCGATGGTGGCGAGGCCGTCGCGCACCGGCTGGACGTGACCGACACCGACTCGGTGAACGCGTTCGTCACCGCCGCCGAGGCCGACCTGGGCCCGACCGAGATCGTCGTCTCCGGTGCCGGCGACGTCGTCTTCTCGCTGGTGCACGAGATGACCCCGGAGGACTACGCCCGCCAGGTCGACGTGCACCTGCTCGGCGTGCACCGGCTGCTGTATCGGGTGTTGCCCGGCATGCTGGAGCGGCAACGCGGCGACTTCGTGATGATCAGCTCGGACACCGCGCCCACGCCCCGACCGCGGATGGGCGCCTACCCGGCGGCGAAGGCGGCGGTCGAGGTGCTGGCCCGCCAACTCTGGATGGAACTCGAGGGCACCGGGGTGCGCGCGTCGCTGGTCCGGCCCGGCCCGACCAAGACCGCGATGGGCACCGACGCCCCGTCCGAGGTGATCGAACCGCTGATCAACGACTGGGTGACCTGGGGGTTTGCCCGGCATTCGGAGATGCTGAAACCGGTCAATCTGGCGTCCGCGGTCGCGGCGGTGGTGTCCGCCCCCCGCGGTGCACACATCCAACTCACCGAGGTGCAGCCGGAAGCCCGGGTGCGCTCGGCCGATCCCGGGAGCCCGGCGTGAGGATCGTCGTCGACCGCGACCTGTGCCAGGGCCACGGGGAATGCCAGGCCGAGGCGCCGCACGTGTTCACCCTGCCCAAACACGGCACCGTCGAGGTCCTCGACGAACACCCCGGCGACGCCGAACGCGCCGCCGTGCACGAGGCCGTGCGGTACTGCCCGACCGGCGCCATCTCCGTCACCGACGACTGACAGGACAATCATGTCTGACTCCCCCCGTTTCGACCGTGCCGAGCTCGACGAGATGGTCCAGCGCTGGCTGAAGGCCAACCAGGATTGCGAGGCCGCCGGCGACTGGCGTCCGCTCGCCGACTTCTATACCTCCGACGCCACCTACGGCTGGAATTACGGCCCCACCCAGGAATTCATGGCCGTCGGCCGGGACGAGATCCGCGACATCGCCGTCGGATTGGAAATGGACGGGCTGGACGGCTGGACCTACCCGTACCAGGACTGGGTGATCGACGACCGCACCGGCAACCTGATCGGGCTCTGGAAGCAGATCAGCGACCGCACCCGGGCGGACGGCAGCCACTACTCCCCCGGCGGCATCGGCGGCAGCTGGTTCCGCTACGGCGGCAACTTCCAGTGGTCCTGGCAGCGCGACTTCTTCGACTTCGGCAACGTCAGCGCGCTGTTCCTGGAGATGATCACCGACAACACGTTGTCCGACGGCATGCACAAGCGGATCGCCCGGGCCACCTCCGGTGAGCCGATGCCGGGCTGGTATCCGATCGGCCAGGCGCCGGTGCCGTTGTGGTAGCCGGCGCGTTCGCTCACCTCACCCGCGAGCAACTGGCGATCCTGGTGCCCGAGCTGCTGCTCACCGGGCACCTGATCGACCGGTCCGGGATGGCGCACACGATCGGCGCGTTCGGCCGGGACGGCATGGCCGAGGTGGCGATCACCGAATGGCAGGTCGCCAGCCCGGTCTACACCCGCCGGATGCGCGACGCGCTGCGCATCACCGGCGACGGAGTGGAGACGATCTTCAAGGGTCTCCAGCTCGACATCGGCGCCCCGCCACAGTTCATGGACTTCCGGTTCCGGGTGGACGACCACGACCACGGCGAGTTCTGGCTCGACCATTGCGGCGCGCTGGCGGACGTAGAGCCGATGGGCGAGGACTACGTCCGGTCGATGTGCCACGACATCGAGGACCCGACCTTCGACGCGACCGCCTTGGCCACCAATCCGTACGCCCAGGTGCGCCCGATCCACCGGCCGCCGCGGGTGCCGGCGGACCGACGTCCGGTGTGCGCCTGGACGGTGATCATCGACCCGGCGCACGTGCCGCCGACCGAACCGTCGGGCGCCGCGCGGATCGCCGGCTCGGCCGCGGCCCAGGTCGTGCTGGACCCGGTCGATCCGGCCGACCCCGGACAGTCCGATTACGCCGGGCCGCTGTTGTCCGACTTGCGGTTTCCCGATTTTTCCCGGTCCGCGCTGGCCCGGATGGCCGACGAAGTGTGTTTACAACACCACCTGCTCACGCTGGGCTTCCGGTTCGCGCTGACCGAACGCGCCGATCCGGCCACGACCGTCGATATCCTGCGCAAGCAGTTCACCGGGATCGCCGGTCTGACCACCGAGCGGCTGGCCCACGCGCTGCAGCGAATCGATCCGGGGCCGACCGACCCGGCCCGACTGCTTGCCCTGCACCCGGCATGGAACCCGTTGCAGTACACCGGGGTCCGCATCGAGTCGGACGCCGACGGGGTGCTGCTGCGGATCCCGCGGGACAGCCCGGCGGTCCGCGACGGCGCCTGGCCGTCCGTGCTCGACGCGACCCATCTGGAGCCGATCCAGGCGATGGCCCGGGGGCTCGATCCGCGATATCGCGCAGAGACGCTCGACGATTCTGCCGACGCGCTCACCATCGGGCTGCGGCTGGGCGAGCAGCCCTACCCGGAGTCCGGCGAGGTGGCGATCACCCGGTTCAGCACCGGCGCCGAGTTCCAGTTCACCGACCGCGGCATTCCGCTGCCGCTGACGGTGGTTTGACTCGCCGGTCGGTCAGCCGGCAGCAGCCTTGCACACCGTCACCGGAACATGCTTGCTCAACGGCTGATCGCTCTGCTCGGAATAGTCGCCCACCGCGCAGAGCGCGTTGAGTTCCGGCATGTAGCCCGCGACGCTGCCCGTGGGGATGTCGTAGGCGACCGCCCGATAGCCGTAGACCGAGCGGGTGGACCCGTCGCGGGCGTGGCTGGTGATATCGATCAGCTCGAACTCGCCGAGGCCGAGCTCGGTCATATCGGCCCGGCTCATGAACAACAGGGTGCGCAGGTTCTTCACCCCGCGGTAGCGGTCGTTGTCGGAATAGATCGTGGTATTCCACTGGTCGTGCGACCGCATCGTCTGCAACATCAACTGTCCCGGCACCGGCAAAACATCGGGCAGCTCCGCAGTGTGGAACTCGGCTTTACCGGTGGAGGTCAGGAAGATCCGCTCCCGCGCCGGCTGCGCGATCCGGAACCCGAGATGTTCGCGCACCCGTCGGTTGAAGTCCTCGAAACCGGGCAACACCTGCGCCATCGTGTCACGGATCCGGTCGTAGTCGTCGACGTAGGATGCCCACGGCGTTTTCGACTCGGGCAAGGTCGCCTGCGCCATGCCGGCCAGAATTGCGCACTCGGAACGTAATTCGGGCGCGGCCGGCGGCCGGTTGCCGAAGGACAGATGCACCTCGCTCATCGCGTCCTCGACGGTGATGCCCTGCGGGCCGGCGGCCTGGACGTCGCGTTCGGTGCGACCGAGGCACGGCAGGATCAGCGCGCGCCGACCATGCACCAGATGACTGCGGTTCAGCTTGGTACTCACCTGTACGGTCAGCTCGGTATTGCGTAGCGCGGCAAACGTATACGTGGTGTCCGGCGCAGCGAGCACGAAGTTGCCACCGAGCGAGACGAATACCCGCACCCGTCCCTCGCGCATCGCCGGGATGACGTGCACCGTGTCCAGCCCGTACGCGCGGGGCGACTTGATATCGCACACCTGGTCCAGCCGGGTCAGGAAGTCTTCGGTCGGGCGATGGTTGATCCCGCAGGTCCGGTTGCCCTGGACGTTGCTGTGGCCGCGCACCGGCGACGGACCGGCCCCTTCCCGGCCGATGTTGCCGCGCAGCAGCAGCAGGTTGACGATCTCGCGGATGGCGTCGACCGCGTGTTCCTGCTGAGTGACCCCCAGGCACCAGGCGATCACCGTCCGGTCGGCAGCTATGTAGTCCTGCGCCATCGCCCGCATCGTCGCTTCGTCCACCCCGGACTGGTGGACCAGCTCGGCCCAGTCGGCGGCGGTCACCAGGTCGCGGTACTGCACGAAGTCTGCGGTGTAGGCGCGCAGGAACTCCTGATCGAGCACGTCGGGGTCGGTCTCGGCTGCTTCGAGTACCGCCTTGGCCACGCCGCGGACCAGCGCCATATCACCACCGATCCGGGGCTGCACCGACATCGTGCCGGTCGGCGTGGCCCGGAAGGTGGCCATCGCGAGGAACTCGTGCGGGATGATCGTGCGCCGCGCGCCCGCCTCGATCAGCGGATTGACGTGGACCACCTTGGCCCCGCGGCGGTAGGCCTCGGCCAGCGAGGTCAGCATCCGCGGCGCGTTCGACGCGGCGTTGACGCCCATCACCCAGATCAGGTCGGCGGCGTCCCAGTCGTCGATCGAGCAGGTGCCCTTACCGGTGCCGATCGCCGCCTGCAAGGCCCGACCGGACGCCTCGTGACACATGTTGGAGCAGTCGGGCAGGTTGTTCGTGCCGAACTCGCGCACCCACAGCTGATAGAGGAACGTGGCCTCGTTGCTGAGCCGGCCGGAGGTGTAGAAGGCGGCCTCGTCCGGGCTGTCCAGGCCCCGCAGTGTCGAGCCGACCAGCTCGAACGCAGCGTCCCAGGAGATCGGCACGTAGCGGTCGGTGGCCGGGTCGTAGCTCATCGGCTCGGTCAGCCGGCCCTGATCCTCCAGGGCGAAATCGGTCCAGGAGTTCAGCTCGGTCACCGTGTGCCGGGCGAAGAATTCCCGCTCCACCCGCTTGGGGGTCATCTCCCAGGTGGTGTGCTTGATCCCGTTCTCGCACAGGTCCAGATGCAGACCGTGCCGGTCGTCCGGCCAAGCGCACCCGGGACAGTCGAACCCGCTGTTCTCGTGGTTCATCTTCAGCATCTCGCGCGGTCCGCGGATCGGCTCGCGCGTCTTCAGCAGCACTCGGCCGACCGAACGCGCCGCGCCCCACCCCGCGCTGGGTGCGTGGTCGTCGCGCTGCGACGGGCGGCGATCGTCGGCGGGCCCGCGGCTGCGAGCCGGCCGTCCGGGCGCGCCCTGACTCTGGTCGTCTCCGGGGACGGGACCGATTTCCGATGTCATGCTTGCGACTCGCTTTCGGTTCTGCGCGAAGACCGGCCCGATCGGACGATCGCCATATCCAGGATTCCCGACCGGCCGATCCAGGTCAACCTGACGAACGCGGCCGTGACCGGCGCATACGGTAGCATCTAGACACATGTCCGAACTGTCGTCCACCGGCGTCGAGGCCACCCGCCGACGCCTGACCGAGAAGCAGGCCGACACCGTCGATCGCCTGACCGCCGCCGCGGTGGCTGTGGTATCCCGGGAAGGATACTCGGGCACCACCATTCGGCTCGTCGCCGCCGCCGCCGGAGTGGGTACGGCCACCGCCTACACCTACTTTTCGTCCAAGGAGCATCTGATCTCCGAGGTCTACTGGCGACGACTGGTCGCCAGCCCCACGCCGGACCTCACCGATGCCGACCGAGCGACCCGAGTGGTCGCCGTGTTGCGCCAGATCTCGATGCTGGTCGCGCACGATCCGGCGCTGGCCCAGGCGGTCAGCAGCTCGCTGCTCGGCGACGATCCGGATGTCAAGCATCTGCGCGTTCGGATCGGCCGGGAGATCCGGCACCGACTGGCCGACGCGCTCGGCGCGCCCGACCCGGACAGCCTGGCGATGCTGGAGCTGATCTACGCCGGCGCGATGCTGCAGGGCGGGATGGGCTTGCTGTCCTACGCGCAGGTCGGCGATCTGCTGGAGGTCAGCGCGCGCCGATTGCTTGCCGCAGACACACGCCCGTAGTACCGTCCAGACACATGTCCAACAATTTGTCCGGACAGCCGGAAGGACCGACGATGACCCTGGCCGAGCCGCAGCAAGTGTCGAGGCCCAGCGGCGAGCACGGGCACCTGGACGAGTTCCGTACCGATCCGATCGGTCTGATGCGCCGGGTCCGTGCCGAGTGCGGTGACGTCGGCAGCTTCGAGTTGGCCGGCCGGGACGTGATCATGCTGTCCGGCGCCGAGGCCAACGAGTTCTTCTTCCGCGCGGCGGATCAGGACCTCGACCAGGCCGCCGCGTACCCGTTCATGAAACCGATCTTCGGTGAAGGGGTCGTCTTCGACGCACCCCCCGAGCGGCGCCGGGAGATGCTGCACAACCAGGCACTGCGCGCCGACTTCATGCGTAAGCACGCCGCCACCATCGCCGCCGAAGTGGACCGGATGCTCGCCGGATGGGGCGACGAGGGCGAGATCGACCTGCTGGAGTTCTTCGCCGAGCTGACCATCTACACCTCGTCGGCATGCCTGATCGGGGTCAAGTTCCGCAATCAACTCGACGGCCGATTCGCGCACCTCTACCACGAACTCGAGCAGGGCACCGACGCACTGGCCTACGTGGACCCGTACGCGCCGATCGAGAGCTTCCGCCGCCGCGACGAAGCACGGGTCGAACTGGTCGAGCTGGTCCAGACGATCATGGATCAGCGCGCCACCGCTCCCCCGGCCGGCAAGGGCGACCGGGACATGCTGGACGTGCTGATCTCCATTCCGGACGAGCACGGCAACCCGCGGTTCTCGGCCAGCGAGATAACCGGCATGTTCATCTCGATGATGTTCGCCGGCCACCACACCACCTCCGGAACTGCGGCGTGGACGATCATCGAGCTGCTGCGTCACCCCGAGACCCTGGCCGGGGTGGTCACCGAATTGGACCAGCTGTACTCCGACGGCGCCGAAGTCAGCCACCACGCGCTCCGCCAGATCCCGAACCTGGAAGCAGTGCTGAAGGAGACGCTGCGGCTGCACCCACCGCTGATCATCCTGATGCGGATCGCGCAGGACGACTTCGAGGTCTGCGGGTACCGCATCGCCAACGGCGACATGGTGGCCGCCACGCCGGCCGTGTCGAACCGGATCGCCGAGGACTTCCCCGACCCGGACACCTTCGACCCCGGTCGCTATATCGATCCTCGCCAGGAGGACCTGGTCAACCGCTGGACCTGGATTCCGTTCGGTGCCGGGCGGCATCGCTGCGTCGGCGCCCCGTTCGCGCTGATGCAGCTGAAGGCGATCTTCTCGATCCTGCTCCGGGACTGGGAGTTCGAGCTGGCCCAGCCTTCCGACAGCTACCGCAACGACCACTCCAAGATGGTCGTACAGCTGGCCCAGCCCTGCCGGGTGCGGTACCGCCGGCGGCAACGGTGAGCCCGGTGGAGCCCGAAATCGTTGCTTCCCAGGCTATCCCGGATGGATTCGACTTCATCGAACCCAGTCTCTGGGAAACCCGGGTACCCACCGCCGAATTCGCCCAGCTCCGGCGTACCACGCCCGTCTGGTGGAACGCGCAGACCGATGCGCGGTCCGGCGGGTTCGACGACGGCGGCTTCTGGGTGGTCAGCCGGCACGCGGACGTCAAGGAGGTCTCGCGCCGATCGGACCTGTTCTCCTCCGAGCGCAACGGTTCGATCATCCGACTGCCCGGCGCGATCACCAAGGACCAGATCGAGGTCACCCGGACCCTGCTACTGAACATGGATGCGCCGCGGCACACCAAGATTCGTCGGATCGTGTCCAAAGGGTTCACCCCACGCGCGGTGCAGGGCCTACGGGATGCGTTGGCCGAGCGGGCCGCCGCGATCGTGCACGCCGCCGAACGCGAGGGCGGTGGCGATTTCGTCGAACAAGTCGCCTGCGAGCTGCCGCTGCAAGCGATCGCCGAGCTGCTCGGCGTACCCCAGGAAGACCGGCACAAGCTGTTCGACTGGTCGAACCAGATGCTCAACTACGACGATCCGGAATACGGCGATCCGACGTCCACCTCGTCGGCCACCCAGGCATCGGTCGACCTGCTCGGCTACGCCTGGAACCTCGCCGAACAGCGTCGGACCGATCCCGCCGGCGACATCGTCAGCACGTTGGTCCACGCCGAGATCGACGGCGAGGCACTCGGCTCGGACGAGTTCGGCTTCTTCGTGATCCTGCTCGCCGTGGCCGGCAACGAGACCACCCGCAACGCGATCACCCACGGCATGAAAGCGTTCGTCGACCGGCCCGGGCAGTGGGAGCTCTACCGAGCCGAACGTCCCCGCACCGCAGCCGACGAGATCGTTCGCTGGGCCACCCCGGTCACCGTCTTCCAGCGGACGGCGGTCGCCGACACCGAACTCGCCGGGCAACCGATCCGGGCCGGGCAACGGGTCGGGCTGTTCTACGGCTCGGCGAACTTCGACGAGGAGGCGTTCGAGCATCCGTTCGACTTCGACGTCCAGCGCGATCCGAATCCACATCTGGGCTTCGGGGGTACCGGCGCGCACTACTGCGTCGGCGCAAACCTGGCACGGCTGGAACTGGAACTGATCTTCGACGCGATTGCCGAGACAATGCCCAACCTGAGTCAGGTAGCCGAGCCGCAACGGCTACGCTCCAGCTGGATCAACGGCATCAAACACTGGCGGGTCCGGTACCGCTAGACAGCTGGCACCGTGAGACGAGGGGAAGCTTCATGCGGATCGCGCTGCTGTCCTATCGCAGTAAGAACCACAGCGGCGGACAAGGTGTCTACGTCCGTTATCTCAGCGCCGGCCTGGCCGAACTCGGCCATCAGGTCGAGGTGTTCTCCGGGCAGCCTTATCCGGAACAGCTCGACCCGCGGGTCCGGCTGACCCGGGTGCCCAGCCTGGATCTCTATCAGGACGAGAACCCTTTCCGCACACCACATCCGCGCGAGATCCGGGACCGAATCGATCTGGCGGAGCTGACGACCATGTGGACCGCCGGGTTTCCCGAGCCGCGCACCTTCAGCCATCGGGCGGCCCGCCTGCTGCGCACCCGGGTCGCCGATTTCGACGTGGTGCACGACAACCAGTGCCTGGGCTACGGATTGCTCGGGATCGCCGAGCGGCTGCCACTGGTCGCCACCATCCATCACCCGATCACCCGCGACCGGGCAGTCGATCTGGCGGCCGCACCGATGCGGCGCAAGTTGTTCGTGCACCGCTGGTACGGCTTTCTGCGCATGCAACGCAAAGTCGCGCAACAGATCCCGGACCTGATCACGGTGTCCGGTTCGTCGGCCGACGACATCGTGACCGACTTCGGCGTCAAACCGGAACAGCTGCACACCGTTCCGCTCGGGGTCGACACCGACCTGTTCCGGCCGCGGTCGGCGGCTCGGGTGCCCGGCCGAATCGTCGCCGTCGCCAGCGCCGACAAGCCGCTGAAAGGCATCTCCCATCTCCTTACCGCGGTTGCCGAACTCCGGCACACTCGCGACGTCGACCTGCACCTGGTCGCCCGGCTGGAGCCCAACGGGCCTACCGAGAAGCTGATCGCCGAACTGGGACTGGCCGATGTCGTCACCGCGTCGGCCGGATTGACCGACGAACAGCTGGCCGACTTGCTCGCGTCCGCCGAGGTCGCCTGCATACCCTCGCTCTACGAGGGATTTTCGCTACCCGCGGTCGAGGCGATGGCCAGCGGCACCCCGCTGGTCGCCAGCCGCGCCGGCGCATTGCCCGAAGTGGTCGGCGACGCGGCCGAACTGGTGCCACCCGGCGACGCCGCGGCACTTGCCGCGATCCTCCGCCGGCTGCTCGGCGACCCGGCCCGGCGCGCCGAGCTGAGCGCCGCCGGGCGGCGCCGAGCGCTGGATCGCTACAGCTGGGCAGCGGTCGGCGCCCAGACCGCCGCCATCTACCGGCGGGCGATCGACCGACACTCCGGACAGATCGGAGCGCGACATGCTGACCGTTGATTACGACCGACTGGGCGTCGGGCCGGACACGCGGGTGATCGATGTCGGGTGCGGCGCCGGTCGGCACTCGTTCGAGGCCTACCGCCGGGGCGCCGATGTCGTGGCGTTCGATCAGAATGCCGCCGATCTGGCCGAGGTCGAGGTGATGTTCGCGGCGATGAGCGAGGTCGGCGAAGCACCGGCGCACGCGAAAGCCGAGACGGTGCAGGGCGATGCGCTCGACCTGCCGTACGGCGACGGCGAGTTCGACGTGGTGATCGCCTCGGAGATCCTGGAACACATCCCGGACGACGACGCTGCCATCGCCGAGCTGGCTCGGGTGGTGAAGCCGGGCGGGAAGCTGGCGGTGACCGTGCCGCGTTGGCTGCCCGAGCGGATCTGTTGGGCGTTGTCCGAGGAGTACCACGCCAACGAAGGCGGGCACGTGCGGATCTACCGCGCGGATCGGCTGCGCGACAAGATCCTTGCGCACGGGCTGGACTACCGCGGGCAGGATTTCGCGCACGCGTTGCACTCCCCCTATTGGTGGCTCAAGTGTGCGGTGGGCAGCTCGAACGACCGGCATCCGCTGGTTCGGGGTTACCAGCGGGTCCTGGAGTGGGACATCGTTTCCGCGCCCGCGGCGACCCGCACCGCCGAGCGGGCGCTGAACCCGTTGATCGGCAAATCGGTCGCACTGTACTTCGACAAACCGCTGTATTTCGACAAACCTTGCTGACCGCAGCAGCTCTACGACAGACGGGTTCGGCTATCGCCGTCACGCAGGAGCCGAGCGGCGCGATTCCCTGGTTTCCCGGCGGGCACACCGATCCGTGGGATCACGTCGAATCGGCGATGGCGCTGACCGTTACCGGATTGCTCGACGAGGCCCGCGCCGCCTACCTCTGGTCGGCGCAGACCCAACGTGACGACGGCTCCTGGCCGATGCAGACCCGCGCAGGCGTGGTCGAGATCGGCGACGCCGACACCAATTTCTGCGCGTACCTGGCCACCGGAGTTTTGCACTACGTGCTTGCCACCGATGACGACGATTTCGCTGTCGAGTTGTGGCCGACGGTGCGGGCCGGCATCGAGTTCGTCCTCGGCTGCCAGGTCGGTCGATACGGCGAGATCGGCTGGTGCGCAAACGAACACGGTGGTCACGGCGAAGCGCTGCTGGCCGGTTGCGCCAGCATCTATCACAGCCTCGGCTGCGCGATCGAACTCGCCGAACGGCTGGCTGACCGGCAACCGGCGTGGGCGGCGGCGCGGCGCCGGCTCGGCACGGCACTGCGCGCGCACCCCGATGCCTTCCTGGACAAGCAGCGCTATTCGATGGACTGGTACTACCCGGTGCTCGGCGGCGCAGTGCGCGGCGCCGAGGCACACGCCCGGATCGCCGCCCGGTGGGACGAGTTCGTCGTGCCGGGCCTCGGCATCCGCTGTGTTGCGGACGCGCCCTGGGCGACCGGCGCCGAAACCTGCGAGCTGGCACTGGCATTGGACACGATCGGCGACCACGACCGGGCCGCCACGCTGGTCGACGACATGCAACATCTGCGCGAGACCGACGGCTCCTACTGGACCGGCCTGGTCTTCGCCGACGGCAAACGCTGGCCCGAGGAACGCACCAGCTGGACCGGTGCTGCAGTGATCTTGGCGACCGACGCGATCACCCGCGGAACTCCGGCGAACGGCATTTTCCGTGATCATCCGGCGGCCCACTGACTCGGTGGCCACCCCTGTCGCTGGTGTGTCCTCCGGGGGTGGCGGTACCAGTCGGCGGGGCGGTGGTAGGTGTTGGTTCGGGGTGTGCGGTGCGGGTCGAGCCAGGCGGGTGGGAGCCATTCGATCCGTCCGTATTCGTCGTGGCGGACGGCCCAGCCGTGGTCGGCCAGCGTGTGGTGATGCCCGCAGACGGGGGCGAGGTTGGTGACATCGGTCGCGCCGCCCTCGGCCCAAGCGGTGGTGTGGTGGTATTCGCAGTCGAGGGCGGGCCGAGCGCACGCGGGGAAGCTGCACCCGCCGTATCGGGCGGTCGCCACGATCCGTTGGTCGGGCGAGGCGAGACGTTTCGACCGGCCCAGATACAACGGTTGCTCGGTGTGGGTGTCGAACACGGCCAGGTAATGCCAGGCATGCGCCGCCATCGGCGACCAGGTCCCGGTACGGGATCAAAGTCCCACCGGCAGTGGTGGCTTTCCCCCCGTTCCCGCCCGGGCTACGACCCGGCACCGGCAGGCACGACGCCTCAGATACGGCGGGTGCAGTGGTGGCGGCGGTACCGGCGGCGGTTTCCAGGTCGTGCAGGGTGGTGGTGACGATCACCGTGACCGGCAACCCCCGATGCCGACCGAGGTCGCCGGACGCGATCGCCGCGCGCAGGACCGCGTGTAACGCGTCGTGGTTACGTTGGGTCGGGGTCCGCTGATCCCGGCGGGCTCGATCGTCGGACACCTCACCATCACGGACCGCAGTATCGACGGCGGGGGTGTCGTCGTCGGGGTTACACATTCCGGGGGCGGCGTACTTCGCGAGGATCGTTTCCAGATAGGCCCGCAGTTCCGGGGAGATATACCCGGTGACCCGGCTCATCCCGTCACGCTCCTGCTCCCCGACCCGGATACCACGCTTACGGGCACGATCACGATCATCCGACAGCGAACCATCCGGGTTCGCAGACCGCATCCAGATGAACCGCCACCGTACGGAGCTGATCCGGCCGCACCGTGCCCGCGACGGTGGCGAGCTGTTTCTCCGCCTCCACCCGAGTCGGATAATCCACCCCACTCGGGAGGTCCCGCAGAAACGTCCGGATGACCCGCACATGATCACGCCCGATCACACCCGCCTCCACCTTCCCCGCAGTCGCCGGCAGCACCGCCTGCACCGCCTGCCCCGTCATCGTCAACCCGGGCGTCAAGTCCGCGGATTCGAACAATCGGGCGGACGCTTCTTTCGGGGTGATCCGCAACGCATCCGCCAGCACATCCCGGGACCGCTGCCCACCGAACTCCTCCCCAGGGGCTTCGGCCACAACCCGGATCAACCGGTACCCGAGACCGGTCACCCGCCGCTGCACCCGCTCCAACTCCCGCAACACACCCAACGCGGCAGTACCCGAATCCGGCAACAACACCGCCAGACCGTCGAGCGCGGCATCGATCACAGCAACCGCGTCGGCTGCCGTCACCAAGCCTTCACTACTCGAACGCATGTTCGAATGCTATCGAACGTCCGGCGATGCCGCAAGAAACCAGACCAGAAGCCCAGAAAACCCACATCGGTGACGTCGAGGACTCAGCCGCAAGCCGCCCCGCGACGCAAAATTCTCAGCGAGCCGGTAACCGACAGTTCGGTGAACGCGCCGCTGTCCATTGCACGGCGATAGATATGAAACGGTGCCTGCCCACCGTCGGCAGGGTCCGGGAACACATCATGAATCGCCAAAAGCCCGCCGCCGGCCACCCAGTGCACCCAGTTGTCGTAATCCCGCTGCGCCGCCTCCTCGGTGTGCCCACCATCGATGAACAACAGCTGCACCGGCGTCCGCCACCACCGCGCCACCACGCCCGACGACCCCACAATCCCGACCACCACGTCGGTCAGGCCCGCTCGAACGATACTGCGCCGAAACTCGGTCACCGTGTCGAACGTCCCGGTCACCGGATCGACCAACGACGAATCGTGGTACTCCCAGCCCGGTTGATGCTCTTCCGAGCCCGAGTGATGATCCACCGTGACCACCGTCGCGCCCACCTCCCGAGCCGCAGCGCCCAGATAGATCGCCGACTTCCCGCAGTAGCTACCGATCTCCAAGATCACGCCGTCGCCGACATAGGCCCGCACCGCGTCGTAGAGCGCACGCCCTTCGACGGGTGGCATGAACCCGGTCACCTGCTCGGCGAACGCCAGCAAGTCCACCGGCCTCACTTGTGCGGCACCGCCAACAGCACTCATTTGTGCGGCACCGCCGACAGCGTTCACTTGTGCGGCACCGCCAACAGCGTTCACTTGTGCGGCACCGCCGACAGCACTCATTTGTGCGGCACCGCCGCAACCGCCCCGCCGTCGACCACGAACTCGGCGCCGGTCGAATACGCCGACTCGTCACTGGCGAGGAATAACACGAATGCCGCCGCCTCGGCCGGCCGGCCCGGTCGGCCCAGCGGGATGGTTACCAGATCGTCCGGAATGTTCGCGGTCATCGGCGTCCGAATCAAGCCGGGGTGCAACGAGTTCACCCGGATATTGTGCGGCGCCAGCTCGAGCGCCGCGGACTTCGCCAAACCACGCACGCCCCACTTGGACGCGACGTAACCGTGCGCCCACGGGGCGCCGCGCAAACCCTCGATCGAGGACACGTTGACGATCGAGCCACCGCCTGCGGCGATCATCGGATCGACGACGGACTGCATGCCGAGGAAGGTGCCGGTCAGGTTCACATCCAAAATCTGGCGCCACTTGTCCAACCGGAACGTCTGTAACGGCGCCCCGTTGATGATGCCGGCGTTGTTCACCAGAACGTTCAGCTTGCCGAACTCGGCGACCGCTGTGCCCACCGCGGCGGTCCAGTCGTCCGGATCGGTGACGTCGAGATGCACATAACGGGCCGCGTCGCCGAGCCCGGCCACCAGTTCAGCGCCTTCGTCGTCGCGAACATCGCCGACCACCACCTGCGCGCCCTCGGCGACCAGCAGCTCAGCGAACGCCGCACCCATCCCCCGCGCTCCACCGCTGATCAGCGCCACTTTTCCGGTAACACGTCCCATTCGGCCACGCTAACATGAGATCTGGAAGACAATCCAGAACACTGTCCAGACAGTTATCGGTCGACGGTTATCCCAAGGAGCTGCCGTGCCCATTCGCGTCGCCCAGGTCGGCACCGGAAATGCCGGCAGGCTGACCCTCGCCGGATTGATCGACAGTCCGGACTACGAGCTGACCGCAGTCTGCGTCTCGACCCCGGAGAAGGTCGGCCAAGACGCTGCTGCGCTGGCCGGCCTGCCCGGCACGACCGGTATCGCGGCGACCGACGACCTGGATGCGCTGCTTGCCACCCGACCGGACTGCGTCGTCTACTGCGCGATGGGCGATACCCGGCTGCTGGAGGCGATCGACGACTGTCGCCGAATTCTGGTCGCCGGAGTGAACGTGGTCGGCTCGGCACCCGGCCTGCTGGCCTATCCATGGCAGGTGCTGCCGCCGAAGTTCGTCGAGCCGATCGAGACTGCGGCGCAGCAGGGTCAAGCCAGCGTGTTCATCACCGGAGTGGACCCCGGCTTCGCCAACGACCTGCTGCCACTCGCGCTCACCGGCACCTGCCAAACCGTCGAGCAGGTGCGGTGCCTGGAGATCGCCGACTACGCCAGTTACGACGGCGGGACGGTCATGTTCGACGTCATGGGCTTCGGCAAGCCGGTCGGCGAGCTTCCGATGCTGCTACAACCCGGTGTGTTGGGGATCGCCTGGGGCACCACGATCCGCCAGCTCGCCGCCGGGCTCGGGATCACCGTCGACGCGATCACCGAAGACTTCGAGCAAGTACCGGCACCGGAGGCGTTCGACGTGGCCGCCGGACACATACCCGAGGGCGGGGTGGCTGCGTTGCGGTTCGAGATCCGCGGGATGGTGGGCGACCGGGCCGTTGTCGTCGTCGAGCACGTCACCCGGCTGCGCGACGACTTGCGTCCGGACTGGGCGCGCCCGGCACAACCGGGCGGCGCCTACCGGATCGAGATCACCGGCGAGCCGTCCTACGCGGTGGACATCTGCCCGAGCAGCCGGCGCGGCGACCACAACTACGCGGCGATCCTGGCCGCCGCCGGTCGGATCGTGAACGCCATTCCGGCCGTCTCGGCCGCCCCGCCCGGCATCCGCACCACCCTGGACCTTCCCCTGGTCACCCGGCCCGGCCGGGTGACGGTGGGCAGGTCCGAATGATCGAAAGGTGAACACGATGAAGACCCGACTGCGCTGCCCGTGTGGCGAGTACCTCCGCGGCGACGACGAAGACGACCTGATCGCCAAAACCCAGGCCCACCTGGCCGAACAACATCCCGGCCACGACTACAGCCGCGAGGAGATCCTTTTCCTCGCTTACTGACCTGCCGGTAGCCGATCCCGAGGTCACGCTCACTCGGCGAGTTGTAGGGCGATGTCCGGCCGGGTGCCAGGACTGCACGATAGTTAGTTTACAATTGCAACTATTGTTCGTCGGGCACCGCCGCCCGGGCGCCCGATCGACCACGACAGAAGAGCTATCCGTGACTGCTACTCGCCCCGACACCGGGTTCCGCCTAGCCCGCGACCACCCGAACTACAAATGGATCGCGCTGTCGAACACCACGCTCGGCATGCTCATGGTCACGATCAACTCGTCGATCGTGATCATTTCGCTGCCGGCCATCTTCCGCGGGATCGAACTCGACCCGCTGGCTCCCGGCAACGTCGGCTACCTGCTCTGGTTACTGATGGGCTTTCTGCTCACCTCGGCCGTGCTGGTGGTGATGTTCGGTCGGCTCGGCGACATGTACGGCCGGGTCCGGATCTACAACGGCGGGTTCGTCGTCTTCACCGTCGCCGCGGTCGCGTTGTCGGTCGACCCGTTCGACCACGGCGGCGGTGCGCTCTGGTTGATCGGCTGGCGGGTCGTCCAAGGCGTCGGCGGGGCGATGCTGATGGCCAACGCGGCCGCGATCCTGACCGATGCGTTCCCGGCGGATCAACGTGGCGTGGCGTTGGGCATCAACCAGGTTGCGGCGGTCGCCGGCTCGTTCCTCGGCCTGCTGATCGGGGGTCTGCTGGCCGAATGGGACTGGAAGGCGATCTTCTGGGTGAGCGTGCCGTTCGGCTTGGTCGGCACGGTGTGGTCTTATCGATCACTGCACGACAGCGGCATCCGCACCCCCGGCAGGCTGGATCTGCCCGGCACGCTTACCTTCGCGCTCGGTCTGACCGCGCTGCTCACCGGAATCACCTACGGTATCCAGCCCCACGGCGGCGCCAAGACCGGCTGGACCAATCCCTGGGTGCTCTCGGCCGTGGTCGCCGGCTCGGCGTTGCTGGCCCTGTTCTGTCTGATCGAGTTCCGGACGCGGCAACCGATGTTCGATCTCGCCCTGTTCGGCAGCCGAACCTTTGCGCTGGGAAATCTGGCGGCACTGCTGGCCGCGATCGGCCGGGGCGGCCTGCAATTCATGCTGATCATCTGGTTGCAGGGGATCTGGCTGCCGCTGCACGGCTACGACTACGAGTCCACCCCGTTGTGGGCGGGCATCTACCTGCTCCCGCTGACGATCGGTTTCCTGGTGTCCGGGCCGCTGGCGGGCTGGTTCTCCGACCGGTACGGCGGACGACTGTTCGCCACCGGCGGGCTGTTGCTGGCAGCGGCGACCTTCGTGGCGTTGGTGCTGATCCCGGTAGATTTCGACTATCGACTGTTCGCCTTGATCATCTTGCTCAACGGGCTCGGCATGGGCATCTTCACCTCGCCCAACACCGCCGAGGTCATGTCTGCGGTACCGGCCGAGCGGCGCGGCGTCGCCTCCGGCATGCGTGCCACCCTGATGAACGGTGGCATGGCTCTGTCGATCGGGATCTTCTTCTCGCTCATGGTGGTCGGCATGTCGCCGACCCTGCCCGGCGCGATGGACGAGGGCCTGCGCGCACAGGGCGTGTCGGCGGACGTCGCGGGACAGGTCGCCGAACTACCCCCGGTGGGCAGTCTCTTCGCCACCCTGCTGGGCTACAACCCGCTACGAGAACTGCTCGGCCCGAGCGGCACCCTGGATCAACCGGGCGTCGACGCCGCCGAGCTGACCGGGGAACAGTTCTTCCCGCATCTGATCTCCGGACCGTTCCATTCCGGGCTGATCGCCGTGTTCGGCGCAGCCGGCTTGATGATGCTGCTGGGCGCGTTCGCCTCCTGGTTCGCCCGCGACAAACGCGGTTGACACCCGGGCATGCCGTTGCAACCATCCGATGGCCGCCGACGACGGGATTCGAAATGACTGCCGACCTGATCACCGAACAGCCGCACGACAGCACCACGCGGATCGAGCTCGGCGCGATGCACCTCGCTGTGATCCGACACGAACAGGTCACCATCGCGCAACTGCCGCAGCTGTTCGATCCCGGCTTCACCGCACTCGGTGCAGCGATCGCCGCCGACCGATTCCAGCCGACCGGGCCCGCTCTGGCGGTGTATCGCAGCGACCCGCAGCAGCCGTTCGACCTGGACATCGGCTTTCCGATCGCACGACCCCTCACCACGCCGCTCGAATCCGCCGGACTCACGATCGAACCGGGTGCGGTAGCAGCCGGCCCGGCATTCGTGTTATCGCAGATCGGCCCGTACGACGGGCTCGGTGCCGCGTGGGGCAAGCTGATGAGTGACGTGGTCGCGGCGGGCGCGACCCCTGCCGTGCTGCTCGAGGTTTACGTGACCCAACCCACACCGACGACCAACCCGGCCGAGCTGCGTACCGACCTGTTCGCACTGCTGGCCGGCGGACAGTAGACCGGCTACAGATCGTCGGGGGCCAGCAATCCGTCCTGCAGCGCTCGGGCGAGCAACGCGGCTGTGGTCGTGCCGTCCGCCGGCCCGGCGCGTGCCGGTCCGAATTCGGTCCAACTCCGCCGGTACGCGGTCCCCTGCTCCGCATATCGGCCGGCCGAGCAACCAGGTGAGAAACACCTGCCGCTGGCGTTCGGTCGGCCCGGACTCGAATGCTGCGCACGCACACGACCTGCGTCACCGACGGACATCGTCCGCCTGGTCATCTCGCTTCCGATTGCAAGCAGAACGTCGCTGGCTACCCGGCGACCTCCTCCCGCCCGTACATCAGAACACCGAACCGATTCACTCGGCTACGTGACAGCGCTAGAGCTGAACCTCTGATTTATATTGCAATCTCCACCTGAACTTGATATTCAGGTCAAGCGAATAGGGAAATATAGGGACCGGAAACCTCCTGTGTATCCGGTTCCACACAGAGTGAGGGTGCATCGATGGCGAATCCGGCCAGATCCGACGACTCCAACTCCAGCCGTGCTCGCCTGATCGCGGCCGGCCGGGCAGCGCTCGTCGACGCGAACGAAGCATTGCTGGTCAGTGGCTTGACGATCGATCAGGTGACCAAGCGCGCCCGCGTCTCCCCGCAGACCTTCCACAACATCTATCCGGGCCGATCGAGCGCCCAGGTTCTCGGCGGGAAGGAAGCGTTCATCGCCGAGCTGCTCGGCTCGCTGCACGTCAACTCGATCGCCAACTGGCGCCCGGGGCTCGAAGAAGTGATCGCCGACCGGATGGCGGCGGCAAACGGCGATCCGCGCGAGGCGATTCGGGGAATCTGCCGATGGAACTTCGAGCACACTCTCCGCGATCCCGGCACCCAGCTCCGGTTCGTCGCTTGTGCTACCGCGCGGGACAACCCGCGTGCGGCCGCCTCGATCAACGCCGGATACAACGAACGAAAAGAGCTGACCAGCGAGGCCGTCACGCACCTACTCCGTTCGTGGGGCGCGAACCTGCGCCAACCGTTCACCGTGGACTTGCTGAGTCTCGCCTTGCGGGCGCTGCTGGAAGGCCTGGTGCTGCGGGCGCGATTCGATCCGGCTGCCGTCCCCCCGACCCTCTACGGCGATATCGTCCTGGGCATGATCGGCTCGGTGGTCGATGTCGAAGGCCGGCACGAGCATGTCGACGATGCCATGGAACCGGTTGCCACGGCCGCCATGAGGCATTTCGTCGACGAACAGCCGATTCCCGACGACCCGGAACAGGTGATCATCGACGCCGCGCGCCTCGAGTTCGCCGGACGCGGCTACTTCCGTACCGAACGAAGCCATATCGCAGTTCGCGCCGGGATCGATCCGGATACCTTGCGCCGGCTCTTCCCGACCAATGTCGACATCGTGGTTGCCGCGCTCACCCCGGCATTCGAGAGTCTGCGCAAGCGGGTATCCACCGGCGTCCGGCTGCAACAGCCCGCCACTCAGATCCTCAACCAGTACGGCCGCCGACTGGCCGAGCTGATCATCTCCGAACGGCCGTTCTTCGACGCGATGGCCCTCCTGATCGCCTTGCACACCGCGCAGGGCCAGGTCGACACCACCCGCATCCGCGACGAGTTGAACTTTTCCAGTTTGATCAGCGAGGTGATCGCGGCGGAGCAGAAACGCGGAAAGATCATCGATACGGTGCCCGCCGGCGAGATCGCCGCCACCTACACCAACAACGTCCTGTTCCGCGGCATGGCCCGACGCACCGAATCAGCCGACGAGATCGTCGCTACCGTCGACCGGATCGTGCTGCACGGCGCGCTGGTCACCGACCCCGCCGTGGTGAGCTGAACTACCGGCGAACAACGCGCGAACCACCGATAGCTCACCCTCGATCTCGACGAGTCCGAGCGCACAGGCCTCGTCGAGGGATAAAGCGCCGGCCGCAAGACCGAGGACGACGGTCTGGTCGCCCCGGACCACGGCGTCGAGATCACGGCCGTCGTGGGGACCGACGGCGTAACCCGAGTCCGTCACCTGCAGTTGGAGCAGCGGACCACCGACCTGGAGGCCGACGGTCGCTGCCGAACGTGGGCGCCCGCGGCCGTCGAGCAGCGCAGGCACTGCCAGGGCCAACCATCCGGGACGGGTAGCCTCCCCGACCGCCGGACCGCTCCGCATCAACGGAACGGACCAGCGAATCAAGCCCTCGATCGGTTCCCGCAGTTGTCTCCCCCATGAGGTCAAGGCGTACTCGACCACGCTGCCCGTGCCGGCCAACCGCCGCTCGACCACGCCGGCAGCCTCCAGGTCACGAAGTCGATCCGCCAGCAGATTGGTTGCGATACCGGGCAGTCCGTCGATCAGGTCGCGATACCGCACCGGAGAGATCAGCAGTTCTCGAACGATCAGCAGGTTCCACCTGTCGCCGACGAGCTCGAGCGCGCGCGCGAGCCCGCAGTACTGGCCGTAGCTGCGCATCTCCCTCCTTACTTGAGAATTTAAAGCATGCGTGACAGTGTCAATCATAACGAACCGGGAGGAGCCCTCATGTCCGAGATCAGCACCACGATGACCCGACCTGCATGGGTCGACGACCAGCTGTTTCCGTTCGAGAGTCGGTTCATCGACATCGACGGGCACGCCGTGCACTACCTCGACGAGGGCACGGGGCCCACCCTGCTGTTCCTACACGGCAATCCGACCTGGTCGTTCTTGTGGCGCGACGTGATTCGGCCGCTACGTGCGGATTTCCGCTGCGTTGCGCTGGATTACCCCGGCTTCGGACTGTCCGCCGCCGCGCCCGGTTACCGATACTTCCCGGAGGAGCACGCCGAGGTGGTGACCGGGCTCGTCGACGCTCTCGGCCTGACCGGCGTCACCCTGGTCGGACAGGACTGGGGCGGCGCGATCGGTCTGGCTGTCGCGGAACGACGGCCGGGCATCTTCGAGCGGCTGATCCTGGCCAACACCTGGGCCTGGCCGGTCGCCGGCGAGCTGCACTTCGAGGCCTTCTCCCGGATCATCGGTGGGCTCCCGATGCGATTTCTGATCCGACACCTGAACCTGCTGGTCGGTACCTTCCTTCCGATCGGTCACCGGCGGCGCAAGCTCACCTCGGTGGAGATGGACCACTATCGGCGCGCGTTGGACACCCCGGCACGGCGCCAGGCGTGCGCCGTACTGCCCGGCCGGGTGCTCGCCAGCCACGACTTCTTCGCCGAGCTCGAAGCCGGCCTGCCCGAGCTCGGGCACTTGCCGGCCTTGATCATCTGGGGCGACGCCGACATCGCCTTCCGCCGCCAGGAGCGCGAACGCCTGGAAGCGACCTTCCCCGACCATGAAACCGTCATCGTCGAAGGCGCCGGTACCTACACCGAGTCCGACGCACCCGAGGAGTTCGTTGCTGCGATCCGCAACTGGCGCGCGATGAGCGGTACGCATTGACCCGGCTCCGAGCGAGCGCGCCGCAGGGACGTCAAGAGCGAAGCACGGTCGAGTCGAGGACCGGCCACCCATGAGCCAGGAGCCGTGGTAGCGGCTCCGGCACCCCCAAGCCGAAACCCTGGGCGAAATCGACACCGATCCGGGCCAGGGTGTCCAGTTCGTCCGGGGAGTCCACGCATTCGGCGACGGTCTGCATTCCGAGCGCTCTGGCGACCTGGATGATCGCCGCCAGAATGTGTTGGTTGGCCGGACAGTCCCGCAGGTCCACGATCAACGACCCATCGATCTTGAGCAGATCGAGCGGCAGCTTCCTGAGGTAGCTGAAACTTGCGAAACCCGAACCGAAGTCATCGAGCGCGCAGGAGCAGCCCAGCTCGTTGACAGCGCGCAAGAAGCGGCCGGCGGTGGAAAAATTCATCATCGCGGTCGTCTCGGTGACCTCGAACACGATCTTGCTTCGCTCGATTCCCGGCACCGACAGCGCATCGAGCAGGAAGTCGAGGAAGTCCGGACTCTGCACCGAGCACGCCGACAGATTTACCGACACCATGCTGAGCTCGGCATACCGGTCCGGATGAGCGGCCAGGGACGAAACCAATTCCCGCACCACCCATCGGTCGACGACCTCGATGAGGCCGAACCGCTCGCACGCGGGGATGAACCGACCGGCGGGAACCACGTCGCCCTCGACTTGAGAACGGTCCGAACCGAATACGTTGACCAACCGCAGCAGTAGTTCGAGCCCGACCAGCTGCGGCGCGGCCGGATCGGTGCGTCGGATGGGTTGCCCGAACAGCTGCAGGCCGTCGTGATCGAGCGCCCACCGCACCCATTCGACCCAGCGCGCGTCGCTGATCGACGGCCCGGACCCAGGACCGCCGCTGACCGCCACCCGATCACGCCCGGCAGCCTTGGCCGCATAGCAAGCGGCTTCGGCATCGCGCAGCCCGGTTTCCGGATCCGGTGAGTCGTCGAGTGCCGCCACACCGACGCTGACCGAAATCCGGTGCACATTCTCACCCGAGCCGACCACCAGGTCACGAGCCGCCGCGCGCACCCGCTCGGCAAGGTCGAATGCAGCGGCAACCCCGCGCCCCGGCATGAGGATGGCAAAATCATCACCGTCCAACCGCGCCAGCACGTCCTCGGTCCCGATTGCGGCAGCGAGAAATCCCAGCAGCCGCCCCAGGATCGCATCGCCGACTTGGCGGCCGCTGATCTCATTGATCAATCTCATGTGGTCGACGTCGACGAAGCACAGGCTCGTCGGTGCGCCGACGGGGATTGCCACGGCCAGCCACCGGTCCAGTTCACGGCGATCGATCACCTCGGGCAACCGGGCCTCGACCACGCTCTCCCCGGCCCGTCGGGACGGCAGTCGGACCGGACCGACGTCCTGCGCCACGATCAGCATCACCGCCTCACCCGGCGCGGAGTCGAGCCGACGGACCGTGTGCCGCACGAGCCGCTGCCGGCCGGCCGCATCGACCATCGGCGCTTCCCAGACATCCACCTGGCCGGGTTCGGCGGCGACGAGCGCAGCCATCCGGCGCCAACGTTCCGGCCGGTCGGCAGTCGGATACAGGGACGTGATCGGCGCCTCACGCAGCGAGCCCGCATCGCGGCCGATCTGCTGTTCGGCGAATCGACTCGACTCGGCGATCGTGCCGTCGGCGCGAACCGCCAGCATCAGCAAGGAGCTTTCTTCGACGACCTCTCGAAGCAGATGATCGCCGAGCGGATTGTTGCCGAACTGCCCCGCCGTCACCGTCGAGTTCGGCCGCATCGCCATCCGCTCCAGCGCAGCACCGGTCAGGTCGGTCAGCGCACGCAGGGCTTGTCGTGTATCCGGGCCGAGTTCGACCCGATTCGCGCACGCCGTGTCGAACAGTGCCGCGACCGCGCCCGACACCATCACCGGCATACTCACGACGGCATGCATTCCCGCCTCGGCGAGCGCACGATGTTCGGGGTACGCGGGCTTGCCCCGCACGTCCTGCCACACCTTCATCTCCCGGTGTGCCACGACGAACGACATCGCCGTGCCCGGTGCGGCAAGCCGTTCGGGCGGGGAGGTTACCGGGACCTTGTCGACCAGCACGATCACGTCGAAGTAGTCCGACCGAGGCAAGGCCACGCTGACCCGGTCGACGGGCATGATCGAGGCCAGTGCCCGGCCGACCGTCTCGTAGACCTCCTGCGGCGAGCCGGCGGTGGACAACGCCAGTCCGGTTCGACCGACCTCGCGCGTCTGCGTCTGCAGCCGCCGCTCCCGGGCCACCGCCTCCCGACCGCGGGACAACAGCCGAAATCTGCCTAGATTGAGCGACAGAATAGCCGCGACCTCGGTCAACCGCCCGACATCCTGCGCGGTAATGGTGTCGCCGTCACGCTTGGCATAGTTCAGACTGCCGATCACCCGGGCACCGTCCCACAACGGCGCATTGATCAGCTCACGCATTCCGGCGTCGGCCAAGCTCACACCCTCGACCTCGAGCCGGTCGCGCGACGCGGTCCAGGTCTGCACCTGACCGGTGTCGATCGCGCGGCCGACGCCGCTGTTGTCCAGCTTGACCCGAAAGCCGATCGGCCATCGCCCGCTCGGCCCGGCGCTGGCCAGGACCTCGGCGGAATTCGGATCGTCCTCGGCAATCAGCGCGATGCTGGCCCGCCCCGCGTCGGCCTGCTCGGCAAGCCAGTCGGCGATCAGCTGGAACAACTCCTGCTCGGACTCGGCGAGCAGCGCCCCCTGGACCAGACCGGCGAGGTCGGCATCACGATTACTGTCCCCACTCATCGGACCTCCCACCCGTAAATCAGAACTTCAGCGGACCGCAGACCGGTTATTCGCCTTCGCTCGAACGTGACGCTACCCACCGAAGGACCTGCGTGATACGGAAAGCAGGCCCCGCGTACGTAACCGCGCAAACCGCAAGCAGAATTCGCCGTTGATCCACGAAGGTAGCTCGGCACCATGTCGAAATGTCCTGACATGAACCGTCGATGACGCAGAAAAAAATGCGAGAAAGCTGCCCCGAGTCGATTACCGGCGCTCGAAACAGTGCAGAGCAGGCAACACGCTTCCAGCAGAATCTGCTAAATCGGTAGCGCCCAGTTTACGCGGCGTCCGTCGCCTGCCGTGGACCGAACCGATTCGAGTGTCGCGGCGCACGACGTAAGCACCGTCGACGTGTCGGCCTACGACGCGTCCCGACCTGCCCTGACAGTCGTCGGAAGCGCCGGGGCCGCTCCCCGCGGAACCCGGGCCGCGATCATGATGCTGTCGGGTACACCGGAGCGCGGGGCATCCTGCATTCGTTGCAACCCGTGCGCGCCTCGCCCACTGCGCGCGTACGCCAGGATCTCGGCGAGCACCACGCCGAAGACGACGAAAACCAGGACGCTGGTGACGCGACGAACCACGGACATGCCATCCATGATCACCCGCAACAGGGCGGGACTGCACGCTTCGCCCAAAATCTGGCCATAAACTCAGGCACAGGGCCGGTGCTGCCACGCTGTCGACGACGGCACACGTGGTACGCGAACCCTGCCGTGCTCGATCGTCGCCGACACGATGGCGCGGACCGCCCGAGTTGGGTGTGATGTCATCGGCATTACTCGGAATCGGTCGGGCCGCGATCAGAATCGCGGTAGTCGTAGAACCCCGCACCGCTCTTGGCGCCGAGTTTGCCGTCGTCGGGGTAGCGGCGGAGCAACTCGCGCGGCCCGGTCGGCAAATGCGGGTTGTGTTGCGCGTAATGCCCTTCGATGTCGAGAACCACATCGCGTCGACATCACTCGGGTCGGCCACGCCTTCGGCGACGACGGCGAGCGACTCGCGCTTGATCGCGGCCCACACCCGGTTGAAGATGAAGCCGGTACATTCACGCCTCGCAACAAATGGGTGAATATCGAACTCCGGCAACACTGTTTGCAACGTGTGGAGGACGTCCGGGTCGGTCTCACCGTCGGACATGAGGTCGGCGCCGTTTGCGGTGGGTGGCATGTAGAAGTGCAGGTTGCACAGGCGCCCGCCTGCTTGACGTCGAGTCGCTCGGGCACCGATTCGATGGCAAGCCAGGCGTTCTCGAGTGCTTCTCGCACGTCGCCGACCGGTATGACGGTACCGACCATGCCCGAGCCACGCTCGGCGACGACACCGGGCAGCGTCTCGCCGACGTAGCGCACCGCGTCGTCGGCGGTCGCAGCGCTTCTGCTGTAGAGGCGAACCGTGCCACCCCGCGAGGCCAGCATCATCGCTATCCGGCGACCGAGCGTTCCTGCGCCGAACACGGCCACCGGGCGGTCGACGATGTCGGCAAAGGTATACGAAAAAGGCCATCGTGCCTCCTCGACAGGAATCGGTCGGCGGGCCGACTCAAGGCTATCGGATCATCGTTATTCGAGCCAAATATCTATTTTTTGGTGGAATTATGGCTACTGGCGTCGTACCCTGAGACGCACGCCACAGCAGCGATCTGGGCCCCCACCCGACACATGCCGACCACCATGACCGACCTCGGGTTCTTCTTCGACTGGCTGATCGTCGACGTCCTGCCTCCCGAGGATCGCGAATGGCACCCGGTCAACCTGCAGATCTGCGACCCCGCGCGGCCCACCACCGTCGTCTCCGGCGGTCCGGGCCGGCGCCGCTGGGAGTTCATGCGGATGCCCGACGAAACCATCGCCGACCTCAACACCGAAGACACCGCTTGGCGACTGCTCGAGCCGTGGCAGCTGACGCCGGAGAATTCGGAACTGGAACGGCACGCCGTCTACACCTTCCACGCCCGCTGGGCCGACGTACGGCGCTCCGGCCGGCTAGTTCTCGCCGGCGACGCCGCCCACCAGATGCCGCCGTTCGCCGGCCAGGGCATGTGCTCCGGAATCCGCGACGCGGCAAACCTGAGCTTCAAACTCGACCTCGTCCTGCGCGGACTCGCCACCCCCGACCTGCTCGACACCTACGGACCCGAACGATCCGGACACATCCAGCACACGATCGGTCTCTCGATCGAACTGGGCAAGGTCATCTGCGTCACCGACCCGGCTGCCGTCGCCGGACGCGACGACTTCATGCTCGGACACGGCGGCGACCCCGACAAGGTCCTGCCGCCGATCCCGCCCGCCACCCTCACCGACGGGATGCTTTATCACCTACCGGACCGATCGCTCGCTCCCGGGTCCGGGCGGCTCGCCGCGCAAGGCCGCATCACCTACCGAGGCCGAACCGGCCTGCTCGACGACGTCCTCGGCACCGGCTTCGTCCTCGCGTCCACCGTCGACGCCCGGGCCTGCCTGACCGATGACCAGCTCACCTTCCTCGACGGAACCTACCTGCCGCACATGGCCGAGGTCGGCCACCTCTCAGCCCTGGTCCGGCCGGACCACTATCTCTTCGGCGTTGCGCAGCGCACCGACGAGGTCGGGGCCGTGGTCGACGCCCTGCGCGAGCAGCTCGGCCAGAGCGCAGTGGACTGATCATCCCGACCTGAGAAACGCGGCTACGCCGAGGTGCGCTCTCGATCCGGGTAACCCAGCTGCTCGGCGTATTCGACAAGCGCGGCCGTCGTGCGCTCGATGTGCTGGGCGAGTGCCGCGGCGGCCCCGTCGGCATCTCGAGCCAAGGTGAGGTCGGCGATCGTCTGGTGCTCGGCCGCGGCGTCACGCCGCGTGTCGTGGGCCAGTTCCCGGGACCAGTGGATATAGAGATCGGAGCAGTCCCGCATGTTGTCCGCCACGGCGATCAATCGTGCGCTCCGGCCGCCGGCGAGCAACATGTGGTGGAAGCGTCGGTGCGCATCCGACCATTCGGCGGTGACATGTCCGGTGTCGTGGGTGAACGGCGTCCGCTGCAGCAGATGATGGGCGGCGAGAACGCCGGACTCCCATGCGATATCACCATGAGCGATCGCTTCCCGCAGGGCTGTCGTCTCGATCAGGCGTCGCGCCGTCGTCAGGTCCGCCAGATCGTCGACCGATAGTTCCATGACCGCGAATCCGCGTTGCGGCATGGCCACGATCAAACCTTGCTCCGCGAGCCGGGTCATCGCCTCGCGCAGGACGCTCGGGCTCACCTCGTAGCGACCGGCAATCTCGTTGATCCGCAACTTCGCGCCAGGCATCAGGTCGCCGCACAGCAGCTCCTCCCGGAGCCGGGCGTAGACCTCTTCGGCGAGTGTGGTCTTAGGGACGCTGGTCGTAGCCCTCCTCGTCATAGCCGCAGTGTAAAGCAGATCTGCGCGTTCGAAGATCTTGGGTCAGAAAATCTTTTTTCTCTTGAATTATCGCTCACACTGAGCAGGCTTGTGATCAGCACCACGACGATGGCGCACATCACTCGCCCCAGACTTCAGATACCTGCCGAGGAGGCAGCCCCATGTCCGATATCGAGATTCCGGTTCTGACCGTCGGCGGCGGCGGCGCCGGACTTACCGCATCGATGTTGTTGTCGCACAAGGGAGTCGAGTCGCTCCTCGTCAGTGGACTACCGACGACGTCAACGCTGCCGAAGGCACACGTGCTCAATCAGCGTGCGATGGAGATCTTCACCGAAGTAGGTGTCGCGCCGGAGATCTACCAGCGCAGCACGCCGGCCGAGAACATGCGCGCCACCGGCTGGTACGCGGGCCTGACCGGCGATCACGAGAACTACGGGCGGCTCCTCGGCAAGCTCGAGGTGTGGGGTGGCGGGTACACCGACCCCGACTACATCGCTGCCAGCCCGTGCCGCACCTGCAATCTGCCGCAGATCCGGCTCGAGCCGGTCCTCAAAGCGCATGCCGAGAAACTGAATCCGGAGGGCGTGCGGTTCAACCACGAGGTCGTCGACGTGAGTCAGGACGCCGACGGCGTCACCGCAACGGTGCACAGCAAGGACGACGACAGCACCTACACGGTGCGATCGCAGTACCTCATCGCCGCCGATGGCGGCCGCACCGTCGGGAAGCGGCTCGGGGTCGGGATGAGCGGTCCCACCGGATCATGAAAATGGTCTCGATCCATATGACCGCCGACCTGTCGCAGTGGGCCACCGACGACGACATCCTGATCCGCTGGCTGGTGAACCCCGATTTCGGCGGCTCGTGGTCGGGCGTCCTCGTCCCGATGGGCCCGGAGCATTGGGGTCCCGAATCCGAGGAGTGGGTCTTCCACATGCAGTACGCGACCGACGACGCGGACGCGATGCAGGAGGAGAAGGTGCTCGGACGCATGCGAGCCAGCCTCGGCCTACCGCAAGACTTCGACTTCACCGTCCACCGGATCAGCCAATGGGTGATGGAAGGCGTCATTTCCGACAAGTTCCGTGCGGGTCGCGTCTTCTTCGTCGGCGACGCCGCGCACCGGCACCCACCGACCGGCGGACTCGGATTGACGTCCGCGATCCACGACGTCTACAACCTCACCTGGAAGCTGCAGGCCGTCCTGAGCGGACGGCCGGCGACGGACTGCTGGACACCTACGAGGCCGAGCGTAAACCCTTCGACCAGAACAACATCGACAACGCGATCGCGAACGCGATGAACCATTTCACCCTCGACCAGGCACTGAATCTGACACCGGACAAGTCGCCCGCGGAGAACTGGGCCGAGCTCGAACCACTGTGGGCGGATCTGCCCGCATCATCGGCCAAACGGCACGCGCTGAACCAGGCCGTCGTGTCCCAGACGATCGAATTCCACCACCACAACGTCGAATTCGGTTACCGGTACGATTCCACAGCCATCGTGGACGACGGCAGCCCGGCCTACACCCCGCTCGACCCGGTACGCCTCTACGAAGCCGGCACCAAGCCGGGCGCCCCGCTCCCCCACGCATTCGTCGAACACGAAGGCAAACGAAAGCGCGGGTTTCGGGGGCGAGGTCACGGCCTTTGACCGGGGTGTGGACACCGATGCCGGCGCCTTCGTAGCCTTTGTCCGCGAGCGTGGGTACGCCGGCGGCGGCGGTCTCGTACAAGGCGCCGAGGCAGTGGGTGCGGGCGGCGGTCAGGTCCGCGATGATCTGCACGTTGCCGCCCTGGTGGCGGTGTTTGCCGGAGTACCACAGGTGATACCCGATGCCGGGATCGCGTTCGACGACCCGGTCGGTGTCGATCAGTGTCGCGTCCAGGCTCAGGTGCGACCATTGTTCGCGTGTGGCCTGGTCGAGGACGTGGTGCAGGTCCGGGGCCTGGTCGGCGACCACGTCGATCGCCTCGTGGAGGTACCGGTAGGCGGTGGCGATCGAGAATCCGGCTTCGGCGGCTGACAATCGGATCGGGGCGTCGATGCGCGTGCAGCAAAACCGTCACACGAATCTCACAATTCCAGTGAGAAAACCTCAATGAAGATCAGGATTCCCGCGCCACTATTTAAGGAGTAGCCGTTGTTCGGTCTGCAACCATCGGACGAATCAGTTTTCGAAACAGCTCCGGTTGTGAGGTCATTCTCGCTGGCCCTTCGCGTTCCCCCCGAGGAGGTGTGGAACGGCCTGGCCGGTGATAGTCCGCTGGCATGGTGCCGAGCCCTGGGCAATGGGCGCTACACCTCCTCGCGCCCTTTTGGGGTTGGCACTACTCGGGAGATCACGGTCTGCCGCGTGATCAAGCTACGTGAGAGGTTCTTTCGGTGGGAAGAAGGCCGCCGGCATTCGTTCGGGGTAACCGAATCGAATGTGCCACTGTTAAGTCGGTTCGCCGAGGACTATCTCGTTGAGCCGATGGCCGACGGAAGCCGATTCACCTGGACCATCGCCGCTGAAATGAAAGCGCCGCTGAGACGCCCGAACTTTCTCGGAAGTTTCCCGCTGGAACGCATCATGCGAACTCTGGAGGCGGACACCAGACAACACTTCGAACGCGCAACGTCAACTTGAGGTTGATCCTTGATGGTGGACACCTGACTGGCGGGATCGCTGTTCCCGCGGGAAGGACGTCCGGTGTGTCGGGCAAGCGGAAGAGCTACACCCCGGAGTTCCGGGAGCAGGCTGCCCGCCTGGCCGATCGAGACCGGCCGCCCGGTCGTGCACGTGGCGGCCGAGATCGGGGTGGGGGAACAGTTGCTGGGCCGGTGGGGGCGCCGGGTCCGCGATCGCGCCGGTGGGGGCGACCCGGTTGTGGATGTCGTCGAGCGGGCGGAGCTGGAGCGGCTACGCCGGGAGAACGCTGACCTGCGGTTGGATCGGGAGTTCCTGAAAAAGGCCGCGGCCTTCTCGCATCCGAGCAGAACCGGTAGACGCTTACCGGCTGATCGAAGCGGAGAAGGCCGCCTACCGAATCGGCCGGATGTGCCGGCTGCTGGAGGTGTCGCGGTCGGGAGTTCTACAAGTGGCGCGCCCCGTGCGGTGTGGCCCGACCCCGGCCGAGCAGCGCCGCACCGAACTCGATGACCGGGTCGCGGCGGCGCATGCCGCCTCCGACGGCGTGTACGGGGCGCCGCGGATCCTGGCCGACCTCCGCGAGGGCGGTGAGCGGGTCTCGCGGAAGACGGTCGCGGCGTCGCTGCGCCGGCAGGGGCTGGCCGGGATCAGCCCACGCAGGTTCACGCCGGTCACCACGCTGCCCGACCCGAGCGTCACGGTGCCGACCGACCTGGTCGAGGGGGGTTTCGACACCGGTGTGCTGAACCGGGTATGCACCAGCGACATCACCTCCCTGCGCACGGGTGAGGGCTGGCTGTACCTGTGCGCGGTCCGCGACGGCTGCGCACGGCGGGTACTGGGCCAATGCCCAGGCGGAATCATTCTGGGCGACACTGAAAACCGAGTTCTGCGACCGCGGTTTGTGGCCGACCGGACCCGAGGCTGAGCTCGCCGTCGGCGACCGGATCGAACGGATCTACAACCGACGCCGACGCCACTCCACGATCGGGATGATCAGCCCGGTCGACTACGAAAACCAACTCACTCAGACGGCACAAGCCGCCTGACCCAGTGTCCACCAAACCGGTTCAACCCCAGATCTTCTGAGTGAACGCCGATCAGAAGCACCGCTGTTCGCAGATCTTCACGATGCTGAACGGGCACACCGCCCGAGCCCCGTCATGTCGCTCTCCGTCTACTCCACGGTCCACGCGGACGACCTCCGCGGGGCCGGCCGCACCATCTTCCGGCCCGACCGATAACCCACTGGTAGGCCACTGGGCAGGATTGCGGGGCCCCGAACCCGGGTTCCGAACCCCCCCCGCACCCACTCTGACCTGGTGTTTCTGTGTCGGGCTGACAGGATTTGAACCTGCGACCACTTGACCCCCAGTCAAGTGCGCTACCAAACTGCGCCACAGCCCGCTGCGTCCGTGGACGCCGGATGAGTTTACCGCACCTCGGCTACCCACTCGGCAACCCCACCAACCCTACTTGCGCGTCCGCTTTTCCCGCACCCGGACCGAGACCCGCACCGGCGATCCATCGAAGCCGAACTCCTCGCGTAGCCGCCGTTCCAGGAAACGGCGATAGCCGGCCTCCAGAAAACCGGTGGTGAACAGGACGAACGTGGGTGGGCGGGTGGCGGCCTGGGTGGCGAACAGCACCCGCGGCAGGCGACCACCGCGCATCGGCGGTGGGGTGGCGGCCACGACCTCCTTCAGCCAGGAGTTCAACTGACCGGTGGAGATCCGCTTGTCCCAGGAGTCCAGCGCAGTCTCCATCGCCGGCACCAGCTTCTGCACCGCCCGACCGGTCTTCGCCGAGATGTTCACCCGCGGCGCCCAGGTGACGTGCGCCAGGTCTCGCTCGATCTCGCTGCGCAACGTATAACGACGATCCTCGTCGACCAGATCCCACTTGTTGAACGCGATGACGAGCGCGCGACCGGCGTCGACGACCATGCCGAGCACGCGCTGGTCCTGTTCGGTGATCGGTTCCGCCGCGTCGAGCAGCAGGACCACCAACTCGGCCGCCTCGATCGCGCCTCGGGTGCGCAGCGAGGCGTAGAACTCCGCACCCTTGGCCTGCCCGACCCGCTTGCGCAGGCCGGCGGTGTCCACGAAACGCCATACCCGTCCGCCCAGCTCCACCAGCGAATCGACCGGGTCGACGGTGGTCCCGGCGACGTCGTGCACCACCGAGCGCTCGTCCCCGGAGAGCTTGTTGAGCAGGCTGGACTTGCCCACGTTCGGCTTGCCGACCAACGCCACCCGGCGCGGGCCGACACCGATGACGCCGTCGTCGCGCGGGGTCGACGGCAACGTCGCCAACACCAGATCGAGCAGGTCGCCGGTCCCCCGGCCGTGGCTGGCGCTGATCGGTTGCGGCTCCCCCAGACCCAACGACCACAGCGCGGCAGCCTCCGCCTCGACCCGGGCGTCGTCCACCTTGTTCGCCACCAGAATCACCGGAGTCTTACTGCGCCGCAACACCTTCGCGACCGCCTCGTCGGTCGCGGTGGCACCGACCACGGCATCGACGACCAGCAGGATCGCATCCGCGGTCCGCATCGCGACGTCGGCCTGCCGGGCGACTGCCTGTTGCAGCCCTTTCGCATCCGGCTCCCAGCCGCCGGTGTCCTGCACCAGGAACCGCCGGCCGGCCCAGTCCGCCTCATACGTAACCCGATCCCGGGTGACCCCGGGGACGTCCTCGACGACCGCTTCCCGCCGGCCGATGATCCGATTCACCAGGGTCGACTTGCCGACATTGGGTCGGCCGACTACCGCGAGCACGGGCAACCGCAGCTGCTCGTCGTCCGGCTCGTCGGCGATATCGAGGACCGACCAGTCCCCTTCGTCGATCCAGGTGCCGTCCCCGGGCAGCACATCCTCGGTCATTGCGCCTCACTCATCTCCGCACGTGCTCACTCACCGCCGTGCACCGGTCCGGTCGGCCACGACCCGCTCCAGCTCGTCGATCACTTGGTCGATGTTCAGCTCGCTGGTATCCACCAGCACCGAATCCGGCGCCGGCCGAAGCGGCGACACCGCCCGGGTCGAGTCGAGCCCGTCGCGGCGCTGCACGTCGGCCAACACCCCGGCATAGTCGTCGCCGCGGCCTTCCACGATGTTCTGCTCGTTACGGCGGCGGGCCCGGGCTTCCGGTGAGGCGGTCAGATAGATCTTCACGTCGGCATCGGGCAGCACGACAGTGCCGATGTCACGGCCTTCCACCACGATCCGATCCGCCGCGGCGACCAGCCGGCGCTGCAACTCGACCAACCCGGCCCGCACCTGCGGCACCGCAGCCACCGCCGACACCGCACCGGTGACCTGCGCACCCCGAATCTCGCTCCGCACATCCTCTCCGCCGAGCAAGACCAGCTCGGCAGCCGGGTCGGTACCGATCGTGAAGTCCACCTCGGCGACCGCAGCACCGACCGCCACCGGATCGGTCAGGTCCACCCCCCGCCGCAACACCTGCAGCGTCAGTGTTCGATACATCGCACCGGTATCCAGGTACCGCGCGTCGAGCCTGGTCGCCAGCCGCCGGGACACACTCGACTTACCCGTGCCGGAGGGCCCGTCCATCGCAACCGTCAGTCCGCTCACCGTTCCTCCGTCCTCGTCCACCCGATCCTCACAACCCGACCATCTCGTAGAGCGCACCGATCTCGTCCCGACCGAGCACGCGCAGCGATCCGGGGCGCTGGTCACGCAGCGACACCGGACCGATCCGGGTTCGGACCAACCGGGTCACCGGATGCCCGACCGCGTCCAGCAGCCGGCGCACGATGTGCTTACGACCCTCGTGCAGCTCGATCTCGACCAGCGAGCGGCCCGCACCGAGCTCGATCACCCGGAAACGATCCACCCGGACCGGGCCGTCGTCCAATTCGATCCCGTCGCGCAAGGTCTTGCCGACACCGCGGAGCACCTCACCCTGGACTGTCGCCAGATATGTCTTACCGACCTCGTAGGACGGATGCATCAGCCGATGGGACAGCTCGCCGTCGTTGGTGAGCAACAGCAGCCCCTCGGTCTCGGCATCGAGCCGACCCACGTGGAACAGTCGCTGCCCCGCCGCCACCCGCTCGGCCACGATATCGCCGACACACGGCCGGCCCAGCTCGTCGGACATGGTCGAGTGCCAGCCACGTGGTTTGTTCAGCGCCAGGTGCACCAGATCGGACCGGACCACCACGCGGACGCCGTCCACGCGGATCACCGCGGTCGTCGGATCGACCCGGCGCCCCTGCTCGGTGACGATCAACCCGTCGACCTCGACCCGACCCGACGCGATCATCTCCTCGGCCGCCCGGCGCGACGCGACGCCGGCCTGGGCCAGCACCTTCTGCAGCCGCACCCCGTCGGCCGCCGGAGGCAGCGCCGCGGGCGTCGGCCGGCCGGCCGATTCCGGCGGTATGTTCTGCCGGCTCGCCGGCTTGGCATTGCTGAGGCGTGGTGTCACGGCGGGCGGTTTGTTCACCCGCCGCTTATTTGATCTTGATTCGCTAGTTGGTTGCTGACGCTTGGATCGACCGGCTCCTGACGGGTCGTCGCGGCGGGCAGATCGGCTCACGCTCGGTCCTCGTCGATCTCCGGTACCGGTCCCGGATCTGCTGGCTTACGCAGCCGGAGATACCGCGGGTCGGTATCCAGGCTCTCGTCGATCTCGTCCACCAGGTCGACCCCGGGCAGCAGCGGCGCCAGCGGCGGCAGCTGGGCCAGCGAGGCCAGTCCGATCCGCTCCAGAAAGAGTTCCGTCGTCGTGTAGGTACTCGCCCCGGTGTCCGGGTCGGTCCCGGCCTCGGTGATCAGGCCGCGCGCCAGCAACGACCGCATCACGCCGTCTACGTTGACACCACGGACCGCGCTCACCCGCGCCCGGGTCACGGGCTGCCGATAGGCGATCACCGCCAGGGTTTCCAGGGCAGCTCGGGTCAGCTTCGACCGCGTCCCGTCGCGCAACATCTGCTCGACATACGGGGCGCACTCGCTGCGGGTGTAGAACCGCCAACCGTCACCGGCATGCCGGAGGTCGATCCCGCTCCCCCGGGCGGCGAGCTCCCCGGCCAACCGGACGAGCATCTCGACCACCCGCTCGGTCGGTTCGCCGACTGCTGCAGCCAGCTGCTGCGCCGGCGCGGGCGTATCGACCACCAGCAACATCGCCTCCAGCGCCGACCGCAGTTCATCGTCGGCCAACGGCTCGCGCAGCTCGAGTTGGGTCTCGGTAGTGGTGTCGGTCATGTCGAGCAGAATCCATTTCCGGCGTGGTCCATGGTCAGGCGTGGTCCATTCTCAGGCGTAATCCTCGTCGGTCGTCGAACGGAACGCAGTCGGCGCGGTCCCGGTCCAGCTCACTGCCAACTCACCGAGCGGGTCCGGCTGCTCGAACTCGATCGCCCGCTCACGATAGAGCTCCAGCAGTGCGAGGAACCGCGCGACCACCCGCAACGGCACGTCGCAATCGGCGACCAGCTCGGCAAACTGCACCCACACACCCGGACCGTGCGCCCGCAACTGATCCAACACGATCGACGCCTGTTCGGCGACCGACACCGTCGGGGTATGGAGGTGGCCGAGGCCGACCGTGGGCACCGGACGTGGACGGAACGCGATCGCCGCAATCTCGGCAAATGCGGCCGGAGTCACTCCGAGTATGACGTCGGGAAGCAATTCGGCAAATCGTGGCTCGAGCCCGACCGACCGCGGATACCGGCGCATCGCGGCCCCCTCGAGCTCGGCGAGCAGCTGCGCGACCTGCTTGAAAGCCCGGTACTGCAACAGTCTGGCAAACAAAAGGTCACGCGCCTCCAACAAGGCCAGATCCTCTTCGTCGGCGACCTCGCCGGACGGGAGCAGGCGAGCCGCCTTGAGATCGAGCAACGTCGCGGCCACGAGCAGGAACTGCGTGGTCTGCTCCAGTTCGAGCTGCGCACCGAGTTCTCGGATGTGCCTGACGAAATCATCGGTCACCTGGTGCAGCGCCACCTCGGTGACATCCAGACGACGTTGACTGATGAGCTGAAGCAGGAGATCGAACGGACCCTCGAAGTTACGCAACCGGACGTGGAAGGCACTCGGATCGTCGTGCGTCGTCACCGGCCGATCCGGTAGATCACCTCACGGGCCAGCGCTCGGTAGGCCTGGGCACCGCCCGATCGCGGCGCCCACGAGGTGATCGGCTCGCCCGCCACGCTGGTCTCGGGGAATCGCACCGTTCGATTGATCACGGTGTCGAATACCAGGTCGCCGAACACCTCGACCACTCGCGCCATCACCTCCCGCGAATGCAGCGTGCGCGGGTCGTACATGGTCACCACGATGCCGGTCAGCGCGAGCCGATAGTTCAATCGATCGCGCACCTTGTCCACGGTGTCGTTGAGCAACGCCAAACCCCGCAGGCTGAAGTACTCACACTCCATCGGGATGATCACACCGTCCGCACAGGCCAGCGCGTTCACGGTGAGCAAACCCAACGACGGCTGGCAATCCACCAGGATGTAGTCGTAACGATCGATCACCGGGTGCAGCGCACGGCCCAGGGTCTGCTCTCTACCGACTTCGTTGACCAGCTGGATCTCGGCGGCGGAGAGGTCGATGTTGCTCGGCAGCAGATCCAGATCGTCGACCCGGGTGCGCAGCATCACCTCGTCGATCGATACTCGGCTGCCGATCAGCAGGTCGTGCACGGTCAGCTCGAGATTGTGCAACGGCACCCCCAACCCGGCCGACAGCGCGCCCTGCGGATCGAGATCGACCACCAGCACTCGCCGCCCGGCTTCGGCCAACGCCGCGCCCAGGTTGATCGTCGAGGTGGTCTTGCCCACGCCACCCTTCTGATTGCACATGGCGAGAATCCGGGCCGGTCCGTGCGAGGCGAGCACCGGCGGATCCGGGATATGTCGATATGGACGACCGGTCGGGCCGAGCTCGCCGGCGCTGCCGGTGACCTCCTCCGATGTCGTCACTGCTCGCCCCCCTCGCGCGTCGTGCTGGTTCCGCTCGGCTAAACGCTACCGTTTCGCGATATACGCACTGCGGCGGACACGCTTGCCCGGCTACCGGCGTACGATAGCGGCCAGATAGCTGAGGCTGGCATCCCAGCACACATCGGTCGAGCGGCCTATGGCGTTCACCGGCAAGACGAAGCACACTGATCGGGTGAGGCGTGGAAAGAACGGCACCGAGGTAGGCGTGGCGGCAGCGGCGGCGTTCGAACTCGTGGTTCCGGTAACGGCGACGAGCACCCTCATCGACTCGGTGCACGACGTGGCGCAGCGGCCCGGGACCGCCGCAGCGGGCCGATGGCGCTTCGACAACGTCATCGGCATCGACACTCCGCGAGTGGTCGACTGTCCGATCGACGAGCGACACCGGCACGTCTCGCCCTCCCATCGACCGATCGCGGCGGTGTCGGTGGTCGCCCAGGAAAGTGTGACCGTGGATGTCGTCTTCGACATCGGCCGAGAACTGGCCACCGCGGTCTTTCTGAGCGCACGCACGACGACCGGCGAACCGGACGAACGCTCGACCGCGCTGGCCTTACACCTGGCCTCGGAAACCCGCGCCGCGCTGGTCGCGGTCGGTCTGACCGCGCGGCTGCGGCCGCTGGACAACTGCTGACCGACGAAGCCCGGAACCGAGTTCGGCCCGAGCGGCGATCAAAGATCTTCGAGCCGGACGTGCCCGTCCTGCAGGGCGCGGGCGAGGAGCCTCGCCTTTGTGTTGGCGCGCCGACCGACCGCCTCGTACTTCTTACGAACCCGGGCCAGATGCGTGTTCACGGTGCCGCGCGCGATGAACATCGCTTCGGCCACCTCACCTTTGGTTTCGTACTGCATCCAGACTTTGAGCACCAGCAGTTCGCGGGCGCTCAATCCAGGATCGGCGTAGACGGGAACTCGTCGAGCGGCAGTCATTGCGGTTACTCCCCAACTAGGTGCGCAGCGACCCGACCTCACGGCGCGTTTATGGATGGTTCAAGAACAGATAAAGCCAACCATGCCGGACAGGCAAGAACACAGATTGAGACAGTTTTGTCTCAGTAGCGACAGTATTGTCTCGGGCCGGGAACTAAACTGATTTCCCGTGTCCGACGACCGAGCTGCACTCATCGATGCGGCGCTCCGCATCATCATACAAAAACCTTCCACTCTTATGGAACATGGTCTGCGTACCGAATCAGTGGTCGACGAAGCGGGTTTGTATCGCGCGAAATTGAACCGAGAGTTCAAGAACAAGCCGAATTTCATCAACTCTGTGCTGAGCGCACTGTTGCCACCGCCGGCGTATCCCGCCGGCGCGGTCGGGGAGATCGTCCGCCAGCAACTGCTCGCCGATCGGCTCCGCAGCAGCGCCGCGGTCCACAAACTGATCAGCAGCCACTTCGACCGGCTCACCGAGCCGGCGGCCGTCACCCGGCGACTGCTGGCGAACCTGTTCCTCGGCACCGACCAGCATCGCGAGCGGTCCGTGCGCGACGACTACCTGCGCCGGGACCAGCTGGTCGGCGCGGCGTTCGAGGCAGGGGTCGAAGGAATCGGTGCCACCATCCGAGCGCCGTTCAACACCAAGACGTTCGCGGTCACGATGATCGCCGTCATCGACGGGCTGCTGTTACGGCATCGGGTCGATCCTGCCGCCGTGCCCCCGAAGGTTTTCGCGAACGCCTTGCTCGCCCTGATCAGTGCGACCGTCGATGTCGGCCAAGAGCATCGGGACCTCGACGATCAACTCGCCGAGCTCGATGCCGCCGCGAGAAGCCGGCTGCTGGTACCCCGCCAGCGGGATCTTCGTACCGCCACCATCGATGCCGCCCGCGCCGAATTCGGCCGGCGCGGCTACTATTACGCCCAGATAGACAGCATCGGCGCCAGCGTGGGCGTACCACCCGCCGAGTTTCGCAAGCTGTTCGAGACGAAAGCGCACATCGTCGTCGAAGCTCTCGGCCCGGCGATGCAGGCGATGACCGCCGGGGTAGCCGACGACTGCACTCTCGGCCTGGACGAGATCACCGTGCTGCGCAATCACTTCCATCGGTTCGCGCAGATGGCGGCGGAGCCGGACAACGGCCCGTTCATCGACGCGCTGCTCGCTGTCCTCGTGCACGACACCTACTCGGACCCGGCCGGACTGGTCGCGATCAAGGAACGGCTGAACATGCCGGCGATCATCCTCCCGGTGATTGCCAGCGGTCAGCAACGCGGACTCCTCCGCTCCCAGGCAACCGCGCTCGACCTGGCTGCGTCGGCGACCAACACCATGCTGCTTCGATGCTTCACCCGGCGAAATGTTGCCGCCGAGGAAAATGCCGAGTTCATGACCGACCAGTTGCTGTACGGAATGCTGAGCCGCCCGGACCGGTAGCCGACGATCCTGCCACGATCACACCGGCTGTCTGTCGATCAAGCGATCGACTGTTCGACCGGCGTTTCCAACGCCCGATCCAGGTCGACCCGGTACCGGCCCGAAGGCAGATCGCCGCCACAGACGATCTGCCGGGCCGCCAGCGCCGCGACCGCACCCGCCACCGTTGCCGCGGTACCGAGCTGCGGCCAGGACACCAGGCTCCGGCCGACCTCGGACAGCGAGTAGCGAGTGCGCTCGGTCAGTTCGGCACCGACGATCGCGCCGACCAGCTGTTTGCGCGCGGCCGGATCACGCAGCTGCGCCGGCGACATCCGGTCCAGATCCCCGGCGAGCCCGTGGAACAGTGGGTATTGCGGATCGCGGTCGAAGCGTTCCACATCCAGGATCGCGTTGTCGCCGTTGTCGGTGACCATCACGACCGGGATGCCGGCGGCCCGGGCGCGGACCCGCAGATCGACCTTCATCGCGATGTCGTCGGTCTCCTCCAGGAGCACGCTCAATCGCTCGACCGCGCCGCCACCGAGGAACGCCGACGCCGTCTCCGCGGTGCAGCCGTCGGGAAACGACTCGACCTCGCTGTACGGGTCGGCCTCCCACACCCGGCGTTGCGCCAGTGTGGTTTTGCCGACACCGAGGTCGCAGACCGAGCCGACCAGGCGATTCAGATTGCTCGGCCCCAAGCTGTCCGGATCGGCGATCCGGAACCGGGTGGCGCCGGTGAGCGAGCACACCGACAGCGCCGACGCGCCCACGCTGAGCCCGGCGACCCCGATCAACGCCGTCGCCCAGGCCTGCTGCTCGGCATCGGTGATCAGGTGCCGGTTGCGATCGGTGCGTAGCCGTCGGTAGGCGGCCGCGGCCGGCAGCCGGACCACCGCGCGCCGCCAGGCAAACACGATGTACCGGACGTCGGCCGGCTCGGTCGGCAGGCCGAGCGCAGCCAACTCCGGCTCGGCGACACTCCAGCCGTCCACCAGGACGAAACCCGATGCCGGATCGGTGACCGCGGCGACGCGCGCCGCGTCGGTCACCGGATGCAGTATCTCGATCATCTTCCACTCCCATAGGGCACCTTGATGCCGTCGAATTCCTTGCTGCCGTAAGGCAACAAGCTGATCACCGGATCGGCGCCCGCGCCGTACATCCGGCGCAGCTCCCGGTACTCGCTGCTGGCCCGCTCCATCCCGGCGACTACCTGCGCCGCGACGACATCGGCGAATCCGGCAGTGGGGCAACTGCCGTCGCGCAGTTCGACCGCCAGCGTGAGCACCGGACGCTGCCGATCGTCCGGGACGGTGCGCAACCGGAACCGTCCGCTCACCCGACCGGTCACGGCCCGGTCGGTCAGCGCCGCCTGCACCCCGTCCGGATACAGCTTGACTGCGTAGAACGTGGTCGCCACCTCCGCCCGCCGCCGCAGCACCACAAAGCCGGCATCCGGTGTCGACGTCTCGACCGGCACCTGCCGGCCGCTCTCGCGCACGATATCGCGAATCTCGCCCGCAGTGTGGGTAGCACCGACGTCGCCGATCCGATATCGAACCAGCGGAAGAACATTGTCGATGGTGAACACCAGTCGGCCGTCGGCACCGGTCTCCACGAAGCGTAGCTCCGGGTCGTACTCGACGAAGGTCGGCAGGCCGACATCGTTGCCGAACAAGCGATTCCGCAAACCCGGATCGTGTGCAGCGATCCGTCGCACCGCAACCGAGGTCGCGGTCTCGTGTGCCATGATCCCGGCGTCGGCGGTGCCGTAGGTCAGATTGGTGTGCTCGAACCGGCCGGGCTTGCCGATCAGATCCAGCACCAGATCTCGCCATTCCTCGCCGATTGCCTCCCCCGCCATCACGATCCGCAGATCCTGTCGGAGCACCCGCGCATCGGCGCCGTCCAGGACGTCCCGCACCATCGGCGGATACCCGGTCAATACGACCCGGTCGTAATGTGGCCCGAGTTCGGCGATGCTCTCCCGAATGGCGTCGGCCCGCGCCCCGGGGGCCACCACCGACATCCCGAAACCCTCGGCGTGCAGTCGAGTGGCGGCTTGGTAGGTGTATACGCCCCCAATCCAGTTTCCCAGCGCGTAACCGTTCACCAGCAACGTCGGCACCTCCCCCGCGCCGACCGCCGCGAAGATCCGTCGATAGAGGATGCTGCTCTGCCGCAGCGACAACCCCGCCCGGGGCCAGAAGAACGGCTTCCCGCTCGATCCCGAGCTCGACGACCAGCTGCCGGCGGCGGTGATCTCCCCATCCAGCAGCAGATCCCTTGCCGGATAAGCGGTCAGGTAGTTCGCCTTGGTGACCGGCGGCACCTGCGCGAAGTCGTCCGGGGTCCGGATATCGTCCGGGTTCACCCCGTTCACCCGCAGAAAGTCCCGGTATGCCGGCACCCGACGGGCCGCCGACCGGAACGTGTCCAGCGCATTCCGGAAACCCGGCTTCGTGTGCCCGGGAGACTCGGCCGGGCGGGATTCGATTCGGTACATCGAAACGTCCCTCTCCTTCTGCAAGGACTCGAGCGCCTTGCAGCAGGAACACCGATCCCCCGATCCGACCCACTCGACCCGGACCGAGCCACTACGGCGCGACCGTGCGGAACATGACCGCGAGTCCGGCGCTGCCGAGCCGCCGCAGTGGTTCCGCCGTTTCCCCAGATTCGCCGAGTGTCGTTCAGGTGCAACGCCGCCGACCCCGGCTCGGCCGGAGCACCAGGTCGACGGTCACCACTCGCTCTCCTCGACCAGGTTCGGCACCACCAGCTCGACCAGCGTCGGATCGTCCGTGCCCGGCAGCGGTGGCTCGGTCAACCGGTCCAGATACTCCTGCACTGCGGCGAGCCGGGCCCGCAGTCGCAGCACGTCGGCGCCGGTCGCAGCATCCGCCGAGCCGGTTCGCTCGACCAGGCTGCGCAACGTGGCGCGGGCGGCCATCGCCGCGGTCCGGGCATAACCCAATCGTTCCTGCCGACTGCGTTCGGCAGCGGCGACATCCGCCCGATCGGCATCCGGCCCGACCGCGGCTACGACGCTGATCGCCGCCCGGTACTGATTCCAGGACTCGAACATCGACCGATCGACTCGGATCAGCTCACGTCGGCCGGGCGCGGCCGGCCGACCCGACGGCTCGACGCCACCGGCAGTGACCCCGGCCTCGATATCGAAGAGCTCTCGCCCCCGCGCCGGCAACTCGGCGACGAGGTACCCGTCCCGCACGACGACCGGCATCACCGCCAGCAGCGCACCGGTTGCGGCGTCCGCGGTCCACCCGATCAGCTCCGCCACCTCCCGGCAGGTCGGCTCGACCCCCGCGGCCAGCGCCGCGGTGATCACAAAGCGGTCCTGCGCCGGAAAGTGCTCAATCTGCAGGTCGGGAATGTCGGGACCGTTCCAGGCAATGATTCGCGGTGGTACCGCACCGATGTCGAGATAGCCCTCGTCGAACAGCACCGTGCTGTCCCGGTCGGTATCGTCCCGGTCGGCACCACCGAGTGCGATCGGCCTGGATCCGACCGAGGCCGCCTCGTCGTCGATCCATTCGGTGAGCTGGGCGACCAGATCCTGCTCGGCCGCCGGTGCCGGATCGGGGATCTCGCCCGCGAGCCGGGTTGCCGCATCGGCCACGTCCAACTCGGCTGCACCACGCAAGGCTTCGCGCAACAGGTCGGCCAGGACACTCGGCAATTCCCGATCGATCGCGCGTTCGGTCAGGTGCACCAGGGCGTACTCGGCGTGCCCGTACAGCCGCCGGGCGTTGCGCCGGTCGCCGACTCCGAGGTTCGCTACCGCCTCGTCGATGAGCAGAGCGCCGTCGTCCACCGGATAGAGCAAGCAGCGGTCGAGCGCCGCGACGTGGGCGACGCGCTGCCACGTCGGGGTGAGCCGCCGGCCGGCGGTCGATGTCACCGATGGCCCGGCGGCGCGCACGGCGGTCAGCAGGTCGACCATGGTGGGATCGCCGACCGCCGTCGCCAGCGGCGCCGGATCGCCACCAGGGGCTATCGACCAGTACAACAACTGGTCCGGGCGGGCCGCGTCGACCTCACATACCACGCCGCGCCCCAGAACCACCGGGACTGCGACAACCGCCGGTTCGCTCGTCGACCACCAGCCGATGCCGTCCTCGTCGTCGACGACGAGCACGCCGACCGGTTCGCCGGGCCGGGTCTCGTCCGAGTGCGTCACTGTGCCGTGCTCCGCCCTTGCCGGTGCCGCGGCGCCGCGGACGCCTCGTTCAGCGCAATCAGGACCATGCGCCGGACGAGCCCGATCGCGGCAGTCGGATTCGCGCTCAGCGCGTCCGGCGGCCGACCGGCCACCCGCCAGCGCGCACGTATCCGCCGGGCCAACTCGGTCGGCGAATCGATCGGCGCACCCTCGCGGTCCAGGGTGCCGGTCAGTAGCTCCAGCGCAAAACGCTTCTCCCAGCTGTCACCGGAGCCGTCCGGCGCCGGCGCCGGATACGCCGCAAGCGCGGCCGCAGCTCGGCCGTCCGTCTCGGCCGATCCGACAAGCATTGCAACCGAACCCATTTCGGACAGGTCGTGGGGAGCAGTGGGGCGCTCGTGCTCGGCCCGCCGCCGGTCGACGCGCTGGGCATCGCGAGCGCTGTCGCCCAACTTGGTGAGGTAGATGATCCGCACATCGTCGACCCGCTCACCTTTCGCAAGCTGATGGGCGATCGTCTTACGCGCCCGGCGCCACGCCTCACCCCGATGCTCGGCGAGCACCGGGTGGATCGGGAGTCGGCTCACCGTGGCATCGACGATGTCGGTCGCGTGTTTCCAATCCTGCGCGTCCGGGATCTCGACGGTCGGCCAGCCACCCGGGCACAGCCGGTCGATCTGACGCGCAATTATTTCTCGTGAGTCCGGGTCGAAATCGTCGAGCTTCACGATCAACGCCACCGCATACGCTGCGACGGCGACCGGCCGGTAACGGCTCGCGTGGCTGTCCGGATCGGCGAGAAAAGCCTCGGCCACCGACCGATCCTCGAGCACGCCGCCGCCGCCGGCTTCCTGCTCCGGGTCGATCATGACCGCGCGTACCCGCGGCGGGACCTTCCACTCGTAGCACTTCACCGAGTCGCCCACCTTGGCCGGCAGTCCGGCCGGACGCCACTCTTTCGGTACCTTCCCGAAACCGGCGCTGAACCGCGCCAGGCCGTCACCGAACTCACGATAGAGCGCCGAAACCTTGTCCCACTCGTCGGGCAGATCGACCGACCGGTCGGTTCGCGCGAGACAACTCGCGTCCACACCGTAGTGGGCCCGTACCCAATCCCGTTTGGCCAGCGCGCCGGACCAGCCCTTGAGCTCGTCGACGAATTCCTTCTTACGCGGTTTCGGCGCGGCGGCGCGGACGACCCAGGCGGCCACCAGGCTCCGGCGCGAGGTCGCGGTGGCTCGGCCCGGCGCCCACCAGGTCGATTCGGCCGACCAGTCGGCAACCGGATAAGGCGGCATACAAGCGATCTCCCGTCGATGCGATACCCGATTGTCGCCGTCCGGCGGCGGCCCAGGTATCCGCCGAACGACCGACGTCGGCACGGGAAGCCGGGTCGGCCTCAGCGGGCCCGCGGATGCGCGCCGGCCCACACCTCACGCAACGACGACACGGTGACCAGCGTGTAGATCTGGGTGGTGGTCACCGACGCGTGGCCGAGCAGTTCTTGCACCACCCGCACGTCCGCACCGCCGTCGAGCAGGTGGGTGGCGAACGAATGCCGCAGCGTGTGCGGGGAGACGTGCGCGGTCAGCCCGGCCCGCTCCGCCGCGGTTTGCAGCACCTGCCATGCGCTTTGCCGGGACAGCCGGCCGCCGCGTGCGTTGAGGAACAGTGCGTACCCGGACTCGACCGGGCCGGTCCGCGCGCCGGCCAGCACCGGTCGGCCGCGCACCAGATAGTTGTCCACGGCGGCGACGGCAGGGCGGCCGATCGGCACCAGGCGTTGCTTACCGCCCTTACCGTGCAGGATCACCGAGCGCTCGGTCAGGTCGATATCGTCGACGGCCAGTCCGACGGCCTCGGAGATCCGAGCGCCGGTGGAGTACAACAGCTCGAGCAACGCGCGGTCCCGCAGCTCACGCGGCCCGCCCGCCGGCGAGTCGCCGCCCGCGCCGTGCAACAAGGCCAGCACGTCGTCCAGCGGCAACGATTTCGGCAGCCGCAGGCCCGGGGCCGGCGGCTTGACCGCGTGTGCGACATCGGTCGCGGTCATCCCATCCGCCGCCGCGAACCGGTGGAGGCCGCGAACGGCGATCAGCGCGCGTGCCGCCGAGCTCGCCGCCAGCGGCGGCCGGCGAGTCGCCGTGTCTCCGCCGCGCAACCGGCGCACGAAATCGGCGACGTGTGCCTCGGTCACCTGGGCCAGCTCGGTGACCCCGTGCTCGCTCAGATGAGCGGTGTATCGATCCAGGTCACGGCGGTAGGAGCTGAGCGTGTTGGCCGCAGCGCCGCGCTCCACCGCAAGGTGATCGAGGTAGGCGCGGAGCTGGTCGGCGAGCACGGCGGTCGAATCAGCGGCCGGCCCGGGCGGCGGCCTCGGCGGCCTTGCGCGTGTCGAACGCGGTCGGTCGACCCGGCCAGGGCGCACCGGCCGGTCGGGGGGTGATCCCGCCGGATCGGACCGCCGCGAATGCCAGCAGCCCGGCAACCGCCGTCGCGTTCTCGATCTCGCCGGACAGCGTCCGGCGCACCGCTTCGTCGATCGGCAGGCGGACCGTGATGATGTCGGCTTCCTCGTGCTCCGGATCGGGCTGTTCGGTGACGCTCAAATCCTGCGCCAGATACACCCGCAACGTCTCGTCCATGAAACCCGGGGAGAGCGCGACGTCGACCAGCACGGACCAGCGGCCCGCCGCGAGACCGGTTTCCTCGGCAAGCTCGCGGGCGGCAGCGGTCGCCGGATCCTCGCCGGGGACGTCGAGCAGCCCGGCCGGCAGCTCCAGCAACCGCCGGCCCAGCGGGTGCCGGTACTGATCGATCAGCACCACCCGCTCCCGATCGTCGATCGCCACCACCGCGACCGCGCTGTGGTGCTCGACCACCTCGCGTTCGACGACGCTGCCGCCGGGCATCATCACTTGGTCTTTGCGCAAGGCGAGAATTCCGCCGGAGAACACCGTCTCGCTCGCCAAGGTCTCGAAGACGTGCCGGGAACCGGCGGTTTCCGTGCTCGACGGGTCGGTCATGCGATATCCGTTCCGGGTTCGTCGGTATCGGGGGCGTGGCCGGGCAGATCCACCGGCAGCCGCTCCGCCGCCTTGTACCGCAGCGCCGCTGCGATCAACGCCGCGAACAACGGATGTGGCCGGGTGGGACGACTTTTCAGTTCGGGATGCGCCTGCGTGGCGACGAAGAACGGGTGCGTCGTGGTCGGCAACTCGACGAATTCGACCAGTTGCCCATCCGGCGAGGTCCCGCTGAACAGCAGACCGCTGCCGGCGATCTTGTCCCGATAGGCGTTGTTCACCTCGAACCGATGCCGGTGGCGTTCGGACACCAGATCGGTGCCGTACGCCTGGGCGACCAGGGTGCCCTTCCCGAGCACGGCCGGATAGGCGCCGAGCCGCATCGTTCCGCCCAGATCGGCTTCGCCGGCGACGGCCTGCTGCTGATCGGCCATCGTCGAAATCACCGGGTGCGGGGTATCCGGTTCGAACTCGGTGGAGTTCGCGTCGGCCAGGCCGACCGAGCGAGCGGCCTCGATCACCACGCACTGCAACCCCAGGCACAGTCCGAGCAGCGGGACGCCCCGGGTACGGGCATGACGGATCGCGCCGACCTTGCCCTCGATGCCGCGGATACCGAACCCGCCGGGCACCAATACCGCGTCCACCCCGCGCAATGCCGCCGCCGCGCCTGCGGGGGTCTCGCACTCGTCGGACGGCACCCAACGGACGACCACCCGGGCATGATGGGCGAACCCACCGGCCCGCAATGCCTCGGTCACCGACAGGTAGGCGTCCGGCAGGTCGACGTACTTACCGACCAAAGCCACCTCGACCGTCTCCCGTGGTTCGTGCACCCGAGCCAGCAGGCCACCCCACACCGCCCAGTCGACGTCGCGAAACGGCAGGCCGAGCTTGCGCACCACGTAGGCGTCCAGACCTTCCCGGTGCAATACCCGCGGGATGTCGTAGATCGACGGGGCGTCCGGCGTGGAGATGCAGCCGTCCACGTCGACGTCGCACATCAGCGCGATCTTGTCCTTCAGCCCCGGCGGCACGTCCCGGTCGCAGCGCAGGATCAGCGCATCCGGCTGGATCCCGATGTTGCGCAGGGCCGCCACCGAGTGCTGAGTCGGCTTCGTTTTCAGCTCCCCCGACGGACGCAGATACGGCACCAACGACACATGCAGGAAGAACACGTTGTCCCGGCCGACATCGTGGCGGACCTGGCGGGCAGCCTCCAGGAACGGCTGCGATTCGATATCGCCGACGGTGCCGCCGATCTCGGTGATCACCACGTCCGGCCGGTGACCGTCGTCCCCGGGTTCGCCCATCGCCAGGATGCGGCGCTTGATCTCGTCGGTGATATGGGGAATGACCTGAACCGTGTCGCCCAGGTACTCGCCGCGCCGCTCCTTGGCGATCACCGCCGAATACACCTGGCCGGTGGTCACGTTGGCCGATCCGGACAGGTCTCGATCCAGAAAGCGTTCGTAATGACCGACGTCCAGGTCGGTCTCGGCACCGTCCTCGGTGACGAACACCTCGCCGTGCTGGAACGGATTCATCGTTCCGGGATCGACGTTGAGATACGGATCGAGCTTCTGCATGGTGACCCGGAGACCGCGTGCGGTGAGCAATTGCCCCAGGCTGGACGCGGTCAGACCCTTGCCGAGCGAGGATACGACGCCCCCGCTGACGAAGATGTGCTTGGGCGCTATCCGGGACCGATCGCGTTGGTGCTGCACGGGACTTCACGGTAACACCTGCCGCGATCGATGCCGGGCCGCGCCGGGCGTCGCGCGCGTCAGGCCGGTGGTTGCCCGCCGGCCGGCGCCGCACCGACCGTCACCGCGGTCGCCTTCGGCCCGGTGCCGTATCGGCCGGATCCGCCGGTCGCCTGTTCCTGCAGCGCCAGGACGGTGCTGATCCGGCCCGCAGCCCGATTCACGTCGTCCACGGTCGACGTCGCCGCGGTGAGCGCGGAATCCGCCCGGACCATCGCGATCGGTCCGCTGCCGAGTGCGGAACCCAGCCGGCCGGCCAGCACGCTGCCGAGGCCGCGCCCGTCCAGCGCGGCAGCGAACCGGGCAACCACCGCACCCACGTTGCCGTCGGCCGCACTACCGTCGGCGGTCCCGGCGGAGTCCGGCGCCGTGGCACCGCCGGTGATCACCACGGCGAGCTGCGCCGGCCGCGCCGGTCCGTCCGGGAACGTGATGAAGCCACCGCTGGACATGGTGTTCAGCACCAGATCCCGATCCGGATCGGGCAGCGGCGGTTGCCCGTCGGGCAGCAGCAGCACCGCACCGAGCAGGTCGCCGGACAGGCTCCCCTGATCGATGGCTCCGGTGCGCAGCTGCACTCCGGCCGGGACCACGTTGGTCACCGCGGTCCGCAGCCGGTCGGCCTCGGCCGGGTCGACGAAGGCCTGGGTGAGCGCGACCCGACCGGTCGACGTGCCCCCCGCCGCGACGATCGCCCGGGTCACGCCCTCGACGTCACCCGGGTCGGCGTCGGGCGTGCTGAACACCACCACCGTGCGGTTCGCCAGCGCGTCGTGCAACACCCGGCCGCCGGTCGCGGCGTTGAATTCGTCGGCGGCGGCCAGGTCGTGGGTGAGCTGATTGTTGGTGCCCTGCAGGTCGTCGACCTGATGCTGCAGATCCGACTTGTCGTCGCGCAGCCCGGACAGCAATCCCGACGCCAGCGTCTGCGAACCGAGCACCATCCCGACCGCCAGCGCCAGGAAGATCGCAGCGATCGAGACCGCGTGCTGCCGTAGCGATATCACGTCCGGCACCCGATCGCCGCGGGCAATCCGATCGCCGCCCCGATCACTGCGGCAGCCCGCGCAGCAATTCGGTGAATCGATCCCACCAGCCCACCAGCCAGTCGATCACCTCGACGCCGGTGTTCGAGACCAGCACGGCAACGATCACCGCGATCAACGCGGCCAGGACCAGCAGCGCGATCACCCCGCCGGCGACCCGGCCCCGGTAGAGCGTAGCGACCGCCTTCCCGTCGACCAGCTTGGTCCCGACCTTGAGCCGGGTCAAAAACGTGGCCGGGTTGGATTCGCGCCGGCCGCGATCGAAGAAGTCGTCGAGGGTCGCCGGGGTCCCCACCGCGACGATCAGCGCGGCACCGTGGTGGTCGGCGAGCAACAACGCCAGGTCCGCGGCACCGGCGGAAGACGGAAACGTCACCGCGCCGATGCCGAGGTCCTGGATCCGCTCCAGGCCGGGCGCTCGCCCGTCCGGATCGGCCGGTAACACCACTTCCGCGCCGCTCTTGAGCGTCGGCGTGGTGATCGCGTCCGGATCACCGATGATCAGGTCGGGGCGATAGCCCAACTTGGTCAACGTGTCCGCACCGGCGCCGACTCCGATCAGGATCGGCGCGTACTCCTTGATGAACGGTTTGATGCTCATCAAGTCTGCGACGTGGTCCGGGCCGTCGGCCACGACCACGACATGCCGATTGGACAGCTCGACGCCGACGTCGGGCACCCCGACGCCGTCGATGATCAGCGAACTCTCCATCCGGATGAACTCGGTGGTGTTGCCGGCGAACGCCTCGAGGTGCACCGCCAATCCGTTGCGGGCCTCGATCATCTTCGCCGAGACGGCATCGTCGGTGAGCTCGTTGCCGTCGGCGAGCTCCTTCTCTCCGGCGTAGACGACGCCGTCGTACACCCGGATCTTCATGCCGTCCTTGACCGACTTGAAGACCTGCGGACCGACACTGTCGATCAGGGTGATGTCGCCGGCGATCAGCAGTTCGGGGCCCAGATTCGGGTACCGACCGGAAATCGACGGGGACGCGTTGATCACCGCGACCGCACCGGCTTCGACCAGCGCGTCGGCGGTGAACCGATCCAGATCGAGTTCGTCGAGCACGACGATGTCGCCCGGACCGACTCGGCCGAGCAAGCGGGCGGTGTTGCGATCGACTCGGGCGATGCCGGTGAGTCCGGGGAGCGTGTCCCCGGAACGGGACAGCAACGCGGTCAGTTTCATGTTTTCGATAATGATCTTGGATGCGCTCGTCACGCTGGAGGCGCGCCGCAACATGATTAACTTTTGTCACACCGGCATCACGGCCGCATCGCGCCCCGATATGCTGCCGACACACACGGCAGTGCAGGCCGCAGTGCCGCACCCGACCGCATTGCCGCCTGCACTGCAGTGACCCACATCCGCCGGCCCCGAGGAGATCCGCGACCATGGCGCGTTACACCGTCGAAACCGAAATCGCCGCCCCGCGGGACGTGGTGTACGAAATCTTCGCCGACCGGGAGAACAACGGCGACTTCCTGCCGGTGACGACCAAGCTGGTCCGATCCGGCCTGAACCAACGCCAAGGCGTCGGTGCCGTGCACTTCCTGGGGATCGGCAAGGTCGGGGTAAGCGAAGAGATCACCGACCTGGATCCGGGTCGCCGGATCGCCTACCGGATCGTGCGGGGTGCACCGGTTCGCCGGCACACCGGCGAGATCACCTTCGCCGACTCGCCCAAGGGGACCAAAGTCACCTACACGATGGACTCGGACCCGTCCCTGCCGATCCCGAACGTCGTCGCCAAACAGTTCCTGCGCGGATTGATCACCGGCATGATCGCCGGCGCCCGCCGGGAAGCCGCGAAGCGGGTCTGACGCCCGCAGACACCGGAATCGGGGTCAGCCGCGTTCGGCCCGGGCGGTCGCCAGCAGCTCCTCGGCGTGCGCCCGGCCGGTCTCGGTGTCGTCCAGCCCGGCCAGCATCCGGGCCAGTTCCACCACCCGCTGGTCGTCGGCCAGCGTCCGGACCACACTCGCGGCGTCGCGGTCGGTCCGGTCGACCACCAGATGGGTGTCGGCGAAAGCCGCCACCTGAGGCAGGTGGGTTACGACGATCACCTGCCGGGTGCGGGCAAGTCGAGCCAGCCGACGGCCGATCTCGACCGCCGCCCGGCCGCCGACGCCGGCATCGACCTCGTCGAACACCATCGTGGCACCGTGTTCGGAGTCGGCCAGCACGACTTCCAGCGCGAGCATCACTCGGGACAACTCGCCGCCGGACGCGGTGCGCCCGATCGGCCGCGGCTGCCCGCCGTCGCTCGCGGCCAGCCGGAACTCGACCTCGTCGATGCCGAACGGCCCGGCTGTGACCGTATGTCCGTCGACCACCAGTGCCGCCGCATCCCCGGCCGCGGCCGGCACCGGCCGCACCTGCACCTGCAGGCGCGCACCACCCATCGCCAGACCGCCGAGTTCCCCGCTGACCGCCTCGGCCAACTTCGCCGCAGAATCGTGCCGCGCCGTGGACAAGTCGGCCGCGAGCCGGGCGAGTAACGCACCCGCGGCGTCGACCTGCTCGCTCAACCGGGACAGCGCGTCGACCGAAACATCCAGCGACGCAAGGCGTTCGCGACCACGCTCGGCCCACTCCAAGACGCCCGCAACATCGGCGGCGTACTTGCGGACGAGAGCCTTCAGCTCGGCCTGCCGACCGAGCAATCGGTCCAACGCGCCGGGGTCCGCGGGCAGCGCGTCCAGGTAGCTGCTCAGTTCACCGGCAGCGTCGACCGCGATCGCGATCGCCTCACCGAGCCGGGGCGCCAGTTCGGTCAACGCCGGGTCGTCGGTGCCGTCCAGCCGGGCGCGGGCGGTGCCGAGCAGGTCGAGTACCCCGCCGGAATCGGCTGCACCACTGTCGTCACCGGTCAGCATCAGGTGCGCCGCCGTCGCGGCATCGCGCAACGTGTCCAGCTCGCTCAGTCGACGAACCTCGGTGACCAGCGCCACGTCCTCGCCGGGTTCCGGCGCCACCGCGTCGATCTCCAGCAACGACTGCTGCAACCGGTCCGCCTCCAAGGCCAGCTCGCGCGCGCGTTCGGTGCGTTCGGTCAGCTCGCGCCGGGTACGGGTCCACTCGGCCCGAACCGAGCGGTACTGCGATAACAGATCGGCGACCGGACCGCCGGCGAACCGGTCCAATGCCCGGCGCTGCTCGTCCGCGCGTTGCAACCGGAGCTGATCATGCTGGCCGTGCACCGTCAGCAATGGGGCGGTGAACTCGGCCAGCACACCCGCCGGAACACCTCGCCCACCCAGGTGCGCCCGCGAACGACCGTCGGCGGTGACCGTGCGAGCGACGATGACGCTGTCGTCATCGTCCCGGCCGGCCCCCGCCTCGTCCAACATCCGGTCCAGCTCGGAACGCAGCTCGACCGCCACATCCTCGGTGCCGAACCGGCCTTCCACAACCGCCCGCTTCGCCCCCGCCCGCACCCGATCGCTGGCCGCGCGGGCACCGCCGAGCAGGTGCAGGCTGGTCACCACCATCGTCTTACCGGCACCGGTCTCGCCGGTGAGCACGGTGAATCCGGCGTCGAATCGGGCCGACGCCGTGGAGATGGCGCCGAGACCCTCGATCCTGATCTCTTCCAGCACGCCGACTACGCCCTTCCCCGCCAGCCGGTCACCGGCAGATCGAACTTACGCACCATCCGGTCCGCGAACGGTGCCGAATCGAGCCGCACCCACTGCACCGGACGCTCGCCGCAGACCGCCTCGACCCGTCCGCCGCGGGGCAGCTCGAGCGTGCGCCGACCATCCAGGAACACCACCGCGTCGTGCCCGGCGGCAACGGTCTCCACCGCAATCACCGACGCCGGGCTGGTCACCAACGGCCGGGCGAACAAGGCGTGGGCGTTGCTCGGGATCACCAGCAGCGCTTCCAGTTCCGGCCACACCACCGGGCCGCCGGCGGAGAATGCGTACGCGGTGGACCCGGTGGGAGTGGCGATCAACACGCCGTCGCAACCGAACGCGGAGACCGGCCGTCCATCCACCTCGAGCACGACCTCGAGTACCCCCAGTCGGGACTCGTTTTCGATGCTGGCCTCGTTCAACGCCCAGCCGCGACCGAGTACCTCGTCGTCGCGGCGCACCGACACGTCGACCGTCATCCGCGGTTCCACCTGGTAATCCTGCCGAATCACCTGCGCCAACGCATCGTCGAGGTGTTCCGCCTCCGCCTCGGTGAGGAACCCGATCCGGCCGAGATTGATGCCGAGCACCGGGGTGTCCGACGGCCGGGCCAGCTCGGCCGCGCGGAGGAACGTCCCGTCGCCGCCGAGGCACAGCACCATCTCGCAGCCGGCAGCGGCGTGCGGCCCGGGGTCGACCGCGGTCGGCTGCACCCCGCACCCCGCAGCCACGCCGGACCGGTCGAGCTCACCGCCGAGTACCCGGAGGCCGATTCCGGCCGCGGCGAACGAACGGGCAACGCGCCCAGCGGTCTCGGCGATGTCGGTCCGGCCGGTGTGCGATACCAGCAAGATCTCCCGGGTCATGCCGGTCCCGCCGTCACGGCCGCGGCAATTCGCTCGGCCGGCCCGATACCGTCTACGGGCGGCTCGCGGCGCAGCCACAGGAAGTACTCGACATTGCCGGACGGTCCCGGCAGCGGGCTGGCCACCGCGCCGTGGACGTGCAGCCCGAGTCCCGCCGCGGTGTCGGCCACCCCGCAGACAGCCGCGCCGCGGAGCTGCGGGTCCCGTACCACCCCGCCCGCGCCGACCCGATCCTTACCCACCTCGAACTGCGGTTTGACCATCGGCAACAGGTCCGCGTCCGGCCCGGCGCAACCGGTCAACGCGGGCAGGACCAAGCCGAGGGAGATGAACGACAGATCGGCGACGACGAGATCGACCGGGCCACCGATCTCCGGGGCGGTCAGCGCACGCACATTGGTCCGGTCGTGCACCTGAACCCGGGGATCGTTGCGCAACCGCCAGACCAGCTGGCCGTACCCGACATCGACCGCGACCACTGCACGAGCCGCGCGCCGCAGCAACACGTCGGTGAACCCACCGGTCGAGGCGCCGGCGTCGAGACACCGGCGTCCGGCAACCCGGAGGCCGGCCGGCTCGAAGGCCGCCAGGGCACCGAGCAACTTGTGCGCACCCCGGGACGCCCACTCCATGTCGCCGTTCGGCGCCGGCCGAACCACCAACGGGGTGCCCACCTCGACCGCCGTCGCCGCCTTGCTGGCCACGGCACCGGCAATCAGAACCCGGCCGGCACCGATCAACTCGACCGCGTGCTCCCGGGATCGGGCCATTCCGCGCCGCACCAGTTCGGCGTCGACCCGCGCGCGCCGGGCCACCTCAGATCTTGTCCACCGTGGCCAGCGCCTCGACCAACAGGTCGTGCGCCCGCTCCAACACGCGAGTGCGGTCGGCCAGCGAATGCCGGCCGTCCTCGGCGTCGAGACCGGCCAGCAGCGCCGCGATGTCGTCCCGGATCTGTTCGGGGTCGGCGAACCCGGTACCGCCGGCCAGGTGCTGTCCGGGTTTGGGCCCGGGTTTGGGCATGGACGTCACACGGCCACGCTAGCCGATCTCGGTGGTGCCCGGAACGAGCGGGACCGCCGGTCCGGCCAGCACGGTCCGTTCCTCCCAGCGCCGCAAGGCGGCTGCCGCCGCCGGCCCGAGCGGCCGCAACTCGCCGAACTCGGGGTTCGCCCACGCCGTAGCGACCGCCGCCGCAAGTCCGGCAGCGTCATCACCCAACCCGTCGGCGGCCGACTCCACGCCGCCCGACCGGCTGAGCAGCACATCCGTTCCGTCGAACTCGGCTCGCCAGCCGGCCCGGCCGGCCGCGGCTGCGCGCTCGATCGGGCGGTTGATCGCATCGAGCGCGAACGCGACGAAACTCGGTCGCTGCTCGACCGGCGCCCGGAGTAGGTCGCGAACGGTCGATACGCCGGTCAGCACCAACAACGAATCCACCTCGGCGGCGTTGGCTCCCGCGATGTCGGTATCCAAGCGGTCTCCGACGACCAAGGCGCGCTGTGCACCGGCCCGGTTCAGCGAGTCGATCATGATCGGACGAGCCGGCTTACCGGCGACGTCGGGACTGCGATCGGTCGCCGCGCGCACCGCCGCGACCATCGACCCGTTTCCCGGCGCGAGCCCGCGCTCGGTCGGCAACGTGGCGTCGGTGTTCGTCGCGACCCAATCGGCGCCGGCCCGGATGGCGAACGACGCTTCGGCCAGCATCGCCCACCCGGTATCCGGATTGTGGCCCTGCACCACCGCCTTCGGCCGCTCGTCGGCACTGCGCACCGGGCGCAAACCCACCGCCGCAATCTCGGCAGCCAGCGCGTCGGTGCCGACCACCAGCACCGCCGACCCCGGCGCCAAGCGCCGGGCCAGCACGCCGGCGGCGGCCTGCGCACTGGTCACCACATCGTCCGCGATCGCCGGAAAACCGAGCTCACGCAAATGCTCGGCAACCGTCTCGGGTCCCCGGCTGGCGTTGTTGGTCACATACAACAGCCGCTGCCCCGAGCCTTCGACCATATCCCCGGCCAACGCCGCTGCCGCACCGGGCACCGCGTGTGCGCCGACGTACAGTGTGCCGTCCAGGTCCAGCAGTAGCGCGTCGTATCCAGCGCGCAGGATCACGAACTCTCCCCGGTGCTTTCAGCGCTTTCAGTGCCTTCGGCGAATTCCGCAACTCGCTCTTCGGCGTCGGTGACACCCTCGGTGTCGGCCGCCGCCGCATTGAGAAACCAGGTCAGCGCGTCGGCCGACCGGCCTGCGGCGACCAGCGCCTCGGCGTAGGCGTAGAACAGCCGCGCCGCAGTCGACCCGGTCCGCGCCGGGTCGAGGTCGCGGGTCTGCAACACCACCACCGCCTGATCCGGCTGCCCCAGGTCGAGTCGCGCGCCGGCCTCGACAATCCGTAACTCGATCGCTTCGTCGCCGGTCAACGAACGGCCCTCCGGACTGCGGACCAACTCGATCGCCCGTTCCGGGCGGCCGAGCCCACGCTCGCAGTCGGCCATCACCGAGAGCAACGTATTGCCACCCGCCATCCGGCGGGCGGCGCGTAGCTCGGCCAAAGCTTCCGCCCACTCGCCGGCGTGATACGCAGCTACACCGGCGGTTTCCCGAACCACCGCAATCCGGCCCGCGCGACGGCGAGCTGCCCGTGCGTACTCCAACGCGGCCGCCGGGTCGTCGTCGAGCAACCGGCCGGCCATCAGCAGTTGCCGCGCCACGGTGTCGGCATTGTTTCGGTCCAGCGACAGCAGGTCGCGACGAATCTCGGCCGGCAACTCGTCTGCCGAGGCATCATCCGGGAGCTCGGGTTCGGGCGGACGTGGCGCTCGGCGCTCGTCCGATGCCTTCGGACCGGGCCGCGATCCCGGCCGCCCACCGGTCCGTGGGCCCGACGGGCGTCCGCCTGCCGAACCGCCGCGGAAATTTCTCCGCTCGTCGCTGGGCACCACGACTCCCCTGTTCTGTTCGACATCTGTAGACGGTCTGCCTTCGAAAGACCATAAGCATTTCGAATGCCGTGAGGCCCTCCAGGTTTCTGGAGGGCCTCGCGGGGTGAAGGGGTGTTCGGCGGTGTCCTACTCTCCCACACTCTGTCGGGTGCAGTACCATCGGCGCTGGCAGGCTTAGCTTCCGGGTTCGGGATGGGTCCGGGCGTTTCCCTGTCGCTGTGGCCGCCGTAACGGGGTGAAACAACGGTTCCGCGTTGTGCGGTGGTGGGGTGTTGTTTCAGATACTGGGCAGTGGACGTATATGTGTGTTGTAAGTTGTCGGCCGGTTAGTACCAGTCACCTGCACTCATTGCTGAGCTTCCAGTTCTGGCCTATCAACCCCATGGTCTGTGGGGGGCCTTACACCCTCTAAGGGGTGGGGAAACCTCATCTTGGAACGGGCTTCCCGCTTAGATGCTTTCAGCGGTTATCCCTTCCGAACGTGGCCAACCAGCGGTGCTCCTGGCGGAACAACTGGCACACCAGAGGTTCGTCCGTCCCGGTCCTCTCGTACTAGGGACAGGTTTCCTCAAGTTTCCTACGCGCGCGGCGGATAGAGACCGAACTGTCTCACGACGTTCTAAACCCAGCTCGCGTGCCGCTTTAATGGGCGAACAGCCCAACCCTTGGGACCTACTCCAGCCCCAGGATGCGACGAGCCGACATCGAGGTGCCAAACCATCCCGTCGATATGGACTCTTGGGGAAGATCAGCCTGTTATCCCCGGGGTACCTTTTATCCGTTGAGCGACACCACTTCCACACGTGGGTGCCGGATCACTAGTCCCGACTTTCGTCCCTGCTCGACATGTCTGTCTCACAGTCAAGCTCCCTTGTGCACTTGCACTCGACACCTGATTGCCAACCAGGCTGAGGGAACCTTTGGGCGCCTCCGTTACATTTTGGGAGGCAACCGCCCCAGTTAAACTACCCACCAGGCACTGTCCCTGAACCCGATCAGGGTCCGAGGTTAGATGTCCACTACGGTCAGAGTGGTATTTCAACAATGACTCCACCCACACTGGCGTGCGGGTTTCACAGTCTCCCACCTATCCTACACAAACCGTACCGAACACCAATACCAAGCTGTAGTGAAGGTCCCGGGGTCTTTTCGTCCTGCCGCGCGTAACGAGCATCTTTACTCGTAATGCAATTTCGCCGAGTCTGTGGTTGAGACAGCAGAGAAGTCGTTACGCCATTCGTGCAGGTCGGAACTTACCCGACAAGGAATTTCGCTACCTTAGGATGGTTATAGTTACCACCGCCGTTTACCGGGGCTTAAATTCTCAGCGTCGCCCTCACGGGCTAACCGGTCCTCTTAACCTTCCGGCACCGGGCAGGCGTCAGTCCGTATACATCGTCTTACGACTTCGCACGGACCTGTGTTTTTAGTAAACAGTCGCTTCTCTCTGGTCTCTGCGACCACACCCAGCTCCCACCGCAAGGGTGTTCACCAGACGTGGTCCCCCTTCTCCCGAAGTTACGGGGGCATTTTGCCGAGTTCCTTAACCACAGTTCTCTCGATCGCCTCGGTATTCTCTACCTGACCACCTGTGTCGGTTTGGGGTACGGGCCGTGTATCAACTCGTTAGAGGCTTTTCTCGGCAGCATAGGATCACTGAATTCGCCTCATTCGGCTACGCGTCACCTCTCAGGCTGTATGAACCACGGATTTACCTGCGATTCGCCCTACAGGCTTACACCAGTACAACCATCGACTGGCCCAGCTACCTTCCTGCGTCACCCCATCACTTGACTACTACACCCAGGGTCCCGCGCAGCCCCGTCACGTCACCCGAAGGTGATCGATCAGGATTTGGGCGGTTAGCACAGATGATTCGCCATCGGGCGCGGATACACGGGTACGGGAATATCAACCCGTTGTCCATCGACTACGCCTGTCGGCCTCGCCTTAGGTCCCGACTCACCCTGGGCGGATTAACCTGCCCCAGGAACCCTTGGTCATTCGGCGGACGAGTTTCTCACTCGTCTTTCGCTACTCATGCCTGCATTCTCACTCCCACACCCTCCACCACTGGCTCACGCCGTGGCTTCCCAGGATGCAGGACGCTCCCCTACCCACCCACACACCTGGCTCCCACCCCGCAAGGCAGGAGCAAGCTAACGTGTGAGTGCCGCGGCTTCGGCGGTGTACTTGAGCCCCGCTACATTGTCGGCGCAGAACCACTTGACCAGTGAGCTATTACGCACTCTTTCAAGGGTGGCTGCTTCTAAGCCAACCTCCTGGTTGTCTTCGCGACTCCACATCCTTTTCCACTTAGTACACGCTTAGGGGCCTTAGCCGGCGATCTGGGCTGTTTCCCTCTCGACTACGAACCTTATCGCCCGCAGTCTCACTGCCACGCTCTCACCCACCGGCATTCGGAGTTTGGCTGATTTCGGTAAGCTTGTAGGCCCCCTAGACCATCCAGTAGCTCTACCTCCGGTGGGAAACACGCGACGCTGCACCTAAATGCATTTCGGGGAGAACCAGCTATCACGGAGTTTGATTGGCCTTTCACCCCTACCCACAACTCATCCCCTCAGTTTTCAACCTAAGTGGGTTCGGGCCTCCACAACATCTTACTGCTGCTTCACCCTGGCCATGGGTAGATCACTCCGCTTCGGGTCCAGAACACGCGACTGACATCCCATCACTGGAACGAACGCCCTCTTCGGACTCGCTTTCGCTACGGCTACCCCACCCGGGTTAACCTCGCCACATGCCACTGACTCGCAGGCTCATTCTTCAAAAGGCACGCCATCACCAGCAACCCACTGAAGGATTCACCAGCTCTGACGGATTGTAAGCGCACGGTTTCAGGTACTATTTCACTCCCCTCCCGGGGTACTTTTCACCTTTCCCTCACGGTACTAGTCCGCTATCGGTCACCAGGGAGTATTCAGGCTTACCGGGTGGTCCCGGCAGATTCACAGCAGATTCCACGAGCCCGCTGCTACTCGGGTATCACTCACGCCAGCCGTCATGTTTTCACCTACCGGACTCTCACCGACTCTGGCGGGCCGTCCCAGACCACTTCGGTTAACACAACGGTTTCTCACTGACGCTCACCACAGCGGTGATGAGACAAGCAACCCCACAACCCCACACGCGCAACCCCCGCCGGGTATCACACACGCATGGTTTAGCCTCATCCGCTTTCGCTCGCCACTACTCACGGAATCACAATTGTTTTCTCTTCCTGTGGGTACTGAGATGTTTCACTTCCCCACGTTCCCTCCCGCACCCTATATATTCAGGCACGGGTAACACCACATCACTGGTGCTGGGTTACCCCATTCGGACACCCTCGGATCTCAGCTCGGTTGACAGCTCCCCGAGGCTTATCGCAGCCTCCCACGTCCTTCATCGGCTCCTGGTGCCAAGGCATCCACCGTACGCTCTTACACACTTACAACAACAAAAAACATTACTCGACAAAACACACCGAGTGCTTTCACACAAGAGTGTTTATCAAAGATGCTCTACGTCCACTGTCCAGTTCTCAAACAACACCCACCAACCCCCATCACACATCACCCACCAGACACCCCCCGCACATCCCCCAACCCCCCACCAAAAAACAAGTGAGAGAAAATAACCAGGGGAAACAAAGCAGAGAGTCGATGTAGGCGACCCGGAGATCGGCACCACCAGAAACAACAACGCGTGTTGCCTCAGGACCCGACAGTGTGTTGACCACCCCAACCCCCACCCCCACACAGGGAGACGAGAACCGAGATACGGATGCCAGCGTTCCACGCCACTCGAGCAACCACCCAGCCCACCCACGGGACCGGCATGGCCACCCCCACCCCACACAATGTGAGGCAGTGATGATGCTCCTTAGAAAGGAGGTGATCCAGCCGCACCTTCCGGTACGGCTACCTTGTTACGACTTCGTCCCAATCGCCGATCCCACCTTCGACCGCTCCCTCCCACAAAGGGGTTAGGCCACGGGCTTCGGGTGTTACCGACTTTCATGACGTGACGGGCGGTGTGTACAAGGCCCGGGAACGTATTCACCGCAGCATTGCTGATCTGCGATTACTAGCGACTCCGACTTCACGGGGTCGAGTTGCAGACCCCGATCCGAACTGAGACCGGCTTTAAGGGATTCGCTCCACCTCACGATATCGCAACCCTCTGTACCGGCCATTGTAGCATGTGTGAAGCCCTGGACATAAGGGGCATGATGACTTGACGTCGTCCCCACCTTCCTCCGAGTTGACCCCGGCAGTCTCCTGCAAGTCCCCGCCATAACGCGCTGGCAATACAGGACAAGGGTTGCGCTCGTTGCGGGACTTAACCCAACATCTCACGACACGAGCTGACGACAGCCATGCACCACCTGTACACCAACCACAAGGGAACTGATATCTCTACCAGCGTCTGGTGTATGTCAAACCCAGGTAAGGTTCTTCGCGTTGCATCGAATTAATCCACATGCTCCGCCGCTTGTGCGGGCCCCCGTCAATTCCTTTGAGTTTTAGCCTTGCGGCCGTACTCCCCAGGCGGGGCGCTTAATGCGTTAGCTACGGCACGGATCCCGTGGAAGGAAACCCACACCTAGCGCCCACCGTTTACGGCGTGGACTACCAGGGTATCTAATCCTGTTCGCTACCCACGCTTTCGCTCCTCAGCGTCAGTTACTGCCCAGAGACCCGCCTTCGCCACCGGTGTTCCTCCTGATATCTGCGCATTTCACCGCTACACCAGGAATTCCAGTCTCCCCTGCAGTACTCAAGTCTGCCCGTATCGACCGCACGCCCACAGTTGAGCTGCGAGTTTTCACGATCGACGCGACAAACCGCCTACGAGCTCTTTACGCCCAGTAATTCCGGACAACGCTCGCACCCTACGTATTACCGCGGCTGCTGGCACGTAGTTGGCCGGTGCTTCTTCTGAAGGTACCGTCACCCCGAAAGGCTTCGTCCCAACCGAAAGAGGTTTACAACCCGAAGGCCGTCATCCCCCACGCGGCGTCGCTGCATCAGGCTTCCGCCCATTGTGCAATATTCCCCACTGCTGCCTCCCGTAGGAGTCTGGGCCGTGTCTCAGTCCCAGTGTGGCCGGACACCCTCTCAGGCCGGCTACCCGTCGTCGCCTTGGTAGGCCATTACCCCACCAACAAGCTGATAGGCCGCGGGCCCATCCCAGACCGCAAAAGCTTTCCACCACACCACATGCGCAGCATGGTCATATCCGGTATTAGACCCAGTTTCCCAAGCTTATCCCAGAGTCCAGGGCAGATCACCCACGTGTTACTCACCCGTTCGCCACTCGTGTACCCGAAGGCCTTACCGTTCGACTTGCATGTGTTAAGCACGCCGCCAGCGTTCGTCCTGAGCCAGGATCAAACTCTCCGTCGACAACCAACAACACACCACACACCCCCACACAAAAGGCGGGAACACACAGCATGTATCAGAAATAAACGAGAGCAGAACCACATTCCACTCAACAAAAACGCCAACACAAAATGTTGACAAAAAAACAAAACCCACACCCACCCAAACACAAACCCCTAAAGGCCTGCACCCAGACAAATGCGAGCCAAACAATGGCACCAACATCCATCAACACACTATCGAGTTCTCAAACAACACACACACCGGATAATTGTCTCCAACTTCCCGGCGCAACCCGCACAAACTATCTCGCTTCGATCACGCCTGTCAAATCGGCGCGCCCGAAGACTGAGTAGTTTAGTCTCGGATTTATCAGCTACATCTTAGTGCTCGGCTCGGTCTCCCGGGCCAGGCGCAGCAGATCGTGTCTCGCTGACTTGAACTAAGTTACAGGCTCGATACCGGTTCGTCAACTCGGTGCGACACAGCTCACATCCGAACCCGAAACCGCAGGTCAGAGCGTGCGGCTGACGCCGGCTACGTTCCGCTTTCCGCGACGCAGGACGAGCCACCGGTCGTGGAGGAAGTCGTCGGAGTCCGGTGTCCAGTCCACCGAGCCGATTCGCTGGTTGTTCACCGACGCACCGCCCTCGCCCACCGTGCGCCGAGCCGCCGCGCGGCTCTCACTCAGGCCGGTGGCGACCAACAGGTCCACGATCGTCGGTTGCCCGGCCGGCAACTCGGCGATCGACGCTTCGGCCAACGCCGCACCGAGCGTCGCGCTGTCCAACTCGCCGAGCTCCGCCCGGCCGAAAAGCGCCTGGCTGGCCAGCTCGACCCGGCGGGTCTGCTCGGCCCCGTGCACCAACGTCGTCATCTCGGCGGCCAAGCGGCGCTGCGCTTCTCGATCCTGTGGCCGTTGCTCGGTCGCTGCCGCGAGTTCGGCCAGCTCATCGGCGGTCAGAAAGGTGAACCAACGCAGGTACCGGACGACGTCCGCATCCGCGGTGTTGCGGAAGTACTGGTACCAGGCATACGGGCTGGTCATCTCCGAGTCGAGCCACAGGCTCCCACCGCCGGTGGACTTGCCGAACTTCTTCCCATCCGCCGCGGTGACCAGCGGCACGGTCAGCGCATGCACGTGGGCGCCGTCGACCTTGCGGTTGAGATCGACCCCGGCGAGGATATTTCCCCACTGATCCGAGCCACCGACCTGCACGGTGCAGCCGTACGACCGACGCAAGTGCAGATAGTCGTTGGCCTGCAACAACATATAGCTGAACTCGGTGAAGGAGATCCCGTCGGTATCCAGCCGTCGTTTCACGACGTCCCGGCCGAGCATCACGTTCACCGAAAAGTGTTTGCCGACGTCCCGCAAGAAGTCGATCGCGGACATCCCGGCGGTCCATTCCACGTTGTCGACGATCCGCCCGGCAGACGGCGCATCGCCCAACTCGATGAACCGCGCCAACTGGGATCGGATCCGCTCGGCCCATTCGGCGACCGTGTCGGTCGAGTGCATCGCGCGCTCGCCGACCTCGCGCGGATCGCCGATCAACCCGGTGGCACCACCGGCGAGCACGATCGGTCGGTGGCCGGCGCGCTGGAACCTCGACATCGTCAACAACGGCACCAGGTGCCCGGCATGCAGGCTCGGTGCGGTCGGGTCGAAGCCCGAGTAGACGGTCAACGGGCCGGCGGCCGCAGCCGCGTGCAGCTCGGCGAGATCGGTCGACTGCGATATCAGACCGCGCCAGCTGAGTTCGTCGACGATGTCGTTCACGGTACGGATCATTCCGCAACCCCGACCGCCGGCGCACGCGGGCTGCGGCGATACCCGGAAACCGCGGCCGAGCCGGGCAGCCACAGCCGCCATGGCCGGTCGGCGGCGACGCTGACACCGACGCGCGGGCCTCGCTCGGCGCGCATCGGAGCGGCCAGCTGCAGCCGGATCGGCGATCGCGCCGACAGCAGGTCGACACCGTAGTCGTCGAGTGTGATGCCGAGCGCCCGGCCCAGATTCCCCGGTCCGCGCGCGAAATCGGCCGGCTGTCGCGCCGCCGGACGGCGGTCCCGGACCAGATCCGCCCCCGCGATCACTTCACCTGCCCGCAGCAGCACCGCCGCCGCCGCACCGGGCGGACCGCAGACGACGTTCACACAGCGGTGAATGCCGTAGCTCAGGTAGACGTAGAGCCGCCCCGGCGGCCCGAACATGACCTGATTGCGCGAGGTCGGGCCCGGATAGGAGTGCGCGGCCGGGTCCGGCCACGGTCCGGCTGGATCGGACCCGTAGGCCTCGACCTCGACGATGCGCACGGTGACCGGCCCGGTCGTCAGGGTGGCGCCGAGCAGCCGGACGGCGGCGGTCACCGGATCGGCGGCGAGCTGGTCGACCGTCATCGGGCCGATTTCTCCTGCCGATGCGGTACCCGGCTGCGCACCTTTCGCGGCACTGTCCGAGCGGCCGGCTCATCGAGCAGCGCGCGCCAGTAAATCCTCGTGCTCGGCCGGATCGGTGATCGAACGGGCGTCATCGACCAGCAACACCGGAATGCCGTCCTCGATCGGATAGGCCAGCCGCAATCGCGGGTTGTAGAAGAGTTCGTCGACCGGGTCGATGCCGATGCCGCGTACCAGCAGCAGCGGTCCTTTGTCCTTCGGACAGGCCAGGATGCTCAGCAGAGTCTCGTCCACCCCGCACACGTTAGCGTCGATCATTCCGGTTCGCCGAAAATCTCTTTCGCCATCGCCACGGTGAGCTCCTTGTAGTGACCGTCACGCCAGTCGTAGTACCACGCCCGCGGACCCGGTTGGGGCCGCCCGGCAGCCCGCACCGCGGCTGCGCTGGGCCGGTAGGACGCACCGACCGGAATGTCGTCGACCACATGAACGACGTCCGGGCGCTGCGCGGCGACCAAGCCGTACATGCCGTCGGTCAGATCCTGCACCTCCAGCCGATAACCCTTGCGCACGGAGACCGCCGCCACCGCAACCTGACGCTGCTCGGCGGCGGGCAGCCCGTAGACAACTTCCAGATCCACTGCGGAGATTTCGTTCAAGGCACCGGCGATCGGTTGGGTGAACACCGGACCCCGTGCGGTGTCGATCACCGTGTGCTTGTTGTCGACCAACCAGTAGTCGCCGTCCCGGTCCCGCCGGAACAAGCTCTCGGTCGGCAGCCAGGCGTCGCCCGCGGCGAACACCCCGCGCATACCGTCCTTCGACGCGTCTACCACCGGACTCGCCTTGCTCAGCAGCAGACCCACCTCGTCGTCCGCACACCGTCGGACGAAGCCACGGTTGTCCACCTCGAACTCGTCGGCGATCGGGTCGTAGGCGGCCAGCTCGACCGAGGCGGTACCCGGCACCGGTCGGCCCTCGCAACCCGCCTTGACCCCGGCCACGTTCGCCAACACGATGTCACCTTCGGTGGCAGCGTAGAACTCCAGCACGCGGGCGGGGGTGAACTGGTCGACGGTGCGCCGCCACAATCCGGGTGGCATCCCCGACCCGATGAACAGCCGGATGGGGTGCTGGTGCTGCGGGCCGAATACATCTGCGTCCAGGATCTCGCGCAGCATCGTCCAGGTGTAGGTCACCACCGTGACGCCGTAGCGATGTACCTCCTCGGCGAACTTTGCCGGCTCCATCGAGCGTGCCAGCGCGATTCGCGAGCCGCCGGCAACCGCACCGCCGAGGCTCACCAGCAGGCCCGACGAGTGGTGCAGCGGAGCCAGGCAGTACACCGTGTCGCCGCGATCCAGATCGGCCGAGCTGGCGGTGCCGAACGCGGACAACGCCCACCGATAGTTGGTGATGTACTTGGCTTCCATTCCGTCGCCGGAGCCGGCGACCAGGATGAACGCCAGCTCCCGGGCGAGCCCCGGGTTGGGTCGATACCACCCGGGCACATCGACCAGGTCCGGGTCGATCTGTTCCAGATCCACCACGCGTTCGCCGGTCGGCACCGAAAGTCCACGCGCGTCGCCACCGCCGAGCACCAGCACCTTGCAGCCGGCGGTCGCCGCCGCCGCGACGTTCTGCGGATCGGTGATCAGCGTCGAGATCCCGGTCAATCGGATCGCCGCAGCGAGGTCTCCGCCGGGGGCGAGCAGGACCGAGACCGCGCCGAGTCGGGACAACGCCGCCACCGCCGCCAAACCGGACGGCCGTGTCTCCATCAGCACCCCGACCCGGCCGGCCGGGCGGACCCCGGCCTGGATGAGGCCTTTCACCACATTGTCGATCCGGGTGTTCACCGCGGCGTTGGTATGTACCCGGTCGTCGAAGATGAAGCTCTGCCCCAGCGGCGCCCGGCGGCCCTGCTCGGCGAGCATGCTGCCCAACGAGATCTGGGTGTGCGGCTGCAACTGGCCCAGCCGGGAAAGCCGCGGCAGCGCCCGCGCCGCCTCGCCGGAGAACTCGACGCTGCTGCGGATCCGGCTACCGGCGAAACCGATGATGCCGCGACTGACGGTGGTGCCGACCTCGGCGGCCGTGGCCGCCGTGTGCATCATCCGCTCGACCGGGGTGGGCGGGCGGTGCTGGTCGGGATCATCCTCCAGCATCGGCTCGATCATGTCCGGCATCGATCCGACGCCATCGCGCCACCGCACCCAGTCGGCCACCAACGGCCAGGTGATCGTGGCCGCGGTATTACCCGCGACCAGTCCGAAATGCCCTGCACGCAGGCGCATCTCGTAGATGTCGGCATTCGGTGCGGCCCGCTTGATGCCACGCACCGCCGCCGGCACCCCGATGTCGTCCAGCTCGCCGACGAACGCCAGGATCGGGCAGGTGATCTCGGCCAGGGTCACCGGTTGGTCGGCGATCACGAAACCGCCGGAAACCATCCGGTTGTGGACCACGAACTGCTTGAGCAGATCGGCGAGCGCCGGGCCGGCGTAGCCGACCCAACCGTCCTGTTCCAGGAATCGACGCTGCCGCTCCCGGGGCAACAACGCTTCCCGGTCGTGCAGCTGCCGGACGAAATCGACCCGGGCCCGCACCGTCTTCACCGGATCGAGCAGCTGGAAGCCGGTGCGAACCATCGAGTCGCTGAGCGAGAACCGGCTCACCACGTGATCGGCGATGAACTCCGCCACCGACGAGGTGAAATCGGCCGGGAGCCCGAACGGGAGCCCCGCAACCAGATCGACCGGGCTGCCGAAGGTGATCAAGCTGGCGATTCCGTCGGTCCGGCGGAACGCCGCGACCTGATAGCCGAACATGCCACCCTGGGAGTAGCCGGCCAGGTGGATCGGCCGGCCGCCGGTGCGGCGCAGCACCGCGTCGATGGCGTCGTTGCAGGCGACCACGTGGTCGGCGAGATCGCGTTTCCAGCCGCCCTCCTCGGTCTCCGGTGCACCGAAGTCGACCACCCACGTATCGATGCCCGCGCGGGACAGGATGCCGATCGCGCCCTTGTCGGTGGTCACGTCGTAGACGTCGGCGGCGACCATCAGCGGGGGGATCAGCAGCGCGACCGGTCGGTCCGGGGTGTCGTCGCCGGGGAAGTAGTGTCGGAGCCGAAAGTTCGGCTTCCGCTCGACGACCTCGAAGGGGGACGACTCGTCGTCGGTCGCGAGTCCGCCGAACCGGATCACTTCGAGCCCGTTCTGCGCTGTCGCGATCAGCCGCTGCACCTGGCCGACGATGCCCACGTTCCGATCCTCCACAACTGCTCCCACCACCGCGGTGACTGACGCCACATCGATCAACGACCCCCTGAGCTTGTCATAAAGTTCCGCTCGGCGCTGCCGGCCCAGCCGCTCCGTCGGTCCAGCCGCGCAAGCTGCCGGCGACCCGCCGGACGGCGGCGAGCTGCTCGGCGACCCGCACCTCGGCGGTACCGCCCCGCGCATCCCGGGACGCGATCGAACCGCGCACGGTGAGCACGTCGCGCACGGCCGGGGTGAGGGCCGGGTCGATCGCGGCGAACTCGTCGTCGGTCAGCTCGGCCAGCCCCACGCCGCGCGCCTCGGCGACCCGGACACAGGCGCCGGCTGCCTCGTGCGATACCCGGAACGGCACGCCCGCCCGGACGAGCCATTCGGCGATATCGGTAGCCAAGGTGAACCCCGCCGGCGCCAGCTCGGCCATCCGATCGGTGTGGAACTCCAGCGTGCCGACCATCCCGGCGAGTGCCGGCAGGAGCAACTCCAGTTGTGCCACCGAGTCGAACAGCGGCTCCTTGTCCTCCTGTAGGTCCCGGTTGTAGGCCAACGGCTGCGCCTTCAAGGTGGCCAGGAGCCCGGCCAGGTTGCCGATCAGCCGGCCGGCCTTGCCCCGGGTCAGCTCGGCGACGTCCGGGTTCTTCTTCTGCGGCATGATCGACGAACCGGTCGACCAGGCGTCGGCCAGCGTCACATAGCCGAACTCCGGCGTGCTCCAGGCGATCACGTCTTCGGCCAGGCGAGAAAGATCGACCGCGATCAATGCCAGGACGAACGCCGCCTCGGCCGCGAAGTCGCGGGCCGACGTGGCATCGATCGAATTCGCAGCGGCTGTCGCGAAACCGAGATCGGCGGCGATCGCGTCCGGGTCCAGTCCGAGCGACGACCCGGCCAGCGCGCCCGATCCGTACGGCGACACCGCCGTCCGACGATCGAAATCCTGCAGCCGGTCGATATCGCGCAGCAACGGATGGGCGTGCGCGAGTAGATGATGCGGTAGCAGAACCGGCTGTGCGGCCTGGAGATGGGTCTTGCCCGGCATGACCGCATCCGGATGTGCGGCGGCCTGTCCGGCCAGCGCGTCGACCACGTCCAGCAGCCCGGCACCGACCCGCCGGACCGCGTCGCGTAACCACATCCGGAACAGCGTGGCGACCTGGTCGTTACGCGAGCGCCCGGCCCGCAGCCGGCCCCCCAGATCCGGCCCGACCCGCTCGATCAATCCGCGTTCCAGCGCGCCGTGCACGTCTTCGTCGGTCTCGGCCGGGACGAATACGCCCGACGCGACATCGACGGCCAATCGGTCCAACCCGTCCTGCATCGCCGCCAGCTCGCCGCCGTCGAGCAGACCGGCCCGGTGCAGAACCTTGGCGTGCGCGCGGGACGCGCGCACGTCGTAGGGCGCGAGCACCCAATCGAACTGGGTGGAGCGGCTCAGCGCCGCCATCGCGGCGGCCGGACCGGCACTGAACCGGCCGCCCCAGAGCGCCCCCTGGTTCGTGGTGGGCTGGTCGGTGGCCGGGGACGGCACGCTCACCGGCCGAGCTCCCGCACGTCGCGGTCGCGCTTCGCGGCGATCGTCGAGGACAGCCCGTGCAACTGCACGAAACCCTTCGCCGCCGACTGGTCGAAGCGGTCACCTTCGTCGTAGGTCGCGAGGTTGAAGTCGTAGAGCGAGGACAAGCTGCGCCGACCGTTGACGATCACCTGGCCGCCGTGCAAAACCAGCCGGATGTCGCCGCCGACGTGCTCCTGGGTCTTGGTCACGAAGACATCGAGCGCTTCCTTCAGCGGCGAGAACCACAAGCCGTCGTAGACCAGCTCGCTCCAGCGTTGCTCGAGTTGCCGCTTGTACCGACCCAATTCCCGCTCGAGCGTGACGTGCTCGAGCTCCTGGTGCGCGGTGATCAGCGTCATCGCACCCGGGGCCTCGTAGATCTCCCGGCTCTTGATCCCGACCAGCCGGTCCTCGACGACGTCGAGCCGACCGACGCCCTGCGCTCCGGCCCGCCGGTTGAGCTCGACGATCGCGTCCAGCACCGACACCGGCCGGCCGTCGATCGCGACCGGCCGGCCCCGCTCGAAGGTGATGATCAGCTCGTCCGGCGCGGCGAAGTTCAGCGTCGGGTCCTGGGTGTAGTCGTAGACGTCCTTGGTCGGCGCGTTCCACAGATCCTCCAGGAAGCCGGTCTCGACCGCGCGCCCCCAGACATTCTGATCGATCGAGAACGGGGATCGCTTGGTCACGTTGATCGGGATGCCGTTGTCCTCGGCGAACGCGATCGCCCGCTCGCGGGTCCAGGCGTAGTCCCGCACCGGGGCGAGGACCTGCAGGTCCGGCGCCAACGTGTTGAAGCCGACCTCGAATCGGACCTGATCGTTGCCCTTGCCGGTGCAGCCGTGTGATACCACGGTGCCGCCGTGCGCCCGGGCCGCAGCGACCAGATGTTTCACGATCAGCGGCCGGCTGATCGCGGACACCAGCGGGTAGCGATCCATGTACAGCGCGTTCGCCTGCACCGTGGGCAGGCAGTAGTCGTCGGCGAACTCGTTACGCGCATCGATCACCACCGACTCGACCGCACCGCAGTCGAGCGCACGCCGGCGCACCACCTCCATGTCCTCGCCGCCCTGGCCCAGGTCGATCGACACACAGACCACCTCGGCGCCGGTTTCCTTGCCTATCCAGCTGATCGCCACCGACGTGTCCAGGCCGCCGGAGTAAGCGAGAACGACGCGATCGGACATGGTTCGGGTCTCCTTCGTGTTACGGGGTCCTGCGGGTTGATCGGTTGTGCGGGAGTCGCGTCAAGCGAGGTGTTCGATCCGGGCAGCCAGGTCGGCGCCGGTGGTGGGTTCCCGGGCAACGACGATGATCGTGTCGTCACCGGCGATGGTGCCGGCGATCTCGGCCAGCGCGGCCCGGTCCAACGCGCTGGCGAGGTACTGTGCGGCGCCCGGCGGGGTTCGCAGGACCACCAGATTGCCGCTGGCCTCGGTCGAGACCAGCAGCTCCCCCAGCAGCCGCGCCACCCGGTCGGTGCCGCCGGACACCCCGCGGACCGGGCTGCCGTCCTCCGGCACCACGTACACACCGACTCCGCCGTCGGCGCCGCGCAGTTTGACCGCGCCCAGCTCCTCCAGGTCGCGCGACAGAGTGGCCTGGGTGGTCTCGATCCCCTCGGCGCCCAGCAATTCGGCCAGCTCGGCCTGACTGTGCACCGGATGGGCGGCCAGCAGCTCGACGATCCGGGCATGCCGCGCGGCGCGGGTGCGTACCGCAGCAGCGGCATTCTGGGCGGTCATGTCCGCTGCTCCAGCAGCCAGACCAGCAACGCCTTCTGGGCGTGCAACCGGTTCTCCGCCTCGTCCCAGACCACCGAACGTGGACCGTCCAACACCTCGTCGGTGATCTCTTCACCGCGGTGTGCAGGCAGGCAGTGCAGTACCACCGCCGCCGCGTCGGCCCGATCCAGCAACGCGGCGTCGATCCGGAACGGCCGGAACGGGCCGACCCGGTCCAAGCCGTCGTCCTCTTGGCCCATCGAGGTCCAGGTATCGGTCACCAGCACATCCGCTCCGTCGACGGCGGCCCGTGGATCGGCACAGACCCGAACGCACGACCCGGTTTCGGCAGCTCTGGCCTGCGCGGCGGCCAGCACCGTGTGCTGCGGCTCGAATCCGGCCGGCGCGGCCACGGTCACGTTCAGCCCGGCCGTGGCGCCGCCGACCAGCAGCGAGTGGGCCATGTTGTTGGCGCCGTCACCGAGGTAGGTGAGGTTCAGCCCGGTCAGCCGGCCCTTGTGTTCGGCGATGGTCTGGAGATCGGCCAACACCTGGCACGGATGGAACTCGTCGGACAACGCGTTGATCACCGGAATCGTCGCCGTACCGGCCATCTCGTCGAGCCGATCCTGACCGAAGGTGCGCCAGACCACCGCGTCGACGAATCGGGACAGCACCCGTCCGGTGTCGGCGAGCGTCTCCTCCCGACCCAGCTGGGTACTACGGCCGTCCACCACGACCGCGTGCCCGCCGAGCTGGGCGATACCGACCTCGAAGGAGAACCGGGTACGGGTGGAGTTCTTCTCGAAGATCACCCCGACCGCGCGCGGCCCCTCCAGCGGGCGGCGCGAGTACGGTGCCGCCTTCAGGTCCGCCGCCAGCGCGAGTACCTGTGCCTGCTCGGCCGGGCTCAGGTCGTCGTCGCGGAGAAAGTGCCGCACGCCGCTCACCCCGTGGCTCCCCACCCGAGGCACCCCTGCTGCGTTCCCGCACCGGATTTCGCGGCCGATCTCCGGTGCGGCTGCGGAACGGGGGTGCGGTTCATCGGTGAACTCCGTCCAGAATCGCCGGCAGGGCGGCCACGAACGACTCGGCCTGCGCGTCGGTGAGAATCAGCGGTGGCGCCAGCCGGATGACGTCCGGTGCGGCGGCGTTGACCAAGAAGCCCGCGTCCCGCGCGGACAGCTCCACCGCCCGGGCCTGCTCGGCGGTGAGCACGATGCCGAGCAACAGACCCGCCCCCCGAACATGATCGACCAGCGGGTGACCGGTCGATTCGATCCGATCTGCCAAGGTCTTGCCGAGCTCGTGCGCCCGCGACACCAGGTCGTCCGCGGCAACGGTGCGCAGCACCGCCAACGCGGCGGCGGCGCACACCGGGTTGCCGCCGAACGTACTGCCGTGGGTCCCCGGCGTGAGCAGGTCCGCAGCCGCACCGGTAGCGATGGTCGCACCGATCGGCAGCCCCCCGCCCAGGCCTTTGGCCAGCGTGATCACGTCCGGGACGATGCCGACCGCCTGGTGGGCATAGAACCACCCGGTGCGGCCGATCCCGGTCTGCACCTCGTCCAGGATCAGCAGCGCACCATGCCGGCTGGTGATCTCCCGGGCGGCGGCCAGATAGCCCTCCGGCGGGACGATCACCCCGCTTTCGCCCATGATCGGCTCCAGGATCACCGCCGCGGTTGCGTCGTCCACCGCGGCGGTCAGCGCGCGGGTGTCACCGAACGGAACATGCACCACGTCCGGTGGTAACGGCTCGAACGGCGCTCGTTTGGCAGGTTGCCCGGTGAGCGCCAGCGCGCCCATGGTCCGGCCGTGGAATGCCTTGTCCGCGGCGATGATCCGGGTCCGCCCGGTCAACCGGGAGATCTTGAACGCGGCCTCGTTCGCCTCGGCGCCGGAGTTGGCGAAGAACACCCGACCGGCGACGCCGAGCTCGCCGACCAGTCGCTCGGCCAACTCGATCGTGGGCTCGGTGGCGTACAGGTTGGAGGTGTGGCCCAGGGTGGCAAGCTGCGCGCCGACCGCCGCGGCGATCGCCGGGTGACCGTGCCCGAGCAGATTGACCGCGATCCCACCGAGCAGATCCAGATACTCGCGGCCGTCGGCATCCCAGACCACCGCGCCGGCCCCGCGGGTCAGTGCCACCGCCGGTACCCCGTAGTTGTCCATCAGCGCGTTCGACCAGCGCCGCTGCAACGCCGCCGTCGCGGAGTCGTTCCCGCCGGCGCCGCTCATGTCGGCGTCACCATCGTGCCGATCCCGGCACCGGTGAACAGCTCGAGCAACACCGAATGCGGTACTCGGCCGTCGATGACGTGCGCGCTGGGCACCCGACCGAGCACCGCCCGCAGACACGCCTCCATCTTCGGCACCATGCCCGCGGCCAACCGCGGAAGCACCTCCGCGAGCTGCCGAGCCGTGATCCGGGAGACCAACGAGCCGCGGTCGGGCCAAGCGGTGTACAGCCCCTCGACATCGGTGAGCATGATCAGCCGGGCCGCACCCAGTCCCTCGGCCAACGCCGCGGCCGCGGTATCGGCATTCACGTTGTGCACCACCCCGTCCACGTCCGGGGCGAGGGTGGACACCACCGGGATCCGGCCGGCGTGAATCAGGTCGTGCACCGCCGCGGGGTTCACCGCCGTCACGTCCCCGACCAGGCCGATATCGGTCGGCGCGCCGTCCACGTCGACGGTGCGCCGGGTCGCGGTGAACAGGTGCGCGTCCTCGCCGGTCAGGCCGACCGCGTACGGACCGTGCGCGTTGATCAGCCCGACCAGCTCCCGGCCGACCTGACCGAACAGCACCATCCGGGCCACATCCAGCACCTCGGGTGTGGTGACCCGGAAACCGCCCTGGAACGCCCCGTCCAGCCCGAGCCGGCGCAGCATCGCGCTGATCTGCGGACCGCCACCGTGCACCACCACCGGGTGCACCCCGACCGTGCGCAGGAACACCATGTCGGCGGCGAACGCGGCCTTCAGCGTGTCGTCGGTCATCGCGTTGCCGCCGTACTTGACCACGACGATCTTGTTGTGCAACTGCTGCAACCACGGCAACGCGTCGGCCAGGACATGCGCCTTCTGCTCGGCGGTCAGGTCGTCGATCACGAGCTGTAGGCCGAGTTCTCTTCGACGTAGCCGTGCGACAGATCGGTGGTCCGGATCGTGGCCGCACCGTCGCCGACGCCGAGGTCGATCCGGAGTGCGATATCCGGCCCGGACAGGTCCACCTCGCGCGCCCCGGGTACCCCGGCGCCGTCGGCAAAAACCGGTACGTCGTCGAACGACACGGTGATCCGGTCCGGCTCCAGCTGCACCGGCGCCATGCCGACCGCAGCCAGAACCCGGCCCCAGTTCGGATCGGAACCGAACAACGCCGTCTTCACCAGGCTGTCCCGCGCCACGGTCCGGGCGGCGGTGACCGCGTCCTCCTCGCTGGCCGCGCCCGTGACGGTCACGCTGACCCGCTTGGTGACACCCTCGGCGTCCGCCATCAGTTGCGCAGACAGATCGTCACACACCGCGAACACCGCGGCGTCGAGCTCCGCCTGCGGTACCGCCTGCCCGCTGGAACCGGACGCGAGCAGCAGCACGGTGTCGTTCGTGGAGCAGGCGCCGTCCACGTCGAGCCGATCGAAGGTCAGCCGAGTTGCCCCGCGCAACGCGTGATCGAGCTGGTCCGGCGTGGCGACCACGTCGGTGGTGAGCACCACCAACATGGTTGCCAACGACGGTGCGAGCATGCCGGCGCCCTTCGCCATGCCGCCCACGTTCCACCCGGCGTAATGCGCGGCCGCCTGCTTCGGGACGGTGTCCGTGGTCATGATCGCGTGCGCCGCATCGGTACCGCCGGACAGCCCACCGGCGAGCTCGTGCACGATCTCGGTGATTCCCGGCAGCACTTTGTCCATCGGCAACCGGTCGCCGATCAGGCCGGTGGAACACACCGCCACCTCGCCGGCACCGGTCTCGGTGCCCCAGTTGCTCAGCTCGCCGGCCAGTTGCTCGGCAGTTGCGTGCGTGTCCTGGAACCCGCCTGGGCCGGTGCAGGCGTTCGCCCCGCCCGAATTCAGCACCACGGCGCGTAATCGTCCGCTGCGCAATACCTGCTGCGACCACAACACCGGCGCGGCCCGCACCTGGTTGCGGGTGAAGACGCCGGCCGCCGCCAGATCGGGACCCTCGTTGAAGACCAAAGCCAAGTCCAGCGCGCCGGTCGGCTTGATCCCGGCAGCAATTCCCGCCGCCCGGAAGCCAGCGGCGGCGGTCACCCCTTGAGTACGAACCAGCCGCACAGTTCCATCGGTGCTCACGGCGCCACCCCCACGGTGCTCAAACCCTCGGTCTCGTCGAATCCGAGGGCCAGGTTCATGCATTGCACCGCGCCGCCGGCGGTGCCTTTGGTCAGGTTGTCGATCGCGGCGACCACGACCAGTTGGCCGGCGTCGGCGTCCACGGTGACGCCGAGCGACACGGTGTTGCTGCCGAGCACCGACCCGGTCTGCGGGAAGACGTTCGCCGGCAGCAGGTGCACGAACGGCTCGGCCCGGTAGGCGTCGGCATACACCGCGCGTGCCTCGTCGACGTCCACGGTGGTCACCGCAGTGCAGGTGGCCAGGATGCCGCGGGGCATCGGCGCGAGAATCGGGGTGAAGGACACGGTGACCGGTGTACCGGCCACCGCCGACAAGTTCTGCGCGATCTCCGGGGTGTGCCGGTGGACGCCACCGACCCCGTACGCGCCGACCGAACCCATCACCTCGGAGCCGAGCAGGTTCGGTTTGAGCGCCTTCCCCGCCCCGGACGTGCCGCTCACCGCGACCACGCTCACCCGCGGCGCCACGATTCCGGCCGCCACCGCCGGCGCCAGCGCGAGGCTGGCCGCCGTCGGGTAGCAACCCGGCACCGCGATCCGGCCGGCGCCGCGCAACCGCGCCCGCAGGCCGGGCAGCTCCGGCAACCCGTAGGGCCAGCTGCCGGCATGCACCCCGCCGTACCAGCGGGCCCAGGCCGTCGGGTCGGTCAGCCGGAAATCGGCACCGCAGTCGACGATCCGCGTCGACGGCGGCAGTTCGGCGGCCAGCTCGGCCGAGGCACCGTGCGGCAAGGCGAGAAATACCAGATCGTGCTGCCGCAGCGTCGCGACGTCGGTGGGTTCCAGCACCCGGTCGGCGAGCGGCACCAGGTGCGGCGAAATCGAGCCCAACCGCTCACCTGCATTGCCGGCCGCGCACAACGAACCCAGTTCCAGTCGGCCGTCGCGCAGGCCCGGATGCAGTAACAGCAGGCGCAGGATCTCGCCGCCGGCGTACCCGCTGGCACCGGCGACGGCTATCCGGATCGGCGAGCCACTCACACCATGATTATGCACGAATGTGCAATCTCATGCATTCGGGTTCGAGGCCCCGACCCGACGGGCGCTACTCGACGGTGAGCAACGCCAGCGTCGACTCGGCGGTGTAGAAGGGCTCCAGCCGGTCGCGAACCAACGTCGCCAATGCTCCGCTCGCCCGGGCTGCGTCCAAGATCGCCGGCCCGAAGCGGAGGATCTCCGCCGCGATGTCGTCGTTGCCGATGCC